>OZ244875.1:0-2940755 GCA_965221275.1 Phototrophicaceae bacterium
TGCCAAGGTATCGATCTGGGCGGCACTAAGCCCGATTGTGATCTCGCCTTTGAGGATGGCTATCGTTGCCGGAATCGCGCCCGCGGCTCGCACCGCCATTTCCATATCCAGCGCAGTTTCGACATTGAGCGGGTAGGGCAGCCCATGGGTGATCAGCGTGGATTCGAGCGCAACGACTGGCGCATGGCTTTCCAGCGCAGCTTGCACTTCCTGATTTATTGTCAACGGTGCTGTCATGGTCTTCACTTTCTCGCTTGCTGGCGACCTATGATCCCAAAAGCTAATCTTGCAGGGCATGCAACTTGTAACGATGGATTGTGTGATACAAGTTTTCTAATTCCATCAGCTCGAGCAAATGATCGGGGCGCATATTCCCGCGATCACCGACTGACAAATGCGCGATCATGTCGCCCGCCTCATCCAGATAAAGCGCGAGGATCAAGGGACGTACATCCATCACACTTCGCTTCCGCTTCCGCAGGCGCTCTACAATGATCGATTCACGGCTTAGGATGTCGCTGATCTTGCCCCGTAGACAGTCGACATCAATGCTATCCAAAAACTGAATGCGGTATTCCGCGCTGATGATCAGGGATTGCATGGTGGATGAGCGCGGATCGACATCAAAAATGGATTCTATCGTCAAACCTTGTGGCGATACCTCCAGCAAGCGCGCCTTTAATTCGTCTTCGCAGTAGTCGATGCGCTCGCGCAGGGAGATATCCAGTATCTCGCATTCGCTGGATATGCCCAGTGGCAAGGGCATCGCCAGAGAAATCCGCGGGCGGGTATTGAAGCCCTGTGTGTAAAGAATTGGCAAGCCAGCCCGACGCAGCACCCGCTCCCATATTTTAGCAGTATCGAGGCTGCTGGTGTATTTCAGCGCGCCCGATTTGCCGAATATTATTCTCAGCCGTTGGATCACGGGGGAGAGATGGCTCATTTGTTCCAATGTCCGTCTGGATTCTTGTTTATCCCTACGGTACAATATTCTAGGCGACAGAGCGGTGTGATGGAAGGTGAATGAGCCAGCCAAGCGAGCCGAACGGTGATTCGCGTCATGAACAGTATAAAGAATTGGACTTGCTCCAACGGCGGCGCCTTTGGTTAAGCGTGCTGTTACCATTTCTTTTTCTGCTCGCTATTATCATTGCTATCATTGGGGTGGTGTTGTCATTGCGTTCGCCGGTACAAATGGCGCTCGTGTCAGATTCGATGTTGACCGTGCTGGTGCTCTGTCCCTTGGTGATTTGTGCTTTCCCGCTGGTGGTTTTGAGCTTGGCATTGGTCGCTATGGCTAGTCGCTGGCATCACAAATCCAAATCGCCACTGAGACGGCTGGAAGGTTGGACCGCGGCGATGGAAGGCAATATCGAGAGTTTGCTGGGCAATGTCGATTTGCGCGTGTTGAATTGGGCGGTGCGCTTGGCGCCAATTCGGCAACTGTTGCGCGCTTTTGAACCGCCGACACTGGAACCTAAAGACGAGGGAGAAGAATGAACAAGTCGCGATCAGATCAAGCGGGAGAGAGTTTGCAGCAGCGCAAAGCTCGGATCATTCTTATGGGTGCGAGTCTGGGCGCCCTTTTAGGTGTGCTTTCCAGCTATCTCTATACAAGGACAGCGGAAGAGAATGATAATGCCGATCCGACCGGCTCGATATCAACTGGGCAGTTGATCGCCATCTTCTTGGCGATCATGGGGCTGATCCGGCAAATCGCTGAGCTGGGCAAACCCAAAAAGCCGGGGAAAAAATGAGGCGGATATTCTGCTGCGAGCCCGTTGCGTGAAATTGGGGGATAGATCAGAACCTACCGAGCATCACCAATAGCAGCAAAAGCAACAATCCAACGGCGACGATAGTCAAAGCGATAATGATTATATTTTGGCGCCGCGCTTGCCTTTGAGCCCGGGTTGGCTGATGCTCTCTTCCACTTGCGGATTGCAGACAGAGCGTCGCCAAATAGGTGCCAACGGCGGTCGGAGTGGCTGCCACGTAGTCCACGATCTTGTCAGTTAGCGTGCTGTCTTTGTGATGTCCGATGCCGCTTATCGTGAATGTATCCGCTTTGGCGATTGCGCGGAGTATCTCGATATCATCGAATGTGGCGAGGTTTTGATTGCGCCCCCCGCCTCTAATGATAGCAATCACATCGATTTCAGGATTGCTATCTAGTTCAACGATGGCATCTGTGATGGATCGCGCCGCTCGTGGTCCCTCCAAAGAAGTCCATTGCCAGCTTACAGGCGCTAATGCCACGCGCTCTCCAGCCTTTCTATAAGCATTTTCGAAATCGCCAACCGCTCGGCTGCTCTTGTTCGTGACGATGCCGACTTGCCGAATTACCTTTGGTGGCGGTTTTTTTGCGACTGGATAGAGTTTTTCCGCGCGCAACCGATCGATTGTTGGGGTGGTGTCAATTGCCTGGTTCAGCTGAACTACCTTGAGTACGTTGATTTGGGCTACAGCACGATCTTCATAAAAATGTAGATCGCCATAGACTTCGACTTCCAGATGGTTTTGCAGGGCAAACGATATCTGATTGGCGTTCTCTTCTCTGATCATGCAGCGGATACTGCTATTGTCCTCAGCTAGGACAAAATACATGTGCCCTAGATCCGATTGGTGGAATCCTCTAATTCTGCCGCTAACCCAGAAGAAATGCTCAAGCGTCTCAGCTTCAACGATGCTACGCAGCATACGATTGACTTGTTCGATACTGCGGCGGGTTTCTTGCGTGTTTGCTTTCATAGCGTCAACTGTTGGACATATTTTTGCGATGTCGTTCCAGAATGTATTTCAGAGGATCTTGGTCGGGCGGAATAATCACCTTGCGGTTGCGCCCAGCACTTGTCTCTTCGCCGACAACGTCCAATTCTTCCAACAAATCCATGATGCGCGCGGCACGGGGATACCCCAAGCCAAGCCGCCGCTGAATCAGCGATGCCGATGCTTCTCCACTTTCGACCACCAGCTTCAGCGCGTCTTCTAACATGGGATCGGTTTGCGATAAGAATTGACGCCGCTTGAGCCCGCTTTCCCATGGTCCTGATGTTCTGGGCAGCACCGCGCCGGTTAGAACTTGTTTGCTTTGTTCATCCCGCCAGTGATCGACGAGATCACGGACATCGTCCTCGGAGACATAACAGCCCTGGATGCGCTGTGGTCCCGCCGCGTCCGATGACAAGAAGAGCATGTCTCCCTTGCCCAACAGATCCTCCGCGCCGGTGCGATCAAGAATCACGCGCGAATCGGTGCTGGAAGCGACTGAAAAGGCGATGCGCGCCGGGAAATTTGCTTTGATCAACCCGGTGATGACATCGACGCTGGGCCGCTGGGTGGCGATGACCATGTGCATACCGACAGCGCGAGCCATCTGCGCCAACCGCGTGACAGCGCGTTCGGTCTCATCCGGATGGCTTAACATCAGATCGCCGATTTCATCGATCAGAATAACAATATAGGGGAGTGGCTCGCTATCTTTGCCTCGCGCGAGCTGCGCCTCGTTGTACATCTTGATATTGCGGGCACCATAGCGTTCCAGCAATTTGTAGCGCCGCTCCATTTCCCGCGTGCACCAGCGCAAGACCCCGATGATACGCTCATGCTCAATCTCTACCGGACCTAACAGATGCGGTATCCCGTTAAAGCGCAGCAGCTCGACCATTTTGGGATCAAGCATGACCATTTGTACTTGATCCGGCGTATATTGCATGAGCAGGGAAGTCGCGATAGCTGCCATACAGACGGATTTGCCTGCCCCAGTCGCGCCGGCGATGAGCAGATGCGGCATCTGTGACAGATCCAGGGAAACGGGTTCCCCGGTGACATCACGCCCCAGCGGGATAAGCAGCGGGTTTCTATTAGTCCCTTTATGCTCGGCATATTCTGCGCTTTCCAAGACATTGCGCAACGCCACCACAGCCGGCTCTTTGTTGGGCACCTCAATGCCCATATAGTTGGTGCCGGGCACCGGTGTCTCCATCCGCAGCCGTTTCGCCGCCAGCGCCAGGGAAAGGTCGCGGGCATATGAAGCGATTTTGCTCATGCGGATGCGGTCAGTCCCATCTTCCTTGTGAGGTTGCAGGGCATAACGAGTTACTGTAGGCCCAACTTGCACATCGATCACTGTTGTTTCCAGGTCAAACTCCAACAAAGTATTCTGGATCAGCATAGCTTTGTGGTTGATCTCTTCAACATCGGGCATGACCAATTCAATCGATGCCAACAGATCTAGGCTTGGCAATGACTCGGTCCAAGAAGCGCGCTGCTTTGACCACAGCGGCATTTTGTTGGATTTGCCGTTGCGCCGTGGACGGAGCCTTCGTTTGCTGGTAGCTCGCGCCTGTCCGTTTGCCACCTTGTTGCTGCTTACCGCGGGAGGGAGATCAACTGCGGGCGGCTTGGCGGTAGCAGCGACTGAAGCGATGGAAGAATCACCAACGGGCATCTTTGCTGGTCCAACCCTTTCAACTGAAGGGCTGGGACCGCTGGCGGCTTGCTGGCTTTCCGGCGCCTCGCTTGGTATATTCTCCCGATTTGGGCGGATTCTCATAATTGTCATGCGGTAGCCGGGAGATTCTGCCATATGCAGGTAAAGATCTTGCGCATCGTCCTTTGGCGACTTCGTTGGAGCTTGCTGAGCTGTTTCGCTGGCTCGCCGCAGTTTGCCGCTGTATCTGGTGAAAAACGCGACAACATGACGCCGCTGCAAACCGACCATTATCACCAAGCAAATCGCTATGACCACAGCGAAGAATAGCAGCGCAAAATGACGCCCCATAAGCCCAAAGAATGGGAGGCTCAAGCCCCAGCCGATCAAGCCACCGCCTTGACCCGCCCTCGCCAAAGCGCGTAATTCGCCATCGCTATGGCTCAAATGTAGCAGCGCCAGGCTCGCGAGAAAGGCAATCTCCAGCGCCAAAAAGCGAGCGGAATTGATGCGAATGCGGATACCGACTTTTGGCAGCCATAACACGATACCGAAGGCGAACAACATCGCGGCCACAAAGACGGCGCCATCCCCAAAGAGGGTTGCCAGCATATCTGCCCAGGTGACCGGTCCCAATGCGTCTGAAGCGATATAAAGCGAGATGAAAGACAATATGCCAAAGACAATCAGCGCGAAGCCAACCAGCTCATTCGCCCATGGTGGCAGGCTCTCTTTTAGATCGCGCCAGAAGTCAAAATCTTGCGGAGTCTCGTCCGATGTTTTGACAATGTCTTGCGCGGATATTTGTGGTTCTTCCGCCTTGGCTTCGGCTGAAAGAGGCTGTGGCTTTAAGGTCTGCTCATTCACTGGGTATTCCGCCGCCTGTGCATCAAATCGGACAATCCCAGTATAATCAGATTTGGCAAAGACGGTGCGAGAAATGGAGAGAAAATCCCAAGTTCTGTGCAATCTCTTCGGCAGCTCGCTTGGTCCGGCAGTGAGTATCACGACGCAAAGTCGCTTGTGTTACCGGCGCAATTCCCGCTCTTGCTTTAATATCAAGTCGGTGACTGCCATAATAGCAATCCGTTGTTTGCGATAGAGGTCCGCTTCACTCATGCTAAGGCGGCGCGCGACATCGCGCACTTTCCTGTTTTCCAGAAACCTGAGCTGCAAGATGTTGTACAGTGTCCATTCCGGGCTCATCATTTTGCGTTCGCCTTGTGGCTTCAGTGCGTTGATGGAATCTTCCAGCAGCTTGCGCAAAGCATTGACCGGGGTGTCTTCACTGCTGGCGATGCGCTTTTGCACCACATGCAGCTTGATCATATTGCTCTGCATCATACCTGATCCACCCCAATAATGCCGGAGCGCGGCACGCACTTGTTCAAACAACTCATCCCGGTTCGGCAAGGCATCGAAACTTGCCGGTTGCGATTGCCGATATTCCACTTGAACAGCGCGCGAGCGGGTCATCTGAAACTGTGGCAACAAGCCTTCCAACAGGTTATACATCTCCGATTGCAGGCGCATGTCATCCAGGCTGGTCTCAACGCGATTCACGAAACTGTTTAGCCGTCCCGCCTGCTCAGCAATTTCAGGCTGGAGCTGGTCGCTTTTGTCCAGCAAGCCGAGCGCACCAATGGATAGGGCTTGCGATCCATTATCGCTGACCCGATTGCTAAATAGCGGTATCAAGACAAAGCCGCGCCAGCCCAAATATGGCACTTGTGGTTGTTGATACTGCAATTCCTTTAGCTGTTGCAGCAACTCGCTATCCTGCAAGATGTCGTCATCGGCGAATTCGAGATTGCCGACCCTGCTGATGAACTCTGGCTGAGCGTGCTCAAAGCTGATGACAAAGGCTTGGTCTATGCGCAGGTAATCACAGATGGATTCTGTGGTGGCGAGAATGAGTTGTGAGAGATCGCTATGCGTCAAGACTCTGTCACTGAGTGTCTGTAGCTTGGTAATCTGCGAATCATCTTCATCACGATAAATAAAGAATTTCTCGAAATAGGGCAGAGCCAAAGAGACAAACCATTGCCAAAGCAATATAGCGGCGACCACGGCCGGCGGGGTGAAGGCTTCGCCTGGCAAGCTAAGGATACGGGTGGCTTGTGTGGTGAAGTTGACGACTGCCAACGCGATCAAACCGGTGGCCGGTCCCCGCAGCAAGAGGTCAAACAACTGTTTTTTGACCAATCGGTCAGGTATGTCGGAACCGAAAAAATAGAGCGGGTAGGACAAGAAGAAGAGCATCAAGATGATAATGATGTTGGCGGTGTTAATCAGCAATAAACCAAATATCGAGGATTCGTCGCCGGGGTTCAGCAATACAGAATAGGGAAAGATGCCGACAGCTGGCGTCAAAAAAGCAACTTGCAGATAAGCCATGCGCCGGGCGCTGGCTTGTGTCAGGCAGCGTTTGCGCGCTCGCTGTACATTGTAAAATGCCGAACCGTTGGCGAGCATGAAATAAAGCAAGTAGATGAGGAATATGGACCCAGCTCGAATGCTGACCTGGTTTTGAGCGATAACGATATCAACCAGCGCATTGGAAAAAGCAGCCGTGAGCAGGAAGCCAGCGCCAACCAGGTAGAGAATGCGGATGACACGTCTGCGGCGCCCGCGCGATGGCAAGCCGGTTGTGGCGAGCAAGGCATCGGAGAGGTGGTACATCGCGGCTGGGATGAAAGCGATGCCGATCCACTGCAAGCGCGAGGCGATCTCGTGGGCGGAATAGTCAGGCTTCAGGGCGATGAAAGAATCCGCCAGGTAGGCGACCGTGACACAGGCGAGCACTACTGCGGAAGCCTTGGCGACGCGGTTATTGAGGTTGCGTGTGAGGTTGAACAGCAGCAAGGACACCGCAATGATGGCAATGCCGGCGGTCAAAGTCTCGTTGACGGTGAGAAGAATTGTGCTGAACAAGCTCAAAGCAAACCCTAAAGCCAGTCTATTTGTGACCTAGTTTAACAAAAAAACAGCCATTGGGTGGCGGCGCAAAGATGTGGAATGGCTAATCGCCAGCAAAGCTATAGATCGAGAGGACAACCTGCTGGCTAGATGGAAAGGCTAAAAAAAACGGCAATCTCGCGGTTGGCAAAATGATGATCATTAAATCCGCAGAAGGCGAATCCCAATGCTTGGGCGAAAACGATGCAAGGATAATTCGTCGTGGGAATCTCAAAGATAATCTGGCGCAGGTTGTATTCACTTGCCCATACCCGCGCTACATGTACCAGCCGCGTTCCTAAACTACGCCGACGGTAGGGGCGCTCGATCACAAGATCTTGTATATAAGCGACTTGGCTGGATTCATCTAGCCGCATTGCGATGTAGCCGAGAATTTGTTTGCTGCTTTTGTCTTGGATGACGATGAAACAGGCGCGCTGCCGCAAGATGGTTTCCAGCCGGCGTGAATCTGTCAGATGGCTTGACTCGAGCTGGCGCGGCAGACGTTGCCGGCGGCAATTGAGCTGAATCTCATCGGCGGTTTCTTGGACTGTCATCTGCCAAACGTATTCTGTATGAAAGTCGCTATTCAGCGCCAGGCAATATGGAATATCGCTTTCCATTCCATCGCGAAAAGTCAATTGAGAATGGTCAAGAACCATATTCTGCATTAGCAACCCTCTCTCTTTAACATTTCTGGCAACATAAAACTATGACCCCAAACACGCCAGCGTGCGGGGTCATCTTTAATCAGAGCATATTGTCCAGCAGAGCAGATTGGCAAGCCCGATACTCTAGACTTCGTAGAGATAGTCCTTGAGTATGACATGCGCCGATGATTGACGCAGGCGGTTGATTGCTTGTGCTTCCAATTGTCGCACGCGCTCTCGGGTGACGCCGATCGTCTTACCCACTTCTTCCAGCGTATAAACGCGCCCATCAGACAGCCCATAGCGTAGCCGCAAGATCTGCGCTTCACGCGGTGGCAGCTTGTCCAGCGCCTGCTGCAATTGCGTATGCAAGAGGTGTGTTGCCACTTCCTCGGAAGGCGCCGGGCTATTGCTATCCTCGACGAAGTCGCCGAAGGTGGAATCCCCCTCGTCATCTATCGGTGTTTCCAGGCTCACTGGACGCCGAGAGATCTCCAGCAAGTTCTCGACTTTGTCCGGGGTAGTGTCCATACCGCGGGCCAATTCATCAATTTTGGGCTCGCGCCCCAATTCCTGCAGCAATTGCAATTGCACGCGGCGCATACGGTTCAGCTGGTCGCCCATGTGCACGGGCACGCGAATCGTCCGCCCTTGGTCTGCGACAGCACGGCTGACGGCTTGACGTATCCACCAGGTAGCGTAGGTGCTGAACTTGTGCCCTCGTTGGTATTCAAATTTATTAGTCGCGCGGATTAGGCCGATATTGCCCTCTTGAATCAGATCGAGGAAGGGCACGCCACGCCCGATATACTTTTTGGCAACACTGATCACAAGACGCGCATTAGCGCGGATTAAATGCTCCTGCGCTTTCTCCCCATCCACCATCGTCTCGCGCAGGGTCTGTTCCTCGCTCCAGCTTAACTCGTCGAAGAGAACATCGCTGACATCCTGCAGCCGAATCCGGGCGAATTCTGCGGCTTCCATACGCTTTGCCAACATCACTTCTTCGTCAGCTGTCAACAGAGGCACACGCCCCGCTTCCTTGAGATAGAGACCGACGACATCATCGGTATCCAAAGCAGCTTGATAACCGGCATCGGCTGTCAGGTCCGTTTTCAAGGCATTAAGCAGTGTATCTCGTTCGTCTACAACTTCTTCTTCGGTTTCACTACTCAGCGCCTCAGCAGGCGTTTTAACACTCTTGGATTCATCTTCCGCGCCGTCTACCTCATCAGTTTTGGCTGGGCTGGGGATTACTTCAATGCCAGCTTCGACCAAGCTGTCCATGAGGTCATCAAGCAAAGCCACATCGCCTTCGACATCTGGCATGAGCTCGAGGATGTCGCTATAGGTTACAAAACCGCGATTACGCGCTTTTTTGACCAGTTTCTTCTGGATCTCTTCACGCTGAGTTAAGTTTATGACGTTGTCTAACACCGCTGCCACACACAAGCCTTTCTACTGACCGCCCTTCGAACAAGCATTTTGTTCATGTAAGCAAACTTGACTTCATTTTTTGCATACAAAATTGTGGACAGGCAAATCTAATTTCAGCTGCTGCTAACCTCAATGATATACAAGGACGGACAAAAATAGTCTTGCCCGCGAAACAAAATTTATGTAACTTGCAAAAAGAACAACTGACTGGATATAAAAACCGTGAAATTTTAGTCTCCAATTAGATAATTTAACGCCTATTTGATTATTTGTCAAGTTTTTCACAATAAGATCTGATTTACATAGTGCCAGGGTTCACCATTGTCCACTAAGTCTGGAATCCACGCAAACGAAAAGCACTCTTGCTTTAGAAGCTATCGAAGCTGGTATACATTATATTGATAAGTATATGCTATACCAATTTGATGCTGGTCGATATTCACCCACTGGCAGATATTATTTTGTGGTGGAGGCACTAGTTTTCTATTGACGAGTACAATTGAGCCGAGCAAAATCTATGGTGGAAAAAACGAGAACAGTATCCAAATATAGAAGAAACCAGCGCGCTCTTAATAGAAAATACAACTTTACCCTGTACATATTGCACAGTGGAAATGCAAAAGTGCATAATATTTTAGTTACTGGTTGACGAAAGGATTTTCATCTAATACAATCTTGCAATCTCGAAAAAAAGGAAGTCCGACATGGCGCAGCACTTGCTGTCTACAGTAAAAATTGAAAGGCGACGTCGTCAACCGCGAATCGAGCTCAGCGCGGCTGGTTTGTGTTGATGACGTGATGTCGGACCCAAACTCAAAATCTCGCCCTGATCTCGCGTAAGGATCAGGGCTTTTTTTGTTTTAGGGGGAGGTAGATGATGAACCAAATTCAAGCTGGAGTTTATGGTGGATCGGGTTATGCGGGCTTAGACCTGGTCGAAATCCTGGCGAGGCACCCGCAAGTGGATCTGGCTTTCGCCACATCCAATACTTATGCGGGCGATGCTGTGCCGGGCACTGAACTCAGGTTTATCCCGGTGGATGAGGCCTCGCCTGAACAGGTGAATGTCGTCTTTCTCGCCTTGCCACACCGAACCTCCGCTATCATGGCGAAGAAAGGCATAGAAGCTGGAGTTAAAGTAGTGGATTTGTCAGCCGATTTGCGCATCGATACGCCCGAGGCTTATCAGAAGCACTACGACACCGAACACCCGCACCCCGAGTTGCTGCCGGCTCCCTATGGCTTGCCGGAAATAAATCGCGCCAAGATACACCATGCTGATGTAGTGGCGACCCCGGGCTGTTACCCGACCACGACATTGCTGGGCATGTATCCTCTTTTGCGCTGTGATGCGCTCTGCAACGACGCGCCAATTATCATCGATGCTAAATCTGGCGTCACGGGGGCGGGCCGCAAACCCTCGCTGACCACGCATTTTGCCGAGGTCTATGGCAATCTGATTCCCTACAAGGCAGGGCGCTCTCACCGGCATATCGGCGAACTGGAACAGGAAGCGCATAAGCTTAATGATCAGATCGGACCCATGATTTTTTGTCCGCACCTTTTGCCAGTCGATCGCGGGCTGATGTCTAGCATTTATGTCACGCTCAATGATTCTATCAACAGTGGGCAAGTTCATGATCTGTATAGCGAGATTTACAATGCCGAAGAGTTAATCGATGTATTGCCCCTGGGAGAACAAGCGACCTTCAAGCACGCGGTCAAAACCAATAAGTGCGTCATCAGCATCACGCCGGTATTGGACCAGTATGTCCATATCACCAGCGTGACGGACAATCTGCGCAAGGGGGCTGCTGGTCAAGCAGTGCAGAATATGAATCTGATGTTTGGTATCGACGAGACGACAGGCTTGCTCTAGTGGGCGGTAAAATCAGCGTTGTCAAAATCTCTGGGCATTACTTGGACAATGATGCCCTGTTACGGCAATTTGCCGGCATCGTCGCCGATTCATCTGAACGCTTGGTGATTGTGCACGGTGGTGGTAAAGAAATCACGCAATTGCAGGAGAAGCTCAACATTGTGCCGCGCTATGTTGATGGCTTGCGCATAACCGATGCCGATTCGCTGGCATTGGTGGAAATGGTGCTTTGCGGCAGCGTTAATAAGCGCCTGGTGCGGTACTTGCTGGATGCCGGCGTCGATGCCCAGGGTTTGTCCGGCGTCGATCGTGGTTTGTTGCGCGCCCAACAGATGCAGCATGAAACCGAAGACATGGGTTATACCGGCACCATAATATCGGTTCGGGACGAGGTCATTACCCAGCTCCTCGACTTAGCGGTGACGCCTGTAGTAGCGCCGGTGAGCGTCGGGAAGGGCAGCAACTATAATCTGAATGCCGATCCAGTGACTGGCGCGATCGCAGCGGCGATTTCCGCTGAGAAAGTGATTTTCATCTCAAATGTTGCTGGCGTGCTGGTCGATGGCGAGCGAACTCCCACGTTAAAGGCTTCTCAAGCGGAAGACTTGATCGACAAAGCTGTGATCTATGGCGGCATGATACCGAAAGTGAAGGCGGCGTTGGATGTGTTATCATCGGGCGTGCCACAGGCGGTCATCACCGATTTAGATGGTTGGGCACATGACGGAGGCACTACGATCTTAGCATCCAACTCCAGCAGCAACGATTAGAGCCGATATACTCGCTCAAATCAGTCAGGCACAAGCGTTTCAGGCAAAGCATTTCATCAATAAAGAGAGGAACAATGTCAATAACAGCGGAAGTTATACAGAAAGATCAACAATACAGTGTGCCAGTGGCAGGGCGTCCCGACTTTGTGCTGGTGCGTGGCGATGGCGTCACCCTCTATGATGCCGATGGCAAAGCCTATACCGACTGGGTAGCGGGCATTGCTGTCAATGCCTTGGGCTATGGCGACAAAGAGTTGATGCAAGTTGTCAACGAGCAGATGGGCACGGGTTTGGTCCACACCAGTGGACTTTATCACACGCAGCCGATGGTGGAGCTGGCTGAATTGCTTTGCCAGAACTCATTCGCTGATAAAGCCTACTTCTGCAACAGCGGTGCCGAAGCGATCGAAGGGGCGCTGAAATTTGCCCGCAAGTTGGCTTATGTCAACAACAAGCCCAACAAGACCAAAGTTGTTAGCTTCAGCGAAGCCTTCCATGGACGTACCATGGGGGCGCTAGCTATCACGCCAAAAGACAAGTATCAGGCGCCCTTCAAACCGATGGTGCCCGGCGCAGTCCTCGCCGAGTTCAACGATATTGATAGCGCCAAGCAGCATATCGATGCCGATACGGTGGCGGTCATAGTCGAGCCGATTCAAGGTGAAGGTGGTATCAATCTTGCATCAGCCGAGTTCCTGCGTGCCCTGCGTCAACTTTGTGATGAGCATGACGCAGCGCTGATTTTCGATGAAATTCAATGCGGCTTGGGACGCACGGGAGATCTGTGGGCGCACAGTTTTAGCGGCGTGACGCCAGATATCATGGCTCTGGCAAAACCCTTGGCTGGCGGGTTGCCCGTTGGCGCGATTTTGGCCACGGAAAAAGTCGCGGGCGCTATGCAACCTGGGGATCACGGTTCGACATTTTCCGGCGGTGCCGTTGTCATGCGTGCCGCTGGGGTGGTAGTTAATCGCGTGCTCAGCCCAGGTTTCCTGGAGCATGTCGCCGAAGTCGGCGAGTATCTGCTGGAGCGGCTATCCGAGATCAACAGCCCCCATATCAAAGATGTGCGTGGTCGCGGCTTGATGTCCGGCATCGCATTGAATATCTCGCCCGCCAAGATTGTCGAGCAAGGTTACCAGCACGGTTTGCTCTTGGTCAACGCTGGGGCGGATGTCGTCCGCTTTGTGCCGCCTTTGATCATTGACAAGCAGCATGTGGACGAGCTGATTGACAAGCTGACGATGATATTGGGGGGTATTGATGATTCAAGTTAGCCCATCGATCGGGGCAGTGAAAGGCTTTCAGGTCGCCGGTGTTCACGCGGGTTTGAAGAAAGACGGCGCGCTGGATTTCACTTTGATTGCCAGCGATGTGGACTGCGTCGCCGCTGGTGTATTCACCCGCAACAAAGTGAAGGCGGCGCCCGTTTTGCTGGATATGGAACGGCTGGCGGAAAATGCCGAAGCCATCCGGGCAGTGGCGGTCAACACCATCAGCGCCAATGCCTGCACCGGCGCCATCGGCCTGGAGAATGCGCGAATCTCATCGAGCCTAGTTGCCGAGGCGCTGCAAATCGCTGTAGAACAAGTGCTGGTGATGTCTACCGGCGTGATCGGAACGCACCTGCCTATGGAGAAAATCAGCCACGGCATTGCTTTGGCGAATGCCAATTTAGGCTCGGATTGGTATTCCGCGGCAGCGGGGATTATGACCACAGATACAAGGCCCAAATTGGCGTCGGTGCAAGTGGAATCTTCAGCCGGTAGTTATACCATTGCTGGTATTGTCAAAGGCGCCGGCATGATCGCGCCTAATATGGCAACCATGCTCAGCGTTGTCGCGACTGACGCCCAATTGAGCTTGCCCGCCGCACAAGCATCTTTGGCCAGCGCCACCAAGCAGAGCTACAACCGGATTGTGGTCGATGGCGATACCAGCACCAACGATACTGTCTTGCTGCTTTCCAATGGCATGAGCGGTGTGAACTTGTCCAGCGAGCAAGACTTGAGCGGCTTCCAAGATGCCTTGGATGCCTTGACTCGTTTTCTGGCGCAGGAAGTCGTGCGTGATGGCGAGGGGGTGACAAAGTTCGTCACGCTGAACATCATCAATGCCGGATCGGAAGCGGATGCGGAAAAAATTGGACAAACAATTGGCGCCTCGGTGCTGACGAAATCGGCATTTTACGGCAGTGACGCCAATTGGGGGCGCATCGTAGCGGCGGCTGGTCGCGCTGGCACAGCTTTTAATCCGAATGGGACCTCACTCTGGGTAGCTGCCGGTGAAGCGCTGACCGATGGCGACCGCGGCTTGCTGATTTTCAGCGGAGGTATGCCTACTGATTATTTGGAAGAAGATGCCGCAGCCATCATGTCCCTGCCATCGATGATATTCACGCTGGATTGTGGCATGGGCGAGGGTAAAGCGACTATTTGGACCTGCGACATCAGCCATGAGTACATCAGCATCAATGGCGACTACCGCTCGTAACTAGGGTGCATGATATGAAAGCGGCTTTGGTTCTGGAAGATGGGCGGGTTTTCCCGGGCGAAGGCTTCGGCGCGCAAGGCATTTCCACTGGCGAAATCGTCTTCAACACTTCGATGACTGGTTATCAGGAGATCCTCACTGATCCCTCCTATCACCGACAGATTGTGGCTATGACCGTGCCACATGTCGGCAACACCGGCGTCAACCTGGAAGATCCCGAATCGTCCAGGGTCTGGGCAGCCGGTTTCGTAGTTCGCTCACTTAGCCCGATTGTCAGCAACTGGCGCAATCGTGGCGACTTGGCTAGCTATCTGCAAGAGCATAATATCATCGGCGTTTCGGGGGTCGCTACCAGAGCATTGGTGCGCCATATCCGCGAGCGCGGTGTGATGCGCGCGGTTGTGGCACATGGAGCTGCCGCCGATAGCGACGAACTGGTGAAAATCGCTCGTCAATCTCTCGATATGTCCGGCGCCAATCTAGTTGATGACGTCACAGCCGCTGATCCATATGACTGGATGGAAGAGAGCGACTCGCAGTGGTATAGCGACCGACGCCAAGCGGATCATCACCCCCTGATTCTGGCTTACGATTTTGGCATCAAGCGGAATATTTTGCGTATGATGACCGATCGTGGCTTGCGTGTCAAAGTGGTCCCGGCAAAAATGCCCGCGGCGCAGGTTTTGGCGATGGAACCGGCGGGGGTCTTTCTCAGTAACGGACCGGGGGACCCCGCAGCGGTGCATTACGCGATCGCCAATGTCCGCGCTCTGCTGGGCAAAGTCCCCATATTTGGCATCTGCTTGGGGCATCAAATTCTGGCATTGGCGCTGGGCGGTTCTACCGAAAAGATGCGCTTTGGGCATCGTGGTGGCAATCAGCCGGTAAAAAATTTGAGCAATGGGGAGATCGAAATTGCCTCGCATAATCACGGTTTCGCAGTATCCGCTAATGGTGATTTAGGCGGTGGCGAGATCACTCATCTTAATCTGAACGATAATACCGTCGCTGGCTTGCGTCATTGCGGACTGCGCGCCTTCAGCGTCCAATACCATCCAGAAGCCTCGCCCGGACCACATGACTCCTTTTATCTCTTTGACGAGTTTGTCGCTGCTGTGAAAGGACAGGGCTAAATTGATCGCCACCGTGCTACAGACAAAGAAAGACAGGCATGCCAAAACGAACTGACATCGAAACAATCATGATCATCGGCTCTGGACCCATCGTCATCGGGCAAGCTTGCGAGTTCGATTACAGTGGAGTGCAAGCCTGCAAGGCATTAAAGGCGCAAGGGTATCGCGTGGTGCTGGTGAATTCCAACCCCGCCACTATCATGACCGATCCGCAATTTTCCTATGCCACTTATATCGAACCATTGACGCCGAACATATGCGCCAAAATTATCGCCCAAGAACAGCCCGATGCCTTGCTGCCCACTGTGGGAGGGCAAACCGCTTTAAATCTGGCGGTTCAGCTGCAACAAACTGGCATCTTGGATCAATACGGCGTCGAGCTCATCGGCGCCAGCTTGACCAGTATCCAACTGGCGGAAGACCGCCAACTCTTCAACGATACTGTGAGAGAAATTGGGCTGAAAGTCCCCGACAGTAAAGTTGTCAACAATGTCGATGCTGCGCTGAATTTTGCCGACGAGATCGGCTATCCGGTTTTGATCCGCCCCTCCTTCACCATGGGTGGCGCGGGCGGGGGCGTGGCTTACGATGCCGATGAGTTGCGCTCTGTGGCAGCCAATGGCATCCTCCAAAGCCCGGTGGGGGAAGTCTTGGTGGACAAGAGTCTGCTAGGCTGGAAAGAATATGAACTGGAATTAATGCGCGATGCCAAAGGCAATTTTGTGGTTGTCTGTTCTATTGAGAATCTCGATCCCATGGGCGTGCACACTGGCGATAGCATTACCATTGCGCCGGCACAGACCCTCACAGACAAGGAAATTCAGCGGTTGCGCAATATGTCACGGCAGATATTTGACCGTGTCGGCATCACCACCGGCGGCGCCAATGTGCAATTCGCCATCAATCCGGACGATGGCGAGGTCTACGTGATTGAGATGAATCCGCGGGTATCACGTTCTTCAGCCCTGGCGAGTAAAGCCACTGGTTTTCCTATCGCCAAAATCGCGGCTCTCGTCGCCGTCGGCTTCACCTTGGACGAGATTCCCAACGACATCACCTTGAAGACACCTGCCAGCTTCGAACCCTCTCTCGACTATATCGTGGTCAAAATCCCGCGTTGGGACTTCAAGAAATTTGCCGGCGCGGACCCAGTTCTGGGACCGCAAATGAAGGCGGTGGGCGAGGTGATGGCGATCGGGCGTACCTTCACGGAAGCCTTACAAAAAGCTGTGCGCTCCCTTGATATCGGCATGGATGGCTTCGGCAGCCAAGTCGATGGCGCTTTGTCGGCGGAAGTGCTAGCAGTCCCCACAGCACAGCGACTTTTCCAAGTGGCGAGCTTGATCGCGCAAGGCGTGGCTTTTGAAGAAATCGTGGCGCAAACGCATTTCGATCCCTGGTTTGTACAGCAAATGAATGATTTGATGTCCATCCACCAGAGCGTCGTGGATAAAAAGCTGCGTCTGAGCGACCTCGACCAACGCGATCTGTTCAAACTCAAGCAATATGGATTCAGCGATGCCTATATCGCGGGCTTGGTGAATGAAGACGCATTTGCCGTGCGCGCCTATCGAAAATCACAAGGGGTTAGCGCCAATTTCTACCGCGTCGATACCTGCGCTGCCGAGTTCGAAGCGATGACGCCTTATCTCTACTCGACATATGAACTGGAAGATGAAGCGACGCCAACCAGCAAAAAGAAAATCATGATCCTAGGCGGGGGACCGAACCGCATCGGCCAAGGCATCGAGTTTGATTATTGCTGTGTGCATGCCTGTTTTGCGCTCAAAGAAATGGGATACGAAACCATCATGGTCAACTGTAATCCCGAGACCGTCAGCACCGATTACGATACGGCTGATCGTCTCTACTTTGAGCCACTGACGGCGGAAGATGTGATGAATATCGTCGATCGCGAGCGTCCTGATGGCTTGCTGGTGCAATTTGGCGGGCAAACACCGCTGAATATCGCGCGCGATATCGAGCGAATGGGAGCGCCGATCTGGGGTACCTCGGTGGAAACAATAGATCTGGCAGAAGACCGCGAAAACTTCAGCGCCTTGATGCGGCGGCTGAATGTAGCGCAGCCGGCTGGCGGGACAATCTTGACGCGCGAAGAAGCCGCCACAGCAGCTGCGGCTATCGGGTATCCAGTGCTGGTTCGCCCAAGCTATGTGTTGGGCGGGCGTGGGATGGCAATCGTCTTCGACCAGGCGCAATTATTGGCTTGGCTGGATGAGAATGTGGAATGGAACGACCACCCAGTGCTGATCGACCAGTTTCTGGACGATGCCTACGAGGTGGATGTTGATGCTCTCTGTGATGGCGAACAAGTGACAATTGGCGGCATCATGCAGCATATTGAGCAGGCCGGCGTGCACAGTGGAGATTCAGCCTGTGTCGTTCCGCCTTACAAAATCAGCTATTTTCATTTAGATATCATTCGCGAATATACCCGGAGGATCGGCTTGGCATTAGGTGTTAAAGGCTTGTTCAACATCCAGTTCGCGGTCAAAGACGACGAAGTGTATGTGTTGGAAGTCAATCCCCGGGCGAGCCGGACAGTGCCTTTTATTAGCAAGGCGACCGGGCAGCCGCTGGCGAGCTATGCCGCGCAGGTCGCCGCTGGCAAGAGCTTGGCAGAGCTTGGGTTTGTTAACGAGCCAACGGTGGAAGGCTTCTTCATTAAGGAAGCTGTTTTCCCCTTTCAGAAGTTTCCGGGTGTTGATGCGCGCTTGGGTCCAGAGATGCGTTCTACTGGCGAAGTGATGGGGCATGCTTCGAGTTTTGGTCATGCCTTTGTCAAATCACAGGCTTCCGCTGGCTTACCTTTGCCCGAGAGCGGCAGCGTTTTTATCAGCGTCAATGATTATGACAAGGCGGTGGTCGCCAAAATAGCGCGGGACTTGGGCAAATTGGGTTTCACTTTGCTAGCCACCGATGGCACATCGCAATGGCTCAACCGCCTGGGCATTTCGACCTGTCGCATCAACAAGCTGTCACAAGGAAGCCCACATATTCTGCATGCGATGCGAGCAGGTGAAGTAGACTTGATTATCAACACACCACTGGGTAGCCAAGCGCATGAGGATGGGATAGCGATCCGCAGCCAAGCCTACGCGCTGGGCATCCCCATCGTCACGACGATGAGCGCCGCCGCAGCAACGGTGCAAGGCATCACGCGCATGCGGGAAAAACCGCTTAGCGTGCGCAGCTTGCAATCGCATTATGCTGCTATGACTGGATATTGATGTGAGGTGAGCCATGACATTGCCCCATGAAAAATATCTCGAAGAGGTTCTCATCGATGAAGCGACTTTGCAGGCGCGCATCGCCGAACTGGCTGCACAGATCAACCGAGATTATGCCGGCAGCCAGAATCTGCTATTGCTCTGTATCTTAAAAGGCGGTGTGATGTTCTTGACCGATCTGTCGCGCCGCATCACTGTACCGCACGTGATTGATTTTATGGCGGCTAGCAGCTATAACCTTGGCGCGCGGCAATCTAGTGGATCAGTACGCATCGATATGGACTTGCACATGGATGTGCAGAACAAGGATGTGTTGGTTGTTGAGGACATCATCGACAGCGGCCACACCTTGGCTTTTGTAATCAAGACTTTGCAAAATCGTGAGCCAGCCAGCCTGAAACTTTGTGCGCTGCTAAATAAGCAATCACGGCGTGAAGTCGATATCAAAGCGCATTACATCGGATTCGATATCGAAAACAAATACGTCTTTGGCTATGGGCTCGATCTCGATGAGCAATTCCGCAATTTACCATTCGTTGGCGTGGCGAAGCCCGATGAAGAAGTCGATGAATGATTTTCCCCTGCGCTTGTCGTGGACCGATTTTGTCTACGACCTGGCTGAAATGCTGCGGGACCACTCGATTGAGACACCATTGTACCTGGTCGGTGGTGCCGTTCGTGATGCTTGCCTGCGCGGCGCGATCCACGATATCGATATCGCCGTCGATGGGGATGCTATTGCTTTGGCGCGCAAGGTGGCGGATTGGCTCGGCGCCGATATTTATATTATGGATCGCGAACGCGGCGTCGCGCGCCTATTTGTCAAGCACCTTGATGAAGACATCTGCATCGATTTTGCCCGGCTGCGCGGCGCAACACTGGAAGAAGATCTGCTAGATCGGGATTTCACAATTAATGCGATGGCGGCCGATTTGCTTGGCGATCTCGATGTTCTGATTGACCCACTCGCTGGTGAAACCGATTTACAGCGCAAGGTCTTAAGCCGCTGTTCCCCGCGCTCGATCAGCGATGATCCAATCCGCGCTATACGGGCAGTACGCTTGAGCGCGCAATTTGATTTGAAGATCCATCCAGACACTGCTGCGGATATCCGGCGGCAGGCGGACGGGCTGACGGAATCATCTGGCGAGCGCATACGCGACGAATTCTTCAAATTGTTGGGCTTGGATAACAGCGCTCGCGGTCTCCGTGTCTTGCAGCATCTGGGCGTGCTAGCGTATATCGTGCCACCTGTTAGCAACTTAGTGAGCGCAGTTCAGCCGCCAACAGATCGCTTTGATGCCTGGACGCATACGCTGGCGGTGGTTGAACGTATGAGCGCTATCCTCAAAGCGATCAGCAGTCGACGCACGGATAATACGGCGGCCGCGTTTGATTTGGGCATGCTCGCCATTCAATTTGATCGATACCGCTCCTCCTTGCAAAAGCACATCAATCAGGTCTACGGCAATGGACGCAGGCACAGCGAATTGCTGACTCTGGCAGCGCTTTTGCACAACACCGGTAGCGCTGAACCGCCCGATCCTGACCAGCCCATTTTAGTGGTGGCTGAACAGGTGATAGCGGTGGCTGAACAGGCGATAGCGGTGGCTGAACAGGCGATAGTGGTGGCTGAAAGGCTTAAGCTAACGGTTGTGGAGCAGAAAGCCCTTTCGCTGAGCATCAGGCATTATCGTCAAATTGTGGAGCGCCCAAGCTGGACCGATATAGATCGTCACCGATTTTGGTTTCAATTGGGGGATCACGGTATTGACGCTATCTTGCTCTGCTTGGCAAATGTGCTCGGCAGTTTTGGTACTGAGCTTAAACAGGAGGATTGGTTGCAGCTGGTGGAAACTGTGACCATCTTGCTCGATACATATTTCAACCGCTATGAGGAAGTGGTCAAACCCAAGCTATTGCTCAATGGCGAGGATCTGCAAAACTTGCTGAATATAAGACCGGGTCCCTTGGTGGGGCAGTTGTTGACCGCATTGCGAGAGGCACAAGTCAGCGGTGATGTGCGCTCAAGCCAGGATGCGCGCGACTTCATTTTGCGCCAAGCGAAAACTCTCGAAAGCTAATCTCATCCCTCTGGGTGGTGGGCAACCGCTTCATCAGCAGGTTCAGTGATAAAGCGGTAAAAGATTAACATAGTGGCGCCATATTTACGTTGATCGACCAGCTCAAGATGTTTGAACTGGCGCTCGGCATCGTATTCCCGCGGATCAATTTGCACGATCACGAGACAATCGGAGTGCTGCCAGGCGCTGTTCCGGTCCAATGCTTCCAATGTTTGCAGCCACATTCCTCGGTATTGCGGTGGCGCCACAAAGATGAAGTGATAGGGCTGATCTGGCTGAGAAGCGAGCAAGTCAAAGGCATCTCTGCGCAAGACGCGGGCTCCAGCTGACAAGCCGGTATGTGCCAGGTTCTCTCGGATGACACGTAGTGCCGCGCGATTGCGTTCGATAAAAAGGGCGGAAGCTGCGCCACGACTGAGCGCTTCGATGCCGACGCTGCCTGTACCGGCGAAGAGATCGAGAAAATTCGCTTGCTGGATGCGGCTGCCGATGATGCTGAAAAGGGCTTCCTTGACGCGATCCATAATCGGACGTGTGCTGTTGCCAGGCACGCTTTTCAGTTTCATGCCGCGCGCTTTGCCGGCGATCACACGCAGGGACATTTTAGGCGGAGCTTTCGACAATGCTACGGACGGCGCGGATATTGGAAATTGGCGCCGTCACGTAGCCCGCGCCGCTGCCGGACAGGATAAAGCGCCGGGATTCGCTCAGCTTGAGCGCCTGGCTTATCCGCGAGCGCAGGAGTGCTGGTGTGCCTTGCAGCAAATCGTCATGGTCGCTTAAGCCGCCGCAGGTAGCTCCCGCGAACAGGCTCTTGGCTTGGGAAAGCTCAATATCCGCCTTGCGTGTATCCCAATTCAGCGATTGTAATGGCAGATCATAGAATAACTTCAGCATCGGTGACGCACCGCCCACTTGCAAGATGTTCAGCCACCAATGCTCCGGCAGTGAGGACAAGATGTTTTGAATCGATGGCAGAGCAATCGCGGTGTATTCGGCTTCGGACATGATATCGTGGCTGGCGAACTCGGTAACGAGAAATATGCCAGCGAGGCTCGGCAGTTTGCGCAGCTCCAGTAAGAAGCGAGTGGTGCTTTCGGTGAGTTGGTCCAAACCGGTGCGCAATCGATCTGGGCGCAGGCGCAGATCTCGCAGCACTTTTTCCCGCCCACCTAGTTGGGCGGCTTGCAGCAAGGGGCTGTATACGGTTTGGAGGATTGGCACATCCTGCGGCTGCATTGCCCGCGCGACCAGCTTCATACATTCGATTTGTTGCGAAAGGGCGCCACGAGTGGGGGATAGTGGACGAAGCTCCGTCCAGTCCAATGATCGCGAAATGACTCGCTTGTTGATTTTGCGGAAGCCGGCGGGATCTCCTTCCCAAATATCCTGGACGCCATAATCAATCACCTGAAATTGGCGCGAAGGCATCACCCGCAGGAAATCCCAATTATAATCGTGCTGAAAGTCGATGATGGAACGGGCGAGATCGGCATAGCGCTGATCGTCTCCGGGCCAATGACGCCAAAGCGCAACCGGCACGCGATCGACCGATTCCCCAGCAAGCGCGCGTTCCAGGCGTTCACGCTTTTGCATGTTGGGGGACTCAGGAAATTGGCGTGCTCACATCCTCGAGCCGCTGTTTAAGCATTCGGGTGAGCATCATGTAGCGATCGTCATCATTGCTTTCCAGGTCATTGCCACCCTGATGTCCCTCGGCGCTGGATGCCATCTGCACCGCTTTTAGCGCGTCTTCTGTGATCGACAGCGCCTGTTGAAAGGCATCTGTGGCTGCCTGGTAGTCCCCTACCGCTTTTTGTGCCAAGCCCAAGCCATAATAAGCATCGACGATATCCGGGTTGCTTGAGGCGATCTCTTCAAACATGCTGATCGCGCCGGCATGGTCGCCATCCCGGTGCATCCGCCAAGCTGTTCCGATCTTTTCTGACAAGGAAATGCTGGACATATAAACTCCTTCTTGTTTGTAGTGATCCTCGGCGTTACTGCCTGAGACACCACATTGCTCACGCTGCCTCTCATCTATTTTACCGAAAAGTTGGGGATACGCTATACGCCCATTTGCCTCGTAGTGGAAGCGCCCGCTCGCCATTGACCTGGGCATCCTGTCTTGTTTGCCGCAGCAGCTGATGATATGCTTCGTCGCTTAACGAGGCGATAACTTTTCAGATCATGGAAATAACGCTGGCAAGGGAATCAGATTTGGCGGCGGCTGTGGCGTTGTGGTCGGAGCGTCTTGCCATCTTGCAGCAAAGCGACCCGCACATCAAACCATTGCCCGCTGCCTCTGAAAGCTGGCGCAGGCAGGCGCGCTTATGGATTGCCGCCCAGGATTGCGCGGTTTTTGTGGCGAAGAGCAATGGCAAACTGCTTGGCTACTTGGCGCTGAAAGTGGCGGATGGTCCGCCGGGGCTCTATCCCACACATATTGGAGTTGTCATTGACATGGCAGTTGGTTTGCATCAGGCGCATCCTGGGCTGAGCCGAAAATTGCTCGAGCGGGGGAAAACCTGGCTTCGATCGCTGGATATCGAGTACCTGGAAATTAACGCACCAGCTCGCTACCCGGTGGAAGAGGCCTTCTGGCGCGGGCAAGGCGCGCAGCTGCGTTCCAACAAGTATTGGCTGCAACTGTGATTCGACTTGCCGTGGCAGAGGATGCTGAATGTATCGGGAATTTGTGGGCTGAAATGGTGGCGCATCATACTCAGTTCGACCCGGAGATCTATCAGCTAGCGGAAGACGGTGTCGCAATGTATGCAAATTCTATTGTGGAACAACTTCATGATTCACAGGCGCGCCTGCTGGTGGCGGAAATCGGCGGCGAAATTGTGGGTTATGTCAGCGGCTCGATCGCTGATATCACCACAGAAACTTTTCTGCCGCTGCATTGTGGCATTTTAGCTGATATCTTTGTGCGGGAAGAATATCGCAGATCTGGTATTGGCAGACAGTTGGTTCAACGGCTTATGCTCTGGTTTCGCTCAAGAGGTATCCAGCATTTTGAATGGCAGGTCAATGCGAAGAATCAGGCGGCGCTGGCATTCTGGAGCGCGATGGGCGGCGAAACAACTTTTTTGCGCATGCGAGCGGAAATACAAAGGGATGAAAAATGACAGAATTGATCTATCAGCAAGACAGTTATGTGAGAGAATTTGAGGCGACAGTCACTGCGCATGATCAAGCGCAAAACGGTTTATTGCTGGATCGCACCGCCTTTTACCCCGGTGGCGGTGGTCAACTGCCAGATCAAGGCGTCCTCTGGCATGATGATACCGAATATATTGTCAGCAAAGCCAAGCGAGGCAATGTGCATATTATCGATGGGAGCTTGCCGCCGATTGGTTGCCAACTGCGCGGGCTGATCGATTGGGAGCGGCGCTACAAGATTATGCGCACGCATACAGCGATGCACATCCTCTGTGGAGTGATTTGGCGCGATTATCAAGCGAGTGTCACCGGCGGGAATATGGACATCCTCTCCGGGCGTATGGACTTTGAGTTCGAGCGTCTGGCGCCGGAGATCATCGGTGAGATCGAGCAGAAGATCAATCAAGAAGTGCAAGCCGGGCGCGAATTAAAGACCGAAATCTTGCCGCGGGAAACCGCTTTTCAAATTCCGGATCTCATCCGCACCAAGATAAATCTCTTGCCGGAGAGCATCAAGGAAATACGCACGGTGGAAATAGTCGGTTTGGATTTGCAAGCCGATGGCGGCACGCATGTGGCGAATACGCGGGAAGTTGGCGCCATCAAAATCACCAAATACAAGAGCAAAGGTGGTATCAATAAGCGACTCTATGTGGAGATCAGCGATTGATGCGCTACTTGCATCCGGTGCAGGCGCATGAGCGATTCCTGGCGAGTGGCTGCTACCGTTTTATCAAGAACGGACAGGCGCTAGCGAAGACGGAGTTATGGACGATCCATGCGCATCCCGATGGCGAAACGTTCTTGCGTGTTGACCTGGATGCCCGCGCGGAGGAGGGCAAATCGATCTTGGCGGAGGCGCTGCAGGATCGTGACAATCACTTGGCTCGCCTCGACATCAGCTACCAGAACGCTCAGTTTGAAGGCGGCGTCAAAGATTTGCGGGCGACGTATCAAGTGGCGGAAGGGCGGTTGCATGTCGGCTTCGCCTTGAATGGCGCCGAACGAGATTATATCGAAACTGACTTGCCCGCCGGCACGCTCATCGATGTGCCTTTATTGATCTTCCGCGGTCGGACGATTATGGCGATGGTGCAAGGATCCGCCGCGCCACTCTCGATCTATGTGCCGATGTTCGAGTATGCACAATTATTCCCCGGCGCGTTGCAACAGGTCCATTCACCGGTCGAATACATGGGCGATGATCGGCTAGTGTTGGGGCAGCGGGAGGTGTCCGCCAGGCGTTACCATTATCGCGACAAAGCCGCTGCCTACTGGATTGATGATCATGGTGTCATTGTTAAACGGGTTAATGTCTTTAATGGGCAGGAAATTGTCGTACAGATCAGCAATTATGCTGCCGCCAAGTCATGACATGTGCTTGCCGCGGCGATTTGCAGCAATAGATTCGATTGCCAGGGATCGGGTTTCATGATCAAGCGCTTTCAGATCTTTCTTGGTCCACAACGTTTTCGGGCTTTTATCGCTTTGCTCGCCAGCACTGGTTTGGCGAGCCTGGCTTTGAATGTCCTTTCCGATGGCAGTGAGTGGATCACGGCGCTGCAATCTCTCTTGCTGGCACTCTTTATTTTGGGCGCGGCATATCTAATCTTGAGCCGCCTGCCGGTTGATGAGCGCAAGCGTTGGCTGGGGATTATTGTGCCATCCGTCTTCGCTATCATTGTCGGTTCAATGTTGGCGCCGCAGTTGACTGGGATATTTGTGGGGGCGGGCATCGGCTGGATCGTCGCTGGCATCTTCATATTTAGGAATATCGGGGGACCGCGACACTACAAAACTGCCGTCAAAGCCATGCGCAAAAGCGATTACAAATCGGCGATTGCGGCTATGACACAACAGATTAAAGAAGAACCACAGCGCCCGGAGCATTATCGTTTTCGCGCGGAGTTGCATCGCCTGGCGGGCCGGCTCAGTGCAGCGCGCCAGGACTATCAGCGTATGACCGAGCTCGACCCAGGCTCGGCGGTGGCTTACAATGGTCTGGCGGAAGTTGAATTGCAAGGGGACCGCTATCCACATGCTTTACGAGCAGCCAAGAAAGCTCAGGAATTGGCGCCGGAAGAATGGGTGGCAGCGTATAATCTGGGTATGATAGAAGATCGCTTGGAGCATGACGATGCCGTGATCCAACACTTAAACGCTGCCTTGCGCTTGGAAATACCGGATTCTCGACACAGGCTGTTGGCGCATCTCTATTTATGGCGCGCTTTCTGTCGCCAGGGCGATAGTGCTCGAGCTGAAGCTGCTCTGGCGGCGCTCAAGCGGGAACGGGCTGGCTTGGAAGAGTGGCAAGTGATCATGAGCGCGGATGAAGCGCAGGCGTTGCGTGAAGTGCTAAGCGCGGATATTGAAGAAGCTCGCCGTCTCGTCGCTGGTGAGCTTTCTGAAGAGCAGGGTTAGTTGGGGAGCGATGATGTCATTTCGTCGCCTGCTAGGTTGGATCGTTGTCATTGGCTCAGTGGCATTGGCTGCCTTGGGCATTGTTGTCTTTGTGCTGGGTGTCTTGATCTCGCTGTTGGAAGGCATCACGCAACCACTCGATCCTTATATTTCCCCGGTGGCGCAGATGTCGCTGGCGGGGTTGTGCCTGGCGGCAACCATGATCCTCTTTGGATTTGTGCTGGTGGGCTTTTTGCTGGCGCGGCAGTCGCGACAGTATGGCGCCGGTTACGGAGAAGCCTACCGCTTGATCCAGAAGCTACAATTCCCGCAGGCGATTCGATTGCTCGAGCGGGTATTGGCTGGCGGCAAGATCACGCCGGATTTGCTGATGCTGCTCACCAGCGCATATGCCTATAACGGGCAATTCGCCAAAGCGCAGGAAACTGCCGACCGCGCTGTGCAAATGTTCCCGGGTGATGCTGGCGCCTATATGACATTGGCGAATGGGTATCGTATGCAGGCGAGTTATGGTGAGGCAGCGATCGCTTTGCAAACGGCGACGCAGCTTTCCCCTTCGCAACCGATCATTTGGGCAGAGCTTGGATTTGTACAGCAGTTAGCTGGTGAACACGATTCCGCCATCGAATCATTTAAGCATGCCGCGATCTTTTCGATGCCTTCGATGTATGCGGTGCGCGTCAATTATTATCTTTCGCGGCACTTTCTCAAAATTGGCGAGCGGGAGAATGCCAGCCAAGCCAGAGAACGAATGATAGCTACCCAGCACGGTCTGGAAGCCTGGAAGTCGACATTGCGCGCGCTGGAAGGCACCGCCTATGGCAGCTTGTTGCATTATGAGATTGAAAAAATTGAAGAAGCCATCGCGGAAATGCAAAGCGAAAGAATTAGCGCCGGATGATGCTGCGTCAGATTTCCCGCGATTTGATTCGGCGGCTGCCTGAATGGGATACCCCGACCAAGCTCTCTCTGGCTATTGCTGTCGTCTTGTTGTTTCTGTTGTTGTCGCTTGGCTTCTTTGGTCCGCCAGAGGTACAGTTTCCCGCGCGGGTCGGCGCTTTTGGGCTTTTGCTGAGTTTGCAATTGCTCTTCCTGTGGGCAAACCGGCGCGAGATATCGCCTTATCATCAAGCGCAGCAGCATTTTATCGCGGGTGACTACCAAGCTGCGCACGCACTTTTGGAAGAGATTCCGGATTCAGGGCGTCAATCTGTGGATGCGCTGGTTTTGCTCGGCAATACTTATCGCCATTTGCGACTGTATGACAAATCTCGGCTGGCATTGGAGCGGGCGCTGGCGCTCAAAGCGGATCATCATCTCGGTTTATTCAGCATGGGGAAGCTGCAGCTGGTCAGCGGTGAATATGCTGCTGCTCGTGATTATATCGCCCGCGCTTTGGCAGCTGGCGCCCCTGATATCGTCAAGTTTGAATTAGGGCAATGCTGTTTTCTGCTGGGAGATAATTCCGCCGCGGAGCAGCATTTCATCGACGTTCACGATTTATTGGTCGAGCAGCCTGCACAGTCCTTGCTGCTGCAATATTATCTCTATCTCATGGATGCTGCTGATCGTCCGTCCGACTATTTGATCGAGCAGAACCTCTCTGCACTGCGGGACGAGGCGCTTTCCCATCGTGGCAGTCCCTATGGAACCCAGATACAAGAAGCCAGCGAGCGGATGGGCGAATGGCTGGGGGAAGCCTGACTCTTCCGCTTTTGCTGCTAAGGCAATCCTGCATTCTCCGTCGATTTTACCCTTTCGCAAAGTACCAAGTTGCGTCATAATCGTGTCGACAACCGTTTGGCAGTGGCGAAAAGATCTGGATTACCCGGGCAAACATCAATTCCTCGCTCTTGTGATCTAGCAGGATGTCATTTTCGCTTTTAAGCAATTCGTATCGATGACATGGAGAAATGGGAAGTCATGTTCAGGCCAGTAAACTCTCAGGTCAACAGCACGGTCATCAATAAACTCGAGCAGCAGCAACTCGATTTTTGGCGTTTTAATCGTGTCTTCGAACGCAGCACAGAAGGGCGTGATGATGCTCCCCGCTATGTCTTTTATGAAGGTCCGCCGACGGCGAATGGCGAGCCGGGCAGTCACCATGTATTGGCGCGCGCCTTCAAAGACATGTTTCCTCGCTACAAGGTGATGAATGGCTATTATTGCTTGCGCCGCGGGGGATGGGACACGCACGGCTTGCCGGTCGAGATCGCGGTGGAAAAAGAACTGGGATTCGATAACAAGAGCCAAATCGAAGAATATGGGGTGGCGGAGTTTAACGAAATGTGCCGTTCCACCGTTTTCCGCTACATCGTCAACTGGGAGAAATTCACCGAGCGGATCGGTTTCTGGGTGGATCTGGATGATGCTTATGTGACCTTCTCAAATGATTATATTGAAAGTATCTGGTGGATTCTCAAGCAATTTTGGAACAAGGGTTTGCTCTACCGGGGTCATAAGGTCGTGCCCTATAGCCCTTCATCCGGCACGCCTTTGAGCAGTCATGAAGTGGCGGAAGGCTATAAAACAGTTGTTGACCCCAGCATTTATGTCCGCTTCCCGGTGAAAGACAAGCCGGGCTTGTACTTCCTGGCTTGGACGACCACGCCTTGGACCTTGCCAGCCAACGCTGCCTTGGCGGTCGGTGAAGATATCACCTATGTGCAGGTGGAGGGTCCCTCCAGTGATGGTGAGGGCGTGGAGCAGTTGATCCTGGCGGAAGCATTATTGGAAAAAGTGTTGAGCGATCCGGAAGATTACAAGATTGTCGCGCGGATGAAAGGCGAAGAGCTGCTGGGTTGGACTTACCAGCCACTCTATACTTTTTTGCCGGTGGAGCAGGATTACGCTTACGTGGTGGCGGCGGATTATGTCAGCACGGAAGATGGCACCGGCATCGTGCATACCGCGCCTGCTTATGGCGTCGATGACCTGGCAACTGGCAGACAATACAATTTGCCGGTCTTGATTACGGTGGACGAGACCGGCTGTTTTGTCAACGCGGTCAGGAATTTCCGCGGCATGTGGTTTAAAGATGCCGACAAACATATCATCAGCGACCTGTCTGCGCGCGGTTTGATGTACCGCCACGAAACCTATACGCACAACTATCCGCACAATTGGCGCGATGGCGAACCGCTGATGTACTTCGCCCGCGAGACCTGGTTTATCGACACGCTGAAGTACAAACAGCAAATGATCGATCTCAATCAGACGGTGAATTGGGTGCCCGATCATATCAAAGATGGGCGCTTCGGCAATTGGCTGGAGGATCTTAAGGAATGGTCCCTCGGCAGGGAGCGTTATTGGGGCACGCCTTTGCCCGTCTGGGTGGATGACAAAACTGGCGAGATGCTCTGTATCGGCAGCTTGGAAGAATTGAGTGAGTATTGTGATAGCGATCTGAGCGATCTGGATTTGCACCGTCCCTATGTCGATGAAATTACTTTTGACAATCCCAACGGAGAGGGCGGGACCATGCGCCGCGTGCCAGAGGTCATCGATGTCTGGTTTGATAGCGGGGCGATGCAGGTCGCGCAGTGGGCATATCCACAGAAGAACAGCGATTTGCTGGAAGAGCAGCATCCCGCCGATTATATCTGCGAAGCCGTCGATCAAACCCGTGGTTGGTTTTATAGCTTGCATGCCATTGCCGCCATGCTCTTCGAGACGGTCGCTTTTAAGAACGTCATCTCCCTGGGTCATTTGCTTGACGAAAAAGGCGAAAAAATGTCGAAAAGCAAAGGCAATGTCGTCGATCCCTGGGAGGTTTTGGATCAGGCGGGCGCTGATGCTTTTCGCTGGTATCTCTATACCTCAGGACCACCCGGCGAGCCGAGGCGTTTCTCCAAGAATTTGGTGCAGGAAGTGGTCAAGAAGTTCTGGTCGACGCTCTGGAATACCTATAGCTTCTTTGTCACCTACGCCAATATCGATAACTGGACGCCGAGCCAAAGCGCCCCCGCGGCAAATGAACGCGATTTGCTCGATCAATGGCTGCTTGCCGAGCTGCATAATCTGGTCAAGACAGTGACAGAAGCCTATGAGAATTACGATGCTGTCGGCGCTACCCGGCCGATTGAAGACTTTGTCGAGCGATTGAGCAATTGGTATGTGCGTTTGAGCCGGGATCGTTTTTGGAAGAAAGACATCGATAGTAGCAAGCTGTCCGCTTATGCCACGCTCTACGAGACCTTGGTGACGGTCTCCCAGCTTTTGGCGCCTACCATGCCATTTTTGAGCGAGGAAATTTACCGTAATCTTGTTGGGGAACAGTTAGATTCACAAGCCGATAGCGTACATCTTTCTTCTTGGTGCCAATACGATGAATCGCTGATCAATCAAACCCTGATGACCGAGATGGCACTGGTGCAACGCCTGGTGAGCCTTGGTTTGTCCGCGCGCAATGCGGTGCAAATTCCTGTTCGCCAGCCTTTGGCGAGCGCGCAATTTGCCTTGCGCGATGCAAGCGATGCGCCGATCGTTGAACGTTATGCTGAGCTGTTCAAGAGCGAATTGAACTTGAAGTCGGTCAGCGTGATGGGCGCTGATGAAGCGAGCGCCTTTGAAAGCAAGACGATCTATAGCCTGAATCCACTGCCGCGTTTCCTTGGGCGTAAATTTGGGGCGGACTTCAAAGCGATTCAAGCCGCCCTGCGCGATGGCGAGCAAGATTACCTGCGCCCCTTTGCCGAGCAATTGCTGGCTGGGCAGGACATCAGCTTGGAGTTGGATGGCTCCACCTTTGAGATTTTGAACGAAGAATGCGAGGTGATGGTCACTGTCGAAACTCCTGAAGGAGCGGTGGAGGATGGTGGGAATGTGGTTGTGCTCGATACCCGCTTAACCTCCGACTTGGTTGAGGAAGGGTTGGCGCGCGAGCTCATCCGGCGGATTCAGAATTTGCGCAAGAAAGCCGACTTCGCCCTGGACGACCGTATCGAGATTGTCTATTGCGATGCGACCGATACAATCGATGCTGTCATGCAATTGTTCAGCGGCTATATCAGCGCCGAGACCTTGGCTGATAGTTTGCAGCCCGGTAATATCTCCCCGGATTATGACAGCGATGAAGTCACTATCAAAGACGAGAAAATTACCATTGGGGTCAAGCGTGTGAGCTGAGCCAGCTAGGCTCCAACGACGAATTAACAGGGCGAAGTCCATTGAGAGGCTCGCTCTGTTTTTTTCAGTTTTGCGATAGTTATAAGTTAGCATATCTGACCAATTTCCCCGCGCATTTCGTGTATACCCCTGGTTTTCTGCACAATTCGCTATTTCATTTGCTGAATACATTTGCTATATTATTAGTCATTAGATACAAAGATGACTTGGATAGTTGTTCGATTCTATTATTTTGCTGTTCTTTCAGTGGTCCGTCATAGGAGAATTGAGCTGGGAAACTGGTTATGTCCGACAACAATTCTGTCTCGATACAGTCGCTGCTTCGTTATTCTTTACCATTAGGGGCGAGTATCGCGGCCGGCGATCCTGATACCGAAGTCAACTGGGCAGTGACGATTCGGGCGCAACCACCTGCCTTTCCCGATATTTATGGCGGCGAATTGGCATTGGTATCGATGGATGTACTTCGCAGCTTTGATAATCGCCTCACCTTGGCGGTTGTCTTGCGTCAATTAGCGGAGTTTGGTGTCAGCGCTGTTTTGGCTACCGGTGAGGTGGAACAAGAAGCGATTGAGACAGCTCATGACAGGGACCTAGCTTTGGTCAATGTTAATGATGATACCAGTTTGACCACGATCGAGCGCGCGGTTAATGCTCTGATTCTGAATCAATCCGCTCGATTGACTGAACGGGCGATTGAGATCCAGCGCCAGTTGACACGGCTGGCGGCGGAGAACCGTGATCTTAACAGCTTGCTGCAGGTGATGTCGCGTTCGACGGGTAAAGCGATCGTGGTTCATGATGATGGGGGCAATTTAATCGCGCAGATTTTCCCTTATCTCGGGCGCCGGAGCCCTAATGGACGCGCCCAAATCTCGCCAGCGAGCTCTGACGCTTTCCAAGAGTGGCTCAAGCAGGAGGCGCCATCGACGTTGGGGGCGATCACTGCCAGCCCCTTGGGTTATACCACTGTACTCAAGGTGGAGAAGCGGGTGGCCGGCTATCTGACGTTGATTGATCAGGCAGATAACTTCAACGAATTCGATCGCTTGGTTTTGACCTACGGCGCTGATGTCTGTGCGATAGAGATGGCGAAGAATCGCGCTATCGCATCAGCGGTGGAGCAGACACGCGGTGACTGGATCCAGATGTGGCTTAGTGGCACGCCAGCCGATGATGATCTGCTGCGGGCGCGGGCGCAACAAGCTGGTTTTCAGCCGGCTTCGCTCTATGTGGTGGCGGTCTTTCGCGCAATCACGGAGAGGAGCCAGTCATTGTCGCTGGACTCCCTGCTTTCGCTGGTGCGAGATGATATGTCGCTGCGGCAGATCAATGGGGTGGTCGGGCAATATGTGGATATCATTGTCGCTATCTACCCACTAAATGAAGAAGACAACAATGCACTGGCGCGGACACGCTCATCAATTGAAGAGGTTCGGGCGCAATTGGCGGCGCGGACACAGAATTGTTTGGTGGCTGCTGGTATTAGCCGACCAGCGACCGGTTTGTTCAACTTGCGTGATGCCTACCGCGAGGCGAAAGACGCTGTCGGCATTGCCTATGAATTGAGCGACCAAGATAGCACAACATTTTATGGCGACTTGAAATTGTATCAGTTGTTGCTGGCGCTCAAAGAACGGAATTTGGAACATCTTCAGCAATTCTATCATGATGCCTTGGGTCCATTGGTTGAGCATGACGAGCGCAAACAGAGCGAATTAATCCGAACTTTGAGCGGGTTTTTCGCGGCGAATGGCAATCTGGCGAAAGCGGCGCAAGAGCTTGATGTGCATCGTAATACGCTGGTTTATCGCCTGGAGCGGATCGCGGCTTTAACCAAGCTGGATCTGGATGATTCTGACAACCGCTTGATATTGCATCTTGCCTTGAAGACAAAACGGGTGCTGGCAACTATCCCCAGCGAGGCTCCGCCGACTTAGGGACGCAAACACCGCTCAAGATGAAGTTATAGCCACTTCGCCAGCGCCTAGCTTTCGTTAACGATTTTATGCGCTAGCGGTGGCGCAATCTTGATGAAGTGGTCGTCGGGACGCCGCAGCAGGGCATAGAGCGGTTCGGCGGCTTGCGATTGGTGGTTCTCCTCCAGCGTGCGAATATAGATATTTAGCAGCTCGCGCACATCTTGATGTCCGTCATCATCAAGCGCTTGGATTTCAACCACTGAGCCTGATGCAATGCGATGGCGGATGGCGTCAATCGTCAAGCCCATTTCCGGCTGAACACGCTGATAGACAACGCCGCCTGTCATGCCGGCACACATCCAGGGACCTGGATCGCCCAATACAACCGCGCGCCCCGATGTCATGTATTCGAAGGCGTATCCTTTGAGGTTAGCCCGCGCGCCCAAGCCACCGAGACTATCATTCAGCGGCTCCATGATTTGCCCGCCAAAGACTACATCGGCGCCGCTCATACGGATGCAGGCGCGGGTATCGGCATCGCCCTGTACGATGAAGAGACCGCCCTGCGCTCCATAGGCGAAGCTCTTGCCCACCGAGCCATCGAGCCGTTTACCATTGTGATTGAGCCCTTTGAGGATGCTGACCTTGCTACCGGTCGCGCATTTGCCGACGCCGTCTTGGGCGCCACCTTCCACCAAAACATTGACGGGATCATCCACAAAGGCAGCCAAGCCATTGCCAGGGATGGCGGAGTTGCTGAAGCTGAGGTTGATAGCGCGGATACGATTGGCGTTGGGTATCGCCTTGCGCTTGATGGCGCCGGCAAGATGCGTGCCCAAGGCGCGGTCCATCGCCATTACCTGCCCATCATCGTAGGTGAGCTCATAGTCTCCTCTGTTGACGTACTCGCCGACGATATCAGTGATCTGCTTGCTGACCGTATTGCGTGGCCGACTGATACGTCGGCCGCCAGGTTGCGCCACGGTCTTTTGCCTGCGAGGAACAGGTTTCAACAAGCCACTCAAATCGATCCGATCGTGGTGAGACCGTTGATAGAGCAAATCGGCGCGACCGACAATATCTTGCAAGTTGCTGATGCCCATCTTCGCCAGCCATTTGCGAATGTCCTCCGCCAGCGCGTCAAACATGGTGACGATACTATGTTCGGAGCCGCGCTCCTCGAAGGGGCGGAAAGCTTTGAAGCTGCGTTTCTCCGCTTCTTCCTTGGTTTTGACGTGCGTGGTAATACCGACGTGGCAGGTGCCATCCTGGCAGCCGCGGCAAATCGTGCAACCCACTGATACCATAGCCAAGGTGGCGAACCCGACGCGGTTGGCGCCCAGGCAAACCATCTTGATGACATCGCGCCCGCTTTTCATACCGCCATCGACCCAAAGCTCGACATCATCCCGCAAGCCGCTTTCGATCAGATGACGGTGCGCCAGCCAGACACCGATCTCCGCTGGCAAGCCGACATGGCGCAATGCGTGCGCGCGCGCGGCGCCTGTACCGCCAGTGTAGCCGGTGATGGTGATGATATCCGCGCCGGCTTTTGCCACCCCAACGGCGATGATACCGATGCCGGGCACGACGGGTAGCTTCACCGAGACTTTTGCATGTGGGTTGGCTGTTTTTAGTTCGTCGATCAATTGCGCCAGATCTTCAATTGAATAGAGGTCGTGGTTATTGCTGGGTGAAATCAGCCCAACGCCCGGTGTGGTGCTGCGGACGGCCGCAATCTGTTCGGTGACTTTATAGCCCGGCAGGTGACCGCCTTCGCCCGGTTTCGCGCCTTGGCCAATTTTGATCTCGATATAATCGGCCGCGTTGAGAAAGGCGATATTGACGCCAAAGCGCCCCGAGGCGACTTGTTGCCCACGATTGCGCGGGTTTTTGCCGAGCAAGTCGTGGATCTCGCCACCTTCGCCATTCATGCAAATGATATTCAAGAGATGAGCAGCTTCGGCATAAGCGCGATACGCCAGCTCGCCTTGTGAACCAAATGACATGGCGCTGATCAGCACCGGCATGTCATAGCCCTTGATGCTGATATCCACATTTTGGGGGTCTATTGGTGTCTCGCTTTCCTTGAGCGCCAAGACATGGCGTAGCGACACCGGCATGTTATCTTCCAGCTTGAGCAGGGTGTCGGTGTATTCTTCAAACTCCATTTCACCGTGCGCTACCGCCTCGGCTTTTTTCCACATCTTGGGGTAAAAGCGCTCCGGATTTTTCAGGCGCGCCCGGACTTCCCCGCGGAATTCCTGCCCCCGTTCTTCCGCATCATCATAAAGCGATGTCCAAGTCAGCCCACGTCCAGTCGAGCCGAAATAATTCGGCGTGCCGAGCAAGTTGGTGATATTGCGCGACAATCCAATAGAACTGAAACTGTGGCCATAACCGCGCAACTCATGACAGCCGACTGTCGAAGTAATCTTCTGCAAGCCGACATAGGCTGCTTTCAAAGTATTTTGTAGCGCTGTCTCGACTTGTTCAGTCTCCAGTGGTTTTCGACTGCCGCGAGGCGCCATACCTAAGCAAACCGCGTACAAGGCATAAGGCAGAACAGCATTGGCGCCCAAGCTGAGGCAAATCGCCAGGTCATGCAAATCCCGCAGGGCGCCCGATCTCACGACTATACCGACGCGGCGACGCAAGTTGGGGCTGGAATCCACCTGTCGCAAGGCTTTGTCCACGGAAGCTACCGCCAAAAGCGGATCAATATAGAGTTCTTCGCCCGAGGCGATGAGGCTATCATCCAGGATGATACAACGCGCGCCGTCCTGCACGGCATCGATCACCTGCTTTTGCAGAGATTCAATAGCGAGATTGATGGTTGTATCCATGGGACAGCCCATGGAAAAGTAGCTGACTTCGTTCTCAAAATGGGCTGCCAGATCTTCTATCAGCATGGTGCCATATTTTGTGGCGATATCACGTAGGGTCTCGGTATCGTCATACTCGGGGATCGCTTCTAGCAACAGCGGTATTTCCAGCCGGATCAAGGTGGCGTTTTCCTCGCGCCCGGTGGCGATCTCGGGTCGGCTGCCGATCAATACTTGCGAGGAGAATTGCGCTTGTTCGCGCTCGCGGTCAATGGAAGGGTTTGTCACTACAGCGATCGTCTCTTTGAAGTAATCTGCCAGGTTCGTCCGCGTATTGCTGAGCGCTGCTATGGGACCGTCCCAACCTAGCGAGCCAATTTGCTCTTTGCCGTTTTCCGACAAGGCTTGGACAATCTCCACATGATAGCGCTCCCAGCCGAAACCAGACATGACGGCGGCATTAACCTTGATGGGACTATCCGACCAAGGTGGTTTGGCCGGCGTCTTTTGTGGTTCAGCGGTTCGTTCCAGCACAGCCACCGGCGCCGCCTGCGCTTGCAACTGTTCGCCTCCACTGGGAGGGGGCTGCAAGGGATAATTGGCGGTGGGGAAGGTCGCTGCGGACTCTGAACCGGAATGCCAGATGGTACCGGCCTCGCTATGGTGGGATTGTCTATTGCGATATTTGCTGTACACGTATTGTTGAATCGCCGGATAATCCATCACTTGGATGGATTGGCCCGAGTGGATGGTCATGGCGATCTTCTCGCCTGGCGCCATCGGCTTCGGGCTGACCGACATGGAATCCAAGGCATAGACGCCCCGCTCGGAAGAGACGAAATATTCTTTTTCTGTCTCGCCAAACCACAGGGGCCGCAAGCCGAGGGCATCCACACTGAAAACGGTCTGGTTGCCCAAACGGGCGCAAACCGCCGCAGGACCTTGGGCGAATGGACCGAAGGATTGCCGAATCTCGGCGTACATCTCATGAATCTCTGGTGAGAATTGGAGCAGATCGTGGTCAAACGGCGGGAAGATATGTTCCATCGCTTCAATCAAATCCAAGCCATGGCGCATGCACAAAGCATAAATCGTGCGATCAACATCCTGCGAATCCGAGCCGTTTTCTACCATGGGGATCCCCAGCATCTCGGATTCGAGCCGAAAGCGAGAAATAGTATTGAATTCGCCGTTGTGTCCGATGAGGCTAAAGGGTTGAGCGCGTTCGAAAATAGGATTAGTGTTGGTACTGTAACGGGCATGCCCCATTGTGATCGAAGAGGCATAATCCGGGTCTCGCAATTCGGGATAATAACGGCGCAGAATCTCGATTGTGCCCTGTACTTTGTAGACCACGCTGTGCGATGAAAAGGAAGGGAAATGCACTTCCAGCTCGCGTTCCAACTGTACCTGTAATTCAAAAAGTGTCTGTTCGAGTTTTTCCGAGGGCACTTGACCATTGATACCAGCGAACTGCCAAAAGACTGGCTCATTCTTTTCCGCATTGGGACCCAGCACCTGTGGATTCACTCTGCCCGCCCGGTCAATGAGAATGTGTAAGCCAGCTTCGCTGATTTGGTGGCAGATCTGATCGACGATGTATTGTGCTCGCCTGCGATCAGGCGCCGGGATCATGACATGGGCGACCCAAAAATTGCGATCAGTTGCTAGCGATGCGCGTAACCCGGCTTCCGCCAACCACTTGGTCCATAGTTGCCGCGGGATATCGGTCAAGACGCCGACGCCATCGCCTTCGCCGTTGATATAGCCGGTGCGATGCCCCATGCGGGTCAGCGCTTCGATGGTGCGTTTGACATTGCCATGCGTTGCTTGCCCACCTTTGCGCACCGAGCAGATCAAAGCACAAGCATCGCGGTGCTCGCGATCAATCGGATGAAGGTCAGCGAAGGGATCGTTGGTGGTGGTATCGTGTAAGCCGGTCATTTGCTATCCTTCTGCTAGTCAATAAGTTGCATGCTCGCAAACTGCTTGCCCTGATCGAGCCATAAAGCGAAACAAGACACTTGGCACAAGTGCTAGCTGAACTCTTAAAAGTATTATAACACCTTTATCTGTATCATCATTGCCAGAACTTATAGATATTGTATCTAATACTATGTGCATATTATACAGTGGGGTGCAGGTAGGACCTTATTTCCATAAAAAAACCGAGCCTCGAAGCGCTTTACAGCTACTCAAAAGACAAGAGACGGCGGATGGTCAATGCCAGGTGTAGCGCCAAGCGCGTCTCGGGTCGGTTGAGATCGATACCCGCGATGTCATTGATGCGGTTCATACGATAGAGCAGTGTATTGCGATGTACGATCAGCGATTCAGCCGTTTGTGACAGATTGCCGTGACAGTTGAAAAATGCCTCCAGCGTCTTGAGCAGATCCGAGTTCTGGCGCATGTCATATTCGGTTAGTTTGCCCAAGGTCTCTTCACAGAAATCGCTAAGTTTTTCGCGCTCCGATAGATTCAAAATCAATTGATAAACGCCGAGATCGCCGATGAAGAGCGGGATTTCGGTTTTCAAGCGTTTCGCTAATTGCATCGCTTGCACGGCGTCCCGATAGCTCGTGCGCCAGGTTTTGACTTCGCGCGCTGCTTGCCCCAAGCCGATCGCTACCTGATTGTGTGGGTATTGCTTTTTGATTTCGGCGCTGAACACTTCGGACAATGCCAAGCTGTGGTCGATGGGGTCGTCAAAGTCGGTGGCATGGAAAAGCACGACTTCGGCTTCTTTCTCACGAGCCCAAACCAGCCCCGATACTCCCCTGTTTGTGATGGTGGCATTAACCATCGTTTCCAGGCGACGCAAGGAAGGATGATGGTCTCCATACCAGGAAAGCACAAAAGCTACATGGGTCAGCGCCATATCGTGACTGAAGCGTTCGCCTTGCCGGATGGCTTCTTGTTGGCTGATATCACCGAGCAACAGGCGATCGAGAAAAGTGCCGCGCAGTCGCTTTTCAGTTTCGTTCACGGCTTTCTGCTTCGCCATTTCCAAGGCGCAGGCAGCCGCCCCATGCTCGCAGACTAACTGGTCAATTTCATCGAGATCGCTCTCGCGCGAGATGATCGAGAGATAACCGCGCCCCAGGTTATTGGTGATTACCGGCGCCACCAAACGCGCAACACCAGAGACAGGCAAAGCTTGCATCAACACAGGCGGGTCGACATCGACGACGCTGTGCCGGTCTTGCAGCTCCACAGGCAAGGTGTCCTGTTTTTTGAGGAAGAATTCGATATCGTCCCAGATACCCACAAACTCTGGCTGAAGCTTCTGCGAAAGGGGTAGCAAGCGCTTGTCTTGCAGGATGACAGTTTTCTTCGTCAAGCGCGCCATCGCCCCGATCAATTGGTCTATGCCCTGGTTGCGGGAGGATATCTGCGTGAGCTGGCGATAGATCTGGGTGCCGCGCCTTTCGACCTGTCCTCTGCGATTGACCAACAAGCTGATAATCGACTTTTCTACCTCACGGATGCGCATATCATTCGCCAAGGTGAGCACGGGCAGGTTGAGTGATTTCGCCTCTCCCAATGCTGTGGGGCTCACTTGGCCGGAGAAAATGATCGCCGAGGCGCCTTTCTTGGCAGCCCATTGGATGAGTTCGGTATCGCTGTGGGCTTTGGGTGGATTGCTCAATGGCGCAATCAAAATGAGTTCGCGCTTCTGCACAGATTTGGAAGCAATATCATCTTCCGGGTGGATGACCGTTGTCCAGGAGATGGGGCGCTCCAGCAAGCCTTCGCCGGAGAGTATGTGTGTGCTCAATGGCAGCGCCAGCTTTCGAATTTCTTCTACTGTATGCTCTTGACCGCTCGTGATGCTCATCTCACTATCTCGTTCAATTATCGGAATTTGAAAACCTTAGTTCTCGCGGGTGAAAATGCCGAGGGCGATGATGATGACAGCGATGAGGATCACCAACAGCGACAGGTCAAGATCCGGGCGGCTGAGAAAGTTAATCCCCGCCAAGACTAGCGCGATGATGCCACCAGCCCAGCTGGATAAACCAACCCGCCATCCCTTACGGTACTGGTAGATCCCCGATAGTAATAACAGGAAGCCAGCCAAAAGCGGAGTTACTCCATGATGCAAAGCCAGCCATTCGGGTATTGCACTGCTCACGACGAGAATGCCAACCAAGCCAAACCAGGTCAAGCGTTCGACACGATATTCCGCTGCTGTTTTGGGCTGTGCTAAAGATTCCGACATCGTTTTGCCCGATATGTTTAGCCGTGAAAAAACTGCAATGATTTCGAATAGAGGAAGATAAAACGGAAACGATCCTAGTTTATACAGATTATACAAAGACTTATGCAATTTGCCTAGAATGCCTTTCTTCAAGCATACGCACTTGTTTGGAAGTGATCAGGCGCTGGAATATCAGCGAAAACTCAGCGGGCGAGCCAGGATATACAATCACTTTTGGGATTCATTTATAAGTTTGTGGTGAGCGCCACGCCAATCCTGGGGATCTCTAGTCATGCGGTTTATTTGAATATCGGAGAAGTGTGGAAAGAGGCGGACCATCGTTTCGGGCAACATGTCCCAATTTTCGCCCCGGACTAATTCCTCGATGGCATTTGCCATCAACGATGACCACCACCATTTTTGCTGGAAGTCATCCGCTTTTTTCCAGTAACCGCGTTTTTCCCAGGCGACTATGGACTCTTCGACGGTGGCATCAATGCCGCGCAGGCAATAGACCAGCATGGCGACCATATCTTTGGTTTGCTGGTCGATCTCCGTTTGCTGGCTCAGGCGGCGTAGAATCTCCGCGATCGTGCGCATATGGGCGCTGCGGCGTTTGCCAGGGCTGTTGGTATTGATTACTCGCGCCATCGCTCAGCCTTTGGCGTTGTTGTCTGGACGATAGGGGCGAATACCGCGGTAAACCCGCATACCACCAATAGTCTTGAGGATGGTCACTGCATCGCGGCTGGTGATCTTTGCCAGCTCAAGCGCATCGAGGGGTTGGTTGCTATTGACCAGCAGCGCCCGAAACACGCTGTCGATTAAGCTGATGTTTTCGCCGATAAAATCTCCTTGCCCGGAAGATTCCTGGATCGCCAAGCTTAATCGATCCAGTTGAAAGATTTCGCCGGTCTCTGGATCAACATAATCGAAGACTTCCGACAAATCTTGATTCGCGAGCGCTTGTTGTTGTTCCGGTGTTAAGTGGGTCAGCAGATAGACTTGAAGATCATCGGGGCTGTTTTCCCACCAACTATAATCGATATAGAACTTGGTCTTGACGGTCGGCTTGATTAGATAGTTGCGGGACATCCATCTTCCTTTGGGCTAATCACTGAGCTTCCAGTAACCGCCACCTACATGCTCGAATTCCGGATTTGCCAGCAGGGTGGCAAGCATCGGTCCTGGCGGGCAACGCCGCAGGAGGTTAAGCGCGCTGTAGAGGACTTTCGCCGGAACGGTATCTTGGGGATTTTCTTTGCTTAGTTCCCCCACAAGCCCACGCAGCAATTCTGACAAGCCCACTTTGCTTGCTAGCATATCTTTTCCTAGTTCATCAACCTCGGAGACATTGTTGACGCCGATGATGAGCATCTCATCATAATCGGCTCTGATACTGCGCTTGTCGAGCTGTAAGCGCAGGCGCTTATTTTCCGTTTTTTCGACCACGGGAAACCATTCTGTGCGTTCTGCGCAGTTGTCAAATTCAATTTCAAAGCGGCTTGGGTCTTCAGTAGGGGTCAGGTAAACGTAGGCGCCAACGGTGAGCAAATGCTTGCGATAGATTGGCAACAGCCCACAAACATATTTGAACTCATGCACTACCCAGCAGGGATACTCCTGCTTATCTATCGTATCAATCATGGTGATAGCGATTCGGGGTGTTTTGGCGCCGGGGAAAATATATTTGGTCTCCGAATTGATTGGCAGGGTACCGATACGATAATGTGGGTAGATCAAGGTGACACAGACATCTTGTTGGGGCTTCGGCGATGAAATTGGAGAATGCTCATCGTCCAGATCGTATTCCAACTGTAGCATCTCCTGGGTGAGCAATTTGCGGTCAAATTCTATCTTTTCATACTGCAGGATAGGGGGGACCTCCGTTGCCAAGCGAGGCAAAGAGTCGGTCAAATGCCAGAGAACTTTACCGGCGGGTCCCACCTCATCAAAGCGCTTATCTTCGTTCATGGCGTAATTCAGGGAGAAAATCTGCAAAGGCTCGGGCACATCGCTTAAGCTACCGATAACTTGCAAGATTTCTTCGGTGGGCAGTGGTCCTCCCTGATTTATATCGAGCACAGCTTCTGCCAGATTCAAATGCCCCTCGTCGACTTCGACCATCAGTTCCCGCACAAACCAGGTGCCCGCGATACGCACTAAATCAGGATTCTGCTCCAGCGCCTGGTTGATTTGCTCGACAATATTGATATCGGGGGCGTTGATAATATCTTCTAGCGTGTATTTCGCTTCCAGCTCGCTAGGGTGTTGGTTTAGCTTATGGTCATTTAGAGGGTGCTCTGCGGGATAGTTAATGACAAACTCGCGCAGTTTGTCCTGTACCTGTTTGTTTTCCTCATCAAATTGTACAGCGGCGATGGTCATAGGCTCTTGATTGCTGCTTCTACCTTCTCTGATGCTGATCACACTAGCGGTGGCATAATCCAGGGATGAGAAAATCAGGCGATCGCCAATTTGATAGCTGTCCGCCGGGCGATAAACTACTGTCCCGCGATATTGTTTTTCCAGCCGCTGCTTGATCTCGGTTTCGCGTTCGTCGATTATGGCGGTTGCCAGCTGCTCGCTGGAAAGGGGAGTTTCTTTTTCCAGTAGGAGGTTGGTGATGTTTTCAATATCCTCAGCGCCGATAGAAAAGTTATATGCCCAATGTTGTGCTGGCAGCAAGGTAAAACATCCCCCAAAATGCTCTTATTGCAGATACTTGTTTGTTGATACGAATGAGGCAGAATAGCAACAAATTTATCCTACTTGAATGTCTATCGGTCGTCAAGCGTAACTTGGTCAAATTCCTGAACAAAAGCGCCAAAATAAAAACCTGTCTGTGCTTGTTCTTAAACACTAAGTGAGACTTCGATTATGCACTAGTATTTATTGCATCTATATCTTCGGACATGGAATTCAGTTTGAATCAGTAATACTCTTGAGAGCATATTAATCTTGTTACGATTGTCCTGATAAGGGGCAAGCCGCGGTTGACCGACATAAAATGCTGGGCTATACTTATCGCTTGTGATTGAAGATCTAAGGTAGATAAAGGCTGATATAGATGTCAACCAAACGTACCTGGCAGCCCAAAGTTCGGCGGCGCAAGCGTGTACATGGCTTTCGCAAGCGCATGAGCACTCGGTCGGGACGCAGAGTGATAGCATCGCGTCGCTCGCGTGGGCGCCACCAGCTCACAGTGTCCCCGAACCACGTCAAGAAAGTCAATTGGAACGCTAGCTAGGCGATGAAAACCGCATTGAGGTTGCGCCGACCAGCTGATTTCGCTCGTGTGAGGCGATACGGCAAACTGTACCGGAGCCCGGCGCTTTTGCTAAGTGTTTGCGCGAACGAATTGTCACATAATCGTTACGGTTTTGTGGCTGGCAAAACCTTGGGCATTGCGGTGATACGCAATCGTTGTAAGCGGCGTTTGCGAGCGGCAGTGTCTTTGTTGCATGGTGAGTTGAAGCAAGGCTTTGATATTGTCATCATCCCGCGGCGGCAGCTGCTAGGGCAACCTTTCGCTGAGCTGCAACGTATATTGAGAAGGCTCTTTTCCCGAGCGCAGCTGATTGGATCTAGTTGACAATGCTGAAGTGGGTGCTGCTGCAATCAATACGGACCTACAAGCGATTTCTCTCACCGATATTGCCAGATGCTTGCCGATTTACGCCGACTTGTTCCGCCTATACCTACGAAGCCATTGAAGTCCACGGAGCGTTTAAGGGCACATGGATGGGCATTCGCCGAATTTTACATTGCCATCCTTTACACCCGGGTGGTTATGATCCGGTCCCTCCTAAGGAGTGATATTTGAAAACCATAACTTGCAAGCGATTTTGGCTCATTCTTTTCTTATCGCTTGGTCTGTTCACAGTTTCTGGCTGCGTTGGCGGGCGCATAGGTGTCAGCTGGCCCTCGGTCGGCATCATTGATATCGATGGTGAGCAACATATCACCATGGCATACAACAATGACATCGTCATCTTAAACCCGTCAAATGGCGCGCCGATTCGTTTGACCAACCCCGTCAATGGCCAGCCGCTGCGCGATAACGAGAACAATCCGCGTGACTGGATTCTGCGCGGGACGGATAACGATGGTTCACAGTTCTACGCTGTGCCGATCAAGCTCGATGATGAGACGCTGCTGGTCGCGGATAATAACAAGCGGCTGCTGAAGATCGATTCGGTAGTAGCGGAAGTGACGCGCTCTTTTACTTTGCCCGACAAAGTGGTGGGCAATCTGCTATTGGTGGATAATGTCCTCTACTTGCCATATCAGAATGGGGGCATCAGCGCTTGGTCTGTAGAAGATTTCCGCGAGCTTTGGCGTTTCCACACTGAGGCCGGTATCTGGGCGAAACCGCTGTTGGTGGGCGATATGATCGTCTTCCCCGCGCTCGATCATAATTTGTATGCGCTGGATCGAGAGAGCGGGCAGCGCCTTTGGTCAGTTGACCTGGGTGGCAGCGTGGCCTCGACGCCCTTGCTGGCGAATGATCGCCTGTATGTCGGCAGTTTCAACAAGAGCTTCTTCGAAATATCGCTCGAGGGCCACATCCTCAATACTTATGCCACGCAAAATTGGGTTTGGGGCACGCCAGCGATTGACGAAAACGGAATTGTCTATGTGACTGACTTGAGCGGTTATGTGCACGCCCTTGATAGCACGAACTATCTGACGGAACGCTGGTCGCGTCAAATCGCGGAGCGTGGCATTCGGGCTGGCGCGCTGGTTTATCAAGATCGTGTCATCATCGCTTCTCGTGATGGCAAGGTGTATTGGCTGGATCGGCGTGATGGCGAACTCATCAATGCGCGGGAAATCGACGATCGCCCGGAATTGCTGGGGGATATGATGTTGCTGGAACCGAGCGAATCTTTGACTATTGACGAACCGCTTTTGATCGTCACTTCGGTACATGATGGCAGGTTGCTGATTGCGTTTGGGGTCGATGGACGCCAAGCTTGGGTATATCCACGTTAATCCATCGACAGGAGCATGACTGAATGTGGGATTTAATTCTTAATCCGTTTGTGACGCTTCTTGCCTGGCTTTATGCGTTGCTCAATCAGGATATTGTCTTGGCGATCGTCGTGCTGACGGTGATCATTCGTTTTCTGACGTATCCGCTGCTGGCGAAACAGCAGGACTCTTCGCGCAAGATGCAGCAGATTCAGCCACAGCTGAAAAAGCTGCAAGAGAAATACAAGAACGACAAAGAGAAGTTGTCACAGGCGCAGATGAAGCTGTATCGGGAAGCCAAAGTCAATCCCGTGGGGGGTTGCTTCCCGATGCTGATTCAGTTTCCTATTCTCATCGGCTTATACCAGGCGATCTTTTTTGCGCTGGCGGCGACGCCCTTCCAGTTGGTGGATCTGTCCGAGCGGCTCTTGATCCCTGGCTTGGATTCCTTGATTCCCTTGCAGCGCTTTTGGAGTCCCATACCGCAGCTGGGGGAACTCTTGCCCCAATTGGACTTAACTCTGGCGCCGCTGGAAAATCCACAATACTCGCTAGTATTGCCATTGTTGGTCTTGGTGACAACCTGGGTACAGCAGAAATTATCGATGTCACTGACGAAGGGCAACTCGGACAAGAAAGACGATGATGAAGAAGAGGAAAAGCCTGGCGCTGGGGGGCAAGCGCAAGCGATGACCAAGAGCATGACCACTATCATGCCGATCATGTTCGGCTTTTTCTCGCTGCAATTCTCGGTTGGCTTGTCTATCTACTTTGTGACCTCAAATTTGATCGGTATCGTGCAATACAGCCCGCAAGGACGGAAAGTTCTGGATCGGCTCTTCGGTAGCAAGAAAACCGATGCGGTAGCAACTGTCGATGATGTGATGCTTGATGATGAGGAACCCGTCAAGAAACCCCGCAAAACGAGGAAAAAGAAACCGCGCAAAAAGTGACCAAGGTCCAAAGTTGCTACACATACAGAGGAATGTGCCATGGAGATGATCGAAGTAACTGCTAATTCTGTTGAGGCTGCAATAAAGAAAGGATTGGCAGAACTGAATGCCGAGCCCGGCGATGTGATGATAGAGGTGCTGGAAGAGCCGAATACCGGTTTGTTCGGCTTTGGCGCGCGGGAGGCTCGGGTAAGGCTGGTATTGATCGGCAGGCGCAAAAAGACCGAGCCGGAAGTCTATGACCATGAAGAAGATGATGAGACCGATGAGATGTCAGCGGGCGTCTCGCTGCCGGTTGTTGAAGACGAAGAACTTGATGAAGATGCCATCGTTGGCAGGCAGGTGCTTGAAGAGCTTTTGGGGAAGATGCAGATTGATGCGAAGATCAGCGTTCATCGTAGTGAGGACGACCCGGAAAGTGAAGATCCTCACTGGATGTTGAATATCACTGGGCAACGCATCAACCGTTTGATTGGTCGGCGGGGGGAAACTTTGTCATCGCTGCAGCATATTGTCCGTTTGATTTGCAGCCGGCGTTTGGAACGCCGCACTAAAATCATCATCGATGCGGCGGGCTACAAAACGGGCCGTTCCAATCGTTTACGTGGTTTGGCGAATCGTATGGCGAAGCAAGCTGTGCAACAGGGGCGCACTATCACGCTCGAGCCCATGCACCCCAACGAGCGCCGTATCATTCATTTGACGCTGCGTGGTCGCCAAGATGTGATGACCCGCAGTGTGGGCGAGGGGCGGGCGCGCAAAGTCACAATCGTTCCCAGATAATCCGGCAATGTTATACTCCTATCGGCTGATCGAAGGCGATACTCCGCATTCGATTCTGTTCGATTTGACCGATAGGGCGGATGGTAGCTATGGCAAGCGAAATTGACATTCTTCTAGTCGGGCATATGACGGTTGACCTGGTGTCAGGCGGGCGCATGTTGGGCGGAACCGTGTCCTATGCCGCGCCAACTTACCGGGCTTTTGGTCATCGTGTCGGTATCTTGACCAGCGCTGCTGAGGATGAACCATTACTCAAGCATCTGGAGCCATTTGGCGAGCTGGTTGTGCTGCCGGCTGAATCGTCGCTCACTTATGAAAATGTTTATAGTGAGGATGGTCGACAACAATATGTGCGGGCGACCGCCCAAAATTTGAGCCCCCGCGATGTGCGGGCCAGTTGGGCTGACGCGCCTTATCTACATTTGGGACCGCTGGCGAATGAGTTAGATCCTCTCGAATTCGCTGATAGTTTCGCCGATGCGACGATCATGTTGACCTTGCAAGGTTTGATGCGAGGCTGGGATGAGGATGGCTTGGTGAAGTTCCGCCGCTGGTTCGATGCAACCGCACTTCAGCACATTGATATTGTTGTCTATAGTGAAGAAGATATTGATCAATATCCTCACCTGACAACTGAATTGCGGGAGCTTTGCAACCATGTTGTGGTCACCAATGGGCGCAATGGCGGCACCTATTATCATGGTGGCGCGGTGATGCACTATGACAGCCTCGAGGTGCAGCCATCTGATCTGACTGGCGCTGGTGATGTCTTCGCCGCTGCGTTGTTGGGATTGCTTCCGCGCCTGAATGGGGATGTGGCGAAAGCGGTGCCGATTGCGGGCAGGTTGGCGGCTTATTCGGTGACGCGATCGGGTGTGCATAGTGCGCCCACACCCGCCGAAATAGAAGGCGAATTGGGAAATATGGTTTAGGGAACGGGAATGATTCAGACAATTTTACACAACGGCAACATCATCACCTTTGACGAACTGCGTCCCCGGGTCAGTGCCTTGGCGGTCAGCTATGGCAGGGTGATCGCTCTGGGGGACGATGCCGAAATTCTGCGGCTGGCGAATGCGAAAACCAAAATTGTGAATCTGGACGGCAAAACGCTGTTGCCCGGTTTGACCGATGCGCACCTGCACTGGGAGTGGCAAGCGCGGGCATTGCGCTCGGTCGATGTCTTTGAAGTGCCTAGCAAGGCGGAGGCGATTGAGCGAGTCAAAGAACGCGCCGACCGGACACCCGCTGGCGAATGGGTGACTGGCCGCGGCTGGGCGCAAGATTTGTGGGCGGATCCTGTTTTCCCGAGCAAAGCTGATTTGGATAGTGTCGCGCCTGATAATCCCGTCTTTCTGAATGCCAAGAGTGGGCACGCAGCTTGGGTCAACTCCAAGGCTTTAGCAGCAGCCGGCATCACCGATTCGACAGCCGATCCCGAAGGTGGGCAGATCATGCGTGGTGCAGACGGCGCCGCCACCGGCATCTTGCTGGAGACGGCGATGGATCTGGTCCGCGACCAAGCCGGCAATCCAAGCAGCGAGCAACTGGCGGATATGATGGTCGAAGCGCAGGAGCAGGCGCTAAGATTTGGTATCACCATGATCCACGATTTTGATGATCCTTCTTGTTTGGTTGCGCTGCAAATCTTGCGCGAGCGCGGTCAGCTGGGCTTGCGTGTTTTGAAGCAAATCAATCAGAAGTGGCTGGATGCGGCGCTTGCTTCCGGCATTCGCAGCAATTTCGGTGATGACTGGATTCGCATCGGCGGGTTGAAGCTCTTCGCTGATGGCGCCCTTGGTCCCAAGACCGCGCTCATGTTCGAGCCTTATCAAGGGGAACCCGAGAATTATGGGATTGCTGTTGTCGATAAAGAAGAGATGGTGGAATATGTCAGCCGGGCAAGCGCTTTTGGTTTGCCAAGCAGCATTCACGCTATCGGCGACAAGGCGGTCCATGATGTCTTGGATGTCTTTGAGAGCGTCCGCGCGGAAGAAGCTCAACGTGGCGAAGCTGTCACTAGCCGCCGCCACCGCATTGAACATGTGCAGATTATCCATCCGAGTGATGTTGGTCGCTTGGCGGAATTAGATGTGATCGCCTCCATGCAGCCGATCCATGCCACATCGGATATGGCGACTGCCGACCGCTATTGGGGGGATCGCTGCCAATTTGCCTATAACCCGCGCTTGCAGTTGGATCATGACGCGCGTATCGCTTTTGGGTCGGATGCGCCGGTGGAGCCGCTTGATCCCTTTTTGGGCATTCATGCCGCCGTAACCCGCCAACGCGATGGAGCACCGATTGATGGCTGGTATCCAGCAGCCAAGCTCAGCCTGCTGGAAACGCTGCTGGGCTTCACCGCAGGACCCGCCTATGCTGCTGGTATGGAAGACCGGCTAGGCAAACTCCGCGAAGGTTTCTTGGCGGATCTGATTGTGCTCGACCGCGATATTTATGCCATCGAGCCGGCAGAAATCTTATCGCTGAAGGTCTTGGGAACTATGGTCGGCGGCGAATGGCGCTACCGTGATTTTGATTAGCAGCGCCATCATATCGCTTTTGCTCTACGAGAATTCAGCCGTGCTAAAGACGACGTGGAATGGTCTGCAATAGATGACCACGCTGCGATACTGGCTCAGGTCAACTTCGGCGGGGATCTCGTAATTTTGGTTGCCCACATTTCCTTTCAGAGCGCCGAGATGCACTTCGTTGTCGCCCAGCCCGGCGAAGGTGGTGGTTGGCGCTTCTGTTGACAAGTAGACATGCAAATCGGGTCCATTTTTGGAGCGGAAATCTTCAAAGCGCAAGACGCGATCGCCCTCGGGCAGTTGGTAGATGGTGGCGCTGCCTACCGCGCCATGGATGGGATCGATGTCGATGAAGGAGCCGCTTACCAAGACCATAGGTTCCGCCGGCATCTCGGGTGGCATGGCTTGCTCGGCTTCTGGCACAATCGTATCTTCACTCATTTGAGCCAGAGCGGTCTGCTCCGCCATTTCGCTGTTTTCTTTCGCCATGGCGAGCAACGCATTTTTCTCCTCTTCCGGCATATCACTGATGGCTTGTCGCTGCGTATCAGTGAGACCGGGAAAGGCTTCGTTGACTTCACGATTGACAAAATAGAGCCAAGGTTGCGTTACAGCCAAAGCGATGATAACCAGAACGACTATCCCAACTATGAGGAGTGGTTTGCGTTGCATGTTGTTCCTCCCAGAAATCTTGCGGACAAGACTCCACTACTTAATACCTTGCTAGACAGGGGAATAGCTCTATAATTCTCATTATATCCGATTAAAGCCAATGTCCATTGGAAATATGGGAGGAGAGTAAAATGGCTCGCAAAGGAATGATGGTCGGCGACAGCGAACACAATGTGCAGAATGACATGCTTCAAGTTGGCAGATCAGCGCCCGACTTCAATTTGATCGCCAACGATCTGAGCAGCAAGTCACTGGCCGATTATGCCGGCAAGGTCAAAGTTATCAGCGTAATCCCCTCGATTGACACCGGCGTATGCTCAGCCCAAACTCGCCGTTTCAACAGCGAAGCGGCCAGCCTGGATGCTACGGTGGTGCTGACGGTTAGTGCGGATATGCCTTTCGCACTTGGCAGGTTCTGTGGCAGCGAAGGCATCGAAAATACCGAGACACTCTCGACGCAACGCGATATGAAATTCGCCGATGATTATGGCGTGCATGATACGGATTGGCGCATCTGCCAACGTGCTGTCTTCGTCTTGGATCGGGACAATGTCTTGCAGTATGCTGAATACGTCCCTGTGATAGGTGACGAGGTCAATTTTGATGCGGCGCTGGCGAAGGCGAGAGAGCTTGCCTAGCATCGCCAATGCTAGAAGGGACAAATATGAGTGATCTGCGACGTCAAAGATTGGCGCGCTTGCTGGTGGAATATTCCACAGCGGTGCAGGCGGGTGATTGGGTTGGTATCCTGGGCGATTTTAATGCCCTGCCCATCCTGCGCGATGTTTATGAAGCGGTCATCGATGCTGGCGGGCATCCCAGCCTTTTCATCGATGATGAGCGTATGCAGCGCTATTTTCTGCGCCATGCCCGTAGCGAGCAGCTGCAATGGCTGGATCTGAGCCTGAAGCTGTATACGGAAACAGCCGATGTCTATATTCGGGTGAAAGCGCCAGAGAATACGCGAGCTATGACCAATATTAGCGCTCAGCGTATGCAAGAGCACCGTGCCGCCCAAAGCGCTATTTTGCAGACCCGCCTGGAGCGGGCTGCGCGTGACGAGTTTCGTTGGGTTGGTACGCTTTACCCGACTGAAGCTGGCGCGCAGGAAGCCAATATGAGCTTCGAAGAATACGAAGATTTCGTTTACGGCGCTTGTTTTTGTGATGTGGAAGATCCCGCCGCGGAATGGCGCAAGCTCAGCGAAATGCAGCAGCACAAAGTCGACTACCTCGCGGGCAAACGACAGGTCAGCTTGCGCGGACCCAATATCAATTTGGATCTCAGTATCGCTGGCAGAAGTTTTATCAATAGCGATGGCAAGCGTAATATGCCCAGCGGCGAGATTTTCACGGGTCCTGTTGAAAACAGCGTGAATGGCTGGGTTCGCTTCAGCTATCCGGCAATTGTCGGCGGGCGAGCGGTCAGTGGCATTGAATTAACATTTACAGCGGGGGAAGTGACGGAAGCATCAGCGGAGCAGAATGAAGACCTGCTTCATGCTCAATTGAATACCGATGCTGGGGCGCGTTATCTGGGCGAGTTCGCTATTGGCACCAACTTTGGCATCGATCAACTCACTGGCAGCATCCTCTATGATGAGAAGATCGGCGGCACCGTTCACATGGCAGTGGGCATGGGTTATCCCGAAACTGGCAGTCTCAACAAGAGCGCGGTTCACTGGGATATGATCTGTGATATGCGCGAGGATAGCGAGATTCATGTTGATGGTGAACTCTTCTATCGCAATGGCGCTTTTACAGTGTAGTACCGCGATAACTTTGCTGTAGCAATAGATTCTTAGCGCTATTTCCAAACACATGCTTCACAGTTTCTGCAGACCGGTCAATGTGAGCGGCTGGCGAGTTTGCGCTGTTCGCTTGATTGCGCGAAGCAAAATATGGTACAGAACAAGACTGGCTTGTGCGGAAATCGCGCAGCTATCCCTTCTCCTGTAGAATAATGTGGATGATTGAAGACTTCAGGACGAAACTTTGCCGGGGTGACAATTTGGTCGCCATTAAGTGAAATCTTCGTGTCATCTTTATTGCAGTATCAAGCTGCTGCGCCCTAAAGGGGCTGTGGCTGACAGATCGCTTCAATTGGCAGCAATCAGCGTCAAAGAATGAGGCTAGTTCATGAGCAGTTCAACATCAGGAAATAGACCCGCTGATGCCGGCAAAGGCGTCATTGCCGTGGCGAATACCCGTTCGGCTTTCAGCAATATTCGCCGTGGTCCCGGCATTGATTATCAAGATGTCGGCGACATTTTGGATAATTCGCTGGTGGTGTATTATCCCGATTCGCGCACAACGAACAACTGGGTATGGCTGGAGAAGGGTGGATTGCGAGGCTGGATCTATGCTGCTTATGTTGAATTCATTCATGCCATTGGTGCTGCCCCCTCGACGCGCCCGCCAAGTCCCTACGATGGCAAAGTAGCGGTCTGGCACTGGAAGGGTTCGGCAGTGCCACAGGATAGCGTTGCTGAATTGCTGGATACCATCAAGACGAATGCGCCCAATGTGAACCAGATTTGGGTCAAGATCAGCAATGGCAGTCACTGGATGAGTCATTATGATACCGGTGACATGGCGATAAGCGGCGCAGACAGCATCGATCATTGGGTGACAGCCTGCCAGGCAGCGGACATTGAATTTCACGCCTGGTGTGTGCCACATGGCTTGAATATTAACGCTGAGACAGACATCATCATCGAAGCTTGTAAGCGCCCTGGCGTGCAATCGCTGATCCTGGATGTTGAACCCTATACCGATTATTGGCAAGGCGGTGCTGGCGCGGTACGCCCGTTTATGCTGGCGTTGCGGCGCGGCTTGGGCACGCGCTTCCATATAGGTTTGAGCATTGATCCCCGCAGGCAGCATTACCAATCAGTATATCCGAACGAGTGGAGCCCCTTCATTGATAGCTTGCATCCACAGGTGTATTGGAATACCTTCCGCACTACTCCCGAAGCGGCTCTGGAATCGACCTGGTCAGTATGGGGGGGTCTCGACAAGCCTATCATCCCGGTCTTGCAGGGTACCGCCCCGGCTCAAGAACAGACTGAAGCGCATACCCTCAGCACCCAGGTTCATGGCGCCAAAGGGCTAAGCTGGTGGCGCCTGGGGGTGATCTCACAATGGACCGGTGTCAACAAGACCATCGATCTAAGCAGCTCCCCGGCGGATCCATCGTATGACCTCGTGCAAAATTTTGCTGATGAAGTGATCATCCTGCCCACCAAAGAAGGGTTCCGCAGCGGCACCTATACTGGCAAACCGGAATTTAGCGCTCGGCAAAACACTTGGGGCTGGGATTATCTATATGTGGACACGGAAGAAAGGACCAGCAAAGTCTGGGCGGAGTGGCGCGACGATCTCCCACAAAACGGCTTGTACGAGATTTCGGTTTTCATCCCCAATCGCAAGGCGACCACCAGGCGCGCTCGCTACAAAATCCACGGCATTGTCGGCACCAGTACCGAAGTTGTGGTGGACATCAATCAACACCAAAATCGCAATGCCTGGGTGGCTCTGGGTGTTTTTGATCTTGATCGCAATATGGAGAATGCCGGTCGTGTCTTCCTAAATGATGTGACGGGCGAAGCCAATAAGCAGATCGCTTTCGATGCCGTTCGCTTCCGTCGAATTGTCAGCACTCCGGGGGGGTATCGTCCCGCGCCCGAGCCATCCCGTCCTTCTCGCCCAACGATCATTGATGGCCTTCATGTGGCAGATGGTTACGATGCCCCGGTTGGCACTAGCGACCAGCGAAATGGCACCAAGGTCTGGTCTCCCGGTTGGCGAGATGCTACCCCTTTTGGCAAGTTATACTTCATCGGCACGCCCAGCGAAGCCTATCACACTGGCGCGGATCTAAACTTTGGCAAGCCCTACGAAGATAAAGGCATGGCGCTCTATGCTTGTGCCAGCGGGGTTGTGACCTTTGCCGCGCGTTTGGGACCTTGGGGCAACTTGGTGGTCATCCGCCATGATCCCTTGTATGAGCCCGATGGACAGGTTATTTACAGCCGCTACGCCCATGTACAAAATATCCGGGTTGCTGTTGGGGATAGAGTCGCGCGTGGGCAGCGGATTTGCGAAATCAGCGATGCCTTCGGGCGTTATGTGCCGCATTTGCACTTTGATCTGAGCCCGACAACCATCCTGGAAACACGACCTGGAAACTGGCCCAAGCTCAATTATGACTTGCTGATCAAGAATTATATTGACCCGCTGGAGTGGATTCGCAAGCATCGCCCATAGAGTGGCTTTGCGCAAGGTCTGATGGCAGCTGCCGGCGGGATTAAGCCGAAGTTAGAAGAGACCCCAATCACTGGCGGCGCCTTCTTCCATCATGCTGGGATCCCACATTTCCATGCCCATCTCAATTGTGGTTGGCAAACCGAGATAATCCTGCGCGGTGCGGCGGGTTTGTTCCAGCAATTGCGGCGCATAGGGGCAGAATGGGGTGGTCATGATCATATTGACATGGGCGCTATCATCCCCAATTTCCACACCGCGCACCAAGCCAAGCTCGATAATATTCATACCGATTTCGGGATCGATAACTGCCCGTAGCGCTTCATACAATCCGGTTTCTTTTTCGTCCATCTCTGTCCTCCAGGCGCTGAAGATCGCCTGCTGTATGCCTACATTCTACCTTAAACCTCGGCTGGCTGTCCTCGCCAATGTCGCCAGCGAGCTTAGCCTACGCAATGTGCCAAGCATAGTACAAGGACTCTACTCTGTCAATTTGTTGGCTTGCTTCATTCTGATGGAATTCTATTGTTTGGCTGCTAAGATTTTCGACAGTAGCGCGTCCATATTTTAGGCGATGATATAGCAAGCAGGGGCTAATGCTGTTGACAAGGTATTAGCTGGCTGATATACTGCCTTAAGTTCGAGTCGGTTATAGAGTAAATTTAACCGACATTAAAAACAATCAGAGAGGAGAAATGCCGCGAATGGTTGCAACATTGGAAATACAGAACTTGAGCGCGAGTGTGGATGGCGATGAGAGCTTGATTCTACAGGGTGTGAATCTGACGGTGAAGCAGGGGGAGATCCATGCCTTGATGGGTCCCAATGGTTCGGGCAAGAGCACACTTGCCAATGTACTGATGGGCAACCCAGCCTACGAAGTGCATGAGGGCAAAGTCCTGCTGGATGGCGAGGATGTGCTGGAAATGGAGCCGGACGAACGCAGCCGGTCTGGTTTGTTCCTGGCTTTTCAATACCCCGTTGCCATCCCGGGCGTGACGCTGGCAAATTTTCTCCGTCATGCCATCAACGCTCGCTTAAAGGCGGAAGACCCGGATAGCAAAGGCATCCCCATTCCCAAATTCGCCCGGATGATGCGCCAGAAAATGACCGAATTGCATATTGACCACGCTTTTGCCGGGCGCTACCTCAATGAGGGTTTCAGCGGTGGCGAGAAGAAGCGGGCGGAGGTGCTGCAGATGGCGGTGCTGGAGCCGCGGATTGCCGTGCTTGATGAGACGGATTCGGGCTTGGATATCGATGCCCTGCGCATCGTTGCCGATGGAGTCAACTCATTAACTGGTCCTGCTATGGGCGCTTTGGTCATCACCCATTATCAGCGGATGTTGAATTACATTAAGCCGGATTATGTACATGTGATGTATGACGGGCGCATCGTTGAAAGCGGCGGTGCCAGCCTGGCGCTGGAGCTTGAAGAAAAGGGTTACGAGTGGATCCGTGAAAAACACACGGCTTTGACGCAAGTCTAACATTTCTTGCTGGAGGCAGAGATGAGCGAATTGATCAGAAGCGAAAAGCAGCTCACCTATGAAGAAGAGGCACTGAAAGAAGTCGGCTTGAGCTATGCCGATAAATACGGCTTCCACGATGCTGATGTGGAATACACTTTCAAGAGCCAAAAAGGCATCAATGCGGAGATTGTGCAGCAGATCAGCGCGATGAAAGCGGAGCCCCAGTGGATGACAGAGCGACGGCTTGAGGCTTACCAAATCTTTATGGACAAACCCACGCCGCAATGGGGTGGGGACCTCAACCGAATTGACTATGATGACATCTACTACTACGTGCGAGCTACCGATAAGACCGAGCAGGACTGGGACGATGTGCCACAGGAAATCAAAGAAACCTTCGACAAGCTCGGCATACCCGAAGCCGAACAGAAATTCTTGCACGGTGTTTCCGCGCAATATGATAGCGAGTCGGTCTATCACAAGATTCAAGAGAACCTGGAGGAACAGGGCGTTATCTTCCTGGATATGGATTCGGGCTTGCGCGAGCATCCTGAAATTGTGCAAGAATATTTCGGCACAGTGATCCCCTCTAACGACAACAAATTTGCCGCTTTGAATACCGCGGTTTGGTCGGGCGGCAGCTTCATCTATGTTCCGCCGGGTGTGCAAGTGGAAATGCCGCTACAAGCGTATTTCCGCATCAATACCCAAAATATGGGCCAGTTCGAGCGCACCTTGATCATTGTCGATGAAGGCGCTTATGTCCATTATGTCGAGGGTTGCACGGCGCCGATTTACAGCTCTGACAGTTTGCACAGCGCTGTGGTTGAAATCATTGTCAAGAAAGGCGGTCGCTGCCGCTATACCACCATTCAAAACTGGTCCAACAATGTCTACAACCTGGTGACCAAACGAGCTGTTGCCGAAGAAGACGCCACCATGGAATGGGTGGATGGCAACTTGGGCAGCCGTTTGACCATGAAATACCCTGCCGTGATCTTGCGTGGCGAAGGGGCGCATGGGGAGGTATTGTCGATTGCCTTTGCCGGCGATGGGCAACATCAGGATGCCGGCGCCAAAATCACACATTTGGCGCCCAATACGACCAGCCAAATCATCAGCAAGTCCATCAGCAAAGATGGCGGGAGGGCGAGCTATCGCGGCTTGCTCAAGATCGATGAAGCCGCTCGCCATAGCAAGAGCAACGTGGTTTGTGATGCGCTGCTGCTGGATGATGAAAGCCGTTCCGATACCTATCCCACCATAGAGATCGATGCCAAAGATGTCACGATGGGGCACGAGGCATCGGTCAGCAAAGTGGGCGAAGATCAGCTTTTCTATCTGATGAGCCGGGGCATCAGCGAAGACGAAGCCAACGCGATGATTGTGAATGGCTTCTTGGAGCCGCTGGTGAAAGAATTGCCGATGGAATACGCGCTGGAGCTCAATCGCTTGATACAAATTCAGCTGGAAGGCTCAATCGGCTAATCCCCTACAACTGCATCATTTAGCTTGACGATATCAGGAGAGAAAGACGTGGTAGTTCTACGAAGGCGTTCTTCGTTGCCGCCGGCGCCGAATTTTTCGCTCGCGCAGGTGGAAGCGCAAAGCAAAGAAAACAACGAGCCGCAATGGCTGCTCGAGCGTCGGTTGCGGGCTTGGGAAATCTACCAGAATACCCCCATGCCTTACCTGGAAGAGGAATGGCGCAGGACCGATTATCGCCATATACAATGGGACGAAGCCCAACAGCTTATCCAAGCCAATGGCGCAACTTCATCCGTCGTGCCAGCTAAAAACCTGGAGCCATTGACCGGCAACGAACAGCGAGGTTTGCTCGTTTTTGTCGATGGCAAAGTTGTGCGATATGAGTTGCCCGATGAACTGGCGCAACAAGGCGTGATTTTTGCTGATTTGCAGACCGCCGTGCGCGAGCATGGAGAGCTGCTGGAAAAGCACTTGATGACGCGAGCTGTAACGCCCGCTGATGGCAAATTCGCTGCCTTGCACGCGGCGCTGTGGAATTTTGGCGTCTTTGTTTATGTACCGCGCAATATAGTGGCGGAGCTTCCTTTGCATGTGGTTTGTTATAACAGCGCTGCCGGCGCGGCATTTGGGCATGTCTTGGTGGTGCTGGAAGACAATGCCCAGGCGACGATGCAAGTCGAATATGCTTCGGCGGAAGCCAGTGTGCAATCAGCATACATTGGCGCGACCGAGCTAATCGTCGGTGCGGCGGGAAATCTACGCTATGTCTCGCTGCAAGATTGGAATCGTGAAACTTTTGAATTCAGCCATCAACGCGGCATTGTCGAGCGTGACGCTCAATTGGATTGGGTCAATGGCGTCATGGGCAGTCGCCTGACCAAAGCCTTCATCGAAGTTGATACAGTCGGCAGCGGCGCCAATGCCCGCGTGAGTGGTTTCTTCTTCGCCGATCGCGGTCAATTCTTTGATCTTGACACGCAACAGAATCATAATGCGCCGTTGACGAATACGGATCTACTGTTCAAGGGGGCAGCCCGCGATAACGCTCGCACGCTTTGGCAGGGCATGATTAAATCTCTGCCACAGATGCAGAGGATCGATGGCTACCAAGTTTGCCGCAATCTCATGCTGAGCGATGAAGCGCGTATGGATAGCATCCCCGGTTTGGAAATCGAGGCTGATGATGTCGCCTGCTCGCATGCGGCGACTTTTGGCACCTTGGAAGAAGAGCCGATCTACTATCTCATGAGCCGTGGTATCACACGCTCACAAGCGCAGTTGATGATTATTGAGGGCTTCTTTGATGAGTTGCTGCTACGTGTACCGTTTGAGCGCGTGCGTCAGCGCTTGATGGACGAGATCGAAGCCAAAATCATCGGCTGATGCTTCTGATTGCAGCGGCGCGCAAAACGGTTTATCTGCAAAGACTATGAGCTATAATTCAAAGCGTAGCTGTACAGCTGCGCTTTTGAAGTTGAGTGGGCTTTGCCGAGGATCATCATGGAAGAGATGTACCGCGAGCTCATCTTGGATCACGCTCGCAATCAACGCAATTGGGGTTTGCTATCTCCCAATGATTTCGACCATGAAGAATCCAACCCCTTGTGTGGCGATCGCTTGCGTTTGACTCTGCGCCTGGACGAAGATGGGGTCATCAGCCAGGTGGGTTGGGATGGTGAGGGCTGCGCCATCTGTCAAGCCTCCGCCTCTATGTTTGGCGAAGAACTGCTGGGCATGACTTTGTCAGAAGCGCGCCAAATTGACAAGCAACAGTTGCTGGATAACATCGGTTTGACGCTTAGTATCAACCGCGTCAAATGTGCTTTATTGCCGCTCAAGGTGCTAATCATCGGCGCCCATGGTATCACAGGCAAGGAACATTGGGACTTGATTGAAGCGAAGTGAGCGTGAAGATGGCTGAAGCTGAATGGGTCACACTTTGTAAAAGCCAGGAGCTGGGACCAAACCAGCGTGAGGTCTTCGGTGTCAAGGGGCGTTGGATCGCTGTCTTCAATGTCAGCGACAAGTATTATGCCATCGAGGATTTGTGTACACATGATGGCAATGCGCTGGCATTTGATCTGAAAGACCAGCCCAGCAAATTACTCGACTATGAAATTGAATGCCCGCGACATGGGGGGCGCTTCGATATCCGCAATGGCAAAGCGACCCGCAGCCCGGCTGAAATTGATGTGACTTGGTTTTCCGTGCGGGTTGAAAATGGCGCCATTCAAGTTTTCGTATAGTCACAAAGATAAGAGATGGAAACAACTCCCAGTACTGCTCGCCAAGCCTTAGACACAGGTGAAACCTTGGTTTTTGGTCACCGCGGTGCTATGGCTTATGCGCCGATGAACACTATGTCCGCTTTTGAACTGGCAGTGACACAAGGCGCCGCTGGCATCGAGCTGGATGTGCAACTTTCCCGCGATGGTCAAGCTGTTGTGATACATGACTTTAGCATTGATGCCACCACAAATGGTGAAGGAATGGTCGCGGATTACACATTGGCGGAGTTAAAAAGCCTGGATGCGGGCGGTTGGTTTTCCAATTCATATTGCAACGAGAGAATCCCAACGCTGGACGAAGTCTTCCAGGCATTTGGCAAAAAAATCTTGATCAATGTCGAGCTCAAAACCGTGTCAGAAGAGGATAATGGGCTAGAAGAGGCTGTTGCTGCTTGCATCGAGCGGCATCAAGTTGCGGACCGGGTGATCATTTCATCATTTAATCCCTCTGCCCTAGGGCGATTTAGCGCGCTTCGCCCCGATATCATGCTCGGTTTTCTATACGTGCCCGGCATACCCGATGATAGCGAGGCGCTGGGGACCCGGGTGCCTCATCACGCGCGGCATCCCTGGCATGAGATGATCGATGCAGATTATATGAGCCGGGCGCGAGACAAGGGATATTATGTCAACGCTTGGACCGTCAACGATCCGCAGCGCGCGCAGGAACTCAAACGTTTGGCTGTGAACGCCATCATCACTGATATGCCTGATGTCATTATTGCCGCGCTCGAAGAATGCTGAACAGATTCCGGCGTTTCGGTTTCCGATTGCTCTATAACGAACTCGCCTTCACCTACGATTTGGTGAGTCGGGCTGTCTCGCTGGGACATTGGCGGAGTTGGCAACGGGCTGTCCTGCCTCACCTGCCGGCTCCCGAAGCGGGCACTGTGCTGGAGTTGGCGCATGGCACAGGGGATTTGCAGTGTGACTTGCTGGAAGCGGGTTACCGTAATATCGCTCTCGATCTCTCGCCTTATATGGGCAGGCTCACGCAGCGCAAATTGAAACGCTTCGATCTACGGACGAGCCTGATACAAGCGGACACAGTCAATCTCCCGCTAAAAGGCGCCGCCGTTGGAGCAATTGTCTGCACTTTTCCGGCGCAATTCATTTTCCATCCAGCTACTTTGGCGGAGCTGAATCGTGTGTTGCTAGCAAATGGGCGAGTCATTATCGTCCTCTCCGGTATTCTAACTGGCGAGGGTATTCGCCAGTGGCTGATCTGCTGGCTTTACCGACTGACGGGCCAGCGCTGTCAGCTGATAACCGATGAGAGCCTCAGCTTCGATTTCAGTTCCTCCGGCTTAGATGCCCAGACGCAGACCGTAGCCTTGCCGGGTAGTGTCGTACAGTTGCTTATCCTGTCCAAAGCGCTAGAGCCTGTCAAAAGCCAGCCTCAAATTGGGCTGGATTCCCTCGCTAATTCATGATATACTGGCGGAGTATTATGGTGGATGTAGCTCAATGGCAGAGCACCTGATTGTGGTTCAGGCGGTTGAGGGTTCAAATCCCTTCATCCACCCAACGCTGACTCTTCATCAGCGTGCTTCGACAAGCTGACTTGGCACGAAAACAATCTTCCTGGTCTGAGGTCAATAGCTATGGGTCCGCAGCGATGGTTTAGCTCGCCTTGCGCAGCGACGCAGACCCAGGATTTTGCCATCCGCGGTGGTTGGGCTGGATTCAGCGTTCGCATCATCGCTATCTTGAGTCATTGTCGCCGGTGCTTTTGATGGACTTGCGCTGTCAGCAAACGGCAAGATCTCATCTAATACTGCATCCGATTCGTAACTTTGCTGGGCTGGTTCAGCACCCTCATCGCTAACGCTATTGGCTTCGCTCGGCTTTTGTAGACCGAAGATCTCAAATACGCTGAGATCAGATTGTTCTTGTGCTTCTGGCGAAGATGCGGGCTGTGCAATTGCTGATGGTGGCTCGGGTAGATTCGCTTCATCTGGCTCTGGCGCTGTGGGTACCTCTGGCATAGGCTCGGCGGAAAGAGATACCGCTTCGACTGGCTGGGTATCTTCCAGCTTGAACTCCGTCTCTTCGGCAACTTCCTGTTCCAGCTGGCTGGATAAAACAACGGGATTCGGTTTGGTGTCTATATCTGTTGGCGGCGGGAGGGCTGGTTCCATATCGTAGGGGGCTATGGACTGTTTCTCGGTGTCAAAGTCATCCCCATTTTCTGTCACCTCGTCGCCAAAGGGCTCATGGTAAGCTAAAGGATGCCGCGGCTGATAGGCGGATCTCTCGTCCACATCTGGCGCATCCTGCATGCTGGATTTAGCTTGGTGGGTGGAAATACCGCCCGATTCTTGCAGGATGAGTTGGTGCAAATTGCGCAGACTGGTTTGAATTTCTTTGTTGGTGTTGCGCTTGAGACGGACAGTATTGCGCAAGCCACCAAAAACCCCGCCGGGATCATACTGAAAAGTCCAGCGCACCAGCGTCCCCTCGGCTACTTCTTGCAGCCTGATGCGCCCCTGGTTTTCGCCGAGCTTACTGCCATCAACAAGTTTGTATTCGTATCCCAGCGTGTCGTACCAGGCGCTGACCTCGACAACGATGTCATTCCCTTTCAACGCGGACTGACGCCAGCGCGTGCCGTTGCCTTCGCGTTGGGTAGAAAGGAAAGAGACCGAACTTACATTTTGCTGCCATTGGGGGATTATGGAGAGATCTCCCAAAAAGCGCCAGATAAATTCGGGTGAGGCTGGTATGAGTATTTCAAGATCGATGACGTTCATGGATACAGACGCTGCAACGTGACTGGTTAAGTGCTTTATGCTACACTAGATTTTAATGCTTAGATGATTGATTGACAACAGCCATGCTAAATCCTGTATTCATTTTCGCCTTTGTCATCGCCACTATGATCGGGTTGGGGTTCCATGTGGTCATGGGCGGGGACGCGCGCCGTATGGTGCTCTTTGTTTTCACCAGTTGGCTGGGTTTTTTGCTGGGGCAATATATTGGGAACTACGTCGATATCAGCCTGTTCAAGATAGGTATAGTCCATTTGCTCCCAGCCAGCGTGACGGCGTTGGCGCTGCTAATCTTCGCTCACGTCCTGACCGCCAAGCCCTCCACTCCTGTTACTCGGCGTTAGACCATGACCACAAGTGCGGATAACAGCAGCGCTGCAGTGCCAGGCGAAGGGCGTGGCTCTTCTGGTCGCAAGGTCACGAGACTGATCAAGCTTGCCGCTATTTTCGGTATCCTGCTAATTTTGCTCTTGGTAGTTGCTGCGTTGGCTGCGGCTTTGACGGCGGCGGAGACTTGGGCGCCCTTCATCCAGATCGTCCGCGATGTCCTTCTATTGATACTTATATTGGAGTCGCTGCTCATCATTGGCGCTCTAGCGATATTCCTGCTACAAGTGGCGGGTTTTCTAATCATGTTGAAGACAGAGATAAAGCCCATCCTTGATAATGCGCGAGAGACAACCCGCCTGAGCAAAGCGACTGCGGAATTTATTAATAGCAATGCCGTTGATCCACTGATTCAGATCAAGAGTTTTCTGGCTGGCTTGTTGGCATTTTTGCGCGAACTGATTCGCATCCGTGGGCTAGTCGCGCCTGACCAGGCGAACACTGACGATACCGATGAAGCTCAAGCGATTTGAACTCGACGAAAATGCCACTTTTGTTGGTTTGCTTCTTGGCATCCTGCTCGGGGCGGGATACGCGCTGCTCCACATAAAGCAGCGAGGTGTGATACGCCGAAAAGATCTAACCCAGTTCGGGGCGGGGACGGGTGAACTAGAGATCGAAGCGAGCATCACTGAAGCCAAGCGAATGGCGAGAGCCCGCCGCGAGCAGGTGGACTAGAGCGACTCGATCCTGTCAAATGCAGCGCCCAAAGCCGCCAAGACATCACTCGCGATGAGGCTGCGGCTGCTGCGGATTGTCTCTGCCGCGATGCTACCGGCCGAGGCGTGAATATATGCGCCCAGTCGAGCTGCGTCAAAAGCGCTCAGGCTTTGAGCGCGTAAACCCGCGATTAATCCTGCCAGAATGTCACCAGTGCCGGCAGTGCCGAGGGCATCGATCTTGAATGGGATGACGCTGGTTCGTCCGTCAGGCGCGGCGATTAAGGTGTGCGCGCCTTTTAGAACGACTACCAGATTCCAGCTTTTGGCGTAATGCTCTGCTACTGCCCAACGATCCGCGTTAATTTCACTTGTTTCAAGCCCGGTCAAACGCGCCATTTCACCACTATGCGGGGTGATGATGCTGTTGGCGGGCAGGGATCGCCACCATTCGGGCAGCTGGCTTACGATATTCAGCCCATCAGCATCGAGCACGAGCGGGGGTAACTGACTAGCTCGAAGCACATTGGCAAGGAATAACCGGGTACTCTCGTGCAAGCCTAAACCACAGCCGATGAGCAGAGCTTGATAACCTGGCAGTTTTTCGAGCAGGGTCTCACTGGCGCTGGCGGCGATTGCCCCAGCCATGTCCTCCAACGGCAGCCAGGTTGGCTCGCGCAGGTTAGTCGCTACAATGTTGATGAGTTTGCTTGCGCTCGCGATAGTGGCCAGCCCAACGCCCGAACGACAAGCGGCTTCCCCGGCAAGCGCGATGGCGCCGATATAATTCGCTGAACCAGCCACCAGCATGACCTTGCCAAAGCTGCCTTTGTGACCGTCAATGGGGCGGGCAGGCAATAGAGAGGCAGCCAGTCCCTGATCCACGACAGTCCGCCGAATCTCGCGCAAGTCTGGCAAGTCATGTGGAATGCCAATTGGCGCACAGACGAGGTCGCCCACATAAGCGGCGGCCGGAAAAGTTAAGAGACCCGGTTTCGCTGCGATGAAAGTGATCGTTGCATCGGCGGGGATTGTATTGTGGTCAGCTTGTCCGCTATCGCAATCGATGCCGCTGGGACAGTCTAGCGCGAGCACGAAGGGACTCTGATCTCTCGTTTTAGTATTGGCTCCAGCCAGATTCACAATTGTGGGGGCTTCCACTTCTGACGAGATTCGGTTTATAGATTCATTCACTTTTTGCAAAATCTTGGCTGCTGGATCCCGCAGGGGAGGGCGCAAGCCGATCCCAACCAGCGCATCGACAACGACATCGGCACTGCCAATGAGATTTTCTAAATGTTCGCCGTCACTATCAGTGCTGGCATCTACATAAGAGATTCCCTTTGCCAGGGCAGCGGCGAAATTCTGGTCGCTTCTGTCGCGTGCTTCGAGCAAATACAGATGAATCTCGGCAGCTGTCTTGGATGCCAAATCCTGCGCCATCACCAAGCCATCACCGCCATTATTGCCTTTGCCAATCAGGATGGTGATTTTGGTCTTTGCGGTGATATTGAGGCGATCTTGCAGATAGGCGCTGGCTGCCCAGCCGGCATTGCGCATCATCTGCCGGTAGCTCAGACCAGACTGATCTGCTGAAGTCTCGATTTCACGTATTTGGCTGACGGTCGCTACCTTAATCACCATGCCATTCGCCTATTCGCTCGTAACGAAAAGCCGCGTATCAATATGATACAGGCATGAGACAAGCTCGGCAACGCGCTATCGAGTGCTGCGCTGGGGGATTTCAGTTTTCGCGCTGGAGGACTAAACTCGCTAATTCTGCCAGCGCGGATTTTGCCGGCGAGTCCGCCAGGATAGAGAGGCTACCAAGAGCGCCCGCGACCAGAATCTCCGCCCGTTGACGCGCGCGCTCGACAGTATCGCCTTCCATCATTTTGCGTTTGATCGCTTCCATGGGGTCGGCAACTGGCGTGCCGCCATTGTGACTGGCATCTTGCAAGGCGACCGCGACCCCGCGCCCCTGTTCGATATCGATACCGCTGGTTTTGCCCAGTACCTGTTCGTCCGCTACCAGATCGAGTATGTCATCGACAATCTGAAAAGCCAAGCCGAGCTTGAAGCCGAAGTCGGAAAGTGCTCGAATTTCCTCCGGACTTGCCCCCGCCATTTTGGCGCCTATGGAGCTGGCTGCCTGGAAGAGGGCGGCGGTCTTCAAGGCGATGATTTGCATATAGACTTCGCGGGTGAAGATATTGTTCTTCACTGCACTGGCTTGCAAGGTCTCGCCTTCTACCAGGGCGGTTGCCGCCTTTGCCAAGTCGATATTGAGGTCACGATAGGGGGCCATCAGTTCGTAAACCGCGGTGAAAAGGAAGTCTCCGGTCAGGAGTGCGAAAGTACGCCCCCAGATGGCGTTGACAGATGGGCGGCCACGGCGAACGACCCCATGGTCATTAATGTCATCGTGCACGACACTGGCGGTATGCATCAATTCGATGGCGGCGGCTGGCTTGGCGACATATTCAAGATCTCCACCGCCCAGAGCCAGATAACTAAGCAACAGAAGACGGGGACGAATGCGCTTGCCACCAGCACCTAGAATATGCTGGCTGGCATCCCGCAGCACATCGACTTGGCTATTGGTCACGTCAAGCATCGCGCGTTCAACGGCAGCCAGCCCGTCATCGAGCATTATGGATAGCTCAACTTGATTCGCCGCTATGCTTCTCATCTTTCTGGCTCCAGTTTCAGCATTGTGAAGTTCAGAACTATTTGAACGTATTGTACAGTAAGTACGAGAATAGTCAAACGATATTGTGGCTTGCTTTGAAACGGCGCCAATTCAAAAGCGCTTGCCCAATATCCAAAGTCTAGCACTTCTGCCCGTCTACCGCGACTCTTTTGTGACCGAGCTATCAATCGGCGCATTTGCCCAGAGTTTGACAAAGTTGCGTGATGTGCAGGCGATCATGTTGTGCGGTGAAATAAGCCATCTCAAGCAAATTCGTCAAGCCGAAGATGCTGTGCCGGGCTGGGCGTTGCCAATCTTGCCGCGTCAAGCCCGCAATCAGCTCCATTGTTTGGCAGCGCCTCTGATGAAATTGCGACATGACTGCGTAACCATCATCATGGCAATGGGGGATGCGCGGACCCGGCGGTGTCACTGAGGCGATAAATGGGTCATCCTCGCCCAAGATCATGCGCAAACGCTGTTGATGCACCTCGGTTTCGACTTTCCAAAGATGGCAAAGAATCTGCAAAATCGACCATTCAGCCGGATCAGGGCGTTGCAGCCATTGATGCTCTTTGACTTCGCTCAGCAAGCCATAAAGCGCAGCGATGTTGCCGCGGTACTGTGGCATGATTGCGGCTGGCTTTATTTCAGACCCTAGATAATCACTGCGCCAATCGTCTTTTTGAATTTTGCATAGAATACTATTTAGCTCAGCGGCGTTTTTCACCTGCAAAGTATGCACCCCGATGACGCGGGCTGGTCGGATATCGTTCTTGTCACTATCGCCTAGCAACAGCGCTTCGTCTGGTTCTACTCCGATGCGCGCGACGGTCTCGGCGAAATAGGCGGGGTCGGGCTTGCTAAAGTGCATGTTTTCGCTGTGGGTGATAAAAGCGAAATCGCAGAAGTAATCCGATAAGCCAGCCCACTCGAGCCGGGTGCGGATTGCGGATTCTGGATAAAGTGGATTGGTGGCGATAGCGACATGCAAGTTCTGCCCCAACAGGCTTTCGACCAAGGCAGCTGCCGCGGGAACAGGGTAGCTGAGACTTTTCAGATCTTGGTATGGTCCCTGGTAGAAGGAGGAAAGAGCCGCTGCGACCATCTCCTCTGGCAAGGACAATTCTCCCGCAAGGTTCTCCAAAATTACTTCAGCGTTGGATTTGGCGGTATTTCGCTCCGCATTGAGCTGCTTGATGCCAGGGCGCAAAGCCTCTGCTGCCCGCTCAATGCCATAGCAGTCGGAAAAATGCGCGGCGAATGCCCGGCGAAAAGCCTCGGCGAACTGACGGTCCGGATTGTGCAACAATGTGTTGTCGAGGTCGAGCAAGACAGCTTTAATCATCACTGTTTTCCAATGCCTGGCGGAAGATATCCAAGCCCGGATGATCGTCGGGGCAGCCGACGTAGGGATCTACCTTTTCGCCATTTTTGAGGCAGATCGCTTCTACTTCGACGCGGCGCAGCATCCCAAAGAAACTCGCCTTGATAGTGAGCCGGAGCTCGGTGTCGGGGCTGGCATTTGCCAAGACGATATCGGGCACCGGGCACTTGGCGCAATCTTTGGGATGCCAGATTTCGGAATCCGGATTTTGCTTCGCCAAGCGGCATTCTTCAATATCACGGGTATGACGGTTGTAATCGGCATAGTAGTGTGGGCACTCGCGGCCCGCGGGCGTTCTCATCTTCGATCCTCAACTATTCTCAACCTCGTTCAATCCAGGCTGATGCGAGGCTTGGCAGTTTCTCTAAGGCGCCAAATTGTATCGTACAGTCGGGCAAGGATTCGAGAAAACTGCTGCCATAATTTTTGTTGATGATGCGGCTGTCAAAAATGGCGACGACGCCACGGTCGCTGCGGCTGCGAATCAAGCGACCGAAGCCCTGGCGGAAGCGTAATATCGCATCGGGCACGGCGTATTGCTGAAAAGAATTGCTGTATGCTTCGGAGCGGGCGGCGAAGATGGGGTCGGAAGGGACAGCGAATGGCAGCCGGGCGATCACCAGAGCGCTCAAATCGTCACCGGGGATATCGATGCCTTCCCAAAAGCTGCGCGTACCCATCAGCACGGCTTTATCGGCTTGCTTAAAACTCTCTAAAAGCATGTCCCTGCTACTGCCAAAACTCTGATCGTAGACCATGATATCCCCCAGCGTTAGTCGCGGTGTGATCGCTTTGGATGTTTCTCGCAGTTGGGCATAGCTGGTGAATAAGACCATGACCCGCCCATTCAGCGCCGCTGCCAATTCGATGATTCCCCGCTCGAGCATTTTCTGATAGCTGGTGCGTTGGTTGGGTTCGGGCATATCATTCGGCACGTAAAGCAAGGTGGATTGTTGGTAATCAAATGGCGAGCCTAATGTGACCGGTTTGAAGCTGTCGGTATAGAGACGTTCGGCAATATGCTCGAAGTTGCCTTGGGTTCTTAGCGTCGCGCTGGTTAATATGATGCTCTCCAGGCGCTGATTGAGATATTCTTCCATCATGGGACCGATATGCAACGGCGAAATATGCAATTGCAGTCTGTCAGCGCTCTCTCCTGCGGTGATGGCATAAACGGCATTGCTGTCTGGATCCTGCGTGAAGCGCTCAAGCTGTTCGTGCAATTCCGCCAGGTATCGCCAGTGAGCGCGGATCTCGCTGCTATAATCGGCAAAGTCGGGCATATCGTATTTTTCGTAGCGCGGCAGCGCCGTACAAAGCCGCTCCATCGCATCCGTCACCACCAGGAAGAAGGACGCCAATTGCTGCCAGGATGTTTGCGCATTGGCGAAGCTCCCCGATTCTCGCTGCGAATGCAACAAACGCATGGCATGCCGGCTGTCTTTATTTTGATTGCGCGCGAAATCATACAATGCTTCAAAATAACTGCGGATATGCCGCTTCATCAAAGCAATGGCAGCATCGATATTTTCGATGAAAGCTTGTAGTTTATGATAGTCTGGCTGGCTCAAATAGTTGCGGGTCGTATTGAGGAAGGCGCCCAGGCTGCCGCCGCGCTTGTTGCCAAGGTCGCGCAATTGCCTAAAGATCAGCTGCTGGTCGATCCGCCGGCTCATGCCATTGGTGATGGCATCTTCCAATTGATGCGCTTCGTCCACAATGAGGTTGTAATACTCCGGCAAAGCCCGGTTTTCTATCTTGGCATCGGCGATCAGCAGCGCGTGATTGGTGATCAGGATATGCGCAGTTTCGGCTTTTTTACGCGCCCGATAATAGGGGCAGGCGCCGTCCATCTGGCTGGCGCAGCGAAAGGTGCTGCAAGCTTCGTCTTGGGCGCTCAAGCGTGACCAAACCGCCCACTCGCCAGCCCGCAGTGTGATTTCGCCACGGTCGCCCGAGTCATTGTCCTGCAGCCAGACCAGGATCTTCGCCATCGTGCGTAGCTCATCGAGCGTGCTGGGTTTGCGCCGCCGCAATGTTTCCAGCCGCCGCGGACATAGATAGTTGCCGCGCCCTTTCATCAGCACTGCCTGCAAGCCATAGCCAACAACCCGCCGCACTAGCGGGATGTCTTTGTTCAGGAGTTGTTCCTGCAGATTGATGGTATGGGTGGAGACTGTTACGCGCTGACTATTTTGCATTGCCCAAAGCGCTGCCGGGATAAGATAGGCAAGTGATTTGCCCGTGCCCGTCCCCGCTTCGATCATGGCATGCTCGCCTTGGTTGAGGGCGCTGGTCACTTCCTGTGCCATGCTCAGTTGCGGCTGACGTTTTTCGTAGTTGCCCAGGGCATCCGCCAGTTTGCCGCCATTAGCGAAGACCTCCTCGACGGATTGGGCCGCCAGGCTGCCATGTTGCGCTTTTTTCAAGTCGAGCGGCTTGGCGCTTAGCTGTTCCGCGATGAAAGGATTATTAGGACGACTTGTCTGGCCGCTGGCCAAATTCTCCTCCAGCGCAGCCTGGAATACATGGCGCAGCTGCCAATTCTTGCCGCTACTGGCTTGGATGATTTCGGTTAGGATACTCGCGGGAAGCCGATAAGCCTTTTCCCACAATTTCCAGTACAAATAGCCGGTGGCGGCGGCATCGTCATAAGCGCGATGGGCGCGCTTGAGCTCAATCTGCATCAGCGCAGTCAAGCCGCCCAAACTGTAGCGCGGCGCAGAAGGCAGCATGATCGCCGCGAGTTCATAGGTATCGATAGCCAGACTGTCAGCGAGCATATCGTGTTTGCGCATGAAAGCCACATCGAAGGGCGCGTTGTGGGCGATCACCGGGGCGCTGCCAAAGAATTCGCGCAGCGTCGGCAGGATATCCTCAATTACAGGAGCGTCTTCCACATCTTCGGGGTGGATGCCGGTCAGATGCGTCACATCAGGCGGGATGGGGACCGAGGGGTTGACCAGAGATTGATATTGATCAACGATCTCGCCTTCGCGGAAACGAGCGATGCCAACTTCAATGATTTCGTCAGCGCCGGGGTCGAGCCCCGTTGTTTCAAGGTCAAAGGCGATCAATTCGCCGTGCATGTGGCTCTCCCATTCGCGGGCGCAGAAGTCAAGCTGAGTATAGCATAATACCAGGCGGCTTATGGCGAGCTTTGTCTTTTCGACAAGTGCCTAAACTTGCTTGGTGATGCTGTTTTTTTGGTGGCATCACAAAAAGCAAGACCTATTCTGATGGCTCTTCGTCGCTGTCGTCTTCAGGCTCGGGTTCTTCGGGTTCTTCAGTTGGTGGATACTTGGCTTCTGCCTCGGTAAACCATGATTGCAATTCGAGGCGGATAGCGGGCAGCTCGATCTCGGAAAGCCCGACAAACCCCCCGCGCTCAACCGCAAACCAGTTGTCTTCATCAAACAGGCTCCAAAGCAAAGCTTGCACATTGATATTAGCCATCGATTGCTCGCGTACCAGCAAGCCCGCAGATCGCGAGAGCGCATAGCTGTGATCGGATAGGGTAGCTGGGGCTGGAATTATACAGCCGTCGCCGGCATCCACAGCAACCAATTGAATATTTGCCTGGTTGTTCTCCAAGACATCCTGATAATCGAGCCAGCTCATATAGGTGATGGCGCCGGGGACATTGCCAACAGCGGCTGCCCGGTAGAGCGGGTCATAATCTTGCTCGGTATCGCGGCGAACTGGCGCTATGACCGACCCAGGGATCTGCAGCAAGATGTCGCTGTATTCATCAAGGCTGGATAGGCCAAAGAGCGTCATCTTTTGCTCAGGGAAGTTGTCGTCAACATCTGACCAGGAGGAAACGGAATCTGTAGACTCAGCTCGCCAGACTGTATTGATTTGCTCAGTTGTCAAACAGGCGGTATGGTCATCAGCCGCGTTCGCTATCAGGACGGTCCCCCGCGTGCCGATATTGAGGGGGAAAGTAAGGACTTCATTTTCCGCGCAAGTAGCTAGCGACTCCTCCGCTAATGGTGAATCCAGCAAAGCGATATCCGCTTCGTCATTGCAGAGATCGCTCAAACCAGTTGCGAGACCGGCGAGGTTAAAATTGAATTCCAAATCATCGTTGCCTATGCTGAGGCGATTAGCGACTTGGTCGATCACTTCAAAGGCATTGGCGGCTCCGACGATGGTTACGCTGCCGCTTAGTTCGTCTGGCAGCTCGAACTCTGTGGCTTCGCCGCTGAAGATACGTGCCGCATCGGCATTCTCGAGCACATCAGCATTTAAGGTATAGGCGGCGGCGCTCGGGGCTGTGATACCGGCTGCTTCGATTAACGCTGCATTGGATTCATCTATGAGGTAGCTGACCAAGCTTTCGAGATTTTCTTTAGCGTCCAGCCATGCCCGATTTACATAGACGAAGAGCGATTGCGATACGGAATACTGTTCATTTTCTACATTTTCCGCCGATGGCAATACGCATTCGTAGAAGACATCATTTCTGACTTCCAAGACTTGTATCGACTCGTTGTCTGCGAGCTCTTCTGCCCAGGGGACGAAGCTGAAGGCGCCAGCTGTTTCGCTGACTTGGGCAATGGCTTCGCTGGCTTCGGTATAGCTCTGCCCATCAAGCCGCAAACCATCGCCAACCACAATGTCATCGACCAGCACATGCTCGATGCGGTTGTCGGGAGGGAGGATAACTGTCAGCGGTAGCTCGCTTTCGTCGTCATAAAATGACCAATCTGTCAGTGTGTTGCTGGCTGTCGGTTTTAGCACTTCCTGCAAGTCATCTTCTGACAAGCATTCGACCGGCACATCCGGATGGACGATGAAAGCGACGATCTGGTGCCCCACGAGAAATTCGCTGTAGACCACTTCGTTGGCATTGCATATGGCAGCTTCCGCCGAGGTCATCGGGCGCGCCGCTGTTGCCATATCGAGCTCGCCATTGCAGAAGCGGTCAATGCCAGAAGCGGTCCCGGTTGTATTGATATCGATCGCTTCAGTGCCATGAGCATCAGCCAGCTCTGCTATCAGGGCATTGGCAATCCTCGAGCCGACGATATGAATGGTTTCAGAGTCTTGCGCGCTGGAAAATCCCGAAATCTGCAAAAGCAATAGCAGTGAGAGCAAGCTCGCACGGATGTTGATCTGTCTCATAAGATGAGGTTTCCTTGCTTAAGTCCTAATTGAATGCTTGGATTGTACAATCATGGCTAGGATTGTAAAGCCATACTTTTGAGATTAAGATAACCGTGATCCACGAGCCAGCAAAGAGGCTGCCTTAGTAGCCCGCTTAAGGCGAGAACTTACCTGAAAGCAAGTCCTATGAGCTTCAAGCCCAAGAGCGTATATGACATGATCGGTGGTGAAGAACCGATTCAAGTCATAGTAGACGCATTTTATGACAGGGTTGAGTTGGATCCAGTTTTGCGGCACATGTACCCGGCGGATTTGCAACCGGCAAAGCGGCACCTGTTTCTTTTTCTGGTACAGTTTTTTGGTGGACCGGCGCGCTATAGCGAAGAGCGTGGGCATCCCCGTCTGCGTATGCGCCATTTTCCCTTTCCTATTGATCGGCAAGCCCGTGATCACTGGCTAAAGCACATGCTGGATGCGATTGACAGCGCCGGCATTGCCGAGCCGGCGCGTTCACAAATGCGCGACTATTTTGATCGGTCTTCCGCTTTTCTCATCAATCGTGAAGAGGCTGCTGACCATCCTTGATAGCGAATATGCTCGCTTCATGATCTAGCATCCAGTATGTAGGTCTCGAATGCTTCAGCAGTCCAGGGCAGGGCGGGTTTGAAAAAATGCTCATAGATTGCATCCGCATAAACGCGGATCTCGTATTGTGCATCGCCAGCCATACGCAAACGCAAAAAGTGCATTAGGTTGTGGGCATCGATCTTGGTCACCCAAGTGTAATAGACGCTGAACCCGGGCAAGAATAGGCGCGCCATCTCCTTGGAAACACCGCGTTCCAAGGCATCGGAATAGAGGCGGTATCCTTCGTCATAATGCGCGATTAGGTTCCGGGTGAGTTCATCACTGTCGGTTTCATTAAGTTTGCCTTCGCTGGCTTGTTTGTTGTCTGGGCTTTGTTTGCGCCAGGTCTCCGGCAGATAAAAATCATTTTCTTGAAACGGCGTGTAGCGACCGGATTGCGCGTTCATATTCCAGGTGCGGTGGCGCACCCACTGCCACCAAGTCACCAGCGGAGCGCGCACCCGAAATTTGAATTCAACCATTTCAAAGGGCGATGTGTGTCGATGCCGTAGCAAATAGAAAAGCAGCTTCTTGTCGCGCGATGGTCCTTTGCTTTCCCCAAGGAAACTTACGCGGGCGGCGTTGACGATGGCGAGGTCTCCATCGATCTCTGAATCCGGATGTGGCATGAGATCGACTAATTCGATCCAACCCTTGTCCAGGACATCCACACGCTTGCCGATCAACTTCTCTGCCATATCACTCTCCTGCATCCGTGCAGCTTATGCGCCGAGGGACCGCAATGCGATACGGACGCGCTCTTCAACATCCGCGGGCGCATCGATCGGAATAGATTGGACGGCAGTTTGCGCTTCAACGATACTATAGCCAAGCGCGGTCAAGGCATCGATCACCATGGTTGTGGAATCTTCCTCGGTGCTGACGGGCAAGGCATCCAGGCTCCCTGGAATCTTGTCCTGCAATTCCAGCACGATTTTTTGCGCCGTCTTCTTGCCGATACCTGGTACTCGGCTGATGATTTCGGGCCGTTCATTGCGCACAGCATTGCGAATGTTATCAACAGTCAGGGTGCTTAGCATGGTAAGCGCCAACTTGGGACCAATCCCGCTGATCTTGAGCACGGTATCAAAGAGTTCGCGCTCGGCGGTGGTGGCAAAGCCATAGAGCGTCATGGAATCTTCCCGGACGATTAGGCGCGTGTAGAGGAAGACCTGTTCTGACTGGATCTTGTCGAGGGTGCTGAAAGGCACGAAGACCTCGATACCGATTCCAGCGATGGTGACAACCAAGTGATCGGCTGCTTTATGGGCGAGGGTTCCTGCGAGTGTGGCGATCATCAAGTGCCGCTTTCATCAGACCAGGTCAATCATGTTGAGGCGGTAACTATGCAAATCGGTGATGGCGACCGCCAGCGCGTCAGCGGCATCGTCAGGTCGGGGGATCTGCTCCAAGCCCAGCAGCAAGCGTACCATCTCCTGCATTTGTGCTTTATCCGCGCCACCATAACCGCAAACCGCTTGTTTGATGACATTCGGTTTGTATTCGGCAATTTCCAAACCTGCTTGTTGCAATGTTAGCAAGACCACACCACGTGCTTGCGCCACCGTGATGGCTGTCGTAACATTCCTCGAGAAAAACATCTCTTCCACGCCCCCGCGATCTGGCTGGTGACGCTCGATTAAGTTTTTTAATTGCTCGTGGATCTGTTGCAGGCGCCGCGGCATAGTCAAATCTGGCTTGGTACGAATCACACCATGTGCCACCGACTCAAGCGAACCGTCTCTGTGCTCGCGCACTAAGCCATAGCCAAGCGAAGCCGTACCAGGATCGATACCCAGCGAGAGCATCTAAGACTCGAATGCCGCCATGATGGCGTCGGTGATATTCAAATTGGATGCCACGCTTTGCACATCATCGGATTCTTCCAGCTGCTCCATCAAGCGTATGTTCTGCAATGCCTTGCTGGTGGGAACATCGATCTCGTTCTGTGGGAACCAGCGCAATTCCGACTCGTCTAACTCATAGCCGGCATCATTCAGCGCTTGCTCAACAATGCCAAAAGCATCCCGCGGTGTGTAGACGGTGAGCACGCCATCTTCATCAACGACATCATCAGCGCCTGCCTCAGCCGCATCCATGAAAAGTTCATCATAATCGGCATTGCCTTTGATGGTGATATAGCCTTTCTGGTCGAATTGCCACATGACCGCGCCATTAGTTGCCAAGCTGCCGGCATGTTTGCTGAAGGCGTGTTTGACTTCAGCCAGCGTGCGATTTTTGTTATCAGTCAAGATCTCCACAATGTAGGCGACCCCTTCGGGACCGTAGCCCTCATAGAGCATCTCTACGACTTCGCCACCGGCGATTTCGCCCGTGCCTTTTTTGATTGCGCGTTCAATATTCTCCTTCGGCATATTGGCGGCGCGGGCTTTGCTAATCGCCAATTTCAGCTTTGGGTTGGAGGCTTCATCACCACCGCTTTCGCGCGCGGCGACCATAATATCGCGACCTAAACGGGTGAAGATCTTGGCGCGCTTGGCGTCTTCAGCGCCTTTCTTGCGTTTGATAGTTGACCATTTGCTATGCCCGGACATTACCGCACCTTCCATCAAACTCAACGCAATACCTATTGCGAAAATTATACCTCATTATCGCGGCAGTAAAACAGGCTTCAAATGGTATAATGACTGGGAGCCTTTCAGCGAGGATGGTTTGGGGTTGTCACTTGGTTGATATTGCACAACAGGCTGAAGAGATCGTCGAAGCGGCGGCTAATGAACAGTCGCAATTTGAATACCGTGGTTCTACTGACCCAGAGCGAGTCGCCTGGTTAGTGATGCTGGCTGCCTTCGCCCTCTTTTGCACCTTTACCCTCAGCACTGCTTTAGGTGTGTATTATTATCTCTTCCAATCAACTGCGCCATTGCCGGTGGAGTTGCAGGTGGCGAAGGGCACTGTCGGCATTACCGGCGCTGATTTGATCGAAACCGTCGAACGCGAAAGCAGCGACCTAAGCAATACAGCGACGAGCATAAGTACCGATTCCCTCTCACAGGCGACCATTCAGATTTATGATATCGCTGAGGAGGAGACAGCGCCGGCGCCATTGTTAGCTGCCATCACCCTGCAGGGCAACACCTTCCTCACTTTCAACCATGCTAACAGACCTCGTTTTGAATGGAGCCAGAATCCCTTGCAGTTACAATTCTCTCGTCTGAGAGGTGAACTTGATATAGTGGTCACAGAAGATAGCGATCATTCTTTCTTGATGGATATCTACACCGATGCGCTCAATACCGACAGAGGTGTGCATATAGAATTCGTCGCCAAAGGGCGATACCGCCTTAGCGTATCGGAAGATGAAGTCCGCCTGCATAACCTTGATGGCGAGGCAATCTGGTATTTCCATGACGACCCTGGCTACCGCAAAAGCATCGAGAGCGGAATGGAGTTCGTGCTCAGAATTGGCAATCGCAGCAGCACGTCGACAGATACAACCGAGAGTATTTTGGCCAACGCCGCCTTCAGTTTGCAGAGCGCGGCAACTGGACCGATGTATTCGCCGGCGGAGCCAGCCAACTGGAATTGCACCGCCCAACAAGATGCGCCTCCAGAAGGTTCTTTCGCCTTAGTCGACCACGATGGGCGCGTGGGCTTGCGCTTACGCCGGCTGCAAAATGCGATTTCACACGGGCAAGTGGCTTGCGTTCGTGAGTTCGAAGGGGAAGGGCTGGATGTGAGCCAATACGATTCCTTGCGCATGGTCACCACTTTCAGCCTCAACTATCAGTCTCTTAGTCTCTGTGGCGAAGATGGAAGCGAATGCCCTTTGATGTTGCGCATCGATTATGAAAATAGTTCAAGCCGCCCAACAAATTCGCAGTGGTTCCGTGGCTTTTATTATGAAGATCGCGCTTCAGATGATTATAAAAAGCTGTGCGCCAGTTGTTTCCAAGATCATCTGGATACCAATCAGGCGGTATGGTACACCTTTGACTCTGGCAACCTGCTCAACTTGATATCGGAAACCGATAGACCCCAGCGAATCAATGCCATCACCTTTTATGCTTCGGGGCATCAATTTGATACGGTCGTCAGCGAAATGATACTGCTGGCCAGTCGCTCCAGTGACCGCGATAGCTAAACGATAATTCTCATGCTAGATGCAGAGCGCCTGACAATTCTCTCTCCCTGACGCTGTGGCGAGAAGATAGCAGCTAAATTGCGCGCGCTAGCTTCCACTGATATACTTCTTTAGTGTCAGTTTTTGGGGGAGCCTGAACCATGCCCGAAGGCATCAACGACATTCTGTTGGTCGCTACCATTTTTGCGGGCGTCCTGATTGCCGCTTTCTGGCTGGCGATTGTCATCTGGGCATATCGTGATATGCGTTCTCGTTCGCGGGACCCGCTGGCACATTTGTTGGTCGCCATACTTGTCTTTCTGCTTAATCTGCCGGGTTTGTTGATCTATATCTTGTTGCGCCCGCGCGAGAGCCTTTCGGAAGCCTATGAGCGTTCTTTGGAAGAAGAAGCGCTGCTGCAAGAAATTGAGGATCGACCAAGTTGCCCGGGCTGCAACCAGCGCGTACAGCATGATTGGCAGGCGTGCCCACATTGTCATCACCGCTTGAAGAAAGCCTGTGTCAATTGCGATTATTTGTTGGAGCTCACTTGGAATATCTGCCCGCGTTGCACTACCAGTCAAGTGAATTACACCTCGGACCGTACCATCGCGACCAGTTCCCGGCATGTCAAACCATCGGAACCGGCGCCGATCGATGCCAAGTGGGTGGCATCTCAACAGTTGGATTAGAAACTGCGTTAACTTGCAGCACCTAGCTGTGGAATTGGGGCAGCTATGCTTAGATTTCCCCTTCCGCCCCAACTGTATGAATCTTGAGCAGGTTCGTTTGGCCCCCAATGCCGAAGGGCACGCCAGCGATGATAATCAGCCGGTCGCCGCGTTTGACCAAACCTTTGTCATGCGCCGTGCGAATGATGATGCTGATCATTTCGTCAATGGTGGCGAATTCTTGCACTTGCAGAGGGATCACCCCCCAAACAAGCGCCATCAGTCGCTGTGTGGTGGGGTTGGGCGTCATACAGAGGATAGGTGTGCTTGGTCTTTCTTTGGCGACTCGGCGGGTGGTGTAACCGGACATGCTGGTTGTGACGATGGCGGTCAGGTCAATGGCTTGGGAAATGTCCGTGGTTGCCTTGCTGATCGCATCCGAGACAAATTCCCGTGTTTCATCAGCAAGGGCGTCATCAGCCAGGGCTCTCATGTATCCTAGCCCCTGGTCGCGGAGGTGTTGCTCGGCGATTTGGGCAATCTGGTTCATGACCTCGACGGCTCGCACGGGATAGTGACCGCTGGCGCTCTCTGCACTTAGCATGATGGCATCAGTACCATCAATGATGGCATTGTAAACATCGCTGGCTTCGGCGCGGGTCGGTCGTGGATTGTCAGTCATCGATTCCAGCATTTGGGTGGCGGTGATGACTGGCTTCGCCGCGGCATTACAAAGTTTGATGATGCGTTTCTGATGAAAAGGGACCTCTTCCGCTGGTGTTTCGATACCGAGGTCGCCGCGCGCTACCATGATCCCATCACAGATGCTGATGATCTCTTCGATATTTTCCAGCGCTTCGCCCATTTCTATCTTGGCGATGATGGCGGCCGATTTGCCCAGGCGCTTCATCATCCATTTCAGCTCGCGAATATCATCAGCCGAGCGCACAAATGACATCGCCATATAATCGCAATTCTTGGAAAGGGCGAATTCGATATCGGCTCGGTCTTTGTCGGTAATGGCGGATAAGGTCAATTGGGCATTGGGCGCGGAAACGCCTTTGCGAGACTTGAGAGCGCCGCCGACCAGGACAACACAGACCAAGTTCCTGCCATCGGTTTCGGTCACGCTGAATTGTAGATTACCATCATCCAGCAGCAGGGTCGTGCCAGCTTTGATATCACGGACGAAATCAGGATGGGGGAGGGAAATGATGCCGTTGCTGCCGACTACATCGTCAAGCGTGAGGGTGACGGTATCCCCAATCGCCAGCATAGTCGGATCTTGCTCTAACAAGCCGATGCGAATTTTGGGTCCTTGCAGGTCACATAAGATGGCGACAACCGCCTCTTCTTCCGCGGCGATACGGCGGATATGGTCGATCGTTTCGCCATGTGTTTGGTGATCGCCATGAGAGAAGTTTATGCGGGCGACATTCATTCCCGCGTGGATCATGGCGCGCAAGGTCTCTGGATCGCGGGAAGCGGGTCCGATAGTGGCGACAATCTTGGTGTGTTTGTTATCTAAACTCAGCCGCACCTTGGGTCCCCTCTCCGATGTCGCCCACTCGTAATTTGGAATTCTTTAAAATTCTTAAACAAACCTGCTTTCCTTTGCTTATCCCAAATCGCCATTCAGGTTGCTAAATGCTGATTTGCCGGCGTATTGCGCTGCGCCCCCCAGCTTTTCCTCGATGCGCAACAATTGGTTGTATTTGGCGATACGGTCGGTACGGGCGGGGGCGCCAGTTTTGATCTGCCCGCTATTCATAGCGACCGCAATGTCGGCAATCGTATTGTCTTCGGTTTCGCCACTTCGATGACTGGTAACGACCGTCATATTATGTCGTTGTGCCATTTGACCGGCGGCGAAAGCCTCGGTTAATGATCCGATCTGATTGACTTTGAAGAGCAGGGCATTGGCCGCCTTTTCTTTGATCGCGCGCTTAACCATATCCACATTAGTGACCAGCAAGTCATCCCCCACAACCTGAACGCGATCGCCAATCTTGGCGACTAGACGGCTCCAATTCTCCCAATCGTTTTCGTCGAGCCCGTCTTCTATGGAGATGATTGGGTAGCGCTGGCACCAATCAGCCCAGAATTCAACCATTTCTTCGCCGCTCAATTGCCGCCCTTCAATTTCGAGATTGTATCTGCCATCTTGATAGATCTCTGATGCTGCGGGATCGAGGGCGATAAAGATCTCTTCTCCTGGTTGATAGCCGGCTTTTTCGATGGCTTCCATGATCACATCGAGAGCTGCCTGGTTGCTGCCCAGGCTGGGCGCGAAACCGCCTTCGTCGCCGACCGTTGTTTGGTAGCCTTTGTCATGCAAGACTTTTTTCAGCTGATGGTAGATCTCGGTGCCCCAGCGCAAAGCTTCGCGGAAAGTAGGCGCGCCAACCGGCATGACCATGAATTCCTGGAAGTCGGTGCTGCCGAGGGCATGCTTGCCGCCATTCATGATATTCATCATCGGGGTCGGCAGGAGATGGGCATGCACCCCGCCAAGGTAGGCATAAAGGGGCAGGTTCAGGCTGTTAGCGGCGACATGTGCCACTGCCATGGATACACCGAGAATGGCGTTGGCGCCCAGCTGGCTTTTGGTCGCTGTGCCATCAAGTTGCAGCATAAGTTCGTCGATTGCCTTTTGATCAAATGGCTCCAGCCCCTGCAATTCGGGACCGATGGTGTTGTTGACCGAATCGACCGCTCGCAAGACACCTTTGCCCAGGTAGCGAGCCTGGTCACCATCTCGCATTTCTAATGCTTCATGCTCCCCAGTGGAGGCGCCGCTGGGGACGATAGCGCTGCCCATGCTGCCGTCCGATAGGTGGATCTCGACCTCGACGGTGGGGTTGCCGCGCGAATCCAGCACCTCGCGCCCCTTCACCACACTGATTTTTGGCATTGCTAGCGCCTCCACTGCATTAATCGTTGAGTCAGTTGGGTTTCACCCGAGAAAATTCCGACAGCTATGATAGTACACCATTTGCGGCATTTATACCTGCAATCAATACGCATTAGGACAAAGCCAGCTCCGTAGACGAGCTTGTACATTGAATGGCTGCCGAATCATGGTTTACAATAGCCAAAAGCGGATAAGAGAATGTAAGCCTGTCGCTATCGTTGACGGGGGCTAGCGAGCATGAACGCAAGACGAGAAGTGTATCTGGACTATTCGGCGTCAACCCCGGTGGATCCGCGTGTGGTGGAAGCGATGATGCCCTATTTTACCGAGGTCTATGGTAATCCCTCATCGGCGCATAACTGGGGCCGCCAAGCCGAGCGGGCGATTGAAAAGGCGCGGGCAACTATCGCCGCCATATTAAACTGCCGCCCGGAGGAGATTGTTTTCACCAGTGGCGGCTCGGAAAGCGATAACCTGGCTTTGCGTGGCGCTGGCTGGATGGCGCGTCAACGAGGGGAGCCTTGCCGACTGATCACCACGCCAGTCGAACACAGCGCCGTGCTCAATACTGTGGGGCAAATGGGCGACATGATGGATTTTGAGACGGAGGTGATCCCGGTAGATCAATACGGTCTGGTCGATCCCGCCTCTTTTCAATCCGCATGTCGGAATGGCGCTGCGATCGCTAGCGTGATCTATGCCAACAACGAGCTTGGGAGTATCAACGATCTGGCGCTGTTGTCCCGGATTGCAAGGCAACATGGCATCCTTTTTCATAGCGATGCAGTGCAAGCCGGCGGTCAACTTTCTTTAGATGTGGGGGAACTGGGCGTGGATCTGCTCAGCTTGTCCGCCCACAAATTCTATGGTCCCAAAGGGGTGGGCATTCTGTTTGTCAAAGACGGCATCGATTTGGCCAGCGCGCAGACGGGCGGCAGTCATGAAGGCGATCGCCGCGCCGGGACGCATAATACCGCTTTCATCGTCGGCATGGCGAAAGCGCTTGAATTGGCTTATCAGGAGAATGAGGCTCGCTTGCTTCATTTTACAGCCATGCGGAATCTGCTGATTGATGGTGTTTTGGGGCAGGTATCTGGCGCCGAATTAAGTGGCGATCCGCATAAGCGCCTGCCATCACATGCCAGCTTCATCTTCCCTGGTGTCGATGCCAACGCGCTCTTGATGCATCTTGACCTCAACGGTATCGCCGCCAGCAGCGGATCAGCCTGTAAAACGGGGGATCCCGAACCTTCGGAAATCCTCTTGGCGGCGGGCTATTCGCCCGAACAAGCCAAGAGTGGCTTACGTGTGTCGGTCGGGATGCACAGCACCGAAGAGGACATCAATTATGCGGTAGCTGTGATAGTGAGCGCTGTCGAGAAGTTGACCCGGCTAAAGCGAGAAATGTCGCTATGAGTCGCTCAAAGTCTCGCGTCGTGGTCGCTATGAGTGGCGGCGTCGATAGCTCGGTGGCGGCGGCGTTGCTTGTCCACGCTGGCTATGATGTTGTCGGCATGATGATGCGCTTGTGGTCGGACGAAGCCATGGGCGGCGCTCAACATAATCTCTGTTGCAGCCCAAGGCAAATGAGTGATGCCCGCCGTATTGCCGACAAGCTGGGCATTCCCTTTTACGTGCTCGATACGAAACAGGTTTTCCGCGAGACCGTCGTCCAATATTTCATCGACCAGCATCGCGCTGGCTATACGCCCAACCCCTGTCTCGAATGCAATCGTCATATTCGCTTCGACTGGTTGTTGCGCAATGCTTTGGCTTTGGATGCTGACTATTTGGCGACCGGGCACTACGCGCGCATCACGCGAGATTCGTCCGGCGGCTGGCAATTGCGCCAGGGAGTCGATACCGACAAGGACCAGAGTTATGTGCTCAGCGTGATGGGACAGGAGCAGCTCGCCCGTACCATGTTTCCAGTTGGTGAGTATCCGAAAGCCGAGGTGCGGCGGCTGGCTGAGGAGTTCGGTTTGGATGTGGCGGGCAAGAAGGACAGTCAGGATCTCTGCTTCCTGGGCGATAAGGACTATCGCGATTTTTTGCGTTTGCACGCGCCGGATCTGATGTCGCCGGGACCGATAGTGACCAGCGCCGGTGAAGTGCTGGGCATGCATCAAGGCTTATCCAACTACACCATTGGTCAGCGCAAAGGGTTGGGCATCTCCTACAGCGAGCCGCTTTATGTCTTGGCGATGAACCCATACAAAAATGCGCTTGTGGTTGGCGGGCGCGGCGAACTTGGGCGGGATTGTTTGATGGCGGAAGCTATCAATTGGGTCAGCGGCGAAGCTCCCGCAGCAGCGTTTGAAGCGCAAGTCAAGATTCGCTACCAAGCTACTCCACAGCCAGCCCGGATTGAACCGCTTGAAGCTGACAAGATCCAGGTGAAATTCGATCTGCCGCAGCGCGATATCACCCCCGGTCAAGCGGCGGTGCTCTACCAAGATGATCTTTGTCTCGGTGGCGGTGTCATCGCCAAGTTTGAAGAAATGCAGACTGCTATGGCAAGAACAAAGCTGTGATTTCCGGTTGGAACATCATGACCAGGTATGTGGCTCCCAGAATAAAGGGACCATAAGGCAATACTGTAAAGCGCTGATAACGCCCTGTCGTTAGCCGTGCTGTGATGAGGTGGAGAGCCGCTGCAAATCCGCCCAGAAATATCGTCAACAATATCGCGATTAGTGTGTTGGGAAATCCCAGAATCAGCCCGCTCATCGCCATCAAGTAAACATCACCCAAGCCGAATACCGTTAGCTCCAACCTGGTGCCGCTGATTTGACTTGCCATGCGCCGAAATAAACGCCCACCAAGATAGACCAGCAGAAAAATTCCAAAACCGACCAGGCTGCCGACGATAGCTGACGCTAGGGCAGGCGGGGGCTGTGAGAATACTGCCGCATCGAACAACGCGAGCGAACAAGCGACAACAAGCGGAACCAGTTGAATTCGCTTTTGAGCCAGATCCACCAGGGCGAGCAAAAAGAAAATGGCGATTTGCATTTGCCAAATCAGCATCTGCCCGGGCACTAACCCAGGGAGGTGGCGCAGTTTGATATAGAGGAAAATCATTAATGCCGCCAGGATAAGTGGCGTTGCCAGAGTGCGCCAGCGCGATGCCGTGGACTTGGGGTTTTGCTTAGCTGGCTCGCTAATCGTATCGGCTAAGCTGTTGACGAGCCCGCCCAGCAATACTCCCGCGATGCCTATGATGATGAGGTCCACATTAGCACCCGGACAGCCTAGGGGAGGGGCGTGATTTTGGGCGCCGGCGGCAGCAGTGAGACGGAAAGCGCCAACATGATCAGCAGACTGGCAAGACCGACGAGCAACATGGCAATTTGCTGTCGTCGCGATAGCGGTTTGTCGTCGTCTCGCGTTGGTTCCGTATCAAAACCTAATTCCACTGGACTCACCGATAGCTGCTCAATGCGCCAAAGTTTCAACTGCGGCTTCCCGCGCTCAAGTGACACAATCAAATGCAAGAGAGCGGGATCAACCGATTGTCGGATATCCGTCTCGGAAGGTATGGGCGGCGAAATTGGATGAGAGTGATAGACGCCAATCCACTGCAAATTGGCTTTGTCGATTGCCTTGAGCGCCTTCAGCTGTTCAGCTGGATCCAGTTGAAAATGTTGATCGGGACTTGACGAGATATTGCGCAGGGGCAGCGCCATCTTGATTTCTGTCTCAGTGCCAGCGAGCAATCCACAGGCTTCTCGTGGAGCTTCTTTGGCGGAGCACTCAGCAATTTCTCGCGCGACCGAATAAGCGATCTTCATTTTCATGTTCATGCCTGGGTCATGCTTGGCTGCTGTCTGTCGCTATCTGGAATTGGATTTGGCGTCTGTCTTGCGGTGGATCGCGGGTTTCATAATAGAGTTCGGCATTGAGGGTATATTCACCGCTGGGGTCGTCAACGCCGCGGATGTGGATGGTGAACTCATTCTCATAGTGCATCGTGGCGATGATATCTAGATCGCTGACTATTGTGCCGTCCGCTCTGTAAGCTGTGATGAGCAGGTTGGGGCGTTCTTGAAAGGGCGTCAATTTGAGATTGACCTTGACGCGAAAACGATCGGGATATGGGCTGGCACGGAATTCCTCGATCTTGACCTTGTGCTTCGGCTGTGGCACCAGGTTGGCATCATTGAAGAGATTGATTTCCATGCCCTGTTTTCCTTATCGGCTGTCTTGCTGCAGTTTTCTCAAAGTCTCCAGCGCGCTATCGAAGTGTTCGGCTGGGACAAAGATATGATCGCGTGAGTAGGCTGCGTAGGTCAAGATGGGGATGTCGGCTTCCGCCAATGCCTCGCTGACCAGCGCGATGAACCCGGTCAAGCTTGGTTCTAGCGGGGCATCGAATGTGATCAAGCGATAAACCTGCTGGCTGGTATGCGTCTGGCGCAGGCGTCCCCTGAATTCTTGGCAGGCAGCTTCGGGCAAGAGCAGGCTCACTTCATCTTTGTCGACGATTATGGCGCTGAAGGGGAGGCGCGCTTTTGCTACAGTGCCGGCAGCCAGCGTGATTGCATTGGCTGGCAATTGCAGGAGGCGATAATCTTGTTCATCGCTATAGATTGGGATGTTGCGCAAAACTTCTTCTGCTGTCTTGGTCATTGCGATCTACTCATGAAATTGATAAGTCGATTCGGCATAATAGCGCACGCTACGAGCCGCATATTGCTGCCGTAGCCAGGTTTGTAATTGCTGATTTTTTTCTTCCAGCGGGGAGCGCGCGCGCAGGCTCTCCATCGGATAATTCAGATTCAACGCTCTGCCGTGAATGATATGCCGGCTGATACCTGGTGGCAGAAAAGCCTCATTCACCGCCGCATCGATAATATGCTGTGGCTCATACTGAGGGAACATCACCAGGGCGAATCCACTGGGGAAGAGCGACCAGATCTGCGTTGGATCGGTCAAGGGGCTGCGATAGAGAGTGGCATTATTGTGATACGCCTCTACTACCTTGCGCAGGATGGTATTGCGCTGTGCCAAGCTGTTGATAGTGGCGTGAATCCCATATACGGGACCATCGCGCAGCAATATTTGCGCAACAGCTTGAGAATCCCAGCCATCTTGTATTTCGATGCCTGGGATATTGGTCAGCTCGCTTAAAAGCTGTTGCGAATCCCAATCGGAAACAATATGTTGCCAGACGCCCAGGTCGACAAAGTGGCTGTCATAATCCGCGACCTGGATCAGAATATGGACAAAGCCAAGTGAACGCATGGACAAGTGACGATTGGCGCCATCCATCAGGACATATCTGTTATTGTCGATGGCGGCAACCACCGGTGGATTGGTGAAATACTCGGCTTGCTGCAGATTATGCATCAGCGGTTTTGAACGCTGTTTATCGCCCTTTTCATGCGGGAGCACCGTTTCAATATCTACTATGCGCAAATCTGGTGGTGGCGCGCTTACCGGATTCGAAATCATCCTGTTCCTTAGTAGCATGACAAATAAGAACTCATAGCGTATCATGAACTTAAGAGCTCGGCAATTGTGATGGCTTCACCTGACAAAGGGAGGAGAGGCAGATGGGAGCGGAACAACAAGGCGCTGGCGCCACGCACGGTCGTTGGCTGACGATGCCGCGCAGCTTGGCTTTTGTCATCAATGGCGATGATATTCTGCTGATGAAACGCGCTCCGCACAAACGAGTTTTTCCCAATCAATACAATGGTTTGGGCGGGCATATCGAACGCGATGAAGACCCCGCCAGCGGCGCCTTGCGGGAAATTGAGGAGGAGAGTGGCTTGCAGGTGCATTCACTGCGGCTGTGCAGCATCCACAATATCGATGCCGGCGGAGAAACCGGAATTATTCTTTTTGTATATACTGCCATAAGCGATAGTCGCTCGTTTAAGACCGATGGTGTGGAAGGACAGCTGGAGTGGATTGCGAAGGACAAGCTCTGGCAGCTTGACTTGGTCGAAGATCTGCCCCAGTTGTTGCCGCGTATCTTGGCGCTGAAAGAGGGCGAGCCGCCATTGAATGCGCATGTCAGTTATGATGCGGCTGATCGTATCTTGATGCGTTTCCAAGATGGAGATTGATCTGCCATATCGTTTATCGAAAGTCGATCGGGCGCTGAATGTCTGATAAACCGACCACCTCATTGAAACCTAAACAGCCAGTTGTTGCACCTGTTGCTAAAACGGGGCGAAAAAAGCGCGGTTTGCTCAAACGCTGCGGATGCGCTCTGTTGCTCATATGCTGGTTTGCCTTGTTATTGACGCCCTGTGGATTGTTTTATTTGGCAGCCAATGGCGAAATACGGCTCAATCACGCGGATATTCCGCAACCACATGAACACCCTTGGCTTTTGATTTCGCTTGTGAGTGAAAGCGATGATCGCGGACTACGCATCGAAAGCTCGTCGATCATGGCCACAGGCAGCGAATCCGAGCTAACTTGTGTGGAGACAATGGTGCGTTTCCTGCTTTGGGAGGCGAGCGAAAGCAACCAAGATGTGCACTATTGTGATTGTTATCAGCGAAGCGATGCTGATACGTCTTGGCGATTGGAGAAGACCTACAGGGATGTTTGTTCACAAGCCGGTTCTGGAGCAGGATGATGGAACTGCTACAAAATATTGATCCAGCGCATTTGCCTTATATAGCGGTTGCTTGTGCGTTGCTCTGTGTTGTGTTGGTGGTCATCGCGCTCTTATTGCAGGCGGTGAGCAGCATTTTTGATGTGGTTTTTGGTTTGCTGCAAGTGCTGGTCGAGGTGCTGCAAGGTGGTCCGGTCAGTTGGTGTGGCTGTCTGCTGGTGATTGCCGGTTTGGTGGCTTGCGCCGGCGCCACTTTCCTGTTCTTGAATGCGCCCGCCAGTTGCGCAGATCATCCCACCAACTTCTGCCGCTGGTTCGGGTTTCTTCCATAGAGCGAGAAGCCAATCCTTTCTTATCCAGAAAATTTACTTTGCTTCGCTAAATAAATTTGCTATAATGAGACCAGTATAGTTCGCAGGAGGTTGAACATGGCAACTGGGGCTATCTCACTTTCCAACAACGAGATCTACGCCGCTGAAATCGACAAGGGCGGCTTGTGGCTGCGCAATCGACGTTGGGATCTCTTCTTTATCACCTTGAGCGTGGTGGTGGTGCCCCTGCCATATCTGCTGTATCTCTTGGGTGTGCGGCTCGGGATGAACGATGATGTCAGCCGCAACCTGGTCAATGCCTTTGTCGCGGTGGCGATTGGCGGTCCCCACATGATGTCCACCTTTTTGCGCACTGGCATGGACGAGCGCTTCAAAGAACGCTACCCAACGTTGATTCGCTCCTCGATCATCATTCCCATCATTGTCATCTCGCTTGCTTTCTTGAATCTGAGCTTGATGCTGACTTTTTTCTTCTTCTGGGCATCGCTGCATGTCTTGCACCAAGTCACTTATATTGTGGAACTCTACAATCACAAAGAGGCGAAATTTGTGCGCAAGAGCGCGCTTAGTCCGTTCTCTCGTTTGATCGATTATGCCATTGTTTTGACCAGCCTCTTTCCGGTCGCCATGTGGAAAATCAGCCAGGGTACTTTCGAGATTGGGAATAATGACTTGGGCGAAGCGATTCCCGATCTGTTTCAGCAGCCAGATAATCCCTGGTTTTTCATATTAATGGCGTTGGTCTTTGCTGTGGCTCTGGTGTCTTATATCGGTAAGTCGATCTACGAATATCGCCATCGCATCCTGAATATGCCCAAATTCGCTTTTATCTCGCTCACGGTGATTGTGGCTTTCTTGACCCCGCTATTGCCAAATCTGGATACCGCATTTCAAGGGCTAAACACTTGGCATTCTTTTCAATACCTGGCGATCACCTTTTACATCATTAAGATCCGACAGATGGTTGGCGACCTGGATGAAAATGCGCCGTTGGTCGCGCGTTTCAGCCGCAAGACCAAAGATGCGCGCGCCCTTTATGCCTTTAGCGCTGTCTTATTGGTCGGTTCAGCAGTGATCTTCTTGCTGGTCTATGGGTTGGCGGGTATTGTGAAACCGGGCATCGATGGTAATAGTCATTTCGACATCGCCTATTACACGGCGATCCTTTCCTTCTTGTGGATCCACTACTACCACGATCACTTCTTGTTCACCGACTTCGAGGCGCTGGATGGGGCTTATAGCGCTGCCTAAAGCGCCGACTTAGGGGAAGCTTTGTTGTACCCACTGTAATGGGTCGATGTTAACCCCGTTCAGCCAGACTTCCCAGTGAAGATGGGGTCCTGTGCTGCGGCCCGTGGATCCGATCGTCCCAATCACCTGACCCGAGGTCACCATATCGCCCAAGCCAACCAGTATCTCTTGCAGATGCGCATAGAGCGTGTATACCCCCCAACCATGGTCGATCATGATCGTATTGCCGCGTATGTGAAGCCGGTCAGCCAACATAACCTTGCCATCGGCAGCCGCTAATACAGATGTGCCGGGCGCGCCAGCAAAATCGACGCCGCTGTGATAGCGATTAAAGGGACTACCGTTGTAGGAGCGTAGGGTACCGAAGAGCGCATTCATCGGCGCAGCGGCTGGTAAACTGAGGGAGTTGTTCCAGGAGCGCTCTGGTGTGACTTGCTGTGCCAGCCGTGTGAGTATGCTGGTCTCTTGTTCTTCCACCGCCGGCGCTAATAGCTCGCTGTCGTCGATGGTAATCGTTTGATGTCCGTAACCGCCCGCGATCACTTGCAGCAAGGCATTGATGGGAATGGCTGTGTCTGTCTCATCGTGGATTTGCAATGTCAGCGGGTAAACTGCCATCTCGGTAAACATAGGAATGCCGATGAGGATATTGTGTCGTTTGCCATCTTCGCGCTCGATAACTTGCAATTCCTGCCCCAGAAACTGCCCGCTGATGTGGACGGCTTCATTTGTTAGCAATTCGATACGCCCTGTTCGTCCCTCTTCAAACACCTGCGGTTCTAGTGTGAAAGCGGTGACGGCGTCGGGCAGATCCACCGCCAGCCGCGGTAGCTGGATGCCCGGTATGACCAGGCGTTGACCGATACTCAGGAAGCTGGCATCGGTCAGATTGTTGTTTTGTACCAGGGTATCGACGGTCAAATTGTATCGTATGCCAATCTCGAACAAGGTATCGCCTGATTCGACGATATGCACGAAGGATTCCACAGGATCGCCGGGGCGCGCGAATGAATACTGTGGGGAGGGCGCTGATGAACCTCCACTGGTGATGAGGGTGACGGGTTCGCTCGGTGACGACACGATTTCAGCGCTCAACTCGCCAGCTACGATGACCAATTCCTGACCGACATATAGAGCCTCAGCCGAAGCCAGGTTGTTGAGCGCTATCAACTCTTCCGCGCTCATACTGTAGGCAGCGGCGATGCTGGCAAGTGTCTCATTGGTTGACACCACGTGCGTCAATCGCTCAGCGCTTGAACTGACCCGCAGCGGGATGATCAGGCGCTGGCCCACGACAATGGTGTCGCTATCGGTGATGCCATTCGCTTCGGCAATCTGCTCGGCAAACATATTGTATTGCAAGGCGATCCGGAAGAGGTTCTCCCCGCGCTGAACGACATGCACGGTGAAGCGGGAATTGTTCGTCTCTTGTGCCGAAACCGGCAAACATATTACACACAGGCTACCGAGCAACAGGCAGAAAATAATCCGCGAGAGGGCAATCAAAGGTCTACCTCGACAAGTTTCAGCTGATCTCCAATTCGAACGCGATCCAAAATGGCTGGGTTCGCTTCTACATAATACATCGCGGGCGCTTTTGGTACATAGGCAAGTCGCCAGGGTTTGGCTAATTTTAAGTCGACCACGCGAAGTGAGACATCGAGCCATACGATGCCGATGCTGTATCGCATCCCCAGCGTATGGATTGCCGCGGTAATATATCCTGGTCGCGAACACAGGAATATCAAAGCTTCATTTTCTTCCAGTGTCTGCCTGAATTGCAAACCGCGCCAACGTGAAAAGAAGCCCGCGCAAACACTTGCGCGAGCTATTACAGTTTTATTCGTCCGCCTATTGATGAGCGTCCACTGTGAGCTCATCCGGGAATTGTCAACACTTGCCCGACGCTTAGTATGTTGTAGTTGTAGATGTTGTTAAGCTGCGCCAATTCCACAATGCTGACGCCATAAACAGCTGCAATGAGGTATAGCGTATCGCCTGGCTGCACAATATAGGTGATCGGCACTGAGGTCGGGTAGGGAGTTGGGGTGGGCTGGATGGGCTGGTCGGTTGATTCTCCGCCAGCGACCGGTATCTGCAATTCCTGACCTGGGAAGATGCGACTGGGATTGGTAATGCCATTCAACTGTGCCAAGGCAGCGGCAGTGGTGTTATAGCTTCTGGCGATTTCACCGAGGATATCACCCGGTTGCACCACATGGGTCATGTATGAGGTTGGAGCTGCTGAATTGACAGCGGGCGTAGCTGTTGGCAGTGGGGTGGGTGTCGGCGTGGGGGGTACAGGGGTGGGAATCACCAATATTTGCCCGACATCAATCTGATGCTGATTGAAAATAGCGTTGCGCTCAACAATGGCTTGCACTGTTGTGCCATAACGCTGCGCGATGCTGCCAAGCGTATCGCCAGGCAAGACCTGGTATGTGATCGGGGTCGCTGTTGGCGTCGGTGTCATGGTAGGCGTGTGCGTTGATGTTGGGGTTGCTGTGGCTGTTGGTAGAATGGGAGTGCCATCCGCCTGCAATTCCGTCGCGGGCGGCAAATTCACTGGTACAATCAGTCGCTGCCCAACCACAATCAGATTCGACTGACTGAGACCATTGGCACGATTGATCGCGTCAATTGTACTGCTGTATTGGATCGCCAAAGCGCTGACCGTGTCGCCTACTACAACCACATGTACAATTGTCTCCGGGAACTCGTCCGAGATGGGCAGGGTTCCCTCAGCGCTATCATCATCTCCGTCGTCCACTTCCACGGTGGCTTGGCTATCAGGTTCTTGTTCGGTGGGTAATGTCGCTGTGGCGGTGGCGGTTGCTGTGGCTGCGGTGGTAGCGGTGGCGGTTGGGGTAGGTGACGGTTCTTCGGTGGTTGTCGCTTCCTGATTGTCTTCGCCGGGAGTTGCGGTGTCAATCGACGCTGGAAGATTGGTTGGTGTCGCTGTTGGGCTCGGGCTGGGTTCTTCGACAGCCGGGCTATCTATCAAGTCAGTGTTTGTCTCTGGCGTCGGTGTTTGCTCGACTTCGGTCACTGTCTCGCTAGCGACCTCGAGGACAGCATCATCAAGATAGATGTAATTGTTGGCGGCTGGCTCACCGACAGTGGACTCGACGAAGACAGTGATCGACGAAGTTTCGGCTGTGGCGATCACGGCATATTGGCGGTAGGCATCATAGAAGAAGGTGGCTGCTGTGGACCAAATGATATCATTGCTGCTGCCATCGGTGCCACCATCCGGATCAATACCAACACGCAGGACAACATCTCCAGGATTTTCACTTTCATCGAGTTCGTCGAAGCTGGATGACCAGATATGGGCATAAATGCTGAAGCGATAGGTCGTGCCGCTGGAGAGGTCATCAACTTCTTGGTAAATCCCACCTTGGTGCGTGGCGAATAAGGTGAAGTATTTTTGCGCTTTGCCTTCTTCATCAAGGCGGATTCGGTCTGTCTCTTCATCATAGTTTGGATTATGATTGGCGAATGACGGGCTGTTTGCGGCTGCTGGTAGGTGCCAGGGCATCCAGCCTTCAGCCACCTTGCGCGGTTCAGAACCTTCCAAGGTTTCGAACTCTCCCTCAAAATCGCCGTTGGTCAGCAAGTTAGTGTCAGCATCGTCCTGACTCAACGAGACGCTGCACAGAGTTAATAATGCTGAGACAATAATGATTAGGAATCTTGCTCTCATCGTATTCTCCCGCTAATGTGTTGCCTGGCTGATGCACAAATTCACTAAATTCTAGTCTACTCAGAAATAGGAAAGCGCACAAAGCCATATGAGGGTATTCCACAGTCAATCATTGCCACTTGAGAATATGGACTGGGTAACGTAACCTTGCCTGGCATGACAAATAGTTAGCAGTTATGGAGGATAAGGCATTTGAAGCTGCACGAATATCAATCAAAGTTTTTATTCCGCGATTACGCTATCCCGATTCCACAAGGTAAAGTGGCCACGAGTCCCGATGAGGTTTATGACATCGCTGCGGACTTGGGCGGTGTTGTGGTGGTCAAGGCGCAGGTGCATGTTGGCGGGCGCGGGAAAGCGGGCGGTGTCAAAGTCGCGCGCGATGCTGAGGAAGCCAGGCGCCACGCTCAACAGATCCTTGGGATGGACATTAAAGGATTGACAGTGGAAAAGGTGCTGGTCGACCCTGCCGCCGATATCAAGCAGGAGATTTATCTGGCGATTACCAATGACCGCGGGGAGAGCAAGCCACTCATCATGACCTCGATGGAAGGCGGTATGGATATTGAAGAGCTCAATCGCGAGCGCCCCGATGCCATCATCCGCGAACATATCGACCCGATCATGGGCTTGCAAGATTACCAGATGACCTATATTGCCAGCGCCATGGGCATGCCGCGCGCGCTATGGCGGTCATTTGGCAAGATCCTGCGCGGTTTGTATCAGTGTTATCTGGAGAACGATGCTGAACTTGCCGAAATCAATCCGCTGGTCATCACCGGCGATGACGAGCTGCTGGCAGTTGATGGTAAAGTGATCATTGATGACAATGCACTATTTCGCCAGCCAACCTTGGCAAGCCAGCGCGATGCCAGTGATGAGGCGGAATCCGAACGTTTGGCGCGCGAAGCCGGCATCACCTATATCAAGTTGGGGGGCCAAATCGGCTGTATGGTCAATGGCGCCGGTTTGGCGATGACCACCATGGATATGACCAAACTCTATGGAGATGCCGCTGGTATTGGTCCAGCTAATTTTCTCGATATCGGGGGTGGGGCGTCAACGGAGCAAGTGGCAGCGGCATTGCGTATCATCCTTTCGGATAGCAATGTGAAATGTGTGCTTTTCAATATCTTCGGCGGCATCACGCGCTGTGACGAGGTGGCGGACGGGATCTTGACCGCCTATAACGAAGTGAAGCCAACTGTGCCAATGGTCATCCGCTTGCAGGGAACCAATGCCGCGGCTGGCAATCGCATCATCAGCCAAGCGCAAATCCCCAACATCATCAGTGCCGAGACTTTGACAGAAGCCGCTCAACAGGCGGTCGCTGCGGTAAAGGAGGGGTCATAAGATGTCCATTCTGATTGACAGAAGCGTTAAAGTGCTGGTGCAAGGCATAACGGGACGGCAGGGTGGCTTCCACGCCAGGCTGATGATGGAATACGGCACTAATGTGGTCGGCGGAGTAACACCCGGCAAAGGTGGCGAATGGTTCGATGGTAAGCCGGTTTTCGATACCATGCGCAGCGCGGTGGCGACAACCAATGCCAATGTCAGCATGGTGACTGTGCCAGCACGCTTCGCTGCTGATGCCATTATGGAAGCGGCGGATGCGGGCATTGAACTGGTGATCTGCCTGACCGAACACATACCCGTGGCTGATATGATGAAGGTGGTGGCATTTTGCCGGCAGCGCCGCACGCGCTTGATCGGACCCAACTGCCCCGGTGTTATGACGCCCGGGCAAGCCAAGGTTGGCATCATTCCAGCCATGGTCGCCGAGCCAGGTAATGTTGGCGTGGTATCAAAAAGCGGCACGCTGACTTATGAAGTTGGCTTCGCCATGAAAAACGCGGGAATTGGTATTTCTACTATCGTCGGCATTGGGGGCGACCCGGTCATCGGCACCACTTTTGTCGAAGTGTTGGAGATGTTTGAAAACGATCCCGAGACGGAAAAGGTCGCGCTCTTGGGCGAGATCGGTGGCAATGCCGAAATTGTAGCGGCGGATTTTATCAAGAATTCGATGACCAAGCCGGTTGCTGCCTTCATCGCTGGTCGCAGCGCTCCTCCAGGCAAACGGATGGGGCACGCCGGCGCGATTGTTGATGGCGGCGAAGGTTCCGCGGAAGAGAAGATTCAAGCATTGGAAGCTGCTGGCGCGCGCGTCGCCGCCAATCCAGAGGAGATCCCCAGCTTGCTATCCTAAAGTTGGATGGGCATCCCCAGCCTGCTAGTCAGAGTGAGAAGCTGGAAGCACCTGGTGATGTTTTCGGCAACGCGCTTCGTAAGATTCCTGGGCGCCGACCAGAATAATAGCATCATCATAAGCGGCTGGTCGCCCGTCAACGAGTCGCTGGGTGCGGGTGGCGGGTTCGCCACAAATGACGCAGATGGCGTGCAGCTTTTGTACTTCCTCCGCGATGCTTAGCAAGTGGGGCATGGCACCGAAGGGCTCGCCGCGAAAGTCTGTGTCCAAACCGGCGATGATCACGCGGATATTGTGCTCGTCCACCAAGCGCTGCACCACAGGGACAATGCCATCATCGAAGAATTGCGCTTCATCAATGGCAACTACTGTTGCATCATCGTTGGCGAGTTTCAGGATGTCTTGCGCTGCTTCCACCGGGATGGCGTCAACGGATTGCCCGGTATGGCTGGTAATCCGCTGAATGCCGTAGCGGTCATCGATCTTGGGCTTAAAAACTTTGACCTTTTGCTTGGCAATGATGGCGCGGCGGACACGGCGAATAAGTTCTTCGGTCTTCCCGCAGAACATGCTACCGCAAACCACTTCGATGCGACCGGAATGATGTCTCACTGGTGAGGAGCCTCTTGTCATATAGGCATAGCATGGGCAAACGAGTGTCCGTCACAAGCTGACGATGCTCACCAGCCGGCGAGAACCTGCAGTTCACACTTCATTTCCAGTGCGCTTTGAATTAGCTGCCGAGCTCGTAGCCTTTGGCGCGAAGTGTCTTTTTCACATCGCTGACGAGTTTGCGACCGATGCCCTGGATGGCGAGAATGCTGTTTTCATCGTCTTCATCACCAAGCCGGTCGAGCACATCGGCGACTACTTTTATCCCATTGTCTTCCAGGATATTGGTGTAGCGTGTGGCGAGATCAAGTTCGCGAATTGGCAGATTGAGTGGAGTACGTTCCGCATCCTGTTGATCTTGTTTGGAGCGGATTTCATCACGCTGCTGCAAGCGCTTCATGAACTTATCAACACGACCTTCAGTGTCGACAATCCGCTGTTCGCCGGTGTAGAACGGGTGACAGTTGGAACAGATCTCAACCGTTAGCGATTCCACTGTCGAACCGGTGGTCCAAGTCGTCCCGCAGGTCATACAACGCACAGATGTTTGATGCCAAGCAGGGTGGATTCCTTGCCTCATTTTCTCCTCCGCGCATTTGCGGCTACAACGAGTGGCGCAAATGACTTATTGTGCAAATTTAGCTTAACGATTGTCCCGACTTTTCGTGGGTCTCGTAAACGGAAATACGCTTCTGATTTTTGCGCCCGCGCATCTTCTCGAAGGTCACGAAGCCGGCACGAGTGGCGAAGATGGTATAATCTTTGCCCATGCCAACACCTTCACCAGGGTGGAACTTGCTGCCGCGTTGTCGCACGATGATATTACCGGGGATGACAAATTGCCCCCCGTAATTCTTGACGCCAAGCCGCTTGGAATTGCTATCGCGCCCATTGCTGGATGAACCGCCGCCTTTTTTATGTGCCATTTCAACTGCCTCCTTAAATGAGCGCCTTGCTAGACATTAATACTATCAATGCGGAGCCGGGTATAATACTGCCGATGCCCCTGCTTGCGCCGATAATTTGTGCGCTGGCGATATTTGTAAACGATGATCTTCTTGCCGCGAAATTGTTCTTCTATCGTTGCGGTCACGGACGCGCCCTCGACTAAGGGTTGACCCACCACTGTGTTCTCTTCGTTAGCAACTAAAAGCACATCGGAGATCTCAATCACATCGCCGACATCATGCGGCAAGCGGTCGACATCAATCGTCGAGCCGACCTCTGCGCGATATTGTTTACCACCACTGCGGAAAATTGCATACATCAGAGTTTCTCCAATCTTCACTTTCATTCTCCGCCACGGAAGCCAGGCTGGCTCTGTCGACGAGGAAAATTGGTCTTACAGCAAAAGACCCCACTAAGTCCGGTAGGGCGAGTGCAATTCTATACAAGGGGATACAGACAGTCAAGCCTGAGTTTCATCACTTCAATTTATGCCAGTATCAGGTGATGAACATGGCATCCCCCAGCGAATAGAAGCGGTATTCCTTCTGTTTTGCTGTTTCATAAGCGGCGAGCAACCGGTCTCGCCCGACGAAAGCGCTGAGCATCATCAGCAGTGTGGACTTGGGCAGATGAAAATTGGTGATGATGGCATCGACCACCCGCCAGTTGTAACCTGGGTAGATGAACAGATTGGTATCTTGCTCGAATGCGATCACTGGTCGCCAAGGGCAGGTGCTGCTTATCCCTAGCGGTTGACTAGGGTCGCCACCTGCGCTCAGGATCCCGGCAGTCTCGAGCGTGCGCGCTGAAGTTGTGCCAACAGCGATGATGCGCCCACCCGCCAGTTTGCTCTTGTTGATGATCTCGGCGTTAGCCTGGTCCAACCTGGCGAATTCGCTATGGATTTTGTGTTCGGAGACGCGCTCGACAGTCACAGGCTGAAAGGTATCCAAGCCAATATGCAAGGTGCAAGTGGCGATTCTGACGCCTTTGTCTCTGAGGCGGATCAGCAGTTCGGGGCTAAAATGCAACCCCGCTGTTGGCGCCGCCGCCGAGCCATCGATCTTGCTGTAGACAGTTTGATAACGCTCACTGTTTTTGAGTGGCGTCTGAATGTAGGGTGGCAGGGGGATCTCCCCCAATTCAGCCAGGATTTCAGCAACGGGCTGATCGAATTCGATAATCCGTTGCGCCTTTTCCAATTGCGCGACAACCCGACAGGTTACTCCGCTATCTACCAACCCCAGCCGAGCGCCTTGTTGTATATTTCTGCCGCCGACCAGCGCCATCCAGCGCAAATCGCCCAGTTGTCGCAGCAGGAGAATTTCGACTTTGCCGCCCGTTTCCGCTTTGAACCCTTGCAGCCGCGCCGGTATCACCCGTGTATTATTCAGCACCAGCACATCGTTGGGCGCCAGCATAGTTTCGATATCGGCAAATATATGATGGCTTAGCTCGCCAGATTGCCGATCCAGATGCAGCAGCTTGGCTGAGTGGCGAGGCTCCGCGGGTTTTTGGGCGATATAGTGGGCGGGCAGGTCATAATCGAAATCGGCGACATTCATAATAGGCGTTGCTGGGCTGAGTCTTCATCTTGTGGGTAGTCGATCTTCAGGTGATTGTAGGCGTGCACGGTGCAGGTTCGCCCACGGGGTGTGCGATCGATGAAACCCAGCTGAATCAGGTAAGGTTCGTAGACATCCATGATGGTGGCGCTATCCTCGCTGATGGCGGCGGCGATGGTATCCAAGCCCACCGGTCCTCCACTGAATTTCTCGATGATCGTATGTAGTATGCGACGGTCGATATCGTCCAAGCCCAGATGGTCGATCTCCATCAAAGCCAGCGCATCCTTTGTCACTTGCACGGTGATGACACCATCGGCTCTCGCTTCGGCATAGTCGCGCACGCGGCGCAACAAGCGCAAGCCTACCCGAGGGGTGCCACGGGCGCGGCGAGCGATTTCGGCGCCGCCGTCCGCGTTGATCTCCACTTCGAGCAGCTTTGCCGCCCGCAATACAATCTGTTCCATCGCGTCTTGCTGATAGAAGTCGAGGCGGAAGCGAGCGCCAAAACGATCACGCAAGGGGGCAGCCAGCAGAGCCAGGCGGGTTGTCGCGCCAATCACGGTGAAACGCGGCAGGTTCAGGCGCAAGGTCTTGGCGGCAGGTCCCTTGCCGATGACGATATCGAGCACAAAGTCTTCCATCGCGGGGTATAGGATTTCTTCCACCGCTTTGCCCAACCTGTGCACTTCATCGATGAAGAGAATATCGCCCTTTTTTAGATGCGTCAGGATGGCAGCCAGGTCGCCGGCGCGTTCGATGACTGGTCCGGCGGTGATACGAATGTTGGTATTGACTTCGTTGGAGATTACATAGGCGAGGGAAGTTTTGCCCAAACCCGGTGGTCCATAGAACAGGATGTGGTCAATGGGTTCCTCCCGGGTGGCGGCGGCGTCAATGATGATACTAAGATTCTCACGAACGCGATCTTGGCCCACCATATCCGACAGCCGCTGTGGGCGTAAGGCGATGTTCTCTCGGTCGGATTTCTTTTGGCGCCCGCTGACGACACGTGAATCATTTGACATAGCTGTTTGGGCTCGTTCCCCCCATCAATTGCCATTGAGTATAGACGAGCGTCGGGGGGATTCAATGCTTGCTTTACAGATTCACGCACAAGCCGTACACTATAAGACGTACCGTTATGGAAAGGCGTTCCATTCATGTCAAATCATCTGCATGTCTCTTCACACCCCTTAGTCAAGCACAAATTAACCGTATTACGCGATACCGCGACCGACCACCGCAAATTCCGCGAACTGGTGCGGGAGCTGGCGCTGCTGCTCTGTTATGAAACCACGCAGGATCTCAAGCTGGAGGCGAGCTCAGTGAACACGCCGATGGGCAAGGCCGGTGGTTGGGAAACGAGCGAGGTCATCGGATTGGTACCAATATTGCGCGCTGGCTTGGGCTTGGTGGATGGCATTCAGGAATTGTTGCCGACGGTGCAAGTCTGGCATATCGGCTTGTACAGAGATGAGGAGACCCTGCGGCCCGTGGAGTATTACAACAAGCTCCCGGATGCGCCGACGGTGCAATTGTGCCTTGTGCTCGACCCGATGTTGGCCACAGGCGGTTCCGCCATTGCAACGGTCAACATCTTAAAGCGCTGGGGGGCGCCGCGCATCAAATTCCTGGGGATCCTGGCAGCGCCGGAAGGAGTGGAAGCGCTGTCATCGGCGCACCCGGATGTGCCGATCCACGTGGCGGAACTGGATGAACGGCTCAATGATATTGGCTTCATCGTGCCGGGCTTGGGCGATGCTGGCGACCGCATGTTTGGCACCTGATGTTGACTTTATTCGCTTTTGTCATCGTATTTAATGTCGCCTTGGCGACTACGCTGATGGTGATTCCGCTAGCTCGCTATTTCAGCTTTCGTTTTGGCGCCATCTCCGTGCCTGGTGGGCGGCGCCAGGAGCCGATTGCGATGCCGAAGCTGGGCGGCATGGCGCTGTTCATCGGCTTCACGGCAGCCGTCATCATCGCGCAGCTCGTGCCGGTTGAACGGCTCGACCCCAATGAATTCATGCGTGTCGCTGGCTTGCTGATCGGTGGCTTGGTCATCTTCACTCTGGGTGTCATCGATGACCTCTACGACCTGAATTATATTCAAATCTTCATCGGACAAGTTTTGGTCGCCTCCATCGCCATCGGCTTTCAGATTTTCATCGCCTTTTTCAACAATCCATTCACTGGTATGCAGACCGAGCCTTGGCACGATATCGTGACTGTCGCGCTGACCATGTTCTGGCTAGTGCTGATGATGAATACCGTAAATCTGCTGGATGGTTCGGATGGCTTGGCGGCGGGCATCGCGCTGATTGCCGGGCTGGTGCTATTCCTCAACAGCGCCTTCCGCCAACAACCGCCACAGACTAGCGTGAGCCTGCTACCCTTGGCGTTGACTGGCGCTCTCTTGGGATTTCTGATTCATAATTTTTATCCGGCGCGCATCTATTTGGGCGGCAGCGCCTGGTTCCTCGGTTATGCCTTGGGCGCGCTGAGCATCATCGGCGGCGCCAAGATGGCAACCATCCTGCTGGTTATGGGTCTGCCGCTGATGGACTTGGGGTGGCAGATTTTCAACCGCCTGCGCCATGGCAACAATCCCTTCCATGGTGATCGCGGTCATCTGCATTTTCGCTTGCTCGATTCCGGCATATTGACACCCCGTCAAATCGCGCTAGCTTACTATTCGATTTGCGCGTTATTTGGTTTTTTGACTTTGGTGACAAACAGTCAAATGTTCAAGTTCATCGCTTTTGCCCTCATGCTGGTTTGTATCGCTATCGGCTTCGTAGCGGTGGGGCGTATCTCCGCTTTGCAAGACGATTACGATGTATCATCGTAGAATTCGTCATCGTCATCAGCGAAAATATCCATGTCGTCTAGCGGCTCATAGGTGATTTCTTCGCTATCGCTGCTGGTTTCTTTGCTGCTGTCGGATCTTTGCGACGGCTTCGGTACCGGTCTTGTCCGGTGTTCATATTTCTTTGCCACGGGCTCATCCGCGCTGTCATCTGTGGGTGGATTCGCTTTGTCAGCGGCTGAGTCCGATATTTGAGGTAGTTTCGGTATCGTCTCAGACAGATCGCTATCCACGGCCAGCTCCTCTTCTTCTTCCTGTTTTTCCGGAGAGCGCGTTGACATATTGAAGGGGCGCGCGAAAAGTGTATCGGCACTTTCCGCTGCTTCTTCCTCCCAGTCTTCGGCTTCGTCGGCGAGGGGTTCTTGCTTGGCGAAGGGTCGCGCGAAGGGCGCGCTGCCATCGTCGAAGTCTGACAGGTCCAATGGTACAAGGCTGGGGGCTGGCTCGGTTGGTTCGGACCTTTCAGTTGTGCTCTTTTGGCTCATGTCCTCTGTTTTGAAACTTCCGAAGTCTGGGGTAGGTCTGTCGTCTTTTGGCGGCTGCATCTTGCGCCGAGTTGGTTCCCTGCTTGGGCTGGTAAGTGATTTCGACTTTGTGCTGTTTGTTTTTGGCGGCGCTTGCAGGTTGACCACGGCTACTGCGCTGCGGCTGATTGGTTCGCGCCCAGGTGGTCCGGGGATTGGTAGCTTGAGATTGTAGATTGTGTTTATCTTTGTGGGAGGCTTTTTTGCTGTCTTCGTTGAGCGTGCTGCTCCTCGTTCTTGCCGCATCTCCTCTTTACGCGCCAAGGCTTCCTGGCGTGTCATGGTGATCAGCTTGCCATCCTGGTAGGTGGCGCTCTTGCTACTGGCTCTTTCGATAACCGCTTCGATCGTACCTAAAACCATCACCATGCCGATATTGATGATCGTAATCTGCAAGATGACCCAGATAAGCCGGCTCAGCAATCCCTCGATAGCAGCGGCAAGGGAGGGGTTTAGTTCGCCGCCGATTCTCCAACTGGCAAGGCAGATCAAGGGCAAAGCAATGGCAAGCGCGGTTTTCTGGCGAGCACTGAGCCGCTTGGGAAGCGTGGGAAACATGGTGTTCGCGATTGTGCAGGCGAGATAGAACCAGAGCCAAAAATCGGCCGTGCTGGTCAATGTGGATAGAGCTTGGCCAATATCGTCCACTGTGCCCGGTGCCGCGATGTCTAAAATGCTGTCCCAATGGAAGATGTGCTCCCCAATTAGCCAGAGCGCCAGGATGCCGCTAGCCAATGGCATGATGTTGATGATCAGCATTTTGAGCGCGCCTGTCTTGGGCGAAAGTCGGATGAAGTTGAGACGCAATTCGGCGATAGCTTGTTCTTCGGGGAATTGTATCGCGCGTTCGGCACGCACGTTGAGCGCCCCCGCAATCAGCCAAAGCGCCAGCTCGTGCAGGACAATGCCGGGCAAGAATATGATGTAATAGAGCAGGGTGGTCTTACGAAAATCGTTGGTCAGCAGCCAGCCAACCTTGAAGATGTGCTGGTGCAACCAGCGCTCAATACCGCGAAATTGGAAGAAGAGTAGCTCCGCAAGACAGAGCAGGGCCAAAAAATCCAGTTCGCTCAGATCATTGTCCCTTCGTCCGAGCGGCAATTTCGATCAATGCCACAAAATCATCAATCTCCAAAGAAGCGCCACCGACCAAGGCGCCATCAATATTGGGCTGGGACATGAACTCTGCCATATTCCCCGGCTTCACGCTACCACCGTATTGTATGCGGGTGGCGTCGGCGATAGCAGCGCCATAAAGGTCACGCAGGGTATCACGCACCGCGGCTTTGATGATCTCGTCCGCCAAGGTGCCGCTCGCGCTTTTGCCCGTCCCGATTGCCCAAATCGGCTCATAGGCGATGACGACATTCGCCATATCCTCGGCGGCGATTCCATCGAGGGCGGCGCTGACTTGCGACCGGACGAATGGGATGGTCTCGCCAGCTTCGTTTTGCGCCAGGCTCTCGCCCACCGCGATGATCGGCTTCAAGCTATTTGCCAAGATGGCTTTGGCTTTCTGGTTGACATTGGCATCGCTTTCGTTGAGATAAGCGCGGCACTCCGAATGGCCCACAATAATATAGTCGACGTAGGGGCGCAGCATAGCGACCGATACTTGGGAGGTATAGGCGCCGCTGGTTTCCCAATGGGCATCTTGTGCCGCCACGGCAAGCGGATATCCCTGTAATGCCGCCGCCACCGCAGGTAGTGACAGGAAAGTTGGCGCGACGACACGCTCGACATTATTGTAAATCTCGATTTTTGGCGCCAACTCGTTGACAAAGGCGACCGCTTCGTCGGGCGTTTTATTCATTTTCCAGTTGCCGGCAATAATAGGCGTTCTCTGCATTTTGCGCTCCTCAGTCAGTCAAGCATAATCACTATTTTAGCAATGTTCTGACAAGCGATGCCAGTTGGATACGATTGAATTCGCCTTGTTAGCCTTCCAGCGCGCTAACGATCGGCTAGTGCCGCGATCCCAGGCAAGACTTTGCCTTCCAGCAACTCCAGGCTAGCGCCGCCGCCTGTTGAGATATGCGACATTTTCTCGGCGAGCCCAGCTTGTTCCACCGCCGCCGCCGAATCACCGCCGCCGATGATTGTGGTAGCGCCACGTTTGGTCGCCTGTGCCAAGGCGCTCGCCAGGCTGAAAGTGCCTCGGGCGAAGTTGGGCATTTCAAAAACGCCCATGGGTCCATTCCAGACGATGGTCTGGGCGCTCTGTAGCTCTTGTGCGTAGACAGAGATTGTCGCCGGACCGATATCCAAAGCTTGCCAACCCGCTGGCACATCAGTGACGGCATCGATCATTATTGTAGTGGCATTGTTGTCAAAAGCTGCGGCAATGCGCTGATCCACTGGCAACATCAGTTTGTCGCCGGCGGCTTGCAGCAGCTTGCGTGCCAAGTTGATGGCGTCCTTTTCTACTAGGGAATCCGCCATGTCCCGCCCCTGTGCCGCGAAGAAAGTGTTCGCCATACCGCCGCCGATGAGCAATTTATCGACCTTGTGCAACAGCGCTTCAATTACATCAATCTTCCCCGAGACTTTGGCGCCACCCAGGATAGCCAGGAAGGGGCGCGACGGCTCTTCGAGCGTGGTGGCGAGATAATTGATTTCCTTTTCCAGCAGCAAGCCGGCGACCGCTTTCAAATGCCCTGCCACACCGACGTTGGAGGCGTGAGCGCGATGGGCGGTCCCAAAGGCGTCGTTGACAAAGATATCGCCATGTTGCGCCAGTTGTTCGGCAAAAGCAGCCTGGTTCTTGGTTTCGCCCGGATGAAAACGTGTATTTTCTAAAAGGATCAGTCCGCCAAGGGGCAGAGCTGCAACTGCTTGAATTGCCTCTTCGCCGATGCAATCCAGCGCAAAGTGGACTTCGCTACCCAGCAACCCCGCGAGTGCCGGCGCGACCGGCCTCAAGGACAGCTCCCCCTTGCGTTCGGCTTTGGGGCGCCCCAGATGTGACAGGAGGATGACGGCTTTCGGCTGGCAGCCCAGGATGTACTCGATAGTGGGCAGGGCAGCACGAATCCGGGTGTCATCCGTGATCGTCTTGCCAGCCAGCGGCACGTTGAAATCGACCCGGACCAGCACCCGTTGGCCTCTTAAATCGACATCGCGCAGGCTTAGTTTGTTCATCTCGCCTCTCCCATCATCATAGAAAAAGGCGAGGGGATGGTCGCCCTCGCCTTCGCTCCAAGTCAAGATTTGATGCTAAAGTTGCGCGCCGACAAACTTGGTCAGATCGGCCGTGCGGCAGGAGTATCCCCATTCGTTGTCGTACCAGGTAATGACCTTGACCAGATTGCCCGCTACATCGGTGGCCAGCGCATCGATGATACTGGAATGCGGATTCCCGACATAATCGCTGGATACCAAGGGCTCATGCGAGACAGCCAGATAGCCGCGCATCGGTCCGGCAGCTGCTTCTTCAAAGGCATCGATCAGTTCGTCTTTGCCGGGTGTCTTGTCCACCGTGGCGACAAAATCCACCAGCGAGCCTGTTGGTGTTGGCACGCGGACTGCCATGCCATCGAACTTGCCCTGGAGCTCCGGGACGACCAAGGCAACCGCTTGGGCAGCGCCGGTGCTAGTCGGAATCATGTTGACCGCGGCGGCGCGGGCGCGACGCAGGTCTTTGTGGGGCAGGTCGAGGATTTGCTGATCGGTGGTATAGCTATGAATTGTGGTCATGAAGCCCTGCTGAATACCGAAGGCGTCATTCACGACTTTGGCTGCCGGCGCCAGGCAATTGGTGGTGCAGGAGGCGTTTGAGAGCACATGATGCGTCGCCGGGTCATAACGATCTTGATTGACACCGAGCACAATGGTGATGTCTTCATCTTTGGCGGGCGCGGATATGATCACTTTCTTGGCGCCGGCGGAAAGATGCTTGGAGGCACTGGCTTTATCGCGGAAGATACCGGTGCTTTCGATCACTACATCTACGCCCAATGCACCCCAGGGCAAGCTGGCCGGATCCCGCTCGGAAACTGCCTTGATTTCCTTACCATCGACAACCAACGCGCCATCCGCCACCTCAACGGTGCCCGGGTAGACCCCGTAGTTGGAATCATAACGGAAAAGATGGGCCATTGTATCCAGGTCGCCTAAATCGTTAAAGGCGACCACCTCTATATCATCGGGATAATATTGCAGCATGGCTTTGAGCACTTGCCGGCCGATGCGTCCAAAACCGTTGATACCAACGCGAATTGTCATTGTTCAATCTCCTTCTCGCTGATACAAGCCAATCATGAATACTTGGCTCGAGCAAAGTTCACAACTAATGATTATAACACCATGCTCTACAAATGTAATCCACCAATTGATGGACACTACCGCTGTGAGCAGCTAGTTTGAGAGCTGTGGGATAGGAATAGAGCCGTATGCAATTTGGCGGTGCCAAATCAGGTCATATAGGTGAGCAATTCCGAAAGGCGAATCGGCTGCATATTCCAATTGTCCAGCAGCTCTAAAATGGGAGAAATCGCCAGGTACGATGTCTGAATTGCGTGATGCAGGATGATGCTGCCAGGGCGCAAGTAGCTTCTATAATTGTTCAACATCGATTCCACGCAGGTTTTGGCGCAACTTTCTTTTGAGCAGGTAGCCTGATGTGAGCCGGGGTTCCAGAGACGCGAATATACTTCATCACTAGACAGATCCGCGCATGAGCAGTTTTCTTCTTTAAGTTTCATTGTGCAAAGCGCGTCTTGCGAATCGATCCCCCAGAGAATCAGCGGGATGTCATAGCGTGCCGACAATTCCCGCAAGGGATCGGTGACGATTCCATATGGAGGTCGAATGCCCACTGGCTGAAAATTTGGTCCCAGCGCGCGTCGCATGATCCACAGCGTCGGTTCCATTTCTTCGTCGATTAATTGTTGCAAACTAAAATCAGTGGGGACGCGGTGGGTGAATAAGTGGCAGCCAAATTCATGCCCCATATCCCGCAGGCGCGGATACAAATTTTCATAACCGGCGAGTGGTTTCTCCAGGTTATTCAGCACCGCATACCCTATGGGAAAGAATGTCAAGCGGATACCGCGCTTATAAAATTCCTTGCCGATGCGCAGAGCAAAATGCTCGCTCCAGAGATCGTCATAGGTCAGGCATACTTTGCGGGCATTGGTATGCACATGCTGGATGAGCTGGTCCCCGCCCGATTGCGCGGCTAAGGGCGAGCCACTGCCTAGCAAAGCCCCGGCTGTCAGCCCCGCGCCCAATTGTAAAAAGCGGCGTCTGGAAATACCTGCGTTCGTTTCTGAATGAATTAAAGACACTAAGCAGCCCTCTAGCTTATGATTAGCGTGGATGAACAATTAAATTCGCCAACAGAAGATTATCACATTTAATTGTTCATGACAAAAAACGGCGCGCTCGGGGCTGTTCATGTCAATCTAGGAGCGTACTACCCCGGCGAGCCAGCAGAAAAAGGATGAGGATAGCCCCCAAAGAAGTGAGAAGGGCGATAATCAAGGCGGCGTCGAGGAAAAGCTGCTCTGGGTATAGGCGGATCAAAGTATCTGAATAGGGGAAGCGCCAAGTACCTTCAGCGAAGAAGATTTCGTGAAAATTATCAAAGGCGAGGTCCCAAGCGCCTACCGCCAGCGTCGCCAGGCCGGCTATCAACGCTAGCGCCAAATAGCAGCCTCGGCGCAAACCGATGCGGATGTCCGCGCGATAATTATCCTTGCTCAGTCCCAGGACGATCAGCGCTGTTGCCAAAATTGTGCAGGCGATGCCGAGTGGGAAGGCAACTCTGATGATCTGTTTGACATCTCGCAAGTGTGTTAATTCCCTGGCGTTGAACATTGCGCAGTCGGTCGCGCCCGGGAGTGGTTGCCAGCATTTGTCCAGGGGCAGCCGTAAAGTCGCTAGAAAGTCTATTGGCTCGCTGTTAAAAAGGTAGCTGATCGCTAGAGGACCATATTCAAGGCGGTCGGCTGTGCTGAAGCCATAGGAGTCGCTGGGGAAACCAAGACGATGATACTCGAACCTCAGAAACTCATAACTCAGCAGCAAGCGCACGCTGCCAAGCACAAGCAAGAGCGGGAGCGCCAAGGTGAGGAAATATCGTATGCTAGTGCGCAAGAGCGGCATCTCAGTCATCGCTCAGCCGAAATTCTTCCGCCCTGCCGGCCAGCAGAAAATTGAGCACGATAGAATCTACCAAGCTCTCGACCGGGGCGCGGTCATCGGTGAAGACAATATCGCTTTCGCCTAGTGGCACAATTGTTTGGGCAGCGCGCTGCAAAATATGATACAGAATGGGATCGACCGTATCGACGCGATATTGAATATTGTCGAACAGGTTACTCGCTAGGGTGGGCTGCCTGGTAGCCACCAAAATCGTATTAAATGAGCCAGGTACATCCATTGCGTGAACAGTTGGGAAGACTAGAGAAAGCGTCTGGGATAGCGCGTCCACCAAGCGACGATCGGTATCAGTGCGCCCCACATTGATGGCGACCACGCCATTTGCGCTCAAGCGCGCTTTGACTTCGGCGAAGAATTCGACAGTGGTCAAATGCCAGGGGATATAAGGCGGACGATAAGCATCGATAGCGATGACGGTGAATTGGCGCTCCATCCGATTCAGCAGATAGCGGCCGTCCCCGCTTTGCACCGTGAGGCTGGGCATGGAATCTGGGTTCATGTCGAAGTAGCTAGCGCCGACATCGATTATCTCCGGATCAAGTTCGATGCCGACCATTGGGATATCCCCATAGACAGTTTGGTACTGGCGGGGAATGGTGCCGGCAGCCAAGCCAATCAAGAGCAGCGATGTCACCTGGTCCGCGCGAAAAGGCGGCTGATTGAAATAGGGAGCCGTCAAAAAATAATCCCAGGTACCATCGTAAAAGATCTCGGTCTGGTGCCATTGGCTGTGTATGCCTTGACCTTCATTCAGATAGAGATAACGGTATCCAGCGGCGTCTTCTTGTACCTGAATATAGTTGTAGCCGCTTTCTCCTTCGTAACGCAGACTAGCGTTGGCGGCCGGGGGACGTAAGGGACCATCGAGCAGGGGAACCGCCAACAGCGCAATGATCAAGGGCATTGCGAGATAGAGCAAAGCCAAGCGCCGTTGCAGCCGCAACAGAGCGAGCAAGGCAATAAGATAGAGCAAGCCGGAGAAGAGGAGAAAAGTGCGCGTCGTACCGAGTTCTGGAATGGTCAGCAATACTGGGAGAAAAGTACCCAGCAAACTGCCCAGCGTGCTGATGGCATAGACTTGCCCGGCAACCTTGCCGCTGTTCTCCACATCTGTCACCGCCAGGCGAATGACAAAAGGCGAGACCGTGCCCAGCAAGGTCACCGGCAGGGAGAACAGGATCAATATAACCAGGAAAGAACCCAAAGCCAACGCCGCTTCAGCGCCGAAGACGGCTTGCGCGGCGCGTGTTATGATAGGTCGGCTCAAGAGTGGAATCAGGGCGCACAAGAAAGACGCCCAGATGATGATTTGCAGCAGGACAGTCGCCCGTGGCAGGCGATCAGCCAAGCGACCGCCGAGAAAATAACCGACTGTCAAATAGAGTAGCATCAAGCCGATGACATTTGCCCAAACCAGATTGCTATTGCCAAAGACATTGCCGATCAAACGGGAAGCGGTCAACTCGATCGCCAGCGTGGTCATACCGCTGGCGAATGCGACTAGATACAGATAGCGCTTGCCGGGCACAACTGGCTGGCTTGTTGCGATCGCGTTTGGCAAAATACACCCTGAAATTGATCGATTGTTTTGCTGTATTCCAGTGACCCATTATGCGCCGTCGCGGGAGAAAAATCAATGAGCCCGCAGATCCGCATTGCCAAGCCAGAAGACGCCAGCGCTATTTCGCAAATCGCCGCGGAGGCCTTTAACCTGTCGATTGACCCGGATGATCCGCGTGTGCGCCAGATTTTGAGCGATAGCTTGACCTATGTGGCGACGCGCAATAATCGGATCCTGGGATTTGTCGACAATTTTTGGACGAAGGACAGCTGGGGTCGCCCTCGTTTGGAACTCGATTTGCTGGCAGTGGCGCGCCAAGCCCGTGGCGAGGGCCTCGGTAGCCGACTGATAGCTAAGAGTTTGGAGATAGCCAAGCAAGCCGCAGCCATGAGCATACGCGCGCTTGTCAGAAGAGATAATCTCCCCATGCAGCGGATCTGTCAGCATTGCGGCTTTAGACGCTCGGCACAAAGTTACCACTTATATGTCAGCGAGCCGCGGGGCAAACTTGGCAATCCAGTAGCCGACCATCGCGCGCGCTTCATAGCAGTCGACACCCTGAGCTACCGCGGCATCTGGTTGGAAGGCGAGCTCAGCCAAACTGCCATCGACCTTGCCCATGCCTTGGCGTTTCAAAGCGGCGCATCACTTATTGGCGCGGTGGTTGCGGCAAACGACAGATCAACGGCGAGATTATTAGGTGCAAACGCCTTTGACAGGGTGGGCGAATTTGACTGGTGGGTGATTAATTGCTGAAGCGCTCGATTTTGAAGAGGCGATCGTTGTGAGCTGTGGTGCCATCCAGGGCGATATCGGTCAGCATCTTGCCAATGATTGTGCTGAACTTGAAGCCGTGGCCGCTGAAGCCAGCGCCAATGACGACATGTTTATGCAGTGGATGGGAATCAACGATGAAATGTTCGTCCGGGGTCTGGGTGTAGAGGCAGATGCGGCTCTCCTGCACTGGGGCAGCGGCAATACCGGGAATGTGGGCGCTCATGAAGGGGCGCAATTTCGCCACGTTTTTCTCATCGGGTTCATAATTGATCTCCGCCGGATGGGCGATTGCTGGTCCGCCATGAAAGGCGATTTTGAAGCCAGATCCATGATGTGAGGGGATGCCATAGACTGACGTGCCATAAAGCTCCTCCACATGCGCGATCCATACCGGGCATGAATCGGCTTGATAGTTTTCACTATCAGCCGGCGCCATGAAATTAAGTTGACAGCGCAATGGCACCAAGGGCAGGTCGAGACCGGCTTGCTGCAACAAGGTCCTTGCCCAAGAGCCGGCGGTGACAACAAGTTTGCCGGCTGAATAGGTCTCATTTCCGACTGTCAGCATAACAGCATCAGTTGAGATGCGAATTTGCTCAACGGGCGAATTCTCCCGGACTTGGGCGCCATTTTCCCGCGCCAAACGGATATGCCCTCGGACGGCTTTAGAGGCTGTCAGGAATCCGGTATCCGGTTGATATAGCACCTGGAAATCTTCATTGAATCGAAACTGAGGGAAGCGTTTGCCAGCCTCCGTCGCTGAGAGCAATTCATGGCTGATGTCGCTGGTTTGCACCGCTTTGATAGTCGCTTGAAAGGTCTCGTTAGTGGCTGGACCAAAATCAATGCCGCCGGTCTGGTAGTAGAGTGGCTCCCCTAGTTTTTCCTGCAAAGCAAGCCAAAGTGGATAGGTATCTTTCGCCAGCGCGACATATTCGGGATGGTCATAAGAATAGCGGATGATGCGTGAGAAGCCGTAAGAGCTGCCCTTGCGATGATCAAGTTCGAATTGTTCCAGCAGCAGAACACGCTGCCCGCGCTCGCTAAGGTAATAAGCGGCAGCACTACCCATGGCGCCGGCGCCGATCACGATGGCATCAAAGTGTTCTGTCATAGGTCTGTTTTCCCTGCCGGTCAATTATTGTGGCCGCTGTTGCAAGGCAGCCGCGATATCATCGTCTTTGCTGACCACTAATGTTGGAATTCGCGCCAATTGTAACATGCCGCGTATCGGCATCGAATCGAGTTGTGGCTCAAACGTATGCGGGTCAATGAAGACACAGGTCGGGCGAATGCCACGCCGTTTCAGCACTTGTAGTTCACGCACCCATGCCGAATCTAGGGACGAGGTGACGATCATTAAGATCGTACCACGGGTGAAGCGGTGCGATTCCAATGAAAGTATCTTCTGCAAGGTATGGTCCGATGTGCTGCGCGCCACCGCCAGCGTCTGTAATATTTTGGTCAATTGTCGATCGCCGCGGTCGGGTTCAAAGATCTGGAGAGCAGGTGTATTCGTGACATAACCCAGCACACGCTCATCATCGATAAAATGCTTGGCGAGCGAGGCTCCAACAACTGCGGCATACTCTTCGGTTGAGGGGGGGAGGTGCCCTGTATTCGAGCGGAAATTGCCAAGGGATCTATCATGCCGGCTGCCCGTATCCTGGTAGAACGAATCGGATGAGAAATCACTTAAGAGCCAGATATCCACCAAGGGATCCAGCTCGAATTCCTTGACCATGATATTGCCAGCGCGCGCCGTTGAACGCCAATGAATTCGGTTCATGCTATCCCCGGGGATATAATCCCGGATACCGCTGGCGTTAGTTGTAACTTGGTGTGTGAGTTTGCGTTGGGCATCGCCGCCGGAGAGGAAACCAACCGGCAAGATCACGCGGTTGAGCTCGACAATCATGGGATAGACGATGAGTTGTTCAATAGCGCTGATCTGTCGTGGGGAATGAAACAAACCGAAGGGATCGCCACTCATTATGGTCATCGGTCCCAATTGGAATTCACCGCGCACGCTGCAGATAGTCTCGACTTCCCAGCTATATTCCCTACCGCCATACAATGAAGGCACGATATGGCTGGCATGGTGGTTGGGGAGCTTGGAGTGGTCGCGAATCTCCAGCCAAAGCGTTGGCAATATGCCCAGCTTGCGCACAGCAAATGACTCGCGGAATACCCGCCCAACCTGCGACCGCCGCGTGCGTGTATGGCGCTGTAAGGCGATTTCACGAAGCGATAGCCAGGTCCACAAGTATGAGAGAAACATAAGCGCAGCGATGAGATAAGCGATGTTGAATATCTCGGCACGGCCCGTGAAAAGCCCTGTGAGCAGGCTCACAATCGTCACAAGATAAAGTGTGTTGCGGCGGTTGGTCATGAGACCTTAACGGACCGATGCGCCAGGAACCGGCGTATTCTGCAAGATATCCCGCACGATTGTCCGTGAAGAGATATTCTTAATGCGCGCTGCAGGTCCCACGATGATACGATGAGCGAGTGTGACTTCTGCCAATGCTTTGACATCATCTGGGATGACAAAATCCCGTCCCGTCATCGCTGCGCGGGCTTGGGCGCTGCGGAATAGCGCGAGGGAACCGCGCGGGCTGCTGCCCAGGTAAACATCAGGATGGCGGCGCGATGCGGTGATTAAGTTGATGATATATTGCTGCACTTCTTTGGCGACAAAAATGTCTTTGACCAGCTGTTGGGCAGACAGCAACTCCTGCAAAGTGACGACCTGCTGCAGGTTCTGAATCGGGTGTTGATATTGCTGCGCTGCCAGGATCTTGAGCTCGTCTTCTGGCTGGGGATACCCGATTTGAATGCGCATCAGGAAGCGATCGAGCTGTGCCTCTGGCAATGGGAAGGTACCCTCATATTCAATGGGGTTCTGCGTTGCCATGATCAAGAAGGGATTGCTGAGACGATAGGTGATGCCGTCAACGGTCATCTGCCCCTCTTCCATCGCTTCCAACAGTGCGGACTGAGTCTTGGGCGTGGCGCGATTGATCTCATCAGCCAGCACAATCTGCGCCATGATTGGACCAGGGCGAAACTCGAACTCCCTGGTCTTGGGATTAAATATTGATACCCCGGTGATATCCGATGGCAGCATATCCGGCGTGAATTGAATACGATTGAAGGTACAGCCGACCGCCCGCGCCAGCGACTTCGCCATCATTGTCTTGCCCACGCCAGGGATATCTTCCAGCAGAATATGCCCACGACAGAGCAAGCCAAGAATCGCCAGGCGGACTTCGCTATCCTTGCCTACAATGACTTGGCTGACGCTCTCGGCGATGCGCTCCGCTATTTCTTGAACCGGCGCTGTCGATTGCCGCACTTGGTCACTTCGACTCGTTGTTGCGTGTTGTTTGCTCATCTACTACTTCCAGATACTTTCCAATACTGATTGACTCTAGTATAATTGTATACAAATAATCAATATCCTACGTGTCACCTTTGTTCCGGATTTTCCACCACGCCAACTTGCTCATTGTATGATAGCAAGTATAATGAATAATGGTGAGTTGCTATATAGCGACTTCGCCCTTCCGAGGCAATTGATAAGAAGTTTATCATTCCGATAATTTCCACGCGATAGATTTCGGCGCATCCGTGGTTGTTATTCATTGATATCAAGCGAGCGAGCCGAAAGTATTGATCGAAATCGTTTGAGAGGAGCAGGGCAGTGAACGCATCGAGAGTCGAGGGGATCGTGCAGCGCCTGCAAGCCTTGCGATCATTGACTCCTGAACTGCAAGCCGCTGCCATCATTAGTGTTGAAGGTTTGATGATCGCTTCATCCCTGCCGGAAGAGTTAGCAGAGGAACGTCTGGCGGCCATGTCTGCGGCGATGCTGGCTTTGGGAGAGCGAATCGCGGGGGATTTGGGACGGGGCAACCTCGAGCAAGTCTTCATTAAAGGCGAGCAGGGGTATGCGCTGCTTACGACAGTGAACGAGAAAGCGGTCCTGACCGCCTTGGCAAGCGAAGAGGCAAAACTGGGTTTGGTTTTCCTCGATATGCGACAGGCGGTAGGTGATCTTCGCCGGTTACTTTAGTATGATGCCAGGGCGAGAATGTGGCTGAAATGGCTGCAGTGGCGATTTGCTAAGGCTGCCGCGCTCTTATGACAGATTGAAGGACGATGATAGGACGCGAAAAGGTGAAACCAAAATACATTATCTGCACTGGCGGTGTGGTAAGTTCTGTCGGCAAAGGATTGACCGTGGCGGCGATCGGCCACATCCTGAAAGCGCGTGGCTTAAAAATAGCCATTCAAAAGCTCGATCCTTATCTGAATGTTGATCCTGGTACCATGAGCCCATATCAACATGGGGAGGTCTTTGTGACCTCTGATGGCGCTGAGACCGATCTGGATTTGGGACACTACGAGCGCTTCGTCGACGAGAATGTCAGCCGCTTATCGAATGTAACCGCGGGGCAAGTCTATTCGACCGTGATCGAGAAGGAGCGCAAGGGCGATTATTTGGGTGGCACTATCCAAGTAGTCCCGCATATCACCAACGAAATTAAACGTCGTATCAAGCTGCTGGGTCAGCGAACCGATGCTGATATTGTTATTGTAGAAGTCGGCGGTACAGCCGGCGATATCGAAAGCTTGCCTTTCTTAGAAGCGCTGCGCCAGTTACGGATGGAGCTGCAACGCTGCGATACGCTCTATGTTCATGTCACCTTCTTGCCGCATATTGGCGCCACCGATGAACTCAAGACAAAGCCCACACAACACAGCGTGCGGGAACTCCGCGGCATTGGCATTCAGCCACAAGTGATCATCGCGCGCACCGATTATCCAGTAACTGAGGAGATCATCAGCAAAATCGCGCTCTTCTGTGATGTCGATCAAAAAGCTGTGATTCCTCTTTTGACGGCGGACAATATCTATGCCGTGCCGCTGATGATTGAGGACACCGGTTTGGGCGACTTCATCCTGAAGCACTTTGAGCTGGAACGGGCTGAGCCGAACCTAAGCGAATGGCGCGATATGGTGGACAGATGCCGCGCCGTGAAAAACAAACTCCGTATCGGCATTGTTGGCAAATATGTGGAATTGCACGATGCTTACATGTCGGTGAAGGAGTCAATCGCCCACGCCGCGGTTCAGCACAACCAGAATGTCGAGATTGTTTGGATCCATTCTGGGGAATTGGGAAAAGGCAAGGATCTCGATGAGCTGGATAAACTGGATGGCATTGTTGTGCCAGGCGGCTTTGGTTATCGAGGTATCGAGGGCAAGGTCGTCGCCGCGAAATACGCGCGGGAAAACAAGGTGCCCTACCTGGGTTTGTGCTTGGGCATGCAGGTCATGTGTATTGAATATGCGCGTAATGTGCTCGGCTTGGAAGACGCTAATAGTTTTGAGTTCAACCGAAGCACGCCGGATCCGGTCATCCATTTGATGTCTGAACAGCGGGCGATTACCGACTTGGGCGGTACGATGCGCTTGGGCGAATATGCCTGTGTCTTGGAACCAAATTCGCTAGCGTCTCAAGCTTATGGTGTGGGGCGAATACTCGAGCGCCATCGCCACCGCTTCGAATTCAATAACGCTTATCGCGAGCTATTTGCCGCTAACGGTGTCTCTTTCAGCGGCTTGAGTCCGGATGGTGTATTGGTGGAAATTGCGGAGCTGCAAGATCATCCCTTCATGCTGGGTTGCCAATTTCATCCAGAGTTTTTGAGCCGCCCCAATCAACCACATCCTCTGTTTTCCGCCTTCATTGAAGCTTCCGCCGAATATCGTGATGAGTTAGGCAGGCTCCGGGAGCAATCCGCATTCGATATGGATCCGGATTGAGGCTGTTTCTCACCCTACATAGATATGCTGCCCGCTGTGGCGCAGGTCGCAAATAGCAAGAAGCAAGGATAGTGACATGTCCCTACATGAATTTATGGCTGCCATTCCCAAAGTTGAACTCAATCTTCAATTAACTGGCGCCTTGCGTAAAGAAAGCCTGATGATGATCGCCAATCAAAATGGCTTGCCAGCTAGTTTTGAGAACTTTGAGGAGTGGGTAGGTTTGCTGGATCAGCCGGATTATCAACGTCTTGACGAGATCGCCAAAGTTGCGGGCAGTTGGATCATGTATCCCGAAGATATTGCCCTCGTTGTCTATGATATTGGGGTGCAGCTCGCCAAGCAGAATGTGCGTTACGCTGAAATCTTGGTGGCGCCCTCCGACTTTTTCAAAACCGCCAACATGAATATCGATGCCTTTATCAATGCGCTCAACGACGGGCGCGATCGCGCGCTGCGGGGCTGGAATGTGGATATGTCCTGGATATTATGTATCCCTTGGGATAATCCGCGGGCGGGTGATGATGTGGTACGCTGGGCGACCAGCTCGGCAGCACAATATGGCAATGTGGTGGCTTTGGGCTTAATGGGGCAGGAAGACGCCCAACCAGTGGGGCAATTCAAGCGCGCCTTCGCCACAGCGCTGAAAAAGGACATTTTCACTGTCGCCAATGCTGGCAGCAGCTTGGGCAAGGCAGGCATCGTCGAGGCTTTGAATGAGCTTCATCCCCATCGCCTGACCGATTCCTGGGGCATCGCAAGAGACAAAAGTCTGGTCACTGAATTGGCGGAAAGCGGCACCCCGCTGGTGCTCTCATTATCACGAGCGCTGCGCCTGGGCTTGGTCAAGAAAATATCGGACTATCCGCTGCGGAAATTGTTTGACAGCGATGTGCAGCTTACCTTGTCATCAGGTATGCCATCGCTCTATCAAACAACATTGCTTGACGAATATGCCTTGGCGCATGAAGAATGTGGGTTGCATGCCGATGACTTGGTCGAGCTCGCCCGGCGCTCAATCCAGCTTTCATTTATGGATGCCGAACGCAAAGAGAAACTGTTAAAACACTTCGATTTCGAAGTTAAAGTGGCGCGAGCCAACTTGTTGTAACACAACTAAGACCAGCGGGCGCTGGCATCGAAGCGGCTAAATCAATTCTGCCCAGCCAAATACTATTCGACCGGTGTCACCTTGATATTGCCGTAAATGCTATCGTCTATTGGCAAAGTGATCAGGAGTCGGTTGCCGGCTTCTACCTTGGCGCGGGCTTCTTGTCCCTTGACCGGTATCGATAACTCAACCTGCCGTTTGAGCGCTCCGAAGCGGCGTTCTTGCAGCAGAAAGCGGGCGGATGTCGGTGTGGGTTCGGGTTCTGTCTCGACAGCAACGGTCAGCACATTGCCTTCCAGGCTAATCTCGATGCTATCTTTGATTAAGCCATCGATGGCTTGTGTGCTGATATTGACGTTGCCATCGGCTTCGTACATATCCAGCAGAAGTTGCTCCGAACCGCTGGTGACCGCGCGGATACCTTTTTCAACCTGTTTTGTGATCTGTTCGCCAAGATTTTGGAATTCTTTGAACGGATCAAAGCGTTGCTCGTCTGTCATTTGATCTCTCCATCGTAAAGACCTTCATCGTATTATACGTCTATCGGGCAAATTTGTCGCAAGCTGATCGACGGCTTGTGAACGAATTGTATGAGGAAAATATACGCTATTTACATCCAACACTGGACGAGAACCAGGCGAGGCTTTACTATTCCCTGCTGTTGGTTATGATTTGTCAAACTTCAGTATAGCGAGTGAATGCGATATGCCGAAAGTTGCCTACCAAGGGATTCCTGGCGCCAATTCAGAGATTGCGGTGCGGCAGCACTTTGGTGATGACGTCACCCCACAGCCTTATCAGGATATTAACCACCTGTTCGATGTTTTAGCAGCTAACCAGGTTGAATATAGCCTGTTGCCGGTGGAAAATGCTTACGCTGGGTCAGTCAACGGGGCTTATGAATTGTTGCTTGACCACGATGTACGCATTCAAGCCGAGGTGATCCTCCATGTGCATCACAGCTTGTTAGCCAACCCCGGGACGACACTGGGCGATATCAAACAAGTGCGTTCTCATCCACAAGCGCTGATACAATGCGAACGCTTTTTGAAGCGGCACAACTTCGAAGCACAAGGATGGTACGATACCGCCGGCGCGGCGAAAGATTTAGCGGATGCGCCAGAATCACATGTCGCCGTTATCGCTTCCATGCTAGCGGGCGAACTCTATGGGCTGGAGTTGCTGGCAAAAGAGATCGAAGACGACCCCTTTAATTACACGCGCTTCTTGTTGATGGGACATGGCGATCCCGAACCATCGGATTACAATAAGACCTCTATTGTTTTCGCCACGCGCAACCGACCGGCGGCACTTTATGAATGCCTGGGCGAATTCGCCAAGCGCGATTTGAATCTGACAAAGTTGGAATCGCGCCCGCGCCGCAATCGCCCTTGGGAGCCGCTTTTTTATCTCGATTTTGAGGGGCATTGGCAAGAACCGAAATGTCAGGATCTGCTGATGCAATTGCTGCAATTGACGTCCTTTGTGAAGATGTTGGGTTCTTATCCAGCAGTCCGCTCCGGCACAGTGGGAATGTAAAACTGGTGATGATATGCAAAAACTTGATGTAGCAATCTTGGGAGCAACTGGCGCCGTCGGGCAGCGTTTCATCCAATTGTTGGAGGGGCATCCCTGGTTTCGGGTGAACGAAGTTATCGGCTCACATCGTAGCGCCGGCAAGCCTTATGATGAAGCAGCACATTGGGTGCTGAATGGTAATCCACCGGCTGCCGTGGCTTCACTGACGGTAAAATCGCTTGATGATCACTTCGATTCTCCTCTGATATTTTCGGCATTGCCGAAGGAAGCTGCCATCACGCGGGAGCTGGAATTAGCGGCTGCGGGTCATGTGGTCTGCACCAATGCTTCCGCCAATCGCATGCTGCCTGATGTGCCTCTGCTCTTGCCCGAAGTGAATGCCGAACACATTGCCTTGATCGATGTGCAACGACGAAATCGCGGCTGGAGCAACGGCGCCTTGATTGCCAATTCCAATTGCACAGTCATGCCAGTGGTGATGTCGCTCAAGCCCCTGCTCAAATATGGCATCCGCCGTTTGCATTTGGTGAGCGAGCAAGCAATCAGTGGCGCGGGTTACCCAGGTGTCTCTTCGATGGACATCGTGGACAATATCTTGCCTTATGTCCCCAGCGATGAACAGAAGATGGAAACAGAATCTCGCAAGATGCTCGGTGAATTAAATGGCGATCGCATTGCGGAGTTGGAGTTGGTGGTTGGCGCCACATGCACGCGCGTGCCCGTGGTGGATGCCCATCTGGTCAATATCTCAGTGGAGTTGGAGGAACGCCCGACGCTTGCTGCAATCATCGATGATTGGGAAAGTTACCGGGGCGCAGATCCAATTTCTGAATTGCCTAGCGCTCCCGAGCAACCGCTGCAGTATCTCTACCAGATCGATCGCCCACAACCACGACGCGATCGTGATGCCGGCAAGGGGATGACTACCAGCATTGGCCGCCTGCGCGAATGCCCCATATTAGGCTATAAGTTCGCTTCTCTGTCACATAACACCATTCGCGGTGCCGCCGGCTGTAGCATACTCAACGCTGAATTGCTGGCTGTGCATGGCTACATAGAAGGCTTCCACATTGCCGAAGCTGCAATGGCGCTATAGGACCTGGTTCTAATTATATTGCCCGCTTGAGTAGACATAGACAGCTGGTCCGGTCAGATCGCCTGTCTGGTAGTTGTACTCGCTTTGCACCCAGTCAAAGAGCCAACGCGCATCTGTCAGCGACATATTGACGCAGCCGTGGCTCCTGCGGAAGCCGAAGCCATCGTGCCAGTAGGCGCCGTGCAGAGCGATATCATCATCAAAGAACATCGAATGGGGTACATCCTGCAAATAGTAATAATCTTCAATGCCGCCACCGTGCATTACCATGTTGGTATAGCGCACATAAACTTCAAAAATGCCTTCGTTGGTGGGCCACTCTTCCAAGCCTGATGAGATCAAGGTTGCAAAAACGGGTCTATCGCCCTCATAGGTGATGGTCACCTGCTCATAGAGATCGATGCTAATCCATTTCTCCGTCTCTATCTCTTGCGGTTTCTCTACGGGAAGAATCTTGGCGACCTTAAATTGATGGACCCATTGGTTTTTGCCTATCTGATACCAGTTGTAGCCGTTGACCTGGACAGTCGCGTAGATATTGACCAGCGTATAGCGATAGAGGAAAGGGTTGTGCGCTGCTTCTGGGCCACCGGGTGTTTCTGCCCCTCGCAGGTGTCGCAGGGTCCAGGCGACCGTATAAGGCTGTTCTTCAGCCGGCGGCAGCAACACCCCGGTAAAACGTGAAGGCGCAACCCGGTCGCTTAGCAATTCGCTGCGCACCCACTGATCCTCACCGATGCGCACCCAGCCATCAATTTCTTCCAGCACGCTGACAAAGAGGTAGCCGCGGTCGATGGAACCGGTTTGTTCTCCATTGGGGGCAGAGTAGATGGGTAGTTCGACCTCAACTTGGCGATAATCGCGCTCGGCTAATTGTGATTCATTTATGGGCAGGGGGCGCACCTTGGGATAAGGGTGCAAGTCGATCTGGCTGGCGGACAAACCACAACCTTCAGCCGGGCAGCCGCTTTCGGCTGATGCCAAGTGACTCGTCAGCAATATCGTGACAGTTAGCATTATCCAGGCGGTTAGACGCATGATTCACCCTCTTTCTTGCAGCATTCCCCTATTGAAACCGATAAGCGCGCCATAATCAACCGCGTGCGGGGGGAGCGCATAGCGAACGTCAGGCAAGCGTTGGATTCGCAAGTTTCATTCTATCGTGTCAAGCCTCGTGATAAAGCAACTGCGAGAGCCCGACCGTTTTCCACTGTTTATGATACAATATTTCTCCCGACTTGTGGGCAAAAGGGGCGACAAATGGAAGTCTTGGGCGTAGATATTGGCGGTTCCGGTATCAAAGGGGCAATCGTTGAAACCAGCACAGGCGAATTTGTCAGTGAGCGCCTGCGTATCGATACCCCGCAGCCGGCAACGCCCCCTGCGGTTGCGGCTGTTGTGGCGGAAATATCGGCACATTTCCATTGGAAGGCGCCGATCGGTTGCACATTTCCGGCAGTTGTCAAACGCGGTGTGACGATGACGGCCGCCAATGTGCATGACGATTGGATCGGGACCGATGCCGCGGACCTGCTGGAACGGGAGATGGGCAACAAGATCGTGGTGCTAAACGATGGCGACGCGGCCGGCATCGCCGAGATCAAGTTCGGCGCTGGGGCAGGGCGGGATGGTTTGATCGCCATCTTGACCTTGGGCACCGGCATTGGCAGCTCGCTTTTCATCAATGGTCAGCTGGTGCCGAATATGGAATTGGGGCATCTCATCATCCGCGGCAAAGATGCGGAAGAACGCGCATCGGATCGCGCGCGGCAGCACAATGACTATAGCTGGAAAAAATGGAGCAAATTTGTATCGGAGTATCTGGAATATCTGGAAGCGCTGATAACGCCCGATCTATTCATCATCGGCGGTGGCGTCAGCAAACGTTATCAGAAGTTCTTTCCCTACCTCAATTGCAAGACGGAAATTGTGCCGGCACAATTGCGCAACCGCGCTGGCATTATTGGCGCTGCAATCGCCGCTTCGGATTTGAAGTAAAACAGGTGGGGGCGGAATTCATTTGTCTTCGGTGGCCTGGAAAACACCCCATTGCCGATTGTGATAGAGCAGGGGCAGCTTGTCATCGGTCCAGCCACCTTGAACGACCTTCCCGACAAACATGGTATTCTCGCCGACATTGAGCAAATGCTCGACAGTGCAGGAAAGCCAGGACATCGCGTCAGGAATGATCGGGTCGCCTAGGTTTGTCGTCTCGCAATTCAAACCATCGAAGCGGTTTTCATGCAGGTGATCATAATAACCGGCAAAGCGCTTGCCCAACTCGAGCTGGTTGTCGGCGAGTATGCTGATGGCGAAATGCCCCTCCCGCGCGATGTAGGCGCGTGTTTCAAGGCGATTGGCGATATTCAGGCAGATTAGCGGCGGCGTCATGCTAACGCTGGCGAAGGAATTTACCGTGATTGCCTGCCAGTCATTTTTTGAGGCGACGCTCACTACAGTAATACCGGCTGTCCAGCAAGCGAGAATGTTCTTGAAACTTTGGCTTTCAACTTCGCTCATTTCACCTTCCGTTCGTCCGCAAAATATGATTTTCTGATTAAGGTGGGTTTTCACTGTATCTTGTGCTTGCGTTTGTTATTATCGCCGCCACAAGATCATCATGACAGTATTCTATACAAGATATGTCATATTATCATCGGTAAAACAGATTAGGATGCCTGGCTGGTTACGCAGTCATATTGACGCCAGCTAGCAAGAAGGTGGGGTAGGCGAATGAATAATGAATTGCCGCATTTCCGCAAAGTCAAACGCAGCTATGCCGCATCAATCATCCATAGCGCGCTTTCGGGACCCGCTGGTTCCGCTCTCCTGGAGCTGATCGAATACGAAGATCATCATTTCCGCGCCATTTTCTCGCTCAAGTATTTCCAACTGCACGATGGTGCCCATTTGCCCAGCAAATCACAATGGAACACGCTCAAGAAAAAACTGAAGCGGCGCAACCGTACTATCTTTGTCTTCCGTGAATATGGGCAAATAGATTGCGGAAAGCCTGGCGATTCAAGAACCGGGCAAAGCTGTCTTTATCTCGATTTTGGATTTCTCTGGGACTAACAGGAGAGCCATCCAGCTATTTTTTGAAATCGATAAAACGATAACCGACCCCGCGCTCAGTGATGATATAGCGTGGATTGGATGGATCTGCTTCAATCTTCTCGCGCAGATAATTGACATAGAGCCGGACATAATGGGCTTCGTCGCGATATTCGTAGCCCCAGACCTTCTGTAGCAGCTGGTCGTGCGGCACTGTCCAGCCGGCATTGCGTATCAAATGATAGAGCAGCCTGTATTCGGTCGGGCGGAGCTTGACGCGCTCTCCTGCCACGATCACTTCTCGCCGATTGTAGTCCACACTCAGACGCTCATCGATGCGCTGGATCGCTTCATCGGTGCTGGGTTTTTCCAAGCGGCGGAAAATAGCCTTTATGCGGCTGGAGAGTTCGCGCGGTCCAAAAGGTTTGGTGATGTAATCATCGGCGCCTAATTCCAAGCCGTAAACTTTGTCGTTCTCTTCCCCTTTGGCGGTGAGCATGATGACGGGAATATCGGAAAACTCGCGCAGCATCCGCAGCGTTTCGAAGCCATCCAGCTCTGGCATCATGACATCCAACAGCACCAGATCGGGCAACTGCGTCCGAATCGCATCCAGCGCCTGCAAGCCATTGTGCGCCTCGATCACCAGGTGATCCTCCAGCTCTAAATTCATGCGGATGAAACCGATCATGCGCGGTTCGTCATCCACAACCAAAATGCGTTTGCCCTTGCGCGTTGGATTCTGCGTTTGATGGAAAGATTGGCTTGCACTCATGCTTCGCTCCAAATTAGCAATATACAAGAGATAACGATCTTGCCTGCCAGATAGCGATTCGGCAATGCGCAGGTATTCTGATAATTGCTTTAATCTGCATTGCCAGGCACCTTGAAGATGATAACGGAGATATTATCGACACCGCCTCGGTCATTGGCTAGTTTTACCAGTTGGTCACAAGCTTCCTGTGGTGTTGGCGCCGCTAAAGTCACCTGGCGCAATGTATCATCGTCGACCATATCCCACAAGCCGTCCGTGCAGATCAACACGAAAGAAGCTGGCGGCAGGGTGCGAATCAAGCGTTCCACTTTGAGCTGTTCGTTTTGGCCGATGGCGCGGTAGAGGACGTTCTTCTGCGGATAGTGCTCCGCCTCTTCCGGTTTTAACTCGTTCATCTCGATCAGCCGCTGCACCAAAGTATGATCGGTGGTCAATTGTTCAATCTTGTCTCCGTCGATGAGATACGCTCGGCTATCACCAACATGAACCAGATAGGCTAAATTGCCCACGATCGCCACTGCCGAGAGGGTAGTTCCCCCGCCAGGCACATGCTTGATGACCGCCAGGTTCGCCTTTTCCGAAGCAGCTACCAAAGCATCCAGAATGGTCGGGCTATCGCCAGCTTTGAAATCCCGCAGCATGGGGACATAGATATGTTGCAGCATCTCCGCTGCCAAGGTCTGCACGGCAATGCTGGCGGCGCGCTCGCCATCCAGGTGACCGCCTATCCCGTCCGCCACGATGAAAAAGCCGAAATCGGGTCGGTTTTCGATGGTGATAGAATGCCACTGCATGCCGAAGCAAGCATCTTCATTATTGCCGCGGAGCCTGCCGACATCGCTGGCAATGCCGTAGCTTAGGGCTTCTGCCTGTCGGGTCAGTATCGGCTTGACTGTTGGCGCTGGAACAGGTTGCGGTTGCACTGGGGCTTCCCGTATCTCTGGCGCGGGCGAGGCGGCAGCCGGTAATTCTGGCTCTGGCGCGTTTTCTTGCTCGATGATTTCTGCTTGTATCGGCGGCTCGGGTTCGGCTGTTTCCTCAACCGGCGGCGGGGGCTTTGTTATTTCTGGCTCGGGTTGGATGGTTGGAGCGGGTTCTCTAATCGGCTGGGGACTGCGGCTCGGGGTCACGTGAGATGAGCGCCGGGTGTCATTGCCCGGTCCGGCGGGTTGGCTTGATTGACCGAATAGTTTGCGAATGAAGTTCATTGTGATTGCCTAAGAGTCATTTTCAGACTCATGTTGCCGAGAAAATTGCGTCCCACCAGGGACTCCTTCAAATCTACTTGTCGTCAATTGCTTCACGCTATGGAACGATGGCTTGCATAATTATATTTTACCAATACCATTGGCGCAATCATTGGCTCAAGGTAGCCAAATTAGCATGCCAAATCTGAATTCGCCTTTGTCCATCTATATTCATATCCCCTTTTGTAGCACACGCTGCAGCTATTGCGCTTTTAATACCTATACAGAGCTGGAAGATCTCATCCCCTCATATGTGCAGGCTCTGTGCGAGGAGCTGAAAGCTATCGCTGCTACCTGCCCGCACGAGCTGGTCCACACCATTTATTTTGGTGGTGGCACGCCATCGCTCTTGCGCCCGCAGCAGCTCGACCAAGTGCTGCAGTTACTGGTTCGCCTCTTTCCCGTTAGTGATGATGCTGAATTATCCTTGGAAGCCAATCCCGATGACCTCAGCCACAGCTATTTGTCTGAGCTGCGGCGAATTGGATTCAACCGATTGAGCATCGGCATGCAATCTGCAAATGCACGGATTCTCCGCTTGTTTGACCGACAACATGAGCTGCAAACCGTCGCTGATGCTGTTGGCAATGCCCGCAAGGCACAATTCAACAATATCAATCTGGATATCATTTTTGGCTCACCTTATGAGACCCTTGCGGAGTGGAAGCATACTGTGGACACCGTCATTCAATTCATGCCCGATCATATCTCCATGTACGGTCTTGAGCTGAAAGGCGGGACGAAACTGAGATCGCTGGTGGATGGCGGTGAGCTGCCACAGCCGGACGATGATGATTTTGCCGATATGTATGAGCTCGCTTCCGGGCGGCTAGCGGACCAGGGCTACCAGCAATACGAGATCAGCAACTGGTGCCGCCCGCGGCGAGAATGCCGCCACAACCTGCAGTATTGGCGCAACCTGGAATATGTCGGGCTTGGCGCGGGGGCACATGGTTTTGCCAAGGGCTGCCGTTATACCACTATTGCAGCGCCAGATAGATATATTGCCGCGCTCACTTCGAGGGAATTTGCCCCTGCAGCTTTTCCCTTGAGCCCGGCGGCCGCGAAAACAACAGAAGTGACAGTGGCAGAAGATCTTTACGAAACCATCATGATGAGCCTGCGTCTGACGCGCGAAGGCATCGATCGCCAAAGCTTCCAAAAACGCTTCGGGCGTGACCCAGTCCAAATGTTTCCCGCTGCTGTGGAAAAACTTGAGTCGCTGGGTTTATTGCTGGTCGATCAAGCGCGCCTTCGCATAAGCGATACCGGGCGCTTGTTGAGCAATGCGGTCATCCGGGAATTCTTGGAAGAGATCAAGATACACGATTGAGCTCAGCCCGCTTCAAGGCGGCGATATTTGCCGAGGCGGTGCAGAGCATGGCAATGCGCAGTTGGGCGGTAAGTTCTTGAATTAACTCATCGACCGCTGCGGCGGATTCGTGGGCTGCCTGTAAAAAGGGACCAGCCAAACCAGCTAGGTCTGCCCCCAGCGCCAGGGACTTGGCGATATCGATACCATCACGCAAGCCTCCACTGGCGAAGACGGGCAAATCAGGCGCCGCACGTCGAGCAAATTGTACCGCATCCGCAGTCGGTATGCCCCAATCGGCGAAGCTTCTCGCCACGCGCGCGTGAAAGTCAGTGGGCGCCCGATGATATTCGACCTCGCTCCAGGATGTCCCGCCCGATCCGGCGACATCGATCGCGGATACGCCGGCTTGTTTTAGCTGCTTTACAGCTGCTTCGGAAAAGCCCCAGCCGACCTCCTTGGCGATGACAGGCACGTTCAGTGTTTTGCAGATCGCTTCCACCTGTGTCAACAAGCCGGAGAAGTCAATATCACCTTCCGCTTGTACGGCTTCCTGCAAGACGTTGAAATGGAGAATCAAGGCATCGGCGCCGACCATCTCCACCGCTTTTTGACATTGTTCCAGCCCATAACCATAGTTCAACTGGACGGCGCCCAGATTGGCAAAGAGCAAAATATCGGGCGCAGCATCGCGGATGGCGTAACTATCTGCCAGCGCTTCATCTTCAATGGCAGCGCGCTGTGAGCCCAAACCCATGGCGATCTTGTGTCCCTGGGCGGCTCGGGCGAGATTGTGATTGATCTCCCGCGCGATATCGGTGCCGCCGGTCATGGAAGAGATCAGGATAGGCGTGTTCAGCCTCTTGCCAAAAATCGCCGTCGATGTATCAATATCTGTGAGGCTTAACTCTGGCAGCGCTTGGTGCATGAAGCGATATTTCTCCAAGCCTGTTGTCAGGCGGGGAAATTGCACATCCCGCTCGAGATTGATGCGAATATGATCGACCTTCCTGCTTTCGGTCGTTGGGGTTTCCGTCACTTTTGCCATGAACTGGTGTTCCTTAAGTCAAGGTGGCTGAGAGGAATCGTCTTCAGCCTATCGTACTGACCTGCCTCGGCTCTGTCAATTATGGCGCGAGCGGTAATCAGGCTAGCGCAGTATCCGAATAACAGTATAATGAAAACCTATGAGTTGTGGCATAGGATTCAAGTTGAGGAGGTAGGGCAAAGATGGAATCGATTGAAGAGCGCGTAAAAGGCATCGTGGTCGAGCTATTGGGTGTGGAAGAAGAGCGCGTGGTTGCGGAGGCAAATTTCCGCGAAGACCTTGAAGCGGACTCGCTCGACCTCGTTGAATTGATTATGGCTTTTGAAGAAGAGTTTGGTGGCGAAATCAGCGATGAGGACGCACAGCAGATTGAGACTGTCGGGCAAGCAGTGGAGTATGTCAAATCCAATATGAAATGATTGATTGCCAGCGCCAGTTTTGCAATGATTATAAGGTAGCTAGGGCTGCCTTATTTCATTTGCACCGCGCACTCTTGCCAGAGACCACAGTGCGCCCATGGCGATCCCGATATGACTCAGAATCAATAGCCACAAACCAAACCCAGTATCCCCCATTTGCCCTAATTCACGGTAGATTGTCTGTGCCTGGGCTTGGGCGTAAACTGATGTGGCAATAGCGAAGATCGACAACAGAATCAACACAAGTGGCAAGGCGCTTTTCAACTTCACCGGAATAAGCGCCAAGCCGGCGACAAGGCTGATACCGGCGAGAATGGATTGCTGCTGATAATTGAGGTTGTCCAAGTCACTGAAAAACTCGAAAGGTGGCATCTGCCCGATAGCCAGGGCTGCGATGATTAGCGTCGCTACGATGATCTGGATTTTGCCCGAGGCAATTATGCCGAGCATGATAGCGAAGATGAGCAGTTGGGCGCGCAACAACAGCGGAACCAACAAGGGTGGCAGCGTTTGTTTTTGCGGCGGATAGAGGCTCACCCACTCCGCAAGATCATAGGCATTGAGCGTCATCGGCGCGGATGGCGCAACTATCCAGGGCAGCAGATAAGCGACCAGCCCCACAAACAGCAGCGCATAGAGCTGGGGAGAGAACTTGCTAAATCGCTCGGTGTTAGGCACTTTGCCCGCTTCTCCTTTATTCTGGGTCTGGTGTCGCACATTGTATCATGGCTGCCGATCTAGCTCTCAAGCAGTTCATCGTAGATCGACTTTAGCTGAGCCGCGGAACGCTTCCAGTTAAATTGTTTGACTTGCGAATAGCCCGCAGCGATCAGGCGCTGGCGCTCGGTGCTATTTTGCAGGCGCAGAATCGCATCTTGGATGGCGGGCACATCGTAAGGATCGACCATAAGCGCTGCCTCCCCGGCAACTTCTGGCAGAGATGACAGATTGCTGGTGATGACAGGCGTCCCACAAGCCATCGCTTCCAAGACGGGTAGCCCGAAACCTTCATATAGCGACACCATGACCAAAGCTTGCGCAGCACTGTAGAGCGCTGGCAAATCAGCATCATCCACATAACCTAGCAGCTGCACATAATCAGCCAGGTCCCTGCGGGCGATGGTATGGTGCATTTCATCTTCGAGCCAGCCTTCACCGCCGGCGATCACATAATGCAACTCATGCCCGTGCGCCCGGATTTCCGCCAGTGCCTCGATCACGCGACTGTAGTTTTTGCGTGGCTGGACCGTGCCCACCGACAAAATATAATCTTTGCCTGTCAGTCCATATTTGCGTCGTATTCTTTCGATCTCATGCGGCTCGCTGACGGGCTTGAAGTGTTCATCAACCCCGCAAAGAAGCACCGAGATCTTGCTCGCATCGATTCCATAGAGCTGGATTAAATCTTGTTTGGTGGCTTGGGAATCTGCCAGGATGCGGTCCGCTTTTTGAACCGATCGCGGCACGACCCGATCCAAATAAGCTTTTAGCGCCGGGCTGGCGGAATTTGGCACATGCACAAAGGACAAATCGTGAACGGTGAGGACGGTGCGCGTTTGGGGAAGGGTGGGCGGCAGAACGAAATCAGTCGCATGGAACAAGTCGATGTTGCCGGTGAAGAGTTCCACAGGCAGCGGCAATCGAGCGCGATGCCATATTCTTGACAGCCAGCGCGGGGTGATAGTGGTTGCGCTCCAGCGGAAGTTGGAGGCGGGCGGGCGCGGCAACTCAGCTGGAGAGGCTCCCGCTACAAACAGGCGATAGGCATTGGATTGGTCAATAGACGCTAGTGCGGCGGTCAACTCGCGCACATAACGTCCGATGCCGCCGGTTTGTTCGTGAGCGGCTGTGTAGTCAATGGCAATTCGGTACACGTTAATCGACGTCGTTGTAGGTCCAATAGCGGTTTGCCAGGAAGTTCCAAAACATGACGACAATGACGCCAAAGAAAAGAGCGATCATCGTCCCCAATTTGTGTTTATCGAGCAAGTTGGGCTGGTAGTCTGGGAAGAAAATCAACAGTATCGTCGTCGAAATTCCCGCCAGGAATTTATACGACATGCTGATCCACAGAGTGCGGATAAGCCAGCCGATGACGCTGACAATGGCGAACTGGGTCAATTGTCGGTGGATAGAATAGGAACGCGCATCGGGATAGGTCCAAAGGCGGTTCCAAACAAAATTGCTGCCGACAGCCAAAACGAAGGCGATGCTTTGTGCGATCGCCACATTCAGGGCTAGCTCTTGGTTGAACTTGTCCACCGGCGGCAAAAATGTATTTTGCAAAATAGCCACCGTGCCGGAGTCAATTAAGAAGCCCAATACGCCGACAACGGCGAACTTGATAAAACGTTCGAATTCCTTGGATTTGCCCCCACCGATTCGCTGCGCCACTAGCGTGATAAAAGCATCAAAAGGTGTGGTGACCTTGTGATGCTGTCTGGTTCTCTTGCTGGTATTGCTGCTGGTCCCGTGGGACATCGTTACTCCAGTGTAAGTGATTGATGGCACTGTCGGTGAAGAATAGCGAGTATACTCAATAATACTCCGATATGCAGAAATATGTTGTTGACATAGAGGTTATCGAAGAGACTGTGCACCGCAATATAAGTCCAAGAGCCTAGCAAACCGATACCGATGCAGCGCGCGAAGACATCGGGGTGGCGCCGTATCTCCCAAGTAAGCCTGAAAATGTAAGCCCAAAAGAGAAGATAGCCGGCCAAACCGACGATGCCAGCTTCCGCCAGAAAATTCAAATACAGGTTGTGCGCATGCCCCAGCGCTTCCTCCCAGTTGAGCAAGCGATAGTCATCGTATTGCTGGGCATAATTGCCCAAGCCAACACCAAAAATCGGTTTGTCTTGCGCCATGCCAATCGCTGCCTGCCAATGTGCCAGCCTCTCTATCACGGCATAATTGCTTGGGTCAAAATCAACGCCACGCACATCTTGGATGGTGATGAGATCAGTGGCAGCTGTTGTCAGACGGTTGACGATTGAAGTTGGTAGCAAGCCAGCAAACCAAAGACCAGCGATGAGCGCGGCAAAGGCGAAAGCCAGCATAAGCCCGCGCAGTAATTTTTTGGGCAAGCTGATCAGCATAATGGCGGAAGCCACCGCCACACCCAACCAAGCACCACGGCTCCAAGAGGCAAGCAGTGCCGCCCCGATCAGCGCTGAAGCCAGCAGATAAGCGGTCAGTGCAAAAACGCGACGCTTCTCCACTTTTTTGCCAGTTCGATAGCTGCCCCAGATTAAGAGCAATTGGCTCAAGCCGCCCATAATACTGATTGGGAAAACAATGCCCATGAATCCGCCGAAGGGGTTGGGTTGCCCAAAGCTGCCAAAAGCGCGGAAAAACCGCCCCAGGATCAGCAGATGGTCGGCGCCGCTACCACCGAAAAAAATGTACAAGCCGACTAGCGCGTTCGCCACCGCGCTTAGTATCACAGCGAATACCAGCCAGGACCAACTCATGCTCGCGGATAGCGATAAATGCCAGATCATCAGCGCTATCACTACCCACTTCAGCCATTCCGTCAGCCAGTTTGACAAGGAGGCGCTGTTCCAGGCGCCGATGGCGAAGATTGCAAGCAAAAGCAACGTGGACAATAGCACGGGCTCAGGCTCAAATCTGAAGATGGTTCTGCGTTGCACGATGCGCTGGGCTAGCCAAACAACAAGGTAAAGCAGCAGCAAGAATTGCCCGATATCTAAGGGCAACGCCAGTCCCGATTCGGTCGCGATTAAGGTTCGTAGGGGGGCAAGCGTCAATAAAAGCGCCAGCATGGACTGGGGGGCGATGACAATCAGCACAGCGCAGAGCGTAACCATTAGGGCGACGAAGAGCGGAAGAGCGGGCAAGAAGGCTGCTGCTGCAACAAGCAAGACGAGAAATATCAAGAGGGTCGCTTGCGCAAGTCGATCGTTTTGGGTGAGCATGCTAAGTGGTTTTAGTGAGAACAGTGCGGAAGTGTTGAATCGTCCGTTGGAGGCCATTTTCCAGTTCTATTTGTGGCTGCCATCTGAGTATCTCTAGCGCGAGCGAGGTATCCGGCTTACGCATTTGCGGGTCGCCATCAATGCGCAAGCCATCGCTGAAGATAGCCCCGGAGGTGTTCCCCGCCACACGATTGACGATCTCGGCGAAGTCGCGAATGCTGATCTCGCGCGTGGTGCCGATATTGACGGGATTGACATACTCAATCGCCAGTAAGCGCACCAAGCCCTCAATCAAATCATCGATGTACTGAAAGCAGCGCGTCTGTGAGCCATCCCCATAGATTGTTAATGGCTCGCCACGGATTGCTTGCCCGATGAAATTCGGGACGACCCGTCCATCATCCAGGCGCATACGCGGTCCATAAGTGTTAAAGATGCGCACGATCCGCGTTTCCATGCCATGTTCCTGGTGATATGCCATCACTAGGGCTTCGGCAAAGCGTTTGGCTTCATCGTAGACACCGCGTGGTCCAACAGGATCGACATTGCCGGCATAAGACTCATCTTGTGGATGCACCAGTGGATCGCCATATACTTCTGAGGTAGAAGCGAGCAGGAAGCGAGCACCTTTGGCACGGGCGAGACCAAGGGTGTTATGTGTGCCCAAAGCGCCCACTTTTAATGTCTGGATCGGATATTTGAGATAATCAATGGGGCTGGCTGGCGAGGCAAAATGGAGCACAGCATCAACCGGACCAGGCACATGAATGAAGTTACTCACATCGTGATGGATGAATTCAAAGCTGTCATTACCAGCCAGGTGCGCGATGTTGTCTAGCGTTCCAGTTAGCAGATTGTCCATCGCAACCACAGAATGACCATCGGCCAAGAACCGATCACAAAGATGAGACCCTATGAAGCCCGCACCACCAGTAATAAGAACACGCAATTTATTCCACCTCCAACACTGCCGATGTCGCAGCAGTTTACCACAAAGGGTATGCGAGTTTTAGGCGAAGCTTCGCCCACAGAACCGTCGATTAGGTGCCAGTCGTTTCCGCAAGTTCGACCAGCCGCACCACAACAGCGAGTTGAAACATGAATATGACTGCCAGATCAATCACAAAAACGCTGTTGTCGATCAAGCCATGCGCTAGCAGCCCAGCCATACTGCCCATCAAACCAGCTGACATGGCGAATAACAGTGGATCCCGGATACGAAAATGATTGAGGGCGAAAATCGCGCTGCGCCAAAAAATGACTTGAATTGCCAAGAATATCAAGACACCGAGAATACCGAGCCGCACCCAGAAATCTAGAATGGCATTATGCGGGTGCGATAAATCTCGATCCCAGATCGCATCCGGACGCAGATACTCGCCGCCGTAGCGATAGAGATATTGATCGAGCCCGATGCCTGTCAGCGGGAAATCACGTATTATTGCCAGGCTGCTTTCCCATTGTCGTAGCCGCAGAAAATTGGTGCCGCTGCTGAAATCGAGCACATTGGCGAAACGCGCTGATATTCGACTGAGAATGCCAAAACTTGCAACTCCCAGCGCGATAACACCAGAGACTGGCAGGATCGCTTTTCCTCGATATAGAGCGAGCAGCACGAGGACGATAGCGGCTGGCACGCCGAGCATGATGGCGCCGACGCTTTGCGTCAACAAGAGCGTCGGAAACATAATGACCAGAGAGATCGCGGATAACCAGCGCAAGCGCGCGTTGAAGTTCACTAGCGTGAAGGCGAGTGCTAGCGGAATCACGCGATCCAGCAGCAGCCCGACATTGTTGGGCGAACCATAGACGCTATCGAGCCGTAGCGAACCAGCTTCCGCGACGACCCAGCTATTTTCGATGAAGTATTGATACAAGCCGATTAAGGAAACCAGAACCGCAGCCAGAATCAAGGCGGAGAATAGCCGCAGCAGTGTTGCTCTGTTCGGGCGCAGGCAACGCAGGACTAAGTAGAATAGCAGCGGTTGTATGATAATTTTGCGCAATTCCGTCTGCGCTGTCTCGGGCAGATCCGCCCACAAAAGCGACAATGCGCTTAAGATTGCTAAAGCAATGACAGTTAGATCCATCGCCCGTATTTCCGCCAAGAGCGCCCGCGAAAAAAGCGGAAAAGCGCTGTTTTCCAGTTGCAGTTGCCTACCAAGCGCCACCATCAGTTTGACAAATCCCGCGGCGGCTGTGACCAGTATCATCACTTCGACCATGGCAAAGGCGTAAATATGCAGGGATACGGGAAAGTCAAAAAAAGGCGCCCACAACAAGGTCAAGACCAGCCCGTTTTCCAGCCGATGCAGGATCAGCAGAAATAAGATAAGCCCAAAGAGGATGGATAAGAGGAAGCTGGGCGATAAATAGAGCGCGCCACCGGTGAGCAATGCCAGTAGCAGATTGACCTCATCGCGGAGGAAAATGGATGGGCGGGGCGAATCCCAAGTCCAGAACATAGCCAGCATCATGAAGATCGATGTGAACCCCGTGAGAAGCAGATGCGCTGTGGCGCTCAAGCCGTTCTGCACCAGCGCTAGAACTGGCAGCCAATCTCGCCAAGGGGAAGTCAAAACGGTCAGGCACAGGGTCACTGATGTGATGACAGTGGCGAGTATACCCAAGGAAATCTGACGATCGTATACATCCGCCAAGTCGCCGGAGCTGACCGCGTAACCCGCAATCGCCCAGCGATCCCAGCCTCGATCCGCGATCACATGCAGTTTATGCGCTGCGAGTGGCAATCCCGCTGCGATCGGTACCAGATTCGTTTCCGGTTTGCGTGAGTCGCTGCGCAAGAATATGTAAGCATTGCCGCTGGAATCGCGTTGAGTCGCATTGGCTGGTTCACCATCGATAGTGGGATAGAGGAAAGCGATATAATCATCTTCGTTGAGCAACATGGCGAGATCGCTGCCGAAAAAATCGAAGTCGAGCTGGCTATCGCTGGTATCGAGCCAGCCGATATCCGCCCCCATTTCGCTGAATTGCCAGATGCCGCTATAACGAGCGTGGGGATTACGCGCATGGTATAAGCCATTTTGCGCTCGCTCGGGATGTTGATAGTTTTGCAGAGCTGTTAATAGAGGGGATGGCTCACCAGCTTGTGTGTGCAGGGAGAACCCCCACTGGGCGCTGCTGGGTGCTACCTGTGGTTGCCAATGATGCAGGATTAAAGCGCCGAGCCAGGGCAATTCGCGATAGCTGCGGTCCAGCGCTTGTAACGTGTATTCGCGCTGTTGCTCTTCGCTAACCGCTCCCCAGATTGAAGCGTCTCCCTGCCAATCGGTCGGCAGCGCATTCCAACCAAAGTGGCTTGCCCACAGCGGCGTCCGCCCGTCATTATGTGCTAGCATCACTTCGCGCAAGGCAATAATTCGCGAGAAATTCAGCAAGGTTTCGTCTACTCGTCGATCGAGCGCAGATGATGAAAAGCCGTAGGGTTTGCCGGCGACCACATCCATCAGCTCGGCAGCGCCGTGGGCGTAGATGGCATCGAGGTAGCGGATATCGCTGATATTCTTGCCGGCAACTTCCGTGGTCGGCGCCAACGCGGCCGCCAAGATAGTGGCATTCCCATCCGCCGCCAGGATGGCAGCGCGCGCAGTCGATAGCAGCGCGACATATTCTGCCGGTCGCGGATCAAGCCCGCCCCAGGCGTCGCCCAGATTCGGCTCGTCCCAAATTTGATAGTTGTCGATGAAGTCGCCATAGCGAGAGGCGAATTCCCCCGCAAAGAAAGCGAAGTTTTCCAAATGTTCCGGTGGGGCGCTTCGCTTCAATGTCAGCTCATCCTGCTTTGCCCGAGCCCATTCGGGCGTATTCATCAAAACAGCCACCAGCTCTAATTGGGGAAAAGTTCTGACAGCGCTTGCCAGACGATCCCAATTGCTCCAGTCAAATTCACCTTGGCTGGCTTCAATTTCATCCCAATAGACAAACTGCCTGATCCAGTGGAAGTTGGCATCGCTGATGCTTTGCAGGTTGATTAGCAAATCTTGCTGATCATATTGCAGCAGCTCGACATTGACGCCGGGGCGAGCTGTGGCAAAGGGAAGATTCTGATCCTTGGTTGGGTTTACATAACCGCGCAGCTCAAAATCGCGAATCTGCGCCGTGCCCAAGGTCGCTACTAAGCTTCCTGTGAACAGCAATAAACTAACGATAAGCAATAGGAGCTTTCGCATCAGCGAGTCCAAACCGGGTGTGACGAAGCACCATCAAAAGTGATTTGATGCGCTACCGCCGTCTCCACATTTACTAGCCAAAGGTCTCCCTGGTAGATCAGGGCGATCAAACGAGCATCCGGGCTCCAGGCAAAATCTTTAGCGGTCAAGCCGAAGTCCGTTTTGCGTATGCCAACCTCGTCAGCTAGGGGGAACAGGCGGCGTTGATTGCTGCCGTCACGATCGGCAATGACCAGATTATACTCTCCGCTCATGCTATTGTGTGGCTCGCGCGCTTGCAACCAGGCAAGATACCCTTCGCTATGCTCGGCGTCATCTGTGGCGCGCTCAGGCGAATATGTTGGGGCTGCCCACATGCCGGCTTCAGTTTGGATCGCGGTGGAAAAACGCCCATCAATCTGGCTCACGGTGATATCAAAAATCGGGCTGGTCTCGGCGGGCTCGTTTTCCAATGGCGCGCCATGCACAATTGCGGCGATAAGCTGGTTGTCGTATGACCAGGATAGCGGCGACAGCCAGACCCATTGGCTGGTGCTGTGGAAAACAGCATATTCAGCCAGTTGCTTGAGGCTTTTGCTCTCGAAATCGACTATGCCATAACCATCGGGGCGCGCCCAAGCCATTTTATCACCAAAAGGGGACCAGGCGAAATGCGTCCCCCACCAGCCATAAACCCCTCCAGTAGCCTCCGGCAGGACTTCTTCAATGCTCATTGCGCTGCCTGTTTCGAGGTTAATCGTCATCAGCCACAAGTTATTCAGCGCCTTCCAGCCGGCGCTTTCCTCACTTCGCTCGCCAGTGGAATAGGCTATCACATTTCCCGTGCGGGGGCGCCATTCCGCAAATAGCACGTCAGTGGGGGTCATGCGAATCGGCACGGTATCGCCATCGGTTTCCATCAGCCAAAGCTCATTAAAAAAGTCATCCGCCTCGTTTGTTTCGCCGCTGAAAATCAAGCGCGCGCCATCTTCACGTTGATGAAAAACCAGGGAATCCAAATTGTGTTCCATAGTCAGTGGGCGCTTGTTGACTGTGTTGCCCTTGATCGTCCAGGGATTGTTGTGGTTGATATAACTTAGGCGCCCCACGATCGCGACAGGTTCAACCGATTCTGTCGTTCCAGTGTAGATGATCTCATCGGTCGGTTCGCGCAAGACTGTTGGGCTGCCCACTAGGATTTGCTCAGCTACGACATCATCTTCATAAATCACAATGTAGCAAGCCTCTTGCATGCCAGGTATACCGGGCTGCGCCAGTTCTCGCCCATCAGCCGCAACCCCTTCCTTGGGTAGCAAGCGCCGCTGAAAATCAATTTCTTGTTGGTAACATTCTTGCTTTTCATGTACACGCCGGATGGTGATCAACATGCCATCAAGAACCTGTGAGACCAATGGGTGGCTGGCGCGATCTCGCGGACCCAACTCAATTTGCGCGCTCGCCAATAATTGATCCACCGTGAGCTCACGAGAAAAACTGTATTCTTCTTCGCGACCATCAACAATCACAGTCACTTCTATCGTTTTCTCTTCTTCGCCCGGCAGGCAGGCAGCGGCAACGCAACTGACCAGAACGATTAGTATAAAACGTAAAATCATCGGCTTCTTTCAAAATTTAATCGGGTCTCTCTATATCCTAAGCCGAGTTTTGCTGGAGCACAAATATCCTGGGGTGCAGTCCGCGCAAGTTAATCCTAGTTTCGCTGATTGCTGTCCAGGGAGAAGCTTGTAGACAGCGATGCATCAGCTGGACTTCGTGTGTCAGGATCACAAATGTTGCCTGTGAACGCGCCAAGCGCGAAGCTTCTCGCAAGACAGCGGGGTAGAGTTTCTCATTGTCTTGGTGTGTGCCAATATGATGCCCAAAAGGCAAATCGGCATAAATCCGATCGACCGAGCGAGCGGGTAGTGGAACATTGCTGGCGTCTGCCAAAATATGCTGCACAATCGCTTGGCTTTGGCTCGCGGCGGCATTGCGCCAACCCGCAATCAGCATGTGACTCGCATTGTCGATGGCGAGCAGGTGGTCGCGCTGCTGTGTCAGGCCATGTTCGATCAGAATAGTGGAGGTGCCGCTGCAGAGATTGAGTGCTGTTGCACCTTGGTCGAGTTGACTGATTTGTGTCATGGCGAAGGCGACAGTGGCATTCAGCGCGCCGGGTACATCGACCAAGCGATAGGCGCGCTTGGAAAGTGGCTGCGGACTGGTCCGCACCAGCACTTCCCAGCCACGCTTGTCAGCCTGGCGCAGCAATCGAAGATAGAGCTGCCCTTTGCCATCGGCGGCTAACTGCAAGTTCAGCGCTTGCCCCAGTTCGTGTTTCAAGCGGCGCATGACAGCGCTGTCCGCCCCCGCCGCGCCAATACCAAAAGTGGCATGCGGAATCTGCCAGGTCTCGCCAGCCCGCCGCAATATCTCAATCAGCCGCGTGAGATGTTGATGCCCCAGCAAGGCTTTCGGGCGCGGGATGTCAAAGCGGTGAATGCGATAAATAGCGATGACAGAACGCAAGCCAGCGATCAACGCTGGCTCGGCATCAGATCGAAAACGGAGAAAACCCGCCCGTGTGGCATGAATGTCGCTAACATGCTTGCCCAACTTCATGCGCAACTCGCGCATAACAAAAGCTTCAATCCCTGGGATTAACTCCGCTTCGTATTCTCTCAATTCAGCAAATTCCATTGACAAAGTTGTGGCTTAAGATTGCCATTTGGGGTCGCGATCGTTGCTGCCATCCGGTGTCAGCCGTTGTAGATTCCCGCTATCAAGTGTGACTGTATAGATGTTCTGCTCGCCGGCATCCCCGCGGTCGGAGACAAAGGCCAGCAAGGCAGCATCGGGAGACCAGGTCGCTCCCCATTCATTGGTCGTATCGCCAGTGATTTGCCGCAAACCTTGAGCCGTCAGCGGATCGATCAGGTAAATATCGGCGTTGCCCGCTCGGGTTGAGCTGAAGGCGAGCAGACTTTGTCCGGGTACATTAAGCCAAGCTGGGCCGCTATTGTCGCCGGCATCGCTGGTTAGCGTGCTAATTGGCGTGCCATCGGTGGCATTGATGATATGGATGTCATAATTCCCATTGACATTCGAGCTGTAGGCGATGGAATTGCCATCCGGCGACCAAGTCGGTTGATCGTCCTCGCTGGTATCGAAAGTGAGTTGCCGCTGGTTACTGCCGTCCGCGTTCATCACCATGATATTTTTGTCTCCAAAGCGATCGGAGACAAATGCAATGCGCCCTCCATCCGGTGACCAGGCTGGCAGCGTATTCGACCCTTGGTCAGTCAATCGCGCGGTCGCCCGCGTTTCCCGGTCGATCAAATAGATATCAAAACGGTCACTCTCGCGTTGGGAGGCGAAGGCGATCATGCTGCCATCTGGCGACCAAGAGGGATGTCGATCATCGGCAGGGTGGTTGCTCAAATTTTCGGGATTAGCACCATCCGCATTCATCAGATAGATTTCATTATTGCCATCGCGATCGCTGACAAAGGCGATGGTCCCCTGTGCGAGATCTAGGGGTTGCTGCACTTCACTCACGGCAATCACTTCGCTATAGGTGTCGCTACCGCCGAGATTCGATACAGTTTGAGCGACAGTGTAGTTTCCGGCTGCGGCATATGTGTGAAGCGGATCTTGTTCGAGCGATGTATTGCCATCGCCGAAATCCCAGCTATAGCTCAGCCCCTCGCCGATGGCTGTCGAGACAAAAGCGACCTCCAAGTCGGCTAGTGTAGCTATGAACCCGGCTGTCGGTGGCGCAACAGCTTCCAACACTTCGATTTGAGCGCTCGCTTCGCTAGCAGCGCCGGGACCAAATACTTTCAAGTGAACCTGGTAGATTCCCGGACTTTCGAATATGAAAACTGGGGAAGTCTCTATTGAGTCGACTAGGCCATCGCCCTGGAAGTCCCATTCGTATGCCTCGATTTCACCAGTCGACTGATCGCTGAATTGCACTTGCAGTGGGGCATATCCAGCGCTCACATCAGTCGTGAAGGCTGCAACTGGCGCTGGCAATGGCTGTGAAACGGTAATCACGGCAGAGGCAGTGCTCGTGCCACCGGCACCGGCCGCAGTCAGGATCACAGTATAGGCGCCAGCTGTTTCAAAGGTCGTTGTTGGGCTGGCTGCAGTGGTTTCGGGACTGCCATCACCATCAAAGTCCCAGGCATAACCAATATCCGCGCCGGCGCTTGTATTGTTGAAGACCACCGTCAATGGGGCAGGTCCCTCAATCGGATCGGCCGAGAAACTGGCAATAGGCGGCGCTACTGGATCGGTGGCGCGAACGATTTGTGTGGTGGAACTTTGCCCAGCCGAGCCAGAGACCGTCAAGCGGATCAGATACTCACCCGCTTGGTTAAACTGTGCTAGGGGGTCCCACTCCTCACTATCGGTGACGCCGTCGTCATTAAAGTCCCAGATAATGCTATCGATATCGCCCGATGACAAATTATTCAGCTGCACTGTCAGTGGTACAGCACCAGCAGTGGTAGACGCCTCGAAGTTGGCTATTGGTGGATCGCTTTGCACAGCCGAGACCACAATCTGGCGCAAGGCGCTGGATTGCCCGCCAGGTCCGCTAACCACTAATTTGACATCGTAGTTGCCCGGGTTCAGGTAGGTATGAACAGGATTCGCTTGCGCGCTGGCTGCGCTATTATCGCCAAAATTCCAGTTGTACGCGCTGATTGTTTTGCTCGATCGATCGGTGAATTGCACCGTGAGCGGCGCCTCCCCGCTAGTGGGCGCTGCCTCAAAGTCGGCCACGGGGGCATCGATGTTTTCTACACTTAGCTGGCGGGCAAAGCTGCTGCTGCCCCCCGGTCCGTTGACAATCAGGTTGACGGTATATTGCCCCGGTACAGTGTAAGTATGCCTCGGATGAACCTCTGTCGAGCTATTGCCATCGCCAAAGTTCCAATGGTAAGTCGATATGTTGCCCTGCGATTGGCTGGTGAAGCTCACGAGTAGCGGTACAGTGCCGCGGTCAACATCCTGGGTGAAGCTGGCGACAGGCGCGGGGATCTGCGCGGTGGCTGCTGGTACTGGGCTGGGTATCTGGTTCTGCACCCGGACATTGGAAAGGGTATAAATCTGCTCGCTACCATCTTGGAGCATGACAAGCAGCCTTAGTTGGTAGATGCCATCGGGCACGACGCCGTTTGCCGTATCCCAAGTGCCGAGGAGCTGGTTGAAGACGGGATTCGGTCGATCACCGGTGATGGGATACCAGAGATTTTGCCGGTTGGGGTCATTGCTATATTCGACGCGATAACTGCGGAAGTTGGGGTGGCTGGCAAAACCGATCACTTCTACTTCGCCGGAGACCACCGCACCGGTATAGGGAGATTGAATGAAGATGCTGGTGGGCAGCACTGTGTTGATTGGCAAGGGGATGGCTGTTGGCATGGTGAATTGCCGGGTTGCCAAGGGAGCGTTCCGCGTTGGCAAAGTGATAGCTGTTGCCGGCGCCAGTGTGGAAAGAACCTGTGTGGAGCTTTCGGTCGGGATAGTGACTGTGTTTTGAGCTAATGCTGTAATTTGAACCTGTTGAATACCTTGCTGCGATCTGCCCAGGTTACAAGCCGACAGCGATACCAGCAGCAAGGAGAACAGAAGGTAAACGGTCCAGTCATTTGATTTGCGTCTATATGCCATTGCCATCCTCGTGCTGCAGAAATATTTTCCTATTATACTCTATGACAATGGCAAGGAATCGTGCTAGCAATTATACGTTTTGCCAACGGCTAGAGCTTTAAGACGAATTGGTGTAGAATGCGTTATTTATAGCGCATTGAATTTCGATCAATAGGAATCCTATGAAACTATTAGCTTTGCTCCTTCTACTTTGGCTGCCGGTGGGTGCATTCGCGCAGACAGCGGCGACGCCGACAGCCGACGGCAACGCAGCGACTATTGATCCTAGCGCCGAAGATGAACCCGCCACAGCCAGCCTACCTGCATTGGAGAGCCCATTCTTGCAAGACGATCTGGAATTGATCGTGGGCAATGTACAACGCCCCAATGGAATTCACTGGTTTGAAGGCAGCTTGTTCACCATTTGCAATGGCGACTGGACGATTTACAAAATCGATACGCAGACCACTGAAACTGTCACCTTTGTCTTCGGCGTTCGCAATGGCAATAGTCTGATCGCGGAAGCCACCGAGGCCGGCTTTGATATCTGGGTGCCAGATCCGGATACCAGCAACTTGTGGCATGTGGATCAATCGCGGGCTGCGCCAGTAAGTATCAGCTCGGATTTGGAAGCGCCTTGGGGGATCACTCGCGCCGGCGATGGACAATTTTTGCTGACAGATACCAGCGCCAATGCCATCATTGAAGTGGGAGAAGATGGCAAAATAGAAACTCTGCATGATGAGCTGCGTTCGCCCACCGGCATTGTTCACCATGGTGGCTATGTCTATTTTGCCAACGGCGGTAGCGCCAGGCGTGGTATCGAGTATTTTGAATTGAGAGAAGATGGGAATTACAGCGAAATCAAGCCCCTGGTCAGCGGATTGCAAAATACCAGCAATATTCTCATGTCCAGCGATGGGTATCTCTATTTCGCTTATGCGCTTGGGACGCGCGGTGTGATAGGGCGGGTGGATCCGGAAAAATGCTACGAAGAAGGCTGTAGCACCGATGATACCGAGATGGTCGTTTTTTCCGATGTGCCAGCGCCGCTAGCGATTACGCTGTCGGATGATGGGCGGCTCTATTTGCATAGCCGCTACCGCCCGGAGATATATTGGGCGCAGTTGCCAGTTTAGTTAGGTCCGCGCTCACATCCCCCCAACATCATCCCGCATCAGTGGCGGCAAATCGTCGGTAATATATGCTATCAGCTGTTGGCAGACGTAGCGTCAATTGCCAGCCTGTTTCATTGGTTCGTTCCGTTTCGATATAGCCTCTATCATAAAGATCGGAATAAACTTTGCCTGATTGGTAGGGTATGAGCACATCGAGCACTGTTTTCTGTTGTTGCAGAGCGGCACTCATCATATCCATCAGTTCAGCAAGCCCCAGGCTTTCTTGGGCAGAGACAGCCACCGTTCCGTAATAGCTGTCGACCATTGTGATTTGCGGCAGGGGACCGCTCAAGCGATCAATCTTGTTCATGACCAGGATGCGTGGCATATGTGCCGCATCGATCTCCGCCAGCGTATCTTCCACCGCTTCGATGTGCTGGCTGGCGTTAACATGGCTGATATCGACCACATGGAGCAAAAGGTCGGCTTCAATCACTTCTTCAAGCGTGGCGCGGAAGGCAGCGATTAGCGTGGTCGGCAGCTTCTGAATGAAACCGACTGTATCGCTCAACAGCATTTCGTTGCGATCGGGCAACTGGATGCGGCGGGTTGTCGGGTCGAGCGTGGCGAATAATTGGTCGGCGGCGTAGACATTTGAATCGGACAAGGTGTTGATCAAGGTCGATTTGCCAGCGTTGGTATAGCCAACCAAAGCCACCGAGGGCAAGCCAGATTTGCGGCGTCGCTGGCGATGTAAACTACGGTGCGCGCGCACATGCTCCAAGTCTTGCTTTAGCTTGGTGATCTTGCGGGTAATCTCGCGGCGGTCAACTTCTAATTGCGTTTCACCGGGTCCGCGCAGACCCACGCCACCAGCGCCACCTCGCGCGGCCCCACCGCCTGCCTGTCGCGCCAGATGCGTCCACTGGCGTGTTAAGCGGGGCAAACGGTACTCGTATTGCGCCAGCTCGACCTGCAATGCGCCTTCTCTGGTACGCGCATGTTGGGCAAAAATATCCAAAATCAGCGCCGAGCGATCGAGCAGCCGAACCGATTCGCCCAGTTGTTTTTCCAATTCGCGCTGGTGGCGAGGCGAGAGTTCATCATCAAAGATCACTACTTTGGCATCCAGGTAGATGACCTCATCGATGACTTCTTGCAACTTGCCAGTGCCAATCAACGTTTTGGGATTGATCTGGCGGATCAATTGCGAGCTGGAGCCAACCACATTGATACCAGCTGTTTTCGCCAGCTGCGCCAATTCACTGAGAGAATCTTCCAGCGAGAACAATGCGCGTTCTTGTTGCAGCGCTATGCCAACGAGGTAACCGCGCTCCTGTGCTTGATTGTCGATCAGTTGAAAGTCTGCCATTGAGGTTGCGCCTATATTCCGGCGAATTGCTGATTCAACACTTCATCATCCAAAGCAGCCAGAGCCGACATCATCGACTCAGCCGCGCGTTCAGCGTAAGCTTGTTTCCGACGCCGCTTATTCTTGATCTTCAGCTTCAAGGGCGGCAAAATGCCCAGGTTGGCTTTCATCGGTTGGAAATGCTTAGGCTCGGTATTTGTTACATAATAGCACAAGGCGCCCAACATCGTATCGGCTGGCGGCACCCATTCCGCCATGCTGCGCAACTGCCGCGAAAGATTCACGGCAGCCAGCAGACCAGTGGCGATATTCCCGACATAGCCCTCCACGCCGGTGATCTGCCCCGCGAAATAGAGTTGCTGATGGCTGCGAAATTGCATGGTGGGATGTAACAGGGCAGGGGCGTTAAGAAAGGTATTGCGGTGCATCTGCCCCATACGGATGAATTCTGCCGCTTCCAAGCCAGGGATCATGCGCAGGATTTCTTTTTGTTGTTTCCAGCGGATATTGGTCTGAAAGCCGACGATATTGTAAAGATTGCCCGCCAGATCATCTTGGCGCAATTGTACGACGGCATAGGGACGGCAGCCACTATGCGGGTTGGTCAAGCCGACGGGCCGCATGGGACCAAATGCCAGTGTGTCTTCGCCGCGCTTCGCCAGTTGCTCAACCGGCACACAGCCCTCAAAAAAGTTGGGGTCTTCCCGCTCAAAATCTCGCAGTTCGATGGTCTCTGCCGTCCGCAGAGCCTCAACAAAGCGATAGTATTCGCTCTTCTCCATTGGACAATTGATATAATCGCCGCCGCCATCACCATCCTGTCCATAGCGGTTGGCTTGGAATGCGCGGCTCATATCGATACTGTTGCCGCGTACAATGGGGGAGATGGCATCGTAAAAATAAAGATAATCTTCGCCCGTCAGCTTGCCAATTTCTTTGGCAAGGGCAGGGGATGTGAGGGGACCGGTGGCGACAATAGTTGGCTCGTCCAGTGGGAGTGCCGTTACCTCTTCGCGTATGATTTGAATGTTGGGATGCGCGCTCAGCTTTTCTGTAACCGCTTCGGCGAATTGCACACGGTCGACCGCAAGCGCTCCACCAGCCGGGACCGCTGCAGCTTGGGCACAACGCATCAGCAGCGAGCCCAGCATTTTCATCTCATTTTGCAAGATGCCTGTTGCGCGATCTGGCAGCTTGGAGCCCAGCGAATTGCTGCAAACCAGCTCAGCCAAGCGATGGCTGACATGGGCACCGGTGGACTTGGCTGGGCGCATCTCATACAAGCGCACTTGATGACCACGTTCAGCCAGTTGCCAGGCTGCCTCGCTGCCGGCCAAACCACCGCCGATTACCGTGACCGCTGGTGTCATATCAACTCCTGTGGCTTATATTTTGCGCAGGACAATCGAAGCATTTTGCCCGCCCAAACCAAAACTGTTGGACATGATCATGTTGATACCAGGTACCTGGCGCGCCACATTGGGCACATAATCGAGATCACAAGCAGGGTCGGCTTTGCTCTGATTGAGGGTGGGGTGCAGCACTTCGCATTTCAAAGTCATCAAGCAAGCAGCCAACTCCAGCGAGCCGCAACCGGCCATCGCGTGGCCAATCATGCTTTTGGTAGAGCTGACCGGGATGTGATAAGCAGCTTCACCGAAGACCTCTTTAATCGCCGCTGTTTCGATGGCGTCGTTGGCTGGTGTCGATGAGCCATGCGCATTGATGTATTCAATTTCAGCGGGATTGACTTTGGCATCATCCAATGCCCATTGCATCGCGCGTTTCGCCCCGCCGCCATGTGGATCCGGCGCTGCCACATGATAGGCATCGGAGGAAGCCGCGTAACCCAATACTTCAGCATAGATTGGGGCATCCCGCTCCAGCGCCTGCTCCAGGCTTTCAATGATGAAAACAGCGCCGCCTTCGCCCAGCACGAATCCCGAGCGTCCCGCATCGAATGGTCGGCTAGCTTCTTCGGGGGCATCATTATATTCACGAGTGAGCGCGCGGGTTGCGCTGAAGCCCGCCAGGATGTAATCGAAAATCACCGCGTCAATCGCGCCGGCGATCGCCATATCGCATTTGCCCAGCTGGATCAAATCGACAGCTTCACCAATTGCCTGAATCCCGGTGGCACAAGCGACCGATGGCGTGATCAGCGGACCCAGAGCACGCATTAACTTGCTGACATAATGCGCCGGCATGTTGGGCAGGGCGTTGACAATACTCAAGGGGTTGGCGCGTTTGTGGCCAGATCCCCGCCAATCGCTGATGCCGGATTCACCAACTTCATAGCTGCCCAAGGTAGTGCCGATGATGGTGGCGACGCGATGCCCTCTTTCATGCATCCGGTCGATCGTGAAGCCAGTGTCTTCCACTGACATCATAGCAGCCACTAGCGCGAACTGGGTAGCTCTGCCCATGCGCCGGGCTTGTTTGCGCGGAATATATTGCGAAGAGTCAAAGCCGAGCACTTCCGCGCCGATTTGTACCTCAAGGTGGTCAGAGGCTATATTCTGCAATTTGCGGATGCCTGTTTGGCCCCGCTGCAAGGCTTCCCAATATTCATCTTTGTGACCTAATGGCGAGACCACACCCAAGCCAGTGATCACCACACGCTTGCGATTATGTCGTGTTAATTGCATGTCAGCGTCCCGGGTATCATTTAGCTTCCTCGGCGATGCCATCGCGGATAGCGCTGATGACATTCGTTCTCACGGCGGTGCGCGCTTGTTGAATAGCGTTCTTGATACCAATGGCGGAGTTCTGACCATGCCCGATGATGACTACGCCGTTGACGCCGAGCAGGGGAGCACCGCCGATCTCCGATGTATCCACTTGCCGTCTAATTCTGTTGAAAGCGGGGCGCGCCAAGGCTCCACCGAGCATGGAAATCGCGTCCTTGCGGAATTCTTGTCGAATGAGCTTCGCCATATAATGGGCAGTGGCTTCGAACATTTTTAGTACGATATTCCCGACAAATCCATCCATCACAATGACATCCGCTATCGGATTCATTAAATGGGCAGGCTCGACATTGCCGACAAAATTCAAGCGGCTATCGCGCAACAAAGCAGCTGCTTCCCGAATGAGTTGGTTGCCTTTTGTATCCACATCGCCATTAGACAACAGGGCGATGCGTGGATTGGCATATCCCAACACGCGCTGGGCGTAGATGCTGCCCATGATGGCAAACTGGGTGATCCAGTCGGATTTGACATCGGGGTTGGCGCCGACATCGAGAAAAATCATGTTATGATCACTGATTGGAAACAATGCCGAAAGCACCGGGCGTTTGACCCCCGGGATGCGCCGCAGCGTCTTGAGCGTGGCGATGGCATGTACTGCGCCGGTATTGCCCATCGTCACAAAGGCATCTACTTCGCCCCGCTTCAAAGCATCGAGAGCGATATGAATTGAAGAAGTGCCTTTGTCGGTTTTGAGCGCATCAGCCAGCGGCTCGTTCATGGCGATATGGTCCGGAGCGTGCAATATCTCAATCTGGCCAGATTTGATATCGTGCTGCTTCAATTCGGTTGCGATTCGATCTTGGTCACCAACCAGCACAATAGTATCGCCAAATTCCCTGGCTGCCAGGACACCACCGGCAATGTCATTGAGCGGGCGTTCGTCTGTTCCCATCGCATCAAGCGCAATGTGCATTAACTTATGACCTTCCATTCGGCAGTTATTTCAGAATATCGACGTATAATACGGCAGGAATGTCGCTTGCTCAAGATGAATTACGTTATCGATGTGGAAGCGCAGGGATTGACAAGCGGCGCGAATTTTATATACTTGTCCGCAAGATGAGCCCTGATGGCGGAACTGGCAGACGCGCACGGTTGAGGGCCGTGTCCTTAACAGGGTGGAGGTTCGAGTCCTCTTCAGGGCATAATCAATGAGCTTGCCATAGTTGGTGGGCTTTTTTGTTGCGGCTAATGTTAATGGGATGTACACTGCCATGATAATGGGGTCTAGTGGCGCCTGTATATTTGTTTTGTCTGTGGCATAGCCCTTGTTTGTGAGATATCTATGAGCAGCTCAAACCAGGCGATTTTACAGCGCGCATTCGAACTGATCGAAAATGACGAGCTCGATCAGGCGCAAGAGTTGTTAGCTCCGCTGCTAGAATCGGATGCGGATAATCCGGCGCTCTGGTGGGTTTATACCCATGCGGTTCAGGATAGTGCAATCGGGCAGGCTGCGCTTGAACGTGTGTTAGCGCTCGATCCTGAATATCCCGGCGCGCGCGAGCTGCTTGCTGATGCGCATGAGATCCAAGCGCCAGGAGAAGATCTTGCCGCTTTCGAGGGAATTAGCTCCGGCGATGCCCAGGCTGTTAGCGATATCGGCATTGACGATTGGGAGGATTTACAGGCAACCCAGGAGCTGGAGATACCCGCTTCGAATTCTCGCAACTGGCTTGTCATCTTGCTCGTCCTGCTATTGATTGTTGGCTCCGCGGCTGCGTTGGTCTTGACAAATACAATCAATATCTCTGAATTGCTCTCCCCATTATTCCCATCGGAAGAGCCGGTGGTCGTCGTTTCTGAGCCAGCCTTTGAAGTGCTACCCGCCGAGCCCGTGCCTGAAATGACGGCTACAACGCAAGAAGCCGCGGCTGACTCTGAGGCAGCTGAAGAAACAGTAGCGGAAGATGAACTCGCAGACGAAGACGATCAGCAGTCTGCCGCAGAAGCCACCACAATAGCGAGCGACCCGGATGAAACTGAGGTCCCCGAGGCTACTCCTACTGCGCTACCTGTGACTAAGCTGGAAACTGAGGAGATTGCCTTCGTCGAATTGGTAGGGGATGCGATTGACGCATTCAGCTTGGATCCATCTCTGAGCGCATCCTATGAGACTTCGCTAGGATCAACACTGGTGATACAAGTTTGCGCGGTGCCGGGACCAGAATTCAACGCGCGCTTGAACAATGTCAGGGATGCAGTTGCGACGCTGGCTGATCAGATCCCGGAAGCCTTTGAGGCGGTCGCCGCTGGTCTGCTCAATTGTGACGATCCCGAAGCTAATTTGCGCATCATCGCTGTGCCGCGCGGCGTGATTGAGCAATTCGCCAATCAGGAGATCGATGCAAGAGATTTCCAGAGCCAGTGGCAACCCTTGTCTTGAATCCAGCGCTGTCTGGCTGTATCCTTCGTTAACAGTGTCATCTTTCCAGCATACCAGCCTCTTCAACACCCGAAGACATCATGAGCACAGGTCGGAAAGTCATCACCAAGAATCGCAAAGCGCATCGGGACTATCTAGTCAAAGATCGTTACGATGCCGGATTGGTATTGCTGGGTTCGGAGATTAAATCGATCCGCGCTCACAATATCAATATTAGCGATGGCTACGTGCAAGCCAAAGATAATGAGCTCTGGTTGTTGAACGCGCACATCGCGCCCTACAAAGAGGCAAGTCACTTTGGTCATATGGACCCACGGCGTCCACGCAAGCTGCTCTTGCATCGTCGCGAAATCAATCGCATCATCTCCAATTTACGCGAGAATGGCATGACCGCTATTCCACTACAAGTTTATTTGGAACGTGGTCGCGCCAAAGTTGAGATAGGCGTGGCGCGCGGCAAGAAGCAGTACGACAAACGCGCTGACCTGGCAAAACGGGATGCTCGCCGGCAAATCGAGCGGGCTTTAAAAGAGCGCTAAATCATCAGTCCGTGGTTGAAGCGTCAAACCTGTGATGCTACAATCGCCTGTCTTAAGCGATCAACAAATTCAGAAGGTGTGATAGTGGCAACTTCCAGCAATAAGCCGCGTGTCTTCTCCGGCATTCAGCCATCGGGAAATTTAACTATCGGGAACTATCTTGGCGCCTTGAAACAGTGGGTCGAGGTCCAGCACGAGTACGACTGCTTCTATTGTGTGGTCGATCTGCATGCCATCACAACAGCGCAGGACCCGGCCGAGCTGCGGCAAAAATCACGAGAGAGCGCCGCTATGTATATCGCGGCCGGCATCGATCCGGAGATATCTACCATCTTTGTCCAATCGCAGATACCGGCGCATTCCGAATTGGCTTGGATGTTGACTTGTTTGGCGCCACTGGGCTGGCTTTACCGCATGACGCAGTTCAAGGACAAATCCGCCAAACAAACGCAGGAATCGATCGGGGCGGGCTTGCTCAATTACCCGACTTTGATGGCGGCCGATATTCTGCTTTATCATGCCGAGCTTGTGCCCGTTGGCGATGACCAGCGGCAGCATCTGGAATTCACCCGCGATTTGGCGCAGCGCTTCAACCATCTTTATGGCGAGACATTCACTTTGCCTTCGGTGATGACCCCAAAAGCTGGCGCCCGTGTCATGGGCTTGGATAATCCTACTGCCAAGATGTCCAAGAGCGACGATGCGGAGAATCATGCGGTTTTCCTGCTCGATCAGCTACCGCGGGCTCGCAAGAAAATTATGCGCGCGGTTACCGATTCGCAGCGTGAAATCCGCTTCAGTGAGGATCCTGAACGGGCTGGCATCAACAATTTGTTGACTATCTATCAAGCGATCACTAATGAGACGGGCGAGCAAATTGAGCGTCATTTCGCCGACAAGGGCTACGGCGATCTTAAGCGAGCAGTGGCGGATTGCGTTCTGTCCACGCTCGAGCCGTTGCAAGCGCGTTACAATGAATTGATGAACGAAGAGGGATACTTGGATAGTGTGCTGAAGCTGGGTAGGGAAAAAGCGAGCGGAATTGCGGAAAACACGCTCAAGTTGGCGCAAGAAAGAATGGGTTTCCTCGCTTCATCTTGACCAATTGCTCGAGCTTGTCTACAATCATTAACAAGCCCCATTCGTCTAGCGGCCCAGGACGTGGCCCTCTCAAGGCCAAAACAGGAGTTCGAGTCTCCTATGGGGCATAAGGCGCCTCGGATGTAAAATATCTGGGGCGCTTTCTATTGCGGTACTTGTGCATCCCGCGCGCAATGGATAAGCTATGCAGAGATTAAAATGAAAGAGGCGATCATGCTAAGCCAGAAGCAAATTCAAGAATTCCACCAAGAGGGTTATCTCGCGGTTGATGGCTTACTCGATTATGAACTTGATATCAAGCCGGTGATTGAAGAGTATCAATCGTTGTTGGACGAGTTATGCGAACAATGGATGGCGGAAGGGCGCTTGCCAGAGAGTTACGGCGAACTGCCTTTCGAGCAGCGCCTGGTCGAAGTTTACCGCGCCGGCTGTAGCTATGAGCAAGCCATTGATATCGCTTTGCCCAACAGCGCTATCGAGCCAGATACCCCAATCCACTTGGGACCAGCGGTATTCAACCTGCTGCGTAGCCCGCGGATGCTCTCGGCAGTGGAATCGCTCATTGGTGGGGAAATCTATAGCAACCCCATACAACATGTTCGTATCAAGCCGCCGCTCAGCATTATCGCGCCGGAAGATGCCAATCGCGCGCGGGTCGGGCGGACACACTGGCATCAAGATAGCGGGGTGGGATTGCCCGAAGCTGATGAGACTGAGATGGTGACTTGCTGGGTCGCCATTACCGAAGCGACGGTCGAGAATGGCTGCCTGCAAGTGCTGCCTAAAAGCCACCGTGAAGGCGTCGCTTTACATTGTACAACTGTGGATCAAGTCGGCATCCCGGAGAAATTGATCGAAGAAGAAAAAGCCAAGCCGGTGCCACTCAATCCGGGCGGCGTGCTCTTTTTCCACCCGATGTGCAAACATGCCTCGTTGGATAATCGTAGCGATGCTTTTCGCTGGAGTTTTGATTTGCGCTATAATCCCATTGGTCAAGCGACCGGGCGACCACATTTCCCCGGCTTTGTCGCCCAGAGCAAGCTGAAGCCAGAATCGGTCCTGCAAGATCCAGAAGAATGGGCGCAGCTATGGCTTGATGCCCGCGCCAAGTTGGCACAAGTTGACGGGATCAAAGTACACCGCTGGGATAGCGACGATCCACTCTGTGCTTGAGTGCATGAAAACTGCCATCAGTGATCCCTTATGTTTTAGAGCAGCGTAGTATCGCCGAATTATAAGCCTATAGAAACAGATGTATAAAGACTTAATTAACTTCCCCCACCAATATGCGGGAATGCCATGGACAGCTATCTAATACCCGCCAAATCGATTTGCACCGAGCTCGTCATCCGCAAGTCCCGCTTTTTGACCACCATTCAACTGGCGACTTCTGTTGCCGGGGCGCGACAAGCGATCGCGGATCTGCGGCGGGAAATGCCGGCTGCCAATCATCATGTTTATGCCTTTCGGGTAGGCTTCGGCAATTCTGTCACCGAAGGCATGAGCGATGATGGCGAGCCAACTGGCACGGCTGGTCCCCCCACCTTGGCAGTTCTGCGTGGTTCACAAATTGGTGATATTGTCTTGGTGACAACTCGCTATTTTGGCGGTACCAAGTTAGGCACTGGTGGCTTGGTGCGAGCATATACCGAATCCGCCCAGGAAGCCTTGCGGCAATTGGAGACCGAGCTCAAAGTCGAAAAGCAGCTGGTCGGCTTGGAACTGCCCTACTCGCTTTATGAGATCGTCAAGTTATTGATCGCCGAACATCGCGGCGCAGTACAAGAAGAAGAGTTCGGCGCCCAAGTCTTGCTGATCGCCGAATTTGCCGTATCGGACTTGCCAGGTTTCACTATTGCCTTGCGGGACCGCACCGCTGGCAGCGTAACGCCAATTGATCTGTCCTGAGCTTATTCCGCCATTTTTTGGGCGACCAGCCGACGCACCTGCCAGATTGCTCGGTGTGAAGGCGCGATTAGCTCCGCCTGCGCGATATATTGGCGCGCAGCATCGAATTGATCATTGATGATGAGATAATTCGCCATTTGCACCAGCAACAAGACATCATTGGGAAATGCCTCCAGGCTCTGATTCAGCTTTGTTATCGCGTCTTCTTGTTGACCCCGCAGCCACAAAACTTGTGCTAAGCCCAGATCAATCTGTGGGTGCGGGCCAGCAAGCTCTGCGCCATCTTGCAGCACCTCCAGCGCAGTTTCGCTATCTTTCCAACTGAGATAGCAGCGAGACAAAATCACATAAATATCGACCAGCTTGGGCGCGATTTCGCTGGCGTTTTCCAGGGTCTGTACCATGTCTTCGGAGACGTGCCGTTTCGCGTTCAACATGACCTTAACTTCGGCGAATGTCTCTTCAAATTCCGGCAACCGGGCATAAAGCTCAAGACGCTGCAATTCCAAAGCGAGGTCGTCGTCGATTGACGGATGCTCCTGGCGACAGGTCGCAATTGTGTCGGCAGCCAATTGCTCATCATCATCAGCCAGAGCCAATTGCGCCATATAGACATAGGCGTAGGGATTGCTCGCTAACTGGCGTTCGAGTATGTCATAAGCCAGATCGTGCTCTATGTCGATTAGGCGATCAATGATATCGCCGACAAAGAGCGCAGCGGTATCTTGCTTCACCAACTGCTCGAAGTAGATCCATAACTCGTCATCCTCGGCGTCAATCATATAGGTCAGCGCCAATTGTAGTGCGCTGAGATTGTTCGGTTTCTGGGCGAGCTGCAATTTTAGCGCGTTGGCAATTTCAAAGGTGATATGTTTCTCTTCAGGATGTTCATCGGGGTCAATCAACAAAACTTCATCGATGTCCCACTCATTTGCTTCCGCCACCATCAATAACTGGGCATATTGCCAATAGAGTGCGGGATGCTGCAAGCCATTCTCGAGCGCTAGTTGATTGCTGTCGATTGCCTCCGCAAGCTCTCCCCCCGCCATATGTACCTCGATCATACTGATCCAGATGCTGGCAGGAACGTCTGGCAACAAATATGGCTGCAGCAGTTCGGTTGCTTGGTCGACAAATCCCAAATTTGACAAGCCCAAAGCCAATGCCGCCGCAGCTGGCGCGAAATGCTTGGAATCTGCCAACGTCGAATTAAGCTGGGGTGCCAGGATGTCGCCAATTTCTTCCAAGCTTGTTTGCATAATCTGCTTGCCAACCATCCCCAGGCACCAGTAAGCGAATTCACTTTGCTCTTCGCTAGCTAAGAGGGCGATCTCATCAAATTGCGCCAGCAAATCCGCTTCGTCCCATTCGCTGCCCCAGAGCTGCAAATACAGATCGAGATTCCAATCGAAGACATATTCCAGCAGCCTGCTTAATTGTTCGGCAGCCAGGTCAGGTGGCGCGTAACTGATTATGGCTGCTTCGCCAGTTTCCCCTGCCAATTCCGTCATCAGGGCTTCCGCCGCCACTGGCAATCCGCCCACCAGCTCCGCAAGAGAAGCGAATTGAAACTCAAAATTGGCAAAGTCACCATTGCTCAGCAAGCTCAAATCCAGAGCGAGCTGAAGGGTGTAGCCGCCCGCATCGCCTTTGAGAGTGCCAGAAAACAAGATATTGTCTGCCAAGCCTTCTAATTCCCAATCCGAGATTTGGAATTGATAATCTTCTGCGGTAATTTCCGCGCTATCGTCATCAGGATCGATTCTGGCGAAGCAGCGGTAGACACGTGTGGACGGATATTGCTCCAGCAAATAGGCAAGACAAGAAGCCAGCCCCATCGCAATTTCAGGCTCATCGACAGAGATAATCGGATAGACGCTGATACGAAAGCGCTCATCGGTTTCAATCGATTGCGCCAAGCTCGCCGCGCTGCCGAAGATGGACGATGGCGCACCAGATGTGCGTACTTCCCTGCCTAGCGATTTCATCCGTTCTGCCACATTCAGCATAAATCGGCACTCCAGTCAAAACACCCTGCCAGCCTGACAGGGTGCATTGTATATCCTCGGTTTTCGTTTGAACAGAACCGCGCCTAGCTCACTAGCTCACTAGCTTACAATATGGACTTGGCTGAAGTCCCCACGGAATACTGTGTAGTCGTTACGCAGCCAGCCTTGGCCGAAGCTGCCTTCGACAAGATACCAGTTGCGGTCGCTGGACAAGCCCAGCACTTTGAAGACAGAACCGCCGCCTGTGGTAGCGACAATATCATGTGAGGCGCTAGGACCGCTGCGCACGTTGAGGCGATAAGTATTAACTACCGCGCGCGGTGTAGTGCCGGACAACTCTGTGCCTTCACGCGGCAGTACCCCCGCTCGTGGCACAGCCCTGAAATTGCCGCGAGTCACCCCGTAGCGCGAGTTCACCCAGCCAGTGCCAGCCGATGTATCCACCTGGTACCAGACACCATCAGCAGCGATGGAACGGACAGCCAAGTTCGTGCCACCCTTGACGATGGTTAGCACAGCGTGACCAGCTCCCGGACCCGTCCTGACATTGAGGAAACTGGTGTTCACGACCAGGTGCGGCGTGTTGGAGTCTATGTCACCGGCGCCGCTAGCCAGGTTGGTTGGCAAACCCTGCCGGGGAATTTTTGTGAAGTCGCCGCGAGTCACTGCATAGCGCGAGTTCACCCAGCCAGTGCCAGCCGATGTATCCACCTGATACCAGATACTGTCAGCAGCGACAGTGCGGACGCGCAGGTTCGTCCCTCCCTTGACGATAGTCAAGACATCATAACCGATCCCTGGACCGGTCCTGACATTGAGGAAGCTGGTATTCACAACCAAGTGCGCTGTGTTCGAGCCTATGTCACCAGTTCCGCTAGCCAGGTTCGTTGGCAGACCCTGGCGCGGGATTTGGGTGAAATTGCCGCGCGGCACCGTATAGTTTGAGTTGACCCAGCCACTGCCCGCTGGGGAATTCACCTGATACCAAACGCTCTTGCTTCCAACCATCGTCACCGGAAGAACGGTGCCTCCGCGTACAGTCGTGATGATGCTATGGTTGGCTCCCGGACCGCTTCTGACATTGAGGAAGGATGTATTGACCACCAGATGCGGGGACGTATCCTGCGCCACCGATATGAATTGAGCGGCTGGCACTACAAAAAGCAGAGCCACAAATACAAATAGAATGCGCAACTTTGCCAACCGGAACATAGTCCCCTCCGCAACAAGTTTAACTTTCACACTTATAAATAGTATATTGTTCAGCAAAATATTGGGCAATCGAAATTGCTCGCAATCTGCCGAAAACAAAAATTCGCCATTATCAAATTGACATTTGCTATTTGATATGCTAATATGCCAACTGTTGCAACAGCTGAGGGAGAAAAGACAATGGTTTTGGCTCAACAGCAGCAGGTCGGCGTGACAACTGATAACTCAGTTTTGAATGTGACACCGGCTGCAGTGTCGATTATCAAGAACTTGCTCGAGGAGCGCGACATACCCAAGCATGCCTTGCGCGTCTTTGTGACTGGCGGTGGCTGCTCCGGTTTGCAATATGGGATGGCATTTCAAGAAGAACCGGAAGCTGGCGATACAGTGATAACGTCCGATGACGTCCGCTTGTTGATTGACCCCACCAGCATTATGTATCTGCAAGGCGCTACCATCGACTATGTAGACAGTTTGATTGGCGGCGGCTTCCGCATCGATAACCCTAATGCGGTCTCAAGCTGTGGTTGCGGTCATTCCTTCAAGGGCTCTGATGAGCAAGGCGCCGAACAAAGCGAAGGCTGCGGCACCTGCGGAAGCTACTAGCGAACACTCTGGGCGACAACTACCCGCCCGCTAGCAGCTTTAGCCTCGTATGAGGGCGATGAGCATGCCGATAGCGCCTAAACCGCCCAAGGCAAGAATCGGAAGAATAGGCGGCAGATCGGGCAGCGGCAAGCTGTTCGTCTCTTCTATTGCCAACTGATCAGTAAATACACCCGGTGTTGCTGCTGGAGCGGTGAAGGTTGGCAGTGGCGTCAGCGCTACAGCTTCAACCTCTCGGGATTCTTCTGCTGGCAAGCTGTCGATTTCAATCGTGCGCGAATCTGCCCCATCTTCTTCGCTGGCGGATGTGCCAACTACGAAGCTGCTTTCAGCCTGGCCAATCTCGGCGAGACTCAGATTGTCAAGCACTTCGATTTGTGAAGTATCCCCAGCAAGGGCGACTAAATCCCCATAAACCCAGGCACGCCCATTAGGCGATAATTCGTAGCGCAATTCGTACCAGCGGTAATAACTGCGCAACACTGGATACTCCGTGCCGTAGGAAATTGTGCCCAGAACATCACTATCGATATCTGGCACGGGGCGCACATTGATATCGCCAGCGGTTTCCAAAGCTTGCAGACGGGCAGCTGGCAACGGAGTCGGAACCGGGGGTGGCGTGACTGTCGGGGCAACAACTTGTGGTCTTTCCGTGCTGGGCCTGCTCAAGACAGCCGAGACTGGTGTGGCGCTTGGTCGTAGCTGTGCCGCGACTGGGAATGCCAGACAAGCGAAAATCAGATAAGCGAGCAAGCAGCAGATTTGTCGCAATTCCCCACCTCACCAGGATATTTCATTGATATCGGTGAATCTACCCTGCTCGGCTATCGCAGTCCGGTTATCAAGCTCATGTACCAAGAAGCCCTGATAAAGTTGGCTGCCCAAGCCCGCTACCCGCCAGTTGCTCATGATGAGTGGCGGGACATCAACACCAGCAGGACAGCGATTGCAATCAGCGGGGATCCATTCGCCATTATAGCGCCGGGCAATGTGCAGGTGAGTCGCGGTGGTGAATCCGCCTAAACAGGAAGGATAGCCGATGATATTGCCAACTTCCACGGTTTGGCTCACTCGCAGCGCATCGTGAGGGTTCAAGTGTAGATAGAGAATCGTCCAGCCACTTCCTTCATTTCCGTCTCCATCCAGGTCGAGCACGACCAGCCCCTCAGCTAGTCGCGCGATGACACCCGTTGCAACTGCTGTGGCTGGGAATGAGGATATGTAGCAATATCCACCCTGCCCTGCTTCTTCCGGCGGGCTGAAGTCCACCGCTGCCCAAGCGCTACCATTGCCCCAGCCGCCATGAAAACCGCCAGTGAAACGCCAGACCTCGCCAGGTGCGAAGGGCAAGGTCAAGGGCGGCTGCGTCAGCTGCGATGGGACGGTGGTATAGTCATCAACAAAAGGAGAGTCAAATAGTCCCCTATAGGTCTGAAAGAAACCCGCTTCACTAACATCGCTTTCCCAAGCGGCGAATGTCTGTAGCTGCGCCAGCGCATATTGCACACCGACAGTGCCGGCATTCAAAGTCCGCTCATATGAGAGAATGGTCCCATCCGGGAAATTGAGTATCCGCTTATTACGATATTTCCAATCATAAAACCCGAGATTGAGATTGTCCGCCAGCCAACTCAGCTGGTTATAGAGCCCAGCCCGATCAATGCCGAAGGAATCTTCCACGCTAAGCAAGGGATAGAGCTCTGTCTCCCTATCAACGCTTGGCGCAGACAAGAATCCAGCAAAGTGTTCCAAAAAGGCTAGCAAGACACGCGAGTCAACGCTGTATTCAAGTGATACTCGCTCTACTATTTGGCTGGCGCTGAAGGTCTCGTCCTTTTGGCTGCCATCAGGCTGTCTTGTGCTCAAGTGGACCGACAGCCGCCGCAGCGCTCCATTTTGAGATTGGATGAAGGCCGCCGTATCAAAATCGGCCGCCTTAATCGAGCGGACCAATCGTGCATCGGGCAAAATGCGGAAAGCTGGCGTATAGTCGACGGGAACCTGGGGCAAAATGATGATCTGCCCCACTTCCAACAGATTTGGGTTGGGCAAGTCATTGGCTGCCAATAAAGAGGCGATCGAGACGTTATAACGATCGGCGATCCGCGTTAAGGTATCACCTGAAGACACTGTATGGCTTTGGACGCCGGTCTCCTGATCCTCCGCCCTTGCCTGCTCGTTTTCGGTGGCGATCGGTGAGGTGGTAGACGGCAGCGCGCCACTATCATTATCCTCTGTTGTGGAGCGAGTAGCAGGCGACCGTAGAGTCGTAGTTTCTATTGCTATGGTAGCGTCTGTCGTTTCTGGCTCAGTGCTTTCCAACGTGCGCTGTCCTATGGTGCAGCTGGCTACCATCACTCCGCAGCCCATAAGACAGAGCACAGCGAGAGCGCCAAACTTGTCTCGCCGGGCAATTCCACACAGTGTGGCAAACTTCACTTGGGACTTCCCCCGAAGCGCTGTATACTTAGGCAAGAGTGTAGAAGCTGACATACCGACGAGGTGAGATTAATGGCGACATCAGAAGAAGTCAAAAATGTGTTCCCGGCGATGGTAGAGCGGTTCTTGCCCGAAAAGGCGAACGATGTCAACGCCACCATTCTCTTTGATTTAAGTGGCGATAACGGCGGTTTTTTCTGGATCAAAGTGGCGGATGGAAAAGCCGATGCGGGCGAAGGCAACGTCAGTAACCCTTCTATGACTCTGAAAGCGAGCGCCGATGATTGGTTTGCAGTTTCCACCGGACAACTGAACCCGATGCAAGCGTTTATGACCGGCAAGATCAAGATCCTGGGTGACATGGGCTTGGCGATGAAAATGCAGACTATGTTCGCCCAATAAGCCTGGCGTCCCATCACTTACTCGTCATCAAAATCGATACCTAAAGAGGCAAAGCTGAGGCTGAAGCCAGCGGAATCAAGCGCTTCATCGATGACGGCGGCGGTGTCATCGTCATCAATCGCCTCATCCAGCTGTGTCAAGATCTCAAAAGCGCGCTTCCCGCCGATCTCGCCAAGCGCCCAAATCGCCATCAGCTGAATTTCGCGGTCATCGCTCAAGGTTAGTTCGCTGATATGTTGCACACTGTCCTGCAACTGAATCTGCCCACAAGCGGCGATCGCCTCATACACGCATTCGTTGTCGCCGCTTTCCAGTTCATCCAGCAGCAGATCCCGCCACATGGTATTGCAGCTGCGTCCCATGGCGAAAATCGCGCCGATCTTCAGTTCGTGGTTTCCGTGGTGATAGGCTGCGCGTATCAATTTGCTCACGCTTGGGTGGCTGGAATTGGCCAGCGCTTCCAAGGCGCGTCGCCGTACATCCAGTGGCTCTGCCTGGTTATTGTGGAGGCTCAATGCCAGCTCTTGCGCTTCACGGGTGATGTCCGCTGGCATATCGCCGTATTCGCCCAAGAGGATAAAGCGCCCCAAACCTTTCAAGGCGCTTGCTCGCACCGAGGGTTCGGGATCAAGTTTTGCCAGCTCGATCAGCTGTCGCATTGTTGCAGCTGATTCATCCGCCCACAGCAGCTCAACCGCTGCCGAACGCACCATACTGCTGTCGTCTGCCAAACCGAGGGCGGAGATCTCGCGGAAACTCAATTCGAACATCGCCTCGCTGGCATCGTTCAACGCCCGCAAGACCTGATGCTTAAATGAGGATGCTAACTGGCTCCAGGTAGTTTTTATCTGCTGGTATTCGTCGCGAGATAAATCGCTAAGTCCATAGACAATAGTGGAGGAGATCATTGTTTCTTGCGATTCAGCTTCTCGTTGCAGCGCTTCACAAACCTCTTTTACTGGCGGCTTGCGAAAGTCGTATTCCTCCGCTGGTATTTCAATGTCTACCACTGCCTATCTTCTTTCCACCATTCTCTCAAGTAATGCTTGGTGGGTTGATCACATCGTAAATCATGACCACCACTCCAAATGCCAGCAAAAGCATAATGCCCAATTGGTGGATACGCCCTTCCGTCTTCGGGTTTATCGGCTTGCCACGCAGCATTTCGAGCAAGACAAATACGATCCGTCCACCATCGAGCGCAGGTAGTGGCAGCAGGTTGGTGATGCCGAGGAATATGCTAATCAATGCGGTGAAGTTCAGCATCAGGCTTGGTCCTTCCTGCAAGCTGCGTTGCAAGAACTCGCCACCAATTTTGCTGATGCCGATGATGCTGATCGGGCGAGCGTCTTCCCCGCTAAGCGAGCCATCGAGTAAGCGCCCAGGAATAGAGGCGATTAACCTGAAAGTCTCGGCGGTTGTATCCAAGCTGTGCGAAATCGCGCCCAGAATATCCTGCGGTATCAATTCCTGCTTGAAACCGGCATTGGCGAAGCGCGTTTGATCGCCCAAGGCAAACTGCGAGCGAATGGTAATACCAAGCCGCCCTACCCCTTCTGGGGGATCAACCCGAGGTGTGACCACAAGATTAAGGCGCTCTGTGCTGCCATCTTCATGCTCGCGCACAATGGTGAGCGGCAGTGGTTTCCCTTCATGATCACGAGTCGTTTGCTTCAATAAACTAGCTGGATCTCCCGAGGCGGGGATCTGCTGATGATTGATCTCCGCTACCACATCACCCGCTTCTAGCCCAGCGAGAGCCGCGGGAGACTCTTCCAACACAGCCAGAACCTGCACCAAGCCCGCGCGATCGTTGAATTCCGGCGCGACGGTCACCTGGTACTCTTCACCTGTTTTATTGCGGATCAGCGAGAAATGAATCTCTTCCCCTTCATAACCCGCCAAGGCATCGTGAAAAGTGATGAAATCCGCGAAACGCTCGCCATTGATCTTTTCGATAGCATCGCCCACTTCAGCTGCAGTGCCATCAAACAGCGACCCTGCTGGTATTGCCACAATTTGGCTGAGCCCGCCGACGAAAGTAGGCAAGCCAATCAAGCCGACGATGAAAAACAGCAGCATGGCGGTGGCGAAATTGGCGAAAGCGCCGGCAGCCATAAAGAATATCCTGCCCAAGGCAGGCGCTTCGTTGACCGACATCATCTTGTGCTTGTCAACGCCACGCAGATGCAACATCTCGCGTTCACTCACAATCCGAACCAGCTCGTTTTTGCGGCGCGCCAAAATAACGCGATCGCGTTTGACCTTGTCTTCGCCCGCGGGACCGACCATGTCTTCTCCCAAGGGGCGGACAAACCCCCCGATGGGCAATAGATTCAGGGTGAACTCGGTTTCCCCCCACATGAATAACCTGGCAACACGTGGTGGAAAGCCCAAGCCAAATTCAAGGACATTGATGCCCACCAGCTTGGCGGCCAGGAAATGACCCAGTTCGTGAATGAGGATTGCTGGAATCAGAACAATGGCGAAAGCCAAAATAGCCAGGAGAATGTCATTTGTCGCGGCGGTAAACAGCATGGAAAGTCTCCTCTTGTCAGAAATTCATCTGACTACATTATAAGCCTGAGTATCATATTCCTGCAAGAAGCCTCAAGCGCGTTCGGTTTCAATAGGCAAAATGCAGGCTGGGCCACCGACGCCGGACCGCAAAATATCGATGCCGGCAGACAATTCGCGCAGCTTGGATTCTACCAGCGCAGCATCAGCCGCGGCACAAATACAGTGTACATTAGGACCAGCATCCAAGGTATAACAAACTTGTAAACCCTCTTCCCGTCTCCAGCGTCGCACCGTTTCCATAATCTGCAGCGAAAGCGGCTGCCAGTAAAATAGAGATGGTCGGCTGGTCATCATCACTGCGTGCATCACGTTACTATCTTCCTCGACGGCGTCTGCAAGGCGCTCAAAATCTCGCTGCTCGATGGCGCGCTTCACCTCGCGGATTCGTTGCGGAGCGCTGGCGACTCTTGCTGGCTGCAAAACACTGCTATCCGCTGTTGCGTGCCCCGCGGTCGAGCCGGTACGTTTGTGCTCCCGACTGACTATAGCGATCAAATCGACCAAATCCCAATGCTGGGAATCCGCAAAAGTTTCGGCATAGGATTTCTCGTGGGAATCCCCAACATGCCATTCGACGAAGCCGGCTGGTATCGAGCGCGCTGCCGAGCCCGAGCCAAGCCGCGCCAAAATCGAAAGTTCGCGCTGGCTTAGCTCCACATCGAGCGCCGCCGTCGCCGCCAGTGTCAGCGCCGCAAATGCCGAAGCGGATGAAGCGATTCCTGTTCCCATGGGGAAATTATTTGTCGATTCCACCCGCGCGAAGAGATCAATACCAAGGCGCCTGCGCAGCATGTCAAGGTGATCCCGCACCCTTTGCAACGCAGCAGTAGAGGCTGGCTCATCATTGATCGTCAAGGTATCTTCGGTGAGCAAGCCCGACCATTCCACCAGGGTAGTCGTGTGCAGCGCGCCCAGGTTCATGCTCAGCGAGCCGTTAGAAGGCAGTCGCAATGCTTGATCACGATTGCCCCAGTATTTGACAAAGGCGATGTTGGAATGTGCCCGAGCCCTTGCTATATTCTTGATCATCGACATTTTGTGTTACCATTCTGACAATTAACCTGTCTCGGCTGGGATGCTCAGACGATATCATTTGTCTGTCAACCTTGTCCAGCGTAAAGGTAGAGAAACATGTCACAGAGCTTACGCGGGTTGCTGGTGACGATGCGCCCCAAACAATGGACGAAAAATGTGCTTTTCGTTTTCCCCGCGCTGGTATTTAGCGCCAACCTGTTTCAGCCGGACTTATTCTATCGCGTGTTCGTCACCTGTGGTCTGCTGATTTTGACCTCGGGTAGCATCTATATCATCAACGACTTAGCCGATGTCGAATCTGACCGCTTGCATCCCAGCAAGAAGTTTCGCCCAATTGCTGCCGGCAAGCTGCCCATCCCAGTGGCGAGAACAGCAGCCCTGATATTACCGCTCTTCGTTCTCTTCCTCGCCTACAATTTCGATGAGCGGCTGACTTTGTTACTAGTCGCCTATTTTCTGCTTCAGGTCGCCTACTCATTTCATATCAAGCATATTGTGATAGTAGATATCATTGCGGTATCAGTCGGTTTTATAATGCGCTTGGTCGCTGGTGGTATCGTCATCGACGTCAGCCTATCGCCTTGGCTTTACACTTCGGGAGGATTGTTGGCGCTCTTTTTGGTGATTAGCAAGCGACGGCAAGAACTGGCGTCCCTGGGCGAACAGGCGGAGGCAACCCGCCCGATCTTTCGCGAATACAATCTGCCGCTGCTCGATGATATGCTGCGGATTGTCACGACTTCCGCCATGATCACCTATATCTTGTACATTGTCGAAGCCGAGACCATGACCAAATCTGGTGAAAACCTGGGTTTGATCACGGTGCCGATTGTGGTCTATGGCCTCTTTCGCTATCTCTACTTGGTTCACGTCGAAGGGGAAGGCGCCGCGCCCGACGAAGTTCTGCTCACTGATCGTCCTTTGCAGCTCACAATAGTGGCTGCTGCGCTGGTCTATTTTATCATTCTGTATGTTCTTTAGTCGGCAATGAGCAACTCCACCAGCGCCCCTGGCAAAGCTATCCTAATCGGCGAACATGCCGTAGTTTATGGCGCGCCCGCTATCGCGATTCCCTTGCCACAAATCCGGGCAAAAGCCTATATCAAAGCTAGCGCCCAGTCCTTGACGATCACCCCGGCTGACTTAGCCCGCCCTCCCTTGCAGCTAGGCGGCGGCACGCTGGACCTGTCCGATCCGCTGGCAAAAATGGCGGATCTGATCTTGCAACATCTCAACAGACCACGGCTATGTGGCGAAATAACAATAAAATCAGAGATTCCCATCGCCAGTGGCTTGGGCAGTGGCGCGGCAGTATCAGCTGCTCTTGGTCGGGCGATTGCAGCATTGCAAGGGGTGCGTATCGGTGATGAAATCTTAAATACGCTCGTTTATGAGGTGGAAAAACTGCATCATGGTATGCCCAGTGGTATCGACAACACAGTCGTAGTCTACGAAAAGCCGGTCTATTTCATCAAAACCAAGACGATGCAATTCATCCACTTTGGCGAGCCGCTACATATTCTAGTTGCGGACACGGGTATCGCTGCATTGACGCGCGCTGCTGTGATCGATGTACGAGCGCTCTATCAGCGCCAGCCACAACAAACAGAGGCGATCTTCGAGAAAATTGCCATCATCGCCGAAAATGCCAAAGATTGCATCCAAAAGGGAGAACTGACAGGATTAGGCGAATTGATGACAAGCAATCATGAATTGCTGCAGGCGCTCACGGTATCGTCCGCAGAGCTCGATCGGCTGGTCGAGGCGGCATTGTCAGCCGGCGCGCTCGGTGCGAAACTGTCTGGTGGTGGGCGTGGCGGCAATATCATCGCTTTGGTGGATGAGTCATCAGTGTCCATTGTGGAGGACAGCCTTCTAAGCGCAGGCGCGCGGCGCGTATTTGCGACGCAAGTTGGCGGGAGAAACGAGACGCAATGACAACGTTGATTAAGCTCGGCGGTTCGCTGATCACCGACAAGAACAAGGCGAAGTCATTCCGCCGTGATGTCCTCCGTGATATTGCGAGGCAGTTGCGGCAGATCCGCAGTTTGCAGCCCAGCCGCCCTATTGTTCTTGGTCATGGCAGCGGCTCCTTCGGTCATGTCGAAGCGCAAAAATATAATACCGTTTGTGGATTCCACGACTCTGAAGAGCGGCTAGGATTTGCGCGCGTCGGAGCGGTCGCCACGGAACTGAGCCAACTTGTGCTATTTGAATTGTTGGCTGCTGGCTTGCCCGTCATGCGTTTCCAGCCGGCATCGATGGTCTTGGCAGTTGATAAAAAGCTCCAAACGATCGATACGCGCGCGCTATTATTGGCATTAGAGAACCAGCTGATCCCCCTGATACATGGCGATATCGCCCTGGACAAAAATATCGGCGGCACCATTATCTCGACCGAAGCGCTCTTCGCGCATTTGGTAGCTCCACTTGGGGCGAGCGAAATCATCTTGCTGGGAGAAGTCGATGGGGTGCTGGATCAGCAAGGGAATGTCATTCCTAAAATTACACCGGCAGCGATGAGAGAACTTCTTCCGGTGCTGGGGGGATCGAGTGGCGTTGATGTCACTGGCGGTATGCAGCAAAAAGTTCGGGAAATGGTCGCTCTGGTTGAGCAGCATCCCAAACTGAATGTGGTGATCGCTAATGGCAACAGGTCCCAAGCCTTGGTGAAACTACTAACTGGCGAGCCCGAAGTCGGTACGCGGATTTCTGTCGCTTGAGCGCTTAGCTTTCGCTGATCGAAACATTAAAGAGCAGAGGATAAAATCCATAAGCATCAAAGCGCAAATTGCTGATAAGCGCGCGTGCCGCGGTCATGCGCAGATTCTCTCGCACTGGCAAGATCAGAACCTCGTTCATGAGCAGCGCCTGTATTTCATAATAGCGGTTGCGGCGCAGGGTTGGATCGATCTCTTGGGCAGCTTCTAGCAGCCAGTCGTTCAATTGCTGGTTAGGCGCTCGCGATGCGCGATAGCTGGAATCGTCGAGGAAAACATGATTTAGCAATGCCGGATCTATGCCATAGTTTTCCACGGGCAGCAAGTCGTACTCACCCGATTCAATAAATGCAGTTAACCTAGTTTTACCCGGCACCGGTTCCGTCTTAAGATTGATGCCGATGCTGCGCCACTGCTCGCTCAAAAAGGCAGCAACTTCAGGCAGCTGCCCCCAAGGAGGTACTAGGATTTTAAGCTCCAGCGGATTGCCATCTCGATCCAATATGCCATCGCCATCGCTGTCGAGATAGCCGGCTGCGGATAGCAACTCTTGTGCCAGATCCAAATCATAGGAGAATTGATTGATATAGCCGGTATGCGCAAAACCCGTGCTCTCGGACAATGGCGCCCAAGCCACTGAGGAAAAATTGAAATAAACCAGGTTGCTAATCGCGATTCGGTTCGTCGCCAACAGCAGCGCCAGGCGGATTTCCCGATTGTTGAGAGGCGGGCGATTGGTATTGAAGACGAATTGAACCGTCTGCCCCGCTATATCGATCGGCAAGATCTGCACCCGGCTATTGCCTGCCAGGCGATGACCCTCAATTGGCGCGATATCGTCGATTATATCGAATGTGCCATCCAGCAAAGTCAGCGCATCGGCATTTGGCTCCCGAGTAAGAAGGAACTCGACCCGATCAATCTCTTCTCCTGTGAGGGGCGCGTAAATTGTGGGTAAGACTGTATATCCCGGGAAGCGGCGTAATATGATGCGCTCGCCTGGCAGGTATTCTTCCAGTTGGAAGGGACCCGTGCCCGACTGATGAAATTGATAGCGCAAGCCATCGTATGTGACAACAGCTTGTGAGCTAGCCATACCCAAATATGGCTGCGCCAAAGCATCCAAAAAAGCGCCATATGGTGCGGACAGATACAGGCGAATGGTGTATTCATCCAGGATCTCATACTGCTGCAGAGCCCCAAGCAAAGTTCGGGCTTTTGAGGCAGGCATCTCTGGGTCGAAGATCCGTTGGATATTGCTCGCCACCGATTCCGCATTGAATTGGCTGCCGTCATGAAATTTGACATCCTGTCGCAAGGCAAAGGTATAGACCAAGCCATCAGGCGAAACCTGCCAGCTACTTGCCAAGCCCGGCAAGAATTCATGCGTTGCGGGATCCCGATAGACCAAGGTATCGTAAATCTGGCGGAAAATCATACCAGCTTGTGGCAATTCGGCGCTGTGTGGATCCAAAATCGGTATGTCAGCCGAGATACCATAACGAAGACAGCGCGGATCAGCTTGGCAACTGAGCTCATTCGTTTCCCCACCACAGCCGAATAGCAGCAGAGAGAGCGTCAGCAAAAACTGGATAGGCAGAACTTGCTTCAATTCGGGGTTTCCTCTGCATCGTCCACTACTTCGGGCGAGCACTTCAGCAGCCAGATCGCACTGCCACTTTACATTTGCGCCTGGATTTCGTAGCTTTAGATTATAGATGGTCTTGCACTTGCTAGGTAGATGAACCGAATTTCAAATGGCGCTGGATATCCAAAACCAAGCTGCGGCAAATGACGGCGATACCTACGCCTTCCTGCCAGTATGGCGCAGGATGAGCTTGCAGCTTGTCTTGTTGGCTGGCATATCCCTGGTGGCTGTCTTGATTGGGGAATTCCTGCAACCCTCATTTAGCCGGGAGCTTGGCTGGTTCCTTGCACATCTCTTCGTATTTTCCCCATTGCTGTTTTGGCTGCTGTTCTCAGTGCTGCCAGAATATTCAGTGGCACGTCCGCGCCGCCGGCTGATGGGTGTCGCGATGGTTTCGGCATTGACCGCTTCGGCAATTGGATTGCCGCTAGTCGAGGAGTTTTTCCAAGTTGAATTGTGGTTGCCGCTGGAATCGGTGTCTCAGCGCATCATCGGTTTTACTTTGACGGCTGGCGTTGTAGATGTTGGCTTGAAATTCCTCGTCTTGCGCTATTTGATTTACCCGCAAGCTTTGCGCGTCCGCAGCGATGCCATCGCCTATGCCTTTGCCAGCGCTATTGGCTACAGCTTCTTTTTGAATCTGGCTTTGCTCTGGAGCTTGCAGCCCATTTGGGATCTGGCCGCTATTTACATCCTGGCGAATTTCACCATTCAATTCGGCTCTAGCATGTACATCGCATTGGGCATGATCGAATCCTATTTTTCCGATGCCTTTCCCTTGGTGCTGCCCATTAATCTTTTGTTGGCGGCTTTGATGACAGGTCTCATCACCGCATTGCTTGGTGGTCTGTTGAGTGGACCGCTGGGCTTGAGCGGCAATACCGATCGTCCATTTTTTGCTCTGTTGATGCTTTTTGCCATGTTGTTCGGGACGCTTGGCATTGTTTACTTTCTCTACAGCAATTCGGAGCGACGCGAACGCGAAGCCTATGGGGCTCAATGATGGAATTTGAAACCGGGCGTTCCGCCGCGATTCTGTTCACGCCACGGCAACGTTGGTCGATTGCGCTCTGTTATGCTTTCATTGTCGTTGGCTTCATCTTAGGATTGTACCAGCGTGATAGCAGCCTCAAGCAATCAAGCAGCTACAACAATGTGGAAGCTGGTATCAGCGCAAGCTACCCGGCGCGATGGTTGCTGGAAGAGTCGGATGCTTATGTCTTTCGTGTGCGTGATATGTCGCATCGCGGCTTTAATACCGTCATCGAAGTCAGCACCTTGCCCGTCGGCGCGGATAGCACGGCGCGCAACATGCTCGACCATCTTAGTTTGCAGCGTTCGCAAATCCTGATCGATTATACAGTTCTGGGTTACGATACTTATCCGCTGCCCGACGAGACGCAAGCGATTACAATGTCTTATTCTTTTGTCTCCCGCGATACAAGCCCTTTCCTCGAGGGGCTCTCCGCGATTGTAAGCGGGCTGGATCTCCTAACTCTACGTGGCGGGCAGGCGCTGATCATTTCATTTCGCGCTGATGCCAGCATTTACCAGCGCGAACTGGAAACCTTGCGCTGGTTCATTGAGAATCTCGAATTTTAAGTTTCGATTGCACAGCGAATGAATAGCTACCGGCTCGCCAAAATACTGATTCTACTGGTTTTCGCCTTCCAGTCTCACGCGCAGACAGGGACGGATATAGATCTGGAGCGGATCAAACGAGCGACCGTATTCATCTACCAAGCGCAAAACCTGGAAAACGAGCTGCTGGTCAAATGCGTCAGCACAGGAACGCTGATCAGTGCTGATGGTCTAATTATTAGCAATGCGCACAGTATCCTGCCCAGCCGCCAGTGCGATGGCGATACCTTGATTGTTTCGCTTAATGTGGACCTAGACGAACCGCCAATTCCGAAATATCGGGCGGTCATCGCTGGCGCGGACGAGGGGCTCGATATTGCCCTGCTGCGGATTGCCCGCGAGCTTGGCGGTCGCTTGATCGCTCGCACTAGTTTACCCGTGCTGCCCTTTGTTAATATTGGCAACTCTGCGGCTGTCGATATCGATGATAATTTGCTGGTGGTGGGCTATCCTGACTTGGGCAACAGCCCATTGGCGATCACGCGCGGCACAGTGACGGCATTCATCGCAGAACCAATTGGCGGCAACCGCAGCTGGTTCAAAACCCGCGCCGAAATACCTGGGACCATGTCGGGTGGTGGCGCTTATAATAGTGTCGGACAGTTGATCGGCATCCCCACTAATGCCCCTTTTGGTGGTCCCGGCGCCTTGGCAAATTGCCAATTCATCAACGATACCAATCAAGATGGCTTGGTTAATAATAGCGATAGCTGTGTCCCGACGGGCGATTTTATCAGCACCATTAGGCCCATTCAGTTGGCGCAAGGCTTGATCCGAGGTGCCCGCCTGGGCTTGGATGTCGAGCTAGTGACTACGCCTGACGAGCCACCGCCACCTTTGCAAGCGCCAGCCATTTCGCGTCTTTTCTTCTCGCCCGCTATCATCGATGGCATGCCATCAACCGTGGTGGGCTCGATGCCTGCCAACACCAAGAGTCTCTACCTTTTCTTTGATTATGACAACATGAGCGCCGATACCGTCTACGAATTGCGGGTGAGCCGCGATGGTATTCCAGACACTGTTTTCAGCTTGCCCCCCGTGCGCTGGAGCGGTGGCGAAAATGGGTTGTGGTATATCGGTGGGCGGGAGCAATCTTGGGCGAACGGCACCTATGAATTCACCATTCTCATCAATGGAACCAGTGTGGGAAGCCAACAGATTATCATCGGTGGCGGCGCCGATAATTCCGGGCACTTCAGTGATATCGTCTTCGGCTTGCTGGATTCCAGCAACAACCTGGTCGGCAATGGTTCCATTTTGCCAGTCGGGAGTGTGGCATCGGCGCGCTTTCTATTCGCCAATATGCGCGATGGGCAACCGTGGACAGCAATCTGGTATTTTGAAGGGGCGGAAATCGCCCGGACCGAGAATAATTGGTTTGATGGCAACAACGGGTCAAAAGTAATCGGTTTAAAGCCGGATGGCGGGCTCTTGCCGGGTAACTATCGCCTGGAGCTGTATATTGAAGGAGCGCTTTCCGCCACATCGGATTTTGTTGTCGCCGGCAGGCAGAGCGGTCCCTTGCCCACTGTCTTCAGCAGCCTGCGTTATACTAGCGCCGAAACAGCGGTGACAGCGCTTTCTGCCCCAGCCTCATCGAGTTTCCCCAGCTCGATCCCGGCGCTTTTCGCGCTTTTTGATTGGCAAGGCATCGCCGCCGGCACACCATGGACGCTACGCTGGTTAGTGGATGACCAAGTCTTTTATCAGCGGACTAACCCTTGGGTAACGCTTGACTCGGGCAGTGATTTCATCGTATCTTTGCCAGAACCACCTGATGGCAATTACAAATTACAATTGCTGATCAACAACCTGAAGCTGGCGGAAGAAGAAGCCATCATTGGCATCGGCCAGTTGCCCATCGACCGCTTCGCCGAGTTTGAAGGAACAATTCTCTCCGGCAAAGTCATTGATGCCAGCACGCAACTGGGTATCCCCAGCGTGACTATCGTGCTGGTGAGCGAAGACTTCGCTGCCAGCGAATTCACCTGGCAACAGGATCAGGTCTTCGCCTTGGCAACCAGCGATCGCAATGGAGATTTTCAATTTGCGCGCCCCCTGCTTTATGATACGCCCTATAGTATCGTGCTCGAAGCTGATGGCTATATTCCGCAAGCAGCCGATAATTTCAGCTTTAGCGCCGATCAACCCTATGTCAATATCTCCATCGAATTGGTGCGAGGCTAAATCGTGAGCAAGAAACGTCTCGATGTCTTGTTGCAAGAAAGGCAGTTGGCGCCCAGCCGTAGCAAAGCGGCTGCCATGATTATGGCGGCGGAAGTGACAGTGAATGACCGCCTGATCGACAAACCAGGTACCATGGTGGCAGATAACGTGCAAATCGCACTCAAGGAAAAACCGCGCTACGTCGGTCGCGGTGGACTAAAATTGGAAGCGGCTCTTCGCGCTTTTGCAGTCACGCCAGCTGGGAAGATCTGCGCTGATGTCGGCGCCAGCACTGGTGGATTCACCGATTGCCTGCTGCAACATGGGGCGGAGCAAGTCTACGCCATTGATGTGGGCAGGGGCCTCATCGATTATCGCCTGCGCATTGATGAGCGCGTGCAATTAATGGAGAATACCAACGCCCGTCACCTCAAGTCATTGGGGGTGGAACCGACGCTGGTCGTGATCGATGTCTCCTTCATCTCCCTCCGTTTGATCCTTCCCGCGGTTGCTCTCTGGATCGGCTCAAGGGCGGATATCATCGCTTTGGTGAAACCACAGTTCGAAGCGGGCAAAGCTGATGTCGGTAAGGGCGGCATCGTCAGAGACAGCGCTGTGCATCGCCGTGTGCTCGGGGAGATTGTTTCCTGCGCCAGCTCGCTTGGCTACAGCGCCGAAGATATCATCCGCTCGCCGATCACCGGCGCCAAGGGCAATATCGAGTATCTGCTCTGGTTGCGGATGGGATCTGCGATTGACCCGGCTGTGGATCTTACAGACCGAATTAAGACGCTCACCACAACTGATAGATAGCTTGCCCTACTCCAACAGAGCTAGATGGTTCATAATAGGTTGGCGCTCACAGAAGAATGGTAATCGATGAAGATTGAAGAGATTCGTAATTTTTGCATCATCGCGCATGTGGACCATGGCAAGAGCACCTTGGCGGATCGCTTGCTCGAATTGACCAAGACAGTTAGCGAACGCGATATGCAGGAGCAATTGCTTGATAGCATGGCGTTGGAGCGCGAGCGCGGCGTCACCATCAAGTCATCGGCTGTGCGCATGGTCTATCAAGCGCGTGACGGCAAGCGATACACGATCAACCTGATTGATACGCCGGGTCATGTAGATTTCACTTATGAGGTCAGCCGCGCGCTGCAAGCTTGCGAAGGGGCTGTACTTGTGGTTGATGCTAGCCAGGGTATCGAAGCGCAGACGCTTTCCAATGTCTATCTGGCGCTGGAGCAAGATCTGGAGATCATCCCTGTCATCAACAAGATTGATTTGCCAGCGGCACAACCTGATGAGATAGCGCGCGATGTGCAGGAACTGCTCGGCACAGAGGTAGGCGATATGCCGCGGATTTCCGCCAAAAATGGCCTGGCGATTGATGAAGTCCTGGAGAAGGTCATTGCTGAAGTGCCGGCGCCAGCCACCAACCCAGAGGAAGCACTACGGGCTTTGGTCTTTGATTCTCATTATGATGCCTATAAAGGTGTCATCGCTTATGTGCGCCTGGTCGATGGTTCCGTCAACAAGCGCGATATCTTGAAACTATTCGCCACCGATGCGCGCTTTGAGCCGGTTGAAATCGGTGTCTTTGACCCCGTGATGCGGGCTGTCGAGAGCTTGAGCGCGGGCGAAGTCGGTTATATTGCCACCGGGCTCAAGACCGTGCAGGAATGCCGCGTGGGCGATACCATCACCCTGGCAAAGAAAGGCGCCGAAAACCCCCTGCCCGGTTATGAACAAGTCAAATCGATGGTCTTCGCTGGTATCTACCCTACCAACAATGAGGACTACGCGGATTTGCGCGACGCATTGGAGCGCTTGCAACTTAATGATGCTTCGCTGATCTACCAGCCAGAGACATCACAAGCGCTGAATTTTGGTTTTCGCACCGGTTTTCTGGGCTTGTTCCATATGGAGATCATCCAGGAGCGACTGGAACGCGAGTATGACCTGGATATTCTGGCGACAGCGCCCAGCGTCGAATACCGTGTTTTAGGACCCGACGGAACCTCCAGCCAAATAGACAGCCCAGCTCTATTGCCAGATGAAAATGCAATAGCGGAGATCCATGAACCCTGGATGAAGATCCAGATCTATGTGCCACAAACCTATATCGGTCCGGTGATGGAGCTGGTGATCAAGAAGCGCGGCATTTATCAGACGACTGAATACCTGGATGCTATGCGTGTGATCTTGCATTTCGAGATCCCCTTGTCAGAGATCATCATCGATTTTTATGACAAGTTGAAGAGTGTGACGCAGGGTTATGCCAGCCTCGATTATCAATTTGAAGCCTATCGCCCTGGTGACCTGGTCAAAGTGGATGTCTTGGTGAATGGCGATCCAGTTGATGCACTGGCGATCATCTGCCACCGAGATGACGCTTATCACCGCGGGCAGCGGCTGGTCAGCAAATTGAAAGAATTGATCCCGCGTCAGATGTTCACCGTGCCAGTGCAAGCAGCCATCGGCAAGCGCGTTATCTCCCGCGCCAATGTGAAAGCCCTGCGCAAAGATGTGCTGGCGAAATGTTATGGTGGCGATGTCACGCGCAAGAAAAAATTGCTGGAGAAACAGAAAAAAGGCAAGAAGCGCATGAAGATGATCGGCTCGGTGGAAGTGCCACAAGAAGCATTCATGGCATTACTCAGCCTGGACGAATAATGGGTGCCTAGAAACCCATTCATTCAATCGCCATATTCCTCTTTTAGCATCCGCCACAAGCTCGCCAGTCCCCAGCGTGAGAGCCAATCCCGCGCCAAGTTTGAACGGGCGCCGAAACCATACACGCGGTAGCGCGTCTTCGAGGCAGTCGAAATGGCAATAGCGCTACCTTGCTCAATATCGGCATTTTCATCCAGATCTGGATAACTGAGCACGACGATACTGGCATCAACACCTTGCTGCTGTCGGGTGCTTTCCGCGATGTTAATGGCAAAGTCTTTGAGCGAGACTTCCGCCCGGTCAACCCCATGCTGGGCGAAAACCTGTTCCGGGCTGTCATAAAAGCTCGAGCGAAGCTCTCCCGTGTTTTCTTCCCAGCGACCGCTTATCACACCAGGTAGACCAGCTTCCGTGACATGCAGGGTGAGTTGCCCCCGTTGCAGCTGGCGCCAGACGACCTCTTCCAGCGTCGCCTCATCAATGCCGTAGATGTGTTCGCCAATGCGCGCTTGCAGCCTCGCTTGCATCTCATCAAGCAAGCTAAGCGCTTCCACATGGCTGCCAGCCTTTGCTGTGACGCGCACATCGACGCAACCATGATGCGCCGCCAAGCCAACGCTGGGGTTGCCTTCACTCAGGATTTCGCTGCCGATCTTATCGTCCAGTGAGCTTTCACCGATGCCCGCCGTGCGCAAAGTCCGCGCTACGATGATGCCCAATTCGTATTTTTGCAGCAGATAGGGCAAGACAGATTCAGTCACCAGGTACTTCATTTCGCGTGGTACACCGGGCAAACTAATGACCACGCCGCGTCGCGACTCGACAATGAAGGATGGCGCCGTGCCAACCGGGTTCTCAACATGGATCGCCCCTTGCGGCAAATAGGCTTGCTGTCGGTTGTTGGCGGTCATTTGCACGCCGAAACCACGAAAACGTTGCGCAATTCCATTGTATAATGATTGATGGAATTCTAGCTGACGCTCGACAGCATTTGCCACCGCTTGCCGCGTCATGTCGTCAACTGTTGGTCCCAAGCCACCTGTGGTGATGACAATCTCGGCGCGATCCAATGCGGCAGAAATGGCTTCCGAGATACGCTGGAGATTATCGCCGACTGTGGTCATGAAATAGATATTGACGCCGATATCGCGCAGCTGCCGCGCCAGGAATACCGAATTCGTATCCGTGATCTCTCCCAGCAGGAGTTCTGTACCGATGGCGATGAGTTCTGCATTTGGGTTGTCGGGCATGTTTTCCTCGAGTTTTGGATCAATTTAGGGCAATTTTACATCATTCCAGATTTCTTTTTGCAATTTGAAAAAAATCCGCTATAATTGCCACTATAAAAATCCTTTGCTGTCAAGTAAGGTATTTGTGCAGATTCACCAAAGTTGTCGGTTAACCCATTATTCTAACGGAGGTTCTTGTGGCTAGTGTCACTTTCAATCATGTTTCAAAGGATTTCGGTGATCTTCGTGTCGTCTCTGACTTGAACATCGAAGTCGCAGACAAGGAATTCTTGGTATTTGTTGGTCCATCTGGTTGCGGCAAATCGACCAGCTTGCGGATGCTCGCGGGTTTGGAAGAGATCACCGAGGGCGAGATCCTCATCGGCGATCGTGTCGTCAACAATGTCGCGCCGAAGGACCGTGATGTTGCCATGGTATTCCAAAGTTACGCCTTGTACCCGCACATGACCGTCTATGATAACATGGCGTTTGGTCTCAAGCTACGTAAGACGCCCAAGAAAATCATTGACGAGCGAGTCAAAGAAGCCGCCAACGAGCTCGGCATCGGCCATTTGCTCGATCGTCGGCCTCGGCAGCTCTCCGGCGGTCAGCGTCAGCGTGTGGCAGTCGGTCGCGCTATCGTGCGTGAACCAGCCGTCTTTTTGATGGACGAGCCACTTTCCAATCTGGATGCTAAGCTGCGTGTGGAAGCCCGCTCTTTCATCAGCCGCTTGCACCAACGGCTGGAGACCACCTTCATTTATGTGACGCATGACCAGGTCGAGGCGATGACCATGGGAACGCGCATCTGCGTGCTCAATGAAGGGGAATTGCAGCAGATTGATTCGCCCTTCAACCTGTATCACAACCCGCACAATGTTTTTGTCGCCGGCTTCATCGGTAGCCCATCGATGAATTTCTTCGATGCCGTTCTCAAGTCGGAAGGTGACAACATGGTAGTAGATACCGGTGCCTTTTCACTGCAAATCCCTCCCAGCAAAGCCGAGGACTTCCGCAGCCATTTGGGATCCGAAGTTATCTTTGGCATCCGCCCGGAGGATATCCACGACACAAACTTCCTGCCACAGGGCATCATCCCGGCTAACCTGACCTCCAGTGTTGAGGTGGTCGAGCAGATGGGCAATGAAGTGATCATCTACCTGGAGAACGGTGGTAAGAACTTCATCGCACGCACGGATCCGCGCACTGGCGCAACAGTAGGCAACGAGATGGGTGTCACCTTCAACCTGGACAACATCCACATTTTCGATGCCAATACCGAGATGTCCCTATCCTACGAATCGAAGGTGAAAGCGGCAACATAGCCGCGGATTACAGACCCGTATCAATAAATAAAAGAGCCATCTCTCAATGAAATGGCTCTTTTTTTGTTTATTCGTTCTTAATTTCGAGCGTCTATTTGATAGTCGGGCGGAATTTATAGCCATAAACGATCATGCCGCGAGCGCCATCTGTTGTCAGCTTGCGCGTTACCATTTCAACTTCCGCGCCAATCGTGACTGCTTCATCGAAGTCCGTGAGCTGAGCGGTAATCAACTCCCCATCTTCCAATTGCACCAGCGCCAAGTAATATGGGGATTGCGCTTCAAAACCAGCGGCGGGTTCTTGCACCTGGGTATAGCTGTAAACGATGCCGCGCAGCCCCATTTGCTCAGGCGATAATTGTTTTGGTATCACCCGGGACTCAGGCTTTGGAACGCTCATCCAGCGATCTCAGCGATTTTGTCCCGCGTCAATTGCACGAGGACGCTCTCATCAAGCTGCGGGGATTGGGACACTCTCAGATCACGCTTGTTCTGTCGCATCGATCGGATGAGCCGGTAGCGCAGCTTTTTGTTACGCCAATACTTTGCTACTTGCATGCAATCGCTCCTCGCCTCTAATTCCCCGTGAATACAATTTCAGTTTAGGGTCGCGGCTCTATCAAAAGCTATCTTGATAGTCTTTGCCACTGTCAGAGGCTATCAGCTTATTACGAGACCGCGCTCAAGATGTGGGTGACGACGGTCGCTCCCAAGCCGCCGATATTCTGTATCAATAGATGGCGGGGGTTCTGCAGCTGATTCTCGCCCGCTTCTCCGCGCAGTTGCAAGGATGCTTCGGCGGCTTGATAGATTCCGGTAGCGCCACTGGGGTTACCACGACTTTTTAAGCCGCCAAAGGTGCTGAGGGGCAATTCACCATCGAGAGCGATACGGGCGCCGGCTTCGGTTGCCCAGCGCCAGCCCTGCCCGCGTTCGATGAAACCCAGCGCTTCCAGGGACAGCGTCGTCAGAATTGTATAGGCGTCATGCAGCTCCAGGGCATCAATCTCCCCTAAAGTCAGGCCAGCCTGTTCCAAGGCGCGTTCAGCGGAGCGAGTGACGGCCGGCAGGCAAAGTGGATCGGCACGGTCTTGCAGCATGAGACTGTCGGTAGTCCCAGCACTGCCGCTGATTTGCACCGGCTTCGGTACCAGATCAGCCGCCAAGTCAGAAGCGACCAAGACCACCGCAGCCGCTCCATCCCCGTCGGGGGCGCTGTCAAACAAACTGACAGGATCTGCGATCATCGGCGCTTTACCAAAGGCGCCGGCCCGCAACAAATTCCGGTACATCGCACGTGGATTCCGGGAACCGTTGCGATGTGCATTCACGCTAAAGCCCTCAAATTGCGCTAGTTCCAGATCGTTTTCCTGCATGTAGCGCCGCATTAGCAAGGCGGCTAGCGCAGTCAAGGTGGCGCCATTGACCGTTTCAAAATCCGCATTCAAGCTGATATTGCGGGCGGAGAGCCGGGCTGCGCCAACGATATCGGTCGCCTTTTCGACACCGATGACCAATGCCGACTTGACAAGACCGGAGGCAATAGCAATATAACCCGCCCGCAAAGCCGCGCCGCCCGAAGCATCGCCGGCTTCCACGGTGTAAGACTCGATGCCAGCCAACCCCATTTGATGGGCGATCAGGCTGCCCAGTTGCGTCTGCTGATTATAGGCAGCGCCGTATGCATTGCCCACATAAAGCGCCTCCACTTGCGAAAGTCCAGCATCTTGCAAAGCCAGCTCGCCAGCTTCCTCAGCCAGTTGTCCGATACTCCGCGTCCAATGTTCACGCACGGGGAGCATGCCCAAACCAATGATAGAAACACTCATTTCGTTCAGTCCTTCAATTTGTCGCGGTAGCGCACGTAAGTTGCGTAATCGATTTCTGTGCGCCGCTTGATATAGTCTGTCGTATTCGCAAGCGCGGGCGGCTTATGCTTGATGCGCTCCGTCACGCACAGGTCGAAGGCATCCGAACCGGCGCCACTGCCATAGCTGACCATCAATATGCGCTCGCCAGGTTGGGCAATATCCAGAATGGCGGTCAAGCCGAGCATGCAAGAGCCGGAATAAACATTGCCGATATCGTTCGCCAGCAAACCCGCACTGATCTGATCGTTAGTGAAACCAAGCGTTTTGGCGGCGCGGGCGGGAAACTTAACATTGGGCTGATGGAATACCGCGTGGTCATAATCTTCGGCAGCGCTTTGCATCATCTCCATCAAGCGCGAGGCAGCGGCAATTGTATGGGCGAAATAGGCCGGCTCTCCAGTGAAGCGGTCGCCATGGCTGGGGTAGACTTCGCCAGCGCGACGCCAGAAATCAGGGGTATCGGTCACGTAGCTGTAACTGCCTTGATAAACAGCGTAGCTCTCATCCGCGGGTCCGAGTATAAAGGCGGCTCCGCCAGAACCGGCGGTATATTCCAGGGCATCGCCAGGGCGCCCCTGTGCCGTGTCCATGCCGATGCTGAGCATGTAGCGCGCCATCCCGCTGCCGACAAAGCCAATAGAAGCTTGCACCGCTTCTGTGCCCGCTTTGCAGGCGAACTCCCAATCAGCAGCCTGGATATTTGCTGAGGTACCAATGCTCTCGGCGACGATGGTGCTTGTCGGTTTAACCGCGTAAGGATGGCTCTCACTCCCCACCCAAACAGCGCGAATCTGCAAAGGGTCAATACCGGCGGAGGCGATCGCATTGCGTGCGGCTTCGATTGCCATGGTTACCACATCTTCATCGACGCCAGCCACAGCTTTTTCCCGCACCGGCGTCCCCGCTAGCCCGCCCGTCCATATGCGGGAGATTTCTCTACCCGGCAAGCGGTAACGTGGAATATAGGCGCCGTAACCGACGATGCCGACGCCGCGATCAGATTTCATCAGCCAATTTGCTTCTCTTGTCATGTGGACCGCTTTCTTTCGAGTACAATTTCTCCGGCGCGTTCCAAGCGAATATTGCCTTCAGTGATCAGTTGTTCGGCAACGCTGTTCACGTTCTCGACATCAGCGCCAGCAGCTAGCGCCAGCTGACGCGCGTGTAGTTGCATGTGGCCGTCTTGAATGCCATCGGTCGCCAGTGCCCGTATTGCCGCCAGATTCTGCGCCAAACCAACCGCGGCAGCGATTTCCGCCAATTCTCTTGCCGATTCGACGCCGAGCAGTTTCAAGGCAATCCGCGCCAGCTTATGCACCCGGGTTGCTCCGCCTACGATGCCCAGCGCCAACGGCAATTCAATTTCGCCATGGAGATTGCCTTCGTCATCTTTCCACCAATTGGTCAAACTGGTATAGCGCCCTCCGCGAGCGGCATAGGCATGAGCGCCAGCTTCCACCGCCCGCCAGTCATTCCCGGTCGCTAACAGCAGGGCGTCAATGCCATTCATAATGCCTTTGTTGTGGGTGGCGGCACGATAGGGATCCAGTTCCGCGAAGACGGCGGCTTCGAGTATGGCGCCTACCACTTGCTCACCAGGGATCTCCGGTAGCGACAGGGATTCATGCGGAATCATACCGGCAGCGCGAGCCTTGCGCCGATCACTCAGATTGCTCAAAATGCGCAGGTTGACCCGAGCGCCAGTGATGTCAGCGAGCAAGGGCGCGATATGCTCCAGCGCGCTGTTGAGGGCGTTTGCCCCCATAGCATCACGGGTATCGTAGAAGAGGTGTAGCACCAGCATATTGCCGATAGAAGTGTTGGGGAATTCCCGCATTTCCAGATCGATCGCTCCCCCACCCCGCGCCAGCATGCTGCCGGCTTTTTCATTGGCTTTTGCCAGAATCTCATTTTTATGCGCTTCAATTTGCTCGATCGCCCCGCTGAGATCTGGTAGGTCAAGCAATTGAATCTGCCCGATCATGATTGGCTCATCGCTGCTTGCGGTCAAGCCGCCACCAGCCCGAAACAATTTTGCCGCATAACTGCAAGCGGCCACCACTGATGGTTCTTCTATCACCATCGGCACCAAGTAATCACGCCCGTTGATGCGGAAATTTGTCGCTAAGGCAAAGGGTAAGCTGTAGCGCCCGATGACATTTTCGATCATCAAGTCGGCTTGGGCTAAAGATAAGCCGGAATCGATAAGCGATTGCAAATCGTCATCATCAAGCTCGCCCCACTGCCTGGCGACAGCTTGTCGTTCGGGCAGTGTTTTGCGATAAAACTTGGATATGTTGGAGCGCTTTGAGACAGCCATAACCTGAAATTAGCAGCAGTTGGCTTGCAAAATCTATCAGCGAAGTTTCTATTCCTCTCATTTCTTCGCCCTATAGTGCCCAGACATAGGCAAACAAAAAAATCCACCCGAAAGTGGATTTTAGATTGGCTGATAGTTCAGCTGTTTAGTCAGGCAGGATTCGTGTATCCATAAATGCGTCCAGCCAAATGACAAAAACTAAGCCAATGGGGATGGCGGTGAAGAGAAAGTAGATAATACCGTATTCCTCAATGGAGACACCCTGTGGCGTTTGAACCGCGCTGAAAAGTGGCAGCATATCGAAACCGACAGTGATGATGCCATAGCCGACAAGCAAGCCCAAACCCATTGAGACAACCCAAACGATAATTCTACGAATCGTCAAGCCAGACATGTTGCGCTCCATGTTTTCAACTAACATATAGGAGCTATTTTACACCGCCTCTGCGATTAAGCGCAAGTGACGTTTTTGCCAATACAGTGAGGAAGCTCTTAACTGAATATTGCCTATGGGTATCTCTGCTGCTAGACTCAATTGGATCAGATGCGGGCTTTCGATGATTGAGATAGTGTGCGACACTTATAGGCTGGTGACGAACACTAGCCCTTTGCCAAACTATTGTTGCTCACAAAGTCTACGAGACACGATGAACGTATGAACCCACTCGCTCCCGCAGCGAGGGCTTTTCAGGAGAAAACTGTGGCAGATCTATTCGACAAAATTTCTGGCTTCACCGTCGCCAAAGAGGCGATGGAAATCGGTATCTACCCGTTCTTCCGCGCCTTGAGCGATTCCGAGGGAACGACCGCCACCTTCGAAGACAAAGATGTGGTGATGCTTGGCTCGAACAATTACCTTGGGCTGACAATGGACCCTCGCGTGCAAAATGCCGCCATAGAAGCGACGCGCCGCTATGGTACCAGCGTCACCGGATCTCGTTTTCTCAATGGCACGCTGGAGCTGCATCTGGAAGCCGATCGCCGGCTGGCGGAATTCGTCGGCAAAGAAGCGGCTTTGGTCTTCTCCACTGGCTATCAAACCAACCTCGGCACTGTCTCCGCGCTTTTGGGCAAAAACGATGTCGCCATTCTCGACAAAGATGCCCATGCTTGCGTCGTTGATGGCGTCGCCATGTCACGCGGGACTTTGAAACGCTTCAAGCACAATGATATTGAGGATCTTGACCGAGTGCTGAGTCGGGTGCCCGATGAAGCGGGCAAGTTGGTGGTTGTTGACGGCGTCTATAGTATGGGCGGGGATTTTGCCCTGCTGCCACAAATTGTCGAAGTCTGCCAGAAATATGACGCGCGACTGCTGGTCGATGATGCGCATGGCATTGGCGTCGCCGGCGCCGGTCGCGGTACCTCCGCGCATTTCGGCTTGACCGATGAAGTCGACTTGATCATGGGGACTTTCAGCAAGAGTTTCGCCTCTATTGGCGGTTTCATTGCCGGTTCAGCCGATGTCATTCACTATGTGCAGCACCACGCCCGCTCTTTGATCTTTTCAGCAGCCTTGCCCGCGCCAAACCTGGCAGCCGTTCTGGCCGCGCTCGACATCATCGAAAACGAATCCGAACACGTGCAACAAGTATGGAAGAATGCCGAATATATGCGCAAGGGATTGAAGGATCTGGGTTACGACACTTTTAATAGCCAAACGCCCATTATTCCGGTGAAAATCGGTGAACAATTCCGTACCGGTTTGGCTTGGATGGCATTGATCGAAGAAGGGGTTTATACCAATCCCGTTGTGCCGCCAGCAACGCCGCCCAATCAGGCGCTCTTGCGGACTAGCTATATCGCCACCCATCGCAAGCCGCATCTCGATCGGGCTTTAAAAGCCTTCGAGATCGTTGGGAGGAATCTCGATCTGATCCCCGCTTAAATCAGGCTTCAGCCACAATGATTTTGCCGCTGCCAGCAACAACTTTTCCAAGCGCAAAAGCGGCTTCGCCCATTTGCCGCAACTCTGTCAGTAAAGTCTCGGCGTTTTCCTCTGCTACGGACATAAGCAGACCCCCAGATGTCTGCGGATCATAGAGCAGCCCTTCCGCATAATCAGCCAGCCCAGGCTCTAGCTCAACCCACTGAGAATAGTAACCACGATTGCGCCCCATGCCACCGGGGAATACACCTTGCCGCGCGAACTCCAATGTTCCTGGCAACGTTTCAATCCGGCTGAAGTCGATCAGGAAATCGACGGCGCTCAATTTTGCCATCTCCAAAGCGTGGCCAGCCAAACCAAAGCCGGTAATATCTGTCATGGCGTGGACAGCATGGGCTTGCGCCAACTCGGAAGCGGTACGATTTAGGCGCGACATCGATGCTACAGCGGCTTCGACATATTCCACTTTAGCCAAACCTTGCTTTAGAGCGGTGGTGATTACCCCAGTCCCCAGCGGCTTGCTGAGAATGAGGATATCCCCCACCAGCGCGCCAGACTTGCGGATGATTTTGTCGATTTCCACTTCGCCAGTGACCGATAAACCATATTTTGGCTCTGGATCGGTGATCGAATGCCCACCGGCGATAACGGCGCCCGCTTCTTTGACCTTCTCCGCCCCGCCGCGCAGGATTTCCGTCAAGATGTTTTTGTCCAGCTCTTCGGGATATGCCACCAAATTGATCGCCATCAACGGGCGGCCTCCCATAGCGTAGACATCGCTCAGCGCATTGGCGGCAGCGATCGCGCCAAAATCATAAGGAGAATCGACAACTGGCGGGAAAAAATCTGTGGTGGAGATGAGCGCGAGTTGCGCATCAAGTTGATAGACGGCCCCATCGTCCGGCTCGGTCAAACCAACCAGAACTTGGGGAAACTCAGCTTGTTGAAAAATTGCGCTTAAGGGGCGCAAAACTTGCGCCAGCTCGCTCGGGCTGAGCTTGGAAGCTCAACCAGCGCAGCTTGCCAGCGATGTCAGTTTGATCTCGACTTCCTGCATCAGCCGTTCCTTTTCAACTAAAAAGCCCACCAAATGGTGAGCCCGCTATTTTTCTGTCGGGGTACCCGGATTCGAACCGGGGACCTCTTACACCCCATGCAAGCGCGCTAGCCGGACTGCGCCATACCCCGCTAATTTGTATCATAACACAATTATCGTATTTTGTCAGTGACGGAACTGAATCACTTAATATGTTCCTGCGGAAAATCAGCCATCCAGTGGCAGCACACCAAAGGTGCAGGATTCATAATCAGGACCGATGAACACTTGATAGTCATACTGCCGGTTGGCTTTCGGCTCTTGATGCACTTGATCTTCGCTCATGTTCAAAGCTTGGATGAGACCGGGGACCAAGCTGCCTTTGGCAGAAGCTACATTATCGACCAGCACGCTAGATGAGTAGATCTGACCATTCTCCAAAGGACCGAGCGCTACGGCATTGTATCCATCCCAGCGCAGCCTTTCACTGGCGACGATATCCCAATTTTCCTGACCCGAAGCGTTATATACCGCGATAGATCGCCCAGCTAAAGTCACTTGATTTGACGATGGCGGCGTATAAAAATCCTGCATCAGTTGGGCGACCGTGTTCGGATTTGGCAACAAAACTTCGTAGCCATCCGGTGTGGTCCATTTGCTGGTGTGGTAAATTTTCCTGAATGTGAAGTTTTCCATATCGCTCAGCTCAAGATTGATAAGATAAGGGAGCAAGCGAAGTACCAAATCAAAGGGAATATCGGTATCGACGATTTCAACTACATCTCCCCAAACTTGCGGGATGGTGGTTAGTAATCCCTGACTGCGCAGCTGGCGCCAGATCCCGCGCAGGAGCAATTGCTGCCGCCGGCCACGATCGAAATCATCGGTATACTTCCGGATGCGCGCATACCATAGCGCATCAAAGCCACTAAACCTGTAATAGCCAACCGGCAATGTGCGCCAACGATAAGTGACGGAATCGCCTGCCGCTTTATTTGGATTGTCCACAGGATAATAATCCCGATAAGCGCAATCGACAGCGATATCAACGCCGCCCAAGCGATCGATGATCGACTCAAAACCGGAAAAATTAACCCGCGCATAATAGTGCACATTGATGCCAAAGTTGTAAAAGATCGTTTGACGAAGCAAGCCAAAGCCGCCGTCGGGCTTCCAGTTTTTCAATTCCCCAATCCCAAATGCCGTGTTCAACCGCCCCATGCTGCCATGGGGAATGTAGACAAAGAGATCGCGCGGGAGGCTCAACATGGAAACTGTACCCGTCTCCAGGTTAAGGGAAACCACAATCATAGTATCGGTGCGAATGAAATCGTCTTGTGTCAGTTCCTCATCGCTACCCAGCAGCATGAAATTAATCAGAGTATGATCGCGGCGAATCTCGGGTACACGTGTTGGGACCTGCGTCCCAGCCATCGACTTGCCCTCGGCCGGATCAGACGGGAGCAGCAACGTCGGCAGGTTAATATTATCGGGCGGAGGGGTAGCGGCAATGGTTTCGGTGGTGGAAGGGACGACGGGAGATGTCACAGCCGGAGGAGTATTAGCTGACACCTCCTGCAGCAGAACAATTGCTGAATTGGCATGCAAATCGAGTTGTGAACCTTCCGAAGCCAGTGCTGTGGCGGTAGCGCGGTATGCCTCTTGTCGCGCTTCGGTGGTGCTACTATAGGGCGCTGTTTTGTCGATAGAGGACAGAATCTGTGCCGCTGTCCATGCGAAAGCAAGCAGCAACATGCCCAGTACCAGATACAAAATCAATTTGAAAAAGCGTCTCAGCCAGACCGATATCGATGACATATTCACTCCGCTTGCTACATTGGGATCTAGCGTCGGCTGATCAAGTTTCCGACAGGGTGCATATATCGAGGTGTCTCGTCAGCTGTCAATTCAAGCGATTGTTCTGCCATGGAGGGCATTTCCTGGGTTATTGTTGGCGTTGCAGGCGACGGAGTGGGCTATTCTCCGATTGAAGCGGCAACTCGCACAGGTAAGACGAGATGGAACCTTGATCCTTCACCCGCTTTGCTAGTCACCCACAAATCACCATCATAGGCGCGTGCGAAAGCTCTTGCCACGGCAATGCCGACACCTTTATCCCCAAATCCAGCGATTGCGGGGTGCTCCACTCTATATTTGCGCGCGAACAGGCGCGGAATATCTTCAAGCGCAATCCCCCCGCCTTGGTCTTCAACGCAAATCTCTACCCCAGTTATCGCTTCCGGTTTCTCTGGAAAGCGAATATCGCCAGTGTCCGCGCTGACAATAATCTCGGAACCCGGCGGGGAAACTGCACAGGCATTGATGATGAATTGTGACAGAATATGCTTCAAGCCACCGGTGTCAAAATCGATTGGTGGCAAGCCATCCCCGATGGACAGGTCAATCTGCAATTCCTTGTCAGCAATATCAGCTGATCTGTCCTGAATGACTTCTTCAATTAGGCTCAACAGATCGATATTATTCTGCTCCGCAGGGAAACTGCCAGCATCAATTTTTGCGACTTCCTGCAGGTTGATGATCAGCGTATTTATTTTGCTGATATCGTCGGAAATCATCCGCAAGACTTGCAACTGGGCCGCCCCCAAAATGCCAATCGATTCCGCCAGGAGCAAGTCGGTATAATCCGCTATTGATATTAGTGGCGCGCGTAAATCGCCTAGCAGGTCATTAAAAAGATCATTCCTAGCTGGTTGTTGAATAGCGATTGTCTCGGCTTGGCTCTCTTCCAACTCGCGCAAATTCCCACGCGCATCGGACAATTCGCTATGCGCATCACTCAATTCCAATGCCAGTTGTTCGCGCTGTTCGGTCAAACGCTGGACTGTCGCTTGCAGCTCAGCCAGCTCGGCATATTTATCGGAATCCATATCATCGCCTTCTGTCGTTGCTGCGTTAATCTTGCTGGTGAGTTGGTCGCGAATCTTAAGCAGATTGTCTCGCTCTTCGATCAAGTCATTGATCTTCTTCTCGGTCTCTTCTTGCCTGACAGATTTGACGGACAATTCCGTTTGCAGTTCATCATTCTTGCTTTGCAGGGAGGTTTTCTCGCTTTCAACATCCTCTATTTTGCCCAGCAACTCCTGCTGTTCGCGGCGCATCTCTTCGCGCGAATTGAGCAGCTGTTCATGGTCGGCACTCAAGTGCTTCAGTTGGCGCGTCAGCTCTTGATTCTCCTCGCCGCTGTTTTCCAGCCGACGCTGCCGTTCTTCCAGCAGCACTGTCCGATCACGATGAGCATCGGCGAGTAGTTCGCCGAGTGTTTTACGTTCGGCATGAAGCTGAAGCAACAGCTGTGTCATATTGGAGAATTCGCTGTTGATACCAATGGAATCCAATTTAGCGACAATCGAGTTGTGGCGGCGTTGTAGTTGATTCCGCTCCAAATCCAATTGTGCAGATTCATCCGCCAGCCCCTGCAATGTGCTGGTGATGCCATTCGCGCCAGTTGCATTGCTCATGACCAGCAGGTGATTCAGTTGGCGTCGCAAACGATCGCGCGTATTGAGCAAGAGGTTGTATTCCTTATGCAGATACTCCTGAATGACCTGGCTCAAGCCATTGCGAGCGCTGACATTGAAGATGCGCAAAATTGTCTCGGCATCCAAGAGAGCGCGGGCGTTTTTTTCTACCGTGTCTCGCAGTTGAGTCTGCTGCTTACACAGAGAATTCAAGCTCTTCCCGGCGCCGCTTTCCGCTTCGTCAAGCGAGACCGATAAGCGAGTTTGCAGCTCTTGCCACTGCTCCTTCAGTTCAGCGATTTGCTGTATCAATCGCGCAATGCGCTCGCTCACTTGCTCTAGCGGCAGCTCCAATTCCCGCCTCGCCGCGATTAGCTCTGCATGATCGACGGTTGCGTCGCCGTCCTTGGCAGCAATTTTTTCGATCGCCCGCTCTTCTGCCATAAACTTCGAGGCTGAAGATTCAAAGCTCCAGCGCAACAGGTTGCCAGCCACAACGCCGATATCGCGCAACAAGTCCATTTCTTCGGGCGCCAGATCCGCCTGCCGGTATGGCATGCTGACCAACAAGATGGAAACCAGCTCTCCTTGTGCCAGCAGAGGTAGGACATTGACGCTGCCGATCGAGCTGATATTCAGTCGCTGAAACAGATCGCGCAATTCTTCAGAGTGGTCTTCGGGAAATAGTGCTGCTGGCTCGCCCTGCCTGGCAACATCGTTTATTGTGGCTTGCTCTGTGAGATCTATGGAGAAGCCCTCAAAAGACTGCTCAGCCACTTGGTCGTAGCCAGCGATGACATTGGCGCGATTGTCTCCCCGCAGATCCAGGAGGATGCACAGCTCAACGCTCAGCGTTTCCAAGGTGGCGGTGACGATTTGCTCGGCTATGCTTGAGCCTTCTCGCTGTTCCATCATCAGGCCGATGGCATCCAACAACTGGCGCTTATCGGTCGGCAGGGGCATTGCAGCGAAGTCTCCCTCGTCGAGCGGCACATCGGAAGCCGGTTGCGAGGGTAAAGCATCCGACGGCGCTTGTGAAGCAGCCTGCATAACTTCCACCAGGCTATTCTCCAACAAAGCGACCGCCAGGCGATAAATGATCAGCGGAAGCAGAACTAAGCCCGCCGCATATGCAAGACGCGCGCCGCCAAGATAATCTCCCGTCACCTCTGCTTGTGAGAACTGCGAGAGATCCCAAGCATTGCCAGCGATGAAAAGGAGGAAGAACAAAATTTTAAGCGGAGCGTCAACCATGTGCCGATAATTCAGCAGAGCCAGCAACAAGCCCAGCACCGGAATTGTCGTGAGCACAGCCGACCAAATTGGCGCGAAATCGGTGGCATTAAAAGCCAAGCCTTGATTGTAAGCCGATAAGCCGTCACGGGCGCTATTGAGATATAACAGTGCCAGCAGGAATGCCCCGGCGAGAAAAAACAAGTTGGAACGGTTGCGCCAGCCAATGAAATCGGCGCTGAGAAATGCCCATGACAAGATGAGCAAAGTAATCGCAAATGCCAGCCGTTCTATGGGTGGCATGAGAACACTAGCGTCCAGGTCCGCAGATTGTGTCAGGAAAGCTGAGCCCAGCATAATAATCCAAACGACAACTAACCCCGATGTTGCGATGACATAGCGCCGGGTGGAATGTTCAAATGGAAAGCGTGACCGGTGGCTCAAAGTGAGGGAAAGAGAACCCAGGCTAAAGACAATAACCAGCAGGAAAAAGATCACATCGCCCGGAAATAGGATGAAAAGATGTTGAATATCGAGCGGCGCTGCTAACAATTTACACCATCCATCTGCCGCGTGACCCCCTACATTTTGCGCTGGTGCTTGCGGCTATGCCTGTGCACATAAGCGAAATCGCCCCACTATGACGAAGCCCTAACAGGTCGTGTTCATTTCAAAAGAGTATAGCACAAGGGAGATTATCGTACTTCGGAAAAAAACAATCATCGCTGGCATATTGCGGTATCAGACCGAGCCGATACAAAAGAGGTTTGCCGTTGACGTTCGACAATCTGCAATCTACACTTTGAGGATCCTCCAATAACAAAAGCGTATCGCGTGACACGTCAAATTGCCATTTTGCTGCGCAGATTTCCCTTTATCATGAGGATTCCCTACTTTTTCTTCAGCCGCGCCCAGGCAAATTATACACTGGGTGTGGTCGCGGTCATATTCGACGACAATGGCTGCGTTCTGTTGGTTGAACACGCTTACCATCCGCGTTTTCCCTGGGGGCTACCTGGGGGCTGGGTCGGTGAGGACGAAGCTCCCCAGGCAGCTATTCAGCGCGAACTCTCCGAAGAAATCAAGCTAGATGCGCGTGTCATAGAAGTTACGCATATTTCCAAAACAGCGCCCAACCATGTTGATATGGCTTTCCTGTGTTCCATTGAAAGCCCGATCGGCACGTTAAGCCATGAATTGTTGGATTACAAGTGGGTTGATCCCGATCAATTGCCGGAGATTAGACCATTCCATCGTCGCTCCATCGAACTCGCCAGCAAATTACTGCAAAGGAAGGACCAGTGGGAACCAGCCTGAACTCGCGCCGTCAAAGAGCGGGGTTTCCATTCTTGCTGGCACTCTCCGCGCTACTAATTTTGGCTGCCAGCGCCTTGTTGATCTATGAATTGGTAGCATTCAGCAGGCGCGAACAACAGCTTCCCACAGGCATCACCGTAGCGGGTATCAACGTCAGCCAGCTCAACGAACGTGATGCGGTAGCGCGTTGGGAACGCGCCTATGCCGAGCCGATTCTCATGGTCTATCCAGACCGCAATGGTCCGCAAGCGATCCAACTGTATCCGGATCAAGTCGGTTGGCGCATCAGCAGCGAGCCGATGTTGGCGGATGCTTTGGCATCGAGCGAGGAAGGCGGCGGCTTCTGGCAGCGTTTTCTTGATTATCTGATGGGCATCGAGCAGATTGTTTCGCAGGATATTCCACTGGTAGCGGATTACCAAGAAAATGCCTTGGAAGCTTTCCTGCTGGATGTGGCTGCTCGCTACGATGATCCGCCGGGCAACCCAATTTTTGACTTGCAGGCTTTGACAATATATGCCGGCGAGAATGGATATTCCCTCGATATCCCAGCCGCCATTTTGGCAGTGGACAGGGCACTGCGCCGGGCAGATGCGCGCACGGTAGAACTACCTATTCATCGTATCGACAACGAGAATCCAGGTTTGCCCGCTTTGCAGAACCTGATCATCGATTATCTTGACAGCCAGGGATTCATCTATGATGGCTTGGGCACGGTCGCTTCGATTTACGTCATGGATTTGCTGACCGGGGAAGAAATCAACATTCTCGGTGATGTGGCTTATTCGGCAGCCAGCACCATTAAAGTGCCGATCATGATCGATTATTTGCGGCAGCTGCCAGCAGCACCTACTCAAGACGAAGCCTGGTTGTTGGCGAATTCCCTGTTATGCAGCAACAATGCCTCATCCAATCTGATCATGGAGATCATCGGGGCTGGCGATATCTTTCTGGGCTTGCGCAGGGTCACGGACACGATACAGGCGATCGGCATAGACAATACTTATATCACAGCGCCATTCTATCTCGGGGTCGAAGGGCAACGGCTCGGCTCGATTGAAGCACCAGCCACATCAGCAAACCCGACATATGATACAGCGCCGGATCCCTTCAATCAGACAACTGCCGAAGATATGGGCAGCTTGTTCAGCCTGATCTACGATTGCGCTGAGTTTGGATCGGGCTTGGCTTACGCGCTGCCCGGCGGAGAAATCAGTCAGCAGGAATGCCGTCAAATGCTGGAGCTCACCAGCGCCAACGATTTGGAACGATTGTTACAAGGAGGCATCCCACCTGGTGTACGCATTTCGCACAAAAATGGCTGGATCTTCGACACGGTCGGCGATGCCGGCGTGGTCTACTCGCCCAATGGTCGCCATTATGTGATTTCAGTATTTCTCTGGGAAGAGGCGGAATTTCAAGATTACCAGAAACTATGGTCCCTGGTTGAGGAGATTTCTCGCGCAGCCTGGAATTTCTTCAATCCGGAGAATGCGCTTTTGCTGGGACGGACGGATTTGCCAGCCACCGCACAGGAATGCGAGGGCAACTACCTGCCACCAGGACCAGAATATGTCAACCTCGATGATATCAACAGCTGGCGAGAAAATTGATAGGTTAAGCGTGTCAGCGGGTATTCAGAGCTAAGCACTAATAGCTGGCAACCGCCGCTGCCAACGTTTCGTAAATCTGGAACAGCTGGTTCAAAGCCGATGCTTCCAGGGCTTGCCACAGCTGATCATTGGGTCCTGCCAAGCGCAGATCCCCGCCAGCAAATCGCGCGTGTTTTAAAGCGGTTTTTAGCTCCCAAAGTCCATCGGCGCCGATATAATCAACCGCTTGCAAGTTCAAAACCAGGGAATGCTTGCCCTCGGCGATCTGCTCTTTTAAGAAGGAACCTAAGGCTAGCGCACCGTCGTTATCCAGCGATCCGTTCGCTTCAATGATCGAAATATCCCCCTGCAGCGACTGCTCAATCGATAACATGCTGTTCTCCCTTCAGCCTAAGCGTGCTACAATGCCGATATGAACAGAGGCGGGAAACTTTTTATATCTTGCATTGAAGTGACCAGCATTCAGGAATCACAATTTATGGCGGGCGAAATATGGACTGGGGTTACGTAGCGTTAATTTCAATCACTGTAACATTGCTGATAATCATGGTCCAGCGCGCCGAAAAGAAGCGCCGCCGGCTTGTAGCTAGCTTTGCACTGCTTTGCCTGCTGGTCATTCGGCATAACGCTTTCCTAAAAGGCAACTTGCACGAAGAAACGCTGGCGGCACTGCTGATTGGCGCCTTGTTGAGTGGCATCTTCTGGTTGCTGATTGGTCGTTACAACCCAGTTGGCACAGCTGATGAGATTCGGGTCATGGGTCTGGACGACTGAAAACCCGTCTTCTTTATCAAGCGATGATGTTAATTGGAATCACATCCGCGCCTTGCAACATGGCGACACTAATCCGCGCTGCCGCATCTTGTGCCAGCTTGCGAAAAGCGTCCCCAGCGGCAGAATCCGGATTGTCTATGGAAACAGGGCGTCCATAATCCCCACCTTCGCGCACATTGGCGGATAGAGGAATACGCCCCAGGAACGGTACACTGCGATTTTCTGCAAATTTCTCGCCGCCGCCGCTGCCAAAATATTCGCCAGCCATATTCTCCACCACGCCCAAAACTGGGACTTTAAGCTGCTCAAACATGGCTGCTGCCCGGATGGCATCGGACACAGCGACATCTTGCGGCTGGGTGACAATGATGCTGCCGGTCAAAGGAAAGGATTGCGCCAAAGATAACGGGGCGTCGCCGGTGCCGGGTGGCAAATCGACAATCATATAATCCAGGCTGCCCCACTCCACATCGGTGAAGAATTGACGAATGGCGCTGTGCAACATAGGTCCGCGCATGATCATCGGCTTATCCGGGCTGGTGAGAAAGCCGGTGCTAATCAGTTTGACACCATAGACCTCAAGAGGCTGCATTTTGTCGTTGGCGACTTTGGGCCTCCCGCTACCCAAGCCAAACATCTGCGGGATATTGGGATTAAGAATATCGGCATCGATCAAGCCGACTTTGGCGCCAGCATCCGCCAAACAAACCGCCAAATTGGTGGCGATGGTGCTTTTGCCGACACCGCCTTTGCCGCTGGCGATCGCGATAATGCAGTTCATCGGTACATCGAGCCGCCCGCGGATGCGCCGATCGGTCGGCACCTGGGCATCCCAATTGATGCGAATGGATTCAATACCCTCAACTTGCCCCACGAGCGCTGCCGTGCAACGTTCAACAAAGACATCTTTCAGCGGGCAGGCAGGGGTAGTCAGAACGATGGTGAATTCGGCAATGCCATCGGTAACGCGCAGATCGCGCACCATATTAAGCGATACAATATCGCGATTCAGTTCCGGCTCTATGACCGTGCTAAGGGCATCCATCACAAGCTGGTTGCTATTTGACATGTTTCGCCTCGGTATATTGCGGCGGAAGATTATTGACCGCGTTTGGCTGCTCGCCGCGCTTTGCGTTCCAATGCCTTGCGACGGCGTTCTTCGCGCTTGGCATCGTCTTCCGACCATGGTGTTGCCCCTTCCGCAGCTGCTGCTGGTGCCGCGTTGGCAACTTGCTGTGGTTCATGTGGTTCAGCTTCGCTCGTCGCAGCTGGGGCGGCAGCAACAGCTTCTGGAGCCGGTTTTGGCGCGCTGCTGCGTTGCGAACTGCTGGCGCCGCGCCGCGCTTCCTTCGCTGCATCTTTGTGTTCCCAAGTACCGCGCACGAGCATCTCTTCGTAAGCCCGTGTCGGGGCGATGCTGCGCCAATAGGAAGCTGGCTTGGACAGGCGTTCTTTATCATGGATATGATGAGTGGTGCGATCGTAGCTCGCCAACTCATAATCGTGGTCCATCTTGATGGCGTCAAAGGGGCAATACTCAGCGCAAAAACCGCAATTCATACAAATATCGATATCGATGAAAAAGGCTTCTGGCTCTGGCACAGGACGACCCGTATTGGGGTCATTACCGCGAACGATCCAAATACATTGTGGCGGGCAGACTTTGGCGCAGATGCCGCAGCTGGTACACCAGTCCTTGCCGCTGCGCGTGGGATGATCTTCATCTTCGACAATCAGGAAAGGCACGAAGCGGAATCTTTCCGGCACAGCCACCTTTTCATCGGGGTACTGCACCGTAATCACGCCTTTGGTTTGAGTACCTTGCCGAATGGCAAAATTGTCAGTTGAATGATGATACTTGCGGAAGCCATAGCGCACATCGTCAACATATGATTCGATAAAATGCCGCAAGGTCAACATCAGACCCTTTGCCAAACCTGTTCCGTACATGTTGACTCCTCAGAAATTTAGCGCTGTCGTCTTCAGTCTAAGTTTAGCGATCGGTTTCGCCCAGCACGATATCGATACTGCCCAGAATACCAACAATATCAGCCACTTTGTGTCCCTCGCTCATGGCGCCCAGAGGCGTCAAATTGATGAAGCTGGGGGCGCGGACATGGTAACGCCAAGGATTCGGCGAGCCGCCTTTTCCCCCGGCGGAAACGACATAATAACCCAATTCGCCTTTGCCATTTTCCACCCTGCCATACGCTTCCCCATGCGGGACGCGCGGGGCATAGGCGCCGGGCTTGCCATCTGCCCAGATCGACTCGCCTTTGGTCGCCTCAAGACGCGGTAAGATCTGCTTGAGGATGCGCACGCTCTCGCGCAGTTCCGACACGCGCACTTTATAACGAGCGTACATGTCGCCTTCTTGTTCGACGGCGACATCAAAATCCAGTTCGGGATAGATGCTATAGGGATCGGCACGGCGGACATCATAAGCGACGCCGCTTCCGCGCAAGAGCGGACCTGCCGCGCTAAAGTTGATCGCGTCTTCGGCGCTCAAAATCCCAACGCCGATAGAACGCTCGATGACGATCTCGTTCTGCGTGAGTAGCAGCTCCAACTCATCAATTGTGCGCGGGATGCGCTCGTTGATCATCTCGGTGAGGAATTGCATTGTGTTGTAATCGCGAACGCGATCATTGGTCAGGTTACTGACACTCTTGATACGCTCTGGCAGATCGGCAAACAAGCCGCCGAAACGCATATAGTTGCACATCATACGGCTGCCGGCCACCGCCTCAAAGAAATCCATGATGCGCTCGCGCTCTTGAATGAAATAGAGCACCGGCGTGAAAAAAGCGCCAATGTCATTGAGCCAGAAACCGATCGCCCAAAGGTGATTGACGATGCGGCTCAACTCGACCATCAGCACACGCAATGCTTCGCAGCGATAGGTGGGCGGGTTATAGCGCCTGCCCAAGCTCATGAGCTGCTCTACCGCCAGCACGTAACCGTGATTGTTGCCCATGCTCGAGATATAGTCCAGCCGGTCAGTGAAAGGGATATTGTGCAAATAGGTATTGCGTTCGCCAATTTTTTCATGATTGCGGTGGAGATAGCCCATGACTGGCTCGAGTGAGGTTACCGTTTCGCCGTCCACGGTTAGCACCATGCGGAAGACGCCGTGCGTGCTAGGGTGATGGGGTCCCATGTTAACGACCAGCTCATTGGTCTCGAAACCGTCTTTGTCCAGGATGCGCTCGACATCGACCCCCAATCCCAATGATTGGTATACCGCGGTTTCAGATGCATCCATCAAGCGACTGAGATCAATATCGGGCGGATAGGTCACGTTCTTGCCGAAGACGTTTTTCTCTTCCGAGCGGTGGACATGCCCGCCGGGCCAACGACTGTCGAATGGTTTCTGCTCTTCCTCATAATAGGCTTCGCGCCAGTCCTTGCGCATGGGGTGACCACGAAAGCCTTCCCACATCAAGATCCGCTTGAGATTGGGATGCCCCGGAAATCTGATGCCAAAAAGATCCCAAGCTTCCCGTTCTTGAAAATCAGCGCCGCGCCAGACGGAGATCAGCGATGGAATCGTGGCATTGTCGCGATCGGTCTGCGCTTTGAAGACCAAGGCACCCCCACCGCTGCTGCGATAGGCATGGTAGACCATCTCCATGTGGTCGCCAGCGCCCAAGTAATCGACAGCGGTTGCGCTCGATAGATAATCGAAGCCCAAATCATCTCGTATGGTCTGAGCGATTTCCAGCAGCTGACCGCAATCGACGATGATGCCCTGGTAGCCTTCGCGGTCGTCCAATTTGACCGCATCAGCGTGATGCAAGCGCAAATACTCGATCGCGCCCGTGATGCTGCTGGTATCGATCTGTTCTTCAGGAGCCAGTGCCTGGTTTTCCATATAGGCTTATTCCTCTACAGCTTGTTCAGCTCGGCGCGAAGCTCTCACCGCTTTGCGAGCCAGGGCACGCAAGCGTCGCTTTTCACGAATGTCTTCAGCTTCCGACCAAGGGGTGCCGCCTGTTGGCAACACATAATTCAAAGCATCACCGGGAACTGAGGCAGCTTCCGCCGGGCTAGTTTCTTGGACCTCTGTCTTCACAGCGACCAATTCTGTGACCGCGGGCAATTCGCGTAACCCCAAAGTCTCCAGATCGCGGGCAGCCGCTTCGGCTTGTCGGCGTATCATATCCATTTGACGCGGGTCGATGATATCGGGACCCAGCACCGGCACCGGCGTCGGCTCCGCTGGACCAACCCCGTACCAAGGCACATCATCACCATTGGCGATGCTCTGTCCATCGATCTTGCGTTGCAAGGCGATCATGCCATAGAGCAAAGCTTGCGGGGTCGGTGGGCAACCGGGCACATAAACATCTACCGGCAGATACTTGTCCATGCCGGAAACGACATTGTAACCCTCTTTGAAGGGTCCTCCTCCGCTGGCACAGGCACCCATCGCCAGGACGTATTTCGGCTCTGGCATCTGGTTGTAGAGGCGCACGATCGGCACCACCATCTTTTTGGTCACCGTGCCAGAGACGATCATCAAATCGGCTTGACGTGGGGTGGCGCGCATAACTTCAAAACCGAAACGGGAAAAGTCGAAACGTGAGGAAGCGGTAGCGATCATTTCAATGGCGCAGCAAGCCAAACCAAACAGCATGGGCCACATAGAATTGCGCCTGCCCCAGTTATAGAGCTGGCTCAAACTGGTGATCGCCACATTATTTTCCAATTCGGCCGGGACGGGAAATTCGGTAGCATTCAGCTCTTGTATGTTCAATTCCATTTAGACAGCGATCTCCTCATACCATTCGCGCAGAATCGCCTTCAGTATAGCATCATTAACCAAGTTCGGGTCGTCTGCAAACTCCGGCAAATTGACAATTCGCTGGTTTAATTCGTCCAGACCAAGATTGTCGAGTTCGATATCGGGATAAGCTTCCATCAATGCCAGGACAATTTCATACGATGCATCCCAATAGAGATGTTGCACTGTCATGATCCCGTTTCATTATGGAGCAAGCCACAAACTGCAATACTGCAAGTATAAAGACCGGATGATTGATTGTCAAGAATTTCACAATCGATATATCGCCCATTTTCATTCGGCATGCAGAACTGCCGCACCATGCTGGTCAACTCGCGTCGCTTGCGCTTGGCAAGACAGGTCCCTCTCGCTGTATCGCTGTTGCATCGCGCGGGTGACTTGCTCTGCAGTATCGGCATTGTCACAGAGGGCGCAGAGAGTTGGTCCTGCCCCGCCGATGAACAGTGCGATGGCGCCGGCCGACTTTGCCAGTGCCCGGATCTCGTCCAGCAAGGGCATCAAACAGGCGCGGGCCGGTTCGACCACCTGGTCACTTTCCATGGCAGCGCCAAGAGCCTCCAGATCTCCTCGGTGTAAAGCGTCCACCAATTTTGCCACTTTGCCGGTTTGGTGAATCAACATCGACAGCGATACTTGCTTCGGCAGGATAGCGCGAGCTTTGTTGGTTGGCACAGCGATTTCTGGCGTCACCAGAGCCAGGTGCAAGTCCGCCGGGACCGGCAAAGGCTGGATCGCTTCAACCGTTATGCCAGCGACCAAAACAATACCACCGAGCAAACAGGGCGCCAGGTTATCCGCATGGTAGCCACTGACCAATGCCTCGCCTTCCAGACAAAATGGCAGCAATTGCTCCCGCGAATAGGGTTCGCCAATCAACTTGTTGAGCGCCATGACCGAGACCACCGAGCTAGCGGCGCTGCTTCCCAATCCGCTGGAAAGCGGCAAACCCTTGATCAGCTTTATCTTGAGACCACGCCGTTCGCCAAGATGATCTAGCATAGCACGAGCCGATACCGAAGCGACGTTTTGTTCCGGATCTCTCGGCAGCTTGCCGCCATCGCCCTCGATATCGGTGAAGACGATCTCAGGCGCATCTTGAAATTCGACGATGGCGCGGTCTCCCATGCCTTCGAGCGCCAAGCCGAGGATATCAAAGCCGACGCCCAGGTTGGCAACTGTGGCGGGAGCGAAGGCTTCAGCTCTAGTAAATGCCATAGAATATTATTATCCTTGCCACGTTTTCCCCAAATGAGGTCAAGCAAATGCCAAGCATACTACAATGTATTGATTGCGCCCAACAATACCCAATTCACCAGGTGATCTACACCTGCGAAGTCTGTGGAGCTGCGCTGGATGTGCTGCATGATTTTAGCGGCACGGGTCAAACGATAACGCAGAGCCTGTTTGATGGACGGCTGGGGACCTTCGCGACGCCATACAATAGTGGCGTTTGGCGTTTCAAAGAGCTGGTCTACCCCGGTATCGATGACGCGGCTATCGTCAGCCGCATGGAAGGCAATACCAATCTTTATGAATTGCCGCGCCTGGCATGGTTCACGGGGGTCGACACGCTCTATTTAAAACATGAAGGCGAAAACCCGACCGGTTCCTTCAAAGATCGGGGCATGACCACCGGCGTGACCCAAGCCAGGATACTGAAGATGGATCGGGTAGCCTGCGCATCCACCGGCAATACTTCCGCTTCCATGGCTTCTTACGCCGCCCGCGCCGATATGCAGGGGATCATCTTCTTGCAGAATCAAGCGATCGCCTTGGGGAAGCTGGCGCAGGGCATTGCCTTTGGCGCTCGCTGTATACAAATCAACGCCGACTTCGACCGCAATATGGAATTGGTGCGCCTGGTCTCGGAACAGCTGGGGATCTATATCCTCAACTCCATCAATCCCTTCCGGTTGGAAGGGCAGAAATCAATCATGTTTGAAGCGTTACAACAATTGCGTTGGCAAGCGCCGGATTGGATTATCGTGCCCGGCGGCAATCTGGGCAATAGCTCCGCCTTTGCCAAGGGATTACGAGAGATGTATGAGCTTGGTTTGATTGACCGGCTCCCGCGCTTAGCCATCGTACAAGCCGAGGGCGCCAATCCACTTTATCGACATTTCAGCAGCGGCTTCAAGCAATTCCAACCCGTCAAAGCGCAGACCATCGCCACCGCGATCAAGATCGGCAATCCCGTCAATCTACAGAAGGCTATCCGCGCGCTCGAATGGACCAGTGGCGTGGTCGAAGAAGTCAGCGATCAACAGATTATGGATGCCAAAGCCGTCATCGATGGAGTCGGAATTGGCTGTGAACCGGCCTCCGCCTGCTCCGTGGCCGGCGCCAAGAAACTGGTCGAACGCGGCATCATCAAACGCGGCGATACCGTGCTGGGTGTCTTGACCGGGCACATACTCAAAGATCCAGAAGCGACTATCGCTTATCACGCGGGTAAACTACCAGATGTGGCGCCTTTTTATCGCAATGAGATGCTGCAAGCGAAAGATGACCTCGAGCAGATTATCAATCTACTAAGTAAAACCGACGCCCCGCAGACTCATTGAACTTCTGTTTTCTTGGCAGGCACATGCCGCAAGGATTGCTCCAGATCGCTGATGATATCATCGGCGTCTTCGATCCCCAGGGCGAAGCGCACTAGGTTGTCCTTGATGCCAACCGCCACACGTTCTTCACTACTGAGGTCGTAGTAGCTGACATAAGCTGGTTGCTCGATCAGGCTCTCGGTGCCGCCGAGACTGGGGGCGATATAGGGAATACGCAGGCGATCGATGAAGTCGCTGGTACTATGGATATCGCCCGCCACTTCAAAGCTGACGACGCCGCCAAAACCGCTCATTTGCCGGCTGGCAATTTGGTGATCGGGATGTGATGGCAAGCCTGGGTAATAAACGCGATCGATTTTGGCATGGCTCTCCAGATAACGCGCCACCTTGAGCGCCGCTTCATTCTGATGCCGCACCCGCAGAGCCAGGGTCTTGATGCCGCGTTCGAGTAGAAATGCCTGATGTGGATCGATGACATTGCCAAACATGCCGCGGGCATCTTTCAAGGCTTTGATACGCCCTTTTTCGCCGGCGAGAACCCCTGCCAGGACATCATTGTGCCCGCCAAAATATTTGGTGGCGCTATGCAGGACAAAGTCAATCCCATATGCCAGCGGGCGTAAATTGACCGGCGTGGCAAAGGTGCTATCCAGCAGCGTCATCAACTGATATTGCTTGCCAAGCTGGACGATATGCGCCAGATCCGCCACACGCAGATAGGGGTTGGTCGGTGTCTCGGTGAAGATGAAGCGCGTCTTTTTGGGGATAATCGCCGCTTCCAGGGCAACATAATCGCCCATGGGCACGATGCTAGTTTCGATGCCGAATTTCTTCAGCGTGGTCAAACAGAATTGCCGGGTGCGGCGATAACAATCGTCGGTCATAACAATATGAGAACCAGGTCTCAGAACAGTCAGAAAAAGCGAGGTAACCGCTGACATGCCTGATGGATAAACGACAGCATCTTCCGCGCCTTCCAAGTTAGCGATACGCGCCTCGAGCGACCACACCGATGGATTGCCATAGCGCGCATATTCTTCCCGCTCTAACTCGCCACCGTAGACTTTCTTATCGAGAAACTCGAGCAGCTTCGCCGTATTCTCGAAATGGTACGTGGCTGTTTGAACGATCGGCGTGGTCATCGAATGAAAACCTTTTTCGCGAGGGGCGCCACCATGGACAGCCTCGGTGCTGGCTCCGTTGATTTGTCTCTTCGGTTTGTTCTGTGATACATGCATGATGCTTGCTCCTCCAATAGAAAAAGCCCAAACCGCAGCCGTTACGCAGTTTGGGCTTCCGCAACTTCAACAAAAAATGACTGAGGCACAGTCTACGGAATGACCTGATGCTAGTCACCCAGAGCAACTTAAAGAACGAGCCGCCGCCTCATCACCACAGGCATAAAGCGCATCAGGTGTTTACCCTCATCTTCCAGAATGATCTGCCGAACTTAGCACCTTCCCATTGCCACCTGGGGGTTGCTGTGGTTTCATCGAGTCGGTCTCTCCACCACCTCTGGATAAGCGCAAACTTACTCTTTGATTGTTAATCCAAAATTATTCTATCATAGATAGCGGCGAGCCGCAAATTTCTTTTGACCTGGATGAAATGGAGATATAAGCAATCATCATTATAATCTGTCCATTCATTGGATTGACCTACGATGCGCTATCCAAACTCTCCTTTTGTGAGATAATCTACTAGGTAGACCATTAGTCAGGAGCCAGCTGAATCTATGACCAAGTCATCTTTGCACATCGTCGGCGGCAAGCCATTGCAGGGGGCAGTAAAAGTACAACGTGCCAAGAATGCCATATTGGCGATGATCGCCGCTTCAATCGTTGTCGAGCATGGCGAGACCATCTTGCATCAAGTGCCGGAGATCGAAGATGTAGAGCGGGCTTTTGAATTGCTGAGTCATGTGGGCGCACAAGTGGAGCACGACAAGTCGAGCAAAACCGTTCGTATCGATGCGACCAATATTCGCACCGGCATTTTACAAGACGATATCACCTCGCGCTTCCGCGGGTCGGTGCTGTTTTTGGCACCATTGCAAATTCGCTTGGGCTATGTCGAGCTGCCCGGCAGCGGCGGTTGCGATATTGGAACACGCAAGATTGACTTTCACCATCGTGGCTTCGCGCGTTTGGGCGCTGATGTGCAATACTCCGATGATGGCTCTACCAAAATCAAGCTGCCAGATCGATGCTTTAAGGGCACGGAGTTGTATCTCGATTTGCCCAGCCACACTGGCACGGAGAATCTCATGCTGGCGGCAGCGCTGGCGGAAGGCGAGACAATATTGGAGAATGCCTCAGTCGAGCCAGAAGTGGTCGACTTTGGCAATTTCCTCAACAAAATGGGGGCGCAGATATATGGGCTGGGCACCCCTACCCTGGTGATAAACGGGGTCCGCAAGCTGAATCCGATTGAATATACGCCCATGCCCGATCGTCTCGTCACCGGCACCATCATGATGGCAACCGCCATGACCGGTGGTGATGTGACCATCCATGATGTGGAGCCTTCTCACTTGCGCATCGTCATCGCTAAGTTGGAACAGATGGGCGTCGAGATTAATATCGAAAACAGTTCAATTCGGCTGCGCCGATCTTCAGATCAAAAGCTGAACCCGATCAATATTCAAACACACCCCTACCCCGGTTTCCCAACCGATTTGCAGCCTTGTATCGCCGCGCTCTCAACTTTGGCGGCTGGCACAAGTTATATCCGTGAACGTGTATTCGATAATCGCTACGATTATGTTGATGCCCTGCTGAAGATGGGCGCCGATATCTTAATCAGCCAAAGCGGGGTTTGCATCATCAAGGGGGTGGAACAATTAAAGCCTGCCCAAGTCACCGCAGACAATATTCGCTCCGGCGCGACCATGTTATTGGCAGCTTTGGCGGCGCCCGGCAAAAGCACTATCGAGGATGTGTATCAGATCGATCGTGGTTATGAACAGATTGAAGCTACTCTGGCTGCGCTCGGCGCCGATGTGAGACGAGTATAGTTACAATTTGCTGATGACAGCGGCGGCGAATTCCTCAGTCGAGACAGCTGCGAACCCATCACTGGCGATATCGGCTGTGCGTAAGCCATCCGCCAAAACAGCATCAATGGCGAATTCAATCGCTTCCGCTTCCCCATGCAATTGCAGGCTGTAGCGCAATAGCATCGCAGCGCTCAAGAACATCCCAATTGGATTCGCCTTTCCCTGCCCGGCGATATCGGGAGCGGAGCCGTGAACTGGCTCGTACAAACCAAACTGATCCGACCGCAGCGATGCGGATGGCAACATGCCCAGGCTGCCGGCCAGCACAGAGGCTTCGTCGCTCAAAATGTCGCCGAACATATTGCCCGCCACGATCACATCAAAACTGCCTGGACGTGTCAATAGGTGCATAGTCGCGGCGTCTACTAGCAAGTGTTCCAGCTCCACATCTTCATATTCTTCGTGAACCTCGAGCACGGTGCGCCGCCACAAACGCATCGAAGCCAGCACATTGGCTTTATCCACCGAGCATAGCTTCTGCCGCCGGCCTTGGGCAGCGCGAAAAGCGACATTTGCCACTTGCTCGACCTGGGCACGAGTGTAACGCATGGTGTCGTATGATTCGTCACCTTCACCTTGTTCTCGTCGTTCGCCGAAATAAATGCCGCTGACCAACTCGCGGACGAATAATATATCAACATCTTCCAGTAGCTCCGCCCGTAGTGGCGCATGCTCAGCCAATGCAGGGTAGGTTTTGACGGGGCGCAGGTTGGCGAAGAGGCCAAAATGTTGACGCAAATCGAGTAAGCCGCGTTCTGGCTGAATATTTGCGGTGGGGTCTGACCATTTTGGTCCGCCCACTGCTCCCAACAATATTGCATCGGCTTTTTCACATATCTCGATGGTTTCCGGTGGTAGTGGGTCGCCGCTTTCGTCGATGGCGATGCCGCCGATCAAGCCCTCGATGAAGGTGAATTCATGTCCATTTTTTTCCGCGATGACGGATAAGAGCTGGGTTGTATGAGCAACTACCTCGGGACCAATACCATCGCCGGGAAGCACGGCTATCGTCGCCTTCATCTTATTTCTCTCCATTGTTTGATTGATGAATATTGCACCGCAAAAGTCATGATTTCATGAGAGTATTATATCGTTATTTGACTATGCGAAACTATTTGTTCACTTTTTAATTGCTCAATTTTTGCTCAAGTATCTCGCGCTCCCCGTCACTGAGTTTGTCTTCAGCCTGTTTGCGCAGCCACTGCCTGATGCTGCTGCGCGCGCGGGGGGTAACAGCATAGTCCGAATCTGGGTTGAACCAAGCGATACTGGGACCTCCATCTTCCGAGGTCAGAATCTCAACCTGGTCGCCCATTTTCAGCTTATAAGTCAATGGCACCGGGATTCCGTTGACTTTGGCGCCAAAGCAACGATTGCCAAGATCCGTATGAATACGATAGGCAAAGTCAATGGGAGTGGCATCGATTGGCATATCAATAACTTGCCCTGTCGGCGTATAAACATAGTTGTCATTCGTTAGGGAAAGCCCATATTCGATGCTATCAACCAGCGCTAGCCAGCTCGCGTAGATGATATCGGTGCTGGCGCCGACCGTGCTCCAACGCTTGCTGCCATTGTAGGAGTCGATCAGCACACGCGCGATTGCGCCGGTGGTATTCTCGCTATCCAAAACGCGCACTTTATAATCCACCAATTTGATATTGCGCAGGGTTGGGTATCTTGGCAGTAGCGCTTTGCGCAAAGCGCGATCAAGCGCGTTCACCGGACCATTACCTTCTGCGGCGGTGTGCTCTTCGACAACGTGCAGGTTGTCGTCATCGAAACGGAGCTTGAGCATGGCATGTGCCAGTTGACCGCGACTTTGTCGATCTTCCACGATGACGGTGTAATCAATCAGGTGAAACAAGGGCTCGTAATCGGCGGCGGCACGTCTCAAGCGAACAGCCACCGAGGCTTCCGCCCCTTCGAAGACAAAGCCCGCGTTTTCCAACTCCTTGATATCATTGAGCACCTTAACGGCTTCGTCCTTGGAGACATCCAGACCGAGTTCTTCCGCCTTGCTCAACAAGTTACCGCGTCCCGATAAATCGGATACCAGGACACGACTTTGGTTGCCCACCTTCGCTGGCTCGATGTGCTGATAGCTGTCCACATTACGGCGCATGGCAGCGACGTGGATACCGCCTTTGTGGGCGAAAGCGCTCTTGCCAACATAGGGCAAATGGGTATCTGGCGCCAGGTTAGCGATCTCGCCGACCGCCCGCGATAGATGGGTCAGGGCAGCCAAATTCCCATCTTGTGCCAGGCAGGGCAAATTCATTTTTAGGATGAGATCCGGGATGATGCTACAAAGATTGGCATTGCCGCAGCGTTCGCCATAGCCATTGATCGTCCCTTGCACATGGACTGCGCCAGCTCGCACCGCTGCCAAAGAGTTTGCCACCGCCAATTCGCTATCATTGTGCGTGTGGATGCCGAACTGCATCTGCGGGAAGAGTTCATGCGCCTTGTAGACGAACTCAGCTATTTCCCAAGGCATTGAGCCGCCGTTGGTATCGCAGAGCACGATCACATCTGCGCCGCCCGCCGCCGCCGCCGCCAGGGTATCGAAGCCATATTCCAGATCCAGCTTGGCGCCATCAAAAAAATGCTCGGCATCGTAGATGACTTCCCTGCCCTGGGTCTTGAGATATGCCAGGCTGTCCTCGATCATTTTGAGGTTTTCTTCAGATGTCGTCTGCAGCACATCGGTCACGTGCAGCATGGAAGTTTTGCCGACCACTGTCACAACAGGTGTATCAGCAGCCAACAAGGCGCGTATGTTGGCGTCATCTTCGGGCTTGATGCCTTTGCGACGGGTCGAACCGAAGGCGGCGATTTTGGAATGTTGCAGATCGAGCGCGCGAACTTGTTCAAAATACAGCGCATCTTTGGGGTTGGAACCGGGCCAACCGCCTTCGACATAATCGACACCCAAATCGTCCAATAGCCGCGTAATATGAAGCTTATCCGCCACCGAAAAGGAAATTCCCTCTCGCTGGCTACCATCACGCAAGGTGGTATCGTAGATTGCGACTTTTTGCTTCAAGTTCAACCTCCCGCTCGACAACGAGAATCAGGCGGTAGTGATGACACGCTGCTCATTTTTCTCCTCAAACCCCCGCACTTCGTCATCCAGCGCCAACAGATAACCAAACTGATCAACCCCATTGAGTAAGCAATACTTGGAGAATCCATCAAGCGGAAAATCCACTTGACGACCATCGGGGAGGGTCAAGGTTTGCGCTTCGACATCGACGCTAACTGCGGTCTGCGGGTCTTCCTCCGCCAGGCTGAAAAGTTGCTGCTGCGTATCTTCATCGACAATGATCGGTAGCAAACCATTCTTCAGCGCGTTATTGCGGAAGATATCGGCGAATTCGGTGCTGATGACAGCTTTGAATCCCGCGCCTAATAATGCCCAGGGCGCATGCTCGCGCGAGCTGCCACAGCCAAAATTATTGCCCGCGATCAACACAGAGGCGCCCTGATATTCACTTTTGTTGAGGATAAAATCTGGATTTGGCGTCTCACCATCTTCCAAGTAGCGCCAGTCACAGAAAGCGGCTTTGCCCAAGCCCTCTTTGTCAGTCACTTTGAGAAAGCGCGCCGGAATTATCTGGTCGGTGTCGATATCGTTTACCGGGATAGCAACGATACTTCCCTGGATCTGCTTTAGCTTTTCCATGACGAACTCCTCAATTCAAAGATGTGATCATGGCGCGCGGGTCAGCCACAGACCCCGCCAGAGCCGATGCCACCGCCGTCAAAGGGCTTGCCAAAAAGGTGCGTCCGCCCTTGCCTTGGCGCCCCTCAAAATTCCGATTGCTGGTGGAAACCGCGTATTGACCTGGCTGCAATTGGTCTCCATTCATGGCGATACACATGGAGCAACCGGCTTCGCGCCACTCCGCGCCCGCTTCCTGGAAGATCTTATCCAGCCCTTCGTTCTCCGCTTGTTTCTTCACTTGTTGCGAACCAGGAACGACCATCATGCGGACGTTGTCGGCGACTTGGCGCCCCTTGATGAAACCCGCTGCCTGCCGCAAATCACTGATGCGGGAGTTGGTACAACTGCCGATGAACACGACATCGATCGCTTTGCCCAAGAGGCGCTGCCCGGGGACTAGATCCATATAGGTCAACGCTTTGTCCAGCGCGATCTTCTTGTTGTAATCGGTCTCGGCATCCGGGCTTGGCACAGTCGCGGTGATCGGCATGCCCATTCCCGGATTGGTGCCATAGGTGATCATTGGGATCAGCTCATCGGCACGAAGGGTGATCTCTTTGTCGAATTGCGCGCCTTCATCCGAGGGCAGTTGACGCCATTGCGCCAGGGCAGCATCCCAAGCGGCGCCGCTGGGTGCATGCTGGCGCCCATGAATGTACTCGAAAGTCGTCTCATCCGGCGCTACCATGCCAGCCCGCGCCCCACCTTCGATTGACATATTGCAAACTGTCATACGCCCTTCCATGCTCAGTTCTCGAATCGCTTTGCCACGGTACTCAAAGACATGCCCAGTACCGCCGCCGATGCCGATTTTGGCGATGATGGCGAGGATGATATCTTTGGCGGTAACACCCTCGCCGAGCGTCCCCTCGATATTAATCGCCATGGTCTTGGGCTTGTTTTGCAGCAAGGTCTGCGTCGCCAAGACATGCCCGACTTCGCTAGTGCCAATGCCAAATGCCAAGGCACCAAAAGCGCCATGAGTGCTGGTATGGCTATCCCCACAGACGATAGTCATGCCGGGCTGGGTCAAACCTTTTTCGGGACCGATGACATGTACGATCCCTTGGTGCTCGTCCCCCAGGGCATGCATCGGGATACCGAAGTCGCTGCAATTCTTGGTGAAGGTATCCAGCTGTTTGGCAGCCATGGCGTCCGCTATCGGGATGATTCCCATCGCATTGCGGGGCGTGGTCGGCGTGCTGTGATCCATGGTGCCAATGGTCTGGTCCGGGCGGCGCACACTCAAACCGCGCTCGCGCAACATGGAGAAGGCTTGTGGCGATGTCACTTCATGCACCAGGTGCAAATCGATATAGAGCACAGCGGGTGTATCATCACTTTGTTCGCGCACGGTATGGGCATTCCATACCTTTTCAAAAAGAGTGCGCGCTTTTCCATTTTTGCTCATCTGGCGTTTCCTCGATTATTTGATTTATGACGAAGCAATACCGACGGTGGCTACATCACCTTCAGGCGCCATCTCACCCAATCCCATTCCAGCGATCATGCGGTTCAAAGCCGCCACATATGCCTTCACGCTAGAGACCACAACATCCGTATCGGCACCATAGCCGCCAAAGACTCGATTGCTGTTTTCCGGCGAGATCCGCACTGTGACTTCACCCAGGGCATCAATGCCTTCGGTAACAGCGTGCATATTGAACTCCAGCAAGATGTTGGGGGCGTTAATGACGCGATCCACAGCGCGATAAGAGGCATCGACGGGACCGGTGCCTACTGCCGAAACGACCAACTCCTCGCCAGTTTGATTTGCCATCTTGACAGTGGCGGTTGGCATACCCATAGTGCCACAGACCACCTGGATATCGATCAGGCGGAAAAAATCTTCGGGCTTGTGCGCCGCTTCATCGGCGACCAACGCTTCCAGATCGGCATCGGTGACTGTCTTCTTCACATCAGCCAAATCTTTGAAACGCCGGAATATATCAACCAGCTCCTCGCCATCCACTTCGTAGCCCAGTTCCCGCAGGCGAACGCGCAGGGCATGACGACCACTATGCTTGCCCAAGACCAGCTTGCTCTGTGTCAGCCCGACATCCTCCGGCATCATGATTTCAAAGGTCTCGGCATTCTTGAGCACGCCGTCTTGATGAATGCCCGATTCGTGGGCAAAGGCGTTGGCGCCGACGATGGCCTTATTGGGCTGCACTGGCATGCCCATATAGTTGCGTACCATGCGGCTGGTCTTCATGATCTGGGTTGAATCGATATTGGTGCGCAAGTCGTAAAAGCCTTTGCGCGTGTGAATCGCCATCACGACTTCTTCCAGGCTGGTGTTGCCAGCGCGCTCGCCGACGCCGTTGATCGTCACCTCGACTTGGCGCACACCTTTGGACAAACCCGCTAAGGTGTTGGCAGTTGCCAAGCCCAAATCATTGTGGCAATGCACCGACCAGATTACACCGCTGCCCGGTCCGGCGCCTGGCGTTTCGTTAATCAACATCTCCAGTGTCTCTGCCCATTCGCTCGGCATGACATAACCGACGGTATCCGGAATGTTCAGCGTGGTGGCGCCGCATTCAACCGCGGCTGCACAAGCGGCAATCAGGTATTCGGTATCGGTCCGCCCTGCGTCCATAGGGCTGAATTCGACATCATCGCAGAGGCTCTTCGCCAAGGTCACTGCGCTGCGTATGCGTTCCAAGCCTTCAGCTTTGTCGATGCGTAACATTGCCAGGTGACTCGGTGAGGTGCCCAAGAAAGTATGAATCCGTGGCTTGGCAGCGTATTTGACGCCTTCCCAAGCGGTGCGGATATCCCCTTCCAGCGCCCGCGCCAACCCCGCAATCGTAGGTCCATCATGTTTGCCAACTTCACGGGCGATGCGCTGCACCGCTTTCAGATCATCGGGCGAGGCAGCGGGAAAACCGGCCTCGATAACATCGACGCCGAGCCGCGACAACTGGCGGGCGATCTCCAGCTTTTCGGCGCTGGAGAGAGTCGCGCCTGGGCTTTGTTCGCCATCACGCAAGGTGGTGTCAAAAATGATGACGGTATTATCGTCGTATATTCGCTCTACCATTGGGAGGTGTTCCTTTCTTAAATCGAATCCGGTCGTGATTGCTCAACATAAGACTAAGGCCAGCAAGACCATCTTCCGACATTTAGACACCTCCTTTCCTGTAAGCTATCCTCTCGACGATAGCAAAATCCATTCTCGCTCAGTCCTTCTGCTGGATATTCTTCGCATCGAGGAATGGCATCATCTGCCTCAAATCGGCACCAACTTTTTCAATCAGCAGGTCATGTTCGCGCTGACGCCGGGCATTGAAGTTGGGTCGCCCTTGTTTGTTCTCATCGATCCACTTGCGGGCAAATTCCCCATTTTGGATGCGCTGCAAGACGCCAGCCATCTCTTCTTTCACCGACTCCTCGAATTGATCGCCAATGACGTAGCCGCCATGTTCCGCTGTGTTGCTGACGCTGTACCACATATAGCTCAAGCCGCCTTCATAGAGCAGGTCAACGATCAATTTGAGCTCGTGCAAGCATTCGAAATAAGCGACCTCCGGCTGATAACCGGCTTTGACCAAGGTCTCAAAACTGGCGCGGATTAACGCGGTCACGCCGCCACAAAGCACCACTTGTTCGCCGAAGAGATCGGTCTCCGTCTCTTCCTTGAAGCTGGTCTCGATGACGCCGGCACGGGTGCAGCCAATCGCTTTGGCATAAGCCAATCCAAGCGCCATAGCATTACCGCTGGCATCCTGCTCGATGGCGATCAAACCAGGTGTGCCAGCGCCTTCGGTGAAGACTTCGCGCACACGGTGGCCAGGGGCTTTGGGCGCTACCATCGCCACATCCACCGTAGCGGGCGGGATGATCTCTTTGAAATGAATGTTGAAACCGTGGGCGAACATCAGCATGGCGCCGTCTTTCAGGTTAGGCGCAATATGCTTGTCATACACCTCTCCCTGTCTGGTATCGGGAATCAGGAGCATCACGATATCAGCTTGTTTGGTCGCTTCCGCCACCGTGAACACTTGCAAGCCATCCGCTTCAGCTTTTGCTTTGCTGCTGCTGCCGGCATGCAAGCCGATGATCACCTGCTGGCCGTTGTCTCGCGCATTGAGCGCATGAGCATGTCCTTGGCTGCCATAGCCGATCACCGCTATCGTTTTGCCAGCAAGCAACGAAAGGTCGGCATCTTGGTCGTAATAGAGTGTTGCCATCTATGAACTCTCTCCCAGATTAGATATGAACAAAATCCGCAGCGGATATATAGTGCAAGCCGCTGCTCGATGTCTCAAACAACGCGGCCATTGCCGTTGGGGTTCCCTTCGGATTTGCTACCGGGCAAATCGGGCCGCTTGAAGTCGCTATCATGAATGCGCGTGCCACGCCCCATGGAGACCACACCGGTGCGAATCATCTCTTTGATGCCGATCGGGCGCACTTCCTCGATAAACTCTTCAAGAATTCGCTCGGTGCCCACCATCTCGATAATTGCCACCTCGGGTCCCACATCGACGATGCGCGCCGGGAAGCGATCGCAGAGTTCGGTAACGGCATTGCGCAATTCGGCAGTATGGTTTCTCACTTTAATCAGCGCCAGATCTCGCTCGACATGCGGCTCATTGTCCAGAATCCGGACATCGATCACATTGACCAGTTTCTGCAGGTTAGTGGCGATTCGTTTGGCGTATTCGGGTCCTGCATCAACCCGAATGGTCATGCGCGAGATATGCGCTTTATGAGTACGCCCAACGGTCAGGCTGTCGATATTGAAAGCACGCCGGCGGAAGAGGCTAGCGATCCGGTTCAACACACCCGGTTCATTTTCTACCAGCGCCACGACAGTCACTTTGTTAGCAGTGTTTTCAATAGCCATCATGCTTCTCCTGGTTTGGGCCTGCGCTTCATATTGTGCAAGTCTGCACCGGCAGGCACCATCGGATAAACCATTTCTTCTTTTTCGACCACGAATTCCAGCAAGACTGGTCCATCAATGCCGCGGGCGAATTGCACCGCTTCCTCGATCTCATGACGCTGGGTGACGCGCCGATTGGGAATACCATAGGCATCCGCCAGTTTGCAGAAATCCGGATTGAACAAAGGGGTGGCTTGGTAGCGCCGCTCGAAGAACAATTCCTGCCATTGCCGCACCATGCCCAGGAAATAATTGTTGATGATGGCGATATTGACGTTGATGTTTTCCTGCGCTGCCGTCGCCAATTCGCACAAGGTCATCTGAAAGCCACCGTCGCCAACGATCGCCCAGACCTCTTCTTCTGGCTTGCCAAATTTGGCTCCAATGGCAGCGGGAAATCCGAAGCCCATAGTGCCCAAGCCTCCGCTCGTCAACAAAGTCGCGGGACGCTGGTGCGGATAGTATTGCGCTTCCAGCATTTGGTGCTGCCCGACATCAGTGACGGTGATGGCATCTCCATCGGTCAATCGCCAGATATCATTGATCACCTGGGCGGTCAGCAATTTGCCCGGCGTCTCATAGTTCAAGATATCCCGTTCGTTGGAATCTTCCAGCCAGTCGCGTATTTGTCGAAGCCATTCTGGATGGGTCTTGGGGCGCAGATGAGGCAGCAGCTGCATCAAGACTGTCTTCAAGTCGCCGGCGATGCCAACATCGGCTTTGACATTTTTGTTGAGTTCCGAGCGATCAATATCAATATGGATTTTGCGCGCATTCAAGGCATAAGTTTCCAAGTTGCCAGTGACGCGATCATCGAAACGCATTCCCAAGGCAATCAGCAAATCGGCTTCTTGAATCGCCAGGTTGGAAGAGGCTTCCCCATGCATGCCCATCATTCCGATCACCAAGGGATGATCCTCCGGCATCGCGCCCTTGCCTAACAAGGTCAAAGACACCGGGATCTGCGCCCGTTCCGCCAGTTCGCGCACTTCATTCATCGCGCCTGACATAGTGATGCCATGGCCCGCCAAAATGATAGGGCGTTCAGCCTCTTGAATTAGCTGTAGAGCAGCCGCGATCTCGTCTTCTTCGGCACTCGACGGAGGGTGATATCCCGGTAAGACGATCTCGTTTTCGGGATAAACAAATTCTGTCTCGGCATTTTGCACATCTTTGGGGATGTCAACCAGCACAGGACCGGGCCGCCCGGTTCGCGCGATATAGAATGCTTCCTTCATGATATAAGCAAGATCGCGCACATCCGTGACCAGAAAATTGTGTTTGGTGACAGGCAGAGTGACACCGGTGACATCGGTTTCCTGAAAAGCATCCGAGCCGATCGCCGGGATAGGCACCTGCCCTGTTATCGCCACCACTGGCGACGAATCCATCATCGCCGTTGCCAAGCCCGTCACCAAATTGGTAGCGCCGGGACCACTGGTGGCGATGCAAACGCCGACATCTCCAGTGGCGCGGGCATAACCATCCGCCATGTGTGAAGCGCCTTGTTCATGCCGCACCAAGACATGATGAAGGCGGTCCTCATATTTTGCCATCGCATCATAGGTCGGCAAAATCGCTCCGCCGGGATAGCCAAACATGACGCTGACGCCTTCTCGCAACAGGCATTCCATGACGATTTCCGAACCCTTGAGCCTCATCATCGCCTCCTCACTACTCACCACCTACCAGATTGCACTCGCTAAGAATCACTAACATGGGTCAACCAGCCATATTTGTCCGGCGCTTCACCCGCAGTGATGGAGAAGAATTCGCGCTGAACCATTTCGGTGATGGGTCCACGCCCGCCGCAACCGATCGAGATGCGATCGACCGACTTGACCGGTGTAACCTCCGCCGCCGTCCCTGTGAAAAAGATTTCATCAGCCATGTAGAGCATCTCGCGAGCTACTGGCTGGAAGCGCACTTCCGCACCCTGCGCCTGCAAAATAGTTAAGACACTATCACGGGTGATGCCCATCAGAATCGAAGACCAGGCGCCGGGGGTATACACGACGCCATCCAAAACGACGAATAGGTTCTCGCCGGCGCCTTCGCTGACATAGCCGTTTATATCCAGGGCGATGCCTTCTTGAAAGCCGTTGTCATGCGCTTCCATGCTGACGAATTGGCTATTGACATAGTTGCCGCCGGCCTTGACCAATGCCATATGTGTATCGGGCGCCATCCGCCGGAAAGAGCTCACCTGGACATCGACTCCCTGTTCGATAGCTTCGGCGCCTAAATAGCGGCCCCATTCCATTGTGAGGATCATGGTCTCGGTCTCAGTGTTTCCGCGACCCTCAAGCCCCAGGGAGCCGGAGCCACGGAAAATGATCGGGCGGATATAACAGGAGGCGTGGCCATTCTTGCGAACCGTCTCGATAATTGCCGCATCCAGCGCAGCAGCATCGTACTCATGCGCGATCCGCATGACACGCGCGCCCTGCATCAGCCGCTCTGTATGCTCCCGCAGCCGGAAGATCGCCGGTCCCTTGGGGGTATCATAAGCTCGGATGCCTTCAAACACGCTGGAGCCATAATGCAAGGCATGAGCGCTTACATGCACTGTTGCCTGGTCCCATTTTACAAATTCGCCGTTGCGCCAAACCCATTCCGTCGTCATGTGCTAATCCTCAAGTTCAATCATCCAGTAAACAAAAACGCTTGTTTCATCCATGACCTAAGAAAGAAACAAGCGCCGCCAAGGCATTGCCGCAAGTAAAGCGACATGCTGCTGCCTGATTTTGATAATCGCTATTCTGCCTGTGCCTAAACTGCTGTGACATGAGTCCTATTCCCATCGGTCAAGCTAAATCGATTTCACTCCACACTGCAAAATAAAAAGCCCCCCGTGGCTTGGGAGGCTGTCATCTGCTAGTTTTACGCGCCACCTGCCCAAGCCGTTATAGTCCACTGATAATCACGAGGACGAGAACAAGGACAATAATGAGGTTCAACTTCAACGCAGCAATGTGGCGCATCTTCTTCCCTGTGTATTGGAATACTATGAGCAACGATAGCAAAGTTTCAGCTCATGTCAAGGTATTGGTACAGTTTCAGGCAATTTCGCCCAATATTCGTATAAATTACCACTACCCACTTGTATAAAATACACAATTATTTCTCGAGTTCCGCTTTCGCCAATGCGATTTGCGCGCGAACCGCTTCTGGCGCTGTGCCGCCATATGCCTGGCGTTGCGCCACAGAGTGGGCGAAATCAAAGATCTGCGCGACATCTTCAGCAAAATAATCACAGATATCCTTTAGCGCCTGCAACTCTAAGGAGGAGAGATCTGTTTCCTGTTCAGCCGCCAGTTGCACGACTTCCCCTACCACATGGTGAGCCTGGCGAAATGGTAATCCTTTGCGCACCAGATAATCCGCCAGGTCGGTCGCCAATAATTCCTCGGTTAATGCATCAGCCATTGCTTGGGCATTGATCTTCAAGCTGCTGATGGTGGCTCGTATCACCGGCAATAATTGGTGCATCGTCTCCAGAGAATCTAACAGCGCTTCTTTGTCTTCCTGCAGGTCTTTGTTGTAACCGCTGGGCAAGCCTTTCATGGTCGCCAGGAACCCGGTCAAATTGCCGATAAGACGACCTGTTTTGCCGCGTATCAACTCCATTGGATCCGCATTGCGCTTCTGTGGCATCAAGCTGGAGCCGGTGCTGTAGCGATCGTCCAAAGTGATGAAGTTGAAACTGGGATTTGAGTAGATCAAGATATCTTCCGCTAGCCGGCTCAAGTGGATTGCGCAGAGCGAAATCATGTAGAGCAAGTCCGCCACAAAATCGCGATCGCTGACGGCATCGAGACTATTCGCGCTCGGCAAATCGAAGCCGAGGTCCGCTGCGATTTGATGCCGGTCAATGGAAAAGGGGTTGCCAGCCAGGGCGCCCGCACCCAAGGGACAGACAGCCATCGCTTGCCGGGCGGCTCGCAAGCGAGACAAATCGCGCTGCACCATCCAAAAGAAGCTCATCAGCCATTGGGCAGCACTTATCGGTTGTGCCGGCTGTAGATGTGTATAGCCCGGCATCACAGTATCAACATGGGCTTCGGCGACATTCACAATAACGGATTGAAGTTGGCGCAACTCTTCCGCCAGTTCATCAGCCGCCCGCATAGACCAGAGCCGGAAATCGGTGGCGACTTGATCATTGCGGCTGCGACCCGTATGCAGCTTACCGCCGACCTCGCCCACCAGCTCGGTCAAACGGCGCTCGACGGCTGTGTGAATGTCTTCATCACCCTCCGCCAACTCAAAATCGCCAGCGTCAAATTCCGCCATCACTTGCCGCAAGCCAGCGATAATCGTCGTTGCTTCGTCCGCCGTAATCACACCTGCATCAGCCAAGGCGCGGGCGTAGACAATACTGCCTTCGATGTCTTCTGCGTAGAGGACCTGGTCGAATTCGATACTGTCATTCAAGATACGCAGGTCTTCGTCGCTTGGCTCGCTGAAGCGCCCGCCCCACAAACTCATATTCCAAGCCCTTCCAGTTAGTATGGTTCAGTCGCGCTTGAATTTGCTGTAATCCGGCTGCTGATAATCGCTTGAGTCGCCGCCCTCGGCTTGCAACATCGCCTCAACTTTGATCGGCAGACCAAAAAGTTGTATGAAGCCATGGGCATCTTGCTGGTTGTAGACATCGTCTTCGCCGAAAGAAGCGTAGTCTTCGCGATAGAGGCTATAGGGACTCTTGCGCCCAGCCACGATGATATTGCCTTTGTATAACTTCAAGCGCACCGTGCCAGTCACTGTCGCTTGCGTGACCGCAACGAAACCATCAAGCGCCTCGCGCAATTTGCTGTACCACATGCCATTGTAAACCAGTTCGGCATATTTCAGCGCGATTACGTCCTTATATTGCATGGTGTACTTGTCGAGGCAGATACTCTCCAACAATTGATGCGCGCGATGCAAGATGGTCCCGGCCGGCGCTTCATAAACACCGCGGCTTTTCATACCGACCAAGCGATTCTCAACAATATCGCTGCGGCCAATGGCATGCTCACCGCCCAGCTCGTTGAGAGCCACAAAGAGATCGACCGCGCTCATTTCCTGGCTATTCAAGCTGACGGGAATGCCCTGCTGGAATCCAATCTCGATATATTCGGCTTCGTCCGGGGCATCCTCCGGGCGATTAGTCAATTGGAACATCAGGCTCTCGGGTTCGTTCCACGGGTTCTCCAGCAAGCCGCCTTCATGCGACAGGTGGAAAATATTACGGTCGCGGCTGTAAATGTCCTTCTCCGTGTGCGAGACGGGCACGTGAAATTCTTCAGCGTAAGCCAGCGCGTCCTCGCGGCTGCGGATATCCCATTCTCGCCAGGGAGCGATGGTCTTGAGCTTGGGATTCAGCGCCATGGTAGACACTTCAAAACGGACCTGATCGTTGCCTTTGCCCGTGCAGCCATGGGCGACGGCATCTGCCCTTTCCTGCTCGGCAATTTCGACCATGTGCTTGGCGATCAACGGGCGGGCGAAGGAGGTACCGAGCAGGTATTCCCGCTCATAGACAGCCCCGGCGCGCATCGTAGGAAAGACAAAATCGGTCAAAAACTCCTCGCGCAGGTCGCGAATATATAATTTGGATGCGCCCGAAGCCAAAGCCTTCGCTTCCAAGCCATCGAGCTCTTCTTCCTGCCCCAGATCCGCGCAAAAGCAGACAACTTCGCAGCCATAGTTGTTCTTGAGCCAAGGCACAATCACGGAGGTATCCAGCCCGCCACTATAAGCCAGGACCACTTTGTTCACATCAGATTTTGCCATTACTGCACTCCATTTCAAAGTTTGTGGTATCGCGCCTAGTGTAAACAAAGTTTCGTGATTTGGAAGTGGGCAAGAAAGCTATTTTGACGACTGGGCAACAATATCGCTTGTTAATGCGCCCGACAGGCATTAAACTATCGTCAGTAAACGGGACGAGCTCGGAATATGAGGTAGATGATGACCACGGTGGATGAACTGAAAAAGAAGCGCGATGTAAAAGCGCAGCCACATCTAGAACAATATGCGCCGGTATGGATCTTGAATGAAGATATCTTCGCCGAAGAAGAATCGATTCAGTTCCATGTCTTGTTCCAACACAATTTGCACGGCTGGGTCAACCGCCGTTACCTTTATGATGGCTTCAATAATACGCTCTATCATAAAGGGCAGACATTGCTATCGGAGGACGATGCGCTGGACTATATGATGGATAGTCCATACATCGAGGCAGAGATCAACGATATTCCCAATTCCTACGGCGGCTAAGTCTTCTTTAGCCTTTGGCAAGCCACTTCTTCGAATACTTTCAATAGCCGCTCGGCGATGCGCGACCAGGCGTAATCCTGCGCGATGCGTGAAGCGCTGATGCCCATTGATTCAGTTTTTGCCGGATCCATCAGCAATTCCATGATACAGTCCGCCAATGAGATGGGTTCCCGCGTTGGGATGTGGAAACCGGTCTCCCGATCGCGCACCAAGAATTGCAAGCCCCCCACTTGAGATGCGATTACCGGCGTCGCCGACGACATCGCTTCCAAAGCCACCATACCAAAAGATTCATAATCGGATGGCATGATGACGGCGGTGGCGGCCGCATAATAGCGCGGCAATTCCGATTGCTCCTTGGCGCCAACGAAGCTGACTAACTGGTTGATACCGAGATTGACGCTGAGTTCTTGCAAACGAGCCATTTCGCGGTCGCCTGTGCTATCCGGGTCACCGCCGACGATCATGAAGTGCAGCTTTGTTAACAAGGCTGGCGCTTTATCCCGCAAGACATGTAACGCCTCCAGAATAGTATCAACAGCCTTCAAAGGTTCTATGCGACCGACGAAAAGCAGCATATTACTTTCGGGTTTGATGCCCAGGGCTTGGCGCGCCTCGGCAGGCTTGATCCCATTCTGAAAATGATGGGTATTGACACCAGGTGGAATGACAACGATCTGCTTGCGGTTGGCACGATATAACCAGCGGAGCTGCGCTTGTTCCGCCGGCGTGGCGGCGATGATGCGATCCGCCCATTGCAGCACATGCAGTTCCGTCATGATGCGGCGATCTGGCTGATAATGGGAATTGAGCATGATACGCTTCTTCATGTGCCCCAGCGTATGGAACATATGCAGGAAGGGAATGCCCCAAGCTTCTTTGAGCTTTGCCGCCACCCAGCCGCTCAGCCAATAATGACTGTAGACAATATCGTAATGCAGATTTTCCAGGGTGGCGAATGACATCAAATTAGCGGTGAATTCGGAGAGATGGGGATACTGTTCATCGGGAGAAAGCGGCAGCAATTGCCCCGCGTGCAAATAGATGACACGAACATTTTCACCGATTGCACTATCCACATTGGGTTCTAGTGGAGAAGAGCGCCGCGTGAAAATATCGACCAGGTAGCCCTGCTTCCCCAACTCGTGGGCAAGTTCGCGGATATAGACATTCATGCCACCCGTCTTCGCGGCACCCATCGGCGCCAGCGGGCTGGTATGAACACTGATTAGCGCGATCCGCCGTATAGGCATTTTCACTCCGCGCTGCCGGGCGCAATCTTAATCCGCTTTGATGTTCAGCACCGCCGTATCCCTGCCGCCCATGCGATATTTGTAGGCTTCATCGCCGCGCAAAAAGTCATAATAGCGGAAACCCTGCTCAATGGCGTATTTGATGTTGTAAGCCAGCAGCACAATGCCCGGGCTTAAATCACCATAATCCTGATGATCAAGTCCAGAATTGTAGACCATCACCCGCTCGCCATAGACAAAATTGATGTAGGCGGCCGCCCGTTCCGCACCGACGGTCAAGAAATTTAGTTGTAACCAGCCACGCTCATGCAGTAGCGGGACGATCGCTTTGAAAAACCGTAGGTTCCCATCGTCTTGCAAGAAGCGCTCTTTCTCCGGGTCGCTGGCGGCCATCAAGCGCACAAATTGGCTGACCTCTTCATCCAAATCATGAAATCCATTGACGATGTACCAATCGATAGATCGTTCGCTGCCTTGTATGCGGCGCAATTTCCGGCGGACTTCATGCCGTTGTTTTTTGTCCAACAAACTGAGATAGCCGCGCCAGTCCTCTGGCAAATCAATCACCGGACAGACTTCCTGCTGCTCAACGGCAGTATTAAAACCGCGGCTCTTCAACAAAGCGGGCAAGATGCGCTGTGTGGGGGAATTATGTGGAATATTGCAGAAATCGAGCAGGTCAAATTCAGCGCGATGCTCGGCGAAATAATCGGCAAAGACGCCGAAGACCGGCGACAAATGCTCTCCATCGACGATAAAGTCAAGATAATCCGTCACATCCACGCAGCCAATAATCTGCAGTGACCGTCCCCGCGGAGACTCAGTGAGGAACAGTGGCGCGATCCCTCGCAGTGCATTGCCTTCTCGGCAAGCCAGGATGAGCAGTTCACCAGGTTGATAAGCCTCCCACCAGGTCTTTTGCCATTCCCAGGTGTAAAAAATGTGGTTGATGGGCGCGCGAGACAACAGCGCGTTCCATTCCGATTCCAATTCAACAAAAGCCGAGGCGTCACGGTATACGGTCAATTCCACGTGGATTCTCTTTGCTCTTTCTCTGTCCAATAAATCATTATGGAGACAGGTCTCAGGCAATTTATCTTACGTTAAGATTTTTATGCCAATTGTGCTGCGGGTATCAACTGGAAGTTTCTTTCGGCGTTGAGGCATCATTGCCCCATTCTTTCCAAGAGCCGTCATAAATGCGCAGGTGCCCTGCCCCGGCGATCTCCATTGCCAACATGCCATAAGTCGCGGAAACGCCAGAGTTGCAATACAGCACCGTATCATCCGCATCCAAAGCCACCCCTAATTGGGAGAAGATTTCCCGCAGTTCAGCAGCGGGTTTTAAGGTCATATCAGCCGCCACCATGGTGCTACGTGGTAGATTGACCGCCGATGGGATGTGCCCGCCAAATTGAGCGCGGGAAGCCGCTCCGGCGAACTCCGCCGGTGAGCGCACATCAACAAGCTGCAGAGCGCCCGCCTCCAGCCCCGTCAAGATCTCCTCAGCCGTCGCTCCCAAGCTCGCATTCACCCGTGGCAGAAAATCGGTAGGCGCAACTTGCGTTATGTCCGATGTCACAGGTCGTCCTTCTGCACACCATTTTTGCCAGCCTCCATCCAGAATGCTGACAGCTTCATGCCCATAGTAGCGCAGCGCCCAGCGAAAGCGGCAAGCGAACATGCTGGCTGCATTGTCATAAACCACGACGCTGTGCTGATTGCCAATGCCCAATTTCTCCATCAAAGTGGCGAAACGTTGTGGCGAGGCAATATCGTTGGATGGCGAGCCAGGCTCAACAATATCAACCTGCCAATCGACAAACTGCGCTTGCGGTATATGCCCCTGCTCGTAAGCGGCTCTATCGGTAAAATAATGTGGAGGAGGCTCCGATGGTGGCAGCACTTTGCCACGGATGTCAACGATACGCAAATCTGGATCATGGAGATGGTTTTCCAACCAGGCGGTGCTCACAAGCGGCGAATTCATGAAGTTCTCCTCTGTGTTGCTCTCATTCTATTCATGATTTTACCCTTGATTGTAGCCTAGCGCGAGTTGATGGCTTTTTGAAAGCCACAGCCTTTGGCTATAATCAAGTTTATATCGATTCAGGAGACAAATGAAAAAGAGAATCCGTGGTCTAAAACGGGCTGTCTTTCAATTGGACTTTGACTTGTATCGCGTCAAAGTGCCAATTAGCAGTTACTCCGGCTCGCATTTGAGTGTCATCGATCTATATCCCCAGGATGTGGAGACGACCATCCTGTTTCAGCATGGATTCGCCGGCGTGGCGGAATCATGGGAGTATCAACTGGCGCATTTCGCCAGTCAGTATCGGGTGGTCGCGCCGGATCTCCGCGGACATGGCCAGAGCGATGCCCCGCACAGCGAATATTCGATGCCGGAATTGGTTCAGGATATGCACGACATTGTCGAGGCGCTTGAGCTGCCAGAGAGATTCATCTTGGTGGGGCATTCTTTTGGCGGCGCGATCTGCATCGAATTCGTCAACGCTTATCCCGAGCGCATCGACAAACTTATTTTGGTTGCCAGCGCTGGCGAATACCCCTTGCCCAAAATCGCCTCTCTACTCTTCAGTATCCCGGTGCATATCGCCCTGCCGTTTTGGCGTTACCGCCGAAAATGGGATGCCGAATACCACGCGCTAAAAAGCATGTTCCTAAACAATTTGCATGGCTGGCAAGGCTGGTCCCAAATGCGCAACATCACAAATGACACACTGGTTATCACTGGTGAGCGCGATACGTATTTCCCTCGCTATGTATTTGATGATGTCGCCAAAATGATCCCCGATGCTGAAGTCTACGATATCGGCTCGGCGAAACACAAAGTGCAGCTGGAGCGGCATGATGCGGTCAACCGTAGCATCGAGCGCTTCATCGAGATGTCAAAACACAGGACCTGGCGCTCCTTCTCCGCCGTTGATCAATTGGCGAAGGGGCGGCCCTGGCTGAGCCATTATGACAAAGATACTCCGCATAGCATCCCCATCCCGCAGCAGCCTCTATTTCGTTTTCTGGAAAGCGCGGCCGATTGGGCGCCGAGGCAAACAGCCACGGTTTTCTATGGCAAGACTTTAAGCTATCGCGAGTTGGATGCTAAGGTCAATCAATTCGCACGGGGATTGCGCGACTTGGGTGTTGAGGCGGGCGATCGAGTGCAAATCGTCTTACCGAATACGCCGCAATTTATCATCGCTTATTATGCCATCCTAAAGCTGGGGGCGGTCGTCGTGCTCTCCAATCCCGATGCCAATGCCGAGCTCATCGTCAACCATGCCTGTGAAACGGAAGCAAAAGTTCTCATTACCCTCAGCGCATTTAGCCAACTCGCGCAATTGCTACAGCAAAACTCAAAGACCAAGACCTTGATATTCACCACTGTTGGCAAGCACGTCATCACTAGCAACGCCTCAGCCTTTGGACGACACAAGCATGCCACCGATGAAGATGAAAGGCTGGCGCGAACAATCGGCAGTTTCATGTCCGACATCATGAAAGAGCAAGATAGTGAAGCGCCCGGGATAAGCGTCGCCAGCTCCGACCTGGCTGTCATATCCTACACCAGCGGCACCACCGGCAAACCGAGGGGCGTCTGCTTAAGTCATCGCAACTTGGTGGCGAACGCATTGCAAACGCGGCATTGGATGCCCGAAATTCAGTATAGCAAGGAAGTGGTGATGGCTGTGGTGCCCTTCGAACATAGCTACGGCATGACCGCCGCCATGAATCTGCCCATACTGATCGCCGCCAAAATTGTCATCATCTCTGTTTTTGAGCTGAAGCAGGTGCTGGAACAAATCCGCCACTATAAACCGACTTTGTTCCCCGGCGTGCCATCGATGTTCACACTGATTAACCAGACAAAAAATGTGCGCAGCTACGGTTTGTCATCCATCAAAGCTTGCATGAGCGGCGCCGCTCCATTGCCAGTTGAAGTGCAGGAAGCCTTTGAAAAATTGACTCGGGGGCGCCTGGTGGAAGGCTATGGCTTGACCGAAGCGGGACCAGTGACACATTCCAACCCGCTCTATGGGCTGCGTAAGGTGGGGTCGATTGGTATCCCTCTGCCGAATACTGATGCCAAAATTGTGGACCTGATGACAGGTGAGGACTTGCCTGCTGGTCAAATTGGCGAGATGGCGGTGAAGGGTCCGCAAGTCATGCGCGGCTACTGGCGGGCGGAGGTCGGCGATGATTCCAACTTGCGGGATGGGTGGCTGCACACCGGCGATGTTGGCTTGATGGACGATGAAGGCTACTTCAAGATCATTAGCCGCAAGCGCGATACCATCTTCACCGGCGACTATAGCGTTTACCCCCGCGATGTGGAAGAAGTGCTCTACGAGCATAACAAGGTGCTGGAAGCGGCCGTGGTCGGCATCGGACGCGAAGCCGGCAAGCAGAAAATCAAAGCCTACGTTGTGCCGCGTCCCGATAGCAGCTTGTCGAAGGAAGAATTGCTGGAGCTATGCAGAAGACGGCTAGAAGAATACGCCATACCCTGGGAGATTGAATTCCGCCAAAAGCTGCCCCGCTCTTTCATCGGGAAGGTGCTGCGTCGCGTGCTCTTTGAAGAAGAACTTGGGGATAATTAAAACGGCTTGCGCGAACGACGCAGGGATGTCAGTCAATTCACGCGCTCAAACCAGTGGAAAGTCAACGCACTGGATGCTATCCTAAAGTATATTGCCCGTCCCAGCCAAGCACTATTCGCCAAGAGATAGATATATGGCAATCTTGCCGCTCTTTCCATTGAACACCGTCCTCTTCCCCGGGATGCAGCTCAAGCTGCACATCTTCGAGGAACGCTTTAAATTGATGATTAATCGCTGCATCGAAGATAGCGAACCTTTCGGTATTGTGCTGATCAAAGATGGCAGAGAAGCCTTAGGACCCATGCCAAACCCTTTCGTTGTGGGCTGCGCAGCGGTGATCAGTGATGTGGAGCGTTTGCCGCGGCAGCGCATGAATATCATCGCCACCGGGCAGAGGCGTTTTCGCATCAAAGATATCGACCGCAGCAGACCTTATCTATTAGCCGAAGTCGAATATTTCACGCCAGCCGAGGATCGGCCGAAGTTGATTCGTCAATACGCTGAGCTGTTGCGCCCGCTTGTCATCCGCTACCTGGAAATCTTGTCTTTGCCCGAGGGGGCGCAAATTGACAGCGAGCAAATACCCCGCCGACCAAGGGCGATAGCGCAGATCGCTTCTATACTCTTGCAAGCCGAAAATAACGAGAAGCAAGAGATTCTAGCGATAGCGAGCCTGTCGAAGCTCTTGGAAAAGCTGGTAGAGATTTACCGCCTAGAGAGCTTGTTGATGGAAGTCCGTCAATCGCCGCCGCGAGAGGATTTCGATATTGGTCCCTTTTCCAGCAATTGAGCCTATCTAAAATGGCGTGCCTGCCACATCATTATCGCTGCCTGGCTTGGGCATCACAAAAAGGCAAATACACAGCTGCGAGATCTAGCATTGTCCCGATTTTCTCATACCACAATCCGCGTTATCGTGATCGCGCTGGTCACGCTGCTGGTCTTGGAAGCGGTCTTGCAGTTGGCTTTTCCCCATTTGCCAGCGGCGATCATTCAACAGATGCCGCAATATCGGGAACGTCTCGGCTTTCGGCTTGACACCGAGCATGGCGCGCGCGAGTATCCAGCGCACCAACGGGTGGATTTCGAAGTCTCCGCTCATAGTGGCGATTTGTATAGCCTCACCTGTTTGTCAGATTCGGATGCGCCCGTTTTCGAACCCTATCGCGTCAGCTATACAAGAGATGCGCATGGCTTTCGTAATGCCGAACCGTGGAAACCAGAAGATCTCGATTTGGTCATCCTGGGTGATTCTTTCACCGCCGCCGAATCGATAAGGGAACCCTACTGGCAAGGGTTGTCCGATTCGATGTTGGTGCTGGGCTTGCCGGGCAGCGGCACTTTGGAGCAGCAAAACCTCTTCGCTGCCTATGCCCTGCCCCGTCAACCGGAAATGGTGATCCTCGCCTATTTCGCTGGTAATGATCTGCGGGATAATCAGGATTATGAGGAGATGCGGAGTGCTGGACAGACTTTCGCCGATCGCGCCCATCAAAGAGCGAATCCACTAGAGTATTCAGTGTTGTTTCACTTGCTGATGTTTCTGCGTTCCCAGGCGCTCAGTGAGGACTGTCACTACCCGCAAATCGCCGAGACCAATCCCCCCAGCCCCATCGCGTTTTATGACGATTTCCTTCCCCTGCTCGCTCTGGACAAGGCGACGCTGCAAGCGAGCGAGATGTTTCGATTGACCTATGACAGCATAAGCGAAATGGCGAAGGCGCTGGATACACGGGGAGCCAAATTAGTCTTGTTGTATATCCCGCAGAAAGCGGAACTCTACTGGCGTTATTTGAGTGTCGAGAGCAAAAACACCATTGTAAGTGCGCTGCCAAAAGAGGAATTGTCCATCACAGTCAAGCTGATCGATGCCAACCTAAGAGTCCAGCGCGACCTAATGCGAGAAGTTTCCGCGCAGTTGGGCTTGGACTTCATTGATTTGACTTCAGCATTAGCCGAAGCGATCAGCCAGGGGCAGTCTCCCTATTTCTTTGCTGATACGCACTGGAATCAAGACGGACATAATATCGCCCGAAAGACCTTGCTCGATTTTCTGAACGGGTTTACCCTTGATTCGTAATCCCAGACGCGAAACCCTGCTATACATACTGCCTTTATATAGGGAATCACAAGCCAGGAGTGAAAAGTGAAGCAAATCTGGCAGATTGCTTGGCAGCGCTTCAATACCAACGCCGCCATCATTGCCGATGTCAACGGGCGTTTCATCGCCACTGTCTTCTACTTCAGCATCATGGTGCCTTTCGGTTTGCTGTCGGCGCTCTTTATGGACCCGCTCCGGCGCAAACCTAGCAGCCCAGAATGGCTGGAGCGCGAACCACTACCCACCGATATGCCGTCGGCAAAAGAACAAGGGTGACGATGTACATTCTTGGCATATCCGCCTTTTATCACGATTCAGCCGCCGCCTTGATCAAAGACGGGGAACTGGTCGCCGCGGCGATGGAAGAACGCTTCTCGCGCAAAAAGCACGATAACAGCTTTCCCCAATTGGCGTTGCGGTTCTGCTTGGAGGAAGCTGGCATCAGCGCACAGGATTTGGACTATGTCGTCTTTTATGAGAAGCCGCTGCTGAAATTCGAGCGCATTCTGCAAACGACACTGAATACTTTCCCACATTCCTCTGGGTTCTGGCGTGAATCCATGATCACCTGGCTCACTGACAAGTTGTGGGTGCGCAGCCATATTGTGCGCAACATCGGCGTATCGAACGACAAAGTGCTATTTTGTGATCACCACATGAGCCATGCCGCCAGCGCCTATTTCGCCTGCCCTTTCAAAGAGGCAGCCATTCTGACCGTGGATGGCGTCGGTGAATGGACGACAACCACACTCGGCACAGGGCGCAGCACACTTGGAGAAGCCGTCGATGCACCACCTTCTATTGAGTTGTTTGAAGAACAACGTTTCCCCCATTCATTGGGCCTGCTCTATTCCACTTTCACCGCCTGGTTGGGTTTTCGCGTCAACAATGGCGAGTACAAAGTGATGGGGATGAGCCCCTATGGCAAGCCGAATTACCTGGACAAGATTGACAAGGTCGTCGCCAGCGACAATGGAAACGGCGCCTTCAAGTTGAACATGGAGTATTTCGATTTCCATCGTTCCACCAGGCGCAGTTATAGCAACAAGTTTCTTGAGCTATTCGGAGAACAGCGGGATGCCGATGCGGAATTTTTCACCATGGGCACCAATCCCGAACGCGCCACCGAAAAAGCAGCGATGGATAGCAATCAGTATTATGCCGATATCGCAGCCAGCATTCAGCAATTCACGGAAGATACCTTGGTCAAGACCGCGACCTATCTGCACGAGCGGACTGGTATGAGCAAGTTGGTGATGGCGGGAGGCGTCGCCCTAAATACAAAAGCCAACTGGCGTCTTCTCAATGAGACGCCTTTCGATGAACTCTGGATACAACCGGCGGCGGGAGACGATGGTGGTGCTCTGGGTGCGGCTCTCTGGGCTTGGCACATCCTGATGGGCAAGCCGCGAAAATGGGTTCAGACACATGCCTATTACGGGAAGGACTACAGCGAGGGCGAATACCAAGCCTTCTTGGACGATGCCGGGCTTAAGTACGAGACTTGCAGCGATGAATCCCAACTGACCGAGACCATCGTCGATGCGCTGACGCGGCAACAGGTGATCGGCTTTCATCAAGGTCGATTTGAGTGGGGACCCCGGGCGCTGGGCAATCGCAGCATTCTGGCTGACCCACGCGGAGCCGACATGAAAGAAATCGTCAACACCAAGATCAAATTCCGCGAACCTTTCCGGCCTTTCGCGCCAGTCATCCTGCGTGAACGCGCGCCAGAATACTTTGACTATCCGCAAGTCTCCAACCATGACAGCCCACGGTATATGCTGATGGTGGCGCCGATTAAATCGGAAAAACAATCGGAGATTCATGCCGTTAACCACGAAGGCACTGGCAGGTTGCAGTCGATTGATCGCCAAACGAATGCCAGATATTATGACATCGTGAAACAATTCGGTGAGGCGACAGGGGTACCGGTCGTATTAAATACGTCCTTTAACTTAAGGGGCGAACCCATTGTCAATACCCCGCGCGAGGCATACAATACCTTTAGAAATAGCGATATCGATATGCTGGTATTGGGCTCTCACATCTTACGAAAATCAAATCAATCATAATGACAAGGATAGAATTTCACATGACCTCAAAGACAAAGAGCGATGCTGACGCGCCAAGCCAGAGCGCAGTGCAAGATTTCTTCATGCGGATGGGCGTTTTGGGCGAGCTGCTCGCATTTCTCTGGAAGCGCAAACTCTATTGGATGTTGCCAATGGTGATCACGCTGCTCGTGTTTGCTCTGATAATCATTTTAGGTAGCGCATCTCCGGCTGGCTCCTTCATCTACACCTTGTTCTAGCCGCTGCAGTTCTACCCGCCAGCGCAACTGGATTTGTGATGCTGATCAAAACCATCGCTTTAGTAGCCCTAGTCCTGATCGTTGTTCGGCTAGGCTTGCTGATACATCAACGGTCAGTCCAGCGCCAGCCGATACATGGCGGCGCTATCTCGCTGTTTTTCAATCTGCTCTCCGCCATATGCTTCGTCGCCATTTTGCCCACAGTCTGTATGAGCGTGCTGGTTTTACATCCCGAGACGCTTGAGCTCGCCGGCATAGTTTGGAATCCCATACTGTTAATCGTCATCACATTGACACTGGCGAGCCTGATTTTTGCCGCGCTGCATGCGCTTGTTGAACGTGCCCAGCTCCAATGCGCAGAACGAGAAAAAGCCGCGCAAGAAACCCGCGGCTGGACAGAGGAAGATGCCAAGACTTCCGGTTTGTGAGTCTCGTTAGATATCGAGATTGCGGACCTGCTTGGCGTAGGTTTGGATAAAGCGGCGACGCGGTGGCACACTCGCTCCCATCAACATGTCAAATACCTTATCCGCATCGGCTGCGTCTTCGATGGTCACTTGCAACAATGTGCGCGTTTCCGGATCCATCGTGGTTTCCCAGAGCTGATCGGGGTTCATCTCCCCAAGCCCCTTATAACGTTGTACGGTGATTTTGTCCGGGTTTTTGTAACGCTTTAGGGATCGCTTGAGCAGTTCGTCATCCGCCATGCCCGCGGTGGGATAGATCCAATCCATGTGCTTGCCATTTTTGAGCGAGAAGATCGGCGGCTGTGCGATATAAAGATGGCCACCTTGCAAGATCTGGGGCATATGACGGAAGAAAAAGGTCAGCAGCAATGTTCGAATGTGGCTGCCATCAACATCGGCATCCGTCATGATGATGACCCTGCCATAGCGCAGGCGCTCGATCGCCATTTCATCGTGAATACCGGTGCCCAAAGCTGATATCAGAGCTTTGATTTCGTTATTGTCAAGGATCTTATCAATACGCGCCCGTTCGGTATTCAGGATTTTGCCACGCAAAGGCAGGATCGCCTGGAAATGGCGGTCGCGCCCTTGCTTGGCGCTACCACCGGCGGAATCCCCCTCGACAATGTAAATCTCGGCATGCTCACCCCGTTCAGAACAATCCGCCAATTTGCCCGGCAAGGTGCTGCTTTCCAGCAAGCTGGGACCGCTGCGTACCAGATCCCGCGCTTTCTTTGCCGCTTCACGCGCGCGTTTGCTGGTCATGCACTTGTCGATGATACGCCGGGCATCACGGGAATTCATCTCGAGGTATTCATTGAAGGTTTCCGTCACGACCTGCGATACAGCGCCCTGCACTTCTGGATTGAGCAATTTGACCTTGGTCTGGCTCTCAAATTGCGGGTCCGGGTGCTTCACACTGACGATAGCTGTTAAGCCTTCCAGGGTATCGGTGCCGGAGAAGTTGCCATCCTTATCCTTCAACAAGCCGGCTTTGCGGGCATAACGGTTGATGACACCGGTGATAGCCGAGCGCAAGCCGGTGATATGAGTGCCACCATCGGGCGTATTTATCGTATTGGTGAAAGCCAATTCAGTGGTAGTCGCGGCATCGGAATATTGGAAAGCCACTTCAACCCCAATGGCATAAGGATTTTCGTTTCGATCCAGAAATTCGATGTCGCGCTCCATATGGATAATGCCATGCAGACCCCGGCGGTTGCGGTTTAAGTAACGCACGAATGAGCGCAAGCCGCCATCAAAATAAAAGTTCACCTCGCGGGGGACAGGTTTGACCCGTTCGTCCCGCAATGTGATGGTGATCTTGCGGGTGACAAAAGCCATTTCACGAAAGCGCGTCATCAAGGTGTTGAAATTGAACTCTGTGTGTTCCATCACTGTGAAATCCGGCACGAAGCTGATGACGGTGCCAGTCTCTTCGCCCTCCTTCAAGCGGCGCACCTTCTCCACCGGGCTGGTGCTCCTGCCCTCGCTATAAGTCTGCCGCCAAACATGCCCATCGCGGTAGATGGTCGCTGTCAATTCCGCGGATAATGCGTTAACCGCCGAGACACCGACGCCATGCAATCCCCCGCTGACCTTGTAGGCTTCGTTGTCAAATTTGCCGCCGGAGCCGACCTCCGTCATCACCAGCTCGAGGGCTGGTCGACCGCTCTCGTGCATATCCACCGGTATACCGACGCCGTTGTCCTTAATAGTCGCCGCCCCATTGTCATGCAGGATCACGGCAATTTTGTCGCAGCGACCTGCCAGAGCCTCATCAATAGAATTGTCCACCACTTCGTAAATCAGATGGTGCAAGGCGCGGGCATCGGTGCCGCCAACATACATACCTGGGCGCCGCCGAATATGCTCACGGGGATCGAGTTTCTGGATATTTTTTGCGCTGTAGTCGCTTTCGAATTGGGCGACTAGTTCCCTGTCTTTCGCCATTGTTTCTCCTGATGATCGAGTCGATAAATGACTAACTTGCTACGCTGAATCATCCCTGCCTAAGTACGCGAAAAACCGCGAAACTACAGGGATCGCAAGTCTAAGTCTGCTGATTAAATTATACTATGATGTTGTTATATGGACAAACCGAAGCAGGGGCAATATGGCGCCTATACCATTGACAGTGCTGAAGCGCCTTCATAAAATCATGCCAGTTGCCTCTGTAGCTCAGTGGATAGAGCACCGGTCTTCTAAACCGTTGGTCGCAGGTTCGAGTCCTGCCAGGGGCGCCTCTCTAAACTCACAGTCCATTATACAAGCGATTAGCTGATGATATCGCTGTATAATTGCTGAACCTCACCATTGAGCGTTAGCTTGTTCTTTTTCGCCCAGCGTTCCAATTCGCGATAGTGTGTGACGGCTTCGGCGGGTCTTCCCAATTTCACGTAGAGTTTGAGCAGCTTGAGGTGAGAACTTTCGGCGGAGAAATCTGCATCGATAGCTCGCTTAAGCGTTTGCAACGCCAATTCGTATTTCTCCTCATCTACCCAGACCTCCGCGATCTTCTCTAGCGACTCCAAAAATGCGGCGCAATAAGCCTCGCGTCGCTCCAAGATCCATTGTTCATTGTGCCCCTGCAAGAATGGACCGCGATACAATCCGTCAATTTTCTGCCACAACTCGGAGGGCTTAGCAGGTTGATTATGCCGCCCTTCCAGCAGCGCTTCCACAAAGTCGAAAGCGTCAAAATAGAAGTGGATGCTCGGGTCGATCCGGTAGTAGCGACCATCATGCGCTAAAATATCCATGCCCAATGCCTTGTGCAAGCGGCGTTTGGTAACATGGAAAACATTAACCGCCTGGTCGATCTCCAGGTTGGGCCAGAACACCTTGCAGATTTGATTGCGCGTCACCATTGGGTGCTCCATCACATAGAAGAGCAACAAACGCGGCAGATGCCCCGCCCAGTGATCGACCAAAGAATCATTGAGAAAGACATAGCCGGGTCCCAAAGACAGCACCTTAAGGCTGGCATTGGGGGTATTGCCATTATTGTAAATGTCCCGATCCAAAAGATTGCCATCGCGCAGAATAAGCGTATGGCGTTTGGCGATCATCGGTAACCAAGGCAACCGAGGAAGCGACCGACCATTCAAGATGATCTTGCAGTTATTGGGCATAGCATGCGCAAGCCGTTCGACAAAGCGGTGCACATCGTCCGCCAGGTCAGCGCGATCGAATTCATCTAGAATCAGATAGAACTCGCCATCGGCCAATTCTGCCAACTCAGCAATGAAACAGGATAATACCGTGTCCAAATGAGCGTAGGGATCTTCCAACACATCGGCTGGCAAGAGATTGAGCTGGCGCCCGAAAGTTGGATGTTGCTTCAGCAGGCTCCGCGTGATCCCTGCAAGGAAATTGCGGAGGTTAATATCGTCGATGCCCAAGGCGCAGTAGAAGGCTCGAACATGCTTGTCAGCCAGCAGGCGAGCCACCAGCAATGAGCGATAGCGGCTGCAGGGGTGCAACAGCAACAGCTTGGTGCTGCTGGCAAAACTTAAAAGGGTTTGATACACTGGTTCGGTTTGTTTCGATAAGGTCATGAGTGCGCTTCTACAAGGTTAGGTAAACGTTAGCGCACGTAGCATATCATATAAATTGCAATGGTGCAATCTGATTCTATTTGTTATATCCTATTATTCAATTAACGTCCCTACATTTCCGATTCACATTAGTCAACATAATGAATTGTGCTGGCATACTAGCGACTCAAGCCTTATCGCTGCCTTCCAGTTCCATGCGAAGCAGTTCGCGCCGGAGTGTCTTGCCAATATCAGATTTCGGCAGTTCATCAATGAAGGCAATGCGGCGGGGGATTTCATAAGGCGCCAGCTTTTCATCGAGAAAGGCAATCACATCTTCAGCACTGGCGGATTGCCCTGGCTTAAGCACGATCCAAGCCTTCAACGCTTGCTGACCGGTGCGTTCCGGATGAGGAATGGCGGCTACACCAACTTCCAACACAGCCGAATGTGCGGATATGGCATTTTCCACTGCCGTTGGGTAAACGTTGAAACCACCAATCAACGCCATATCCTTCTTGCGGTCAACAATGTAAAAATAACCATCTGCATCCATACGGGCGATATCACCTGTATAGAGCCAGCGTTTACCGTCTTTCTCCCGCAGGACATTTTGCGTTTCTTCCAGCATGCCATGATAACCGACCATGACATTTGGTCCCGCCATCACCAGCTCCCCCACCTCGCCAACGGTCAGATCAGTTTCGCCATCCTCCAGGCTGACAATGCGCATATCCATCTCGGGCAAGGGCAAGCCAATGGAATTAGGTCGATTCTCTTTGTAGATCGGGTTAACGTGCGTAGCCGTGGGCGCTTCGCTCATGCCGAAGCCTTCGCGGACAGACCCGCCGGACAGGCGTTCAAACTCTTCCTTAGTGGCTTCGGGCAGTGGCGCCGAACCACTCAAACAGAGTTCTAGCGAGCTTAGGTCGATCTCCCCACTTTGCACCTTGGGATGATTGTTGATGGCGTTATAGAGCGCTGGCACCCCGGGGAACAACGTTGTACGGAAAGTCGCGATATTGCCGAGCACATCATCAATATCGCGCGGATTCGGCACCAGGACGATCTTGCAGCCGTGAAAAACGCTGGTACTAACGACCACCACCAAGCCATAAACGTGAAAGAAGGGAATAGCGCCAAGAAATATTTGATCTTCCGGCGGTGTATCCAAGAGATCCACAAAGCCCCCTGTTTGCAGCATATTCGCGACCAAGGCTCTGTGTTTGGACATGGCTGCTTTGGATACCCCAGTCGTCCCGCCGGTGTATTGGAAGATCGCCAGATCATCAGGCTGCACCTGAATATCGACCTGCTTGCCATCATATTGCTTCAGTAGGTCCTGGAACCAGCGGTCGCCGGCTGACAGCTCTTGCAAAAAATGACCTTCTTTCTTCTCTTTGGCGATCGTAAAGAGGAACTTCGCCAACGCGGGCAGATATTCTTTGATATTGGCGACGATGACTGTCTTGACTTTGGTACGCGGCTGAACCCGCTTGACCAAATCGTAGAACAGGGTCATGGTCAAAACGAATTCGGCATCACAGTCGTTGATCTGATGAGCCATTTTGTCGGCGGGATAGGTCGGGTTCGTGGCAGCCACCACACCACCCGCTTTGAGGATGGCATAAAAGCTAATCACAAAAGCGACCGAATTAGGCATGACTATAGCGACCCGATCGCTCTTCTTTAAGCCCATATCAACCAGCGCCGCCGCCAAGGCATCCGATGCGCGGTCCAGCTGTTCGTATGTCATTGATTGGCTTATCCGCCCAACAAGGGGCAGATCCGCCGGCGTGATCAAGGCAATACTGTGGGGGATGCGCGCCCGCGTATCTTTCAAGAATTGGTGCAATGGAACTTCCGGGAATTCTAATGATGTCGGCATGCCCACATCATAGCTTTGTGTCCAGGGTCTTTCCGCATAAGTCACCATTTGCTGTCATCCCTTCTGATGTTTCATTTCAATCCTGCTAAGTATATCAGATAGCTTAGCAGGGTACATTTTGATTTTTAATGCCGATACAAATATCTTCATGCTGCGCGCTCGACAACTTGAAACGGAATCAGGCATCCAGCCAGTCTAGCCAGGCAGCGGGAATTCTGGTGACCCTGCCGGCGGCGTTCAAGCAAAAGAGCTTGAGAGAGGCGCTGAAGAGAAGTTCCTCAGTGGCGGAATCGACAATTTCACAGCTGAAAGTGATCGTGCGGCTTTTGAACTCGTCGATCCAGGTTCTGACAGTAACCGCTTGATCATAACGGGCGGCTTTGCTGTATTTGGCGCTTAGCTCGCCGGCGGCCAGAAAATATCCGGATTTTTCAATTTCGGCATAGCTCCAACCCTGTTCGCGAATGAAGGCGCTCCGCCCTTCTTCAAACCAAACCAGGTAGACCGCATGATGCACCAAGCCCATCGCATCAGTTTCGGCATAACGAACGTGAAAGGTGATCTGGCTTACATAGCGATCGGTCGGTGGCATAAGCGCCTCACAGTTTTTACAGTTGCTGCCATAGTCTAATGTTCAATGACTTGTCAACACAAGCATTGAAACTTCAGACAATTGTGCCACACTTATAGCTAATCCAAAGACCAAAGGATTTGTCATGTTGAGACGCTACCGAATTGTCATGCTCTGTCTGTTAGCTAGTTTGTGCGCGGCGATCTTGCAGGCGCAGCCTCCCGCCGATCCGTATGCTGACCTACCGAAGTCCCGCGGGGCTGATGGTGCTTTTATCTTGGGCGAACCCGATGCCCGCATGAAGTTGATTGAGTTCGCCGATTTTCTCTGCGTCAGTTGCCAAAACTATAAACCGATCATCTCCAGCTTCTTGCAGGATTATGTGCTCACTGGCCAGGCGCAATTTGAATATCGAATCTTCCCAGTGGTGGATCCCCAACTGTCGCCACTCAGCGCTGGCTTGGTAGAATGTGCCGACAATTTGCGGTCGGGGTTGTTCTGGCAGGCGCATGATCTGATGTATGAATTGGTCAGCACTGATGGATTCACTGGGGAAACCAGCATCGATTTTGCCGAGGCGCTTGAGCTCGATCAGGACGCATTGACAGCTTGCGCCGCCAGCGCAGATCAATACCAAACTGATGCGGCTTATGGTGCTAGACTGGGCGTCACGGGCACGCCATCGCTCTTCCTGCAATATGGAGAAGCGGATCCAGTGCAGATTTCGCTGGCGCTACCTGAGCATTATCCCGCCATCGTCAATGCCCTGCGTCCAGAGTCTACTGATCCAGTCACCATTGAACACGGGCGCTATGCTGGCTTGTCAACGTATCGGCGGGCGGATGGCGGCTTTGTGCTCGGTGATCCCAGCGCACCAGTGACCCTAGTCACTTTTGAAGATTTCCTTTGTCCCTATTGCCAATCTTATCAAAGCACAGTGCAGATCTTCATTGAGCAATATGTTCGGGCTGGCAAAGCGCAATTCGAATATCGCTTCTACCCTCTGGTGAATCCGCAATTTTCCACCAGCACCGCCAAGATCGCGGAATGTGTCGCCGTGCAGGATCTGGGAAAGTTTTGGGATGGGCACGACCTGCTTTATGAATTCGCCAGCACGGGCAATCTGAACGATATGGCAGGAAATATCGCGAAATTGCTCGATTTGGATGGAGTTGCGCTGGAGGACTGTCTTGATCGCTCCATCCAATTCCTCATCGATACACAGCTGGGTCAAGCCAGTGCTGTCAGCGGGACGCCAGCCGTTCGCGCCAGAGATGAAAATGGGAATCTGCAAATCATTTATAGCGGTCAACAAGCCCTCGATCGCGGAGGCGCGCCTATAGATGTGCTGAGCGCCCTGGCCGAAGGCACGGGAGGCGTGAGTATCGGCGCGCCAGAAGTCAGCTTACTCAACGACAATCTGCTGGTGGATAACAGCATCATCACTGCCGAGCCTTGTGGACCGCCTTGCTGGCAAAATATCGTGCCCGGTGAAACCAGCTTGTCCGATGCTTTGGCAATCGTGCAGGAGCTTGAGCAACTGGAAGTCCTAGCTAGTCAGGGCAACAACTTCGTCTTTGGGCTAGTCGATGGCACAATATGCTGTCAGATTTATAGTCAGGATGGGGAACTGGTCACATCAATATTGCTGCAGCTGGCGCCAGAAATCAGCGCGGCGGAAGCCATCGCCGCACTGGTTGAACCCCCATTGATCAGCGGACAGCCCTTCACCGAGACAGAAGCGGTTTTGATGTTCGTTTACCCTGAAAAGAACACGCTCTTGTACGCTTTTGTGCCCGGCATAGAGGGCAGGTTAAGCGAGTCATCGCCTATAGTCAGCGCACTCTACGCCACTGACGAACTCTTTGCCGAAGCCTTCGAGGCTACTCCCTTCGATCATTGGAAGGGCTACCTCAAATATAGCGACTACATGGACGGGGAATACGACTATACTCCCGAGTCCTGATTTCCTGGTTGATGACGTTGGCGCAGGCGTTGCCTTACATCATCCAGCGTCACATCCAGTTCTGCCATCAGAACCAGCGTATGATAGAACAGGTCGGCTAATTCGTCGATCTGTTCAGCTTTGCCTTGACCCAGCGCCGCGACCATCACCTCGACAGCTTCTTCACCGAACTTCTGCACAATCTTGTTGCGCCCCCGATCAAAGAGCTGATTGGTATAACTGCCTTCGATTGGATGTTGTCGGCGATCTTGTATGATGGCTTCCAGTTGATCCAGCATCTGATGCCCCTTAATAACACTTCGGCTCTACGATGAATTGGTCCAGGCTGCGGAAGAAGCAGGTTTCGGCATAGGTATGGCAAGCCGGTCCCGCCGGTTCTACCAGCAGCAACAACGTATCGGCATCACAATCGATGCGAATTTCAACAATCTGTTGCGTATTGCCCGAGGTGGCGCCCTTGCGCCATAGTTCGCCCCGGCTGCGGCTCCAAAAAACCGCCTGTCCCAGCTCAAGCGTCTGCTGCAAGGATTCCGCATTCATGTAAGCCATCATCAGCACAGCACCGGTCGCCGCATTCTGCACAATAGCGGGGACCAAACCCTGATTATTCCACTTTATAGCAGACAGCGCCTCAGCACTAAGCATCATGCGAATTCTCCCAACCACTCAGACGTACTGACACACCCTGTTCCTGTAGATAGCGTTTGAGATCGCCCAAGCGCAGTTCATTGAAATGGAAGAGACTGGCTGCTAATGCCGCATCTGCCCTGCCCTCCTGCAATGCCGCACGGAAATGTTCTTCGCAGCCAGCACCGCCAGAGGCAATTACGGGGATGGAAACCGCTTCCGCCACCGCACTGGTCAACTCGATATCGTAGCCGGACTTGGTGCCATCCTTGTCCATACTTGTCAGCAGGATCTCCCCGGCGCCACGATCTTCCACTTCCTTCGCCCAGGACACTGCTTCCTTCTCGGTGGGGATGCGCCCGCCATGTATATGCACTACCCACCTGCCATCAATGCGCCGGGGATCCATGGCGACCACGATACACTGACTACCGAAGCCCCAGGCGCCAGCCGAAATCAACTCCGGATCTTTGACTGCCGAGCTGTTGATCGAGACCTTGTCGGCGCCAGCCAGCAAAGTATCACGAATGTCGTCTATGGTGCGGATGCCGCCACCAACGCAGAAGGGAATGAAGATGCTATCCGCCACTTGTCGCACCATCGCCAGGCGCATTGCTCGCGCCTCGTGTGAAGCGGTGATATCCAAAAAAACAAGCTCATCAGCGCCTTCCCGATCGTAAATGATCGCCTGTTCGACCGGATCACCGGCATCCCGCAGATCGACAAAATTGACGCCTTTGACCACCCGCCCATCCATCACATCCAGACAGGGTATAATTCTTTTCGCTAGCATATTATCCACCTTTTGCTGCTTCCAGCGCTTCGGTCAATGAAAACGCATTTTGATACAAAGCCATGCCAATGACCGCGCCGGCAACCGAGCCGCTGCGTGTCAATTCTTCAATCTGTGACAACTGGCTGACACCGCCCGAGGCAATGACCTGCAAGCCGGTCCCCTGCCCCAAAGCGATGGTATCGCTGATGTTGACACCTTGCAGGCCCCCGTCCCGTTTCACATCGGTATAAAGCGCGTGGACAGCACCATTTGCGCGCAGCTGTCTGCCCAAGGCTATCGGGCTGTAGTCTGACAATTCTGTCCAGCCGTGGGTGGCGACTTTACCATCTTTAGCATCAAGCGCCACACAAATTGCCTCGCTGCCAAAACGAGCCACCGCCTCAGACACTACCGCTGGTTCCCTCACCGCCAGCGTACCAATGACCAGACGGCTGGCGCCCGCGTCTCTGGCACATTGCAATGCCCCCATATCGCGCAAACCGCCACCAAATTGCAATTGGACATCCAGCGCCGCGATCTTTTCCAAAACCTTCAGATTCTGATTGGCGGTAGCAAAAGCGCCATCCAAATTGACCATATGGATCCAATCCGCGCCTTGGTCGATCCAGGACTGCGCCGTCGCCAGCGGGTCGTCGCTGAAGATCGATTGTCGCCGCGGGTCGCCTTCCCGCAGCCGCACCACCTTGCCGCCTCGCAAGTCAATCGCCGGATAAATGATCATGCCACACTCCTATAGCTGCAGGAAATTTGTCAGTATCTGCAAACCAATATTCTGGCTCTTTTCCGGATGGAACTGTACACCGTAGATATTCTCCCGTTGTACGATGGCAGCGAATTCAATGCCATAATCGACCGAAGCCAGGATAATATCGGGATCTGTCGGCGCGCAATAATAACTGTGTACAAAGTAGACATAATCCCGCTCGCCAAGATTTGCCAGCAACTCCGACTCATACTTGATATTGAGCCGATTCCAGCCCATGTGTGGCACCTTGCGATCGCTAAAATGTGGGAAGCGAAGTACAGAGCCGCCGAGGATACCAAACCCTTCGTGCCGTCCCATCTCCTCACCAATTTCAAAAAGCATCTGCATCCCGACGCAAATGCCCAGGTAAGGAATACCAGCCGCTAGCGCTTCCTTTAGTGGCTCTATCAATTCTTGCGCCCGCATCTGCGCCATGGCAGCCCCGAATGCGCCAACACCTGGCAGGATGATCTTGCTCGCGCCTTCTAGTTCATGCGGTTTTTGCACCAGTCGCATATCTCCCGCGCCAAGATGGTTCAGCGCGTGCAAAACACTGCGTAAGTTGCCCGCCCCGTAATCAACAACAGCTAACATCGATACCCCCTGACAAAGAAAAAGCCCCGCAAATGGAGCGAGGCAAGTAGTACAATTCGGCAAGGTGAATAGCTAGACGCCGAGCATCGCTCCAAATAATCGCAAATGATGATGATGCAGGTGCCCGCTGTTCATCTTGTTCCGCCTTTGGTATATCTGAAACAAGTATAGGCACTCGCCTGCGCCCTGTCAACACTGGTTTTGCTCGTATCATATGATGATTGTCGCGGCTTCCGCCAACTGATATAATCGCCACAATTATTATCCTTTGTCATTTCCCAGTGACGTCTGGAGATGAGAGCATGGAGATCAACCAAATTGCCAGCATGATTGAGTGGCTCGATGAAGAGCGCCGCCGTGATAAAGCGCTGATCGCCACCTTGGAAGAGCGCCTGGCGCAACAGACGGACCAGCTTGAAACCATGCAACGCCTCGTCGACACGGTGGAATCCGAGCAATCGTTGATCAAACAAGAAACGCTGGCGGCACCAAAAGCACATGATCTCATCGACCGCTTGCGAGAAGAAGTCGAGCAGATGCTCGAGCAAGTGGAAGCCCGCCGCCTCACCGCCGAGCGAGAAGCGGAACGCCGCATCGAGTTGCTGCGTGAGAATACGCAGCGCTCCATGCGAGAACTGGCAGAGAGAGCCGAGCGCTTAGAAAAACAGCTTATCAGCATCAGTGATTTGCAGGTTGAAGGGGAACGTTTGACCAATGCCATGCGCGTGATCAAACAAGAAATGGATGATATGAGTAAGCAATTGGAAGCACCAGACCGCCGTTTGGCTTTCCTTGAAGAGCAGCGCCGCACTGATGCCCGGCGCCTGGCTGAAATCGAATCCGAGCTGCCGGAATATAAGAAGACGGCTGATAGCATTCCGCCAAAACTGGCGCTGGTTGAAGAATTGGCTGTGCGCAATGAAAGACGAATTCAAGACTTCAACAATGTTGATCGTGAACGGCGCGACCAAATTCAGCAATTCATCGACCAGCAACAACTCCTAGCACAACAACGTGACCAACAACTCTCCGAGCTCAGCAAGCGCTTCGGCATCCACGATGAAGAATTGCAAAAGAACATCGAGCGATTTGAAGTCTGGGCGCAAGCATACCGAGAAATGAAGCGGATCATCGATGATTTCAATCGTATTGGCGATCGGCTGGAGCGGCGTATTCACGAAGCCTCGGAGATGCAGCGCCTGAGTGAAGAACGATTCCGCGAAGAATGGAATGACTGGCGCGATGATGACCAGAAACGTTGGAAGCAATTGACCCTTTCCAGCGATGAGGTCTGGCGCAACCATGACAAGGAGTTCGAGGCATTCATCAAACGCATTGATGAGGCTGAAAGCGCCTTGCCGAACCTGCGCAGCAGTTTGGAGCGCCTGTGGCAGTTGGAACGGGCTCGAGCCGAACTCTATCGCGAGCGCTACCAAGCATTGCTGCACGAATATGATGTCACGGAAGCAGGGGTGAGCAACAACAACCGGTTGGGCAGTTAGCCTATGCGCGTCATTGGGACAGCGGGCCACGTGGATCATGGCAAGTCCACCCTGGTTGAAAAACTGAGCGGTATCAATCCAGATCGGCTGGCTGAAGAGCGAAGCCGCAGCATGACCATCGACCTCGGCTTTGCTTGGCTGAACCTCCCTAATGGCGAAACTATTGGCATTGTTGATGTGCCGGGTCACCGCGATTTCATCGAGAACATGCTGGCGGGCGTCGGCGGGATTGATGCCGCCCTGCTGGTCATCGCCGCCGACGAAGGCATCATGCCCCAGACGCGGGAACATCTCGCCATCCTCCGCTTGCTCAACATTCAAAACATCATCATCGTGCTCAGCAAAATCGATTTGATTGAAGACCCGGAGTGGGTCGAGCTGGTCAAAATGGAGATAGAGGACTTGCTGGCGGCAGAACAGCTGGGGGATCTGCCCATCGTCACGGTCTCAGCGCATAGCGGTGCTGGCTTGGATGAGCTGCTAGAGACGCTGCAGAATACCCTGGAGAAGCTATCGCCAAAGGTCAACTATCATCATCCACGGCTGCCGGTCGATCGCGTTTTTGTCCTCAGCGGCTTCGGCACCGTCGTCACGGGTACACTTTCGGGCGGGACACTCTCCCTGGGCGACAATGTGGAAGTACAGCCTGCGGGAAGAATGGCACGGGTTCGCGGACTCCAGAGTTATAATCAAGAGGTCAAGCTGGCGACGCCAGGCAGCCGGGTCGCGGTGAATCTCGCCGGCATCAACAACGATCAAATAAGACGTGGCGATGTGCTGACCTACCCAGGGGAGATCCAACCCACTCTGCTGGCGGATGCGCACTTCAGCCAACTGCTCGATATCGATCGCCCGTTAAAGCACAATGCGGAAGTCAAAATCTTTTGTGGCGCTTCCGAATCGATTGCCAATGTGCGCCTGCTCGATAGGGATCTGCTGGCGCCGGGGGAGCAAGGCTGGTTGCAGATTCGCCTGCGGGATGCTTTGCCGCTATCCAGAGGAGATCGTTTTATCATGCGCTATCCATCGCCTGCGCAGACTATTGGCGGTGGTCTCATCATCAACCCACACCCTGGGCGCCGTTTGAAACGATTTCAGCCACAGATCATCAGCGAATTGGAATTAGGCTTGCGCGGGACAGCGAGCGAACGCCTGGCTTTGGCTGCTCAAGGCAAGGCTCCATTAAAACTTAGCGACTTGCAAAAAAAAGTGGGCTATAGCAACGAAGAATTGACCGCCGCCTTGGAGGAAGCGCTGAGCGATGGTTTGATCCGCAAAGTTGATAGTTCAGCTTATTGGGCGGCTGAATCCTGGCAGCAACTGGCACAAGCCATCATCACCGAATTGAGCATCTATCATCAGGCGAACCCGCTGCGGCTGGGCATATTGCGCGCTGAACTGCGTAGCCGGCTTAAGCTCAAGCTAAACCTGCTCGATAATGTTATCCACAATGATGACCGGCTAGTGCTCGAAACGAACCTAGTCCGCTTGCACGATCATGAAATTGTCTTCACAGCAGCGCAAAATGAGAAGGTCGAGCAGCTGCTAAGCATTTTAGAGGCGGAACCCTACAGCCCCCCTAGCATCGCCGAGCTAAATCAAATCGCAGGAGAAGAGGTGATAAGAGCTTTGATCGATCTGCGGCACTTGGTCAACGTCAACGAGAATATCGCTTTCGCCACAAAACACTATGATCGCTTGGTTGCTGAAATTAGAGAGCATATCAAAACGCAGGGCGAAATTGACGCCAAGACGCTGCGCGATAAATTCAATACCTCGCGCAAATATGCCATCGCGGTACTGGAACACCTCGATTCCCTTGGGGTGACGCAACGGGTCGGCGATGTGCGCAAGGGCGGCAGCAATCTTTGAGAGGAAAGCCGGTCACTACAAAAGTGCCGGCAAGAACCCGCCGACAAAGGCATCGCCAAGCCCAATTGTGGTCGCATTGGATTGCTCCACGGCTGGTACTGGCACACAGAACGCGCGATCGTCCGCTGCGGAGTTAATGGCGGCGGCAAAGTTTGCATTGTCCGGGTGCGGAGCCCGCCCCTCGATATCGCGGTAGTTCGCCAGCGTAAAATCATCTCCATAACGGAAGCGGGTTGTCCCCATGATTACACCAGCCCTTAGCGCAGCGGCATACCTGCTCGCGCCATTGCCATGAGCCAGCGCCCAGTGCCGCGTATGCACAACGATAGCGCTAGCGGGAATGGAGCGGCACAAGTCTGTTAAAGCCGCTCGTACTTGCCGCACATTGTTGATCGCCACTTTCCGGTTGAGGTGAGCCTGCAATTCGTCTTCATTCAGGCTGTATACATTGATTCTGTGCCCCAACAGTTGGTTAATCAAGCGGCGGTTGCCGGGCTCATAATAGCCACCATCTTCATAGAATACAGTCGCATCGTTTGGCAGACTTTCCATCATGCACAGGAGCGTTTGCAATCGGCTTGTTAACAGACTTCTGCTTTGCATCGCGTTAAAACCAGAGATCAAAAGCACTTTCGCCTCGGCGATCATATCAACGAAATCGTGATTGAGTTTCATGGCAATATTATCGGTATTACAATGATAGATGAGGCGGTTCGACCCGCTGGCGCGGAGATCGATATCGCCAGCCCGCACTTGAGCCCCTTTGTCGAACTGCACAATCAGATGAGGATAGCTGCTATCGCGCGAGTTGCTACAGACGTAGGGGCTGTCTGGCGGGATCAGGCGGCGCACATGATCGTTCTGCGTCACCAGATGCAAGGCTGAGGTAAAACCGAGCTTGCGCATCGCGATGGCGGCGCGTACTGATGTGCCACCAAGGGTGATCTTCTTCTCAAAACGCGAAGCCAAGCGCTCGATTACCGGCAAGTTGGAGACAAACCGCTCTCCGCCTCCCCCTGTATTCATGAAGCCTAAAATGGAGATTACCAGATCGCGTTCGGAATGTATCGCGGCGCTCGTATTCAGTTCATCAGCGCGGATCTTGTAACACGTGATGAGATCTTCAAGCACTTCGGCATTCCACAGAATTTCATAATCGATGTTGTTGCCGAAGCCTAACGCAATCTTCTCGCCCATTTGGCGATTCCACCAAGATAAAGTAAGCCTTGCATACTGATCAAAATGGGGCTGCCAAATCCAGCATCAATACAAAGCCGCTTTGCCCGTCGTATTAAAGAGATCGAACTTCTGACGGCAGACGACTTTCATCGCATCGATACATTGGGGATAGATGCTGCTCGGTTCACGTAGGATGGGATTTTGCAATACTTCACGAGCTTTCTGATAAAAGGCGTTCTTCATATCGGCGGAGATATTGATCTTGCAAATGCCCAACTGCACAGCTTTTGCAATCTCCGCGTCCGGATTGCCGGAACCGCCATGCAATACAAGTGGGATCTCAACTGTCGCGCTGATCTCTCGTAGCAAATCCAGGCGGATTTCCGGTTTCATGTCTTTGGGATATAAGCCGTGCGATGTGCCAATAGCGACAGCCAATGTATCCACATTGGTGGCGTCAACGAACATTTTCACCTCAGCCGGGTCGACGAAAATGACCTCCTCAGCGCCAGCTTCCGCTTCCTCATCGAGCTCGCCGATCGTGCCCAGTTCGCCTTCGACCGATACATTTACCGCGTGAGCCAGTTCGGTAATCTCCCGGCAAGCCGCGATATTCTCGTCCAACGGCAACTCAGACTTGTCGATCATGACGGATGTGAAGCCAGCTCGTATAGCACCCATAACCTGCTGTAGCGACGAGCCGTGATCCAGGTGAATGACAACTGGAACCGAAGCATTGTGCGCTTCTTCCAGCGCCATCTTGACAAAAGCCGTACCAACAAAGGCTAACTCATCGGGATGGATGGCAATAATAACCGGCGCTTGTGCTTCTTCTGCCGCTTCGAGCGCGCCTTTCAGCAACATGCTACTGCTGATGTTGTACGCCGGGACAGCGAAGCGGTTGGCGCGGGCGACCGCTAGCAACTCTCTCATGTTCATTAACATCGTGGTATCTTCATTTCTTGTTAGTTGGACAAATCACTCAGAGCTAAGTTTACCCTTTGACAGACCCCGCCGACATACCGGCGATGAAATAGCGCTGGAACAAGAGAAAGAGAATCAAGACCGGCAGCGAGCCTAATACGCTCAATGCCATCATCTGATTCCATTCGAATGAGTGCTGTCCCATGAGCAAATGTATGCCAATCGGGACGGTGCGCATATCGTTTGTCCGCGTGAGGGTGAGGGCAAACAGAAACTCGTTCCATGCCAGCATGAAGGTGTAGACGCCGACAGCCACAATCCCGGGCAATGATATCGGCACCAGAATGCGCCATAGTGTGACAAAACTGCCACCGCCGTCAATCATGACCGCCTCGTCCAAATCACGCGGCAATGTGTTGAAATAGCCCGTCATCATGATGATGGCGTAGGAGAGCGTAAATACCATATAGGTCAAGACCAGCGCGGCATAGGAATTGTAGAGCCCCAGCCAGACGATCAGGCCGAAATAGGGAATCATCAGCGTGATTGGCGGCACGGATTGGACCCCAATGATGAGCAGGTTCAAGATTTTCTTGAAGCGGAAGTCATAACGGCTAAAGCTATATCCGGCCAGGATGCTGGTGACTACCGTGCAAATCGTCACCAAGATGGCGACAAGGTAGCTGTTGAAAAAGAAGCGCAGTTTGGCTGGATCGCTGAGCACCGCCTCGTATGCTTTCAGGGAAAAGGACTCGTCAATCAGCCGGGGCGGATAAGCGAAAATCTCCAAGTTGGACTTGAAAGACGAAGAAACCATCCATAGCACCGGCAAGCCGGCAAAGCAGGCACCAAGGATCAGCGCAATCCAGAGCAGTATCTTCCTGATCAGAATCTGCCTGCGGCTGCCTATCATCTTACTCGTCTACCTTACTCGTCCGCCATTCTTTGATTGCGCACGTAAAATATCGCCACGAACGTGCAGATCGCCAGGATCACCATCGCTAAAGTAGACGCAATGGAATACTCATGGGAGCTGAAAGCGGCCTTGTAGGTGTAAGTGCTCAAGACCTCGGTGGAGCGCATGGGTCCACCGCCGGTAGTCATCCAGATTAATGTGAACTGATGTATCGTCCAGATGAAATCCAGCAGAGCCAGGCTGATAATGATGGGTTTCAACTGTGGTAGCGTGATGAAGCGAAACAGCTGCCAGCCGTTGGCGCCATCCACTCGTCCCGATTCGTAGAGATCGTCGGGGATACCTTGCAAACCGGCGAGAAAACTAACCATGTAAAAAGGATAGCCCGACCAGATGTTGATGAACGTCACTGCGTTGAGAGCCAGTTTGCGGTCCGAAAGCCACTCCATGTGTTCTTGTATCAGCCCGAGTTCGAGAAGCACGAAATTGATAACACCGTGTGGATTCAGCAAAAGACGCCATAAAATGGCGATGATCGACGCGGTAAAGACCCAGGGCAGGATGTATATGACCCGGAAAAAAGCCTTAACATTGGCGCTGAGTAGGCGTGTATTCAACAGCAGCGCGAATGACAAGCCGATGACGAAGTGCAGGGCGACGCTGGCGATGGCGAAGTAAAATGTGTTGCCAAGCGCGCCCCGGAACTTGCGGTTTGTCAGCACTTCCTCATAATTCTCCAAACCTACAAAAGTCGGCGGATTGGGATTGACGATGACATTATCCACCAGGGAATAGAGGAAGACAGTCACGATTGGCACGACCGTCAAAGCCGCGAGCAATAGCAAAGTCGGTGAAAGATAAGCGTAAGGCAAAAGGCGGCGCTTCCGCTGCTCCCAGCCGATATTCGCGGGTTCAGTTATGGTCCCTGCCTCTGCCATTTCAGCTCCATTCGGGCTTGGGGAGAGGCTGCGGGGGGATTAAGCCTCACAGCCTCTATTGCCATACACGGAGAGTTTTCGGTCAGGGAAAACTACTCGAATATGGCTTCCCACTCTTCCTGTGCGATTTCAAGGAACTCTTCCAGGCTCATGTCGCCTTCCAGATAGAATTGGAAGGGCTCATCGAATTGACGCATCAGCTCTTCCGCAGCTGGCAGCCCGGTGAACTCGTTCGCCAGATAGCCTTCCTGGAAGATGGCGAAGGCTGTCTCGAAGAGTGGATCTGTTGTGATGAAGTCCGGCGTCGCGTTGACATTGCCCGGGAAGGCATTGGCTATCGAGGTCAGCTTTGAGTTGCCTTCGACACTGGTCAAGAAATCAATCAGTTTCCAGGCTTCAGCGGTGTGTTCGGTATTGGCGCCGATGCCGATGCCCCAGGAGGCGTAAGGCAGGCCGCGGGGACCATCGTACTCTTCGGCGGCCGGCAGCGCTGTGATATCGAAGTTCAAGTCCGGATTGCGCTCACGGATCAGCGTGAAGTGAGCAAGCGTGTTGATGATCATGGCGACGCGTTCGTTGACGAATTCTTCCACCTTCTCGTTCTCCTTCATAGAGAAGGAACCAGGCGCGACCACGCCGGTATCATGCAGGCTCTTGATGAACTCCATCGTCTCAGCCAGCGCCTCATTGCCGGCCAGATTGGGCTGGCCCATGTCATCGAGCATGCTGCCGCCGCTTGCCCAAAGCCAGGACATGGTGTCGTTTTGGATGCCATTGGGCTGCTCCAGCGAGAGCGGCTGTGCCCAGCCGTAGACATTGTTGTCGGGGTCGGTCAGCGCGATGGCAGCCAGGGCGAATTCCAAGCGAGTCGACGGTGGATCGATGCCGGCGGCTTCCAGCATATCCAGGTTGACAAATACCGGATAGATGAAGTTGGCGATGGGGATCATATAGGTTTCCCCGGCGAGCTGAATCTGCGCCGCCAACTCGCTGTCATCATAGCCGGCGTCCATCATGGCTTGAGTCAGGCTTGCCAGCGCACCTTGCTTCCACAAGACGTTCACCCAAGCGCCATCCAAGCCGACGACATCCGCCATCGTGCCGGTCGCCGCGCTGGCGATTATCTGGTCCTTCGTGGTCAAGTAGGGTCCGCTGATCGTCTCAACCTTGATGCCCGGGTTGGCCGCTTCAAATTCGTCCAAGAGCGCTCGGAAAGCGCCTTCCGGTAGCTCTGGCTCCCACCATTGCTGGAATTCCAGCGTCACATCTTGTGCCATGCTGACGCCGCTGATTAACATCAGCAAGATCAGCAAACCAAGAACATACTTCTTCATTTTCAAGTTCTCCTTAATACATTAGTTTCGAATCGATCCGGATCATCACGAGGCTCTATATTAATGTCTTCAGGGGTTCACCTCGCTTTACGCTTCTGATCTTTGCTGCATATCTCCTCCTTGTCTTCGTTTACTCCAGAGACCGCGAGTCGAACAGCGATATTGTGCAGAAGCTTGTAAGAGCTAGCAAAAGCGACCGTTAGTCCCTAGTAGATTATATTGGAACATAACCCTTTGAATTTGTCAATTTTTGCACTCCGCCGCTCCGCGAGCTTCAATCCGACAGCCGCAGCATCACCTTATCGCCCAGCTGCACATCCAGGCGAGCGGCAGCATTATCATGATTAGCGCCGATTTCCAGAAAGCCATTGCTGTCGATCTGCGCCAAGATGCTGCCCAGTGGCGCTTCATGATAAGCCCGCGAGATTCCATGCACTGTGTGGCTGTGGATGGTGACATGCGCCTGGCGGGCAGCCAGTTGCAGCGCTGGTATCCCCCTTTGCCACATGGGAGCCAGCGCCAAAGTTTGGTCATCAATCCAGTCAAAAGCGCCGATACTGGTGATGATATTGCCGAAGTGGTCGATATGCATGACTTCACCGCTCAACCGCTGACGCGCGTAACTGAGTGATGGCAAGGGGAATGTGTCGATTTTTTCGAGTGAGGCGCCCAGATCGTCGAATACATCTGCGTCCCGCGCGAGATGTGCGGCGGCTGGCGAGAAGATATCGCGCCCGTGAAAAGTATGGCTGATACGTTCGGCTTGATAACGCGGATTTTCCAGCTTGACCGCCCGATAAGCTCCTGCTTGATGCGCTAAAGCATAACTGAGCACGCCATTATCCGGCGCGATGAACTGGTAGGCAGGGGTCTTTAAGGCTATCGGCAGCCTCGCGCTCCCAACACCGGGATCGACCACGACGCAAAAGGTCGTCCCCTGGGGAAAGAAATGATAGCTGTTGAGCAAAGCGAAAGCCGCTTCCTGCACATTCTGCGGCTGGATAGCATGAGTGATGTCGACAATCCGCGCTTCTGGGCAGATCTTTAACATTGTCGCCTTCATCACACCGACATAAATATCCTGCAAGCCGAAATCGGTCAGAATAGCGATAATGTTGGGCATATCCGCTCTTGTCCCAGCTCCTAACTCATATAATAAATTCTAGCACAATTTGCCAAAGCGCTAATCCACCCGATGCGCAAGATGCACAATTCTGCCGCCGATATTACAATGATGATGAGGATATGCTATGAATGACTTGCGCCTGCGGTTGGAAGCCAATGAATTAAATATACTCGCCCCATATGCGCTTTTCAGCCGAGAGTCACGCGGGCGCTTGCACCCCGAGTCTGAACCGCGTTATCGCACAGCGTTCCAGCGCGATCGTGACCGCATTGTGCATTCAGCCGCCTTCCGCCTGTTGGAATATAAAACCCAGGTATTCGTCAACGATGCCAGCGATTACTATCGCACGCGCCTGACCCATACCTTGGAAGTAGCGCAGATCGGTCGCACACTGGCGCGGGCACTGGGCGCCAATGAAGATCTGGTCGAGGTCATCTGCCTAGCGCACGATCTGGGGCATCCGCCTTTTGGGCATGCAGGCGAGGCTGCGCTCAATCAGTTGCTGGCTGATTATGGTGGTTTCAATCACAATCATCAAAGCTATCGCGTGGTCACCAAGCTCGAACGCCGTTATCCCAAATGGAATGGGCTCAACCTAACAATCGAGAGTTTGGAAGGAATCGCCAAGCACGAATCCAGTTATGACCGCTCTGCTTTTGTCGGCATCTCACAAGAAACTGGTCCCAGCCTGGAAGCGCAGATCGCCAATATTGCAGATGATCTTGCCTACAATGCCCACGATCTCGATGATGGTTTGCAGGCGGGCTTGCTAAATATGGAGCAATTGAACGAGCTGGAGATTTGGCGCCGCGTGGTGGAGCGGATGGACTGGAAAGTGAGCCAGCTGGACGAAGTTTCGCGACATCATATTATCCGTGAATTGGTCGGTCAATTGGTTGATGATGTCCTGTTTGAGTCCCAAGCCAAGATCGAAGCGCTGGGACCAAAGTCAGCGCTTGATGTGCAGCTTCATCCAGAACCTTTACTGTGTCACAGTCTGGAGCAGCGACGGCTCAATGCAGAGCTAAAAGATTTTCTCTACCACAAGATGTATCGTCATTTTAGAATCCTGCAGATGCAAACCCGCGCCAAGCAAATTATCGAGGCGCTCTTTTCCAGCTATATCAACGAACCGCGGCAGTTGCCGGATGAATATCAAGCCAGAATGAAAGATGAAACGGCACATCGCGTAGTGGCAGATTATATCGCCAGCCTGACCGACCGTAGCGCTTTACGAGAATATCAAAACTTATTTGACCCCATATCGCAAACTTGAACGAGGTCTGCTCATGCCAGGTGAAACCTTACTCAACCAACGTTATGAGTTGCTGGCGCAACAAGGATCTGGCGGCATGTCGGTGATTTACCGCGCCCTTGACCGCATGTTGGGACGCATGGTCGCTATCAAGATTCTGCGTCCGAAGCTGACCGAGGATCCCGCTTTTTTGGAGAAGTTCCAGCAAGAAGCGCGCAGTGTTGCCAGGATGTCACACCCGAATATCGTCACTGTTCACGATGTGGGCAGCGATGGCACCACCCATTATATCGTCATGGAAATGATCGATGGGGACGATCTCAAGAAGCTGATCAAGACCCGGGGCGCTCTTCCATTTGACAAGGCTTTGGACTATGCCATTCAGATCTGTGCCGGGTTGGGCTTCGCCCATCGCTCAAAGCTGGTGCACGCCGATGTCAAACCACAGAACATCCTGATCAACAAAGAAGGCGTGGTCAAAATTACCGATTTTGGCATCGCCCAAGCATACACCGATACCATGCCACAGACCCGCAGCGAGGTGGTCTGGGGTAGCCCACATTATTTCGCGCCCGAACAAGCGCGTGGAGAGAAGCCCTCGCCGGCATCCGATGTCTATTCCATCGGCATTGTCCTGTTTGAAATGTTTAGCGGACGCTTGCCCTATATTGGCAGCTCACAACGCGAATTGGCTTTAGCGCATATAAAAAGCGATATCCCCCGAGCGAAAGATATCAATCCCGATTTGCCGGAAGATATCAGCAACGTTATCGCCAAAGTCATGAACAAGCGACCCAACGACCGCTACAAACACGCCGACCAACTGGGCCACATCCTACAGCAGATACGTGATCGTAGCAGAATCGCGATACAGCAAACTATGAGCGGGCGCATGGCGCCATCAACCGCTGTGGGGCAACAACCAGTGAGGAGAGCAGCGCCAGCTATACCAGCACCTGCCGCGCCAATCCCAATCGCGCCGCGACGGGCACCCATGCCGATTGCCAGAGCCAATCCGGCAGCGCCGAGCCGCCGTCCCAGCCAACAGACAGCGGGAGATCATTCCGCAATTCCCAATCCCCCCAGCCCGCTTTTCAACCCTGACGGCACCATCAACCTAGAAGCCACCGGCGGCTACACGGGTCCCTTCCTGCCGCAGCGCCAAGCAAAAGAAGATGGCATCGATATTGTCACTATCATTCTGGTGATATTGGCATTTCTGGCTGTGGCGGGCTTGGTACCGCTTTATCTGCTGGGGGTCTTCCCGCTGCTGCAATAATCAGGAGCGCCGAAATTCATCAAGCAATTGCTCGCGGCTCAAGTGGATCAGTGTTTTGCGCCCGTTTGGCGAATTGAATGGCGTTGGGCAGCGCTCCAATTGGGCGATCAGGGCACCCATTTCTTCCGCCTGTAGAATCTGGCCACTGCGGACGGCAGCAGCAGCAGCCAGCGCAGCCACAGCGTCGGGGACTTCTTTCTGCGATTGTCGCAATTGGGCGAGCATCTGCGGCAAGATGTCCACAACTTGCAAACCGATTATCTGTTTGGGCAGCGCTCTGACCACAAAGCTATTGGGTCCAAAGACTTCCAGCTCAAAACCCAGGGTCGCGAAGATATCGCCGATTTCGCCCAGCAACTGGGCATCTTCGGGAGAGAGCAAGATCGATTGGCTTTCCCCCAGTTTGACGCCAGCAAAAGTGCCCTCCGCCAGCTCTTCCTGTATTTGCTCATAGAGCACGCGCTCATGCGCCGCATTTTGGTCGACAAGGTATAAGCCCGCCGGTCCCTCAGCGATGATGTAGCTGGCGCCGATCTGCCCGATCACCCGCAGCACTGGCAAGGTTCGCGGTTTGTCTGGCTGTTCTGCCGCCGCGGGGGTGTATTCAAGACCAGCATCGTCAAAAAGCTCGTCGCCATCAAAAACTTGCCAAGGGGGGCGTGGACGCTGGTACTCGATATATTGATCCGTGAACCCGGTCCCGGTCCACAGATCCGCTTCGGGGGCAGTATCGCTGGAAGCAATCAGCGCCTCGCGGACGGCGCGCTGCACTGCCACAAAAACTTGCTGCGAATCACGAAAGCGCACTTCAGCTTTGGTCGGATGCACGTTGACATCGACAAAATCGGCGGGCATGGTGATCAACAAGACCGCCAGAGGATGCCGACCCGTTTTCAACAAGCCTTCATATGCTTGCGTAATCGCATGGCTGAGCCTGCTGTCTTGGATCGCGCGTCCGTTGACAAACAAAATGATGCGATCGCGAGTGGCGCGGCTCAACGCTGGCGACGAGGTAAAACCGGTGATTTGAATGTGCAGCCGATCTTGCCGAGAGACTTCGGCGCTATTGACCGCGATCATGCTTTTGTAAACATCCAATCCAAATGCCTTGCCCACCACATCCTCCAGTTTCCCACTGCCGGAAGAGCGAAAACGCTCGCGACCATCGCCTTTTAAGACGAAGGCAATCTGTGGATAAGCCAAGGCGTAACGCGCCACTACCCAGTGGATATGGCGCTTTTCGGTATTATCGGCTTTGAGAAATTTGAGGCGCGCCGGCGTGTTATAAAACAGATTCTCGATAGTAACCACGGTGCCGGCCGCCACACCAATCGAGCGCTGCTGCTGCACAATGCCAGCGTCGAGCTTCAGCGAAACGCCCATTTTCTGGTCGCGGTGGCGCGTCACAATGGTTGTCTGGCTGACCGCCGCAATGCTAGCCAGGGCTTCCCCGCGGAAACCTAAAGTTGCCACAGCTTGTAACTCTTCGGCGGCGCGGAGTTTGCTGGTGGCGTGGCGTTTGAAGGCAAGTTCAATTTCTGCCTTGCGGATGCCGGCGCCATTGTCCGTCACGCGCAGCAGTTGGCGCCCTCCCCCAGCGATCTCCACATGAATCGAGCTGGCGCCCGCGTCAATGGAGTTTTCAATCAGTTCTTTGGCGGCCGAAGCCGGCCGTTCAACGGCTTCTCCCGCGGCGATCCGCGCCACGACCTCATCGGACAAGATTTCTATCGTCATGGATTTGCCATATTATTGTGCTTTGGATTCGAGTATAGCAGAAAGCGTTATCGAAAGTTGAAGTGCGGGGCTCGAACCTTGATTCCCCAAATATAGGCTGGTATAATGATTTTTTGATGTCCGCCACCCTAGCTCAATTGGCAGAGCGATCGCTTCGTAAGCGATAGGTTATGGGTTCAAGTCCCATGGGTGGCTCAGGCTTTGTCTATCCGTATTTGATGGAAAAGCCGAGCTCTATTGACAATTGAATAGCAAAAACAGCGATCGGGAAGAGTAAGCAATCCTCTTCATTTCAGAGAAGGCGGGTCCTCGGCTGTGAGCCCGCCGATGAAAGATTGCCCAAAGTCACCCGGGAGTTGCCCGAAAGAACGCATCCGCTAGTAGAATCGGGCCGGTTAACGTCCGTTATCGCGTCTTGAGCGCAGTGAGTGTGAACTCACTGAAACAAGGTGGTACCGCGGAAGACAACCTTCCGTCCTTGTGCAGGGGCGGGAGGTTTTTTGTTTCTCTTTGCAGAGAAAGGATAGGACATGAAAGCACCAGCAGAAACGAACATGCCGCGCAATTTTGACTTCGCCGAAGCCGAGCCGCGGGTCTATGCTTTCTGGGAAAAGAACGGCTGGTTCAAGCCAGAATCCGCTAAGGACAATGCTGAACCATTTGTCATCAGCATGCCGCCGCCGAATGTAACCGGTAGCTTGCACATTGGGCATGCGCTTTTCACCGCGCTGGAAGATTTGATGATCCGCTACGAGCGCATGCGTGGGAAAGCCGCGCTGTGGGTGCCGGGCACCGATCATGCCGGCATCGCCACCCAGCTGCAAGTGGAAGCGATGTTGCGCGATGAAGGGACCAGCCGTGAGGAAGTCGGCTACGAAGAATTCTTGCATCGTACCTGGCAATGGAAAGAAGAACACGGCGGCACCATTATCCGGCAGTTGCGGCGGCTGGGCGCCAGCTGCGATTGGGACCGCGAACGCTTCACGCTTGACGATGGCTTGTCAGAAGCTGTCCAGCAAGCTTTCATCACCTTATGGGAGCAGGGTTTGGTTTATCGGGGACCGCGCCTGGTGAATTGGAGCCCGGGTTTGCAGACGGCGGTTTCCGACCTCGAAGTTGAGACCAACGAAGAAGAGGTCAAACTTTACTATTTCAAATACCCAGTCGAAGGTGGCGAATATCTGCCAGTAGCGACGACGCGCCCGGAGACGATCCTGGGGGATACAGCCGTGGCGGTACATCCGGCTGATGAGCGCTATCAACATTTGATTGGCAAACGCGCATACGTGCCGATATTGGAACGCGAGATTCCAATCATAGGCGATGAATACGTTGATATGGAATTTGGTACCGGCGCTCTGAAAGTCACGCCGGCGCATGACTTCAGCGATTATGAACTGGCGGAAAAACACGGGCTAGCGCTGATTAACATATTGAACCAGGACGCCACCATGAACAGCCAAGCCGGCAAGTATGTGGGCTTGGATCGTTATGACTGTCGCGAACAGCTTTGGTCCGATATGGAAGCGGCTGGCTTGACCGTGAAGACCGAGCCCTACACCACACGCATCCCGCGCAGCCAACGAGGGGGCGAAGTGATCGAGCCGATGATGAGCACGCAATGGTATGTGCGCATTCAGCCGCTAGCCGAAAAGGCGATTGCGGCAGTACGCGAGGGGCAAATCAAGATTGTGCCGGAACGCTTCGAAAAAGTATATTTCCACTGGTTGGAAAATATCCAGGATTGGTGTATCAGCCGGCAACTGTGGTGGGGGCATCGCATTCCCGCTTGGTACCGCGAGCAGGATGGAAATCCACAAGGCGAGATCTATGTCGGTCACGAGCCTCCTGAGGGAGATGGCTGGGAAATGGAGCAGGATGTGCTGGACACCTGGTTCAGCAGCGGCCTCTGGCCCTTCAGCACACTGGGTTGGCCCCAAGAAACAGCTGACATGGCGCGTTATTATCCGACACAGGTGATGGAGACAGGCTACGATATTCTCTTCTTCTGGGTGGCGCGCATGATCATGATGGGCTTGTGGTTCACCGATAAGTCGCCATTCCACACCGTCTACCTGCATGGTTTGGTGCGGGCGGAAGGCGGCAAGAAATTCAGCAAGACCCTGGGCAACGCAATCGACCCGCTGACGGTGGTGGACGAGCGCGGGGCAGATCCTTTACGCTTTACTTTGATCACAAGCGGTACGCCCGGCAACGATTGCCATCTCGATGAGACCCGGCTGGAACACACTTTCCACTTCATCAACAAAATCTGGCAGATGACCTCCTTTATCAATATGAATATAGACGGGGAGCTCGAGCTGAACCTGCCAGCGAGCGCTGAACTGGATCTGCCTTCGCGCTGGATCTTGAGCCGGCTGCATCGACTGATCGCGAACGTGCAGTATCTGTTCGATATCTATCAATATGGTGAAGCGGGCAACCAGATCCTCGCCTTCATGTGGAATGAGTTCGCGCCGTTCTATCTCGAGATCAGCAAACAGGCTCTGTACGAAGGCAGTGAGAAGCAGAAAAATGCGGCCCGACGTGTCCTGGTGCATGTGCAAGATGCTTGCCTGCGCCTGTTGCATCCATTTATGCCCTTTGTGACCGAAGAAGCCTGGCGCTATTTGCCGCATGATGGCGAGGCGCTGATCATCGCCGATTGGCCCCAAGCGAATGAAGAGCTGATCGACGAAGAGGTCGAAAACCGCATGCACAGTTTCCTGGAGGTCGTTCGGGAGATTCGCAATACCCGCGGCGATTACAAGGTGGATCCGAGCAAACGGATCACAGCCATTGCCAAATCCACCGAGGCGGCGGAGGAACTGGCGCGCAACGCTCACATCCTAAAGAGGCTATGCAATGTAGAGGCGCTAACGCTTATTACGGGTGCGACAGAACCGGCTAATTCAGCGGCAATCGTCGTCGGTGACATTTCGCTCTATTTGCCGTTGGAAGGCATGGTGGATATCGCCGCGGAATGCGAGCGTTTGAGCAAAGAAATGGCAAAGCTACAAAGCCAACTTGATGGAACCAAGAAGATGCTGGCAAACGAGAATTTTGTCAATCGCGCGCCGGACAATGTTGTTCAGCGCGAGCGGAATCGGCTAGTTGAGCTAGAAACGGCGTTAGCCCAGATCATAGAGCGGATCGCCAATCTTTGTGGCTGATGAACCAGCGGCCGCTAGCAAGACCAGTGCTAATCCTACGCCTCCTCTCAACTATCGAGGGGAGGCGGCGCCATCGGTTATAATGGCAGGAAGCGATGTCGATGAGGAAAGCGATTGAACGACGCCTATAAAATCTGCCCGATTTGCCAAGCGCGCAATCACCGGAATGCGGCGATCTGCATCACTTGTGGAACAACCATCGCCGAGATCGCACCGAGAGACCGCTCTGAAAGGCAAGGTTTCCGCGGTCCCCGTTACGATTATCGCCTGGGTGAAACAGATCTGGCGGAAGAAAGCCTGGGCTTTAGGGTACATGTTTTGAGCGGGATCATCATCTTGCTAATCATCGCTGCAGCAGTTGCCGTCGCCCTTATCTCGCTGGTACCTCGTTTGAACCAGGCGGGTTTTGGTTCGGCTGAGGAAGTCCCGACTATAATGCCGACCCCTATGTTTGGACCTTCGGTCACACCTGGTCCGCCCACTGCGACAATCACACCCAGCCCGGTGCCAACTTTGATGCCCACCCAAATCCCGACACCGACACCTTGTGTGCAGAAGGTGGCAGCGGGCGATTCTTTGATCGCGATCGTCTCACGTTGCGGTCACACAAGCCTGGACATTCTGCCGACAGTGCAGGCAATGAACCGTATCGCTGATCAAGCTCAAATTCAAATCGGGCAGGAGATCATTGTGCCTTTGCCCAGTCCCACGTTTGATCCAGCGGCGACAACTCCGCCAACAATAGAAGACAACAGCATTCCCGCTGAAGCGAACGCGCGAGCTGAAAGGTTGGCGCTGCTGGCTTTTGACCCCTTCGCGCCAACTGCGACCGCTACCCTTTTGCCAGGATTGATGTGGCATGTGGTGCAGCCGGAAGAAAACATGATTTTGATCGCCCTGGAATACGATACCAACGCTAAAGTACTCTCTGACCTAAACCCCGAAGTCGAATTTCTGCTTTGTGAGTTCGGCTTAACATTTGGGGGACCAGAATGCACCGTGCAACTCAGTCAAGGGCAAAAGTTGCGCGTGCCGGCGCCAACGCCAACCACAACACCGATACCAACTGCCTCCGGCAGCCAAACCCCAACTCCATCAGCCACCGCGACCTTCAACGCTCCCCTCGCCCAAAGCCCGCCGCATGAAGCTTTTTTCGCTCCATTCGAGCAAATCACATTGCGCTGGGTGGGGACGGGCCGCCTGGGCGAAGGCGATGTCTACCGCGTCCACGTGACCGATACCCACACCGGCGCGAGTTACACTGCCGATACGCGCGAGTTGTTTTTCATCATCCCAGCTCAATGGCAAGCTAGCGATTCATCACGTCGTGACTACAATTGGCAAGTCAGTGTGGTGAATCAGGATAAGAACACCGTCGCTTATTCAACCGAAATACGCCGCTTTGGCTGGCAAGGTACGGGAGCGGAAGACTGAGATGAAAGTTATGTTGTCTGCCCTGCTCGCTTTGTTTGCCCTGCTGGCTGTCGGCTGCAATATCGGCGCGCCGGACTTACTTCCCACAGCGGTGAACGACACTGTGCTGATCGCCACCGCAGCGCCCAGCCCGCGCCAGTCGCCATCCCCCGAGCCAACAACACCACAGGATGTTTCGCCGACGGTGCAAATTGCAACAGCAGCGCCAACCGAGACCGCTACACCACTAACACCTTCTGCCTCGCCTAGCCCCACTTCTGTCTATTTGCAGTACCTGGTGCAAGAAGGGGAATCTTTGTTTTACATTTTGCAGCTGCCACAGCACGGCTACGGTTACGAACCCGATGTGGCGGCAACAGTGGTCGCTCTCAACGATAATATTCCCAATGCGGACAGCCTGCGTGGCGGGATAACGATTTTGATTCCGCGCCCAACAGCGACGCCAACGCCTCTCGGCGCGCAAGCGACACAAGAACTGCTGGCCACCATCGGCGCGGACGATAGTTCCGGAGCGGTGTTGCCAATCGGCGCCATTGTTGGTTGCCATAATGTCAAAGCCGGCGAAACCATGGTCGATGTCGCTTCTCAATACAATACGACGCTGGAAATCCTGGCTGCTTTGAATCGCGATGTCAATTGGTACGGTTGCAACTTCACCTTGCCGAGCGGCGGGACCAATTGCGCGCCGAACCTGAGCATTGATCAATGTGTCACTGTGCCACTACCGACGCCGCTGCCCACCAAGAGGCCCACCCCAACCGGAAACGAAACAGCAACGCCCACCGCTACCAAGCTAGCGCCACGTTTGCTCTATCCTCCTGATGGCGCGTTGATCCCAGCTGAGCCGGTGATCTTGCAGTGGGTCGGTCTTAGCGGGATGGGTCAAGCGGATCAGTACCTGATACAACTTAGCAATCAAAGCACGCGCCAGCAACTTAACTTGGTGACCAAAGCCAATGCTTATCAAATACCGGATTCTTTTGCGCCGGCCGCTGGACAAGCGCAACTATTTCAGTGGTATGTCACTGTAGCGCGGCAAAACGACCTGGGCACCTACGAGTATGTTGGCGCGCCAGGCAGACCGCGCAGTTTCACTTGGCAAAGCCGCTGAGTTGTCTCTGGCTCGAGGCAGCAGCGAGTTGGATAGCTATTTGCCGAGTCAGTCACCTGGCTTTAGCAATAGCACTCGAATGCAAATACCAAGCTAGGCGACGGTTAAGTATCTAAAGGCGTTGGGACAAATAGCGTTTCACCGATCTGAATCAGACTGGGATCGATGATGCCATTCAGCGATTGCAGTAGCTCCACCGTAGTTTCAAAAATCTCGGCAATTTTCTCTAGCGTATCGTCCAGACCAAAAACATAAACATCGAGCACGGCATCCTCAAGTTTGGGCAGGAGTAAAGTCTCACCGACTTTTATGTCACGGGCATCGGCTAGCTTGTTTAACGCTTGCAAGACAGTGAGGCTGTTACCAGAGCTCCTGGATATGTCGTACAAGGAATCTCCTGGCTGCACGATGTATTTTTCGAGAATGCTCTCGTCAACCTTGGGACCGATGATAACTAAGCCAACAGGCAAATCAGCGTTTTCTGCAATGCCATTCAGCCTGCGCAATTGCGCTGTATTGGTATTGAACAGGCGTGACATATCAAAGAGCGTGTCACCCTCTAGGATTTCATAGACCTCATAAACTGTCTCATCGAGCTTGGGCACCACAATAGTATCGCCTTCGTCCAGCCGCCTTGCATCGGCAATACCATTCAAGGACCTCAAGATGGGAACCGTGGTCGCATAGCGCTTGGATATGCTGAACAGCGAATCACCTGAAGCAACGATATGGATTTCAACCAAAGCCTCATCAATTGTGGGGACTAGGATACTTTCCCCGGCAACAATTTGGGTTTCATCGGCAATAGCATTTAATGATTTCAATGTCTCTATCGTGCTGTTAAAGCGTTTGGAAATGCTGAACAAAGTATCGTCCGGCTGGATTTCGTAAACGTTAACGAAGGGAACGCTACCCACGGGCACTAACAGGCTATTGCCATCGCTGATTTGGCTTTCATCGTCGATCTCGTTTAAGGACTTCAGCAGCTGCTCTGTGGTATTAAATTGTTCCGCGATACTAAGCAATGAGTCGCCAGCTTGCACAGTGTAAACATCATAAATGCCTGATTCAGCTGATGCGGCATCTTCATCATCGGAAGCGGACTCTTGTGCCATCGCTGCATTCAAAAGGAACAGCAGCGATACGAAACTAAGATAGAGTATTTTCTTCCAGGACATAGAGCAACCTTCGGACTAAGCGGCGGTTGTTTTAATTCGATATTACATTGGAACAAAACTTCGCGCCATTCGATTTATGCTTTTATCGATTTTTGCTGCTAGATTCTGTAAAACTTAATGAAGCCAGAGGAAAGCTATCGCTGTTGTCGGCTAGTAGGACCCGCTCGTCCCCAGCAGGCTCATACCAGCCGACATGCACTTCATATTCGCCCTCCTCCAGTGAGCCGGCGGGCAAGTAATAGACATCGCGGAATACTTGGTCTTGTTGCCAAGTGGTGGAGTCCAGCCGGCCCCGCTGCGGATATTGATCATCTTGCGTCCAGAGCTGGCTACCCGTTGCCGGATTAACTTCGCCATAAATATGAACGAAGGATTTGAGCGGCATAGCTGTCTGCGATATCGGGCGCCAATAAACCCAGAGCAACAATTCGCCGCTGGGCAGAGGGTCTTCAAACAATTCATAATCCAGCAAGGCGACGACATTGCCAAAACGTACCAGAGCGGCGGTAAAGGAAGCATCCATATTCAATCGCATATACTGATAAATGGGAAGCCCGGAGGCATCAGAGAGCAGCACTTGCTGCATGTTGTCCGCCATCCATTTCTCCACTATGCCGGCGTTTTGCCAAGCGGGGTTTGTGTTGGCGACCAGGTAAATACTTGCGAAATTGCCACGGAAACCATTGAGCGTCGCAGCGAGTTCTTCCGCCGTTTGCGCTGCGCTCCTGGGTAAGAAGATATCTTTTGCTGGTCCATTGTAGTAGTAACCAAAGGCTGCATCACCAGCCAGTTGAATCACCAAGTCGTCTTCAGCCACGCGACTGTTGAGGAAGCTCCCCAATTCATCCCAGGCCGGCGCCTTGCGGAAAGCCGGATCGTTAAAATGAGCATCCAAAGTTAGAGCCGCAAGCGCAAACCAAGGTGATATGACCAGAAAGACGACGACGCTTTTCTTTAGGGGGAGAACCCGCTGCAAATAATCGGTTGCGTAAAAGCTGCCCAGTGCGAGCAACAAAATAAAACCGGGCGCCGCCCCCAAAACATAACGAGGGTGGAAGACATTAAAGCGCCAAGTTACCAACCCCAGAAGCAACAAGGGGAGCCCAGCCAAGAGCAGCAGAAATTGCAATTGCCGCGTCGATTTTCGATAGGTCAGCACTGCCGAGGCGATCAAAGCCAGCGTAAGCGCAATGCCCACGCTTGAAAGTTGCAGCGGGATGGTGTTGCCAAGCGTCAAAACCGGTATGAAGCGAGTGACATAATCCGGCGCGGAAAATGCTTCTACTTCGCCGGGATAGCGTTCGATGAATCCCGGCCGCACTTGCAGCAATATAAAGCCCCCCAGCAATAAAGTAACGATCGCCAGTTGTATGACCACAAGCCGGCGCAAGAATAGCCAATCGCCACGTCGGGCAATGAATGCGAAGCAGGTCAAAGCCAAGGCAATAAATGGATCCGTATAAATTGTTAAGCCCGCTAGCGCCCCGAAGCCAGCGTATAGATACCAATCTTGGTGGCGGGAGCGATCGATAAGCCGCAAACCAAGCCAAAGCGATGTGACACTTAGCCCCGCCCAATAGGCATAATTCCGAAACTCTTGACTGTGCCAGATCTCGAATGGATGCACTGCCCACATCAGCGCAGCTAGCAAACCGATCGCTCGCCTGCGAGATAGCCGCCAGCCGAGAGCGAATATCGCTGGGATTCCGATGATGTTGCCCAAGACGGGCAAATAACGCAGGGCAAAGACAGAGTCTATGCCGCCGATAATGTGGCGCCACAGACGAGCGATTGCATAGACCAATGGCGTATGTGGTTCGCCCGCGGCAATGGTTGACAAAGACTCGCTTAAAGGCAGATCTGCCCAATACAAGACGCTGAAGGCTTCGTCGCCACGCAGCGGCACCGCTTGCAAATCATGAAGCCGTAATCCGAAACCAAGTAGAATGACAAGTATGAGAGGAGAGTATAATCGCGCGGGGGACATGCTCCCTCAGAGAGTCGCCTCTTCAAAAGCTTCGATCTGCTCGTCGCTGAGGGGCATCAGGTTGACATTTTTGGTATCGCCGCTGGCTTCGTTAAGCTGGCGCTTGGCATCGCGCATGAAGTCTTTCAAATTGGGCGGCATTTTGGGATCGGCATATAGAACGGGGATTTTCGGTTTAGTTTCAAATTCAACACTAGCGGAGGGATCGATGAAGACAACCAGCGCTTGCACAGTGACATCTGGCGCGATTTCATCGATAGATCGCTGAATATGATCGCGGGCAAACTCGGCATCGCGCAATGGTTTGCCAACGCCATCCATGCGAATCGCGGAGAACATCTTGCTGATGGCATTTCGTCGACTGCGAAACTTGCCTTCGTTGAAGGTGAAGGCTTGATCATGCCAACGGGTGACAATGGCAAAGACACCTTGCGGACAAATCAAGACATGTCGCGCCGGGAAATGATAATAGTTGTAGAGGACACTCTTGTTGCTCAGCCCTTTCAACCCATCTTCAATGGCTTTCTCCGGGCGGGGCACACGCGCCCAGAGATTGGTCATGCGCACGGAGACAATCGTCAAGATGAAAGCCACTGGCAATACTGCTGACTGGGCGATCAACGTGAGCGTATCCGGGGCATCGCCAGTGACCAGCGACGCATTGATGACGATGAACCCTAAGATCAGCGCGCCAAAGGTGCCGAGAAACAAATAGTTGGTGATTCTGCGATTACGCCGCGCCAGTTTCTTGTTGGTGACAATTCGCATGAGCTTGCCTTATGCTATTGCTGCTCGCTACCGAGCCGCTCGATTTTAGTTATCTTCAGGCGGTTCCGCACATTTGTCAGAACCTTCGGGATATACCAGGATGTATTCGGTGAACCAACTGTTGTCGAATTCGTTGGTCTCTTCGATTTCGTTATTGATGTCAACGCTGATCTTCAAACGATGCAGATCATTGACATAATTGGTGACATAGACAGGACCTATCTCAAACATGAGGCGGGCGCCTGGTCCCAACTGGTCTGTGTTAATTGGCATGATAATGAGCGGGGTAGTCACGCCGGTTTGCACGTGAATGTCTTCCACCGACAGCCTGACATGCCCACTATCGGTCTCGAACCAGCTTTGCCCCGTGTTGACGATAGGCGCCACGATTCTGGTATCAGTGCCACATTGCAGTGGATGAGGATTCACGCGGCTCCAACCGACTACCAGATTCACGTTGGGTGGTGAACTCTCGGTGCGCGGCAAGAAGTAGGAAATGTAGTTCGCCACCGTGACCTCGGCGCAGACGATATCGCCAAATCTCACAGAAGGGAGAATTTGCCATTTTTCCGGGGTGCCGTGCGCTTCGCCAATGACCGCGCGTTCCAAGTCGACTGGCGGAACCCGAAAACAATGCGTCACCGGTTCTGGCAGCGTATTATAGGCGCCGGCTTTGCGCAAGGATTCTGGAATCTGCTCGCGGAGTTTGTAAAGCTGCCCCGCGCGCTGCAGGTCGAGCTCTTGGTTTGGCGGCTGCGAGATAGCGGTGGGCGCATCTATTTCGTCGGCGACGATACACTCCAAGCTGAAGGAATTGCTGGCGGTGACCGCAATATCTTCAGGATCATAGAGCAGCGCATCGCACTGCGGGTAAAGTCGTAGAATCGAGGTATCCTGCGGGGTATTGTCGACAATCTGCTGCCCAAGTGGCAAACCCGCGATGGTCTCTTCATATTCCGGAGTGCGTAATTCAGCTGTGATGCGAGCGACGCCGTTCATAGAGATGTTGACTGGCTCGGTGCCATCACCAGGACCAAGTACAGCGGCGCTGGACAAAGCATTCAAATCAAAGGTGCCGCCAGGTGTCCAAGCCCAGTATGTTAAGACTGAGGAGCCGGACTGATCGGCATTGAAGTGAAACCCAACTGGTAAATAGAAACCGACCCAAACGACGGGTTCGGTGATGATCACCGGTGGATCGATGGTGATACGGTTTATGCCGGACCGCGCAAGCGCCACCGGCTGTCGATACACCAAGGTCGCATCGACCGGGGAGCCGCCATTGCCATCTTGATAAACCACAAGATCAATGCCGCTACCCGGAGCCGGCGTATTAACCGAGATACTGACCGCATCGAGTGCTACTGGCAGGTTCAATCCAAGCGGCGTCAAATCGAAACCATTGATGACCAACGAAGGTTCGCCCTCAATGTAGAAGTTTTCATTTTCGACGCCACTGTTATTGCTAAGTATCGTGTCACCAGCAGCAACAGGATAAACTGCCATAACCAGAACGAAGGCTAATATGGCAATCCCGCGACACGCTCTCTTCAACAAATCAGCTATCATACTTTCACCTCGACCATCGAAGGTTGTCCCATTTGGTATTTTAAGTTCGAATTTAGATTTGGTCAAGCAATCGACCAAGACTGGTTTAGCTCCGCCATCCGCTTTATAATGTTCTCGTTATCTACCGAACCTATGGAATGAGCTGATGCCGGAGTTTGTACTTGTCTTTGTGATTCTCGCGCTGGTCTTGGGTGGATATTGGACGATGTTCATTTTCCCCAAGCAGCGCGCATTCAAACACAAGCAGAAAATCGTGCGCTCGATGCATGTCGGCGATGAGGTCGTAACCTATGGGGGCATCGTTGGCAAAATCATCAGCATCGATGTGGAGCAGGGGATCTCCCAAGTGGAAATTGCGGATGGGGTGACGATCAAACTGTTGACGGCAGCATTGCAACAAGTCTATGATCCCCAGGAAATCGCTTATAACGCGAGCATCGGTATTGGACAAGAAAAGACCGGGAGCGTATCGCCCCAAAGCAATAACCAAGTTGAGGGAGGCAGCCACTTATGAGCAGTCATGCTCGCTGGCTTATCTTTATCGTCATATTGAGCGCGTTCTGCATTTGGGTCGCCAGCCCACCGGAGTTCAAAGGCGTGCAAGCTGAAGCCTGCGCCGCGGCAACGGCGGATGAACTCAGCGCGCTGAAATGCAGCGAGAACCTGGAAATCGATACCAATGGCGATGGCGTCTACGAGTTTGCCCTCAACATTACACAGAGCCTGGGCTTGGACTTGGTCGGCGGATTGCGCGTGCTGCTGCAAGCCGATATCCCGGCCGCCAACTTCACAGTCGAGGACTTGAACGAAACCGCCAACAATGTTTCCCGCCGTGTCAACGCCTTGGGCTTGACCGAAGCAACTGTGCAAGTACAAGGGCGCGATCGTATCCTGGTGGAGTTGCCCGGCGTGCGCGACCCCGAACAAGCCATCGCCACCATCCAGCAAACCGCCCTGCTCGAATTTGTCGATTTCGGCGGTTTGAGCGGGCAGCTACCCAGCTTCGTCGGCAGCGAGATCGTGACCAGCGAGCAAGTGGCTTTGCGCCAGAATGCCAGCCTGGAAGAGGGCGAAGAAGATCCATTAGCCAACAGGCGGGCGCATCCAGTCAACGGTTTGCCCTTCCGCACGGTGATGACGGGCGCGGGCTTGCAAGCTGCCAGCGCGGTTCTGTCGCCACCGCAAGGTACTGGCGGACCAGAATGGATGATCAATTTCGAGATTAAAGAAGACTACCAAGATATCTTCGGCAATTTCACGCGGGAGCGAATCGGCGAGCCGATGGCGATTGTCTTGGATGCCGAAGTGTTGTCCGCGCCGACTATTCAAGCGCAGCTTTCCACTGGCGGCGTGATTTCCGGGAATTTCACCGAAGAAGAAGCGAACACCTTGGCGCTGCAATTGCGTTCCGGCGCCCTGCCCATCCCCTTGCGCATCGAAAGTACCCAAGAAGTTGGCGCGACATTGGGCCAGGAATCAGTACGTTTGAGCGTGCAAGCCGGGGTTGTGGGGGTCATCGTCGTGCTGGCTTTCATGCTAATCTATTATCGCTTGCCCGGTTTCGCTGCCGATCTGGCTTTGATCACATTCATTTTCCTCAACATCGCTGTGTTTAAGTTGCTGCCAGTGACGCTGACATTGCCGGCTATCACTGGTTTTCTCATATCGATTGGCACAGCGGTTGATGGCAATATTCTGATTTTCGAGCGCATAAAAGAGGAATTGCGCGCGGGCTTGCCGCTGGATGGGGCGCTCCAAGCTGGTTTCGACCGGGCATGGACTTCCATCCGCGATTCTAACCTGTCCACCATTATCATCTGCGGGATCTTATTCATGTTCGGGCAGACGCCCGGCGCTAGCATCGTCGCGGGCTTCGCTGTGACCTTGGCGATCGGCTTGGTCTTGAATCTCTTCACCGCTGTGATCGTCACGCGTACATTTTTGTACATTCTGGTGCATTTGTTCCGCGGCACTATTGAGAACAATCGCGCGCTGCTGGGCGCATAAGTGCGCAACTGGGCGCAATAAGGGCGCAACTGGGCGTAACTGGGCGCAATAAGCGTGCAACTGGGCGCAATAAGTGCGCAACTGGGCGCATAAGGATGAAGGTCAATGTTTAATATCGTACAAAAACGCCGCTGGTTCTTTTTGCTGTCCGCTTTGGTCATCCTCCCCGGCTTGGCGGTCATGATTTATTCGACAGCCACAACTGGGGGACCTTTCCGTCTTAGTATCGACTTTCTGGGCGGCAGCATCTACGAATTGAAATTCGATGAAATTGGCGCCAGCGAAGATGGGATTCGCCTGGTATTCACTACCATTGGCGATGACAACGTCATCATTCAGCAGATTGGAAGCGACAGCGACTACCGCTGGTCGGTCCGTGCCAGCTTTCACGATGTCAGCGTCACCAACGATATATTGACGGGCTTGGGCGATTTAGCGCCGATCAACCGCGACAGCTTCCGCGTTGAAACAGTTTCCGCAACGATTGGCCAAGAGGTGACCCGATCGGCGTTGGCGGCAGTTGGGGTTGCCGCTTTGGTGATCACGGGTTTCATCGTCATCGCTTTCCGCCAAGTACCGAATGCGATCCGCTATGGCGTCTGCGCGATTGCCGCCATGGTCCATGATATTCTGGTGGTGATGGGCGTGATGTCCCTGCTCGGCTTGTTGCTGGGTTGGGAGATCGATGCGCTATTCCTCACCGCTGTCCTGACGGTGGTCGGCTTTTCCGTGCAAGACTCAATTGTGGTCTTCGATCGCATCCGAGAGAATATCCCGAAGCATCTGGGCGAGCCATATGAGACGATTGTCAACCGCAGCATTTGGGAGACGATCCATCGTTCGCTGGCGACACAGCTGAACGCATTCTTCATCATGATAGCGATCTTGCTTTTTGGCGGCGAGACGGTCAAACAGTTTATCGCCATCCTCTTTATCGGTTTGCTGTCTGGAACCTATTCGTCGATCTTCACCGCTGTGCCGCTGTTGGTCGTTTGGGAAAAAGGCGAGCTCCCCTTTGTCGGCGGCGGCTGGCAAAAGGAAGAGCAAGCCACAGAAGTCGATTAATGGCGGAAGTGGCGGGTGCCGGTGAAGATCATCGCCATATCGTGAGAATCCGCCGCTTCGATCACTTGGGCATCGCGGATTGAGCCTCCCGGCTGGATCAGGCAAGTTACACCAGCGCGCGCCGCGTATTCGATGCTATCCGGAAAAGGGAAGAAAGCGTCCGAAGCCAAGGCGGCATTGGTGCTTTCGCCCTCGGCTTTGCGAATCGCCAGCTCCACCGCATCGACGCGGCTGGGCAAACCACCGCCTATCCCAACAGTGCGGCTGCCTTGCGCCAGAACGATGGCATTCGATTTGACATGTTGGACAGCTTTCCAGGCGAAAAGCAATGATCGCATTTCATCATCGTCCGGGCTGCGCTTGGTCACCGTTTTCATCGCAACCTGAGCGGGATCGCCCATGTCATAACGTTGCAAGAGCAAGCCGCCGCTTACACTACGGAATTCGAAGCCGCTAACATCAAAGCGCTGTGGCATACGTAAGATGCGGCAATTGCTGCGCCCGCTTTGCAACTGCGCGACAGCCCCTTGCGTGATTGCGGGGGCGGCGATCGCTTCCACAAAAAGCGTGCCCAAGCCAGAGACAAACTCCTGGTCGATTTCGCGATTCGTCACGATGATGCCGCCAAAAGCCGAGAGCGGATCGGAAGCCAGTGCCTGGGCAAAAGCTTCCGCGATCGATTCGGCGCTGGCGATACCGGTGGGGTTGAGGTGCTTGACGATGACAACCGTGGGTTCATCAAAGCTGGACAGGGCGCGCCAAGCTGCATCAACATCGAGAATATTGTTGTAGGAGAGTTGTTTGCCAGCCAGTTGCTCGGCGCCCAGTGGATTGTGTTCCTGACTGCGCGAATAATAAGCAGCTGGCTGATGGGGATTCTCGCCATAACGAAACTCATGGCTGCGCTGTAAGCCGATTGAGATTTCGGTAGGGACGTCATCATCCACTGGCTCACTGATATCCGATGGTGAGAGGTAGGCGTGGATCGCAGTATCATAATCGCGGCAGTGGGCAAAGGCTTTGACGGCCAATTGACGGCGCTGGCACAACTCGGTCTCGCCCTTTGCCTTCAGCGCCAAGAGAACATCGGAATAATCGAGTGGATCGCATAAGACGATAACACGGGAAAAGTTCTTGGCGGCGGCTCGCAACAGGGTAACACCACCGATGTCAATCTGCTCGATGGCTTCTTCCAGCGTCATTTCCGGCTTGGCAATCGTCTCGCTGAATGGGTAAAGATTGCACACCACCATATTGATGGGCGCGAAGCCGGAATCCGCCAGTTCCTGCCAATCAGCGTCGGTATCGCGAGCCAGGACGCCGCTGTGGATGGCGGGATGCAATGTCTTGACGCGCCCCCCCAGCAGCTCTGCTTGCCCCGTGACGCGCTCAACACTGGTGACGGGAACCCCAGCCTCCAACAAGGTCTGACTAGTTCCGCCGCTGGCGACGATCTCCCAGCCCAGAGCAACTAATTCTTTAGCGAAGCCGATGATTCCTTTTTTGCTCGATACAGAAAACAAAGCTCTTGGCATATCCACTTTCCTTGACAAGTCACATAGCACTGGAATGAAGCAATTATACTTGCCAGCCCGCTGCTGGTATAGGGAGTAGGCGGGAGTTAGTTCGCCAAAGCCTTGACGGCGTCGAGCGCGATGTGAAGGGTCACAGCCTCTCCAATTGCCGCCGATAGCTCGACGGAGGCGAAGGTCAGGCTCATCTCTTCCCCAATAGAAACGGAGACATCGTATCGGTCGCCACGGAAGACGACGCGCTCCAAGATCGCTTCGAATTGCAGGGAGGGCTCGTTAGGCGCTGTCTCCAAGTGGATGCCGCCTGGGTGAATCAGAATGATTTTGGCAGCCCCAAAGCCTTGGGCTTCATGGGCGAGTCGCTTGGTGACAGTATTGTGATCGAGAGGGAAAATATTCCGCATTCCCAGGAAGCGCGCGACGAAGGCATTCTTGGGTTTATGGTATATGTTTTGGGCGGTGTCATGCTGCTGAACACTGCCGACATTCATCACGGCGATGCGATCGGCAACGGCATAAGCCTCACGATGATCATGCGTGACATAGATGGCGCTCAAGCCTTGTTGCTTGATAATCTGCCGCAGCTCCAGCGCCAGCTGATCGCGCAATTGGGCATCCAAAGAACCCAGCGGTTCATCCAGCATCAGCAAGCGCGGATTGGGCGCCAGGCTGCGCGCCAACGCCACTCGCTGTTTTTGCCCGCCAGAGAGCGAGGCCACATCCCGCCCGTCATAGCCGGCCAAGCCGACCTGCCGCAGCAGCCCTTCAACAATTTGTCGTCGTTCTTTTTTGTCATAGCCGCGGCGCTTCAAACCATAGGCGATATTGTCCGCCACTGACATGTGTGGAAACAAAGCGTAGTCTTGAAACATCAAGCCAAATCCGCGCTGGTGGGCGGGCAGCTTGTCGATCTTGGCGCCGGCAAAACTAATCGCGCCACGATACTCGGCTTCCAAACCGGCGATGACGCGCAACAGGGTTGTCTTGCCACAGCCGCTCGGACCTAGCAAGCAAAGTATCTCGCCGGCATCGACTTGCAAGCTCACATCGCGCAGAGAAACGATATCCTGATAAGCATGCGAAAGACCTTCAATGCGCAGCATCAGAATTCTCCCACACCAGTGATACGCAGCCGCTCGATGATGATAAAGCCGAAAGCGCAGACCAGCATCAAAACCACGCTCATCGCCATAGCCTGTCGATAGGAGGACAAACCGGGATCGCCAAAAAGACGGTAGATCACCACTGGCATGGTCACAGATTCGCGCTGGGCGACAAATAGCGATGCGCCAAATTCGCCCATGCTGACAGTGAAAGCGAAGGTAGCGCCCACCACGATGCTCCTGCCGAGCAAGGGCATGTCGATGGTCAGTAACTTGTCAACTGGTTTCGCGCCCAAGACACTGGCTGCTTCCCGCAGTGAAGGTGGAATGGCGCGCAGGCTCGGCAAGACACTGCGAATGACAAAGGGCAGCGCCACTAAGGTATGAGAAATGGGGATGATCAACCAGGAAGAACGCAGATTCAGCGGCGGTTCATCCAGCGCCAGGATAAAGCCGAAGCCAAGCGTAACCGCGCTGGTCGCCAATGGCAGCATAAAGAGGGGATCGAAGAAGCGCGACAGCCGACCACGTTGCTCGATCATATAAGACGCGATCAGCCCCAAGGCTAAGGCGATTGACATCGCTATCAGGGCGAAGCGCAAGGAATTGAAGATGGATTCCAGCGGGGGAATGAAGAGCAAGGATCCGCGCGATTTTTCTGCCAAAGCCGCGAAGTTGCTCAAATCGAGTTGACTGGAGATAAAAAGCGAGCGGGTTATTAGCGCCAGCAATGGGCTAAAAAGCAGCAACGCAATCAAGGCGATGCAAGTTGACACCATCAGGCGCTCCGCTCTCGACCGGGCGGGCTTGGCGATCGAAGCGCCACTGGCCAGCGCAAGCTGGAGTTTTCGCTGCGTTCGGGTGTAGATTAGCATCAGGAACAACATCGACAGTATTTGTACCAGCGACAAAGCAGCAGCCAGCGGAAGATTAAAGATATTGACCGCTTGATAATAGATCTGCACCTCCAGAGTAGCGAAGCGGATACCGCCCAAGATCAAGATCACGCCGAAGCTGGTGAAGCTAAAGATGAAAACCAGCAGGCCCGCCGATAACAAAGCCGGGCGTATCAATGGCAAACGGATATCCCGCCAAAGTGACCAGCCATCAGCGCCCAGGCAACGAGCCGCCTCCCCTGTTGAAAAACCGATCGATGCCCAGTAGCCCGTGATGATGCGCAGGGCGATGGCAAAATTGTAAAAGATATGCGCGATGATGATGATCGCCAAAGTGCGCTCAAGTTGCAGCGGCGAGTAATTCAAGCTGAAGAGCGTTTGCAGCAGGTCGTTGGCTAATCCATTGGCGCCCAGCAAAGAGGCGAAGGCGAGAGCGACAACCACTGTTGGCAAGACAAAAGGCAAGATCGCCAGTGAAAGCAACAGCGACTTGCCCGGGAAACGATAACGCGCGAAGATGAAGGCGCAAGGTAGCGCCAGCAGCAAGGTGGCAACTGTCGAGAGCAGAGCCTGATAGAAAGTGAAGAGCAAGGTCCCCAGGTAATAATCGCTGGAAAGCAGCCGCAGAAATCCCGACAGATCCCACATGCCAGCGGGGCGCAAACTGATATCAAAAAGCGACAGCAAGGGATAAAAGTAGAAGATGCACAGGAATGCCAGCGGTATCAAATACAGGACAAGCCAGCCGTTCCGTTTAGGACTTATCAACGCAACATGACCTCAATCCAAGCTTGAATCCATTCTTCGCGCTTCTCTTCAATCAGGGCGGGATCCAGCGTGGCTGGGAGCTCTGGGATCTGCGCGTATTCCAGGAAGACCTCTGGCAATTCGACATCGTCCACCACTGGGAAGACAAACATATTGAGCGGCATGTCTTCTTGAAAAGCGATGCTGAGCATGAAATCGACAAACTGTTGCGCGGCGGATTCATTGGCTGTGCCCGCCAGGATAGCCACATACTCGATTTGGCGGAAGCACATATTGTCGCCGATGATGGCGCCAGTGACTGCCCCGGCAGCTGGGTCTTCCCCATAGATCACTTCCGCGGGCGGGCTGCTGGCATAGCTGACGACTAACGGGCGCGATCCCTCGCCGCGGCTGCCCACGGTGAATTTGCCATAGTAGGCATCTGTCCAGCCATCCACCACCAGCACATCGTTGTCTCGCAGTTCCGCCCAATAGTCGAGATAAGTGTATTCGCCTTGGTCGCCAAATGCGGCGATGGTCGCTAGCAAGAATGCCAAACCTGGAGAGGAGGTCGCGGGATTCTCGACAACTAGCAGGCTGGCATAATCAGCCTCCGTCAGGTCGCGCAGACTTGTGGGCAGCGCCAGCTCCTGTTCTTCAAAATAGGCGATGTCATAATTCAAGCAGACATCGCCAAAATCGACCGGTGTCACCAGGAAGCCATCGTCCGGGGCAAATTCCGCCAGCACGCGCTCCAGCTCGGGGCTTTTGTATTCCAAGAAGATTTCCGCAGCCAAAGCGCGGCTGAGGAAGGTATTGTCAATGCCGTACAAGACATCAGCCAGCGGATTATTCTTGCTCAGGATCGCTTGATTGACCATTTGCCCGGCATCGCCCGCCCGCAAGACTTCGACGGTTATGCCGGTGATATCTTGGAAGGCGTCCAATAATGATTCCGAGATAGCGAAACTGTCATGCGTGAGCAGAACGAGGCTATCTTGCTCTTGGGCGAAAGCGCCATTAACAAGACCAAGGAAAAGCAGAAGGGGTATTAGAACTCGCTGAAACATTGGAAACTCCCATCAGTATGCCGGAAATCAAAGTGCCCGCAGAGCTAGATTGAGCTGCTGGCTGGTCCAAGCTCGGTACAGTTATGATTACCGAGCGGCTAAAGATGAGACTGGGGGGAGCTTCCTGACCCTTAGAAAAGAGCCACCCCTGTTGGGGTGTATACAGGGGTGGCAAAAGAAGGGTGCTGCAGACATCCCTACGCCAGCATTATCTGGATCAGGTCTATGGGTCGGCGCGTTGCTACGCCCTCTCAGCCCACTCACGCAAGCTCCCCAAGTCTCAAATATATTGTTAAGTTGAGTATACCGTACTAATATGCTTTTGGCAAGATCTCATTGTTAATTATGCACAAAGTGTTGCAAAAAATCTTTGAATTGCCCTGCATTGCAAGCTTCAGTGTAGCGTAAAATCTGCTCTCCAGCCAGTGGATACAAGGGATAGCAGCTGGTCGGGGTGGCGCCTGCGGGAGCTTCCACAAGCATATCGCAGCCGGGGTAAGGAATAATCACACCATCGGTAGTGGGTTCCAAAGTATCCACCACCTGCTCAACCGTGGCGATGACCGTATCCGCCAGGCAAACCAGTTCCATGTCGATGCCCAAATTGTTGTTGATCAGCACGTTGCCGTGACGGTCGCCAGCCAAGCCATGTATGACCGCCACATCACAAGTAATCGCCGGGAATGCCAGCAGCTCCTCCCCGCTGTAGGGATCGTTTATCGTCTGTACATCGTGCCGTAGCGCTGGCAAATCCGTCCCCAGCCAGGCGCGGGATGGCATGAAACCAATGCCCGAGATGCCGGCGCGAATGCCCATAACGATGCTTGCCTCGGTCTCTTCGATGACGGTGATCCGCTGGTTTTGCGCGAATTGGGTGAACATCGGCGCCAAGCCAAAGGCTTCCAGCCCGAAGTAAGCCGAGCGCACATTCTTGACGCAGCCGGCTCCCACCAGCAGGTCGGATTCCATCCCGCCGGTAAAGCTTAGCAAGGTTAGATCTCGCGGGATGGATTGACGGCGCAAGAGCGCTTTGACAAAGGCGATGGGGCGGCGGTAGAGCGTCATACCACCCAGGGCGAGCGTGTCACCATCGCGGACCGCTGCCGCTGCTTGTGGCAATGGCACATAAATCTGAGACATATTTGCATTCACCCTTCTGACTTCGCGCCTGCAAAACCCGCGTACTCAGCATCGCTTGTGGATGTTCATACGCAACATTATCATAGCTTATACTATAATCGTAGCGAATCCCCCGCAGCAGTTGGAGTGAAATCATGAAATGGATGCGATCAATCAAGCGCAGAATAGGTATTAGGGCATCCTTGCCTTGGGTTATCCTGATCTTCGCCCTAGGCTTCGTCGCCGGCAACCTGTCACTATTTCAGATCGCCGCTTTGAATGACAGCGAAAAAGCTATCGAATCGTTCCGGGATGCTTTTTCCATCATCGAGTCGCGTTATATTGACGATGTTGATGTTGACTTGCTGGTCGATGGCGCCATCGATGGCATGGTCAAAGCGCTGGGAGACGATCACAGTGGCTATATTCGTCCCGATCTCTACACAATCTATACCGATTTCTCCGGGGAATTCACCGGCATTGGCGTGACTGTTTATACCAATCCGGACAATGGCGAAATTGAAGTTTTGACTGTGATCCCCAATTCGCCAGCCGAAAGCGTCGGAGTGCTCCCGGGGGATATCTTCTACGATGTGGATGGGATTCCTGTGACGGGCTTGTCCCAAGCTGACCTGACGACATTGGTGCCGGGACCTCGTGGCAGCAGCGTCATTATTCGTTTCATGCGAGATGGTGAATTGCTCACTTTTGAGATCATCCGCGATACCTTCCCCTTGCCCAATGTCTCTTATGAGATGGTTGGCGATGATATCGCGCATATCTCCATGTTGGATTTCAACGACCTATCGCGGTCGCAATTGGACGATGCTTTGAAGGCGGTCGATATCAACGAGACTGCGGGTTTGATCTTCGATATGCGTAATAACCCTGGCGGCACCTTGGATAGCGCTATCGAGATTGGTAGCGCGTTCATCGAAGATGGTGTCTTGCTGCGGCAGGTTGCGCGTGACAAAACGGAAGAGCTGACTCGGTCGAGCGGCAGCTATTATGATATCAAGGTGCCAATTGTTGTGCTGGTCAATAAAGCCAGCGCCAGCGCTGCTGAGGTAATCGCGGGCGCCATGCAAGATTATGGCGTGGCTACGATAATCGGTGAGAGGACCTTCGGCAAAGGAACAGTGCAGACCATCCCGCCGCCGCTGGCCAACGGTGGTGGATTGCGCATCACTGTCCGACGCTGGCTGACGCCAAAGGGCAATTGGATTCATCAGCAAGGCATCACGCCGGATATCATTGTCAAATGGGATCGGGAGGCAAATGATGAATCTGTAGCTGATATTCAATTGGGGACCGCTATCGAGTATCTCGAATCCCTGCGCGACTAAACGAGCGGACTAGCGTATAAAAAATGAAGACTGAAGATTGTTTTCACTTGGCGCTAGGCAAAATGTTCAGAAGCTGGTATAGTTTTGCGGCGTAAGTTCTCAAAGTTGTGCAGGGAGTTGCAGCATGGCTGTAGTGCTACAAATCTCGTCAATCATTATTTCTATCGTGCTGATCATACTGATCTTGCTGCAAGTTAAAGGTGGCGCCTTGGGTAGCTTGCTGGGCGGGGATGCTGGTGGTGGTATCGCCCGGACGCGGCGCGGCTTGGAAAAGACGCTCTTCCGCATAACAATTTTCCTATCGATCGCTTTTCTGGGCATTGCCTTGTTCTCGGTCGCCACATCTGGTTGAGCCGCCGGCTTTCGCACAGGCTTTAGAGATGAAGCTAACTGGCAGAGCATTTGCTGGAATTGACTATACGCTGTCTCCCTGTTGAGGGGTAACGGCATGTTTCGCGGTTTTCGCTGGCAGTTGATTGCGCTTATTGTCGCTTTGGCGATTTTTGCTGCCGGGGCTGCCTTTCGCATCAGCAGGCAAAGTAATATCACGCCAGCTCTCCAGCCAACTCCAACGGCGCAAGTTCAAGCCACAGCAATCCCATCACCAAACAAAACAACTATCCCAGATACTGACAACGCAGATACAGACCAGCTGGATTCCCAATCCCAGGCGGGAATGACGACATATCGCGAAGCTATGATCGGTAGCGTACAGCGGCTGAACCCTCTCTTCGCTCACTTAAATCCGCCCGATCAAGATATTAGCGGCCTGATTTTCGAAGGGCTGTTCGCGATCAATGAATATGGCGAGACCGTGCCCCAATTGGCGGCGGAAGTTGTCATATCGGGAGATGGCTTGGAATATGTCATCAGACTGCGTGATGATATTCGCTGGCAGGACAATATCGCCTTAAGCGCCGATGATGTGCTGTACACCATGTCATTGCTCAGCGAGCCCGGCTACGCCGATTTTTCGCCGGCGGCAGCGTTCTGGCAGACCGTCGAGACACAGAGACTGGGCAGCGATTTGCTGCGTTTTCGTTTGGCGCAGCCCTTTGCCAGTTTCCCCTATCTGCTGACCATTGGCATCTTGCCCGAACATGCCTTACGCGGCATCGGGCTTCGACAACTTGTGGGACATCCATTCAATCTGTCGCCGATTGGCACCGGCGCCTACCAGCTCGCCTTTTTTCACGCGAGCGATAGCGGCGTTATCAGTGAGGTACGACTGGCGCTTTCGCCAATCTTTCAAAATCGACCCGAAGCAGCGAACGCTTACTATTTCAATGATTTGCGTTTCAGCTTTTATAATGGCGCAGACGCTGCGATTGCAGCATATTTCGCGGGCGAAATCGATGGGCTTGCCAATATTGCGCCGCGTACTCAGCTGATTTCACTGCCCGAGAGCCAGGTCTATACTCAAGTGGATTCGATGTTGCATTTGCTGATATTCAACTGGAATGATCCTCGCTTCACCGAAAAGCGTTTGCGCCAGGCGCTAGCGTTGAGCTTGGATGTGCCGGCGCTGGTTGAGGCTCACCTCGGCTCAAACGCTACCTACGCGGACAGCCCTTATGCACCTGGCTCTTCCATCTACCAACCACATGAATTCTGGGTGAATCATGATTTAGAGCAGGCGCGGTCAATGCTGGAGACGGATCTGGCTACTGAACCAGAGGAAGCGACGGGCGAAACTGAAAGCGACTCGGCTGAAGAACCGGGGGCAGCGTCAAAGATCAGCCTGCTGGTTGAAGATACGATCATAAGCAGTGGCTTGGGGCGTGATATCGCCGCTCAATGGGAGTTGCTTGGTTTTGAGATTGAGCTTGATATCGTGACTCGCGAGCAACTGGCAAATCGCCTGCAAACGGGCAGTTTCGAGGCTGCCATCGTGGCTCAGCGTATCAACAGCGACCCGGATCTCTATCGCTTTTGGCACCCGGCGCAATCGGTCAATGGCGCAAATTATGGGGCGGTATCCCAGCAAGAGATCGCGGAATTGCTGGAAGGCGCCCGTGGTGAAATTTATGGTGTGCCCCGCGCGATGCTCTATCAGCAATTCCAAAGCGTTTTCGCCGAGGAGGCAATCGCGATTCCATTGTATTATCCGCTTTACACTTTTGTCGCGCGCGACAGCATTGCAGGGATAGAGCTCGGTCATATGGGGACTGCTGCCGATCGCTTTCGAGGGATCGGGAAGTGGCGTCCAGTTGAATTGACCAGTTAAAGCTCCCGCTCAGATTGTAGTATTTCCCGCAGCAGCGCTTTGCGGGCAGCCCCGCCCAAAGTTTCCAGCTTCCGCGTGCCGAGTGGATCGATCTCCCGACGCAGCAAGCGCAGGTCTTGTTCATCAGGTGGTGGCGTCTCTCCCAGGTCGTCAGCAATCTCTAGTTCGAAGCCGGTTTTGCGGATGACCTGCTCTAATTTCACCCCTGGATGAAGGCGGGTCAGGCGCATCTTGCCCCGGTTCCAATCAAACTCGCCCAGGTCGCTGACCAGATAACCGGGACCGCGACCCATTTTGCGCTGTGGCGCATGCCCCATTCCGCTGATGAAGTCGATCTTTTTGGCGAAGGTCAAACGTGAATGACGCGGCACATAGAGATACGTGTGGTCATAGCAGGGAGTGACATCGGGGATGCCGCCACTGCCCGGCAGGCGCATTCGTGGTCGCTGGTAATGCTTGCCGAAGGCGATATTGTTGAGGTTGCCGTGTTGGTCGACCTGGGCGGGGCGGAAGAATTCTCTGGGTTGGAACTTGGGCAGGATCTCGGCTGCGCCGGTCGCAAATCCGAGGTGGACCAAGCCTTTGCCCACCCAGAGATCTTCGATAGAGGCAATGCCCAGCGCGCCCCAATCTTGCACCAGCGCTTGACCAATGGCGGAGGTGAAGCGAGCTCGTGGGGCGTGGCGAATTTTGCCAAGGATCAAACCGGCCGAAACCAGCGGCGTGTTGATGCCCTGCGCCCAGACATCGCCATCGCGCACCTGTCGCGAGATGCAAACGCTGATCAGTTCATCAATGGTGTAATCGGTGCTAGTCGGCAAGGTCTGGCTCGCTGCCTTCTCCGTTTGCTTTCACCAGGCGCACGAATTGCCGCTTGCCCACTTGCAGCACAGCCGGCAACATTTCTGTGGTGATGGTTGCTTGCAGGCTGTCGACCTTTTCTGCATTGAGGCGGACGCCATTCTGCTCTATCAAGCGTTTGGCTTCGCCGCGGCTGCTGACCATGTTGAGGCGCAGCAGAATATCGCGGATCTCTTCGGTAGAGGCTAGCTCTGCTTCGGCGATATTCTCCGGGATGCCGCCGCCACCGCGAAAGACTTCATTCCAGCGCGCTTGTGCGGCATTCGCTTGGGCTGGGCTATGGAAGATACTCACAATTTCTCGTGCCAGCCCCATCTTCGTATCATTGGGGTGGGACTCGCCGGATTGAAGTTTCGCCTCCAGATCAGCGACTTGAGCCGGCGTCCAACCCAGGATCAACTTGTGATAGACGCCCATCGCCTTGTCGGGCAGGCTCATGACTTTGCCGAACATATCCCAGGGTTCGGACAGCAGGGGGATATGATTGCCCAGGCTCTTGGACATTTTGATCTCGCCATCGGTGCCGGGCAAGCTTTCGCCCATGATGATAGCGATTTGCGGTTTTTGTCCCAAGCCGGTCTGCAATTTCCGCCCCGCCACCAAGATATTGAAGAGCTGGTCTTGGCCCCCCACCTGGACATCGGCTTCTTGCGCGACGGCGTCATAGGCTTGCATCAGCGCATAAAAGAACTCGTGCAGGTAAATCGGTTTGCCTTCGTCAATGCGGTTGGCAAAATTTTCCCGCGCGAGAAATTGTTGCATGGTGAAGTGGCTGGCGAGACGGATAATATCGGCGAAATCAAGCGGCGCCAGCCATTCGTCATTGCGGCGGACCCGTGTCTTCTCTTGATCGAGGATCTTGAAAGCCTGCTCGGCATAGGTGCGCGCGTTGTCTTCAACGTTCTGCATGGTCAGTTGGTCGCGCGCTGTGTCCTTATCGGAAGGGTCGCCAATCAAGCTGGTGAAAGTGCCGATAAGAAAGGTGACGTCATGACCAAAATCCTGAAACTGACGCAGTTTGCGCATGGTGATGGTGTGGCCCAAATGCAGATCGGCCGTGCGTGGGTCGTAACCGCAATAGACACGTAGCGGTCGCCCTTCTTGTTGGCAGTCTTGCATGCGCTTGTGCAGATCCTTCGCCATGTTTTCTCGGGTATCGGGATCGCCATAAGCGGTGCCGGACATTAACACTTCAACTTGTTCTTCGATTGTCGTCATTGTATTTCCCTATCAAGCAGCTCAATTCAGTCAGCGACAGTATACCATAGGCAAGGCAATCGCATCAGAATGAACAGGTGCCTATGACGAAAGCAAAAATTCACCACAGGAGGCAGAGAGAAAGGGATTAGCGAGATTCTTTGTTTTGTTGCCGTTTTGTTGCCGGAAGAAAAACTTTTTCGGCAACAAGACCCATTTTTGCCCGGATGCGGGTTGGGATAGGTTCGGTCATACAGTGAGAGTAGCGGAGTTTGTTTTTGGAATGGCGACTAAAGAGTCGCGTTTTGATTGAGAGAAACACTTAGCAGGGAGATAAAGCATTTGAGCGGCGTTTTGAAGCGATTGCCCTGATAGCATAGCGATGCGCCCTTGTTCAGAATGGGCAATGCCGGCTATAATTTTCCGATGTTTGACAGCGAAGACAGCAGCAAACCCAGCGTATTGCTAGCAAGGAAGCTCAGATGGAAAAGATGAACAGCGCCGAAGTGCGACAAGCCTTTCTCGATTTCTTTGAAGAGATGAAACACCGAGCGGTCGCCTCGTCGTCTTTGGTGCCGGCGGATGATCCCACGTTGCTCTTTGTCAATGCGGGCATGGTGCAATTCAAAGATGTCTTCTTGGGGTTGGACAAGCGCAATTATAATCGCGCGACGACCTCGCAGAAATGTATGCGCGTCAGTGGCAAGCATAATGACCTGGAAAATGTTGGTCCCTCGCCACGCCATCACACCTTTTTTGAGATGCTGGGCAATTTTAGCTTTGGCGATTATTTCAAGCGTGACGCGATCAAATACGCTTATGCGCTCTTGACTGAAGTCTACAAGTTGCCGGCCGACCGGCTGGTTTTCACTGTCTATGAGAACGATGACGAAGCCTATAACACCTGGGTGGATGAGATTGGGATTGCGCCAACAAGAGTGGCGCGCATGGGTCCCGCAACCAATTTTTGGCAAATGGCGGATACTGGTCCTTGTGGACCAACTTCGGAGATTCACTGGGACAAGTTCCCCGAACAAGGCGAGCGCGATATCATCCCAATGCTGCAAGCGGAAGATGATCGCTTCCTGGAGATCTGGAATCTGGTCTTCATGCAATTCAATCGGCTACAGGCGGATCCCGATCACAGTGGTCAATGGGATGAGCCGCTACCAGCGCCCGGCGTCGATACTGGCATGGGCTTGGAGCGGATTGTATCGGTGCTGCAAGGGGTGGAAGCCAATTACGAGACTGATCTGTTCATGCCCATCATCCGGCGCACGCAAGCACTGACCAAGCACAGCGATGCCGAGCGCGATGCCAATATCGTACCTTATCGCGTGATTGCGGATCATATTCGCGCTGCTGTCTTCCTCATCAGTGATGGCGTCTTGCCGGGGGCTAAAGGACGCGCCGCCATCCCTCGTATCGTGATTCGTCGTGCCGCGCGTTTCGGTAGCAAGATCGGCTTCGACCGCCCCTTCCTGGGGCAGATTGCCGATACTGTGATCGATATCATGGGCGAACATTACAGCGAGCTGGTTGAGCAGGCAGATAGCATCAAACGCATCATCACTTTGGAGGAAGAACGTTTTCATCGCACGATGGAACGGGGTCTGCTGGAGCTGGATACGATGTTGGCGGATCTGGCTGGGGGCGGCACTTTGCCAGGCGAGCAAGCATTCTACTTAAAAGCGACGCTGGGTTTGCCGATTCAAGTGATAAAGGATGTGGTGGAAGAACGCGGCTATACGGTTGATGAAGCTGGCTTCGCGGCGGCGGAAGCGGAACATGCGCGCATCAGTGGCGGCGGGCAAGCCATGGGCGAAATCGAATCAGCCGAGTTTTATCGGCAGCTGCTTGAGGAGTTGCAGGGGACCGGCAAGCTCGCTAAAGAAGGCGTGATTTACAATCCCTATAGCGATTCACCTGTCGAGACTGAGGTAGTCGCTTTGGTTCAAGATGGCGCGCGGGCTAGCCATACCATCGTTGGCGACAAGATCGAGGTGATCCTGGCGGAGACTCATTTTTATGTTGAAGCCGGTGGGCAGGTCAGCGATAGCGGCAGCATCAGCGGCGATGGCTGGGTGATCGAAGTGGAAGCCATGAAACAGCCAGTGGCTGGCATGATTGTGCATATCGGCGAAGTGGTGGAGGGGAATCCAGCGGCTGGCGATGTGGTGACAGCAGAGGTCGATGCCGGGCGGCGGAAAAGCATCACGCGCAATCATACGGCGACGCATCTGTTGCATGCCGCTCTGCGCAACAATCTGGGCGCGCACGTACAGCAGAAGGGCTCGCTGGTGGCGCCGGATCGCTTGCGTTTCGATTTTTCGCATCCGGAGAAAGTTTCCGCGGAAGCGTTGGCAAAAATCAGCGAAGAAATCAACGATGCCATCCTTGCCAATTTGGATGTACATGATGAAGAGAAATCGCTGGAGCAGGCGCGGCGGGAAGGCGCCATGGCTCTCTTCGGCGAGAGATATGGGGAGACTGTCAGAACCGTCAGCATCGATTCCGCCGGAGGGCGTTATAGCTATGAGCTTTGCGGTGGCGTCCACGTGAAGCAAACGGCGGAGATTGGCAGCTTCGTCTTCACCAGCGAAGGCAGTGTTAGCGCTGGGATTCGCCGGGTTGAAGCCTTGACCGGGCGGACCGCCAACGCCTTCTTGCGCGCCAAGCTAAACACGCTGGAGGGCATTTCGCAGCAACTTGGCACAAGACCGGAACAAGCGGAAAGCAGAATCAGCGGGCTGCAAGCGGAGCTTTCGGCGGCGCAACGTGAAATCGAAGAGTTGCAGCGGCGGCTGGCGAAAGATAGTTTCGACAAGATGATTGACCAGCAGTTGGAGAGTTTCAACGGGAAACAGGCATTGGTGGCTGAGCTGGATGGTATCCCTATGGAGACGATGCGGGAAATGACGGACTGGTTCCGCAATCGTGTTGACAAGGGCGTGATGGTGCTCGCCAGCGATATTAATGGCAGACCGCAGATTGTGGTCGCCGTGTCGGATCAGTTGGTCAAAGATGGTCTACGCGCCGGTGATTTGATCAAGCCGATCGCCAAAATTGTTGGTGGCGGCGGTGGTGGGCGGCCGCAGATGGCGCAAGCTGGCGGCAGGGACAGCAGCAAGATCCCGGCTGCATTGCGGGCTGCTCGCGATCTGATCGCTGAAGCCTAAAGCCGATGCTCGCCTGTTTCGCTAGCCGGAGACAGCAAACTCATCGTATACTCGTAGTTGATGTCAACGGAAATCGAGCAGCTTCAACTAGATAAAAGCGATACAATCAGCACAATTCGCGAGCGCCTGGCTCATATTCGCGGGCGTCGTGTATTGTTGATTTTCCCCGATGATTTGCCCAAGCTGCGGCGCAAGCTCGATCTCGTCTTGATCCAGCGAGAAGCTTATCGCCGCGCCATTCAACTCGCCATTGTCACAACAGAGCCAGCGCTGGTTTTCTATGCCAATGAGCTGAATATCAGCAGCTTCGACAGCATCGAGGCGAGCGAGCAGCGGCGCTGGAAACGCGGGCGTCACAAAGTTTTTCTGCCGCGTTATCACAAACCGAGCCCGGAGCTAGAACCGGAAGATTTGCAATTCATCGCCAGCCGCCTGGCGCGCCATAATCAACGAAGTCCATGGCGCGTTGCCCTCGAGCGGGTGCTGGTGCTGGCTCTGCTGCTTGTCACTGTGGCTGTGGCGCTTTACGTGATCTTGCCCGGCGCAACTGTCGAACTGAGCTTGCAAGAGGATGAGGTCGCTGTCTTGGCTGATATCATTGCTGACAGGAAGGTAGAAGCTATCGATCAGGAACAGGGTATCGTGCCGGCACAGACAATCCGCGAAACTGTGGAAACCACTGTGACAGTGCCAACCAGCGGCAGTTTTTGGTTGGATAGTGTTTCCGCGGCGGGCTTAGTGACCTTCACCAATTTGACTGATTTGCCGGTCAAAATCCCTCCTAATACTATTCTTGGTACCAGTGCCGGCGAACCGATATTATTCGAGACGGTGGCTGAAGTGCTGGTGCCAGCCGGTCCGGGGCAGAGCGTGGACGCGAGTATCGAGGCGATGGAGGCATATAGGGGCAGCCTGGGCAATGTTGGGGCGGGCATGATCAACACGGTTTTCGGCGCTCTGACTGAGCGAGTGTCGGTCATCAATCTGGCGCCCGCGGTCGGTGGCGGGAATCGCAGCGTCAAGACCGTCGCAGAAGAAGACAAAGCGCGACTGCTCGCTAGCGCGCGGATACAGCTGCAATCACTGGCTTTTGAGAAGATACGAGCTCGCCTGCCCGAGAGCCAGGTCATCATCATTGAGTCCATCCAGATAGCAGAAGAGCGCAAAGAGTGGACGAACTTTTCCGCAGATATCGGCACAATGACCAGCGAGCTCTCTTTGACCATGCGGGCGGTGGTATCGGCATTGGCGGTGGATGAGCGTTATGGGCGGCAAGTGGCTTTGGCACGTCTGCAAGCCGAAGTACCGGCAGGCAAGACCTTGCTCAAGGACTCGGTGCAATATGCCCGCGGCGCATTCAACTTGAGCCGATCGAATGGACAAGTCAGCTTTGAAGCCTCCGCCAGCGGCACTGTCATCGCGGCACTGGATGATGATGAATTGCGGCAAAGCCTGGCGGGTATCAGCCTGGAAAATGCGATTGAGCTGCTCAAAGCGCGGGAGGAAATATCCACAGCCCCGCCTCCACGATTGTCGATCTACCCGCGGGGATTGCAGCAGATGCCATTGTTGCCGATTCGTATCCAGGTGCGTGTGGAGAATCCAGCATGATCGGGAGGCTGATCGGCGTTGATTATGGAGAAAAACGCATTGGGCTTGCTCTCAGCGATGCTTTGGGCATTAGCGCGCGCGAGTTAGCTATCTTGAATAGCCGGGGCGCCGCCCAAGATTTTGCCGCCATCGACGAGATTGCCAAACGTGAGAAGGCGGTCGGCATTGTGGTTGGCTTGCCACACAATCCCAATGCGCCGGCCGGCATCCGTACCCAAGCCGACACGGTGCGCGCATGGATTGACCTGATGCGGCAGCATATTGATTTGCCGATCGCCGAAGTAAGCGAGTACCTGAGCAGCAGTGAGGCGAGGCAACTGGCGCGAGAACTCAAGCGTGATCAGCGTGATCCGATTGACGATCTGGCGGCGCGGATCATCTTGCAGTCTTACCTCGATGCCTTAAGCTACGATTCAACTGCGTTTCCTCCCAGCGACGGCATGACATAAAAAATCCGGCTATACTGGGGTTGCTCGGCGAGCCTGGCAGCTTTTTTCGCTGGAAAATCGCCACTGCTGTGCTATATTGACGGCGCGTCAAGATCTTGAGAGCCCGCACATGCGCGACCTGCATGATACGCAACCAAGCAGAAGCTATAGCTATACTCCGTGGAGCCGAGATGATGGCTTGCGCGCGCCACCTAGGCTGCTGTTTTGGGGCATCATATTCTTCTTTGTCTTGGTGTTGCTGGGCATGGCCGGTGTCATATTCGGTTTTCGTGAAGTGTTACAACCGGCACAGCAACAACGCATCATCGATCAACTACCTTTCATGCGCATCCTCCGCAAGCCGACGCCGGAAGGCGGTGTCTTTCCCACCATTGTCTCCTCCACTGAGAATGACGAGGCGCTATCGTTGCTCGATATGCCATTGGATATCCCCGCCCCGACGCAGCCGGCACAAGCCACAGCCGCAATCCAGGTGACCGAAATAGCGACGATGATTGCCCCCAGCCCAACCACGATACCTAATGAAACCGTGCCGACGTTGACCGCTACACCGCCCCCGCCATCGCCTTTGCCGGCGACAAACTTGCCAGCAGTTGCCAACACCAACAGTCAAGCAGCCAGCGATGCCTTGCCCTCATCCTGGCGAATCCATGGCTTGCTTCATCAACAGCAGACTTGGAACAACTGTGGTCCCGCCACTATTACCATGGCGCTCAGTTATTATGGCTGGCGGCGTGACCAAGCATTTGCCGCTAGCAAACTCAAGCCCAATCGCGAGGATAAAAACGTCAGCCCGGAGGAATTGGCGGCATTTGTAGAAACAGAGACCAATGTCAAAGCCATCGTTCGGATGGGCGGGACACTGGAATTGCTCAAGCTGCTGGTAGCAAATGATTTTCCTGTCGTGATTGAGACTGGCGCCATGTTCGAAGCTTATGATTGGATCGGGCATTATCGCGCGTTGGTGGCTTATGATGATGCTTATCAATTGTTCTACTTCTTTGACAGTTTCCTCGGCGTTGGTGATGCTGCGCAGGGCGTCACCGAAAGCTATGCCAAGGTCGATAGCGACTGGCAAGCTTTCAATCGTACTTTTATCGTCGTCTATGAGCCGCAGCGTGAAGAGCTGTTGCGCAACCTGCTAGGCAATCATTGGCAGGAAAAAGACGCCGCTCAACTAGCTTTCGACACCGCGCAGGGTGAAGCGCGCCGCGAGCCGCAGAATGGTTTCGCTTGGTTCAACATGGGTACATCGCTGGTCGCGCTGGGGCGTTATCAAGAAGCGGCTACCGCCTTCGACCAGGCGAATCGCAGTGGCAAGCTGCCCTGGCGGATTTACTGGTATCAATATGGACCGTTCAAAGCCTATTTTGAGGTCGGGCGCTATGATGATGTCTTGAGCCTGGTAAAGATTAATCAGAATAATGCGAGGGAGCTGGAAGAAATCTATTATTGGCAGGGTCGTGTGCAAGAAGCGCAAGGCAAGCCACAACAAGCGGCCGCCTCTTACCGACGCGCGCTGGGTTATAACCCTAATTATGACGAGGCGCGGCGGGCGCTGGAAGCCCTCAATTAGAGCTTCTTATGCTAGCGAACCACCCCAATAGCGCCTCCACAAAGCGGCGCAATCGCAATATTGCCCGCTCAACCCTCACGGTCATGATCGCCTTTGGCGCGGCGAAGCTGATCAGCTTCTTGCAAACGCTGATCATCGCGCAAGCTTTTGGCGTCGGCAGGGAGCTGGATGCCTATGTGGCTGCCAACCGCATCCCGGAGTTGATTGTTATCCTTATTTCCGGCGGCGCTTTGACCCATGCATTTATCCCGGTCTTCAGCGGCTTGCTGGTGAAAGATGATCGCGAAAGCGCCTGGAAGCTCTCCAGCCATCTGATCAACACCATCTTCAGCATCGCTCTGCTGAGCAGCGCTGTCGTTTTCTTGCTGGCGCCTTGGCTGGTGAGGGAAGTGGTCGCGCCTGGTTTTGATGCCGTCACCGCGCAAAACACGATCGAAATGATGCGGACTCTGTTGCTGAGCACCATCATCTTCGCCATCAGCGGCATTTTCAGCGGCATCCTCAATGCCCACCAGCATTTCCTGCTACCTGCTTTAGCGCCGATCATGTATGACATTGGTATCTTGTTCGGCGTGATATTCTTGCTGCCAATCTATGGCGTGCATGGTATCGCCATTGGCGCGGTGTTGGGGGCTGCTTTGCACTTCGGGATTCAGCTGACTGGTCTCTTCCGCTACAAAATGCGCTGGCATTTCGAGCTTGGCTTGCGGGATCCATTGCTATGGCGGGTCATCCGTTTGATGCTGCCGCGCATCGGCGGTTTGGGGGTATTCAGCCTCAATTTTCTGGTGATGAACAATATCGCTTCGCGCTTGGGTGTCGGCTCTGTCAGCGCCTTGGACTGGGGTTGGCGCTTGATGCAGATCCCACAAACGCTGATCGGCACAGCGATGGGCATCGTCATCTTCCCCACGTTGGCAGCGCTGAGCGAAGTGGAGGATCTGCCCGGCAAACGCGGGGCGATGACGGGAGCCTTGCGCTTCATCCTCATCAGCAGCATTCCTGCAGCTATCGGCTTGATTGTCTTGGGACGACCGCTCATCAGCTTGCTAGAGCGCGGCGCTTTCGATGCCTCCGCTTCCGCCCTGGTTTACAGCACCTTGAGCATGTTCACCTTGGGGCTGATTGTGCACGCGGCGCTGGAGGTGATCGCCCGTAGCTTCTACGCGGACAAAGACACGCTGACACCACTATTCGCGGCTTTGGGCGGCGCGCTGATCAATTTCTCCCTCGCCCTCCTCTTGAGCGATGTCGATGCGGTGGATGCCAGCGGTTTTCTCAACAGCGTGGCGAGCAATTCGCCTTCCCTCGGTTACCAGCGCGAAATCGGCAATGTGAGCGGATTGGCGCTGGCGAATTCCCTCGGGGTCATGTTTGAAGTGTTATCATTGTTGTATATTTTGCGCCGGCGCTGGCATGGCATTGAAGGGAACGTGCTTGCGCGGACTTTGATCAAGACTTTGACGGCTTCCTTGCTGATGGCGGTCGCCATCCTGGTTGTTGATATACTTTGGGCAACAATGGTGCCGGGGGAGAGTATAAGCTTAACCATAGCGCGCTTGGCAATTGAAGGCGGCATTGGGGTGATCGTTTTCCTGGTCGCCGCTTTACTACTGAGAATGCAAGAGCTATCAGAGTTTTGGGCGATTATCAGACAGCGCCCTAGCACAGAATGAAAGGCTGGTCATGTCAATCAAGATCAAATCACTGACTTTGGGTCCCTTGGCTGCTAATGCTTATTTGCTGGCAGATACTGAAACTAAGAACGCCATCTTGATCGACCCGGTCGATGAGGCCCCCGCTATCCTGGCAGCCGCAGAGGAAGAAGGCTGGGCGATCAAATTGATGCTCGCCACTCATGCGCATTTCGATCATGTTTTGGCGAGCGCAGCTATCAAGGAGGCGCTGGGTATCCCCTTCTACATCAATGCGGAATGTGTGGCTCTCCTGGATGAGATTCCTGAGCATGGCATCCGCTATGGCTTTGGGGAGCTGCCGAAGCCGGCGGTGCCAGATCGATTGTTGGCAAGCGAAACAGAGTTGATCGAGTTGGATGGGATTCGCTTGCAGAGCCTGTACACGCCAGGGCATGCGCCGGGGCATCTCAGTTTTTATTTGCCGGAGCAGAAGGTGCTCTTCAGCGGCGACAGTTTATTTGCCGGCAGCATCGGCCGTACCGACTTGCCCGGCGGCGATCATGATTTGCTGATGAAATCGATTTTCCAACAGTTGATGGTGCTGGATGATGATGTGCGCGTCTTGCCGGGTCACTCGGAAGCTACCACCATCGGGCGCGAGCGGCGGACCAACCCTTTCTTGCTCTCTTATAACCCTAGCCGATATTGAGCCTCATAAAGACCTCAAATAATCTGCCATGCATATCCTGACGCTTTTTCTGGATGGTATCGGCCTCGGCGCAGACGACCCCGATGCCAATCCCTTTGCAGTTGCGGATACGCCGCAGATGCACAGCTTAGCCAATGGCAAGCGCTGGCTGGCTAATACCGGGGTTCAAGAGAGCGAACGAGGGATATTTATCCCGACTGATGCGCAGCTGGGTGTAGCGGGCAGGCCACAGAGCGGGACCAGCCAAGCGAGCCTGCTGACTGGACTCAATGTGCCGCGTATCATCGGGCGCCACTATGGACCAAAACCGGATTCGGAAACACGCGCGCTGATCGCCAAACACAGTTATTTCCGCCATCTAACCCGCCGTGGCAAAACCGCCCGTTTGCTGACGGCTTATCCACCAAGCCTGCTGCAGAATTTCGCGCGGGGCAAGACGCTGCGCTCAAGCATTCAGCAAGCAGCTTTTGAATCTGGTGAGCCGCATTTCAGTATCGATGATGTCAGGCGAGAGCGTGCCTTAACAGCTGAGTGGACGACGGAAAGCTGGCGGCAGCATCTGAAACTGAAGGGCTTGCCGGATTACCCGCCACGAGCGGCGGGCAGGTTGCTAGCGCGTCTCGCCGGGGAATGCGATTTTGCATTTCATTCTCATTGGCTGACGGATCGCATTGGGCATCGCGGCACATTGGAGCGCGGCATTGCCATCTTGGAGCAGTTTGATCAAGTATTGGCTGGCTTGTTGGATGAATGGCGAGATGACAAAGGCATTGTGGTCATCACCAGTGATCATGGGAATATGGAGGACTTGGGCAGCCGCCGACACACCTTGAACGATGTCCCCACTGTGGTGATCGGAGAGCGCGCGATGGACTTCGCGGCTGGTTACAAACAGCTGACTGACTTTGTACCCGCTTGTGATAGAATGCTCTTCGGTGACAATTAAGCAAACCTGGAATCGAGCAATCGTTGAGCGACAAAGTCATTCGGTCTATCTTCGCCATCGTCTTCGCGCGGTTGGCAATCAACATAGCTAGGCGCTTCCCCTACCCTTTTGTTTCCGCGATTGGGGCGAGCTTCAATGTCTCTGCGGATAGCATTCAGAGTATCATCGCCATCACCAACGGCACCGGTTTGCTGAGCCCGATCCTGGGCACCATCTCCGAACATTATGGGCGCAAAGCCGTGATGGTCGGCACCCTGCTGTTGATGTCAGTCATGAGTTTGCTCGGCGCTCTTTTCGCCGATTACGGCATTTTTGTCCTGGTGATGTTTGGATTGGGCGTGGGCAAGATCATTTACGATCCGACATTCCAAGCCTATCTGGGCGATATCATCCACTATAGTCGGCGGGCGCGCATCATGGGCATTGCGGAGCTCAGCTGGGCGTTGTCGCTGGTGATCGCGGCGCCGGTGGCGGGTTTCTTGCTCGATGCCAGCAGCTTGCAGGCGGTTTTCCTCTTCATCGCTATCACGCTGGCGCTGGCCACTTTGGCACTTTGGCGCTTGGTGGAATCGGACAAAAAGCCCGATCATCATCAGGATCGCATTCGGATTATCAGTCCGTTGGCAGCCATCCGTACCGTCAGCGCGCATCCGCCAGCCATCTTTGCGCTGGTTTTTTCGCTGTGCTTGACAATCTCCCATGAAATCTTTTACATCAATTATGGGCTGTGGATGGAGGACGCATTTGGCTTGGTCTTGACTGCGCTGGGGGCTATCACCATTGTGATCGCGGTGGCGGAGATCATTGGCGAGTTCGTGGTTATCACTATTGCCGATCGCTTCGGTGCCAAGCGAATATCGCTCTATGGCATGTTGCTCGCCGCCATCTGCTTCGTCATCATCCCCAATTTGTCTTTCAGTTTGCCGCTGGCGATGTTTGGTATCTTCATCATGTTCATCAGCATCGAAGCCTCGATTGTCTCTTCGCTGCCGCTTTTCACCGAGATCTTGCCCAAATCACGCGCGATTATGATGAGCGCCAACATGGGGTCTCATTCCCTTGGCAGGCTAGCGGGGGCGGGGCTCGGCGCTTTCATCTATAAATTCACTGACGGCAGTTTCCTGGTCATCGGTCTGGTCGCTGGCTTGCTGGGATTTCTAGCGTTCTTTGTGATGCTGCGCTATGTCCCCGCTGGTGGGCAAGAGGGAGCGTGATCAAGGCGGATATTTGTGCTTCGGGCTAGCTTGAGCGCAGTCAGCAAGCCGTACCTTGACTAAGTGGAGAGGGTCGCCTAAAATCCTTTAGCGTTATTTTTAGCGAGAAGGCAGATGTTTGAATCCCTAACACAGAGACTCGATAGCGCGTTTGAGGGTTTGCGCAAAGGCGGGCGGGTTAAAGAAGCCGATGTGAAGGCGGTCATGCGCGAGGTGCGCATGGCATTGCTGGAAGCGGATGTCGCTTTGCCCATCGTCAAGGACTTCATCAAAGATGTGCGGGAGCGCGCGCTGGGCGAAGAGGTGCATAAGGCGCTCAAACCAAGCGAGCAGGTCGTCAAGATTATCCACGAAGAAATGGTGGATATGCTAGGCGAAGCTGGTCGTTTGAGTTTCAGCGGCAGCAGCAAACCGCATGTCATCATGATGGTGGGTTTGCAGGGTTCTGGCAAGACGACAAATACCGCCAAGCTGGCTTTGCATTTGCGCGCACAGGGTCGTAATCCCTTGATGCTGGCCGCCGATACCTACCGTCCCGCGGCGGTGGATCAATTGGTGACTTTGGCGAAACAAATCGGCGTGCCGTATTACGAAGAAGGCACTGGCGATACCCCGCCGAATATCGTCAGGCGTGGCATAAAGCATGCCAGCGAGCATGAGGTCGATGTCATCTTGGTCGATACTGCAGGGCGCTTGCAGATCGATGAGACCTTGATGGGTGAATTGGAAGACATCAAGCAAATCAGCTCGCCAGCGGAGATCCTGCTAGTGGCGGATGCCATGACCGGGCAGGAAGCGGTCAGCATCGCGCGGGGTTTCAATGAGCAACTTGGTATCACTGGTTTGGTTTTGACCAAGGTGGATGGTGATGCCCGCGGTGGCGCCGCCTTGTCAATGCGCGCGGTGACCGGCGTTCCGATCAAATACATGGGCACCGGTGAGAAGATTAGCGCCGATACGCTCGAGCTCTTCCACCCCGACCGCATAGCCCAGCGCATCCTCGGCATGGGCGATATTATGTCGCTGATCGAAAAGTCGGAGGCGCTTTACGAAGAAGAAGAAGCCTTGCGCCTGCAAAGCAAAATCATAAAGAACGAATTCACCTTGCAAGATTTTCTGGATCAACTCACCAAGATCCGGCGCATGGGTCCGTTGGGCAAGGTGATGAGCATGATACCGGGCATGTCCAAATTGCAGATGCAAGCCGATTTCAACGACGAAGATATGGAGAAGCGCATCAAGAAGGTGGAAGCGATTATCAATTCCATGACGCCGCAGGAACGCCGGCAGCCGCGCCTCCTAAAAGCCAGCCGCAAACGCCGTATCGCCGCCGGCAGCGGTGTCGAAGTGCGCGATGTTAACGAGCTGCTCAAGCAATTCAAACAGATGAGCCGGCTCATGAATCAAATCAGTAAAGGGAAATTACCCAATATTCCCGGCTTGAATGCTTGAGCCGGTTAGCAGGAGAAGAGAAATGGTTCGTATTCGTTTACGCCGTCAAGGCTTGAAGCGTCAACCCAGCTACCGCGTGGTAGTGATCGACCAGCGTAAAGCCCGCAACGGCAGCTACCTGGAAAATATCGGCCACTACAACCCGCGCACCCGCCCCGCCACGGAAATCATCGACGAAGATCGTGCCCTGTATTGGCTTAGTGTGGGCGCGCAACCGAGCGATGCTGTCCGCCGCTTGCTGGAACATACTGGCACTTGGGAGCGTTTCCAGCGCCTGCGCGCCGGCGAAAGCATGGAAGACTTGGTGCGCGAGGCGGAGGAAAATCGTCCCGAGCTGCCCAGCCCCAAGACCAATTACCCCGCCCCGGGCGATGGTGAAAGCAAGATCAAAGCCCGTGAAGCTGCGCGCTTGGCAGCCCAATCCGCTGCTGAAGACGAGAGCTAAAATTGGGGACAGGTGGAGACAAGTATGGAAGAAGAACTGGTCCAATATATCGCTGAGAATCTGGTGAACGCGCCAGAGGAAGTCAGCGTCAAGCGGAAAGATACCAGTCGCAGCGTGGTGTTAGAGCTTTCCGTCGCCTCGGATGATATGGGGCGGATCATAGGGCGCAATGGCAGGGTCGCCAATTCGATTCGCGCCTTGTTGCGCGCGATGCCGTCAGCGGATTCCGATAGCAGATCTGGAAGACGCCGCCGGGTGATGCTGGAAATCGAATAACTTGCCGATGGCTGTTGCGGGCAATAGTCCCGACTATCTCATAATTGGGGAAATCCTCCGACCGCACGGGGTGCGCGGCGAAGTGCGCATGCGCATTATGACCGATTATCCCGAGCATTTGAAGCGGCTCGAGCATGTCTATTTGGTCGATTCCCCCGATGAGGAGTATCCAGACAAGCTAGCCTTAAAGAACCTGCGCTTTAATAAGGAATACGCCCTGCTGACGCTGGAGGGGTATAGCAGCCGCAACGATGCCGAGCTATTGCGTCGCAAGCTGGTCATGATCGGCATGGAGCAAGCCCCGCCATTGGCAGAAGGCGAATACTATCTGTTTCAATTGATCGGCATGACAGTGGTTGCTGACCAAGTAACACTGGGCAGGGTTAAAGAAGTCTTGCAGACTGGCGCCAACGATGTCTATATCATAGAGAGCGATCGCTATGGCGAGCTCTTGATCCCGGCGCATGAAGAGACTATCGAGGTCATCGACTTTGAGGCCGAAGTGATCACCATGTGCCTGCCGGACGGGCTGCTGCCGAGCGATTGATCGGCATCTTCTACCCTTAATAGGCCGCAGAAAATCAAGATAGCGGTTTCATGCGAGAGCTGCGAGACTATGATTTTATTTTTGGATGGGCTTGACAGGAAAAATCCCCTGCTGTTATGCTGGTCTTATTGAGTCTTCATTAGCGGACCCTTATGCAGATAGAAAAACATCAACGATACTGGTTGGGATTGCATCTCATCCCCAATTTTGGCATCGTCAAACTCTCCCAACTGCTGGCCTATTTTGAGTCGGTGGAAGCGTTGTGGCTCGAACCGGAAGCCAGTCTGATGCGCCTGGAGTTGCCGCGTCTGCTGTTGCAGCAGTTTTGTGCCGGGCGTCGCGACATCGACTTGGACCGCGAGTTGGACAAGGTAGCGCAAGCTGGCGGGCGTTTGATCACCCTTGACGATGAGGCTTATCCTCAATTGTTGCGTTCACTGGCAGATAAGCCCCCGCTTCTATACGTGCGTGGGCAGCTTCAGCAGCAGGAAGACAAATGCCTGGCGGTGGTTGGCACGCGCAAAACCAGCAAATATGGTTGGGATGTGGCCTATCAACTTTCCTACCAGTTGGCGCAACAGGGCATCACGATTGTCTCTGGCTTGGCGCACGGGATTGATGGGTCCGCGCATCGTGGCGCGCTGCAGGCCGGTGGGCGAACCATCGCTGTGATGGCGACCGGCATCGACCGAATCTATCCGCGGGAGAACCAGGATTTAGCGGAAGAAATCCTTGCTAGTGGCGCCATCGTCAGCGAGATGCCTATCGGCACGGCGCCTTTGGGCAAGAATTTTCCACAGCGCAATCGTATCATCAGTGGCATGTCGCTGGCTGTCTTGGTGGCGGAAGCGCCGGAGAAAAGCGGCGCCCTCAACACCGTGTCGCATGCCATCGACCAGGGCCGGGATGTATTGGCGGTGCCACACAATATTTTCAGCAAGTCGGGCGAGGGCTGCAACAGGCTGATTCAAGATGGCGCCAAGGTCGTGACCAGCGTGAATGACGTGCTGGAGGAATTAAATGTTTCCCACCTCAATACCCAGACACGCATCCAGACAGAGCAAGTGCAGCCAGCCAATGATACCGAAGACGCCGTTTTGCGGCAGCTTGGCGCCGATCCGATGCACGTTGATGTCATCGTCCGCCAGACCAAGTTGCCGACGGCGCTCGTCAGCAGCACATTGACCTTGTTGGAATTAAAGGGACTTGCGGAGAGCGCGGGACCTATGCAATACTGCCGAGCGCGATACACGCAGGAATGAAAGTCGAGATCATGGAACATTATTACGCCTTGATTGCTGCGGGGGGGCATGGTACCAGGCTCTGGCCCCTGAGCCGGGCTCGTCTGCCTAAACAGATGCTGCCACTCATCGACAATCATTCCATGTTTCGTACCAGTGTGGAACGGATCCAGACGCTTTTTCGCCCCGAAAATATCTTCGTCGTCACCGGTAGAGAACATGCGAGTGACCTGCAGGGAGAAGTGCCGCAGATTCCCAGCGAAAACTTTATCCTGGAACCTTATGCCAAGAACACGGCGCCGGCACTGGCTTTGGCGCTGACGTATATTCATCAGCGCGATCCCGCCGCCACATTCGCTATCCTGACGGCTGACCATCACATCAGTCAGAGCGAGAAATTTTGCCGGGTCTTGGAGGCAGCTTGGCAGGTAGCGCAAGAGGACAAGATCGTTACTATAGGCATCACGCCGACTTCGCCCGCCACTGGCTTCGGTTACATTCAACAAGGGGAAATCATCAGGCAAGTCAATGACTTCACGGTATATCAATCCAGGCGTTTCACGGAAAAGCCGGATATCGTGCGCGCTACTCATTTTCTCGCTTCGGGGCAATACAGCTGGAATTCCGGCATGTTCATCTGGCGTGCCGACCGCGCCATGCGTGACCTGGAGCGCCATCAACCTGCCCTGTTCGCCTTATGTTCTTCCCTGCAAGCTGCCTTGGATTCGCCGGATTATGAAACACAACTAAATGAGATTTGGGAGCAAATGCCCCGCTTATCAATAGATTTCGCTATCATGGAAAAAGCTGATAATATCGCGGTCATCCCCACCGATATTGGTTGGAGTGATGTTGGCAGTTGGGCATCGCTCTATGATATATTGCCACAGGACAGTTTTGGCAATTGCGTCAAGGGCGATGCTGACGACAAGCGCGTCATTCTCGATACTCGTGATACTCTTGTCGTCAGCGACCGGTTGACAGTAGCCATCGGCTTAGAGGATATTGTGATTGTGGATACAGAGGATGTTTTGCTGATCTGCCACAAAGATCGCACGCAGGATGTCAAGCAAGTGGTGGATTATTTGAGAGAGAATGGCAACGAAGAATATCTCTAGGATGCTCAATACAGGCACGAGGAAGGGATATGAGCAGCGATAACATAGCGACGACACAAGCCTATTGCATGAAATGCCGAAGCAAGCGGGAGATGGGTAATCCGCAGGCGGTCTATACCAAAACAGGTACACCCGGTACACGCGGCCAATGTCGCGAGTGTGGCACAAAGCTGTTCCGCATGGGCGTGACCGCGGCACATGAAGGCTTAGCGAAACCAGAGAAAATTGAGAAGCCGGTCCGCAAGAAAGCCAAAGCAAAGAAGAAAACCAAATCCAGGCGGAAAAGCAAGCGCGCGAGCAAACGGAACGATATTGGCAAGTTGGTGATTGTGGAATCCCCCGCTAAAGCGCGCAGCATTGGCGGCTTCCTGGGCAAGGGTTACACCGTCATGTCGTCGTTGGGTCATGTGCGTGATCTGCTGAAGAGCCGTCTCTCGGTCGATATCGAGCACAATTTTGAGCCGGAATATCGCGTGCCCAACGATAAGCGGGCGGTGGTCAAGGAACTGAAGGCGGCAGCGCTGGATGCTGATGAAATCTATCTGGCGACCGACCCCGACCGCGAAGGCGAAGCGATAGCCTGGCATTTGGTGGCGGCGGCGGAAATGCCTGATTCCAATATCAAGCGAGTCGTCTTTCACGAGATCACTGATAAAGCGGTGGCTGATGCCTTCGCTCACCCGCGGCAAATCAATATGGACCTGGTCAATGCGCAGCAAGCACGGCGGATACTCGATCGTTTGGTTGGGTACCAGGTCTCGCAGTTGCTCTGGTCAAAAGTGCGCAATGGACTTTCTGGCGGGCGGGTTCAGAGTATCGCTTTGCGCCTCGTCGTCGAGCGGGAAAAAGAGATCAACAGTTTCGTGCCAACAGAATATTGGACTATTGACGCCAATTTGGCAAAAGCGAGCAATCATGATGCGAGTGCGGAATTCAGCGCTCGTCTGGCAAAGATCAACGATATCAGCGTGTCTTTTGATCCCAAGAGCGGTACCCCGCCAGTATTGGATAAAGAAGCGACTGTACTGCCGCATGTCGAGATTATGCGCAAGAGCCTCTTTGAAGTCAGTGCGGTCAAGCGCGGCACAATGCAGAAACGTCCGGCAGCCCCCTTCACCACCAGCACCTTGCAGCAGGCAGCCTCCAGCCGTCGCGGTTTCAGCGCCCGCCGCACCATGCAAATCGCGCAGCAATTGTACGAAGGCATCGATATTGGGGAGGGGCAATCGATCGGCCTGATCACTTATATGCGCACGGACAGTGTGCAGGTCTCCCGAGATGCGCAGGCGGAAGCGCGCCAGTATATTGAGCAAAAACATGGCAAAGCTTACCTGCCCAAGAGTCCGCCGGTATACAAAACCAAGTCGAAGAGCGCGCAGGAAGCTCATGAAGCCATCCGCCCCACCAGCGTGATGCGGAGTCCGGAATCCTTGAAGAAGTGGCTGTCCCAGCCGCAATTGCGCCTTTATAGCTTGATTTGGGGGCGTTTTGTCGCCAGCCAAATGGCGCCGGCGGTTTATGACACCTTGCGCATCGAAGTGAAGGGGGGCTTGACGCGCGATGATATGCCCTATCTCTTGCGGGCATCGGGCAGAAAATTGAAGTTCGCGGGGCACCTGGCGATCTCCGGCAATGATACAACTGCCGGCAGCAAATCAAACAATTCACAAGAACAACTTTTCCCCGAATTGACGGTGGGAGAAATGCTCGATCTTAAGCAGATCTTGCCCGAGCAGCACTTCACTCAACCGCCGCCGCGTTACACCGAAGCCACTCTGATCAAAGAGCTGGAAGAGAATGGCATAGGGAGACCCAGCACATATGCGCCGACGGTCAGTGTGATACAAGCGCGCGATTATGTCAGCCAGGTCAACCGACGCTTGATCCCCAGCAAAACGGGTTCACTGGTTAGCAATCTGCTCTCCCAATATTTTGAGGAGGAGATGGATTACGCCTTCACCGCCAAGATGGAAGATCGGCTTGATGAGATTTCCCAGGGCAAGCTGGCTTGGCAGCCCATGTTGGACGATTTTTATCACCCATTTGCCGAGCGCCTGACAAACGCGCGGGAGAATATGCCAAAGCAAGATGTTGTCGAAAAGGTAGGGCGCCATTGTCCAACCTGTGGAGATGGCGAGCTGATCATCAAATACTCACGATATGGCAAATTCATCGGTTGCTCCAATTACCCGGATTGCCGGCATACTGAAAAGTATTTAGAGCGAACGGGCTTCCTCTGCCCACAATGTGGCGGGGAGGATGGCGGCGAGATCGTCGAGCAGCGTTCGCGCAAAGGCAGATTATTCTTCGGCTGCAGTCGCTATCCCGATTGTGACTTCACCGTTTGGAGGCTGCCAAAAGATCTGCAGCGAGCCGAAAGCCAAAAGCCGCAGGAAAGCGCCCAAGAAGAGCCCGTCATTTAAGCTTGCCCCCAGCTGGCTTTGCGCCACAATAAAACTGTGACTATACTGAAAAATGTTGGTGCGAAATGCGTTTGTCGCGTAGCGTTCCTTAACCTATAATTGCAGCAATGCTGAGAACCCTAGACTCGAAAGGTCACAGCTTATGAGTCTTCAAGGTGGAAATCCCAATCACATGCAGCCCGCGCAAGCTACCGAAGTTGACGTTGATGGAGGTGGGCTATTGTCAAGGCTATTTGGTGGAGCTGGCGCATCGAGCCCGCGAATTCAACAATTGATGGAGTCGGCGCCACAACGCGGCACAATTTTCCTGGTCATCATTGGTATGATGATCGGCATGGTAACCGCGTACCTGATTATCCCCACGGAGTTTGCCGGCGCCTCGCCACGCCAACTGAGCCAGCAGGTAATCCAGCAATGGGTGCGCATGGTCGCCGTGGGGCATTCGCAGGATCTGCATTATGATGATGCCAACGTGCTGATTGTCCTGCAGCAGATACCGGAGCCGCAGAATGTGGTAGCAAGCCTGATGGAGAGTGTCAGCATCCCCACAGCGGAAAGAGCCGCGTTAGAAGCATTGACCGAGATTAGCGGTTTCTCCGAGCTTACGGGTACGCCCGCCCCACAAGATCCCGGCATCATTGGCAGCAGTCTGCCGGTCATCCTGGCATTCGCGGTTGTGGCGATCGTGATCCCGCTAGTGACTATCGTGGGCAGAACTATATACCCGACGGGAGACCGAGCAGCTCGGGCTAAGCGGCGAGAAGCGCAGGCAGCGGCATCCTCCAGAGTGCAATCCGCGCCAGCCAGCAGAACCGAGCCACAAGCATATACAACATACAACGAAGCGCCGGCTTCCAGCCCCTACTTTGATGAGGAGACCGAGCAAGGCAGTATATCGCACGCGCAGTATGGCTTGCCGGTTTTGCATGCGGTCTCGACTTATATGAAGGGGCAAGAATATGACGACTCTTTCGCCATTGAACTGGGACCAGAACAGGGCAATCAGTTTCTTGGTGAATGCGGCATTTCGATCGCCACGCGGGTCGGTAATGAATTGCAGTCGGTGGAATTCTGGGGCTTTGATATGGCAGCGCAAGAGACATTGAACAAAGTGTTCGCTGCCCCAGCTGCGCTGATCGACCCTTCGCTGCAAGCAGTTATGGCGAACCGAGTCAACGATCCCGCTGTCGATATTGTTGCGGTGGAGCCGGGTACCAGGCTGATCCTGGAATCCAATTCAATCTATATTCAAGCAGAGGTCAAATCTGTCACCTGCAATTATGGTGGTGGCACACCCAACAGCGGCATCGAGAGGATGCAAATCGAACTATTGGCATGGCACAAGCAGAGCCAACACTCGGCTGTGCCTGCTAGCGGCTTTGCGCCACCGGCGGATTCGCCCTTCAACGAATATGTCGATATGCCACTAAGCCCGCCAGCCGGGAGTGCTTCACCAGCCCCTCCGCCGGCAGTAAGTGGTAGCAAACCGGCAAAACGCCCCGAAGATGAAGGAGAAGATCCTTTTGGGGGCACCGGTGATTTTATGCCCTATTCCTGATGCGCAACAAAAAGAGCCTCACGATTGCTGAGGCTTTTTTGATCTCTTTCTCTTCCTTGATTCAGGCTCTCGGTGGTGTCGCTGGCCATTTGCCTATCGAACATCGACAATCTTGAATTTGATCACCCCGTCTGGCGTATTCACTTTGACTTTTCTGCCTTTTTTCTTGCCCAGGAGCGCGGCGCCGATCGGGCTTTTTTGTGAGATTTTCCGTTCGCGCGGGTTGGCTTCGGCACTGCCTACAATCTTGTATTCTTCATCATCGTCCGTGCCATCCTCTTGAATGACAACCGTTGAACCAATGCGCACCTCATCGCTGGGACCCGCATTTTCGATGATTATAGCTTGGCGCAAAATCGCTTCGATGTGTTGGACCCGCCCTTCGATAAAACCGAGCTGCTCTTTGGCATCATGATAATCCGCATTTTCTTTCAGATCGCCTTGTGCCACCGCCTCTTTCAGCTTGCGCGCCAGAGCGGGGCGACGGGTTTCGGTGAGTAGCTTCAATTCCTTGCGTAGCTGGTCTTCGCCCTCTTTGGTTAGATAAGTCTCTTCTGATGCCATACTTCCTTTCCTTCTTTTCCTTCAACTTCGTCCGTCTCGTTAGTTGCTGTTTTCTGCTCGGTAGCTCCGCGCAATTCTTTTGCCAAGGCATGTATATTCTGGCGATGCAATTGTTGCACCAAGCCCCCCAAGAGGGCTGGGCTTTTGCCGCAATCCAGCAATGAGATCCCGTTTGCCAGTTGATCTGGCTCTTGATCAAGCCTAGGCGAAACCGCTTCTTGCAGCCGCTGTAGATATTCCAGATCGCTCGCAAGTTTTTCCGGCACTTCGCCACGCAGGATAATATCGCCATGTCCCTGCACGATATTCTCAAAATCGCCATCATACAGGCTTGCCAGGGATTGTTGCAAATCGCCAAGGCTGCCATCCACAAAAAAAGGAATCGGCATCATGGTATCGGCCGCAAACAGCACAGCTTCCTCCTCGACCAAGCAGACGATGGAATCGGGGCTGTGGCCCGGGCTATGCCAGAGGGAAAAGGTCGTGTCTGCAATCTCTAGCCTCATATGATCCTGAAAAATGATGTGCGGCAGTACCAGCTCGACCTGGCTAAATTCAATGGCGTTTTCTTGCATGCCTCGCAAGCTATCGCGACCACGGGTATCCAGCAAGTCGCGGCAAGTCCGATGGGCGATCACCTGTGCCTCGGGGAACAGGCAAGTGCCAATGCTATGATCCGCATGATAATGCGTGTTGATGACATAACGAATGGATAATCCCAAGCCTTCTTCCACATAGTGGCGAATCCGCATGGTTTCTTCTGGATAGAGCAAAGTATCGATCAATACAGCGTGTTCGGGGGTTACCACCAAACCTGCCGTCACTTGGGCATATTGATCACTGCGGAAGACTAAAATGTGATCCGTTATTCGCTCGCGCTGCATTAAGAAGAAGAGCCGTTCTGTATTTTCCCAGGCTGAATAAGATTTGAGTATAGTCAGCAGCGTGTTGAAATGCAAGGCATTTGAAAGAGATGGTAGTGCTGAATTTCGGTGTCAGCCTCATCATCCATTTCTGTCTGCAGGTCTACGAGATTCCTACAGTTCCCCCACTCTCAAAGACAGCCCAGTTGCCCAATACCTTTATCACAGTATACTTATAGAAATCGGCGTTGGTAGTTTGAAATGGCTAGCTATCGTGAAGTGTAATCTATATCTTTTGCGGTTTTTTCTGTTTTGGATATTGCTCGCACTACCCTTGCAGGCAGCGGCACAGAGGCAATATACACTGCGGGTCGGCGTTATCGATCAGCCGGATGGCTCGATGCTGAATGGCGCGCGGCTTGCTGCCCAGCAGATCAACGATGCGGGAGGCTTAATTGGCGCGGATGGCACGGTATTCCAGCTGACAGTTGTGGACACGCCGCCCGATAACATGAATATTGCCCTCGCCAATATGCGGCAGGCACGTGTGATCGCCGTCCTGGGACCGGAAGAAGCAGAGCTTGTCACAGCCAACATGAAAGACCTGCAAAAATTGGAAGTCCCTGTTTTCACTCCTGCGACTAACGATACACTTCTGTTGTCGGACAACAGCAATCGTATCTTTCGTAGCCGCGCGCAAAAGACGGTGCAGATCAACGCCTTGGCGGATTACCTGGTCAATTCGCTCAAGATCCGCAGCATACGAACGATCCAGCTGGATTCGCAGAGCGTTGTCAGCCTGATCAGATTAGCCAATGCGCTGGCGGAGCATGACATCTTCACCGCAAATCATTTATACGATGAGGGGCGCACAGATCTAGACGATATCGCCGAAACGATCAACCGATTGGTGCCGGATGTCGTGGCGATTTTTGGTCCGCCCAAACTCGCTGCCCAAGCTTATAACTTATTATCATCCACTGGATATCAAGGCGCTATTGTCTATGACATGGCTGCTGATCCTGAATTCATCGAAGACGTGCCGGCGGATACGCTAGCGGGGCTGATCAGCGCAAATACCTGGTCAGTGGCGCAGAGGGATTCGGCAAGCGAGGCATTCGTTCTGGATTATGCCCGCAGTTTTGGACAGCTGCCGGACAGCATCAGCGCCGCCAGCTACGATGCCCTGCAATTAATCGCCTCGGTAGCGCTCGATAGCGGCGACATGTCCGCGAATATAGGTGGTATCTTTGGGCTTTCTGGCGTGCAGGGCCGCCTAAACCCATGGGCGCTGCCAGCGGGAGAGACCAGCGCCAACGTCACGATTACACGTTTGAACCAATACGGCAGGGAAACTGTGGTAGCGCGCTATCGTGGGGAAAGGCAATTGAGCGCGAGAGAAATGCAAGCCATTCCCAATACGCCGACACCCGCCCCGACATACACTCCCTACCCCACGCCGACTCCTGCGGGTTATAACTTGACCATTAATAGTGTCGTCCAAAACATCAGAAGTGGACCGGGTTTGCAATATGATGTCATCGGTCAATTGCCGCGGGGCAGTCAAACGCGGGTGCTGGGCGCGACGGCGGATTATTCCTGGTTTGTGGTTGAATTTGCAGGGCGCTTGGGCTGGCTGGCGGCTTACCTGGTCGATACCTTTGGCAATCCCAACTTGGTGCCGATCATCCAAGCGCCTTCAACACCAACACCCTTTCCGACAGCGACGCCACCGCCGCCACGGGATGCTGATCTAGTGGCTATAAATGCACAGCCGCAGCGCATTGAGTTGGGACGCCCGACCTCAGTTAATATCACGGTGCATAACCAAGGTTTGACAGCGGCCGGACCCTTCGCCGTCGCGGCGACGTTTGAACCTGGCAGAAATTATGCTGGAAGCAACTTGCCTGGGTTAGGACCCGGACAACAAAGTATCGCGCAATTGAATGTGCTGCTCAACGGACCGACTGGCAGACAGTCTGTGATCATCGTGGTAGATCTTAACAATCAAGTCTATGAAGATCCCCCTGGTGAAGCGAACAACAATGTCTATTCTTACAGCTACATAGCAGACAGGCCCGCTCTGACTAGCGGGACATGGACGCTGCCGACAGGCACTTTTGATCTGGATGGTAATGGAAACCCAGACTTTTATTGGACGGGGAGCGACCTGCTGGCTTTAGGCAGTGCTGGTATGTATCTGATGAATGGTTTCAGATCCTTCCAGGATGTGTATTATGATGTGATCGATATTTCCCAAGCATACTTGACCGCGTTCAATTTCGACCTACTGCCAAACGCGATCATTGGGATGGTTACGGCAGATGGAAATCGCGCTGCGGTGCATATTGCACATGTGGAGCGCAACGGTCCCATCACGATTGAGTATCGGACCTATAGTTAAGCACAAGATTTAAGCTTGGCTGCGAAGTCTATTCATCAAGCGGGATATCAACAAAAGTTGTGCGGTAGGCTTCGACCGTCACCGACTCCCGATAAGCGATTTTGCCCGATTCGCTCAAAACAATAATTTCGTAATCAGCTGCGGGCAGGTCACTTGCCACGAAGTTCTCTCCCCAAATTGGATCGGGATTCACAATATCACTGCCATAGCTGAAGATTTCACGAGTTAGGTTATCGGAGCGGATGACCAGGCGTTTGCCATAGATCGGCTCGCCGGTTTTCGTATGCACGGAGCCGATGATCATGCCGCGGTCAGTATAATGTTGCAGCCACAACTCGGGGTTGCGGGTCAGGCGATAATCGAAGGGGTCCTCCACGCGCACTTCAAAATGCAGATGCGCGCCGATAGCCACACCGGTTGAGCCGATGCGGCCGATGCGGTCCAGATCATCAACCGCCTGCCCCACTTCGACCTCGACCCGATCAAGATGTGCATACAAGGTGAAAATCTCTCGACCAGCCAGAGAGCGAACCTCATGAGCCAGCAGGACTACATTGCCGTAATAATCGAGTTGAGGACCTAGCTTCGTCTCCGAATCATCGCCGGCGAAAACGACCAAGCCGGCCTGAGCAGCGTAGACGGGGGTAAAGCGCGGGTTGACAAATTCAACACCGAGATGCACGGCACGCTGGTTCAATTGGGTACTGCCGTAAGGATAAGTGCGATCAGCCCAATGCACCTTGTCATCCGACATTTCGATCGGGCGATGCAAGACATTATGCTCGATGGGTTCAATCTCGCTGATGGCTGTTGCGGTAGCGGCAAGGAGCGCCCCGTCTGTAGGCGTCGGCGTAGTGACTGCGGGAGGCGTCTCTTGAGCGAGCGAGCAGGTGCTCCACAACAAAAACATGAACCAAAGAAAGAGACATTTCATGATCAGTTGCTATCGATAGTAAAGGTTGTTGTGCCAACAGGTTCGGCATTGACGAAGAGCGTCGCCGCATAATTGCCCGGCAGGAAGGGAAAGTCAGTTGGCGTGACGTAAAACCAAATGCAATCAAAAGCGCTGGAATAAGGCGCCTGCCATGAGAAACGATAGACTTCACGCCCTTCATATAACCATTGCACATCGAAATTGCTGCCCGTGCGCAAGGCGGTCACACGAGCGGTTACATAGATTTTGGTCACCTCAGGGCTGAATTGACGGACTATGCCGGTGGAGCAGCCGCTGTTGGGATCGGTCCCCAAAGCTGTCGAGAGATTGGAAACGCGCATCGTCTCTTCAGTGAGGGCATTGGCATCGCTTTCAGCGCCGTTATCCATCATGTCGCTCATATCGCTAACGAGGGAATTGCCCATATCGTCGGCGCTGACGACCACTGCCCGCAGCTCGGGTGTGGCGGTGTAATTGGCGCGCAAGGTGGCGCCCAAGGCGGCATTCACCACTGACAACTCTGCCACGCGCGTGCTGGCGGAGATCAAGGTTGCAAGCACAGCTTCCTGTTCGGCAGTGGCAGCAAGCTTGATCTGATCGCTCTCGGCGGCATAGAGCGTCAGATCTACATCGATGGTCGCCACAGAATCAGCGTTGCCCAATGTTTGGCAGCCCGCCAAGAGCAGCAATCCCAGCAAGAGCAACAATAGCAGCCGCCGATGCGGAACCTCATTCATGGCAACTCTCAACTCCGTCACCGTCCTTCACACCCTCCCAAACTAGCGCCCCATAGCAGAAAGTATAGCAGTTCAAGCGGAATATATGGAGGCGTTGGCAATCGAGGGTTAATCAAATCACCCGAGCGCCAGGCTCGCTGTCTGAGACTTGTGGAAGCTGTTTTTCTCTGTTAGGATGATGGTAGTATGCCCCCGTAGCTCAGGGGATAGAGCATTGGTTTCCGGAACCAGGTGCACAGGTTCGAATCCTGTCGGGGGTACTACTCTTCAATCGCCGCTATCGCTTTGTTTGAGGCTTTTTTGTTAACCGCGCGCTTCTTCTTCTACCCGCTGGCGAAACTCAGACATATTGACGACTGTTTTGTTCTTGCGCGATTCTTCCGCCGCAAAAGCCAGCAAATGGCTCTCCAGTGATTCGCGGGCGCCGCTGACGCTGTCGTCCGGCTTGCCTTTCAGTGTATTGAGAAAGCTGCGCATGATACCATAATCGCCGCCGCCATGCCCGCTGGCGTCACGGGCAATCACCGGCACTTCTTCGATTTCGCCGGTCAAATGATGATGAATGCGAATCTCATCGCCGCGCTCGGAGAATTTGCCATAGAGCGTCGCTTTGGTGCCGTCCCAGCGCATGCTGCGGCATTCTTCGTCGCCCTGACCATTCATGACCAGCGTCACCGTGGCGCCATCTTCCAGCTCCATGTTGACGGTCTGATGATCGACGACATCGTTATCACAATGATAAACGCAGCGCCCGTACCAACCCGTCTTGAGTTGCTCTAGCCGAGCTTCTTTGGTTGGGATATAGGAGACGGCATTCTGGGGCCAGCCAAAGCCATCGCGGGCGTACAATTTGGTCGCTTCATATTTGCAGGTGTCGGCGGCCGGGCAGCCATCGGTACAACGCAATGGCGCGCCCTCCGGCGCAAACTCGGGGCGAAAATGCGTCAAGGAACCAAAGGACTGCAAGTAGGTCACTTGTTTGCGCAGGATCCAAAGCAAGATATCGAAGTCGTGGCAGCATTTCGATAACAGCATGGGACCAGATGTGGCTTCATCCCGCCAGTTCCCGCGCACGAAGCTATGCGCCATATGGTAGTAGGTCAGGTTCTCGCGATGGGTGACGCTGATGATAGAACCGAGCCGCCCCGATTGAACGACTTCTCGCAGCGCTTGCCAAAACGGCGTATAGCGCAGGACATGGCAAATTTGCAGAGTGCGCCCAGTTTCCTCCGCTTTTCGCACCAGGCGCAGGTTTTCACTCAGCACCGGGGTCATCGGCTTTTCCAGCAGGACGTCATAACCCAGCTCGAGCATGCGCATCGTTGAATCAAAGTGGAAGCGATCCATGGTGCAATTGATGATGGTTGAGGCTTTTTTGGCAGCGGTGTCCAATAGAGATTGCCAATCGTGATAGATCATATCGGGGGCGATATCGTGTTGACCAACGAAGCGATCGCGGCGAATTGGATCCGGCTCAGCGACACCGATAACATTCAGCTCCTGCGGATACTCCAGCGCGAAATTACCGTAAGCGTTGCCGCGCCCGCCAGCACCAACAATGATGGTATCAATCGCTGTCATGTGTCTCTCCTGGGAAGTACGCCATTTGCTTCTTATTCTAACGCAAATCTTGATTTAGAGACTTTAGCTAGTATAATGAATTATTGACTCGGTTGGTTAGAAATTGGTATAATAATCACAATCATAATTTCGATTGCGGTTTTGCTATTATCTGGGCAAAAAGAGCCACAGTTCAATTCACAGTTTACCGCGGATTGTAGCAATTCTTACGAACCTGTATTCAACCTAAGTGAAGGAGATATTAGCGAAGGATTTTGCATTTCAGCACTATTTTGACCAGATTCAAGTTTTCGGAGGTTATCCAATGTACAAGCGTATTCTCTTATTATTCGTTCTCTTGTTCACCCTGGGCACACTGGCAGTCGCGCCGGTGAGTGCGCAGGACAACGTGCTCAATGTCGCTTGGCCCTATCAAGTGCCACCGACTGGTCATTTTAACACCTTCGCTTCGGGCGGCATTAACCTTGGTCAATATCAGGATTTGCATGAGCCACCTTTGGCAGTTCTGATGTGGGCGACCGGTGAATACGAAGGCTTGGTCGCGGAAGAATTTGGTTGGGATGATGAAGGCAATTATGTGATCAAGATGGTCGAAGGCAATAGCTGGAGCGATGGCAGCGCCATGACCGCTGATGATCTGATGGCAACCTTCAATATCTTCCGCCTGCGTGGCGATACCGTCTGGGCAAATATGAGGGACCTCGAGAAAGTTGACGACTACACCGTCAAGTTCATCATGGATGCCCCGTCCAGCCTGGCGGAACGCATCATCCTGACCACCAACTTGCGCGCTGCCAGCGTCTTCGGAGATATTGCCGATCGCGCCGCGATGATGGATGCTGGTGGTGATGAATGGGATGCCCTGCTGCAGGAGCTGACGGAATTCCGTCCCGAAACACCGGTTTCCGGCGGTCCTTACACGATTCTGCCCGATACCATCAACGAAGCTAATCTGATGATGGAATTGAACCCGGGCGGTTTCGCCGGCGATATTCAGAACTTTGATATGGTTCGCATGTGGAATGGCGAGACCGAAGTCGTGACGCCGCTGGTACTCAGCGAAGAGTTGCACTACATCACCCACGGCATTCCGCCCACAACCGAAGAAGAGTTCGCCAATCAAGGCATCGACATCGTTCGCTCCGGCATGAACAATGGTCCTGGTCTCTATGTCAATCACGCTGTCTACCCGTTGAATCTGGTAGAGGTCCGTCAGGCGATCGCCTATGCGATTAATCGCGTTCAAAATGGCGTGGTCAGCCTGGGCGATTCCGGCGTGGCGGTTGAATACATGACCGGCATGAGCGATGGCTTGTCCGAAGCCTGGCTGAGCGATGAGACACTCGATGGGCTCAACATCTACGACTATGACCTGATGAAAGCGGAAGAGCTGCTAGAGAGCGTCGGCTTCAGCCGCAATGATGATGGTATCTGGGTCGATGACAATGGCGACAGCCTCTCCTTCGAGCTGACCTTCCCGCAGGAATTTGCTGACTGGTCGGCAGCTGCGGAGAACGCCACCGCCCAGTTGAATGACTTCGGCTTCGACATCACGTCTCGCGGCGTCCAGTTCCAGCAGCACCCGCTGGATATCTACGCCAGCAACTTCGAGATGGCGATCCGCAACTGGGGTCTGGGCGATCCGATCCCGGGACGTAGCTACCTGCAGGCATACAACCGCTACAATGGGCAGGGTCAACTGGCTGGTGAAGAAGGCGGCGCCGGCATGAACTTTGACAATAACGTCGCATACAGCGGTGGTGAGGTCAACGTGTTTGACCTGTCCAATGCCAGTTCCCAAGGTGTTGACCGCGGCGCGCAAGCCGAGTTGGTCACACAATTGGCGATCTCCTACAACGAAGTGTTGCCCGCGATTCCGCTGTGGGAGCGCTATACCAACAATTCGCTCAACCGCGGCTTCATCAGCGTGCCTGATGCCAGCGAGCCGGTCTTCGCTAATTTCGGTGGCGGCGCCGACAATTGGATGACCTATCTGATTCTGACCGGTGTCACCGCACCAGCCGAGATGTAATTCGGATACCTGGTAGTTTCCTGTAGATTGAGGGGCCGGTCAATGACCTGCCCCTTGACTATCCCTGTTGGCGCCTGGTTTATGGAAACCTCGGTTGGGGACCAGCCGATAATAGAGCGGAGCAACTTTCAAGGCAGGCAAGTGGAGTTTTGCGATGGGGAGCCCTAGCGGAAAAATGGAAGACAATAGCGCAAGCCGCTTCAGCTTCTATGAAGGTGCTCATAAAATCTACAACAACTATACTTTTCGTGTCTTTTTGCAGGCGATCTTGACGATTTGGGCGGTGATGAGCCTAACTTTTGTACTCGTCCGCTTCATGCCTGGCAACCCTATCGATGTACTTATTGAACAGATTCTCACTCAAGAAGGTATTTCTTATCAAGAAGCTTATGACCGGATCGCCGCGAGCTTTAATATCGATCCCGGCGCCTCACATTTTGAACGCTATTTGGATTGGTTTGCCGATCTTTTGCGCCTGGACTTGGGCACATCGGTGACTTCGCCCGGTACCAAAGTCATTGATGAGATCACCCGTTTTTTGCCCTGGACGGTCTTCGCCGTTGGCTCGGGTTTGCTGATCAGCTTTGTACTGGGCATCGTGCTCGGCATGGTGATGGCATATTATCGCAATTCTCCCGTGGATCATTCACTTTCTCTGTTTTCGTCATTCATCAGTGGCGTCCCGAATTATATATGGGGTTTGCTGATCATTATCGTTTTTCTGGTGCCGAGCGGGCAGGTTGGCGCTTTGCGAGGTACTTATGACCCAGATTTGACGCCGGGCTTCAACCTGGCATTTATGCTTAGCGTCATCAAACATGCGATTTTGCCGATCATCACCTATGTCGTCAGCACATTGGGCGGCTGGATGCTGAACATGAAAAGCAGCACCATGAGCGTGTTGAATGAAGATTATGTCAACGTGGCGGAGGCACGGGGGCTCAAAGACAAGCGGATTATCACCTCTTATGTGGGGCGCAATGCCGCTTTGCCGCTGTTCACTCAATTGGCAATTAGCGTTGGTTTTGTGTTGGGCAGCGGTGTCGTCATCGAAGAGATATTTGTCTATTGGGGTATCGGCCACTATCTGTTTCAGTCGATAGTGGTGCGAGATTACACCTCCATGCAAGGCGTCTTCCTGATATTGACCATGGCTGTGGTTTTCTCCAACCTCTTTGCGGATTTGACTTATGGCTTGTTGGATCCGCGCGTCCGCGTTTCGGGGGAGAAATGAGCATGGTTGAGCAACAGGTTGCCCATCCCCTGCTGCGGATCTGGTTGATTCCGCTGAATATGGTCCGCGCTCTCCTGCGCTTCATCATAAGATTGCGGTCGAACAGATCCGGTTTCATTGGTTTCCTTGGTTTGGTCGCTTATTTCATCATGACCTTCTTGATGCCTGCATTTGTGGAATTCGACAATACCGCAAAGCTCGATGAGATCACTGGACCGATCGGGTCGCGCATTCAGTTGGCTGTGCATCGCGATAACGCGCAGTTGCGCAGTTTTGACGATTTGGCGGGCAAAAGAGTTGGCGTGGTGCAACAAACTGGGGGACCAAGCTTGCTCGAGCCTTATACCGATTCCATTACCATCGAGAATTACCGCTGGACTAGCCGCCGAGCTGGTCCCGGCATACAAGCGGCGCTGATAGATCTCGCTAACAAAGAGATCGATGCGATGCTGATCTTCTCGAAAGCAGCCAATGAGTACGTCTTCAATCAAGAAGACCCGGAACTGAAAGCGCTTTTTGATGATAACATCATCATCTCTAATCCTGAATTTGGTCCGGCGCGTCTGCTAGGCACGGATACACAAGGGCGCGATATCGCGACGCACATCATTCATGGCGGCCGGATCTTGATCTTGACCGCGCTGATCGGCGGTGTGATTTCTACCCTGATCGCCTTGTTTTTTGGTTCCTTAGCCGCGCTAGCTGGGAATGTGATCGATAATGTCCTGACAGCGCTGACCAACCTGTTTCTGGCGATACCGCGCCTGCCTCTGCTAGTGGTGTTGGCTGGCTTGATCAGTTTTGACAATACTTTATATCTTGGCGTGATCATCGGTTTGCTGGGCTGGCCCGTATTGATGCGGGCGATACGCGCCCAGGTGCTGAGCTTGCGCGAGCGTGATTTTGTTGAGGCGGCGCGTTCGCTCGGTCTTGGGACCAACCACATTGTCTTCCGCGAGATTTTGCCCAATATGATCAGTTTCGTGATGATCAATTTCATCCTTTCCATCACTTTCGCCATGTACGAGCAGGTCGCTTTGGTCGTGCTCGGCTTAGCGCCTATCAATGACTATACTTGGGGCATCATGATTTATTTTGGACGTTCGCGCGGTGTGCTATACAACCCGGATGGCGCCAGCATGGCTTTGTCGCCGATTTTGGCAATCGCATTATTTCAGGTTTGTTTGGTCTTGTTTGCGCGGGCATTGGAAGAAATATTTGATCCACGCCTGCGTACCGCAGCATAGGGGCATTGTGTATGTCCAATAAATCCAAGCGAGATACGGCACTCTGGGTTGAAAACCTTTCTATCGTCTACCGCACCAAACGCGGTGATGTCAAGGCGACCAACAATGTATCTTTTGTCTTGAACCAAGGCGAAGCGATGGCGCTGATCGGCGAAAGTGGCAGTGGCAAAACGACCATCAGCCTCTCACTCATTCGCAAGTTGCCGCGTAACGCTGTGATTACCAATGGCGAGATACTGTATCAACGAAATGAGCAGGTGCGGGATGTGCTGCGGTTGAGCAACAAACAATTGCGAGAGTTCCGCTGGAAAGAATGCGCCATGGTCTTCCAAGGGGCGCAGAATGCCTTTAATCCCGTCTTGAAAATCCGCAAGCAATTTGAAGATACCGCCCGCTCACATGGCTGGACGGAAGCAAAAGCGGTGCGGGAACGCGCCTTGAAACTGCTGGAACTGGTGCGCTTGGATCCAGAACGGGTCTACGAAGCTTATCCCCATGAATTGAGCGGCGGGATGAAACAACGCACTTTGCTGGCTTTGAGCGTTTTGCTCAATCCACAGATCGTCATCTTGGACGAGCCGACCACCGCCCTGGATATATTGACGCAGCGCGCCATCATCGATGTCTTGAATGATATGCAGCGCCAATTGCATTTCAGCATTATCTTCATCAGCCACGATCTGTCGCTGGCGGCGGAAATGGCGGATAAGGTGGCGACGGTTTACGCTGGCGAAATCGTGGAACTGGGCGATGTCAACGATATATTTTATCGCTCGCTGCACCCTTATACCTACGGCTTGTTGACATCGGTACCGACGCTGGAACATACCCAAGATGTGCTGCAGAGCATCCCGGGTTCGCCGCCTAACCTGATCAATCCGCCGCCCGGCTGCAAATTCCATCCGCGTTGTGGATTCGCCACTGAAAGATGTGCCGAGGCTAATCCACCACTGGAGCAGGATATTGGCACGCATTTGGCCGCCTGCTGGCATAAGGATCGCCTGATCGAAAGCCGGAGGGAGCCAGCCTGATGCCCGCGCCGATCATCGAACTCAAGGGGGTCTATCGCAGCTTCAAGAGCGGGCGCGAAGTCATCCCGGTCTTGCAAGACATCAACTTCGGCGTTAACAAGCTGGAGTTTCTGTGTCTGGTTGGGGAGAGTGGTTGTGGCAAAACGACGACCGGCAAGATCATTTGTGGCTTGCTGCCACCCAGCAGCGGTACGATAGCATTTGAAGGGGAGGACATTTCTGCCCTGCGCGGCGCCGATTACAGGCGCTTCCGCCGATCGGTTCAGATCATCCATCAAGACCCTTACGCTTCCTTGAACCCGACGCAGACCGTTTACGACATGTTGAGCTATCCGCTGATCGCGCATAAATTGGCGAAGACTCGACGAGCGGCATTGCGGCGCGTGCAGGAATTGCTCAGCTTAGTTGATTTGACACCGGTGGAAGATTTCATCGACAAATATCCGCATCAGTTAAGCGGCGGTCAGCGGCAGCGTGTCAGTATCGCCCGCGCCTTGACCACGGAACCTTCCGTGATTGTGGCGGATGAATCGGTCAGCATGGTCGATGTGTCCATCCGCATTGGCTTGTTGCAGATGATGATGGATCTGCGCGATCGGCTCGGGGTGACAATCGTCTTCATCACGCATGATTTGGCGCTGGCGAAATATTTCGCTTGGGAAGGGCGCATCGGCGTCATGTATCTGGGGAGATTGGTGGAGATTGGTAAGACGCAGGATATTATCAGAGATCCGCAACACCCGTATACCAAGGTTTTACTCTCCGCCATACCGGAGCCAGATCCAGAAAAAACGCGCAGCAAGCAGCACATTCAACTGCGCAGCGAAGACATACCACGCTTGACTGAATTGCCAGCGGGCTGCTCTTTCCATCCGCGCTGTCCTTGGTATGTCGACAATGTCTGTGATGTGGAAGTACCCGAACTGGCTATCTCGTCCGCCACTACCAGCGATGTGGAAGTCGCTTGTACGCCTTTGAAACAGGGGAAAGAGTTGGTGCTGCATGGTACCTGATTTGCTCAAGGGGTTTTACCGCATCGCCATTTTTGTGCTGGGCACATCAATCGTCTTGCTCTTTTTTGTTGAGCCCAACTCGGCTGAGTTTTTTGTCACGTTGATGTCGATTGGCGTCGGCGCGATGCTGCTGCTGCTGGTCATCGTGACCAGTTGGTATATCAACAGATAAGGCGAGACCACAGTGAGACCGCAAATGAGGAGCTTGCATGGCGGGTGATTTGAGCATCGGGCTAGATATCGGCGGCACCAAGATGGCATATGTGATCGCCGATCGTGATGGAAATATTCACGAAGCGCTCACCTTGCCAAGCGACAGCCAGCAGGGTTTGGCTGACATGTTGCAAAGAATCATCGGTCAACTCAACGAATACCTGTCAGGCTTCAGCGAAATCCGCGGCATTGGAATTGGCTTGCCGGGACCGGTTGATGTGGAGCATGGCATTGCGCTCAACGCTGTCAATCTCGGCTGGCAAAATATCCCGATTCGCGCTGCCATCGCTGAGCAGCTTTCCCGCCCAATGCCGATCTATGTTGACAACGATGTCAATGTAGGCGCTATCGGCGAGCAGCTCTTCGGGGTCGCCAATGGTGTTGGCAATTATATCTATATCACCGTCGGCACGGGCATCGGTGGCGCAATTATGCTCGATAACCAGTTGCTGCGCGGGGCGTCCAACTCAGCGATGGAGCTGGGTCATGTTTCGCTTGACCCGATCAAAGGGCGAGAATGCCCTTGTGGGCAGCGCGGTTGCGTCGAGATGTCCATCTCCGGCAAGGGCATCGTCGCCAATGCGCGACAGCAGATCCATGACTTCCCACAAAGGGGGCTAGACCCTGAAACTATTAGCACCCATGAGATCATCAAATGGGCGGAGCAAGATGACCCGCTGGCGCTGTCTATCATGGAAGAAGCCGCTACTGCTTTGGGTATCGCCTGCGCCTGGTGCGTCAATCTTGTCAATCCCGAACTCATTGTCCTGGGTGGTGGCTTGCTGCATGCCTCGTATCATCTATTGGAGCAGCAAATGCTAAGAGCAATGCAAGGGCGCTGCCTGCCGCTAAATTTCCAGGCGGTAACGGTAAAGCTTGCCAAGCAGCGGAATGCCGCGTTAGGCGCTGCCGCTCTGGTTTGGCATCAGCAGTATAGGGGGCGCTAATGCGAAAAATTGCGATTGGCGGCATCGCTACAGAAAGCTGCACCTTCTCCACTTTGCCAACAGAGCTGGCGGATTTCCGGCTGACGCGGCAAGGCGACCCGCAATTCAATCAGCTCTATCCATTCTTGGGCGATTATCCCGAAGTCGACTTTGTAGGCACTCTCACCGCCAAGGCGATGCCCGGGGGACCTGTCGAAACTAGCGCCTATCACAGCATTAAAGCTGAAATGTTAGAAGGGCTGGAGCGCGAATTGCCGCTCGATGGGGTCTATTTGGATATGCACGGCGCCATGAATGTCAGCGGTATGGACGATGCTGAAGGGGATTGGTGCAGCGCTATTCGTGAACTGGTCGGTCCTGATTGTCTGATTGCCGCCAGTTATGACCTGCATGGCAATGTCTCCGAACGAATTATGGCAAAACTCGATATCCTCACCGGCTATCGCACTGCGCCGCATATCGATACCGTTGAAACACGCGAGCGGGCGATGTCCATATTAGTGCGCTGCCTGCAAGAAGGCATCCGTCCGCGCCGGGCATTCGTCAAGATTCCCGTTGGCTTGCCCGGCGAGAAGACCAGCACGGAATGGGAACCTGGCAGGCAGATTTACCAAGCGATCCCGGCAGAAATCGATGGCGAGCGCGTGATGGACGCCACCATTCAAGTTGGCTATGTCTGGGCGGATGAGCCACGCATGACCGCTTGCGCCATCGCGGTTGGTCAGGATGAGCTGGCAATAGCGCGGGCGGCGGAAGGGCTGGCGCAACGCTATTGGCAGCGGCGGGCGGATTTTCGCTTCGGGGTAGAAGCCTTGCCCGTGGATGACTGCATCAGGCGGGCGATGAATGAGCGCCGCAAACCGGTGTTCATCAGCGATTCCGGGGACAACCCCACTGCTGGCGGCGTCGGCGATGTCACGTATTTTCTGGAGCGCGCGCTGCAGCTGGAGCCGCCGGATATGATCTATGCCAGCATCTCCGATGCTCAAGCGGTCGAAAGTTGCATGGCAGCGGGGGTTGGCGCCCGGGTGGCGCTGGAGATCGGCGGGAAGCTGGACAGGCTTAATTCGCAGCCGCTCGCGGTGACTGGCACAGTCGATTTCATCAATGCGGATACAGAGAACCGGCAGGTGGTGCTCAAGACAGGCGGGATTCGCTTGATCCTGACAGCCAAGCGCACCGCATTCCATCGGCGGCAGCAATTTCTCGATCTGAATATCGAGCCGGAAGATCATCAGATTGTGGTCGTCAAAATCGGTTATCTGATGCCCGAGCTCAAGGCGATGGCGCGGCAGGCTTATCTGGCGCTTTCGCCCGGCGCGGTCAACCAGGATATTGTCGCGTTGCCTTTCCAGCGGATTCAGCGTCCCTGTTATCCATTTGATGTGGAAATGGAATGGACGCCCAGGGCGCAGCTTTTTTGAAATTTGTTTGTCTGGAGTTAATTAGCCTATGGTATAACAGGTATGATAGCTGCTATACTTGTGGCGCTTGATTCAAGTATCAACAGAATCCGAGGTTCAATCTCACAGGAGTAGAAAATGCACAGATTAATCCGAGTCCTTTTTATGCTTGTTCTTGTCACGCTTATTGCCGTTGGGGCAAGCGCGCAAGAAGGCGGCATCCTCATAGGCACAAACTTTGGCGGGGATCCTACCAATATGAATCCCCTCATTTCCAACAACACGGTGGAGCTGGCGCTAAACGAGTTCCTCTTCCCCAGCCTTTACAACATCGATCCAGAAACAAGAACGCCTATGATGGGCGGCAGGAATGATCAGGACAATGGTCTGGCACTGAGCTGGACGATTTCCGATGATGGGCTGGTCTACACATTCACATTGCGGGATGACATAACCTGGAATGACGGCACACCGGTGACTGCCCATGATTACCAGTTCACCTTTGACGCTTTGGCTAGCGGAGAAACCTCTTCGCCGCGCACGGATGTGCTGCAAAGCGTCGAATCGGTCGAAGCGGTTGATGACACAACTGTGGTTGTCACGCTTAAGCTGGCGTCCTGCCGCGTCATTGAAGAATTGGATGATTTTGGCATCTTGCCCAAGCATATCATTGAGCCACAGCTTGATGGCGAGTATGCCAAGATTGACGAGCTGGAATATAACAAGAACCCCAATGTCACTGCCGGCGTATTCAACTTCGGCGCCTTGGTTCCCGATGAGCAGACCAGCCTGATTCGCAATGACAATCACTGGATGTCGGTATCGCCGGAGGGGTATATCATCCGCAACGTGCCCGATCAACTGGTTGGTATTGAGCAGTTCCTGGCGGGCGAGGTCAATTCTGTTGGCACCGCTGGTTCGGCATCAGTACCCGCTGCGCGCATGCAGGAATTCCGCGAGCGCGCCGAAAATGGCGAATTCCAAGTCTACGAATACGTTGATGACGGGTTGACCTTTGTCGGCTTTAACCTTGCCGATCGTAACAACCCAGTAAATGGCGAAGACGAAGATGGCAACCCGCTCGACCAAGGCGTACACCCGCTCTTTGGTGATGTTCGCGTCCGGCAGGCGATCGCCCAAGCGGTCAACTATGACGATATCATTAAAGGCGCCGCCGAAGGTGAAGCGGTGCAAGTCAACAGCTTCGGTACACCCGCGCTCTGGGGTTATGACTCCAGCATGGAACCTTGGGAATACAACCCCGAAGCTGCGTTGGCGCTTTTGGCGGAAGCTGGTTTTGTCGATCATGACGACGACACCAGCACCCCGTTGGTCGCCACTGAAGATGCGCTTTATGCCGAAGCTGGCACAGAGTTCAGCTTCCAATTGCTGACTAATTCCGGCAATTTGGTGCGTGAAGCTGCCGGCACAGTCATCCAGGATCAACTGGGGCAAATTGGCATCGCAGTAGATTTCGAGACACAGGAATTTGGCGCGTTGGTGCAATTCCTGCTGGGGCAGGATTTCGATGCCATCATGATCGGCTTCACCAATCTCGATCAAGATACCGATGCCCGTAACGTTTTCACACCAGTTGGTGATTTGGTGGGCGGTGGTTTCAACTTCGTCTCCTATCGCAACGACCGCGTGACGGAACTGTACAACGAGGCATTGGCGCTGCCGGGTTGTGACTTTGCCGAGCGTCAAGCGCTTTATCACGAAGTCAGCCAAATCCTGCATGAGGAATTGCCATGGTGGTGGCTGTTCGCGCCCTACTCTATGTACGCCGAATCCAACGCGGTACAGAATTGGAGTCCCTACGCAGAAACACGCTACGCGAACATGGCTGATATCGCCATCAGCCCATAATCGTTTGCTGTAGCTAGAGAGGAACGTGCTGGCAAGCCGCCGGCACGTTCTTCTCATTACTGCGCTTTGTTCGATTAACCCTAGCTAAGCCCAATGATTAAATACATCATTCGCCGTTTGGTACAAGCGATCCCCACATTTTTTGGTATCACCTTACTTTCATATTTGCTGCTTTGGCTGGCGCCGGGTAGCGTGGTGGAGCGCCTCTATTTCGCGCCAAATATCACGGCGGAGACTCGCGCGCGGCTGGCGGCACAGCTCGGCATTGATGACCCCTTCCACATTCAGTATCTGCGCTGGCTGGTCGGCGATGACTGGCTGCGGTGGGATGCCGATGGAGATGGCATCGCCGATCATGCTTTTGAGTTGCTGGCGCCGCTGGATGAGAATGGCGATGGCGTGCCCGAACCGCCGGGAGAAAATTACGGCATCTTGCGCGGGGATTTTGGGCGATCTTTCATCAAGAAGCAGCCGGTGATGGAGGTTATCCTTGCCAATTTGCCAGCGACACTGGAGTTGGGCATCGCCACTATCCTGACATCGCTGGTGATCGGCATTCCGGTCGGCGTCCTTTCCGCTGTGACCAGAGGGCGCACTTTTGACAACACCTCGCGGGTGGCGGCTGTCATCTTTGATGCGGTGCCGAACTTCTGGCTGGGTTATATCTTACTATATATCTTCGGCGTTTTACTGGGTATTCTCCCTTTAGGCGGACGCTGCGCCATAACATTGACAGGTGTTTGTGATCCTCTTTTCCTGCGCTTCCAATATCTTATTGCGCCCACGATTGTCTTCGCCGCTGGTTTTGTCGCTCTGTTTTCGCGCTACGTCCGCACTTCGACCCTGGAAGTGTTGAGCCAAGATTATATCCGCACTGCGCGCGCCAAAGGCTTAGCGCCACAGGTGGTCAATTTCCGTCATGCCATGCGCAATGCCATGATCCCCGTCGCCACTTTGCTGGGTCCGATTATCACTAATGTTTGGGCTGGCGCCATTGTCATCGAGACTGTCTTTGCTTGGCCCGGTGTGGGGCGCATCGCCTTTAATTCAGCGATTCAACAAGATTATCCGGTTGTTATGGGCATCATCATCTTCGCTTCTTTGGGGACTATATTGGGCTTTCTGCTGTCCGATATCCTGTACGTGATCATTGATCCTCGCATTCGCATCAGCTAGGAGCGCGCGATGAAGGCCGATACCGCAAGCAAAGCAAAGGTAAAAGGCGTGCTACAAAGCAGGTCCTTGACTGATATAGCGCTCACCCGCTTGTGGCATGATCGGCTGTCGATGGTGGCGATCGGCATTTTGCTATTCTTGACCGTTGCGTCTATCGCGGCGCCACTCATCACTGGCCTGCTGGGCGTCGATCCAAATACCACGGACGCATCGGCATCGAAATACCTGCCGCTGTTCAGCGATGGTCATCTGCTCGGCACTGATAATCTGGGGCGCGACCATCTAGCGAGGTTGCTCTACGCCGGGCAAGTGTCGCTCTTCATCGGCTTCATGTCCGCCTTTCTCGCCTTGGTGATCGGCGTTACCCTGGGCATTGTCACCGGTTATTATGGCGGCATCATTGACGACCTGGTGACCTGGGTCATCACTACGTTAAATGCTATCCCCGGGCTGGTGCTGCTCATTGTGATTTCCGCTGTCTTCAAGCCCGATGCGCCAACACTCATCCTGGTCATCGTATTCTTGACTTGGACCGCCACAACTCGCCTGGTGCGTGGCGAGACGCTGGCTATTCGATCGAGAGAGTACATCGTCAGCGCGAAGGCTATCGGCGCATCAGATCTGCGCATCATGCAAGTACATATCTTGCCCAATGTATTCTCGTTGACCATCGTTACGCTGGCGCGGAATATTGGCATTGTCATGCTGATTGAGGCTTCATTGAGTTTTCTTGGGCTCGGTGTACAGCCACCGACGGCAACATGGGGCAATATGCTCAGCAAATCCCGCGAATTCATCACCAAACAGCCGCATCTGATGATCTTCCCCGGCTTGCTGATTGCGATTGTGGTGCTCTGTCTCTATATGGTTGGCGATGGCTTGCGCGATGCCTTTGACCCGACCGCCACTGACTAGCTCGCTATAGTTTCTAATCGGTTGAAAATTGATACACAGTCGCCGACTGGAAACGCTCGCCAGGTCGCAGCAGCGTCGATGGAAAATGCGGCTGATTGGGCGAATCGGGGAAATGTTGTGTCTCCAGAGCGAGCCCATCACTCTGGCGATAGAGGCGCCCGCTGCTGCCTACCAGTGTCGTATCCAGCACATTGCCGGCGTAAAACTGAATGCCCGGCTCCGTCGTCCAGACTTCCATCACCCGCCCCGAGCGCGCTTCATAAAGGCGAGCAGCCAAGCCCAATTCTACCTCGGACAAGCCCGCGCGGTTCAAGACAAAATTATGGTCATAGCCTTTTGCCATCAGAATCTGGGGATGGGCTGAACGTTGCCCGGGACCGATCGCCTTGGCTTGTCGGAAGTCAAAGGGCGTGCCAGCTACTGCTGCGATCTCGCCAGTGGGGATTTGATCGCTGTTCGTCGGTGTATAATGATCGGCATTCAAGGTCAGCATATGATCGTAGATCGTGCCTTCGCCCTCCCCCAGCAGATTGAAATAACTGTGATTGGTCAAGTTAAGCACTGTCGGCACATCGGTGCTGGCGGCATAATCGATGCGGAGTGCGTTGCTCTCGCTCAAGTTGTAGGTGACGGTGATATCGAGGTTGCCGGGGTAGCCTTCTTCGCCATCGGGGCTGTGGTAGCTCAGTTCGACCGCGGCTGCCCCGCTAGCCTCAACTTCCCTTGCGCTCCAGATACGTTTGTCAAAGCCAATTGCGCCGCCGTGCAAGGCGCTGTTGCCGTCGTTTTGGCATAGCTGGTAGTCGATGCCATCAAGAGTAAACTTGCCTCCGGCGATGCGGTTGGCATAGCGACCGGTTATGGCGCCGAAATAGGGATGACCCGCTTCATATTGCGCCAGGCTATCAAAACCGAGAGCGACATTTGCCATCCTGCCGTGGCGATCTGGCACTTGTATCCAGGTCAAGATGCCGCCAAAGGTGATCAGCTTCACTTCCATACCCGCTGCATTAGCCAGCGTGTATTCTTCGACCGTTCTGCCATCAGCAAGTTTGCCATAGCTGCGCATGCGATATTTCCCCCATAGCTGCTCAAGAATTTGACAAGATGATACCGCATTCCGCAGCTTGGATAAAATCGATAGACTGAATAATTGCGGATGCCTTCCTGCGAGAGACCCGTTAAAATAGGCGGCAGTGATCAACAGAGTAAGGAGAATTTCATGGATTATCGCTCACTTGGTCGTACTGGCGTGATGGTCAGCGAATTGTGCCTGGGCTGTATGAACTTCGGAGGTCCTACACCTGAAGCGGAGAGTTTCGATATCATCGATAGAGCTATCGATGCGGGCATCAATTTTTTCGATACCGCCAATGTTTATTCTCGCGGAGGCAGCGAGACTGTGGTTGGCAAGGCGCTGCAACGCAATGGCAAGCGCGACAGGATTGTATTGGCGACAAAAGTCCACGGTCGCATGGATGACGATGATATTCTGGCTGCTGGCAACAATCGCCGGCACATCATCCAGCAATGCGATGCCTCTTTGCAACGCCTGCAAACCGATTATATCGATCTCTACCAATTGCATCGCCCGAATGCGAATATCCCTATCGATGAGACTTTGCGCGCGCTTGACGACTTGATACGCGCAGGCAAAGTGCGCTACATTGGCAGCAGTTCCTTCCCATCCTGGCGGGTGATGGAGTCGTTTTGGGTCTCTAAAGAATTGGGGCTGAATCGTATCATCAGCGAGCAACCGCCATATCACTTACTCGATCGCAGCATCGAACGCGAAATGATCCCGATGGCGCAGTCTTATGGCTTGGCGATCATCCCTTGGTCGCCGCTGGCACGCGGTTTCCTAACTGGCAAATACAAACGTGGCGAGCCGATCCCCGGTGACAGCCGCTTCGGCAGTGATTCCGGGCGTGGGGCAGCCTTCCAACGCCGCCGCGATCAACATTTTACCGACCGCGCCTATGATGTGCTTGACTTGGTCCAGCAGTTGGCGGCGGAAAAAGATTGCAGCCCCAGCCAAGTTGCGCTGGCTTGGGTCATCAGCAAGCCCGGCATCAGCAGCGCCATCATTGGTCCGCGCACCATGGAACACCTGCTGGACAATATCGGCGGGACCTCAGTTGAATTGACAGCTGCCGATCATGCTCGCATCGATGCCCTGGCGGAACCGGAACTGGCGACAGTGCCCTATTATCATGGCGGCATGATCAACTTCAAGCCGTCGGATTATGGCTGGCTCTAGGGAGATGCAGTGCATCAGCCGGGCGCGGCATCTTGTTTGATCGTTATCAAGCGGGCATATTCAGGGGTTGATTTGTAGAAATCATCCAAGGGATAGCAGCCGGAGACCATGCCGTTGCGGGGCGCGGTAGTGCAATCGCTGAAGGTGCGGCAGATACGCTTGCGCTGCAACTGCCGCCCGGCGAGCAGATCGGCTGGCAATTCCGGGTAGCTCAATGCCATCCGTCCCAAGCCGACAAAATCGGTCATGCCGGCGCTGACAGCCGCTTGGGCGACATGGGGCAGCCAATCTTGCAAATAGGAATACCCGGAGCCAACAAAGGTCAAATCGGGGAAATCTGCCTTCAATTCAGCCGTGATTTTAATCTGGCGCGCTACGCCTACCAGCGGATCTTCCGGGAGGGAATAACCATCCGATGGCGGGAAGATCGCCGGGCGCTGAATGTGAAAGATGTAATAGGGGCTGCCGGCGGTGATGCAGACTAACTGAATATCCAGTTCGCGCAGCAGTTGTAGGAACTGCCGTGGCTCGCTTGGATCGTAGCCAGTGCCGCTGCCATCGCCGCCGAAGGCATAAGGATAAGTATCGCCGGGAAAAGGCATGGGCTCGCCAACCCGATCGGTGCCGGGCTGGAAGGGAATCCAGTCGACCGCGCTCAGCCGCACCGCAATATCCAAGCCTGGAGCCAAAGCGCGGATTAAGGCAACCGTATCGCGCAAAAAGCGTGTGCGATTCGCGAAGCTGCCGCCAAATTTACCAGCGCGGTGGACGGCGCTCAAAAATTCATGCCCCAGGTAGCCATGGCAATGCTTGATATCGACGAAATCATAACCGGCTTGCTGTGCCAGAACAGCCGCGTTGGCAAAATCCTCAATCAGCTTCTCGATCTCCGCATCGGTCATGATGGAATGCTGGTCATCCGATTGGAATTTCTCAGCCAGAATTGGGTGGTGATAAAGCGTGATCGGCTCTAGCTCAGCGCTGTTGGGGCGGCAAAAGCGGCCCGAATGTGTCAACTGCAATCCGATCAATAGATCATCAGCGGCGCCGAATTTCTGGGCATGGGCATCCAGCAGCTCTTGACGCAACAGCGCCAAATCAGCGGCAGTCACTTCGTTGATGACTAGCTGGCGGGCATTGGCACGCCCATCGTGGCGGACAGCCACCGCCTCCCCACCCCAAATCAGTTTAGCGCCACTCTCACCAAAGCGCTGCCAGCGTCTGCGCGTGAGCTCCGTTGGTTTACCATCAGCAGTGCCATCCCAGCCCTCCATAGGCAAAATAGCAAAGCGATTCGCCAACAGGCGATCACGATAAGTATAGGGACGAGCTAGCGGCGATTGTGAACCGGTTAAGGCAAGCTCATCAATCGGCAGGTGGGCGCCGACCGATTCGCAATAATTGATGAACTGAGCAAAATTGCGCAACTGCGCCACACGTCGATAAGCCATGGGCTAGCTCGCTTCCAAGAGGCCGAGACGCGCTGCGATATTCCGCAGGATTTCGATATCACTCGGCGGGCGCCGGGGTGAATCGGGATGTGTTTGGTCGGAGGCGATCCAACCACGTAGCTTGAGAAATTGGGCGGCAGAATGTTTATAAGCGGGTACGGGTGGGCGAAATGCCAGAAAACCCAGGTACTGAATCAAGTCGTTCAATTCATAAAAACCGGGGTCGCCTGCCAGCCACAGGGCATCGCGCTGCGCGAAGAGATCGGGCAGGAAGGTGCTCAAGCCAAGTAGATAATCGCTGCCGTAAATGACCATATCGACCGCCAGATCATTGCCGGTGAAGACCTTGAAGTCCGGACGTAGCGCATCACGCAAGATAATCCGCTGCCATTCCAGCTGGCGACTGAGCGAAGAATGCTTGGCACCAATACAAGGCGAGATCCCCATCAGCCCTTGATAGGTCTCCAGATCATAGATAGCGCCAAAGGGCGCGAACATCGCGCCGAGCTCAAAGGCGATGAATCGATCACAATGCTGGCTGATAGTCTCATAGGCAGCGACGATATCGGCACCGCTCTGCCCGGTCATGCCAAATGACTGAAAGATGATCGGCGTGCCGCCCTGGCTTTGAATGCTTTCAATCTGCTGGAAATAGGCAGCGGCATCAAAGGGATCGCCCTGTTGATCGGCAACAAAAGCGCCAGCCACAAACTCGCCGCCGCCGAGGGTAGCGTTTGTGAGTTGCAATACACGGTCTCGTTCTTCTTCGCTGATCAGGTTGGCGTAACCTGTGTCCATATTAACCGCGGGTGTCAGCCCAGCTTCAGCTGTACGCCGTATATGATTTGCCAAGCCATCCCAATCGATCTCGTAATTGTCCTTGAATGGCAGGAGAATCGCCGAGATGCCGGTGATCTTGCGCTTGGGGCGAATCATTTCCCGCGGGTTGTACGTCAGTTGCATTTCCTGGTTCATTTAGCTGTCCTTGTTCGTTGGTCTAATGCTGACACGGGCTGAAACCAGTTGTCCGTTGCGCGAGAATCGCTACTCATTGTCGGGATTGAAGGCATCAACGGGCTGCACTTGATAAACGGGGTTATCTTTTAACTTGCCGATATCAACACCACGACGGGTCGCCCGCACATCATCCCGATAGAATTGCACGGCGTAGCCCAGCCTCGGCTCATCAGTGTGATTGGCGCCCGAGCCGTGGAGGGTCAAGCGGGAGAAAGCGACCGCATCACCGGGCATCATGCGCATCGGCAAGAAGGCCTCCGGCTCCACCTCAACAGTGCGATGTCCATCTTTGTCTTCACTTTCGACAGAATCGAGAGTGCCTTCGAGATGGGTCGATGGCGCGATTTGCAAGCAACCATTTTCGGGAGACATTTCTACCAGAGCGAACCAGATATTGTTGCCGGGTCCATCAAAGCGCGTGTACTGATTGTCCTGGTGGAAGTGGAATTTGCCACCGCCGCCACCGCTCTTTACTGCGGTGAAAGGCAGGTAGACCGTCGATGGACCGCCCATCAATTGAGCGGCGATGGATCTCAAAGCATCGCTGTGGATCAGTTGCGCCAGCGAGCTATCCGCCAGGTATTGACGGCTTTGACGCAGTTTGTCTTTCGAGGTCTTGGCGCTGCGCAGGTCTTCGCGCGGGATGCCCAAGCCCTCCATCACTTGCAAGACTTCTTCCGCCAAGGTCGCCGCCAAATCCTGACTGATCAAGCCGGGCAAAGACAAATAGCCATTGGTAGCGTAAAACTTGATCTCATTTGGACTAAGTTGCCAATATCGCAGAACTTCCTTTGTCATCATCAATTCTCTCTATTCATCGACATGTTCTGGCACCAGCTGTCGAGCCTCCGTCAGATGCCATCAGTATGCTAAGGTCTGGTAACAAACTGCAGCAGAAAATATACTAAATTTGGAAAACTGTAGCAAAGCATATAATATCATCGAATCAGTTTCAGCTGAGAGATGGCTTTGGTGAGAACCCGATTTGCTTAGGAAAGGGACTTTCATGCTAATTTCGGAAATGAACTGGATGCAAGTTGAGCAGTACCTGAAAGCGGACGATCGCTGCATTTTGCCGACTGGCAGCACCGAACAGCACGCCTATCTCAGCCTCAGCGTCGATACAATCTTGGCCTCGCGTCTGGCGCGGGAAGTAGGGGAATTGGCGGGGGTCCCGGTTTATCCGGTCCTGCCCTATGGATTGGCGCAGCAATGGGTGGCTTTCCCTGGCACCGTTACCCTGCGGATTGAGACTTATCTGGCGCTGATTCGGGATGTGCTGGATAGTATTCGGCGGGCGGGTTTTCGGCGCATCCTGCTGATCAATGGTCATGGTGGCAATGCGCCGGCGCAAGGCATGTTGCGCGAATGGATGATGGACAATCCCGATGCCGCCGTCAAATGGCACAATTGGTATAACGCGCCCAAAACCTGGGAGAAAGTGATGGAGACGGATCCCATCGGCTCGCATGCTTCCTGGATGGAGAATTTCCCATGGACGCGGCTGGCTGGTGTCGAACTTCCCGCCGAGCAAAAGCCACTGATCGACCTCAAGAAATTGGCGCTCTACAATCCAGAGCAGACGCGCGAGCAGCTGGTCGATGGCAATATGGGCGGCGTCTACCAACGCAGTGATGAAGAGATGCTGGCAATCTGGCAGGTCACCATTAACGAGACGATGGAGCTGCTCGAGGAAGGTTGGGATTAAATGAAAATCGTGATCTGGGGCGCGGGAGCCATCGGCGGCACGCTGGGCGCATATTTGATCCGCCAGGGGCACGATATCCTCTTCGTCGATATTGTCGAAGAGCATGTCAAGGCGATCAACACAGCGGGATTAACCATCATGGGACCTGTCGACGATTTCACAGTGACGGCGGAGGCAATGCTGCCGCAGCAGATGCAGGGGCGATATGAGACGATTTTGCTCTGTGTGAAGTCACAGCATACCCAAATGGCGACCGAGTCGCTGGCGCCTTTCCTGGCGGATGATGGCTTTGTCATGTCGGTGCAAAACGGCTTAAACGAGCTGCTGATCCAAAACATTGTGGGGGCTAGGCGCACGATGGGAGCCTTCATCAATTTCAGCGCCGATTATCACGCGCCGGGGGAGATTCTGTTTGGCGGACGTGGCGCGGTGGTCATCGGCGAGCTGGATGGATCCAGCAGCCCTCGTCTGACGCGCATGGAAAAGGTATTCCGCGATTTCGATACCAACACCCTGGTCACTGACAACATCTGGGGATACCTCTGGGGCAAGGAAGCTTATGGCGCTATGCTATTCGTTTCGGCGTTGACCCACCAATCCATCGCCGAGGCACTGGCGGACAGCCGCTATCGCCAGCTCTATATTCGTGCCGCCCAAGAAATCCTGCAATTGGCGGACAAGCTCGGCATTGAGGCATACGGCTTCAATGGCTTCGAGCCTGCCCTGTTTCTGGCGAACGATGTGGATGGCATCAAGAAATCGCTTGATACTTTGGTCGCCTTCAACAAGCAATCCGCCAAGACACACAGTGGCATCTGGCGAGATTTGGCGGTGCGCAAACGCAAAACTGAAGTCATCATGTATGAGCCGCTGCTGGCGAAAGGGACCGAAATCGGCGTAGACTTGGCACTGACCCGGCGTTGGATCGAGATGATTCAGGAAATCGAAGCGGGAAAGCGCGAGCAAGCATTAGAGAACCTGGAAGAATTAAAGGCGGACTTCTGATGAATATTCAATTTCCGGGCAAGACCGCCATCGTCACCGGCGCGGCGCATGGATTCGGCAGGGCAATCGCGCTGGCTTTGGCAACCCGCTGGGCATCGGTTTGGGCTTGCGATGTGCTGGGGGAAGAACTGGAAGAAACGCTGCAACTCTGCCGGGAAGCCAACGGCAATTGCCGCATCAAGGTGGTCAATGTGCGGAGTCGCAGTGAGGTTTTCAGCTTTGTTGATGAGGTCTTGGCAACTGACGGGGCGGTCCAGATTCTGGTCAATAATGCCGGCGGTGTGCTGGGGCAAGTGGGCCGCCCGCTGGAAGAGATCAATGAAGAAGAGTGGGACAGCATCTTCGAGGTCAACACGCGCGGCGCATTCTATTTTGCCCAGGCGGTGGCGCCCAGCATGAAAGCGCAGCGTTATGGCAGGATTGTCAATATCTCGAGTGGGGCTGGCTTGGGGGTCAGCCTGACTGGCATTCAGGCATATGCTTCTGCCAAGGCGGCGCAAATCGGCTTGACGCGGCAATTGGCGCATGAACTTGGGGAATGGAATATCACCGTCAACAATATCGCGCCGGGCTTCGTTCTCTCCAATCCGACTTCTATTCGGCAGTTTGAATCTTATGGTGAGGAGGGGCAAAAAGCGCTGATCAATCGTTTTGCGCTCAAGCGGCTCGGCAGCGCCGAAGACATCGCCAACGGTGTGCTCTTCTTCGCCTCGGATTATGCCAATTGGATCACGGGGCAGGTGCTATCAGTCGATGGCGGCAAGTCTGGTTAATCGTGCCGAAATAAGCATAAATGGCAATCAAAAAGCCCATATTTCTATGGGCTTTTCCATTTCAGAGTGCTTTGTAGTTAGCGCTGTTCGAGGGCTGCCAAGACACGTGGAGCGGTCATTGGTGTCTGCGTTATGCGCACGCCGGTGGCATCGGCAACTGCATTGGCAATCGCGGCGACTGTTGGGATTACGGGGGGCTCGCCTACTCCTCGCGCACCGAAGGGTCCGCTGACAGACGGGACCTCGATGATCTGGGTCTGAATTGGCGATGTTTGTACTGCATCGGGCATGGCGTAATCCATCCAGGAGCCAGAGAGCAGTTGCCCGTCTTCGTCATAGCGCATCTCTTCATAGAGCGCCCAGCCGATGCCTTGGGTGGCGCCGCCTTGCATTTGCCCTTCCACCGCTAACGGGTTAATCGCGCGGCCAACTTCCTGCACAACCGCCATATTTACCACATTGACCTCGCCAGTTTCTTCGTCGACCTCAACCTCGGCGATCTGGGCGCAGAATGAAGGCGCGCGATCGGTAATGGCTTGCCGCCCGCTGCCATGCACTGGCTCGTACTTGCCGCCGAAGGTCATGGCTTTGCCGGCGATCTCGCCCAGGCTGATCGAGCGATCCGGGAAACCGCGCACTTGCACCCTGCCATCGACAATCTCCAGGTCTTCGGCGGAGACTTCAAACTCTTCGGCGGCAATGGCGAGGGTCTGCTGGCGGGCATCTTCGGCAGCGCGAATAACTGCCTTGCCCAGGGTATAGGTGGTTTTGCTGCCACCGACGCCCCCACCATAGGGCGCGCCATCGGTGTTGCTGTATACAAAGCGGACTTTGTCGGGGTCGACGCCGTATGCCTCGGCAGCCATCATGGCGAAACTTGTTGGGGTGCCGGAGAGATCAGCCGTGCCAATCTGCACTTGCAGCACACCATCGCGGTTCAATTTGCAGACGGCCGCGCCCGGCTCCAAACCGCCCATCCAGCCGCCAATGGCGATACCCACGCCACGTCCCTGCTGGCGAGCCAGATCGCGGTTTTGCCACATGGGATGTTGGCGCGCCGCTTCAAGTGTCTCGACCATGCCGATAACAGGGAACTCGCCGGTATCAGGCATTGGATCGCCTTCTCGCGCGGCGTTCTTCAAGCGCAATTCGATTGGATCCATCCCGAGCTGCGCGGCCGCTTCATCAAAGAGTGTTTCCAACGCCATGAAAGCGGTCGGCGATGTTGGCGCGCGATAGGCACCAACCGATTGCTTGTTTGTTACCGCATTGGTCGATTCCAACAAGACATTGGCACAGGGGTAAAAGCTGGAAAATTGCACGGCAGCAAAGCCGCCAAGCCCGCTGGGATAGACGCCGGTATCGGCAGTCACATCCGTCTGCATGGCGATCAGACTGCCATCGCTCTTGAAGCCCAACTTGCCTTTGAAGCGCAGGGCTGGGGCGGGGTTGGTGCTTAGCAATTCTTCGCCGCGGGTCAAGATCAAACTGACCGGTCTGCCGACAGTGACCGAGACCAAGGCGATCAAGGCTTCATACAAGCCGAATTTGGCACCAAAAGCGCCACCGACAGGCATGCCATGGACGGTCACATCAGATTCTGGCACGCCAAGGGCATCGGCGACATCGAAGCGCACGCCAAAGGGGGATTGCACGCTGCCCCACATGGTCACGCCGCCGTTGACCGGATTGGGTTGCACCACCCAGCCCTGCGTTTCGATCGAGCTTTGATGCACCATTGGCGTTTCAAAAATGCGCTCGACGATGAGATCGGCTTCGGCGAAAGCGGCCGCGACATCGCCCTTCTCCATCTTGGTTTTGCCGGCGATGTTGGAAGCTTCTTCATCGTCGTCTTCCGCTTCGCCGGCAGTATCGGCGCCATGTGCAGCTTCGTCTTCCGCGCCAGTGGGGATGCCAGTGGGCCAAACCAGGGGTGAATCTTCAGCTATTGCCTCGTCCATCGATACAACCGCTGGGAGCGGATCATATTCAACGTCGACCAGTTCGGCGCCATCGGCAGCGGCAGTCGGGGTATCAGCCAGGACGATGGCAATGGGCTGACCGACGAAGATGACTCGCTCACGAGCCAGCATCAATTTGGCTCGCGATGAAGGTGTCACCGGCGGGAGGTCAGCGGCGGTCATGACAGAATGCACACCGGGGAGCGCCAAAGCCGCTTGGGTATCGATGCCGCTGATATTGGCATGGGCATAGCTGCTTAAGACAAAGCGCGCGTGTAACATGCCCGGCAATTTCAGGTCGCCCGTGTATTTCAAATTGCCCGTGACCTTGGCGGGACCATCAATCATGGGCATTGGTTTACCGACAAATGAAAAATCTGACATCTGGCTTGCTCCTCTTTTCACTGATTACGAACCAACAAAGTCTAGGGTACAACTACAAAATCCAGCACTGGGTAGCCTTCATTCTGGGTGCGTTGACGGAATAGCGCGCTCAGCTTCTGTGTCATCTCCCCTGTTTCGCCATTGCCGATGCACCTGCCATCCAGCTCGATGACCGGCGCTAACTCACCCATGGTACCCGTGCAGAACATTTCATCGGCCCGATACACTTCCGTCAAAGACAGATTCTTGACCTGATGCGGAATGCCACTGCGCTCGCAGATTTCCAAGACGGTAGCCCGCGTAATGCCTTCGGGGCAGGAACCGGTGTCCGATGTCATCACCACACCATTCCGCACGATGAAAACATGGGTGGCATTCGTTTCCGCCACGTAGCCCTGATAATCCAGCATCAAGGCATCATCGACCTGAGCCGCATTGGCTTGGATTTTAGCCAGGATCGAATTGATCAGATTGCAAGAATGGATGTTCTGGTCGACGCAATCTGGCGGTATACGCCGCAGGCTCGATGTGATCAAGCGGATGCCACTCTTGTCATAGACTGGTGGCTTGTGCTCCGCCAAGACAATCAGAGTGGGACCCTGGGTATTAAGCCGCGTATCCATGCCGCTAGTATATTTGAGACCACGGCTCAAGGTCAATCGAATATGTACCCCGTCTGTCATCTGATTTGCCTGCAGGGTCTTGCGCAGCTCGGCAATGATCTCGTCATGGGATGGGATCTGAGCAAAAGCCATCGCCTTGGCAGAATCCCGCAGGCGATCTAGATGGGGAATCAATTTGAAGATGCGCCCATTATACAAGCGCAGACCTTCCCAAACGGCATCGCCACCCTGCACGGCGGAATCAAAGGGGCTGATGCCGGCAACATCTCGATGATAGAGCTCACCATTGATGTTGATGAGGAGGTCTTTGTTCTTGGGGTTGAATTGTTGCTTCATCAGATTTCTCAATGAATTCGGTGTTGTGCCATTTGCTCATAGAGCGCTTGGCATTGGTCCAATAATCTCTGCAAATGTTGCGGCAGGGCTGTATCATCTTCCTGATATGGGGCGAAGCCAGTCGACCGCTCGACCGCCCCATACCAATACTTCCCCCAGATGCCGTCGCTGATACGCTTTCCCCTGCTCCAACAGAGCATCGCCGAATCAAATGGGACAGCGAGCGCAGCGCAAAGCCGGCGCAGCATCGACTCCGGATTGAGCAAGACATCTCGAGCGGCAATAACCGGCGGGGCTTTACCCGTGACTTCAGCCACATAATGGAATAACTCCACTTGTTGCGGCAAACCGGTCTGCTGCAGGCGCGGTTGCGGAATCACTTTTGCCAGCGACAAGAGCATGCGGCGGGGGTCGCGAATCAGAAAGCAATTCGAAACTTCTCGCAACCAGGAGCGATCAATATTTTCCAGCATATGGTGGGTCATATGTTTTTGATAATAGATCGGCTCATCGCGCCCATTCGCCAGCAAGTTCTCTACCACTCGGCGCCAATCGGTCTCATAGTAGTTGATGATCTCTGATGCGCCAGGATGATCTAAGCCGGTCTCTTGCAAATAATGCGCGTAAAATGGTTCATCGATGACATGCGTATCCTGGCGACTCGACCATGAGCGCATCAAAGCGGTCGATATATTGCGCGGTCCCGACCACATCGCTATGATTCGCTGCGACACTGGCTCATCCCTGTTTCACTTTTTGCCAACGACATGACGGCGCTATATTCACCTCGCCGTACCTCATGCTACTATAGTCATTGAGTTGAGGCACTGCAACCATTGTACCTGATTGCGAAGTTATTGTCATAGATTATGTCTATCAAGTGGCGAAAGCGGTCCAGAATCAGTCAACTGCCAAATCGCCGGCGAGCACTGGCAGCCTTGCTCGTGATTGCGCTCTCGATCGCGCTGGCGGCTATGTTTCTGCGCCAGCCCAGTAGCGAAGTCCCGCTGGGCGACCAGCAAGTGGTAGATACAATTAAACCGCAAGTATGCGTGCACACGCTGCTGGAGAACGAAGTCAGCGAAGCCAAGATCAAGCGATCGCTGGAGCTGACGCGGGAAATGGGGGCCGGCACCATTGTACAGTTTTTCCCCTGGGCATACTTTGAATCCACTGAGGATCGTTACAGTTGGGATCGGGCGGATCTAATCGTGAGGCATGCCAGGCGACAAGGCTTGCGCATCATCGCGCGGTTGGGCTTTGTGCCGGAATGGGCACGGACTGACAGCGATTCCTCCGTCACGACCTTCAACTATTTGCCAGAAGCATCATTTGCCGATTTCGCGGAATTCGCTGGTCTGTTCGCGGAGCGCTTTGCCGGCGAGATTGAAGACATCATCATTTGGAACGAGCCCAACCTCAGCTTTGAATGGGGCTATCGTCCGGTCGATCCGGCGGCGTATGTTGACCTGCTGCGAGCCAGCTATCAAAAAATCAAGGAGGCGAACTCGGCTGCGGTCGTGCTGGCAGGTGCCTTGGCGCCGACACTGGAAACCCGCAGCAGCGATGCCGGGGTTAATGAATTGGACTATCTGCGCGATATGTACCTGCATGGCGCGGGGGATTATTTTGATGCGCTGGCGGTCCACAGTTATGGCTTCATCCACCCGCCGGAGATGGCGCCCGCGGCAAAGCTCTTGAATTTTCGCCGGGCTGAATTGCTGCGGGAGATCATGGTAATGAACGGCGATGCTGACAAAGCGGTGATGATCACCGAAAGTGGTTGGAATGACCATCCGCGTTGGACCGGCGCCGTCCGACCATCGCAGCGCAGCGCCTACACGGTTGCCGCCTTTGAATACGCTGAAGAGAATTGGGATTGGTTGGAGAATCTTTGTATCTGGGCATTGCGTTATCCGGCGGATCTAAAGAGTTATCCAGACGGCTACACGCTGATCAATGCGGAATTCCTGCGCAAGCCGATTTATTTCGCCCTGCAGGATTATGCCCGCGGCTGGCAGTCCAGCGAGACCCTCTGGTTGCCGCCACCGGTTGTTCCTCAGCAACAATAGGGGCTGGCGCGGTCAAGATGAGAGAATTTCTGCTGCGGCAAGCCAAAGGGCTTCTTGGCAAAAAAAGAAACCTGGCGAGGATTCAAATAGTTTCTTGGCTGGTTGTGGCTGCCTTGGCGATAGCTGCGGCGGCTTTTGTATTCTTGCTGCTGGGCTACGAGCCACCACCGGACAAGGAGAAAGCTTTCCCCAATGGTGAGATCGTCATCGGCGTCGATGCAAGCTTTCCGCCCTTCGCGCTCGACGATGGCGAAACTTTAGAGGGTTTGGATATCGACCTGGCAAGAGCCATCGGCAGAGAGCTCGGGTTGCCAATCCGCTTCGTGAATATCGGTTTTTACAGTTTATATGATGCGCTCATCAGCGGGCGCGTCGATCTGCTGATCTCGGCATTGCGCGTGGATCCAGCGCGGATGGATGATGTGCGTTATACGCGATCATATTTTGATAACGGCTTGGTGTTGGTCACGGCAGCCGATGCGCCGCCCGTCGATTTCGAGCGTATCGCTTATGAATACGCCAGCAGCGCCGACAGCCAGCTGCGCGCCTGGGAAAGCGAAGGACGTGTGATGCAGCGCCTGCCCTATGAGCTGCCGCAATATGCCCTGGATGCCCTGCGTCTTAAGCAGGCTGATGCTGCCCTGGTCGATGCTATCACCTATCGCTTGTATCAAAAGGAACAGGGAAGCTGGCGCAGCAGCTATCGCTACATCACGCAGGAACTATACGCCGCCGCTATCCAGATTGACAGAATCGATGCCTGGAAATTGGTGGACGGCGCGATGGCAGCTTTGAAAGAACGCGGCGAACTCGCTAGAATACTTGAGAAGTGGCTCTAATGCTTATCACGATGGGGAGAAGATTATGAGCAGGAAAATCCGCTGGGGGATCTTGAGTACGGCGAATATTGGACGGCGGGTCATACCAGCTATCCACGCCTCAGCCAACGGAGAGGTCGTCGCAGTCGGTAGCCGCTCGCTGGAACAGGCGCGCGCTTTCGCCAACGAGCAGAATATTCCCCGCGCTCATGGCAGCTACGGAGAATTGATCGCCGACAGCGATATCGATGCCATCTATATTCCGCTGCCCAACCGGCTGCACGCCGAATGGAGCATCAAATGTGCCGCAGCGGGTATCCCGACACTTTGTGAAAAGCCCTTCGCCAGTGACGCCGACGAGGCTCAAAGCATCGTCGATGCCTTTGCCGCGCGCGAGGTAATGCTGGCGGAAGCATTTATGTATCGCTTCCATCCGCAGCAGGCCAAAGTTAAAGAGATTGTGGCGGCGGGTGGTATCGGCCAGCTGCAAATTATCAACAGCAGTTTCACTTTTCCCATTAGTGACGAAGCCAACATTCGGCTGAGCAAAGCCTTGGCTGGCGGTTCTTTGATGGATGTCGGCTGTTATTGTGTCAATCTGATGCGTTTTATGACCGGGGAAGAACCAAGCTCGGTGACGGCAAGCGCGATCATCGGCGAGCGCAGCGGTGTTGACGAGACTTTGGCTGGCACGCTTGAGTTTCCCTCGGGCGTGATTGGGCATTTCGATTGTGGTTTGCGGGCTTACCGGCAGCATTCATACACGCTGAAAGGCTCGGCAGGCATGATCACGGTGCCAACCAGCTTCGTGCCGGACAAAACTGCCGATACTGTCGTGCGGCATTGGCACGGGGATAGCTTCACCGAACATATCATCAAAGCGGCTGATCATTATCAGTTGATGGTGGAAGATTTCGCTGATGCGCTGCTCCACCAGCGAGCGCCACGTTTCGCCCCAGCGGATGCAGTGAGCAACATGGTCGTTGTCGATCGGCTCTTGTCACAGGTTCGTTAGTGGGCGGCTTCAGCCAGCATACGCTCGCCAGTCTGCACGCGCCAGAGTGAGGCGTATAAACCATCTAGCAGCACCAGGTCATCGTGGTGGCCACTTTCCAGCATTTGCCCATTTTGCAGCACATAGATCATATCGGCATTACGCACGGTGGATAGCCGATGGGCGATGACGATGGTCGTGCGCCCAACAACGATGCGCTCCAGCGAACGCTGGATAGCGGCTTCTGTCTCGTTGTCGACTGAGGAAGTCGCCTCATCGAGGATCAGAATCGGCGGATCTTTGAGTACGGCGCGGGCGATCGAAAGCCGCTGGCGCTGGCCCCCCGAGAGTTTCTGCCCGCGTTCGCCAACGATAGTGTCATAGCCTTGGGGCAGTTCACAGATGAACTCATGCGCTTCAGCGATCTTGGCCGCCTCGATGATCAAGTGTTCCGGCGCGTCTTGGTAACCGTAGGTGATATTCTCGCGCACTGTGCCATGAAAGAGGAAGACATCCTGGCTGACCAAGCCGATAGCGTGGCGGATATCTGCTTGTTTCAATTCGCGCAGGTCATGACCATCCAACACGACTTTGCCGCCAGTGACATCATAATAGCGCAGCAGCAGCTTGATGACGGTACTTTTGCCGGCGCCGGTTGCTCCCACAATCGCGATCGTTGCGCCGGCCGGGACATCGAGCGTCAGCCCGCTAATCACCGCGCGCCCATCGCTATAGGCGAAATCGACTTCATCCAGCCACATATGCCCGCGCACAGCTCGCCGCGGCAGATGATGTGGACCATCTACGATCGTTGATTTGATAGCGAGCAAATCGAGAATGCGAATGGTGGATGCCATGGCACGCTGATATTGATCGAAGGTCTCGCCCAGCTTGGTCAGGGGCCAGAGCAGCCGCTGCGTCATGAAGATTAATACGCTGTAGGCGCCCACATCCAGTACGCCATCAAAGACCAGCTGACCGCCAGCCACTGTGATCGCGATGAAGCCGGAGACGATCAGCATGCGGATTAGTGGAGTAAAAGCCGAGCTGAGGCGAATGGCATGGCGATTACGCTCCAGGTATTCCTGGCTCTCATAGCGCAGGCGCTCCGCCTCGTAATCTTCCGCTGTGAAACTCTTGATGGTCGCGATGCCGCTCAAACTGTTCGAGAGATGGTGATTGATCATGCTGACTTGTTCACGAACAGCGGCATAACGGGGCGCCAAGAGCTTCTGAAATTTCATCGATCCCCAGATGATAATGGGCATTGGTAACGCAGCCATCCAAGCCACGCTGGGGGCGATGAAGAAGAAAATGCCGCCGATGACGATGACGGTGGTCAAGATCTGTATGACATCGCTGGCGCCAATATCGAGAAAGCGCTCCAATTGGTTGATGTCGTCGTTCAGCACGGACATTAAGCCGCCCGTGCTTTGGTCTTCGAAGTATGCCAGTTCCAGGTGTTGCACATGATCATAGGCATCCACGCGCAGGTCATGCTGCATTGACTGCGCCAGGTTGCGCCAGTAGACACGCTGTATGTACTCGAAGGCAGATTCCAGTATCCAGATGATCAGCGTGAGCAAGCCCAAGACGATGAGCTGGGAGGACAGATCCGTGATGCCCAGGCGGCCCAGCAGGGAATCTTGCCGTTGCACCACGATATCGACCGCGACGCCGATCAGAACTGGCGGCATGATATCGAATATTTTGCCCAGTACGGAATAGAAGGTGGCAAGCGCCACGCGCCGTTTGTAAGCTGAAGCGTAATTCAGCAAACGGATGAAGGGATGTCTTTTGTCAGTTGTAGAAGGAGCCATACACTCTTGGTTTTACAAATTTGGACAATCAGGAGAGTATAGGCGAGATAGCACGGACATACCAGATAGACCCGCAAAATGTTTTTGCCAAATCAGCGGATTAAACCACCACCAGCCGAACCCGCGACCAAGGCGGCAACTTCAGCATAATCGACCAGCGGTAAATCGCCCGGGATCGTGTACTTATGAGATGACATGGCAACGCCCCATTTGAGCGCGGTCCCGACATCGCCATCCCGCAACCAAGCGTAGAGGAAGCCGGCAGCGAAAGCATCGCCACCGCCGATTCGCCCGACTTCTCCCGCCAGAATCGCTGGTTGATGCAGGATCGTCCCATTGAGCCTACAGGCTTGCGCGCCATCTTTGCCCAAGGTCATGACGATCAGCGTATCGGGGTACCGTTTCGCCAAGGTTTCCAGCGCTTGCTCCGCACTTGCCTCGCCATACATCACTTGATAATCACCCAGCGGGCAGAAAATGACATCAGCCCGTGACATGGCATAATCGCAGCCAGCCGCCGCCTCCCTACCAGTCCACAATTTGCTGCGATAATTGGTATCAAAACTGACGCGCCAACCGGCTGATTTCGCCTTGTTGATCGCTTCTTGCACGGTGGCATTGGCAGTCTCGCTGAGGGCAAGGGTGATACCGGTGACATGAAAGAGCTCGGCTCGAGCTGGCTGGAACAGGGTTGCGGGCAAGTGTTCGGGACGCATGCGGCTCATGGCGGAATGCTGACGATCATAGATAATTTGGCTGGCGCGGGGCGATTGGGCTTTTTCATGGAAATAGATGCCCAGGCGTTCCCCCTCTGCCCAGACCACATGGCTGACATCAACACCATACTGCCCAATCCGATTGCTAATGTAGCGCCCCATGGGAGAAGCTGGTAAACGCGAGAGCCAGGCGACATTCATACCCAGCCGCGCCAAGCCCACCGCTGTGTTGGATTCCGTACCGCCAACCCAGATATCGAAGCTGCGGGTCTGCTCGATACGCAGGAAGCCGGGCGGGGTCAAGCGCATCATCGACTCGCCAAAGGTCACGACATCGTATTGTCTCATCCTGCTCTCCTGATTCATCGATCGGGCAAGCGTTGCCTCGCATTCAAGAGTTTGTCTCGCGGCAATAGTGGGCGCATTTGTTACGGCTAGCGCCCCTATAATGATACCGCTATACTCGCAAGATGGCACGTATCGGACTCGACGCTAGGCTAACCCACTACCGTGTAGGGGGTACCAGCCGCTATATCAGCGCAATCATCAGCGCCTTGGAACAAAGGCAGTTCCCGCACGATCTTACATTATTGCAAAGTCGCAAAGCCGAGGCGCGCCTTTCTACTCAGTTTCGATCTGCGGCTGTTTGGACGCCACCACATCATCCGTTGGAACGCGCCGCGCTTTCTATTGAGCTGTTGCGGCATCGTTTCGACTTGCTGCATAGCCCAGACTTCATCGCGCCATTGTACGGCGCCAAGCGTCATGTGATCACCATACATGACCTGAGTTTCATTCATTATCCCGAGTTTCTCACCGCCGCTAGCCGGCGTTATTACAATGGACAGATCGAGGCTTCGATCAAACGCGCCGACCACATTTTAGTGGTGAGCGAAGCGACGAAACTGGACTTGATCGATGTGTTTGATGTCTCTAGCGAGATGATCACCGTTCAAATGCACGGCGTGGAAGAAAGTTTCCGACCGCTGGCAAGAGCAGATACTGAGCCAATCATTGAGAAGCTCGGCTTGCCCAGCGCATATATACTTGTCGTGGGGACGCTCGAGCCGCGCAAGAATCTTGTCGGCTTAGCGCGGGCGTATCGCGATCTCAAGCTCGAGTTAGGGGACGCGCCCAAGCTGGTCATTGTTGGGCAGCCCGGCTGGCATTTTGAAGAGCTGATGGCGGATTTAGAGGCGGTGGGCAATGGTGAGGACATCATCATTAAACACGGGGTGGCGGATGAGCAGCTGCCCGCAATATACAATCATGCTATCACTTTGGTTACTCCATCATATTATGAAGGCTTTGGATTGCCGGCGTTGGAAGCGATGGCTTGCGGCACTGTGCCGATTGTCAGCCGGGTATCCTCCTTGCCGGAAATTGTCGGGGATGTTGGTTTGCTAATTGATCCTCACGATACCGCTAGCATCAGCGATGCCTTGAAGCGGGTTTTGGTTGACAGCCGCTGGCGCGAAGAGCAATCGAAAGGATCCTTGCGGCGGGCGGCGAGGTTCCGCTGGAGCGAGACTGCCCGCATTGTACAGGAATGTTATGATGCTGTTCTCAGTTAGCCCACAATGAAAATCCTGCTGCTAACGCCCGACATCCCCTTCCCCAGCGAATCCGGCGGCGCCCTTCGCAATTATGGAATCGTCCGTGGCTTGTGGGCTGCCGGGCACCATTTGACTCTGCTCACATTCGTCGAGAAGCCAGTGGACCCGGCATCCAATCCGCTGTTTCAACTCTGCGATGCTGTTCACACGGTGTCGCTGCCGCAACATAGCAAGCTCAAGCGCATTATCCGCTTGCTGAATAGTAAGATGGCGGATCTGGAATTCAGGCTACGATGCGCTGAATTCGAAGAGGCATTAAAGGCAATCTTGCAACGAGATGCTTTTGACATCATTCAGTTCTCGGGGATCGAGTTGGGCTGCTATTTGCCGCAGATTCAAGCGGGCAAAAAACATGCCAAGCTGGTCTTTGATGCGCTGAATGCCGAAGCCGATTTGCAGCGGGTGATCGCCCAAGTGGATGCCAAGCAGCCCCGACGTTGGCATGCCTCGATTTACTCGACGGTACAAGCGCGACGATTAAGTCGTTTTGAAGGCGAGATCTGCCGCGGTGTCGATGCTGTGATTGCCGTCAGCGAAGAAGACCAGGGGCTGCTGCGCAATTATGGCGGGGCGCCGATCTTCGTGATGTCAAATGGCATCCAGGTTGACGATTATCGTCCGCCAGTTGACAATAGTCGGCAGAGCTACCAACTGGTTTTCAGCGGCAAGATGGATTATCGACCCAATGTCGATGCCATCGAGTGGTTTCATCAAGCCATTTTGCCAGGGGTGCTAAAGCGCTATCCGCAAGCTCGGCTGGTCATTGTGGGGCGCAATCCCAACCCGCGCATCAAGGCATTAGCCGCGGAAGCGCAAATCAGCATCACCGGCTGGGTTGAAGCGGTACAGCCCTATTTGCACAGTGCCAGCATTTACATCGTGCCTTTGCGCATGGGGAGCGGGACAAGGTTGAAGATCTTGCAAGCTATGGCGGCGGGCTGCGCGGTGATCTCGACCTCGATTGGCGCGGCTGGCTTGAACAGGGGAACGCGCGAGACGCTGGAAATTGCCGATGAGGCCGAAAGCTTCACAAGAGCCATCGTATCGTTGTTAGACAACAAAGCGCGCCAGGATGAGCTGGGGGCGCTCGCCAGGCAAGCGGTAAGTGAATCCTACGATTGGGCAGTCTTAATTCCGCAGTTGTTAAACGCCTACAAGGAACTCGGTCTTGGATAGAGAAACGCTGGTCCTTCGCAATCAACTTATGGCAAAGGCATTTCATCAGCCGGGGCTGAAACATCGGCTGCGGGATCTGGTGTTGCGAGCTATCGCTATGATACCGATTTTGCCCCAGAATACCGGGACCGAACGCCTGCTGATTATTAGACCCGATCACTTGGGAGATGTGTTGCTGTCCACGCCGGCTATTCAGGCGATCAAACAGCGGCAGCCCAATCTCAGCATACACGTATTGTGTAGTGAATGGTCAGCCGAGCTGCTGGCAAGTTATAAGGATATCGATCTGGTGCTGACCCTGCCCTTCCCCGGTTTCGATCGTGGGGTATCCTCGAGGGTAAATCCCTACTGGCTGGCATTGAAGTCGGCGCGAATGCTGCGTCAAATTGGCTATAGCAGCGCCATTATCATGCGACCGGATCACTGGTGGGGCGCTATGCTGGCTCATCTCGCTGGCATCAACGAACGCATTGGCTACGATCTGGACAATGTAGCTCCCTTTTTGACCAAGGCGTATCGCTATCAACATCAACATGTGGTCAAGCAAAACTTCCGCCTGGCGCAGTCCTTTTGTGGCGGAATCCAGCCTGAAAACATTCGCCTTGATTATCCGGTGAACGCCAGCGACCGCGATTATATCGACAAGTATTTGGCAGATTGGGACATTCCCAGGGATAGGGGCATCATCTGCATTCATCCAGGATCGGGCGCCCCCAGCAAAATATGGCAGGTGGAGAAATGGGCGAGCGTGGCAGATACCGTAGCAAGCGAATTTGATGCTGCTATCGTTTTCAGCGGTAGCTCGTCGGAAACGGCATTGATCGGCGAGGTCGCCGCCAAGATGAAGGCAGATGCCTATATCATCGCCGGGGCGACCACTGTCGGGCAATTAGCGGCGCTCTATCAGCGATCGTTAGCGGTGCTGGGATCCGATAGCGGCGCCATGCACGTTGCAGCTGCGGTAGATAGTCCGACAGTGACACTCTTTGGTCCGGCGGATCCGGTGGAATTCGCGCCTTGGGGCGACCCGCTTCGTCACAAAATCGTGACTTCAAATATCGCTTGCCAGCCTTGTCGCATTCTCGATTGGCGGGATGACGATCCAGCATACCACCCTTGCGTCGACGATATCAGCATCAGCCAGATCTTGGAAGGGACCCGCCAAGTCTTAAGCGCAGATTGAAGCGAGCGCTTACGCCGTCTATTTGAGAATGCTCTCGTCCCGCGGGCGCACGACAATGGAGTTTTGGTTGCGATAGGTCACCATACCTGGTCCCGCGCCTTTGATGGCTTTGACATATTTCACCCGCGTATAATCCACTTGGACCTTGGCATCGTCTCGCAATTTGCTGTAATAAGCGGCGACCGCGGCTGCTTCGGCGATCAATTCTTCTTTGATCCGCCTGCCATCATTGCGAATCACCACATGCGCTCCGGGCACATCATGGGCGTGCAACCAAATGTCTTGTGGGTTTGCCCGCTTGAATGTGACCTGTTCATTCTGCCGGCTGTTGCGCCCCAGCCAAATGACATATCCATCGCGGCTGACAAGGCGCAGTGGAGCTTGGGGACCGCCACCAATACGTTTGCGTGGCGCGCTCTGCCAATGCCCGCGAGCCTGCAAAATCTGAATCACATCATCAATTTCGCTCCAGTTCGTGGCATTAACCAGGTCATTTTCCAATTGTTCGATGAAGTCCAGCTCGACAGCTGCCGCATCAATCAGCGCGGGCACCGCTAGCAAAGCTGACTTGGCTTTTTCATATTTGCGAAAATAATCCTGCGCATTTTCCAGTGGGCTGCGCTCAGGCTGCAATCGAATTAGCAATTCGGGAGCATCGACTTCATAGCAAGCTCGCAATTCCGTTTGCCCCTCCGCCAATGTGTATTGATGTGCCAAAATCAACTCGCCCGATTGCTTGAGACGCTCCAGCTCTCGATCGTCCCGCAAACCTTCCCGCAGCGACTTTAGCTTCGCCGATAGTCTTATCCTGGCTTCTTCGATGGTGGCTTGCACTGGTTGCTTCGCCTTGGCATAAGCCTCGATCCCGCTGATGGAACCATAGTAATCAGTAACCGCCTCGCTGATTGAATCGCGCGCCTGCCAATCAACATGTGTCAGGGGGAAGGCGCTGAACTCGACAGGTACATCATCGATGCAGCCGATACCTGGTTGCCATTTTCGCGCCAGCAGAGGTTGCAGGAGTTCTTGAAAGGCGTCGTATAAAGTGCCAGCGTCGGTGTCGCGCACTTTGGTCGCGGTATCGCCAGATGCGCGATAGACGATCTCCTTCGCCAGCAAGGGGCTCATACCGAGGATCCGCCCCGGCAAGACCCGCCGTGTCTGGGTGCTGTCCTTTTCTGTGTTACGCAGCAAATGACTGAAATCGTCTTTGTTCATCCGCGCTGGGTCAAGTTGCCCGCGGATGGGAGGCGGTGGCACATAATCGTGGTTGGGCAGGCTCAGGCGATAACGATTGTCCTCGGGACCAACACGGTTGAGGCAATCAAGAATTGTGCCATCACGCAGGAGCAGCACGTTGGCGCGCCGCGGCATGAGTTCCGCGATAATACTAAATGGACCTTCACGGCTCTCGATCTCGATTTCCAGCAGCCGCTCCCAAGGCGGTTGACTGACATGGGTCAGGACAGCGCCTTCCACATAGCGGCGGAAGAGCAAGCCCAGTTGGGTCGGCTTGGTTAGCCCACGGCGCAATTTGCCATCGACCAGATGCGCGCGGGGTTGCATGGCATCAGCGCTCAGATAGAGATAGCGACGGAGGCCACTGGCATAAACCTCCAGCCCCAAGCCCAGCTCATCAACATCGATGACATCTTGGATACGCCCACCCACGATGGTATCGAGCATTTCATCGACAAGCGCTGAAACGGTGAAGCTGTCAAAGGACATCAGGGTCTTCTCGTTAGTGGCTAGCTTGCGGCAGTCAAGGTCAACAAATACGCGATGATATTGCCCACTTCCCCCTGCGAGAGGCGTTCATCATAGTTGTTGGGCATGACATTGTTGTAGCCATCAACCAGATGGACAGCGGGATAAAGGATCGCTTCGTAGAGATATTGCTCGGCGGAAAGTGGCGGGCGACGCTGCCCCGCAAAATCGGCAATGCCGGCGAAGAGCGGCGCCAAGCTACCATCGCCCAGCAGATGACAAGCGGCGCAATCCAGCGTTTCCACCAATTCGGCGCCAATGCCCGCATCCGCCCCATTCAGCGCGACAGCCAGCTCATCGGCGTAGGCATCGGCATCGATTGAGTCGTCCCTCGGCGCGGATGTGCTGCTGATGACCAGCGCCATGAGCAGAGCAAAAGCGAGCGTGACCAGAATGACTATTACAAGAATAGTTCGCTTGGTCGCTCTATTGGAATCGGTCTTGACCGGGGTCATCGAATTTGTGGAGAGAGCAGCTCAGGCAGGCGAGAAGGATCAAGCGTTGGATTCCCGACGAGCGACTGTCACCTGACGGTTGAGCAGCCAGAAGACCAACATCAGCGTCAAGCCAGCCCCGAGCACGTTGAAGATGATGAAGCCGGTGACCAGGATGAAGGCGACAGCTTGATCGGGAGTGGCGGTCAAGGCATTGCCGCTGGGGTCAGTCGTTTGTTGGATCGCCAAATCCGACGACAGGAGATTGGAAGTGATGGCGCCACCAGCCAGCAAGATGATAAATATGAATGCCACAAAGCCCAAAGTTTTCATGGGATGCTCCTCAAGTCGCCTCTACTACCAAGATTGTACTATCAGTCAGGGGGTGATGCAAGATTATTTGCCGGCGGGAAGACTTAATCATCGGTTTGTCGCAAAGCCAGTTGATCCCGCTCCGGACCGACGCTGACGCTGTTGATGGGCACCTCACAAAGTTGAGCGACCCGTTCAATATAATCCTGAGCAGCGGCAGGCAACTCGCTGAAATGCCGGCAATTGCTGATGTCTTCCCGCCAGCCGGGCAGAGTTTCATAGATTGGTTGCGCCCGTTCCAATTGCTCGTTGGTGACTGGCGGGTAGTGGTAGCGCTTGCCATCGATCTCATAAGCTGTCGCCAGTTTCAACTCATCCAAGCCGGAGAGAATATCCATTTTGGTCAACATTAATTCGCTGAAGCCATTGACACTGACGGCATAACGCAGCATGACAACATCGAGCCAGCCGCAACGCCGCGGGCGACCGGTTGTCGTGCCAAACTCATCCCAGAAATTGGCGCCATTACCGCGAAAATGATGGGCGATCTCCCCCGCAAGTTCTGTTGGCATTGGTCCTCCACCCACGCGCGTGCTGAATGCCTTCGCCACGCCGAGCACCCGTTCTACAAAGAGTGGTCCCACACCCAAGCCTGTGAGCGCGCCGCCGGCTGTTGGTGAGGAACTGGTCACGAAGGGGTAGCTGCCGTGGTCAACATCGAGCAGAGTACCCTGGGCGCCTTCACAGATGACCTTTTTGCCCGCCTTCAGTGCCTGATGGAGATACGTCGCCAAATCTTTGATATATGGGCGCAGAAAGGCGGCAGCTTCCAAATAACTCTGTGCCGCTTCCACTGCGTTCAAGGGAGCGACTTGCTGTTGCCGCAAAATCGTATTGCCCGCTTCGATCGCCTCAACCAGTCGCTCGGCAAAGATCTCGACATCAAGCAACATGTCGCCGGTTCTGATGCCCTTGCGCCCGGTCTTGTCCAAATATGCGGGACCAATCCCGCGCAGGGTGGTGCCGATCTTGTTAGCGCCAAGAGCCGTTTCTTTGGCTTCGTCGAGGGCGATATGAGCTGGTGTGATGATATGCGCCCGTGAACTAATGACCAAACGCTCCGGCGAGATATCGATACCCATAGCCTGCAGCGTCTTAATCTCATGCACGAGATTGACCGGATTGATCACCATGCCATTGCCCATGATTGAGACAACATTGCTGTGCAAGATACCGGAGGGAACCAAATGCAGTTTATAGACAGTGCCATTAAGAGCGACGGTATGACCAGCATTGTCTCCGCCAGCATAACGCGCGACAATGTCGGCCGACGAGGCGAGCCAGTCGACTACCCGCCCTTTGCCTTCATCGCCCCATTGCGCACCAATAATTATCGTTATTGACATATCAACCTACTTCAGAACTAATCTAGTTTGAAAATTCTGTGCCCTGTCACCAGGATGGCTCAGTCGTATTGTAACCTGCCCTTCGCCCCAGGTCTCAATATGCTGATCGGGACCCAGGACTAGAGCGGCATCGCGCTCCAAGAAGATCATGGCAGTATCGGGTAGTTGACGGTGTAGATCACGCATTGCCTGGCTGTCGACATCATTGGTATCAGGCAGGACCATAGCATTGCTCAGCAAATTGAGTCCCTTTTCAATCTGGCTCGCAGGTGTCACAATGCGCTCGCCGACAATCGTGGCTGCGGCACCTTCAAACAGAATCACCGCGCCACGGCTGAGCGCATCTTTGATCGCGTGCATTGGTGTAGCCGTCATTAAGCGCAACAAGCGAGAGCCAGCACAGTCCGCTTCGATAACAATCATGCCAGCAGCGGTGAGGCGTTCGTAGATTTCGTTATTATCCTGCTCTTCCAGGTCAACCAGATAACCTGTTGGCGCGCCCAGATCAGCCATGTCCTCCATCAGCGCATCACCCATATCAGCGGCGAGAGAAATATAGGCGATAGCGCCAACGGCATTGTTGCGACTCAAGGCGCGGGCACGGATCTCGCTGAGCGGGTCGGGAGCGCCCGACAAGACGAGCCAACCATTGGAGGCATGCCAACTGAAGGGTGACCTGAGGCTATCCATCTAGGAACCCACCCCCAGATAATCAGCGATGACGGCCGACATCATGCCGACGCTGAGCGGCAGCACCTCTTCATCAAAGTCGAAACGCGGATGGTGATGGGGATAATCGAGTTGGCGAGCGTGGTTGGCTGAGCCCACCAGCAGATAGGCGCTGGGATTGCGCTGCATCAGCAAGCCGACATCTTCCGATGCCATCCAGGGCTGCTGCACAACGGACAAGCCATCGTCATAATTGTTGAGAACATGCCTGGCACGCGCAGCCACTTCATCATCGTTGATGACAGGCCCGATGCCGGTGCCAAATTTGACCTCGGCTTGGCAAGCCATCCCGCCCGCTACACCCTCGGCGATTTGGCGGATGCGCGTCTTGACCAGTTCTCGCGTCTCTTCACGAAAAAGGCGGTAGGAACCGCTAAAACTGACCGTCTGCGGGATGATGTTACGGGCGCTGCCTCCATGGAGAACGCCGATGGTGATGACCACCATATCCAGCGGATCGACATTGCGGCTGACAATCGATTGCAAGGCGAGGATCACCTGCGCGGCACAGACGATGGGGTCGGCGGTCTGGTGGGGCATAGCGCCATGCCCACCTTTGCCGGTGATGGTGATTTCAAAGCCACCGGCGCCGGACATCGTCGGTCCCGAAACTACGCTGACCGTCCCTACTTCCAGGTCGTTCCATAGGTGTATGCCCAGCGAATAATCGGGAGCGGGTGTTTCCAGGGCGCCATCCTCGATCATGGAGCTCGCGCCCTTGCCCACTTCTTCAGCAGGTTGAAAGAGGAATTTGACCTTGCCGCTCAAAGCTCCACGATGAGTGGACAATACCTTTGCGATGCCCAGGGCAATGGCGGTATGGCCATCATGACCGCAGGCGTGCATCTTGCCCTCATGGCGCGAGACATATTCAGTAGTGTTTTCTTCATTGACTGGCAGGGCATCCATATCTGCGCGATAGAGCACGGTGGGACCATCACTAGCCCCTTCGAGGATGCCAATGACGCCTGTCTTGCCGACGCCGGTCTGCACTTCCAAGCCCAGTGCATTGAGTTCCTTAGCGACGATGCCCGCGGTGCGATGTTCTTCGAATGCCAATTCGGGGTGTTGATGGAAATCGCGGCGGCGTTCGATCAATTCGTCGCGCAGCGCCTCTGCATCTGCCATGAAGTCAATGCTCATTGTTCATTCACCTTAGGTTGATCACACGAAATTTTTCGATACGGCGGGGGTATTCCGGCGGAGAACCCGGATCCAGCGAGCGCTCGCGGATGCGTTCCGCCATCTTGTCCATGTCCTCAATTTGGCTCTTATGCGCCCGCAAAGACTCTATCTGTTGTTCGACCGCATCCGTCACATCGATAGTCAAGGTGGGTTCAGATGCGCCGGCGATGTAGACCGTGCTGACCTTATGCGTCCCCAGCCCTTCGTCACGTTCATGTTCAATGAAGTTGAGGCGGTCGCGCGCGGTCGGGAAAATCGCTTCCAGCGTGGCTGCGCCAATGGCGCGATGATCGGGATGGTTGATACCACGGCGGCTATACCAGACAGTTGGATCCAAGGTCACGACCAGGTCCGGCTTTTTCATGCGGATCATACGGGTTATATCGCGACGCAGCTCCAGAGTCGGGAATAGCTCCCCATCTTTATAGCGCAGAAAAATCACATCTTTGACGCCCAGAGCCGCGGCAGCTTGCCGTTCTTCTTCTTCACGAATCTCCGCCAAACGCTCCTGAGTCATCTCGGGATCGGAACTGCCTTTGTCGCCACTGGTGGCGATGACGAAGGTAATTTCGGCGCCATCAGCCGCCCACTTGGCGAAGGTGCCGCCGGCGAAGAATTCGGGATCATCGGGATGGGCAAAGACACCCATGATACGCCTAGTGTTTAGCTCTGATTGCGCGTTGGTCTCGGTCATCTTCTAGCGATTTTTGTTATCGTCACTGGGTTGGTCGGAATTGCGACGGGTACGCCGGCCACCGCGTCGTCGTCTGCGCCGGCGGCTGTTGCCCTGTGCCTCGGCAGCGGGCTTGTCGCGCGAAGATCGGGACCTGCGTGATCTGCCTGAATTTTCAGGACTTGGCTTCTGGTCTTTTGATTGCGGCTCAGCGCTAGAAGCAGGTTCTGTTGGTTGAGCCGGGTTTAACAGGTCTGCTTGGCGTTGCCCTACCGGCTTGCCACAGTCACAAGCTCCGTCGCCATGCTTGTCACAAGGGGAGCGAGCTTTCTCCGCCAGCGCCCGGAACTCTTCCAGGGGGATGAGATCTTCCCGCTCGACGATCTTGCGCCCGACATCATCGACTTCGACCAGGACAGCATCTTTTAAGGGCAGCTGATCGAGCACGCGCGCTTCCCCATGTGGCGTGCCGACTCGCTTGTTGCGGCGGGGCAGTTGGCGGCGGGCTTCGACATATTGCTCATATTCATAGACCAGGCAGCAGCGCAACCTACCGCACATGCCAGTGATCTCCGCCGGGCTCAGCGAGATACCTTGGGCTTTCGCCATTTTGATCGATATTGGGCTGAAGTCGGTGAGAAAAGTGCTGCAACAGCGGGTGATGCCGCAAGCGCCAAAGCCACCGAGCAACTTCGCCACATCGCGGGGACCGATCTGTCGCATTTCGACGCGCGCTTCGAATTTCCGTTGCAAGCGCTTTTGCAAGACAGCTGTGTCGATCTTTTGCTCGGCGCTGAAGAGAAAGGTCACTGCGCTACCATCATAATTATATTGCGCGGCAACAAATTTGACTTCCGCTATCCGGCGTAAGTTGGAGGCAACCTCGCGACAAGTTTCAAGAGCGTCGTCTTGTTGCGCTTCCCAATGCTGTCGGAGTACCAGATCACGCGGTGTAGCTGGGCGCAGGATCTGGCGCACCGTTCGGCCAGTATCCGGCGTCGCAAAACCCATCACCTGCCCCATTTGTCGACCACGACGCGTATCGACTATGACATAATCGCCCTGCTCCAATTCGGGATGGCTCGAGCAATCAAAGTGATAGAGCTTGCCGATCTTTTGAAATCGCACACCGGCGACCAAATCGCTTCTTTCGAGTGAAACAGTTGTCATAAATGAAAGCCTCTTGCGGTCACAATGGCAATGGGCGGCAAATTTCTTGGAAAAGCTTGCCGATCTGCCTTCACATATTAATCTCAAACGCTTACCACTTTACTGGAAAAGAGCGGCAAACGCAACATGGAGCAGGCAGATTTTCGCACTGCGCGTGGAAAGTTTGGGCAGGGCTTGCTAAACTTGTCATTAAGCCAGTTCACTCAGGCATGACCGCAGCGATTGCGTGCCAAGGAAATTGGAGGCGAGCACAGAAGTTATGAGTACGCTAGTGATGAAGTTTGGTGGCGCCTCGTTGGGTACGGCAACTGCCTTCTCTCAAGTGCTGAACATTGTCATGAGCGAATCCCCAAATTGGGATCATATCCTATTGGTCGTCTCGGCATTGGAAGGTGTGACCGATGTATTGCTGGAGGCCGCCAATCTAGCGCGGATTGACAATCAGAGAGGCTATCGCCGCATCGCCGCCAACCTACGCAGCCGTCATTTGGCACTGGTTCAGCAACTGCCGCTGGATCGCCCCGAGTACAATACGCTGCAAGCGGATATCGATCAATTGCTATCGAGCCTGCTCGATAATTGTGTGATGATCGCCAACAACCTGGAGGGAGAACCCTCCCCCGCCCAGATTGATAAAGTAGTGGCGGTCGGCGAACGGCTTTCGGCGCGGATCATCGCCGCTTTGCTGCGACAATACGATATGCGTGGCATCGCGGTGGATGGCGCGGATCTGCTGGTTACTGATGATGTTTTTGGCAATGCCAACCCTGATCTTGAGCTCACCGCGCGGCAAGTCAACGAATTGCTGAAGCCGATGCTGCAACGGAATATGATTCCGGTAATAACGGGGTATATCGGCGCCACCTCAGAAGGGGAGATCACTACTCTCGGGCGCGGCGGTACCGATTATACGGCTTCGGTCATCAGCGCCTTGTTGGAGGCGGAAGAATTGTGGATCTGGACGGATATCGCTGGCATGATGTCGGCTGATCCCGGTGATGTGCCCCAGGCTCATGTGATCCCGCAGCTGGACTACAATGAAGCGGCTGAGCTGGCTTATTTCGGCGCCCGCATCCTGCATGCTCGCATGATCGCCCCGGTGGCTAATCGTGGCATGCCGATGCAGATCAAAAACATTTTTGAACCAGAGAAAAGTGGCACCCTCGTCTGTGGCGATAGCAGAGAAGTTAGAGCCATCATCAAGGCGGTGACATCTATCCAGGGATTATCGCTACGGCGTCCGTCCAGCGGTTCACTGGCTGGCGCAACTCGGCTGATTGGTGGTACTTTGCTCAAAACCCTGGGTATGCGCACGGAAGTGATGATCGCGTCACAATCTTCCAACAGCAGCTTTCTCTGCTTTGTGATTCCAACCAGTATCGGCATCGATGGTGTCGACCGGCTGCAACAAGCTCTAGCAGCAAAAATGGCGGAATATCCGGAGAAGATGCCTTGGACAATCGAGACGGTATCACTGGTCACAGCGATTGGCAGCAACCTGCACCGGTCGCCAAAATTGCTGGCAGAAGTGCTCGCCAAGCTCGCGGATATCGAGGTTTATGGTTTGGCGTTGGGGGCTTCCAATTGCAGTATCACGGTCGCCATACCATTGCAGGATACGCAGGCAGCCTTGCTGCGGATTCACGAACTCATTAGCGGGAGCGACGCTAAAAGCGGTTCAGATATCGCTTGACTTCCCACTCGGTCACTTGTCGGTTGTATTCGTCACATTCTTGACGCTTGGCGGCGATATAACGATCGCTGACATACGGTCCCAGTGCCGATAAGACGACATCGTTCTCGCTCAGGGCGTCAAGCGCTTCTTCCAGGGAACTGGGCAAAACTTCGACTTGCCGCATGCGCCCGGGGATGCCTTGCATCAGCGTCTCTTCCATGGGATCCGGCAGCGGCATCTTGTGCCGAATACCATCCAGCCCAGCCTGCAGCATAACCGCCATCGCCAGATAGGGGTTGGCAGTGGGATCCGGGCAACGCAATTCCAGCCGGGTATGATACTCTTTGCCTGGCGCTGTGCTAGGGACGCGAATCAGCGCGCTGCGATTCACATGCGCCCAGGTGACATTAACCGGCGCCTCGAAACTGGTGCCAAGCCGTTTGTAAGAGTTGACCAATGGGGCGAGAACGGCACACATCGCGCGGGCATGTTCCAACTGTCCCGCTAGAAAATACTGCGCTATTTCCGACAAACCGTATTCACCGGCGGAATCGCCAAATAGGTTGGCGCCAGTTTCGGGATCGTGCAGGCTTTGGTGGGTGTGCATGCCAGAGCCTGGCAATTCGATATGCGGGCGCGGCATAAAGCTACAATAATAATCGAATTTGTTAGCGATGGTTTTGAGGGTGATGCGCGCTGTCAGGATATTGTCCGCCATGCGCAAGGCATCATCATATTGAAAATCGATCTCGTGCTGGCCGCTACCGGTTTCCGAATGGGTTGAATCTACACGGATGCCCATGGCGATCAAGTTGGCTAGCATGCTGCGGCGCATCGATCGAATAGGATCATCAGGAATATCGAAATAACCAGCGAAATCGTTATGAACGCTGACCATAGGCTGCCTTGCATCATCGAGAGGGAAAAGGAAGAACTCCAACTCCATACCGGTCTTGAAGTGCAGATTCATTGCCCGTGCCTGGTCGAGCACTCTGATCAGCAGGCTACGCGGATCGCCGATGAAGGCATCGCCATTTTGAGTGTGGATCGAGCAAATGAGACGGGCTGTCTTTTCTTCGCCAGCCGTCCAGGGCAAGATGACAAAACTGGATACATCGGGCGCCAGCACCATATCACTTTCGGCAACACGAGCGAAACCTTCAATGGCGGAGCCATCAAAATGCGAGCCGTTTTCGAAGACATTCGCCAGCTCTTCGGCGGGAATCATGATGCTCTTGACCAGACCAGTGATGTCGGTGAACCAGAGCGCGACAAAACGGACGCGCTGTTCTGATATGGCGTCAAGGATATCCGCTGCTGTAACCATGGCTCGTTCCCGTGTCCTTATTCGTATCCACTGTCGCGTAGTTTAACGAAGCAGGGACGGGTGGAACTATCGGCGAGATAGCTAAATTATAGCGGGACTATTCATAAGTTCTGACCAGCGATTGTTAGAGCAAAGCCCAACGACGCAGGAGCGCATCAACCGCCAGGATATAACTATTGAGACCGAAGCCGGCGATCTGGCCCAAGCAAACGCCCGCCAACATTGATTGGTGCCGAAAAGCTTCACGCCCATGCACATTGGAAATATGCACTTCAATCACCGGCAGTTCAATCGCGATAATGGCATCGCGCAGGGCGATCGAGGTATGTGTATAGGCGCCGGGATTGAAAACCACGCCATCCGCCCAATCTCGCGCTTCATGCAAGTGATCGATGAGCGCGCCTTCATGATTCGACTGCGCCGTCCGCAATTCAATATCAAAGGGCTGCAGGTGCCGCTTGACAGCAGCGTTGATATCCATCAGCTTCATGTTGCCATAAATCTCAGGCTGCCGCGCCCCCAGCAGATTCAGATTTGGACCATGTAACAGCAAAATTCCCTTAGCCATAAGCACCTTCGCAATCAGAGGACCGCCATAATTTCTTCTTTGGGCAAGCCCGCTACAACGGTTGCCTCGCCCAATGCCTTCAGCACAACCAGGTGCGATACCCCCGCTTTCCATTTTTTGTCGGTAGACATGGCGTCGTACCAGCTTTCCGGGTCGAGCCCGATATCGGTCGGCAAGCCGATTTCCTCCAGGATCATCTCGATACGGCGGACCAGGTCAGCATCAATATAACCTAAATTATGCGATAATTTGGCGGCTTTGACCAAACCAATGGCGACTGCCTCGCCATGTGGTACGGCGTATTGCGTGACCTTTTCGATGGCATGGCCGAAAGTGTGGCCCAGATTGAGATGAGCGCGGATACCACGCTCGTAAGGATCCTGCTCGACGACATTCACCTTTACTCTCACCGCTTGCCGCACCAGGCGAGTTGCTTGTTCCGGGCGCCACAATGCGGGCTGCAGCAGGGACGGGTCGGCAATCAAACCATGCTTAATCACCTCCGCCATGCCACAGCGCCATTGCAGGGCCGGCAAGGTATCCAACACATCAGTATCGATGATGACCGCTTGAGGCTGCTTGAAAGCGCCGATCAGATTTTTACCTTGTGGGAGATCGACACCAACTTTTCCACCGACGCTGGAATCCACCATCGAGAGCAAGCTGGTGGGGATCTGCATCAAGGGGATGCCACGCATATAAGTCGCGGCGACATAACCAGCCATGTCACCGATGACGCCGCCGCCCAGGGCGATCAGCGTCGTATTACGGTCGGCGCCAAGAGCCAGCATCCGGTCGTAGAGCATGCGAACAGTGTCGAGATTTTTATAGGCTTCGCCATCTGGCACGGTGATAAGATCTGCCTTGGGCAATGCGCTCGCGAGCTGTTCGCCGTACAGTGGCGCCACTGTCTCGTTGGTGACTACAAGGACATGCTGCGCCAACTCGAGAGTATCCACTTGATTGGCGATGCCAGCCAGCAAGCCTTGAGCAATCAAAATCGGATAGCCATCGCCAGCCGGGGTTTTGACCTGAATCGGTCCATCATCGAGGACAGCGATCTCGCAGGCGATCTCTTGCGGTGTTTTGCCTGTCGTCACAATTTGCTGCTTGATTTCTCGATAGGCAGCTTGGCGCACTGCATAGAGAGATTCCCAATCCGGCGCCAGTGGGCGGTCATGCGCCTCGGCAAGTCGGGAGGCGATCTCCAGCTTGCCGGCAGCAAGGCAGACGACAGTACAATGGCGATCCATCATTTGCCGCGTTTCCTCATTGACCAGAGCGCCGCCACCCGTCGCGATCACCAGATTTTTCCGCAGCGTCAGTTCATGCGCCAAGCCGCGCTCCAAGGTGCGGAAGAAGCATTCACCATGCCGCGCGAAAATCTGCGTAATAGTCATGCGGGCTCGCTCTTCAATCAGCGCATCCATATCGACAAACTCGCGATTGAGTTGACGCGCGAGGATCTGCCCGACAGTGGTTTTGCCGCTGCCCATGAAACCGGTGATGACGATATTAGTTGCTGCGCTCATACTTCGTACCCGAAGCGCCATTCGACATTGTCCATCGGCAGATCTTCCAGCCGGTTGCGCCGCAGGGAGTCGAAGCGCGGCTTCATCTCTTCGAGACTATCGCCACCCAGCTTTTCGAGCAGAGCATCAGTCAGCACAATCGCCATCATCGCCTCGCCCACCGGCACTGCACGCGGCAGAGCACAGAAGTCACTCCGTTCGTAAACGGTGGGGTTCGCTTTGCCGGTGGCTAGATCTACCGAGTCGGCACCACGCAGCATGGTCGAAATTGGCTTCATCGCCACGCGCAGCACGATCGGCTCTCCGGTGCTGATGCCGCCTTCCAAACCACCGGCACGGTTGGTGCGGCGTGACAAATTGCCGGCTTCATCGATCGTAATCTCATCATGGACTTGCGAGCCACGCTTGCCGGCATTGGCAAAACCACTGCCGATCTCCGCGCCTTTCATCGCTTGTATGCTGACCATGGCAGCGACTAATTTGGCATCCAGCTTGCGGTCATAATGCACATGCGAGCCTAAGCCCGGTGGCACACCACGCGCCACCACTTCAAAGACGCCACCCAGCGTATCCTTGTCAATTTTGACTTGGCGGATCAAGTCATGCATTTTCTCCGCCGCCGCTGAGTCCGGGCAGCGTACATCGTTGTCCTCGTTGCGGGCAATGCGCTCTTCCAGCGACATCTGCTCTAAATCCGCCACTACATCGCCCAGCTGCGCTACATAGCCATCAATGCGAATATTGAATTGTTGCAAGAATGTCTTGCAGATGGCGCCGATCGCTACGCGCATGGTCGTTTCCCGCGCGCTGGCACGTTCTAGCGAGAGCCGCAATTCGCGGTAGCCATATTTGACGGCGCCGGTCAAATCTGCATGACCTGGGCGTGGGGTCGTGATTGGTGTGATAGCGCGTTCTTTCCAGCTCCTGAAATCACGATTTTGCACTTGCAGGGCGATGGGCGCGCCGGTGGTCAAGCCGTTCATGACACCGGCTGTGATGACGATCTTATCTTTTTCAATTTGCATGCGGCCCCCAGAGCCATAGCCCTTCTGCCGCCGCCGCAGGTCATGATTGATGTCTTCCGCCTTTAATGGCAAGCCGGCCGGCATCCCTTCCAAAATAGCGGTCAGCCCAGGTCCATGGCTTTCGCCGGCGGTAAAAAATCGAATAGGCATAAGGTGTCAGTCCTCGCTCGCATTTTCCAGCGCATCCTGCAGGACGCGGTACATCAAATCAATCGGCGGCTCGATACCTGTCCACAGCTCAAAAGCAAGCGCACCTTGCCGCACCAGCATACCCAAGCCGCCGATCGCCCGGCCGCCATGCGCTACAGTTTGCTGCATCAGCGCTGTATTGGCTGGTCGATAAACCATGTCGTAGACTGTGATGCCCTCTGGAAAAGGCACCCCATGGATCCAAGGCGATTGATTGCTGTGGGGGTGCAAGCCGACCGATGTGCAATTGACAATAAGCGACATGCCCCAATCGGCAGCTTGATCCAAGGTCATCACCCCTACTCCATCGATGCCGGAGGACAGGCGCAGCTGTTGCACCAGTTTGTCCGCCCGCGATTTGCTGCGATTGACAATCGTCACTTGCGCGCCTTCCCGACACAATCCATAGACGGCTGCGCGCGCTGCGCCACCGGCTCCCAAGACTAGCACCTTTTGCCCAGCGATAGCTACATCATTGGCGCGCAAGTCATTAATGAAGCCATCAGCATCGGTGTTGGTGCCCAGATTGTTGCGAAAATCGACTGTATTGACCGCGCCAATCGCCCGCGCTTTCTCATCCGGGCGCACATATTGCATGATGGCTTCTTTGTGCGGCACCGTGACGTTTATTCCTATGTAACCATGATTCTTCGGCTCGCGCAGGCCCAAGCGCAGGATATCCGGCGGGATCGACATGGCATCATAGTGCCAGTCGCTCATGTTCAAGGCTTCAAAAGCCGCGTTGTGCATGAGCGGGCTGAGGCTGTGTTCCACCGGAAAACCGATCACCCCTACTCTGTTCATGGCGTGCCCAAGCCTCTCAATCAAATTCGTCACTATGCCAGCGACAGGTTGGCGCCGCTGCTGATTAAGGTTTCGGCGAATCCAGGGAAGCTATCGCCGGCACAAGCCGCACCAGCCAGCCAGGTTTCGCCTTCAGCGATCAAGCCGGCCACAGTCAAGCTCATGGCGATACGGTGATCGTCATGCGCTTCCACTGGCGCGCCGCTGAGTTTCTGGGGACCGACAATGCAAAAGCCGTCTTCACGCTCTTCGATCTCGGCGCCCAGCTTGCGCAATTCTTTTGCCATCACAGCGATGCGGTCGGTCTCCTTGACGCGCAACTCGCGGGCATCGCGGACGATCGTTTCGCCTCTCGCTCGCAAAGCCGCCACCATCAAAATGGGAAATTCATCGATCATGCGCACGACTGTTTCGCCGCCAATTTCAACGGCAGTGAGCGGTCCCGCAATCACGCGGATATCGCCGATAGGTTCGCCCGCCTGTGAAGCGCGATTGCTCACAGAAATATCCGCGCCCATCTGGCGCAGCACATCGAGCAAGCCGGTGCGGGTCGGGTTCAGGTTGACCGCCTTGATGGTCAGCTCGCTGTCTGTTACCAGCAAACCCGCCACCAGCGGAAAAGCCGCCGACGAGAAATCGCCCGGCACGGTGATATCCAGTGGCGCCAGGGTATCAGTGGGAAATATCGTCAGCTTATTGGGCTCGGCTTCATCTTGCAGGATCTGCACGCCCAAAGCCCGCAGCATGCGTTCGGTATGGTCGCGCGCGGGACCCGGTTGAATCACCGTCGTTGGCGAATCGGCAAAGAGACCGGCCAGCAAGATCGCGCTCTTAACCTGCCCGCTAGCGATCGGCATGTGATAACTGATGCCTTTCAGCGTCGCGGGGTTGATCTGCAGTGGGCAGCAGCCACTGGTCGACTCGATATGGGCGCCCATCATTCGTAGTGGCGTCGTGATTCGTTTCATGGGACGGCGGCGCAATTGCCCGCTGCCATCCAGCACACTTGGAAAAGGCTGGCCCACCATGATGCCGGCCAGGAGACGAATGCCGGTTCCGGCGTTCATCAAGTTAAGTGGTCGATCCGCTTCTTGCAGGTTGCCACCATCGATAGTTAGGGTATTGGCATCGTGGCGGATGATATCTGCGCCCAGATTTTCCATCGCGCTGAGGGTAGCTTCGGTATCACCAGCCGCCAGCCAATTGCGTATTTGTGATTTTCCCTTTGCGATTGATGCCAGCATGACCGCGCGATGCGAGATGGATTTATCGCCGGGCACCGTCAGATCGCCACGCAAAGGACCATCGGAACGCATTCTGAATTGCCCGTGCTTAAGGTCTGGTTTCATGATTTTGCGCCCATTCTTTACGTGCCAGTCTAATCGGTTGCAGGGATTCGCTCAGGCGTTGATCATCGCCGGCGATCAGCATGGTTTCCAATGTCGCCAATTGCATACGAAATTGTGCCAAGAGTGTGGCAACCGCCTTGGTATTGGTGCTGAGAATATCGCCCATCATGGTGACATCGCTGGCTGCCAAGCGGCTGGTATCTCGGAAACCGCCGGCCGCCAGCTCCCAGAAGGCATCGTCTTTTTTCGCTTGATTGTCGATTGTCGCTACCAGGGTCGCACTCAACAAGTAGGGTAAATGGCTGATACCAGCGACGATCTGATCGTGGCGCTCGGCATCCATCTCGATGGGCAGGGCGCCCAGCGTCTCGACAAATGACAGGGCATGGAGACGAGCGGCTGGCGTGGTACGGCGGGATGGGCAGAGTACAAAGGGGCACTTGCGGTAAAGCGACCCGTCCGCTTCTTCAATGCCGCCATTTTCCTTGCCGGTCATCGGATGCCCCCCAATCGCATTGACGCCGATAGGAAGATTTGCCATGGCGTCAACGATGTCTTGTTTGGTGCTACCGAGGTCAATGACCAGGGTATTGGAGCGCAAATAAGACCCGACACGCATCTCCAGCATCTCGACGATTGCGCGCACCGGCGCCGCCAGAACAACCACATCAGCGCGATTGACCCCCGCGTGGAGATCATCAGTGGCGCAGTCGACGATACCGTCTTCCAATGCGATAGAGCAAGCCCGCTCATCAGGATCGATGCCGGTGATATGGTCGGCATAATCACGCATTGCCAGCGCCAGGGAGCCTCCCATCAGCCCCAAGCCAACAATGGCAAGCCGATTTGCGCGAAAATTTGCGGTCATTGCACTTCCTCCATCCCTTGATTAGGCGTCAAATCCGGACGTAATTTCACCGCATCACGCAGGAACAGGTGCTTGATTTCGTCTATCGACTTGTCGGTATTCCAATGTATCAGGATGCGAATACACATCGGCAAGCCATCCGGCACATCAGCTTCCTGAAAGCCCATCAAAGCGGTGCGCGTCCAGCCCAACATGCGAGCAGCTTTGGCAGGATAGGTAGCATTGAGTTCTGGCGTGATCGTGAAAAGGATACTCGCGACCTCGTCTTCTGCTATGTCGTTTTCTTGAATCATCGTCTTAAGCAGCTCACTTGTCGCTTGTAGTATGTCATCAGCCGCGTTGGACTCAACTGTTGTGGCACCACGTACCCCACGTATCATTTTGTAACTCTCCCATAAAATGAAAAAGCGCCGAGTGTTTCACTCTGCGCTTCAATCTTCGCCTCAATAAGCGTCAATTTTCAGTTACCAGCGCGAACCACCCAAGACCGGATTATGCGGTTAGGATAATAAAAATAACGCAAACTGGCAAACTGTGAATTGTGCATGTTCTCGTCCCACAAATGTCACTGTGATGGACTATACAAGTTTATCAGCAAGCTGTCAATGATGGGTTTGATTTGCGAAATAGAATCGGCTATCCCTCATCGCGCAACGATCGCCGCGCATATCGACTCCGACAATCTCCGCACAGCCGTAAGGCTTTCGCCGCCGGCTCGCACCATAGCGGAACCGATGATAAAGCCATCGGTTAATTCGTTGACTTGCCTGGCGTGTTCCGGCGTGCTGATGCCAAAACCAAGCACCAATGGCTTCTCGGTTCGCGCCCGCAAGCGCCCGATGAAAGCCGTCAAATTTGTTGGCAATTCTTTGCGCGCCCCGGTGATGCCTGTCAAGGACACCACGTAGATGAAGCCAGTGGCATTCGCCCCCACCATGGCTATGCGCTGATCGTTGCTGGTGGGCGCCAACATGAAAACAAGCGCCATGCCCTCCCGCGCGCAGCTGCTGGCAAACATCGCCGCTTCTTCCGGCGGCAGATCGGGCACGATCAAGCCATCAGCGCCGGCGTTCCGTGCATCTCTCACGAACTGATCGGTGCCATATGCCACCAGCGGATTGGCATAGCCCATCATCAGCATCGGTTGAGAGATGCCCCGCTGGCGCAAGGTCCGCACCGCATCGAGGCAAGAGCGCACAGTCGTTCCATTCTCCAAAGCCACCTGAGTCGCCGCTTGAATGGTGGGTCCATCAGCGATTGGGTCGCTGAAGGGGATACCGATTTCAAAGCCATCGACGCCGGCGGCTGCCATTGCCGCAAGCGCTTCAAGCGACGTCTCATAAGTCGGATAACCGATGGGGAAATAAGGCAAAAATGCCGAGCGATTTTCAGCTTTCGCCCGGGCAAACATTGCATCCAGCGCCGTCGTACCGTGCAGATCTCGCATCGATGTCATAATTTTGATGTCCCCCATTTTAATCGCCCAGCAAAGCGATAACTGTGTCGAGGTCTTTATCGCCGCGGCCGGATAAATTGACCAGCATGACGCTGTCGCGCGGCATCGTTGGCGCCCGTTTGATGGCTTCAGCCACGGCGTGCGCGCTCTCCAAAGCCGGGATAATCCCTTCCATGCGGCTCAATACCTGAAAAGCTTCCAATGCTTCCTCATCGGTCGCCAGCGTATAATAAGCGCGCTCCAATTGCCGCAGATGGGCATGTTCTGGTCCTACAGAGGGATAATCGAGCCCGGCGGAGACACTATGCGTCTCCATAATTTGTCCGTCTTCATCTTGCATCACATAAGAGCGCGTGCCATGCAAAATGCCCGGGCGGCTGATACCGAGATCGGCGAATCGCGCAGCGTGTTCTTTGCTGTTAATGCCGCGCCCGCCCGCCTCGACACCGATCAGTTCAGTATCTTTGTCATCACGAAAAGCGTGGAACATGCCGATGGCATTGCTGCCGCCACCGACGCAAGCGATACAGACATCCGGCAATTGCCCGGTCATCGTTTGAATCTGCTCGCGGGCTTCAGTGCCAATCACGCTTTGAAAGTCCCGCACCATCATCGGATAGGGGTGAGGACCCAGCGCCGAACCTAGCAGATAAAATGTCGTTTCCACATTTGTCACCCAATCGCGCAGCGCTTCATTTATGGCGTCTTTGAGTGTCCGGCTACCGCTCTCCACAGGGATGACCTCGGCGCCGAGCAACTTCATGCGAAAGACATTCGGCTGTTGCCGCTTGATATCAACAGTGCCCATGTAAACGTGACAATCCAAACCGAGCAGAGCCATGGCTGTCGCCGTCCCCACACCATGCTGCCCCGCACCAGTCTCGGCGATGATGCGTCGCTTGCCCATCCGTTTCGCCAGCAATCCTTGACCGAGGGCATTGTTGATCTTATGAGCGCCCGTATGCGCCAGATCTTCTCGCTTGAGATAAATCTGCGCTCCGCCCAGAGTCTCGCTCAAACGACGGGCATAAGTAATCGGAGTCGGACGGCCCGTATAAGTATGCTGCAGATCGCTCAAGTCCCGATGGAATTCGGGGTCGGCGATGGCTTCGGCATAGGCCAGTTCGAGCTCGTCCAAGGCGGGGATGATTGTCTCCGGCACAAAGCGCCCGCCGAACTCGCCAAAATAGCCGCGATCATCCGGCAGGTCAGTGATATCAGTACGGATATACATATTGCTCATAAGAATGCATCCTCGCGTCTTCTAGACCCACAATTGTCGTTCGCCGGCAAAATAACGCCGCGCCAAAATGAGCACCTTCAAAGTATAGTTGTCAATACTGGGAATAAAGTCAGCTAAGGTGATGGAGATTCTTTCGCTGCCCAGGTCGACGGCTTCCGCCGATACACAATCCAGCTCGCCAGTGAAAAGGCGCAAGCCATCTTTAATGCGCAGCTTCAACAAACCGTCAATCTCGTCCCGCGCATAATCGTAAGCCGCCAGCGGTTGATGGCACTCGTAGAAGAAAACGTGACAGAGTTGGCAATCGATAAAATCGCCACGTTTCATGATACCGATGCGCTTGCCCAATGGCAGCAGATCTTCAAAGCACGGGCGCAAGCCAAGTTCTTCTTCAAGTTCGCGCAGGCCATCGCGGACTGATTCGCCCGCTTCCAGATGCCCCGCAGCGCTGATGTCAATTTTGCCGGGGTAATCTCTATCGCGGGAGCGCTTTTGCAGGATGACATATTGATCGCCATCCGCTTCGCGCCCAATCACCCAGCAGTGGAAAACCTGATGCCAGTCGCCATCACGATGCACCTCGTCGCGCGGCTTAACACCAATATGGTTCAGCGCTTCGTCGTAGATATCGAAGAGTTCGCTCATGTCTCAGCCCGCCGCACCGCAGCAATAAAAGCGCGGACTTTGCTTTCGACTTTGATGCCAGGAATCCCGTCCTCGACGCCGCTGGCGACATCCACCGCCCAAGGTCGAATCGCTTGCAGGCGCTCGGTGACATTGGCTGGGGTCAAGCCTCCCGCCAACATCAGGCGCGGTACGGCAGCCTTAACTGCTTTAGCAACTTTCACGCTGGTCATCTCGCCCGTGCCGCCATAGAGTTTGGTATTGAAGGCATCTACCAATAGCGATGGCGCGCTAAGCCCTTGTGGCATGGTCGCGGCAAACTGGGCAATGGCAGCCAAAGCATGGTCTTCATCAACAGGTCGAATCGCTTTGAAGGCAATCCCCCCCAGGGCAGCCACGGTCTCTACCGATTCATCGCCGCTCAGTTGCGCATAATCCAAAGCGACCAACTCGACAATCGCGCGGATTTCATCAACGCTGGCGTTGACAAATATGCCCACTAATTTGGGGCAGGCAGCGCCCAGTTCTTGGCGCAGCTGCTTTGCAATTTCCCTCGCCAGTTGTGGTTCCAGGTAACGTGGCGTTTTGGGATAGAAGTTGAGCCCGATTAAATCAGCCCCAGCGCGGGCCACCATCAAGGCATTCTCATAAGAACGAATTCCACAAATCTTGATCTTAGTCATGTGGACCTCGCGGCTGGTTGCTCAACTCGCGCACCAAGGCAACCGGATCCGCTGCCTTCATTAGGGATTCTCCCACCAGGACGGCCTGCGCGCCCAGCCGTCCCATCTCTCGCACATCGGTCCCGCTGAAGATACCGCTCTCTGCCACCAACAGGGCATCTCCTGAAACCATACGAGCTAGCCGCGCGGTCGTGCCCAGGTCAACGTTAAAGGTCTTCAGATCGCGATTGTTGATGCCGATTAGTTTTGCGCCAAGCCGCAAGGCACGTTCCATTTCCCATTCATTGTGCACTTCGACTAGCGCGTTCATGCCCAATTCGCCGGACAAGGCATGGAGCTCAGCCAACTGCATATCGGACAAAGCCGCTACGATCAAGAGCACAGCATCAGCGCCAGCCGCCCTGCCCTGGTAAATCTGATAGGGATCGATGATGAAGTCCTTGCGCAGTATGGGCAGCTCAACCGCCACTCGCACCGCTGTCAAGTAATTGAGGCTGCCGCGGAAAAAGTCTTCGTCTGTCAACACCGATATCGCCGAGGCGCCGTTGTAAGCATAGGTGGCGGCAATCATGACTGGGGCGAAATCCAGCGTCAGCGTGCCTTTGCTGGGCGAGGCACGTTTGACCTCGGCGATCAAGGAGAGATTATCACCACGCAATGCCGCGACTAAATCCCGCGGGGCAAAAGGCGCATTTTCCGCCCGGCGTCTCATAGCTTGGGGCGAAAGGCGGGCGCGCCGCTCACCCAGCTCCTCCAGCTTGCGCGCGAGGATTTTGTCCAAGACTGTGTCGGTGGCGACAAAGGCGCTACTCATGATGTCAGGCTTTGACTGTATTCGATCAGTTGGTCGAGCTTGTCGAGGGCTTTGCCGCTGTCAATGCTATCCCGAGCCACCTCGATACCATCGGCGATGGACTCGACTTGACGGGCCGCCATCACCGCCGCGCCAGCATTCAGGAGCACGATATCGCGTTTGGGTCCGGTTTCACTACCATCGAGGACGCCACGCAGTATCGCCGCATTGGTCGGCGCATCATCGCCTTTCAGGTCGTTGATGCTCGCCAGGTGAAAACCGAGATCGGTTGGATCGAGATCCAGATGCTCGATCTTGCCATCTTCTCGCAAATAGCTGATACGATTGGGACCGGTAACCGTCAATTCATCCAAGCCACCATAGCCATTGACGACCATCGCCGACTTGCTGCCCAGTGCATGCAAAACATGCGCCAGCAGATCCGTCAGATCGGCAGCGAAAACCCCCAGCAATTGTCGCTGAGCGCCGGCCGGATTGGTCAGGGGACCGAGGATATTAAAGATCGTGCGAATGCCCAGTTGCCGTCGAGGACCAATGGCATGACGCATAGCAGGATGCAGCTTGACCGCAAAGAGGAAACCGATACCGACCTCGTCCACACATTGCCCGACCTGTTCTGGTTTCAGGTCCAGATTGACGCCAAGCTCCGCCAACACATCGGCGCTGCCACATTTGCTGGTTGCAGCGCGATTGCCATGTTTCGCCACCGGGATGCCGGCTCCTGCCGCTACAAAAGCGACGGTCGTGCTGATATTGAAGCTGCCAGATCTGTCGCCGCCGGTGCCACAAGTGTCCAACAAATCGGCATCTACAGTGGTGGGCACTTGGCTGGCTGCAGCGCGCATGGCTTTGGCGCTGCCGGTGATCTCATCGGTGGTCTCGCCTTTCATGCGCAAAGCCATCAAATAAGCGCCGATTTGCGCTTCGGTGGCGCCGCCGCTCATGATTTGTCGCATGACCGCTTCGGCTTGTTCAGCATCTAAATGGCCATAGCGGCTCATAAGATCTATTGCACGTTGAATATCCATTTTCGTTAGACTCTCTTTCTTTTAGCTCGCCATCATTTTTGCCGGTTCATAATTTAGGAAATTCCCCAAGATTTGCATGCCATAGCGGGTCAAAATGCTCTCGGGATGGAACTGCAAGCCGATGACCGGATGCTCTCGGTGCCGCAGCCCCATGATCTCGCCGGTTGCCGTCCGCGCTGTGACCAATAGACAATCGGGCAGCGTCTGCTCTTCCACAATCAGGCTGTGATAGCGGGTGGCTTCAAAAGGATCGGGAATATCATCCAAGATAGTGTCTCCCTGATGATAGATCATGCTCGTCTTGCCGTGCATCAGTTCGGGCGCATGTGTCACTACCCCGCCATAAGCCTCGCCGATCGCTTGATGCCCCAAGCAAACACCCAAGAGCGGGATCTCGGCGCCAAGCTCGCGGATTACCGCCAGCGAAATGCCGGCGTCAATTGGGAAGCCCGGTCCTGGTGAGATGACGATGCGATCCGGCGCCAGCGCTCGAATCTGTTCCACGGTAATTTTGTCATTGCGATAGACGCTCAATTCCGCGCCCAGCTCGCCCAATTCCTGCACAATGTTATAAGTAAAGCTGTCATAATTGTCGATGACTAAAATCATGATTGTCCCTTTGTTCGCCCTCTCTCGCTGCCTGCCAACACAATGAGCAAGACTGCGCCGCGCTTAGAGCAAGCCCCCTTCGGCATATTTGACCGCTTCGAAAACTGCTTTGGCTTTGTTGATGCACTCGAAGTATTCCGCGCTGGGGTCGCTATCGGCGACGATACCCCCACCCGCTTGCACGCTGATACAGCTATCTTGCATCAAAAGCGTGCGGATGGTGATGCACATATCCATGGAGCCATCGAAGCTGAAATAACCGACCGCGCCACCATATGGACCGCGTCGCGTCTCCTCCAGTTCCTCGATGATCTCCATCGCCCGCACCTTGGGCGCACCGCTGAGCGTGCCGGCGGGAAAGGTCGCGCGTAGCAGGTCAAAGGCGTCCATTCCCTTATGCAGTTTGCCCTCAACCTGGCTGACGATATGCATGACATGCGAGTAGCGCTCGATGTACATCATCTGTTTGACTTGCACGCTGCCATAATCACAGACACGCCCCAAATCGTTGCGTCCCAAGTCAACCAGCATGACATGCTCGGCGCGTTCTTTGGGATCATTGAGCAGCTCTTCTTCCAACTCCAAGTCTTCTTCTTCGGTCGCGCCACGCTGCCGGGTCCCCGCTAGCGGACGATTGTAGGCGATGCCATCTTCCAGCCGGACCAGCATTTCAGGCGAAGCGCCGACCAGGGTCAGCTCGTCGCTGAACTCCAACAAGAACATATATGGCGATGGATTGGTGGCTCGCAAAGCGCGGTAGATCTGCAAGGGGTTAGCTTTGGTCTGTCGGCTGAAGCGTTGCGCCAAAACGATTTGAAAGGCATCGCCATCGCGAATATATTCTTTCGCCTGGCGAACGCGATCTTCGTAGACTTGCCGTTCCATATTTGAGGCTGGATCGTTTTGCGCGCTGCCGACAGGCGCTGGGTATGTTTGCTGACTCAGCGGCTTGGAAAGTGCCTCGATAATAGCATCGATGCTCATGACCGCGCGATCATAAGCGGCATCGGGACCATCGTCTTGATTGTGCGCGTTGGCGAGCACGATCAACTGATGCTTGGCATGATCGAATATCACCAAGGTATCCGGCAGCATAAAAGCGACGGTTGGTACATCCAAGTCGTCGCTTGCGGTAGCCGGTAAATCTTCAAAGTAACGCACGATATCATAGGACATATAGCCAACAGCCCCGCCGACGAAACGCGGCAGTCCCTCCAGCGCTACCGGATTCACCGTCTGAAAATGCCGCTTGATCACATGTAGCGGGTCTTGCCCTTCGGGGATGGAGAATCTGGTTTCTTGCCCATTCCCCTTCAGGCTGACGATATTGTCTTTGACGCTGAGCATCCATTTGGGATTGACGCCGATGAAAGAATAGCGCCCGACCTGCTCGCCGCCTTCGACGCTCTCCAGCAAAAAAGCCGGCACCCCTTCTTGCTTCAGCTTCAGATAAACCGATACCGGCGTCTCCAAATCCGCCAACAAGCTGCGGTAGACCGGCACATGGTCGCCCAAGCCAAAATACTTGCGAATCTCTTCGCGCGAAGGTTTGATATCCCTGCGCTCTGCTTGCATGGTATGGAGCATCGTCGCCTTCCCCAAAAACAAAAAAACCCGAATCATCCAAGATCAAGGACGAGAAGGGTTCCCGCGGTGCCACCTTGATTACCTGCTGTTGCAGGTCACTCTGCGGATACGGACAAAGTCGATATCCCGCGCTGCTAACGGTGCGCTCTCCGTCACAAGCTAGTCGGTTTCCCTTTCACCTGTGCGACTCCCCAGCCCATTCCACATCACTTTCGGTATCGCATTCCCAGCAGCTAGCGACTCTCTTTACCGCAGGGCGATGTGTACTATTCCGGTTCACAGTCTTTTGCTGTATTCAATTATCGCTATACTAACGCTGCTGATGCACTGTGTCAAGCGCTGATCCTATGCTAAGCTCAGATTGCCTTTTTTATCGTTGTGATTTCTGCTATACTATCATCGAATATGCGTTCTAATATAGCCTTTTGCGAGGAGGGAAAATTGAGCCTGAGCAACCGGGAAATCGCCGATATTTTTGAACGTTGCGCTGATATGCTGCAAATCCGCGGGGACAATATCCATCGTGTTCTCTCCTACCGTCGCGCTTCGGAAACGATTCGCACATTGCCGCGGGACTTGCGGGTCATTTCGAGCGAAGGGGGCTTGACCAAACTCAGCAACATCGGCAAAACGATCGCCGCCAAAATCGAAGAGATGCTTGACACTGGCGAGCTTGATTTTTACAACCGCCTCAAAGCCGAGATCCCTGAAGGCTTGGTCGATATCATGCATATCAACGGTGTCGGTCCTAAAAAGGCGAAGCTGTTTTGGGAGCAGTTGGATATCACTACTGTCGAGGAGCTGCAAGTTGCGGCACAGGGCGACAAGCTCGCGCAATTGCCCGGCATGGGCAAGAAAAGCCAGCAAAAGATCTTGGATGGTATCGAGGCGCTATCCCGCCAGACTGGTCGCGCATCCATCGGCGAGGCGCTGCCGGCAGCCCAACAAATACTCGAGCAGCTGATGCAATTGCCGCAAGTGCAGGAAGGGGAGCTGGCTGGCAGTATCCGCCGTGGACGGGAAACCATCGGCGATGTCGATATTCTGATCGCCAGCGATGATGCCGCGCCTATAATGGACAGCTTCGTCGCAATGGAAAATGTCGCGCGTGTCCTGGGTCATGGACCGACCAAGAGCTCGGTAGAATTATTGACCGGCTTGCAGGTAGATCTACGTGTATTGGAGAAAGCGCGTTGGGGGACGGCGCTCAACTATTTTACCGGCAGCCTGGCGCATAATGTTAAAATGCGGCAGATCGCCTTGGAGCATGGTTTTAGTCTGAACGAACACGCCCTTAGCCCGGTCGATGACAACAAGAACATCATTGAAGCGGCGGAAAAAACTCTATGTGATACGGAAGAGAAAGTCTATCAAACCTTGGGCATGCAATATGTGCCGCCGGAATTGCGGGAGGACAGTGGCGAGATCGAAGCGGCGCGGGAACATCGCCTGCCAGATCTGATCAAGCGTAGCGATGTCATCGCCGATTTGCACATGCACACCACCGCCAGCGATGGCAAGAGCAGTATCCGCGAGATGGCGGAAGCCTGCATCGAGCGGGGGCACCAATATATCGCCATCACCGACCACTCGCGCAGCCTCGGCATCGCCAATGGTTTGTCGATCGAACGATTATTGGCGCAAGCGGAAGAAGTACGGCGCATCAACGAGGAAATGGGCGACAGCATTCAGATCCTCGCTGGCACGGAAATGGATATTCGCGCGGACGGCAGCATGGATTACCCGGACGAAGTTTTGCAACAGCTAGATTTTGTCATCGCATCGCTGCACACCGGTTTAGGGCAAAAGCGCGAGCAAGTGACTGAACGCCTGTTGAATGCCATCCGTAATCCCTATGTCGATATGATCGGGCATCCAACGGCGCGGCAATTCCCCAATCGCGAAGAGGTTGATGCCGATTGGGATGTGGTTCTGGCAGCCGCAAAAGAGAGCAAGACCATATTGGAAATCAATGCCAATCCATTGCGCCTGGATCTCAAGCCGGAATTGGCGCGCATGGCAAAAGACATGGGCATCGCCCTCGCCATCAACACCGATGCGCATCGCATCGCCCAGCTGGACTTGATGGACTTTGGCATCAGCAATGCACGGCGCGGCTGGGTGGAGGCGCGGCATGTGGTGAATACCTGGAGCTACGAACGCTTCAGCCAATGGATCAGCAGCCGACGCTAAACCCGCGGAGCGAGGGCATGAGCGAACACTCGTCTGAAGTCAGCAATGGAGACCGGCTGCCAGTGCCCGATCGCGGCTATCTCGCCGCCAGACGCGCTTACAAACGCGCCGAAAGACGAGCGAAGAACCCCCTGTATTTGTCGCTGCGGTCATTAGCGTTCACGGTTATGATAGCGCTATTTGCTGCCTTGGCGAGCGTTGCCCTGGTTTTCGCCTTGCGTGGACAATCATCATTGTCTTCGTCCGAACCTGTCATCGAAGTTTTCGATGCAGCCCAAGCGCTAGCAGCACTTGCCAGCGCCACGGAAACCAGCGAAGCAGCTAGCGCACCAATCGCTGAAATGCAGATTGTCTTAGCAGCGGGGACACCTGTGAGCCTTCAATTAGCGGGACCAGCCATCCCCACCGTGGTCATCACAAATACGCCGGTGCCGCTTGCTCTTGGTTTGCGCGTCGCCGTCTTCGATGTCGGCAATCAAGAATTGAATATCCGCAATATACCGAGTTTGACCGATAGCCAGGTACTTTTCCGAGCGCCGGCCGGCAGAGAATTCGATATCATCGGCGGTCCACAACAAGCGGACGGATTCACCTGGTGGCAGTTGCGGGATACGAATCCACAGTTTCAAGTGGAAGGCTGGGCAGTTGCCAATTATTTGCAAACAGTATCAGTAGGTACATAATCGTGACTCAAGTAACTCAAGTGCCCCAAACAATAGTTAAGCGCATCGATGAACTTAGCGAGCAATTGCATCGCCACATCTATCATTATTATGTGTTGAATGCCCCGTTAATCACCGATGCGGAGTATGACCGGCTTTTTCACGAATTGCGGGAGCTGGAAGCGGAGTATCCGCAATATGCCCGAGCCGATTCCCCCACGCAGCGAGTTGGCTCTGACCTCTCCGTCGATTTTTCCAAAGTGCGGCATCCAGCGCCGATCTTGAGCCTGGCAAATGCTTTTGATCAGGAGGATCTATTGAGCTGGGAAGAGCGCAATTTGCGTCTGTTGCCAAGCAATACGCAGCTGCAGTACGTCTTGCAGCCCAAGCTCGATGGCTTGGCAATCGTCATCACCTATGTAGATGGCGTCATGACCCAGGCGGCAACCCGCGGCAATGGCGAGCTCGGCGATGATGTGACCGCCAATGTGAAGACGATCCGTACAGTTCCCTTGCGGATACCGGTCGATCCCGCTGTCGGCGCGCCCCCGCCAAGATTGGTCGTTCGTGGTGAAATTCTCTTCCACAAAGAGCACTTCTTAGAGCTCAACCGCGAGCAAGAAGCGCAAGGCATGCCCGCCTATATAAACGCGCGCAATACCGCTTCTGGCTCACTCAAGCAGAAAGACAGCCAAGAGACCGCCAAGCGCAAACTAAGCGCTTATATTTACGCCATCGTCGATAGCGATGGTTTGGACTTGGACAGTGAATGGCAGACACTGCAATATCTGCGCCGAATCGGTTTCAACCTGATCACTGATGCGGCGCTGTTTGAGAACCTTGACGATGTGATCAAGAGCTTGCCCGCCTGGGAAAACCGGCGGGATGCGCTGCCTTTCGAGATCGATGGCTTGGTGCTGAAGGTCGATGATTTATCGCTTGCGCGGGAGTTGGGCGTGGTGGGCAAAGATCCACGTGGCGCCATCGCCTTCAAGTTCCCGGCCGAAGAAGCCACCACCAAGCTGATCGATGTCACTATCAATATCGGGCGCACGGGCAAGGTCACGCCGACCGCCCAACTTGAGCCTGTCTATGTTGGGGGCGTCACAGTTTCCAACGCCAGCCTGCACAACTACGACCAAGTCGCCGCCCTCGATATCCGCCGTGGAGACCGGGTCATCATCAAGCGCTCCGGCGATGTCATCCCGTATGTCATCGGACCGGTGCTGGCTGCACGCGAGGGCAATGAAACAGCCATCTTGCCGCCCGAGGTCTGTCCATTTTGCGAGAGCGCATTGGTACAGCCAAGCGGCGCGGTCGACTGGTTCTGTCCCAATCCGAAATGTCCGGAGCGGGTGATGCGCACGCTGGAATTCTTCGTCTCACGCGGCGCCATGGATATCGAAGGCATGGGACCGCAAACTATTGTGGCTTTGATTGAACAAGGGTTGATCGAGGACGAGGCGGATATCTTCTATTTACGCGCGGAACCCATGCTCGAATTAGAAGGCTTCGCGGAGAAAAAGGTGGAGAATTTGCTCAAGTCGATCGAGGCAGCCAAGTCGCGCCCCTTCACGCAGGTGTTGACCTCCATGGGCATCGATGGCGTCGGCTCGACCGTGGGGGGGCTGCTCACTGACAACTTTCCCACCATGGATGACCTGCTCGCCGTCTCAGAAAATATACGGGCGGCGGAAACGGCGTTTGAGGCAGTTGTCACGCCCATGATCGCAGCTGCCGATAGGGAGGAGCCCGATATCCGCAAGCTGGTCGAGCGCTTGCAACAGCCCACAACTGAATTGGTGCCGCGTTATCTGGATGCTGCCGATCTCGCGCCACGTTTGCAGCGCCTGCTCAAACCACTGCAACTATCTGTCGAAGAGCTGGTAGGCATCGAGCAAAGCCTGCGCAATTTGATCGCAGTGTCGCGACCTTTGCACAGTATCGAAGGGTTGGGACCGATTCTGGCTCATAATATCGTCAATTGGTTCAGCAATAGTCACAATCAGCGGGTTCTGGGCAAGATGGGGGCGGCGGGGGTCAATATGCGCGCCGAAGAGAAAGCCGCCGCGGGCACACAGCTGGCTGGGAAAACCTTCGTCTTGACCGGCACGATGAGCGTCCCTCGCGGCGAAATCAAAGCGCTGGTAGAAGCCAATGGTGGCAAAGTGACCGGCAGCGTCAGCAAAAAAACCAGCTATGTTGTCGCCGGTGATTCGCCCGGCAGCAAGGTGGAAAAGGCAGAGAAGAACAAGGTACCGGTCATCAGCGAAGAAGACTTGCAGGCGCTGATCTCGGACTGATCCGTAGCCGCTTCGGCAAAGGAAGACAATGAGCGAAGGCATCGTGCGGGTCAAACCGGGGCGGGAAAAGCCAATCCGCAACGGGCATCCCTGGATATTCTCCGGCGCTATCGCCAGCGCCGAAAACGCCAGCGATGGCGAGTTAGTCAAAGTAGTCGATCAATCGGGTCGATTCCTCGCGCGCGGCTATTGGAATTCAAAATCGCAAATTCAAGTGCGCTTGATGACTTGGCAGGACGAGCCGATCGATGATGCCTGGTGGCGGCAAAGGCTGACCCGCGCCATCCACTTACGCCAGCAGCACTTCTCATCCGCCGCCAAATCCGCCTGCCGCCTGGTGAATGCCGAGAGCGATTTCCTGCCCGGCTTGATCATCGACCGCTACGCCAATGGCTATGTGCTGCAAGCGCTGACACGCTTCATCGATAACTACAAGGCAGATATAGCCACGGTCCTGGCGGAGCTCACCGGCGCCGAATATATCTATGAGCGTAGTGATGTCGACTCGCGAAATCGGGAGGGCTTGCCGGCTTCGGTGGGTTGGTTGCATGGTAGACAGCTGCCCGAATTGCTCGAGATTGAAGCGGGCGGATCGTTTTTGGTGGATATTAAACGGGGGCAGAAAACCGGCTTCTATCTCGATCAACACGACAATCGGCGGATCTTGGCAGATCTCGCCAGCCGTATCGTAGAAGCAGGAGAAACTGTCAAGTTGCTCAACCTCTTCAGCTATAGCGGCGGCTTCGCTATCTCGGCGGGGCAATTTGGCAAGCTGCATTCCATCAATGTCGATGCCTCACGCGCTGCGCTCGAACTGGCGGAGAGCAACTTCAAACTCAACGGATACAACCCGGCAAAACATGGCGAGACAGTAGAATTTATCCAGGCTGATGGTTTCGATTATCTACACCATTGCGTTAGCCAAGGGGAGACATTCGACCTGGTCGTGCTGGATCCGCCGAAATTCGCGCAGCAGAAAAGGCAGGTCCAACGCGCAGCCCGCGGCTACAAAGATCTCAACTTGAATGCCATCAAAGTGACCAAAGCTGGTGGATATCTGATGACCTTCTCCTGCTCTGGCGCGATCAGTCGTGATTTGTTTCAGAAGATCGTCTTCGGTGCGTTAGCGGATAGTGGCAGGCAGGGGCAAATCATCAAACTGCTTTCGGCCGCTGTGGACCACCCAGTCGCGCTAACCTTTCCTGAAGGGGAATATCTCAAAGGATTGCTGCTAAGAATCTTCTGAGGCAGCCTCCCCAGACGATGCTTCTTGCAGGCCGGCTGCCAGTCGCTTGATCTTGTCACTGGTCTCATACCAACTTGTCCTGCTCAAACCCATCTTCTCCCGCAGCGCCTCTTCATCGGCACCCAGCTGATAATCGCGCACCGCCATCGTCCAGCGCATGACCTCGAAGGACAGCTTAAATGGCACGCGGGATCGTTGGCCAATATCGGTCAGAATGTATTCCAGATTGCGGGTGGTGCAAGTGAAGACGCGGTCGTCCAACTGGTATTGCTGGCGATACTGCTCGAAGAGCTCTAGCAGATCTGCTTCTAATCGAATCCGCCTTTCCTTGTAAACATCGCGCAGTTGATGACGAATGTAGAGAAATGAAGCCGAGGAATCGCTGTGGGTGATATCCGCCAGCTTGAGCCGACCAGTTTCCGCCTTCTTTATGCCAGTACCCAGCAACAATTGAAAAAGGAACTCGGCTCGGTAATCCTGCGTGCCACCCTTTTTGATCATACGCGCAACCGCAATACAGTCCAGCAGATTCCGCGCGGTTAGCACATCTGACATAGGCGCGGGACCGGAGCGCTGCCTGACAGCTTGTGCTGGATCTCCCGCCAGCGCGTTAATAGTGCAAAGCCATTTGAAGTAAACCTTAAGGCTGGTGACGCGGCGGGCATAGGTCTTCCGGCTACAGGGCAAGCCGCGGTCATTTTCCATCCAATCAAGAAAAGCATTCAAATCGGAGCTTCGGATTTGCCCTATGGGTGTCGCATACCCGGCGAATTCAACCAGCAGTTTCAGATCGCCGCGAAAGGCTTTTACCGTGTGTATTGATTTGCCTTCCGCATGCAAATAATCGGCGAAGAAATCAAGCGTCGCCCCTAAGCCAGTCCCACCGCTGATTTCAGCTGGAGACCAGGGATCATGCGAAAACAGGGATAATTGCCGGCTCATTTGGTCAGAGCCTCCCAGCTCGACACAGCTAGCGCTTCATGGTCCAGGCGGGATTGCCAAAACGTTCTGCCTTCAGCTCGGAAGCTCGGCTCGTTTCACTGTCGGATAGCGCGCGCGGCAGCAAGTCCAAATCGAATGCGCTGGCAAAACCCCATTCGATCGCCGCTGCAACTTGGGACCAGGTCGGCGTTTGTTTCGTCACCTGCGATAATGACAGTGCGCGGGCGCGGACACTGCACTCTTGCTGTCCCCGGGCTTCATCAGAGTCAAATGCCAGCACCTGGCAGATCCGCGCTAGATCGCCAAAAAGCGGGATGCTGCCATGCTGGAGCATTCCCCCTTTGCGACGTAATTGCGCGCTGCCAATTAGCTTGCGGGGACCGACCTTGATTTCATAATGTGATGGGATCTCAAAACAAACTGGACCTGCATCGGCACTTCGGAAATCCGCCCCTTGATGTTCTGCTCGCGCTGCCACGCCCAGCCGCTCCAGCGCTCGTAACAAAGCGATGCTGATGCGCCGATAACTCTCGATGACATCACCGCGCGCCAAAGGATGATCCAGCGGCAAGCTGAGGCTATAGGTCAATTCATCTCCATGCAGGATGGCTTTGCCGCCGGTTGGGCGACGCACCAAATCCCAAGCTCGCGCTTTCAAAGCCGGCAAATCCACATCGCGGGTCCGTTGCCCATAGCCCAATGATAGGCAAAATGGCTGCCAGCCATATAACCGTAGAGTCGGCAGCTGGTTGCCCTCGGCGACTGCCTCCGCGATGGCGCTGTCGATCGCCATATTGCTAGCGCCATCATGAAAACTGGAATCTTGTAGGATGCTCATTTGCCGCATTTTTTGACCAGACTTATACTGTGGGATAAGCGTTTGCAGCGGAACACTGAAATGGAATACCTATGTCCCAAACGTTTGACAAAAATGTCGATACAGATTCGCAAGCTAATCGCGCAGCTAACGGAAATGATCCCGCTGCAGCGGGTCCTAAGCAGCCTACCAGTGGAAGTGTACCCCCTGTTTATAGCACCAGCCAATTCACGCAACAGGCTTATCAGAACCCCCCGCCCCCACCGGGCGATCCCCTAACGCGGGCACGTTTACGTCAGCAACGCGCTTTGCGCAGGCGCCGCCGCAACGAATGGGCATGGGTAATCTTAGCAGGCGGCATGATTTCTGTCTTTGCTTTTCTCATTGTAGCCATGATTATCGTCGTCCGCGTTCCACAATCGGCACAGATAGCGATGCCCACCGTCGACCTGACACCGGTCTTGCCGACCCCGGTGGATGAACGCAGCGAGTATATCGCTGACGGGCGTCGAATAGGTATCGATGTCTTGCAGATGGAGGATGGCAGCCAGATTGAAGTCCGCCCCTGGAGCCAGGAGGGCCGTTATACCATCATCGTTGGCGGGCTGGATCGCCGGCCAGGGGACGAGAATTCGCTGACTTATCTGACAGATAGTTTGTTGCTGGTCAGTATCGATCGGCAGAATAATAGCGTGGGCATCCTCAGCATACCGCGGGATTTGTGGGTGGAAATCCCGGGAGAGGAAAACCGCCATCGGATCAACCGAGCAAATCTTATCGGAGAGATTCGCAATCCCGGCGGGGGCGGACCCTATCTGCTGCAGCAGACGCTGAGTTTGAACTTTGGCATGCGAGTGCATAATTATGTTTTGCTGGATTTCCAAGCGTTGATCGATGTGGTAGACGAGCTTGGGGGTATCGAAGTCAGCATCGATTACACCATCAATGATGAACGCTTCCCGGATATGAATTATGGCTATGACCCCTTTTACCTACCACCGGGCACGCACCTGCTCGATGGCTACAATGCCCTGCGCTTCGCCCGAACACGCCACGGCAATAACGATGTCTTCCGCGCCCAACGCCAACAGCAAGTGCTTGACGCCATCCGCGATCGTATTCTCAGCATGGATTTCCTGCAATTGCTGTTGAAAGCCCCTGCCATCCTGCAATCCCTGAGCGACAATATTCATACTGGGCTGGGCTATCAAGAGATCATCGAATTAGCTGTCTTCGCCAAAGACATCAAGCGTGAAGATATCACTATGGGCGTGCTCAACTTCGATTACATGCAGGAATATGTCACTGAAGACCAGCAGCAAGTGCTAGTACCGATCCAGGCACGGTTGGGCGGGCTGTTGCAGGAGACGTTTGGCGAAGGCTATTCCGGATATCGGAATTAAAACAGCGCGCCAGTTGCGCACGCTGTTGATGAAATCATACCCACTGTACCGTGTAGCCATAGTGTCTCGAACCTGAAAAAATCAGGTCGGGAATCGCTTGATAACCGCTGTCTTGGCTCAAGCCTATCACATGGGCTACCAAAGATAGATTCCCTTGTAGAGAATGTTGGCTCGGCACATATAAATCTATCACGCATACAGCAGGTATTGAAAGTTATAGCAGATATAAATAGGGCTGTCAAATCATCAATAGGCGGGAAATTTGGTCTTTTGAGACCTGCGCATAATTCCGCCTGACCGATATAATAGTCTTGTCGTTTGGGACTAATCTGCTAACTGGGGGGATAACAATGAATGATAATCTTTTTCGCGAGATTCTAGCCGAGTTAATCGGCACCTTTGTTCTTGTATTTGTCGGTTCTGCGGCGGTGCTCGTAGCGCCAATCTTTGGCCTGGCTGTGCCGGCCTTCGCCCATGGCTTGATTTTGGTGAGCTTGATTTATACCTACGGTCACATCTCCGGTGGGCAATTCAACCCAGCGGTGACTCTGGGCTTGTTGGTCGGTGGCAAGCAGGATGCAAGCAAGTCTCTCATTTTCATTGTGGCGCAATTCGTCGGCGGTATCATCGCCGCAGTCGTATTGGCAGCTGTCTTCCCGCAAGACAACGCCGCCGTGGTCAATTTCCTGGGTGAGAACAGCTATAACTTCGGTCAGACGACCGGCTTTCTAACAGCGGAATCACCCTGGACAGCCGCTCTTTACGAAGCAATCTTGACTTTCTTCCTGGTCAGCGCGGTCTTCCAGGCGGCAGTTTACGGTCATGCGGGGAAATTGATGGGCGTCGCCATTGGTTTAACGTTGGCGGCCAGCATCTTCGCGGGCGGTCCAGCAACTGGCGGCTCACTAAACCCCTCGCGCACTTTGGGTCCCGCGTTGGTAGCGGGTGATACCTCGTACCTAATCCCTTATCTCATCGGCATATTTGGCGGTGGCGTTATTGGGGGTTTGGTACACGGTTACGTCCTGCATTCGGACGATTAAGGCAAAAAAATAGGGGGCGTTCATTTGCCCCCTATTGTCATTCTCTGCGTTGGCTTGGTCTTACAATTCGTCTTCATCCGGCAGATTCAGTTGAATATGCAATTCACTGAGTTGCTCCGGTTCGGCTGGCGAAGGCGCGTGCGCCATGATATCCGTACCTCCTTGTGTCTTGGGAAAAGCGATAACCTCGCGGATATTGGGTGCCCCAGCTAGTAGCATAACCAGGCGGTCGATGCCCCAAGCCATACCACCATGGGGCGGCGCGCCATATTCAAAAGCCTCCAGCATGTGACCAAACTCCTGCAAGGCATGCTCCATACTTTCCCCGATCAATGGGAAGATCTTCTCCTGGATGGCGCGATCATGGATGCGGATGCTGCCCCCGCCCACTTCGTAGCCGTTGCAGACCAAGTCATATTGTGAGCCGCGCGCGCGCCCAGGATCGCTATCCAGCAAGTCAAGATCTTCTGGCAATGGCATGGTGAACATGTGCTGCGATGGATCCCAACGCTGGTTCTCCGCATCCCAGATAAATTCGGGGAAATCAATCACCCAACAGAAAGCCAGCAGATCATCGTCCAATTCCATCTCCGCCTTGAAATGATTGCGCAGCGCATCGGTCACGGCGTAAACAATCTCGGCTTCGTCCGACATGAACAGCAGCAAGTCGCCGCCCCCCGCGTCCATAGTCTCGATTAGTTCGAGCTTGAGTTCTACACTGAAGAATTTGCCGATTGGACCCTTGAGCTCGCCTTCGAGGTCGGAAGGGATGGTGATGTATGCCAAGCCCTTGGCACCGGCGCGACGCGCCATATTTTCCAGATCTTTCGCCACTTTGCGCAGCTGCGTCCCGCTGAGTTCACCAGCGACGCCTGGCACCCGCATGCACTTGACCTTCTTACCCGCCTTGACATTTTCTACGAAGACGGGGAAGGCGCAGCGCCCGGCGATATGACTGATATCGATGGCGCGCAGGTCGAAGCGGATATCCGGGCGGTCGGTGCCATATTGTTCCAGCGCATCTTGATAGCGAATCCTTTGGAAGGGCTCGGCAATTAGATGCTTGTCCGGCGTCACCGCTTTGACGATAGCGATCGCCAGCTCTTCCATCAAGCGCATGACATCTTCGCGCTCGACAAAGCTCATCTCCAGATCGAGTTGAGTGAATTCCGGTTGTCGATCACCACGCAGATCCTCATCGCGGAAACAGCGGGCAATCTGAAAATAGCGCTCGAAACCGCCAACCATCAGTAACTGTTTGAGCTGTTGCGGCGATTGTGGTAGCGCGTAAAACATGCCCGGTTGCAGGCGACTTGGCACCAGGAAGTCGCGGGCGCCTTCCGGCGTCGTCTTGAACAGGATCGGCGTTTCGATTTCGACGAAGCCTTCAGCATCCAAAAAGTCACGGATGAATTTCACTGTCTTATGGCGCAGCAAGATATTCTGCTGCATCGTTTCGCGGCGTAAATCCAGGTAGCGATGGCGCATGCGCAGCGCTTCATCCACCGTGCCTTCTTCCTTGTTGATATAGAAAGGTGGTGTATGGGAACGATTCAGGATCGTGATCTCATCAGCGACGATATCGATATCACCGGTGGCAAGTTCGGGATTGGCGGTGCCTTCGGGGCGAATCCGCACCGTGCCGCGCACTTTCAAGACATACTCGTTGCGGGCGCTATCGGCGATCTTGTGCGCAGCTGGCGCCAATTCCAAGTCAACCACAACTTGGGTGATGCCCCAGCGATCGCGCAAATCGATGAAGATCAAGCCGCCCTGATCACGCCGCCGATTGACCCAACCCGCCAGGGTCACCGGCGTGCCAGCATCCTTTTCCCGCAGTTCGCCACAGCTGTGCGTCTTCATCATGTCGCTCTTACTCCCCGTTCGAATAATAGACCCGATTAATAATCAGTCGATTTTTTCCATCTCTATATGATCCCGGTAAATCAGCGCTAAAGCTTATCACGGACGCTGGCGCAAACCTATAGTTATTCTGCCATGGTGATCACTTTGACAGCATGATGCATCTTGGCTACACTTTGCGCCATGAACGAGGAAGATACCGGCATCAGCAAACGGCAACTTGGCATCGTGATGGTGCTGGGTGGCGCAGTTGGCTTTTTCGCGGTCTTGGCGATCGACATCGTGGATGCTGGCAGGCTAGGTGGCATCGGACCGTTGCAAACGTTGGCGCTGCTGCTGATGGTGGCTGTGCTCATCATTGGTCTGACATTGATTCCACTGGGCGATGCGCCGGCATGAATCACAGGAGCCTGCGATTTTCCCAGATGCTGATGACCCTGGCGACCATCGCGCTGGGCTTCTCTCTATTCATCTACCTGCTTTACGCCGCCAATTTGATCGCTTTCCCCTACGATTATGATCAGGGTGAGGGCTTCGAGTTGCACGATACCGTCCTTTTCAGCCGGGGTCAGCTGCCTTACCAGGATACGGAAGTTTATCCCTTTTACGCCAGCAATTATCCGCCGCTGTTTCATCTGATGGCCGCGCCTTTCGTCTGGTTTTTTGGTCCAGCATATTGGTATGGACGCCTGTTGGGATTGCTCGGCTCGCTAGTGAGCGCCGCTGCCATCGCTTGGGCTGTCTATCGGGATGGTCCACAACAACGCTGGATCGCCATCCTGTCTGGTTTGGCTTTCCTCAGTTCCAACTTTGTCTATCATATTGGTCCACTCTATCGCCAACACACTATGATGGTCACGTTCGAGACGCTGGCGGTTGTCATGCTGGCAAGCGCTTTTCCCCGCCGGAACAAGCGTGGGATCGCCTTGGGGTTGCTGCTGTTGCTTTGCGCCGGGTATACCAAACAGTTGGCAGCGATCACCGCCATCGCCGCTATCGCCTGGATGTTCTTGCGCCATCCGCGACGCGCCTTGCTGTGGGCGCTCGCTTTTGCCTTGTTTGGCGGGGCAATCTTTCTCTGGCTCAACCTCGCTTCTGGGGGCCAATGGTGGATCCAAGCGATTGTCGCCAATGTCAATGACTTTTTGCCAGAGCAAGCGCTTGGATTGTTCATCCTCTGGTTCAAGCTGCATGGTTTTCTTTTGATCCCCGCCTTGCTGCTGCTGCTCTACGAGACCTACTTCGACCGCCTTTCCATCTACAGTATCTGGTTCTTGGCGGCTGCCCTGCTTGGCGGAATCGCATCAGGCACCTGGGGAGCGGGTGACAGTTATTTCGTCACCTCAGTCGCCGCCATCTGCATCCTCAGCGGCATCTTCCTTTCGCGCGCATACACCAGCAGTTGGCGTCCGCCAGATGTAGCGGGCTTGGCGCCGCTGGCGAAACTCGCGAGAGCAAGCATCATCATTGTCCCCTTGCTTTACTTGGGATATGCGCGAGCCACGCTCAAGATGCCAACAGACGGCGCTTTTGAGCCGATCGCGAATCTACTTGGAGTCGAAGGAAATGTGCGCGATGATTTTTACGATTCCGCCAGTTTTCTGGTCGGTGGCTATGCCCGTATCGGTTATTTCCTCAAGCCGGAAGATCGAGCTGCGGGAGATCAAATTGTGCAATTGATCGTAGAGGCGGATAAGCAAGCGCTAAGTGAAGAAGCTGGTTTCACCATGGCAGCTCGTCAAGATGTGGTGACCAACCCCACTCAGCTGCGTAATCTATATATCGCTGGCTTGTATCAGGGAGATCAGTTGGTCACTATGATCGAGCAGCAGCAATTTAGCCTGGTCATTCTACGCGCCTTCTTCTATCCGCCATCCGTGCTGGAGGCGATCGATGCGCATTATGAGGTCAGCCAAACGATTCATATGAACGGCTTCGATTATTTTATCTTTCAGCCCAAGACAAATTGAAGGGAGCCAAGGTGACCTCCGCCTACCTCAGTCATCAAAGTTTCACCGATCATGACCTCCCGCGCCATCCGGAACATGCGGGCAGAATTGAGGCGGTCTGGGAGCAATTGCGCGTCACGGGCTTGGCAGACCAGTTGCTGCAAATCGAGCCATCTTCCGCAACGGACGAGCACATACTCGCCGTCCATACAGCGGCGCACCTGGAGCGGCTGCAAGCCATTTCGCGGATGGACCGCATGGTGATGATCGATCAGGATACCTATGCCTTGCCGGGGTCATTGCAAGTCGGGCGTTTGGCGGCCGGCGCCGTCATCGGGGCTGTAGATGCTGTTGCCACCGCACGTGCCAACAACGCGATGGCAATCGTCAGGCCGCCGGGGCATCATGCTACTGCTGACCGGCAAATGGGCTTCTGCCTGCTTAACAATATTGCTATCGGCGCGCGCCATGCCCAGTCTCGTTATCAATTGAAGAAGATACTGATCCTCGATTATGATGTGCATCATGGCAATGGCACACAAGATATTTTTTACGCCGATCCGTCGGTCATGTTCATCTCAATTCACCAAAGCCCCTTTTATCCCGGTAGCAGCGCGCTGCTGGAGATTGGCAGCGGCTCGGGAAAAGGCTATACGATCAATGTGCCGATCTCGGGTGGGCACGGGGATAGTTCCTATCAGCAACTATTCCGACAGATTGTGAGCCCGGCTGTTGAGAGATTCGCCCCCGACCTGATGTTGATATCAGCCGGTTTTGATGCCCATTGGGTTGACCCGTTGGCGAGTATGCGGCTAAGCCTGGCTGGCTATGATCAGCTGGCGCGGGAATGCCTCAAGCTAGCTGAAGAAGTTTGCGCTGGCAGGATTGTCTTTGTGATGGAAGGGGGCTACGATTTGACGGCATTGGCTCACGGTTGGTGCAATATCGTCCGCGCCCTGCTTGGTATTGACGCGCTCAGCGACCCTTATGGCAACCCGCCGCCGACAAACAAGCCAGAAAATGTTCAGCGTATCATCGATAGTTTGCGGCGCATCCATCGGCTTTAGGGGCTCTAGGTCAACATCAGGTCGCCTTCGAGACCGTGCTCCTGCGCCAAAACGCCACGCAGATCGAAGACCTGATCGCGCAAGGCGGCCGCTTTTTCAAATTCCAAAGCTTGTGCCGCTTTTTTCATCTCTTGTTCCAGCTCGTTGATCATCTGCTCCAAGTCTTCAGCCGGCAAGCCCTGCAATCCAACATCGATGGCGACGGTGTCTTCGTCCTTTTCACCATCCATCGCGCGCAGGCGATCGGTGATGTCCTGGATGTCTTTGACAATTTGCTGGGGTTCGATGCCATGCCGATGGTTATAATCCTCTTGTTTGGCGCGGCGGCGGTCCGTTTCGCTAATGGCTGCTTCCATGGCGGGTGTCATACGCTCGGCGTACATGATGACTTTGCCCTCGACATGGCGCGCCGCCCGTCCAATGGTCTGAATCAGCGCTGGCTCGGAACGCAAGAAACCGGCCTTATCCGCATCGAGGATCGCCACCAGCGACACTTCGGGCAGGTCCAGCCCTTCGCGCAGCAAATTGATACCAACGACCACATCATAGACACCAGTGCGCAGGTCGCGTAGGATCTCAATCCGCTCCAGGGTGTCGACTTCGGCATGGAGGTATTGCCCTTTGATGCCCAACTCGTTGAGGTAGCCGGCCAATTCTTCCGACATGCGTTGGGTCAAAGTCGTCACCAAGACACGCTGCCCATAACGGACGCGCAAAGCAATCTCTTGCAGTAAGTCGTCGATCTGCCCTTCGATCGGTCGGACATCGATTTGCGGATCGACAATGCCGGTCGGGCGGATGATCTGTTCGACTACCTGCCCCGCGTGTTGGTTTTCATATGGACCGGGCGTGGCGCTGGTATAAATGGTCTGGCCCACCCGCTCTTGAAATTCGGCGAATTGCAACGGGCGATTATCGAGGGCGCTGGGCAAGCGAAAGCCATAATCCACCAAGACCTGCTTACGATGCCGGTCTCCATTGTACATACCACGAATCTGCGGCACTGTCATATGACTCTCATCGATGATCAGCAGGTGATCTTCTGGCAGGTAATCAATCAAAGTGAAGGGGGCGCTGCCGGGCGGGCGGCGGTCAAAATGGCGCGAGTAATTCTCGATGCCGGTGGTGAAGCCGACTTCTCGCAGCATTTCAATATCGTAACGGGTACGCTGTTCGATGCGTTGCGCTTCGATCAGTTTGTCTTCGCGCTTGAAATAGCTGATCTGTTGCTCCAGCTCGGCTTCGATATCGTGCAGCGCCTCGCGAATATGTTCGTCATCGGTGATGTACTCGCGGGCTGGGAAGATCGTTACCAGGTCATGCACATGCTGCACTTCGCCGGTTAGCGGATGAAATTCGACGATTTTCTCGATCTCGTCGCCCCAAAGATAGATGCGGAAAGCCATTTCGGAATAGCCGGGCACGATCTCCAAGGTATCGCCCCGAGCGCGAAAAGTGCCGCGGCGCAAATCCATATCATTGCGATGATACTGGATGCGCACCAGGTCTCTCAGGACCCGTTCGCGGCGTACTTCTTCTCCCACCTTGAGCTCCACCGACATCTTGCGCCAGTTCACCGGATCGCCAATGCCATAAATGCAGGAGACCGATGCCACAATCAATACATCGCGGCGGGAGAATAAGGAAGCCGTCGCCGAGAGTCGCAAGCGCTCGATCTGCTCGTTGATATCGGTTGACTTCTCGATGTACAAATCGTGCCGCGGCACATAGGCTTCCGGCTGATAATAATCGTAATAGCTGACAAAATATTCGATAGCGTTGTTGGGGAACAGACGTTTGAACTCGGCATAGAGTTGCGCCGCCAGCGTCTTGTTATGCGCCATCACCAAGGCGGGCCGCTGAGTCGCCTGCACGATGTTGGCGATGGTGAACGTCTTGCCAGTGCCGGTGGCGCCGAGCAAAGTTTGATGCCGATGCCCCTGATGCAAGCCCGCCAGCAAACCATCGATGGCGGTCGGCTGGTCGCCAGTCGGCATAAAGGGAGAGTCCAGTTCAAAATCAGGCACTTGCTCACCTCAAGTAGTGAACGGATGTTCGATTTGCAGTGAAGTATAATCGGCGGATCTAGGTCCAACAAGTAGCGAAATTGGCGCTTCGGAGAACTGTTGCCGCCAATACTTGATATTGCCATTGACAAGTTTAAGCCTAGCTGATAACGTAGAGATTAGCAACGTTGATCGTTGCTTGATGATGCGGGGTGGAGCAGTGGTAGCTCGTCGGGCTCATAACCCGAAGGTCGTTGGTTCGAATCCAGCCCCCGCTATCGAGCTGATGTAGCTCAGCTGGTTAGAGCGCGCGACTCATAATCGCGAGGTCGGAAGTTCAAGTCTTCCCATCAGCATCATGGAGACCCGTCAACTGGGTCTTTTTTTGTTGCGAGAAAATGGTTACTTAGAGCTCTTTGCTCAAGAGGTCTTGATGTGTCTCTCGCTGTCGGCTGATCAACCAGCGATCTCCCGCAGCGTCCACCACCACCTCAGCCGGACGAAGGCGGGAATTGTAATTGCTCGCCATCGTCATGCCATAAGCGCCGGCCGTCATCAGCGCGACCTTGTCACCAACTTGCAGCGGGGGCAATTGACGATCCCGCGCCAGAACATCCGCCGATTCGCACACCGGACCCACCACTTGCGCGATGATTTTATCGCCATCGTATTGCTGTAGTGGCAGGACCTCATGATAAGCTTGGTAGAGCGGGGTCCGAATCAATTCCGCCATGCTGGCATCAACGATGTGAAAGAGTTGCCCGGCCTGCTGCTTGACATAGAGCACTTCAGCGACCAGCAAGCCCGCGTCCGCCACAATGGAGCGCCCAGGTTCCAGCAAGACCCGATAGCCCTGCAAGTAGGGCACCAGCGCGCTGACAAAATCGCTCATAGGCGGGAAGCTCTCGCTGAAACGATAAGCCACCGGCAATCCCCCGCCCAGGTTGATAGTCTTGATCTGCTGCCAAGGGCGGATTAGGGATAGCAGTTTTTCCAACGCTGCGACCGTCGCGGCAGTATCACCCAGCTGGCTGCCAATGTGGATATGCACACCAGCAAATTCAAGATGCGGATACTTGTCCTGTTCAGCCATTAGCGTCTCAATGACATCCGCGGTCAAACCGAACTTGGCGGCTTCATGCCCGGTCGCCATGTAGGGATGGGTCTTTGCCGGCAGCTGTGGATTGAATCGTAGGGCAACCTGCTGGGAGCCAAGCTCCATTTCAGCTACACAAGCATTAATGTGCTCAAGCTCTTGCACATTTTCCACATTGAACCAGCCGATACCTTGCTGCAGGGCGAAGGCGATTTCCTGACGTGTTTTGCCTACGCCGGCAAAAACAATATCCCGAGCCGACCCGCCAGCTCGCAAAGTGCGGAAAATCTCCCCACTGCTGACGCAATCGAAGCCAGAACCAGCTGCATTCAAAGCGCGCAAGATTGCCCGATTGCCGTTGGCTTTGACGCTATAATGAATCTGGGCATTCAGCGGCGCGAAGGTCTCTACCAGCCGCCGATAATTCTCCAACAAGCGCGGCAGACTGTAGATATAAACCGGTGTGCCGACTTCGCTGGCAATGGCATCGAGAGACAAGCCATCGATCATCAGCATCCGGTTTTGGTAGCGAATTGAGGAATTGAGTACCATAATCTGCAGGGGCAATGCTCAAAAGAAAATGGAGACAGCTAGAGCCTGTCTCCATTGGACGGGAGCGACGGGATTTGAACCCGCGATCTCCGGCTTGACAGGCCGGCATGTTAACCGCTACACCACGCCCCCATATGACGAGTGTAATTTAGCAGCTACTTCAAGCCCTGTCAAGTAGCAAAAGCGCGAAGCTATCACAGATCATGAGAAAACCAGTTGGTCCAACTTCTATATCTGACCGAAACCACCGATAGCGCTTGACTTGCCGGAAAGGTAGCGCGCGGTCAAGATCAGTATCAAGATAGAAGGCGCCACAAAAACCAGCGACATCGCCGCTGTTAGCGCATTGTTGCTGCCGGAGGCGGTCGAGAATAGCAAGACCGGCATGGTGATTACCTGCCCCGCGCCGATCAAAAAGGTCAAGATATATTGGCTCCAGGAGATCAGATAAGCGAAGAGACTGGCGACAACGATGCCCGGAAAGATAGCAGGCAAGGTAACATGCCAGAATGTCGACAGCAAGCCCGCACCCAGTGAGCGCGCCTGCTGCTCGAATTCGGGATTATAATTGGCGAAGACGCCGGACAAGGTCAGCACCACATAGGGCATGACCGGCACCAGATGCACCAAGCCAACACCGAGCAAATTGCCCGACAGTCCCCAGCGGATGAAATTGATATTCAGCCCCATCGCCACTGCAATGCCGGGCACGATGGTAGGTGAGATGATGAGAAACTCAACGACTCGCTTACCGCGGAAGCTGTACAAACCGAGGGCGCGAGCGGCGGGTAAACCGATGATGACCGAACTGAGTGTCACGCCTACCGCCAAAATAGTGCTGTTGAGCAGAGCCTCCAGCACTTTTGAATTCGCATCGAATACACTTTCCCAAGCACGCAGGCTAAGCTCCTCGGGGAAAAGTTGCGGATAAAACCAGCGGAAAGAAAAAGCGTTAAACAAGAAGGCGATCAAGGGCGTCAGCAGCAGAAAGATCAGCAGCACCACCGCACAATAGTGCAGGACGCGCGCCAAACGATTGCTAGCCGAGGCTTGCCCGGGGATCTTTATTGAAGCTTCCGCCATAGCGTTTAATCCTGTCGTATCGTGCGGCGACTCAGCCACATATAACCCAGTACCAAAAAGAAGACGATAATCGAAATGATGATGCTAATCGCCATACCTTCGGTGCGGGCGTTCAAATCTGGATTGCGGAAAAAGCGCACAGCCGTCACCGTCAAGGTGCGCGGAAAACGGACGCCCAAGATAGCCGGCACCTCGTAAGAGCCGAAGGTGAAAGCGAAGACCAGGATCGAACCCGAGAGCAAGCCGGGCATGACCAAGGGCAGAATCACATAACGGAAGCGCTGCCAGCGATTGGCGCCCAGGCTACGCGCCAGATCTTCATAATCGACGCCGAGCGATTGCAGAACCGCCAAGACAATAACGCCGATGAATGGCACCTCTTTCCAAACGAAAGACAACATGATGCCGATACCGAGTTTGTCTTTGACTAGCACAGGGAAATCGCTAGGATAACTTAAGAAGCCCAGTTGCGCGCCTGTGCGTGAGAGCAAGCCGCTCTGCGAGAACAGGAACAATATCCCAATCGCCGCTACCACATGCGGCACCGGGAGATTGAGCTGATAGAGAAAAGTAGCGAGGCGCTTGCCGACGAAACTGCGGCGTAACAGGAGAGCCGTCGCCAATGCCAATACCGCTGAGATGAAGGTGCTGCCCACGCTGACCCAGACCGTCAGCAACAAGCCCTGCCAGAATATATGAGCAAAATCCGGCGAAAGTAGAATATTTTCATAAGCCTGGAACGAGATCTCGGTGCGGCCGATTAAAGGCTGCCAACCCAGACTGACCATGGTGCCATAAGCCAAACCGCCAATGAACAAGAATATGATGACAGCCATCGTCGGCGCCAACATGATTGGGATGTGCCACCGCTCCCAAAATGTCAAATTCGCCCCCTCTCTTTTTTGGAGCCGCTCGGTTCAAAATACGATCTTAACCCAAGACGGGGCATCAAGCAATCTGCGCTGCTGACAAATGCGCACGTCCCTTTGCCGCTATGCTAGCAGAAGGTATTAGATGGCAGCCTAGGGATTTCCCCTAAATGCTTGTATCTATGAGGGGATAAATCGGATAGAATACGCGGATATTTGCAATTAACATCAGAAGCAGGGGCAATGAGCTATCGCAAAGTTTTGGTCTTCTGGCTGCCGTTGGCATTTGCCTGGTTGCTGATGACCATGGAAGGTCCTTGGATTCAAAGCGTAATCAGCCGTAAGCCCGATGCGGAAACGCAGCTTGCCGCTTTTGGTTTGATCTTCTCGCTATCAATACTCATCGAAACACCGATCATCATGCTCTTGGCGACCAGCAATGCCCTCTCCCGCGATCGTCAATCGTTCCGCCTGCTCTGGCGCTTCACGATGGGGCTTAACCTGCTGATCACTGTGATCGCCCTGTTGATGGCATTCACACCCCTGCTGGATCTTTATCTTGGCGTTTTGCTCAATATTCCAGCGCAAGTTATCGAGGCAACCCGCCCTGGCATGCAAATCATGATCCTCTGGGGCGCTTTCATCGGTTATCGGCGTTTTCACCAAGGCATCATCATCCGCTTTGGCAATACGCGCTATGTCGGCTATGGTACGGTCATTCGCGTGCTGGTTTCCGGGGGCATCGCCATCGGGTTAGGCGCTATCACCACTATTGCCGGCGCTGTCATTGGTTCTATCGCTCTGATGCTGGCGGTCGTCGCGGAAGCGATTTTCACCTATGTGGTCTCGCGTCCGGATGTCAAGAAATTGTTGGAAACGAATCGGCGTAAAGAATCCAGGGAATTAACCTATCGTGGCGCCCTGCGCTTTCACCTGCCTTTGGCTGTCACGAGTTTGATCACGATGTTGGTAGGTCCCGTGATTGAGCGCGGTTTGGCTAGCACTGCAAATCCCACACAAAACCTGGCTGCCTGGCCCATCGTTTTTTCTCTGATGCTGATGATGCGCGCCGGTGGCATGGCTTATCAAGAGGTGGTTATATCGCTAAACGACAGCGAAGAACACCATCGCATCCTGCGCATTTTCACTTTGCGCCTCGGCTTCAGCCTGAGTTTGCTGATGATGGTTTTCGCTTTCACGCCGCTTATCCAGCTCTATAATAATGACATTCTGGGCTTGCCGGAAAACTTGCATGATCTGGTGCTCATCGGCACTCAAGCGGGCTTCCTGCTGCCATTTCTGACGACGCTGCACAGTTACTTCCGCGCTCTGCTGATGCTCAGCCATAAAACCGCCGCCATCTATCAAGCGATCGTTTTGGGATTCATCGTGACCATGTTGATCGCCTGGGGCGGGATCGCAGTTGGTTTGCCCGGCATCCTGGCGGCGGCGCTCGCTTTAACCATGGGCCAGTTGATCGAGCTGGTACATCTCTATCTGTCCTATCGGCGGGGTCATGCGGCGCTGCGGCTGCATTGGCAGTCAGTGGTCGCGCCATCGCTGAGCAACTGATGAAGAAAGGGCACGAGAAAATATGGTATTCAAGAACGAGCTTCTCCCCTTGAGACAACAAGCGGCTATCCGCGATGGCTGGCTGAAAAAGCGGCTGGAGCGCATCATTCCAGAGTTGATGGCGCGGGAAAACATCGATATGTGGATTGTGGCTTGCCGCGAATACAACGAGGATCCAGTGATCATGTCCTTGTTACCCGCCAGCTCCATGTCGGCTCGGCGGCGCACCATCCTGGTATTCGCCCGCGATAGTGAAGGCGAAGTGGAACGGCTGACCCTCTCACGCTATGGTTACGAAGGCTTTTATGAAGCAGCATGGGATCCGGACGAGCAAGAAGACCAACATGCCTGTCTGGCGGGGATCGTGCGCGAGCGAGACCCTAAGCGGATCGGCATCAACACTTCGTCCACCTTTTCATTTGGCGATGGTATCTCCCAGACCGAGTTTGAGCTTATCTGCGGTGCCTTGGGAGCATCATACAGCTCCAGCTTGGTCAGCGCCGAGCGACTGTGTGTTGGTTGGCTGGAGCGGCGGCTGCCGGAAGAAATCACCGCCTACTCGCGCTTGGTCGAGATGGGTCATCAGATCATCGCGCGGGCCTTTTCCACAGCTGTGATTCATCCGGGCATCAGCACGACAGATGATGTCGTCTGGTGGATGCGGCAGACAATGGCAGATGCTGGCTTGCTGGCTTGGTTCCAACCGACGATCGATATTCAAGCGCCCGGGCAGAGCTACCAAAATACTCAAAATCCACGGGAGACAATTCTTCCAGGAGACCTTCTGCATTGTGATATGGGCTTTCATTATCTGGGGCTCGCCACCGATCAGCAGCAGCATGCCTATGTGCTGCGCGCGGGGGAAAGCGATGCGCCGGAGGGTTTGCGCGCCGCCCTACAAAATGGCAACCGCCTGCAAGATATTCACCTGGATGAAATGCGCGTCGGGCGTAGCGGCAACCAAGTTTTACAGGCTGCGCTGGCAAAAGCCAAAGCCGAGGGCATAAATCCGCAGATATATAGCCATCCGCTGGGTTATCATGGTCATGCCGCTGGACCTCTCATCGGTCTTTGGGATCGGCAAGAGGGTGTGCCGGGCGTCGGCGATTATCCGCTTTTTGATGATACCGTTTACTCCATAGAACTGAATATCAGCAAGAGCGTGCCGGAATGGGACGGGCAGGATGTGCGCATCATGCTGGAGGAAGACGCAGTACTAACTGGCGGAAAAATGCGCTGGCTGGATGGCAGGCAGCAGTCCTTCCATCTGATCGGCTAATGAACTTCTGATACTGGTTTACATGGATTTTGCATTTACATCAAAAAGTTTTTACAACTCGTTCCTAAGATATTGTGGATGGTAACTCTTATGCCAACCATAATGAAAGGAATGAGCAATGCGTACACTAACACGCAAACTCGTAATGCCCACGGCGCTTGCCATGCTCATCGCCATAGTGATATTTGGCGCGCTGCCTCTGCCAGGGATTCAAGCAATCGGGGTCGTCACCCATCCCAATGATATCTTCTCCCAGATCTATCAGGAGACCAGCCCCTCGGTCGTCGCCATCAACGTGACGACAGAAGCGGGCGGCGGGAACGGCTCCGGCTTTGTCATCGATCGCGAGGGGCATATCGTGACCAACGCCCATGTGGTGGACGAAGCCAGCGAGATCGTCGTTGAATTTTTCGAAGGCGGGATCTACCGCGCGGAATTGGTGGGTCTCGATCTACATTCGGATATCGCCGTCATCCAGGTCGATGCGCCAGCCGAGCAATTGGACCCTATCCCCTTCGCCGACTCGGGTGAAGCGACCGTCGGGCAAACAGTCCTAGCTATTGGCAGTCCATTCCGGGAAAGCTGGACCCTGACCTCGGGCATCATCAGCGCGCTCGACCGCACCATTCAAGGCTTGACCGAGTTTTCTATCGGCGGCGTCATCCAAACCGATGCCTCCATCAATCCCGGCAATAGCGGCGGACCGCTGATCAATCTGGATGGCGAGGTCATCGGCGTGAACTCGCAGATCAAGAGCAACGTCCGCAGCAGCGCCGGTGTCGGCTTCGCCATTCCCTCCAATCTGACGCGCCGCGTCGCCGAAGCGCTGATTGAAGATGGCGAAATCAGCTACAGCTATATCGGCATTTCTGGTTTCGATGTCAACATACAAGCTATCGAAACCCATGGTTTGCCCAACGATTTCCGCGGGGTGGTCTTGCGCGATGTGGTTGACGATGGTCCAGCCGCCGACTCCAATTTGCAGGAAATGACTCGCCTGCTGAATATGGAAGACGAAATCGTGGGATTGCACGCCGATATCATCACCGCCATCGATGGAACGCCGATAAAAGGCATGAACGACTTGATCACCTATCTGGCGCGGCATACTCGCCCCGGTCAAGAAGTGATCCTCTCGATCCTGCGTGATGGTGAGCGAGAGATCGACATTCCGATCACACTTGGCAGCCGCTAATGACCGATAGTCCGCTAAAGCCCCTGCTCTATTGAGTGGGGGTCTTGCCGTGCCAGCTCAGCAATTGGAATTCCCGGGCAGCCCAGTCTCAAAGCTATTTGCAGCAGGAACTCGCTGGGATTAGGCGAGTGGTCTTTATCTGTCGGGTTTAACGCGGTATAGTGTAGGCAGAGTGATGTGTTGAGAATAGCTGCCATGTCGGAAATTCAATATCGCAAAAGCAGAATGCCAATGGGAGACGCGGGCTGGTCCACGGTCCATACTGTGGAGATCCCGCCGAGCCAGCTCAAATTTGAAGATCTGCACCCCATGAGCAGCTACATCCGTCAACAAGATATCGCCCGCATGCACTATGCCCGGGCAAGGGCGCGCGGCGAAGAACATCCGCGTATCCTCACTTGGACCGCCCAGCAGACCGACCGCCGCGCCAGCCAGCTATTCCCCGATCTCAGCTATAGCACTGACGATGGCGAAGAAATCATCAGCGCCAATTCTTTCATCACTTATGTGTTGCGCAAGCTGCTTTCGGCAGGTTGGCTGCAACTGCACGAATATATCAGCGATACTTACGAATGGCAGCTTGATATACCGGAAGAGGACAAAGCTTGGCAAGCGAGAGCGGAGGCGGTCCTGCGCTGGCTGGAAGGATCGATTCAGCTTGATCTCTATCCCAATCGCGAGAAAGGGAGCTATCAGCCGCGGGTCTTCCATCCCTTTGATGTGCGGCACAATTTTGTGCGCATCGGCCGCTGCGATTTCATCCGTCATTTCGTGCAGAACCACGAGCGGGAAGTGCTTTTTAACACCTCACATTTTTTGCATGAACACGATGATCTCATCAGCCATCATTCGGGTTATGGCGATGCTATCGGCTTGATGGTGGCGGAGGGTACCATCTTGCGGCCACCCATCTATCGGCGGGGTGCCCTGCTCTATGATGGCGAAGCCTGGCGGATCGCAATCATCAGCCTCGAAGATATCGAGCTGATTCTGCCTGGGGACATCACGCTAAGTGCCTGCGAGAACGCTGAATATCGCTTCCATCTCAACCCGGCCGAGCCAGAGCCAATTGCCTTATACACCCGGGCAGGAAACTCGCCAGCATCTGGCAGCCCCCTTGATCGTACACCTGATGCGCCAGACCGGATCGAATTTGTGCTGGTGAATCGACAAGTGCTCAGCTGGAAGCGTGGCGGCGGGCTGCAAATACCGCAGAACGGATTTGTCCTATCATTCCAGGAGAATGCGTTGCCTGCCAGCACCAGCGAAGCGATCATCCAGGATGCCTGGGTGGAGTACAATTTCGTCGACTCGACCCAAGAAATCCAATCCGCGATTCAGGTGGGTCCAATTCTGCTGCGAGCTGGCGAAGACCTCAGCCAGCAAGCGGCAACGACAGAAGAATTTTTGCCCAGCCGGCGGGACATCATCGGCATCTCACCCGTGCATATGAAGCTCGCAGACAAGAGCGAAAGAAAAGCCCGCACCGCGATGGGTATCAAGCGAGATGGTAGTTTGTTACTGGTGGTGGTGGATGGTTGTGACCCCGCTTATCGCAGCGAGCTGGACAGCGCCGGAGCCACGATGGCGGAGCTCGCCCAGATTCTGCGTTCAGCTGGCGCCCTGGATGCCCTCAACCTCAGTGGCGAAGGCTCGAGCCATCTCTTCCTGCATGGCGGTTTGGCAAATATACCATCCGATCGGCGCGGGCACCCCGGCATCGTCTATGAGCGGATGCTGCCATCAATCGGCATTGTGGGATGAAGCGGCAACTGCTTGTAAATCTCGCCAGATCTTTTCATCCAGCTCGATCTCTCCCGTTGCAGCCACCTGCTGATAATAGCGATCGCCACGTTCGCCCGGGACCAAAATCTCATCGTGCCCCGGTAACAATTTGAGTTTCTTGATACGCCCGATCAAATCGCTGACGCCGACCTCAAAACTGTCCAGATCGTCGGCCAGCAATTCGGGATCAATCGCAAAGACCAGGCTGCCCCAATCCAATTTGCTGCCATCTTCTTTACGAACCGTGCCAACCAGCGGGCGCGTCAAGACTTCGACAATTAGCGCCAGCGCCGCGCCTTTATAGCCGCCAAAGGCTCTGATGGCTCCCGCCAAGGCAGCGGCTGGATCGGAGGTCAGACGCCCTTCACTGTCGTATGCCACATCGTCCGGAATCCTGCCGCCTTCAGCATTTGCCAAGACGACCCCGTACCAAGCGATGGCAGCTGTCGCCATATCAAAAACGATAGGGTCGTCGGCTGTGGGAATGCCGATTGCCAGCGGATTTGTGCCCAGAAATGGCTCGTAGGAGCCATACATTGCCATCAATTCGGGAGAGCCGGAACAGACGAAACCGATTAAGCCCTGGTCTGCCAGCTGCCTCGCATAATAACCGATAGCGCCGGTTGCCGAATTGGTGCCGCGGATGCCAACAATGCCAAAGCCATGCGCCTGGGCTTTCTCGATAGCGATCTGCGTCGCCCGCGAGACCACCACCATGCCTTGATTCCAGGCGCCATCAAGCAAAGCCGACAGCTTGGTCTCCCTGACGATACTAATCTCGCCCGCAGCCGGATTGGCCGGCATGCCCGCGCCCAATAGTTTGATCACATTCTGGTTGTTGCCGCGCAACTGGGCATACATGATGATATCAAGAATGATCTCGGTATCCGCCTGGTTGTAGCCTTGTGCCGCAATGGCGCGCCTGGCCACCGACCGCAGCGATTCAACGGGAATTTTCATACTCCGCTACCCTCTCGCGTAATAAGGCAATTATCACTTTTTGCCGCGCGCCAAGTTATTTGAGGTCAGATAAGTATAGCTGTCTTGCACGGCTTGCAGCATATCGGTGGCGCAACGATCCAACTCGACAATATGCCATTCCGCAGTATCGGCAGTCGCCGCGACAATCCCCGGCACATCCATCTTGCCAGCGCCAACAGCGGTCATATCATCGTCTTTGTCCAAGGAGCCGTCTTTGAGATGGATCAGAGGCGCGCGCGCTCCAACTTGTTTGACCAGCTCGACCGCATCCAGCCCGCCAACCTGCACCCAGTAGGTGTCAATTTGCAAAAATACCTGCTCGTCCAATTCTGCGAGCATGAGATCTAACGTGGCGCGACCTTCTAATTGCTTGAACTCCCACCAATGATTGTGATAGCCCAGCGAGAGCGTGTTGGCTTGGGCGAATTCGCCAGCCTGATTTAATCTTTGGCAGACGTCTTTGATCGCATCAATAGTCTCGAATTCGGTCGGCGGCAAGAAAGCGATGACGACGCGGTCCACCTGGAAGGCTTCCGCAATCGCGAGCACGTTGTCTTTATTTTCCGCATCTGGATATGGCACGTGGCTGCCAAGCACTTGCAGGTCCAGCTCGTGGAAGAGCTTCGCCGCCTGTTCCAAGCCACCTGGCATCCCGCCATAGGGCTCGACGCCGATGTAGCCCATGTCAGCGACTTGCCGAATTGTAGCTTCAAAATCTTGGTTGAGTGCCTCTCGCAGAGAATACAATTGCAATGCGACCGGTTTCAAATCAGACATGTCATTCCTCTTCGCAATATAGGTATCGTCCGCTCATATTTTGGCGTTAATCGGCGGGAATGCCAGTGCCAATCGTCTGGCTACCCGGATTTCTGAACTGCTGTATCTGCTTGTGGCAAATTGTTTTGACCTGCTGTAAACTGGCGACTTCCGCATCATTTCTTGGCTGGGTCGACAGCCAGCCGGCGGTTCAAGTTGCGCGCTCACCCTGCCGGGAGTCCGTTTATGACAAGCATCACTTCCAAATCTGTTTTAGATAGGGAACAAAAACCACAGAAATACTCCCCCTTCCGAATTTGGCAGCGGTTGATGAACTACCTGTCCAAATACAAAGCGTGGGTCATAGTCGCCTTGATCGGTATCATTGGCACTAACATACTAGCCATCATCGTGCCGTATATCTTGCGCGATGTCGTCGATATTGGTATCGACCAACAAGACAGCAGCTACATGTTGAATGCTGGCTTACTGGTGGTTGGTTTGGGCTTTCTACGCGGGATCGCCGCCTTTCTGGGCAGGTTCTTCGGCGAGCGTCTGTCGCATTATGTATCTTACGACATTCGCAACGAGATTTACGACAAGGTTCAGCGACAGTCTTTCACTTATCATGACAGCGCCCAAGTTGGCACGATCATCACCCGCGCTATCAGCGATGTCAACGAGATTCAGCGCTACTTCGCCTTTGGGTTGATGGACGGGCTGAATGTGCTGCTGTTGCTGGCTGGCGTAATTGGGATCATGCTAGCGACCAGCCCGCTATTGGCTATCATCGCTTTCACCCCGCTGGTGCCGCTGGCTTTGTATTCCAGCCGCTTCGTTTTTCGGGTGCACCCACGCTGGAAAAAAGTGATGGACCGCATGCAGGTGCTCAGCAATCATATTCAAGAGAATGCCTTAGGCGCCGAGGTGGTGCGGGTCTTCGCGCGTGAGCAATACGAGATCAAGCGCTTCCATAAGGAAAATCAAAATCTTTATGAAGAACAGCTCGATTTCATCACCCAATGGATTACCTTTTTGCCAACCAGCGCCTTGTTAGCTGCCATGTCCACCGCTTTGGTCTTGCTTTTTGGCGGCTTGCTGGAAGCGGAAGGGATGGCGAATATCACTGTTGGCTTGATCGTGACATTCAACGCCTATGTTCTGCTGCTGGCACAGCCTCTCCGTTTTGTTGGTTTCATCATCTTGCTAACCACCCAAGCAGTGGCCAGCGGCGAGCGCGTTTTCGAGGTGCTTGATGAGATAGAGCTCATCGAGAATCACCCTAGGGCAATCCGGGCTGATATCAAAGGTCATGTCCGCTTCGAGAATGTTAGCACGCGCTACGAAGGATCCAACCACAGCGTATTGACAGATATCAATATCGAGGCAAAACCAGGTGAAGTGGTTGCAATCATTGGCTTAACTGGTTCTGGCAAAACAAGCATCGCCAACCTGATCCCGCGGTTTTATGATGTGACGGCCGGACGGGTCACCATCGATGGTATCGATGTGCGCGAAATCGACTTGCATAACTTGCGCAGCCAAATCGGCGTTGTCATGCAACAATCGCTGCTGTTTTCCGCCACGATCGAAGACAACATCGCTTATGGCAATCCCGCTGCCACGCAGGAGCAGATCGTGGCAGCGGCAAAATCCGCCAATGCCCACGATTTCATCACCGAGTTTCCCGCTGGCTATCAAACGATGGTTGGCGAACGTGGGGTCACTTTGTCCGGCGGGCAAAAGCAACGGGTCGCTATCGCCCGCGCTTTGCTAATCGACCCGCGCATTCTCATCCTCGATGATGCCACCAGCAGCGTCGATACCCACACTGAACATCTGATTCAAATGGCGCTCGAACATATTATGGAGGGGCGTACCACTTTTGTCATCGCTCAACGGATGAGCACCATTCTCAAGGCGGATCAGATCATCGTGCTGCGGGAGGGGAAGATCATCCAGCATGGCACCCATGAAACGCTGCTGGCGGATGGGGGCTTGTATGAAGAAATTTACAAATTGCAATTGGAAGAACAAGAGCGTGTTCGGCGGGAAGCCATCATTGCCGGCGTCATCAAAATCCCTTTGGAAGAGCGACGCTCTACCCAACAATTCCGCGCCTTGATTGATCGATTGGCTGGCAGATAACCTATCCCGTCCTATTGCCAAGGCAGGCACAAGCCCGAGAGCTATTTAAGTTGCTCGCATGAAGCAATCTAAAACAACAAAAGCCAGGTGCACATGACAGTTCTAAACAGGAGCAAACCGAAGCAAAAAGCCGCTGCGGACAAAGCGAAAGAGGCGGAGCTAACCATCCTCGAAATCGATGATGATCACAAGCCCGGTTTCGACCGCGAAGTCACCGCCCGCTTGCTCAGCTATTTGGGTCCTCACCGACGTAAACTGACGTTGGCTGTATTGTCGATGTTTCTCAGCGTCTTCGCCAATGTTGCCAGCCCACCTCTGATCGGCTGGGCAATCGATGAAGGCATCCGCCGCGACGATCTATCCATCCTTTTCTTGGGCATCATCGCCTTCATCATCATTCAACTGCTGGGTTTCATCGGCTTTCGGATTCAGCTGAGCAATATGGCGGTCATTGGCCAGACAATCATTCAACAGCTGCGGGATCAACTCTTCGACCATATTCAGTATCTGTCTATCGACTTCTTCGCCAAATACGAAGTTGGCCGGCTGATCGCCCGCATCATCAGCGATGTCAACGTCATTCGTGAGGCTATCACCTTCGCCGCGGTGGGCAGCATCCGCGAAGTACTGATGCTCGGCGGTATTATCATCTCGATGGTTCTAATCAACGCGCCGCTGACGGCGGTCGCTTTCACCGTGTTGCTGCTGATGTTAGTGATCGCTAATTTTTGGCGGATTCATGCGCGGGCTGCTTATCTGCGCGTTTCTGATGCCAATGCCAAAGTTTACGCTGAATTGTCAGAAGCGTTCAACGGCGTCCGCGTGACACAGGCATTCGCCCGCCAGCAGCACAATTACCAGCGCTTCACAGGCGACATCAACATGGACAGCCGCCGCGCCAACGTGCGCGCCACTTTGATATCTGGCTTGTTCTATCCAACTGTGGAATTGCTGGGCGGGGTCGCCACTGGCACGCTGATATTTGTCGGCGGCACACTGGTATTGGACGATCGCATCACGGTCGGGGTATTGCTCGCTTTCATTCTCTATATCCAGCAATTCTTCTTCCCCATCCGCATGTTGGCGCAGCGCTTCAATCTGTTGCAAAGTGTCATCGCCTCTGGTTATCGCATCTTCAAGTTGATGGACTTCCCGGTGTATATCCGCGACGAGATCAACGCGGATGATTTGCCCGCTATTGAGGGTAGTATCCGCTTCGAAGATGTCTCTTTTCGCTACGCAGAAGATGGCGAAATGGTCTTGAAGAATATCAATCTCGATGTGCCAGCCGGCTCCCGAATCGCCTTTGTGGGGCATACTGGTGCCGGCAAGACCACCATGATAAAGCTGATCATGCGCTTCTATGACAGCACTTTTGGCACGGTCACTGTCGATGGCTACGACTTGAAAAAAGTGACGCAAAGCAGCTTACGCCGGCAGATCAGCGTCGTGCCGCAAGATACTCATCTATTCTCCGGCACCGTGATGGACAACATCCGGTATGGGCGGCTGGAAGCCAGCGATGAAGAAGTGGTCTCGGCGGCGAAGGCGGTCGGCGCTCATCAGTTTATCACCGAGCTGTCCGATGGTTATTTGACCGATATCATGGAGGGTGGCGCGGTCTTGTCCACCGGGCAGCGGCAATTGTTGGCATTCGCTCGTGCTTTATTGGCAAACCCGCGTGTGCTGATCCTCGATGAAGCCACCAGCAATATCGATACCCAAACCGAGCGCCAAATTCAACTTGCTCTGGAGCGCCTGTTGGAAGGTCGCACGAGTTTTGTCATCGCCCATCGTCTGAGCACGATTACCTCAGCCGATATGATCGTGGTAATGGATCATGGCGAGATTATCGAAATGGGCAGCCATCAAGAATTGCTGGAGCGCGAGGGGGTCTACCACCAACTCTTCACGCTGATTTAGCGTTTGTTGTCTTCTTGCGGTTGGTGGTGCAGGTCGCTGGCGCGGCGGATCGTCGTCTCGCCATATTTGTCACGCAGCTCGTCCAAAGCACTCTGCAAGCCAACTTGGTGTTTGTGATTCTGAAAGCTATCCCACAAGTCTAATTGACGCGCCGGCTTCTCAAAACCACTCAGACCGACCCCGATCAAGCGCGCCGGTCTGCCTTGGATCCAAAAGCGATCGAACAGAGTGAGCGCGCAGTTGAAGATTTCTTGATCCAGGTTGGTTGGATAGTCCAAGGTCATCTGCCGGGTTAGGGTGGTGAAATCTGTCCAGCGCAATTTGAGCTTGATGGTCGTACCAGCCAAGCCGGCTTGGCGTGCTTGCCAGCCAATGCCATCGGACAAGCGGCGCAAGGTCAATTTCAATTCAGCTGCGTCAGCCACATCTCGGGGAAAAGTGATCTCTTTGCTGATCGATTTTACCTCGTGCTCGGTTTCTACTGGACGAAAGTCGATGCCTCGCGCCCGCCGCCAGATATCGCCACCGTGCTTGCCAAAACGCGCCCTCAGCGCCTCCTCCGACCAATTCGCTATATCGCCGATCGTGGTCAAACCCAGCTCGTTGAGGACCTCGGCAAACTTGGGTCCCACACCCCACAATTGTCTGATTGGCAATGGCGCCAAGAAGAGGGCTTCCTCGCCCGGCGCTACGATGGTGATAGTATTGGGAGGGTGATCCTTCGGTTGACGCGCTTTGCCCACCGTGTTAGCCGTTTTCGCCAGCAGTTTGTTGGTCGCGCCACCCAGGGAACAGGGTAAATCCAGCTCATCATTGATACGCTGCTGCAGCTGGCGCGCGATGGTCTCGATGCTGCCGGGTAATATCGTCGCATCAAGAAAAGCTTCATCGATCGATAGCGGTTCCACGGAAGGGGCAGTGTCGCGCAGAACCTCCATCACCGCCCGCGAGCGTTCTCCATAGGCGCCACGATCTTGATACCCGACGATGATTAAATGCGGGCACAATCTGAGAGCCTGTGACATCGGCATGGCGGCGCGAACGCCATATTTGCGCGCGGGATACGATGCCGAGGCTACCACACCGCGTTGCCCGGGTCTGCCACCGACGGCGATAGCTTTGCCGCGCAAATCAGGATTCAGCTGCTCTTCCACTGCACAGAAGAAGGCATCCAGATCCAGATGGAGAATTTTACGTGTCTTCACGATCACTGATCTCGTCTAAACAGCGCAGGCTATTCTTTTCAGCCCATAGATCATCAGCGATTAGAATATATTTTCTATGGTATCACATTTTGCCCGGCCACTCAACTGAATGGGCTTGGCTGGCGCTGACCTACGAATTTGACGCAAAACATCTATAATATCGTCACTAATCTGGTCACAAATTACGAGGACAAGATATGCCCTTGTCGATTCACAGCGAGGCAATTCAAGCGTTGCTCGCCGGCGAGATGGGCGCACCGAGCAATGTGTTGGGCAGACATCGTGTTGGCGATGAGCTATCTATCCGCTGCTTCAAGCCTTGGGCAAAGCAGATCGACCTCGTGAACGACGCCAGTGGTGACAGAGTGCCAATGAAGCAATACCATGACGCTGGTCTTTTTGTCGCCGAGCTCGATGACAGCTGGGCGAATACAGCTTATCACTTCGAGGCGATAACCAATGAGGGCGAGCGGGAAATCTGGCGCGATCCCTATGGATACCCGCCGCTGCTTTCGGAATACGATATTTATCTTTTCCGCCAAGGCAAACACCTGGAGATTTACCAAAAGCTAGGCGCGCACAAGCGGGAGATCGATGGGATCAGCGGTATCAACTTCGCGGTTTGGGCGCCGAATTGTTACAAAGTCGCCGTGGTGGGGGATTTCAACCGTTGGGACAACCGCAGCCATGCCCTGGAGAATAACCGCGAGTCGGGCATTTGGGAGCTATTCGTGCCGGGGCTGGAAGAGGGGGCGCGCTACAAATTCGAGATTCGTTCGCATAACCAAGGGTATATCGCCCAGAAAGCCGATCCCTACGCATTTTATGCCGAGTTGCGACCGAAGACCGCTTCTATCGTCTGCGATATCGACAGTTATCAATGGCATGATGCCGAATGGATGACAGCGCGCCAGCAAAAGAATCCGCTAGCCGAGCCGATGAATATCTACGAACTGCATCTCGGCTCCTGGAAGCGGGGCGATGGAGATAGCTTCTTGACCTACCGCGAACTGGCAGACCAGCTGGTGCCCTACCTGGTTGAGATGGGTTATACGCATCTGGAGCTATTGCCAGTCGCTGAGCATCCGCTCGATGCCTCTTGGGGCTATCAGGTCATCAGCTACTTCGCGCCGACCAGCCGCTACGGCAGTCCCGCGGATTTTATGTATTTCATCGATTGCTGCCACCAGAACAACATCGCCGTGCTGCTCGATTGGGTGCCGGCGCACTTCCCCAAAGACGAGCACGGTTTGAACTACTTCGATGGCACCCATTTGTACAGCCATGAAGATCCGCGCCAGGGCGAACATCCCGATTGGGGGACGATGATCTTCAATTACGCCCGCAATGAAGTACGCAATTTTCTACTCGCCAATGCCCTCTTCTGGCTGCAGAAATATCATATCGATGGTCTGCGGGTAGATGCGGTGTCGTCAATGATATACCTCAACTTTTCCCGCGAAACAGGAGACTGGATCCCCAACGAATATGGCAGCCATGAGAATCTCGGCGCGCTCGCTTTTTTGCGGGAATTCAATGAACTGGTCCATGCCCAAGCCCCTGGCGCCATCACTATCGCCGAAGAATCGACCTCATGGGCGATGGTCTCACGCCCTACCTATGTCGGCGGTTTGGGTTTCACCTTCAAGTGGAATATGGGCTGGATGCACGATACATTGCAGTATATGAAACGCGATCCCATTCACCGCCGTTTCCATCATCATCAAATCACCTTCGCTTTACTCTACGCTTTCAGCGAAAACTTTGTGCTGCCCTTGTCCCATGATGAAGTTGTGCACCTGAAAGGCTCGCTGATCGGCAAGATGCCCGGCGATTACTGGCAGAAATTCGCGGGGTTGCGCCTGCTCTTCGGCTATCAATATACGCAAGTCGGCAAGATACTCAATTTCATGGGCAGTGAATTCGCCCAGTTCGCCGAATGGAGCGAAGCGCGCAGCCTCGATTGGCATCTGTTGGAGTATGAAAAACACGCGCAAATGCAAGCTTGGGTGCGGGCGCTCAATCATTTATATCGAGAGCAGCCAGCGCTCTGGCAGGCCGACCACGAAGCGGAAGGCTTCCGCTGGATCGAAGCCAACGATGCCGATTACAGCGTCTATAGCTATATCCGGTACGGAGCCGATCAAGATGATTTCCTAGTCGTCGTGCTCAATTGCACCCCGCTAGTACGCGAGCATTATCGCATTGGCGTACCACGCTCGGGCTATTATCAGGAGCTGCTCAATAGCGATGCAACCTTCTATGGCGGTAGTGGGGTCGGCAATTTAGGTGGTGTTAACAGTGAAGACTATGCCTACCACGGCTTGCCGCATAGTATCGCACTGCGTTTGCCTCCGCTGGCAATTCTGATGTTGAAACCTACACAGTAGATCGCCTTGTCTCACAACCAATGAACAGCTAATTCCGAAATAACTTGGCACGGAAATCCAAAGCAGAAAATCAGCTTCCTGATACAATGATTTTTGTATTCCATCCAAAATAATAGTCGCTATTTCGTAAGCCTATCCAAAGGCTGAATGATTATGAGCATCCCTTCAGATCTGACAATTGCGCAGAAGGCGAACCTGGTCCATATCAACCGCATCGCTGAAGAAATGGGGCTCGATCCCGAGACTGACCTCGAGCATTACGGCAAGTATGTGGCGAAGATCAATCTCGAGGCGCTGGATCGGCTCCAATCGCGTCCGGATGCCAAATATGTCGATGTCACCGCCATCACGCCGACACCATTGGGAGAAGGCAAATCGACAACCACCGTTGGCATCGGGCAGGCGATGAAGCATATCGGCAAGAAAGCGGTCATCACGGTGCGGCAGCCTTCCCAGGGTCCCACCTTCGGCATCAAAGGCGGGGCGGCCGGCGGCGGTTATAGCCAGATCGTGCCGATGGAGAATTTCAATTTGCATTTGACCGGCGACATCCACGCCATCAGCGCCGCGCACAATCTGATCGCCGCCATGCTGGATGCGCATATTTATCATGGCAACGCCCGCAATATCGATATCCACAACATCCCTTGGCGCCGTGTGGTCGATCTCAATGACCGCGCGCTGCGCAATATCATCGTTGGCTTGGGCAAACGCTTTGATGGTATCCCGCGGCAAAGCGGTTATGACATCACGGTCGCCTCGGAAATCATGGCGATTTTGGCATTGACGACTTCCTTGCAAGATATGCGGGGACGCATCGGCAAGATGGTGATCGCCTATGACCGCGACAAGCAGCCAGTCACCGCCGAAGATATCAGCGCAGCTGGCGCCGCCACCGTGTTGATGAAAGAAGCGATCAAACCCAATCTGATGCAGACGCTGGAAAATACACCCGCTCTCGTTCATGCCGGTCCCTTCGCCAATATCGCCCATGGCAACTCTTCCATCATCGCCGATCTGATCGCCATGAAATGCGGGGATTATGTGGTGACGGAATCGGGTTTTGGCGCGGATATTGGCGCGGAGAAGTTTTTCAACATCAAGTCACGCATTTCCGGTCTCAAGCCGAACGCCGTAGTTCTGGTAGCGACCATCCGCGCGTTGAAAGCTCATACCGGCAAGTATCGCATTATCCCGGGTAAACCAATCGATCCCGCGCTGAAAGAGGAAAATGTGGCCGATGTAGAAGCCGGCGCGGTCAACATGGTGCGGCATCTGGAGAATTTGACTAAATTCGGCGTCAATCCGGTGGTGGCGATTAACGTTTTCGCCGATGATAGCGAGCGCGAGCTGCAGGCATTAAGCGAAATCGCGCTGGCAAGTGGCGCAACCGGTGTGGCAGCCGCGCGGCATTGGGCGGAAGGCGGCGCCGGGGCGATTGAATTGGCGGAGATGATCGTATCGGCTTGCGAGATGCCCAACCAATTCCGCCTGCTCTACCCTGATGATATGTCGATCAAAGACAAAATCGAGACGATCGCCACAGAAATTTACCGCGCTGATGGTGTCGATTACGCGCCGATAGCCAGCCGCAAGATCCGCCAATATGAAGAACAAGGCTTGCGAACTCTGCCCATCTGCATGGCAAAGACCCACCTTAGCTTGAGCGATAATCCAAAACTCAAGGGCGCACCGGACGGCTTCCGCATTACCATCACCGATATTCGCGCGTCGGCCGGCGCCGGCTTCATCTATCCGCTGTGTGGTGATGTGCGGACGATGCCTGGCTTGGGAAGGACACCTGCCGCGATGGATGTCGACATCGATGACGAAGGCAGAGTAGTTGGCTTGTTCTGAGCGATCCCAATCTTATTTAGAGAATATGCGAGGGGCAGACATTGGCAGCGACATCTAATAATGAATCTTCCATCAGCCAGTATGCCTTAAGTTATGTACCTGCCCCTATTTGTGGTGACTTTCAGGGCAAACATATTATTACAGTTGAACAATTCCGGCGGCGCGACCTCGATATCCTCTTCCAAGCGGCGACATCCATCCGCAAGCGCATCCGCACGCATGATCGCGGTTTAACTGAGCTTTGCGCTGGCAAGGTGATGGCTTCGCTCTTTTTTGAAGCCAGTACACGCACCGACATGTCCTTTCAAGCCGCCATGCGACGCCTCGGCGGTGATGTGATCGCGGTGAGCAATGGCGTCCGCTTCTCGTCGATGTACAAGGGGGAAAACCTGTCCGATACTATCCGCGCTACCGGCTGCTACGCTGATGTCATCGTACTGCGCCACCCGGAAATCGGCTCATCATACGAAGCTGGCTATTACCTTGATTTGCTGAACCAGCGCATCGACAATCCCACTGTGGCCATCAGCGGCGGCGATGGCATCGGCGAACACCCAACCCAGGCGCTGCTGGATATTTTCACCATCTACGACCAAAAGGGCTCGCTTGATGGCTTGACGATCACGCTGGTCGGCGATTTAAAACATGGTAGGACAGTGCATTCGCTGGCGAAACTGATCGCCTATTATGATGCGGCTGATGTCCGGCTTTGCCTGGTCGCGCCCGAAAGTTTGGCGATGCCGCGGGATATCACCGATTTGGTCAAATCCCATGGTATCGCCGTTACGGAAATCGATGACTTGATGGACGTCATCCATGATACCGATGTGATCTACTGGACGCGGATTCAGGAAGAACGCTTCGCCGATGCGAAAGAATATGCGGGGATTAAGGACCGCTTCATCATGACGCCTACGTTATTGAAGAAGACGCGCTGTGACGCGATCTTGATGCACCCCTTGCCGCGCAAACACGAGATGGGTACGCGCGAAGATCATGATGAACTGGATGGAGACCGACGCTCGATCTATTTTGAGCAGATGGAAAATGGCATGTTTGTGCGCATGGCGCTACTGGTCAAAGTGCTGCGCGGAGTCTATGTCTAATGCCGAAGATCCGCATCCCCGGCATGATCGACCCCCATACCCATCTGCGCGATTTGGATTGGGCGCATAAAGCAACCTTTGCCTCGGAAACTCAAGCAGCCATCGCCGGCGGCTACTGGGCAGTTTTTGACATGCCCAACACAGCCCCTTCTACGGTGAACAATACTTTATTAACGGAAAAATTGAACTGTATCGATCGGCAAGCGCATTGTGATTGGGGGCTGTATTTTGGTGCCTCACAAGCCGATAATACCAGCGAATACGAAGCGATTGCTTCACGAGTATGTGGACTGAAGATTTACAATAATTCGACCACTGGCGATTTACTCATCGATTCCAGCGCCCTGCGAGAACAGCACTACCGCGCCTGGAGGACAAAACGCCTGATCGCTGTGCATGCCGAAGAAGAAACGGTGGAGAATATCATCGACCTGGTACGGAAATACCGCCAGCCGACGCATTTCCTGCACATCAGCAGCGAACGCGAGATTAACCTGCTGCGGCAAGCGAAAGAAGAAGGTTTGCCAGTCACTGTCGGCGTCTGCCCGCATCACCTGTTTCTGACCGAAGATGATCTGTGTTCTTTAGGACCCTTCGGTCTGATGAAGCCGGAGCTCAAACGCAAATCCGACCAGCGAGCCTTGTGGCGCGGGATCCGCTTAGGTGTAGTGGACATCATCGAATCCGATCATGCGCCCCATACCATCGCCGAGAAAGAATCGGAGGTCCCTCCTTTTGGCGTGCCCGGTTTGGAGACCACTTTGCCGCTGATGATGCAAGCGGTCAAAGATGGCAGGCTACCGCTACAGAAAGCATGTGATATGCTCTCACTCAATGTGCAACGTATCTGGGGCATTAGCCCCTTGCCAAAGACGTATACCGTGGTCGACACTGACGACAGCTTTGTCATCAAACGGCAAAATCTCAGGAGCAAATGCGGCTGGTCGCCATTTGAGGGCATGTCTGTCTGTGGCAAGGTGCTGGAAGTCTGGATTCGGGGCCACCAAGTTTATGATGGTGAGCGGGTGTTGAGCGCGCCCGGTTTCGGCCGCAACCTTTTTGGATTTGTCGCATGAAAACGATAGCGCGCCGTTGGCTGCTGCGGGGGATAGACTGGGCGTATCAATGTCTTAATCGCCACCTCACTTTCCGCGGGACCGCGCAAGAGGCTCATGACAGCGCTATCGAGCTGCTGCGCCTGCTGGAACGGCTTCCGCTTGCGCCACAGATCATCGGTATTCTTCGCCGTTTGCTCTTCCGCGAGGGAAGAATCGAAGTCGGTGGCATAGAACTTTCACAACGCTTGATTCTGGCAGCCGGTCTAGTCAAAGGCGATGGCTTTCCCGATGAAGATGAAGCGCTGGGCGCAGTCAATCTCGCCCGCCGCAACATCATCCCAGGTTGGCGTATTGTGCCCGCGCTGGTCGGTCCGGTCGAATTCGGTTCTTTCACGCGCCATCCGCGCATGGGCAACGCAGGCACAGTCGTCTGGCGCCAAGCTGCCACGCAATCGACGCAGAATCGAGTGGGATTGCGCAACCCCGGCGCGCGCGCAGCTGCCCGTTTCCTCGCCACTCATAGCGGCAAGCTGCCCAGGGAATTCGGCATCAATATCGCCGTATCGCCCGGCGTAGAAGACATCGAGGAGCAAGTGCGCGAGGTGTCGGAATCGCTCGCCTTTTTCCTTGACGCGGCGGTGTATCCCAGCTGGTTCACACTCAATTTAAGCTGCCCCAACACCGAAGATGATCCGTTGCGGCATCAACTGGAACACCAAACCAAGCGACTCTGCAGCGCCTTTATCAATAGCCTGCGTTCGCGAGAACTTGAGATCCCGCTGTGGGTCAAGATTAGTCCGGGGCTGGCGAGCGAACAATACCATGCGTTGCTGCGCATTTTTCATCAAGTCGGTGTCAAAGCAGTGATAGCCACCAATACCCTGGCAAAGCCCAGCCCGAGCAACTCGTCGCAGCCAGCGGGCTTGGGCGGTGGCGAGCTCTTCGCCGAGGGGTTGTCTGCTATTCGCGTATTGCGCGCGGAAAAAATGCGGCAGGATTATCAGCTGGATTTGATCGGCTGTGGCGGCATCCTGGATGGCGAAAGCTGGCGCCAATACGACGAACTGGGTGTCAAAGCGGGGCAATACTGGTCGGCTCTGGTCTATCGCGGTCCCTTCGCGGCAGCCCTTATAGAGAGCGAGTTAGCGCAGAATGAATACGAGTACGAAGCGATCCATCGCGAAAGCCTTGCTTGATATCGGCGCGGTGGGTTTCTCCCCCGGGTCTCCTGTCACCTTCAAATCTGGTATCAGATCCCCGGTATATGTGGACAACCGCGCGTTGAGCTATCATCCCGTCGCCTGGCATAGCGTGATCAAGGGCTTCCAAGAGTTGATCGATAGCCGCAGGCTCGACTATGACTTGATCGCCGGCGTCGCGATGGGCGGCGTACCTCATAGCTCGGCGCTTGCTTATGTCAGCGGGAATCCATCAGTCTTCATTCGTAAGGAAAGCAAAGGACATGGCAAAGGCAAACGCATCGAAGGCGGCACTGTCGCAGGTCGCCGGGTCTTGCTGCTGGAAGATCTGGTCACCACCGGCGGCAGTAGTCTCTCCGCTGTCAATGCCTTGCGCCAAGCCGGCGCCGATGTCACCGATGTCCTAGCGATCATCAGTTATGGATTTCACGAAGCAATGGAGGCTTTCAAGTGGGCGGATCTGAATCTGCATACCCTAACCGATTTCGAGATCCTGCTCGAGATAGCGCAGGAACGCGATATCTTTGCCACTGAACAAGCGAAGCTGATTCGCAGCTGGTTTGACGATCCGTATAATTGGGAGCCGAACAATGACCCAGGCAATTGAGAAATACGACAGGCGCGCCACTGCCATTCAGTCTTTGCTCTGTGTAGGTCTTGATAGCGACCTGGCAAAGCTGCCGAGGCGCTTCCTACATAGTGAATCGCCACAGTTCGAATTTAACCGTCACATCATTGACGCGACCTGGCAATACGCCGCCGCCTACAAGTTGAATATCGCATTTTACGAAGCGAATGGGGCGGATGGTTGGCGCCAACTGGAAGCATCAGTGCAATATCTGCGGCAGCGCCATCCCGACATTTTGACCATCTGCGATGCCAAGCGTTCCGATATCGGCAATACTAGCGCCGCGTATGCGCGAGCCATTTTCGCCGAACTCGGCTTTGATGCCGTGACACTCAATCCCTATCTCGGTCGCGATGCCTTGCAGCCTTTTCTTGATTATCAGCACAAAGCCTGCATCATCCTTTGCAGGACATCCAACCCCGGCTCAGCGGAAATCCAGGATTTGCAGGTGGGAGGTCGCCCATTGTGGCAAGTTGTCGCGGAAAAGACCGTCGCGGATTGGAACAAGCAGGGGAATTGCATGCTGGTTGTCGGGGGGACAAACCCAGCCGAGATGGCACAGGTTCGTAGCTTGGTCGCTGATATGACCCTGCTGGTACCTGGCATCGGCGCGCAAGGCGGTGACATCGAAGCGGTCATTTCCGCTGGACTCAATAGCAGAGGCGCTGGGCTGATCATCAATTCATCGCGCGGGATCATCTTCGCGGCAGATCCAGCGAGGGCAGCCGCCAGTTTGCGAGATAGCATCAACATCAATCGCGCCGCCATCAAAGTGCATTGAGAAGAACGAAGTAAAGCATGAACACTCAACCGGCAAATACACGTAGCTTCACCAAGTCGAGCATTATCAAGACGACGCTCCCCGCCATCAAGCGCTTTCACGAAGATCCCAAAGCATTAGCGCGGCTGACGCCCCCGCCGATCGTGATGCAGCTGCACCGTGACGACCGGCAATCGATTACCGAAGGCGAAATCGAGTTCACGTTGTGGCTGGGTCCGCTGCCTATTCGCTGGATCGCCCGCCACGAAGCGGGACCGACGCCGGATTCCTTCGCAGATCTACAAGTCAGGGGACCCATGGCTTGGTGGCGGCACGAACATATTTTCAGCGAGGTCGCGGGCGGCGTTGAATTGACCGATCGCATCACACTAGCCCATAGACCTGGTTTGGTAGGCTTTTTCACCCGTCTCGCTTTTGACGGCATCCCCTTGCGCTTGCTCTTCTTCTATCGCCATTGGCGAACACGCCAGTCAGTGAGGTCTCGCTGATCATGGTGGCAGCCGACAGATCAGAGCGCTTGACATGACTAGTGCGCCTATTATTTTCTGGTTCCGCCGCGATCTGCGTCTTGATGATAATATCGGCTTGCAGCATGCCATTAGCAGCGGGCAGCCTGTCTTGCCAATCTTCATCATCGACCCCAGATTACAAGGGGGCATTTGGTACAGCCGCAACCGAATGGCTTTGCTGCTATCCACCCTGGAGGCGCTCAACGCGCGCTTGCGACAATATGGCACCTGCTTGCGGATCATGCGGGGCAATCCAGAGCAAATCTTGCCCCAGTTGGCGCAACGAAGCGGTGCGGCCGCCCTGTATTTCAATCGGGATTACAGCCCTTTCGCCCGCGAACGTGACCAACAGGTAGCGCGCCTATTAGATATCCCCGTCCACTCCTTTGATGATAATCTGCTGGTTGCGCCGGGGCAGTTGCTGAAAAAAGATGGCAAGCCCTACTCGGTTTATTCGCCCTTCAAGCGACGTTGGCGCAGCATGGCAATACCGCCTATCTCCAAGCTGGTCTTGCACCCTGAGAACTTTTCCTCGATCGTCGATCTTCATTCAGCCGATTCAGCCCGGCAACTTGCTGAAGCCAAAGCGATCGCCCAGCCCCATGTGCCGCTGCCACCAGCTGCGGAAAGCATAGCGCAGCGGCGTTTGGCGAATTTTATGTCGGATGGCAGCGACAATTATCAGCATAGTCGCAATCACCTCACCATCGATCCCTTCACTGAAACTCCTGAAAATGGACCATCAGCTTTGTCGCCTTATCTTCGTTTGGGTATTCTGTCGCCGCGGCAACTGTATTGGGCAGCGCGAGACCGCCTCGCCAACAGCTTCACCGAGTCAGCCCGCCAGTCTATTGAAGTCTTCTGCGATCAATTAATTTGGCGCGAATTCTTCATGCACATCATGTATCACTTCCCCCAAGTGCGGCAGGGCAATTTTCGCCGCGACTATGACAAGATGGCTTGGCGGGAAGCACCACAGGAGTTAGCAGCCTGGCAGCAAGGGCGCAGTGGCTACCCCATCGTCGATGCTGCCATGCGACAATTGAATAGCATCGGCTGGATGCCCAACCGCGCTCGTATGATCGTCGCCAGTTTCTTGAGCAAAGATCTGCTGATTGATTGGCGGGCTGGCGAGGCTTATTTCATGCAGCATTTGCTGGATGGAGATCCCGCCGCCAACAACGGTGGCTGGCAATGGGCGGCAGGGACCGGCACTGATGCCCAACCCTATTTTCGCATCTTCAATCCGGTGCGACAATCGAAGAAATTTGACCCTGATGGGCGTTACCTGCGCCATTGGCTGCCCGAATTGCGAGAGCTACCTGATAGCTTGATCCACCAACCATGGGAAGCCCAGCCGCATCAGTTGGACTATCCCGAGCCGATAGTCGATCATCGTTTCGCCCGCGACCGCGCCCTCAGCGCATTCAAAGCGGCGCGCGAAGATATGGCAGTCTCAAGGTTGTGACATCATCAAGAGCGTCATGCTGCCTTTTTGGGCGATCTTGCCATCCTGCTTGACAACCCGCAACTCCAGCGTGACCACCCCGCCACCCAAGCGCTTCGCCTCTTTTTTGTCCGTCACTTTGAGCTCGGCATGGATGGTGTCGCCGATGAAGACGGGATTGCTGAATTTCATCTCTATGCCGCGGAAACCCAGCACAGTCCGTTCCAGGATGCCTAGCTGATAAGCCTGCCCAATGGCATAACTCAAGCTCAACATGCCGTGCGCCACTCGCTGCCCCATAAAGGAGTCTCGGCAGTATTCGGCATCGGTGTGCATGGGGTTAAAGTCCCCAGTCAAGGCGGCGAATTGCACCAGATCGGCTTCGGTGATGGTGCGCCCGCGCGTGCGCATCGCGCTGCCAATTTCAAATTCCTCAAAATACAGACCGCGTGGTCCATCGGCTTCGATCTTCACTGCCTGCCCTCAATCCAGTGGATAATAGATACGCTGCGGCTCTGTTGTACTCCGCCACTCCCCAGATATCAGCGAAGAGCGGCGGAGTGCAAGCCGGGCTAACCCGGAAATGCGTTGCCGATCAATGGCGCAATCACCAGGGAAACGATCGCCAACAATTTGAGCAAAATGTTCAGGGATGGGCCGGAGGTGTCCTTGAAGGGATCGCCAACGGTATCGCCAACCACAGCGGCTTTATGCGCATCGGAGCCTTTGCCGCCGAAGTTGCCAGCTTCGATATTCTTCTTGGCATTGTCCCAAGCGCCGCCGGCATTTGCCATCATCACCGCCAGCATAAAGGCTGACACCAGAGAACCCAGCAAAACGCCAACTAGCGAAATCGGCGCGATAAACTCGCCCAAGACATTGCCATTGCCCAACACCGCCAGCAGTGCCATACCCACCGGCACGCCCACAGCGATGATGCCCGGCAGAAGCATCTGCCTAATGGCGCTATCGGTGCTGATGGCGACGCAACGTTCGTAATCCGGATCTTGCTCGCCTTCCATGATGCCCTTGATCTCGCGGAATTGACGCCGTACTTCCTCGACAATTTGCTGGGCGGCGTCACCTACCGCCACCATCGTCAGCGCGCTGAAGATATAGGGCAGCAAGCCGCCGATGAAGAGGCCAGTCACAAATTGCGGATTCAGCAGCAACTCCGCCGGATTGATTGCCGCACCCAATGCGGAACTACCGCCGGCCGTCAGCGCGGTGATGAAAGCCGCGGTCAATGCCAGCGCCGTCATCGCTGCCGAGCCAATGGCAAAGCCTTTGCCGGTGGCTGCTGTGGTATTGCCCAGGCTATCCAGAGCATCGGTACGGTCGCGCACTTCCTCCGGCAGGTCAGACATTTCAGCGATGCCGCCGGCGTTATCGGCCACTGGACCATAAGCATCGGTCGCCAGCGTGATGCCCAGGGTGGAAAGCATGCCGACAGCCGCCACCGCTACACCGTATAAACCGGCTTGCGAGGTCGCCAGCAAAGTGACCACTACCACGATGACCACTGGCGCCAGCGTGCTCATCATGCCAAGCGCCAAACCGCGAATCACGACAATACCGGCGCCGCCTTCCGCCGAGGCTGACAGAGATTTGGTGGGACCATAGGTATCTGCCGTGAAGTATTCGGTGAAGTAACCGATTAATACGCCGCCCACCAAGCCGCTCAGTGTCGCGATGATGACGCCGAGATTCTGGTCGCCGAAGGGCAGGCTCAAGCCGAGCAGGATGATGACGATAGCGATCAAGCCGGAAGCGCTGTAAATGCCGGTACGAATGCTGCCGAGCAGCTGTTCCTGGTCGGCGCCTTCTTCCGTCTTGACCAGGAAACTGGCGATGATGCTGATGATCAAACCAGCTGCAGCTACCAAAATCGGGAAGACTTGCGCCGCCAGCAATCCATCATCGACAAAAATGCCGGCAGTGGTCGCCAGTGAAATCGCAGCGATGATCGAGCTGGCATAGCTCTCGAAGAGATCGGAACCCATGCCCGCTACATCACCGACATTATCGCCCACGTTATCGGCGATAGTCGCCGGGTTGCGTGGATCGTCTTCCGGGATGCCCGCTTCGGTTTTGCCCACCAAATCGGCGCCAACATCAGCTGCCTTGGTATAAATGCCGCCGCCGACACGGGCGAATATGGCGATCGATGTGCCGCCAAAGCCGAAACCAGCTAACGCGGAAGCCGCCTGTGCCGCATCCCCCAATTCGTTGACAAACCAAATGAATAGCAGGCTAATGCCCAGCAGCGCCAACGATACCACCATGGTGCTCATCACCGTGCCGCTGGCGAATGCTACCCGCAAGCCTTTGTTGAGGCTCTCGGATGCTGCTTGCGCCGTCCTCACATTTGCCCGCACCGCGATATACATGCCGATATAACCTGATAGACCGGATGCCAGCGCGCCCAGCACAAAGGCCGCCGCTGTATAAATCGACATGCCGGAGCCGGGTATCGCGCTCAAAATTGCCAAGGCAACCGTAACAATAATCACCAAAATGCCAACCGCGCGGTATTCACGGCTGAGGAAGGCTTGCGCGCCTCGTTGAATTGCCGCCGCAATTTGCTTCATGCGGGCTGTGCCTTCATCCTGCCCGAGCACATAATTGCGCTGGTAGAAGGCGAATACCAAACCAACAGCGCCAGCCAGCACAGCAATCATTACCGCTGTATTCATATCGATCATACAACCAGACTCCCTGTCTACACTTTTGTTTCAATTCGAAAATAGCTAATCACAAAATCCATCCTCCACGCTTGCTCCGCAGCTGTCTTTGCCGCTCCGCGCATATCTCATTGTATCAGTCCCGACAGCTTGTGCATGGCAATGGTCAAGCAAAAAATACTAGCGCAATTCGCCAAAACTTCAAGCGCCGACTCTTGATTTCACCACCCTTATTCCGTCTTGCGAGATCGCTGGGGATCGGCAGCGGGCACCAAGCCATATCAACCGACTTGCCCTATAATGTGAACAGCGCTAGGCGATAGGATAAGGTCATGCGCAAGACAAACACTACTGGCGCCCGAGGCGAAAAACTGGCGCGGCAATATCTCCGCCGGCGGGGCTACACCATCCTCGAGGCTAACTGGAGGACGATATATGGCGAGCTTGATATCGTCGCTCAGCATGATGACTCCCTGGTCTTCGTCGAAGTGAAAACGCGCTATAGCGCTGATACCGAATCGGCATTGGCGAGCATCACAGCGGCGAAGCACGAAAGAATCATCAAAGCCGTTTACCAGTACCTGCATGACAAAGCCTATGATCAAGATACGCAGTGGCGCATTGATGTGATCGCGATCGCCCTCGATGCAAAGCAGCCACCACAAATCGAACATGTGGAGGATGCTTTTGATTGGTGAAGCCCCTGCCCTGATTATCATCCTAGGTCCCACCGGCGCCGGCAAGACCACTCTGGCGATTGAATTGGCGCAATCGCTAAATGGCGAGATCATCGGCGCGGACAGCCGGCAGATCTATCGGTATATGGATATCGGCACCGCCAAACCGACCCTCGCTCAACAGGCGCTGATCCCGCATCATTTGATCGATATTGCGCCGCCGGATTACAATCTCAGCCTGGCTGAATATCAGGATGCCGTTTATCACGCCATCGATGATCTGCATCAACGCGGGAAGCTACCTTTTTTGGTCGGCGGCAGCGGACAATATATCACCGCAGTCGAAGAAGGCTGGTCGATCCCACGGGTGCCGCCCAATCCAGAACTGCGGGCAGAACTGGAGGCTTACGCCACCGAAAACTCGCCGATGGCATTGCACCAGCGCCTGCATGCGATCGATCCAGTTGCCGCGGAGAAAATCCACCCCAATAACACGCGCCGCGTCATCCGCGCCCTGGAGGTGCAAATCTTGACGGGCAAGCCAATCAGCAGCTTGCAGCAGAAACAGCCACCGCCCTACCGCATCCTCAGATTGGGTTTGCAATTGCCGCGCTCGATACTCTATCCGCGAGTGGATCAGCGCGTTGATGACATGATCGCCGCCGGCTTCGTGGCGGAGGTGGCGCGCCTGCTCGACATGGGATACGACCGCGCCCTGCCATCTATGAGCGGCTTGGGGTATTTGGAAATGGCTGAGCACCTGCTAGATGGCAAAGCACTAGAGGAAGCGATCCAAAGGACCAAGTTCAGCACGCATGAATTCATCCGGCGGCAGGATGTCTGGTTCCGCGGACACGACAACGGCATTCTATGGCATAATGTGCAAGACATTGAGGTGGATGCGCTATTACAAACGCTGGTGAACTGGTTAGCGCGAGAGGGTTGAGAAACTTGATCAGATTAGATCCTGATAGCCCCAACACCTTCATCGGTGTCATCCTGCTGGTTATGCTGGCCGTCTTTGTTTTGCCCGATCGTTTGCCGCGGTTCATCGCAGATCTCTCGCCTCAGCTCTTCGCCGGTATACCTTGCGGGCGCCTGCCAGCAGCCAAGGACTTGGCGGCGCATCAATCAGCGCTGGGGCGCAGTGCAGTTGATCCGCTGCTGCTGGAAGTCGCGGCGAGCAAGATCGGCACTGATGATGGATTAACCATTCGCTTATCGGTGACCAATATCTCTTTGGGCACAGTCGGGATCATCTATCAGGAAGACAATATCGTCGTGGCTGGCACGGACGATTCAAGCGATGGCTTCGGCTTAATCATCAATCCAGCGCCGGCGAGTGGAACACAGGATCGAGAAGATCCCAATCCAGCGAGTTACGCGGAGGCTGATATCCGGCTGCTGGGTCCGCGGCAAAACTGTGTGCATGCGACCGAAGTCACTGCCTCGGCAGGTATGATTGCCGCTGGTGGCACTGCTCGCGCCTATTATCGCATGTCCGTCGCCGGCGAACAGCAAGCGCCAAGCGAAGGCGCCCGCCAAATTTACCCGGATCAGGGACTTGATATCCTGAGTGAAAGCGTCACCTTTTCGCAAGAAGTGGAGATCATGCCTCGCTCATAGCCATGCAGTAGAATGTGTATTGCGCCAGTTGACAAGAAGGCTAGAATTGAAAAGCCTATGACAAGCGAGAAAAGACTGACACATCTGGATGACGAGGGGCGGGCTGACATGGTCGATGTCGGCAACAAGCCCGCAACACAGCGCATGGCAAAAGCGGCTGGCAGAGTGACCATGAAAGCCGCTACCCTGCAACTCATCCGCGAGGGGGACATCAAAAAAGGCGATGTGCTCAATGTGGCGCGAATCGCCGGTATCATGGCGGCAAAACGGGCAGCCGATTTAATCCCACTGTGCCACCCGCTTCCCCTCAACAAGATTGCGCTGGAAGTGAATATCGATGAGCAAGCAGGCGCGATCGAGATCCAAGCGACCGTCAAATCCGCCGGCAAAACCGGCGTCGAAATGGAAGCCTTGACAGCTGTATCGGTCGCTGCGTTGACAATTTATGACATGGCGAAAGCAGCCGACCGCGAAATGCGCATCACCGATATTCGGCTGCTGGAAAAACGCGGCGGCATGCGCGGCGACTACCAGGCTGAAGAATAGAGAGCGTTATGCAAATCACTGTGCTATTTTTCGCTACCCTGCGCGATCGGGTTGGCGCGCGAGAGCTGAGTATCGATATCGATGACAGCCGCGATTCTGTCGACGACCTGCGCCAATTGTTGACAGCGCGTTATCCCGCCGCAGCCGATGATCTAAAAGTTGCCTTGGCTGCCATCAACGAGGAATTCGCATTCGATCATGACCGCATCCGCGATGGCGACGAAGTGGCTTTCTTCCCGCCGGTGAGTGGGGGGGCGGGCAGGGAAAGGCAAGCTCCCGAGTTGTTCTTGCTGCCGGAGGCGCCAATTGATCACGAGCAAATCATCGCCGCCATCAGCACAGAACGCACCGGCGCCGTCTGCCTTTTCAGCGGTATGGTGCGCGGCAAAACAGAAAAAGACGGGCACCTGCCGCAGACCGAGTACCTGGAATACGAGGCTTATGAACCGATGGCGCTGGCGAAGATGAAACAGGTCGCAGAAGAAATCCGCGCGCGTTGGCAGCTGGTTGAGGGTATCGCTATCGTCCAGCGGGTCGGTACACTGCAAGTCGGTGATAACACAGTTTTATGCGCCTGTTCGTCGCCACACCGCGATGATGGCTGTTTCGAAGCGGCGCGATATGGCATCGACCGGCTAAAGGAAATCGTCCCAATTTGGAAAAAAGAAGTTGGCACCAGTGGCGAAACCTGGATCGAAGGCGACTATCGCCCCTCGTCAAGCGACAAGCGCGCCTGAACTGGTAGCCGAGCTGCAGGTTTCCCAATGAGCCGCTATGCTTGTGGAAGGTATGAGGTTATGATTTTGAATAAACGTGGCGCAGGCTTGTCGCACTTGCCGAACAGCCTAGTTTATTTCAGCATCGTCCCTGAGAGAGTGATTCAATGAGCCAGACAGACAAACAAGTGAGCGCCTACCAAGATGTACTTGGCATTCAATTTGACAATCTCACGCTGTTGGCGCAAGCGCTGACCCACAGCTCCTTCGTCAATGAATACGATGGCGAGGCGATTGTGCAGGATAATGAGCGGCTCGAATTCCTCGGCGATGCTGTGTTGGATTTAATCGTGGCGGATATGCTCTACCGCAAATATCCGCATGTCAGCGAGGGCGATTTAACCCAGCTGCGCGCTGCCCTGGTCAAAACAGAATCCCTGGCAAACATCGGAGCGAGCTTCCAGCTGGGGGATTATCTGCGTATCGGGCATGGCGAAGAAATCAGTGGCGGGCGCGAGCGTCTTAGCATCCTTTGCCGCGCTTTCGAAGCCGTTATTGGCGCTATTTATCTGGACCGCGGCCTGGCTAGCGTTGTCGAGTTTGTGACCCCCCCTTTGCTAGCATTGTTGGATCACACCATCAACAACAAGTTGCATATTGACGCTCGCAGTGAATTGCAGGAGCGGGTGCAAGAGAAATTGAACATCACGCCAAGTTATCGCGTGGCTAGCTCTGATGGACCCGAACACGCCAAGGAATTCCATGTCGAGGTGACCGTGGGCGATAGGGTCGTCGGCAGTGGCAGTGGCAGCAGCAAACGGACAGCCGCGCAAGATGCCGCCCGCGTCGCCTTAGAGCAACTGCAAAGCGATGGCTTGCCGGAGGCGCTATCCCTGTCGGGGGAAGGGAACTAAGCGCGTCGGGGTGAGAACCTCTTGCTATGGAAGCAGCGGTCGCAGATGCGATAGCGGTGACGCGAGGGCAAGGGCTTGCCACATACTCGGCAGCGCCGCGCAGTATTGAGATTGCGCAGCAGCGCTTCATCAATCGAAAGCGACCATTCACGCCGTTCTTCGCGCACCTGTTGATGCGCCTGGCAGTATTGGGCGAACTCTCGCCGTTGCGATAGCCACAGGTAGATATCGGCACAGGCAATCGAAAACTCGGTCGCTTCTAAATCGCCGCCATCGCGAATCGACTCTGGCGCCTTCGGTGGCAAAGGGATTTCATAGCCCTCAATAATCATGTAAGCGCAATCTTGCCAATATTCTCGGGTAGCTTTGCGGGTCGGCGCATTAACCAATTGAAGGGCGCCTCCCAAGCCCAGCTTCTTGATCTCTTCATCAGAGAGCATCTTCGCCAGTTCAATCCGCTCATCCAGGTCCGCTGTTGTGATGACGGCGCGCAGCTCCTCGGGTATAGATTTCAGCTCCGCCCACTGCGCCAATTGCTCCGCCAGGTTGCCCGGAATCAGGTTCAAGTCATCGACCGTTGGCGCCACCCGCGCATAGCTCAAGACAGCCGGCTCTTGCTCATAGAGTTGGCGTATTAGGCGCAGGTCACGCTGGTTAGTGGCGGAGATCAACCCGGCTTTTGACATGCCATAGCGCCCGGCACGCCCGCCAATCTGGTGCACTTCACTCGGGTGCAGCGGGCGGTCGTTCTTGCCATCGTATTTTTCGACCTCATAAAAGCAAACCACATCGGCCGGTAGATTCAAGCCCATGCCCACTGCATCGGTGGCAACACAAATTTCGGTTTCTCCCTCGGCGAAACGATCAGCCTGCCGTCGCCGGACTTCCGGGGGCAAACTACCATAAACAACCGACACCGTCCGCCCGAGGCGTTCCAGCTTCATCTTCAAGTCGAGCACGCCTCGCCGCGAAAAGGATACCAAAATGGTAGAAGGCGGCAAGGACTCCAAGGTGAAATGCTGCTCCGACACCGCAATGGGCGCCAAACGTTGATGTTCCACCAGCTCGCAAGGGATCTCGGCGGCCGATGCCAATACTTCGATCAGTTGGCGCGCGGTCGGTGGACCGATAATGTGCATCTCTGGCGCGGCTGACTCCATCAAAGCGCGGGTCCATGCCCAACCGCGGTCGGCATCCGCCAGCATCTGCGCTTCGTCAATGATGACACAGGCGCCACTTTCCATGGCGTTAAACATCTCAATGGTGGCGGCCGTGATGCGCGCACCCTCCACCGGCATGTATTCTTCACCGGTCAAGAGGTTGCAAGCGATGCCCTCGTCATTCAGGCGATCGAATACTTCATATGCCAACAAGCGCAGGGGCGCCAGATACCAACCCGAGCCCGCCGTTTTCAAGGCTTGCAAGGCATCATAAGTTTTGCCGCTATTTGGTTCGCCTATATGCAGGTAGAGCTGCTGTTCGTCTCGGTAAGCGCCGCGCCATTTGGGAAAGGCATCGATCAGCCGGTTGCGCAGTCTGCTGCGCGCTTGGCGTTTTTTGCGCTGACGAGAGCGTCTGTCGCGTTTTCGCTTCGGCTTACCAGCTCCCCGCCCATTATCGATTTCATCCCGCAACTGGTTGAACTCGGCGAAGGTCTCCGGCAGGTTCCACATGCCGCGCACATCGCGCCAAATTACGTGCTTGGTCGTGATGCCGGCGGCGCGAAACTTGCTTTGCAAACTGCGTTGATCAATATCGAGCACAGTCCGCAGGTCGCTCGGGCGCAAGCGTTCATAACCCGCTATCATCTCGCGCAGGTCAGGATCGGCAGCTGTTGGCTCAAATGTATAGACGGGAAAACGCAACTTGCCACGCGGATCCAAAAAGCTGTCCAGCGCCAATTCCCGCGCCGCCACCCGCAAGGTCGATGAGCTGAGTTTCAAGAGCTTGGCGGCTTGTTTGAGCGTATAACTGCGGGCGGCCACCTGCAGCTCGACAGAAGCGCCGTTCTTTGGTCTTTTAAGATCCCTGCGAATCTCGTCGCCAGATAGCTCCAATACGCTCTGCCAGGCTTCCTCATCCTCGGCGGTTTCCCGCGCGATATTTTCTTCCACATTGTCAACAATGGATTCCAAATGACTGCTCCCTAGTTTATAAGCCTTGAATGGTAGTCAATCCGACCAGCGATAGGGCGGGATTTGCGGCAAATCCCCTTCGTAATCGATGATGGGCATCGTTTCCATCGTTTCAGCCGTTTCGCGATCAAAGAGAGGCAACTGTTGCCCCGGCGAGATGCCAAATTGCTGCAATATTCCCGCGACCAGATCCGTCTGAAAACCTCTCTCGTTATAGATTTCAGCGGCGTAACGCGCCGGATGTTTGTTGGACTTGCGGCGATTGCAATCCGGGCAAGCGACAGCCAGGTTAGACGGCGTATTGCTGCCGCGCTGCTGCAAGCTGACCAGGTGATCAAGCTCGAACTCCGCGCCCAGCAGGCTCTCGCCACACCATTCGCACCGCCCGCCGGAAGCCAAAATACGATCGCGCAATTCGGTAGCGGTGAGTTTCCCGCCCGCACCGATTATCTTAGCGCGGGCATTCAGAGCTACGGCGTATTGTTCCAGCGCGCTCAGATCAAGAAAATCTTGATAGATCATTCAGGTCATCATTCCCGCGGATTATCGAGCCGGAAACCGTGGCCCCGCATGGTCACAATATATTGATGCTCGCTATCAATTTCAGCCAGGCGATCGCGCAGGCGCCGCACCAAGGCATCTACCGCCTGCTCGCTGACACCAATACCCATGGCATCGGGCCAGACGGCATCCACCACATCGTTGCGGCTGCAGGTCCCCCCTTGGCTGGCGAAGAGTATTTCCAGCAAGCGATATTGTAACAAGCTTAGCGGCGGGTCCAACTGCTCATTATTGACCATCACCTGGCGCGTTTCGGGGTCAAGCCGCAAGCGCAAACCGGTCATTGCCCCCGAAGGAATCACATCGGGCAAGATGCGGGAAGTGGATGGCGCCGTCGCCCCCGAGCCCACAAAGCGCAAACGAATATCCTTCGCCACTCGTATTTCGTCCCCGTCTTCGAGTTGGCGCATGCCAAGCAAGCGGTAGCCGTTAACCCAGGTGCCGTTCTTGCTGCCCTTGTCTTCGACAATGCAAGTGCCGCCCTCCAGATAAATGCGCAAGTGCTGGCGCGAAATCTGTCGCACAGGTATGACAATATCGCAGCCGTCGTCCCGCCCTAGTATCATCTCCGGGCGGTCCACCACCCAATGCGGATTGGATAATGATCCATCCAGCCAAACGATGACCGGGAATTCTTCAGCCGATTGGGACATTGCGGCAGCTCCCTTTCTACCACAGTCAAACAAACTGCGATCATTCGCCTTTCATTATACAGCATTATCTTTTAGCCCACGACCATACATTGTCCCTTCCCGAGTGACCTTGTATAATTGCGTTTTGATATTCAGCAATTCACTGGAGAATACATCTTGGGCATATTCCGCCAGGGGCTTTCCAAAACGCGCCAATCCTTCTTTGGCCGCATCTCCCAATTATTGGGCAACACCGAAATCGATGAAGACACCTGGGAAGACATGGAAACCTTGCTGATCCAGGCAGATGTCGGTTTCAATACCACCGTCAAAGTCATCGATACTTTGCAGGGGCGTGTCCGCGCCGACGGCATGACCAAAACCGATGAGTTGACCCCGGTGCTGAAAGAAACACTGGCGGATTTTTTGGACTTTCCGCCGGCGATGGATATCACGGGACGCGAACTATCGATTATCCTGGTGGTCGGGGTGAACGGGTCTGGCAAGACCACCTCCATCGCCAAGCTGGCGCATCGATTAAAGAACCTGTCTCGGCGCAAGGTGATGATCGCTGCGGGAGACACTTTTCGCGCCGCCGCTATCGAGCAATTGCAGACTTGGGGGCAGCGCATTGATGTGCCCGTCATCGCCAATCGTCCGGGCTCGGATCCAGGCGCGGTGGTCTATGACGCTACCGTTGCCGCCAAGGCGCGTGGCTACGAGATTCTCATTATCGATACCGCCGGGCGTCTGCAAAACAATTACAACCTCATGAGAGAATTGACCAAAATCAGCGAGGTATCGGGCAAGGTCATACCCGATGCCCCACACGAAGTCCTGTTGGTCTTGGATGGTACCACGGGCCAGAATGCTATCGAGCAAGCCAAAAGCTTCCATAAAGCGTCGGGCGTGACTGGTGTCATCGTCACCAAACTCGACAGCACGGCTAAAGGCGGCATGGTCTTCTCCATATTCAACGACCTGCAACTGCCGGTTCACTATCTTGGTCTGGGCGAAGGCATTGATGATCTGGTCCTTTTCACGCCGGAATTCTTCGTCGACAGCCTCTTTCACGACCAAGAGCAAGACCCGGATTGATCCAGATTGTGCGAATCACCAGCCCGCAGAACAGCAAGGTCAAGCTCGTCAATCGCCTGCGAAGCAAACGAGGGCGCGAAACGGAAAAGCGCTTCCTGATTGATCATCAGCGGGATTTGCGACGGGCATTGGGGCAAGGCTATTGCATCGACTTCCTGCTGTATTGTCCGGATCTGGTCAGCCCCGATGATTTGCCCGACAGCGAGGTTCATGAGCTATCAGCAGATTTGCTGAAGCGCGTGAGCTATCGGGAGAACCCGAGCGGTATCGTCGCTGTCTTGCACAGCGGTGAAAACCGTGGCTCCGCAGAGCTGGAGGCGGCAGAAGTCAATACAGCCATCGTTATGGTGGATCTGCGGGTGCCGGGCAATATCGGCGCTTTGCTGCGCAGTGCCGATGCGACGGCATTGGACGCGATCATACTGGTCGATACCAGTCTCGACCTTTATAATCCCAATATCATCCGAAGCAGCACGGGCGCTTGTTTTCTCGATAATATTTTTCTCTTGAGCAGTGAGCAAGCGATTTCTTATTTCAAGCGCGGGGGATTCCAAATCGTCTCGGCAGATCCACAGGGAAAGAAGTCTATTTTCGAGGTCGATTTGTGCCGCAAGACCGCCATCGTGCTGGGGACGGAAGACAGTGGGCTCAGCCCAGTCTGGAGCGAAAATGCGGATTCGCTGGTGAGGATTCCCATGGCGAGCCGGGTGACCGATTCACTAAATGTATCCGTCACTGGCGCCGTCTTCATGTACGAGCTCTATCGCCAGCGGCAAGTTGGTTAACAAGAAAGAGAATGAAAGGCAAGCTCGGGTCCAAGGACCTGGCGAGAACATGGACAACATTATCAGCCAGCTAAGCCAATTCAAAGCGCAGATCGACGAATTGATGAGTCGTATCGATATTCTCGGTAAAGCCCAGCGTGCAGAACAATTGGAAAAAGAAGCCAGCGGATCCGACTTTTGGAATGATCCCGAAGCGGCACAAAAGACCATGCAGCAGCTATCCAAGTTGAGAGCGCAGGTCGAGAAGTGGCGGTCGTTGGCAGAGCGCATCCAAGATGCTATCGAACTGGCAGAGATTGCCGATGCTGATATGCAAGCCGAGCTAGAAAGTGAAACCGAGGCTTTGCTGGAAATCGTGGAAGCGATGTCGCTGGAGGCAATGCTGTCTGGCGATTACGATAGCGAAGATGCCATCTTCGCCATTCATGCTGGCGCCGGCGGCGTCGATGCCCAAGATTGGACGGAGATGCTGGAGCGGATGTACCTGCGCTGGATGGAGCAAAATGGCTACAAAGCGGAAATACTCGATCGCAGCGGCGGGGAGGAAGCGGGGATCAAAAGCGTGACCATCAGTGTCAAAGGCGAATTTGCTTTTGGCTACTTGCAAAGCGAAGAAGGCGTGCACCGCTTGGTCCGCCTCAGCCCCTTCGACAGCGCCAGCCGTCGCCACACTTCATTCGCCAAGGTTGAGCTGTGGCCCGATATACAGACTGATATCGAAATTGCGGTGGAAGACAAAGATATCCGCCTGGATACCTTTCGTGCCAGCGGCGCGGGAGGGCAGCATGTGCAGAAAAACGATACCGCCGTGCGCATCACCCACCTGCCGACTGGCATCGTTGTGCAATGCCAAAATCAACGCAGCCAGGCACAAAACCGAGATCGCGCCATGCAAATCCTCAAAGCCCGTTTGTTCGAGCTGGAACGGGCAAAGCAAGAAGCAGAAATGGCAGAACTAAAAGGCGAGAATGTCGATGCCGGTTGGGGCAATCAAATCCGTTCCTATGTGCTACACCCCTATCAGATGGTGAAAGACCACCGTACTAACGTAGAAATCGGTAATACGACGGCGGTGCTGGATGGGCGCTTGGGGGAATTCATCGAAGCCTACCTGCGGCATAAAGTTGGGGCTTAGCGATGGCTTCGCTCGCAGTTGCCACATCGGCTTGGCAATCTCCTATTTCATGGCAAATTCGCATGGAAACATCTGACAATTGCAGCAGAATATGATACTCTAATCTTATAGTCTCTTCACAGGTGCATGCGATGATGTCGACGACTGTTGTCCAGTCACGCGATCTCCAGTCCTTACTGGATTACCTGCCCGCCATCCAACCCAACGAAGTCGGCTTGATTACAGCTGCCTATCAGCTCGCCGAGCGCGCCCACAGCGGTCAAAAGCGCAGATCGGGAGAGCCATATTTCACCCACTGTGTGGCGGTTGCCAGTATCTTGGCTGAGATGAAGCTGGATGCCGAGACCATCGCCGCAGGCTTGTTGCATGATGTGGTGGAAGACAGCGATATAACTGGCGAAGCGCTGCAAAGCGAATTTGGCAGCACCATCGCCAAGCTGGTAGATGGCGTCACCAAATTAAAAAATCTGCCGATCAAGAATGTCTCGCCGGTTGGCGATTCCCGCAGGACCAGCACAGTCAACCGTGAGATGGAATACATCCGCAAAATGCTGCTGACCATGGGCGATGATGTGCGCGTCGTGCTGATCAAGCTGGCTGACCGCCTGCATAACATGCGCACATTGGGTTACATGCCGCCCAACAAGCAGCAGGCGATCGCCCAGGAAACAATGGACATCTTCGCGCCATTGGCGAATCGACTAGGCATCTGGCAGATAAAATGGGAATTGGAAGATCTCAGCTTCCGTTACCTCAATCCGGATGCCTATCGTTCAATCGCCAAAGCGCTGGATGAACGGCGGGAAGACCGCGAACACTATGTCGCAGAGGTCAAAGAACGCCTGACCAGAGAGCTGAGCGCCAGCCACATCAGCCAGGTCACCATTAGCGCCCGCCCCAAACATATCTATAGCATCTACAACAAGATGTCCAAAAAAGAGCTGCCGCTGGAACAGATCTATGATGTGCGTGGGATGCGCGTGCTAGTCGATACCCTAGCAGAATGTTATTTGGTGCTCGGCATTGTGCATAACCTTTGGCGTCCCATCCCAGGAGAATTTGACGATTATATTGCCAACCCCAAAGACAACTTCTATCGCAGCCTGCATACCGCCGTCCACGATGACAAAGGTAAAACGGTCGAGGTGCAGATTCGCACTTGGGAGATGCACGAGGATGCCGAATATGGCATCGCCGCTCACTGGCGCTACAAAGAGGGCAGCAACGGTCACGATAAAGCATTCGAGCAGCGGCTGGCGTATTTGCGGCGCTTGATGGAATTTGGTCCCGAAGTCAACGATGCCTCGCAGTTCATCGATACTGTGAAGTCTGAAGTGTTTCAAGATCGCGTGTATAGCGTGACGCCAAACGGAGATATCATTGATTTGCCCGTCGGCGCTACCCCCATCGACTTTGCTTATCATATCCATACCGATATCGGCAATCGCTGCCGCGGCGCCAAAGTGAACGGGCGTCTCGTGCCGCTGAACTACAAACTGAAAATGGGCGACCAGGTCCAGATTTTGACCGCCAAGCGAGGCGGACCTAGCATGGATTGGCTCAACCCTGACCTGGATTATGCCGTCACCAACCGTGCCCGCAGCAAGATTCGCCAATGGCTACGCAAACAGAATCGTGACATACATATTGCCATGGGTAGAGAAGCGCTGGAGCGCGAACTCAAACGCCTCGGTGTGCTGGAAAAAGTTACTTTTGAGTCACTGGCTCGTTTGCTTAGTTTTGACAAATTGGATGATTTTCTGGCAGCGATCGGCGCTGGCGATGTCACCGGAGCCCAGATCACCAATCGCGTGCTCGAGGAAGAACGTCGCAAATCCGCTGAGAGCATCAGCGAGGAAGATCTGCTCAAACCGCGCAGCAAAGCAAGTGGCGCCAATGTCGCCAAAGGCGTGAGCATTATGGGCGCCGAGGGTCTATTGGTTAACCTGGCGCGCTGCTGTGCCCCCATGCCCGGCGACGGGATCATCGGCTACATCACCAGAGGGCGCGGCGTGACCGTGCATCGTGGAGATTGCCCCAATATGCAAGCCATGCGCGAGCCGGAGCGATTGATTGATGTCGCTTGGGGCAGTCAAGAGGAAGAAGAACAACGCTATCTGGTGCCAGTAGAAGTGGTGGCGCATGATCGCAAAGGGTTGCTGCGCGAGATTAGCACCATCATCGCCGATCAGAAAGTCAATATCGCCTCGAGCGGGGTGACAACACGCCAGCATATCGCCACCTTGAATTTCCAACTTGAGATCGCCAACAATCAACAGCTGAGCCGCATTCTCAGCATGATCGACCTGGTCCCCAACGTGGTTGAAGCGCGCCGGCGCAATACCACCTGAGCTCTGAGCGGACGATGCGCATCAGCCTGCTCGAGTCATATTATGGGGGCAGCCACAAATCCTGGGCTGATGGCTATCGACAATTCTCCCGCCATGATATCGAACTTATCACGATGCCGGCGCAATTTTGGAAATGGCGTATGCAAGGCGCCGCTATCACCTTCGCCCGCCTGCTCGATACCAAGCCAGATCTGATTCTCGCTTCCAGCATGATCGACCTGTCAACCTTCCGCGCGCTAACACAGAAGCGGCTGGGCGCTGTACCGCTCGCCCTCTATTTTCACGAGAATCAATTGTCATATCCCCAAAACCAACGACAGGGGCATGGCTGGCGTTACGGCTTCATCAATTACATCAGCGCGCTGACCGCCGATGCCAACTACTTCAACAGTTGCTTTCACTACCAGGATTTCATGGAGCAACTGCCGCGCCTGCTCAAGCACTTCGCCGATTTTAACGAGCTGGGGACCATTGACGAGATCAAGTCGAAATCGCAGGTCATGCCACTGGGCATAGATTTGCGGCGCTTCGATGCCCATCGTGTGGAAAAGGACGATGGGGGCGCACCGATCATTTTGTGGAATCACCGTTGGGAAGCGGACAAGGATCCAGCCAGTTTCGTGGAGAACATGCTCAAGCTGGCAGATGAAGGCTACCGGTTTAAACTGGCGATCACTGGCGAAAGCTTTGGAGAAATGCCGGATGCGTTCCGCAAGGCGCGGAGCACGTTGGGGGATCGGCTTATCCAACTCGGTTATATCGAGTCTTTCGCCGAATATGCGGAATTGCTATGGCGAGCAGATTATGTAGTCAGCACAGCCCAGCAAGAGTTTTTTGGCATGTCCGTCTGTGAGGCGATCTATTGCGGTTGTATCCCTATCCTGCCCGACCGCCTGAATTATCCCTACCTGCTAAGCGATGAGTTTAAGCCCTTTTGCCTCTATCAACGAGGCCGGCTCAGCGCGCAGCTCCGTTACCATCTGGAAGAACGGCTGATACTGGACACGAATCCATTGCGGCGGAAAATCGCCCGTTTCGACTGGTCCGTCATCGCCGCGCAGTATGATGATACGCTGGAAGAGCTGGCTAATCGTCATCGTCAGCAGTCGCGCTCGCATCAGCGCCATTAGACAACGACCTGGGCTCTTCAGCGTCCTCGTCATCGACCTGGTCCAATAGCAATTGGATCTCTTCCGCGGAGAGTGTATCCTCTATCGGCTTTTCCTCATCAACATCAACTGAAAAGTCGATAGGCTGACGGTATTCAACCACAGCGACAACTTCTTCCTTTTCCCGCAAGGCGATCACAGAATTGCCGCCGACTCGACCTCGTTTTACCACAGGCGCCAAACTCATCCGCATGTATTTGGCTTTCTTTCTGCTGGTCAATACTAAGATGTTGTCATCCAACCTACCAATTGTCGCGGCAACCACCTGCCGGCTTTCCAGTGGCAGACGCATCGAGAGTTTGCCGCTACCCCCGCGCCCTTGCGAAGAGTATTGTTCCATTGGCGATGCCTTGGCGATGCCATTATCGGTGATGCTCCAGCTATACAAGCTGTCATCAGCCAGAAAAGCAGCGACCACTTCACCGCCAGTTTTCGACATATCAATCCCGCGGACACCGCCGGAAGCCAAGCCGGTGGGGCGCACATCTTCTTCGCTGAAGCGGATGGCATAACCGCGCGTGGTGGCCAAAACCAGCTCTTCCGAACCATTGCTGTACAATACATTGACCAGCCGATCGCCCTTTGACAGTTTCATCACGCTAAAATCATGGGACATCAAGCCGGGCAAGTCTTGCAATTGCAAACGTTTGACCTGCCCTTTTCGCGTCGCCAGCGTGAGAAAACCAGCCTCAAGATTCATGGGCAAGCAGAGGAAAGCGACGATCTGCTGCCCAGCTGCCAGCGAAGACAAATCGCTGAAATGTATACCTTCTGAAACCTCAGCCACTTGCGGGACTTGCTGCACGGGCACGGTGGCGCAACTGCCATCGGCGGTGAAGAGGTAGATGATTTGCCCTGTCGTACATTCTTGTAAGAGCCGGGGTGGCAACTTGGTCGTTGTGGTGATTTTTGGCGCCTGGTCATCCTGGGTCCTGCCCAGGTGGTCCCCTGTGCTCAACATAACCACCGTCTTCTCTTCGGGCGCCAGGAAATCGGCCTGGGTCACGCCCGTCGCTTCGCCCTCAGCGATGACAGTTCGCCGACTATCCGCGTATTCCGACTTCAGCTTGGTCAATTCTTCCGCAATGTGGGCGCGCTGTTTTTGCGGGCTGGCCAGCAAATCTTCAAGCGACTTGATCAACTTCAGCTTCTCTTTGTATTCCGCGCGGATCTTGCGGATTTCCAGCGATGCCAATCGTCGCAGCGGCATGTCCAGAATCGCTTGTGCCTGTATCTCACTGACATCGAAGTTCTTGACCAGATTGTTGCGCGCCGTCTCGCTATTGCGTGACTTGCGGATAGTCTGAATCACAGCATCCAGGTTGTCCAAGGCGATAATCAGCCCTTCCAGGACATGGGCTCGCTCTCGGGCTCGCGCCAGATCATAGCGGCTGCTGCGCTGCATGACTTCAAGCCGATGTTGCAAATAGACCCGCAGCGCCTGTTTCAAGTTGAGCAGACGAGGTTGCCCATCCACCAGAGCCAGCATAATAATGCCAAAGGTCGATTCCAGCGGTGTCAGCTTGAAAAGCTGCTTCAGCACAGCCGTCACATCTGCGCCGCGCTGCAACTCGATAACCAGGCGCACTGTGTTCTGCCGGTCGGATTCGTCGCGTAAATCCGCCAAGCCTTCCAGCTTTCCGGTACTGACTAAGTGAGCGATGCGTTCAATCAGGGTGGTCTTATTGGTCTGATATGGCAATTCACTGACGATAATGCGAGATTTGCCCCGCCCCATATCTTCGATATGAACCTTTGCCCGCAGGGTGATCTTGCCGCGGCCCGTCGCCATTGCTTTGCGCAGCACGTCTTCATCGCCGCGCAGCTTGTAGATGACGCCGCCGGTGGGGAAATCTGGACCTTTGACGAAGCGCATTAATTCGTCGACATCTATGTCTTCAAGCCGTCCCCATTGTTGCAACAAATGCACCAGCGCATCGCAGATCTCGCCCAGATTGTGTGGCGGGATATTGGTGGACATGCCGACCGCGATGCCCGAGGCTCCGTTGATCAGCAAGTTCGGCACCATTGAGGGCAAGACGGCTGGCTCGGTCAGCGTGCCATCAAAATTCTCCACAAAGTCAACGGTATCCTTGCTAATATCAACCAGCAATTCGCCGCCGATATTCGCCATCCGCGCTTCGGTATAACGCATCGCCGCTGCGCCATCGCCATCGATGCTGCCAAAATTGCCTTGCCCATCGATCAGCATATAACGCATGGAAAAGTTCTGCGCCATACGCACCATGGTGTCATAGACAGCGCCATCCCCGTGCGGGTGATATTTGCCCAGCACCTCGCCAACGATGCGGGCGCTCTTCTTGTGCGCGCCCCCAGCATTAACACCCATATCATGCATGGCATACAGGATACGGCGGTGCACTGGTTTCAGCCCATCGCGCGCATCTGGCAAGGCTCGTGATATGATCACGCTCATGGCATAGCTGAGATAAGCATCGCGCATTTCGCTTTCGATGTTGATTTGGTGAATCGATCGATCGGTCATCGACTGTCCTCTATTGTTTCATCAGGTCGATGGGATTATCGCGAGGGAACTTACCCTCCGCGATGTGTAAACGCCCTGGGTTCGAGTTAACTCCGATGTTCCATTTTAGAATGCAAATTGAAAGACTGTCAAACCAATTGCTGCCAGCCCCTTGTATTTCAAATTATTAACAAAAAGATTTTGAACACAGAGCCTATGTGACTTGCCGCAGAAAAACAAAACGCGGGATACAGCGAGCATCCCGCGTTTCATATGACGATTGAACTTTGAGCTTAGAGCTCGCTCAACATGCTTTCGAAGTCATCCTGATCGCTGAGATCTTCCAGATCCAAAGCCCCCTGCGCTTCCAAGCTGACTGCTGGCGCCACTGCTTCACGATCTTGATAGGCATCGAAACCGGTCCCAGCCGGGATCAGCTTGCCGATAATCACATTCTCTTTCAAACCGTGCAGCGGATCCACTTGACCCTCGATAGCCGCGCCCGCCAATACCTTGATCGTATGCTGGAAGCTGGCTGCTGACAGATAACTCTCTGTGCTCAGGGCAGCTTTGGTGATGCCCAGCAGAACCGGCGTCCCGGAACAGGGTTCCAAGTCCTGGGAAATCAATTGCTCGTTGATCTCCAACAGTTTGAGCTGGTCAACCAACTCACCTGGCAGCAAGCTGCTATCGCCGCTCTTGGTGATCTGCACTTTGCACATCATCTTGCGAATGACGGTCTCGAAATGCTTGTCAGCGATATTGACACCCTGGCTGCGATAAACCTCTTGGATCTCACTTAGGAGATAGAGCTGGGTGGCATTGGCGCCCAAGACCCGCAAGATGTGGTGCGGATTCTTGGAACCTTCGGTGAGCTGTTCACCGGCATTCACCTCCATGCCATCGTAGATTGTTTTGCGCAGGCGGGCATTAGCGGGGATCTCATATTCATTTTCTTCACGTTCTTCAAAGCGGATGAAGACCGTGTGATCCTCGATATGCACCGTGCCTGCCATATTTGCAACGTACTCGTCTTCGCCATTGCGAGCCACCACAGTGCCTTGTTTGATATCCGCGCGATCTTTGACCAGGATCTCCCAATCTTCTGGCACAACATGGGTTTCATTGCGCATATCGCTGTCGATGACAGTGGCGATGCGGGCGCCATCTTCCCGCTCGGTCAAGCGCAAAACGCCGCCGCCATCGATCATTACCGATTCGCCTTTGGGCATGCGGCGCGCCTCGAACAATTCCTCCACCCGCGGCAGACCGCTGGTGATATCCCCATGGGACTCAGCCGTGCCACCGCTGTGGAATGTGCGCAGGGTCAGCTGTGTGCCTGGCTCACCGATCGACTGTGCCGCAATAATGCCAACCGCGGCGCCAATATTCACCATTTCGCCGGTGCCCAAATCACGACCGTAACAAAGAGCGCAAACGCCATTGACCAAGTTGCAAGTTAGTGGGCTACGAACTTCGAACTCCTCCAGCCCTGAATGCTCAACAGCTTCTGCGATTTCTTGGTCAATGAGTTGGTTGCGATTTACGATCAATTCGCCAGTTTCAGGGTGGTGCAAATCTTGCGCGGCGCAGCGGCCCACGATGCGTTCAGCAATCGTTTGTCCGGCGATATCATCGGAACGGCGGATATTGAAGCCCTGAGTAGTATTGCAATCCCAACGATTGACAATCATATCCTGGGCGACATCCACCAGACGGCGGGTCAAATAACCCGCGTCAGCCGTGCGCAGCGCTGTATCCGCCAAGCCTTTGCGCGCGCCATGGGTGGAAATGAAGAATTCCAGGGCGTCCAAGCCTTCGCGGAAATGGCTGCGAATTGGCAAGTCGATAATACGCCCGGAAGGATCTGCCATCAAGCCGCGCATACCAGCCAACTGTGTGATAGGACCAAAGCCGCCTTTGGTTGAGCCGGAAATCGCCATAATCGCAATCGGACCATATGGATCCAGCGTGTCCTGAATATGCTCTTGCAGGAAATCTTTGGCGCGGTTCCATTCATCAATGGTGATCTGGTAGCGTTCTTCTTCAGTCATCAAACCACGGCGGAAATCCCGCTCGGCACGGGTAACTACTTCCTCCGCTTGGCGCAAGATCTCCGCCCGTTCATCCGGGACCGTCAAGTCGCTGACGGCGATGGTGGTGCCAGAGATCGTGGCGTAGTGGAAACCATAATTCTTGATCGCATCGACGACTTCGGTGGTTTTTTCAGCGCCGATCACCTGGTAGCAGCGCGCCACCAATTGCTGCAAGCCCTTCTTGCCCAGTGTCTCCTGAACAAAACGCATTTCATCGGGCAAGATACGGTTGAAAATGGCGCGACCGATAGTGCAGATCTCGGGTTCCTCTTGCGAAGCACGTTCGTCATAAATGTTGCCCAACAGGATCGGCGTATGCAGATTAACCAAGCCGATCCGATAAAGATATTCCACCTCGTCCATATCGACCACCACCCGTCTCTCATGGAGGTTGGTGATCTCCAGCTGGTCTTCCAAGCCTTTATCGCGCATGTACTTGCGCATCTCGTAGGCATTCGCCAGCAGGCAGTCAACCTCGCCAGCCAGCAGCGCCTCGACGGTACGATCAACAGCCGACTTCACCACACGCGGGCGCCCATTTTCATCCGGCGCCGTCTCGTCCAAATAGAGTTCGCTATTCGGCACGTGGCGGAACTGCGCGTAATAGTAGCCATTGGAGCGGAAGGCGATCCCCACTTTGTAATCCCCTGTGAAGAGGGCGCTCTCGGAACGGAACTCATCGGCGCGGGAACGCAGCGCGGCAATCTCCACGGTTGGATCCATGGTGAGGTAATAATTGCCCAGCACCATATCCTTGGATGGTCCAACGATGGGCGCGCCATCTGATGGCTTCAATAGGTTGCGCGTACTCAGCATCAACTCGCGGGCTTCCTTAACGGCTTGTTCACTGAGGGGCACATGCACAGCCATTTGATCGCCATCGAAATCGGCATTAAAAGCGGAGCAAACCAGCGGATGAATCTGAATGGCTTTGCCTTCCACCAGTAGCGGCTCAAAAGCCTGGATGCCAAGGCGATGCAAGGTGGGCGCGCGATTGAGTAAGACCGGGCGCTCGCGAATGACTTCTTCAAGCACTTCCCAAACTTCCGGTCGTTCACGCTCGATGATGCGCTTGGCGCCTTTAACATTGCTGGCGTAGTTGTAGGCAACCAGCCGGCTGATGACAAAGGGGCGATATAGCTCCAGCGCCATTGTTTTGGGCAAGCCACATTGATGCAGCTTGAGCTTGGGACCGATGACGATCACAGAGCGGCCCGAATAATCGACGCGCTTGCCCAAGAGGTTGCGGCGGAAGCGGCCCTTCTTGCCTTTGAGCATATCGCTCAGTGATTTCAATTCACGGCGGCCCCGGCGGCTTAATTCCTTGCCGCGCTGGCTATTGTCAATCAAGCTGTCAACCGCCTCTTGCAGCATACGCTTTTCATTGCGCACGATGACATCCGGCGCGCCCAAATCAAGCAAGTGCTTGAGGCGATTGTTACGATTGATAACCCGCCGATAGAGGTCATTGAGATCGCTGGTGGCGAAGCGCCCACCATCCAACTGTACCATCGGGCGCAAATCCGGCGGAATCACCGGCAGTGCCGTCAGAATCATCCATTCCGGGCGGTTGCCATGCGGCTCGTTTTCTTGCTTGGTCTCATCGGTGTCGATGACGGTGGAGCGGCTGCTGCGCAAGCTCTCGACCACGCGCAGGCGTTTGGTCGCTTTGCGGCGGCGCTGCTTGGACTTGGATGTCCGCACTTCGAGCCATAACTCCTCGGACAGCTTTGCCAGGTTCAAACCACTCAAAATATCATAGAAAGCTTCGGCGCCCATATTCGCCTGAAAGACGTTGCCGAAGCGGCTCTTCAATTCCCGATAGCGACTTTCCGAAAGGAACTGCAGAACATGCAGGGCTTCCAGTTCCTCTATCTGGTTTTCAGCGCTAGCTCGCAGTGAGCTCATACGCTCGTCAAGTTCCGCTAAGTGTTCATCCATTGAGCTATCGACATCGATGTTGGCGGTATCGATCTCGCCGCTGACTTTCTGGATCTCTTCCTGGGTCAACAATTCAAGCTCACCTTGTAGCGCGCTCAGATGATCGTTGACCAGTTCTTGAATCCGCGAAATATGATCGTTAGTGATCATTTCTCCTTCAGCGACGACCACCGCCGTCATTGATTTCAGGCTAATCTCGGCAGCAGCTTCTTGCCCGATTAAGCTTTCGATGCGGGTTTGCGCTGCTTGCGCCTCGCTCATGACTTCGTCGCTTGAGCTGGCTAATTGGGCATCAAAATGCTCGCGGATGGCCTTGACCTTGTCATCAAATTGTTGGGCAACCTGGTCGCGGTTATCCCGCAGTTCACTCATCTGCTCTTCAACATCGCCAGCCAGTTCTTGCTCTTTCAGCTTTAGTTCTTTCTCAATCCGGCTGATTGCCTTGGCACGGGCATCTTCATCAACCTGTGTCACCACATATTGCGCGAAGTAGAGCACGCGATCCAGGTTGCGCCGGCTAACATCCAGCAGCAAGCCCAAGTAACTGGGCACACGCCGGGTATACCAGACATGGGCGACCGGCGCCGCCAACTCAATATGCCCCATCCGTTCGCGGCGCACCGAAGAGCGCGTCACCTCAACACCACATTTGTCGCAGATGATGCCGCGATAGCGGATGTTCTTGTATTTCCCACAGTAACATTGCCAATCACGTGTAGGACCAAAAGTCCTCTCGCAAAACAGCCCATCCATCTCCGGACGAAGCCGCCGATAGTTGATTGTTTCCGGTTTCGTGACCTCTCCATAAGACCAGGAACGAATCTGTTCTGGAGAAGCTAGGCTAATACGTAATGCGCTAAAGTCTTTCGCCTCCAAGGCGTAACCTCCTTTGCGCTATGATACTGCGGATAGATTGATGAAGAACGGATGAAACGCTAGTGGTAAAATCACCATATATCATTTAACAGGCGTCAGATGCTAGACGATCTGCGCCTAAGACAATTGTGACAAACTAGCCATTTCCATAGGTTGGGTAGTATACAGCAACAGCAGTAGCCCTGTCAAGGCATAAGAACAGCTTTTTTCAGTATCAATCGACTAATTGAGACGTTCTCTTTCCGGTCAGCGGGCTGTCATTCCAGGGCGGCCTTGTGATATAATGCCCCCGTTTCTGGCAGATAGGAGCCACAGAGTGACAACGTTACTCAATGTCGATAGCGCACTCGCGCAGATACTCGCTGACATGAGCAGGCTCGATGCCGAGACCATAGCGCTCAGCCAGTCACTGAATCGCATCATTGCCACAGATATCGCTTCCCCGATCGACCTGCCACCTTTCGACAATTCCGCGATGGATGGTTATGCCATCCACTTTGAGGACAGCGCAGATGCCAACCGCGACCATCCCGCCAAATTGTCAGTCACCATGGATATCATGGCAGGCAAGGTTAGCACAGGGTATCTCGAGCGAGGGCAAGCCGCGCGTATTATGACCGGCGCAGCAATGCCAGCCGGAGCGACAGCGGTCATCCCGGTGGAAGAGACGGATGATGATTGGCAAAAGGCACAAAACAACCCGCTGCCCAAGCAGGTAAAATTGTACGCCAGCGTCAAGCAGAAGCAAAACATTCGCCAAGCTGGTGAAAATATTGCTGCGGGCGCCTTGATCATGAGTGCCGGCACCAGGATAAGACCAGCGGAAATCGGCATGTTGGCGGCGATCGGTTGTGCAAGTGTCGAAGTTGTCCGCCAACCTAAAGTCGTCATCCTCAGCAGCGGTGATGAGCTGGTTGATGTTGATGAGCCCTTAAAACCGGGGAAAATCCGCAATACCAACAGTTACACCCTGGCTGGCTTGATTCAGGGGGCGGGCGCTATCCCGATCTGCCTGCCGACCGCCAGGGATTCGCTGGCTGCGATTCGCGCGCTATATCAGCAGGCGCTGGCGGAAAAGCCGGACCTGATTCTCAGCACAGCTGGTGTTTCGGTTGGCGCGGCCGATCTGGTCAGGCAAGTGATGGAAGAGCTGGGAGACATCGATTTTTGGCGTATCAATATGCGCCCCGGCAAACCACTCGCTTACGGCACGATACAGGGCATACCGTTTTTTGGCTTACCGGGCAATCCAGTTTCAGCCATGGTCACCTATGAAGTATTGGTGCGACCGGCGTTGGCGAAAATCGGCGGGCGGGACTGGCAGCGCTCCGTAGTCAAGGCGACAATCGCCGATGATCTAAAGTCGGATGGGCGGCGAAGTTATCATCGCGTCACGCTCACCCGGGAAGGCAATCGCCTGATCGCCCGATCAACCGGCATTCAAAGTTCGGGCGCTTTGATGTCGATGGTGCTGGCTGATGGCTTGGCAATCATTCCCGAAGGCAAGACCTTTGTAACGGCGGGAAGTGAGCTGCCGATCCTGCCATTGCGAGAAGGATATTAACGAGCGAGGTCTCGATGAAGGCAAAGACAGAACACGCTGCTGAATTTCCCGGCAACGCAAAAGCGGGACCTACCTCGCTGTTCAGCTTGCGCCGCCTGCAAGCATTGTTGATCATCATCGGCTTGTTCGTCAGCGGCTATTTGAGTTATCTCAAGCTTGCCGATGCCCCGGCTGTTTGCGTCGAAGCCGGCGCTTTCGATTGTAACGTTGTGCTCAACAGCCAATACTCCGAAATCGGGGGAATCCCGATTGCCTGGTTGGGGTTTTTAACCTATGTGGTCATCGGGCTGGTCTTGCTGTTGGAGAGGCGTTCTGGAATCCTGGAGCAATATGGCAGCTTGATCGTCTTCGGTATCGGTTTGTTCGGCTGGCTATTTTCGCTCTGGTTGGTTTATGTCCAGGTCATGCTATTACAGGCGCTCTGCCCCTGGTGCTTGACGCACGAGATCAATTTCACCATTCTGTTCATCTCGATGGTATATCGCGTCTACAAAGATACTTAGCCAAGCCGTTGAGCTGGCGCTAGGTGCCTGAGTTGCGCAAGGTCCGCGCCATAATATCTTCCTGCTGCTGGCGATGGCTTTTGTTGTTGCCCCGGCGCGTATTGCTGCTGGCTGCATCCTCTTCATCATCTTCCATCGCCCGGCGGAAGGCTTGCGCCATCGAAGTAGGCAGATCCTCTTCTTCATCGTCATCTTCGATGAATGCAGGCTCTTCTGGCGCCGTCTTCATCGATAGATCAATCTTGCGTGGTCGTCCGCTTTTCTTGAGGACGCGCACCTCGACTTGCTGGCCCACAGAAGCGACATCGCCCGGTGATTTTACATAGCCATCCGCCATCTCGGAAACATGCACCATGCCGGGGCGTTCCGCGCCAAAATCGACAAAAATGCCAAAATCTTCCACCCGAGTCACCGTGCCGCTGTAAGTCTTGCCTTGCCGGATCGCCTGCCAAGGCACAGCGGGAGGCTTTTCCATTGTCAAAGCAACGTGACCATCATCACGTCTTTTGTAGACAAAGGCGGTAATGGTGGAGCCAGGCTGTAAAGTTTCTTCGGATTTACGCTTTTCATTTTCGCCAAGCTGCGACAGATGCAGCAAGGCATCTTGCCCGGTGCCGATGTCAATCAAGGCGCCATAAATACCGAGATGCCTGACCATGCCTTTGACTTCGGCACCAACCTCAAGCGATTCTGTTACTTCTGCCATCTTGCCCCTGCTCCTCCAGTATCAAAACCCGCTGTTTGCTCTAACCTGTTGGGCATTGTTCTTCATCGCCGACTCCCTCGCCCACATAATCAAATTCGCTATCCGCGTAGTTGGCAAAAGATTGGAAACCACCCCAATCATGGAGACTGGTGCAATTCAGCAATTCAGCCATCTCCGTTTCCGCCATCTGCATCACGCCGATGATCTCGCTGGAAGCGGCAAGATCGCTCTGAGGTCCCGCGACGAAGGCGTAGACAACCATGGGTGTATCGGGGTAGACCAGCGCCATATAAGCCTGTTCTTCACTAACCTGTTCCGCACCGACATAGCGAGGTTCACCATGGCGGTCGTAGACGGGACCAAAGGTGACTACTGGCGCCATCTGTAGCAAGAACGAAGAGATCGTCTCGCCATCCCGACTGAAGACCTGGCAACAGGCTTGGTTTTCGCCTTGGGAGAAGCTGAAGATACGCGCTAGGCTGCCCTCTTCGGGATCGGGCTCTTCGGCAATTTTGAAGCGTTGATCGCTCTCGATAATCAATTTGGCATCACGATAGCTGGTTTCCCCTGGTGTGATGTTATTCCAGCAAGGCGCTTCACAAGGTTCGCCATCCACCAAACCATAATCCTGAAGTTTGGTGTCATCGAGCAAATTGACTTCGCCGGCACAGGCGACAAGCGTCACCGCAACCAAGAGAGACAATAGAATAAGCAAGTGGCGGTTCATTCAATTTCACTTTCGCAATAGATTTCGGCAGCAACAGTCTGGGATAATAACAAAAGCGCGGGCGTTTGCCTAGTACCACAGCGACGAATATCGAAAAGAGAACCCCATACCGCATACGAGGGGTTCTTGTCTTTAAGCCAGATCTTGGCGGATCTTCTGCCAGATCTCGGTTTGCGGCGGCGGAAGCGCCTTATTTCGTCGCCTTCGATAGCAAGGCACGCCCCGCCGCGATGGTAGTTGATATTGGACCCCGTTAGCTCTTCCGCATGGTGAGTTCGTAGCTGCCGATTGTACCACCATATTGGTTGGCGAAGCGGGTGGCGATGATCTTGTAGGAGCCATTTTCCGGCAAGAGGAAACCGCTGATGAGCGAATCGGTTTTGCGCCCGGTCGCCAGCAATAGCGGGTCGCCATCATCGTTCGCCGCAATTTCCGTTTCGCTCGGTCCGATCAAATAGAGATTGGTATCCAGCGTTTGCGTCGCCGCAGCCATGCTGATGGTCACAGTCTCCCCAAAAGCGCCGCTAAATTGGTAGACATCGAAGGTATTGTCCGGCGTGATGGTACCAGTGACACTGATGCCATCTTGGATCTGCGGCGGATTAAAAGCCTCTTCCTGGTATGCCAAGGTGCTGCTGCCGCCATCGATAAAGCCACCTTCGCCAGCTAGCGCCGCGCCTGATGGCGGGATAGTGAAGCTGATGACATAGCGCTGCCCGACCTGCGGAAACTGAATCGCATTGGCGACCAATTGACCGTTGGCCTCGATCAATAAGGTGAAGTCCACGGGAGGTGGCAACTCGGAACAAGCATCCTGATACCACACTTCCACTTCATAGGTGCCGGGTCGCATCTGCCCTGTGGGCCAATAGATGTAGGAGACGGGCGCACCACTCGCCGCCGGAATACAATTGACGTTGCCAGCTGACTGCAAGATGCCGCCACTCACCGAGACAGGGTTGTCATCAAAGACGGATTCCCCCACCGGGTCACGCACGAGCAGCTGCAAATCGGCATTGCTACTCCAGGACAATGTGACCTCAATATCGCCCTGTGGCAGATTCAAACTGCTCTGTTCAACGGGAGCATCGGCGCTGGGACCAGTCAATGTCAGTTGGAATTGCCCTTCGGTACCGCCTAATTCCTTGGCATAGCGGGTGGCGATGATGGTGTAGGTGCCACTGCTCAACAAACGCGCGTTGGCGATGACCGAGTTTGTATTACCAGCCACGGTATCGTCATTGACATTGACAACTTTGCCGGCGGGGTCAACCAGCTGTACCAGGGTATCCAAATTTTGCCCAACCGCTTGCATATCAATTGACACCAATTCATTGGCTGAACCATTAAATGAATAAGTCAGGTAGGGTTGTTCGTTGCTGATCGCACCGAGAACCGGCACATCGCGGGTAATAGCTGCAGGCACAGTCGGTGAGGAAATCAATCCACTAGGCAAGAGCGTCAGGCTGGCGCTGGGGTAGCTACCGCCCGGTGTCAAATTAGCGCTGCCATCGCCATTGATTTCGAAGCGCGCAACGTAGACATTCTGTTGTGCCTGCCCCACTGGCGCTAATGTATTGGCAATCGAGCCAGCTAAAACGCCATCAACAGTCACATCGACCCGGAAAGGTACCGAGCCCGTGAACGTATCACAAGCCTGCTCGTAATAGACAATGACCTCGTAGCTGCCAGTCGACAGATAACCAGGCTGCCAGATAGCCGTCTCGACCGGGTCGTCGCTGATCACCTGGCACAAGCCATTGGCATCAAAACCGAAAACACCGCCATTGTTGGTCGTCCGTGAATCCCAGTGCAAACTTTGGCCAGAGGGATCGCGCACTTCGAGGTTCATATCGACCGCGCCATCCCAGGTCAATTGCGCTTCGATACCGGCGCCCAGCAAGATCAGTTCCGGCTCGGCAGCAGCAGGCGCGCTTTGCCCTTCCACTGCCGCTGTCCCGTTACTGTCAGCCAAAGATAATGTCAAGTCAAATGCGGTATCGATGGGGGCACTTCCCGGCGCGAGATAAATGAAGAGCGAGTAGCGTCCAGCATTAGCCAGCGCTATATCGTTCAGCGTGACCGACCCCGTATTTGCCCTATCAGCAGCGCCGACAATCGTGTTGCCATTGATGTCAGTGAGCAACAGCGCCAGCGCGGCACCGCCAGAGCTGTTCGCGGACAGGCTCGCAACCGTATTAGCAGCGGCGTCAAATACATAGCTGACCGCGCTCACATTGGAATTGAGGGTAGCCGAGACCGTGCTATCCGCCACCAGGATACGATTTAGATCTTGCGCCAATGTGGGCATCACCAGCAGAACTACAAACACTAACGCTAGCAAAAGCCTCATGCGAATTCTCCACCTTATTAGATCGAACCTGGACATTGTCCGCCCCCCATCCATTCAGCGCAAGGATTGTTATGCTAATCAGTTTATCGAATTATTGAGACGCTCGCCAGACGAACAGCCGACGCTTCAACTACGCTGACAGCTCGAGCCGACTCAATTCCCCCCTGACTCAGTCAGCCGTGGTCCATACCCTCAACCTGGCGCACAGGCTGGATTTTTGGCGTTTCGTCCGGCGGAGTTAGTCTCATTTTACAGCTAAAACCTGCCCACTTCAATTCACAATAGCGGGCTTCGCTTTCGACAGGGAAATGAGGTAATGTGCCTGCAAATTAAGCAAAGCCACAGGCAGTGCTTTATGAGAATCTTGCGCACCTCCCTTTTAATTATCATATCTAGCTTGATGATTCTGTTTTCGATTTTGCCCACCCAGGCAGAAAGCAGTTGGCAGAGACCCCATGTCGTTCAACCGGGCGAAACCCTTTTTTTGATTGCTCTGCAATATGGCGTCGATGTTAACGAGCTGGCAAAGCTGAACGGCATCAGCAATGCGCACCTGATTCACTCCTGGCAGCAACTCACGATTCCCTCCAACTCCTCTACAGCTGCCCCAGCCCAACCCGTCCGTGGCAACCACATCGTGCAACGCGGCGAGACCTTGGATAGCATCGCCAAGTTCTATGACATCACCATAAGTGAACTGCGAACGCTGAATAATATCTACGGGCATTACATCTATCCTGGTGAGGAATTGGCGCTACCTGTCCCCGGTCGCGCGCCCATATCAGAGCCGGGCCAACCGGCGGTCAGCGCAAACGGCAATACTCACATCGTCCAATATGGCGATACGCTGGGCACAATTGCCGCTCTCTATGGCGTCAACTTGCTCGAGCTGCAAGCGGCAAATAATATCTGGTCCTATATCATTTACCCGGGTCAGCAATTGCTGATCCCGTCAGCGGGTCCCGTTGTTCAGCAAAAGCCAAGCTCAAGCACATCAGCCACAGAGCAACCCGCGCCTGTCATCCAGCCGAAAACCCATATCGTTCAACGTGGCGAGACCCTGTTCAGGATTGCGCGGCAATACGACATCTCGCTGGAAGCTTTGATGCGCGCCAATGTCATCACGGATCCCACTCGCATCCATGCCGGGCTGGAACTGCGCGTCAGCCACCTGGACCAAGTACCAGCCGCAACTGTCACCAGCGGTTCGCCAGTGACTGACACGGAACGCGAGCAATACGTGGTGCAGCCAGGCGATTATCTTTCGCAGATCGGCGCGCGCTGGGGCATGAGCTGGCTGGCAATCGCCGAGGTCAACGGTATGTCCGCCCCATATGCGCTGAAAGCCGGCGACATGCTCTTGATCCCCAGTCCAGATGAAGCCGCCAAATATGGACCGGTCAGCAACTTCTATGCCTCGAGCAATCACCCCGGCGCGAGGATAGGCAGCGGGCGGGAATTGGTTGTCATCCTCAGCAGCCAAGCCGCCTACGCCTATGAAGATGGTATTTTGCAAAAACGCGCGCTGATATCTTCTGGCTTGCCAACCACGCCAACAGTACAAGGCAATTTCGCCATCAAGCGCAAAGTCCGCTCACAGACGATGACGGGACCGGGTTATAGCTGGGACAATGTGGAATGGGTGATGTATTTTTACGAGTCTTACGCCTTCCACGGCGCCTACTGGCATTACAATTTTGGCCAGCCTATGAGCTATGGTTGTCTCAATATGACCAATACCGATGCCAAGTGGTTTTATGAATTCGCCGATATCGGCACGCCGGTGCACGTGCGCTACGATTATTAGCCGGCTTTGCTGCCGTCCAAGCCCAGCGCGGCGGCACTATCCTGCATCGCCTTGAGCACCAGCGGCACGTGAAATTCCCAGACATCCACACCTAGCGCGGCGCAGCCATCGATGACATCCTGTCGATTGACGCCGGCGGCAAAGGCCTTGTCCTTCCATTTCTTGCGGATGCTCTTGATCTTGACATCGCGGATGTCCTTGCTGGGTCTGACCAGCGCCACCGCCGTGATCAAGCCAGTCAGCTCATCCACCGCATAGAGCGCCTTGTCACGGAGGGTGACGCGGTCATCAGCGGCCAGCGGACCGTGGCTCAGGATGGTGCGGATATCCTCTTCAGACAAGCCGCGCTCGCGCAGGATGGGCGCGCCATCCATCGGGTGCTGCTCTAAGGATGGGTGGATCTCCCAATCGAAGTCGTGCAGTAAGCCGACCAGTCCCCAGGAGTCGGGGTCTTCGCCGTAGTGTTCGGCGTAGGCGCGCATGGCGGCTTCGACAGCGAGCATGTGCTTGCGCAGGCTGTCGGCTTGGGTGAATTCGCAGACGATGTCGTAGGCTTGGGATCGGTTCATTGGTCAACTCATTTCTTTCTGAAATTAAGCAGGCTATGTTGCTTTCAACAATTCGGCAAAGCTCAAAGTCTGACTCTTCGGTTTTTGTCTGTCCGGCAATTCCTTTATTTGTACCTTCAAAGGTCGCTTGCTGGCAACTCCGCTAAAGATGCAGGTCCCGGTTGGGAGAGTCGGTATTGATTCTTGGCTAAGCTTGTCAATATAGGAGACTGCATTTGCGACGGCTTTAAGATCACGATGGTTGATAAGCCTATGGATGAAGTAGTTATGAGCTTGGGACGTTATCGTGGGAGAAATATCGTGAGGCCGTTGGCTGGAAATAGTAACAAATACACCAAATTTCCGACCCTCTTTTATGATTTCTTCAAAGGTCTCCAACCTATAATCTTTCCAACTCTCTGCTTCTCTAAAAGATTCACGAGACAAAATCATGTGAGCTTCATCAATAATTATATTTAATGATTTCTTGCCACCAGCTTGCTTATGTTCAGAATAGATATTTTTGCACAACAATAATGGAATTGTTTTTTTCATTTCCAAGTTGACATCATCGAGATTTATGACGATAAAATTGTTACAGTTCCATAAGTTGTTGTTAGCACATTTAGTGTCGAAAACCTTGTTTATATCACCCTTCCTACTTTTAATTCGGTTGATCACCGGAGCAATATGATCATTTTGTGCTCGGTTAGCAAGAACGTCATCAATGAGCTTAATGTATAAGAGTTCAATGAGATAACTCAACAAATCTTCCGAATGATTAAAATTAGTTATATGCCTAAATATATTTGTAGACTCAATATATTCAGAGGGTAAAGGATCGTACTTTCCATTGCGTTTTAAAAGAAAGCAATTTGATTTATTGTGCCATTCTATATTGCCTAGCAAGTTTTCATGTTGGTCATCTTCAAGTGGGAGTATCTCTTTCATGTAATCTAGCAAACGGTGAGCAGGAATCTTTTCTGACATATTCAAGATGTTTTTTATCTGAGACTTCAATATCCCTCGAATACAACTTGTCGCACAATACTTTTTAATCTTTTCATTTAACTGTAGTGTTCGCTTTAAAAATGGTTTTTGGGTCTTTTCAGTCGCATCGGATAAAATAGACAATGATTCAAGATCAAGCAAGTCAGATTCTTTGAGAGGTATTTTATCCCCGTTTGAGTGTCGTGTGGAAAGCCTAAATATCTTTTTATCATCAAGTATACATTCTTCTTCATACTCCCCGTTAAAATCGAAAAGTAAGAATCTTGTACTGTTTTTGTACACGCATGGATTCCTGCCCGACAACGCCTGAACAAACTCTTGATACAAACAGGCCAAAGTATTCGACTTACCGCTTCCAGTGTTTCCGAAGATCGCAATATGCCCATTGAACAAACCATCGACAGGAAATGAAATATCGATATTTTCATCTGTTTGCGCAATCGTGATCTTCAGATCTCCCTCGTCAGCCAGATCGTGGATGATTTTGATCTTTTCGGCGGTAACGACAAACGCTTCGTTGCCAATCAGTGGAAGCTCTCTGGTACCACCTTGAAACTTGTTGTCGCTGTCAATGTAGCCAACAAGCGAAACAGTAAGCAGACGTTTTATCAGATTGCCCCGTTCACTGTAATCTTCTTTGTATCGCGTAAGTTCTTCTTTGATTTCCTCACCTTCAACTTTACCGATTAGACTCAGAAATCCTTTCCGGATTTCGATATAGCTATCCACAGCGATGTTTTTTATTACTTTCCCATCAAACAAAAGATCGGAGAGGTTCTTTTCCTTATCTACTTGCACTGTGACCTTGCGCCCGTGGACTGCGACAACCTCCCCTACACGTAAGATGGCATCTTCAATCAATCTGTCGCGGAGAAGATCAGAATCGTTCATCCAGTTACCCCTTCTGTTGAGAAAATGTCAAGACAGCTGTTAAAGCAACCAAAGTCAATATTTGAACACGAGCCGCTTGGTACGACAATTTCAACGTTGTTGAAGCTCTCGAAAAGAGCTTTGAAATTATCTCCGTCCTCTTTTGTGTAGGCGAACACGTATGTTTGTAGTGTTGGGTTCTTTAGAGCACGGCGTGTAATTCCATATATGTGTTCATCAGCAAATGAAAAGCCAAATACTAACAACAAGCTGTTTTCTTTCTCTAACGCATTTGAATATATCCGAAGCAGATCGTAGTAAACCTGCGTCAACACGGTATCTTTATGTTTTCCTCGCTCAGGAAAAATGACTGCAAACTCATTCAGTAATCTTTCAACATCGTCTTCACATATATTTTTCTTTAACTTACTCAGGCTTAAGTTGAATTCAATGTCATTACATTCGTATTTCCACGACAATGAGCCATGTAGTTTTAAGAGATTAAGCGATGGTATTTCCACACGATAATTGTAGAGATTTCCCATGTTGTATGTGGAAGTAAAGAAATTTCCAGTATCGTATTTCAACTTAATTGGGAAACTAGAAGCTCTGGTGAATCCATCATTGAGAATTAGATGGCGTCTGTCTTCACTTGCCTTTTCTATTAATAGATCATAGTTTGTAGTGAAAAGATTCGCTTTCCGAGGCAACAGAGGATTGTTTCGCTTGGCTAGTATATCCTCAATCGCTCCAAGAAAATTTCGGTAGTTTTCAAGAGTGGCTGAAGATTCATCGGCACTATCAATCGAGTCAATCGTAGCATTTTGAATGTCAACAAGAAATTCGTATTTCTTCTTTTTTGCTCGAACCGGTGGCGCATCACTCGATCCATTCAAATTGTCTATCTCCTTTTCAATGCCACCCGCAAGTGGAATTACTGGGAAAGATGCGCCGGATCCGATCAGGAAATTAATATGCGAGGACTGAATCGCCTTGCAAAGCCGAGTTTTGAAGTCCTTTTTCTTATCGCTTGAGCCGAGACATGTCAATATCGCCATATGCAAGCCTTTTCTCGTAACATTCGATTAGAGACAACAAATACTTCAGTGGTGTATTGCCGGGCAAAATATCTAAAATCGAAGGAAAATGTATAAATAATAAGCAACATACTTAATATGCAGTTTAAGATTAAGTTCCAAACCTAATTTACCTTTCTTCTGTAACCATATACCCATACCCAAACATGCACAATCCAACCAATACAAATTACCGCCCTCATCAGAAGATCGTGACACAATAACAAACAGACACAAAAGCCCTACTTGCGGATCCCGCCCTCGGTCATCGCATGAGCATCCAGCGCCTGGTCCAACTCATCCGCTTCCATCAAGCCCAGCTCCAACACGACCTCGCGCACGCTCTTGCCCTCCGCCAGCGCCAGCTTCGCCACCTTGGCGCCATTGTTATAACCGATGATGGGGTTCAGCGCCGTCACCAGGATCGGATTGCGCGACAGCCAGCTCTCGGTTCGTTCTCGGTTCAAGATCAAGCCGGCTATCAGCTTCTCGGTGAACGCGCCGACCGCCCCGATCATCACCTGCATCATCTCGTTCAGATTGTGCGCCATGATCGGCATCATCACATTGAGCTCGAATTGCCCGGCCGCCCCACAGAGATTGACTGCCGTGTCGTTTCCGATGATGTGATACATCGCCTGGTTCAGCATCTCCGCCAGCACCGGATTCACCTTGCCCGGCATGATCGAAGAGCCAGGCTGCACCGTCGGGCAAGTCAGCTCCGCGATGCCGGTGGTTGGACCCGCCGAGAGCAAGCGCAGGTCATTGGCGATGCGCGTGAAGTCCATCGCCAGGTTGCGCAGCGCCGCCGAGAAAAAGACCGCGTCCTGCATCGATTGCATCGACTCAAACAAGTCGTCGCTTTCGGATAAGCTGATGCCCGTCAGCGCCATCAGCTTCCTCACCATCCGGCTATGATATTCCGGATGGGCGTTCAAGCCGGTGCCAGCCGCTGTGCCACCGATGCCCAAGCGCCGCAGACCCTCGGCCGCGAACTTGACTTTGTCGCTCTGGCGTTCAATCGCTGTCGCCCAGGCGCCCACTTCCTGCCCCAAGCGCAGCGGCACCGCATCTTGCAAATGCGTCCGCCCGGTCTTGACCACATCGTCCCATTCGGTCGCCTTGCCCCGCGTCACTTCGATGAAGAGGCTCAAAGTGCTCAGCAGCTCGTCCAAGCGCCAAAGTAGACCCAGCCGAATCGCTGTCGGGATGGTATCGTTGGTCGATTGCGCCATATTGACATGATCGTTGGGATGCACCGGCTTGTCGGGCGCGTCCACGGCGTATCCGAGGATCTGGTTGGCGCGGTTCGCCATCACTTCGTTGGCATTCATATTATGGCTGGTGCCGGCGCCGGCTTGGAAGGGATCGACCACAAAATGCTGGTGATGCTGCCCCGCCAGGATTTCCTCGCCCGCCTGTATTATGGCACGAGCGATTGTTTCATCGAGCAGCCCCAGCTCCATATTCACCTCAGCCGCCGCTCGCTTGATCAGCGCGATGCTCCAGATGAAGGCTGGCAATGGCTTCATACCGGTAATGGGGAAGTTCTCCAGCGCCCGCTGTGTCTGCGCCGCATAGAGCGCACCCTTCGGCACTTTGACCTCGCCAATCGAATCGGTTTCGATGCGATATTCTGTCATCGACACTACTCCTGTCAGTCACCACTTGCGACATTGCCGCATATAAACGCAAAAAGAGCGCTAACATTGTAACGCCCTTTGCCGCAGATGAGAACGATAAGCCAGTTCAAATAGCCAACAGGTAGAATTCAGCGACCTTGTGCCAGTTGACGACCTGGAAAAACGCGGCGATATAATCCGCTCGCCGCCCCTGATACTTCAGATAATAGGCATGCTCCCAGACATCCAAAGCCAAAATCGGCGTTTTGCCCGCCATCAAGGGGCTGTCCTGATTTGGCGTTGTGGAGATGCTGAGCGCGGCATTGTCATCGACTATCAACCAAGCCCAGCCAGAGCCGAAGATATTCACCGCAGCCAGGGAAAAAGCGGTCTTGAATTCGGGGAATCCGCCAAAAGCACGTTTGATTGCAGCCGCCAAAGCGCCTCGTGGAAGACGACCGCCAGCGGGGCTCATCACCTGCCAAAACAAGTTGTGATTGGCATAGCCGCCACCGTTGTTGCGCAGGGTAGCGCGCAAATCCTCCGGCGCATCGTCGAGGCTCCCCAGAATTTGCTCAATGCTCTTGCCGGCAAATTCAGTGCCTGCAATCGCTGCATTGAGCTTGTCAGTGTAAGCGGCATGATGTTTGCCGTGGTGGATGCGCATGGTGCGGGCATCGATATAGGGCTCCAGAGCAGCTTCAGTATAGGGTAGCGGCGGCAATTTGAAGCGCCAGCTGTCAAGGGATGGCTTCACAACCGCCCCGGCAGCTTCTCCCTGAGTGGGCAGTCCAGGCGGCAACACAGGCAAAGCAGCGCCAACCGTCGCCAACTTCAAGACATCGCGGCGGCTCATCCTATCAGGAGGGACCAATTCGGGAGCTTCAGTCATCATGAGAAGGCTGATATAAGCGAGCACAGCGCCTATTGCAATACGCTGTGCTCATGGAATGTTGGAAATCTAGCCAGCTGCCGCGAACAACTCAGCTACTTTCGCCCAGTTGACCACATTGAAGAAAGCATCGATATAGTCCGGACGCCGATTCTGATAATTCAGGTAGTAGGCATGCTCCCAAACATCGATGCCCAGGATAGGCGTCTTGCCCTCCATCAGTGGTGTATCTTGATTGGGAGTTGAGCTGACGCTGACAGCGCCATTCTCGGCGACCAGCCAAGCCCAACCTGAGCCAAATTGACCGGCAGCTGCCGCCGAAAAAGCAGCTTTGAAATCCGCGAAGCTACCGAAAGCGCTATTGATCGCGGCAGCCAAGGCGCCACCCGGTTCGCCGCCGCCATTGGGACTCATAATCTCCCAAAACAGGCAGTGATTGGCATAGCCGCCGCCATTATTGCGCACAGCAGTACGTATGCCTTCCGGGACGCTACCAAGATTGCCGAGGATTTCCTCAATGCTCTTGCCATCAAGCGCGGTGCCGGCGATGGCGGCATTCAGCTTGTCGGTATAGCCAGCATGGTGCTTGCCGTGGTGGATGCCCATCGTCCTGCCATCGATATGTGGTTCCAGTGCATCTTGTGCATAGGGAAGTGATGGTAATTCAAAAGCCATGATTCTTCTCGCTCCTTATTATTGATACTGAACAAGTTCCACTATTATTCTAACACGACTTGGCGCCAATTCTCCAGCAATCATGCCAGGTTGCACCAGATTGAAATAGAGACTGTGGCAAAATTGTACTTTTCCATGGGGGGAAGCAAATAGTTTAGCGGTTGGAGATACTGGCAAGCCGCCGATTGTGACTTGCAATTTCGATGATTACCATCAAGATAAGCCCTAGCGCCAGGGAGAAATAGCTTTGCAATTAAACCAGCCGCTCGCTACCCGCTCGATACCGCTCAAAGCCTATTTTGTTGTCTTGCTGGCGATTGTAACCACTTCGTCGGCCGCCATCTTTATACGCTACGCGCTGGATGAGACAATGCCGCCGCTGCTGATCGTCGCCGGGCGATTGTTGGTAGCCACGGTTGCCTTGACGCCAGTGGCGCTGGGGCGTTATCGCGGTCAGCTGAAGAATCTTTCGCGGACGGAATTGGTTTTGATCAGCCTGTCCGGCATTTGCCTGGCACTGCACTTCACCGCCTGGGTTTCTTCTTTACAATACACCACTGTGCTAGTGAGTGTAGTGGTGGTATCCACGGGACCGATCTGGGTCGCCATTCTTGAAGTCATCTTTCTCCAGATCCGCCTGTCGCGGCTGGTGGTTATCGGCTTGTTGATCGCCTTGGCTGGCGGCATCTTGATCGGCGTCCCGCTCGGGAGTGGCGCACAGAGTCTAGCGGAAGAAGCGGCAGATCTGAATTCGACCGCGCTGGGGGGCTTGCTGGCTTGGGTTGGCGCATTGGCTGTTTCGGTGTATATGCTGATCGGACGCAAGCTGCGCGCCCAATTGCCGGTGATCCCTTATATTTGGCTGGTTTATGGGGTTGCGACAAGCTGTACCCTGGTGGTCATGCTCATCACTTCCACACCAGTTGTGGGTTTTCGCCCCCAGGGTTATTTGATTCTGCTGGCGATGGGTTTGCTGCCACAGCTCTTGGGGCATTCATCGCTGAACTACCTGCTGGAATATTTCCCCGCGGCGATGGTGAGCATGTTTTCCCAAATGGAACCAATCGGTAGTGCCATCCTTGCCCTGGTCTTGTTCCGCGAGTTACCGCCGAATCAGCAAGTCGCCGGAAGCATCATCATCGTCATCGGCGTGATCCTAGCCAGCCGCGGCGAAATACGATCATCGTCAAAAGGGAACGACCATGCGGATTAACCTGGCGGCGCCGACGATTACCCAGCTGTGGCTGCTGGTCGCGCTGTCCGCCTTTGCCTGGTCCTTCGGTCCTATCTGCGTGCGTTACGCCTTTGAATATGACATGCCACCAGCCCTGATTTCATTCGGGCGCATGATTAGCGGGACGTTGATGTTCACACCCTATCTTCTTTACCGGCACAAGCCAGAAATACGGGCGATGCCGTCAAAGAGTCGCTGGCTGGCGCTAGCGGCTGGCGCCATGTTTGGCATCAATATCACATTGATGGCGGCTTCGCTGGAACATATTAGCGTCATCATCAATCAGGCGCTGATCGCCACTATCCCGATCTGGGTAGCTGTCTTTGAGGTGACACTGCTTAAGGAGAAGCTCAGCCCCATGATTTGGGGCGGGATCATGGTAGCGTTTGGCGGCGGGCTGTTGATCGCCTTCGCCACCACCGGGGAACCGGCTATCATCGTCGGTGGCAACGCGAGCCTAGGAGTGTTGATGGCGGTCATCAGCGCTTGTTCGGCTTCGCTCTATATCATCATCGGGCGCAAAGTACGGGCTGGCGTATCCTTCGTATCATATATCTGGCTGGTCTATGCCAGCGGCGCCTTGGTCACGCTGCTCATCATCGCCATCAGCGGCATTTCCATCGTCGGTTATGACCCGCGTGGCTACCTGTGGGTGCTGCTGCTAGCGATACTGGCGCAGATTATCGGTCATGGAGTGCTGAACTTCGTGATAAAATTCATGTCTCCAACGACCCTGACAATGACGGTGCAATCGGTGCCGATCCTCAGCGCCATCTGGGCATTCTTGATCTTCAGCGAGATACCCACAGCTTTGCAAGCTTTGGGCAGCGCGATTCTGATTGTCGGGGTGACTATTGTCCTGCGGGGGCAGAACCAGCTGGAGCAGCGGAAAGATTGATGCCCGCCACCTCGCTTAGACCTGGGATGATAGGGAAGCTGGGCAATTCATCGGAAAGCAGCAGTGGCGCGGACAATCGAAATAGCGTGCCATCTTGGATCAGTTCTTGCAGGGTATAATCCACCAACAGGCGAAAATCGAGATCGTTCTCTGGCAAGGCGAAGCTGTAATAAGATCGGCTATACCAGCGTTCGGTCAATTTCAGGCTATTGGGGTTAGCTTCCAAATGAGCGATTAATGCCAAGCTATCCGCATAGATGGCATTGGCATTGTTGAATTCGAGCAATGTGGAGGCCGCGCCGCTCTCGGTGCTTTGAAAATAACGCAGGGTAGCGCGGATAGAATCCGCCCAAGCTTGGGCGCGTTCTCTGGCGGTTTCGTCGCCGATGAGCAAGCCCAGGACGCGACCACGCAGATTGTTGAAGCCTTCTATGCCGGAGTTAGCCGGCACCATCAAGCGATCGCCATGAAGCAGATATGGCATGGAGAAATCCATCGCACCTGCCAGCCGCCAATCTGGCTTTGAACCAGCCACCAACTGTACCGCGCCAGTTCGCAGCAGGTCGGCCGCCTCTTGCGCGCTGCTATTGACAATTTCCAAGCCCACCCCCCAGCGAGACGCCATTTCACTCACAAGGGCGCGATTTAGCTCTGCTAATCTCCGTTCGCCAGCCGAAGCGCCGGCCCCGCCATCAACAATACCTGCAACGCGCAGCAGACCCGATTCCAGTATTTGCGGCAAGGCAGCTCTTGGCGGATAGTTGTTTTCACTTGGGAATCCCGCGGGATTCAGCTCCTCAGCGATGTTGTCCCATAGCGCGATCGTATCAGCAGGAAACTCCTGATTGGGGAAGTATTCGCGGTGGAGCTTGCCCAGTTCCCCCTGCTGGAGCAGCAGCTGAATGCTGTGATTGAGGAGATCCCGCAAAGCCGCATCTTGCCGCCGGACGGCAAAAGCATGTGGCTCGGTGATAACTGGCGCTTCCAGAATGCGAATTTGCTCAGCATATTCGTCGGAGATGCGCAGAAGACCTTGTTCCTCAGCCACAATAGCAGCGACATCACCGCGAGTCAAAGCGGCAAAAGCGCGATCCAAGGTGAGATAGTGCTGCAGGTTCAAGACCCGGTCCATTCTTGCGGACCACAAGCTCAATGCCTTCTCCGTTCTGGTGCCGATGACATAGCCGATCTTGCGCTCGCCCAATTCCGCCGGCGTCTTAAACGGACTGTCGGCGCGGACCATCATCGCTTGCCTGCCGAGCAGATATGTCTGACTGAATTCGAGTTCAGCATCGAGATCTCGATAGTGAACAAAAGCCGATGCCACCACATGGACTGCGCCTTGGTTCAGCTTATCCAGCGCGTTTTGCCGCGTAACCTGGATCAATTCCAATTCCAAGCCCCAGGTATCGGCGAGCAGGCGAAGCAATTCAACATTAAAACCGCGAAACTCGCCTTGGAGAGTGAATTCGCTGTAAGGCGGCTGGTTATAGAGTATGCCCACTCGGAAGACGCCGGACTCCAGGATTTCCGCCACAGCCGACTTGTTGTTGAAGCTATCGGAGGTAGTGGTTTCTATAGCGGGGGCGACCAGTGTTGGTACAGCAAGTGTCGGGATCGGGAGCGATTCTTGCCCCAGCGCCGAGGCGAGGCACAAATGCGTAATGAGCAGCAGGAGGAAAGTTGAGAGTTGTCGTCGCATGAAAGGTCAGCGATAAAGATTGTTGTTGGCAATGTACTCTAAAACGCCATCGGGGACAAGATAGCGTACACTGAGATTCGCGCGTAAGCGGCTGACCACATAAGACGATGACAGCCAGACGCTCAGCATAGGCACGTCGACAATATCCACTTGTCCCGACAAGCCCGGTAAAACATCATCGTGCATATCAGGCGCGATATTTTCGTCGGCGCGTTTCATCACTGCCAGCCGGCAACAGCGATAGAGTTCGGTCGCGCGTTCCCAGGATGGCAAGCTCCGCAGATTGTCGCCCCCCATCAGGAAGAATAAATCCGCCCCTGGATATTGTCCTTTGATTATTTTCACCGTGTCGGCTGAATAATGCGGTCCTGCGCGGTCGATATCGACGCAGGAGATGCTGAAGTGGGGGTTATCGCAAATGGCGCGTTCCAACATTGCCATGCGATGATTGATAGGCAGACGTGTTTCCCCTTTTTTGACCGGGTGATCGGCAACTGGGACGAAGAGAACGTGATCCATCCGCAGCGTTTCGCGGCTGTACTCCGCCAGGATCAAATGTCCCATTTGTGGAGGATCGAAGGTGCCGCCCAGGATGCCGATGCTCTTCCACTTCATTCCGCCCACTCCAATTCGAAGTCGCCGATGAACACAGTATCACCAGCGCGCACCCCGGCTTGCTGCAAAGCTTCTGTGACACCCAAGGTATCCAGCGTCTTTTGGAAGCGCGCCACGGCTTCTTCATAATCCCAATATGTCATCGCGGCCGCACGTTCAATACGATCGCCACTGACGTAATAGATTCCAGCTTTGACTTCGAGTGCAAAAGGTAGAACTTCTTCTTCCAATTCATAAATCGGCGTTTCGTTTAGATCTGTTTTGGACCTCTCCGGCAGGTTGGCGGCGCATTCAAATACACGTTGAATCAAGCGATCGACATTCTCACGAGTCAGGGCAGAAATCGCCAGTGGATCACCGATCTTCCGCTCTGCCAGGCTCTCTTTAAGCAAGTCCCAATATTCGCGCGTGCCCGGCAGATCGATTTTGTTGACGACGACAATCTCCGGGCGTTTGGTCAGTTGCTCATCGTAGAGCGCCAGCTCCGCCCGGATTTGGTTGTAGTCAGCAATCGGATCCTCGGCGGAGCCATCCAGAATATGCACGATGATGTCGGTGCGTTGCACATGGCGCAAGAAAGAATGCCCGAGACCGACGCCGAGATGCGCGCCTTCAATCAGCCCGGGGATATCGGCGAATACCAGATCATTATTGTCGTAGATGACGGTACCCAGGTTCGGCTCCAGGGTGGTGAAGGGATAATCCGCGATTTTTGGCTTGGCGTTGCTCACCACGGAGAGCAAGGTAGACTTACCCGCGTTGGGTACGCCGACTAGAGCGACATCGGCGATCAGCTTGAGTTCCAAGGTGATCCAGCGTTCGACGCCAGGTTCGCCTTTTTCCGCCAGGCGGGGCGCCTGATTGGAAGCCGATTTGAAATGAGCGTTGCCCCGGCCACCCCGGCCACCCGGCGCCACCACCACTTGCGCTTCTTCGGCGACCAGATCGGCGATGAGACCGCCGGTCTCGGCATCGCGCACGACGGTGCCCAGCGGCACATGCACGACCAGTGGATCGGCATCGGCGCCTGTCTTGTTGCTGGAGCCGCCTTTGCCACCCGGCTTGGCTTTGAAATGCACGCGCTTGCGGAAGAAATAGAGGGTATTGATATTGGCATCGGTTTTGAGCAAGACATCGCCCCCGCGCCCGCCAGTACCTCCTGATGGACCACCGCGCGGCACATATTTTTCGCGACGGAAGGAGATTATCCCATCGCCGCCTTTGCCGCTCGCCACAAATATCTTTGCTCGGTCAACCAACATGACAGAAACCCGCTGCACAGCTAGATCTGCATAGAGCTGATAGCATACATGAGTTTGCTATGGGCGTGTAGATGGAAAGAAAAAGGTAGGTAGGCGCAGAGGCTATGGCTCGTTCTAGGAAGATTGCATGGTGACAATTTATAATGCCTAGATTGGGCGGGTTGGTATCCGCAATGGTTATAACAGCATACAGGCAGCGAAGGATATTCACTTTGATTGACAGAATCCGCTGGCAGCGCCACAGCAGTTTCAGCATAGAAGGATCGCCACGCATTCAAATTGCGCCCTGGCGGGTGGTGAAGCACGAGACCCCGCCCGATATCATTCTCATTGGACATGATCATTATGATCATTGTTCGCCGGCGGATGTGGAGAAGATCCGCGCCCAGCATACCGTGGTCATCGGCAACGAGAGTGTCGCCCGGATCATCAGCGGCACGACTGTATTGCGAGAGTGGCAGAGTATCACGATTGGGCGGGCGAGCATCAAAGCCATCCCGGCTTATTCCCTGCGCGATCCCCGTCATCGGCGGGAAGATGGGGGCTTGGGTTTTATCATTTCGCTGGATTTTCACGACATCTATTACGTTGGCGATTCGGAGCTCATCCCGGAAATGGCATATTTGAAGCCCGATATTCTGCTGCTGCCCATCGATGGCTATGGCAGGTTGTCGCTAGCTGAGGCGCAAGAATTGGTGGAAATGATGAAACCGCAGTACGCCATTCCCTACAACTGGGGAGGCGCCGGGGAGGAAGCGACCGCACTAGATGCCCAAAGTTTTGAGCGAGGTGTCCAGGGTATCAGCAAGATCGTGCTGCCGCCAATCCAGCAGTGAGCGGGAGCCACAAAGCGCCGGCAGGCAACTCAGGCAGCGGGGTGGATATTATCCGAAAGTGTCGCCACGCGGCCATCTCGGGTGAAGATACGCGGTTTTTCCTCGCCACGGATAGTCCGCTCATTGATCACAACTTTGCTGATGTCATCGCGGCTGGGTACTTCAAACATGACATCGAGCAAGCAAGATTCGATGATTGAGCGGAGGCCACGAGCGCCTGTTTCACGCTCGATTGCCAACTCAGCAGCCGCCTGCAGCGCTGAGGATTCGAAGACCAGTTCTACATTGTCCAATGAAAGCAGGTGTTCATATTGGCGGATGAGCGCGTTCTTCGGTTCAACCATAATACGCACCAGCTGGTCCAATTCTAAAGGATTTAGCGTGACCAGCACCGGCAGGCGACCAACCAGCTCCGGAATCAAGCCATGATGGACTAGATCCTCGGGTGATGTTTTGCTGAGCAGGTTAACGGCCTCTTCATTGGTTTTGTCATGCTGCGCGCCAAAACCTATTTTGCTTCGCATGCCAATGCGCCGCCGGATCACATCATCGAGCCCGGCGAAGGTTCCACCTACAATGAAGAGGATGTTGCGGGTGTTAATCTGCAAGAATTCCTGATGCGGATGTTTGCGCCCGCCCTGCGGAGGTACATTTGCCACGGTACCTTCCACAATTTTTAGCAGCGCTTGTTGCACGCCTTCGCCGGAGACATCCCGCGTGATCGATGGATTTGAATTGGATTTGCGCGCGATTTTGTCGATCTCATCGATATAAATGATGCCATGTTCGGCGCGGGCGATATTGCCATCAGCTGCCTGTATCAAACGCAGCAGGATATTCTCCACATCTTCGCCCACATAACCGGCTTCCGTCAGCGCGGTGGCATCGGTGAGGCAGATGGGTACATCGAGGATACGCGCCAAGGTCTGTGCTAGTAGAGTCTTGCCACAGCCGGTGGGACCAATCAGCAGGATATTGCTCTTGTCCAATTCAACATCTTGCGGCTCGATGGTTGATTGTATGCGTTTGTAATGATTGTAGACGGCTACGCTAAGGACACGCTTGGCATCTTGTTGGCCGATCACATATTCATCCAGGCGTTCCATGATTTGCCTTGGCGAAAGAGCCAATTCAAAGTCAAAGCTGGCTACATTTTCCGCCTCTTCATTGACCAAACTGTTGCAGATTTCGACGCAGTAGTTGCAGATAAAGATGTTTTCGTGCCCCGCGAACAAGCGCTCCACTTCGTCCTGTGTGCGGGTGCAAAAATTGCAGCGACGCTTCGTCGGCGGGGAGCTCATCCTTATGCCCCTTCCTCTTGACGAATCTCGCCAACGACGGCGGAATCGATCAAGCCGAATTCGGTGGCTTCCTCGGCTGTCATATAAACATCGCGGTCGGTGACGCGCTCGACCTCTTCGGGGGTTCTGCCGGTGTGATTGACAAAGATATCGATGATGCGTTTCTTGAGCCGCACAATTTCTTCCGCTTGGATGACGATATCGGAAGCTTGTCCCTGGGCGCCGCCCAAGGGCTGGTGCATGTGGATGGTGGCGTTGGGCAAAGCCAGACGCATGCCGGGTTCACCAGCTGTCAATAGCACGGTGCCAAAGCTGGCGGTGATGCCGACCGCTACGGTACCAACAGCTGGCGACACCTGCTGCATGGTGTCATAGATCGCCAAGCCGGAGTAAACGATGCCACCGGGGCAGTTGATATACATTTGTACGCGGCGGTCAGGTCCTTCGCGTTCTAGGAAGAGTAGCTGCGCTACGATTAGGTTGGCAATTTGATCGTTAATCCCCGAGCCAACGAAGATGATGCGCTCTTTTAGCAGCAGAGAGTAGATATCGTAAGCGCGTTCTCCGCGGCTGCCCTGCTCGATCACCATGGGAATGATATTGTGAATAGTGTTCATACGCTGCCGTGTACCTTTCGTTTGTATAAGCGAATGATGTTGCAGATAATCAAGCTTTGCCCGCTTCAACTTCCGGATCTTGTGTATCGGCGGTGGGTGGCATGTCCGGCACTACCGCAGCCTCGGCATCCTCCGCAGCTGCATCTTGGGCATCATCGGCAGCGGCTTCCGTCTCATATTGCTCTCTTCGTTGCCTGCGTTCCTGCAATCGCTGCATCTCGGCTTTTCGGCGGGCATCTACTTCGGCAACAGCGTCTGCTGGATCTTGCCCTTGCCCGAGAGCCAGCAAATGAGCATTGACATAGGTCATCATCAGATTATTGCGGATATTGGAACTCATCGGTTCGGAATTAAAGACCGGGCGCAATTCTTCATTCATACCATAGCCGGCGACAAGGCTATCGAGGTGTTGCTCAAATTGGTTATCGCTGATGTCGATAGCTTGCGCGCTGACAAATTCTCGTAGCACCAGCGTCTGGCGCAGCGATTGGGTCGCCCGTTCACGATATTGTTTGCGCAATTCATCTGCCGAGCTATTGGTCAAGCGCAGGTAGTCTTCCAGCTTCATATTCTGCTGGGACAAGTTTTGTTCAAATTCGCGAATCATTTCATTGATGTGTTCATCCAGCATCAGCTCGGGATAATGGATTTCGGCATTTTCGACAATCTGTTGCAACACTTCACTGCTATACTGGGCTTCAGCATTTTGCAGCGCCGAACTCTCCAGCTCTTCCCGCGTTGCTTCGCGCAAGCCTGCCAGGTCCAGCTCTTCATCGCCGCGGCTGCGGCTGACTTGGCGGGCGAATTCGTCGTCCAGGTCTGGTATGGCGATCTCTTCGATTTTCTTGACCGTGACCAAGAAGCTCACCCGGCGGCCGACAATTGTAGTATCCAGATCGTCATCGGGAATCGTCAATTCAAATTCGACATCGCTGCCCCGTTCCACCTCGAGCAGGTTTTCCACAAAGCCATGCATGAAGGGATCTTGATTGGGATCGAGGATGATCTGCCGATCTTGATCATTGACGAAGGTATCCCCCTGTTTCGGAATAGGGGGGGATTCATCGTCTTCGGTCTGGCTTTGATCGACATCGCCTTCGCTACTGAGAGCATCTTCCGCCGCTTCAGCCAGCTTGTTATCAGTCACTTCATCCGCCGGTTCGCCATCGCCTTCGCTAATGAGGGCATCTTCCGCCACTTCAGCCAGCTCATTATCAGTCACTTCATCCGCCGGTTCGCCATCGGCAAACACACTCTCCACATCGATGATGACACGGTTGCCGGCGGCAGTCACCTCGACATCATCGTCAATCACTTCCAAGTCGCGCATCTGTAACTGGTTTAAGATCTCATCAATCTCTTCCGCGCTGACGGTCGGCACTTCAAAGTCAAGGCGGACCTCGCTGTAACCTTTCAAGTCCACTTCTGGTTGCAATGGCACAGAGAAAATAAAGGTGGGGACCGGCTCCAGCTTGAAGTCTTCAAAAGCGCCGGGGGCATAAGGCAGCACTTCGGATTCATCCAGCGCTTGCTTATAGAGAGTATCGCCTAATGTTTCGACCGCTTCTTCCAGGATAGCGCTTTCACCAACGTACTGGGCCACCAGACGATAGGGCGCTTTCCCCTTGCGAAAGCCTTTGATGCGCACGCGGCGCGATATGCTACGTGCGGCTCTCAGTTTGGCGTCTTCCAACTGGTCAGCTTCGATCTCAATGGTAAATTGCGCTTTGTGATTCTCGAGTCGTTCGGTTTGTAGCTTCAAGATAGGTTCCTTGGCTTTTAAGCACTCATTGTAGCATCAGATGAGCGCGGGCAATATAGATGTTTCATCAGAAAATGCAGCGGCGCTTGTTGCGCCTTTTGAGATGCACCGTGATGAGGAAGGAGGGATTCGAACCCTCACCTCAAAGAGACATGATCCTAAGTCATGCGCGTCTGCCAATTCCGCCACTTCCCCAGGCAAAAGCCCATAAAAGAATTATAGCAGCGGCGCAAAAGCCCACAAGGGGAGAACTTATTGCAGTTCCACGCCGGAGACATCGGAGACATCGAGGCTGCTGACTTGGTTGAGTATGCTGTTGATAATCAGCTGGGCAAAGCGAAAGAGCGCTTGCATCTGCGCGATGCGATCCAGATATAACCGCGCCAGAATCTGTTGATCCGAGGGCAAATCGGCAATGCTGCTGGAGATGCGCTGCCGGTTTTCTTCCATCACTGCCAATGCCCGCTCCACATCCCGCAATTCGCGGCCACTGAGGAAATTGGAGAAAATCTGCCAGAAATCCGTCTCCGCCTGGTAATACTTGCGCCGTCCGCTACCGCCGCGCACCCACACTTGCCGCACCATGCCCATGTGCTCCAGCGAACGCATATTGGTACTGACACTTGCCTTGGAAATTCCCAAGCGCCCCATCATGTCATCCAACGAGAGCGGCTCGGCACTGAGCAACAAACTACCGTAGAGTTGGCCCATGACCTTGTTGAAGCCAAAATAATCAGCCAGTTGTCCCAAGCCATCCAACATGCTGTCGTGCACGATTTGCAGGTCGTTAGCGAGCTGGCGATTGTTGCCGACTGTTTCATCGGTCTCTAGCGGCATGTTGGCGGAATCTGTCATTCTTCCCCGTAAGCTGGTCTAGGTCATCGCTGCGCAAACTTATCTTGATGGCAGCGTTTTGATTGTAGCACTGCCGGCATTCCCTTTCAAGCGAGGCTAGATTGGGCGATCACCAGTTACCATCGCTCTGGCAAGACTCTTGCGCCTCTGGTGGCGAACTGCACGGCGTTGCGATTGTTTAGTAGCTATGATACTCTTTGTAGAGACTTTCACAAATGCAACATGAGGTTGCGGCAATGACAACTATTCCTGATATCGTGATCGGTCGTTTGCCATTATATTTGCGCGCTTTAAGACGCTTGCAGCAGGAGGGGAACCCGGTGACCTCCTCGCATGAATTGGGCGAGCGCCTTGATATTAGCTCGGCACAGATACGCAAAGACTTATCGCATTTTGGCGGCTTCGGAAAACAAGGTACCGGCTACCAAATCGAATATTTGATCGATAAGTTGCAAGAGGTATTACAGGTCGATCAAGAGTGGATGGTAGTGGTGGTTGGCGCTGGCAATCTAGGCGTTGCGATTTCCCATTATCGCGGATTTCAGGATCGCGGATTCCGCATCGCGCATTTGTTTGATATCAGCCCGGAGAAAATTGGCAAACAAGCTAGCGGTTTTCAGATACAACCTGTCAGCAAGATGAACGAGATCATCCGGCGGGAAGGCATCAAAATCGCCATGTTGGCAGTGCCGGCGGAAAATGCGCAGGCTGTGGCGGATCAGTTGGTGGAAGCCGGCGTAGAAGCCATCCTCAATTATGCGCCGATCAATATCAATGTGCCGGCTGGCGTTCAAATCCAATATATCGATCCGGTGACCCATCTTCAGCGGATGACCTACTACCTCGATAGCTGATTTGAAACGCGCCGTATGGAACTGGGGCTAAAAGAAATTGCTCTGCGCCAGGCGACGCATAATCGCTGGATCTTCCAAGGCGCGGCCACAACCGATCACCACCGTGATCAGGGGATTATCCGCTTGATAAACTGGCACGCCCGTCTCCCGCGTCAGGTAGCTATCGATGCCGCGCAGCAGGGCGCCACCGCCGGTCAAAACGATGCCGCGGTCAATAATATCGGAGGATAATTCGGGCGGCGTTGTCGACAATACCGCTTTGACCACAGCGGCAATCTGTCCCAGTGGTTCGTCCAAAGCTTCCACCACTTCCCCGGTGCTGACACGGACAGTACGGGGCAAACCGGAGACATTATCACGCCCCTGGATTTCCATCGACAGCTCTTGAGGTTGATCGACTGCCGCGCCGATTTGAATCTTGATCGATTCCGCAGTGGGCTGCCCGATGGTCAAATTATACTTGCGGCGCACATAACTGATGATAGCATCGTCCAAGCGCAGCCCACCGACTCTGCCGCTCTCGGCGCGGACGATATTGTTCATGGTAAGCACGGCCGCTTCGGTGATGCCGCCGCCAATATTGATCACCATGCCGCCGACTGGTGTGCTGACCGGTAAACCGGCCCCTAAAGCGGCCGCCAATGGCTCCCACATCAATTGCACCTCGCGGGCGCCGGCCGCCAGAATCGCTTCTCGCACGGCTCGCTTTTCCACGCTGGTGGCGCCAAAAGGCACTGAGACCATCACCGATGGACGAAACAAACGAATTCGCCCGGCGATCTTGCCAAAGAAATATTCCAACATAGCTTCGGTGACTTCATAATCGGCTATGACACCATTTTGCAGGGGGCGCATCACCTGAATGTCTTCGTCATCGACGCGCCCGAGCATTTCACGCGCGGGGTGGCCAAAGTCGACGATGCGCTCTTCTTCCGCCAATAGCGCCACCAAAGAAGGCTCTTGCAGCACGATACGACCGTTGTCATAGATCAAGACATTTACCGTGCCCAAGTCGACGCCTAATCGTTTTCCAAAGCGTGCCATGCGTTTTCCCGCGCTGTCCCTGCTGGTTACAGTCTCTAGTTTAGCGTAAAAACAACACCCGGACTACAAGACTAGAATTGCAGCGCCGGGTGAGTTGAATGCTTGAAATTTTGCTGGTGATATTGCAGCGCTTAAGCCTCATCGCTGTCTTGGTCGAGGATACGCAGCATAGAACCGCGATTTCGGACTTTTTGACTGATCCGCACTGCCAGGTTAGCGCGCCGGAGAGCCAACTGCGCTTCCCGATTTTCAGCTTCGGGCATTCCACCTTCCAACAGTTCCCGAGCCTGTTCCCGGGCTTGCTGCGCTTTTTCCAGATCGAGCGCGAAGGAAGACTCCGCCAGATCCGCCAGGACAACAACTTTGTCGGGACGGACATCGACCACGCCACCATAGATGGCGAAACGTTCTTCGGCGGCGCCTTTCCTCACGACTAGCTCGCCGAAAGTCAAGGTCGTCAGCACTGGCGCGTGGTTCGGCAGCACACCCATCTCGCCTTCGACAGCGGGCACCATAACGATATCGGCTTCCGGCTCCTCGAAGACTTTTTCTTCCTGGGTCACTAATTCGATGTGAATGGGCATAGCCGGCTCCTAGTTTTCGCGGCTCGCATAGCGTTCCAGCACATCCTCGATGCCACCCGCCATGTAGAAATCTTGCTCTGGGATATGGTCAACCTCGCCATCCAGAATCATGCGGAAGCCGCGCACGGTGTCTTTGATCGGCACATAACGACCGGCTTGGCCCGTAAATTGTTCTGCCACGAACATGGGCTGGCTGAGGAAGTTTTCCATCTTGCGCGCCCGCGCCACCAGGACCTTGTCATCATCGGACAATTCTTCGACGCCCAGAATAGCGATGATATCTTGCAAGTCTTTGTAGCGCTGCAGTACCTGCTGGACTTCGCGCGCTGTGCCATAGTGATCATCGCCCACCACTTCTGGCTGCAGGATATTGCTGGTGCTAGCCAGCGGGTCGACCGCCGGGAACAAGCCACGAGCGGCGATCGAACGTTCCAGCGCGATGGTGCTATCCAAATGAGTGAAGACAGCCACCGGTGCCGGGTCAGAATAATCATCGGCAGGCACATAAACTGCCTGCATCGATGTGATCGAGCCCGAGCGGGTCGAGGTGATGCGTTCTTGCAACATGCCCATCTCTTCGTTCAGGTTGGGCTGATAACCAACTGCGGAAGGCATCCGGCCTAAGAGCGCCGATACTTCCGCCCCCGCCAGTGAATAGCGGAAAATGTTGTCGATAAAGATCAGCACATCGCGACCTTGATCGCGGAAATATTCCGCCATGGTCAAACCGGACAAGGCAACACGCAAGCGCACCCCGGGCGGCTCGTTCATTTGGCCAAAAACCATCGCCAGCTTGTCCAACACATTGGCTTCCTTCATTTCGTGATAGAGATCGGTGCCCTCACGAGTGCGTTCGCCCACGCCAGCGAAGACGGATAAGCCATCATGCTGGGTGGCGATCGAGTTAATCAGCTCTTGAATGGTGACCGTTTTGCCCACGCCAGCGCCACCGAAGATGCCGGTTTTGCCGCCTTTAGTCATGGGCGCCACCAGATCGATCACTTTCATGCCAGTCTCGAAAACTTCGATAGTTGGCGATTGATCCTCGAAAGAAGGGGCATCGGCATGGATGGGCAGGCGTTGGGCATCATCAGGCACGGTTTCGCCCATATCGACCGGGCGCCCCAAAACATTGAAGATACGCCCCAGTGTTGGCTCGCCAACGGGTACCGCGATTGGCTGGCCCGTAGCGACCGCCATTGCGCCGCGCGCTAAGCCATCGGTGGAATCCATCGCCACCGTGCGGACAGCGCTCTCGCCGAGATGCAGTTCCACTTCCAATACCAGGTTGTCCTCGCCTTCGCGGGGGACTTCTACCGCGTCAAAAATATCCGGCAACTCGCCCGCAGGGAATTCCACATCGACCACATTGCCCAGCACCTGCGTAACCGTTCCTTGAATTTCTGCCATCTTTTTCACTCCTTATTTAGATTTCAGGCTTGCCCAAGCAACGGGCGGCTCAAGCATCCTGCAGTTGTTTGCTGATCTCGTTGGCACTCAGTATCTCGTCAGCCGAGTTGTCGATCGCTTGCTGAAGGGCATTGGCGCCGCCCACAATATCGAGGATTTCGGCAGTGATGGCTGCTTGACGCGCCTTGTTGTATTGCAGCGTGAGGTCTGCCGTTAGTTGCGTCGCGTTGTCGGTGGCGTTTCTCATCGCTGCCATACGCGCTGCATGTTCGCTCGCTTGGGCTTCCAGCAGGGCTTGATAAAGTTGCAACTCGGTAAAACGAGGCACGATCTCATCGACCACGGCGGCTGCGCTCGGTTCATATTCGTAGTTCTGTATGCCAGCGCTAACGCTAGCCACATCCTTAACATATTCAGATGCAACTTGCTGCGCGATGGTATCGGTCGTTAATGGCAGCCAGCCCAAAACAGCTGGCCGTTGCGCCAGCATATTGACAAAGTCGGTATAGGCGATCAGCACTTCGTCTACTTCGCCACTGAGGTAGGCGTCCATGGCGATACGGGCTATCGGTGTGATATCGGTGATTTTTGGCTCCGCTGGCATATCAGTGAAAGAAGCCACAATATCGGCGTTGAGGCGAGCTAGTGAATCGCGCCCCTTGCGCCCCACCGTGACATAATCGACCGGTTTGCCCAAACGTGTGGCGAAGCGTTGCGCCACCCGCAGGATATTGGTGTTGTAGGCGCCGGCCAAACCGCGATCAGAGGTAATGACCACCACCATGACCTTGTTGACTTCTTCGCGCGAGGTCAATAAAGGATGCAAAGGTAAATTCTTGCTGGCAGCCTGGATATTGATCAGGATCTCCCAGGCTTTTTCGGCATAGGCGCGGCTCGCCAGAACACGGGCTTGGGCGCGGCGAACGCGCGAGGCGGAAACCGCTTCCAGCGCCCGCGTGATCTGCGCGATGTTTTTGACGCTGCGAATGCGATTTTTGACTTCCCTCAGAGTAGGCATCTAGTGTCTCCTTTCTTGTGACGGCAGTGACACTAGGACCATGCTTCGTTGAAAGTCTTGATAGCTGTAGTCAGTTGTTCTTGAATCTGTTCTCCGACGCGCGCATTACGATTCTCACGGATGAACTCGCCAACATTGGAGAATTGGGTGCGGAAAGCGCGCAGGAATTCTTCTTTCCAGGACAGCATACTCTCGACCGGCACCTCATCGGTCAAACCGCTGGTGCCAGCGTAGGTGAGCGCGACCTGATCTTCCAGCGACAGGGTTTGATACTGCACCTGCTTAAACAGCTCAGTTAAGCGCAAGCCGCGGTCTAATTGCTGCTGCGTCGCCTTGTCCAGGTTGGAGCCAAATTGAGCGAAAGCCGCCAGATCGCGGAATTGCGCCATTTGCAATTTCAAACCGCCGGCGACATCTTTCATCGCGCGGGTCTGTGCCGAGCTGCCGACGCGGCTGACGCTGATGCCGGTGTTGAGCGCCGGTCGCAAGCCGGCGTTGAAGAGCTCGGACTCAAGATAAATCTGACCATCGGTAATGGAGATGACATTGGTGGGAATGAAGGCGGAGACATCGCCCAGGAGGGTTTCGATCACTGGCAAGGCGGTCAAGCTGCCTCCACCGCGCTCATCGCTCAATTGAGCGGCGCGTTCCAGCAAGCGGCTATGCAAATAGAAGACATCGCCGGGGAAAGCCTCGCGCCCGGGCGGGCGGCGCATCAATAGCGATACCTGCCGGTAGGCGTTGGCATGTTTGGATAGATCGTCGTAAATGACCAGCGCGTCTTTGCCATTTTCCATGAACCATTCGCCGATAGCGCAACCGGCATAAGGCGACAGGTATTGCAGAGCGGCGGCATCAGAAGCCGAAGCAACCACGATGGTGGTGTAATCCATAGCACCTTCGCGTTCCAGCGTTTCGCGGATGCGCGCCACCTCGCCACGACGCTTGCCAATGGCGACATAGATGCAATACATATCCTCACCACGTTGATTGACAATGGTATCCAGCGCCACGGCGGTCTTGCCGGTCTGCCGATCGCCGATGATCAACTCGCGCTGACCGCGACCGATGGGAATCATGGTGTCGATAGCCAGGATGCCGGTTTGCACTGGGCGGTCGACGCTGCGACGCTCCATCACGCCGGGGGCAATGCGCTCGATATTGTAATATTCATCGAATTGCACGGGACCTCTGCCATCAATCGGCTCGCCCAGGGCGTTCACTACCCTGCCCACCAAACCCATACCTACGGGCACGGAAGCGATACGTCCGAGAGCGCTGACCGCGTCGCCTTCTTGAATGTCGTCATAGGCGCCCATAATGATGACGCCGACATTGTCTTTTTCCAGGTTGAAGGCGATGCCAGCGATACCGTTTTCGAACTGCACCAGCTCGTTGTAGCGCACATTATCCAAGCCGGAAATACGCGCGATACCATCCCCAACTTCTTCCACATAGCCGACTTCGACAGATTCGAGCTCTGCAAGCTCAATTTCTCTGATCTGCTCTAAAATCGATTCATAGATATTGTCTGCCATTCGCAGGCTCCTTGCCTTTACTTGACCTCTTGCGGTTTTAGAAACTCATTCGATAGGGTATCAGATTTGGATAAAAGTTCTATCACACCAGTTTTCTTCACTGTTTGGCGATCTACAATCAAAAGACATGGAAAATCATATGCCATTGTAGCCTAAACAAAGGCACTTGTCCATATTTTCACAAACGGATAATAAGCCAATTTTCTTATAGATGCCTATCCGCTAAGCAAGCTGCGGACGACCACGAGTAATATTCTGCCAGCAGACAATCGATAAGGCAACGGGCGAAATTAGCTCATCATGGAGCGGGAATCAGCCATCGTCGCTGCCCAGCTCTTGCGAGCGTCGATAAGCCGCCCAGATTCCCTCGGAGAGTACGGTGCGCAAGCCGCCCTTCTCCATCTCGTGCAAAGCCGCGGCGGTAGTTCCGCCTGGGCTAGTCACCTGATTGCGCAGTTGGGCTGGATGCAAGCCCGATTGCTGGGCATAGAGTACCGAGCCGAGGAGGGTCTGCGTCACCATTTTCTCGGCATTGCGGCGAGCGAAACCCATATGCACGCCAGCATCCACCATCGCTTCCATGAACATGAAGACATAAGCGGGACCTGAGCCGCTGAGCGCCGTCGCCATATCCAGAAAGCGCTCGTCATCGGCGTAGATCTGCTCGCCTAAAGCGCTGAGCAGCTTTTCCGCCTGCGTCCGTTGTTCATCGGCAACTTGTGGCGAGGCGGTCCAGACAGTGATGCCTTGCCCGATCTGCCCCGGTGTATTGGGCATCGAACGCACTACGCGCTTGTTTAGCAAGCCGTCTGTGATGGTCTGCAGGGGAACACCAGCCACGATGCTGACAATCAAGCATGACTGGTCCAGCTTATTTCGTAATTCTGGCAGTATTTTCCCCATCGCCTGCGGTTTGACCGAGAGCACCAGGACATCCGCCGAGCGGGCTGCCAGCACATTGTCGGTGGTGATATCGATGCCATATTGCTCTTGCAAATCCGTCAAGCGCTCTGCCCGGGGGTCGGCTGCTGTGATTTGTGCTGGCGCGAGCAATTCTTGATGCAGCAAGCCTTTGATCATCGCTTCCCCCATCATGCCCGCGCCGATGAATGCAATCTTCTCGCCATTGAATGTCATGTCCACACCTTAATTCTCGCGCTGAGCGTTATCAAAATGATGGCTCAACAAATAAAATGTACATTGCCGCCCTTGAAATTGATCCTTGAGGAAATCGGTCACGATATAGCCGGCGTCAAACATGCGCGTGAAGACATCGCGGATATGATAGCGCCATTGATCAGCCAGTCCATAATCGGCCGCTTCCAGCGCCCTAAAATCAGCCGGGATCTCCATCAGAGCGAACGTCCCAGTTGGCACATCAGTCAGGCTCCCAGGTCGCAACCAGGTATCGCCGGCAGCAGCTCGATTGACGATTGGTGTATCGACATCCAAGTAATGCTGTAGAGTGAGTTTGCTACCTGCCCCTTGGGCGCGTTGCTTGACCCGTCGCTGCATCACCCACCATTCGACAATCAGACGATCGGCGCGCAGGCTATCGGCTTCGGCTAAGCCAAAATAGTTAGCTGAATAGCGCTGGATGACAGCGCCCAGTTTGCGAATATTGAGATGCGCGTTTGGCGCCAGCAGCGGGTCAACTGTCCAGGTCACCAGGCGGATGGCTTGTTTCAGGGCGATATCACGCTGCGCCATTTTCAAACGAAAGCCGATATTGCGCCCCCGGTATTCTGGCAGTACCAGCATGCGCTTGGACATGATCAGCAGGTTTGCCATCGCGGGACGAGCATCGGGATCATCAACATCGATATCGGTGCCGATAAAACCGATGAGGAAACCAACCAGTTGCGAACCATCATAAGCGCCCAGAACATGCCCGCCATGATGAGAGAGCGAATAGAGCATATGGCTGGGCACCAGGTTATTGGCATCTTGGCCCCAGTACAGTTTCTGCAATTCAACCGCTTGATCCAGCGCTTCAGCAGTGAGCAAGCGTTCGATGCGAATATCTTTCATGCCATCTTCCTGCGCGTTAAACCGCTCGCGGGCGGCGACGGAAGGTATCGCGCAATAATCCCCAAAAGTGCCGGCGCTGTGGCAAGTAACTCAAGAGGGTCTCTTCAAAACGCCGTGGTTGAAATCCAAAGTGATCGAAGAGGCTCCCCAGCGGCGCGCTGCGATTCGCTGCCAGAATATCCAGCCATTGACCAGTCATCAACGAGCGCGGCAAAATGCGACTGTACAGACCGGTGACCCAGCGCAGGAGATAAGGCGGCAAGGGGATAAGCACCCGCCGCATGCCGGTGACGCGCATAATCGTCAGGATCATATCCCTCAGCGAAATATATTCGGGACCGCCTATTTCCACAGTCGCATCCACAAGCTGTACCGAATGCAAACTACGATATATTGCTTCCACCAAGTCGTCAATGTAAATTGGGTGCAAAATGACTTCGCCGGGACCAGGCATGAAGAAGAAAAAAGGATTCACCCGCATCATACTGGCGATGTGATTGATGAAAGCATCGTCTGGGGCATAGACAACACCACTGCGGATGACCGTATAGGCAACCCCGCTGCGGCGCAATATATTTTCAACCTCGCCTTTGACGCGATGCAGCGGATAAGCGGATGAAGGTGCCGCCCCTAATTGGCTGAGGAAGATAATCCGACCGACACGCGCCGACCGAGCCGCCGCCGCCAAGACACGCGCGCCAGCCAGATCTACTCGCTCCAGGTCACCCCGCCGCCCCCACCATTGGGCGCTCTCCAGATGGATCACCGCGTGGCAACTGGTTAGTGCCCGGAAGAAGGCTTCCTCATCGGTGATGCTACCGGCGAAGAGTTGTGGGGCATGGGGATGATCGATATCCCAAGGCAAATGCCGCATGCGCCATTCCGGCAAGAGACAACGCATCGGCACTCCCTCTTGCATCAGTCGCCTCACCAGATGTCTGCCTAGCAATCCCGTCGCGCCAGTGATCAAAATCATCGCGAGACTTGCTCCACTAAAGGTACGCCCTGCTCTCTCAGCTTTAGCTGTGGATAATGGAGACGAATTATAAGCGGCAATGCCCTGTCTGTAAAGCGACGGAAGACTGCCCTAAGTGTTACAATGGGTGTATAGTAGAAGCTATCGCGCTCTTTGGCGCCGCCATGTGATTGGAGGATTACTTGGATAAAAAGCGGATCGTCATTACTGGGATGGGCATCCTCTGCCCTACCGGCAACAGCGTGGCGGAAGCCTGGGCAAATACCGCAGGCGGCGTGAATGGCATTGATTACATCACGCGCTATGACCGCACTTTGACGCAAAACCAGCTAGCTGGCGAAGTCAAGAACTTTGAGCCGGAAGCAATTTTCGGCAAGAAGGAAGCACGGAGGATTGACCGCGTCGCCCAATTCGCCATGGAAGCCAGCCGACAGGCGATTGAAGACAGCGGCTTGCAAATCACGCATGACAATATGTACCAGGTGGGTTGCATCATTGGCTCTGGCGTTGGGGGCATCAACTCCTTCGTGGAGGCGCAGCAAGGCATTGATACACGCGGGCATCGCGGTATCAAACCGCTGGCCATCCCCAAGATTTTAAGTGACTCTTGTTCTGGCGCCGTATCGATGGCATATAATCTGCGAGGACCTAATCACTGTATCGTGACCGCTTGCGCCTCCGGCAACAACTCTATCGGCGAAGCCATGCACATCATCCGCCGGGGGGATGCCAAAGTTATGGTGGCGGGCGCGGCGGAAGCGGCAATTGTGCCCTTGACGGTAGCTGGCTTCAACAATATGACCGCTCTTAGCCGCAACGACGATCCCGCGACAGCTTCCCGCCCCTTTGATTTGAATCGAGACGGCTTTGTCCCGGGCGAAGGGGCTGGCATTCTGATCCTCGAGGAGTTGGACCATGCGCTGGAGCGGGGGGCGAAGATCTATGTCGAGCTGCTGGGTTATGGGCACACATCGGATGCTTACCATATCACTGCGCCGATGGAAAGTGGCGAAGGCGCCGCCAAAGCTGTCGAATTCGCGCTGCAAGACGCGGATTTAAAGCCGGCAGATATCGACTATATCAATGCCCATGGCACCAGTACGCCTTTGAACGATACCGCCGAGACCAACGCGCTCAAGCGTGCGCTCGGTGAGACTGTTTACAATATTCCCGTGAGCTCAACCAAGTCGATGACTGGTCACTTGCTCGGCGGAGGAGCCGCTATCGAAGCGGTATTTTCTATCATGGCGATCCGCGAAGATTTTGTCCCGCCGACTATTCATCTTGAAGAAGCAGACCCCACCTGCGATCTTAACTACGTAGCGAATGTGGGCTGCCAACACCCGGTCCGCTACGTCATGTCAAACGCATTCGGCTTCGGCGGGCACAATGCCGTGTTAATCTTTGGCGAATACCAAGACAATGGTCACTTTTGAAAGAGACAGCAACGATAATGCCGCGTTGCCGGCGCTGCGCTATGCCCATATCATCGGTTGGGGCATGGCTGTGCCGGAAACGGTCATGACTAATGACGATATTTCTGCCTTCGTGGAAACCAGCGATGAGTGGATTTTCGCTCGCACGGGTATCCGGCAGCGCTATATCGCCAATGAGGGTGAGTCCACAGCGACCCTGGCTTACAAAGCAGCGCAACAAGCGCTGGAAGTGGCGGATATCCTGCCGACTGATTTGGATTTGATCGTTGTCGCCACTTCAACGCCGGAGAATATTTTCCCCAGTACCGCCAGCTTGGTGCAGGATTGGCTCAATGCCCATGAAGCGGGCGCCTTTGATTTGAGCGCCGCTTGTTCCGGTTTTGTCTATGCGTTGAATATGGCGGCCGATTCCATTCGGGCTGGCTCCAGCCAAGCCGCGCTGGTGATTGGCGCGGAAACCATGAGCCGTATTTTGGATTGGCAAGATCGCAGCACTTGTATTCTCTTTGGAGATGGGGCCGGCGCGGTGGTGTTGCGAGCGAGCGATACCCCCGGCGGCGTATTGTCCAGCGTATTGCGCTCCGATGGCGCTGGTGGCGATCTGCTGGCGATACCCAGTGTTGGCAGCATCGATGCCGATGAATCGCGGGCTGGCTCTAATGGCTACAAGCTCTTCAAAATGTATATGGCTGGCGGCGAGGTATTTCGCTTCGCCACCAGGGTGGTCAGCGAGAGCATCGAACAAGCCTGCAAAGGCGCGAGCATCGAGGTGGAAGATGTCGATCTGGTCATCCCCCATCAGGCAAATCTGCGCATATTGCAGGCGGCCGCGCGCAAACTGGGCATCGATATCAAGAAGTTTATGAACAATGTAGAATACTACGGCAATACCTCAGCAGCTTCCATCCCCATCGCTCTTTGCGAAGCTATTGAACAGAAGCGGATTCAAGACAAAGATCATATCGCGCTGGTTGGGTTCGGCGGTGGCTTAACCTGGGCATCGATGGTAATCCGCTGGGGCGTGCCCAAACCCAGTGAACAACATGGCTCCTTGCTCAAGCGGCAGCGCCGTCATGTGCAATATCGTATCGCCAAGTGGCGGTCGCGCTCCCGTCGGTGGCGCCGGCGTGCCAATCGCAAAGCGCGCCAGCTACGCTCCTAAGTTCGCTCATATCGCAGCGACAAGACAACTCGATAGCATTCGACTACTTATTCGGTGCCTGGCTGACAGCAGATGATTTTGTCAGCGGAAGGGCGTCACTGTTGGCAAGGGCTCAGATATGTAGATGTGCACCAGGCAAGAGGCTTTGAGCGTATTGGTAATGTCGTAGACCATCAGGCGGAATTGGTATTCTCCCGTCTCGTAACCGGCCGGCACAAATTGACCGAATTCTGCCGTTTCACGCACTTCAGTATTCTGGTCGGTGAGCAGGAAAAAATTGCCATTGGTGCTGGGACCGCTGATCTGGAGAGAGGCGTAAGAAAACTGATCGGCAAAGACAGTGCCGACCACTGGTATCGGCTGGAAGACGCGCATGCCATTGCCGGGTATCAGCAATTGCGCCTCCGGGCTGTCGCAGCCCACAGGCGGGTCAGCCGGAATAATGGTGCCGACCGCTGTGGGCGTGGGCACGGGTGTGGCTTGAATTTGATTGACGGCATCGGCAGAACGCGGCAAAGCCACCGGCTCAATGCCAAGATCAACAGCTGGTGGCGCAGGCACCGGCGTCACAAAGACCCCATCTTCCTGCTCTGCCCCCGCTACCAGCCCTTGAATCCGGCGATCGAGCAAAAGCTCCGGCACGACAACCAACTGAATACCGGCGATAATGATTGCCAATTCAACCAGGAAGATAATGGCGCTGATGGCATTAATCTGTCGGTAGCGGGACAGATCGCGTTCCAGCTCGAAATAGGAAGAGCGGTGATCTTCGGCATGGATGAGGTAGCGGCGCAGCGAAAATAAAATGCCGGCGGCAAGTAAAAAATAGATGCCGACAGCAATCTGATCGATAAGAGCAATGATGCCGGTCATGTCGGGAAGTTTTTGAGCAAACCCTTCAGAATGGTGGTGAGCCGCGGGACGATGACCCTGCCTGCTTCCAAGACCTCTAGATGGTTTGTTTCCAGGTCGGTATCGATGGCGTCAATTGCGCGGTTGGTGACGCCGGAGCAAGCCATGACTCGCATACTGGCATGCCGCGCCACCAGGACTTCATGCACCGTGGACATGCCCACCGTATCGCCACCTAAAGCGCGGATCATGCGTATCTCGGCTGGTGTCTCGAAAGCGGGACCAGACAAGCCAAAATAGACGCCGCTGTGCAGGGGGATGGCGTGCTGGCGGGCTATTTCCAGGGCGCGCGCCCGCAAACGGCGATCGTAAGCTTGCGCCAAACCGAGAAAACGTTCGCCCATGCTATCATCGTTTGGTCCCATCAGCGGATTGGCGCCCACCATGCCTGGCATATTGATATGATCTTCCAGCAGCATCAGGTCCCCCACTTCATAAGCGGGATTGATACCGCCGGCGGCGTTGGTCAAGATCACGGTATCGATGCCCAATTCTTTCATCACGCGGATTGGGAAAGTCACTTCCTGGGGAGAGTAGCCCTCATAAAAATGAGCGCGACCTTGCTGCGCCGCCACGATTTGCCCCGCGAGCTCGCCAATCACCAGATTGCCTTGATGCCCGTGCACGGTGGCTTGGGGCCAACCTGGTATGTCCCCATAAGGGATGACGCTGCGGTCCCCCAGTGTGTCAACCAAGGTGCCCAAGCCCGAACCCAGCACTAAGCCGATGCTTGGCTGCAAAGAGGTCCGCTCGCGTATCAGATCCGCCGCCCGCCGAAAATCTTCCCGTTGATACAAGATCATGCTCCGTTCACACAATTAAACAGACCAAAGGTCGGCACAAGAACTGCTGTTTGAGCTTTCTTGCGTTCAGATTATCTTAACACAAGTTGCCGTTCTCCGATATAATGAGACAGCAATAGAATGTTTAACTTGGGAGTTGGCGCCCTTGAACGATATTCGCCGGCAATTCCGCGCGGCAACGATGTTGATTTTGATCATCATACCGATCGGTCTGATCGGTTATATGTTGATTGAAAAGAAGTCCTTGTTTGACGCGATCTATCTGACGATCATCACCTTGACCACCATCGGCTTCGGCGATATCGTCCCCACCACTCAGCTGGGGCGCTTGTTCACACTGGTTTTGGTATTCGCTGGTTTGGGCGCTTTGGCTTTCTTTCTATCTTCATCTTTCGCGCTGCTCTTCAGTGCGGAAGCCATGGCAAGGCGGCGTTTAGCCCGGGTCAAACGCAAGATCGGCGCGCTAGACAACCACTATATCATCTGTGGCAGCGGCGAGCTGGTCGACAAAACGATCGGGCATGTATTGAATGGAGCGGAAATCCGGCGCAAGCAGCATCAAGAAAGCAGCTATCAACCGATCGCAAATTGGCTGAATCGCATTTTGGGGAAGCCAAAACGAGGCAGATTCATTCGCCTGCGGGAATTAATCTATCGTTTGTATATTGTGTATCATTACTATTTTGTAGAACACACGACTTTGCTGGATTTGATCGTAGTCGTCACCGATGAGGAGGATTATGGAGAAAGGTTGCGTAGCGCTGGCATCTTGGTGATCGATGGCGACCCAGGTGATGATGATTCTTTGTTAGGCGCTGGTATCAGCCGTGCCCAGGCGATCATGGTTATGCTTGACCACGATACCGAAACCTTGCTCACCGTGCTTAGCGCGCGTAATCTGAATCCGCGGCTTTATGTCACCGCCGCCGCCGTGGAAGAAGAACTCAAATTAAAAATCATGAAGGCGGGCGCCAATGTCGTGTTGGCGCCTTATGAGGTAGCGGCACAATTTCTCAATAGCGCCACACTTCGCCCAGCCGTCAATGATTATTTCAACAGCATCTTGTTCAGCCAGGAGACGCAGCATCAAATCACGCAACTGGAGCTGGAAGATGATTCGCCTTGGATTGGCAAACGCATTAGCGATCTGGCATTCAGCGAGAAATATGATGCTGGCGTTATCGGCATACGAACCGAAACTGGCGATTTCGTTCATGCGCCCGGCGCCAGCCGCATCCTGCACGAGGATGAAATACTGCTGGTCGTCGCGCCCGGGCAGATGATCCCAAAGTTGCAGGGGGAATGCCGGCCCCAGGCGCGTGACGAACTACGCTTGACAACTTTCCAGCGCCTGGTGGAATTCCGCCAATCCAAGAGCTTGGACCAGACGCTAAGCCAGGCTGAGAGTGAAGCCGCCATCAAAAGCATGTCCAAGCATTTTATCATTTGTGGCAACGATCATATTATTGAAAGCGCCGTTCGCTTCCTTGACCCCTCGCGCCCATTTGTATTGCTGAGCAATGACGAGGCGGTGACACAGGGTTGGTTACAGCGTGGCTTCCGCGTCATCCATGGCGACCCCACGCGAGAGGATGTCCTGCAGAAAGCGGGGGTTGAGCGGGCGCAAGCGATCATGATATCGATCCAAGATAAAGCGGGGGCGGTCTTGACCGTCTTGTCCGCGCGCGGCATCAGCAAGTCGCTGCTGATTTCGGTCACTGCCAACACCGATGATATGATCGAGAAGCTGCAGCGGTCCGGCGCCGATCGCGTTGTCAGCCCGTTCCACGTCGCGGCGCAGTTTGTGCTTTTGGCGACCACGCGTCCGGAAATCGCCAGTTTCCTGCAGCATGTGCTTTATAACGAAATCACTGGTTTGGAGACAGCCGAGCTTTACATGGAAGATGATTCGCCCTGGATCGGCAAGTCGATCAGATCTCTGGCTTTATCGATACGATATCGCGCTGGCGTCATCGGCGTGCGTCAAGCGAACAGCAGATCTTTCATCTACGCGCCCTCGTTGGATCACCTGATAAGACCGCAGGAAGTCTTGATTGTGGTCACGCCGATGCAGTATTTTGACGATATGCGCGCCGATGCCACGGGCCACACGGACAGGCGGCCCAGCACCCTGCGAGTGCAAGTCGATTCGGGCAAGACCGGCGTTTGGTCAAGAGATGTGATCCGCGAGTTGATTGAAGAGCATGATGGCAGCTAAACGCTGCGGTTTTTGATGCCAGCGCTGGAGCGAGCGAGTGGGTAGCGGCGGGCGACATCGGCTTCGTGCAAGATGCAGTCGCTATCCATGTTAAGAAAAGTGATTTCCGCTTCGTAGTCTTCGATAATCTCTCGCAAGCCAGTATTCCGCGGCAGCTTGAGGATTTCATGCCAATAGCGCCGCCCAATCAAGATGGGGTGTCCATGGCGATTTTGGTAGCAGGGTATCAAAAAGTCCCCTTCTCCCCGCGCATAAGCCGCCAGAATATGATAGATCGCCTTCGGTTGAATACGCGCTTGATCGCCGGGCGCCAGCAACACGGCGGAGATATGCGCCGGTAAGGAATGAAGTCCCACTTTTAGCGATGTCACCATCCCCCCGGCAGCATAACCGCGATTGTGCACCGTTTTGACCCCAAGCGCTTTGACAGCCGCACGGACATCGGGGGAGCGGTAACCCGTGACCACTCGAATATGATCAATGCGCGAGCGGATCATTTGCTCAGTCACATGGGCGACGGCTGTTGTACCGTTGCCCCAAGGTTGCAAAATCTTGTTCGGATCCTGGCAAGGTGAGTTGCCCGCCGCCAGCACCAGAGCGCCAACCGTTCTTTGCAACTCGTAAACCGGTTCCACACCACGAACTTCCCCCAGCGCAACCGCCGTGATGCGTTCGCTCTGCAAGCTCAAGCGGGCGATCATGCGGGCGCGCCCCCGCACAAAACCGTGTTGCGGCGTTTGGTTGAGGTAGATGACAACCCGGGCATTCTGAGGCACGCCGCGTAAACCCAGCTCCTCATCGCGCAGCACTTGAGCCAGCCAGGGCGATTTGACTGGGCTATTTTCGACAAAGCCATATTTATCGATCATGGCTTGCGGGTTGTAAATATGCTCGTCGTTTAGCGGCAAGCCCAAGGCGCTTAAAGACGCCACCGAGACCACCAAGGATGTCTCCAGCGGGATCTGCGGTTGATTCGCTAGCGGCGCCTTGAAGGGCATACCAGCCGCGTCATCGGCTTCCACCAGCAGGATATCGGAATCCACCGCGTCCAATAGTTGCCTGGTCCATTCGACCGCTGGTCCATAAACGCGCCCAGACTGAATTTGCTCATGCAGCAGGACAAATTGATGTTGGTTCAACGCTTGTGAAATCGATTGCGCATCCGCGGTTGTGGGCATCGCAGCGGGGAAGAGCGCCAATTGTTCCGTGGATAGCTGGCCGGTGGTGGTGGCGAGAACACGCCAGCCCGTTTCAGCCAACTCATAGCCCAAGCCAACCAGCAGAGATGTTTTGCCGCCCGCTCCAATGAAGGCGACCACATCTCCCCTTAGCACATCAAAGGCTTGCTTGAGTTTCATAGCTCGCAACTTGTTGCATTAATGATCCAGAGCCGCAAAATCGGATCTCGGCCTTTCATTCTGTTCTCAGCCCGAATCATAACACGAAAGCGCCCTCTAGCGATTCAGGCAATCAAATCTCCCCGATACCCCGCGCCCGCAGCGCCTTGAGCAATTTTTGCCCGGTGAAGGGTTGGGAATCTATCCAGACGCCGGTGGCATCGTAGATGGCGGCTGCGATGGCTGGCGCCAGCGGCAGAAAAGGCATCTCCGCCATGCCGCGCGCACCCCAGGGACCGATGGGGTCGGGATATTCCAGAATCACTGATTTCAGCTTTGGCGGGACATCCAGGGAGGTGGGAATCAAATAGGTTGAGAGGAAGGGGTTCAAAATTTCCCCCTCGCGCGAGACCAAATCTTCCATCAGCGCGTAGCCTTGGGCTTGGACGACCGCGCCTTCGATTTGCCCTTCCAATTGCTGCCGGTTGATGGCTTTGCCGACATCATTAGCGCAGACAACTTCCAGCAACTGCACCTGCCCAGTTTCGATATCCACTTCCACTTCCACCGCTTCGGCGACATAACCATAGGCGAAATTGGGTTCGGATTTGCCGGTCTGGGGATCGAACATGGTGGTCGGCGGCGGATTATACATATATTCGCCTTTGGCTGGGCGTTCTTCATCCTGCCATTTGCGCAGGGCGATCTCGGCGGCGCCGCGAATGGCATTGCCGGACATGAATGAAAGGCGCGAGGCAGAGGCGCTACCGGATGAGCCGGAAGTCGCCGTATCGGAAGCGACGATCTCCACCATGTCAAGTGGGACGCCAACCGCGGCGGCCGCCATCTGCAGCAGGGCGGTATGCGCCCCTTGCCCAACATCGGCAGCGGCATGGTATAAGATAACCCGTTCAATTTTCCCTTCGCCCTGCAGCTCGATACCCGCCCAGCAATGCTCCGGGAAACCGAAACTGAAGCCGACATTTTTGAAGCCCCCGGCGATCCCTCGCCCGCGGCGTTTGGTGAAATCAGCTGGTTGCGGCGCGGCTTCCAACTGCCAGCCGTTTTCGCCCTGCCCCCACCAAGATTCTCGCCCACAAGCCTCAAATACCTGCGGCATACTGACGCCGGGCGGGAAAGGGGTATCGACGGAGCCGATACTGCCTTCGCGAATACTGTTCTTGAGGCGGATTTCCAGCGGATCCATCCCCAGGGCGGCCGCCAAGCGGTTCATCTGCCCTTCGGCTGCGAAGATCGCCTGGGGCGCGCCAAAGCCGCGAAAGGCGCCGGAGGGGATATTGTTGGTATACACAGCAAAGGTATCGATATGAATATTGGGGATGACATAAGGTCCGCTGACGGTCAGCTGCGCGCCAGCTAGGACTTTGCCTGAAGTGTAATTGTAGGCGCCGGCATCGCCGATCACTTCCGCCGACATGGCTGTCAGCATGCCAGCTTGGGTGGCGCCCCATTTGCTGCGGACTTTAATCGGATGGCGTTTGTGATGATAGAGGATGGACTCTTCACGATTCCATTGCATCTTGATGGGCTTTTCCAACTTCCAAGCCGCCAACGCCAGGATAATCTGCATGGTCATATCTTCTCGCCCGCCAAAGGCGCCGCCAATCGCAGGATAGATCACCCGCACTTTTCCCGGCGGCAGGTCGAGCGCATGGCAAATCTGCGCCTGATCTTCATGTGTCCATTGCCCGGCGATCACTACTGTCACGCGCCCTTGTTCATCAATATAAGACAAGCCAGCTTCCGGTTGCAGGTAAGCATGTTCTTGCCAGGTCGTCTCGTATTCAGCTTCAACCACCACATCAGCAGCAGCCCAGCCCGCTTCCATATCGCCTTTGCGGATGCGATAGTGGCGCAAGATATTGTTGGGATGATCATCGTGCAATTGCGGCGCGCCCTCCGCCATAGCTTGCTCGGGATCAAAGACAGCCGGCAGATCTTCATAGTCGATTTCGATCAAATCAAGAGCTTGGCGAGCGATGGCATCGCTATCGGCGACGACGGTCGCGATCATATCCATATAACAACGCGCTATATCGGTCCCCTGTTTGCTGCCGCCGGGACCGCAGAGCACGGGCTGATCTTTGGTGACCAAGCCATATTCATTGACTGGTATGTCGAGGCTGGTAAAAACGCGCCAGACCCCGGGCAGAGCTTCGGCTTTGCTGGTATCGACATTCAGAACGCGAGCGTGGACGCGGTCGCTGAATTTAATGCGCAGCCACAACTGTCCCTCAATATCGATATCGCCCGGATAAGGTGTTTCGCCAGTGACTTTGCCACGGGCATCTATTCGTTGGGCGGAGGCGCCGATGGTGATTGTTTTGTTTTCCGGCATAGCAGCATCTACTCAGTTCAGTAATCTATACAATTCAAGGCATCAGAAAGCGGGCAGCGCTTCATACACTGTTTCCACCAGTCTTTCGGTTTCATTATGGAAGATACGCCGCAAAATGGCGATGGCGGCGGCATAGGTTGGTTCGACGCCCCCATAACTTAAGCTGCCAGCGCCCAGGTTTTGCCCGCTTTTCATCGGCTTGTCCGAAGCATAATGTAAAAAGCCGATATCGAATTTGACCGAGTGCAGGTTGACGATTTCGTTCATGGGATGGCGCTGGGGGCGGAATGCTTCGTAAACCGCCGAAAGATAAGGACCACCTTCCATTTCAATATCAGTATAGCCCTCTTGGTAGAAAACGCTCATATAATCTGGATTTTGCAAAAAGGTGCCCAAAACAGTGACGGCTTTTTGATTATCGAGTACGTTGCCGTGGCGCATAAAAGAGCGGACGTGGCGGGCGGTAAAACAATTGTGGAAGAGGTAAGTATTTTTCGAGTGTTCATCGTGAATCACGTTGGGAATCATCATATCACCGATGCGCCCGTTGAGCGTGGCTGCCTTGCCCATCACATAGACGCCATCCAGCCGCCCGACCCCTTCCGAGATGCGGCTGAGCAATTCATAAGAAGCCATCCCCAACGGATAATCGATATTGATGATGATGGCATTGCTATAGCGCAGCGGCTGCAAATCGTCAGCGCGACCTAGGCGAGGATCAAACCAACGTGGCTCCAGCTTGCCCAATTCAATAATCTGCGTTTCGATCTCGAAGCCATGTTGGATCGGCATGCGATGGATGCCAAGGCGATGCTCTTCTTCTTGCAGGGTTCCTATTTCTTCACTATCTCTATGGGAAAGATATTGCTTTAAGACGAAATATAAGAAGTTGTCCATACTTTTGTGATAACTTTTCTTGATGTCCTTATACTCCGTCAGCAAGGACTTTTCTTGAAACTGCTCAATATAACTTATCAGGTTATCTTCATAGCGCCTGGCAAAACCAGCCAGCAGGTTAATCAGCGAATGCGTATTGCTGGAGACGAAATAGACGGGTCTTTCGTGCAAATCGATATCGAGCAAGGACAATTCCTGACACAGCCAATTCCACCAAATGGAAGTCGCACGGCGATAATCGGCGAGTGAGCCGGAGATCAGCCGCAAGCTCATACTTTTACGATGCTGGCTAATATAAAGCAGGTTTTTGACAAAATCGTCCTTCCACAACAAGTGCAAGCGGCGCAGGTCGCCCACGCTGATATACAAGGCATCGGCCAGCAGTCGGAAACTCTCCTCAGATAGCGTATTGTCGTCCAGGTGTGATGCCAGCAGGTTTTGTAGATCCTGGCTTTGGAGAAAATGATGCAGCTTATTCCATTCGATCTGATAAGCGGTCAATATCGGGACCAGGTCATCAATATCAGAACGGCTGATAATATAGACAGCCACTTTGTCATCGCCATTGAAGTGCGTGCGACGGCGGCGGCCCGGGGCATACACCTGTTGCCAGTTGGCAATATCCTGGTAGCCGGCGGCGACAAATGCCTGGTCTAACTGCCCGATCAAGACTTCACTGACCTGGATGATGCAGGGCGGCAGCCGGAGCGCGCTGTAGATCAAGGCGGCTATATCCGGTTCACTTTCAGTGGCGTACTGGTGCAGTGAGGAGCGCATAGCCAAATGGCTTTCGACCAAGGTCTCGATTTTGATGGCATCGCTGGAACGAAGCAACGAATAATAGGTGCGCATGTAGAGTTCGATCTCTTCGCTGCCAGTTTGTGGGACAGTTCGATCCATAGATTTTAGTCCCTTCTCTGCCCCGCTTTTAGCTTGCTGGCTGCCTCGAAGGCTTGGACAATTTTGTAATATCCCGTGCAACGGCACAAATTGCCACTGATGCCATAATTGATCTGCTCAGTATCAGGCTGGTCGATTTCTTCCAGCAATTTTGCCCCCGCCATCAAAAAACCCGGCGTGCAATAACCGCATTGCACAGCCGCATGGTCAATGAAGGCGCTTTGAATCGGATGCAAAGCCTCAGCTTCTGCCAAACCCTCGATGGTGACGATCTCGGCATCGTGGGCACGAGGCGCGTGCACCATGCAAGACATGACAGCCACATCATCGAGGAAGACGGTACAAGCGCCACACTCGCCCTCGGCACAGCCTTCTTTGGTGCCGGGCAGTTTTACATCATCGCGCAGCCAATGGAGCAATGATTTTTCTTGTCCGCTGTTGACAGAGATCCGGCGACCATTAATTGAGCTTTCGATGGGTGTATCGGGATAATGCACAATTTGCGCCGGCAGGCTCTCCTGGACGACCGCCTGGTTTTTCCCCCAGAGCATGGGCGGCTGCTCAGGCAAGCCAGTGTCTATGGGATCTTGGCTGAGGCGACGCAAAGCGCGGACAACCAAGATCTTAATCATCTCGCTGCGATATTCGGCGCTGCCGCGGATATCATCGATCGGTGTGGCAGCCGCGGCCGCCATCCGCCCCGCCTGCGCGATTGTTTCGGGGCTAAGCCGCTTGCCCAGCAGATATGCTTCCGCGGCCTCAGCGCGTATGATGGTGGCAGCCACACTGCCCAGGGCAATGCGCGCATCGCTGATGGTCGCATCATCCCGGTAGCGGATGCTGACGGCGGCATCAACCACCGAAATGGCTTGGGCGCGGCGCAAACCCAGCTTGAGGAAAAGGCCGCGCTCGCCAGATTGAAAAGCCGGGATACGGATCTCGCGCAGCAGCTCGTTGGGTTTTAGCACAGTCTGGCGGAAGCCGCTGTAAAAATCGGCTAGCCTGATCCTCCGCTCGCCGTTGACGGAAGCCAAAGTGACTTCGGCATCCATAGCGATTAATGGCGTGATGGTATCGTTGGCTGGCGAAGCGGTGATTAGATTGCCGGCCACGGTGGCGCGATTGCGGATCTGGGGCGCGCCAACTTCCCAGGAGGCTTGCGCCAGAGGTAGGGCGCGCTGGCGGATTAATTGGCTGGCGACGACGTGATTGTGGGTGACCAACGGTCCCAGGACGATCGTTTCGTCTTGTAATTCAATTTGGTCCAAGCCGGGCACGCGCGTGATATCGATGATGACCTTAAGTTGGGGATGCTGCCCGCGTTCCACCTCGATGATCAGGTCAGTCCCGCCGGCTACAATGCGCGCCGCCGCTCGATATTGATCCAGCAGCGTCAATGCCTCGTCCAGGTCCCTGACAGTGTAATACGCTGACCACATAGGCGCTCCTTAATCCGCTACAACGAGTCAGCCACTTTGCCTAAAGTGGTTCCACATCCAGCACGGTAAACGGGTTAATATTGATCACGCAGGTGGATTCATACTGCGTGCGCACCGTCTTGCGTCGATCCCAAGTATGCACATGACCGTGCAACATATACCGGGGGCGAAACCAGCGCATGAATTTGAGAAAGCTCTTAAAGCCGCTATGCGCCAGATCTTTGCCGTCATGGATATCGCTGGCCGGCGAATGCGTCACAAACAGGTCAATGCCGCGCCCTCTCACATAGCGATGCCAACAGATACGCGGCGCCAAACCCAAGACCATCCACTGCATTTGCATCTGAGTGTATTGGATTTCCCCCTTATTATAGCGGATTGACCCTTCCAAGCCAGCCATAGTAAGCCCGCGGAATTGCACGAGTTGCTGATGCAGATTGATCCCGCCGGGTGGTTCTTGATGATAAATCTCATCGTGGTTGCCGCGCACATAAAAGAGCGGGACCGAGAGGATGCTGCAAATAAAATCGAGATAGCTGGGTGACATATCGCCGCAACTGATGATGATATCGATATCAGCATATTGACGGCGCAAATTGACCGCGCTATGCAATTGCGGCATTTCAGTATCAGCCACACAGAGAATCTTCATCGGCAGTCCCCGCTACGGAGCATCCGCTCGATTCGCACCAACAGCCCCGCCATCGGTCTCTAGTCGGAATAACCGCCGGCGAAGGTATCGATCATCAAGCGCACATCCTCGCCCAAGGGATAGAGGATGGGGCAAGTCGCGCCAGCGGAGATGTATTCCCGCACTTTTGCCTTGACCTCGTCCGGCGTTCCTGAAGCGGTGATCATCTGCACCACATCATCCGGCACCAGTTTCATCGCTTGCAGGATTTGTTCCTCAGTGGCGGGCCAGGTCAGAACTTGGCTGATCTCATCCAGCAGGTCCTGGCTGACCCCGCTGGCTTTCATGATATGAGGTTGTTGCCCCAGATATTGCGTCACCAGTTTGCGGGCGGCATCCAGCGCTTTCCCCCTGTCCTGATCCACTGAACAGACCACCAACTGGGGTCGATCGATATCGTCGACCGACTTGCCGGCTTTCTCAGCGCCGATTTCCAGCTGTGCCATCGCCATCTCGTTATACTTGGGCGATACCAGATAATTGAGCACGACGCCATCAGCGATTTCGCCGGTCAAAGCCATCATTTTGGGTCCGGTCGCGCCGATATAAATCGGCACATTTCGGGGTTCTTTACGCCCGTGGACGACATCAAGCTCGACATCATCCAACTGTACAAATTCACCATTGAAGCTGACGCGCTCGCGGTTGAGCAAGCGCCGAACCACCGTCACCACTTCCCGCATTGCCAGCAGGTTTTTGCGACGCTGAATGCCGACCTTGGCCGCCAGCGGATCCCACCAGGCGCCGATCCCACAATAGATACGATCTTGCGCCAGGTCATCCAAGGTCAAGAAGGTGGCGGCGATCACAGCGGCATTGCGCGTCCAATTGTTGATGACGCCGGAGCCGATTTTGATGCGCGAGGTCACCGCGGCAAAAGCCGCCATCGGCACTACGGCATCGCGCACCAAGCGGCTTTCAGCTTGCCAGACCGCTTCGAAGCCGCAGAGCTCGGCGTATTTTACATATTCAATGGCATCCGCCAAAGCATGTGCGTCCTGCAGATAGAGTGCTACCCGATCAGCCATAATAATCCCCCAGTAATCGTCTCATTTGATCGTTCTCGTATCATCAATCAAGAATCCCGGCGGCAAGCGGAGCGCGAGGTTCAACTCCTGCTGAAAGTATATGGGAATGACGGCAGATGCTCGTAGTTCCCTCCTGCCAAGATTTTCTGATAACTCTCCAAATCCTCTGGCACATCAAGATCTAGCGCGGTCCGCTCTGTGCCATAAACGGAGACTGCCAAGCCAGCGGCTTCAGCACTGCGCTTATGCCGGGTGAAACTGCCGCTGCCATATTCATACTCAATGGCGCCAGGCGGACGTACCAGCAGAGCATTGGTGCCATCGTCAGCGCGATCGGTGGCGATCACCAACGAGTCCTCATCCGCCAACTGTATCATAGCGCGGACATCTTCGGCAGTGATGAAGGGCAGATCGGCTGGCAAGATCAGCACGGCATCGGCGCGCCAGCTCTTGACCACCATCGTCGCCCGCAGCAGCGCTGGATTCAAATTGGAGAGACTACCCTCTTGCAAGGTCTTGGCGCCCAGCTCGCGGGCGATAGCGAGCGCCTTGGTATCGCGGGAGATGACCAAGACACCGGTTACCGTTTCGACCGTGGTCGTGACCGACAGCACATGCCGAAACATGGCTTGCGCCAATTGGTAGCGTTGCTCGGGCAGCAAGACGGGAGACAGACGGCTCTTGGCATTTTTCAGCGGTTTGACCGGGATGATCACCCACAAGCTCATGGCGTCCATTCTCCAATCCAAGCCAACGTATCGCGTGCCAAGGCAACCTTGTCCGGCAAATCATTCATCAGCGTATTGAGCTCGATAATCGCCAAGCCCTCAATTCTCAGTCTATCATTCCTTATATCATTGACGAAACCATCGATTATGTCACGGTAGAATAAGGCGACATTTTCGGCTGTCACCGCCAGGCTCAATTCGCGCATAATTTTCGCCGTGGGTCCCTTGACCGCCGCTCCAGCTATGATCGGCGTCACCGCTACTACTGGCGCAGGAAGGCGCTTCAGCAATTGGCGCATGCCCGGTAGCGCCAGGATCGGCGCCAGCGAGAGCCAGGGATTGGAAGGCGCGATCAAAACGATATCGGCTCCCAAAAGCGCTTGAGACACAACCGGGGACAGCGCCGCCTGTGCATAACCCTGATGGCGTATCGATTTGACAGCCGGCTGCCAACGATGCTTGACGAAGTATTGCTGGAAAGGCAGCTCCCCCGCTTCCACCGTGTCGATGATTGTCGGCACTTCGGCATCACACATTGGCAAGATGGTCGCCCTGATGCCAAGCCGCCGCGCCAGGCAAGTCGTCGCCTCGGTCAGCGTATGCCCTTGACGCAGCAGCTGCGTCCGCAACAAGTGGGTTGCCAAATCTTTGTCGCCCAGGCGGAACCATGGCTCGACCTGATAATGCTGTTCCAGAAACCCTAGCGTGACCAGAGAATCTTCTTTGACGCCCCAGCCCGATTGCGGCTCTACCAAGCCGGACAAGGTATACATCAGGGTATCGAGATCGGGGCAGATTTTTAAGCCCAGGTGCCAAAAATCGTCGCCGGTGTTGACGATAAAAGTTAAGTTTTCGGGCGGTACGACCTGCGCCAAGCCTCGAGCCAATTTGGCGCCGCCCACCCCGCCGATCAAAACCGCAATGTTTTGCGCTAGCGCCACAATGTTCTCGTCTCCCAAGGTTCGCGATCGCGCTCCCGCCTTTGCGCCGGGAAGCCCAGGGTGATCATACCCTGTGGCAGCCAATCGGCCGGCAATTCTAACACAGAAGCCACCAGCTGCTGACAGAAGAGCGGCGCGCACATCCAGCAAGCGCCCAAACCCAGGCTGGACGCCATCAACAATATATTCTGGCCAGCCATCGCCGTACTCTGCTGCGCCATCGCCCGTTCATGCTCATTGCGCAGATCATCCGCATAGACATCCATATCGCGCAGGCTCATACAAAGCAGGATTAACAAAGGCGCCCCGGTGATCCGTTGATAAGATCGCCCCACATCCGCCTCAATGGCAGCCGGCGGCAGCTTGTCGGCTTGCAAGTCCCGCCGCAAGAGCGCGCCCATCTCCCGCGCCAGCTCTTCTTTGGTCTGCTCTCCGCGGATAATCACAAAGCGCCAAGGCTGTCGATTGTGGGCTGAGGGCGCCCAGGTGGCGGCTTCCAGGATTTGCTCGATCCATTCCTGTGGCACAGCCCGCGATTGGTAGCGCCGCAGCGAACGCCGCGCCCGCAAAAAATCCAGCAGCGTACCCGGTTTCACCATCATCAGCGATACAAATCGTTCTCGGCGGCACGGATCATGTCACTGGCGCGACCTGGCAACGCCCCCGCATCCAACCCACGAAGCAAGACCGCCGGCAAACCCTCGTCGGCTTCTCCGCAGAGCAAATGCGCCGCCGAAGCCACTAGATCAGCGTATGCCACCTGCGTGACTTCAAGCAAGCGCCCGTAAAGATCGCGCCCGCCGCGCAAGTCTTTGACCGCCGGCAAACCGGCCACTCCGATTGCCACACCAACATTGCCGATGCGAAAGGGGCGCCCATGGGTATCGCTGATGACTACCGCTACCTCAATACCGAGGCGCTGTCTGATAGCGGCGCGATACTGTCGGGCATCCTCATCCGGATCCAGCGGCAAGAGCAAAGCGCGGTCATCGCCGGCTTCGATATTGCTCTGGTCGACACCGGCATTGGCGGAAACAAAACCCAAGCGATGCTCGGTGACCAGCACCCCCCGGCGTTTGCGCGATACCCGGCGCGATTCACTCAAGATCAGTTCGACCAAGCGCGGATCCTTGCCCGTCTCAGCGGCTACTGCAGCAGCTTCGGCGCTGGGGCAGACACTGGCGAGCGCTACACAGCGCCCGGCCGCTTTAGAGACAATTTTCGAGGAGATCACCAAGGTATCGCCAGCGCGCAAGCACAAACCAGCCGCGGCAGCTTTATCCAGGATGATATCCAGAATATCATCGCCGGCCTGTATCAGAGGAATATTCGGTATGGCACAGGCAGTGAAGCTGGGCGCGATGCTCATTTTCCATCATCCAAGCCGGTGATGCGGATGCCAGCGCCTTGGACCCCGTAGGTCCGATTGATATGCAGCAGAATCGGCGTCAAAGATTCGACCGCCACCGCATTCTTCAGCCGACCGGCATCGATGCCGCGCATGCGGGCCGCCGCCACTAATTCGATCACCGCCGCTTTAGCTTCCCCATCATCGGCGCAGACCAGGACATCGCAATCCACGGACCGGTCAATTTGCTTGAGCTTGACCGCGCTGACATTTTGGAAAGCCGCTACCACAGTGACATCCGGACCCAGCAGAGCTTGGGCTTCCAGAGCGGCGGCCCCACCTGTTGGCAAGTTGACCGCCATGATCTCGGGCGGTTTCAGCGGCACCGTCAAGTCCACCAGGATCTTGGTCTTGCATTGCTCGGCGACACTGGACAAGGTAGCTTGATGAGCGCTATAAGGTACACTCAAGATGACGATATCGGCAGCGGCGGCGGCTTCAGCATTTGCCATACCGACCAGATAATCGCCCTTTAATTCCGTATTGATCTCGGTCGCGCGGCTGATCGCCTTGTCCGGCGAGCGCGAGCCGATGATGACACGGTAGCCCCCCAGCGCCCAGCGCATGGCTAAACCTGCGCCTTCCTTGCCTGTCCCGCCCAATATCGCCAATGTTTTCATCTTTGCCTCTGCCTAATTTCTCTCTAATTCCAGCTAGGATTGTAATGTATCTTCGGCATTTCGCGTATACTTTTCCCAGACGGCTGGCGCCAAGGCGCGGGCTTCGGCGGCGATTTCCGCTTCGTCCAGCGTCAGCAGCTGACGATCTCGCATCAAAATTTTGCCGGCGCAGATGGTGGCGGTGACCATGGAGGCTTCAAAACCAAAAAGCAGATGCCAGGGCAGGTTGCCGGCGGTCAGCGGGGTGAAGGGCTGATAATCAACAAAAATCAGGTCGGCAAGGGCGTCCGGTTTGATTTCGCCAATCGTCGCGCCGGGGAAGAAACACTCCAGCAAACGGGCATTATTATGCCAAGCCATTTGCGCGATGGTCATGCCATCGGCGCGACGAGGATCGCGATTGACGACCTTGTGCAACAGGTAAGCCGCCTTCCATTCCGCCCACATATTATTACTGAAGCCATCGTTGCCCAGGCAGAGCTTGATGCCAGCGCCTAGCAAGCCATCAATATCAGCGGCGCCAACACCATTATTCATATTGGAGCGCGGTTGATGGCTGACCCAAACACCGCGATCGTGCAGGATTTCTCGTTCATCGTCAGTGATATGCACGCAGTGAGCGGCGATGGTATTTTCCCGCCAGATGCCGTATTGATCCAGGCGTTCGACCACGGTGAGACCACTACGGCTCAAACTATCTTCTTCATCCGCCTCATGCTCAGCCACATGGATATGAAAGCCGGCTTCGTCGGGAATAGCATCGGCACAAGCGCGCAGACTCTCATCATCCAGCGTCAAGCTGGCATGCAAGCCGAAGCTGCCAGCCAAACGTGGATGAGCGGCGGTAGCATTGATGAAGCGCAGGTTTTCCGCAATACCAGCTTCCATCTTTTCTTTGCCATCGCGGTCGGTCACTTCATAACAGAGGACGGCGCGCAGACCAGCCGCTTCAACCGCCTCGCCGATGACATCAAGGCTGCCGGCGATGAAGTTGGGGCTGGCGTGGTGGTCGATCAAACTGGTGCAGCCATGTTTGATGGCGTCCAACAGGCAGACCAAGGCGCTAGCGCGGACGCTGTCTTGATCCAGGGCTTTGTCCAGGGGCCACCAGAGCCGCTCCAGTATCTGGGGAAAATCGCGCGGGGCGGGACCCGGTATCGCCATACCGCGGGCATAGGCGCCGTAAAAGTGGGTATGGGCACAGATATTGCCCGGCATCACGTACTGACCGCGGGCATCGATGCGCTCAGCAGCCCGATAGCGCGCTTCCAGTTGCTGTTGGGGACCGATAGCGGCGATCTTTTCGCCCTCGATGTACAGAGCATGATCGGCCAGTATTCGCGGATCGTCGCCCAGGGTAATCAAGTTGGCATTGATGATCAACATAATCTGATCCCTTCTTCCGAAGTGACGAAACCGGTTCAGCTTCGCAGCGCGTAATAGACGCGGTCGACATAATAATCAGCGACGCTGTAAAGATCGGCGATGGTATTGGCACTGATGAAGCGATCCCAGGTGGTGCGGATGAAACTGATCGAGCGGCTGGGCAGATTCCTGATTGGAGGATCTTTTGCCACCAGATCGCGGAATTGCACTTTGTAATAAATATTATCTTCGCGTTTGGCTTCATCGGGCAGTAGATCCCGCCGCCGCGCCAATTCCAAACCGGTGATCCGGGCGAAATAAGCGATCGATCCGCTGCGCTCCTGGAAGGTTTTGCCGCTGAGGAAAAAAGCGATGTATTCGGCGTTCAAGCCCCGTGGCAATTGGCTCTTGGGAATACGATACCAATGCTGTTGGCGGGCGATCTCAAAATCTTTTCGTCGTTTGACCACGCCCACTAAAACTCGGTCATCCGCGTACATATCACGCTCCCGCTTTGACTTGCCCGCGTTGCTGCAGCAAGAGTCTATCGATCTCCGGCACCCGCTGCTGATGGCTGATCCACCAAGCCGGGTCACGTTGGGCATCCAGCTCGGCTACTGTCTTGCCCTGTTGCTCGACCCAAGTGTAATACTTCAAATTATGCCAGCGTTCGCGCGTTGCCCGCGTTCCCTCCATAATCCAATCGGTATCCGCCCGGTGATAGACACCATCGACGATGGCTGTGGCGCGGGCTTCGTCCAGGGCGCCCTGCGTTTCGGCGAGATTCCCCATGACTGAGCCATAGCGCTCCATAGCATCGGTGGCTACCGTGACCACCACATCATCAGCGGTCATGCGGTAGAATTTGGCAGTTTTAATTGCGCCGATAATATTGCAGATGCCGCTGATACCTAAGGCGCTTGACAGTTGGGTCACCATATCCTCATCCAAGCCAAAACGTTTGACCAAGACCTCGCGCCCTTCCGCTTCCGCCAAGACCCGCAAGCCATTCAGGGCATCCATGTCATCAATCGCCATCAAGGCATCCATGTTAAATACGTTGTGAATCCAGGTGACATGCTTGTCGCCGATGCCCTGGATTTCGTGCGCGCCATAGCCGTTGTTGTAGAGGGTCGGGCATTGGATCGGCTCCAAACCGATGATCTTGTGATCATGCCAAACCTGCTTCAGGCGGTCGCCAGCGGCGATGGTGCCAGCGCTGCCCATGGCTGACACATAGGCGGAGATTTTGCCGGCGCCGATGCCCGCCGCTTGCAGCTCGGCCGCCAATTCCACCAAAGTATTGCCGGTGACAAAATAATGAAAGCGATAATTGCCCATCACCTCAAATTGATTGAGGATGCGAATTTTGGGATCGCTGCCGCGCAGACGTTTGACCTCATCGTAGATCTCTTTCACATTGCTTTCGCTGCCGGCCGTGCGGATGATGCGCGCGCCGTAATTGCTGATGCGATCGAAGCGCTCTTGGCTCATCTCTTCCGGCAAGACCACGATGCTGTCATACTCCATACGACAGCCGATGAAAGCGCCGCCAATGCCATAATTGCCGGTCGAGGGCCAGACCAGGGTATGCACTTGCGGGTCAACCTCGCCCAGCAATTGCTTCTCCAGCAAGACGGAATAAGCCGCCCCCACCTTGTGACTGCCGGAGGGGAAACGCATCCCGTAAATCACCACAATATTAGCATCCACGCCAGTGAGCTCGCGCGGCAAAACCAGGTGATAGACCTGATTCTGCGGGTCACGCCAGGTGATATTATAAAGATTCAGCGGGTTAAGCGGGTCGCCATCTAAAGCGGCGATCGCCTCGGCTCGTAGCCCGCTGTCTATCGTTTGGGGATGCAACATCTCTTCAAAAGTGGGACCTGTGACCATTGTCTACTCCTCATTGTCTGTGAGCCGCGGCGCACTAGCTTCAGCGCTTAGATCCAGCTCTTGTTCCAACAGGCGCATATCATTCAGTAGATCCGTCCGCTGGCGCGCCAATTCGCGGTATTGCTTTAAGCTAGTGACGGACATATTGTCAGTGCTGCCTCGGCTTGCCATGATCAAGTCATCAATCTCGGTGTCCAGCGCTTCATAGGCCTCGACCAATTGTCGGTAACGTCTTATCAATAATAGACCACCCGCTTCTTGATCAGTCATACTCGGCCAGATCCGCCATCTTCTCACTAGCCAGCTCGTTCTTCTCCTCTCGCTGCCCGGAGATGAAAATGCGTTGATGGGGAGCTTGCGCTTCACCCAAGCCGGTAGTTGATGCCACCACATAGAGCGGGCGATCACGGGCTTCATCATAAGTGCGCGCCACATACTGGCCGATGATGAAAAGAAAGAATAGCTGGAATGAACTCAAGAGCAGCAGCAGCACAATGGTCGTCGCTTGCCCGCCGAAGAATTCTTCGCCCATTGCCAGGCGCAATATTGAAATCACCAAACCGACCAGCAGCGAAGCAATCGCCAGAATAAAGCTGATATAAATCATAATTTGCAGCGGGAAAAAAGAAAAGCTGGTGACCGCGTCCAAAGCGAAGGCGATCATCTTGCGCAGGGGATATTTGGTCTCGCCCCAGACGCGCTGCTCGCGCACATATTCGATGCCGGTCTGTTTATAACCGACCCAGCTAGTCATGCCGCGCACGAAGCGATGATGTTCGCGCATTTGCCGTAATACACGAGCCACCCGTTCGTCCATCAAGCGGAAATCGCCGGTATCGACGGGGATATTGATATCAGTGATGCGATGGATCAAGCGATAAAACAGCTTGGCGCTCAGCCTTTTTGCCATGCTTTCGCCTTTGCGTTGGGCGCGCACCGCATAAACCACCTCATAACCTTCTTTCCATTTTTCAATCAAGCGCGGGATCACCGTTGGGGGATCCTGCAAATCGGCATCGATCAGCACGACCGCCCGCCCGCTGGCATAATCGACGCCAGCCGTCACCGCGATTTGATGGCCAAAATTGCGGGCGAAATTGATCACCCGCAAGCGTTGATCTGTCGCCGCCAATTCCAGCATGAGTTCCAGTGAGCCATCGGTGCTACCATCGTTGACCAGCAGCAATTCCCAGCTCTCGCCGGTGGAATCCAGCGCCGCTTTGATCTCCTGATAGAAAGGACGCAGATTGCCGACTTCGTTATAGACCGGCGCCACGATCGAATATATCGGTGGCGCGCTCATATCAGTCCAGCGCCTTTCAAAGCCGCCTTGACCGATGAGATATCGGGCACCACTCGCAAACCGCCGGAAACCGCTTCCCGCGCCCGCGCTATATCTTTCAAACCGTTGCCAGTGCTCAAGAGGCAGACGGTCTCTTCCCGTTCGATGAGACCCTCCCCGGCAGCGCGTTTGAGACCCGCAAAAGCCGCCGCCGCGGCCGGCTCGGCGAAGATACCAGTCAGCTGGGCAAATTGCGGGATGGCTGCGCGGATGGCATCATCGGACACGGTGATGTAGGCGCCACCGCTGCGACGCACGGCGCGCAATGCTTTGGCGCGATCCCGCGGCAACTCGGAAGAGATGCTATCGGCGATAGTCGCGCTAGCTTGGCGCTGGATCTCTTGCGGCGACAAATCGTTTTGCCAGGCGCGCGCCAAGACAGCGCTGCCCTCTGCTTGGACACCGATCAAGCGCGGTATTCGGTCGATCCAGCCTAGTTGTTGCAAATCCCAGAATCCCTTGTACACACCGCTTATTATACTACCATCGCCGACGCTGACTGCCAGCACATCGGGGACGGTCCATTTTAGTTGTTCGGCGATTTCCAGGGCGACTGTTTTCTTGCCCTCGGTGGTGAAGGGATTGACACCGGTATTGCGCGAATACCAACCTTGGCTGCTGCAGAGTTCCAGGCAGAGATCAAAGGCATCATCATAGCTGCCTTCGACCAGCAGAACCTGGGCGCCATAGACCAGCAATTGAGCGATCTTGGCTGCTGGCGCGCTAGCCGGCACCAGAATGACAATCTCGACCTCCGGCAGTGAAGCACCTAAGCCAGCCAAAGCCGCCGCTGCATTGCCGGTGCTGGCGGTGCTGACCACGCGGATCCCCAGTTCCAATGCCCGCGCCAAGACCAGGGCGCTGGCGCGATCCTTGAGCGAGCCGGTGGGGTTGGCGCCATCGTCTTTGACCCAGGCCCGCCGCAAACCCAGTTCACTGGCAAGCCGCGGCGCCTCATAAAGCGGTGTGAAACCGACAGCCAGGGGGGGTACCTTGGTTTGTGGCACCACGGGCAGCAAGGGGCGATAACGCCAACAATTTGCCAGCGGGCTGGCGCTGATGGCATCGCGGTCGATTTGCGCGCTCAGAGCCTCGTAATCGTACAAGATATCTAGCGTGCCTAATTCGCCATGCTTGGGGCAGGTATAGGTCACTTCATCAGGCGCATAAGAGCAAGCGCCAATGACACAGCGCAATTCTTTTATTTTTGCCATCGGGGTTTCGTCTTCATGTGCTCGGGTTCATCCTCAATTAGCTAGTAGCTGGAGCAAGATGCTAGCAATCAGACTGACCCGCCCGGAACGATACAGGTGCCCGTTTCGCCACGCAAGGCGCGGGTGATATTGCCGGGGTTGGTGATAATCGCTCGTGGTCCGCCCCCATGGACAAATTCGATGGCGGCATCAATTTTGGGATACATGCTGCCACGGGCGAAATGTCCCTCAGCCAGGTAACGGCGGGCTTCCTCTAGCGTGATGGTATCCAGCGGTTGCTCTTGCGGCGTATTGAAATGGAGGCAGACTTTTTCCACAGCAGTGGAGATCAGGAACAAGTCGGCGCGCAGGGTCTGTGCCAAGAGGCTGCTGGCGCGGTCTTTGTCGATGACGGCGGCGATACCGCGCAAACTACCCACTTCGTTGCGCACTACCGGCACACCACCACCGCCACAGACGATTACAATATAACCGGCTAGCACCAGCGCCTGGATGGCATTGATTTCGTTGACCACCAGCGGCTTGGGCGAGGCCACTACCCGCCGCCAGCCTCGGCCCGCATCTTCCATCACCTGCCAGCCTTCAGCCTTGGCCGCTTCCGCTTCCGCTTCGTTCAGGAAACCGCCAATAGGTTTATCGGGATGGTCAAAAGCTGGATCATCCGGGTCAACGCGCATCTGGGTGATGAGGGTGGCCACGGTGTGATTCTTGCCGACGCGGCGCAGGGAATTGTCCAAAGCTTGCTGCAACATATAACCGATGCTGCCTTGGGTATCTGCCACCACCAAATCAACGGGCACCTCGTGGATGCCGGCTTGGCGCCTGGCAATCTCAGAGCGTTGCATGATATAGCCAACTTGCGGACCATTGCCGTGGGTGATCACCACTTGCCAGCCATTGATAACCATATCGGCGATATGGCTACAGGTCTCGCGCACCGCTTCCCACTGACCTTCGATATCCGGATCTTGTGGATCTGGAATCAGCGAGTTGCCCCCAATCGCCACGACTACCAGTTTTTCAATCACCGTAAAACTCTTTCACTCCCCTGATCAAGACAGGGCACTGATCAACGCATGGTCAACGCCATGGCCGCCTTCTGGACATGCAGACGGTTTTCGGCTTCGTCGTAAACCACACTCTGGGGACCATCGATGACGCTATCGCTGACCTCAATATTGCGGTCGGCTGGCAGGCAGTGCATATAAATCGCGTGGTCATTGGCGAGCGCCATCCGCTTGTCATCGGCGATCCAATCGGTATACTGGGCGCCGATAGCAGCCGATTCCGCATCGTCTTCAGTAGTCAGCCAACTGCCCCAACTCTTGGGATAGAGGATATCCGCGCCCTGGAAGCCGGCATCAAAATCATCCAGTATCTCAAAGGAGCCGCCATGGCGCCTGGTGTTCTCTTTGGCTTGTTCGACGATGTCGGGCATCAATTTATACTCTGGCGGGCGCGTCAGGCGGACATTCATGCCGAAGCGCGACATCAGCAGCACCAGGCTCTGTGGCACCGAGATCGGCTTCTGGTAACTGGAGGCGTAAGCCCAGCTGATATTGATGGTCTTACCGCGCAGGTCGCGCCCGAATTTCTCCTGAATGGTCATCAGATCCGCCAGAATTTGAAAGGGATGGTAGACATCACATTGCATATTTAGCACTGGCACGCGGCTGGCATCCGCCACATCGTTGATATAGGCATTACCAAAACCCCAATCGCATTGGCGAATAGCGATGCCATCGGTGTAGCGGCCCACGATCTCGCCGATCTCCTTGGCGGTATCGCCATGGCTGATCTGGGTGGTGCTGCTCTCGATGAATTGCGCGTGACCGCCCAATTGCGCCATGCCGGCCTCGAAACTGATGCGCGTGCGCGTGCTGCTGAAAAAGAAGAGGAGCGCCAAGACCTTGTCACGCAATAGGGCATGTGGTTCGCCCAAAGCCCGCTTGCGTTTCAAGTCCCAAGCGACATCCATCAACGTTTCGATCTCTTCTTTTGACCAATCTTGTGTGCTGATGAGGTCTCTACCTCTGAGGTCTGTTTGCATATTTTCTCCCTGCCACTCCTGGATAAAGCTGCTTGGGGACGCCGTCAAATGCAGCTGGCGTCCGTTGCTCCTTAACTAGCGCCCGCAGCGCCGGCGCCATTCAAAGTCTGCCGCAATACCGCGGGGAAGAGCGCATACCATTCGGTCGAGCGCACGACATCTTCCAATGGCACCTGGTCTAGCACCGTGTGGGCGTGGATTTCATTGCCCGGGGCGAAGCCGATGCTGGGGATGCCAGCTTTGCCCGCCCAGTAGATGCCGTTGGTAGAAAAATCCCATTTGCCGGTATCGACCGGTCCAAAGAGCTTTTCAGCCGCCGCCAACCCCGCTTGTACAATCGGCTCATCCTCTTCAAAAGCCCAGGCTGGATAGATCTTGTCCAGCGGGAAGACGAAGCCGGTATAACTCGGTTCATCATAGACCAGGATTTCGGTGCGGATATCATCGCGGTCGCCGATGATGGCTTTCAGGCGCTGCAATTCCCTCGCCGGTTCTTCGCCAAAGGTGATGCGCCGGTCGATATAGATTGTCGCTTCATCGGGTACGGCATTGATGCTGGGGGTCTTGACCTCCATATCGGTGACGGTGATACGCCCCTGCCCCAGAAAGTCATGATCGCCCAATTCGGGTTCGATATGGCTGATGCGCTCGATGATCGGCAGCAATTTGTAAATGGCATTATCCCCCAGGTAATTGCTGGCGGCGTGGGCACTCTTGCCTTTGGCGACGATCTTGAACTCGACCCGGCCTTTGTGCCCCCGGTAGATTTGCATCTTGGTCGGTTCGCCAATGACCACAAAATCCGGTTTGATCCCCTCGGTCTGCACGAAGGCATGAGGGGCTTGCCCATCATTCCACTCTTCCATATTGCCAAAATAGTAAGCGGTGAAGCCCTCCAACAATCCCAGATCTCGCGCCAGCGCCAAGCCATAAATCATACCAGGCGTACTGCCTTTTTCATCACAAGCGCCGCGGGCATAGAGGATGCCGTTTTCAATTTTGCCTTGGAAGGGATCCCATTCCCATTCATCGGGATCGCCAATGCCGACGGTGTCGATGTGACTGTCGTAAAGCAAGATTTTATCGCCATTGCCAATCTTGCCGACGATATTGCCCATCTTGTCCCAGAAGATTTGATCATAACCGAGCTTTTCCATCTCGGTCGCGATGCGCTCCCCACAAGCGCGGATTTGGCTCTCCATGCTAGGTATGGCGCAGATTTCCCGCAGGAAGCTGATAATCTCTTCCCGTTGCTCTTCCACCCTTGCTCGCAAAATGTTTGTTAGGTCGATATCCACCATGTCGCTTTCCACCCGATAATTCATAATGTTATTACCCTAACTTTAACGGAATTCGCCCGAAAATACAGGTGTGATTAAGGGAATAATTCGACCAGTTGGAATTGTTCCACATCAACCAAACCTCGATCGGTCAATTTGAGTTTGGGGATGACTTCCAAGCCCATGAAGCTCATCACCATAAAGGGGTCACTCATCCGATTGCCCAGCTGCCGTGCCGCCGCGATTAAGCTATCATAATCGGCGCGCAGCTCTTCAATTGGCGCTTCGCTCAGCAAGCCGGCAACGGGCAAAGCCAGGCGCGCCAAGACCGCCTCGCCATCGACAACAGCCAAGCCGCCGCCCATCGCTGCAAGCTCTCGCACCGCGTTGAGCATGCTCTTATCGTCCGCGCCGATGACCGCTAGATTGTGATGATCATGCGCCACGGTGCCGGCGATGGCGCCGCGTTTCAAGGCAAATCCTTTGATGAAGCCCAAACCAATATTGCCGCTGGCGCGATGCCGTTCCACCATGGCGAATTTGAGTATGTCCCGCTCGATATCGCTGACGGCTTGGCCAGCGACAATTTTGCCGCGCTCCAACAGATGATCAGTCACAATCTGATCTTTAATGGTGCCAATGACCCGGATCCTGTCGCTCTTGGCTGGTATCGAGAAATCCAAGGGGGCAGTGCTGATATTCACGGTGCTGCGCAGGTCGATTGGGGGTGAGGGCTTAGCTTGCACCAACATGGCACCATCGCGGGCGACCAAGACGCCACCACGATAGACCTGCTCCGGCATGAAGTTGTGTAAATCCGGCACCACCAGCAGATCGGCATATTTGCCGGGCGCCACCGCGCCATATTTCTTCAATCCAAAATGGCGCGCTGTATTGTAGCTACCCATGCGGATTGCCATCAGCGGATCGATGCCCTCGGCGATAGCGACACGCAGCATATAATCGATCGAGCCGTGGTCAATCAGATCGGCGGGGATGCGATCATCGGTGCAGAAGCAAATCGCCTGGTGATTCTCGAGACAGACCAGGGGAAGCAAGGGGCGCAGATTGCGGGTGGCGGTCCCCTCGCGGATGAAGATGGTCAAGCCAAGCCGCAACTTCTCGCGCGCTTCGGCCACAGTCCGGCATTCATGTTCACTGGCAACGCCGGCGGCGGCATAGGCGTTGAGCGGCTTGCCGGTCATATCCGGGGCGTGCCCATCGAGCATCAGATGTTCATATAAGCTGATCTTGTCCAAGATCGCTTCATCGCCCTGCGCCACACCGGGATAATTCATCAGTTCCGCCAAGCCCAGCACCCAGGGATGATCGACCAATTGCGCCAGGTCTTCCGCCTCCAGACGGGCGCCCGTTGTCTCCATATCGGTGGCGGGCACGCAGCTCGATGCCATCACAAACATATTGATCAAGCCGTTTTTGGCGCGCTCCAGCATATAGCGCATGCCTTCCAAGCCCAGCACATTGGCGACCTCGTGCGGGTCGGTGATCACGGTCGTGACTCCATGAGGCAGCACCGCCCGCGCGAATTCCGGCGGCGTCGCCAAACTGCTTTCGATATGTACGTGGGCATCGATCAAGCCAGGCGTCACATATTTGCCAGCCAAATCGACTTCTTGTAAACCGTTGTAGCCGGCGCCCAAAGCCACCACATGGCGATCGTGAATGACGATATCGGTCGGATAAATCTCGCCGCTGATGACATTAACCAGTTGACCATTGCGCAGCACCAAATCAGCAGGCAGATCGCCACGGGCAGCCGCCAATCGATCCACTATTGACATGGTCTCACCTCCTTGCAACTCGGCATAGCTGCCTCGGTAACTCAGTTCTCTCGACGGATGAGCTCTGCGGAGAGTCGGTTATGATCTTCAATCAAGCTAGGTAGCTCGATGCTCAGCAGCTGCCCGTCTTCTATCACAATATCGCCATTTATAATCGACAGGTCAACGCGCGGCGGCTGACAGAATACCAGCGCGGCGAGCGGATCATGCAAGGCGCCTGCCAAACTCAGATCATCCAAGCGATAGGCGATGATATCAGCGGACAGGCCGGGAGCCAGCCGGCCGATATCGTCCCGTCCCAGCACGCGGGCGCCGCCCAGAGTGGCCATTTCCAGCCCCTCGCGGGCTGATAAACCGGCGGGATCCCCCATGACACGAGCCAGCAAGAGCGCCTGGCGCGCTTCATGCAGCAGATGCCCGCCATCGTTGGAAGCCGAGCCATCGACGCCCAAGCCCACCATCACTCCCTGATCCAGCATTTGCCGAATTGGCGCGATGCCCGATGCCAGACGCATATTAGAGGATGGGCAGTGGCAGACACCGGTGCCGCTGCGAGCGAATAGCTTGATCTCATCGTCTTTTAGTTTCACACAATGGGCATGCCAGACATCATCGCCCAACCAGCCCAGCTCGGCGGCATATTGGCCGGGGTCGCGGCCGAAATTGGCGCGGCTATAAGCCACATCCTTATCGTTCTCCGCCAGATGCGTGTGCATATGAACGCCGTAGTGGCGGGCTAAAGCGGCCGCCTCGCGCATTAGATCGGTGGTGACGCTAAAGGGTGAACAAGGTGCCACCACAATCCGCAGCATCGATTGGGGCGATGGGTCATGCCAGTTTTCGATCAGATTTTGGGTATCGCGCAGGATATCGGCTTCGGTTTCGACCAGAGCATCGGGCGGCAAGCCTCCCTGGCTTTCCCCCAGGCTCATGCAACCGCGGGCGGCGTGAAAGCGAATTCCCAGCTCCTGCGCGGCGCGAATCTCATGTTCCAACGTCACATCATTGGGGAAAATATAGTGATGATCGCTGGCGGTCGTGCAGCCGGAAAGCATCAATTCCGCCAGCGCCAGCTTGGCAGCGATATAAAGATGTTCGCCGCGCAAGCCCGTCCAAATTGGATAGAGCGTCTTCAACCAGGTGAAGAGCTCGCTATCCTGCGCCAGTGCCCGGGTCAAACTCTGGAACATGTGATGATGCGTATTGACCAGACCGGGCAAAACTATGTGGTTTGACAGGTCGATCACGCGATCCGCTTCAGTGACTGGTGGTTCTTTGCCCGCGCCCAGAGCGATGATGATGCCCTCGCCAAGCAAAATCCAGCCATCGGCGAGTTCAGTCCGGTTTTCATCCATGGTCGCCAGATAGCGGATGTTCCGCAATAAGAGCACGTTTTTCGCTCCAGACATGTTCATGCAATAGGACAAATATACATCCGCGCTATTGTGGCAACAAGACCAGGCGGGGGGACCGCCCCGGCAGCTTTTGAATCCAGACGCAGTATTTAGACTTCAGAGATCGCTCGCGCCGCTTTCAGCGTGTTCGCCAAGAGCATGGTGATGGTCATCGGACCAACGCCGCCGGGCACTTTGGTGATGAAGCCCGCCACTGCCCGCGCCGCTTCAAATTCCACATCGCCGACATAGCGATAGCCCTTTTCGCTTTGGGGGTCGTCAACCGAGTTGGAGCCGACATCGATCACGATGGCGCCCGGTTTTAGCCAAGCGCCTTTGACGAATTCGGGCAATCCCACCGCCGCCACCACGATATCTCCTTGCTGCAAGGTAGCGGGCAGATCGCGCGTGCGGCTGTGACAGATGGTCACGGTGGCATTGGCATTGGTCAACATCAGGGCGACTGGCAAGCCGACGATATTGCTGCGCCCGATGACGACAGCGGTCTTGCCTTCAATCTTTTCGCCTGTCTCCCGGATCAGCGTCATGACGCCAGTCGGCGTCGCTGGTGTGAAGCTGGGTTCGCGGTTTCGCATGCCCAAGCGGCCGATATTGATTGGATGGATTCCATCGACATCTTTTGCCAAGCTGATCTCGTTGAGCACCGCTTCTTCATCGATATGATCCGGCAGTGGCAATTGCACCAGAATGCCGTGAATAGCGGGGTCGCCATTAAAGCCGCGGACAGCAGCTTCCACTTCTTGCTGGGTTGCAGTCGCCGGCAGAATCCGCGCTTGCGAGACGATGCCAACCCGTTCACAGGCGCGCCGTTTCATGCGCACATACATGGCTGAGGCGGGGTCATCACCGACCAGAATCACACCCAATCCGGGTGTCGCCGCGGTTTGCGCCTGGTAGGTGGCGACACCCGCTTGGATCTCCGCCTGGATGCGCTTGGCTATGGACCGTCCATCAATGATTTCGGCTGGCATATCTAATTCCCTTCGGCTAGATCATGCTGTGAGCAATTGTAATAAAAGAGCCTTTCACAGCAGGTCAGAGCGAAACTGATTGGCTATGGAGAATGATCTTGACGCTTGCTACACTGTTTCTCAACATCGCTTGATAAAAGGATAACACACTGTGACCGCAGTGAGGGAGTTTCCAGGGTTCATCTTTGTGATGGTTGGTCCGGGCGGCGCCGGCAAGAATGCCATCATGAAAGCCTTGATCGCTGATTCGGAGGAGATCCAGCAATTGGCCACCGCCACCACCCGCCCCATGCGTCTCGATGAAAAGCAAGGGCGCGAACATCTCTTCCTCAGCGAAGAAGAATTTCAAGCGATGATTCGAGACAAGCAGTTGCTGGAATATCAGGAAGTGACGCCGGGCAAGTTTTATGGCATTCCGCGCCAGGCAGTGGAAGAGTGCTTAGCCAATGGCGAGATCCGTATCGCTGATATTGAAGTCTTGGGAGCGGAGATTTTGGCTACTGCCTACCCGGAGAATGTGGCGCAGATTTTTGTCACCGTGCCGGGAAGAGATCTATCCGAGCAATTGCAGTTGCTCCAGCAGCGCATGCAATCGCGGGCTGACGAAAATACCAATATCGGGCAGCGGCTGCAACGGGCGGAAGCTCTTGAATTGCCTTATCAGCAGCAATGCGATCATATTGTGGTCAACGATAATCTGGCGCAGGCAATTGAGAAGACCCGCGGCATCATTGAGCAAGAGCTGAAAAGGCGGCGGTTGTTGGGAAGAGCCATATGAAGGCACTGGCGAGTTATCATCAGGCTTTGGGAGCCCGCCTGGCAAGCGATCAGATCCCGCTCGATTATGGCGACCAAGCTTCAGAGTTGGAGGCGGCGCTCTCGGCAGCTATTTTGCTCGATCGCTCGCATGAAGGGCGTCTGCTCTTGACAGGGCGCGATCGCTTCACGCTGGTGAATCGTATGTCGACCAATGAGATGATGGACCTGGCTGCGGATGGTGGTAGAGCGACCATCTTCACCAATGCCAACGCGCGCATCTTGTTTCGGGCAAGTTGTTTTAACCGCCCCGAGGGCTTGCTGCTCATCAGCGAAGCGGGACAAGGCGAGGGATTGGCGAATTACCTGCGGCGCAATATTTTCTTCGGCGACCAAGTAGCGATTGAAGATCTCAGCCTGGCGACGGCGCAATTCGCCCTCCATGGTCCCCGAGCCGATGCGGCGCTCGCTGTTTTGGATGAAGAACTTCTCGCGTTGCCGCCGATGGGGAGCGCTGAGGTCGAAGCAGTTGGGTGCTCATTCATAGTGGCGCGGCGCAAAGCTATTGCGGAATCCCACTGGGCAGTGATCTGTCCGCTGGAGCAGGCAGTTGCCGTCCATCGGCATCTGTTGGAGATCGTCGCCAAATATGGCTTACAGCCCGCCGGTTCATTGACCTACAACAGCTTGCGTATTCGCAGTGGTAGACCAGCCGGGTTGGAGTTGTCTTCGGATTATATTCCATTGGAAGTGGGGCTTTGGGACGAGGTCAGCTTTAGCAAAGGCTGTTATACCGGGCAAGAAATCATCGCCCGCATGGAAAGCCGTGAGCGCCTGGCGAAAACGATAGTGAAAATCGCTCTCGCGCGTTTTTTGCCGGCGCCGGAGACAGTCTACGCGGAGGGCAAGCCAGTCGGCAAGCTGACCAGCAGCGTTCTGGCTGCCGATGGGCAAATCTACGCGCTGGCTGTCCTCAAGGTCGATTGCGCGCGACCCGGAAGCGAATTAACGGTGGGGGCGCAAGCGGTCAACGCCCGCGTTATCGACTTCGCTGGGGCCCAACCTAGCTTCATCACAGCGCAAGCGCTCGGTAAATAACACATTGCAGGATAGAGGGCGAGGGGACTCAAATCCACGGGGACTAATCTAGCGACGGCGGCGGATTGTCAAAGAAGAGCGCCCACCAAAGTTCCCAATTCTCCGGCTCGGGGCTGGTCGTCTGAAATTCAAAGAGCTTTACCGTCGATTGCTGCTGGCTGCTTTCGCCGTCGATACCCTGCGGCATCACCAAGATTTCACCTTGACGAATCATTTTGCCTTCATCGCGCGCCCATTGTTCGACATAGGCATCACGTTTGACATCATCAAGTTTTTCCTCCAAGGTTTCACCTTCGACAATCAGCGCGGCAATCTCAGCGGTGATTTGTGCCTGGATAAGCCCCAGGTCGCGGTCAAGCTGGATGCGGCTACTGAAATTGACAGCGAGGATCAACCCTATTGCCAAGCCAAGCCCCAGGACCAGCTGAACATGGGGGAAATGACGCCAAGGACGATTCCGCTCGGCACTATTAGTCTCTGCCCCGCTGTTTGTTCCCGCTTGCGCCATCTTCAACTGGGCTCCCAAAGTCTCAACATAATCATAATACAGCTTGTAGAACCTGCCAGCCAAGCGCGGCTCAATTCGAGGGCGCGCTCCGCCTCATTGCTATCGGCTCACAGTTTTGTCGGCGCTAATCCCTAAAAGCAAAAAATCCCAGACAATTGTCTGGGATTAAATAATGCCGAAGGTGGGAGTCGAACCCACACTCCCCGAAGAGAACTACGCCCTGAACGTAGCGCGTCTGCCAATTCCGCCACTTCGGCATTGAGTAAAGAGGAGTATACTCGCCGGCGCTGATTTGTCAATACACTACTGGAAGAGGATATCGCTGTCTCCAGCCCGGCAAGCCTGTTATACTCATTTGCGTTTGCTCGCTTGGAGTCCGCGTCAAATTCGACCGGGAGGGGCAATTGCGACAATTCTTGATTCGAGGCGGTGGCAAGCTGAGGAAGCAAGCCCAGCGCGCCGGCTTCTGGCGCATGGTCATCTGTGGCTTGGGTTTGTTGCTGAGCACCAGCCTGGCACTGGCGCAGCTTTCCAATACCGGGGTCAGCGCCCAGGCGATTGGTCAAGCAAATTTGCGCGCTGAAGATAGCGTCGAGGCGCAACTCGTTGGAGAAATTACCGCCGGCAACAGCTACCCGGTACTTGGCAGGAGCGAGCTCTACCCTTGGCTTTTGCTAGGAGAAATCGATTCCGAGCAACCCAAGGGCTGGGTCTATGAATCGTTGGTGGTGATTAATGGGGATGTCAACGATGTCCCTTTCAGCGATTGGGTCATCGAGACAGCGGTTGCCACAGCCACGCCCATTTCTCTTAATTCCAGTGCCGAGGTAGTCACAGCAGCGGTTGCCACCGGGACCAGCTTCGCGGTGACGGGTACTGTCCTGGGTGAGGTCAATATCCGCCATGGTCCTGGCATAGATTATCCGCGCGTCGGGGTGGCTTACCCTGGGGACCGCTTCGAAGTCACCGGTTATCACACGCAATTTCCCTGGCTGCGGATAAATTATGCCGATGGGGTCAACAACCAAGCCTGGATCGCGCGGGATCTGCTGGAAATCAGCGGGGATATTTTCAGCACATCAGCGGTATCGCAAGCCCGTTTTAGCTTGCCGCCTTTGACGCCGACGCCCTCCCCCATTCGCGCCAGCGGCATCAACCAGAAACCAGCCCAAACCCTCAGCCAAGAGTTTCTCCGCTTGGCAGATCAGTTATGGGATCTCTTGTTCACCAACGATTTCGATCCGCAGACCAGTCGCTTTGGCGCGCTATTTGTGATGGATCTCGCTAGTGGGGAAGCCTTCACCATTGGCGATCAATTTGCTTTCAGCGGCACCAGCCTCAACAAGATCGCCATTCTCGCCAAGTTGTATCTGCGGCTTGAGACACCGCCGTCCATCGAGACCGCTACCGATATCCTCAATACTATGATTTGCAGCGATAATTCAGCCACCAACCGCTTGCTCAGCATCATCGGCGATGGCAATAGCTATTTTGGCGCCGAAGCTGTGACCGCCTTTTACCAGCAGCTGGGCTTGTCCCGTTCCTTCCTGACCGCGCCCTTCAGCACCATTGGCACGCCGGAGCCACCGCCGCACCCGATCTTGCTACTGGAGACGGATGCGGATCAAGACAAGGCGGACCCAGACCTGTCCAATCAATTGACAGTGTCGGACATTGGCGCTTTGCTGGTCAATCTTTATCAATGCGCTTATCAGGATAGCGGCGCTTTGAACGAGAGCTTCGGCAATACGATCGAGGGGCGCGAATGCCGGCAGATGCTGCATGTGATGAGCAATAACACGGTTGACGCGCTGCTCAAATCGGGCGTGCCAGCCGATACGCGGGTGGCGCATAAACACGGCTGGATAGCCGATACCCATGGCAATGCCGCCCTCTTCTTCACACCGGGCGGGGATTACGTGGTCACCATGATACTTTATCAACCGGAATGGCTAAATTTCCAAGAATCCTTGCCGCTTTTCGCCGAGATCTCGCGGCGGATTTACAACTATTTTAATCCACAGCAGCCGCAAGAAGCGGACCGGGAATGGACGATCCCAGATGTCAACAGCTGCAATTACTTCGGCGACCCGCTGATCGCCGATCTGCTGCAATGGACTTGGGATCAGTAAAGCCGCGAGCTCACTGACGGGTTTTGTAGTGAATAACCGAAGTGTCGCGCAGGCGCTGAGCGGCTTGCTCGCCGGTGATATCGCGTTGCGCTTCAGCCAGCATCTCGTAGCCAACCATGAATTTTTTGACTGTGGCAGAGCGCAATAGGGGCGGGAAAAAATGCGCGTGCAATTGCCAGTGCTGATCACGCTCGATGCCAAAAGGCGCGGCGTGCCAGCCCATCGAATAGGGAAAAGACACTTCGAACAGATTGTCGTATTTGATCAATAATTGTTGCAAGATATCCGCCAGATCCCTGCGCTGTCGGGCATCCAAATCGGGCAAGCGCCTGACGGGGACTTTGGGCAACAACAGAGTCTCGAAGGGCCAGAGCGCCCAAAATGGCACCAGCACCAACCAGCTTTCGTTCTCGACAACGATTCGTTCGCCTCGCTGGCTTTCGCGCCGGGCATAATCCAGCAGCAGGTTGCTCCCATGGCGCTGGGCATAAGCGCGTTGCTGGGCATCTTCGCGCGCGACAATACTGCCCAGTGCATCGGTTGCCCAGATCTGCCCATGCGGATGCGGGTTGGATGCTCCCATCAGCGCCCCACGATTCTCGAAGACCTGCACCCAAGTGAAACGCTCGCCCAGCTCCACCGTCTGCGCCGCCCATAGGTCGATGACCGCCCGGATCTCTGGCAAGGACATTTCCGCCAGTGTGAGATCGTGACGCGGCGAAAAGCAGATGACGCGCGCTTCGCCCCGTACTGAGCGCCACTGAAAAAGGGGATCGCTGTCTAGCTTCTCTGATGGTACATCGGGCAGGACGGCGGCGAAATCGTTGATGAAAACAAAAGTGCTGTCGTAATTGGGATTGCGCTCGCCATTGGCGCGGACATTGCCCGGGCAGAGGTAACAATTTGGGTCGTACTTGGGGCGATCGTCAGCGGCGGGTTTTTCCTGGCTGCCCTGCCAGGGGCGTTTGCTGCGCTGCGGCGAGACCAAAATCCACTCATCAAGCAAAGGATTATAACGCCGGTGCGGATTTTGCATGATATCGAATTTCACGCTTATTCCCCTAATTTTGCCCATGCTTGGCTCAGCACGACGGCATCCCGCTCCTCAGCTTTGGTCTGAAAGCGGATTTCTCCCGGGCTGACCTGCCAGATCTCGGTGATCAGGGTCTCGCCCGGGAAGACATGATGAGAAAAGCGAACTCCGATCGAGCGCAAGCGATTTGCCTGATTGTCGCAACAGCGTTTGAGGATGGCGCGCGCGGCAAAACCGAAAGTGCAAAGCCCATGTAGAATCGGCTTGTCATAATTGCCCAAAGCCGCCATTTGTGGATCGGCATGTAGGGGATTGGCATCTCCTGACAGGCGATACAAGAGCGCCTGCGCCCTTTGAGTCTGCTCTTTATGTATGATATCAGGCGGTCGATCTGGCAGTTCAATCTTGACAGTGTTGCCGCGTTTTCCCCCGAAACCGCCCAGTCCACGGATGAAGATCGATGTCTGCGCGGCCGCTAGTTTTTCTCCGTGTATGTCGTGACTATCGACATGAATGATGAGCAGCAAGCCGCTGCCCTTGTCTTGGATATCGATTATCTTCGAGGTCGATTCCACCGTGGCGGCTGGTGGCAAGGGCTGCAAGATTTCCAGTTGCTGCTCGCCATGCACCACCATCATCGGGTTGTATTTGATGCCGGCGATGTCGCCGGTCAAAAAGAGATCGTTCAATGCTTTACTGAAGATGACGGCGAAGGTGGGGATGACTTGAAAGCCGCCGCCGCTAAGTTCGTAGACAAACTTGAGTTCATCTTGATCGAGGGGGTCGGCTGGCGCGCCGATACCCAAAGCATATAGCGCCACATCGCGTTGGTTATAACTATAGCGCGTCCGCTCTAATTCCAAGCCGATCGCTCGATTGACAATATCCAGCGAAGGTGGCCGCATTGAGAAATTCCTTTCGGGCTTCGAGCAGATCTGGCGCAAGCTTGTCCTGGCGCGTTGGCGCCTAGCCTTTGACCGCTCCTTGTGTCAAACCACCCACAATCTGGTCTTGCAGCGATAGATAGATGATCAAAGTGGGCAAGGAGGTGATGATGGCGCCAGCGGCGAAGATGCCCCAATCGCGGGCAAAGTTGGCGCTGATATAATTCCACAAGCCGACCATCACGGTCCAACTGTCTTTGCCGCGCAGCAGGACACGTGCCAGCACAAATTCATTATAGATGCCGACGAAGGACAAGATGCCCACCACGATTAGAATGGGCCGCACCAAGGGGAAGATCAGCCGCCAAAAGGTCTGCCAGTGGTTGGCGCCATCAACCAGGGCGGATTCATCGATCTCGCGCGGGATGGAATCGAAAAAGCCTTTCATCAGCCAGATATTGACACCCATAGCGCCGCCAACATAGACCAGGATCAAACCGCCGGCCGTATTCAAACCGAAGAAGGGCAAGTGGTTGCCGATCTGTTGCAGCATGAGAAAGATCGCCACCATCGACAACATGTTGGGGAAGACTTGCACCAACAAGATCATCACCAGCAGGCTGCGCCGGCCATAGAAGCGAAAACGTGAAAAGGAATAGGCGCTGAAGCTGGTGACCAGCACAACCAGCAAAGTGGTGACGGTGGCCACTACCAGTGAGTTGAACATCCAACGTAGAAAGGGTTTGCGCGGGGTATTGACCAGGCTGTCGAAATTGATCAAATAACTGGAGCCGACATCAAAAAGTTCATCACCCGCTTGGAAAGCCTCCCCTTCGGCGAATCTGATGTTTTGCACGTAGCCGTATTTGGGAGCACGTATCTCTTGCTCTTCGCCATCGATGGCGACCAGCAGAATAGTATCGGCGCTGCGTTCGACACGGCTGCCCTCGGGTGAGACAATTTGCAACAACTCACCCGCCGCTTCAGCGCGCTCGATGCGGGTTTCCGGCAAGGGGGGTATGACCGATTGCGTGCTCATGGACTGGCTGGGGTTGAGCGCTGCCGAGACGATCCAGACGACCGGAAACAAAGCAAAAATGACGGCGATGATCAAGATGGCCAGCTGCAGCGCGAGCGTGAGATTCTCCGCTGGGCGGTATTTTCTGCCTTTGGGTTTGCGGCGATCAGACATTTTCCGAGATCTCCTCCCAGCCTTTGGTCAGCCGGAATTGCAGCAGAGTGACCGCCGCCACCATCAAGAAGATGATAATAGTGATGGCGGAAGCCAAGCCATAATCGGCGCCGCGGCCGCCGCCAAATGCCAGACGAAAGGCATAACTGATGAGGATATCGGTATGGCCGGCCGGTAGCGTCCCGCCTTGCACCATTGGTGGACCGCCTTTGTTGAAGGCTTCAATAATCAAGAAGTTGTTGAAGTTATATGTGAAGGAGGCGATCAACAAGGGACCCACCGCCACCAGCAGCATTGGCAGGGTCAAGCCGTGGAATTTCTGCCACCAGTTGGCGCCATCGACATCAGCCGCTTCGTACATATCCGAGGGGATAGCCGCCAGGGCACCGCTGCAAACCAGCATGAAATAAGGGTAACCCAGCCAGAGATTGACCAAGATGATACCGATTTTCGCCCAGCCGGCATCATCAAAAACTGGGGGCGGCTGCAAACCGATGGCGCGGATGAGGTTGGAGACGACGCCCAAATTGGGATTGAGCATGCCGACCCAGATGGCAATCGAGATTAAGCCGGGCATAGCGAAGGGCACCAGCAAAATAGTGCGGAAAGCCTTGCGGAAGGGAATCCGATTGTTTTGCATCAGCAAGGCGAAAAAGAGCCCCAGACTGAAAGTGGTGATGACCGATGCCAGCGAGAAACTGATCGTCCACAGGAAGATGCGCAAGAGTGGACCGCTGATGGCGGGGCTGGTGAAGAAGCGTAGGAAGTGTTCAAAACCGACGCCGCTGATAAAACCAGTCAGCAGCGTATCGCCTTGGTCGTTGACGAATTGCCCGGTCTGGTAATCCTGCTGATCTTGCCAGTCGCGCCTATAATCGTAAACGGGATAAAAGAGCGAATCTCGCTCTCGGTCCAGCACGGCATCCTGCTCGGGCAGGTAGACGTAACGTTGGGCGAATTCACCGGCTTGCTTGCGATTGGCGATACCGATGGGATTGTCGGCTTTGCCGAAGACCAGCTTCTGCGCCTCGGCACTGGCGCGCAGAGCTTCACCGCGGCTCAACTGACGATAACCTTGGTATTCGGCCGGCAAGTCCGCGCCAGCCGCTATCGCTGTGACCGCTTCCAAATTGCCTTGGGTGGCGAAATAGTAACGATCGCCATCACTCTCGTCGGTCAGCCAAAGGGCGAAATCGCCAGCGGCATTCTGATACAGATTCCAATTATAAGTCTTACCGCCTTCGGGCAAGTAGATCTCTTGCGCCAATCTTTTTATGACCTGCTGTTTAGTCAATAAATTGCCATCGCCATAATTGGTGAAGGCGACATAGACGGTATAAACCAAGGGGAAGACCACCATCAAACCCGTCAGAGCCAGGGCCGGCGCGATCCAACGCAAGGCGTAGAGGCCTTGGCGCAAATTGATGATATTGACAGCCAAGGTAATCAAAGCGATGGTGATTGCCAATTCCCAGATACCATCCGAGGCGAAGGCATATATCAAATAGATGGCAAAGGCATCAACGACCGCTAAGGCAAGGTAAGTGACCCCAAGCCGAAAGAAAGGCAAGCCCGAAAAGCTCGACCGTTTTTGTTTTTCTGATTCTGGGGCAATTGTCATTTTGATTCGGTAACAAGCTGTCAAATAGCTCTGTAGTTTAATTTTCGGCTAAAATCCAGTGTTGGGCAAGCATGGGGGATAGCCGAATGCTGATCCCCCACTGCAAATATCTTCAGTTCATCTATGCCGTCTACACGGCGAAACTACTCTCCGTCGCCGATCAATTCACGGATCTGTTCACCAGCGCTGCCGAAGGCTTCTTCTCCTGAAAGCTCGCCCGTCCGCACAAATTGCATGGCGTTGCCCCAGGCAGTCCAAACAGCGGACATCTCCGGAATCGCCGGCATCGCCAAACCTTCCGTACCGGCGGCGATGAAACCGCGCATGATTTCGTCTTCCAGGCTGGCGCGCAAATCTAGGAAAGCCGGCGGACGGGGATCGGCATTGTACATCGACTCCATCGTGTCCGGGGTGGCGATATAATCCAAGATGAAGGCTTCCGCCGCGATCTTGTTCTCGCTGAAGGCACTGATGGAAAAGGCATGCACGCCCAGGAATGGCTGCGAGGCGCCGCCTGGACCGGCGGGCAAATTATCCACGACAAAGGGAATGCCCGATTCAATGATCCGGGGAATCGCCCAGGGACCGGTGATGATCATGGCGGCGTCGCCACTCTCGAACATGGTGTGCATCACATCGTAGTCGATGCCGGTCGGCATCAAGCCATCGTTGCCATAAGCCCGCAGATATTCGGCGGCGGCGATGGAGCCTTCGCTGTCGATACCAACATCGCCGGCGTCGTAACCCAGGTCAGTCAAGCCGAATACGTAGCCACCAAAGGCAGTCTGAACCGGGAAGAAGTGGTAGGGATTGTTATCGAACATGATCCAACCATATTGAGCATCGCCATTTTCCACCAACTCGTCGCTAATGGCGCGCACATCGTCCCAGGTCTCCGGGTTTTCGGGGACCAGTTCTGGGTTGCGAATGAAGGCGACATTTTCCGCCGCATAGGGCAAGCCATATTGAACGCCATCGTAGACAAAGGCTGCCAGAGCGGCCGGCAGGAATTGATCTTCGATATCGGACAGATCCATTTCCGCCAGCAAGCCATTGACCGCCAATTCTCCCAGCCAGTCATGGGCGGCAATGATAATATCCGGACCTTCGCCAGCGGGACCAGCCGTCTTCAATTGGTCGCGGATTTCGCCGAAGCCGATATCATGCACCTCGACTGCGATGCCAAAATCTTCTTCGAATTGCGCGCCCAACTCTTCCAGAATCGGCGAGCGCGTATCGTCAGCCCAGATGACCAGGGCGTCGTCCTGCGCTGCCAGCGAAAATACGCTCGCCAGCAACACAGCGATTAAGAGGGTAAGTCTCAGGAATTTCATTGAATTGTCCTTTACTACTGAAGCTAAACTAAGCACGATCTAAATTGCTGCGGGGATTATAAACGAGACCATTAATTTAACCAAGGTTAGATTAAGCGAAAATTGTTGCTTGTGAGAGCGATAGGTCGCTGCGCGCTCATCCTATTAGTTATCCGGTTGTTGGGGAGAGATCAAACGAAGGTATTCCCAAGTGTAGATGCCGGTGTGATGACCATCGTCCCAGCTGGGCTGGATGGCATAATTGCCCACCGCGCTCAAGCCAGTGATCTGGTAAGAGCGGCGGGGCTGCAAGGTCAGGATATCGTCTGGAGCGTGTTCCAAGCCCATTTTGGAATGACTGCCGCGACATTCGACGCAGGGGCAGGCTTCGCGCAAGTGCGACAAGGGATAATGGCTGACCAAGCCATCTTCCCAGATGATCTCCAATTGTGCTTTGCCTTGGTGCAAGGTGATGCTGCTCGGTTTGAAATTCATCATGCGCCTGCTAATTCGCCCGCGATAAGTTTATTCTAGCGCCTGTGCCGGTTGATGCACAGGCACAAGCGAGCTCCCCACAGCTGCTGCGACATGGCTTGCAGAAGATATCCGCTCTGCTACAATGTCGTCATCGATATTATTAGCGCGGTTTTCACGACTATGCGAAATATCCGAAGTCAATCTATTGAGCCGGGACGCCCTTTCGAGTTTCATTTGGCTGCTGATTCCCGGGGCAGCCGTACAGATTATACCGATGATCAAGTTTGGACGGTGCGGCTCGGCGGGCGCGAAGAAGCCGCGCTGGCATTTCAAACTCAATTTGGCGGGCGAGCCGGCTTGGTCAGTTTGGTGCCGATGTGGCGGATCGCCGATCGGCTGATCTACCAGCAGCCCGCTTATAGTCGGTCCCCGGTCATCACTCATTTTGCTCCCGATTTTCTTCAGGTTGAGGCGGCTTTGCAACCCGAGCTTGAATTGCTGGCGCGATTCTGGGCGATGGAGTCCCATGCTGCTGGCGGCGAATTCTGCCTGAGCCATCAAGGAGATGAGCCAATCCGCTTGCAGCTACAGCTCTTTGGGCATGTCGCTATCAATCGGCGTCAGCGCAAATTGAATGTGCTGACACTTGTCGACCAGACCCTGGCGCTGCATTTAGGGCAAATCGGCGGAATCAACCCGGTGGTGACTTTGGAAGGCGCCGGTTTCGAGGTTTATGGCGGGCGGATTAATAGCCCCATGATTGGCTGTCAGCTGGAATTAGCGCCGGGCGAAACCATCCGTATTCCCTTTGTTGTGGCTGGCTTGGCCGATATGCGGGATTCTTTCAGCGTCGCGATGAATTGGATGTCGCGCCCTTGGGATAGCTATTTTGAGGGCATCGATCGTAGAGCCGCCGCCCTACCCAAGATCAGCAGCGGTAATGCGGACTGGGATCGCTTGATCGACCTGTCTTATGCCCAGTTGATCAAATCATTCCTCCAGCCGACTGAGCACTTGCCCCACCCTAGCATCGTGGCGAATCGCGTTAGCAATCGCGGTTGGAGCCGTCGCGGAGATGGAGCCGATCATATTCGCGCTTGGTCGGGGCAAGATCCAATATTGTCTTATTTGGTAGCATCAGCCATCGCCAGCGCCGATAGCGAGTTAGCCAAAGGGATCATTCGCAATTATCTCTCGCTGCAAGACGAGAGCGGTTATATCGACCGGCAACCGGGCTTGGCGGGGCAACGCCAAGGTTTGCTGATGATGCCGATATTGGCGCGCATGAGTTGGAATGTGTATCAGGTGACAGACGATCAAGCCTTTGTCGCCGAAGTATTGCCGGCCTTGCTGGCTTTCTTCGGGCGCTGGCAGGCGGCGGATCTGGATGCGGATGGCGATGGCTCGCCGGAATGGCGCTCGGAACGTCAAATGGGTTATATCGCCTTCCCCACCTTCGGGCGGGGGCAAGCTTGGGCACAAGGCGCCGCTATCCATCAAATGGAGACGCCAGATCTGCTGGCTTATCTTATCTCCGAAGCGGATGCCCTGCGGCAAATGGCTGAATTGCTGGGCGAGGCGGAGACTGTCAAGATGCTGGCGGGCAAGCTGGAGCTGCTGGAAGCGCAGCTGGAAGATCTCTGGGATGGGGACCGTTATCGCTACCGCGACCGCGATTCCCACCTGACGGGCGAGGGCATTGAGCTACTGCGGGCTGGGACTGGCGATCAAGTCCATGTCATCCTGGAGGAGTTGCCAGCGCCCGCGAGAGTCATGATTCGTGTGGTCGGCGGCGTCAGCCAGCGCCCCAACATCACGCTCACGCTGGAGGGAAAAGACGAAACTGGAGCCGCCTGCCAGATCGAGGCGACAGTGGACGATTTCCTGTGGCAGAATCGACAGGGTATATTCACCACTGAGCAGGTCTTGTCTCATATCGAGCGCATCTTCGTCAAGGGTCTCAGCCGTGTCTACAAAGTCTATGCCCACACTATCGATAGCAGCCGGCTGGACATTAACGCATTGCTGCCGCTGTTTTGCGGGCGTCTCTCGTCAGATCGCGCTGCTGCCCTGGTCGAATTGGCGCTGGATGAAGCGCATTTTTGGCGCCCCAGCGGATTAAGCATGGTCAGCGCCAAAGATCGCAATTTCGACCCATCCAATGCTCGCGGTGGCGGCGGTATCTGGATGTACTGGCTCTCATTGGTTGGCGACGGCATGGTGCAGGCGGGTTATCGTAAAGAAGCGACCGATCTGGTCAAGCGTGTGTTGACCTGCTTGTCGCGGGTGCTCGAGCGAGAGGGCTACCTGTCGCAATTTTATCACGCTGACGAAGCAGTGGGCTTTGGCGAAGATCACCATATTGGCGGGGTTGTGCCGCTGAAATTGCTAAGCGATGTGATTGGGGTGACCATTCCGGGAGCTGACCGGGTCTGGGTCGGTGGAGATTTTAGCTGGGGCGAGCCAATTACTATTGAGCAGCACGGTGTCACTGTGCGGCGCAGCGCTGATGAGATCAGCATAGTTTTCCCCTCGGGACACAAAGACACTTTGCTAGCGGATGCGCCTTGGCAATTGCTGCTTGATCCGGCACCAGCTCCAGCAGCTGAAGAACCCGCCGCAGAGCCTGAGATAGTGGAGATCCCCCTGCCAAGCGAGCTGGAACCAGAGGGTCCCTTGGTCATTGATGTGGAAGAGGGACAAGTGCAAGACGAGCCTAGCGCTGGTTTGACAGATACCACTAAAGACGACGACGATGAAGAAGATGATGATGAGCCAGCGAGCGAATAATAGAAGAATAGGGGCAGCCTGGTGTTCGCGCTTTGTCATTTCAGCAAGCCTGAAATGAGGCTCGCTCATTCATGATCTACAGAATTCGATCTGGCTCCGATGGTCGCGCAAAAGACAGAGACGTGCCGACCACGCCTATGCAATGGCGCCGCCTGCTGGCCTATCTGGCGCGTTATAAGCTGAGGCTGCTGCTGGCGACCATTGGCATGTTGGCAGCCGCTGGCTTGAGTTTGGTCTTCCCCGCCGTGATTCAACAGGTGGTCGATTCAGTTTTGACCGAGGCTGATATTGCCCTGCTCGATAACATCACCTTGGCGCTGTTGGCTGTGTTTTTGTTCCGCTCAGCCGCGAGTTTTGTGCAGAATTACAATTTGAATTATGTAGGCGAGAAGATCTTCGTCGATATCCGTTGCGAACTCTATGCGCATTTGCAGACCTTGTCGATCAAATATTACACCGAACGGCGAGTCGGCGAATTGATCAGCCGCATCTCCTCGGATGTCACTGTCGTCCGCAATGTCTTGACCGGCAACGTCAGCACCTTCTTGCAACAATCGCTGACTCTGATCGGCTCGGTCGCCATCATGTTCTGGCTCAACTGGCGGCTGACCTTGTTCATCCTGGTAATGATGCCGGTCATCGTCGCCATTGCCTTTGTCTTGGGCGGCGCCATTCGCCGGACCAGCACAAAAGTGCAAGATGAGATCGCCGGGGCAACGGTGGTCGCGGAAGAAGTCTTTCAGAATATCCGCGAAGTCAAGAGTTTTGTGCGCGAAGCTTATGAGATCGGCCGCTACAATCAGGCGATCGGGGTGGCTTTCCGCGCGGCGATCAAACTGTTGACCGTCCGCTCGATCTTTGGTCCCATCATCGCTTTCTTTGCGTTCACCGGTTTAGCGCTGATCCTTTGGTTTGGCGGGCGCGAAGTGCTCGATGGGCGGCTCAGCGCTGGCGAGCTGATCGCTTTTTTGATCTATGGTTTGACGGTGGCGGCCAATTTTGCCGGCGTGATCGGCGTTTATTCGCAATTCCAGGAAGCCTTAGGCGCCACCAAGCGCGTTTTCGAGATACTGGACACCGAGCCTGATGTGCGTGATGCGCCGGATGCCCGTCAGCTGGATCTTGTGCGAGGCGCCATATCATTGCGCGGCGTCAACTTCGCCTATGAAGATGACCAGCCGGTGTTATCTGATATCGATCTGGAAATCGAAGCGGGCGAAATCATTGCGCTGGTCGGTCCTAGCGGGGCTGGCAAGAGCACCCTGTTTAACCTGATCCCACGCTTTTATGATCCGACTGCCGGGTCCATCCACATCGATGGCTATGACATTCGCGAGCTGGCGCAGAGTAGCTTACGCAGCCATATCGGCATTGTGCCGCAAGAGACCATGCTCTTTGGCGGCAGCATTCGCGAAAACATACTCTACGGCAAACTTGATGCCAGCGAGACTGAAATGATCGAAGCAGCCAGGTCCGCCAATGCTCATGATTTCATCAGCGAGCTGCCCAAGGGTTATGACACCATTGTTGGCGAACGCGGCATCAAGCTCAGCGGCGGGCAGCGACAACGGGTAGCCATCGCCCGCGCCTTGCTCAAGAATCCCTCGATTTTGCTCTTGGACGAAGCCACTTCCAGCCTGGACAATGAAAGCGAGCAACTAGTGCAGGAAGCCTTGGGCCGGCTAATGCAGGGGCGCAGCACCATTATTATCGCCCATCGCTTGAGCACCGTGCGTGTCGCCCATCGCATCGCCGTTTTGGATAAGGGGCGCATTATCGAGCTGGGCGGGCATGAAGATTTGATGGCGCTGGGCGGTCTCTACGCCAAATTGTATGAGATGCAGTTTCGTGAGAGCGATTTCCTTGTCGCTAGATAAACCCTGATGCTCCGGTCCCTTGCACCACTCTTTAGAGAAGACGTACAGGATTCTCTGCTATGATCTTGATTTTGGCGCTGCTGATTGGCTTGCTGGTTTTTGGCTTTTTGATTTGGTGGCTGATCTTCGAGACTGAAGGCGTCTACCTGGGCAAGCGCGTCGTCATCGCCTTGTATGATCTGTACGCCGCCCGTTACGATCGCATCAAGCAATTTGACGACTATGCCGACTCAGTTTTGATCTCGCAGCCGGTCATGTCCGCCATTGAGCCAATGACCGATCCGCTGATCTTGGATGTAGCTACTGGCACAGGTAGAGTACCGCTGATCATGGCGCGCAACCCTCGCTTCGATGGCCATGTGATGGGCCTCGATGCCAGCCGCAAAATGTTGGAAGTGGCAAGGCAGAAAATGGCTGCCAAGCACTTCGAGCAATTTATCACCCTTTTGCATCACACAGCCGAAGAATTGCCCTTCCCGGATGGCAGCTTTGATATCTTGACTTGCTTGGAAGCGCTGGAATTCATGCCTAATCCTGAAACGGCGCTTAGGGAGATGATCCGCGTTTTGCGACCGGGCGGCTTGCTGTTGACTACCGTGCGAATTGACACGCGCTGGATGCCCAACCGCACCTTCAGCGAGAGCAAGATGAGAGCCCTGCTGGAATCTCAAAATATGTGTGATATCCAATTCAAAATCTGGCAGGAAGATTACAGCCAGGTCTGGGCGAACAAGGCGGGCGATTCCAAAGCGGTTGGCGCTGGCGAGCTGAACAATGTTCTGACCAGGTTGGGTGAAGTTCCTATTATCTAAAGCGCGCAAGTTTGCTAGAATCCGAATTCCTTTATTGGACATAGATGCAGAAGCGGGGAACTCATGGAACAACTCAATAAAGTGTTAGAAGCGTCTATTCACACAGCGCTGCAGTCGGCACAAGCCAATGGCGACTTGCCGGGCTTCGATATTCCACAGATCCCAACCAGCCCGCCCAAACGCGAGGGACAAGGCGATCTTGCCTATCCCGCCATGGGATTGGCTCGGTTGGCAAAAAAGAAACCGTTGGACATCGCCAATCTCATCGTAGGGCACTTGGCCGAGCTAGATTTCATCGACAAGATTGAGGTCTTGCCGCCGGGTTTCATCAACTTCTTCCTGTCTGATGATTATTTGAAGCGCCAAGTCGAAACCATCATCCGAGAAGGCGCGGAATTCTTCCAGCTCGATATTGGGGCGGGCAAGCGGGCGCAGGTGGAATTTGTCAGCGCCAACCCCAGCGGACCAATCACCATCGGGCATACACGCAATGCGGTCATTGGAGATGCTATGGCGCGTTTGTTGGAAGCGGCTGGTTATGATGTCCAACGCGAGTATTATTACAACAATGCCGGCAATCAAATGATCGTCTTGGGCAAGAGTTTGAAGCTGCGCTATCTGGAGCAGCTAGGCGATACCATCAGCTTCCCGGCGGATCATTATCAGGGCTATTACTTGGTTGAAGTAGCGGCGGATCTAGTTGCAGAGCATGGTGATTCGCTTCGTGATGAGAGTGGGGAGTTTTTCACCGCTGCCGCCGAGCGCCGCATGTTTGAGTGGATCACTCACTCGCTGGCTTCCATTGACATCCACCATGATGCCTTCTACAACGAGACTTCGCTCTTTGAAAACGGGCGCATCTGGCAGTTGCTGGATATCATGCGCGCAAACGGGCATATCTACCAGTCGAGCCACCGAGAAGGAGCTGATGCCGAGGAAATTGCCGAGGTCACTGCCAAAGGCTATCAACCCGCCACTTGGTTGCGCAGCAGCAGTTTCGGCGATGAGAAGGATCGGGTGATGGTCAAAAGCGATGGTGTACCCACCTATACCCTACCCGATATCGCTTATCATTGTGACAAGCTGGAGCGCGGTTTCGATATCGCGGTCAACGTACTGGGCACCGACCATTTCTCACAAGCGCAAGTGGTCAAACATGGTATTCGGGCGCTGGGCATGAACCCCGATCCCATCCATGTCATCTTCATTCAGATGGTGCGGGCGGTGCGCTGGAATGAAGAATTAGAGGACTACGAAGCGATCAGACAATCGAAACGGGCTGGCAATTTCGATACGTTGGATGATCTGGTGGAGCTGACCAGCGCCGATGCGGTGCGCTATCACATGCTGGCGCGCAGCCCCAATTCTCAGCTCGATTTCGATGTGGACCGGGTCATCAAGCAATCCAATGAGAATCCGGTCTATTACATTCAGAATGCCTATGTACGTTGCGCCGGCATTTTTCGTGAAGCGAAGGAACGCGGCTTCAGCGATGATGATGCTGACTTGAGCCTGCTGGGGGCGGAGGAACTGAAATTTATCCGCAAGGCATTGGAATTAGGCAATGTGATCGAGCAAGCTGTGGCGAACTATGAACCGCATAAGATCGCATTCTTCGCCCTGGATTTGGCGGCTGTCTTCCATCCCATTTACGATAAAGTGCGGGTCTTGCACAGCGAAGTCCCAGCCGACATCGCTAAAGCGCGCTTGCGTTTTTATCGGGCGGCGGCTGTGGTCTTCCAGCGCCTGTTGCGCTTGATGGGTATGACGGTTCCAGAACGCATGTGAAGCCAGAGACGAGGGGAATTATTATGGGGCTGAAACCCGACCACTGGATCAAAGAGATGGCCCGGCAACACCGGATGATCGAACCATTTGTGGATCAGCAAGTGCGTGAGGGCGCGATCAGTTACGGCGTGTCGTCTTATGGTTATGACTTGCGCGTCTCGGATGAATTCAAGATTTTCACCAATGTGCATTCCGCCATTGTCGACCCCAAAAATTTTGCTGACAACTCTTTTGTCGATTTTCGCGGCGAGGTCTGTATCATCCCGCCCAATTCATTTGTGCTATCCCGCTCTGTCGAATATTTTCGTATCCCGCGCAATGTATTAACCGTATGTCTGGGCAAGTCGACCTATGCCCGGTGCGGCTTGATCGTCAATGTCACCCCCTTTGAGCCGGAATGGGAAGGCTTTGTCACCCTGGAAATCAGCAATACAACGCCTTTGCCAGCCAAGGTTTATGCCAACGAGGGGTTAGCGCAGGTGCTCTTCTTCGAGGCGGACGATACTTGTGAGCAATCCTACGCTGATAAAAAGGGCAAGTATCAAGGGCAGATCGGCGTCACGCCACCTCGCATGTGACAACGAGAGTATTTGTCCCGTGGAAAGAAGCAGCTTCGCCAGCGGGAACTGACTGGAAAAGGTCTTGACTATCATGTGATGCCTTGAATATACTGCATGTATGAGGGCGATTAGCTCAATTGGCAGAGCGTCCGGTTTACACCCGGGAGGTTATAGGTTCGAGTCTTATATCGCCCATATCAAGAGTTTGCAACAGGCGCCTAGATGAGCGCCTGTTTTGTATTCAGCCTCGCCCCAGTACCCAACTTGACACATTTTTGTTGATTGTCTACAATATGACAATATTGCTGATTTGTTGTTTGTCCGATGATAGCCATGAGCGACAACTATACGCTTAAAGTGCGTAATTTGCGCACTTATTTCAACTTGCCCGAGGGGACCTTGAAGGCGGTGGATGGGGTGGATCTGGCGATTGCACCGCGCCAGACCGTCGGCATCATCGGCGAATCTGGCTCGGGCAAGAGTGTTACCGCCCAATCCATCCTGCAAATTGTGCCGCCGCCTGGCAGCATCGAGTCCGGTGAGATACTGTTGCGCAATAGCGCTGGTGACCAGATCGACCTAAGCAGTTTGAACCCGCGTAGTCGAGAGATCCGCGCCATCCGCGGTAGCGAAATCTCGATGGTTTTTCAGGAGCCCATGACCAGCCTGTCACCGGTGCATACAATTGGCGCGCAGATTGTGGAAGCTATCAGGCTGCATGTGACGCGGGATAAAAGAAAAGCCAAGGGTTTGGCGCTGGACATGATCAATCGCGTGGGCATATCCAACCCCAGGCAGCGTTATGATGAATACCCTCATCAGCTATCGGGCGGTATGCGGCAACGCGCCATGATCGCGATGGCGCTGTCTTGCAGCCCTTCGCTGCTGATCGCGGATGAGCCGACCACAGCGCTTGATGTGACGGTGCAGGCGCAGATCTTGGAGCTAATGAAAGAGCTGCAAGATGAATTTGGTATGGCGATTATGTATATCACGCACGACCTTGGCGTCATCGCGGAGATCGCCGATGAAGTCAATGTGATGTATTTGGGGCGTGTGGTGGAGCGGGCTTCGACAGTCGAGTTGTTCAAGAACCCGTTGCATCCTTATACTCAACGGCTGCTGAAGTCGATTCCACGCCTGGGCAGCCGGGGACGCGGGCGACTGGACGCCATTCGCGGCAACGTTCCCGTGCCGATGAATCCACCACCGCAGTGTGGTTTCGCTTCCCGCTGCGACGAATTCATCAGCGGCAAATGCGATGCCGCTGTGCCTTCCCTGGTGAATATGGGCGATGCTCATTTTGTGCGTTGTTATTTGCACAATGAGGAAAGTGAGCCAGCTTATGCCTGAGCCGCGGACTGATCCAGAAAAGCAGATTGGCGATGTACTTTTGGAGGTGCGCGATCTCAAGAAGTATTTCCCGATCGAGAAAGGCTTCTTCCGCTCAGTGCAGGGTTATGTCAAAGCGGTCGATGGCGTCAGCTTCATCATCCGCGAGGGCGAGACATTCGGTTTAGTCGGCGAATCCGGCAGTGGCAAGACCACCCTGGGGCGCTGTATCGTGCGTGCCATACAACCAACGGAAGGGGAGATCAACTTTCGATTGCCCGATGGCGAAGAAGTCGATATTGCCGCGCTAAGCAAAGACGAGCTGCGCAAGTTGCGCAAGCATTTTCACATGATCTTTCAGGATCCCTATTCGTCGCTGGATCCGCGTATGTCGGTGCTTGATATCATTGCCGAGCCGATCCGCAACAATAAGATCCTGTCTGACTCGCGCGCGATCCAAGCTAGAGTCCGGGAGCTGATGGAGGTGGTGGGTTTGGATATCCAACATCTCAATCGCTATCCCCACGCTTTCTCTGGCGGGCAACGACAACGTATCGGTATCGCCCGGTCGCTGGCGCCTAGCCCGCGGTTGATCGTCTGCGATGAAGCGGTATCAGCGCTCGATGTTTCCATTCAAGCGCAAATACTAAACCTGCTGGAAGATTTGCAAGAGGAGTTTAATCTGACTTTCCTCTTCATCGCTCATGATCTTTCAGTGGTCGAGCATATTTCCGATCGGGTCGGCGTGATGTACATCGGTCAGTTGGTGGAGATGGCGGATACAGCCGCATTATTTGAGCGACCGAAGCACCCTTATACCGAAGCCTTGCTATCGGCTGTGCCAACGACTGACCCGGAAATCAAAATGGATCGCATCATCCTGTCTGGTGAGGTCGCCAACCCAGCCGACCCACCATCCGGCTGTTATTTCCATCCCCGTTGCCGATATGCTCAAGAAATCTGTGCCAGCGAAACACCGCAATGGAAAGAGGTGGAGCCGAACCATTTCGCCGCTTGCCATTTCGCTGAGGAGCTCGACCTGCGCGGCGTCGAGCAGGGGGACTGATGGATCTGCTTGCCGTTTTCATACTGGCAGCGGTGATCGCAGCAGCGATGATCGCCGTTGTTATCACCTGGGCGAGCAATCGGGCATCATCAGCCGCCATCACCAGCTACTTCAAAGCGGGGGAATATATCATCGAAACTGGTCAAGCACCGCCGGGATGGCATGCTCAACCGAAATGGAAGCGCCTGTTTGGTAAATCGCCCAACCAGGTCAACACTGCCGATTGCCTGAAGCGCTTGGATGACTTGATTCGGTTCTTCCAGCATTGTAGTTTTTTCCAGGATGAGCGAGCGCGCGAGGAGCTTTTATCCCAATTAGGACGGGTACGCGAAGCCTGGATGAACGACCGCTTGAACTAGCTGTCACTACTTTCCAACTGTATGATTGCCCACATATCCATTTGTGGTATGAAAATGACTGTTTCAGCGCCATCGGAACGGTATTGCAAGAGTTGCGGATCCTGCCCCGGCGCGTAGAGGACGGGCTTTGCAAACCGCCGCCCCATCATGTCATTGGATATCGTCAATTGAATATCGCGCTGGGTGATAAATTGATCAGTCTGCAGGTCATAGTTGCTGTTGAGTAAGTGGCAAATTAAGGGCGAGTCTGCTTCGTCTGGTCGATAGCGTGGTAAGACGGAGATGTTATCGGCTCCACTTATTCCAATATCGCCACCGACTTTGTCGAGCAGAGTATCGATCCCGCTCCAGGTGAGCGAGCGATCACCGATGGCTGACAACTTAGCTTCCTGTTCCTCGCTCAGATATGATGGCTCGAAGCGAATCACTGCACGATAAGTTGCCAGATCTGCATTGAGCAAATGATCCGCTACCCATTCATCGCCAGCCACTATAATGCGGAATGGCTGGTTGGCACGGCTAAGCGCGATACATGCTGTTACCAGATCGGTTTTGGGCGCGCTGCGATTCTGCCCGCCCAGATGACCACTGCTCAGACGATCGCCCAGATATTGGCGGACTGCGTTGTTGCTAAAGATTAAGGCGATGGGCGCGACAGATTCATACTCATCAAAAAGCTGGGGATAGTCACGCACAAAATGATAGAGAGCTTCGTAGTCACCGGGTTTGCTGTGATACCAGCGATCCGGTTCGCCGGCGAAACGATGTGTCCACATCTTGTCCGGCACCATGAAGACATGTCCGTGGGCATAAGCTTGCGCGATCCAAAAGCGAATATGACCGGGGCGGTCGTTAAGACGGCAAGGTTCAAAGGCGCGGGGAACACCGGTAATTGCCAAGAGGCGCCCCAAGGCATCTGCCAATTTGAAAGTGTAAATCGGCTCAGTGGGCAGGATCTCTTCCTCAGGCGGATGGTATTCCATCTCATTGGTATAGAAATCGTGGGCGTCCACGGCGTAGATGAACTCCGCCCAATAAAAAGGCGAGTTGGAGCTCATCGGGACATCTTCGCCGAATTCCTGCGCATAACGCTTGAAGGCGCGGAAGAAACTGTTGACCTCCTGCCATTGGTAATCAAAGAACTCGCGAGCCAAAGGAATCACCGGTGGGAATGCCAGGATCTCCGCCCGGAAACGCTCATCAGTGTAGTCATTGGCCAGCAGGAAATCGCGGTAGTTAAAAGTATCGAGATCACTGATTTGCCAATGCTCGCGATCGACCATTTTGAGATTTGCCTTGAGATATTGGCGGAAGCCAGCCAGGCAATGTTGGCAGAAGCAGCCACCGTAGCGGGCGTTAAGGGCACCGATAGTGGGTATAGCGGAATCGATCATCAGCCAGTCGGTTCCCGCTTGCATGACACGGCGCAGTTGGTACATCAAATAGCGCCGATAAGCGGGGGCATTGGTGCAGAAATGGTAGGACGGATGCCCTTTGTAAGTATGCACCCACCAGGTAACGGCTGGCTTATTGTCCAGGTCGCGCACAGTGGATTCCATGAAATTGGAGTCAAAATCGATCATGCCCATCCAATCGGCATCCAGCTCGACGCGCCCCTGAAACTTGACGCCACAACGGTGAGCTTCATCCACATCGCGCATCATCTCCTCGTCCGGTGGCAGGCCACGCCGATCGGGTTCGGGTAGAAAACCCCAACCCAGTCCAGTTGCCCGGTAGCGGCGATAGACATCCATGCTGCAAGGGCGGGTGATCAGTACATCCGATCGCTTTAATGCCATAGGTTCGCTCCAAATCAGACTTTAGCTCTTTTGCACATACGTATAATAAGCACCGCGTTGGCGGGTGCCGCTGGCATCCACTAGAGATGTACAAATCGAAGTTGGACCAGCGCGCAATTCGACCCTGAAGACAACAGCGCACTCGCCTGGGGGAATCACTTGTGATTGCTCGATTTCGCCGATTTGCAAGCTGGCTTTGGTCGCATCCAGCGGCATTTTCGCCTCGCGCGGGTAAGAACGCAATTCGATTTTATAGGAGCCTGGCTCGAGCACATCGATCAGCCAGTAACCGTTGGCATCATAGGCAGGATCATCAATCCAATCCTGCATCCAGGGAACAGAACCTTCTGTCGGGTGCCAATCGCGCGCTGATAGCAGGGCTGGATTTTCGTATTGGTTGCCAACCGGGATAGGGACCGATTGCGCGAAAGCAGCCCGCATGCCCCGCCACCAGCGGTCATATTCCTGCCGCAGCGTCGCTACAACTTGCGGACAACTGGAGGCGATGTCATGCTCTTGTGCTCGATCATTTTGAATGTCATAAAGTTGTGTCCCATTGACCAAGCGCCAGTTTCCCTTGAGCAGGACGGTATGATGCCACTTCTGTGGTATATCGGTTTGCAGCTGAACGATGATTGAGCGCTCGGGCAATTGCATAGCGGGATCGCTGATCAAGGGCGTCAAACTCAAGCCATCGAATTCGAGGGGCACTTCAAGCCGCAAGCCACATAAATCGATCAAAGTCGGCAGAATATCAATATGCGCCGTGAGTTGGGTGATTTTTTGTTCTGCTGGCAGTTGCCCAAGCCAGCGCAAAAAGAAATTGACTTGATGCCCGCCATCGTAGACAGAGCCTTTTTTGCCGCGCAAACCGGCGTTGAAGCCATCCGCGGTTGCTGGCTCGTATCCCCCCGCTGTGCCGTGATCGGCGGTGAAGACGACGATGGTGTCTTCATCCAGCCCAAGCGCTTTGAGCCGGACGAATAGCCGCCCCATGTTCTCATCAAAGTTGGCGATCATGCCGTAGAAGTTGGCGCGATCTTCCGGTATGCCCAATGCTCGATATGGCGCGCTATAGTTTTCTGGCACGATGAAGGGTGAATGCATGGCATTGGTTGCCAAATAGACAAAGAAGGGCACGTTGGCATTGGCTTCAATAAATTGGAGCGCCGCATCAAAGAAGACATCGGTACAATAGCCTTGGCATTTTAGTGGCTCGCCGTTATGGAAATAGGTGTCGTCAATGTAGTTGTTGCCCCAGTAGTCTGGCAATTCGCCGATGCCGCCACCACGATGGCAGAGTGTCTGCTCGAAACCGCGATACTGCGGGGCAAAGGGATAATTATCGCCGAGGTGCCATTTGCCGAACATGCCGGTGCGGTAGCCATTGGCGGCGAAGACATCCGCCATAGTAACCGCTTCGGGATGTAGCAGGTGGCGCCCATGAACAACATGCCAGACGCCATTGCGACAAGCGTATTTGCCCGTCAGCAGCGCCGCTCTGGAAGGCGAGCATAAGGGGTCATGATGATGATTGTCGAGCTGCACGCTCTCGCGCGCCATCTGGTCCAGGTTTGGCGTTTGCAGCCAGGGATTGCCCTGATAGCCAAGGTCGCCATAGCCTTGATCGTCAGTGATGATGAAAATTAGGTTAGGCTGCTGCGGCATTGTTGAATGTCCCGCGCCGCGCAGGGATTATACCCAACCGCGGGGCTGCTGATGACTTTCCCAGCGGATGATAAAATCCCAAGGCTCGTCGATGGTGGTGATAGCGAGTGGATCCCTCCCCTGTAGCGTGGTATGTGTGCTGTATGTCGTCACATGACTCAAGCCCCAACTCAAGCCGGAAAGAGGATTTGTGTTTTCACTCTCGCTGACACGCAAAGCACCAGCGGCTTGTGGCGGTGATATGATCGTTGATTTCACTTCGAAGTTGATGCCATCAGCGGCGAATTGAATGCTGTTCTTTTCGGGTCCGCAACGGGTTAGCAAAGCGCCAACGCCGCCAGCGTAGTTCCAGACCATAACTTCGTGCCCGCTATTTGTGATCGGGTTAAGTGGGGATTTGACATAAGGTCCCAGGGGATCATCGGCGATGGCGACGCCCCACTTGCTTTCCATATTGCTATGTCCAATGCCTTCGCCTTTGAAGTAGAGCCAGTAGCGATTTTCCCGGAAGAGCAAGGCTGGATCATGTACACGCAGGCTGTCAAAGGTCCCCTGCACTGTGGCTTGTTCGGGATGGGCACGCAGATCGACTTCGCCGGAGGGATCGGGCTCTACCACCGGCGCCGGGCTTTTGGTCCAAGGTCCAGTCGGGGAATCTGCCCAGGCAATGGCGATGGATTCGGGAGTGCTGCGATAAGTCGGCGCTTGCGTGACCTGATAGACCAGGTAATAGCGCCCGTCATCTGCCAGCACATCCGGTGTGAAGATACTGCGCTCGTCATAGCTGCCGGCCGGTCCACGCTCTACTGCTGGTCCCTGCTCCTGCCAGTTGATGCCGTCCGATGATGTCGCATACCAAAGATCGGTCAAATCCCAGGGCATGGCAGGTAGCGTATCGGTTGCTCGTTCGTGCCCCACTGGCGGACAAGGGTGCGCGCCGCGGGTATACCAGACATAGTAGATGCCATCGACCTCAATAATGCAGCTTGGGTCCCGCCGGACGATGCCTTTCTGGTAGCCCAATCCTCGGACGAGCTGGTAGCGAAATTTTGTGAACCAGGGATTTTCTTTGTCTGGTCCAGCGAAGCGTTGCATCGCCGCGCTCTGAGTCATTTTGCTGCCCCTTACTGATAGCATCGTGGTGTGACAAGCGCCACACCACGAATACTATACTGTCCCAATTTTGCTTTAGCTGCCGCCCTCGAAGTACCATTGCTCGGGCATGAACATGACCCACTGGCGGTAGGTCCAACTCCATTGACCCGTGGTGTCGTTGGGTGGTGTGTTCTTCAGATTGTTGCGGAAAAGCAGCGGTTGCGGCGGGCGCTGAATGGTGCCGATCTGGTAGAGACCGTCCATGGACAGGCGGTAGAATTCCTTGCCCGTTTCCAGCCACTCATCGGAGCCATAAGCTGTCGAGAGAAATGCCTCGCCAGCTGCCCAAAGATCTTTGATCTCTTGTGGCGGTTCAACACCTGGCATCGGTTCATCGGAGGGTTCTTCAGCTCGTTTGTCCGCTTCTTGCAGCCACTCGCGCCAGAGGTGACCGGAAGCGCGGGCGCCCCAATGCGGACGCAAGTTGGCTAAGCCGTTGGCTGTTTCGCCAATATCCAGCATATCCGTACCCCAGGCTGCCATATCAACTTGGTTGCCATCACGCAATTCACGGTACAAATCTGTCGCAATCAGCTTGTAGCTGGTTTTGACGCCGACCTCATTCCAATAGCTGGTCACGAGTTCACCGATTTTCTGCCAAGAATCTTCCGGCACGGAAACCTGGAAGTTGAGGAAGAGTGTTTCGCCATCCGGGCGCAGGCGGAAGCCATCGGCATCACGCTGATCCAAGCCCATCTCATCGAGCAATTGGTTGGCAAGATCGGGATCGTATTGCGCGTAGTGTGTGGGCATCCACTCTTCGAAGAATACCGATGATGGGACTGGCGAGTTTTGCGAGGCATTCGCCAGGCCGAAGTAGACCAACTCATTGATCTCGTCGCGGTTGATGGCGACTGACATAGCTTGGCGGAAGCGCTTGTCCCAGAAGATTTCACGCAGCGGCAGGTTCTCGGTGGTGAAGTTGAACATGATGGAGTATTCGTTGCCGCGGCTATATTCTGCCAACGCGGTGCGGTAATTGCCCGCTTCTTCATTTTCGCGATAGGTGGGGAAACTCAAAAGCGTGCCCCAGCCATAGTGGCTGTATTCGCCGGCGATGGCTTTTAAGTCCTGCACTTGCAGATCTTCCACCAGGATGCGACGCAGGGTATCAGTATAGGGTAATTGATTGCCTTCGATATCCACCTTGAAGAAGTAAGGATTACGCTCGTAGAGTTTGTTACCGAAGGAATCTTCGCTGACAAATACAAAAGTGTTCAAGGTCGGCGCGTAAGGATCGAGCTCCGAACCCAGATTCCAGGTGAAGTTGTAAGGACTCATCCTGGCGTTAAACATCTGAACCCAGTCTTCATAGCCGAGTTCCTCCGCCAGGGCATTGGCATCCTCGTTATAGCCGAGATGGAATTGCTTGAAGTAATGCGCCGGGCGGAAACCACGATTCCCGACTTCGCTACCCAAAGCGATCGTCAGCGTGGGGCGTGGTTCAGCATAGGTATAGCGCACGGTCGTTTCGTCGATGACTTCGAATTGTGGCAGTACGCCACTGACCGCCCAAGGTCCGCCGGGGGATGGTGTCAGATCGCTATTGCCCAAGACATCTTCGAAGTAGAAACGGAAGTCCTCGGTGGTGAATGGCTCTCCATCCGACCATTTATGTCCCTCGCGCAGATGAATGGTGAAAGTGGTCTGATCATCGGAAACTTCAAAGGCTTGCGCGACATTGGGGATGATGGTCGCCAGGTCGGTATCGATGGTGAGCAACTTCTGCAAGCGCATCTCGAGCGCGTCCCAGCCACAGCAAGTGGGGTTGGTCGATGGACCAGCCAACTCGCCACCGTACTCGCCGATATTTTCAAGCGGCTGTACCACCACTGGTTGGGCTGGCAAGCGCTCTTCGACAGGCGGCAATTCGCCCGCGGCAACTTGTTCAGCCAGCATGGGCGCCTCGCCATAATTAGCGATGGTGTTGCCGGTGGCGGCGCTGTAAGCATCGAGGTCGGCATATTGGAAGGGATAGACGAGCCCACCCTCACTCATATCCTGCGCCAGCGCGGTCACTGAGAGCAGCAAGAGTGTGATGAACAGCAGGAAAGTAAATACTATGCGTTTCATGGAATTTGTCCTCTCTAAAAACTCAATCGAAACGAATCAGCTGGAATCATAGGTTTGCCGTTGCGCCTCCTTTCAACCGACCGCCAAGTAAAACTATCAGATGACAGAAACAACAAGACAATATTTGGAGAGTGCAGGATCATCGCATAAGTTACCTTTATTGTAAATTGTCCATTGTTGACAATCTTAGCATCATTTTATTCGTAAGACACATTCCCCCGTCTTACTTCACTTGATATTGCCGCAGGCGATCCCAATCAAACTGAACGCCGTGCCCGGGGGCATTGGGCGCCGTCATAACCCCGTTTTGCAGGGCTGGCGGATTCTTGATGAAGCGCTCCAAACCAAAGCTGTGCACTTCTAGGTAAGAGGCGTTGGGAATAGCTGCCAGCAAGTGCAAATGCAATTCATGCACACCATGAGAAGTGACCTGCAAGTTATGGGCATAAGCCAAATTGGCGACCCGCATCCAGTTAGTGATGCCGCCGATATTGGAGACATCTGGCTCTGGAAATGCCACCTTGCCCTCCCCTATCGTGTGGCGGAATTCATAAACGGTATGCAGGTTCTCCCCGGCTGCCAGCGGCAAGCCACCTTCCAGCGCGATCCGCGCCATGCCTTGATAGTCATCGGGAATGGTCGGCTCTTCCAGCCAGAAGACATTGTATTCGCTAAACTGGCGGGCCGCGCGAATAGCATGTTCGACTGACCAGCGCATATTGGCATCCACCATTAGCGGCAAGTCGGGACCAAGGCAATCACGAACAGCGCGCACTCGTTCAAGGTCTTCACGCAGTTTGTCGCGCCCGACTTTGATTTTGATAGCGCGGAAGCCGCGTTGTAGATTGCGCCGCGTTTGTTCTACCAATTCGTCGGGACCCAGTTGCAGATCAATCCCGCCGGCATAGGGACGCACCTCAGCGCAATAGCCGCCCAGCAGCTTCCACAATGGTTTGCGTTCTGCGCAGCCCTTGAGATCCCAGAGAGCGATATCGACCGCTGCCATGGCAAAAGAGACCAAGCCACCCCGTCCAATATAATGCAATGACCACCACATACGCTCCCAGATTTGCTGGATGCGATCGGCATCCGCATTGAGCAGGATCGGTTTCAGCTCACATTCGATCAGCGAGCGAATGGCAGCGCCGCCGCGCCCGATGGTGTAGGTATAGCCAAGGCCGGTCAGGCCATCGGCCGTCTCCAGCTTGACCATGACCACTTCAAATTGGGTGTGGACGCCGTGGGTCGCATCGGTCATCGGATGGCTTAGCGGCAATAAATAGTGTTTGGTTTCTACGCAACTGATAATCATGCCAAATTCCCAGGCGCTAGCCGATAATGCAGCCAATGGTACAATCGAATGTTGTGCTCAAGCATCATTCGAGAGCATATCATAGCCTATTGTCTTAGAATATACAAAAAATTGTAAGGTGTACATTGTTGACAATCTGCAATGGGCAGATTAGAATCAGTCAATAGAGCAAAATAATCTCAAAGCTGGTTTGATGCCAAGAATTTTCCCGAGTGTTAGCGCATGAAGAATTATGTCTTTCAGCGTCTAATTTATATGGTCTTTGTGCTGTGGATGGTCTCGGTGGTGACCTTCGTTGTCATTGAGTTGCCACCGGGGGACTATCTCGCGACTTATATTTCCCGCTTGGAACAGAACTCTGGCGAACAGTTGAGCGAAGATATCATCGAGAGTTTACGGCGACAATATGGCTTGGATTTGCCGTTGTATCTTCGTTATTTCAAGTGGTTTGAGAGCGTGCTAAAAGGCGATTTCGGCTTTTCTTTTGAGTGGCAACAGCCGGTCCGCGATATCATCGGCGAGCGACTCGCTCTCACTTTCACCATCGCCATCTTAAGCGCTATCTTCACCTATGCCTTGGCGATACCTATCGGCATTTACTCGGCGACCCATCAATATTCGCTGGGCGATTATGTGGTCTCCATCATTGGGTTTATCGGTCTTGCCATTCCCAATTTCATGTTGGCTTTAATCATGCTCTATGTCGCCTTTAAGCATTTTGGGCTTAATTTAACCGGCTTGTTCTCGCCGCAATACCTTGACGCCCCCTGGGACTTGGCGAAAGTTGGCGACCTGCTGCTGCACTTGCCGATTCCCATCATTGTGATTGGGACGGCCGGCGCCGCTGGTTTAATACGCATATTACGCGGGACCCTGCTCGATGAGCTCAACAAACAGTACGTGATCACCGCGCGCAGCAAAGGTGTGGGCGAGACGACGCTTTTGTTCAAGTATCCGGTGCGGGTCGCGCTTAATCCGATCATCAGCAGCTTAGCTTGGCTCTTCCCGACGTTGATATCGGGCGGCACGATCACGGCGATTGTGCTGGGTTTGCCAACAGCCGGTCCGATGTTGCTGCGGGCATTGATCGCGCAGGATACCTTTTTGACCGCCACCCTTCTGATGTTTGTGACCATACTGACGGTAATCGGCACCACTGTGTCTGATGTTCTGCTGGTGGTGGTGGATCCACGTATTCGGATGGAACAGGCAGCGAGTTAAGCGGGATATCACATGTTGCGTCGAATCGGCTTCAAGCGCGGGACATCCAAGAAAGCGAACGCCTCATACGACGAGAGTTTTTATCTCGCTTCGCAATGGCAGTTGATTTGGCGGAAATTTCGGCGGCACCGGTTGGCGATGTTTTCGCTGCTAGTGATCGCTTTTTTGTATTCCATCGCCTTATTTTCTGAATTTTACGCCATTAACGATCCTTATAAGCGCCATGTGAGCTATGCCAAGGCGCCGCCGCATACCCTGCATTTCATTGACGAAGAAGGTAATTTTCGCCTGATGCCTTTTATCTATGAACTCAAACAAGAGTTGGACATGGACACCTTGCAGCGGAATTATAGCGAAGACAGGTCAAAGCGTTATCATCTCAAGTTCTTCGTCCAGGGGGAGCCATACAAGTTGTTGGGATTGTTTGATACCGACATTCACCTGGTCGGCGTCGATGAACCAGCGGTTTTCTTTCCTTTTGGCACCGACGAATTGGGGCGCGACTTGTATTCGCGGACGATGTACGCCGCGCGAATCTCGCTGTCAATTGGTTTTCTGGGCGTTGTGATCAGCTTTGTACTCGGTTGTTTGATCGGCGGGATCTCGGGTTACTTCGGCGGGACCGTTGATTTGGTGATTCAGCGAATCATCGAGTTCATCATTTCGATCCCTCAAATACCATTGTGGATGGCGCTGTCGGCCGCCTTGCCAGCCGAATGGTCCCCGACACAGGTATATTTTGGCATTACGATTGTATTGGCGACGATCACTTGGACAACTTTGGCGCGGGCGGTTCGCGGCAAGCTGCTGGAATTGCGGGAAGCCGATTTTGTGATGGCGGCGCGGATTTCTAATATGAGCGATTTGAACATCATCATCAAACATCTGTTGCCGTCTTTCGCCAGTTTTTTGATCGTGGTGATGAGCTTGTCAGTCCCTGGCATGATTATTGCGGAGACGGCATTGAGCTTTTTGGAGATCGGCATTCGTCCGCCGGCCATCAGTTGGGGCGTATTATTGCAAGATGCGCAAAATGTCCGTAGTTTGAGCCAGAGCCCCTGGTTGCTGATTCCCGGTTTGTTTGTGATTGCCACCGTGTTGGCTTTCAATTTCTTGGGAGACGGTTTACGCGATGCGGCCGACCCTTACAAGCAATAAGCATCGATAACTGGTCAAGGTGATTGTTTCCAGCATTGATTGTGATTCGAGCTTGTGCGCAAAGCCAGAGTGCTTATCATTTATGTAGGTAGGTAGCAAGACCAGCGCGATAGCAACTGAGGTGCAATGACGAGGCTCTTCTTATTTTTAGGTGTTTATCCTTAATGACAGGTAAAGAATAAACGATGTCAGCATTTGAAATCTATCGCACACTACCGGAACAGATCGCCGCTCGTTTAAGGCAGGAAGTGCTTTCGAGCAAACTCAAGCCCGGCGATCCCTTGCGCGAAGTCGACTTGTCCGAACGCTTCGGGGTAAGCCGGGGACCAGTCCGCGAGGCATTTCGCCAACTCACCCAGCAGGGTCTGTTGGTGTTGGAACCCAATAAAGGGGTGCGGGTGGCGCAGAACCCTAGTGTGGAAGTGCGTCCGCTGGTGGTGCAATTGAGGCGCACCATCGAGACCTTTGTGCTGGAAAGCATATTTGACCGGATCACCGAAGACGATATCGCCATTTGGGAGGAGATCCTGGCGGATATCAAAGTCGCTTGCGAATCGAACGATGTGGATGCCTTGACCGAATGCGATTTGCGCTTTCATAAGGCGATCATCCAAAGCCATGATGACCGCGATCTGTTCACGCTATGGCAACCAATCGCCATGCGCATGATGATGCATTATACGCGGCTGGATGACATCATGGAGAGCTACCGCGAACACAAGCGTATCCTGGACGCAGTTCGCGCGCGTGACAAGACAGCGGCGCTAGAAGCATTGAAGAGCAATATCCAATAGCGCGCAGCTTCGATACTTCTGTCTACGAGAGAGCTGACGAGATCTTGAGGAAGTTAAAATGGCTCAAGCAGCCTATTATGAAGGAAAGCGCAGAATTCGCCAGGGCGATGGTGTAGCCGTCGAACCCGGCGAGGGCGAAGTACAGTTGAAAGTATCGCACTGCGGGATTTGTGGCACCGATCTTCACATTTACCATGGCGCGATGGACGCCCGTGTCAAGCTGCCGCTGGTGATGGGGCATGAGATGTCTGGCACGGTGCATCGACTTGGGGAAAATGTCGATGGGTTCGATGTTGGTGATAAAGCGGTTGTCATGCCGCTGGCGCCTTGTGGCGCTTGTCCCGCTTGTGCTGCCGGTCATAGCCACATCTGCCACAATTTGAACTTCCTGGGCATCGATACGCCGGGCGCTTTTCAAAGCTACTGGACTGTGCCAGCCTATACCCTGCACCGTGTTCCCAAGGAGTTATCGCTAAAGCACGCCGCTTTAATCGAGCCGCTTGCTGTGGCTTGTCATGATGTACGCCTGGCTGAGGTCAAGGCGGGCGATCAAGTCGTGGTATTGGGCGGGGGACCAATCGGGCTGCTGGTGGCATTGGTGGCGCGACAGGCTGGTGCGGCGGTCATCATTTCGGAGATCAACGATTATCGCGTCGCTCTGGCGCGCAGCCTCGGCTTGGATGCCATCAACCCCCTGAATAGTGACCTGCAGGCGCTGGTGATGGAGCGTACAAAAGGAGCAGGTGCCGATATTGTCTTTGAGATATCGGGATCGCAAGCCGGCGCCGCTGTTATGAGCGATTTGTTGCGCACACGCGGTTTGGCGGTGGTGGTCGCCATTTTCGCCCAGAAGCCGCAGATCGACCTCTTTCGCTTTTTCTGGCGCGAGTTGCGCTTGCAAGGCGTGCGGGTGTATGAGTCGCAAGATTTTGCCGCGGCAATTGAGTTGGCGGCTCTGGGCGTTTTGCCTCTTGATGAATTGATTAGCGATATTCGCCCTTTAAGCGCGCTACAATCCGGTTTTGAGGATCTGGAAAAAGGCGGGCAAGTGATGAAGATTCTCCTGGAGCTTTGAATGAATGTGATGGAGCTTTTCCGACTGGATGGCAAGACAGCGCTGGTGACCGGCGCGCGTCGTGGTATTGGCTTGGCGATGGCAACGGCTCTGGCGGAAGCCGGTGCTGATATCATCGCCGTCAGCGCCAACCTGGAAGCACAGGGTAGCATGGTGGAGCGGGAAGTCAGGCTGCTTGGGCGCAGCTTCGCCGGCTATCGTTGCGATTTTTCCGATCGCCAGGCAACCTATCGCTTCATTGAAGAGGTGAACAAGCAGCATCCAGTTATCGATATCCTGGTCAATAATGCCGGCACCGTCTTGCGGGAACCAGCCGAGCGGCATCCCGACCACTATTGGGATAAGACATTGGAAGTTAATTTGAGCGCGCAATTTCTGCTCAGCCGCGAGTTGGGCAAGCGCATGTTACTGCGTGGCAGCGGCAAGATCATTTTCATCGCCTCATTGCTGTCTTTTCAAGGCGGCATCACCGTGCCCAGTTATGCCGCGAGCAAAGGTGGCTTAGCGCAGCTGACCAAGGCGCTGGCTAATGAATGGGCGGAGCGCGGCGTGCAAGTCAATGCCATCGCGCCGGGCTACATACGCACGGACAATACAGAAGCCCTGCAGCAGGACCCGGTCCGGTCTCAGGCAATACTGGAACGCATACCAGCGGGCCGCTGGGGTGATATTGACGATTTCAAAGGACCCGCCGTATTTCTGGCTTCATCCGCCTCGGACTTTGTCAATGGCGAAGTCTTGGTGGTTGATGGTGGCTGGATGGGCCGCTGATCAGGTTCAAGTGCCGATTGTCGGCTGGTCGAATTCAGCCTGTTCCGCCAAAATGCGCTGGCGCCATTCCGCCGGCAACTCCGTCACCAGTTGAAACCAGGTATCCTCACCATAGCGTATGTTGCTTTGTTTGTATTCCGGACGATAAGAATCCCGGGACAAATCGCAATCAAAACGAATGATGAAACAGTTCCCCGCCGCGCCACTGCCCGGCGCATTAATATGGCTTAGTCCCCAGGTGATGCCGCGCCCATCTCCATTATCGGCGAAGGCATCCGGACAGAAGGGACCAGGCGCCATCGGCGGTAGCGGCACATGGGCTTTCAACTGAAAATTCAAGCCATCCGGCGCATATTGCACGGTGTTCTTCTCGGGACCATCGAGGATGAGCAAGGCGGCAATCCCGCTTTCATGGGGCCAGAGCATGGTTTCATGCCCGGAGTTGGTGATCGGGTTCAGTTCCGACTTCACGAAGGGACCTTCCGGATGCTCGGCGATGGCTACCCCTTGCGAGAGCTTGAGATTGCCGGGAGATTTGTCTGCTGGCGACCCCTTGTAGTAGAGCCAGATTTTGCCTTGATATACCAATGGATAGGGATCGTGAATGGCGCAGCTATCCCAGGCACCGGGAGCGCCTTGGGGGATGACCGGTTCATCGAGCCGGGTCCAGGGACCATCGGGGGAATCGGCTGAAGCCAGGCTAACGCTGACGCAATCGTTCTGCCGCCACATGGTTGTGAAGGTCTGGTAATAGAGATAATAGCGCCCGCCATATACCAAGACATCGGGGGTCGAGAGTGAGCGATCGCCATAGGTGCCTTTGGGGGCGCGCGGCACCGCCACCCCCCGCTCTTCCCAATGGAAGCCATCCTTGGAAGTGGCATAGCAGATATCGGCCAAATCCCAATCCACCACAGGGATCTCCTCATTCGCCTGGTCGATGTTAAAACGACCGACGGGAGCATATTCGGTGCGGCGGCGGGTATACCAGACATAATAGGTATCGCCAATTTTCAAGATCTTGGAAGGGTCTCGCCGGGAAACTGACATAGCGGACTCATCTTTGCCGATACCGGTAACACGAGAATAACGGAAGGTGCTATAAAAAGGATTGCCGATGTCTTGTTTCGGTGTCCAAATGTCGTAAAGGCGCTCGGTAGCGGCGCTCAGCGGACGGTCAGTTGGTTTCTCCTGGGGCAACAAACCGGGAAAAGCAGAACGAGGCTGTTTATCTTCGCTCATGATTCCTCCTGAAAACTGTTAGCTGGTCTTTGGTAAAAAGTTGAATAGAGTGCTAGCAGAGAGTATAATTTGTAAATTGTAAACAATAGACAGTTGTATGTCAATTTTGACAATGCGAAGCAAGGGCTGTTTCGCGCCATGGTAGAGGGGCAAGTGATGATCGAAGCGGATTATATCGTCATTGGCGCGGGCTCGGCAGGTGCAGCGGTAGCGAGCCGCCTCAGCGAAGACAGCGCCTGTAAAGTGCTGCTGTTAGAAGCTGGTGGACCGGACAATGATCCCAATATCCAGATTCCCGCGCGTTTTTACCAACTTTTCCACAGCGAGTTGGATTGGGGTTATGTGACTGTGCCACAGCCAGGCTTGAACAATCGACGGGAATACGTTCCGCGGGGCAAGGTTTATGGCGGCACCAGCTCAATCAACGCCATGGTCTATCAGCGGGGTCATCCATCGGATTATGATGGCTGGGCGGCTAAGGGGAATGTGGGTTGGTCTTATGAGGATCTGCTGCCTTATTTCCGTAAGATGCAACATCAAGAGCGGGGCGAATCGGCTCATCATGGTGTTGGCGGTCCCATCAATGTGGCGGACCCGCAAGATCCCAACCCGCTCAGTCTCGCTTTTGTCGAGGCGGCGCTGGAATTAGGTTACGCCCATAACAGAGATTTCAACGATGGCGTGCAGGAAGGTTTCGGCCTCTATCAAGTTACGCAGAAACGGGGGAAGCGCCATAGCACTGCCGTGGGGTATTTGCGCCCTGCCCTGCAGAGAGCCAACTTCAGCGCCATCCCCTTCGCCCAGGCTTGTAAACTTGTCTTGGAAGGCAAGCGCTGTGTCGGCGTGGAGTATCTAATTGAAGGGGTCATCAAGACAGCAAGAGCAGCGGCGGAAGTGATCATTTGCGGTGGCGCCATTAATTCGCCACAACTGCTGATGTTATCGGGTATTGGAGCGGCGGAGCAGCTAGCCGATTTTGGCATTCCAGTGGTCATGGATCTACCGGGTGTCGGGCAGAATCTGATGGACCATATTCAAGTCCCGATCGCCTATCATTGCAAGCAGCCTGTCAGCTTGGCGAGTAGAGACGACCCCGAGCAGTTTCGGCTTTACCAAGAGAGCAAGATGGGTTTGCTAACATCGAATCTGGGCGAATCTGGTGGTTTCCTGCGGGTTGATCCTGCTGCGCCCGCGCCCGATCTTCAATACCATTTTGGTCCCGATTGGTTCATCCGGCATGGCTTCGAATATCCTGCTGGGCATGGTTTCACCATCTTAGCTGGCTTGGTCGGCACCAAGAGTATTGGTGAACTTCGGCTGAGCTCCAGCGATCCCACAACGCCACCACTGATTGATTTTGCTTGCTTGAGCCACGATGATGATCTGCGCGTGTTGTTGGCTGGAGTGCGATTGGGGCGAGAGATCGCGGCTGCCTCGGCATTGGCGCCTTACCGCGGTGAAGAATTCCTGCCCGGTGAGCAGGTACAATCGGATGAGCAGCTCACTCATTTTATCCGCGAGTTCGCCACCACCATTTATCACCCGGCGGGCAGCTGCAAGATGGGGCAGGATTCGCTGGCGGTGGTAGACGAGCGACTGCGCGTGCGCGGGATTGATGGCTTGCGCGTGGCGGATGCCTCGATCATGCCGCGTATCATCAATGCCAATACCAACGCGCCTTGCATCATGATCGGTGAAAAAGCGGCCGCGATGATCATTGAAGACAGATAACATGAGCAAGGTCACGAGTAACAAGCCGAGACTACCCGGCGAACCAAGGCTAACAAAGCCCGCCGAGCGCCCGCTCAGCGCTGCCACAAAACGACTTTACGACATATGGGGGCGCTATCAAGACTCGACCAGCGAGTTCTACACAACTTTCAAATACAGCCCAATAAGCGGCATCGGCAAAGAACGGGGTGTGACCCGGCGCGATCCAAGCACAGTGTTGCGCATTGATGGCACTTATTATGTTTGGTACACACGCCGCCAGACACCGTATGAGCGCGATCATTCCAACAAGCCGCCGACACGTCAACAAACCTGGGAGACACCGGTTTTTGATTGGGATCTGGCAGAGATCTGGTATGCCACCTCGGAGGATGGCTTCCATTGGCGCGAACAAGGCGTCGCAGTGACAGGGGGACCACGGGATGCCTATGACGGGCGCTCCGTTTTCACGCCCGATGTGCTGATGTGCCATGACAAATTCTATCTTTATTATCAAGCGGTTGATTACCCTTATCGGACACGAACGCGGAACAGCATCGGCATGTCCTGGGCTGACTCGCCAGATGGACCGTGGCAGCGTGCTGAATCTCCAGTTTTGAGGCCGGGCGAGCCGGGCGTATGGCTGGGCGATGATGATTCGGATGAGGTACGGCGTTACGGCGCTTGGGACAGCCACAAGGTGCATGATCCCTTCATATTGGTGCGCGATGGCAGATATTGGCTTTATTACAAAGGGCAGCCGATGGGCTGGACGAGCAAATACTCGCGCGGTATCGGCTGGGGCGTAGCGATTGCCGATGAACCGGAAGGTCCATTTATCAAGTCGCCGTTGAATCCCATCACCAACAGCGGGCATGAGACTTGCCTTTTTCCATATGGAGAAGGATTGCTGGCGCTCTGTGGGCATGATGGACCAGAGAAAGATACCCTGCAGTACGCGCGGGATGGGCTTAACTTCGATGTCGTGGCGCATGTCACTTTGCCGCCGTTGGCTGCTGGTCCTTTCGCGTCCGATTCTTATTGTGATACCAAAGATGGAAAAGGTATTATTTGGGGCTTAGCGCATATCGCCACTGAAGAGATGAAGAGCGGCAATTCGTATATTGTGCGCTTTGATTGCAATCTGCGGCGAGATATGGAGCGAGTCGGCTTTCGCGGCAGCAATATACGCTATCCTGAAGCGGTTTACTTTTCCCCTGACCTGGCGCTAAACGAGAGTAACATGCAGCAACTGACCTATACCAACGAGCCAGAACGCCCCTCGGAAGCGCGCCCGGCCGGGTTGCTCAGCAAGGCGATGGAACGTGTCTACGATACCTATGGCGTCTACAAAGATCAGGGCAGCGATTTCTTCTCCGCCTTCAAATATTCACGGGTAAGCGGCATCGGCAAGGAAGCGGGCGTGACCCGGCGCGATCCCTCCAAGGTGATCAAGGCCGGTGATAGATATTATGTTTGGTACACGCGACAGCAAACGGCTGAGACTTGGGAGGGGGTGGAATCCGCCAGGGAGACAAAACCAGCCTGGGCTTGGGATCTGGCGGATATCTGGTACGCCAGTTCAAAAGACGGTTTCCACTGGACGGAGCAGGGACCGGCGGTGACTCGCGGTGAACCTGGTCGCTTCGATGATCGTTCGGTATTCACACCTGATATTCTGGTACACGGTGGTAAATACTTCCTCTACTATCAAGTTATTCAAGGCATCTGGAAACGCCGGACGATTCACCAGATTGGCATGGCTCAGGCGGACTCTCCTGAGGGACCCTGGAACAAAATGGAGGAGCCGGTACTTCGCCCGGGGGAGCGAGGTGGCTTCGTTGGTGAGTTGGATGATCCCGATGCGATCGAGAGTTTCGGCGAGTGGGATTCACACAAGCTGCACGATCCCTACGTCTTGACCTATCGTGGAGAAATTTGGCTGTATTACAAAGGTGTTCAATTCGGGCGGACTTACCGCCATGACCTGGGCATCGGCTGGGGTGTGGCAAAAGCTAAGGATCCGCGGGGTCCGTTTATCAAGTCTCCATTAAATCCCCTGACCAACAGCGGGCACGAGACATTTCTGTACCCCTTCCGCGAAGGCATTGTGGCGATCACTAGCCATGAGGGACCGGAAAAGAATACCGTACAATACGCGCCAGACGGGTTGAATTTCGGGGTGGTGGGCAAAGTCACCGTGCCACCATGCGCTGCAGGACCTTATGTACCTGATGCCTTTGCTGACAATGGCGACGGACGTGGTATCAGCTGGGGCTTGTCGCATATCCATCACGATCAGGATGGTCCTTTGGCAAACAGCTATATCCTGCGCTTCGATTGCAACCTGAGCCGGGATCTGCAGCGGGCAGATTTCTACCGCGCCTGGAATTATCGTTTTCCCGAATCGGTTTATTTCAGCAAAGATTTCCGCTTGACCGAGGAGATGAAAGCCGAAGCGATACGATTGATGGCGGAGGTCGACGAAGGTACTAAAACTTTGGATCTTGGATAGCGAAAGTCGTTCGCCGCAGTCCAATGCTATTCAAGCTAAATGAATTCGCCAGAAATTAGCGCCCGTGTCAAGTAGCTATATGTCTACCAGCGGGCCAGCGTCTGCAGTTGCTCGTTGGAGTTCACGACTTCAACTCGGCAACCAAGCTGAACATAAGCGGGATATTACGTGGCAGGTGATCGGCTGTGGCGTAGCGCCTGTTGCCCAAATCGCGCATATCGGGGATCGGCTTGAAGCCATTGCTATAGTTATATTCATGCAAATGCGTCAGGGTCAAACCAGCTTCGATCAAGGATGTGACAAGTTCAGCGATTCCCCATTGATATTCGACACCGGGATAGGGATTGTGAAAGTCGCGCACGCCAGTTTCCAGCTGGTCGATCTCGGCAGCAGCGCCGGTCAAAGCGATGTAATCGCCAACGCCGGATTCAAATTCATAAATGATGCCACCCATGTAATCATATTTGAGCCGCCAGGCTTCATCAAACATGGCGAGGGCTGGATGAAAATCCACCAGCAAAAAGCGCCCGCCAGCCGCTAAACAGCTTTTGATGCCTTGGCTCCATGCTTGCAGATCGGACAGCCAGACCACGGCGCCGTAAGAGGAGAAGACCAGGTCAAAGTGCTGTTGGTTGTCTTCAAAGAAATCGTAAATATCGGCGCGGATAAAAGTGGCAGCGATGTTACTATCTTGGGATAGTTGACGAGCGAACCGTATCGCCTCGTCACTGATATCGACACCGGTCACGCGCGCGCCGAGATGATTGGCGATGCTCAGAGTATCCTGACCGCTGTTACATTGCAGATGTAATAAAGTTTTGCCATTGATATCGCCAAGCAGGTTCATTTCTTCGGGAAACAAGGTGTTGCCCCCAGCGCGAAAAAAAGCCGCTTGGTCCCCCTTGTGGCTATTATGCGCTTTGGTGCCCTCGTTCCAGGAGAGGCGATTAAGTTGGTGATGCGCCCTATTGGGCATAAGGGGTATCTCCATTAACTGATGAGTTCAATTCTAGCCCTTCGATTATGCTCCCGCAAGCGAGAAGTATCGACACCAGCGGTAAATCTCGCTGGGTTATTTTGCCCCAAGCAGCTAATATTTTCTACCCACTGGACACCGACACAGAAAGACATTTCTACAGCCAGGCGAAGTCAAGAAACCGACGAAGTCCAGCTTTTATGCTTTTGTATTAAGTATTGCTTGCTGATGGAGCGGCAGAGGTCTATAATTCCCAATACGAAAGTTGAGAATGCCATATGGAAAATGCTGATCTAGCTCAAGTGGTACTGGAGGCGCTTCAGCCTTCGACGACAACGCAAAGACAAGCCAACAATCACAGTGAAGCCCACAGCTTGCGTGGCAAGATCATCGGCGTGTTGATCCGCCGGAGCAGGCAGGCTGCCGAGCGAACAGCGGGAGAGTGTGCCGAATTCCTGAACGTAGAGGCGGAGACTATTGAAGCTTGGGAGTTTGGCGACAGTGTGCCTAGCTTGCCGCAGTTGGAGTTATTGGCGGGCTTCCTTAATGGGGGCACCAGACAATTCCAAGCTGCCGATAACGCGATGCCAACATCTGCCCAGGCGGAATATATCTTGCTGCGTCAGCGTTTGATCGGCGCTATGTTGCGGGCGGGGCGCGTTACAATTGGACAGAGCATTGATGAATTGAGCGAGGAAACGACGCTGGATGTTGAGCTGCTGCAAGAATACGAACTTGGCGAAACCATGATCCCGCTCAGCCATTTGACTGGGTTAGCGCAGGGAGTCAACCAAGATCTGAGTTATTTCTTAGAACCGCTGCAAGATTCCACGGGACCGGTGCCGCCCGTCTCTGAACAAAAGCCGGCCAGTGAGCATGATGCCGAACTCGACCAATTTGCCGCGGATAACGAAAATGCGGATTTCATTCGCTTGGCGATGGCATTTCGTTCTATCGGCAAAAAGAACCTGCAACGCCTGGCTGAAGCCCTGTTTGCCATCGTTGAAGCACGGGAAGCATCCAACGGTCGAGCCGATCCGCAGGATCCCGCTTCTTGAGTTACCCCGGATGATTGTGCCGAGCTTCAAATATCATCGGGCGCTGATCTTCATTTTGCTCGCGGCGCTCATGGTAAGCCTGTATTTGCTGACATATCGCGCGGTGATCCAAACTGGCGATACCTTACGCGCGATGGATGCTGTCACCAGCTTGTCTCGTCATGGCGACTGGCTGATGGATGAATCGAACTGGTTCAAGACAGCGCTGAAAATTCGGGAACGCTCGCCATTGCCGCTCAACGAATACGATGTTGAAGAGCGGTTGAATATTTTATTGGCTCTGCCGTTGTTGCGTATCGCCGAGACGCTGCCGAGCCTGGGCAATATACACACGCTTTGGCTCTTCAACATCTTTGTCACAGCGCTCAACGTGGGGTTGATTTACCTGCTCTTGCGAGCGTTGAATTTTGGCGATGATGTTGCTGTTATCGTCTCAATCAGCGCGGGCTTAGCGACCAATCTTTGGGCTTATAGCCAGGCTTTTTTTCGCGAGCCACTGGCTGCGTTTTTCATTCTGTTGGCGCTGCTGTTGTTGCAGATTGGGGTGAGAAAGCGACCAGGATGGCGGCTGCTGAGTGTAATGCTGGCAACAGTCGCGTTGATGTTGGCTGCTGCCACAAAATTGTCGGCGGCACTTGCCATTCCGGCAGCAGTGCTTTTTGCCTTGCCCGAGCTTGGTCTCTCCCGCAAACCGTTGTTGCGGCGGTTGCACGGCGGACTGGTCCTGCTTCCGCTATTGGTTCTCGGCTTCTTCATGGTAGTAGACCCGCTACCGGTTGCCGTGGTTGATTTCTTGGCGGGCTTCAATATCAGCAGCGAATACATTGCTGATGCTCTGCGCACATATATGCTGAGCCCTGGCGCTAGCATTTGGGGGACATCTCCCCTGTTGCTCTTGGCTATTGGGGGATGCATCATGCTCTGGCGGCTGGGAGAGCGGCAGCTGGTCATGACAATTTGCCTGCTTTTGGTCAGTTACGCGCTAGGTCATGCGGTGGGCGCGGGCCCACATTGGTTCGGTGGCCTTAGCTGGCCCCCCCGTTTTCTGTTGCCGATCGTCCCGGTGTTGATGCTGGCGACAGCACCGGTGGCTCAAGCGCTGTTGCGAAGACGCCGCAAACTCTTTTGGCTCATTTGGATGATTCCCCTGCTCTATGGTATCTGGATACAATTCACCAGCGTGTCATTGAGTTGGACGCATTACAGCGATTCATTGCCAATTGAGTCGGGCGGGTTAGCCGAATGGGAACCATCGTTGACGCAGCCACAATATTTTCGCTGGGTGCTGCTACCAGGCAGGTGGGCTGATTTGGGGCTGGACTTCATCTGGAGTCGGGCACAACTACCGATTTGGCTCATCAGCTTCGCCCTGTATGCCGTGTTGATTAGCGCATTGCTCTTATATGTGCTGCGCAATTCGCGGAGACGTTGGCGATATGCTGTGCTGCCGGCGGGGTTTTTTCTGCTTCCGCTGATTTTGCTGAATCTCACAGCGGCTTATGGACGCGATACACGCACGCAGTCGGGGCAATTGGCTCTGCATGAAGTGCTGAAGGTGTTGGAGGCTGAAGCGCAGGAAGACGATGTGCTGCTACTGCCAGGGGATGACTACAGCGCATTCATTCTGAATCATTTGGACCGAGCGGCACCTCGCCCAGTCATCTTGGCGCAACCACTGGCACAAGCCGCCAGCCCGAAGCAGCCGGCGCAAGTTGTTTCGCGCAATCCCAACGACTGGTTCGATCTACAAAGTTACCGCATCGTGCAGCATCTTGCCGCTGGGCGTGATCGGCTTTGGCTGCTGGCGGATACCAGCCAGTTCATGAGCTGGAGCTTCCGCCCGCTGGAGCGCTATCTGGCGCTGTATTATTACCCAATGCGGGAGGTCCAACTGGTCAATAGCGATGATACGGTGCGCCTGCTGGAATACAGCACGCGCCAGCCGGCTCCCAACCCTATGCTGCCCTACTCCGGCGACATCTCGGCGGACTTGCGTTTTGGCGAAGATATTAGATTGCTGGGCTTCTCCCTGCCTAACGGTTCAAGTTATCGCGCGGGAGAGGCAGTAGAGATATCGCTCTTGTGGGGGACAGAAACACCACTGGATCGGGATTTTACAGTGGCATCGTTCATCGTCGATCCGGATACCGGGCAGCCCCTCGTACAAGGCAAAGACACTGGACCACAGGATGGCTTCGCCCCGACATCCAGCTGGCAGGTAGGGACGCCAGTATGGGACAACCGCGCCATGCGCTTGCCGGCAAATGCCCCAGCCGGCGATTATCATATCTGGTTGTTGCTATACAGTTACGATGACGAGAGTGGCGAAATAGAGCGCCTGCCGGTTGATGGGGCTAGCACTGCGGAGAAAGGCACAGTTGGCGTATTGCCGATCACGCTGACGATCGAATGAGATTAGTGCTTTGGCTAAAATCATCTATTTTGCTATTGCTGAGATTCAGATACACTTCTTGAATATCATTTTGTCCGTCATAGTGGAATTTTTATGGCTTCCGAGTTTAACGCCCAATCATCAATTAAAACTAACCATAGCAACCCGTTTCGCTTCATCCTTTCCCATATAGCCCGTCACCCCGTCGCCGCCTTGCTCTTGGTGTTTGGCGCGTTTTGCAATGCCTTTTTGGCTGGGGTTGTGCCGGGCGCGGTTGGCAGCGCCTTTGACGCCATCCTGCTGATGAATGACCAGACCACCAGCCTGGTATTAAACAGCGTATTGCTAATTATCGCATCCCAAACGCTGCGGTCTCTGCTGCAATTCATGCGCAATTTCTCGGCTGAAATTTTCGCTCAACGTTTCGAGCGAGATGTCCGGGACGAGCTTTATTCCAGCCTACTGGGCAAGAGCATGAGCTACCACGATATGCAGCCGGTGGGGGAGACGATGGCGCGCGTCACCAATGATGTGCGCGAGATGAACCTAATGATGAATCCGGGCATTAACCTGGTCACCGGCGCCAATATGTTTTTGATCATGCCCGCGATTTATGCGCCCGGCATCGACCCGCAGCTGATCTTGGTGCCGTTGTTTTTCATCGTCTCGCATATTGTTGTGCAGATATATTTTGTCCTGCGCCTGCACCCGATCGCCCAAGATGTCCGCGGCAGCTTCGGCAAGATGAACGCGCGCCTGGCGGAATCGCTTGACGGGTTGGAGGTGGTCAAAGGCACGGCACAAGAGAACAAAGAAATCAAGACATTCAATGGACTGGCTGATTTAGTGCGCGACCGCTTCATCGACCAGGGCGAGTTCGAGGCGCGTTATCTCTCCATTTTGGTCTTTGGTTTGACCGTTGTGGCAGCGTTGATTCATTCAGCGGCTCTTTACCGCGCAGGCACCATTGCCGAAGGCGATGTGATCGCCTATCTGGGGCTGGTCAATCTGTTTCAGTTTCCGGTATTTATCTCGCTGTTTTCTTCTTCGCGGATCGCCTCCGGTTATGCCAGCGCCGCCCGCATTCTGGAAGTGATCAAGTCGCGCACACCACTCGATCAAAACGAGCAGGGCTACATTGGCAAGATCCAAGGGGGCATCAGCTTCGAAAATGTCTCATTCGGCTATAGAAACAAAGAAGAGGTTTTGAGCGATATCTCATTCTCGGTGAAGCCGGGGCAAACCGTTGCTATCGTCGGGCAGACTGGTTCTGGCAAGAGCACGCTGAGTAAGCTGATCAATCGCATTTACGATGTTGATGAGGGGCGAGTGTTGATTGATGGCGTTGATGTGCGGGATTGGAATCTGCAAGCGTTGCGTTCTCAAATTAGCATCATAGAGCAGGATATCTTCCTCTTCAGCCGCAGCGTGGCGGAGAATATTGCCTTTGGCAGGGACGATGTAGATCTGGGCAGCATCGTCGAATCAGCCAAAGCGGCACAGGCGCACGAGTTTATCTCGGCTTTCCCGTCAGCCTACGACACGATTATCGGTCAGCGCGGCATGACATTGAGCGGTGGGCAGCGGCAACGCCTGGCGCTCGCCCGCGCCTTTCAGACCGATCCACCGATTTTGATCCTTGATGACAGCACCAGCGCCATCGACAGCGCCACTGAAGACAAGATTCAACGGGCGATTTGGTCAGCCGCCAGCGGACGCAGCACCTTGCTGATCACTCATCGCCTGTCCCAAATACGCTGGGCGGATCACATTGTGGTGATGCGCAAGGGGCGAGTTGTGGCGCAAGGCAAGCATGAAGACTTGCTGCTGCGGTCGGAGTCGTACAGGCATATTTTTGACCGCTATTCTTCGACAGAAGCCACAACGCTAGGCAAAGCGGGAGGATAATGTGGCGGCAGTTTTTGGTGGTTTGCAAGGCGATAATTACGACCGGCAATATTCTGATGCCTACCTTTTTAAGCGCATCGGAGATTATCTCTCCGAGCACAAGCGGCAGGTCATCCTGGGGTTGTTGGGATTTCTGGTTGTGGGGATTGTTCGCGCTCTGCGGCCCGTCTATATCGCGGCGGCGGTTGACGACATGGTTGACGGCGGCGATGTGTTCAATTTCATCTTGACAGTGTTGACAGCCATCACCATCACCGAGTACATCAGCAATTATGGGCGGCGCCGTTTCACTGTTGTGGTGATCGGCAAGATGGTGGCGCAGATGCGCAAGGATTCTTTCCAAGCCGCTATCGAGCGAGACCTGGCATTTTACGATCGGCAAAAGACGGGCACGGTTATCAGCCGTATCACCAGTGATACGCAGGAATTTGGAGATACGATGTTGTTAGGCAGTGATGTCGTCTCCCAGTTTCTTTCGGTGATCATCTTATTCGCCGCTTTGCTCAGCTATTCAGTTGAGCTAACGATTGTGCTGTTGTTGACCATGCCACTGGTGGTGATCGCCGCCTTGGTGTTTCGCTATGTGGCGCGCATCGTCACGCGGCAAGGGGCAAGGGCGATGGCGGTGGTCAATGACAATATCCAGGAGAGCGTCACCGGCATCAGCATCGCCAAGAATTTCCGCCAGGAAGCGATGATCTATAAGGAGTTTTCCGCCGTTAATATCCTGAGTTATCGGATAAATCTGCGGCGGGGTTTTGTCATGTCTTTGGTTTTCCCCACTTTGGGCGTGCTTTCCGCTATTGCACTGTCGATCATTGTCTGGATCGGGGCGGGCTCGGTGCTAGCGGGCGCCATCACGGCGGGGACCTGGTATTTATTCATTCAAGGGGTAGACCGCTTCTGGTTCCCATTTATGAATCTCGCTTCGTTTTGGAGCCAATTTCAGCAAGGTTTGAGCGCGGCGGAGCGCATCTTCGCTTTGATCGATGCCGAGAACACGGTGCGGCAATCCGACAATACCGAAGTCAGGCAGCTGGCGGGGCGGATTCAATTCGACCGCGTCACTTTTCAATATGATCATGGCGAGCCGGTCCTGCGGGATTTTAGCCTGGATATCCAGCCGGGCGAGAATGTGGCATTTGTTGGGCATACCGGGGCTGGCAAGAGCACAATTGCCAAACTGATCACACGTTATTATGAATTCCAACAGGGTGAACTCCTGATCGATGGCTTGGACATACGCTCGCTCGATTTGAAGAGTTACCGTAGCTGCCTGGGGATTGTGCCGCAGCAGCCCTTCCTCTTCAGCGGCACCGTGCTAGAGAATATCCGCTATGGCAATCCCGAGGCGAGCTTAAAAGAAATCAATGAGATTGCGATGAGTATTGGGCAAGGCGAATGGCTGGATAGCCTGCCAGAGGGCTTGGACACACATGTGGGCGAACGTGGGGCGCGTTTGAGCGTTGGGCAGCGCCAGTTGGTGAGTTTGCTGCGCGTATTGGTGCAAAAGCCGTCCATCTTCATCCTGGACGAAGCTACTGCCAGCATCGACCCATTCACCGAATCGCAGATCCAGGAAGCGATCGATTTAATTCTGGCGCGCTCTACTTCCATTTTGATTGCGCATCGCTTGAGCACGGTACAAAGCGCTGACCGCATCATCGTCTTGCGCCAAGGCGAAATCATCGAAGAAGGAGACCATGATCTGCTCATGCGCGCAGGCGGGCATTATGCCGAGCTTTACAATACCTATTTCCGTCACCAATCTTTGAATTATGTGGAGCATGCCAAAGAGATGTTTGCGGCTGCCGATGGTTGATTGGCTGTTGCGCTGCTTCATGCTACCGTCCAAAATCAAGGAACTGAGCTATAAAAGCCTGTGGAACTTCAACATATATCGTAGTCATTAGATTGGCATTATACTGTCAATATGCGTCCTGAAGCGGATTGCCCGCCGGGTGACAGGAGCGTGCCGGAATCATGCAAGCAAAAATCGTTCGAAGCTTCCAAAGTATCCTGCCTGCGTTCATCATGCTGCGACAGGGCTTGCATTGGATTGTTGCCGCTCTGTTCCGCGTTTGGCGCTGGCTGAATGCGCTGGATCTCCCGCTTAGCCCCTTGCAATGGATCCTGTTGTTTTATTTGGTCTTTGGCGCCGCATATCTAGTAGCGACGCCTGTGTTCGAGGCTAACGATGAGATTTGGCATTTTGGTTACGTGGAGCATGTGCGCGAAACTGGGGCGCTGCCCGTTCAACTCTTCGATGGCGCGGAGACTAGCTACCAGCAACATGGCAGCCAACCGCCCTTGTATTACGGGCTGGTCGCCTTACTGACATCGCCCCTAAACATAGACGATGTTGAACATTATCGCCGGCTGAATCCTCATGTTACTTCCAACCAACCGGGCGCCTTCGGCAATAAGAACTTGATCATCCATGATGAAACGCTTTCGCCGATTCACGGGACGGGTTTGGCTGTCTGGGTTGCTCGTTTGTTTGGGTTGGCGCTGGGCTTTGGCACCATCTTCTTCGTATACAAGATTGGCGAGTTGATCGCGCCACAACGTTCCACTGTCGCCTTTGTGGCTGCAGCTATTACGGGGCTCAATCCGATGTTCATATTCGTCAGCACTTCGGTCAACAACGATGTACTGGCGATGATTTTGAATGGTGCGCTCGTCTTGCTGATGCTGCGCACGCTGCGTGATGGCTTTAGCCTACGCTACAGCATTGCGATCGCGCTTTTGTTCGCCTTGAGCAGCATCACCAAGCTGACATCGCTGCCGCTGTTACCGGTATTGATTGGCGTAGCGCTTTTTGTATATTACAAATCCAGGGACCGCCGTGGTTTGTTGATATTCATTTGCCTGCTGGCTTTGTGCTGGCTGGTAATCGCGGGGTGGTGGTTCTGGCGCAATATAGAGTTGTATGGCGAGCCATTTGGCATGATTACCATGGCGAATATCGCCGGTCCCCGCGGCATCAATTTCAGCCTGGTCGATCTCTTCGCCGAATATCAGCAATTTCGCATGTCCTATTGGGGATTGTTCGGCGCGCTCAATATCCAGGTCACCGGTATATTTTATGTCTTGCTCGATCTGGTGACTTTGCTGAGCGGCGTTGGTTGCATCTTTCTGATCCTGCAACTGCTGGCAATCAGCGATCTCGCTTATGCCCGTTATGAGCTGGCGCATTTGCTCACGCTATTGAGCGCTCTCGTTCTGCTGTGGCTGGGCTTGCTTTATTGGAGCACACTAACGCGCGCGGCGGAAGGGCGGACGCTCTTCCCTTTAGTCTCTGTTGTCAGCCCCCTGTTGGCGGTCGGTTTTGTGGAGGTTGTCTGGTGGATCGTGTTTTCTTTGCGCCCCCCCGATCTCGACTTTGTGCGCGCTGGCGATGCCGTGCCCAAAGAGCTCCTTAACAATACGATGGTCTGGCAACTGAGGTTCTTGGGCGTGGTTGCGCTCTTCGCCCCATTCACCGTTATCGCCAGCCAATACAACCCGCCGCAGCCACTGGTGGAGTTGCCGGAAAGGGCGCTGCCTATCTATGCTGAATTCGGCGATGTTGCCCTGGTCGCCTATGAGCGGATCGACCGCCGCTACTCGACGGGTGACCAGGTTCGCTTGCAGCTTTACTGGAAAGTCTTGCAGCAATCGGCGACCGACAACAGCATTTTGCTGACCTTGGTGGACGACAAGCGGCAAGAAATTGGGGCTTATACCTCTTACCCCGGCGCCGGCAGCTTGCGAACTTCCGCTTGGCAGGCCGGTGCCATCTATCCAGACGAGTACCTGATCACCATCAACCAGGCTGCTTATGGACGCTATCCTTTTGACTTGCAGGTGGAATGGGAAAATAGGGATACTTTGGAGGATATCCAAGCTACCGACCTTGCGGGCAAGCTGATTGAACCGGTCTTGTTGGATGCCGGGGCTGTGGTGACGGTCAGATTCCAATCCGAGGCCACCGGCTTGAACGAGCTGCCAACCGAGATGCAGCCCGTCTTTGATGAGGCGATTCGGCTAGAGGCATTCCAGCTAGATCTCGAACTCAATGAGGTCATTTTGAGTTGGAAGACGGAATCGTCTCCAGATGAGGATTACACAGTATTCGCCCACATGTTAGACGGCGAAGGCAAGATCATAGCGCAGGCTGATGCGCCGCCCAGGTTGCCCACCGGGTATTGGCGCTGGGGCGAGACCTATACCACCTTTCATCGCTTTCCGGCGGAATTCAACCTGTTGGATTATGAGGTGATTGTGGGCTTGTACCTCAACGATGGAGCAACTTATCCAAAAGCGGAATATCTGAAAACAATCGAGGTCCCTGAAGAGGACAGTGCTGCCGAAGGGGAAAACGCTATTGAAGGCGACGAGGACGATGAGGCGGGAATAGCAGGTGAAACTGAAATTGCACTCGATTCCTTCAAGATCCCCTGGGAATTGGCGGCGGAAGTGCTGGCGCTGACACCACAGCCAACTGAAGAAGGCGGTGCTGAACCAACAGACGATGCCAGCATCAGAGACGAGATCAGATCGAATTGACGATTTCACAAGAAATATTGCAAGGCAAACTAGGGCGACCGTTCAAGTTCCTGCAACGTGTCGATAGCACCAACGATGTGGCAAGAGCCTGGCTGGAAGAGGGCGCGCCCGCTGGAGCAGTCGTGATTGCGGATGAACAATTGCGCGGGCGCGGACGGGCTGGGCGCAGTTGGTATACACCGCCAGGTGTTGCGCTGGCGCTATCGGTGCTTTTGCAGCCGCCAGTAGAGCATTCGGCACGGATCCCCATGTTGGCTGCCCTGAGTGTCTATGACCTGGCGGAAAAAGTCGGTTGTCAAGATGTGGGTATCAAATGGCCCAATGATGTCCAAGTGGCGGGCAAGAAGATCAGCGGGATCTTGCCGGAAAATGTCTGGGTTGGCGATCGATTGCTCGGCGTCGTGCTAGGCATAGGTGTCAATGTGCGCCTGGATTTTAAGCATACAGCACTGCAGCAAACAGCCATCAGCCTGGAAGATGTGGTTGAGAAGCGGCTGGAGCGGGCTGACTTGATCGCTAGCTTGCTGGCTCGTATCGATTATTGGTACGCGCTGATTGATACAACAGGCCTGGTTTTCCAGAGCTGGAAGAGCCGTCTAAACATGCTCAATCAAGAAATAAAGGTCGGCGAACAAGCTGGGCTGGCACTTGATGTGAGAGCAGATGGCAGCTTGTTGCTAAGAGACGCAACCAGGGGCATCCAGACAATCTATGCGGGGGATGTCTTCGTGATGAACAACCGGGAGCGACGATAAATGAGCCCAGTACGTTTCGAGTGGGATGTCGAATCGCAGAGAATCGACCGCTCTGATGGCGAAGATCCACAAGCGAAACGGCGCCGCCGGCGCAACATGCTGCTGCTGTTGTGCTTGCTGAGTTTGCTATTGGCGCTGGGGACTGGCGCTGTGGTCTTTATCAGGCAAAGGCAGATCGATTTGGAGAATTATTTCGCCCAGTTGCTGCAAGACACGGTGAAGGCGGAAGTAGCTGCCTTGCGGATTGGCGATATCAACACCTTCCTCAACATTCAGAGCACCAGTGATGATGACTGGCTGAAGCAACAACGCGAGCAGTTTCAAGAATACAGTGTACTGAAAGCAGCCGGGGCAATCGAGTTAAGTGGAAATATCCTGGATGTGGCAATAGACGGCGAGCGTGCCCGCGTCACCGTACAAGAAGATATCAGGGACCTGCCTTATGCCCGCTTGTGGTTTTATCGACGGACGGAAAATGGCTGGCAACATAGCCCGCCTGATTATTCATTTTGGGGCGAGGCAGAGCAGTACCAGGTAGCGGAGGTGAGCGTCAATTATCGCGCTGTGGATAGCGAATTGGCGCGGCAGTTGGGCGATACAACGGCGGAGTGGCTGCGGCAGGGTTGCGCGATCTTGGATTGTGGCGACCTCCCACCTTTGACCATCGATATCCTTAGCGGGGCGGCAGAAACAGCGGCTTGGGCAGACGACCGATTGATGCGCCTTGTCATTGCTTCGCCCTATGTCGATCTCGTCCTCGCTGATATGCCCTTCGATAGCGAAAGGCGTTCACAGGTCGGTCAGTTGTTGGCGGAGCGCCTGGTCAACCAGCACCTCAATTATCTGGGGACCGCCTATCCGCATGATGCGTATTTCATGCGGGTAGCGACCATCGCCTGGCTAACAGAGCGTTTCACCGGTGTGGAGAGGGGCGCCCTGCTGATGGGTTCGCTGGCGGACAATTATGGGGATGACAAGGTTGGGCAGCTCCTCTCGCTGCTGGCGGTAGACAGTGACATGTCGGTTATTGCTGAGCTACTTCCCCTGCCCTTGGTGGAGGCGGAATTGGACTGGCGCGATTTTATTGAGTGGCGCTTGCAGACGGAAGCTGAGTTGATTAGCGCGCGAGCTGAAATCGAATGGCAAAGCTTCTACGATATGTCAGTCGAAAGTGTGCGTCTCGCCGCCTATGACAACTACAACCGCAACGCGCCAAGCCGATATTACCATGTCACCGAACAGATGCCGTCCATCAGCGAAGCTGGGCAAGCTCAGTTGAGTGTGACGGTGGAGCATGTCGCTGGAGAACAAAACGAAGAGCAGATCATACTGTTTAACTTGGTGAGCAATGTCTGGAAGCGGGCGAGCTAAGATGAACAAACAAAAAACGGGGACGATGCAATATGATCATCCCCCCCGTTTTCTGTTAGGTTAAATATCGCACTCCTGGCAAGCCAGCAAATACGATCCATTGCTTATTCGCCGCTGCTCATCCCGCCGCTCAAGGTGGCCAGGAAGGCTAGCGCATGGCCAAATATTATATGACCGTAGAAACTTGGACCGATGGATAGCTGCAGGACTTCTCCCCCAGCGATAGCCGGCATAATGATATTGCCACCGACGATCCACCAGATGATCCCGTAGATCAGACCGCCAACTACGATGTTGACCAAGTCGCTGCCCAGGTTGACGTACTGGAGGAAGACGCCGGTATAGAGCGCGCCAATCACCAAGCTGATGATGAGGTGCAGAATGAAGCCGATAAAGGGATCGGCACCTATCATACCACCAACATCACCAAGCATGCCGCTTGACATTTCTGCGCCTGTTACAGCGCCCTCTTCTCCTACAACGGGTACCATGCCTCCCGATCCAGCAAATGCCAGGAATAGATAGCCGGCAATGACGCCCGGCACGATTCCCTTTTGCATATCTTCACTATTCATTATCGATCCTCCTAGAAATACTGAAACTGCCGTATACAATTCGTGATGTTAGAACATCAACATATGGACAGGATAAACGATATCCCATCCGCTTCAGTTGGAAAGAGTATATCTCGCTTTGATATTTTGGGCAAGCTATCTTAAGACAAGTTTTATTTTTTTTGAGAGATCTTCATACTGGCAGTAATATCATCGCCCGAACAAGCTCCCTAGCGCCGTATTTTTGACGTTTTCTTGACTTTGCAACTCTCTTTACCGGGTGTTGGCAGATAGCCAAGAATACCCAACTGTGCTAAAATATCGTTTGGATAATGGCGCGGGCGCAACCATGACATGGAACCGCCAGCGATGAAAGGAGAGTTGAGCCGATCCGATTTGTGATTGGCGCCAGCCATGGATACTGTCGATTTGACCAATTCCGACGATAGCATGGGCATCATCCGCACTGTCACTATCAATGAGGAGATGCGCGGCAGCTATCTGAATTATGCCATGAGTGTGATCGTGGCGCGTGCTTTGCCCGATGCCCGCGATGGCTTGAAGCCGGTTCATCGTCGCATTTTGTTCGCCATGCATGACATGGGTTTGCGGCCCGGCAGCGCTTACAAAAAGAGCGCGCGCTTGGTCGGCGAGGTGATGGGGAAGTATCATCCACACGGCGATCAGGCGATCTATGATGCGATGGCGCGGATGGCGCAAGACTTCTCCTTGCGTTATCCACTAGTGGATGGTCAAGGCAATTTTGGCAGTCAAGATGGCGATAAACCGGCGGCGATGCGTTATACCGAGGCGCGCATGGCGAATATCGCCGGCGAAATGTTGACCGATATCAATATGGATACGGTCGACTTCTCAGAGAATTATGATGGCACGCAGGAGGAGCCGACGGTATTGCCAGCCCGGCTGCCCAACCTGCTGTTGAATGGCGCTAATGGCATCGCGGTCGGCATGGCAACTAACATCCCGCCACATAACTTGCTTGAGTTGGCGGATGCCATCATTTACTTGATCGATAATTATGACCGCATTGATACCGTCACCGTCGATGATTTGATGCGATTCATCAAAGGACCAGACTTCCCCACCGGCGCTACCATCGTCGTGGGTGATGATCTGCGCGAAGCTTATGCCACCGGCAAAGGGCGTGTCATCGTCCGCTCGACTGCCGATTTTGAAGAAGGACACGGGGACAGCCTGAACATCGTCTTCAGCTCGATTCCCTACCAGCATAGCAAGTCTTCCATCATCGAGCGAATTGTATCCCTGGTGCGTGAAGGGCGGATTGAAGCCATTCGCGATTTGCGCGATGAATCCGACCGAGAAGGCTTGCGTTTGGTGGTCGAGCTCAAACGCCACGCCCAACCACAGCGGGTGCTCAACCAACTTTACCGTTACACGCAATTGCAAAGCGCCTATAGCATCCAGATGCTGGCGCTGGTCAATGGCGAGCCACGGACGCTGGGCTTGAAACGCTGTCTACAGATTTATATTGAGCATCGCTACGATGTGATTGTACGCCGCTCGGAGTACGACCTGGCACGGCAACGCGCCCGCGCTCATGTTTTAAGCGGTCTGCTCAAAGCCGTCGCCAATATTGACCAAGTCATTCAAACCATTCGCAACTCCGCCGATGTAGAGAGCGCCCGCGGGCAGTTGATCGCAAATTTCGAGCTGGACGAGATACAGGCGAACGCCATCCTCGATATGCAGCTGCGGCGTTTGGCTGCTTTGGAACGTCAAAAGCTGCAAGAGGAATACGACGCCGTGCAAGCGCGTATCGCCTACCTGGAAGATTTGCTCAGTTCGCCGCGGAAAATCCTCGACCTGATTCGCGATGATGTCAGCGAAATTGCCGAGAAGTTTGGCGATGAGCGTAAAACCAGCGTGGTTCAAGGCACCGTGGACTTCAACGAAGGGGATCTCTATCGCAAAGAGAATGTCGTCATCTCGTTAACGGAAAATGGTTATATCAAGCGAGTGGCGGCACGGCATTACCGGGCACAACGGCGTGGTGGCAAGGGGATGCGCGGTATGGCGTTGAAAGACGATGACGCGCTGATGGATGTCTTCTCCGCTTATAGCCATGACACCATTCTCTTCTTTAGCGACCGGGGAAGGGTTTATTCCTGCATCGCTTACGAAATTGCGGAAACGCAAAGGGAGAAACGCGGCATCTTGATTCAGAGCTTGCTGCCACTAGAAGGCGGAGAGAAGATCACCGCTATTGTGCCTTTGCAGGAAGAGCAAGAACAAGCCGAAGAAGGGTATTTTGTTTTGGCGACGCGCAAGGGGCGGGTCAAGCGTGTTGAGCAGAGCGAGTTCATGGGCATCCGTTATAGCGGGTTGATCGCCATGAATGTGCTGGATGGCGACTCGTTGCGCTGGGTGAAATGGACGGACGGCGAGCGCAAGATAGTGATGGCATCCGCCGATGGGCAAAGCATCCTCTTCCATGAAGCCGATGTCCGTATCATGGGCAGGCAGGCAGCTGGAGTGATGGGCATGCGATTGGCGGGCAAAGATGAAGTGGCTGGCATGGATATCGTGCGGGAAGAACATACGCATGTATTGGTGGTCACCAGAAATGGCTACGGCAAGCGCACTCCTTTGGCGGAATATAAACAGCAAGGGCGCTATGGTTCTGGCGTGCGCACACTGAAACGCAACAGAAAAACGGGACCAGTCGTTGCGATACGTTGCATTCGTGATGACGATGATATCCTGTTCATCTCCAAAAATGCGATCATGCTCATCACCCGAAATGGCATTGTCTTGCGGACGCAACTATCGGAGATCAGTGAAATCGGGCGCAATACGCAAGGCGTTATCTTGATGAACTTGGATGATGATGACCAAGTCGTTGGCATTGCCATCATGAGCGACGAGCATGAAGGTGAAGAGGAATATCAAGACGATAATGCTGAGGACCTGTCCCAACAGAATGGCAACACTCACTAGCGAGACGCGCCACAAGTGCTGTCAATAGCTCCGGTCTATTATATGAAGGTCAGCAGAGGTGCGGAAAAGAGGGTTCCCAAGTATTCCCTTGAAAGCCCTCATCTGGATTGAAATGAAATGGCCGATTGATTCTTACTCGGCGGTGGCTTCATCCTCTTCAGCTTCGCCTTCGCCCTCATCCTCAGTATCTTCATCCAGCTCATCAAACTCGGCATCGGCACGGGCGGCGGCTGGTTGGACGATTTTGGCGAGCATCTCATTGGGATCGTTGTGAACTGTGACATTTTCGCCGAAACTAAGGTCACCCACGGAGACTTCGGCGCCAAGCTCGGTCAGCGTTGAAAGGTCAATGGCAATTCGATCACGGATATCGCTGGGGAAAACTTCCAGCGTCAGTGAACTGCGGCCCGTGATCAGAATACCTTCACGTGCGGCGACCACTGGGCTGGTCCCTTCCATCACCAAGGGGACTTCCACCCTGATACGCTGAGTTTCATCCACAGCGAGAAAATCGACATGCAGGATATCGCCCCGCACGACATCGCGCTGCACATCACGAGCGAGCGAGGGATAAGCTTTGCCATCTACTTCAATATCGATCAGATTGGTGCCGCCGGCGTTCATCAAAGTCACTTCGATTGCGCGATAGGGGAATTTGACACTCATGGACTCAATCGATGGACCATAGACGATTCCGGGTACATAGCCTTCCCGGCGCAAACGACGGTTCTTCTTTCCACGTGTCTGCCGCAATTCCGCCGCAAGTTGAAACTCTGCCATGTCCTGAATCTCCTTAAATTCATTTTGCGCAATAGTGCTTTGGGATTGTGCGCATTTAGGACAAAAGTCGGACAATTCTATTGCTGCTTTGCCAATTGGTCAACACTCTAAATGCAAAACAAGAGGTTTTGTCGCGCTCTCATCAAAAAAACCGCCTGCATGAAAAGCAGGGCGGTCGATTTTGACTTGAGCGGGTAACGGGACTCGAACCCGTGACCTACTGCTTGGGAAGCAGGCGCTCTACCAACTGAGCTACACCCGCAGTTTATCAAATTGTAAATAGAACCAGAGGTGCTGTCAAGTTCATGTGTTACACTTTGGAAACGCGATAATTCAGGAGCAACTATGCAGCTGACCTGCCCACAATGTAACCAGCCGGTTGAGGCTGATAATATCAACATCCAGCAGTTGGTCGCCCTCTGCCCAGCTTGCAGCGCGGTGTTTGAATTCTCAATGCCGAGGGCGCGCAACAAACCGAAACGCCGCAAAGTACAACGCCCTGAGCATTTGCGAGTGGAAGAAACAGATCGTTTGCAGCTCGCCTTTCGTACTAATTTCCGCCTGGACAAGGACGAGAACTTCATCAACAGCGCTACGCTCAGCGCCGCTTTCAGCTTCGTCGCTGTGCTGATGATCGCATTGAACCTGGAAGGAGAAGGGCCGCTGATTTTGCCTTTGCTCTTCAGTCTTCTCAGTGCGTTGGCCTGGTTCTGGCTGGCTACATTGACCTACAACAAGACGCATATTGTGATGGGAGAGGAATGTATCCAAGTTTCGCGCCAGCCATTGCCATCTCTTGGCAAAACCCGGACGATTACTCTCTCCGGTATCGATTCAATTTCGGCGGAAGAAACCACCGCCTCGCAAGAGCAGGGTTATGATACGCCGCGCTATCATGTCTGGGCTAATGCGATTGACGAGAGTCGCAAGTTAATCGTCGGCGATGTCACCGAGAATTACGCCCTTTACATCGCTGGCAGGCTGGATGAATACTTGCATCGAGATGAGATTGCAGAGGTTGGGCGGCTCGAGTTGGACAAACCTTCGGATGAACAGCAAGTTATAGCTTCCGACATAGATCTGGCTATACAAGAAGATGAGCGGGACCCCCGCATGTTATCGCAATGATTGCCTTTGTCGCCATGAGCATAGATACGCTTTCATCCTCGTTTTCCAGCAAGCCTAACAATTTGCTCAAAAAATGTGAGACATTTCCCCAATTTACGTGTATCATCCATTTTGATTTACATTTATATAGATAGCCTCACGCTCAATTTTGCGATTGCCAGCTTTTGCTGAGCAATGCCAATTTGCGGGTATGCAGCCGCCAGATATGAGCGTATTATCTTGTCGCGTAATATAACAGCTTCTTGCGTGTTGCGATGATTTGCCGTATTCGTAGATGTTCGCAGCGTCTTTTTTTGGGCTGTGATGTCTTTCAGCGATTGGCTCAGGTGATTATGTCAGAAGTATCAAAGCGATCGAAACGCAAGCTCAAGATCTTGATCATATTGCTATATTATCATCCACACTCCACAGGATTGACATATTATGTGCAGGTAGTGGCTGAAGAATTGGCGCGGCGGGGTCATAAAGTGACGGTGGTGGCCGCGCGTCACACACATGAACTAGCTCTTGGCGAGACGATGCTTAATGGAGTGAAAATTTTACGGCTGTGGGCGCCTATTGGCATAAGCCGGGGGAGGATCATGCCAACTTATCCCTGGGCAATTTATCGACTTCTCCGTCAACACGATGTGGTAAATATTCACACGCCATTGTTGGAGACCGCGTTGGTTGCCTTTCTCGCTGGTATCGCCAAGGTAAAAGTTATCCCGACACATCATGGCGATTTGATTTTGCCTGAGAACCCCGTCAATAACATAATTAGCAAAATTATGTTCGCTTTTTACACGTACCTGGCGCGGCGGGCACCCTGTATTATCGGATACAGTCAGGATTATGCCGACAACTCGTATTATCTGAAGCCCTTTCGCGACAAGGTCAAGACCATTTTCCCGCCCATAATCATCCCTGAACCGGATCAAACAGACGCGAGTAGGCTGCAAGACAAATGGCGTCATGAAGGGGGACCCTTGATTGGCTTCAGTGGGCGCTTTGTCCAAGAGAAACGCCCCGATCTATTAATACGTTCACTGGAAGTGATCAATCGCAAATATCCCACCGCACGCATCATTTTCGCTGGGCAGTATGACATAAAATACGAAGGTACCTGGCAGCGGCTTCAAGACTTGGTTAGCCAATATCGGTCGCAGCTTATATTCCTGGGTTTGCTCGAAGACAAGCAGGAACTGGCGAATTTTTATGCTGCCTGTGATGTATTGGTCTTACCGAGCGACAGCGAATGTTTCGCGCTGGTGCAGGGTGAAGCTATGCTCTGTGGCACACCAGTAGTGATGACCGATGTACCTGGTGGGCGGGTGCCGGTAACAGCCACAGGCATGGGAAAGCTAGCGAAGCAGGGAGATTGGCAATCTATAGGGGAAGCAACCCTAGAAGTCCTCGAGCATCCCGAAAAATTCATAAAGCCCAGGGAATCTATCACCAATATCTTCTCTTTTGACAAGACAGTGAGCAGCTATGAGGCGATATTTCAGCAGCATACAAGGTAGTGATTATGGTCAATTTAGAAAGTATTAAATTCATGATGCGCAATGAAGCTTATATGGCTTTTAAACTGTGTATTCAAACTATCTTTTGAATATAATGAAGCGCCTGGCAGGTCGACTCTCAATTTGGCATTAAAAGGACGCAAGCCACATGCATGAAGATATTCAGCAGCCACAGTCACAGCGATCTTTAGACAACCGGAACGGAGACACTTCCGCACCTTATGAAGAGCCTTTGTCGCCGCTGAATAGGGCTGAAACATTGCCAAACGAAGGCGATGAGAATAGACAGTCCCTGGCGGACCTGACTGTGGCGGATTTTCTGGGTTTGCTGCTGCGGCAGCCATTGCGGACCTGGCGACAGTTTTCCCGCGCTTTGGGCCTATCGGAATCGGAGTCCCAAACCATCAGCGAGATGCCGCTGGTAGCTTCAGTCATCGCTCCCAGCGAGCCAAGGCAAAGCGCCATCTCTTGGCAGTCGCTTCGTCAGTCAGCTATGAATCTGCTTCAGCTCAAGTATGCGCAGTTGCTTTTTTATGCGCTCGCGATTATCAGCGCCCTCTACGGCAGCGTCATCGCCCGCGGCACCAGCGAGATACCCAGGGCAGATGAATACTCGCTTAATATTGGCGCGCCTTTTCTCTGGCTGGGTTTCTTGCTTTGGTTGGCAGCAGGTGTCGTAGGGAACGCGAAAGAAATTCGAGATTATTGGCAACAAATAGATCAGTTATCCCGTTTGCGCTGGCTGGCGCGGATTGCTCCAGCGGTGATCTGGCTTAACGGGATCTTCATGTTTGCGGCAGCAATGGCTGCACCCAGCGAAACCGTAATAGATATGGCAACCACTGCTTTGAGCCGATTTGCTATCGGGATAATACTGTGGCTGGTGATCGAGTTTGTGAATTGGCGGCTGCGGAAGAGTGGTAGTTTTTCTCTCACCCTAGCAAGCCAGACCGAACGAAAACCAAGCCCACCTCGGTTGATCAGCCAACGGGAGCCGATGCGCCGTAAGGTCTGGCGAGAAGCCAGTCCCTTCCGTATCGGGCTTATCTTATTGGCAATCATCAGCAGCATCGTGATCTGGACGGAGACAAGCGGCAATCAAGTCGAGCTTTCGACCATTGTGCTCTGGCTGATCAATGCGGCACTATGGGGCTTTTCTTTCGCGCCCTTAGGCTGGAGTTTATTGGATTCGCTGACCGATCGAATTGATGCCTATCGACGGATCAGCTGGAGCGGCAACCGTTTGGCGATCATCGCCTTTGTGCTGATTATGATGATAGGCGCGAGCTTTCGCCTGGACCAGTTGGATACTCTCCCGCCGCAAATGAATAGCGATCATGTCGAGAGCATCCAAGCTGTTTATCGCATTCATTATCAAAACGATTACAAAATCATTTTCGGGTATGCTTGCCCCGAACCATTACAATACTACTTAATGACCATTCTGGCGACCCAGAGCGGCATGGCTTTCGATTTTTATGCGATGAAGTTGTTGTCCGTGCTGGAGAGCCTGGCAACCTTGCCTTTGTTATTTTGGCTCGGCGTCGAGATCGGGGGCAGAAAGCGTCGCAAATGGGGCATAGTCTTGGGCTTATTGCTTACTGGACTGGTCGCTATCAGCTTTTGGGATGTTGTCTTAGCGCGAACGGGTTATCGTCTTAGCTTGTCACTGTTTTTCTATGTTCTGATAATGATCTTTTTTATACGCGCCTTGCGTTATAACCAGCGGGTTGATTATATCTTCGCCGGGCTCGCGCTCGGCTTTGGAATGTATTCTTTTTTCAGTATACGATTGCTGCCGATAGCGCTGGTCTTGGGAACGATGATAGCGCTGCTAGTGCGCAGGTTCTCGTGGCGTGTGCGGCTGAACTATTGTCTCAATCTGCTGGTTTTGGCTTTTGTGGCTTTCGTTGTTTTCTTGCCTATGCTCCATTTCTGGGTAGAGGATCCCAATCACTTTCTGTGCCGGGCAACCAAACTTTTCTATGGCAGCCCGGTGACAAGCTTGGAAGAATTGGCAGTTTTTCTCAACGAAAATATTCCTACGCTTTTGCATAATGTGAGGGATACGCTGCTGATGTTCCATTACACTAGCAATCAATGGTATGTTACTGGTGTGCGGGGCGAGCCGGCCATGGACAGCGTGACAGCGGCATTCATGGTTCTGGGGGTGGCGGCATGGCTAAGGCTGATGGTGAAATCACGTGACCCCGTCATATTTTTAGTACCATTTGCCATACTTATCATGCTAATTCCGTCGGCGCTTAGCTTATCATCTCCCAATGAGGTCCCAAGCAACCACCGAAATAGTGGCGCTATTCCATTTGCCTATTTGATGGCGGCTTTCCCTGTTGCGGTCTTTTGCCGACATATCTACAACAGTCTACCAAGACGCTTGGGATTTTGGGTGGCAGTTTCTTTCGCCATAATCACTTTGCTTTCAGCAATGCAATACAATACCCGACTTTATTTCGGGACATTCGCCGAGCGTTTTGCACAATCAGGATATACCCGTCCCTATTCACATATTGGCGATATCGCACGAGGCTTTGTCGGAAGCGATGGGGCATATGGCAACGCAATTATAGTAAGTTACCCTCACTGGTTAGATCATCGCGCCGTTGGCATTGAAGCTGGCGTGATGTTTTGGGATAACGCAACAGGCTTGTCCAATATTCCGCAATTCATCAGGCGCGCTATGGACAGAGCAGATTTTCGCCTGGACCCAGAACGGGATTTGCTCTTCTTTTATCATCCTGGTCAAGAAGAAGCATTGCCTCAGCTGCAAGAGTGGTTCCCGCTGGGCAGGGTATTGACGATCGAGTTAGATTCGCAGGGAAGAACCGTATCAACTTATCGTGTGTTGGCTTTGGGCGCAGAAGGAATGCAAAGCTTTTTGCAAGCGCATGCTTAGGAAAATGGCGAATTTGACTGTAAAGGGCAGTGTGATGGATCTCAAATACGATAAAGAAATGAGACGCTAATTCATGGGCAAGAAAACTCTAGTCGCCATCCTGCTGGCAGTCATATTAGTTTACGGAGGCGCCTTACGCTTCATCGGGCAGAATTGGGATGATTTTGCTAACACACATCCCGACGAGCTCTTCCTCACAGTATTGGTCTTACCACAAATCGGCGGTGGCAATTCACATACTAATGACGAAACACATTTCCCCAGCCAGCAAATTCTGATCCTAAACGATAGCAGCGAAGTACGTAGCAAGGACGATGTCTTCAATTCGCCTAATGCCCGTCTGGGGGCGATCAGCAGCTCATTTTCCGCCGAAGTCATCAGCTGGTTAGTGAATGAGGACCGCAGCCAGTTCTTTATTGATTACTGGGCGGCGGAGAATGCCTTGCGCTCGCGCCTGGTTGATGCTTTGATCGTAACTAAAGATCAGCATAGCACCGGGGATAACATCATCATCGCTGATACAATCAATTCGGTGCAGCTTCAATCCCTGCGTTGCCAGCATATTTATCCGCAGACGGATGGCGTAGGTGGTTATTTTGACACGCGCTGCTCACCATTAAATCCGCACAATGCCAGTCATGGTTTCTATGTTTATGGGACGCTTCCCCTTTTCCTCGCCCATTTCGGCAGCGAATTTGTGAAAGCAGGGACCGATGCCGGTTTTCCGCTTTTTGATTTTCAAGGCGGTACTTTGACCTGGCGCGGGATATCTATGATTTTCGATATACTGACGATCTTGGTGGTGTTCGCCCTGGGTTCGCGCATGCACAATCGCTGGATCGGTCTTCTGGCAGCTCTCTTTTATGCCTCCGCGCCCTTGGCAATACAAAAGGCTCACTTCGGCACAGTGAACGCCGTGACTTCTTTTATGGTCACATTAGCGCTCTATTTTGCCATCCGCGTGCAGCAACGGGGCAAATTAGGATCCTATCTCTTATTCGGCGTAACTTGCGGCATGGCAGTAGCGAGCCGGATTAACGTGGCGCCTTTGGCTGGCATCATCGTGGTGGCAGCTTTGGTTCAAGCCATGCCGATCTTTGATTCACGTTTGAGCCGTCAGGAGCGCGGGACGTTATTGCTACGTCACTCCATCGGCCTGGTGATATCTGGCATTGGCGCATTCTTGGCTTTTCGCATTCTAAATCCCTACGCATTTATTGGTCCAGGCTTTTTTGACATTTTGCCTAACTATCGCTGGCTGCAAAACCTTGAAAGTATTAGCGCTGGCGTCGGGGGGTTGCAGGACATCCCACCGCTCTGGCAATGGTTGGCGCGCTCTTCATTTGTCTATCCCCTTAAAGATATGCTGTTTTGGACCATGGGCATGAGTTTTGGTGTGATGGCTTGCTTTGCCTTGCTTTGGTCAACATATCGACTTTTGCGCAATCGTAAAACAGCTACTATGCACCTTGTTCCCTTGGTGTGGACAATTGGATATTTTCTTTGGATGAGCCGCCTGTTTGCACTGGTAAGCCGTTATTATTTGCCACTGTATGGCATCTTGGCGGTATTAGCTGGTTGGTGCCTTTTTGAGTTCTATCGCTTCGCCAAGGCGCATGATCGTAGCCTTCCTATTGTTTCAATTCCCTTGATTACATTTGGCATCATATTTGTTGTCATCGGCTCCTATCAAGTTACCAATGGGGCATTCGATGGGACCGCAATCACAGCGCTGGTCCTTGGTATCATGCTGCTGCTTGCTGCTATCTTGAAGCCCTTAAGCCGTTATCGCCCGCTAATTCTGGGCATATTTACAGTCTCTTTCTCTGTCATCTGGGCTTTGATGCATTCCAATATCTACCAACATCAAAGTACATGGGTGCAAGCGGCGCGTTATATTTCGGAGCGCGTTCCGAGCGATTTCTCGATGGAGATCGAAGACGCGGAGGACTTAACTCCGCTGATTAACATTGCGATCTGGAATTCTGGCGTTTCCCTGCCCGGCTTGACCGACTCACCCTATAACCAAGCGACGCAATACCATGAAGGCCAAACCATTCAGGTCGAATTCAAGGCGCCGGCGAGCGGCACGATTACCAATATATTTACGCCTCACCTATTTGATCCGCATGAAGACGCCGAGCCGGAGCAAGTTATTATTCGCATTTTCGGGGAAGGGGCTGAAACGGCGCTGGCGGAAGCCACTCTTTCCGCCAATCTGACGCGCGGCAGCCATCCGCTGGGTTCCGCTTACACGATTCCCTTTGACAAGCCGTTGCAAGTGCAGGAAGACGCCAGCTATATCTTTGTGATGGAGATTGCCCCGGGCAGTGGGGATGTGATTGGTTCGGGCTCGGTTGTACTCAACGAAGGCGCCTGGGACACGCCCATCACCGGCATCCAGTTCTGTGAATTGCCAAATAATCTGACTTTCGCGGATAATCCGCCCTCAGGTTTGCGCCGCGGTCGAGATTGCAATGGCAAGCGCCTTTTCAATGCGCACATCAATTCCATTGATCAAATCATGTCCTTTCCAGTGGACAACCAAGCGAAATACGATCACATCTTGCGGACACTGGATCTAGGCGAATATCTCACAATCGCGACCAATCGATTTTATGATAGCGAGCCGCGCAACCCCATGCGCTGGCCCCTAACCACACTCTATTATGAAAAACTCTTCGCCGGAGAATTGGGTTATGAGCTGGTGCGGGTCTTTGATGAGACTTTTGAACTGGGACCGTGGCGCGTTTCCGACCAGCATTTGCCGATATACGATTCGCCCGCCTGGCTAAACGAATTGGAAGCGGACGAAGCTTTCCATGTGTATGAGCATCCAGCGGTCTTCCTTTTCCGCAAGACTGAAGAGTATTCGCGTGCGAAGGTCGAAGCCATTTTTAACGAAGTATCGTTGAAGCAAGCGCATGAATTAGCTAACACGGATGACGAAGCGCAGCTGCTCGGCATCTTTTATTGGAACACATTGGAAGCGAATCCAGTCCCCACTGCATTAATGTTCAACTCCGCTGAATACCAAGTGCAGAAGGAAGGTGGTACCTGGTCCGAACGTTTCTTCAGTGATGCCATCGTCAATACCAATCAGGTGATTGGCATGATCGTTTGGTATCTGGTGATCTTTATTTTTGGGGCGGTCGCTTTCCCGCTGGTGTTTTCTCTCTTTCCCAATATGGCGGATGGCGGGTATGGCGTCAGCAAATTGGTTGGCATGTTGCTGATCGCCTGGTTAGCCTGGGCAGTTTCCAGCTTAAAAATTCCGATCTGGTCTCAAGGCGGAGTTCTGCTTTCTTTGGCGCTGGTGACCATGTTGAGCGGGGTGCTGGGCTACCGCAACCGTCTGCGGCTGCTCGAGTTCTTGCGCCAAAACTGGAAGCGGCTGGCTTGGATTGAAGTGCTGGCGATCAGTGCTTTCCTAATCATGATCTTAGTACGATTGACCAACCCTGACCTTTGGCATCCTTCCAAAGGTGGCGAGAAGCCGATGGACTTCGCTTACTTGAACGGGGTATTGCGCAGCACTACCTTCCCACCTATCGATCCCTGGTTTGCCGGCGGCTTCATCAATTACTACTATTTTGGTTATGTACTGCTGGGCGCGCCGACTCTGTTGCTGGGCGTGGTACCCAGCTTTGCCTACAACCTCATGATCCCAACAATCTTCAGTCTGACGGGCATAGGCGCATTTTCGGCAGCCTTTAATATCCTATCTCGTTGGCGCAGGACACGGGAAAATAGAGGGACCACCAAGACAATCGGACGCAGGTTGGGCAATCCCTGGGTCGCGGGTATTATGGCGATGGTCCTCTGCGTCCTGTTGGGCAACCTCGACACCGTGCGTGTCTTTGGCAATGGCTTGGCAGCCATGGGAGGCTATAGCACGCCGGAAGGGTTGGAACAGTTTCTCATCGCCGAATATGCAGCGGAACACGGTGTAGAAGCTTCGGCTGAAGTCCTCGCCAATATTGCCTGGCAAGCTGGCGAGTATCACCTCTGGGATAGTGTGCGTTACGAAATCAACAATTCGGTTTCTCTGGTTGGCGGGATGCTGCGCGGGATCGGCAGAGTGCTGGGGGGGAGTGGCTTTTCCATTGGCAGCGATCGCTGGTATTGGGGACCATCGCGAGTCCTGGCAGAGACGCCGGGGATCCGTGGTGGCGCCATCACGGAGATGCCGTATTTCACCTTTGTATATGGTGACTTGCACGCCCATATGATCAGCCTGCCTTTGGTTCTCTTCACTGTGCTCTTCCTGTTTAATGAGCTGGTACAAGTTGGGCGAGAGCGGCGCGGCATCTTCGAACGTGCCTGTGCCATTGCGCTGGGCGCCCTGACTGTGGGCCTCTTGCAAGCGACTAACACTTGGGATTGGCCCTCGATGACCTTGTTCGCCGTTATTGGCTTGGCTTATGCCTGGTGGCTGCGCTGGAAAACCAGCTTCCGCCCAATTGAAGATATGCGCTTTTATGGCGCCGTTATCGCCTCGCTAACGGTAGCGGCTATTCTGATGTCCTTCCTGACTTCAGCAGCCGCAGCCACCTCCCCGGCAAACACGTTGTCACTGGCAGATCTCGCAAGCATCTTGCGCCTGCTTTCACTCGCTGGCATTGGTTTAGTCATGCTCTGGGTTGCCTTGCGTTACTTGCTAGTACGGGTATCGGCTCTCGACTTGTTGGCGCAGATCGGCGGCTTTCTCTTCTTGAACCTCGCCGTCGCCCTGCCCTACAGCTCCTGGTATGCAGCCACCTACAACAGCGTGCGACTTTGGGATGGGGGCAAGACACCGCTCTGGGCATATTTCGATATTCACGGCTTGTTCCTGTTTTTTATTGTCTCGATCTTGCTGTGGGATACTGGCTATTGGCTGCGCAGGACACGGGTTAAATCGCTGCTTGAAAACAAAGCCTTGTTGAAATGGGTGGCTGGCGGAATCGCCATAATCGGCTTGTTGGCGGTCATTCTCACCTTGATTGATTACCAGGTCGCGCTAATTGTCTTGCCCTTAGTCTGCTGGATCGCCCTACTCTTCTTCCGATCGGGACAAACCCAGGAGATGCGCTTTGTCCTGGTGTTGATGGGCTTGGCGCTATCAATGTCCCTCGGCGTTGAGATCATCGTCATCGGCGGCGATATTGGGCGGCAGAATACTGTCTTCAAGTTTTACATGCAAATTTGGCTGCTCTTGAGTGTCGCGGGGGGGATCGCTTTTGCCTGCCTGCTAGGCGCCAGCGCGCAATTCAGCAAGACCTTGAAAATAATGTGGTATAGCCCTTGTATCCTGCTGGTATTCATCGCGGCTCTCTTCCCGATCATGGGCACGCGGGCGCGCTCCTTCGACCGCATGGTGCCAGATTTGCCTCTGACGCTGAACGGCATAGATTACATGACGCGGGCGAATTATCATGAAGGCGTCCTCGTTGACGAGAGCCAAAACAAGCGCGTGCTATCGGTGGATCATGCACTGATTCGCTGGTTGCAAGAAAATGTCAGCGGATCCCCCGTGATCATGGAAGGACGGCGCCGACCCAGCGAATACCAATGGAATGGGCGTATCGCCATCAACACTGGTTTGCCCTCTGTCTTAGGCTGGAATTTCCATCAACGGCAGCAACGCACCTTTCACCCCATGGACCGCTGGGTGGACCAGCGCGAGCAAAATGTCATACAATTTTACAACACAGGAGATATCGATATCGCGGTGGATATCCTCAATCACTTCGATGTGCAATACATCATCAGTAGTGGCTTGGAGGCGCTGCAATCGACACCAGAGGGCTTGGAGAAATTCGATCGCATGGTGGAACGCGGCTTGCTCTCGGTGGCTTATGCGGTCGAGGGCGGTACCATCTTCCAAGTGAATGAAGGTACCTTGATGCAATACCTGGTGGAGCGTTATTCATGAGTTTGCTGTTCGAGTGGATTTCCCGCGAGGGACAGATCATATTTGCCTGGTGGCTATGGATCAGCTTGGCGGGGGCAGCTGTTTTGCCACTTTGCATGCGTCTGCTCAGTGCTTTGCCCGACAAAGGTTACACCTTGGCACGCTGCATTGGCATGCTACTGGTGACCACGATCTTCTGGCTCTTGGGCAGCTACGGAATGCTCGACAACTCAACCGGCAGCCTCGTCTTATCTTGGCTTTTGGTATTGTTGGCTTCGCTGGGGCTATATCATCGCAACGGTGCAAGAGGCACCCTGCGGGATTGGTGGCGCGAGAACCGTATGCTGGTCGTCGTGAGCGAGCTGCTGTTTATTGGCTTGTTTTTCTGCTGGGCGCTTTACCGGGCACATCACAACGACATCCTGGGCACAGAAAAGCCGATGGAGCTGGCATTCATGAGCGCGACCCAGCGCAGCAGCTCTTTTCCACCAGCCGACCCTTGGATGTCAGGTTATGCCATCAGCTATTATTACCTGGGTTATGTCATGTCGGCTGCGCTCTCCATGCTGAGTGGCATAAGCAGTACAATCGGTTTTAACCTGACAATCGCTTCCCAGTTTGCGCTCACAGGCTTGGCTGCTTTTGGCGTGGTCTATAATCTGGTGCGTTCGCGAACTTTTGAGCGTTTGCGCGGGCTGGCTGCGCAGCGACGCCGCAACCCTGTCTCCCCTCGAGCTAGTGCCATCGCCACTGGGCTACTTGCCACCTTGCTGATGGTGCTGGTCGGCAATTTCCAAATGGTGCTGATTGAAGCGCCTTACCAGACGAGACTAGCGTCAAAAGAATATCTAGAATTTTGGGGCATGAAAGAACGCGCCAACTTTGCCGAAGGGGCTTATGAGCAAGATCCAAATGCCGTCTATACTCTGAACTCGGGGGAATGGCGAGACAATCATTGGTGGTGGTTCATCTCCAGCCGTGTTTTGGCTGATTACGACCTGGCAGGCAATCTGACGGGCACACAGCCCATTGATGAATTTCCGGCGTTCAGCTTTCTGTTGGCGGACAATCATCCGCATGTTTTGGCATTGCCATTTGTTATCAGCGTTATCGCTCTGATGCTAAATCTCCTGCTGCTGAGCCGGCAGCCGAGCACAGCCGAGATCTTGTTATACGGCGTTGCAGTCGGTGGCTTGGCTTTTCTCAACGCCTGGGATGGACCCATTTACCTGGTGGGTTTGGCTGGGGCAGAAGCATTGCGCCGGCTGATGAACAATGAAACTGGCAAGCTAGCCGCAAATGATTGGCTTGGTATCTTCAAATTTGGCATCACACTGGCAGCGATTGCTTTGGTTGCGTACCTGCCTTATCTGATCGGCTTCCGCTCTCAAGCCAGCGGCTTGCTACCGAATTTGGTGAATCCCACTTATTTGCCGCGCTTTTTCATCATGTTTGGTCCCCTCATCATCCCGCTGACAATCTACCTGTGGGTTGAGAGCTGGCGCGGTTATCAAACACGAAGATTGAATTGGCGCTTTGGCTTGTCTACGAGCGCAATCTTGCTCATCGTCTTACTGGGGTTGATGGCGCTAATGGGGGCTGTTTTTCTGCTTAGTGGGTCTGGTGTGGGCTCCTTTCCAAATTCATTTGGCGCCGCCGAAGATGGTGCAACACTCGGTAGGCAGTTGCTACAGCGCAGGCTCGAAAACGCCAGCACAGCAGTGCTGCTAGTGGCTGGGATTGTTCTGGTGCTGGCGCGTTTATTCCCCAGTCGGCGATTAGCAAACTACAGTGGCGAAGTGGCGATCCGTTTGATCAGTTATCCCAAAGCGACTGGATTCGCCCTGCTATTAATCGGCATGGGGCTGTGTTTGACCCTCATTCCTGAGTTTGTATATTTGAGGGACAATTTTGGCGTGCGCATCAACACCGTCTTCAAATTCTATTATCAAACCTGGGTTGTTTGGAGCTTGGCGGCGGCTTATGGCGTTTACAGCATGCTCGCTGATAGAGGGTTGGCGCTGCCACATCTGATATTGCGTATGGTCCTGGCGCTATTGATTGCGCTGGCTGTGACAGCTGGGCTGCTATATAGTGTGGTCGGATTGCATCATCGAGCATGGTTGGAAACGGGCAGGCAGCGTTCCTATGAGTCCGGTCTTTACCTTCCGCCGGCGGAATGGCAGGATCCGATACGGCAAGTTGCCGATGGCGAAATGGTTGCGCCAGGTACGATACTCTTCTCGAGAATTGGTCTGAATGAAGCAGCCGAAGGGGATTTGCTGCGCGCGAACAACGCGGGGATTGTATCATTCCAGGGCGAGGCGGTGCTGATCCAGCAGCCGCTGACATTGGATGGCGCGGAAGGCTTGCTGCAACGTGATGATCAAAATGTCATCTATTGCTTGAGCGATCTGATCGGACGAGATGAGGCTGTGGTCACCGAAGCCACTCGCCAAGCTTACAATGTGCATTATGGCAGGGTTGGGACCTTGGCGGGTATTCCGATTCTGCTCGGCTGGGAAAACCACGAACGGCAGTGGCGCGGGGTCACGTATTCATCGATAGCCGGGTCGCGATCCGATGATTTGCGCCAGCTCTACACATCAACTGGTATCAATGAAATGGATGCCATCATCGCGCGTTACAATATTGACTACATCCTTTTCGGGTCAACCGAACGGCAGGAATATGGTGCTTTTGGCGAAGAGAAGTTTCTCGATCATTTGCCGGTGGTCTGTGAGTCGGGTGAATCGCGCATTTTCTATGCCGGCGGGCGCAACAGATAAAGAGACCGCAAACTTTAGAGCCTAGGGATAGTGGAGAAAGTTAAGGCATTGTGGAAGCGGAAAGTCAAGTGATGCAGCTGCGAGTAGACCAGACAGCGTCTGAACATTCGACGGGACGCACTGTCTCAGTGGAATGGCTAGCTTATCTTGGATTGGCTTTGTTCTCATTGCTGCTGCGCCTGAGCGTGCTGGATAGTGTGCCCATTTCTGATTTTGAGGCACAAGGCGCCTTGCATGCCTGGCACACGGTCGAAGATGATGCCCCGGGAACTTTCTCCGTGTCAAGCACTCCGCTGACCCATCTCACGCAGCTGTTAACATTCACCACATTAGGGGCGGATGAATTTAGCCTGCGCATCGGTACAGCCTTGGCTGGTTTCGTGCTGACGTTGACGCCACTACTTTTTCGCGACAGCTTGGGCAAGACTAGGACTTTCGTTTGGGTGGCGCTGCTCACTTTATTGACCATTCCCATTGCTGCTTCTCGCCTGGCTGATGGCAGTACCTTCATGATTCTCTTCACTGTGCTGGCGATCTGGATGATACGACGCTATTGGTATTCGCAGCAGCTTAGCCATGCCATGTGGGCGATGGTCTTTGTGGCTTTTATGTTGCTACTTTCGAACCCATCCGGCATCCCCTTGTTAGTGATCCTGTTGCTATCGGGCTGGTTGGCTGTCTGGCGAACGGCACTCAGCGCGCCGCAGCGGCTGGAATTGCCGGGCGACGATATCTTGCAGTTGGCGGTCAGGCGCTTACGCGAATTCCCCTTTGCCAAAGTCATTGCCTTACCAATAGTTGTGGTCTGGCTGAGCGCGACGCTCTTCATGCTCAATCCAGCGGGCTTGCGCACGGTTAGCCACTTGGTTAGCACATCCATCAGCGGCATCACGCAAAGCCACGCGGTTGACGGCGTCCGACTGGGCTTTGCCGCGCTTTTAGCCTATCAGCCATTGTTGATCATTTTCGCGCTGGGCGGCGCCTGGTTGCTTTGGAAGCACGGGGATGTTACCTTCATCGACCGCTTTGCGGCAGCTTGGGCACTGGTTGGCACGGTTGGTTTGCTGCTCTACCCCGGCGCGATGGCTAGCGATGCGATGTGGGTGGTGCTGCCGCTGACATTGTTAGCCAGCTATGGCATTACTCAACTGATGGTCAACCGGCGGGTGGTTTGGCTCTGGTCGGACGATGACGATGAAGAAGAGGAGAGTGACCCTTCGCTCTACTCCACAAGTTATTGGTGGGTGAAATGGGTGTTTTCCATTGGCGTCTTGTTTTTCTTGCTCATTTTCGCGGTCCAATTCATTCAAGTTGCGCGCTTGATGCTGAGTTTGCCCGCCGGCAGCGGCTTTGGTGATCTATTCAACTTGTTGGCTGATTCATCGCAAGCTCGTTTGGCACAAGGTCTTGGCTTGTTATTGATGACTGCTATCATCGCCTTCATTATATTTTTGCTGGTGGCGAATTTTTGGGGCTGGAGCACTTGCTTGCAGGGTCTTGGCATTGGCTTCCTGTGGTTGATGCTGCTATCGGACTTGGGCGGCGCCTGGCAATCGACAGTGGTGAATGTATCGCGCCCCAATAGCCTATGGTATCCAAGCGCGGTCAACCAAGACGCCTATTTCCTGCGCGAGACTTTCTTTGATCTGGCAGACCGGGAAACCAGCGGCTTCCCCTTGCTGGAGGTCACTGTGGTGGTCGATCAAAGCGGCATCATCAAGAAAGATGGCTTAGTGGCCTGGCTGCTGCGGGATTTCCCCAATGTGCGTTTTGTGCATAGCGCGGAGGAAGCTGCCCAGGATCAAATCATCCTCATGAAGGAAGATGAGAGTGCGGCGGCTGCATTGGATGGGGATTATGTGGGTCAAAGCTTTGCTCTGCGCCGCCGCTGGTCGATCGCGGAATTGGGCATTTGGGATCTGCCCGCCTGGTGGTCACAGGGAAGGCTGCGCGATGGCAGCTCCACAGAAGAGACGGTGATCCTCTGGTTGCGGCAAGATGTCTATGATGGTATCCCGGTCGAAGAACGCGCCCGATAGTGAGGAGTTAAAGAAATTCTTGTGTATTACAATGAATGTTTAGCAACTGTCCGCACAGGTACGAGGCTATGACTAAAAACCGAGTGAAGAATCACGCGGAAATAGACGCGATTATCGAGCGCGCGCTGGCTGGCGATCAAAGTGCTTATGCCGAATTATATGACCGCTTCGCCGCCGGTCTCTATCGGCTTTGTTATAGCTTGTTGATGCACGAGCAAGATGCCGAAGACATCCTGCAGGACTCCTTCCTTTATGCCTTTAAGAACTTGCATCGCTTCGATTCGCGCAAAGCATCGTTAAAAACCTGGCTCTACACCATCGCCGTCAGCCGTTGCCGCAATACCTACCGACGCAAACGATTCCTCACTGTTGATATCAGTCAATGGTTTGGGTTGGAAGTGAAAGCGCCGTTATCAGAAGCGCCAGAAGCCGCAGTGATTCGCCGCGATGCCAACGAGTCGATCTCGAAAGCGCTGTTGGAACTTTCGCCACGGCTGCGGGAAGCTATCGTTTTGCGTTATGGGCAGGGGATGACTTATCGCGAGATCTCCGAAGTGATGGGTTGCCCACAGAAAACCGCAGAGAGTCGTGTCCGCTTGGGGCATGAGCGCTTGAGAAAATCATTGCAGCCGGTCGGTTTGGGCTTGCTGGAAGAATTGTTGAAAGTGCATTGAGCTTCTAGCAGGGGCAGAGATGAAACGATGATCAAGTTCAAGTATCGTTACTGCAAAGCGCTGATGGCGCGCTATCTCAGCGGGGATCTGCCAGAGGCCGCCCGTCGCCGTATGGCGCACTATATTGATGAATGCGAAGATTGCTATCGGGAATACATGCGGCATCGTGAATTTGCCCATAAGCTGGAACGCGACTTGCCCATACTTGGCAAAGCAAATGCAGAGAAGCTGGATCTGCTATGGTCAGCCCTGCAAAGCGAGTTGAACGCGCCAGCCAAACGCCGCGGTTGGTTGGGTAAGCTGGGGTCACGGTCTACGGCGCAATTCAGTTATGGGTTGGTGATGGTAGCGATTTCGTTAGCGCTGTTGCTGCCCATGGTGATTGGCTACCATTCATCGCTGTCTCCGGTGGATTTGCCAAGCATGCCACAGGTCGCGCCTTTGGCGAGAACGCCAAGTACAGATCTGGCGGACCAGCAATTTGTTACGGTCGCCACCCGATCAAGACCAAGCAAGGGGCAAGAACCGCGGGCGCAGAAGACACCCTCCCCGCGCTATTAATGAAAGTGATCGAGTCGAAACATATTCAATGCAAATAGGCTGATACAAATGATAACCACACAAAATCAACAAGAAGACAATATCCTGAGCCGCGTCTTGTCACAGCAGCTTCGCTTGAACTGGGAAGTGGCTGCTTATATCGTGATTCTGCTGCTGGCTTTCTTCACGCGCTTCCACATGTTGGAAGATCGTGTCATGAGCCATGATGAGAGTTTGCATACGCGCTTTTCTTACAATCTCTACAACGAAGGCAATTTTCAACACACGCCATTGATGCATGGACCGGTGCTCTTCCATGCCACCGCCTTGGCATTCCAACTTTTTGGGGATAGCGATTTTAGCGGGCGTATTTATACCGCCTTGCTCGGGGTCATGATGGTGATGTTCCCGCTGCTCTTGCGCAAGTGGCTGGGCAGATGGGGGGCATTGCTAGCGGCGGTGATGCTGCTGATATCGCCGCTGCTGCTTTATTACAATCGCTATATTCGGCACGACACACCATCGATCCTTTTTGGCATGATCATGGCTTATTGTATCCTGATGTATCTCAATGGCTCGCCGCGTTATCGCCGCCGCGCTTTTTGGCTTTATATCTTCGCCGCCGCGATGATCCTGAATTTGGGATCGAAAGAAACGGCTTTCATTTACATCGCTATTTTTGCTAGCTTCCTCCTCATCTACTTTTTGGTACGCCTGGCGCAGCAACGCTATGAGCTGCGGGGTAAGCCGATCTTCTATTCGATCATGCTGGGCATATTGCTGGGTGGCATGATGACGCTCGGCATGTACATTGTGGTTGATATTGTACCAGCGGAAATCGTGCCTGGCCGCGGCACAGCTTGGGGAGACCTGTCCGAGTTGCAGCGATCGAGCTGGCTTAGCTGGATGGCGCTGTCGGTTTTGAGCGGGTTCTTCGTTTTGGCATCAACCGCGCTCTACGCCTTCCGCGATCGATTAAGCCGTATTCCCTGGCGCGAGCTGCTGGCGATCTTCCTAATCGCGTTGATCGTATCCGGCGGATTGCTCTTCATCGAAGAATTATCGCATTTTTCCACAGCGACGGAGACTGCCGAGCCGGTGGTGCCGGATGGCGAGATCGACGAATCGCTGGAAAGTGCGGGAAGCGTTGGTATTAATTGGGCGCCTGGCATTGCTCTCTGGGTCATCACAGTTGTCGTCGTCGGGTATATCTTGGTTGATCTGCGCCGCAACAGAAGCATGGAGGATAAGGCAGCCGAAGACAAGAGCCATGACCGTGGCTTATGGGGCTTCCTCTATCAATTCCCAGAAGTCGACATTCTTGTCATTATCATCACGCTGATTCTGCCCTGGACGACCGCCCTCTTCCCCCGAATGATGGGGGGGACAAGCACAGATTTCGCTAACCTGGGAGAATCCCTGCCGGAGGGGCTGTACAATCTTTTTGTCAGCTTGCCCAACCTGGGCTCGGCGACACAAGTGGGGCAATTCCTGGTTGGCGCATCTGCTTTTGCGCCACTGTTGATCTTGTCATTGGTCATCGGTTTGACCTGGAACTGGAAACGCTGGTTGATCTCAGCCGCGATCTTTCACCTGATCTTCGCCTTTTTCTTCACGACAGTTTTCACGAATATCTCTGGCTTGGGCACAGGGATGATCTACAGCCTGGGCTATTGGTTGGAGCAGCAAGGTGTGCGCCGCGGCAGCCAGCCACAATACTACTATCTGCTGATTATTTTGCCGACTTATGAGTTCTTGCCCATCGTTGGGAGCGTGAGCGCCATGTTCGCCGGCGTGACCTGCTATTGGAAATCGCGGCGAGGGCGCATAATCAAGCTGGAGACGATCCAAGCGCAGCAAGCACAAGCTCAGCTCGAGGCTCAAGTATCAAGCGACGCCGAAGATAGCGCAGCGAATGCCGAGACTGAAACGAGCGGGGAACAGAGCTCCCTCGCCGAAGTTACCCAAGGCAGCACAGAAAGGGCTATCGTTCGGGGGGCAGAGCCGGCAGCGAATGCGGGCGAAAGCGACCAGGACGATGGCAAATTGAGCAAGCTGCCCTTCTTGCTGCTACTGGCTTGGTGGGCGATTCTGAATCTGGTCGGTTATTCGCTGGCGGGCGAAAAGATGCCTTGGCTGGGCACCCATCTGACCACGCCGATGATCCTCATCACTGCCTGGTATTTTGGCGGTGTCATCGCGCGTATCGACAAGTCACGCTTTCTAGCTCGCGGTTGGCTTGCCTTGTTGATCATGCCGGTATTCCTGGTCAGCCTGACGCAAGTGTTCGGCGCTTTTATCGCTGGTGATCCACCGTTTGCGGGCTTGGCAAAAGATCAGTTAGAGCGCACCTATGAATGGCTGGCTTCCCTCATCCTGGTGATCAGCCTAGGCTACGCGCTCACGCGGCTTTTCCGCCCGACCCCTTGGCTGCACCTGCGACGCATCGGCGCAGTGGCGATTTTTAGTTTGCTCAGCCTCTTCACCTTCCGCGCTGCCTGGATGGCATCGTTCATCAACTACGATTTGCCGACAGAATTGCTGGTTTATGCCCATGCGGCGCCTGCGGTCAAGTGGGTGTTGGAAGATATCGAAGAGATGAGCTTCCGCACGACCGATGGCAAAGATCTTAAATTTGTTTACGATGATGAGGTATCTTGGCCCTACAGCTGGTACTTCCGCGATTACACGGATGCTGTTTTCGTCGGGGGCAACCCCACCATACAAAACACCGAGAATGCCATCATCGTCGTGGTCGGTTCTGGGCATCGCGGTGATGTAGAGCCGATTTTGGAAGATCAATACATACGGCGCGATCACATGCGTATGTGGTGGCCCATGCAGGAATACTTCAGTGTGACGCCGGAACGGCTTCTGAATCTCTTGGATTTTTCACCCGGCAACCAAGAGGCGGCGGGATTGCGCAAAGGGATTTTTGATATCTGGTGGTCGCGCGATTATGAGCAATATGGTGAAGCCAGCGGGAAAGACTTCTCGCTGACGAACTGGCCAGTTTCTGACCGCATGCATGTCTACATTCGCAAGGATTTTGCCGCCGATATCTGGGAATATGGAATTGGCGATGGCGAAGTCCCGCGCGATATCCCAACAGAGCCAAATCAATGCGCCGCCAACTGGCAATTGACCAGCCCCATACTCACTTTTGATACCACTGCGGTATCGATGAATCAGCCGCTTGGCATTACGGTTGCTGGTGATTTGGTCTATATCGCCGATGAAGACGATAACCTGGTGCATGTCTTTAGCACCGATGGCGACTATGTTCGCAGCTATGGCGATATTGGCGCAGTCTCTTTCAACCGTCCTAACAGTGTGGCTGTGCTGCCGGATGGCGACATGCTGGTGGTGGATACCTGGAATTATCGTATCCAGCAGATCGCTGAGAATGGCATTGGAAAATTGGCATGGGGCCAAGCTGGCGAATTCGGTTTCGATGCCCCAGCTGAACCAAGCGATGCATTTTGGGGACCGCGAGATGTCGCTATTGATGGGACCAATAACGTGTTCATCTCCGATACCGGCAACAAGCGTATCCGTGTCTATGCGCTGAACGAGTTTGAGGCGATTCATCTATACGATATCGGCAGTGGCGGCAGCGGACCTGGAGAATTGGACGAACCGAGCGGGCTCGCCATCCATTCTGATGGACGTCTATTCATCGCCGATACCTGGAATCGTCGCGTTTCGGTGTTTGATGTGAGCGGGCAGTATATCAATGATTTCCGCGTTCGTGGTTGGTACAACACGACATTTAATCGCCCTTATCTGGCGCTTGATGAAACTTTTGGCAGCCTCTACATCACTGACCCGGATAGCCGGCGGATCCTGGTGCATGACCTGGCAGGCGAGTGCATCGGCTCTTTCGCCGAAGAAGGTAACATTGGCGAGAGCGGGCAATTCCAAGATATTGGAGGCATCGCCGTGGACGATGAGGGTTTCGTCTATATCAGTGATTCCAGCGCCGGCAAGATCTACAAGTTTTCCCCCTTTCCCCGTGGCTGAGCAGGCTTGACGCTGTGAGGAAAACGTGTTATTGTCGCGGTGAATGTAAGTTTTCGCAAAAAGTGGGAAGCCCCCACTTTTCGTTTTATATTGGCATAGACTTGGGATAGAAGAATCGGTAGTTCGATTTTGGAGTGAAGAATAATGTCGAACGAATTGCAAATTGCCTTCAACGAGATCTCGCAGATGCGTGCTTTGCCCTCGGAAGTTGTGCTGGATGCTTTGCAGAGCGCCTTGGTATCCGCGTATCGCAAAGATACCGGCGCCAGTACCGCACAGGCGATTGAAGCGGAGATCGACCCCGATAACGGGCGCGCCAAAGTCTTCGTGGAGAAGGAAGTGGTTGAAGAAGTGGAGTACGACTCCACCGAAGTCACGCTGGAGCGGGCGCGTTTCTTTAACCCGGAGGCGCAGCTACATGATGTTGTCATGGTGCAGGTTGAATATACGACTAAGAGCTTTGGGCGAATTGCGGCGCAAACCGCCAAGCAAGTAATCCTGCAAAAGATACGGGAAGCCGAGCGCAATGCGCTGTACGATGAGTTTATCAATCGCGAGGGCGATCTGATCACGGGCACAGTACAAAGTGTCAATTCACGCAAAATTACTCTCAGCCTCGGTAGAGCGGAAGCCGATTTGCCCCGCCAGCAACAGATCCCGGGCGAGCGCTACCGCACGCATGAGAAGATCCGCGTTTTTGTGGTCGAAGTCGCGAAGAGCAATCGTGGACCACAGATTCTCGTCAGTCGGGCACACCGCAATATGCTGCGGCGCTTGCTGGAATACGAAGTGCCTGAGATCTATAACGGGCAGGTGGAGATCAAGAATATCGCGCGTGAGGCGGGGCATCGCTCCAAAGTGGCGGTGGCGGCTCTGCAAGATGGCATAGACCCGGTTGGCGCTTGCGTCGGCATGCGCGGCATCCGCATTCAAAACATCGTGAAAGAATTGCACAACGAAAAGATTGACGTTATCGAGTGGAATGACGATGCCATCGCCTTCATCTCCAAAGCGCTTAGCCCGGCCCGAGTCACCGGGGTCTACCTCGATGATGATCCGATTGATGGCAAGACTGCGGTTGTGCTAGTGCCGGAAGATCAGCTATCGCTGGCGATTGGGCGCGAAGGGCAAAACGCCCGCTTGGCTGCCAAGCTGACTGGCTGGCGGATCGATATCAAGAGCGTCACCGAGACTGTGCAAGGCGCGCTGGAAAACCTCGACAACCCGCCATTAAATGTATTGACCGAGCGTAACGCAGATCTGATTGCCGAGTCGATGCGTATCATGGAGAAATCCAGGCTGGAACTAGCGGTCATGCCGGAAGAGTTCAAAACGCTGGGTCGTTTCGCCGATATTGTCGAGCAGGTTTTGCATGAAGAACGCGACAAAGCGCGGAAAATCTATCTGGAGCAACGCGAAGCTGTACGAAGCACTTTGTCCCCCGAGCTCTTTGAATTACCGCTGGATGTGCTGGCAGTTTCGCAAGAGATACTCGATAGCCTTGAGCCTTTTGGCAATGTCGGCGAAGTCATGCTGAATTGCCTGATCGATCAAGAGCTAGTCAGCCAAAAGCTAGTCACAAAGGTAAACAAGGTAAACAAGCAGGAAGACACACAGGACGATACGCAGCAAGACACACAGGACGATACGCAGCAAGACACACAGGAAGATACGCAGGAAGACACGCAGGAAGACATACAGGAAGAGGAACCGATGGCGGAATTGCAAGCCGCCCTCGATACCGTCATGGCGTCAGATCTGGATCAACTGCTGGCTGAGGCGATTTCCATTGAAGAGGCAGAGGAAGAACCCGATGCAGCAGAACTCGCAGCGGACAGCGAGCCGACCGAGGAAGTAGCGGCGGAAGCCACTACCGAGCAAGAAACGATGGAAGAAAGCTCTGCCGATGAAACGGTTTTGGCAGCAGAGCAGCCAGAGGTCTTGCTAGATCCCTTGGGTCAGCCGGTTGGAGAGCCGGAGCTGGATGTTGCCCCCGCCGGTATAGGCGCAGCGGAAAGCCCCTTGATCGAGCAAGCCGCTGCCACCGATGTAGCAACCAGAGCTCCAGCAAAAACAACAACCGGTCATGATTATTCCGCCGAGGACGAGGCAGAAGAAGAATTTGAACTGGAGCGGCGCAAGGGTAAACAGCAACGACGCACAGATCGCCAGAGACGGCGCCAGCTGGTGCTGGATGAGGAAAGCGGTGAAGTCATCGCCAAGCGACGCCGCAAAGGCAAACGCGGGAGCTGGGATGAAGAATCCTGGGAAGATTACGACTACTAGCGCGGGCAAAGAGAGCTGATGAGAAGCAAACACCGCCCACAGCGTAGCTGCGTCGTCTGCCGAGAAAAGAAAGACAAACGCGAATTGACGCGCCTGGTGTTCATGGATGAGAGACTGCAAATTGACAAAACAGGGAAGATCAACGGGCGCGGCGCCTATTTATGCGGGAAGCCAGAATGCTGGGCTTTGGCGGCAGAGCAATCCCTGATGGGCAGGGCATTGCGCCGGGAACTGAACGATGACGACCGTGAATATTTGCGGCAGATGACAACACAATGAACCAGCACAATTAGCGGAGGCGGGAATACTCAACCTGCCTCCGATGGTCGCCCAACAAGCAGGAGGTAGGTATGGAAGAAGCAAGCAAGACCATTTTGGTACCTGATTATCTAACAGTTCGTGAGTTAGCCGAACTGATAGAAACCAGCCCCATAGATGTCATGAAGACGCTAATCTCTAATGGCATCATGGCATCGATCAATCAAGATATTGACTTTGATACCGCAGCCATCGTCGTTGAGGAATTGGGCTTCACGGCGCAATCCGCCAGCGAAGCGGCCGCCGCGGAGGAGGAAGAGAAGCGAGCGGAAGAGCGCGAAGAAAAATGGAGCGCGATGTATGAAGGCGAAGCGCCGGATTCATTGCAGCCGCGCCCGCCAATTATCACCATCCTGGGGCATGTTGATCATGGCAAAACAACCCTGCTCGATACGATCCGCAAGACTACTGTAGCGGAGGGCGAAGCCGGCGGCATCACCCAACATATCGGGGCTTATCAAGCGCAGCATGCAGGACAGATCCTGACCTTTCTTGACACACCTGGCCACGAGGCTTTCACGGCGATGCGCGCCCGCGGTGCCGAAGGTGCCGATATCGCCATTTTGGTGGTGGCGGCCGATGACGGTGTCATGCCCACGACGCGGGAAGCGCTTGATCATGCCCGAGCTGCCAACGTGCCGATGGTCGTTGCCATCACCAAGGTCGATCGGCGCAACGCCAACCCAGACCTGGTTAAACAGCAGTTGGCTGAACTCGACCTGGTCCCTGATGACTGGGACGGCACAACCATCATGGTAGAAGTGGACTCCTTGGCTGGCGAAGGTATTGAGGATTTGCTCGAGGCTTTAATCCTGGTCGCCGATGAGCATGAAATCGTGGCAAACCCCACTGGCCAGCTGCGCGGCACGGTGATCGAAGCCGAAGTTGATAAGAACAGAGGCACCATGGCGACGCTGTTGGTGATGAATGGCGCCATGAAACGGGGGGATGCCATCGTTGCTGGCACCTCATATGGCAAGGTCAAAGCGATGTTCGATTCAGCGGGCAAACCCGTCAAACGAGCATTGCCCTCCATGCCCGTCTCCGTACTGGGTTTAGATTCGCCGCCGGCGCCCGGTGTCATGTTCGAAATCACCCCCAATGACAAAATCGCGCGGAACATCGCCGAGGAGCGCAAGACAGAAAAACGCGAGCGCGAAGTTGGCGGGCAAAGCCAAGTCGCTTTGACGCTGGAAGAATTTCAGCAACAATTTCAAGCGGGCAATGCCAAAGAACTTTCTATCATTCTCAAGACCGATGTGCAGGGGTCGATCCAGCCAATCACCGATGAGCTCAAGAATATCAGCGAGCGCAACGAAGAAAAGATCAACGTGCGTGTGCTGCGGCAAGAAGTGGGACGTATCACGGAATCGGATGTCATGTTGGCTAGCGCCTCCAACGCTATCATTTTTGGCTTCAACGTGAGCGCAGATAATGCCGCCCAATCTTCGGCTGAGGTGCAGGGGGTAGAGATCCGGCATTACAATATCATTTACAAATTGTTTGAAGATATTGAATTAGCGCTGCATGGCATGCTCGAGCCAAAATTCACCAGCCGTGTGATCGGCGTTGCCGAAGTGCGTCAGACCTTTAAGATTCCACGCAGCGGCGTCATCGCTGGTAGCATGATCCGCGAAGGGGAAGCCCGGCGGAATGCCAAAGCGCGGGTTCGACGCGGCAGCAAGATCATCATTGACGGTGTCAACGTCTCCTCGCTCAAACGCTTTCAGGATGATGTGCGCGAGGTACGTACCGGCTTCGAATGCGGTATCGGCCTGGACGGCGTGAGCGATTTTGAAGAAGGGGATTTGATCGAATTCTTCGTCCGTGAGCGCGTCAATTGAGGTAGCCCCATGTCCATCAAACAAGGGCGCATGAGCGAGCGCATTCATCAAATCTTGAGCCAATTGCTGCTGCGAGAAATCTCTGACCCCCGCTTGCGTGATGTCACGGTGACCGAAGTCAAGCTCGATACCGAGTTGATGTACGCCAAGGTATACGTTAGCGCGATGGGCGATGAGAGCCGCCAGAGCGAAGTGATGCACGGTTTCCGCCGCGCCAATGGTTTTTTGCGCCGCGAAGTTGGCAAACGAATTCGCCTGCGCAGCACACCGGAACTGCACTTTTATTGGGACGAGACCTTGGAACATGCCGACCGTATCAACCAAATTATTTCCAGTCTCGATATCCCCGCCGAAATCGACGATGTAGATGAGCCGGAAGACCATGCAGAGCGCTGAGCCACAGTGGAGGGAAGCCGGAGAGGCCATCAAAGCCGCGGATACGATACTGATCGTCTCGCATATCGCGCCGGATGGCGATGCAGTTGGTTCGCTCTTGGGCTTGGCGGAAACATTGCGCGCCAAGGACAAGGATGTCAAAAGCGCTATCGATGAGGGGGTCCCGCCCGACTTACGCTTCATCCCAGGCAGTGATACTATTTTGCCCAAGATCAACCGCGGTGAATTTGATCTGATGATCACAACCGATTCCAGCGACCTGGAACGCATCGGTCTGGCGGGCGCCTATGGCATGGCGCACAGCACTTGCGTCATCAACCTGGACCACCACCCGACCAACACCGGCTATGGCGATATTCATTTGATCGTCCCGCAGGCGGTGGCTGCTGTCGAAATCGCCTTTGATTTGCTTGCATATCTCGAATGGACTCCGACAGCCAACAGCGCTTATGCTTTGCTGACCGGGCTTGTCACCGATACACAGGGATTTCGCATCAGCGCCACCAACAGCCGCACCCTGGAAATCGCCCAGGCTTTGATGCAACTGGGCGCTCCCTTATCAGAGATCATGGCGCAAACCCTCAATCGCCGCCCATTTGAGGAGGTAACACTGTGGAAGCGCGTCATGCCTTCTGTCAATCTGGAGGGTGGTCTGATCTCCGCCACCATAACACAAGCGGACTTGCTCTACGCTAGGTTGAAAAAAATGAGCGATGGCGGCTTGGTCAGTTATCTGGTGAATGTGGACCAGGCGAAAGTCTCTGTTATCTTCAAGGAATTGTCTGGAGGTCGGGTTGAGGTCGGTTTTCGTTCTAAACCCGGCTACGATGTGGCGAGCTTGGCGTTTCAACTGGGTGGCGGCGGGCATAAACAAGCTTCCGGCTGCACCATGCCAGGGACATTGGAACAAGTGAAAGAAAAAGTTCTGCCTTTGGCATATCAGGTCATCGCGGAAGGGACCGGCTCGCTTGCGTGAAAAGGCACCTGCGGGTTTCCTCAACCTCAACAAACCTCTACATTGGACCAGCCACGATGTTGTCGCGCAGGTACGGCGGCGTTACCAAGCGCAGACTGGCTCAAAAAAAGTGGGGCATGCTGGTACGCTTGATCCACTGGCGGATGGTGTGCTGCTGGTCTGTCTAGGCGCTGCCACCCGGCTCAGCGATTATCTGATGCGAAGCGGCAAAGTTTATCGCGCGCGGATCACCTTTGGTAGCTCGACATCTACTTATGACGCCGGTGGCGAAGTGATCGCTGTAAAGAATACGAGCCACATCAACCTCTCCGATATCGAGAAGAAGTTGGCTCTATTCCGGGGGGAGATTAAACAAATCCCGCCGATGTACAGCGCCATCAAAATCAAGGGCAAAAAACTATATGAGCTTGCCCGCCAAGGCAAAACTATCGAAAGACCGCCGCGCCGAGTGCAGATTGACTCGCTGCGCATCCTGTCTTGGCATAGCCCCACGGTCGAGCTGGAGATTGAGTGCAGCGCAGGGACCTACATTCGCAGCCTGGCGCATGATCTGGGAGAAGCGCTTGGCACTGGCGCCCATCTTGCCGGTTTGACCCGCCTTGCCAGCGGGCAATTTAGTCTGCGCGATAGTATTTCATTGGAAACGGTTCGGCAGGATGGAGATTGGATGGGGCGAATCATCCCACCTTTTGAGGCGCTGAGTCAATATCCGCGCCTGACATTGGATACAGAAGCCATCGAAGAAGTGCGCCAGGGGCGTTTCATCCCCCGGCAGCAGGATATAGATGAGCAGGTTGTTTTCGCCTTTGATGCGGAAAAGCAATTAGTGGCGATCTTGCAACCGCGGGATCAGCAGTGGAAACCGCATAAAGTATTCCCAAAGTAAACTTGATACAATAGCGCCTTACTGACTTGGTAGCGGGATAGCGATGAGACATCTGCACAATCTCAAGGATGCAAAGCTCGAGGGGGAGTCGCTTGTGACCATCGGCGTCTTTGATGGGGTGCACGGGGGCCATCAGGCGCTGGTCCAGAGCTTGGTGAGCAGCGCTCGTGCCGCCGAGCGGAAATCTGTTGTGATCACGTTTTTCCCGCATCCGGATACCGTGCTTGAAGATGTTGAGCAGCGCTATTACCTCACTACAGCGGACAAACGGGCGGAGCTGCTGTTAAGGCTAGGCGTGGATTATGTCATCACCCACCCTTTTGATGAACAGGTTCGGCATCTGCCCGCCGCCGAATTCGTCGACCAGCTGGTTGAATATTTGCGCCTCAAAGAATTGTGGGTGGGGACGGATTTTGCTTTGGGCTTCCAGCGCGAGGGCGATATCGAATTCCTGCGTGAACAGGGCAGGCTCCACGGCTTTACCGTGAGGGCAATCGAGCTGGTCTCCAAACTCGACAGCGGTCAACTGATAAGTAGCTCCAAAGTGCGAGAGCATATCCGCCGCGGAGAAATGGACGAAGCCAAGGCGATGTTAGGTCGCGCTTATGAGCTGGAAGGATTGGTCGTGCTGGGCGAGCAGCGTGGGCGGACTATCGGCGTCCCGACCGCCAACCTGGAGGTCTGGTCGGAGCAGGTCATCCCCGCTAATGGCGTATACGCTGCTTGGATCTGCCTGGGTGATGAGATCTTTATGTCAGCGACCAATATCGGCATCAGGCCCACATTTGCCGGCGATGAATTGACGATCGAAGCGCATTTGCTGGATTTCGAGCGGGATATCTATGGCGAGCACCTTGAATTGAGATTTGAAAAACGCCTGCGCGCAGAGCAGAAATTCCAAAGCCTGGACGAATTGCTTGCACAAATCAAAACCGATATTAACAATGCCCGAACCTGCCTCGAGCAGAATACGCCGACCTAATCATTAGTTCGCTTGGGCATGATGTAACCCACTCGCCGCATGAAGCTCTCGTTAGTACGCCAATTGCGTAAGACCTTGACGCGAGTTTCCAGATGCACTTGGGCTTCCAGCAAGGCTTCCAAATCTGCCCGAGCTGCCACCCCAATCGCCTTGATCATGCTGCCGCGCTTACCTATGATGATCCCCTTTTGCGAATCACGTTCAACAAATATTGTCGCATCAATCAGGGTAATATCCGGCTTTTCGTGAAATCGATTGATCAGCACCGCGACTGTGTAAGGTATTTCTTCGCTGGTGAGCTCGATGATTTTTTCTCGGATAGTCTCGGCGGCGATGAAGCGCAGGTTGGCTTCGCTGGCTTGCTCGGCGGGATAATAGCGCGGTCCCAATGGCAGCAACGGGATCAGGCTGCTGAGCAAATCATCGATGCCACGTCGGTTGGCGGCGCTCGTTTCCAGCGCAAGTTGGTAATCACAGAGCGCCAGATGCGCGCTGCGGTCTTGCCCGGCGCTGATCAGATCGATTTTGTTGAGCGCCAGTAGCAGGGGAGTGTGCGGACTCATACTCTTCAACAGTTCCGCTATCCGCCAATCTTCCTCTTTGGGCGATTGCGACAGGTCGAGGATCCACAGGATCACATCGGCGTCTTTCAGCGCATCATGGGCTACGCTCACCATATAGTCGCCCAATTTTGTGTGGGGCTGGTGGATGCCCGGCGTATCGATAAAGAGGATCTGCGCTTCGGAGCTGGTATAGATGCCGAGCTGGCGCTGGCGAGTCGTTTGGGGCTTGGCGGTGACAATGGCGATCTTCTGCCCCAAGATGGCATTTATCAGTGTGGACTTACCGACATTGGGTCTCCCGACCACAGCCACTAAGCCAGAACGATGATTTTCTCCCCAGTTATCGCTGAAGACCGAATCGAGCTCGGTCATGCTGCCAGCCAGGCTTTGAAGCTATCATAGCAAGGCAGATGCTCCCGCAATCTCTCAGGGAAGGGGCTGGCATTCGCCGCAATGAGCGCGGAGACTTCGGCAAAAGGCTGCCAGTCTGTCATTTGCTGGTAGGCAAAAACATCATAAGGGTAATCAAAATCCAATAGTTTGAGAGTTTGCATATCTTCCTCGCCATCGTTGCGGATTCCACAGACATCGGCACGGGGATAGAGATGACCGCTTTGCATCAGGAATTCCCAAGCGGTCTCACCGACGAGCATCTCGCCATAATCCGCCACAACCAGATCCGGCACGATCGATAGCTGTGGTTTACCCAAATAGGTGATGCCGTACCGGAGGAAGATTTCGCCCTGCGCAACCAGGTCGCCAGTGGGGAGCTTCCTGGCTGAAAGAAACGTGTCAGCGCCAAGGCAGGTGAGAACGCCGGTCACCCGCTCCGTGATCGGCAGGCGTTGAGGTATGGATTGTTTAGCCATCATGGAGTTTAGTGGTGCTCGGGTTCCGCCGGGACATTGATATCATCAAAGCCTTGAAAAGGGCGTAGCCATCCCAGCCAAAAGACGATAGAGAGCAATAGCAAGAACATGCCCGCAACTATCAGCAGGCCCAGCGAATGCGTCGAGCTGGCATCCAGCATTTCGCCATAGATCACGCCAATGCTGACCGCAAAGATCATCAGCGTCATACCCAAACCACCGACCATCGCCAAGCCATAAAGCGTGAGCTTGTTCGGTTGCGCCGCGTCCCTACCCTGTTCTTCTTCCACTCGTCAATCGCCTTCTATATGATACACTCGGTGTTTGTCTGTATTTTGCCTTTTGACTGGGGATTCGTCAAGTCTGAGAGGATATTGTGTCTGTGAACAAGGTGTTGCTGATCCGCCATGGGCAGACTGATTTTAACGTTGAGCGTCGGCTACAGGGGTCCTTGCCCGTTCCCTTAAACGATTGTGGCGTAAAGCAATCTTATGCGCTCGCGGAGTATCTGAAGACAGTAACAATTGAGGCGATCTATGCCAGCCCACGATTGCGCGCCAAAAGAACCGCGCAGATAATCGGCGAGATTCTGCAGCAACCTATATTAGAGGACGATCGCCTGGCTGAAATCGCCTTTGGCAAGTTCGAAGGGCACACCTTTGCCGAGGTTCAAGAACGCTTCCCTGTAGCTTACCTGAATTGGAGATCCGGCTATCGGCGATATCGCGTGCCTGATGGCGAATCCCGTTTTGATGTCCAGCTGCGTATGCAATCGGCATGGGAGGATATCGTCAGCGCTGGTGACAAAGAAACCGTTGCCATCGTCGGGCACAGCTCAGCGATCATGATCTTGCTCGCTTCACTGTTTACCTCCTTGCCAGCCAAATCGATGCTCAATACCTCGATCACCACCTTGGAACGCAGCCAAGAAATCTGGAGGATTCAATCCTTTGGCGAGACACCTCATTTGAAAAATAATCAGGATACTCCCTGAAAATTAGCCGCTTTTCCAGTACAATCGCGGCATCAATTCGTATGATCTACAAGAGAGGGAAGGAAAGAATGACGCTACCCATTCGAGTTGCGGTGACTGGCGGCGGGGGCCAAATCGCCTATAGTTTGCTCTTTCGTATCGGCAACGGTGAAGTGTTCGGTCCGGATCAGCCGGTGATTTTGCAAATTCTGGAAATCCCGCCGGCGATGGAGGCTTTGCGCGGTGTGGTAATGGAGCTGCAAGATAGCGCCCAGTCCCTGTTGCAGGATATTATCATTTCCGCTGATCCTAATATCGCCTTCAAAGACGCCAATTGGGCGATCCTGGTAGGTGGGCAGCCACGGGGACCTGGCATGGCGCGTAATGACCTGATCGCTGCCAATGGTCCGATTTTTGTCGAGCAAGGCAAAGCGCTTAATGACCATGCCGCTGAAGATATTCGCGTAGTGGTGGTCGCTAATCCCTGCAATTCTAATTGCCTGGTGGCGAAAGCGAATGCCCCGGATATCCCCGCCGATCGTTGGTTCGCCATGACGCGCCTGGACGAGAATCGCGCTAAATCACAGCTGGCGGAAAAAGCCGGTGTGCTGGTGAGCGATGTGAACAATATGGCGATCTGGGGCAACCACAGTTCCACCCAATTTCCCAATTTTGAACATGCGCGGATTCGGGGACGAGCGGCTGAGGCCGTCATCGATGACAGGCAATGGTTAGAAAATGACTTCATGACCACGGTGCAAGAACGGGGCGCCGTCATCATCAAAGCGCGTGGCAAGAGCTCGGCAGCCAGCGCCGCCAACGCTGCTCTCGATACCATTCGCAGCCTCATCAAGCCGATGGCGCCTGACGAATGGTTCAGCGCCGCCATTCCAAGCGAGGGGAACCCTTATGGTGTGGCGGACGGATTGATCTTTTCCTTCCCGCTGCGCAGTGATGGAAAGGGTGGCATCGAAATCGTGCCTGGCTTGGCATTGAGCGCTTATGCCCAAGGCAAGATCAAAGCGACAGAAGCGGAGTTGAAAGCGGAACGGGAAGCGATCAGCGATTTGCTGTGAGCTAGCCCAGAAGCATGAGACAAGTCTTGACAGGGTTTATTTGCCCTGTCCTTTTTGTTTTCGACTGGTTTTTAGCGGGAGAGCGATCAGACATAACTCTCGTTCTTGGGTTTTTCCGCCGTGGCTTGCAGGAATTCCGGCTCTTCGGGGATGACCACTGCCATAATGATGTATAGCAAAACACCGGGACCGCCCGCCAAAGCCAAGAGTACCCACAAAATTCGCACCAGGGTTGGGTCAATCGCGAGGTAATCGGCTATGCCACCGCAGACTCCGGCGATCCGCTTATCCTTGCGCGAACGATAGAGCCGTTTTTTGGTATTGATTTTCATCGAGTCGCCTTCTCCTGAACGTACTATCGCTGGCATTTTCCTCTTTTGAGAGCTGGCTAATGATCCAGCTTTTTGCCAACTTCTACAACATATACGCAGAAGAGCGAACATAGTTGCTAATTAGCTTATGGGCGCGGCGCTTCATTGACGCGGCGAAAGGGACTATCGCCGATGCCGGGGTAGACCCGCAGCAAACCCCAAAAACCACGGATAGCGATCCATAAAACCGTCGCCAGCCAGACAGCGCTGAAGGCAGTTGGGCTATCGATCGGGGTCAGCTGCAAGGCGAGCAAACCGAAAACAGTCGCCATGATCATCGCGTTGCGCAAGAAGCGATAATCGCTGGTACCCCAATGAATGCCATCGGTGACGAAAGCGATGGCGTTGAGCGGTTGCGAAAGCGCTGAGATGATCCATGAAGCGTAAAACACGGTGGCGGCATCGGCTGGCACTAAGGTCCCGGTGACAAATGCTGTGCTGGCTAACATGACAAACATCATGATAAAACCAGTGCCCACGCTCCAGCGCATGGTTGACAGGGCGACACGTTTGACTTGATTGAGCTGCCCCGAACCATAAAAATAGCCGACCAGGCTCTGCGCGGTCGTGGCGAAGGCTTCTGATATCAACGCGGTGAAAAACCAGACTTGTCGAATGACTTGATGCGCCGCGCCCGCTTCCGCACCTATCTGGGTGGCAACTCGCGTGGCGAAGAGTATGAAAAGTGTTAAAGATCCTGAGCGAATAAATAGATCCCGCCCGACGTGAAGCAGTTTGATACCATCTTTCCACCTGATATCGCGGCTAAATCCCAAACGGCGATGCACCTTCCTCAAGATCCAGACTGCACCCAGCCACTGGCTCAGCGAGCTTGCCAGAGCGGCGCCAGCCACACCGAGCGCGGGAATCGCCGACCAGCCAAAAATGAACAGGTAATCGAGGAGGATATTAGCGATATTGATACCCAGCGCGATCCAGAGGGGGCTGCGCATGTCTTGCAAGCCGCGCAGGGCGCCAAAGCCGACGATGACCACAATAACAGCTGGCGCACCGAGCAGGCGCAATTGAATGTAGTCGGTTGAGAGGTCTTGGACAGCGCCTTCAGCCCCCAGCGCCGCCGACACAAGCGGGGCGGCAACCAGCAAAATAGCGCTCAAGAACAGGCTTAAGATCAAGCCCAGCAGAAAAGCCAGGCTGACAGCTTTGGTAGCGGCTTCGATATCGCCGCGCCCATAGGTCTGCGCGACTTCGGTTTGGGTGGCGATGCCCAAAAATCCAAAGACCCAAAAGACCGAAGACAAGGCGCCGGTGCCGACGCCCAATGCCGCCAGTGGCACTGTACCCAAGCGGGCAATAAAGCCGGTATCCACCAGACCCGTTAATGGTTCGGCGATCAAAGACAGCAATATCGGCAGCGAAAGATAGAGAATGGTTCGGTTAGGTTGCCGCAGGAAAGGATGGCTTTGCGCTGGCGAGGTTGTCTGATTCATCAATTTGTCCGGTTTATTATGGGTTAACTGCGACACCGGTTTAACTAGATCGTAGAGAGTTCAACAGTGCGATGGTTGAAAATGCGCAAGGTAATACGTTGAGGGAGAATCGTGTTCATACGCCGATTGCCTTTCTTTCTTAGGCTAAGCACGCTTGCCCAGTCGCGCGCCCAAGAACCCGCTATATCCGTTGAGGAAATCTGCAGTTGGTAGCGGTTTCTTGCCGGCCAGTTGCATCATTTTGGGAAAGTAAAGCCCAGCTCCAGTACCGATGGCGATAGTGCCTCGATGCCTGATCACTTGTCCTGGCGGCGCTGTGCCCTCGCCGTGATCGCCCGCGATAATTTTCAGCGGCAAATCATCGAAGAATGTGAAAGTCCCGGGCCAAGGTGTGAAAGCGCGCACCAGCCGCTCAATCGCCAGGGCGGGCAGCGACCAATCAATTTCACCCTCTTCCTTCTTTATCTGTGGCGCGTAGGTAGCGAGTGAGTCATCCTGCGCTTGTGGCGAGATTTCTCCAGCGAGGAAAGCGGGCAAGGTATCAACCAGCAATTCAGCGCCAATGACGGACAACTTGTCGTGCAGGCTCTTGCCAGTTTCGTCCGGCGCCAGTTGCAAAGCGCGTTTCGCCAGCAGGGGACCAGTGTCTAAGCCGGCATCGAGCAACATGATGGTGATACCGCTTTGGCGATCACCCGAACGGATGGCTGCTTGAATCGGCGCGGCGCCACGCCAACGGGGTAACAAGGAGGCATGCACATTTATGATGCCGCTTTTGGGCAGATCCAGCACCACCTGTGGCAAGATTTGCCCAAAAGCTGCGACCACGTAGAGATCCGCCCCCCAGGTCTTCAGCTGATCTATCGCCTCTGGCTCACGGATGCGCTTGGGCTGAAACACAGGAATCCCATGATCCTGCGCCAACTGTTTGATAGGGGATTGCCGCAAGCGCTTGTTACGCCCCGCGGGACGATCAGGCTGTGTGACCACAGCGATGATGTCTTGCTCTGCGAGCAGCGCTTTTAAGCTGGGCAGTGCAAATGAGGGCGTGCCCATGAAAACAATCTTTGCCATAGCACCTCGATGAGCAAGATGGTAGTATCGAGCCATTATTCTAGGGGATTATGCGAGCAGAGTCTACAATGCAAAAGCAATGGGTTCTTGCGCAACCGGCAGCCCGCGAGCATCTGGCGTGCTACCAAGATTGCAGTCCTATCCTGGCGCAACTGCTTTACAATCGCGGCTTTGAAGAGGCTAGCGCTGCGCAAGAATTCATGCGAAACAGAGAGCTGAGCGAAGATCCATATCAGATGAAAGATATGGATCTTGCCGTTGAGCGCATTGTCGCCGCAATCGAGGGACAAGAGCCAATAGCGGTGTTTGGCGACTTTGATGCCGATGGCGTCTGCGCGACGGCGCTGATGGTACAGGTATTACAGGCTCTGGGTGGCACTGTCATCGCTTATATCCCCGATCGCGCCGAAGAAGGTTACGGGCTCAACTTGCCGTCATTGCAGCGGCTGGCGCAAGAAGGCACCAAACTGGTCATCACGGTTGATTGCGGGATACGTTCGGCAAGGGAAGTTGCCGCGGCGATGCAAGCCGGTTTAGATGTGATCGTCACCGATCATCATTCCATCGGTCCTGAGCTGCCGCCAGCGCTAGCAGTGATCAATCCACGGCAGGAGGAATGCGGCGGAGAAGCGCACATGGCTGGTGTTGGCGTCGCCTTCATGTTAGCCAAAGCCTTGTTGCTGCAGCGTTGGCAAGCTGACCGTGACAATTATCCCGCGCAACTGCGTCAATCTGACTTGCTGGATCTGGTTGCCCTGGGCACTGTGGCTGATGTGGTGTCACTCAACGTCAGCTTAAATCGGCGGCTGGTGCGGCACGGCTTGGACACAATTAATCAGCTACGGCGACCAGGCATCGCTGCGCTGGTTGCTGTTGCCGGGCTTAAACCCGGCAGTATCCGCGCCAGCCACATTGGTTTCGGTTTGGGTCCGCGGATAAATGCAGCCGGACGCTTGGGATCGGCTATGACAGCTTACCAGTTGCTTTCCGCCACCAGCCTGCGAGAGGCAGAACCACTTGCCATCGAATTACAGCGGCTTAATGTGCAACGGCAAGAGCTGACCCGACAGGCGCAAGCCGCCATCAGCGAGCAAGTGGTTGATGCGGAGAGTGTTCCGCTGATTTTCGCGGGGGATGAAAATCTGTTGCCGGGCATTATTGGTTTGGTGGCGGGGCGGCTCACAGAAGAATTCTATCGGCCCGCGGTGGTGCTGGAAATTGGGGAGGAGCAAAGCCGCGCATCCTGCCGCAGTATCCCGGAGTTCAATATTACCAATGCGCTTGACGAGTGCGCCGATCTGCTGGTGCGGCACGGCGGTCATGCCATGGCGGCGGGTTTTACCGTGCTCAACAGCAACCTTGATATGCTGCAACAAGAATTGGAGCAAAAGGCGCGCGAGAGCTTGCACGGCAAATCGCTCATTCGCCAGCTGCCGATAGATTGTGAGATCGAGCTACCTGATCTAAGCGAGGATTTGCTAATCGAGCTGGACTCGCTGGAACCGACGGGGCAGGAAAACCCTGCCGCTACTTTCATGACACGAGATTTGCAGGTCTTGCAGTGTCGCCGCGTTGGCGCTGAAGGCAAGCATCTCAAACTGCGGCTGGCTACCGATGGTTGCGCGCCGATCGATGCCATTGGTTTTGGCTTGGGAGAGCGAGCAAAGGGGATGCCGCGCCGGATAGACGCCGCCTATCATGCGGAAATGAACGAGTGGAATGGCAAGCGCAGCCTGCAAATGCAGCTGCTAGATATTCGCCCGGCAGTTGATTGATCCTAAACTGTTTTAGCTTGACCGAATGGCGGTCGGGGCGTATATTTGGCGGGTTAAAATACAAGGAGGGTAACTTTGCAGGCGACGAAGAAACGCGAGGCTGGCGAACTCAGATTCTCTTACGGCGGGCAAGCAGTAATCGAAGGCGTGATGATGCGTGGTGCGCATTCGATGGCGGTGGCCGCGCGCGACCCCAAAGGTCAAATTGTCATCCATGAGCAGCCATTGAGCAAGACATTGTATCGTGGGCGGATTGCCAAGACGCCATTTTTGCGCGGTCTCATCGGCTTGTGGGATGCGCTGGGTTTGGGCATCCGCGCTTTGATGTGGTCGGCTGATGTCGCCCTGGACGAAGAAGAGAATATCAGTTTCAACGGTCCCATTGGCTGGGTGACTATTGCCATTTCATTGCTGATCGGCGTGGGCATCTTTTTCCTAGCACCCACCGCCGCCGCTACTGGCATTGGCGGCCTGCTCGGTTTGAGCACGACCGCGCAAGAAATCGTCCTGGATGAAGCTGGGAACGAGATTGCGGTCGCGCCAGAAAACAGCAACTTTCTATTATATGAGGCGCTGCCGATTGGCTTGGATGCTTTTCTCATCAACCTAATCGAAGGTGTGGTGCAATTGTCGATCCTGGTGGTCTATATCTGGTTCGTGGGCAGGACAGGCGATGGCAAGCGCATCTTCGCTTATCACGGCGCCGAACATAAGACGATCAATGCTTATGAAGCGGGGGACGCGCTAGAGCCAGCTATCGTTAGTCGCTACCCGATCGAGCATCCGCGCTGTGGCACGGCTTTCTTGCTGACAGTTGTATTTGTCAGCGTATTCATCTTCTCCCTGATAGGGCGCCCGCCTTTCGCCTTGCTGATTTTGTCCCGCGTGCTCTTCATCCCCATCATCGCCGGTGTCGCCTATGAGTTCCTCAAGTACACCGCCTCCAACCTTGATAAACCCTGGATCCGTTTCATGATCAAGCCAAATTTGGCACTACAGCATTTGACCACGAATGAGCCTAATCTGGATATGATCGAGGTAGCCATTGTTTCATTCAATCGGGTGCTGCTATCGGAAGGCATTATCTCTGAGGAGGAGGCGGCGATCCCCGAGCCCAAGCCGGAGGCGGCGCATATGGCGGGAGCTTGAGAAGAGATTCCGATTAGAAACTGCTTTCATATTGCCGCCGGATTATGGTGGCAGATAAACCGCATCAGCGCGCATAACCCAATTGTCGCATCATATCGCCCGCTTCTTCCATAAAAAACTCGCGATCATGTTTGTCAAAGTGGGTGCGCCAGTCGCCACTTCTCCCTAGCCGAGGGCGATCTGGCTGTAGAGCCCGTTTCCGCCAGAAGCCCAATCTGCCCAAGACGTTCCCCAGCGGTGGTTCACTGCTTTGAGGTCCGGGCAAGCTCAAGGGCTGCAAGTTATGGTGGAGCCTGATTCCCAGGAAATCCGCCATTTTTCGCACTGTCGCTTCATATTCTGTTTCCAGCTCGCGGTAGGAGATCGCCAACAGATTCTCTTTTTCCAGCCAGGATCGCGCGTGATGTGCCCAATAAGCTGGTCGGCTTAAGCGCGCATCCAAGCTGTCCATGCCGGTATCGGCACGTAGGAATTGCGAGAAAGTCTGATTCCTGACTGTTTCGCTGAAAGATTGCATATACAGATAGAGCGACACCACCACATCACGGCCATCGCGATGCACATAGATGGTCGGGGAATTGCGTAGGATCGTGCGAGCAAAGAGGCGCTCATCCAAGCCCGACCAATAATTTGCAGAGGGCAGGTCGTGAACGTTGATCAATACGTGGCCCTCAAGGTTGAGCAGCTGACGGCGGAATTGCGGCAGCGGGATTTGAGCATCGTGACTGGGCTCAATATGTTCCAATGCCATATAGGATTCGTTGATATCGGCGCTGTTGTGGCGCAAGGCATCGATTGCCCAGTGGGTGCCGGAACGTCGATGAGTCGCGATGACAATCGTATTAAATACGAACATCTAGCTATCCACTACCATCTGCTTGAGTTCGTATAACTTGGTCAAGGCTTCCAAGGGGCTTAGGCTATCCACTTCCAGCGAACGCAGCGTTCCCAGAACTGGATTCTCGGGCGCGTCAAAGAAGCTCAATTGTTGATGTTGTGGTTTCGGTTTGAAGAGAGAGAAGTCGCTACCCCCCTCTTCCAACTGCTGTAGCAATTCCCCTGCTCGATCGACGACGGACTGTGGCATTCCCGCCAAGCGCGCCACATGCACCCCATAACTCTGGTCGGCACCGCCAGGCAAAACACGATGCAGGAAGACGATATCCTCCCCTTCTTCCGCCACGGCAACATTATAATTGCTGGTGCGCGGCAGGATATTGGGCAGCTCGGTCAACTCATGATAATGGGTGGCGAAGAGTGTGCGGCAATTCAAGCGCGGATTGTTGTGGATGTACTCGATGACGGCGCGCGCGATTGCCAAGCCATCATAGGTCGAGGTGCCGCGCCCGATCTCATCCAGGATGAGCAGGCTACGGGGACCGCTACCAGATAGCAGGCGAGCGGTTTCCACCATTTCCACCATGAAGGTGCTTTGACCGGCGTGGATTTCGTCCTGGGCGCCAATGCGGGCGAAAATCCGATCAACCAAACCAATTGTGGCAGCATCGGCCGGCACAAAACTGCCGATTTGCGCCATCAAGACGATAATGGCGACCTGCCGGATATAGGTCGATTTGCCCGACATATTGGGTCCGGTGATGATATGGATCCGCGATGCCAAATCAAATTGGCTATCGTTCGGCACATAACGGGTCGAGCTTTCCAGCAGCTTCTCCACGACAGGGTGGCGCCCCGCTTCGATCCAGAGAACATTGTCCTCGGTCAGCTGGGGTCGCGCATAGCCTTCGCGCACGGCGACCGTCGCCAGCGACAAAAATACATCGAGATGGGCGATGGCGCGTGCGGTCTGCAACAAGCGATCACGTTGTGAGGCGATCTGGGCACAAATATTGGCGAACAGTTTGCGCTCGGTCTGCAAGATTTCTTCTTCAGCATTGAGCACGCGCGTTTCGTACTCTTTTAGTTCGGAGGTGATATAGCGTTCGGCATTGACCAAAGTTTGCTTGCGCACATAATCGTCCGGCACTTTGTCGCTATGCGCATTAGTCACTTCGATATAGTAGCCGAATACTTTGTTGTAGCTGACTTTAATACTGGCGATGCCGGTGCGCCGCCGCTCGTGGGACTCCAAATTAGCGATCCAGTCGCGGGCATCTTGTGATGAGCTGAGAATATCGTCAAGGTCTTGCGAATAACCCTCGCGTATTACCCCGATGGAATTGTTGCTGGCTGGTGGATCATCGGTGATACCTGTGGCGACCAGGCTGAAAACCTGTTCACAGGGATCGAGGCGTTCCGCAATTGCCGACAAACTTTCGAGTTCCTCAATCAACTCGAGCAACTTTGGCACAGCAGCCAGGGCAGTCTTGAGCGCGATTAGATCCCGCGGAGTCGTTTTGCCCACAAGAATACGATTGGTCAGCCGCTCCATATCCGCTACTTGCTTAAGAGCCGTTTCAATTTCCTCGCGCAAGATATCACTGCTGATCAAAGCCTCAACCGCATCCAGGCGCGCGTTAAGCCGGTTGATTTCCAGCAGAGGCTGGTTGAGCCAGGTTCGCAGCAAGCGCTTGCCCATCGCGGTCACTGTCCGATCGAGAATGCCCAATAGGCTCCCCTTGGCTTTGCCGTGGCGAATGGTCTCGACCAGTTCCAAATTACGACGAGTGAACTGATCCAACACCATGAAAGATTCGGTCGAATAAGAGCGGATCGTCACCAATTGATCGAGGGACTGTCTTTGTGTGCTGCACAAGTACTGCAATACGCCGCCGGCCGCCGATACCGCATCGTTTTGGTCTTTCAAGCCATAGCCATCGAGGGTGCTCACCCTAAAATGATCGAACAGTAGTTGCTGCGCGCCTGCATGCTCGAAAGTCCAATCTTGCACCGAAGTCAGGTGAATGCCTGATGGCAGGGTGACGCCGCGTTCCACCCAACTCTCCGGCATGATCACTTCGCGCGGGTCGATGCGTGCTAGCTCTTCAAAGACGCGCATGCCAACATCATCGCCGGCGAATTGGGTTGCGCTGAATTCGCCGGTGGAGACATCGACAAAGGCAATCCCCGCCCTCCCCCAGCGGCCGCTCTGGGCATCACCCACGGGCAAAATGCTCATTAGATAGTTGGCTTTGCCTTCGTCGAGCAGCGCTGGCTCAAGGACTGTGCCGGGCGTCATGACGCGGGTGACTTCACGGTCGACGATGCCGCGACCGGTGGGTTCGGTAACTTGGTCACAGACAGCGACATGGAAGCCTTTTTCGATCAATTTGGCGATATAGCCATCGACCGAATGGTGGGGCACACCCGCCATCGGTATTTTCTCGCCACCGCGTCGCTGTGCGCGTGAAGTGAGCGTGATATCCAATTCCCGCGCGGCGACCTCGGCATCATCGTCAAACATCTCGTAAAAATCGCCCATGCGGAACATCAAGATGCAATCGGGATATTGGCTTTTGATCTCAAGATACTGCCGTCGCATTGGAGTGACACGAGCCATTTTCCGCTTCCAAATCTGAAGACTAATGAGCTTAAATCTATGGTGAATTCATGCTATTCTAGCAGCGTCATTTAGCGCTCACAAGATAAATAGACAGAGTATTGTGGTTCGTCGGCAAATTCAGCGAATCCCGCCCAACAATTTTCAGATGCCGAATGTCTTATTTTCCACTTGCGAGGAGCTTGTTTAGATGGAAAAACAGATCATCGCAGTCGATTTAGGCGGGACACAGATCCGCACCGCGCGTTACGACCATAGTCTCAACTTGCTGCAGCGGGAAAATACGCTGACGCAGGCTGACGAGGGTTTGCCAGCCACCATCGACCGCATCAAGAGTTATATCCACAAGGTGCTGCCCAAGAGCCGAGACGATGTCATGGGCATTGGCTTCTCGGCGCCAGGACCGCTAAACCCCATGCGCGGCGTCATCGTCGCGCCGCCAAACTTGCCGGGTTGGCACAATGTGCCGCTGGGCGAGATCATCAAGGCCGAGTTTGACCTGCCGGTGTATATCAGCAATGATGCCAATGTGGCGGCTTTGGCGGAAGCCTCCAAGGGAGCGGCACAAGGCTATCGCCATGTTACCTATATCACCGTCAGCACCGGCATTGGCTCCGGCATGATTTGTGATGGCAAGCTGCTATTAGGGCGGGAAGGCTTGGCGGCTGAATTGGGACATATTCCCATCATCGTTGAGGGGGACAAAGTCTCCACCATTGAGCTGGAAGCGGCGGGTCCCGCTATTGCGCGCCGGGTCAGGGATGCCATCAGCAAGGGAGAGCGATCCAGCGTAGTTGATTTGGCGCAAGGCGACTTGGGGCAGATTGATGCGAGGGTTGTGGGTTTGGCAGCGGCGGATGGCGACCCGGTGGCGATCGAAGCGCTGGCTTATGCCGGGCGGATCATTGGTCTTGGCATCGTGACCGTGCTGCATCTCTTCAACCCGCAGATTGTTGTGATTGGCGGCGGTGTGACCAAGACGGGCGATTTCTTGTTCGCGCCGATGCAGCAAACTGTCTATGAGCATGTCTTGGACAGTTCTTACACCGCAGGTTTGCGCCTGGAGAAAGCAGCGCTGGGCGATGATGTGGCGCTGGTTGGCGCGGCTGCCTTGGTCGCCACCGAGGGCGGCAACATGGATATCAGCGAGCTGGACCGTTTGTTTTAGCCCCGGCAACATCCTGCCCGCCCCTGCTCGCCTAAATGGCAAAGGGAGGTCGTGATACAATCAAGCTATGTTAATGCGACCGGATCTGCGAACACAGCAACATGATTTCTTGTTGGGGATCACCCGGGCGATCACGGCACAGCTTGACCTGAGCGAGGTGCTGCGGCGCGTGCTGCATGGCTCGCTGGTGATGTTGGCTGGGCGAGTGGGCATTGTGGCGCTGAGCGACAAACACGATGGCAAGTTTTATGTGCGCGCCTACAGCGGTATCACTGTCGATGTCCTGCCAGAGCTGAATGACAAACTGCAAGAATTGATGCAGCCGCTCGAACAAGGTGGGTTCAGTCGCGAGTTTCTCAATAGCAAATTACGAGAAATGGCAGATACCATCGACCCGCAGCTGGCGCAATCGATCGCCATGCCTTTGGTCTTCGCGCGTAAACCGCTGGGATTGCTGATCGTCTTCCGCTCTTACCAAACCTCGATCAAGCCCGAGGACTTAAACACATTGCAGAGCTTTGCCGACCAAGCCGCTATCGCCGTCAATAACGCGCAGCTCTATGGAGAAATCAACGAAGAACGCCAGCGGCTGGAAGCCATCGTCAACAACAGCGGAGATGGCGTTTTCATCCTCAACGCCGATCTCACTTTTCAACAGGTCAATATCGCCTTCGAGCGGATAAGTGGCTGGGATAAAGACGAGGTCATTGGCTTGCCCAAGGCGGAGGTCATCGTCTGGGACAAGTTGGAAAATCCCGATTTGGAAGCCGCGTTGGCAGCAGGCTGGGCGGGGGTGAATGCCAGTGGTGGATCGGCGGACACTGTCTACGTGGAGGGCGATCTGAAACGACGCGATGGCATGACACTGAGCATCGGGATCACCTATGCGCCGCTGTTAACCGAGGACGGCCGGTTGGGGAGCATCATCGCCAATGTGCGCGACATCAGCAATTTTCGCAAAGCGCAGGAGATGCAATCCGTTTTTATCTCCACGGTGCATCATGAGTTACGCACGCCGATTGCCATCATCAAGGGCTATGCCAGCACCTTGGGGCGCGATGATGTGGAGTGGGACAGCGAGGTCATGCGCGCGAAAATGGCGATCATCGAAGAAGAAACCGACCGCCTAACAGACCTGGTGGAAGACCTGCTCACCGCCAGCAAAATACAAGCGGCGCGCGAGCTACAGCTTAATATCGCGGATGCTGACCTGCAAGCGGTTGCGGCGCGATCGGCAGCGCGGTTGGAGAGCCAGACCAGCCACCAAATCGTGCTGAGCTTTCCCGATGACTTTCCGGTGATCCAGGGGGACGAGCTGCGTTTGCGCCAAGTGATTGACAACCTGTTGACCAATGCCATCAAGTATTCGCCAGAGCAGAAGACGATCACAATTGGCGGGCGCTTTACCGAGAAGAGCGTGACCGTTTTTGTGCGGGACGAGGGCGCCGGCATCGCCAAAGATCAGATCTCAAAAATCTTTGAGCGCTTCTATCGCATTGATGACAAGCTGACACGGCGCGCGCAAGGTACTGGATTGGGGCTCTATCTGGCAAAAGCGATCGTGGAGGCGCATGGCGGTGATATCGCCGTCAAGAGCCAAATCGGTAGCGGCTCGACCTTTTATTTCACGATACCGCGGGACCCGCAATCCTTGGGCGAGGGGCGCAGCTAAAAAGGACTGTTTGTAATCAAACTATGGCAATCTGCGCGATTTTCGATATTCTTCAGTTATAGGCTGAATCTAGTGCAAATGAGGGAAGGTATGGGCGCAAAACTATCTACTCAACAACTTACAAGATCGATGTTAATTCTCCTGATGATGCTATTTGCATTGAGCATGAGTTTTCCAATGCTGGCGCAGGATACAGCGGAAGCAGAAGAAGAGGTCACTGGCGATCCGCTGCAGTTGGCATTCGCAGTTGCTCGTGAAGTTGCTGAAGAAGAGCATGGCTCGCGCATTACACTCGTCCGCTGGCGTTACTACGAGGACAATTGGAGTGCGACCGCCAGCATGAATCTCTACGGTGCTTTTGGCATCGACAATTGCGTCGATGAGGTACCGATGATGCTCAAGCGGTCGGATATCCTCTTCGGCTGGACTTTCATCCTCACTGATACCTCGGGCAAAGAATATCAGATTCGCGTCAGCAATGACCTGGCGGAGACTGTCGTCTGCGATGAGATTCAAGTGCCGCCACAATATGGGGCACCTGCCAGTAGCCCCGGTTCGGCGCCGGTTGAAGTTGGACCTGCGAATGCTGGACCTGCGGGCTTCGCGCTTGGTGGGCATGTCGCAAACCTGGATGGCAACGCCGTTGGTTTGATGCGGAGAGCCGGCATGACCTGGGTGAAGAAACAGTTGCGCTTCGAGTCAGGCCTTGGCGCGGGCATCAATATTATCAAGAACGCCCATGCGCAAGATCTCAAGGTTTTGCTGGGCGTAGTGGGCGACAAAAATGCGCTGGAAAGCGACTTTGATGGCTATGTCTCGCGTTTTGCTGGCTTTCTCGGCGAGCTGGCGAAGAATGGCGCCGATGCCATTGAAGTATGGAACGAGCCAAATATCGACCGTGAATGGCCCCAAGGGCAAATAAACGGCGGCAATTATGTCAAGATGCTGAAGCCGGCTTACGAAGCGATCAAAGCTGCCAATCCCAATACCTGGGTGATCAGCGGCGCCCCTGCCCCGACCGGTTTCTTTGGGGCAGCTGGTTGCACCGGCGCGGGTTGCAATGATGACGCATTCATGGCACAGATGGCACAGGCTGGCGCGGCACAGTATATGGATTGCCTCGGTTTGCACTACAACGAAGGATTGCTCAGCCCCACCCAGAACAGCGGCGACCACCGCCGTCCGAATTATCCCACACGTTATTTCAATGCCATGCTCGCCCGCGGCGCGCAATCTTTCCCCAACAGCAAGGTCTGTTGGACGGAGCTGGGCTATTTGAGCGGCGAGGGTATGGGTTCTGCCATACCACCTGGCTTTGCTTGGGCGGCTGAAAAGCCGATTTCAGTAGCGGAACAGGCGCAATGGCTGGCGGAGGCGGCGACGCTCTCCCGCAATTCGGGGCGTGTCTCGTTGATGGTCGTGTGGAATGTGAATTTCACCCTTTGGGGGGCTGATCCGCAGGCGGGTTATGCCATGTTACGACCCGATACAAGCTGCCCGGCTTGCGATTCCCTCGGCGCAGCGATGCGGGGGGGGGGGGTAGCCAGCAGCTAGCTCGCCCAGCCAATTGCACCCAAGCAAGAGAGTGGGGATACACCGAACAACAGGCTGGCACATTTTCACATCTGGATAGAGACGGCGATGGGGTAGCCTGCTACGACGATAATTAACTTTGTAGCCGTTCCAGAGAATAGTTGTCATCTGGATGCCATATTGGGCTCTTGAGCTATGTCAGCCATCCAAGCTCAAGAGCCAAAGGTCTTTGAAGAGACAGTTGGTGGTCACTTCTTCGTAATTGACCACAGCGATGCCGATGCCGCCGGCGTCTAGCTCAGCTGGCAGGCTGCCGACATAGATTTCGTCCAGATAATAATGAATCACCTCGGCGGTGACGATGATGAGCAGCTGGTGGGAGTCGCCCTCCAGTTGCTCACGCGCGCCGTAGACTCCGGGTAGAAAGCCGGCGCCCGCTCGGCGAGACAAGCCGTAATCGCCCTCCATGGTCAGGTAGGCGAGCGTGTAATTTTCCTCGTCATGGAAATGGAAAATGATACCGCAACCGCCATTGGCGGGAGAATGCAGATCCGCGCTCACAGAAGCGCCGAGGGCAAATTCCGCAAAAGACAGGTCGGAAGCGATCGGCAATCGGGTCACACCTGGCTGCACCCGTCGCACCGAGCTTTCGGGCAAGGTCAGCTTGATTTCGCCGCCGACTGGGATCAGCTGCTGCCGCGCCAGTATGTTTGCCATCTGGTAGGAGCCGGTGGTAGGCAGGCGTTGTGGGAAGATCAGTTTTCCATCCAGACCCACGCCATCCAAGCGAGTGGGCACGGTCATTAGCGTTTCGGTTATTGCGAAGGAGAGTTGCCCCCCGATTGTTTCATCGGTGCGCATGGCGATGCCGACGCTGGCTGGCTGGGACCTTGATTCGTCCCAAGCCGAGCCAACCACTTGCCCGTTGTAGACGACATCATAATGTTGACCACTGACTAATATGCCGAGCCGGAAGATGTCCTCGCCGGGCACGATGGCGGGATGCGTCGACCAGTTGCGCAATTGCGTCACAGTATCGCCATCAACCCGTTGCAGCTGCCAATATCCCGTTTTGCTCAGCAGCAGGCGATGATATTTATCCGGCGCCAGGTAGCGGAAAACCAAGCCCACCTGCCAATTGCCGGGTGAGGTGACGTATTCGAATTTGGCTTCAAAATAAAGATCTTGCTCGGCGGGAAAATGCTGACCGAGCAAGATAGCTGAGCGCGAAAGACCGGCCAAATCAACGGCGAACAAGCTGGAGTCGGAGAAATTGACAGCCGTGTCGCTGTAGACAACTTCCCAATTGAAGTTGTCCATAGCGGTATCGCGCAGCGCCAGCCGATCGTACCCCGGCAGGACATGCAAGCGGTAGCCGCCGCTGCTATCGTCAAATCCGCTGACGGCGATCGTATAGGTCATGGTGCGGGGAATGGCAAAGGCTTGAAGCGCGGCATCACGGGTCTCGGGATAGTTGTAATCGTCATTGGCAGCCAGCAGGTTGCCGGCGTTATCGAAGATCTCCAACTGTGGATCCAGGGTATCGTCGAGAGCTTCGACGCGAAAGGACAAGAGCGTCGATTCCAGGGCAGTCAAAGAGTATTGATGACTTTCGCGGGGAGCGAGTTCCGCCTCGATGACAGCGCCGATTTCCAGCAGCTTGTCTTGAGCATGAAGGAGAGTGTGGCTAGCCAGCGAGAATACGATGCAGAAAGCGATTCTGCCCAGCGCGGTCATTTGTCTTTTGGCATCCAGGAAGTATAAGTATCGGCGAGGTAATCGAGATAAGCGTGGTAATCTTCCGGCGACATTTCCGCGCCCAATTCGGCACGGTGGAATTCCGCCTGGGAAATGCGGCGCATATTGCCGGCTTCTCGCAGGTCGCGGGTGTCATCCTTTTTGTCTTTCTTGCGCTGGTATCTGGCAGAAAGGCGTGAAAGCGGCAGGGCAGCGAAATCCTCGGGCGAGACAATGCTATAACTGACGATGTACTCGCCATCTTGTTCCAGGGCGTTTGCCACCACATACCAGCCCTTGGGCACCCGGGGATGGCGCTTGGCTTCGAAGTGCCACATCAGCAAATTTACATTGTAGGCGGCGTCGATCTCCCCTTGGATCATATCGCCTTTGACCAATCGAATGATATCGTCGACGAACTGGATAGTGCGATTGCTGGGCCAGTAGGTCTTGGTCAGATAATCGGCAGCGTAGGTCAAGCCGATAGAAATCGCCAAGGCAGCGCCGATGACAAGCAAGCCGCCATTGGGAATGATGGTGTTGAGGATGAGATAGCTGAGCACAGAGCCGATTAAGAACGTCAAACAACCGACCATCCGCACGCCTGAATGTTCCTTGTCGACTGCAAATTCCAGATTTGGGATCATATCAGGACTGTTCAGCTTGGGCATTCGGTCACCTCCCGCCGTGCAGTGTGCGGGGAAAATGCTAACTTTGCGCCACCATAATAACTTAAAACGTTGATGTTGCAATAGTGCCGCCAACTGGAGGAAGATCCGATTTCCTCTGGCGCGTTCGGGCAGCAGGCGCGACAATCTTGGCAATTACCGATTGCCCGTGTGGATACAGGCAGATTTCCAAACAAGTGATGGGAGAGAGTGTGCTCGCGGCAATATGCTTTGGTGCGATCTTTGGCTTGCCTTTTATCATCTGGGGCGTCATCCTAATCGTCGATCGCGATCGTAGCTGGCAAAAGAAGTTGCGGCTATGGCGCGGTCCATCGCCACCACAGCGAACCCGCGCTTGGGATCGGCGGCAGATATTTTATGGTTGCACCTTGATTCTCTTTGGTACGACGCTGTTGATTGCCCTCAGCATTTTCAATTATTTGGCGCAAGCGATTTCGCCACCGCCGCCTTTTTGATCACTCACGAATGGCAACAATCGAATCAGGGAAAGTTTTTCCACCAGATGCCGCTGCATTCTGGCAGGATGACTTTTCCAGCTTCGAGGCAGTTTTCCACCACAGCATCGCCAAAGAAAAAACGAGTTAATTCATCGGCTTCTGCGGGCGAGGCGAAATGGTAATCGGTGCGGATCCAGCGCTGGCTGAAGCCACAGTTAACGCGCCAATAGGAATAGAGTTGAGAGGCTGCTTCGCTAGGCGCTTGGGGTTGACGCCCAATTCCAAAGTCCTCAATCAAGATGGCGGTGCCACCAGGCTTGAGAATGCGCCGCATCTCCGCCAACATCGCATTGGCTTGGGAGCGCCATGTCTGGGGATACCAGTCCAAAACATGAGCGAAGCTCCAACCCTCGATCACCAGATCGGCGCAATTGCTGGCGACTGGCATTCGGGCGTTATCGCCGAGAACGAGATCCCAATTGGTCATGCCGCTGTCTCGCAGCAGGGGATGCGCCCGCGCCAACATGCCTGGCTCAATACCAAAGGCGGCAACACGATTGACTAGAACAGAGAGCAGGCGCGTCAGATTGCCGGTGCCAGCGCCAAATTCCACCACCTGCAGCCCGTGCAGCGGGCGGATCTCGTTGAGCGCGGCCAGGAGATTCCCATGTTGATCCTGCCGGGCGACCAAGCGTTGGTAGATCGCCGCGTGTTGACGATAGAAGTTGCGAACGGGATCGGTCATTTTTCAAGTATGCCGCTTAGGCGGAGTCGCTTGTAGCGATTGCCTCAGCCCCCGAAAGCGGCAATCTGGGCGTCAAAATTGCTTTGGTCAATTTGGGGATAATTGTTCAGCAACGCTTTGAAAACTTGCAGATACTGGGCGATTTGCTGGCGGGTATACGCCTCGAAGCGCAGGGTCACCGCCGGCTGTGTGTTGCTAGCGCGGACCAGTCCCCAGCCATGTTCAAAAAGGACGCGCGCTCCATCGACTGTCACGACTTCGTAGTCTTGCTGCAGGCGGGCGGTCATCTCGTCGATCATCTTGAATTTGAGATCGTCCGGCGCGGACAACACAATCTCCGGCGTTGCCACCAGCTTGGGAATTTCCTCAAAGATCTCCGCGATAGTCTTTTGCGATTTGCTGATGATCTCCAGCGTTTTCAGCGCCACCAGTGGCGCGTCATCGAAGCCGTAATACTCTTCGCCAATGAATAGATGCCCACTGACCTCGCCGCCGAGCAAGGAGCCGATTTCGTTCATCTTTTGCTTCATCAAGCTATGGCCCGACTTCCACATCACCGGCTCCCCGCCGTATTTCTTGATCTCGTCGGGCAAAGCCTGTGATGCCTTGACATCAAATACAATGGGAGTATTGGGATGGCGGCTGAGCAAGTCCCGCGCCAACAGCGCCAACAGACGGTCGGCGGCGATATGATGCCCATGGTTGTCGATGAAGCCGCAGCGATCGCTATCGCCATCAAAAGCCAAACCCAGGTCGGCGCCGAGTTCGACCACTTTTGCTTCCAGGTCACGGGTCATTTCCGGATCTTCCGGATTGGGCAAATGATTGGGGAAGCTGCCATCGGGTTCGCAGTATAGGCAGGTGACATCCAAACCCAGGGCGGTCAAGACCGGCGGCAGATAAGTGCCAGACAAGCCGTTGCCCGCATCCAAGACGACTTTCATAGGCTTCGCCATTTTCACCTTGTCTTGGATGGTTGCCATATGCTGGTGGATCATTTCAAAATCAGCGGCGATTTGGGCGGTCCCTTGGGCGAAGGCGCGATTTTCGATGATTTGCAGCAGATCCTGAATTTGTTGCCCAGCCAGCGCCAATTTGCCATATGCCATTTTGATGCCATTGTAGCGGGTGTCGAGGTGGCTGCCAGTGATCATGACACCGGCGCCAGCTCCATCGTAGGAGGCGGAGGCAAAATAGACAGTCGGCGTCAATACTTCGCCGATATCGGTGACCGCCAAGCCGGTCGACGCCAAGCCATCAATTAGCGCCGCTTTCAAAGGACCAGAAGTCAGGCGATTGTCGGAACCGACGAAGACCATTTCCGAGCCGAAGTGCTGCGGTAGATAGGTGCCCAGCGCTTTGCCGACCAGCATGGCTAGTTCCGGCGTCAATTGTGGCGAATCGCCAGCCGCGATACCACGTATATCGTATTTCCTGAAAATCGAATGATCGATTGCTGTCATTTTCCCCTCGCTGGTAGGTCTCTTCTCTATACTTGGATCAGGATTTTGCTCAGGCTTCGACAACAAACTCCTCCCCTTCGACCAGGGCGGAAAACTTCAAACCGCCGCCCCGTTTGCGGCTCGAGCTGACGCGGACCTCCGTTCCTTCTGGCGGGTTGGAACGTAGCAAGAAATCCGCCAGCGGCTCGCGCAGGCTGCGGCGCAAGATCCGGCGTAAGGGACGGGCGCCATATTCTGGTTCATCGTGTTGATCCAGGAGCCATTTCTTGGCGCCTTCGGTGAAAGACAGGGTTAGACCGCGTTCTCGCGCCAGATTGTTCTCTTTGGCGATCAGCAAGTCCAGGATTAGGTTGAAATCGTCATCATTGAGGGCGTTGAACAGGATCACTTCATCGAGGCGATTGACAAATTCCGGCCGTAGGAAATCGAGCACCTGGTCCATGATTTTCTCGCGCAGGTCCTCGGTGATCTTCCGCACCATCAAATGCTCTGAGCCAATGTTGCTGGTCAAGATAACGACGGCTTCGCTGAAACGCGCTACATTGCCCCGACCATCGGTCAGCCTACCCTCTTCCATGACTTGCAAGAGCACATCCATAATGCGGGGGTGGGCTTTTTCGATCTCGTCCAGCAGCACAATCGTATAGGGTTGTTCGCGAATTCGCTCGGTTAGCTGGCCCCCTTCTTCGCTACCGACATAGCCTACCGCTGAGCCGATTAGGCGGTTAATGCTGCTTTCGTCTTTGTATTCGCTCATATCGAGCGCGAAGAGATTGTCCTCGCTGCCGAACATGAAATCAGCCAGCACACGCGCCAATTCTGTCTTGCCGATACCGGTTGGTCCCAGAAAGAGAAAAGTGCCGATGGGTCGCCGGGGGTCTTTCAAACCGACGCGAGCGGTTTTGATCGCGCGGCTGACCAACTGCACCGCCTCCACCTGCCCAATCAGACGCTTACTCAAATGCTCAACCATATTGGCATAACGCAGCCGCTCGTCAGCACCTAGCTTGGTCACGGGGATGCCGGTCATCTGGCTGGTGACCAGGGTTACATCGCCGACATCGAGCCTGGCGTCGTTGTTGTCGGGGCGGAAAGCCAGATGCGCCTGTTTTGCCATATTGACCATTGCCGCAGTACGATGCAGCAAATGCTCGGCGCTTTGTGGCATGGGTTTGATGGTCAGAAAGCGTTGCGCCATTCGCGCTGCCATTTTGAGCGCATCATGATCGACAGCGATATCATAATCGGATTCCAGGTGCGGCGAGATTGTCTCCAAGATCTGCACCGTTTCATCCAGGGATGGCTCATCAACGCGGATGACCTGGCTATTTTCCATAATGGCGCTCACACCGCGGATTCGCGCTTCATATTCTTGCATAGTGGTGGTGCAGATGATAACTGGGTCATCGCTCAAGAATGCCTTTTGCACCAGCGAGGTGGCTTTGTTGAAATCTGCTTTGATAGGTCCCCCGAAGAAGCGGTGAACCAGCGGCAGGAAAAGAATGCCACGTCGCGCCGCGCTCATGCCAGCGCGAAAGGCTTCTTGATCGCCATCCAGCAGCGCTGTCTCGCTGATTTGCACCAAATTCGAGAGACCAGATGGACCCTTCTCCTCCGCCATTAATAGCGCCAAGCTATAAGCCAGGGTGCGCTTGCCGACACCATCCGGACCTACCAATACGATATGGCGGTTGACCGTCTGCGTCAGGACATTGATCATATTGCGCAAAAGATCTTCACGGAAATGCACGGCGCGCAGCAGACCGCGTTTTGCCCGTTTGACATAATCGACGGTGGTGCTATCTTCGCGCGCGGGGATGATCTTGCTGGCATCGCTGTAGGCATCTTGAATCGATTTGGGCGTGATGCTGAATTGGCGGAGAATGCCGCCGGTACTGACCGATGTTTCCGCTAATACAGCTAAGGCATGGTCAGTATCGATCTTCTGCTGATTCATCGAATTGGCGATTGTCAAGCCGTCATCAAGCAGCACGATCGATTGACGACTGAGCGAGATCTTGCGATTGCCGATGGCGACAAAATCAAGGCTGCCATCAGGATCACGCCGGGATTGAATCCCCACTTTGACTTGCCGCTCCAACCGCTCCAGATCAATACCGCGGGATTTTTCAAACATTTTCAGCATGCGGTAAGCGGCGGTATCCTGACGGCGTATCAAAGCCAGTAAAACCATCTCGGGCATGATCGACGATTTGCGATATCCCGTCAACATCGGCACGGCGTCGTTTAAGATGGCGTCCATGTCCTTGGAAATGAGATCAGGGTTAAGTGTAGACATTGATAAATTTGGTCCTGTGTATTGCGCCCGCTTCAGAACATCATAGGGCGTAGCGCCATTATAGCTTAGGCAGAAATACAACGCCTAGTTCAGAATACTGATGAAATCTATGTTGCCCTCACGAAATTTGTGCCAGGGCAAAAGACAATATGATTATGCCGCAGCCGTGTATGAAACGTATCAGAATCAGCTGGGCAGCCCTTAGAATTCATTTTTCTGAATGAACATGAAATGCAGGAAGTTGAACAAGTCATCACCGGCGAGCAATCTTGGGCGCGCCTGATCTTCGATAATGCCGGTGAACAATTCAACAGCCAGCAAGTTGCCGTCATAGATATAGAGCGTGTCCATGAAGAAGCGCATGTTGCCCCAAAATTGCTGATCGAAGAAGAGATTGCCCAAGCCATAATGGAGGAAAGCTGTTTCCCCGCGCGATGTTGGATAGAATTCGACAGTCATCGGTTTGTGCTCTGCCGTGCCGATGACGACATCCGCCCCCCATTCCGCCCAGGTCTGATAATCAAAACGTTGCATGGGGCTGGGCAGATAAGCTTCAAATTCTTCATAGTGCACCGTCATCAGCACGACATCCACTTGACCGGCCAGCAGTTGCAAGGCATCAGGCAGCCAGCCCCCGCCACAATAAGCTGCGCCGGGGCGTGGACCATCCGGCGATTCTTGATCTGTCGCCAAGGCATAATGTGGACCTAGCGCATTGCAAGCCAACCAACCGATGACTGTGCCATTGTGCTCGAAGATCAATGGCGAGCGCGCCGCCCCCCGCGACTGCCCACCCCCGACGATCATCATTCCTCGTTGTTGGAAAGCTGTCAGTGTATCGTTGAGCGCCTCGAAACCAAAATCATTGATATGGTTGCCGGTCAGATCAATCACATCCACATCGAGCAGATCAAAAAGCGGCAAATGTTCCTGTTTCATGCACATGCTGTGGGCGCCACGCATGGCAGAGTTGGTCTGCTCTGGGCAAGTCGCCGCGATCGATGCTTCGTTAGTGACATGAAAAAAGTCGGACAGGCTTACATAATCACGGATGCCGCTAGTCGCCGCTTCCAGCCCGATGGCATCGATCGCCGGTAAACTTTTCCGGGTGAGAGCGGTGGTGCCAGACAAGGTGATGCGAGTCAGTTTCTCGCTGTTGAAATTGGGGGCGTCGCTCTCAAAAACTAGCGGATAGCGCTCCAACTGGTCTACTACTGGCAGGTTATCCACCCAGAGCGGGCGCAGGCGTAAATGCAGGGCATCAAAAGGCAGTAGTGTGAAGCTTCGTTTGTCACTCCATAACACATATGAGAGTTGCCTTTCTGAGAGAATGGGAGTTTTCTTATGAAATTGATAGCCAAACTCCCCCAACCGCTCCGCTGCCGATTCGCTAAGCAGCAAGCGCTGGTCATATTCCCCATTTAGCAAAGCGTTCAAATCAGCCGAATCTAGCGAGGTGAGCAAGGTGCCGAAGCCGACGGCTGGTAGCCAGAGTTCTAAGCGATCTTCCTCCCTCATTTGAGCGAGCTGTCGTGGGTTGCTGAATGCCTCCGAATAGAAAGCGAGGTAATCATCGATGAAGCCCGACCATGATTCCTCGTTGTGTTCCCCGCCCGCATAAATAACATACTCATGGGGGACACGCCCCTTTTGCAGTATCACCTGCATTTGATCGGTGCCGAGCCTGGCGCTATCTGCTGTACCGCGATCCAACCACAGCCGCAGATGCGTGTGTTGGTTTAACCCCTGCGCCAGGTTGAGCGGGTTATTCTCGGCTTCAACGTGATAGCGATCGAAGAAGGCGCTGTGCCCGCCGATCGCGACAAAGTCCTCAGCATAGCGAAAGCCTAGGTGATATGCCCAAAAACCGCCGCGGGAGATGCCGCCAATCGCCCGCATCCCATTCAACCGGAAGTCTTGGTTCATGCGTTCCAATAATTCCAACAAAACCTTGTCGTAGCTGGTATCATCAAACCTGTTTTCATTGGCGACCGAGCTGCCATAGGGCATCAAGACAATCATCGGGTTTGCTTTGCCCGCTTGTATCGCCGAGTCAAGGGCATCGAGAAAGCCTAAGCGCTGCCATAGCCTGTCAGTAGAATCAGAACCATGCAGGAGGATTAGCAGAGGGAAGCTGTCTTGCCCGGACTGATAACAAGGCGGCAAGTAGACAGTATATTTCCGTTGATAGCCCGTGACAGCGCTGATATAGGTCTCGCGGTGAGTTGTGGATGAGCCGGCGCAATCTTGCTCATCGGCATCTACGTATAGCACCAGACTTGCCAATACAGCAGTTGCCAATACAAAGAAGAATTTGAGCAAAGTTCCTCCATCAATAGCTCGAAGGCAGATTCCCCAGCATACGAATAATCAAGTTAAAGCGCAGGGAAGTCACTTAGTATCGTTGATTTCACCCAGCCGGTAGCCGATACCGCGGACGTTTACAATAAGATCGAAATCACTCAAGGCAAACAGTTTGCGCCGCAAATTGCTGACGTGCGGGCGGATGATCTCGCGGGCTTCTTGTTCATCTGTTGAATAGCCTCGCACTTCGCGCACCAGTTCATGGCAAGACAGGACGCGGTCTCGATGGGCTGCCAGATACAACAAGAGATCGAACTCGGTCGGCGTTAAGCTGGCTGAGTTGTCGCCCATCGCAACTTGGTATTTGCCCGGCAAGACAGCTAATGGTCCCAGCCTGATGGCGCTATGCTGCGGCTGGGCGCGATAACGCTGTGAGCTTTCATCCGCATTCGTGTCAATCTCCGCCGAGCCGCGAACCGAGGCTGCCACCTCACGCGACAATTCGGCAACGTTGCGCTCGATGGTATCCAGCAAGCGCCGGCGCCGTAATAGACTGCGCGCGTTGGCTATCCCGCGTTCGACGCTCTCACGAATATCTTCGCTGGAACAGGGCTTGACCAAGAAGTCTTTGGCATCATAACGCAGCGCCTCAATCACCGTCTCGAGCACGGTATCGGCAGTCATCAGAATCACGATAGTCTCGGAGAATTCTTGCTTGATACTTTTCAGCAAGTCAATACCGCTCATGCCCGGCAAGTTGACCTCGGACAATATCAAGTCAAAATCATGTTTGTTGTAGCGTTCCAGCGCCGCCTCAGCGCTTGTCACTTCCACCACGACGTAGCCTACACGCTGCAAAGCTTTGCTAACCATATAACGATTGACACCATCGTCATCAACAAGTAAAAGTCGCATGAGCTGTCTCTCAGCCATTTGGAGTCACCCAGCTATTGCACTATTTCTCTAAATTATAGCTTAACTGTCAATATGGCGAAAATGCGATAAGCCACGATTCGTGAGGCTTTCCCATTGTTCACTGCAGCATTACCGTCTTTGGTGGATGTTCGCCCAAATCGAACTGGCTCAAATCTGCCAGGTGCCAAGTTTCCCCCAGGCAGATCGCGATGATCTGGTCATCAGCACAAAGCAGTGGGATCTGATCGCGAATCTCGCGGGGGATCTTGCGGTCGATCATCCAATCTTTGAGCTTGCGGCTATGCCCATTCATCCCTTTAGGTTTGAAGCGATCGCCCGGCCGACGTGTCCGCAAGCGCAATTGCGCAGGTAGCGGCAACAACAGCCGCGTGCCTTTGGGCTCTTCCTCAAAGTCCTGCGATAATGTGCAGATCTTAATACCATGCTGCGAATAGGGTGCTTCTGTTTCAATCCGGATATCCGAGTCGCTGGGAATAACCCGGAAATTGTGGATATTTGTTTCGCAGCCTATACGCTCAATGAAGATTGCCCCATAGCCGATGCGCAATTGCAGCGACGCCCCGAGATGACGCCGTCCGCCGACGCTGGCTTGGGGCAGCCAGTCCAGCAATTCGCGTGTTACGCCATGCTGCAAAGTGGAGGGACTGCCTGTCAATCGCTGAAATCCCGCGCGCAGGAAGCGCCGTTGCATAGCCGGATGCAGCGCGAAAAAGTCCTGTTTGCTCATGCTCCAATGGTCGTCAGTGGTCTTTAGCAGGGATTGCACCTGCGTTTCAAAATACAGCTCCATAAAGTCTTCATCCACGGCGACGCTTTCACCTAAGCGAGTTAAGGCGGCAATGACAGCGGGATTCAGCCCTTGCAAGCGGCTAATCACTTCGTGACGCAGAAAATTGCGGCTGTAGGCTCTGTCCTCATTGCTGGAATCGTGTCGAAATGGAAGCTCATGCTTGGCACAATAAGCTTCCAACTGCAAGCGAGTAATCGTTAACAAGGGGCGGATCAAACGGATACCCGGGTGACCTGGCAGGTCGGATACCGGGGGCATCCCCTGCAAACCCTGCTGCCCGCTGCCACGAACAATGTGCATGAGAATTGTCTCGGCTTGATCCAGGGCATGATGCCCGACTGCCACGCAATCGCTGGATTGCGCCGCCGCCACCTGTGCCAAGAAGTCGTAGCGCGCCCGACGTGCCGCCGCTTCGATACCAATGCCGAGCTCGCGCGCCAACCGGGGGACATCCGCCTGACTCAGCGTAGAGGGCAGCTGCCATCGGCCTGCCAACTCGCCGACAAAATCCAGGTCAGCTTGCCCAGCGTCGCCGCGTATGCCATGATTGAGCGAGGCAACATGCAGGTCGATACCCAGGGAAGAGCGCAGCCGTTTCATCATGTGCAGCAAAGCGACCGAGTCACAACCTCCTGAAACACCAACGATCAGCTTTTTGCTGCCGACTAGCGCATTGCTTTGCTGGATAGTTTTCTGTACAGTTTGCAGAATCATAGCGCAATTCATATCATAATATTACGATTGTAGACCAACTTCGTCATCAGCGATGCCATCAGTCTATAATATAGGCGATATAGATTGGCGCTAGCAAGCTTCCGCGCTTTTGCTGAAATTGCGGCTGGTAACGCGCAGTTATTTATTCACTTATTCGCTAATCTTTGACTGTGATATAATGCGCGGGATATTCGTTTCACCGAGGAGCCATCATTGTTAAGTCCGTTGGATTTCCTATTTGGGCTGTTTTCGCTCGACATAGGCATTGACTTGGGTACGGCATATACCTTGGTATATGTTCGCGGCAAGGGCATCGTGCTCAATGAGCCGTCTTTTGTCGCGGTTGATCGTAAAACCCGCGCGCCGATTGAAGTTGGCGCCCGCGCTAAAGAAATGTGGAGCAAGAATCCCCGAGAGATTCTGATCGTCCGTCCATTGCGGGATGGTGTCATCAGCGAATACGAGATCACCGCGCGCATGCTCGATTATCTCATGAAAAAAGCGCATGAACAAAGTTGGGTGCCTGTACCACGACCGCGCGTGGTGGTTGGCATTCCAAGTGGGGTCACCGAAGTCGAAAAGCGCGCCGTCATCGAAGCGACGCTGGATGCTGGCGCCCGCGAGGCACACTTGATTGAAGAACCGGTAGCGGCGGCGATTGGCGCCAACTTGCCCGTGCTGGAAACCCGCGGCAGTATGGTGGTAGATATTGGCGGTGGCACTACCGAGGTCGCCCTGTTTTCGCTCGGTGGCATTGTCATCAGCCGCTCTATACGGGTAGCCGGCGACGAGATGGATGAGGACATCGTGCAGCACCTGCGGAATAAGCATAACCTGCTGATTGGCGAGCCAACCGCGGAAAGAGTCAAGATCGATATCGGCTCCGCCTATCCCCTGCCACAGGAGCGCACCTACGCCGTCAAAGGCCGGAATTTAACGACAGGCTTGCCCGATTCGGTAGAAGTCAGTTCTATCGAAATCCGCGAGGCGATTAGCGGCTCGGTCAATATCATCATTGATACAGTCAAAGATGCCCTTGATGATACCCCGCCAGAATTAGTGGCTGACCTGATGGAAACGGGCATCACCCTGGCTGGTGGGGCTGGTCAATTGCGCGGCTTAAGCGAGAGGCTGCGGGAAGAAGTGAATATCCGTTCTTGGATGGCGGAAGACGCTTCGACCTGTGTAGCACGGGGAGCGGGACGGGTGCTGGAGGACTACAACAATCTGCGCCGCTTGTTGACAGGACCGGAGCGCGGCAGTACCCGACATTAATTGAAGCAGCGCAAATATCCATTTTCTTCGCCATCACCGGACAATTCTCAATTGCTGCAAGTGAGGCATTGGCATTTCCACAGCATAAATAACATAAATATGGTAGCGTAAAATCGAATGACCGATTGCTTATTCCGCAAATGAGCTGCGAGCAAAAACTGCGCCGAAGTTGTGATAAGATTAAACAAACTTTGCTAGCGTGAGGACAAGAATTTTGAGATCGCTTGGGCGCCCTCGACCTTTGCTGACATTGCTACTAATGCTTTGCCTTTGTGGCGGACTGGTCTTGTTGAGTATCGCCGGTTTATTGAGCCCGGTGGAGGGCGTGGTCGCGGCACCCCTGAACGGTTTGTCGGGGTTATTGAACCGCATATCGCTTTCGTTCAACACGGCATTTGAAGATCTCAACGACCTGGGGCAATTACGTGAGCGCATCGCTGATCTGGAGGTACAGCTCGCCAACCGTCAAGTCGAGTTGATCCAATTGCGCGAGGCAGCCAGTGATTATGACCGCTTGGCAAACTTACTTTCTTATACGGCCTCGTTGGAAAATCAAGAGTTCCTGCCGGCGGATGTGATTGCAGTGGAGCAAACTGGTATTGCACGCAATATCATCATTAATCGTGGCACGCGCGATGGCATCACTATTGGTATGCCCGTGACAACCGATTTGGGCTTGGTGGGCAGAATCTTGCAGGTCAGCGCCAATGCATCGCAGGTGCAATTGATCAACGATGAAAACAGCGCCGTGAGCTCCCGCCTGCAACGGACGCGCGCTCACGGCAGCATCATCGGTCAAGCCTCTGGTGTGCTGCGCTTGACCATGGTCAATCTCGATGAAGAGATTTTGCAGGGCGATCTGGTCATCACCTCGGGCTTGGGTGGTAACTTCCCGGCGGATATCGTCGTGGGTCAGGTGACCAGTGTACGCCAATTTGAATTCGAGCTGTTTCAAGAAGCTGAAGTCCGCAGTTTAATCGACTTCGAGACGCTTGAATTTGTGCTGGTCATCACCAGCTTTGAGCCAATCGATTTGACGGTGTTTGAGCAGGTGGACGAAAACTGACATGGGGCGCTATCTTTCCATTGCCATTTTGGGGCTGGCGGGGGCTTTATCAGCCAGTGTCATCCCACAGTTTATCGCCTTGGTCCTTGCGATTATCAGCAATTTTACGCCGCTGTTGAATAATACGCGCGGGCAGCTAAGCCTGGTATTGCTGCTGGTCATATGTTGGTCGATGCGTTCCAGCCTCTTGGATAGCTTGGTCTGGGCGCTGGTCGGCGGTATTGTGCTCGACCTGCTGTCCGTGTTGCCATTGGGCACATCTTCCATTGCCCTGCTACTTATCGCATATGCCAGCAATGGTATCGCCCAGCAAGTATATCGTTTGCGCATCCCGGTTATATTGATGATCACCCTGTTTGCCACCATCTTTTTCATCACTTACACTTTTGTCGCTTTGTTACTGTTGGGCTTCTCTTACGATATCCCTTCCCTGCTAGGGCTCGTGCTGCTGCCGACAGTGATCTACAACCTAGTTGCCGTGTTGCCGGTATATCTATTCGTGCGCTTGATACAGCGTCGGCTGGAGGGTGGCTTACAGATGGCGCCACAAAGCCTAGCTGGTGGAAGGGACCTGAGGTCGTCGGTATGAAATCCAATCGGCTGATCCCATTTCAGACTTGGCGCTTGACATTCTTTCAAGCGGTGATCTTCGCCGTATTCCTCATTTTTGGTTTACGCATGTATGAATTGCAGGTTATTCGGCATAGCGACTATCAAACACAAGCTGATGAAAACCGTCTCGGCCAATTGCCGATCGCGGCGCGGCGCGGCGCTATCTTTGACCGCAACGACCGACGGCTCGCCTTCAACGTGCCAGCCTTCAATGTCACCATCGTTCCGGCGGAATTGCCAGACGATGAGGAAGCCGAACTCGCGATCTTCAATCGCTTGTCAGCTTTGGTTGGTGTCCCGCCAACGCGGGAAATTGCCGAACAAGCTGGGCAATCTCAGCGCAGCATCCAGGATTTGGTGGAAGAGGGTGAAGGTTTCGAGCCTTTCAGCCCAGTCATTGTGGCATTGGATGTCCCGCAATTGGTCGCGATGCAAATTATGGAAGAGCGAATCTACATGCCTGGGGTCGAGGTTGAGCCTGTTGCCGTGCGCGAGTATCCCACTGGCGAGCTAACCACCCATATCATCGGTTATTTGGGACCAATCCCCGCTGAGGAGGCGCAGGAATTGCGCGAACAAGGTTACAATCCCGCTTTTGATCGTATCGGCTACGAAGGGGTGGAGCGCTACCTGGAAAACAGGCTGGCGGGCTTGCGCGGCTCGATCGAGTTTGAGAGAGATGTCGCCGGCGAAGTGATAAAAGTTATCGAACAGGTTGATCCAGTAGCGGGGCAAAACGTGCGCTTGACCATCGATACCGATTTGCAGGCATTCGCCCAGCAAGCTCTGATTGATCAATTGGAAGAGCTGAATAGCACTGCCCAACGGACTGTCTCCCAGCAAGGTGTGGTCATCGCTATGGATCCACGCACGGGCGAGGTCTTGGCACTGGTCAGCCATCCCAGTTACGACAATTCGCGCTTTGCCCGCGCCATCGATGGTGAATATTATCTTGACATCATCAGTGATCCCTTGCTTCCCTTGGTGAACAATACCATCAAGAGCCAGTATCCGCCCGGCTCTGTGTGGAAGATTATCACCGCCGCCGCTGTGCTGGAAGAGAATATCATCGACCCGAATACCCTGCTGCTTGATGAAGGTCAGTTGTTGCTGGAAAATCGCTATGCGCCAAATGATCGTGCTGCCTCACAACGATTTGTCTGCTGGCTGCGCAGCGGTCATGGGCGGGTCGATATGATTCGTGGCATCGCCTGGAGTTGTGATGTCTATTTTTATCAAATTGGCGGGGGGAACCCGAACCTGTCGGCACAGACGATTCGCCCCGGTGGGTTGGGCATCAACGATCTCTTCCGCTATGGCACGGCTTTTGGCATTGGCAGCGAGCTCGGCATTGAGCTGCCTTTCGAGAACCCTAATCGTATGCCCGACCCAGCTTGGAAACGCCGCAATGAGGGGGAGAGTTGGTCAACTGGGGATACATATAATGCCTCCTTCGGGCAAGGTTATGTCAATGTCACGCCATTGCAGTTGCTCTCGGCAGTGGCTGCCACCATTAATGGCGGGGTGCTCTATCAACCAACCATCATCCGCGAGTTTCTCGATGAAGAGCGGCACGTCATCGAAGCTTTTGAGCCGAAGATCCTCCGCACCATCAACCGTGCTTTGCTTCCACCAGGTGAGGATTTGACGCTGCTGCTGTTGGAAGATATGTTGATGAAAGGCGAATCAAGCCTGGCTTGCGTCTGCGAGCCAAATTCGCAATGGTACGATCCCTACCGCTGTGACCCCGCGGGGTATCGTAATACCGTCGATCTCAATCCCGATCCAGGCATTGAGGACCTGCATACGTACCGCATTCATATTCCATTGAACTACAGCTTCAACGGTTCCGTCTGCCAGGATTTGCGCTTCCGAACGGCGAATGATCCTTATATTCCGCCCTTCGTTTCCGATGACGCATTGGCATTGGTGCGGGAAGGCATGCGGGAAGCGGTCATCAGCGAAGGCGGTACGGCGGAACCGGCCGCCCTACCCTTTGTCGAGGTCGCGGGGAAAACGGGCACAGCTGAATACTGCGATGATATCGCCAGGCCGCTCAATCTTTGTGTGCCGGGGCAATGGCCCGCTCATGCTTGGTATACAGGTTACGCGCCTTACGATGATCCAGAAATCATCATCATCGCCTTTGTTTATAATGGTGGCGAGGGATCGCAAGTTGCCTTGCCAATTGTGCGCAGGACGATGGAAGAATATTACCGCCTCAAAGTTGAACGAGATGGTTTAATGCTGCTTAACAGCAGTGCAGCAAACGAGGGTTGATTTGCCCTATCTAAATGCGGAGCAAAGGCATATTTTGCGGCTGTGGGCGCCTGCTTTTATCGCCGCTGGCGTCGCTTGGTTCTTGTTGCTGCTGGTGGGCGAAACACCGGTGATACGGGCATCCGGCTTGGCTTTGGCGATTTTGGGCGTGACGGCAAGCATGCGGCAGATGGGGTTTGTGGCTTCCATAGCTGGTGGCTTGACGCTTGCGCTCTGCCCGATCTTTTGGTCGCAGGCTGGTGGCGGCGTCGCCCCGCCGGCTACTATTGTCATAGCGACTGCCATTGCCGCGCTGGCTATGTTGTTGGTATCGCTTCTGCTAAAGCGTAGGGACCTCGGCATCGGTTTAGGTATCGTCGTCTTCGTTGTCATCTTCTGGAGCCAGATCGGCACAGCGCAGAGCCTACGCCTGACGGGCTTAGTCACCGCCTGGCTGCTCTATCTGCTGGCTGACATGATCTTGCTGACCAATCCACGGCCTGGCATCAAGCCGGCTAAGGCGCCAAAACCATGGCATACTGTGGGGATACTTTTTCTTTTTGTGCTCGGCACAGTTAATGACCCGTTGGTAGCATTATTCGCGCCGGCGATCTTGCTGGCGCTCTTCCTGTCTTATGCCAAGCTACCTACCTGGTACTGGCTCGCCATTTTGGTCGCTATTGGCGCGGGCGCTTTTCTGCTGGTTCGCCATTATCTACAGCTGCAGCCAGCGTCGCTCGATTTTTGGGGCTGGCGAGAAGCCCCTCGTTGGATTGAATTAGGCGAATTGGTGATCGCTCAGTTCAGTGTCTTCGGTATTATCCTCGCGGTCATTGGCTTGGCGCGTTTGTCACGTTGGTATCCACCTTTAGGCATCGTCACTATCTGCGCCTGCACTGCCTATATGTTTTTCGGCTTAGTATATATTGGCAAGCATCGCGAAGTGTTGCTCATCCCTTTAATTATCATCCAAGTTATGTGGATGACTTACGCCGTCAACACCTTCGGACAGTGGGTCAACAAATCACTAGGGAATGAGCGTGGCACTTGGATCCATATTATCTCCGCTATCTATTTCCTCGTTCCAATCATATTGTTGCTTAATATCTTGGAGTCTTAATGGTATCATCCACTCTGTGCTCAGCGCATTCGATTTAACAAGTAAGATTCTCTCCCCCGGTGCGTAGAAGAATAGATGATATGCCCTAAAATTGCGCAGAAAATTCAAAACCGAGTATATTTAGCATATTGACATTGGTGTTTGCGCAGAAGCGGATTAAACTTGCATGATTGAAGATCTCATTGCCATTAAGGGTGTGAATGATGGCTTGCTAATCTCGTTGAGCACAACCGAGAGTTGGCAAGCAGTTGCGGACCAGCTCGCCGCGCGGATTGATGAAAAAGCTGAGTTCTATGCCGGTGCGAATGTCATCGTGGAGCTGGGTACGCGCCCAGTGCCAAAATATGAGCTAAGTTCTCTAAAAGCGCTTCTGGAACGTCGCGGCTTGACCTTGGCGCTGGTGCGTAGCGTGAGCGATACCACCATAAAATCGGCGGCGGCACTGGCTTTGCGGTCGGAATCCAACGGTCAGGCGGAAGCATCACCAATAGCGGCGGCACCTGCCCAAGAGACCAAGCCGGTCAATCCCGAAGAGACCGGCACTCATGGCATTTTGTTCCGCCGCACTTTGCGCTCGGGTCGTACCATTCATAGCGATGGGCATGTGATTATCTTCGGCGATGTTAATCCGGGCGCCAAAGTGATTGCCGTTGGCGACATTGTGATTTGGGGCAAGCTGCGCGGTTACGTGCATGCTGGCGCCACTGGGGATGAAACAGCTGTCGTTTGCGCTTTGGACATGAACCCCAGTCAACTGCGGATAGCAGGTTACATTGTCACTTCTCCGCCGGACAAGCGTAAAAAAATTGTGCCTGAGATTGCGCTGATTCGCGATGCACAAATAATTGTAGAAGCCAGAGAATAGGCTAAGAAAGGATAGCGAATGGGTGGCAGAGTAATAACGATTTCATCAGGTAAAGGCGGTGTCGGCAAGACCACGGCTACCGCCAACCTCGGTATTTCCCTAGCGGGCTTGGGCAAAAAAGTAGTTGTGATTGATGCTGATATTGGTTTGCGCAACCTGGATGTCATCATGGGCTTGGAGAATCGCATAGTCTATGACCTGGTCGACATTGTCGAAGGCAGAAGCAAGCTGCGGCAAGCCATGATCAAGCACAAGAAGTTTGAGGATTTGTTTCTGATCCCGGCGGCGCAGACCCGCGACAAGATGGCTGTCAGCCCGGAAGATATGATTAAAGTGACCGATGAATTACGCGAAGATTTTGATTATATCCTGATTGACTCGCCGGCGGGGATCGAGCGCGGTTTCCGCAATGCCCTTGAGCCAGCCGATGAAGTGCTGATCGTCACCAACCCGGAGGTCTCTTCCGTGCGCGATGCGGATCGCATCATCGGCTTGATTGAAGCGGCGGAGAAGGGACCAGGCAAGTTAATCATCAACCGGTTGAAGACTGACTTGGTCCAAAAAGGTGAAATGCTTTCGGCGGACGATGTTTTTGACATCCTTGGTTTGATGATCATCGGCATTATCCCAGAGGATGAGCTGGTCTTGTCCGCATCCAACAGCGGCATTCCTGTCACGCTCAATCTCGATTCAAAAGCCGGCATGGCATTCAACAATATCGCGCGCCGCATCATCGGCGAAGATGTACCGTTCATGAATTTGGAAGACAATCCAGGTTTTTTCAGACGCCTTCTCAAGCTCTTTGAAGATTAGAAAGACAAAGCTGCCGCCCAGATTAGCTGCAACAAATACCAGAAAAGGAATTTCCTATGACCAGCCTATTAAGCCGTTTATTTGGACGACGGGGAAAAGGGAGCGGCGCAACCGCTAAAAACCGCCTGCATTTTGTGCTGCAGCACGATCGCATTAACTTGCCGCCGGAGCGCTTGGAAGAGATGAAGAGCGAAATCCTGGAGGTGATCGCCAAATATCTCGTTGTTGATAAAGAACGTGTGGAGATTGCCTTAGAACAGCGGGACCGCACGCACAGCAAGCTAGTGGCGGAGATCCCCTTTCACCAGCAGCAAACGCTCAACACCGATACCAGCAGGACAACAGACAGCACAATAGACGAAGCCGTCTCTAGTGACGCCGATAATGGCGCGGACACCGAAACCGTGGAAGAAAACAGCAAGGCGGAAAAAGCGGATGTTGACGCCGATAGCGCTGGTGAAGAAGAAGATACGCGCTAGCTGCGATTTTGCCAGCTGCTAGCGTAGCGCTTTTCTGAGCTTATCCCGCGCAAGGTCATATAGCAACAAGTTGTGCATCATTACCGTCATCTCTATGATGGGCCGATCCTACCCTGTCTCTCCCCATCGCTTTCACTATAATTGCATTTCGATCGCTAACATGAATTGGTCTCTATGGTAGACAGCGCAAGTATCTGGCGACGTTTTGACTATGTCTTGTTTGCAGCCATCATGATCCTGGTGGTATTTGGCATTTTAATGATCGACAGCGCCACGCAGGATGCCATTGATGATGACATCATCAGCCGGGTGCCGGATCAAATCACTTATGCGCTGATCGGCTTTGTGGTCGTCATCGCTGTTGCCGCGCTGGATTATCGGTTGTTAGGCGGGCTAAGCCCCTGGCTCTACGCCACGATGATTATATTATTGCTGATGGTGCGGCTCTTTGGTGTGGAGGGGGCGGGCGGCGCTACTCGCTGGATCAATCTGGGGATCCGCATTCAGCCTTCAGAAATCGGGAAGATTATCATCATTGTCACATTGTCGCAGTACATCGCGGAGCGCTATCAGGAGCTGGGCAAACTCTCGATGGTATTCCGCACCATGGTTCATGTGGCAATACCGGTAGCATTCATATTCGCCCAGCCCGACCTGGGCACCAGTATCGTTTTTATGGTGATCTGGGCGGTGATCATCTGGTCGGCCGGTTTGCGGCTGCGCCATATCGCGCTCTTCTTGCTAACGCTGGCAATCATCCTGCCCATTGTTTACCCGTTGCTGCCGCCATATCAGCGAGGGCGGGTGGAAACATTCATTTCTCCGGACACAGAATCCGGCGCTTATTACAATATCAATCAAGCGTTAATCAGTATCGGATCGGGCGGATTGCTAGGCAAGGGCTACGCCATTGGTCCGCAAAACAAAGGGCGTTTCTTGCGTGTTCGCCATACTGACTTTATCTTCAGCGTCATCGCGCATGAGTTTGGCATGGCGGGTGGCTTGGCGGTTTTGGGCATGTTTGCTCTGGTGCTATCCCGAATATTGAAAGGCGCTCGGGAGGCCAGCGATCCACTGGGCAGCATGATATGTTACGGTGTGGCAGCCATGATTTTCTTTCAAACGACGGTGTCGATCGGCATGAATCTGAATCTAATGCCGGTCACTGGCTTGACCTTGCCCTTCGTCAGTTCTGGCGGCACGTCCTTGCTTTTTACCATGGTAGGCATCGGTTTGGTGCAAAGTGTTATCGTGCGCCGCCGGCGGCTTGAGATCTGAGCCCAAAAGTAGCCGCTTTTATACAGCATTATCCAGCGCGAAGGAGAAAAGACTTGAGCAAAGCCAACAGCCGTCCGGTACGCACGCGCTACGCCCCTAGCCCGACCGGACCACAACATATTGGCGGGATGCGTTCCGCATTGTTCGCATGGCTTTTCGCGCGACGCCATGGCGGGCAATTCATCTTGCGCATCGAAGATACCGATCGCAAGCGCACTGTGCCCGGCTCACTTGAATACATCCTAGAATCCTTTGATTGGCTGGGAATAGATATCGACGAGGGTCCGCGACAAGGGGGAGCATACGGACCTTATGTGCAATCGGAACGCCTGGAATTGTATCAAAGCTGGGCGCAATGGCTGGTAAAAGAGGGGCATGCTTACAAGTGCTTCGCCACAGCTGACGAATTGGCGGAGATGCGCCAAGCTGGCAGGGGCTACGATCGGCGCTATCGCGATTTGCCGGCGGGAAAAGTTGCAGAGTTGGAAGCGGGAGACCTGCCCTGCGTCATTCGATTCAAAATGCCCTTGACCGGGGAGACCATCGGTGAAGACATCATTCGCGGCAGGGTGAAATTCGATAATGCGGAGCTACAAGATGCCGTCTTGTTAAAATCTGATGGCTTCCCCACTTACCATCTGGCGCATATCGTGGACGATTATCACATGAAAATCTCGCATATTACGCGGGCGGTTGAGTGGTTGCCATCTTTCCCGCTTCATATACAGATTTGGAAAGCCCTGGGTTGGGAAATGCCGCAATTTGCTCATCTACCAGTGATGCTCAACCCCAACGGCAAGGGCAAACTCAGCAAGCGCATGGCGCGATTCACAGATTCCGATGGAAAGAGCGTGCCAGTCCTGGTGCAGGAGTTTATCGATGCCGGTTACCTGCCGGAAGCGGTCTTGAATTTCCTGAGCAATATTGGCTGGAATTTCGGGGATAATCAAGAGATCTTCACCACAGCGCAAGCCATTGAGCGCTTCGACCTCAAAGATGTCAACCCGGCGAACAGCGCTTACCCAATCGCCAAATTGGATTGGCTGAACAGCCAGTACATCCAAGAGGCGGATGTGGATTATCTCTCTGGCCTGCTCCAGCCGATTCTTGAGGGCGCGGGTTACCAGGTGGATCAAGAGCGGCTGCGCCAGGTGGTGCCTATCCTGCAAGTGCGGATGAAAACACTGCAGGATGTCCTGCCGATGGCTGGCTTCTTTTTCGCCGATTGGAATGCCTTCGAAGCGCCGCCCGCCGATATTCTGATCCAACGAAAGATGAATAACGAAACAACTGTCGAAGTCTTGGATGGAGCGATGCAGCTATTGGAGCGCCTCGACGATTTTTCAAGCACTGCGCAGCACGCCGCTATGGCGGAGTATGCCAAAGCCAGTGGTTTCAAAAATGGTCAAGTCTTCGGATCGCTGCGGGCGGCTGTCACTGGTCAGAAAGTCTCGCCGCCTACTTTCGAGACGATGGAGATTCTTGGACAGGCAGAATCGATCAGACGCATCAAACTGGCGTTGCGATCATTACTGGAGCGGGCTTGAAGATTGCTTTCCGGATCTCCCGTTAACCCTGCCCCGCAATAGCACCAATTCCAAAGTCTTGTAATTCGAGGTCGATGGTGCTAAGATGTTCCCCCAATATTGGGAGATAGTTTAATTGGCAAAACAGCGGACTCTGGATCCGCCATTCCTGGTTCGAGTCCAGGTCTCCCAGTATCGACATACGACCTGCTGTTCCAGCGGGTCGTTTTTGTTCTGGGTGGCAGCCACTTTGCGGAAGCTGGCCTCATGCTCAAGCTACGGAAAGCAGGACCAGCTCCACCCATTTGCGGAATTCTTCGTGTTGCGCATTGTACAGCAAGCGGGTTCGCAGCGGTAAGCCCAGCCACATGTAAGAAAGCTTGCGGCGTTCTTCTCGGGAGGTGTTATCGACAATTTCGCGATACCAACGGGGAAAGCGCAGGAAGATACCTGGGTGTTCCATGATATTGTCTTTAATTCGCCAGTAGAGCATCACAAAGAAAACAAAAGCGAAGACGCCGATCAGAATTAGAAATGAAGAGGGAACCAGAAGCATAAAAATCATATATGCCAGCACAGAACCCCAAGCAAAAGATTCGAACAGAGGGCTGAAGCCTACCTCGTCTCCATAACGCTGGAAGGCGGCCAAAATCGGTTCTTTATAATAACCCAGAGTCACCAGACAAGCCCGCAAAAACAAGAGCGAGACTGTGAACATCACTAAGGGCAAAATCGTCGACATGGACCTACCTCAAAGGTTTTACTTCAGTGCCAACACCGCTACACAAGTAGGATACCCGTTAGTGTTCATTCGTCAGCCGCGTCAATTTCTTTCGCTTGCGCGACGCGAAAACCATGTTGGATCTCCCCCGGAACGCGCGCTGCCAAAGCGGCGGATGGATGTGGGCTGCAGGGCAAAGGGATCTGCCAGCATTGTGGGAGATGGCTGTCGGGCACGAGAATTTCCAAACCGCTATCCGTTGTGTATTCCTTGATCGGCGGCAAATAATGGGCATGAAAGCCATCATTTGGTCCCGCCGGCGTCAAGAGAAGTCCATGCCGGATGAGCAAGAATACGATGTAAGCCAGGCAGAGCGCGGTCAGACCATAGCCAAAGAAAAGCCGCGATCGCCAAGAAAATGAAGTCCAGAGCAAAAGCGTAATCAGTATTAATAACGCGGCCATGCTCCAGAAAAGATAACGCACATACTTGATGTTGGGAAAGCTGATGAACCAGAGGATTAGCGTGAGCAAAAGCGGCGCTAGCAGCCACAGACCCAGATCGGCACTTTTTTGCGACCGGCGGTGGCGCCAACATCCCAGCAGATATGCGCACAGAGCGACGGCTGAAATGAGTACCGGTAGCATCGAGGCAAAGATGCTGGCAGAGAAGCCTTCCAACCATGGACCCAACCAGTCCCAAGAAGAGAGCACGGTATCCGGGTCACTACCTCGCTGGCGGGTATTGGTCGCTAGTGTTTGCTGACGATTTTGCAGATGTTCGGCTGGCAAAGCCCAATCCACTTCCACTCTGCCAATCGATTGCGGATATGCCGGGTAACCGCTGTTTATAACACCGCGCGCCATCCAAGGTAGTATCAATACCAGTGCGGTCAAGGAGAGCGGTATCATCATTCGCGCGAAGTGCTGCCAACCCAAATTTGATCCACCCCGGCGCAACCACAAGGCGAATACCAAGGCGGTAACCGCCAGTCCAAATACGATGTAGGTCTGTTTGACAGTGAAACCTATCAGAATGACAATCGCCAGGCGAAAGATCAAATACTGATTCGAACTCGTCTTTGGCTGCCACTCCTGCAAGAAATCCAGCAGGTAGATGATCGTCAAAAATCCAAGCAGATCCACCGGTGTATCGGTCAGAAAATGGGTGATGCCGCCCAACCTGACAAAGTAGAACATGATGTAGGGAATGGTCAAAGTGGCGAAGAACCAGGACCAGCGCGCTCCATCGGCTCCACGAACTTGGTAGAGTTGTAGCGCCGCCCGGATGGCATAGGCCAGATAGACCACGATCAACAAACCGGTGGCGATATGATATGATCTGCCGGACCAGATACTGGCATCCAACAAGGCGTCATAGAGATAGACGGAATGGTTAAATGCCAGCGACGTGAAGAGATTGCTCAAGCCAGGGACAATCTTGTAGCTATCGATCCACATAACCGCTTGAATATCACGAAAGCCAGTGTCGTAAGCTGTAGGCATCTCAATAGCGCGGTTCGAGATCCATAGGACCAGCAAGGCAAAAACCAGCAAAAATAGCTTGTTGCGTCGCCAACATATGATGATTTCTTGCAGGCTACTGCGCTGCAAATACAAAAAACAAGCGGCGACACCGGCAAAGAGCAACAGAATTATATCGTTCACTGGAAAAAGAAAATGCCAAAGCTGCAGCACAGCCAGGGCTAGCGCCCAGCCAAGCCAAAAGCTATCCAGCCAAAGCCAGCCATTGGCAACGGGCTGGCCTATGGCTTTTAATACTGCCAAACCCAGCCCGCTGAAGAGCAAGAAAAGCAGTAGCCAACTTAACAGCACCATCGCCATTGGGTAGAATAGATTCAGCATTTGCGGTGAGCCTTCAGATCTGACACAATTTGTCATCATCAGCCTGTGGAAAGTTTATTATAATAGCTGATATACTTTCATGCGATTTGGAAAATCGCTTCATGGTAGATAATTGCCACTAGTTAGTCGTATTGAAATAGTATGCACACTGCCACACTATTCGAGACAGACGAGGGTCCGCGGCTCGTCTATTTGCAAACCGCTGATGCAGAAAAAATTGCAGAGAATCTGGTCGCCTTAGCGAATACGGAAGGCGGCACCATTGTCATTGGGCTGGGATCTGATGGCAAGCCAGCGGGGTCACGCACCGAAAGCAACGAAATTGACCTCATACTAAGCCACGCGGATAATCTTTACAATCCGCCGGTGGCCATCGAAAAATGGGAAGAAATACTGATCGATTCCCAGGATATCGCTTTAGAAACAGTTGCGGATAGCAGTGATAATGGTGGGCAGAGCGAAGAATCTGCGCCTGCGCTCTTCCCCGCTTATGCGATTCGCGTCCCACGCAGCACCGAATTGCATGCCCTGGCCGATGGGCGCGTGCTGATTCGCAGTGGCAAGATCAACCGCCCGCTTGGTGGGCAGGAAATCCTGCGCCTGGCTAGCGCTAAAAATACCGGCGATTTCGAATTGGAAGCAGTGCCCGGCGCAACCATTGATAACTTCAGTCGCCCGATGATCGATGAATACCTGGAAAAACGAGTGGAGCGTACCAAGCGCCCCTACAGCGGCGAGATCAATCGTCTGTTGGCGGAGATCGGCGCAATTAACGCGGAGGGCAAACCCACCGTCTGTGGCATGTTGCTTTTCAGCGAATATCCGCAGCAATGGCTGCCACAAAGCAGCGTCGTCTTCGTCAAATTTGTTGGCACGACACCGCGCGGGGAAAATGGTTTGGCGGGGTATTCGCGTCGTGAAGAGCTGGTTGGTCCCCTGCCGCGCTTGATCGAAGCCACCTGGAATCTGATATGGAGCGAGATGTCAATCAGCGCGGTTGTCAAAGGTTTGGAGCGGGAAGAGACCTATGAATACCCTCAATTCGCCGTGCGCGAGGCATTGGTCAATGCGATTTGCCATCGTGATTATCGCCTGCGCGGGCGCCGGATCGAAGTGCGAATGTATTCGGACCGTCTGGAAGTTATTTCACCCGGGGGCTTACCCGGTTTCATCACGGTAGAGAATATCAAAGATGAGCATTTTTCCCGCAATCCGCGTTTGGTCAGTGGTTTGTTCCAATGGGGCTACATCGAAGAGCTGGGGCTGGGTATCGACCGGATGATGGAGGTGATGGAACAAGCCGGGCATTCGCCACCGAGATTCGATGCCCGCCCTTATAGCTTTGCTGTGGCGCTGCACAACGAACGCAAGACAGCAGAATTGCCTGAATGGTCGCGAGATACCAATCATCGGCAAGCGCGCGCGTTGGAATATATTCGCGAAAAGGGCTCGATAACCAATCGAGAATACCGCGGCTTGATCCAAGCGGTTTCTGCCGAGACCCTGCGGCTGGATCTAGTTGACTTGGTTGAAAAAGGGATACTCAATAAAATTGGCGCTAAGAAGGGCACCTATTACGTGCTACGCGAATGATACCCCAGCAAGCAAAAACGAGGATAACAGCCAAAGCTTCCACAGATCCTTAGGGATTTAACAACGGTTAACGACGTTCTTTCAGACGTGCGGATTTGCCGCGGCGCTGGCGAAGATAATATAGCTGGGCGCGGCGAACCTTCGCCCGGCGCAAGATCTCAACTTTTTCGACGCGCGGGCTCCGCAGGAGAAAAGTGCGCTCGACGCCAATGCCGTGGCTGGCGATTCTGCGGACGGTAAAATTGGCTTCGTTGCCGCCTTTGCGCGCCCGGATGACAACACCTTGAAAGACTTGTACACGCTCGCGAGTGCCTTCAACGATACGCACATGAACCTTAACGGTATCACCAGATTCGATTTTTGGATGTTTGTGATTTTCCGCCACTAGTGTTTGCATCAGTTCCTGGCTCATGGCTGCCTTCCCTCCACAAAAATACGCCCGAAGGCGCTTATGTTTCTAACAGAATAACGATGATTGTATCACAGCCAAGCAGCGTGTTACAAGGGTTGTTGCTATGAGTTTTTGCTAGTTGTTATTGGAAAATGGTTCCAGCAACAACTCGGCGCGCGCGGCAGAGCTCAGGGGATCTTTAAGACTGTGCCTGCCTGAATATTGTCAATATCGTCAATGTTGTTGAGAGCCGCCAGCATCTCCACAGTGGTGCCATATTCCGCAGCAACCTCTAGCAAGGTGTCTTGCTCTTTCATGGTGTAAGTGCGGCTGGGCACGGGCAGGTTGGCGGATTGAATACTGAAATCAGTGCTGACATCGATTTGGGCATTGCTCAAAAGTTTGGCTTGCGCCTGTTCAGCCAAGGCGCTGACGGTCTCGTCAGGGACATCGGCGTTGGTATCGGCAAGCTCCAAAGCAGTTGGTTCGCTGGCCGGTTGCACAAAGTTTGGATTCACTGTTGGCGTTGGGATGGAAGTAGGTGGCGGGGCAAACCCTGTAGTCCCGCATTGGGGGATGATGATGCGCTGGCCAATATCAATGACATCCGGATTGATGATACCGCTGGCTATGGAGATCTGCTCCACAGTCACGCCATAAGCCAAAGCCAACTGAAACAAGGTATCGCCGAAGCGGATTTCGTGCACGCAATCTTCGCCCGGCGGCACTGTCACCCGGATGAGTGGTACCAGAGTCAGTTGCACAACCGGGGCTGCGGTGCTTTGAGCTTCGCTTTCGTTCGGCGTCGTCCCCTGCTCATTCGCAGGTTCTGTCTGGAGGGCAATCAGCGCTGTCGCTGATAGGGCAAAATTATCAGCAGGTTGTTCTTCGGCGATTGGTTCTTCAGTGGCGGTCGCTGGCACAGCCGTGGGTTCAAGCGCTGGCAGAGGAGTTGAGGTGGCAAGTTCACGAGCGACCGGCTGCTGCTCGATCACTTCGGAGGTGTCGCGGAAACAAGCCGTGAGCAAGAGAGCGACTAAAATACATATGAATGCGAGTTGATACCGCCGGCGATAACTGATCATTACTCGGCAACTCCTCATCGCAACGCTGAATGTTCTGTTCGAGACATTCTTGCCCTGCAGCAAGTAGCTATATCGGGCAAATTAGACTCCCAATATTGACCGAAGAAAGCAGAGAATGTCTCTTTTCTTAGTTCATTATATTTGCAGTCCGATTATTGGACAAACGAGATTGGGGCGGGCTTTTTCATAATTCAAAAGTGCGGGGGGGGGGGGAGATAGCATTAAGCTGGTGGTCAGGAGAGCCATCCATTAGACAGAGCCGCTAGAATCAGCAAGCCAACCACAATGCGATAATAGCCGAAGGGGACAAAGCTGTTGCGGGAGATATATTTTATCAGCCAGCTGATGGTCAACGAGGTAAAGACCATCGATAGCACCGTGCCCAGCAGCAGCAGCAGCAACTGATCCACGCTCAGTTGATCCAGCGTGAGGAACAACCTGTACAAGGTGGCGCCGCCCAACAGCGGGATGGCCAAAAAGAAGGAAAACTCGGTGGAGGCTCGCCGGTTTAACCCCGCCAGCATGCCACCAACAATGGAGCTGCCGGAGCGCGATACGCCCGGTATCAAAGCCAGCGTTTGCAAGAACCCAACCGTCAACGCCTGTCTCACTGTTATATCTGCTATATCCGTTACCTGTGTTTGATCACGCTCGAGGGGTTGACGGAAGTGTGGCAGCCGCTCGACCAGGAGAAAAGCAATCCCGCCCGCGATGAGTGACCAGGCCACCACCGCTGGGTTGAAGAGCATCGCTTCAATCTGCTCGCCAAAGAAGTAGCCCAATGACGCCGCGGGGAGCGATGCCAGCGCGATCATCAGCCAAAAATGACGGACCTGGGGCGAGCGATGCAGGCTCCCGGCTTGGTCCCGCAAAGTCTCTCGATAGTAAATGATAACGGCGACAACCGCGCCGATTTGAATGAAGATTTGGAAAAGGCCATCCATCACGTCAAAGTTGAGCAAGGCGCTGCCCACGATCAAATGACCCGTGGAAGAAATCGGTAGTAACTCGGTAATACCTTCAATCAGCGATAGTATAACAACTTTGATGATGTCTTCGATCATCGGATTATCCCTGTCACAGCCAACTGCGCGAGATCTTAGGCCGAGCCAAAGAGGCGGTAGCTGACAAACAAACCGAGGACGACGCTGAGCAGGCAGATACCATTGTTGAGCAAGATGTTGAGCAGGAGCAAGGCGTGGTTGCCACCGTTGAGCAGCGCCACGCTCTCGTTAGCGAAAGCCGAAAATGTAGTGAAGGCACCGAAGAAGCCAGTGCCGATCAACAAGCGCAATTGTGGCGAGAGGCCCGTACGAATGCTGAACCAAGTGGCGAAGCAAGCCAAAGCAAAAGAGCCCAGCACATTGACCAGCAAGGTGCCGTAGGGGAAGGCACCCCAGCGCGGCGCTAGAAAATTGTCAGCCCAAAGCGACAAGACATAGCGAGCGTTGGCGCCTAGGAAGCCGCCAATGCCAACGTAGATCAGGCTTTCCATCTCGTCTCCAGTTATCAAACCAGTGTATGGTATGCCAGAGCAAGTGCAGTGTCAATCTGCATGAAGACCGCCATGTGTGTTGGATAGTGTATCGCTTATTTGCGCCGTGCGTCCACCTATATTATGCAGTACACTAGCGCGGGTTATTGAGGATCAGGCATGCAATACGTCAAACTCATTCGGAGCAATCGGGATTTCGCTAAATTGTGGGCGGCTCAATTGGTGAGCCTGCTTGGCGATTGGTTCAGCACGATTGTCATCTCGGCATTAATCGTCACCTATACTGAGGGCAGTGGTTACCAGGGCATCGCCGTCAGCGCTTATCTCATCGCTCGTTTGTTTCCCCCGCTGCTAATGCGCCCGGTAGCTGGCGTGTTGGCTGACCGCTTCGATCGCAAGCGCTTGTTGATTTTCAGCGATCTATTGCGCGCTTTGACGGTATGTGGCTTGCTCTTCACTACCAGTGGACCCGAACATCTGCCGCTGATTTATGTCTTCACGGTGATTCAGTTTTTGATCTCATCTATCTTTGAGCCAGCGCGCAACGCAATCATGCCCAGTGTGCTCTATCGTCATCAGCTGATCATCGGCAACACACTCAGCAGCATCACCTGGTCAGCCATGTTGGCGATCGGGGCAATCACGGGCGGTGTGGTGGCTGAACTCTTCGGCACCGAAATCGCTTTGGTAATCGATGCCATGACTTTTGTCCTGTCAGCTCTTTTGGTGATGGCTATTGTCATCCCCGAGACGCCTCGTTCCGAAATTGGACTAGAAGCGCGCCCGGTCAAAGACAAATCACAGCGGACTTTTCTGGATGGCATCCGCTATCTCTTGAGGCATCCCGGGACAGCCGCCGCCCTCTTCGTCAAGAGCGGGCAGAGTGTCACCAGCACGGACGCCTTACTGATCATATTTGGCACCCAGGTTTTCGTCTTGGGCGACCAGGGCATCACGTCAATGGCTATTCTGTGGACCGCTTTTGGTTTCGGCGCCATCATCGGTCCGCTGATCACCAACCGATTCAGCGATGACACGGTCAAAGTTTTGCGCCGGCTGATTACTGTCGGCTTCATCATGATCGCGGTGGGTTGGCTGCTCTGGGGTATGGCGCCATCGCTAGAGCTGCTGGTCATCGCTGTTCTGATACGCGCCATGGGCGGCTCTGTCAACTGGACCTATAGCTCCGTTATTATTCAGCAAGTGGTGCCGGATGAATACTTGGGGCGCATGTTTTCCCTTGATTTCGCCGGTTTTGAGCTGGTGCAGAGCATCAGTATTGTCGTGATTGGATTGTTGATTGACGCGGTAGGAAACGATAATATTCAGATAATATGTTATGTCTCGGCATTAGTGGCGATCGTGCCGCTCTTGATTTGGATACGAGTGGTGCAATCGCTGGAAAAGAGAGAATCCCAGGCGCTGGGGTCCACAACTGAACTTGCGGCTGGAGGATAAGATGACCAGCTTTCAATACGATAAAAGAATCATCGAGAATTATCCAAATCTGACTGCGGGGGTGATTGTCGCCCGTGACATGAGCAACGAAGCCACTTCGGATGAGCTCCGCGGGGAATACCTCGCTGAACAAGAAGCTGTCAAGACACGCATTGGCGACACCGCTTTGAGCCAACTCCCGTCTCTAAGCGCATGGCGCCGGGCAATTAGCGCGTTTGGCGTCTCCCCTACCAAGTATCGCAGCGCTGCCGAAGCTTTATTGCGACGCTTGACCAAAAAAGGCGATATCCCCTGCATCAACACCTTGGTCGATATTGGCAATTTGGTCAGCATCCGTTACGGCTTGCCGGTGGCGATTTTCGATACGCGGGAGATTGCGCTGCCGATCACGGTACATTATTCGGATGGCAGCGAGTTTTACATGGAACTAGGCAGTGAGGCGATGATACATCCTGAACCGGGGGAAGTCATCTTTTCTGATGAGAAGAAGATGGTGGTGGCGCGGCGTTGGTGCTGGCGGCAGAGCGCCACCAGCGCGGCGAGCGACAACACGACGGATGCTGTCATCACTATCGAGGCGCATCATGAAAATGCCGCGGTCGATATTGGAAATGCCCTGGAAGATCTACACACGCACTTGGAGCGATTTGCAGCTGGCAGCTTGAAATCCGCCACCCTCAATGGTGACCAGCCCAGTATCTAAGCCAGCCGCAAACGCCCGGCGAGCACTGGTGGTATCTGCGTCAGCTGCAGCCAAGTCAAGCGTTCTGCGCTCGAGGCATCTTCCATAGTAAAGGCGGGCTCCAACAAGCCGTCCAGCAAGAAACCAGCATTAAAAGCGGCGCCCAGCAATTCGCCCAGCGGCCGGTGATAATAATAATGTGGGTTGGGTTCGCCCGGTGCACCCCCTCCCTTAACCGGCGGCATATTGAGGTAGGCACGCAGCTTGACGGAATAGTATTCGCTGACAACGCCATCGATGTCTTCCTTCTCGTGCAGAAAGATTGGATTATTGGAGTTGAAGGCTGGATGGGCGGTGGCGAATATGAACCTGCCATTTTTGCCTAGCAAGCGACTGCTAGCCCGAAACAGCGGATCAATGGTCGGGACATCCATCAAAGTCATGGTGCAAGTGATGGCATCGAATCGCCCAGCGCCCAATTGCATCATCGCTGCTTCGTCGGTGGCATCAATGATGTGATACTGGATCGGCGCATTGGCTGATGAATCGCGCGCTCGCGCCAGCTGGACCAGGTCTTCGCTGAAATCAAAGCCGGTGACTTTGGCGCCTAGCTCCGTCAATCGGCGTGCCAAGGCTCCATTGCCACAACCAATATCCAGCACAGATTCGCCGGACTTTAAGTTCAGCAATTGCAAAACTGATGGCTCGATCAAGCGACGATGGAAGACATTGCCGAAATCGCCATGCAGCTGATCCCAGAAGTGAGCCTTCTGGTTCCACAACTCGCGTCCTTCGTCGTTGAGTTTCTTGATATCCAAGCGCTGTCTCCATGCTTCTGCTAGCCGCTCCATTGTACTGCAGTAAATGACGGGGAGTATAGCCTGGCTCGCCATCAAGCGATTTCCCTAGCCGACTGCATCGCATCTCGCAAGCCTGCCCCGGCAGGCGTATAATTGCTCACAGTTGCTTTATTTTGGTCGAGGCGGGAATTATGAATCTTCTGAATAGCGTCGGAAATGGATGAGATTCTCTTATTTGTTGTAGTTGGCATATTGGTGGGCATCTCCAAGGGAGGGCTTGGGGGTCCGGTGCCGGTGGCATTGACCGTGCCGCTGATGACTTTGATCATTGAACCACAGATTGCGGTGGCATTGATCTTGCCATTGCTCATTTTTGCCGATATTTTCGCGCTCTATTTCTATTGGAAACAGTGGGATTCGCATTATATCCGGCTTATGTTGGTGCCCGGATTGATTGGCGTGTTAGTGGGCAGCTTCGTGCTCACCAGCATTGATGGCATAACTCTTAAGCGCATCATTGGCGCGTTCACCTTGCTGGCATTGGCTTTCAAAATTGCCAGCGACCGCCTGTCATCGCTTTCTTATCAACCACAAAAATCGCATGGTTACTTGGCTGGTTGGGCGTCTGGCTTTGCCTCGACTTTGGCGAATGTTGGCGCGCCGCCTTTCACCGCATATTTATTGCTGCAACCGCAGATGACACCTCGTCGCTTCGTCGGCACGACGACGCTCTTCTTCGCAGTGATGAACTTGACCAAATTGCCCAGCTTCATCGCCATAGGTATTTTTGACTTTGATCGTCTGCTCAGTATCGCCTGGGTATTTTTGCTGATTCCACCGTCCGTGATGGCGGCGCGCTACCTGATCGAGCGGATTAATCAGCAAGTTTTCGAGTGGATGATGATGATCGCCCTCTTCTTGCTCAGCCTTTATTTGCTGCTTTTCAGTTAGCCTAGCCAGTTCGCCAAGGCGCGGATGCCATCGAGCATTTTTGCCGCGTACTTCGCCAAATCAGTCGATGGTTCCCCCGCTTCCACCAGCGCCGCTCCACCATCAAAATCGACATAAGCCAAGCGCGCGGTAAGGGCATCGGCGGGCATACCAAAATTGCTACCGGGCAAGAGCGCCACGCCTGTTTCTTCCAGCAGCCGGTTGCAGAGTTGATTATCATTGATGATGTTGCGGTTCTTCAAAGTATCCCGGAAAGGGCTGAAATCCAGCAGCAGATAGAAGCCGCCTTGTGGCGGGTGCACGCGCAGACCTGGCTCGACCAGGGCATTGTGAATCGCCGAGCCGATAACGTGCAAGATGCGGCGTTGCGCCGTCAAGAATCTTTGCAGTTCCGCGTTCAGTTCGTAAGCTCTTAGCGCCGCTAGCTGGATGGGTGCTGGAGCACAGGAATAGGTTTCGGAGCCCAAGCCTACCAGCCCATCCTGCAAGGCTCTGGGGGCATCGGCTGGCAAAATCAAGGCGCCCAATCGCCAGCCACCAGCACCGCACCATTTTGACAAGCCGGTGGTCACCATTGTCCGTTCGGGATATAGGCTGGCCAAAGAGACATGTTGGCCCCGATGATGCAGCAGCGCGTAGATCTCGTCCGAGATGACCCAGACATCATGCTCACGCAGGACTGGCGTCAGCGCTTGCAATTCCTCGCGGCTGTAGGTCAATCCATCGGGATTGCCGGGATAATTCAGCACCATCAGCTTTTGTCGATTGGCTTGCCCATGTCGCCTGATCACATCATCCAGCAGCGCGGGGCTGACGCGCCAACGCGCTTCAAAAGAGGTCGGGATTCTGATAATGCGGTGACGGGCGATGGCGGCTTGCGGCGCATAGCTGACCCAAGATGGAGCGGGCAGATATACTTCGGCTGCTTGAAAAACATGCATGATATTGTAGAGCAACGGCTTGGTCCCCGGCGCAACCAGGACTTGATCCGCCGTGATCGGATAGCCATCGGCTTCGTGATGAAATTCGGCGATTTTCTCCCGCAATTCCGGCAAGCCGGCCACAGCGGTATAATCTTTGCGATAGGTCGCCGCTCGCAAGGCTTCCTGCACGCGCAATGGTGGTGGAAAAGGGGATTCGCCAAAACCGAAACGGTATACTTTGCGCCCCGCCGCTTCCAGCTCATTTGATTTTTCATTGAGCGACAAAGTGCCTGATTTGGCTACAGTCAAAAATGCCATTATTACCCTCGTGTGGGTAGATGTTGGAAAAAGTATTGCCGTGAATTGTACATCCAACGCCAAACAAAAGCAGCAAATTTGACAGCCTGGTCTGCAGCTGCATAATGAGCGGCGCAAAAGATGGATTGAGGATAACAACGATGATGACAGTTGCCGAATACTTCGCTGCGGAATTATGGTCGGCGGGGGTCGAAACCGTCTATGGCTTGCCTGGCGGGGAAAATGTGGAGCTCTTGGAAGCGCTTCGTCAGCGTGGGATCGACTTCATGCTGGTCAAGAACGAGAGCAGCGCTTGCTTCATGGCGGCGACTTCGGCACGTCTGACCGGCAAGATCGGGGTCGCTTTGAGCACGTTGGGACCAGGCGCCGCCAACGCTTATGCCGGGCTCGCCCATGCCTGGCTCGATCGGGCAGCAGTTCTGCTGATCACTGCGGTGACCGACCCAGAGCTGATCGGCAAGCATAGCCATCAGGTGCTGGACTTGGAAGCGATTTTTCGACCGATTACAAAATTCACGGTGGAGTTATCTGCCAGCAACGCCTCCGGAGCGATTGCCACAGCCTTGGAACTTGCTAGGGCGGATAGACCGGGACCGGTCCACTTGAGTTTGCACAATCGCATCGCCTTGCAGCAAATAACAGTTGAGACCGCATCGGTAAGAGTCGGCGCGGAATGCAGGACGAGCTCGGCTGATTTGGAAGCTATCAAAACGCTGCTGGTTGACAAAGAGAAGCCCATTATCTTGGTCGGTTTGGGGCTGGAACCTGAAGGCGCCTACGAGCAAATTCGCCGATTGGCTGAGTCGCTGAATGCGCCCGTCATCGACACGCCCAAGAGCAAAGGCGCACTGCCGGCAGATCATCCGCTCTTCGCTGGCACGATAGGCTTAACGCGGGAGGACCCAGTCTATCAGTTGCTGGATGAAGCGGATGGTATCATCGCCATCGGTTTCGATGTGGTCGAATTGGTCAAGCCATGGGATTACCTGACCCCGCTAATCTGGATCGCAAACTGGGAAAACCATGATCCGCGCATCCACAGTGATTTGGAATATGTCGGATCAGTCGCTGCCATACTCGATGCGCTGGGTGAAGTCCCTGGGCACAGGGCAGACGATTGGGGAGCGAAACGGGTGCGGCGCTTTCGTGAGACACAAGCAGAAGTGGTACTGCCAGCGGCAAAAGCGGACCACATCTTACCCCAGTCTTTTCTCGCTTCACTGAGAGCGAACACAGCGCAGGACATCATCGTGACCACCGATGTCGGTTCACACAAGATCTTCACCGCATTAAATTGGGCGGCGCAACTGCCTAACCGCTATTTTGTCTCCAACGGGCTTTCGGCGATGGGTTTTGGCTTGAGCAGCGCCATTGCCGCCGCCGACGTCACCGGTGAACATACGGTCTGTATTACAGGGGACGCTGGCTTGGCGATGGTGAGTGGAGAGCTGGGCTTGTTGGCGGAGAAGCAGCTGCCGGTGCTGGTGATGGTGATGAATGATGCCGCGCTGGATCTGATTCGTTCTGCCCAAGGACGGCGCAACCGACCTACCTTTGGCACCGAATTTCGCAATCCCGATTTTGAGTATCTCGCCAAAGCTTATGGTTTGGCATATCGCAAAGTGCAATCGAGACAGGAGTGCGACCAAGCTATTCGCGCTGGAATGGCGGCAAGGGCTCCGATGCTGATTGATGTGATGATCGATCCCATTAGCTACCCGACCAGCGTCAGATCATGATAAGACGCGAATCCGCTCAACCAGCGTGGGATCCTTAGCCAATGCGCTTTGCACTTTTTGCAGCGCCGCCACAACATCATCAACACCGCGCCTGCCATCGCGGAAGATCTCTTCATTGAGCCACATGCCTTCTGTGGAGCTGATGCGCTCGGTGACTGGCAGATCTACGTCCGTATAGTCAAAGTATTGTGGGAAAGCCGATGGCACCGGCAAACGTGAGGCGGTGGGCTGGAACAGGTCATAGCGATACATCGGATCATAACCGCGCCAACAGGGAATCCCTTCGGCCAGCAAGGCGGGTTCCAGTATATCGTTGCTTGCGCCAAAGGTAGCGGGATCGAGGGCAAAAGTATAGCGGTAGACGGCGCGTCGATGGTGGCGATGATCGCGCGGTAAGAGCCGGATCCCGTCGACCTCGCTCAGCGCTTCATCCATGTAATCCGCCATCTCTTCGCGCATTTGGCTTTGCGCGGGAAAGCGCTCGATGGCGACATTCAAGAGCGCCGCTTGCAACTCGGTCATGCGATAATTGCCGCCTTGGGTATAGAGCTGTCCGGCTGGATCGTGAGGGCGACCACAATCAATGAGACTGGCGGCGCGCCAAGCATGTTCTTGCGAGCGGCAGAGCAGTACCCCACCTTCACCAGCTGTCATGATCTTGGTGGATTGCATGCTGAAAGAGCCAAAATGCCCGATGGTGCCGGCACCCTGCCCATTCCAAATCGCGCCGTGGGCGTGGGCTGCATCTTCGATCACGATGAGATCATGCGCCGCCGCAATCGCCATGATCGCGTCCATATCCGCCATTTGCGAGGCGATATGCACTGGGATGATGGCTCGCGTTCGATTGGTGATGGCAGCTTCGATAGCAGCCGGATCGATACAAAAGGTGTCTGGATCGATATCGACCAAAATAGGGATCGCACCAGCCATCATCGGCGCCGAGGCTGTTGCCTGGAAGGTGTAAGCCGGTACGATGACCTCATCGCCCCAGCCGATGCCCGCCGCACGTAAAGCCACTTCCATGGTGAGGGTGCCGTTCATCACCGCGACCGCATATTGACCGCCTTGCAGCTCGATGAAGGCATCGAGAAAGCGTTGCGTTTGTGGACCGGGATAAGGAAAACCACCCCAGTTGCCACTGCGCAGCACTTCCGTGACTGCCGCGACATCGCGATCATCGTGCGGGGGCCAAGGCGACCAGGGGTTTGTGCGGGTCTTTTCCCCGCCAAATAGCGCCAGTTCACTCATAAGATGCCTCCAGGTGGAGTATGTTTCCGTCGCGACTGCTGGCATAAGCCGCATCGATAATTTGCATGTTGATCAAGCCTTCTCCCGCGCGATTGAGCCAGTGCCGGTGATCGCCAATTTGATCATGGAAGCGCCAATCTGATAAAAGTCACCAGGGCAATAAAGCTAACTGGGATGAGACCGAGCAGCAACATTCGACGAATCACGGGACCTTCCTTGCCCGCCAAACCGACGGTGCTGCAACCGACAATGATTTTAGCCGGCGCCAAAACGCTGCCCAAGGAGGCGCCGGCCGTCTGCCCAGCCAGCAGTACCGGCACGCTTAATCCCAGCAGGGTGGCTGTCTCTTGTTGCAGCGCGCCAAAGACCACGTTGGAATTAGTATTGCTACCAGTCATGAAGGCGCCCAGAGTGCCAATAAAAGGGGCGAACAGTGGGTAGATTGTCGCGCTAAAGGTCTCGCTGATGCCACGGGCGATCATCTGGGTCATGCCGGTGTGGGTCATTAAGGAGGCCATCGCCACCAGCGCCAAAATGGAAATTGTAGACTTCAGCGCCGATCGACGGACCTTGCCCCAGATCCTGCCCCAGGTGCCACCATTTTCGTAATACCCGGCACGGCGATAAAGCAGGAAGGCGATGACACCAGCATAAAATAGAATGGCGCCGGCATGACCGAAGATGCTGATTTTCCGCCCCAGCTCTTGTGGCACTTGCCAAGCGTGGGCGGTGGCGACGGCTGGAAATTCAATCTGCAGCGTTACGGTATCCATCAGAACTGCGAGCGGCTCAATCAAATTGATGGCAAATGCCAATAGTAGCAAAATGACATAAGCCGCCAGAGCTAGTGCCAAACTACGCGATTGCTCAGTTTGCGCTTCGGCAGGCGCTTTCCTCTTGCCGGCGTGCAAAGGCGAAAGCACAAAGATAACGCCGACGATGGCGCCGGCCAGCGCACCAGATGTTGAGCCCAGCGTCCACATGCCGTTGGTGGCGATCCACCACTGCGTTAGCCCCATCGCCGCGCCAACAATCGCCAACATCGGTAGCGAGCGCAGGAATCCATTCCAGCCGGCGCTGACATAGGCGACCAGCGCGCCGCTAATCAGACAAGCCATGCCGAGGAGCAGCGCCGCGTCATGCGCCAGGAACTCGCCTGGTAATCCAGTGACCGCGGTTAGCGCCACGAAGGAGGTGCCGAGCGAGCCAAAGGTCACTGCCCAGCCATGCCCCAGCGAAGCCATGATGACCGATTGGGTGGCGCTGTATCCCAAGCCGACCAGCAACGGCGCGACCACTGCCACCGGCACGCCGAAGCCGCCGACCCCTTGCAAAAGCGAGACGAAGACCCAGCTGATCAGCAGGCTTTGGGCGGCGCGATCGGATGTCAGGCGCGGCAGGCTGCGACCGATGAGCGCGACTGTGCCCGCTTCGTTGGCGACGTTGTAAAAGAAAAGCGCCATCCAGACGATGTAAAGCACATCCGCCGCCAGCAAAACCGATTTGCCGATGGCGACCAGCGCCAGCTGGAAGTCGCCACCGAAGACAGACAGCGCTAGTAGCAGCGCCACAGCGAAGCCAGCCGATCCAGCGCGGCTGCCGCCCCAGCCCAGCCCGACCATCAGCATCAGCACCGTCAGCACAGGCAGCAATGCCAGCAGCCAGTTGATTAGGTTGAGTTCCAAGTTTCGCGCTCCACTGCTATTTTTGGTGGCACGCAATCAGTATAGCAAAATGCGGCTGTCGGGTCAGGCTCATGACAGCGTTGAGGCAATGTGGCGCGATTTACGCAACTAGAAATTCAAGTGTAAGGCTGGCGAACAACAGCTTCTCCGGCAACAGACCCAATAATTGCCGCGGTGTAAGCTACTAGGCAGCGCTTGAGAAGTGGGGGCGGCACGTGTAGAAGCGAGTCGCCTCTTGAAAAGCATAGGCGATTTGCAATACGTCGAAATCGCAGTGGGGACGGCCTACGATTTGCAAGCCAACTGGCAAACCGGTGTCAGTGAAGCCGCAAGGCACGGAGATAGCTGGCAAACCGCTGACGGTGATGTAGGCACAGCTCATCATCCAGTCGATGTAGGTCTGCATGGGGGCACCGTTGATCTCTTGCGGATATTCCCATTCGATGGGGAATGGCGGCACTTGGGCGGTCGGTAGCAGCAGGAATTCGTAGGTCTCCAGAAAATCGCGCAGGCGGTGGAAGAGTTCAGTGCGCTTGGCTTGGGCGCGGCTGATATCGGCGGCGCTCAGTTGCTCTGCTTGGGCGGCATTCCAGCGGATGGTCTCTTTGAATTGCTCTGCGCCGAATTGCGCAAAATGCTCGGCGAAGGAGTGCTCGAAGTTCCAGGCACGCAGGGTCTGGAAGATGTCATAGGCATCGTGAAAGTCTGGCGCAGCTTCTTCCAGCTGACAGCCTAAATCGGCGAAAACGGGCAAGTGTTTGCTGATGGTTGTGATAACTTGGAGATCGATCGGCAATTCGCCCAGATCCGGGCTCCAGGCGATGCGAACATCGTTAAAGTCGCGCTCCAGCGATTGCGCGAAGAAGGAGGCGGGTTGCTGGATAGAAATGGGAGAGCGACTGTCGTAGCCGGCGATGGCCTGCAGCATCAGGGCGACATCTTGCACCGTGCGCCCCATGGGACCATCAACCGCCAGCGTCGACCAGGCATTGCTTTTGGGATAGCGTGGCACGCGCCCCGGCGATGGGCGAAAGCCGACCACATTGCAAAAGCTGGCGGGGTTGCGCAGGGAGCCGCCCATATCGCTGCCATCGGCGATGGGGATCATACCGGCTGCCAGCGCCACTGCCGCGCCGCCGCTGCTGCCGCCACAGGTCTTGGACAGGTCATAAGGATTGCGGGTGGCGCCAAAAACGGGATTGAAAGTATGGGAGCCAGCGCCGAATTCCGGCACATTGGTCTTGCCCAGGGTGATGCAACCGGCCGCCTTCAAACGGGCGATGATCAAGTCGTCGGATTCGGGCAGATAGTCCTGGAAGACAGGCGATCCCATGGTAGTGCGAATACCCTCCGTCTCGAAGAGGTCTTTGTGGGCGATGGGCAAGCCGTGCAGGATGCCCAAGGCTTCGCCACGGGCTTGTTTTTCGTCGGCCGCTCGCGCCAGTTCCATTGCCAGGTCTGGCAGATAGGTGACGATGGCGTTGACTTGGGGATTGACCACTTCAATCTGCCGCAGATGGGCTTCCAGCAGGTCGACGGCGGATAGTTCCCCCGCTTTGATTAGCGTTGCCAATTCGACCGCTGTCATCCAGATGAGTTCGCTCATATTTTCCTCTGCTAGCCTCTGCCCACATAGGGCATGCCGCTTGCCATCACGGTCATAAAGAGCACATTCGCGGAAAGCGGCAGGTTCGTCATATAGAGCACGGCATCAGCGACGTGGCGGGCATCCATGGTTGGCTCGATTTTGGTGGTGCCATCCGCTTGCAAGATACCCCGCTCCATGCGTTCGGTCATCTCGGTACTGGCGTTGCCGATATCGATTTGTCCACAGGCGATATTATAGGCTCTGCCATCGAGAGCTGCCGATTTGGTCAAGCCGGTCATGGCGTGCTTAGTGGCGGTATAAGGCGCTGAATGGGGACGCGGGACCTTTGCCGATATAGAGCCATTGTTGATGATGCGGCCCCCACGCGGGTCTTGCGCTTTCATCAGCTTGAAAGCTTCCTGCAGGCACCAGAAGGCACCATTGAGATTGACGGCGACCACGTTCAGCCACTGCTCTTCGGTCAGTTCTTCCAGTGGCAGCGCCGGCGCGCCGATGCCAGCATTGTTGAAGAGCAGGTCCAAACGCCCGTATCTTTCTTTGACCGCGGCAAAAAGCTGCGCCACTGCCGCACGATCGCTGACATCCGTCCGGTGGATCAAGGCGCGCTCGGGGCTGATGTCTGCCTGGGCGACGGTCTCGCGCAATTTGTCTGCGCGCCTGCCAGCCAGCGCCAGCGTATAACCGGCCTCCCAAAGCGCCAGAGCGGTCGCCCGCCCAATGCCGGAGCCGGCTCCTGTGATTAGCGCGATTTTTCCGCTCATGGTATCTCCCCGCTGTTCATGAACTGCGCCAAGTGTACGACCGGCAGCGGGCATTGTCAAATCGTGACAAGGTAAACGCGATCGATTATTATCTCTCTGGTCGACACGAGCTTTGGAAAGGTTCTAAACATGAAAATCGCTTGTTGCATCTGGGCACTAACTTTGCCAGAAATCGAACTATTGCGGCAGGTTCGGGAGCTTGGTTTTAGCTGGATTGATATCCAGCCGATGCACTTGCAGACCAGCGAGAGTCAATTGTTGGCGCAGGAGCTCGGCTTACAGGTTTCTTGCGTCGGTGGCTCTTTTGGGATGCCGGCGGGCGCCACCTTGGATTCCGCCGATAAAAGCTCGCGACAGCAAGCAATTGATCATGTGAAGCGCGCCATAGAAACTGCGGCGGAGCACCAGGCCGCTACCGTTTATGTAGTACCTGGTTTGAGTGATACTCCCGCCGCCCTACAACATTATGCCGGTTCGCTAAGCCAGTTGGCTGATGTGGCGGAAGCTAAAGGCATCAAGCTGGCGCTGGAACATTTTCCCGGTATGGCGCTGCCCACTGCCAGCCAGACCCTGGAGTTCATCCACCAAACTGGGCATGCCAATCTCTATCTGCTGCTGGACATCGGACATGTTCAGATCTCGGGCGAAGATCCAGCGACGATCATCCACAATGCAGGGGATCGCCTCGCCTATGTGCACTTGGACGACAACGATGGCATAGGCGATTTGCATTGGTCATTGCTCGATGGCGTGATGACTGAGGAAGCGCTCGCGAGTAGCTTAAGAGCCCTGGAAGCGATCGGTTATGACGGAGCGCTTAGCCTGGAATTAAGCCCCGCCCTGCCCAAGCCAGCCAAGGCATTGCAGGAGAGCCGCGACCTGCTCATGCGAGTAATGCAGCGGTTATGATGACGCTGCTGATAAGCCCCGAGTTGCAGAAATACGTCAAGAACGCTATATTATATGCTGATTGAGAATTTTGCGGATTACAGTATTCACCGGTTTATATCATCAGCCTTTGTTAAACCGTTGCTCCGCAACAATTGCATAGACATGTCGGCTTGTGTAAAGGAGATACAAGGTGTAGCTTGAGTTGCATGCATCGGCCTCACCAGCCAGATGGCGCTCAGCAGTTTATTTTGGCTATCAGTCTTTGTTTGTTCAGAAAATCTACCACTAGAGAAAGGATATCTCCGTGTTTAAGAGATCAGTAATAATGTTCTTGCTCATTGTTATCGTGCTGGCGTTGGTGCCGCTTTCGATGACGGTATCGGCACAGAACCCCGACTGCGAGGGCGATGTCACTCTGACCTATTGGCATCACTGGGGCGGCAATCGCATTCCTTTGATGGAAGAGCAAGTTGCTGCATTTGAGGATGCCAACCCCGGCATCTGTGTCGACAATGTCTTCCTGCCTTGGGACAATCGCCTGCAGAATCTGCTGGCTGCTATTGCTGCTGGCAATCCCCCTGATGTCACCATGTTCGGTCGCCAAGACCTGCCCTTCTTCGCCGCTACCGAGTCGATCATCCCGCTGGATGATTATATGGCAGCTGATGGCATTGATCCTGCAATTTTCCACGCATCCGAATTTGCTGGGACGCAGTTCAACGGCAAGACTTGGATGCTCCCGCTGCCGGGCGGTGGCGCTTACAATATCGCCTGGTACAACGTTGACCACTTTGCCGAAGCTGGCATTGAGAAATTCCCGGAAACTTGGGATGAGATGTTGGAAGCTGCCGAGGCACTGCGCCTTGGTGATGGCAGTTTCCTGGAGCGCATTGGTTTTAACGCACAATCCACTAGCGGCGCTGGCGCTTTCCTCACCTGGCTTAATGCCAATGGGCAAGATTGGATCACGCCCGATTTGCGCACGATCACAATCAATAATGAAGCTGGCGCCCAAGCGCTGGGGTTCATGCAAGCGATGGCCGAGATCAATTACGGTATCGAAGAATTGAACGCTTTCTGGGAGATGGCTGGCGAATTCGATCAAGGACCATTGATCCAGGGTCTGGTTTCAGTTGAAGTGAATGGGTCGTGGACGCTCTTCCAGGTCGAGGATCACGCAGAGAGTTTGAACTATGATGTGGCGCCGATTCCATACGGACCCAATGGCAGCCCCGATCGCCGCGGCAATGCCCATGGTGGCTGGGGGTATATGGTCCCGCAGAATGCCGCCCATCCGGATGAAGCCTGGCAATTGGTTAAATGGCTGACCACCGAAATTGAGGATAAGGGCGCTTGTTGGTTTATCCAACAACAGCAACGTCCATCACCTTTGGTGGATTGCAATGGCTATGAGAAAGATGGCGTCGTCCATCCTCGCGCCGAATCCCTCTTGGGGGTGGCCGCTTTGGATTACCTGGTTCCCGTTTCACCAGTACAGCCGGAAGCCACCCAGATAATCGACCGGATGGTCGAAGATGTGCTCTTCGGTGATAGCAGCATCGAGGACGCGCTGGCGAGCGCAGAAGCCGAGATTCAAGAATTGCTGGACGGATTCTGGGAAGAATACGGCTAAATCGACGTATTGCAAATTTGGGGCATCTGCGGGTGCCCCATTTTCAACACCTGATTTTGACGGTCTTGGAGCGAGGACATGGCAACAGCATTTGGTTCGCAATTCAGCGCGATGCGCCACAAGAGGAGAGAACGATGGCGTGATCTCTCTCCTATGCGTAAGCGCGAAGCCAAAATTGGTCTGCTTTTCATTAGCCCCTGGATCGTTGGTGTAATCTTGTTCGCGCTGTTTCCTTTTATTGCTTCATTCGCGCTTAGCTTCACCAAATACAATGTGGTAGCGCCGCCACAATGGGTGGGCATGGAGCATTATGTCAATATATTCACCGATGACCCGCTTTTCTTGAAATCATTAAAGAACACTTCGGTCTATGTCGGTGGCTCAGTGGCGATCCGCATCGTGCTGGGTTTCGCACTCGCCCTTTTACTCAACAACAAGGTACGCTTTCTGGGCTTATGGCGCACGCTGTTTTATGTGCCTTCGGTCGTTCCTATCGTCGCGCTTTCGATAATCTGGTTATATGTGCTTAACGCCCGCGCTGGTTTGCTCAATTGGTTCTTGAGCATCTTCGGCCTTCCACGCATCCGCTGGTTTGCTGACCCCGATTTTGCCATGATCGCGTTTCTAATCATGAGCACAACCTGGGTAGGCGTGACCATGGTGATTTTTTTGGCCGGCTTGCAGGGAATCCCGGAAGAGTATTACGATGCCGCCAAGATCGATGGCGCCAATATGTTCAATCGTTTGTGGCGTGTTACGATCCCGCTGATGACACCGACTATTTATCTCAATGTCTTGATAAATATCATCAGCGCCTTTCAAGTTTTCACGCAGGTATTCATTATGACCGGCGGCGCCCCGCGGGATGCGACGCGTACTTATGTCTTGCATTTGTTTGACCATGCCTTTCAATATCTGCCGCCGCAGATGGGATATTCATCCGCTTTGGCATGGATTCTCTTTATGATCATTTTTGCCTTCACGGCTGTTATCGTGGCGACATCACAACGATGGGTCTTTTATCAAGGCTCGGAGGGTTAGTGATGACTTCATCAAGTATGACTCGAAGCAACTTTCAGCAGCAGGATGCGGTTGCCCGCCTGACGCGAATTTTCGGGCGTATTCTGCTCTATTTCATGCTGATTGCCGTCAGTCTTTGGTTTTTGGCGCCGCTGTTCTGGATGTTTATGTCTTCCTTCATGCCTTTGGAGCAGGTCGGTGTTTTTCCGGTGGAGTGGATTCCACGAGTATGGCAGCCGGAAAACTACACGGAAGCCCTGAGATTCTGGAATTTTGGCACCACCTTTCGCAACACCATGCTTGTGACGATTCTCTCGCTGGTCGGCGATATTTGTTCCTGTACGATTGTGGCTTATGGTTTCGCTCGTTTCAGATTTCCCTATAGGGACACGCTCTTTCTGATTCTCTTGGCGACGTTGATGTTGCCCTTTGCGGTTCGTTTAATACCTGTCTACGCTGTTTACGAAGAAATCGGCTGGATCGACACCTTCTATCCCTTGATTGTGCCTAACTTTTTTGGGAATGCCTTTTATATCTTTATCTGCAGGCAATTCTTCCTCGGCATACCACAGGACCTGCTGGACGCAGCAAAGATCGACGGGGCGGGAGAAGTGCGGATTTTCACCCAGGTGATGATACCGCTAGCCAAGCCGGCGATTGTTGTTATCGCCATATTGAGCTTCCAAAACAGTTGGAACGATTTCCTGGGTCCCTTGATTTATTTGAAAGATCCGGAGCTGCACACGCTCGCTATCGGCCTTTACAAGTTCACCTCATTGCCCGGGCAAGGTGGGATTTACAACCAGCAAATGGCGGCTTCAGTCATGATGGTGATTCCTGTCCTGGTCGTGTTCTTCCTGTTCCAGAAGCAGTTCATCCAGGGAGCCAATATCTCCGGCATGAAAGGTTGAGGCTTTACCTATGGATGAGCCCGCCAATATCTTGTTCATACTCCGCGACCAGCTCAGCTGCAAATGGTTGCCGATTGATTGTCCCTCCACTGTTTCCAAAATAGTACGATGAGCTTTTTGAGTTGAGTGCCCGTCTCGAAGAGAAGGAAGACGGCGGTATTAAAGCCGAGTTGAGCGAGTTGTGATGAGCGCGGAAGCTAACTACAATCCGGAGAATACTAATTTCAATGAAAGTGAAGAGATATGGCATCAGGTCAATATTTGAACGCGAGCGGCATTTATCCCCACCTTGCTTTAAGCGCGGAGTTGGGACCACCACGCACTGAATGTGGCATTGGCGCCATGATGGCTTGGGCGCGCAAGCTGTGGCTGGTCACTTATGTCTCACACAAATCCGCCAGCGGGGTCGGCACTGGTTTCTATACCATCAACGAGCAACTGGAGATGACCAAGCACCCAGCCAGCTACGTCGGCACCTATACCAACCGTATGGTGCATTGGGATTCCAACCAACTCATCATTGGTCCCCATGTGGTCGATGCGCAGGGAAATGTGCGCACGGTGGCGGATTTGCTGGAAGTGCGTATTTGTTCCACCATGCGCCATTTGACCGACCCGGAAAACATGGTCTACATGCTGGGTATGGAGGGCGAGTTCTATGAGATGAATGTGCATACGTTGGAGACCAGTTTTCTGGCTGACCTGGTGCAGGAATTGGGCGTCCCCGATCATCAGTATGCCCATTTCAAAGCGGCTTATAGCAATTTTGGCCGGGTGGTTGTCGCTAACAACAGCTACGACGAACGTGATTTTACCGGCCTCGAGGCGGCGGGCAGGCTGGCTGAATGGGATGGCGAGCGCTGGACAATTATCGAGCGCAATCCCTTTATCGAAGTGAACGGGAGGGGGGATTTCGCCGGCACCATTTTTGCCATGGGTTGGGACAAGCGCTCGGCGATATTGCAGGTCTATACCGAAGCGAATGGGGAGTGGAAACGTTATCGCTTGCCCAAAGCCAGCCACACTTTTGACCACATGTGGCAGACGGAATGGCCTCGTATCCGTGAAGTGGAGCATGAGCGCTTTTTGATGGATTGCCACGGCATGTTTTACGAACTCTCGCCTTGGGCATACGAGAATCATGTTTGGGGCATCCGCCCGATTTCGACGCATCTGTGGGTGCACGGCGATTTCTGCACCTATCGTGGCATGCTGGTGCTAGGCTCAGACAACGCCAGCCCGCACAATGGCGCCAATCACCTGGCGGGCGAGCCACAATCCGGTTTGTGGTTCGGCAAGACTGACGATCTTTGGCAGATGGGGAAGCCAAGTGGATGGGGCGGTCTTTGGTGGGAGGATGAAGTCAGCGCCGGGCAAGTGTCCGATCCGTATCTGATGACTGGCTTTGACAAGAAGGCGCTGCACCTGAGCAATGACAGTGATTGCGCCGTCTCGTTCACTATCGAGGTGGATTTCCTGGGTAATGGCAAATGGAAGATCTATGGGACATTTGAAGTGGCTGCCCAAGGCTATACGCACCACGTGTTCCCGGATGGATATAGCGCCCACTGGCTGCGCTTGCGTTGTGAAGGAGATTGCATCGCGACCGCTTATTTGACTTATACCTAAGTTAAAGGTGAATGATTTTCTTGGAGAAACGGACATGGAAGGCTTTACCAAGCTAACTGAAGAACAGCGGAAACAATTCCGCGATGAAGGCTATTTGATCATTCGGAATGTGTTAGACGAAGCGATGATCAGCCGTCTGATTGAAGCTGGCGATCGGCTTATCAGCACTGATCAACGTTTCAATCGCTTCGTTCAAGGTGGCGGCATCTACGATGGCTTTCGCAATTGCATCACCATGGACGATGCTTTCATCCCCCTGCTGACCAACGAAATCACCCTGCCCTTGGTGATACAGTTGCTGGGGTCGAATCTACAACTGTCAACCAGCCATCTTATTTATCGCCATCCCGACCCGCCAGGCACAGCGGATACGATTCGACGCCCCGGTTGGCACCGCGATAATGGGCGCACATCGCGCGATCTGGGCGCCGGCAATTATCCGCGTATCGGCTTGAAATGCGCCTTCTACCTGACCGATTTGAGCCAGCCCAATTCCGGCGTGACCCTGCTGGCGCCGGGCAGCAACCAGCTCAAAGAGAACATTGAGATTCCCGCAGGCAAGGCAGATCCAGCCAATGCCATCGAGCCCTTGTTGAACCCGGGGGATTGCGTCATTTTTGAGTATCGCACCTGGCATGCCGGCGCGCCGAATTTCACAGAGATCACCCGCAAAGCGATGATGATTGGTTATGCCTATCGCTGGTTGAAACCGATGGATTATATCAAGCAGGAAGCACCTTTCCTGGAGAAATTGAGCGAATTGCAGCAGTATCTGGTCGGCGAAGAAATCGATGATACGCTCGAGTTTCAACCGAGTGGCGGCTTCAACCCGTTGAATGAGTGGTGCGTAGAACATGGCGTCGAGCAGGATCGGCTTGGTCTCTAACTTGCGCGACCAAGTATCTTGCTAGTTACCCAGCAAACTGAATGACTAATTGATCAAAAAAGGAAACCTTATGAAACAGGACAATCAAATCCCGCGGATGTTGACTGAAGCTTTCAGCGCCGAGGTGAGGGCGCCAAAAACAGTGCGCATCGATAGCGACCTGGTGATCGTCGGTGGGGGCTTGGCGGGTACTTGCGCCGCCATCACCGCCGCCCGCGCCGGTATCAAAGTGGTGCTGGTGCAGGATAGACCTGTCTTGGGCGGCAATGCCAGCAGCGAAGTGCGTTTGTGGGGATTGGGCGCCACCTCGCATATGAGAAACAACAATCGTTGGTCGCGCGAGGGAGGGGTGATTGACGAGTTGCTGGTCGAGAACATGTATCGCAATCGCGAAGGCAATACGTTGATTTTTGACACCATACTACTGGAAAAAGTAGTCGAGGAAGATAATATCACGCTGTTGCTCAATACTGCTGCTGTCAGCGTCGACAAATCCGATAGCGAGACCATCGAATCTATCACCGCGTTCTGCAGCCAGAACTCGACACAATACGAACTCTATGCCCCGCTCTTCTGTGATGCTTCGGGCGATGGCATCGTAGCATTTCAGGCTGGAGCCGCCTTCCGCATGGGCGCTGAAGCCAGCGACGAATTTGGTGAGAAGTTCGCCCCGAGCGAAGAATATGGCTATCTGCTCGGACACTCGATTTATTTTTACAGCAAAGATGTTGGCGTGCCGGTCAAGTTTGTGCCGCCGAGTTACGCGCTGGATGATATCACGCAGATCCCGCGTTTTCGCCATTTCAATACCGCCACCGATGGTTGCCGGTTGTGGTGGATCGAATATGGCGGGCGCCTGGACACAGTGCATGAAACCGAGACCATCAAATGGCAGTTGTGGAAAGTGGTCTATGGCGTCTGGAATTACATCAAGAATTCAGGCAAGTTCCCCGATGCCGAGACATTGACGCTGGAATGGGTTGGGCAGATCCCGGGCAAGCGGGAGAGTCGGCGCTTCGAAGGCGATTATATGATGATTCAGCAAGATATCATCGAGCAGCGACAGCATTATGACGCGATATCTTTCGGCGGCTGGTCAATTGATTTGCATCCGGCTGACGGCGTTTTCAGCGAGCGACCCGGCTGCGACCAGTGGCATGCCAAAGGCGTTTATCAGGTTCCCTATCGTACGCAGTATAGTAAAAATATTCATAATCTCTTTATCGCCGGTCGGATCATGAGCGCCTCGCACGTCGCGTTTGGCTCGACCCGTGTCATGCTGACTTTGGCTTCAGCCGCCCAATCTGTAGGCATCGCTGCCGCGCACTGCATAGAACGTGGCTTGCTGCCGCGCGATATCGCCTTGCCGGAAAATGTCCATTTGCTGCAACGGGATTTGCAACGTGTGGGGCAATACATCCCGCAATTCAAACTGGAAGATGAAGAGAATCTTGTGCGGGAGGCGCGGGTGACCGCATCCAGCAAGTTGTGCCTGGAGAGCCTGCCCGATGATGGACCGCGCGTGGCGCTGGAGCGTTCTTATGCCCAGATGTTGCCGATGCAGCGCGGGCGCATCCCGCGGATGACTATCGCCTTGGACGCCGCCGAAGAGACGCAACTGGCAGTGCAATTGCGCATCAGCTCCAAGCTGGACAATCACAGTCCTGATATTACGCTGAAGACGCTGAGCTACGATTTGCCGACAGGTGATGACCAGATCGTGACATTGGACTTCGATCAGCTCATCGATGAAGGGCGTTATATCTTTGTCTGTGTGATGGAGAATCCAGCGATTCACTTGCATTTGAGCAACCTGCGCGCCACTGGATTGCTGGCCTTGAGTTATTCCAAAACACAGATGCCTCCCCAGGATATTGGGGTGGAAACTTTCGAGTTTTGGCTGCCGTCCCGCCGTCCAAAGGGGCAGAATTTGGCGATGACTTTCATGCCGCCCATTAATGGCTTTGATGCGCAAAATATCTGCAACGGTGTTGCTCGCCCAACCTCGGGGGTCAATGCCTGGGTCGCTGACCCGGCCGACCCGGCGCCGCAACTCGATATCAAATGGATTGTGCCGCAGAGCATCAGCGAGGTCACGCTAATGTTTGATACGGACTTTGATCATGCGATGGAGAGCAGCCTGATGGGGCATCCGGAAAATGTGATGCCATTCACTGTCAAGCATTATCGGCTTAAAGACGGGGCTGGCAAGGTCTTGGCGGAGGTGAGCGACAATCATCAGACTGTCAATAGGATCCAATTTGATCAAGCGATTGAAACCGATCACTTGCAGGTCGAGGTGGTAGACAGCCATGGTGATGTGTCGGCGGCGGTTTTCTCGGTACAATGTTATAGCTAGGCGAACAAAACTCAGGAGTAAGAATGGTTAGCGAACGGGACACATATTTCTTCGACCTACAGGGATATCTCTTGCTGAAGGGGGCACTGTCACCGGAAGAAGTGCGCGCTATCAATGCCGGGATCGACGGGCTGCTGCCGATGCAACCGGGCGAATGGAAAGGCTATGTGCATGGCCACAACTATGGCGATGAAGACGGGCTCAACCTGCAACAGATTTATGAAGGTGGGGAGCCTTTCGAGCGGCTGATCGATCACCCATCCTGGATTGAAAAAGTCAAGTTCTTTGTCGGTGGTGCTGGCACCTTCGATTACAACCACGGTCCGCTGTTCATCGATGAATGTTTCGCCAGCATTCGCGGACCTGGGCAGGCGATCGGCTTGCATTCCGGCGGGCATGAAGGCACCAAACGCACCCAGTTTCGTTATTACAATGGACGCTTCCACTGCGGGCAGATCAATATTTTGATGGCGCTGACCGATATCGGCGAGGGGGATGGCGCGACTATGGTTATCCCCGGCAGCCACAAATCGAACTTCCCCCACCCACACCATGACAAGTATCGCATGCACAGCGATGAGTCCTCTGTGGACAATGTGGAAGGCGCCATCGAGATTCACATGGAGGCTGGCGATGCCATCCTCTTTGTGGATTGTATCGCGCATGGTTCTGCCCAGCGGGTGAACCCTGGCGATCGGCGGATTATCGTTTTCCGCTATGGACCTTCCTGGGGCAATTTTCGCCATGGCTATCAGGTATCGGAGGAATTGGCAGCGCGCTTGACGCCGGAGCGTTTGCAGATTGTGCGACCCAAGGCACCGCTGGTGCCGGGTTAGTCAGTTAGCCCGCTGATATTGATAAACCACTCGAGATCCCCCAGCGGCACTAGATGATACCGGAGACCGTCTTCAGTAATTGCCCCTGCTGGCATTTCTTCCGCAACTAAGACGACATCTTGGTAGGACAACCTGAGCATTTTGGCTTTTTTCATGATCTAAGGATAACAAGACAAGCGCAAATTGTAGCTGTATAGGTGTTCGGGCTGGGAAAAAACACATGAGACATTTAGGACGTGATAACAAATCAGGTAGTGGTTGTCTAAGTCATCGCACAAGGTTCCCGCGCTGCGCCAGTCAACCGGAAGCGGACCGCGCCAAGCAGCAAAGGGAGACATCGCCAGCGTTTTCAATTGGCTGCCGCTGATGGTGAAGTTAAGGCGAATCGAAAAGACATCTTGCACATAGGCGATCTCGTTCACGGCGAATGTTATACCTTTTGCTTGGCAGACAGCGTCTGTCGAAAAAGAGCTTCGCGAGGTATCCCAAGACAGGCGCCCAATGCTAGCTGGCATCACTTGTTGAATCAGGTAGCCAGGACCGATAGCGCGGCATATTGGAGATGGTTTTCCCGCAGCCAGACCAATGGATTCACATCATCGGGCAACAGGAACAACTCGTCTCGCAATCGCCATCGATACAAAGACAAGAAACGATCGCTCGATGCAACAAGCATCTGGCGGCGATGCAAACGAGAGAATATCTCTAGCAATTGCCCCGCGTCAATGCTGATCGGGCGCGTGTGCTTAAGCGGTTTCAGCAGCGCCAGATCATGTTCGTTCAATCGGTAAGGGATTTTCAAGCTTGATCGCTGCATAGGGCTGGGGAAGATACCGAGTATTTTGCGTTTTTTGCTTTGATTGATATCATGCTGCTTCGCCAGGAGATTGCCGCGCAAAACATCCAGATATTACCAAAGCAGCATTTTGACGCAAAGCTCGGCATGTTGGTCCATCAGCCACTGGATGGGGTCTGAATCCAGCACAATTTTCAGCAGCCCGTCGAGCAATGGCTGAGCTTCCTCATGGACGGTATGAAGCACGGTGTTTAGTGGGAGATGAGGCAGAGCCCGCGCTTAGGCTATTGTTCGATTCGCATTGGCATCGAGATAATCAAGCATGATCGGATTTGAATGGAGCATTTTCCTTCCGCATCGTTTCCTCCATTTTCAGCTATTCTGTCTTTGACGATATGGATTGTCAGTTTCAGTCTAAAGTAAGAAAATGGTTTGTCAAGCAAACTCGTACATAATGAACAAGTAGAAATTTGCTTGGAACTTCGTCAAGGTGATTCAGCTTTGTAATTCGCGCAAGCGTTTTTCATCAAGCTGGACGCCGAGCCCGGTTCCCGCAGGAAGTTGATAGAAACCGGCTTCACAAACCAGCGGAGACTCCAGCAGCAGGTTGGCGATTTCAAAGACTGGCGGCTGATATTCCAGCAGGTAGAGATTGGGGATAGCGGCCGCGGTATGGATAGAAGCCGCGATGCAAATGCCCAAGCCGACGCTGAGATGGGGCGCCATTTTGACATTGAAGGCTTCCGCCATTTGGCTGATTTTGATGACTTCCGAGATGCCAGCCCGCCCCACATCCGGTTGCAGGATGTCAGCCCCTTTGCCCATCAGCCAGGGACGGAATTGATAGCGGGTGCGTTCAGTCTCGCCGATAGCTATAGGCACCGCCACCGCCGCTGCCAATTGCGCGTGTGAGGCGATATCTTCGGGATTGATCGGCGCTTCGAAGAAGCCAGCGTCTAGCTCGGCGAGTTGATGCCCTAGCTGTACCGCTTCGTCCAGGGAGTAGACCCAATGGGCGTCCAGCAATAGCGTGGCTTCAGCGCCGAGGGCATGGCGTAATGCCGCCAGGCTTTCGGTATCCGCGCGCACACCGTGCCCCGCTGCCAGCTTGAATGCCTGGAAGCCTCGTCCCACATATTCCAGCGCCAATTCGACCCGCTCTTCCGCTGTGGGCAGGGGCAAGCCGGAAACATAACAGGGGATGGATTGGCGAAAAGCGCCGCCTAGCAATTTATACACTGGCTGACCGAGCAACTTGCCGCGCAGATCCCAAAGCGCGATATCACAGGCACTGATGGCATCCAGCATGAAGCCGCCATAGTAGCCTCGTTCGCGCATGAGATCGTACATCAGATTCCACAGGGCATTGCCATCCAGGGGATCGCGCCCGAGCAAAGCTGGCGCCAGCAGCTGCTCGATAATCTGCGCCACCACTTCCGGGGCGACCGGCGCTAGCGCTTCACCCCAACCGACCACGCCATCGGTTGTGGTGATCTTGACGAAAGCGGTCTCGAAATAAGCGGAATAAAGCGAGCGATATGGCGGGCGCAGGAAGTAGGCGGCGGGGTCAGCGCCTTGTGGCAATCCGCCAAGATAAGCTTCATCGCGCTTGATGCGAAGTGGGATGACCTCGACTTGGGTAATCATCATGGATCTCCTGGTTGCTCAGCATTTAGTAGGTCTAGCTGCGTGTCATTATTTCGTACTTGCCCCCCCCCCCCCCACAAATGCTATACAATATTTTCCTGTACATTTGAGAGTACAGTATAAGGAGTTTCTTTAGCAAATCGAGCAACAAATATCGCTTGAAGAAAGGTTGCCATGCAAAAACGGCTCACACTTGTATTCAGTTTACACAAGACATAAAAGGGAGTTCAAATAATGATAAGGCACTTGTCCATAATTCTTGCGTTGGCGATATCGTTATCGGTGGGCGTCCTCGCCCAAGATGCCGAACCAACGCCAATTGTCGGCTCTTTTGGCGGCGGCGAAATCAAACTTTCCTATTGGAATGGTTTGACCGGTTCCGACGGTGTGACCATGAACGAAATGCTGGCGCAGTTCGCGGAAGAAAACCCGGATTTTGAGGTAACTAGCGAAATCATCCCTTGGAATACGCTCTATGCCAAGCTGCAAGCGGCATTTGTCGCCAATCAGACGCCAGATGTATTCCTATTGCACGCCTCGGAAGTACCACAATTCGCCAGCTTTGGTGTCCTGAAAGATTTGGGACCTTGGTACGAAGGCAATGGCGGTTGGTTCCCCGAAACTGATATTTCTGACATTACTTTCGATGGCATGCAATATCAGGGGGTAACTTATGGTATCCCGCTGGATAATCACGGGCGCGGTCTTTGGATCAATACCGACATGTTCGAAGCGGCTGGCATCGATACCGCCCCATCTTCAGCACCGACAACTTACGAAGATTGGGTCACGCTGTTCCAGGCTTTGACGCTGGATGCGGATGGCAACAATGCAGCGGATCCAGACTTTGACTCGGAAAATGTAGTGCAATGGGGTTATACAGTAGGTGAATGGCCCCGCGTCAACTTCCTGGGCGCGCTGGCACAACATGGCGGTCAGTTGGCAACAGAAGAGGGCGAGATCACTGTAAATTCGGAAGCTGGAATGGTTGCTTTGCAACAAGCGGTGGACTTGGTTTATGAGTACCAGGTATCGCCGCCACCCGCTGGTTTCGACACCTGGCAAGGTTTTGCCAGCGGTTCGGTTGCCGTATTGCCGACCGGTACCTGGTTCCGCAACTTCGCTGTCGATCAAACCGATATCAATGGGCAGGCTTGGCCCCAGGTTCAATTTGGTCCCGAGCCAGCAACCTGGTTTGGCATACACACCTTCATGCTGCCGATCGGTTTGGAAGGCGAAAAGCTGGATGCCGTACAACAGTTGATCCAATGGATAAGCGAAAATCAGGTAACTTGGGCTGGTTCTGGTCAAGTGCCGGCGCGTCTTTCCGCACAAGCGGCATTGAATGCGGCGAATTATCCATCCAACATCCTGTTGGGGCAAACTTTCTCCGATTACGGTATCCTGGATTACAAGAGCACCGCTATCCAGGAGATTTACGCCGCACTGGATCCAGAATTGGATGCCGCCCTCAACAACCTGAAATCAGTTGAAGACGCGCTGAATGACGCGGCCGAGCGTATGCAGCAAGTGTTGGATCGGGCTGGCTAATTCTTTTGCGCCAAGCAAAATAAGCTTGGAGCTGATATTGTTGGGCGGGCGAGTTAATTTTGGCTTCCCGCCCATTTGTTGCTTTGCTAATATCGATTTAAGGGAAATGGTGGTTTTCTTATATGGTTCAAAATATTACAAAAAGAAGCCAGAGTTTCAGCAAGAAAAGTAGTCCTCGCTTCCCGGCGATAAGCCTGCGAACGCGAGAGGCTATTGCTGCTTACATATTTTTGGCGCCATTTATGATCTTCTTTTTGATATTTGTTGTGCGCGCTGTCTTGGCGGCCGTGGAATTAAGTTTTTATGATTGGCAGATTCTACGCCCGAGTCGTCCGTATATCGGCATTGAGAATTACATCGAGCTCTTTAATGACGATGTCTGGTGGATTTCCTTGAGCAACACCATTTATTTCACCGCTTTTACCGTGGTCGGCACGACGATTATTTCTTTGGCGGCTGCCATAGCGGTAACACGCCCGATAATTGGGCAGAGTTTTTTCCGGGTGCTGCTGTATATGCCCAGCTTGCTTTCCGTAGGCGCGGTGGGCTTAATTTGGGTATGGCTGTTGAATACCCAGTTCGGTATCATTAACTATGGGCTTAGCTTTTTCGGGATACGACCTGTCAACTGGCTAGGCGACCCCAATCTTGTGATTCCAGCATTAAGTATCACGACAATCTGGTGGGGTTTCGGTTTCCCCATGCTGATTTTTATCGCCGGCTTGCAGGGCATTCCAGAGCAATTGTACGAAGCGGCGCGAATAGATGGCAGCGGTAGCTGGGATTTATTTTGGCATATCACGCTGCCCTTGCTCCGTCCGACCATCCTCTTCGTGACTGTGACAGGTGTCATTTCGCATTTCCAAGTCTATGGCCAGCCCTTCATTATGACTAATGGAGGACCGGGAAGATCATCCTATTCCTTGATTTTCTATTTGTATCAGATTGCGTGGACTGCCTTTCGTATGGGTTATGGCGCTGCTGTGGCAGTTGCCATTGCGGTTATCATGGCTGTATTGACCTCCATACAATTTATATTTCTCAGTCGGCGGATCGAATACTAGGCAAGGCGATATGAATACAGAGCGAAGCTTCCTGCCGCAACACACGATGGCTTATGTTTTTTTGACATTATTGGGGCTGTTTGTTATCTTCCCGATGCTCATCGCTATTTCCCAGTCATTTATGACAAATCAGGAAGTTAATCGTTGGCCCCCGCAAATCATCCCGGTGGAGCCTACACTTGACAGCATCCGCGCTGTTCTGACGCAACAGGATCTGCGCTTGGATCTCTGGCTACGCAACAGTTTAATCGCCGCTACCGGTTATACAGCGGCTGTGCTGTTCCTTTGCGCACCGGCGGCTTTTGCCTTCGCCAGGCTGAAGTTTCCCGGCAACAACATTTTATTTGGCTTTTTGCTTGTCACAATTATGATACCCTCGCAGGTAACGCTAATACCTAATTATCTGCTGATGCGAGATTTGCATTGGCTGGATACTTTTAACGCGCTGGTGTTTCCCGGCGCCGCCAATGTGTTTGGTGTATTCTTGCTGCGGCAGTTTTTCATTCAGATTCCTTCGGATTTAGAAGAAGCCGCCGTGCTAGATGGTGCAAGTTATTTTGGGCGCTTTTGGCATGTCGTGCTCCCGCTATCACGCAATGCGCTGACAGCCTTGGGCATTTTTGTATTTCTCTTTCACTACAATGACCTATTTTGGCCCTTTATTGTCACCAATAGCCTGGAAACACGGACACTGCCAGTTGGTTTAGCTATCCTCAATTCTTCTTACGCGGGTCAGTATAGACCCATGGTTTTGTCGGGTGCGGTTTTATCATCCATTCCCATTCTGATCGTCTATGTTATCTTTCAGCGGCAGATCATCAAGGGGATTACATTGACGGGCATGGGTGGTCGTTGAGTGGAGGCGAGGGTTTTCACAGCTCGCGAGAGATCTATTAAATGAAGCAGAAGAAAATTGTCCAAATCGATATCGACATCAAGCGAGTCGTCAGCTGGATATCTCCCCTAATCTTCAGTGAATTTGCCGAATATGTGAGGCGCTTCTTTTTCTTTCCCTCTATATCTTCAATTCGAGGAGCAGATACCAGCATTGTTAATACTCGCTTCAAATAGGAGAAAGTAGTGGCAGAAAGTTTTCAGTAAGATTATCATATGCTGAAGCTGACATGGCTCTGAGAAAATGTGCGCTTAAGTATAGGGAAAATAAACATGATCGCGAATTTTGAGAACATCAGGCGCGTCAACCATTCGCAGAAAGCATTTGCTCAAGCGTTTCGTGACAATCTGTATTACACCCGCGGGCAAGCCATATATACGGCGACGGCGCACGATCTTTATATGGCGCTGGCGCATACCGTCCGCGATTACATGATGTATCACTGGCAGCAGAATGTGGATTGTTATTACCGGCAGAATCCTAAATTCGTCTATTATCTGTCGGCTGAGTATCTGCTTGGGCAGCAATTGGAGAAGAACCTTCTATACACCGACACTTACGAGTATGCGCATGAGACCATGCGCCAGCACGAAATTGACCTCGAAGATCTGATAAAAATGGATATCGAACCGGGCTTGGGCAATGGTGGTTTGGGGCGCCTTTCCGCTTGCTTTATGGATTCGCTGGCGACCTTGAATATCCCGGCGGTGGGTTATGGCATCCGTTACGAATATGGCATTTTCCGCCAATCCTTCCGCAATGGTTGGCAGGTGGAAAGCCCTGATGAATGGCTTTACTATGGCAACCCTTGGGAATTCCCGCAGCCCGATGACATGGTGGAGGTGGGCTTTGGCGGTGGGACCGAGAGCTACCATGACCAAGATGGCAATTATCGCGTGCGATGGATTCCGGCGCAGACGATCATGGGGCAACCCTATCATACTTTGCTGCCCGGCTATAAGACCAAGACCGTCAATATGCTGCGGCTTTGGAGCGCGCGCGCCACACGTGAATTTGATCTACAGCTTTTTGATGTTGGCGATTATACGAGGGCGGTCGAACAGAAGACCAGTTCGGAAAATGTCACCAAGGTGCTCTATCCCAACGATAATACACCACAGGGCAAAGAGCTGCGCCTGAAGCAACAGTATTTCTTCGTCGCCTGTTCGCTGAACAACATCATCAAACGCTTCATGATCAAAAATGTGGAATGGGAGGAGCTGCCCAATGTGGCGGTGATCCACCTGAACGATTCGCACCCGGTGATCGCCATCGCCGAGTTCATGCGTTTGCTGGTCGATGAATATAATGTCGGTTGGGAGCGGGCTTGGAAGATCGCCAACCGTACTTTCGCTTCGACCCAGCACACGCTGTTGCCGGAGGCGCTGGAGAAATGGCCCGTTTGGCTGATGGAACGTGTCTTGCCGCGTCATTTGGAGATCATTTACGAGATCAACCATCGCTTTCTGGATATTGTGCGCATGAACTTTCCGGGCGATGTTGGCCGAGTTGAGCGGATGTCTATCATCGAAGAAGGGGCAGAGAAACAGGTGCGCATGGCTAACCTCGCCTGCGTTGGCAGTTACTCGGTTAACGGCGTTGCAGAATTACAATCGGATTTGTTGCAAGCACGTGTCTTCCCCGATTTCGCCGCGCTATGGTCCCAGAAATTTGGTAACAAGACCAATGGAGTCACCCCACGCCGCTTCATGCGCTTGGCGAATCCCGTGCTGGCGGAGCTGATCAACGAAAAAATTGGCGATGGCTGGCTGAGCAATTTGGAGGAGCTGACAAAATTGGAAGACTACGTCGATGATGCCGAGTTCCGACAAGCCTGGCGGACGATGAAAAGAGCGAACAAGCAGCAATTAGCGCAATATATTGAGGAGCGCCTTGGTTTGAGTATCAACAGCGGTTCCATGTTTGATGTCATGGTCAAGCGGCTGCATGAATACAAGCGACAATTGCTGAAGACGCTGCACATCATTCATCTTTATCAGAAGCTGAAACATGACCCGCAGGCGGAACTTGTGCCGACCACTTTCATCTTTGGCGCCAAAGCCGCACCGGGCTATCACATGGCAAAGCTGATCATCAAGTTGATCAACTCGGTTGCCGAAGTCATCAATCGGGATCCAATCTCGGCTGATAAGCTGCGTGTGGTCTTCATCCCAAATTTCAATGTCACCTCGGGTCAGTTGATTTATCCGGCGGCGGATGTATCGGAGCAGATTTCGCTGGCGGGCAAAGAGGCTTCCGGCACGGGAAATATGAAGTTCGCGCTCAATGGTGGGCTAACCATCGGCACGCTGGATGGCGCCAATATCGAAATCCGTGAGCGCGTCGGGGCGGAGAACTTTTTCCTCTTCGGCATGACCAGCGAAGAGGTCTTCGCGGCTAAAGAACGTGGCTATAATCCGCGCGAATACTACGATAGCAATGTGGACTTGCGGGAGGCGATAGACTGGATCGCTTATGGGCAGTTTTCCGGCGGCGATACCAATATCTTCCAGCCAATCGTTGATTCCCTGCTCTACCACGACGAATACATGGTATGCGCCGATTTCAGCAGCTACCTGGAATGCCAGGACCAACTGGCGGGGGCTTATGCCGATTCGGAGCGCTGGACAACCATGTCGATTTTGAATGTTGCCCGTTCCGGCTTCTTCAGCTCGGATCGCACGATTGCCGAATACAATCGTGATATCTGGCGGGCGTCGATTCTAGATTTGGCTGACGAGACATAAGCGGTATCAATAGCTTGGGCAGATATCAAATACGACCGAGCCTTTCATTGCAAGGTATAGAACAAGACTGAGGATGCTGGATGAGGTCAAGCAAGAGCAGCCAAATCTATATCGACAGCAAGAGGGTCATCAGCCCAATTTCGCCCTTGTTATTCAGTGGCTTCGCCGAACATATGGGACGCTGCATTTACGAGGGGATATATGACCCAGCATCGTCACAAGCCGATGAAAATGGCTTGCGCAAAGATGTCTTGGCGGCATTGCAGGAATTGAATTATCGTTCGATGCGTTATCCGGGTGGCAACTTCCTCAGTGGCTATCGTTGGGAGGATGGCATTGGACCGAAAGAGCAGCGCCCACGCCGCCGCGATTTGGCATGGCAATCGATCGAGAGCAATCAGTTTGGCACGGACGAGTTTTTGCATTTCTGCCGCGAGATTGATACAGCGCCGATGATGGGTGTCAATATGGGCACGGGCAGCATTCAGGATGCTTCCAACCTGGTGGAATATTGCAATGCGCCTGTTGGCAGTCAATACGCCGATATGCGAGCGGCGAATGGTCAGCGCGAACCCTATGGCGTCAAATATTGGTGCCTGGGCAACGAGATGGATGGCTTTTGGCAGATCGGGCATCTGGATGCGTTTGAATACGGCAAAAAAGCGCGGGAAGCAGCCAAGCTGATGCGCTGGCAGGATGATTCGATCGAGCTGGTGCTCTGTGGCTCTTCAAATTCACAGATGGCGAGCTACCCGGAATGGGATCGGGTGGCGTTGGAATTGTGCTGGGACCAAGTAGATTACCATTCGATGCATTATTATGCGGGCAATCCGGCGGGCGATACACCCAGTTATCTGGCTTTGAGCGCGCTGCTGGAAGATTTTGTGGATACGTTGGCGGGGGTCTTGCGTTACGTAAAAGCCAAAGCCCGTTCCAAGCATGATGTTTACTTGTCCTGGGATGAGTGGAATGTCTGGTATAAAGCGCGGGAAATGACGGACATGCGCGGCAGTTGGGGAGAAGCGCCCCACCTGATCGAAGAAGTTTATAATCTGGAAGATGCCTTAGTGGTGGCGCAATGGCTCAATGTCTTCCTGCGCAAAGCCGATGTGCTGAAAATCGCTTGTATCGCGCAGATTGTCAATGTGATCGCGCCGATCCTCACCCAGCGTGACCGGATGCTCAAGCAATCGATCTATTATCCGCTGCTGCTTTTCAGCCAAATGGCAAAGGGCAATTCCTTGGATTTGCAGGTGGAATCGCCAGATTATGAAACCAAACAGTTCGGCGATGTGCCCCTGCTCGATGTCTCCGCGGCACATGATGTGGAGGCGAGCAACAACACGATCTTCATTGTCAACCGCAGCTTAAGCGAAAATGTGAAAATCGATATTCACTGGCAGGATCTAGAACCGAAACGGATTACATCCGCTTATCAACTGGCGGGGGATGACCCAAAAGCTTGCAACACTTGGGAGGATCCCAATCGATTGACCACGCGGGCGATAGCTGTGCCACAGCTTCGCGACAGCCTGGCTCAAATGAGCTTGCCGCCGCTGTCTTTCACCGCTTTGGCTGTGGAGATATAGCCTGGCAAATAATGTCAAGTGCTTTGCGGATCCGATTGGATAGCGACACGTTTACCAGCCTCATTTGACGCGACAGCGGCCAGCAAGATCTCGGTGATGTGCCGCCCTACCCACAGATTGGAGATTTCCGGTTGTGTTCCGTTTTCGATACAACGCAGCCACTCTTCATGCTGATTGACCACCGGCGCTGGTGATATTTCTTGGACGATAGGTTCCGCCCATTCTCGTTCTAGTGAGCCGGGTCGAATATATTCGATTATTTCGCCCTGCTGGATCAGCTTGCCAGCCGTACCATGCACCCGCAAGAAAGATGATCGCGCAGGATCGCACCAGCCGGTCTCCGCCGTTGCCAAGGCGCCATTGGCGAACTCAAGGATTAGGGTAGCGGTATCCTCCATCGCGGTTGGCATGGCGACCGTGGTCATACGCGCTGTCACCGATATCACTCTGCCCAAAAGCGCCACCAGATTGGCGACCGAATATACACCCATGTCGATCAACGCGCCGCCGCCCGCTGTAGTTTCATCGAAAAACCAGAAATCATTTTCCACTCGCGGCTCTTCAAATGTATCTGTCACTTCGGCGTAATAAACTTCGGGACCGCCGTGGCTGTGCCGAGCCAGCGCGCCCGAGACAGTGCCGATAGCTCCGGCTGCCAATTGACGGCGCATCTCATAAACAGCCGCGCTGAATGACGGCCGGCAGTAAACAGCCTGCGCTGGACGAGACTCACTCGCTGCCAGCAAATCATCCGCTTCATCCAAGGTTGTGCAGAGCGGTTTCTGCATGAAAAGGTGCAAGCCGCGCTCCAGCACCGCCAAGCCCGCTGCGGCATGCAGGGGGTGCGGCAGCGCCACAATGATCGCATGCAAATCCTGGTCGTTGAGCAAATCCGCCCAGCTGGTCGAATAGCGCGGCAGATCAAAACGCTGACAGAGCAGGCGCAGGCGAGGCTCTCTACGACCGCAGATATGGGTCACACGCATGCCTTCAACCTGCGCGATCTCTGGCAGGTGGCTGAGCGCGGCGATGCCTCCGGCGCCCAGGATGCCCACATTAATCATCGACATAGCCCCGCAAAAAGTTGTAGCTGCGCCGGATCGAGTTGATCATATCTTCATTGCCGGTTTCATCTTCGATAGCCAACACGCCGCGATAACCAATATCCTTCAGCGTTTGAATATATTCATCCCACGGGACTAGACCCTCGCCGCAGGTGGCTTGTTTGGTTTCTGGATTCCAATCCTTGGCATGGGTGTGGATGATCTTGTCGCCGAGGATGCGCAAGCCTTGGATGGTGCCAGCTTGGGAACCGAATCGCAGCAAGTTGCAGGGGTCATAATTAACTTTTAGCCAGGGATTGCCAATCTCATCAATGAAGTCGCCGAGTGCCTGTGGCGATTCCTGGCCCGTTTCCAGGGCAAAATAGACACCGACTTCGGCGCCATATTCGGCGATTTGGCTGACTGAGCCCAGCATGATTTGATAAGCGGGATCGGACTTGTCTTCCGGCAACAAGCCCGCGTGGGTGGTCACGATATTGCCACCCATTTCAGCCGCGGTGCGCATCGCTTCCTTGGTCTTTTCGATCCGCCATTCCAGACCTTCGCTCTCTTCCAAGCCGCCGTAAGTCTTGGCGCCTTGCAGTTGGGCGCAGAAAGCACTGAAGCTAATGCCGAGCGATTCGGCAATTTTGCAGACCTCTCGGCGATCGGACGCGAAGCCAATTGCGGGATCAAGAATGCAAGGGCGATATTCTACATCCACCACCCAGGGTTGGACGGAGGTACAGCCGATCTCGGCTGCGATTTCCATTTGCCTTGCCAGGGCAGCGACATCCGGTGTTGGTCCCAATGTCCACAAGGCACAGCCAATTGATAAGTCGCTCATCGTTTCTACCTTTTTTTCATCCAGTAATTCATGACGCGATTGTAACATATTTAGCGGGGCTGACAGCGCATCGCCAGCTTAGGAGAGGCTATGCCGCTAGCAGTCAACGAGGAGGTACTTGGCAAACCAGCTGACGATGGCGATCGCGGCAGTGATGCGATTGCGCTCGTTGCGGAAACCATGCCCTTCGTCCGGAAACAAGATGTAGTCGACGGGTATATCGCGAGCCCGCAGTTTTTCAAGGACTTGTTCCGCTTCATAGACTGGCACGTTGGTATCGTTGGCGCCGTGCAATACCAGGGTCGGCGCGATGACACGGTCCAACTTGTGGATCGGCGACAGCGCATCCAGCAGATCGCCTTCGGTTTCCGGGTCACCATATTCGATTTTGGATATACTTGCCATCCAGGGTTCGGTGCGTTCAAAAAAGGTCTTGAAGTTGACCAAACCGTAGAGGTTAACAGCGGCAGCGAAAAGCTCGGGGAACTCGGTCAAGCCCGCCATGGTCATATAACCGCCATAGGAGCCGCCCATGATGCCGATTCGGTCGGGTTTGGCGATGCCGCATTCTGTCAGATAGTCCACTGTGGATTTAATATCGCGCAAGGCATTGACGCGCAGGGCACCATTGTCCAGATTGACAAAGCGCTTGCCAAAGCCGGATGAACCGCGGACATTCGGCGCAAATACGGCGATTCCCTGTGCCAACAAAGCCTGATACCCGTAACGGAAGCGCGGCTGTTCCTGGCTTTCGGGACCGCCGTGGAAACTTAGCACTGTGGGATAAGGCGGCTCGCTATCACGCGGGGCATAATACCAGCCGGTCAAAGCCAAGCCATCGTGCGCTTGGTATTCCCGCAAGCTGGCGCCAACCAAGTCTGCTAGATTCAAGCCCGCGTGGGGGCTTCGTGTCAGTTGCCGCGGCGCCAGACGAGTCATATCCAGCAGCCAAATATCGAGGGGCAGGCGCGAGCCCGTGATGCACATTGCCAGCAAAGATGCATCGGCAGAAAATTGCAGGGACTCGACGATCTCGCCGGGCAGCTCGATTATGCCCAGCGAACGATTTTCTGCTAGCACGATCAATTCCAGCTCCTGCCGCCCGGCGATATTCCAGACTAATGCTGCGATTTGATCGTCCTTGGTCAGCGCGAACTCGACCAGTTCGGCATCCTCTCGTGCTTGGAGCACAGCCCAATCGTCATTGTCATGTAAAGAGATCCGACAAAAACAGGCTCGATCGCGATCTCGGTTAGATATCAGATAAACATGGCAAGCATCGGAGGAGAAACGGGCATTATCGAAGCTAGCGGGAGGCTCGTGCGGCGTTAACAGTATTTCCTCTCCAGCGGATGTATTCACCAGATAGAGATTGTTGTCACCGCGATAAACCACCCGCTTGATCAGCACTTGCGCGGCGTCTGCGCTGACATCTTCGATGATACCGGTCCCGCTGTTGCTCGCGATCTTGAGTATTTCGCCCGATTCGACACAAACGCGGAAGCTATCCATAGCATCGGCAGCTTCCAGGTTGGAAGAGAACAAGAGCTGGCGCCCATCTCTGGTCCACATATTGAGCCAATTATTGCTGGATCCGCCGGTTGTCAAGCGTCGGCGTTCACTACCATCTATGCGCAGGAGATCGATTTGCGCATTCATCCCGCCGCCTGGCGCCGCTTCTACCGCCAGCCAGCTGCCATCGGGCGACCAGATCACCTTGTTAACCTGCTCGTCGAAAGCGGTGACGGCTTCAGGAAAACCGCCACTAGTCAACATTCGCCAAACCTGTGGCTTGCCCGTCAAATCGCTGACAAATGCCAATTGCTGTTGATCGGGCGAAAATGTGGGAGACCAGCATTTGCCGACTGTTGCCAGTAGCCGAATGGATTCTTCAATAAGCCCATCATGCTCTAGTTTCATTCCGACTCCTTTTTACAAACGGCTTGCCCACGAGAGCGCGAAAGGGAGCCTATTCGCTGGCGCCCGGCGTTTGTCTTCGTATGATTATGAGAATCAAAGTGGCGGACAAATAAGCAGCGCCACCGACAACAGCCACAGCGCTAAAGCCAGTCGTGATTGACATGGTAACCGCCAAGATTGTGCCAACCACTGTCATCAATCCGTTAAGGGACCAAGCCAATGCCACCTGCCGGCGATCGATGCGACTGACAAGATCCAGCGCTTGGGGAAAAGGTATGCCCATACACAGAGCCAGCGGCAGTAAGCTCAGCGTAACAATGGTGCCGCGCACCAACAGAGTAGCAGCGATGAACTCGCTACTGAGCACAATCCAAAGCAAGTTCCATACCAAAAACAAAATAATGACCAAGGACGTAATGAGATATGGGGAGCGCTGCAGGGCTCGTCGTGCGAATCTTTGGCTCAAGCCACTGCCCAATCCACCGCCAATGAGAAAGATGGCTAGAACCAAGGTGATCGCCATTGTTGGATGTCCGAGGAACAGTCGGGTCTGCTGGATGACGCTGATTTCAATGGCGATGAAGCCGATGCCCAACATAGTAAAAAAGCCGGGCATAAAGCGACGAATCGTGTCCTGCGATCTCCGCCATTGATAGGCGCAGACAGCCAAAACCAGGAAAGTGACAAGTAACGCAATAACGGCAAGCGGCAAGAGCGTCGTGGGGATGCCGCGCTCAAATTGAAAGAAATAGGGGCGATCATCTCTTGGCGCCGACAGATCTGTTTCTGAGAGCGCGACAACCTGCTCGATTGTTTGCTCACCGCTACCCACTTGGTCGAGCGGCGGCTGCACCAGGACATGCGGCAAGAGCAACGGTGTGAAGCCAACATCGCGGGCGATGGCAGCCAGCACCAGTGAATCATCTTCGCTGAAAGCAATATTGCTGATTATTAGCAAGGGAATGGCTGGATTTGTCTTTTCATCAAGGAAGACCATCAGATGTTTCAAGGCCTGTTGGTCGCTCAAGTCCCGGCGACGCAGGGCTTCGATAGCTGTTGTCGTGGCGCGGGTCAGGGTGACTTCGTCATAGAGCTTTAAGGCGATTTGCCCGTCTTCAGTGAGATGTGCGAGGTATTCGGCGAAGGCATCGACAGTGTAAATCGTATTCTCCGAAAGCGCATAGCCGCCACGTTCCGCCGCCAGCGTGACCACCTGTGACAAATAGATGAGGTCATATTGTGTGCGCGAGCGCCGCAAAACGCTGCGTCCATCTTCAACAAATACTTCCACGCCAGGTTGCCCATAAACGTTATCATTGTAGCCGCGCCAGGCTTCGACGAGCGCCACGCTTGCTGGGTTGACCTCGACGGCGGTGATTCGCTCTGCATTGCTCTGCAAGCCAAACCAGACATCTAATCCCCCGCCGGGACCGATGACAAAGACGCTGCCCGGTTGCTGGGTGGCGAAGGGGAAAAAGCCGATATCGCGTAACAAATCACGTCTGACTGATTCGGCCGGCATGATGGAGGCGGCAGCGCCATCGACATAAATGCGTAATGCCCCGCCATCAGCCGGGTCAACCAGATCGGTGCGAGCAAAAGCATCCCAATGTGTCTGCAAGATCTTGCCGCCATTGGACAAGGTGCTCACAATCGGTTTGTCAGTTGCCAAAGTGGAGATATCAATCGATATGTAGTTAAACGCGACATTGGCGACCAGCGCTGCCCCGGACACTATGATCGTGCCAAGGACAAGAACAAGATTACGTTTGTTATAAAGATAGAATCCGCCAATGGCGAAAGTCAAAGCGACGACAAGAACGGCATTAACCGCGCCAAAGACATTCAGCAGGGGGATCGCCAAAATCGCGGCAATGCCAGCACCTAGTAGATCACTCATATACAATAATCGGCTTACGCCGGCATTTAGGCTGAAAAGCGCTGATATTGCCAGGCCGAAGAAAACATAAGGCAATGTCAGCAATATGAAGAGCAGGACCTGCAGATCTTGCGCCGCGCCGAAGACAGCGAAAAAGAGCAAGACCAAGGTGGAAATACTTGCGCCAACGGCATAATGCGCCAGTTGTTTTTCCGCTAGTAATCCAGGGCGGAGCGCCGGTAGCGCCGCGCCAACACCAATGCCGAAGATGGCAAAAGATATGATGAAGAAGACATAAGGCGGAAAATATAAGAGAGAAAATAAGCGCGTCAAAACGATTTCCAGCAGGAGCGCGCTTGCCGACAGGATCGCCGTAGCTATCAAGCGTTTCGCATTGGAAGTGGTATTCATGGGTCTAGCGCCGTAGCTTGGGATCAAGCGCATCCCGCAAACCATCGCCGAGGAAATTGAAACCCATCACAGTGAAGAAGATCGCCAAACCTGGGAAGACACCCATCCAACCAGATTGGCGGAAGAAGTCGCGCCCTTCGGAAAGCATTCTGCCCCAACTTGGATCCGGTGGTTGGGTGCCAAGCCCAAAGAAACTCAGCGCCGCCTCCGTCAAGATCGCAAATGCCAGGCTCAGCGTAATTTCGACAATGATCGGCGAGAGAACATTGGGCAGCACGTGTGTTAGCAAAATACGAATATCGCCAGCGCCCATCGCTTTGGCGGCGATGATAAATTCCTCGTTGCGAATGCCCAATACGGCTGCGCGAGCGATCCGAGCAAAGATGGGAATGTAAACGACACCAATAGCAATCATGGCGGGACCGATTCCACGACCCAAAGCCGCCATGATGGCGATAGCGAGCAAGATCGCCGGAAAGGCATACAAAACATCCATCGCCCGCATGATCACTTCATCGGCGATACGATTGCTATACCCGGCGATCAAACCAAGTGACGTCCCGACGATTGTAGCGACACTGACCGCCACAAAACCGACTTGCAAGGAGACACGAGCGCCGATGATGATGCGAGAGAAAATATCCCGCCCGAAGTCATCAGTGCCCATCCAGTGTTCGAAGGATGGATTAGCAAAGCGCTGTGCGAAATCCATGGCGTTGGGATCATAGGGAGTAATCCCAGGACCTAGAACAGCCATCACCACCACCAGCAATAAAGTTACAGTACCGAACATCGCCAGGCGATGACGTATCAAACGGCGAAAAGCATCGCGCCACAGTGTATTGGCGGGACCGATGTCTTCATCGAGCCTGTTCTTGCTGGTGGGGAGATTTGCCGGTTGCCTTGCCATCAGAGCTCACAGCTACACATATTCGATGCGTGGATCGAGAACAAAATAGAGTAGATCGATCAAAAGATTGACGATAGTGACCATCAAAGCCACCACAAAAACTGTCCCCTGCAATAGGGGATAATCTCGTTCCAAGACAGCATTGAGAGCCAGCCTACCCAAGCCGGGCCAAGAAAAGACCACCTCGACGACAACAACGCCGCTGAAAAGCGCCGTGATCTGCAAACCGATAATGGTCACGATATTGATCAGAGCATTACGTAGCGCGTGTCGCAAGACCACTGTTCGCTCCGCCAAGCCTTTGGCACGAGCGGTTTGCACATAATTAGCGCTGAGCACATCCAACATGGCGCTGCGGATGAAGCGGGTTTGAATCGATGCGCTGACAAAACCGGCGGTGAAAGCCGGTAAGATAATGTGGGCAAACCAATCCCCCGGGTCTTCCGTGATTGGTGTATAACCGCTGGGCGGGAGTGTGTTTAAGTTCAGCGAGAAAATGATGATCAATAAGATGCCCATCCAAAAGGTGGGGACAGATACGCCAATCTGGCTGAACAAGGTGGAGACAATATCGATACTACTGCCCGGTTTCAAGGCGGAGATCATGCCAACGGGAAAAGCAACTGCCAAACCAACGAGCAAGGACACCAATGCCAATTCAAAAGAAGGACCTAACCTGCTCCACAACTGCGGGGCGACCTCTTGCCCATTGAGCAAACTCTGGCCAAAATCGCCTTGCAGCAAGCCCAGCAACCAAGAGATATATTGCTCAAAAAAAGGACGATTCAGACCGAGGCGCTCGCGCAAACCTTGCACCGATTCATCGCTGGCGTAGGGACCTAAAACAACCCGAGCTGGATCGCCCGGGACGATTTGCATGATCATAAAGACAACGAAAGTGACACCGAGGATGACGACCAGCGCCAAGAGCAGACGTTGCAGGACATACTGATAATTCAAGGCAATTTACCCCAGGCGCTTGATGCGGTTTGTCAGGGGATTATGGCAGGCACAAACCAGCTAGACCAGTTTGTGCCTGTGAGATGCTTATCCTTCGAGATAGGTATTCATGTAGAGATTGGTATTGTCCGAACGTAAGACATACCCCTGAACGCGCGGGCTCATAGCGCGGACGAAAGCTGGATTGTAGAAGTAGACATAGGGCACATCATCAACCAGGATCCGATTGGCTTCTTCGTAGATGGCGTAGCGCTCGTCGAAGTCGGCAATTTGCCGCCCCTGCTCTACCAAGGCATCAAAGTCGGGATCGCTATAGCCGGTGAAATTGAAGACTTCGTCAGTGCGATGCTGCAAATAGTAATATTGCTCGACATCCACCAAGCCATTCCAACTGCAGATATAGCCATCGTATTGATAGCTGCCCTCCAGCTCCAGCCATTCCGCCCATTCCGGCGCATTGATAGTCGTTTGTATACCGATAGCAGCCAGTTGCGCCTGCAATACTTGTGCCTGTCGGACGGTGTCTTGATAGGTCGAGGTGGGCATCAACTCCATCTCGAAGCCATCGGGATACCCTGCTTCCGCCAGCAAGGCACGGGCTTTGTCCAGATCTTGCGAATAGGGCGCATACTCAAAGTGCCAAGGGCTCGCCGTATCAATTGGACCGCCGTAAAGCGGCGTACACAAACCGAAGTCGCCAGCGGCACAGAGATCTTCACGATTGATGGCATAGGCGATGGCTTGACGCACACGAGCATCGTTAAGTGGCTCGCGCGTCAGGTTCAAGCCAATATATTTGTAGGCGAGCGCTGGCGATACCAGCACCACAACATCGGAATTGCTTTGCAGGGCTTCGACATTTTGTGGCGCGACGCTGGTGACAAAATCGACCTCGCCACCCAGTAGCGCGGCTTCGCGGGCGACATCTTCCTGAATAACGGTGACTTCTACCGCATCCAACAATGGCAAGCCCTCCTGCCAATAGTTCTCGTTCTTTGCCAGGGTCATGCTGATGGTGCCATCAAGATCTTCGATGATGAAGGGACCGGTGCCAATTGGCACAACGATCACGCCATTTTCATCGACGCTATCGGGGTGGACGACCGCTGTTGCGCGGCTAGCCAGCAGAATCGGGAGAATAGCATTCGGATCAGGTGTGGTGACGCTGACGGTGTAAGTATCCACCGCTTCCCAAACGGCATCCGAACCACCCACGGAAGCCACACGACCAGAACCAGTATCGGGATTGATAATGCGATTCATCGAGAAGACAACGTGTTCGGAGGTCATTTCTTCGCCATTAGTGAAATTTACACCTTGGCGTAGATTAAAGGTCCAGGTCAAGCCATCTTCGGATTGTGACCAATCCGTCGCCAAGAGCGGGGTCAACTCCAGATTATCGTTATTGGTCGTCAATGATTCAACGACATTCGCTAGTACATAAAAGCTAGACACCGTACTGGCGACATGGGGGTCTAACCCTGTCCATTCGGCATCATGTGCCGAGCGTAATACACTTTCTGACATTTGCGCCGTTGTCAACATGCCAATGCCGACCACGATGGTGATGAGCAATAGTATGGGCGCCAACAACCTAAGCTTCTTCATTTTCAGCCTCATTTCCACATTTACAAATTAGACTAGGTATGCTGCAAATGCTTGTTTTTTTCGTGTTTTCCTCCTTTTACCTGTGCCTCCAAATTTTGTTAGGAGATTTGCTGATATCGTCTAGTAATCCTTTATTGTAGTAGTCTGAGCATACGAGATCATCGCTTAGGAATATAGCGTTTCGTAAAAACCTTGTCAAATTGCGGATTCATCTATTGGTTGAGCCGAAGATAGCAGCTCGCCCCGCTTGACATCAGCTGATGCAGAGGTTAGACTTAAGATATATAGCTTCTGTATTGAAATTGCCCGGATTCTTTATGAATATTCTGTCTGGGAGAAATGACAAATGATTCGTAAAGCACTTTATTCTATCCTTTTGATAACAGCATTCTCCCTCTCATTTTCACTCATTCACGCACAGCAGCAGCTAGCGCAACCCAGCAATCTTCGTGCTGTGGGCGACACGCTTTACTGGGACGCGGTCACGGGCGCGGAACGTTACCGCCTGCGCTGGCGCTTGCCTGGCGATCCGCGACAGCGTGTGGTAGTTCCAGCCTCTGAAACTCAATACTTATTCGATCAACTCTCGGACAATCTGACATATGAGGTAGAAGTGCGGGCATTGGGTGATGGCGAGAGCTATGAGCGCAATGGACCTTGGAGCGATACTTTCTTTCTGACACCGGGATCAACCCCTACGCCTACCAATACGCCTACTGGTACACTAACAACGACACCCACCAATACGCCTACAGGTACACTAACAACGACACCCACCAATACACCTACTGACACGCCAACAACCACACCCACCAATATGCCTACTGACACACCAACAATGACATCCACCAATACGCCTACTGACACACCAACAATGACACCCACCAATACACCGACTAATACACCCAGTAACACGCCAACAGCAACCGACACAGAGGCCCCTACTGACACGCCCACCAATACGTCTACTGCCACCGCGACTGCAACAGCAACAGACACACCTGTTGTCACCGCAACCACACCTACTACAACAGCAACAGACACGCCTGTTGTCACCGCAACCACAACTGCAACGCCTACTGATATACCAGCTACCGCAACTGCCACTGAGACAGGTCCCCAGGCTTTGCCAGCCCCAAGCAACCTGCGCCATCTATCAGGCAGCACTATCGCTTGGGATGCGGTCACGGGCGCGGAACGTTACCGCCTGCGCTGGCGCTTGCCTGGCGATCCGCGACAACGTGTAGTAGTGCCAGCTTCGCAAACTCAATACTCATTGGTGGGTCTCTCGGTCGGTGTGACCTACGAGGTGCAAGTTCGAGCGTTGGGCGATGGCCAGCACTATGATCGCAACGGACCTTGGAGCCAGATTCTCTGGCTGGTACCGCAACCGACCCTAACGCCGACTAATACGCCTACCGCCACACCTACTGCAACAGCGACAGACACACCTATTGTGACACCTACTGCCACAGCAACAGGCACACCTACTGTCACAGCAACAGACACACCTACCGCCACAGCAACAGACACACCTATTGTCACCGCAACCACAACTGCAACGCCTACTGACATACCAGCTACCGCAACTGTCACTGAAACTGCCACTGAGACGGGACCCAGAGATTTGCCAGCCCCAGCCAATCTGCGCCATCTGTCAGGCAGCACTGTGGCTTGGGACGCGGTTACGGGGGCAGAACGCTACCGTCTGCGCTGGCGCTTGCCTGGCGACCCGCGACAGCGTGTGGTAGTGGCAGCTTCACAAACTCACTTCTCATTCGGCGGACTCTCGGTGGGGCTGACCTATGAGGTGCAAGTACGCGCATTGGGCGATGGTCAGCACTATGATCGCAGCGGACCTTGGAGCCAGATTCTCTGGCTGATGCCGCAACCGCCTCCCACACCGACTAATACGCCCACTGCGACACCTACTGCAACCGCAACGGACACGCCTATTGTAACAGATACGCCTACTGCGACTGCCACTGAGATAGGTCCCGAGGCTTTGCCAGCCCCAAGCAACCTACGCCACCTATCAGGCAGCACTGTGGCTTGGGACGCGGTTACGGGGGCGGAACGTTACCGTCTGCGCTGGCGTTTGCCTGGGCAAGCACGACAGCGTGCGGTAGTGCCAGCTTTGCAAACTCAATACTCATTCGAGGGACTCTCGGTTAGTCTACCATATGAGGTGCAAGTGCGCGCATTGGGCGATGGCGAGCACTATGATCGCAGCGGACCTTGGAGCCAGATTTTCTGGCTAATACTGCAACCGACCCCCACACCGACTAATACGCCAACGGATACACCTACCAACACGCCTACAGACACACCGACTAACACACCGACTAACACACCGACTAACACACCAACGGATACGCCGACCAACACACCAACTGACACGCCAACCAATACGCCTACAGATACACCGACCAACACACCAACGGATACGCCTACAGACACACCGACTAACACACCAACAGATACGCCGACCAACACTCCTACGGATACGCCGACCAACACTCCTACGAACACACCGACCAACACACCAACGAACACACCGACTAACACACCAACGAACACACCGACCAACACACCAACGGATACGCCGACCAACACACCGACTTACACACCAACAGATACTCCGACATTCACGCCGGTGCCCACTAACACGCCGAAGCCAACGAAGAAACCAACAAAGAAGCCACCAACACCACAGCCGACAAGTCCTCCGGCGACAGTAGCGCCGACAGATCCTCCGCCGACAGCAGTGCCTAGAGAATATAGTTTTCAGGCAAACGGATTCGGATATGGTTTTAGTCACAATGACGCCCTGTCCTTCGCTCGAGCAGACGCGAGAGGAAAACTGCCCAATTGTCACAGTGGTGATCAACAAATAGCGTTAGGGTATATACAAGAAAGTGTAAGTGACGAAGGTGGGCAGTATAAAGCCACTACCACCGCCGTCCGTCGCTGCCTTGATACTGCGTAAAGGAAGCGATAAAGCGTGGCGGCACTTATGAGTAGTAGCCGCAATACTGACTGCCGGCGCTCGCCGTGCCGATTTGGAAGCGCGAGCCCGTGACATTCTGAATTTGCTGACTATTGACCATTTGACTTATGAATACAGCCGAGCCTTGAGCGGGGGGCAGCGCAAGTTACTGGAATTGGGACGGCTGCTCATGCTCGATCCATCAGTCATCATCCTTGATGAGCCTTTTGCTGGTGTGCATCCACGCTTGCAAGAGACGATATACAGCTATATTTTCCGTGTCTATGAAGATGGGAAAGCCATCATTCTAATCAGCCACAACATGGGCGCGGTTTTCGAGCTGAGCCAGCGCTTGATCGTGCTCAATTATGGGGCGCTCATCGCGGATGGCGAGCCTCAAGCTGTGAAGAACGACCCAGCGGTGATCGAGGCATATCTGGGTCAGGATGAGGACGACTAAACATGCTTGAGATCAAAGACCTCTATGTCGGTTATTATGAAGACTTGCATATCTTGCGCGGGCTCAGCCTGCGAGCGGAAGCCGGCAAGCTGACGACGATTCTGGGCGCGAATGGTGTTGGCAAGTCCACCTTGCTCAAGGCGATCTACGGTTTCCTCAAACCACACAGTGGGCAGGTCTTATTCAATGGCAGCGATGTCACCGGCACGCCAACCTATCAATTGATCAATCTTGGCATAAGCTATATCCCGCAGCAACCGGGGGTGTTCAAGCACATGACAGTGCGGGAAAACTTGATGATGGGCGCCTGGACCTTTCAAAAGGACAAAGCACGGATGGAACGCAAGATCGAAGAAAATTATCAGCGCTTCCCCATCTTGCACGAAAAGCAGCATGAACAGGCTGGCAACCTGTCGGGTGGTCAGCAGCGGATGGTGGAAATCGGGCGCACATTGATGACGGATCCAGAGGTCATCCTGGTTGATGAGCCCACAGCTGGCTTGGCGAAGCTGTTGAGCGAAGAGGTATATCGTATGTTGGTTGACCTGCGTGATAATGAAGGGTTGACCATTCTACTGGTCGACCAGGAGATCCGCGAAGCGCTCAAGATCGCCGATTATGTCTATGTGCTGGAGCTGGGGCGCAACAAATTTGAGGGACCGGCTACCGAGTTTGATGATCTGGAAAAAGCCTTCTGGGCATAAGCTCTGTCATTTCCAATTCTAGCCTCCAACCAGCAGCGCTCTATCTGACTCACCTCCACAACAATTCCCACCAATGGCAAAGAGCGACATGACTAGCCTTTGAGCCCGGTCATCACGACGCCTTGAATGAAGTAGCGCTGCGCTAGGAAAAAGAGGATGATGACCGGTATTGTGACCGCCGAGGACGCCGCCAGCTGCAGATCCCAATGGATATCCGTTTGACTGCGGAAGGAAGCCAAGCCCACGGCAATGGTGAAATTTTGGGGCGAGCGCAGGTAGGTCATGGGACCGATAAGATCGTTCCAGGCGAAGAGGAAGGTGAAGATGGCAATGGTGATCAGCGCTGGTTTGGAAAGTGGCAGCATAATACGCCAGTAAACGCCGAACTCGCTACAGCCATCGATGCGCGCTGCATCGGCGATTTCTTCTGGAATGGTGCGGAAGAATTGGCGCATGAGGAAAATGTTAAAGGCGCCGCCGCCGAAGAATTGCGGTACGACCAGTGGCAAAAATGTATCTACCCAGCCCAAGCGGGAAAATATGATGAAGCTCGGCACCAGCAGAATGGCATACGGCAGAAATAGCGTCGCCATGACAATGCCAAACCAAAAGTCACGCCCCGGGAAGCGTATCCGCGCAAAGCCATAAGCGCAAAAAGACGAGGTGAAAACAACAGCCAGCACATTCAAACCGGCCACAATTAAGGTGTTGCGAAAATACAGGTCGAATGGTTTGTAGGTCAAGGCATTGACATAATTGGCTGGCACGAAGGGATCCGGCAGCAACTGCGGGGGATATTGAAAGATATTGATTTGCGTTTTTAACGAGCTCGAGACCAACCAGATAAATGGCGTCACCATAACCACGGCGAAGAAGAAGAGCAAGAACAGGCTCAGCCAATGAAAGAGCATTTCGCCGCGGGATTTGGCGTCCCGCCTGGTTTCGATGTATTCCACAGGTTTATTGACAAACCCCACGATGTCCTCCCTCAATCACCTGGATTCTCGTAATACACCCGCGAACCGATATAGCGGAAGACGAGAAATGACAGGATCATCAAGATGGCGAAGAGCAACCAGGATAGCACCGCGGCGTAACCCATCTTCTGGCTCTGAAAGGCTGTGCGATAGATATAGAGCACCAGGAAAAGCGTCGAGTTCTGAGGTCCCCCGTTGGTGATGAGCAAGGCGCTGACAAAGACCTGAAAAGAATTGATGAAGCCGATGACAAGATTGAAGAAGATGATCGGCGACATCATCGGCAAGGTGACATACCACAGGCGCGCCCAGCGACCGGCGCCATCAATTTCAGCCGCCTCGTAATAGATCTGTGGGATACCTTGCAAGCCGGCGAGGAAGATGATCATTGAGCCGCCGACACCCCAAATCGTCAGGATGACAAAGGCGACCATCACCCAGTTGGGGTCTTGCAGCCACCCAATTTTAGGACCACCCAAAGCGCGAATGACAAAGTTGATCAAACCAAATTCGGTGTTAAACAGCCATGCCCACAAGATCGCATTGGCAACCGCCGGGACGATGCTGGGCAAAAAATAGATAGTGCGGAAAATAGCGATACCGCGTATTTTGGTGTTGATCAAAGACGCGAGAAAGAAGGCAAAGACCAGACCCAGCGGCACGGAAATCGCTGAAAAGAGAAAAGTCACCCGGAGCGATTGCCCCAGCAGCGGGTCGGACAACATTTTGTTAAAGTTGTAGGCACCGACGAATCTCGGCGGGGAAATCAAATTCCATCTCTGCAAGGTTAGATTGCCGGCGACTAATGCGGGGATCAGAAACCAAAAGAGAAAGCCCAAGATAAAGGGCATGATGAATACGTAGCCCATCACCATACGCCGCTGCTTCAAGCTCAAGCGGTTATATTGTCGTGTCAACCAAAATGCGTTCTGGGCGGCTGAAGGCTTGGCTATCATGCTCATTTGTATCGGGCTAACTGTCCTGGCGCAGGAAGTGGGGGGAGCCAAACAGCCCTCCCCCATCGATAGCGTAAGTTGAATGCCAGCTTGGCTAGCGAAGAAATATAGCGGCTACATATCTTCGCGAGCAAACATCAAGACTTCATTTGCTTGCCGCACAGCATCTGGGAAGACGGCTTCAGCCGGCTCTCCGTTGGTCAATGCCTCGAAGGCCGGTGTCATGTAGTCATTGTTGGCTTCGATCCAGCCGGGCGGCAGGTGAGCGGCGACACCGTGATTGGGCAAATAATCCGTGGCAAACTGGGAATAATTGGCGGGATGGATGCCTTCGGTTACCCAGCCTTTTAATCCTTCTTCAGTGAGCATGGCAGACTGATTGGGGATCCACAAGCCGATCTTGGCAAAATGTTCCTGATAGAAGGGCGTTGCCAGGAAACGCACCCAGCGCCAGGCTTCTTCGGGATGTTGGGTTGACGACAAAACCGAATGGAAATGCGCTTGCATGACACTGGCGGGTTTTACCATTTTGGGCAGGGCGCCCGTGCCCATCTCGACATTTAGCAGCGACGGGTTCATCCAAGACAATGCCCAGGAGCCATCGATCCCCATCGCCAAGCGTCCGGTATCGATCATCTGCGTATTGTTCATACCCAAACTGGCGATAGAAGCGCCACGCGGCGCCACATGATGAACGTGAACCAGATCGGCGACGCGCTGCAGTGCTTCCAGTGCTTCAGGACTGTCGAATGCGCACAAACCTTCGTCGGTGATGAATTCGCCACCATTGGAATGCACCGCCGCTGCCAGAGGCATCCACCAAGTAGAGGGCCAATCGATCGCCCATTGAACGATGTCTTCCGGGTCAAAACCAGCATCGTCCGGGTGTCGGCCATTGCTGTCCTTGGTCAATTGCTTGCAGACCGCGACAAACTCTTCCCATTCCCAGATCTCGTCATCCTGGAATCCGGGCGGAGTGATGCCGGCTTCGTCAAACAATTCGGCATTGTAATAAATATGGTGGGCAACCCAGGTGGAGCCGATGCCATACCAGCGACCGTTGACCTCGCAGCGAGTGGATTCTTGCGGTTCGATGAAGTAATTTGGCTGGCCCAAAAGTGGATCATTCTTGACCAGGTCGGTGATATCCATCAAAGCGCCGCCAAGTGCCAGGGTCTCGTAATCATCCGAGCGGATGAAGCTGGTATCCGGGGCGGTGCCGGCCGCGATATTGGTGAGCGTGACCCGCGAGTATTCACTAGCATCCGGCGTATGTTGCCATTCCACCGCAATGTCTGGATTTTCCTCCATGAAGACAGCAATTGCTTGTTTGACGCCTTCATCCTCGGCGACTCCGCCCCAGCCTCCGAAGCTGATGGTGGTCATATCTTGCGCGAGCGCCGGGCTCAAATGCCCCAAGCGAGACAGCATCGCCAGTGCCGCTGCCGACGAGCCTGACAATTTTAAGAATTCTCTACGTGAAATGCTCATTTTCTTACTCCTTAAACTTTTGCTAAAAAAACGGATATTGGAAACCGAGCGGCTGTGTCAGAAACTGCCCGGGTCATTCCCTTACTAGCAGGTTCGCATCCAGACGCGCATCTCGCCTGGCTCGCGATTCGCCCACAAATAATATGGAATCGCTTTGAAGACCAGCGACTGTTTGATAGAATCGACGCGACTGTGGTGACGATATAGCTCGCTATCGGTTGGCAATTCAATACGCATCGCCTCACCCATGATCACGGTGATACCAGCGAATAGCCCTTCATCAAATGATGGCTCCAGCTTTGAGCTTAGCGGAATACAAATATTCGCCAAGCGGGGACCGTTGTCCACTTGCTCCAAACAATAGACCAAGGGACCGCGCTGCAGCGCGATTTGCCCGGCAGCCTGGCGAATAGCGCGATGTGGCAGCACGCGCTCGACGGGCATGGAAAGCTGCAACTCAACAGTATCGCCCGTTGTCCATTGTCGTGCGAGCAGGATGTAACCCTGTTCGAGAGGCGCATTCGAAGCCTTGCCATTGACAGACAACTGGTAATCATGACACCAATCGGGAATGCGCAGTGCCAATTCGAAGTCGATCGCTTCGTCCATCGTGGCGGTGAAACTTATCTTGCCATCCCAAGGGTAATTTGTTTCCTGAGCCAGATTGAGCGCCTGCCCGCCGATATCGAGCGTCACAGTGTTGTCATGATACAGCTGCGCATAGACGCGACGTCCAGCTTGAGAATAGCTGTACTCACCGATGCTGGCTATCAAGCGTGAGATGTTGGGCGGGCAACAAGGGCAGAAAAACCATTCGTCTCGCCGATAGTGCTCAGCTGTTGTGATACCACTCCAGCGGCTATAGGGGTTGACCCGCGGATAAGAAGCCAGCGGATTGGCGTAAAAGAATGTATCGCCTTCGTATGACAAGCCACTCAGACTGCCGTTGTAGATCGCGCGTTCCATCACATCAATATAGCGGCTGTCTGGATCGAGGTGGAACATGCGCTGCGCCCAAAATGCCAAGGCGATTGAAGCGCAGGTCTCGGCGTAGGCGGTTTCAGTGGGCATGTCATAGGAAAAGGTGAAACCCTCGTTGGAATGCGCTGGACCTAATCCACCCGTGACATACATCTGATGCTGGGTGAGATCGTCCCACAACTGGCGGGATAGCGCCAACAATTCTTGGTCTCCTGTTTCCAGCGCCACATCAGCAATGCCAGCATAGAGATAGCAAGCGCGGACCGCGTGACCGGTAGCTTCGGTATGTTGGCGAACCGGGGCATGCGCCTGACAATAGCGATAGGTCTGCGCCCAAAAGTCTTCGCGTTTTTCGCCGCGTTTTGCCGCTTCTTGATCGAAATAATGTGGCTCGTTGCCACGTTCGTTAACAAAGTAGGAAGCCAGGTCGAGGTAGCGCTGTTCGCCGGTCTCGCGGTAGAGCTTGACCAAAGCGAGTTCCAATTCAGGATGGCCGGGATAGCCGCGAGCTTTTCCATCAGCGGGTCCAAAGGTGGCGTCAATATGATCGGCAAAGCGCTGCAGAACATCCAGCATTTTGCGTTTGCCGGTGGCTTTGAAGTAAGCGACTGCGCCCTCGATAAGATGACCCGCGTTATACATCTCGTGCCAATCGCGCAGGTTCGCCCATTTGCTTTCAGGAGCGAGCACCGGGAAGTAGGTATTGAGATAGCCGTCTTCTTGCTGCGCGCCGGCGATGGCATCAATCAGATCATCAGCCAGTGCTTGCAGCGTAGGGTCAGGATGGGTGGCAAGGCTGTAAGCGACAGCTTCCAACCATTTGCCTGTGTCAGAATCCCAGAACATATAGACCGTGGAGCGTTCGCGCGGTATCTCATGTGTGCGGACCAGCGACCAAGCCTTGAGCCTGCCTGTTTCTTCCAGTTTTTGGTAAATCGCGGGAATAGTGCGCTCGCGGTTTGTTGTTTGGCGCTCCGCCCAGAATCCTTTGGTAATCGATACCTGTTGGAGTGGCACAGGTGTGGACGAGCTAGCCGTTTTAGTTTTCATAATGTTTACCTAAGAATTTGGCAAAGCGCCTGCCATCAGGCGATATTAATATTATGATTGCAATGTTTTCCTGGCAATTAGCCCCTACGGGACTCGAACCCGTGTCTCCACCTTGAAAGGGTGGCATCCTAGGCCGCTAGACGAAGGGGCCATTCAACCGCCATAGAATACACTGACCTGTGGAGAGAAGTCAAGGTCGGTTTGTAGTGATTTCTGCTTCTGATTCAGCTTGCCCTCCCACGTATCGCTGAAATCGCTCGCGGTCTCCCGGGCGCAGCAAGCCGAATTGATCTCGATAGGCGATCAACTTTTCCAGCTGCTCTGGCGGAATCGGCAATAGCTTGTCGCTCAGTTGCAGCGCGCGATGGATGATGGTTGCGTTATGCTCCAGCGATTCCAACATCAGATAAGCATCCCAAAGCGATTTCGCCACCGTCAGAGAGCCGTGATTGGATAACATGATGGCGTCATGCTCCCGCACCAGATTGGTGATGGCATCGCGGTTTTCTTGACTGGCAGGCGTGGAATAGGGCGCTGTCGGCACCATGCCCAGCAGCACTACCATCTCGGGAATGAGGCATTGTTGAAAATCGAAGCCGACCAACGTCAGGGCAACAGCCGTGGGCGGGTGCGCATGTACCACACCTTTGACATCTTCCCGCTGCCGATAGCATTCCAGGTGCATTGAAATTTCCGAAGTAGGGCGAAGCGCGGCATTCGCTGCGGTTGGCTGATCAATTAGATCTCCATTCAGATTAACAATGATCAGTTGTTCGGGTAGCAAGAAGCCGGTCGCCAATCCACTGGGCGTGACCAAAACGCGATCATCTTGGAGGAGAGCGCTGATATTACCGGCAGTGCCATCGATATAGCCTTGTTGATACATCAAGCTGCCTACGCGACAGACTAACTCTCGCAGTTCGTGCTCAGCGCTCATGATTCCCCGGCTTTCTCTTGAATTGGATAAGTTGAACCACAGGGGCGCGATCAGTTAGACTCTTCACCATAAGCAGAGCTGCGCTTTTGGCGAGCAGTGGGAGGCGCTTCTTCCATCGGCATGTCGACATAAAGTTCTTGCCACAAGGCATCCAGCAATTCTTGCTCAAATTCAACAAAGTAACAAACATCGCAGATATAGGCAGGCGCATTGGGGATGCACAAGAGCTCGCCATAACAGATATCGGCGTAGGTCGTCGTTTGGGCTGTACAACGCCCCACCGTACAGCGTGGGCAGGCGTAGCCTTTGGGTTTGGAATACATGGGCATCTCCCCCTAATTCGGGATGATCCCGAGTGAATTTAGCGGGAAATAACGGAAGATGACCTGCCCCACTATGTGCTGAATCGGCACTGCATCAAAGCGGCGCGAATCATTGCTGTTGTTGCGGTTATCGCCCATCACGAAAAACTCGTTTTCTGCCAATTCCCATATTGCATCTCGACAGCGCGACATTTGGCATGGTTCTTTGATATAGGGTTCATCTAAGAGCTCGCCATCAATGTAGACTTGCTGGTCGCGGAATTCCAGCGTCTCGCCCGGCAAGCCAACAACACGCTTGATTAACATGACGCCCTGAGCCGATTCTCGCTCGTTGACAGAATTGAATACTACGATATCGCCACGTTGCGGCTCGCCTAGTAGGTAGTGCAAGCGGCTGACGACCAAGCGATCGGCGCCGCGGAAGGTGGGGTCCATGCTGTGACCATCCACCAGGGAACGCGGGATTGCCAAGTCGAAGAGCACGGTGACGGCAACGATGAAGACAAGTGTATTGAGTATTTCCAGCGCAGTATTCGATGTCTTCAGTTTCGGGCGTGGCAATTTGCCCGTATGGCTGCCGAACATGTCATCTCCTTCAAAAGCTGATGATTGGCAGATGCCTTCAGCTCACTGCCAGTTGAGCGCAAAGCACATTATAGGGTCGAGGGTGAAGCACCGCAATAGATATTATGATAAGCCGGTCTGCCAGCCTGCCGCAGCTCGCTTATCCATCCGAGCTTGATAACCTGGTACTGCGAGCGCGAAAGCTCAAGCGAATCGGCGTGCCTTCAAAGGTGTAGGCGGCGCGGAATTGATTTTCCAAATAGCGCTTGTAAGTGAAATGCACTTGCTTGGGGTCATTCACGTGAAAGAGGAATAAGGGCGGATCGGTCCGCACTTGCGCGGCGTACAAGAACTTCAGCCGCTTGGTGCCTTTGGTCTGGGGTGGATGTTTCTCCACGGCTTCGCGCAGCAGGCGGTTGACTTCCGCGGTCGGCAGGCGGAAGAAGCGCGTTTCCCAAACGCGATGAGCAACTTCCAGCACTTGATGAATCCGACTACCGTGCAAAGCACTGATGAAGATGATGGGCGCATAACGCACAAAATGCAGACGATCGCGGATCTTCTCGCTGAAGGCATTCATCGTGAACGTGTCTTTTTCCAGGGTATCCCACTTGTTGACCACAATGACCAGGCTTTTGTACTCGTCGATAATATAGCCGGCGATATGTTCATCCTGCTCGGTGACGCCCAGGTTGGCATCGATGATCAGCAGCGCGACATCGGCACGGGAGATCGCCTTCATCGCCCGGATGACGCTGAACTTCTCGACACCGGGTTCAACACGACCTCGGCGGCGAATACCAGCGGTGTCGATCAAGGTGATCTTCTCGCCGAACCAGCTGATATCGATGTCGATCGCATCACGGGTGGTGCCGGCAACATCGCTAACGATGGCGCGATCTTTTCCGATGAGTTTGTTCAGCAATGTGCTCTTACCGGCATTGGGCTTGCCGACAATGGCGATTTTTAGATGATCGTTATCTTGATCATCTTCAAACTCCGATGCCAGCGCGCCTGTTTCCCTCACCACTTCATCGAGCAGGTCGCCAATGCCCAAGCCGTGAATGGCGCTGATACCAACAACAATTTGCAAGCCAAGGCTATAAAAGTCATAGGCTTCGGCTTCGTGCATTTTGTCGTCTATTTTATTGGCGGCAACCAAGACCGGTTTGTCCGAACGGCGGAGGATCTCAGCAATAGCTTCATCGGCGGCGGTAACGCCATATTGCGCATCCACCACCAGAATAATAACATCTGCGCCGGAGATGGCGATCATGGCTTGCTCGATAATCTCTTCGACGAACTCGGCACTGCCCTCCGCCAATGGGGATTGATCGCGGGAGCCAGTGGGTTGATAGACTTCAATGCCGCCGGTATCGATAACTTGGAAAGCGACGCCATTCCAGAAGGATTCACCATGCAGGCGATCCCGCGTGGTGCCGGGTATATCGTGGGTGACGGCGATGCGCTCGCCTACCAATCGGTTGAAGAGCGTGCTCTTGCCGACATTTGGGCGCCCCACTAAAGCGATGATTGGTTTTCTTGCCATGATTGTGTTTTGCCTCGATGGCTCTTATGCAGCCACCGCTTCATTTTAGTTGTTGTTCCAAGTTTCGGTAGGGATAATAGCGATAATCGCGCGTTGGCTCGGCACGATAGCGCTTCTCATCAAAGGGGGTGGCGTCTGTGCTAGCGGCGCCTTTTGTTATCGGCTCAGCCGTTTTGCGGGCTCGGGGTCGCTGCTTCGCTATCGGCGGAATCCGGCTCTTGAGCAACAACCTCGACATTGACTTCTTGAGGCACCAGGGAAATGTTGTTTTCACTCAATTCTGACTGCTGGATGGAAACTTCGGGCTTGAGGTCATAGACGCCGGGCGCTAAGCCTTCCAAGTCGACCAGAACTTTAATATCGTCGATGGACAAGGCATCAACCAAGACCACGGGACCATTGACAATGGCGGAAACACTTTTCGGCACGATTGACACGGCATAGGCGTCTCCCAATCCAATATGATCGACATCAATGCCATCGAGCTGTCGCGAGCTTATGATGGGGATGATTTCGATAGATACCATGATGATATTATCGCCGCCCAAAACAATCAGTTCATCATCCGGCAGTTGAATGGGCACATTTGTCAGGAAGCTTTCGTGACGATCTTCCAGGCTGATGGGGTCGGTGAAAAGGGTGTCGGCGATTCTGGCTAATTGATCGGGCGCGCCAGCAATGAAGAGCGAGCGTGGGTTTGGGCTATAGCTCCTCAAAGTAAAGCCTTCCGGCAATGTATCCACCAGGATATCGGGACGCACTACGATGCGCCTGATATCGTCTCGGCGCGTGATGTTGACCGATGTGGTAACTGTATGTGGCTCCAGCTCAACGCCATTAACTCGATTGCCGTCGGCATCGACCGCGAACAGACGCAGGTCGACCTCGATCGGATTGCGGCTCTCGGACAAGTCTAATTCGCCGTGCACCGCCACCACCTGCGCCACCCGGCTGGCAGCGCCGCTCACCAGCACTTCAGCCACGCTGGGCACCGGATCCTCATGCCGATAACCAGTTGGCGGCTCGTTAGGCTGGATGACAATCTTTTTCTCCTCGGTCACTTTTGATTCCAGCTCTACGGTGATCTGTGAAGGTTGTACTTTGGAGACAGGGCGCCTGATGGTGCTGGAATCCAAGACAGTCAGGTGGACAGTCAGTGGAACAGTATGCGAGCCGGGCTGAAAATGGGAGAGATCTGCCCGCACGACTATGTCATCGGTGCGCAGTGATGAAAAGGCCGTCTGCGGTCCTTGGACGATCACACTTGCTGTACGCGCTGAACTGTTGGTCAGCTCGGTTGCGGTCCCCGGCTGGAATTGGATCGGTATGCAACAAAAGCTACTCTGTTCGATAGGGTCGGCTGATGTGATGGCGATATACCATACCCCAATCGCCAGCAGCAGCGAGACCGCCAACCAAAGCAGGTTGCTCGTCATATCGGTCTCAGCCCAGCGCCGGATCATAATTGCGCCTGCTGGTTGTTGCGTGTTTGAAGGCGCAGTTTGAATTCTGCCCAGCCCTCTGACATGCGCCGCACCAGGGGCGTGGTTGGCTCTTCCGTAGGACCGTAATAGGCATTGAGAATCAGCCGTAGACGCTGCGGATCCAAATCCAGGATCATGCGGCCGCTGTTGGTGACGGATATCTTGCCAGTCTCTTCGGAGACGACCACACACAAGGCATCGCCGACTTCGCTGATACCGACCGCGGCACGGTGGCGCGTGCCCAGGTTGGGGTTAGGCAGATTGCGGCTGGCGGTGATCGGCAAAACGCTCGAAGCCGATGCCAGGCGCCCGGTGTTGTCAATGATGACTGCGCCATCATGCAGCTCGGTACGGGGCCAGAAAACCGTCACAAGCAGATCTGCGGAAAGCGCACTATCCAATTGGATGCCGGTGCGAATATATTCCTGCAAGCTGCTGTTGCGTTGCAATACGATTAGAGCGCCGTGCCTACGGTCGGAAAGCTTTTGTAACGCGGCACAGATTTCGTTGATGACTGATGTTCGGATAGCTTGGGGCGCCAGGCGGGTGCCAAAAAACGAGCCGCGCCCCAGCCGCTCTAACACTCGGCGAATTTCTGGCTGAAAGATCACCGGGATGGCGATCACCAAGGCGGTCAAGCTGTTCGCTAGCAGCCAGCTCAACGCCTCCAGCCGTAGCAAAGCAGCCACAGAGATCAATCCGATAACCAGGAGGGCAATCCCGCGGAAAAGCGCGACTGCCTGAGTACCGCGAAACATGAAAGTAATGCTGTAAAACAGCAAGGTGACAATGGCGATATCGATAATGTCTGTCAGATTGAGACTTTCTAAGATGAGGAGAATTTGTTCCACGATTCAGCTTCCGTGGCACTACAATTGACACCGTCTAGTTAATGTGATGCAAGTTCGATTATATGTATTAACCCGAAAAGGTGCTCGGAGTTATGGCATTCTAACATTTTCTACATAAGCGCGCTGGCAATGTCGTAGCCAATTTGGCACTGTAAGCGAGGGAACTCAAGCAGAGCGGCAATGAAATTGTCGAGGATTGCTGAAGGCATAGGGGAAGCGTAGGGAAAGGCAACCCTCAAGCCAGCAGCCGCGCCAAGATCGCCTTTTGCACATGCATACGGTTTTCCGCCTGCTGAAAGACACGCGACTGTGGACCATCCATGACGGCATCGGTGATTTCTTCGCCACGATGCGCCGGCAGGCAGTGCATTACAATGGTATCGGGTTTGGCGAAGCGCAAGAGATCATCGTTAACCTGATAGGCGTCAAATTCGCCAGCGCGTTCGGCGGCTTCGCTCTCCTGCCCCATGCTGAGCCAGGTGTCCGTGTAGATAACATCGGCATCCCCCACCGCCACCTGGGCTCGGGTATGCATCTCCAATGCGGTGCCATTACGCCCGGCAATAGCATAGGCTTGGTCGCGGATAGGGGCTTTCATTTCGTAGCCCTCTGGCGTGGCGATAGTGAAGTCGATACCGAAGTGGGCGCAAGCCAAGGCTACCGAAGCCGCGACATTATTGCCATCGCCAACAAATGCCAGCTTGAGCCCGCGCAAGTCTCCGAATTGTTCGCGGATGGTCAAGATATCCGCCAGCGCTTGGCAAGGATGATAATCGTCGCTCAAGCCGTTGATGACCGGCACTCGCGAATATCCCGCTAATTCAAGCACGTCCGCATGATCAAAAACACGCGCCATGATCCCCTGCACATAACTTGATAGAACGCGAGCCACATCTGGAATACTCTCCCGTACACCCAAGCCAATCTCTTGCGGTCCCAACATGATGGCAGCGCCGCCCAGGTGTTTCATTGCCATTTCGAAGGAGACACGGGTGCGCAGAGATGGTTTTAGAAAAATCATACCGAGGGTCTTGCCTTGCAAAATTGGTTGGTTGCCGCCGGCTCGCCACTCCGCTTTTAGCTTCAAAGCCAGATCAATATAGTCGTGCAATTCAGCAGAAGAGCAACTGGCTAGTTCGAGAAAATGTTTCATTGGTGGTTGAATCTTTCATTCTTCTTGTGGATAAAGGTAAGCATGTACAGCGCATTGTATCAAGCTAGCAAGTAGTCTTGTCAATCCATCTCTTTCATATCGCGCCAGTTAGGACCGTAGCTCGCATTGGCTTTTAGCGGCACACGGAGAGGTTTGCCATCGGGAAAGGCGGATTCCATGGTGGAGACCACTAGAGATTTGACAGCGGGCAATTCGTCTTCTTTGACTTCCAGCACCAGCTCGTCATGTACTTGCAGGATCATGGTCGCGTCATAATCATCCTTGCTCAGTCGGTCATAGAGATTGATCATTGATTGTTTGAGGATGTCGGCGGCAGTGCCTTGGATTGGCATATTGATAGCGGCACGTTCTTCGGCAGCGGTACTGCGCCGGTTGCCATTTGACTTGATCGCGGGATAGATGCGCCGACGCCCATAGAGTGTCTTGGTATACCCATGTTCCCAGACGAAGGCTTTGGTGTCTTTGATGTACTGCTCGACACCGGGCATGCGCTCAAAATAAGTGGTGATGAAGGCTTCCGCCTCCGCCAAAGTCAAGTCGCTATCCCGCGCCAAACGGAATGCGCCCATGCCATACATTAAGCCGAAATTCACCCGCTTGGCGAAGTTGCGCTGCTCATAAGTGACGTCTTCGGGGTCGATGCCATTGACCGTAGCAGCCGTCGCTTGATGAATATCGAGCCCGCGATGGAAGGCGTCAATCAAGGTCTTATCCTGGCTGATATGCGCCATCACACGCAATTCGATCTGACTGTAATCGACCGCGAGCAGGACATAGCCGTCTGGCGCCACAAAGGCGCGCCGAACCTCGCGTCCCAATTCGGTGCGAATGGGGATATTCTGTAAATTGGGATTGCTACTGCTGAAACGCCCGGTAGCAGAGCCAGCCTGGTTATAGCTGGTGTGAAGCCGGCGAGTACGCGGGTTGACCAACTCCGGCAGGGCATCCACATAAGTGCTCTTCAGCTTGGAAAGTTCCCGATGTTCGACGATCATATTTATGATTGGGTGTTTGTCCCGCAGCGCATCCAACGTGGTGGCATCGGTGGAGTAACCCAGCTTGGTCTTTCGCAAACCCTCAACTGGCAGTTTGAGCACTTCAAATAGCACTTCATTCAGTTGTTTGGGGCTACCGATATTGAATCTGCCGATGCCGCCATGCTCAAAGATTGAGGCTTCAAGATCGATGAGCTTCGATTCCAGACGCTTGCTCATATCGTGCAGGAAGTCGACATCGAGGGTGACGCCTTTGTATTGCATGGCGCTGATGATTGAAACCAGCGGTAATTCCAATTTGGTGTAGAGCTGCTCCAAGCCCGATTGTTGCAGTTGGCTGTGCAATGGTTCGACCAGGCGATAGGTCATGGTAGCATCAGCGGCGGCATAGGGTCCCACGGCATCGATCTCGATCTGATCCATCGTTTTCTGGTTCTTGCCCTTGCCCATCAACTCGGAGATTTCCGTCATCTGCACATCGAGCGTTTGCGCCACTAGCGCCTTCAAACCGAGGAACTTGCTAATCGGGTTATTCACCCATTCCGCCAGCATGGTATCAAATGAAACGGGCGAGACATTAATGCCATAACGTTGGCAGATCATGAGATCATAAACAGCGTTGTGCGCGGTTTTGGGAATAGCGGGATTTTCCAGCGGCGGGCGTAAAGCATCGATCACCGTTTGCAGCGGCAGCTGATCGCCCACGGGTTGGGCGAACATATTGATCTGCCCTTGCCCATCGGTGACACGATGGCTCACTGGCACATAATAGCCCTGTCGATCATCGACCGCGAGTGAGATGCCCACCAACTCGGCAGCCATCTGGTCGATGCTGGTTGTCTCGGTATCGAAGGCGATCCTCTCGGCATTGTTCAGGGCGGCAACCAGCCCCTCCAATTGAGCCTGGTCGCGGACGATGATCGTCTCCACCACTTCATGGGCGAGCGCCACACCAGTGTCGATTTCTTCGCCGTGTATTTGGCTATAGACGCGATGCAGCCGTTCACGCAGGGACCTGAATTCGAGCTCGGCAAAGACATCATCCACCGATTTGAGCGTGAAGTCTTGCCCGATGCAAGCTTCCAGGTCCAGCTGGATATCCAGATCGCGCATGATGGTCGCCAGTTTTCGGCTGAGGAAAGCCATCTCCTTGCCCGCGATCAGTCGGTTGCGGACGCGCGTACCGATATCGTCCAGGTTCTCATAAATCTCTTCCAGGTTCTTGTATTGTTGCAATAGTGTAGTGGCCGATTTTTCGCCGACGCCGGCAACACCGGGGATATTGTCGGAGCTGTCGCCCATTAGGGCTTTCAAATCCACCAATTGTCCGGCCTCGATTTTGTATTTCTGGCGAAAGATTTCTTCATCGAAAACCAGGTCATCGCCCCCGCGTTGTGGCAGTTGTACCCGAACATGCGGTCCCAGCAGTTGCAAGATGTCGCGGTCGCCGGTGGCGATATGCACATCCAAGCCCTGCTCTACCGCTTGCACGCTGATGGTACCGAGGATATCGTCCGCTTCCATGTTGGGCATGGTCAGCTGGGGGATGTTGAAGGCGGTGACCAGTTGGCGGATGCGATCGAATTGACTGGATAAATCTTCGGGCATTTTTTCGCGGGTCGCTTTGTAATCTTTATAGAATTCCTCGCGGCCGCTCAAGCCCTCATCGAAAGTGACAGCGAGGTATTTTGGCTGATAATGTTCATATACATCGAGCAAGGTGCGGCTGAAGCCATAGACGGCGCTGGTGCTTTCGCCTTGGGAGGTGGTGAAGCCGCCACGTTGCAGGGCGAAATAGCTGCGATAAGCCAGAGCATGACCATCAATCAAATAGAGTACAGGTCGCGTTTCCATGATACTGCTCAATATCCCATGCTGTCAGGTATTCAAAGAGTATAAACGATTTGAGGCGAGTGTGACAGATTTACTTGGCAGGCGCAAGTCGATGAATACAGAGGACCGCGGACTAAGATCAGGCGCGGGCAAATTGGAGGAAGCGTTGCAGTTCGCCTTCGTTCATTTCGCGACCCGGTTGTAATACCAGGTAGGCATCTGCCCACAGCTTTTGCGGCAGCGCCTTATCTTCAGAGCAGGCGATAATCCGTGAACGTTCCATGACATTGCGCACCAGCGCTTCGGGCGAGGCGTCAGCCGGCGCATCGGCGTAGAGATATATGAAATCCTGATGCACATCCAGGCGATGGACTTTCCAATTCAAACTGTTGAGCTGGACTTCCAGCCAGAAGACCAGTTGCTCCGCGACTTTTTTGTTCAAGAGTTGCGCTGGATCCGCCAGCATCCAGACGAAGGCGAAAGGTTGGCGCAGGTTCTTCTCTTCTGATGTGAGGAGTTCTGCTTCTTGCTCGGCAGCGATAGCAAGCGCCTCGTTTTGCGGCGGGACTGCCAAAGCGCTCGCCATCCGATCACCCTGACGGCGGATCTCGCACAGTTGCTTGCTCCCGGCGAAGATCATTGTCAAAGTGGCGTCTGCCACCGTGCCACGCGAATAGAGTAAGTAGTCTTTGCGGTTTTGGGGCAATTTCAGAAAACGAATGCGAGAATGATTGCGTTTTGCGGTCCAGTCATCGCCGATAAGCTCACGCAAGGATCTAAAGTCCTCCAGTGGCAGCGCGCCGGAGAAGGCAACGATGCGGTTGTCCCGGGTCAAGAGAGTGGCATCCGCGGTTAAGCCAGACATCATCTGTGTTATGGTGAGCGCCAACTGCGCCAGCACGGGATCTTGCTCGCGGCTAGATAGCAGTCCCCAAGACGCCCCATCCCGCCCAGGGGGTTCAGCCTCGGAAGTGCGGCTTTCTTCCGTCTCTTCAAGGGTTTGCAGCAAATCGTTGGGAGAATCTACTTTGGCGGAGCGGGAGGTGGTCGCTTCGTCAGCAGGCGCGGCATCCAATGGCGGCAAGATCTCAGGCTCAATGCTTGTTTCGCCGAAGAACTTATGGCTCTCGAGCAGCCATTTGGGCAGTGCCGTTTCTTTGTCGATGGCGTTGGACAGCTCGCGCGTCGTATCAAAGAGCGATTCCATCTTCAGGTCTTCCAGCAGCGTGCTTTCGTCGATCACGGTGTTGAGCAGCTGGGTAAATGCCTCGCTGTTTTCGAGATCGGGTTCAGCAGCTGCATGTGATGCCGCTTCGTTTTGTGGCTCATTTGGTGGCTCTTGCTCTGTCGCGCCTTCCCCCAGCAAAGATTGTGCCAAGTCTCGCACTGTTTCGTCTTGGTCAGAGGAAGCGACGGGTGTATCGTCATTTGTCAAGGAATGCAGACCTGGTGTTGTAGGCGTCTCGTTTTCCTCGTTGTCGTCATTGATGTAGCGGTAGCGCACGGTATCGCCTTCATCGCCGGGCTCAATCAGCAGTTCCGCCAACTTCTGTGTACTGCTGGCTTCGCTAGTGGCTGCCGTCGGATTCAGCAATTGATAGGAAGCCTGCAAGCGCCAGCGTGTGTAGTTGGGATTTGCCTGATCACCCATTAGCTCATCGACTAGCGACTCGATGGCGGCCGTATCTTCGTCGAGATCGTCAGGCGGTGCTGGTTGAGTTTGAAGTGGAGAAGCGGGGACAGCTTCCAGCGGGTCATCCAAGAATGGTATCAACGTGCGCGCCATGACCGGTACATCTACCACGCCCCGCAGCTGGTAAGCCACGGCGAGTTCCCGCATAGCGGGATTGTCCGGCGCCAGCACAATGGCGATATCTTCCTGGCGCGAGCGGATCATCTCGATCAGGATCGCTGGTGAGAGATTCAAGCCCGCGCTATCCAAGAGTATCAAGTCTTGAGGTTGGTCGTGCAGCGCTTCGATGGCATTGCGCACTTCCGCCACAGTTGTCACGCCATACTCGCCCAACGCTTCCAAGGCGCGCTTGACATCAATGGCAAACTGCACATTGCGCGTGATGAGCATGATTTGCTTCACAGCGATCGCCATTTCGTTTCCCTATGCTGGTTAAGGAACGATACTAGCAATTTTAGCACAATTGGCAGATGCGACCACTAAAGCGCGCACTTATGCAGCTACCACAGCCACCTTGCTGCAATCGCCATACTCGGTAGTAAAATCGCCGCTGACCCAGCCGATTTGATTCTCGATATTCAAGCGCCACCAGCTATGTTCGCTATTGCGTCCAGTGATCGGCGCCAGCGTCCCGCTGCTGAGCACGGTGATAATTTGGTAGCCGGTGCTGGGACCAGTGCGGAAGTTGAGGCTGACGTTGACCAGAGCGCGGCAGACGCCATCGTTGGGGATGAACGGAATATTGAATTGTTGCGCCGGCGTGGCGATGACCTGCGATTGGGATTCGCGCACGACGACTGTGATCTCGTCAGGTTCGCTGACCACCGCGCCCCGATATGCCACGGCACGCAGGTTAATCCTACCGAGGTCTTCCCGTTGCGGCACATAATTGAGGATGGCTTGCATCGCCAGATCTCCTTGCAGGGATTCCGATGACACCGTCCGAACAATTTGATTATCGACGAATAGTTGGATGCGGTTGACGCCAATGCTGTCTCCGGCGAGCACAGATACCAGGATTTCCTCACCGATGACAAATTCATCTCCATCGCTGGGGGAGGCAATCTCGATGACTGGCGGTCCTGAAGGCGGAGCGGTGGCTTGACCCTGGTTGGCTTGGCTTGTCCTGCCCTGAAGATTGCAGGCGGATAGTAGCAGGGAAATGCAAACGAGCAGGCCACACCCGAGTTGAATCCATGCCAATCGATGGGAACGCGCTATCATCAACCGGCGACGACAAATAAAGGATCCGCCTGCGGCTGCCTATGTGGCAAGCGCGCCTGCATACTCCAGGGGCCGGTCCAGGTGATCTCGACCTGCGCGAGCTTGCCTTTCCAATCACCATCCGCTTCGAAGAAGACGAGCTTGTTCTGTGGTGTGCGGGCGCGCCACCTGCCCTTATGCTCTCCCTCGACCAGCACTTCGACCTGTCTGCCCAGGTAGCGGGCGTTGATACCCGCCACGACGCGGGCTTGCAAGTCTTCCAGCATGCGGTGCCGCTCGCGCTTTTCCTCGTCCGGCACATCATCTTCCATCCGCCGGTCGCTGACTGTTTGCGGGCGCGGGCTATAACGCGCCAAATGCGCCTTGTCCAACTTGAGTTCTTCCAAGACCTTGTAGGTCTGCATGAATTGCGCGCGCGTCTCGCCGGGGAAGCCGACGATGATATCGGTATGTATCGCCACTTCGGGGATGATTTGGCGAATTTTCGCCACCAGTTTTCGATATTGATCCGCCGTGTAGCCCCGGCGCATGCGGGCGAGCACATCATCGTCTCCCGCTTGAATCGGCACTTCGATATGCGGCATCACTCGCGGCAGCTCGGCCACCGTCTGGAGTAGTTTTTTCGTCATCCAGTTGGGGTGGCTGGTCAAAAAGCGGATGCGTTCGATGCCCGTCTCTTCCGCCACGTCATGGGTAAGGCGCAGCAGATCCGCCAAATCGGGTCCGTCGGGGATATCTTTGCCATAGCGGTCGACGATCTGCCCCAAGAGCGTCACTTCTTTGACGCCCTGCATAGCAAGACTGCGGACATGCGCCAGGATCTCGCCGATGCGACGGCTGCGCTCGACCCCACGACGGAAGGGGATGATGCAAAATGTACAGGCGTGGGAGCAACCATAAACGATGGGCACATGGGCGCTGACCAGTTGACCGCGTTCATGCAGCGGCAGGACGAGTCCCCCATCTTGCAGGGCATCGCGCTGTTGGCGGGCTTTTGTCTCCATCGCCAGCGCTGCAGCTTCGTCGCCGCGTTCATGTAAAAAACTGACCATCGGCGCGGGATCCGAAGGGGGCATGAAGACATCGACATAAGGCAGGCGTTGCCGCATCCAGAGCGGATCGCGGACACCGACCATGCAGCCCATCACACCGATCACTTTGTCAGGGTGCTGTTGCTTGAGCTTGCTCAATAGTTGCAAGCGTCCCAGACCTTTGTCCTCGGCACTTTGCCGCACGACACAGGTGTTGACCACCATGATATCAGCTTCATCACCGTCCGCTGCGCAGCGATAGCCCAGCTTCTCCAATTCGGAAGCCAGCAATTGTGAGTCTGCCATATTCATCTGGCAGCCGAGGGTCCAAATGTAGTATTTCACCGAGTCAATCTTGTTTCACTTTTGCTTATCTTGATATTTTAGTCGAAGCTATCGGAGCAGTCAATGCGAGTGAGCAACAACCTTGCCAAGGATAGCGAGCGGAATCTATACTTTAGAGGCTTGAAGCGTAGTCGAGTATCATGCGCGGGCTTAGACCCGGCGGAAGCGGGGGCAATTTTGGTTTCAGAAATTCAGCAGCTTAGCGCCAATCAAATTGAGGAGCGGCTTGAGGAATTCATCGAGCTTCTGCAATTGACGGTGAATCAAGGCGCCTCAATTGGGTGGTTGGCACCTTTATCCAGGCAGGATGCTAGCTCTTATTGGCAGTCCGTCAGCGAGCAGGTTGAGGCTGGCGAGAAGGTTCTCATCCTTGCCGAGCAGGATGGGCGTATCGCCGGCGCAGTGCAGTTGGCTTTGGAACCGCGAGAAAACGGCAACCATCGGGCGGAAGTACAAAAGCTGATGGTACACCCGGATTTCCGTCGCCAAGGCATCGCAGAGCGATTGATGAACAGGCTCGAGCGTGCCGCGATGGAAGCAGAGCGCAGCCTCCTGGTCCTGGATGTGCGCAAGGGTGATGGGGCTGAAGCGCTCTATCAAAAGCTAGGATACATCCACGTCGGGGATATAACTGCCTATGCGCGCAGCAGCAACCTCCAGCTCGATGACTGCGCCTTTTATTACAAGTTGCTGGGCGGCAAAGCCTAATCTCGGCGATCTATCGTCTTATGCCCAGACAATTTTCTGCGGCACGAACGATGTGTGCATGTACTTGTGGTAGGGCATGACGCGGACAGAAAAGCCGACTCTCCCCGTGGTCAGATAAACATGATTGGCGCAGAAGGTGTGCACGCCGTTTCCGTTCTCGCTTTTGATACGCATATCGACAGATTGTCCATCGCATATGTTGCCTGCGGTATCCAACATGCCGAAGTACAACTGCACTTTGACATCTTCGGGCTTCAGCTCTCCCAACCTCACTCGCGCTTGTATATCGGTGCGGCTGCCGATTTGCACATCGCCATCGCGAATGTCCACATCCAAGACAGTGACCTCATGCCAGGTGCGATCCAAGTGTTCTCGCCAGTTGACGAAATTGGCTGTGCCTTCAAAATTGGAACAGCTCATCGCCTGGGAGACTTCAAAACGCGGCAGATAGAATTCGTCGGTATATTGTTGCACCATGCGCTGGGTATTAAAAAATGGCGCCAGTCTGAGCATGCTGAGCTTGACCCGGCGGATCCAGGCGCGCGGCAGTCCATCGCGGGATTTGCCGTAAAACAACGGGATGATATCTTGTTCCAGCAGGTTGTATAGCGCCTGGCTCTCGACATAATCCTGGTGCGCCCATTCGTCTTCGCGGTATTCTTCTCCGTGGCCGATGGACCAGCCGATATCGTGGTCGTAAGCCTCTGCCCACCAACCATCGGGTATGCTGCAATTCAAGCCGCCATTGTAGATGACTTTCATCCCGCTGGTGCCGCTCGCTTCTTTGGGGCGGCGCGGGGTGTTCAACCAGATATCGACGCCCTGTACCATATAACGCGCGACATTCATGTCGTAGTTTTCCAGGAAGACGATCGCATTGCGGAAATCATGATCGCGGGCGACGTTGACGATCGTGCGGATCAGCTCTTTGCCTTCGTTGTCGTTTGGATGCGCCTTGCCGGCAAAGATAAACTGAATTGGTCTTTCACTATCGGTGACTAACTTGCGCAGGCGTCCCAAATCTCGGAAGAGCAAGGTAGCGCGCTTGTAGGTCGCGAAGCGCCGGGCGAAACCAATGGTCAAGGCATCCGGGTTGAGGATTTCGTCGGCTTCTTCGAGAGCTGTTTGAGAAACGCCACGCCGTTGCAATTGCTCGCGCAGGCGATCGCGGGCGAAGGCGACCAAGCGCTCGCGCCGGCGGACGTGGGTACGCCAAAGTTCGGCATCGGGAATGGTCATGACGCCTTCCCAAGCCGACTGCTGGGATTCTTCCGAGCGCCAGGCTGGGTCCAGATAGCGGTCAAAGAGCTGCGCCATTTCCTGGCTGACCCAGGTTTGAACGTGAATGCCGTTGGTGATCGCGCCGATCGGTACTTCGTGGACTGGCACGTTGGGGTAGACCCACTTCCACATATCGCGGGAAACTTGCCCGTGCAGCTGCGCCACTCCATTGGTGCCGGAGGATAGATTTAGCGCCATCACCGACATGGAAAACAGCTCATAATGCCCCATGTTTTCTCGCCCAAGATCGAGGAATTGATCGCGCGATAAGCCCAATTCAGGCATAAGGTCAGTGAAATGTTCGTCGATAAGGTCGAAGCCGAAACGTTCCAAGCCGGCCGGCACGGGTGTATGCACTGTGAAGACGCTGCTGGCAGCGGTTAATGCCTTGGCTTGCTCGAAGCTTAAATCCCGATCGTGCATGAAATTGCGAATGCGTTCCAGCAGCAAAAAAGCGGAGTGACCCTCGTTCATATGAAAAACATCAGCTTCGATGCCCAATGCGCGCAGCAAACGCACACCGCCGATACCCATGAGGATTTCTTGGCGGATGCGGGTACGTCGATCGCCGCCATAGAGTTGGTCGGTCAAATTACGATCTTCTTCCCGCGGGTTGTCTTCAATGCTGGCATCCAACAGATACAGGGGAACGCGGCCGACCTGCACCTTCCAGATTTGGGCGAACAGTTCCCGCCCAGGCAAAGGCACTGAAATCTTGATCGGCTTGCCCTGCTCATCCGTTTGCAATGTGACTGGCAGGTTCACGTAGTCATTTATGGGATAAGATTCTTGCTGGAAGCCATCCGCATTGAGATATTGTTGGAAATAGCCCTCCTGATACAGAAGGCCCACGCCGACCAACGGGATATTCAAATCGCTAGCGCTTTTCAGGTGATCCCCACTGAGCACGCCCAAGCCGCCTGAGTAATTTTGCAGGCATTCAGTCAAGCCAAATTCCATCGAGAAGTAGGCGATCGTCGGCGGCTGTTCCAGGTTGCCATGTTGTTGGGCGAACCAGGTATTTTCGGCGCGCATGTACTCGTCAAATGAGCGGCAGACGCGGGCATAATGCGCCATGAAGGAGGTATCTTTGACGAGGGCGTTGAGTCTTTGCTGGCTCATGCGCCCCAGCATCCATTCTGGATTGTGATTTGTCTCCTCCCACAGGTCGGGGTCGAGCCGCCGGAAGAGAGAGATAGATTCATGATCCCAAGTCCAGCGGAGATTGTAAGTCAGCTCATGCAAACGCGCGAGTTGTGTTGGTAGTTTTGGCGCTACGTTAACTCTGGCAACCGGTTGTACCATTGTTTCAGCTCCCTAGCAGACTGAGTGATTTGGACTTACAAACTAGCTATTTTAGCGATTAATCTTTGCGAATCCAGCTCGATTATCGGGAGTGAATTTAATCGGTGGGTTCCGTGCCATGGAGATTTCGAGCAATTCTCACAATTTTCCGCTATTTATTCTGGCCGAAGGCACTGTTTCTCCATAATCTACAAATGTGTTATTATGGATTTGCGTGTCATTGCTTTACTTTTGATGTCCGCTCAACAATTTGGAGAGGATACATGCTGAAGAAACGTTACCTAAAGAGCAGGGATATGGTCCAGGTTACGTTCTACACAGCTGAAGCTATCGAGGCAGAATGTGTTTTCCTAGTTGGCGATTTTAACGACTGGGATGAAACGGCGGCGCCGATGAGAGCGCTGAAAGATGGGCGCTTCAAGATTATGTTGGAGCTGGAGCCCCAGCGTGATTATCAGTTTCGCTACCTAGTCGATGGCGAAGAATGGCATAATGACTGGGAAGCGGATGATTATGTGACCAATCCGCACGGCAGTGAAAATTGTGTCGTGACAACATAGTGAGTCGCTAAACAGGTCCCCGTAATGGAGACCTGTTTTATTTTTGGGATGCAGCTCTATTGGTCTTTCGAGTTAGTCCTTATTCCGCTAGTCATTGGCGCGATCTCGCCAGGCGACCAAGCTTTCAATTTTGCTGTAATCCGGCGGCACTTTGCTCATCATAATGAAATGGGTGGCGCCTGCTTCGGCATAGGCATCGAGGTTGTCGGGAATATCATCCGCCAGGTTGAGCGAGACGGTGCGTTCGATAGCGGCTGGATCCCGCCCTACTTGGGCGCACCAATTATCCAGCACGCGGCACTTGTGGGCGAAGGTCTCGGGCGGTCCGAAGCCATTCCACAGGTCGGCATATTGCGCGGTCAATTTCAGCGTGACTTTTTCACCGCCGCCGCCGATTAAGATGGGAATAGGATTGCGCAGCGGTGGCGGCAATTCCTGTTTCATGCGTTCTTGGATGATAGGGAGCGCTTCCCCCAGATCGCGCAGGCGGCTGGCGGCTGTGCCAAATTCATAGCCAAATTCGACATAATCTTTCTCGAACCAGCCGGCGCCAATGCCCAAGATCAGCCTGCCCCCGCTGATATGGTCGAGCGTATTCGCCATATGCGTCAGCAATGTGGGATTGCGATAGCTATTGCAAGTGACCAGCGTACCAACCTCTACTTTTGAGGTCAGCATGGCAATCGCGGTCAACATTGTCCACCCTTCGAAATGGTTGTTGTTGCCTTCGTTTTCGCCATAGAGCGGGAAAAAATGATCCCAGTTCCAAATCGAGTCTACGCCGAGCGCTTCGGTCGCTTTGACCGCTTCGGCATAGGTCTCGTAACTCACATGCTGTGGATGCAATTGCACCCCTACTTTGAATCTAGCCATTATTCTACCTTTCACTCAGTATTGAATTCCCACAGTTGATTGTGGTTTCCCTTCACTTTGAGAGCTTGGTGAAGCAGGCGTCGCGGCGAGAGCCAATCGTCTGTTAGTTGTCGCGGCGCGATGTGAACTCGACATCGGTACCTGCTGGCACGGTCATGTTATTAAAGCGGGTGAAGCTTTCATGTGTGCAATCCGAACCGACCACTGAACCGGCGCCAATGGTGAACTCTGGCGGGATACGCGCGTTCTTGCCGATGCTGGTCACTTTCAGATCCCCCATATCCTGCCAGGAGCCAACACGCGCATTTTTGCCGATGACGGCGATTTTGTCCACCAGGGCGCGTTCGACCCGCGCTCCAGCCTCAATATAGGCGTCATTCAAGATGACTGATTCACGGACCACCGCGCCTGGTCCCACAAAAACCCCAGGAGACAGGATGGACCTCTCAATAACAGCTCCTCTGCCGATTACCGACCCATCTGTGATCATGCTATCGATAATTCTGCTCTCGTTATCGATACGCACGGGAGGGCGCTCTTCGCTGCGGGTGTGGATCACCCAGGTGCGGTCATTCAAATTCAGCGATGGTGGGCTGGAAAGCAGATCCATATGCGCTTCCCAATAAGCATCGATGGTGCCGACATCGATCCAATAACCGCCATAGGGATAAGCAAAAACATCCATCTTGTCCGCCACCATCTTGGGCAGGATGTTCTTGCCGAAGTCGTGATCGGAATTTGGATCGTTATGATCTTCCAACAGCACTCTTTCCAAAACGGCGTAATCGAAGACATAAACGCCCATGTTCGCTAGGTTGCCCGGCGGGCTCTCGGGCTTTTCCACAAACTCGGTGACGCGATAATCCTTATCAGCATCAACGATGCCGAAGCGGCTGGCTTCATCCAAGGGCACGCGAATGGTACAGACGGTAGCGTCGGCGCCTTTGTCGCGATGATATTGCACCAGCATGTCGTAATCCATCTGGTAGATGTGATCGCCAGAGAGAATCAAGACATATTCGGGCCTGCCCTGGCGGACAAAATTGAGGTTCTGGGTAACAGCATCGGCTGTGCCGGCATACCAATCAGTATCGGAGCTACCTTGAAAGGGCTGTAGCATGCGCACACCGCCGGTGAAGGAGCGATCCAAATCCCAAGGGCGCCCTTTACCAATATGATCATTGAGACTGTGCGGGCGGTATTGTGTCAATACCAAGACATCGAAGACGTTGGAATTGACGCAGTTGCTAAGCGCAAAATCGATAATTCGGTACTTCCCGCCGAAGGGCACCGCTGGTTTGGCGCGCTTGATCGTCAAGACACCGAGACGTGTGCCTTTACCCCCTGCGAGGATGATTGCCTTTATTTTCACTATCCGCTCCTTGATAGATTTAGTTTCAATTTGCGCCTAATAATGGCGGCGCTTTGCCTCGTGTTCAGTCGATATTAATTTTAGCGCAGGCTCGTTCATATAGTTCGATGTATTGGCTGGCGCTTTTGTTCCAACTAAAATCGGTCGACATGCCGCGTTTTTGCATGCGTTGCCAGGCAGCTGGTCGCTCTTGGTAGGTATCCAAAGCCCAGTTCAATGTGCCTTCCACCGCCTGCGCTTCCTGCCAATGGAAGACGAAACCGGTGCCGACATCAGCATCGGCATTGTCGTAGTTGATGACGGTATCCGCCAAGCCGCCGGTTTCGCGCACTAGGGGCAACGCGCCATAGCGCATCGCCATCATTTGCCCCATGCCACAAGGTTCGAAGTGGCTCGGCATCAGAAAAATATCACAGCCGGCATAGATTTGCTGCGCCAGCGCGCCATCGAATTGGAGAAAAGCCGTCACCCTGTCACCAAAGTCCTGATCTAATTGCCAGAAAGCCTGTTCCAGATCTGGTTCGCCCGTGCCCAGGATGACCAGCTGCAGATCGCGCAGCCCCAGCAGATTGCGCAAGGCGGGCAGCGCCAGATCGAATCCTTTTTGCGCCACCAAGCGACTGACAATGCCAACGAGTGGCAGCTCGGGGTCTACGTGCAGCTGGGCGAATGATTGCAGATGCCCTTTGTTAAGCGGGCGCTTGCTGCTGAAGTCATCCCTGCTAAAGTTTGCGAACAACTTGGGATCAGTCGCTGGATCCCACAATTCGCTATCCAAGCCATTAAGAATGCCATAAAGATCGGAGGCGCGCCTCTCGATCAGCGGCGCCAGTTCGTAGCCAGCGTGGGGATACTTGATCTCATCGGCATAACGGGGACTGACTGTGGAAACCATATCGCTGTAGGCAATGCCGATGCCCAGGAGATTCTCCGCCAAGTCCAGTTGAAGCAGATCGGGATGATGGCGGCTGGGGATGCCCGCATGCCAAAGAAAACCGCCAGCGTCCTTGCCTTGATAGGCGATGTTGTGAATGCTAATCACTGTCGCCAGTTCTTGCCATTTCCCCCCTTCGATATGCTCGCTAATCAGAAAGGGCAGCAGGCTGGTATGCCAATCGTTGACATGCAGGACCTGGGGAAACCAGCTCAAGCGTTCGTCCATTTGCTGCAGGGCGGCCATCAAGGCTTGATTGAGATAGATGAAACGCTGCATATCCCAATTCCAGTGGTTGTATACTTCGCCCTCCAAGCCGAAATAAGGCGGGGACTGCAGCAGATAGTAGGGAATGCCTTCATACTCGCAAGCGTAGAGCGTCACAGTATTCATGCCGAGACGATGATGAAATTCGAAACTGAAGAGCGCTTCGATCTGGTATTCAAGGTGATTGATTAAACCATAGCCCGGTATGATGACGCGGGCATCCACACCGAGGCGACGCAGGGCAGCCGGCAAGGAGCCTACCACATCGGCAAGCCCGCCTACCTTGGCGAAGGGCACAGCTTCGGCGCTCGCCAGCAAGACTTTCATTTCCATGATACCTCGCGTAGGAATTAGCCCGCCTGCGATTTTAACGGAACATGCGCTCCATATACAGTCGCTTGTTGATTTCGTTGCCAGTCCCCCAGCCTTGTGCTAGTATTCCTATGTGCCGCCCTAACAGCTAACAATAGGAATTCAACATGATCCAGCGACAGCGTCCCAGCCGTCGGGTCAACATCTTGCCGCAATTCATTTTTTTGTGTTTGACCTTCATCACAGCGCTGGGCGGAACCTATCTTGCTTTGCAGCTTTTTGCCGATGATGTGGAGCCTAACCAAGCGCCGCAAATCATCACGGTCGAATTGATCATCACGGCGACACCATTGCCGACCAAACTCGCCACATCTGTGCCAGCGGGCGTCCAACGCCCACAGGTGAACTTGCCGGCCGATATCGCCGCGGAAACCGGGGATGATACGCTCGCCACTATTGACCCCTTTGCCATAGACGCGCAGGACGCGGGTATCAGCACACCGAGCGCGGAGATTGTCACGGTGCCGTTGGCGCCGGAGAATTGCTTGTATCACATCTTGATCAGCGGGGATACTCCATATGGCGTGGCACAGCGTTATGGAGCTGAATTCGCTGAAATACTCGCGGTTAACGATTTGACCGTCGAAAGCTCGGTATATTTGCAGGTTGGTGATCGATTGAAGGTGCCATTGGTAGCGGGTGGCTGTGATTCTGGGGCTGGCTCGGCGGAGGCGCAGCAGAACATCAACCCGGATCAGTCGCCTGCTCCCGCAGCGACTAGCACGCCGGTCAGCGCCCAGTTTGAACTCATCGAAGTTGAAGGCTTGGGGGATATCACCGCTGAGAGCATCCACCTGCGGAATAACGACGGCAGCACCCTCAATATCAGCAATTGGACCCTTTCCGATGGAGATGGCAATAGCTTCACCTTCTACGAGACCTTGCTCTTCCCGGATAGCGATGTCGTCATTTACACCCGTAGCGGCGCCAGCACAGCCGGCGCGCTTTTCTGGGGGCGGGAGCAAAGCGTTTGGCAAGCCGGCGAAGAAATGACCTTGACAGACGAGCAAGGGCGCATTTTGCAAACACTGCAGATTCCCGCAGCTGATGAAAGTCAATAGCTCCCATTCCAGCAAAAACAGTGAGCGCTGGCCGATGAAAAACTGGAAATATATCGTCGATCAACAGTTAAGCGAGATCATCGGCGATGGCGATGTCTCGCATTTGCCCGGCGCTGGCAAGCCCTTGGCGCTCAAGGAAGACTGCCACACACCGAGCGAGTGGCGGATGGCTTTTAAGATCATGGAAGACCACGAAGTCATCCCCGACTGGATAGAAGCAGGGAAAGCGCTGGAGTTGCTAGAAGCGAATTTACGGCGCGAACTGGCAGAGGCGAGCGCGCATTATCTACGACAGGGAAAAACCAGCCGCGCTACAGAGGTGCCGCTAGTTGAAAAACAAATCGAATCAAATTGGAAGCGATTCAAACAGGAATACCGCAAGCGGGTAGAACACTACAATCGCGAGGCGCTGCTGTACAATTTAAAGCTGCCCGCGAACTTGCCTCACAAGCAGATCCTGAACAGCGAGGCGATGATCGAGCGGGCGCTAGAGTCAGCCAGATCTGAAATGTAGCCGCGGAAATTAAAGGTTTTCTGGCTGGCTGGTTTCGTCGCTATTTTCTTTGGCGCCTTCTTGCAATCCCTTGCGGAAATTAGCAACCGCCGAGCCGAGCTCGCCACCGATGCGAGAGACACGACCGACGCCAAAAAGCAATACTACGATGATAAGAACAATAAAAAGTTCTGCTCCGCCTAAACTGGGCATAGCACTCTCCTAGTCTCACTTTTGAATCTCAGGTCATTATAACACGCTTTGCTAAATTTTCGAGAATTGATTTGAGGAGTTGAGAACAAGGCGCCAAATAGTCTGTCGATTGTGAGCCGATGGCTGTATCCAAACCATGCTATACTTGGGCTAGCACGATATCTTTACGAGACATAAAGATCATGCAAGACGGTTTCAGCCTGGGGCAGCTTCCATTCTTCGCAAATTTAAGCCCAGCGCAATTGCAATTGATACAGACTGGGTTGGAGCAAGAAAGCTACCGCCCGGGCGAAGACATCTTTGTGCAAGGGACAGCGGCGGATGCCATGATCATCTTGCTCGCGGGGGAGGCGGTACTCTTTCGCAGCGAGGCGGATGGCAGCCAAACACCGCTGGCGACCATAGCCACCAATCAAAGTATCAATCAAGAAGCGCTCTTCGGCGAAGCCCAGCAAACAGCCACCATGCGCGCATCGCAACCGGTCACGCTGCTCAAACTGAGCCGAGCCAGCTTCTCGCAGCTGCTAGCTCAGCATCCCGATTTGAAGCTAGCATTCGGCATCGAGCGAGGGGAGCCGGCAAAACCGCTGATCAATCCACGATTTGCTGAGCAGCGTCAGGATGAGGAGATCCTGCTGATGACGCATCGTCACTGGTGGTCTTTCTTGCGGACAGCTTGGCTACCTCTCTTGCTGATGCCCGCTATGTGGGTCGGCGCTGTCCTGTTGAGAATTCCCACGCTGTCATTAATCTTGCTGTTGCTATCGCTCTTGCTGCCGGGGGTGGCGCTGGTTTATTTCTATTTGGAATGGCGCAACGATTCAGTGATCGTCACCGACCAGCGGATCATCCGCATCAATCGCACTATTTTGGCGATGTTCCGCCAAGTCACACAAGTGGGCATGGAGAGCGTGCACGAGATTAATTTTGAGATTCCTTCTTACGATCCCTTCGCGCGATTATTTCGTTATGGCACCGTCATTGTCAAGACGGCGGGGGCGCAAGGCAATCTGGAATTGGATTTCATGCCGAAACCGGAGCAATTCCAAAAGCTACTCATTGAAGACCGCCAGTATTTGGAAAGTCGTCAAGCGCAGCGGCATCACAACATGGTGCGCGCCGAGCTGCAGCGCTGGATGGCTGGCGATACCTCGACTGAAGAAGAACTCCGCCCCAGCAGCACCGATGAGTCACCAAAGCCGATACACGGCAGCAATGGCTATCTGAGCGCCAGGATCGAAATGAGCAACGGCGATATTGTCTATCGCAAGCACATGAGTGTCTGGGCAAAGCACACTGCCATCCCTTTGCTTATCGTGTTGGCAGCGTTGGTGGCGCTGTTGTTAACTTTCACAATCGTCAGCCCGGACTTGCGCATCGTTACTTTTCCCGTTGGCATAGTGGCATTGTTGATCGGCTGTCTGGCTTATTATTGGATGGATTGGGATTGGCGCAACGACCTCTATATCATCTCCGATGATACGATCACGCTGGTGCACAAGCGTCCTTTTTTCTTGCAGAACCTGCGCGATCAAATCCTGGTCGAGCGGATTGACAATGTTGAATCGATTTCCAGCGGTCTGTTCGCCAACTTGCTGCGCTATGGCGATGTGCGTATGTCGCTGGTCGGCGCGGACGAACCGAAGATGTTTCATCGCGTATCCAATCCGCAGGCGATCCAACAAGAGATATCTCGCCGGCAGCATAACAAATCCCAACGGCGCGCCAAATATGACGCCATGCAGCAGCGGCAAATCCTCGGCGAGTATTTAGGCGTAGTCAACCACGGTGGACTATCGTCAACCAGCAGTGGCGTGCCAGCACAGGCGGCTGCTGATGCCGGACAGGCGCCCGCTCACACCAACTCCGGCACACAGGCGACGCATAATCAAGACCGCAATCGACCAGCGCGTTTGCCGCGCAAAGTGCTGGCACTGGGCGATACGCAGAGGACAAACCATCAATCAGCCATTGACGTTGGGGAAAAGCGCCGCCCACAGCGTTTCCGCTCGGATCCGCCGAGCTCGCTGGAAACCTGATGGCGTCGCTCTTGGAGCGGGTCTCATAGATCGAGCCGCATGTGCCAGAGCTCGCGCTTGATTTTGAATTGATGATATTTCAATAGTTCGCTGACCACCTCATCATCGCGCGGGTGCTCGAAAACGATGGTCGAGCGATCGAAGCGGGTCACGATGTTGTTGAGCAGCGCCTCGGCATAAGGGCGGTGATCCAGCTTTGGCGCCGTGAACAGGCGGGCGCGAATATTGCCGAAGCCGATGCTGCCTTCCACCCAACAGGAAGCGAGCAGATCCCCAGCATCCTCTTGGCGGATAATCAGCTTCTCGATGTTATTCAGCGAGATCAAATCGAGCGCTTGTTTCCATAGCGGGCTATGAAAGGCGGACCGATGCACTGGCATCAGCCAGCCCAATCCACCGCGGCTGTTTGGACGAGCTGCTCGCGCCAGGGCGTATTCGGCAGCCCATTCTGCCCGCCGTAAGCGGGTGATATGAAAATCTTGCTTGCTCTGGATAGGCGCGCGGATAAAACCACTGCGCCGCCATTGACGCCAAGCCCGCTCATAGATGAAACCCTGGGTTTCGTAAAGTCGATGTGCCGGCAGATTTTCATAGTTGACTTGCAAGATAACCCGGACCCCACCGCGTTTGCGGATCATCTCCAGGCTGGCTTCCATCAATTGGCGGGCGATCCCACGGCGTTGATAATCGGGGTGAACACCAACATTCGCCAGGATCCAAGTTTCGCCCAAAGCTTTGGGGTAGCTCGCCGGATAGATGGACACATTGCCAACCAGCTTACCATCCATAATGTAAACAAAACCCAGGCTGATGCCCAAAGCGAGGTCGTTCAAGCGCGAGATCAGCTTAAGCCCATAGCCCATGTGGCTCAGATAGCGCATTTCGCGAATGGCGGAGCGGCCGTTGCTGTCCATCGAATCCGCGAAGACCAATTCGATCAGATCTGCCAATGGACGCAGATCGTTACGCAGGTTCACTGGTCGAGGACCATCAGCCAGCGGCATCCTAGCAGTTATTGGTCTGGCGCTAATTCCGGTCACGGCACGATATCCTGGAAGAAAGCCGCTAGTAGCAGGTCGTCAGCTTTCGCAGAGCCCATAATACAATAATTTGCATTAAGCCTAAACCTAGAGCAATGCCTTGTCAAGCGAGCGAGAAATGTTAGTCAATCCTTCGATTGCATTCGCCGCAGTTTGCAGCCGCTTGCAAGAAGCTATCTTGTCGAATACGCTATTATCATATAGAACCTAATTACTTATGGTCAGTGTTAACGCGGCATACATCGAAGCGAGGGAGAAAGTGAATGTCATACAGACAGATCGGTGGAAGGCGACAGCGCAGCGCAGCTTGGCAATGGGGATTGATCGGTTTCATCCCGGGCTTGTTTTGCGGCGTTGTTATCATGGCTGCTTTGCTGTTGGAAGGTACGGTGCCGCAATATTTTCTGCCCACCACAGAACCCGAGATCATCAACAACACAATCTATGTGATCATGACCGCGACTGAAGACCCCAACCAGCTATCACCAGTGCCCGCTACCCAACTCATGATTGTGACAGCAACGCCGGACCCAGCGAATGGCGCTAACCCAGTGGCAGTGCAATCCAGCCTGGTCCCGGTCCAGCCGAGCCAAATACAATCGGTACGGGTAGAACCTACGGCAACACCGACCGATATCCCTACCGCTGTTCCGTTGCCGACCGTCGCCCCCACCAGCGCAATCCCCGAGATACTCCAACGCTTGCGCAGTTTGACCGTCTCCGTACCGGGCGGCACCTTCACCATGGGCACGACGCCGAGCGAAGTGACGCAGGCTGTTGATGAATGCTTGAATCGGGACGGCGCCCAATGTGAAGCGGCTTACGCGGAAGATTCCTACCCCGCCCATGAAGTCACGCTGGACGCTTTCCTGATGGAAACAACCGAGGTCACCTTTGAGCAGTATGTCAGCTTCCTCAATGTGCGTGGTCCCGGCACGCATATAAACGGCTGTTCAGGGGATCCCTGTATCCAGACGCAAAATGAGAGCCTGGATGCGCCAATCATTTTTGACGGCGCCAACTATGGTATCGGCACAGGCTTATCGCAGCATCCGGTTTATGGGGTGACGTGGTACGGCGCCCGCGAATACTGCGAGGCGGTCGGACGCCGCTTGCCAACAGAAGCCGAATGGGAGCGGGCCGCCCGCGCTGACGATGGGCGAATTTACCCCTGGGGCGACCGCTGGGACAACAATAATGCCAAGACTACCCGCCCACCAGATACGCCACCTGGTTCCTTCCCAGTTGGAAGTTTTCCAACTGGAGCCAGTCTTTACGGCGCATACGACATGGCGGGCAACGTCGCGGAATGGGTGAGCGATTGGTATAGCGAACGCTACTATTTGGAACAGGCTAACCTGGGCGTCTCGGTGAATCCCACTGGTCCGATTCTTGGGCTGGAAAAGGTGCTGCGCGGTGGTTCCTGGAATGGCGTGCCGTTTTTCAGCCGCTCTGTCCATCGCCAATCTGCCAATCCGGCCGACAATCATCGTTGGATCGGCTTTCGCTGTGTGGAGGATCCCGGCGATGCCAGCGCGATCGGTTCAAGCGATCTGAACCCGGCGACACTGGGGCAAAATGTGCCAGCTGCGCCGCCAGAGAATACGCCCTTGCCGAATGCGCAGCCGACGCAACCTCCCCCGCCAGAAGCGAATCGCGCTGACGATTCCAGCACATCAAGTTCGGCCGGGTAGCAATCTCGAGGAGCATACGCATGGATGGCGAATATGTCTTGGTCATTGGGCTGGCAGTATTAGAAATCAATGGGCGGACTAGCGAACCGTTGCAAGCGAGCCAGCGCCAATATGGGCAGATCCACGCCTGCGTTAGCGGCGTCGCGCGCAATATTGCCGAGAACTTGGCGCGACTGGATATTGAAACGGTGCTGCTATCCGTCATCGCCGACGATGATATTGGCCAACATGTGATCACACATTCGAGCTTGGCTGGCATTAATTGCAGCCATGTCATGCGCGTCAGTGAGGCGAGGACGGCTTCTTCCATGTTGCTATACCATTCGGAAGACGAGTGCACACGCATAGACGACCTCAGCATCGCCGATGCCCTCGATTCCGATTATCTGCTGGAGCATGAATGGTTGTTCAAAAACGCCGCGCTGATCGTCATCGATGCCACCCTTTCGGAAGACGCCCTCGACACGCTTTTCGAGCTGGCAACTCGCTACAATGTGCGGGTCTGTGCCGACCCCACATCGCCGCTGATGGCGGACCGGCTTTGTAATTACATCGATAATCTCTATCTCATTGTGCCTAACGCCAGTGAGACCGCCGCGCTCTGTTCGTTGAGCGAGCCGGCTACTGAACGCGAATCCGCCATAGGCACTGCCCAGCGACTGGTCAGTATGGGCGCCAACATCGCCGTGGTCACGCTTGGCGAGCAAGGGCTGGCTTATGCGGATAGCACAGGTGGGGGATACATCCGCGCTATTCAGACTGAGGTCGTCGATACAGCGGGCGCGGGCGATGCATTCTCCGGGGGTGTCATCTTCGGCATCCTCAACGATGTTTCCATTGACGAGGCGATGCGGCTCGGTGTGGCTGCCGCCTCATTAACGCTCAAGAGCGAAGATACAGTGCTGCAATCGCTCAATCAGGACTTGCTCTATGGGGAGCTGCCGGTGTGAGCGGATTCTGTCATGGATCGTCCCGTGTATGCCCCCTCAAGGCTGTAGCGCAGGATAATGATCGAGCACCCAGCGCAACAGCAGAAAATGCCCGGCCAAGCCGGCATATTCACCATATTTGCCCAGCGTTTCAATGACCTGGCTGGCGCTCTTCTCGCCTTTATCGGCATGAAAATAATGCCTCACCGCCGCTTGCAAAGCCACATCGTTATGGCTGACAAAGGGGTATTCGCCCAAGGCCCGCCCAATGACATTGCTCGCCGTCCAATGACCGACGCCTTTTATCTCCATCAAGCGCTTATAGGCCTCTGATGGTGACAAATGGCGCATGGATTCCAGGTCAAGCTCGCCATGGCAAACAGCCCGCGCAATGTCGATTATCAGGGCGATTCGCCGATTGGTGATCTTCAACACCTTGAGCGCTTCTGATTCGGCAGCCGCCAGTTCTTGGCAATGGGGGAAGTCATAGACCCTGCCGGCGAGAACATTGGCGCCTTCGCCGAAGATTTGCATCAGGCTGCGCTGCGAGCGCATGGCTGTCTTCCAGGTGATATGCTGTTCAATGATCAGCGTGATCAACGCCTCGAAGACTGTCTCGGTGCCAAAGATTGGCAAGCCTTGCAGCGGCTCGATAATCTGCCAGAGTTCTGAATCAGCCCGGGCGAAGGTATAGAAATCTGTGAGATCGCGGCACAAGCCCAGCCAGCGCATTGATGCCCGCCTGACTTGCGCTTCTGTTGATGCGGACAAAGCTGCGCCACGGACGATAATGGCGTCACCAGTCCCCTGATAGGATAGCAACTGTCCTTCGATATAGCGCCACAGCGTGTCATCTTGTGCCAGCATACGCGCGGGATAGGCGATGCGTTTGACAAATTGCAGCAGCAAGTCAAAACGCCAGGGATATGGCGGCAAGGGCAGGCAAAGCTCTCTCATTCTGCCTGGCCAGGTGTGGCTGGGTTTGTTGGCGAGGCTTGATCGCGCCCCATTTGTTCTAGCAGCTCGAGTTGACTTTGATACCGTTGCCGCGCCAGTTGACGCAGGTCGGCAACACGGTCCGATTCGTCCAGGATTTCGATACCGAGCAGGGTCTCAACCGTGTCTTCCAGTGTGATCAAACCGGCTGTGCCACCATATTCATCGATCACCAGAAAGATATGGTCTTGCTTGGCAATAAACTCATCGAGCACCTGCGCAACCGAGTTTGTTTCCGGCACGACATCCAGGGGTCGCGTGATTTGCGCCATCGGCACCTCATGCTCATCGGCCGCCGCCCGCCGATAAATCTCGTGGCGCAGGACATAACCTTTGATATCATCAGCCGAGTCACCATAGACGGGAATACGCGAAAAGGGCAAAAACTTGTACAACTGCATGACTTGGCGCACAGTCTGTCCCTGCTGAAACATGAGGACCACCGTTCGCGGTGTCATGATCGTCTCCACTTGCACCTCCGCCAGCTGGAGGAGATTGCTGACGATGCGGTTTTCCCGCTCTTGTATGCCGCCTTCTTCGGCGCTGATACGCGCCATCACTTGCAATTCCGAGCGCGTCACTGTGGGCGCTTCTTCGCTGGGGCGGAGTGAGCGGGTCACGAATTCAAAGGCAAAGACGGCGGGCTTCAAGACCCAAAGCAAAGCGCGCAGTGAATAAGCGGTGAAGGGGGTCAAAGGTTTGGCATAAACCGCGCCCAATGTCTTGGGGATAATTTCGGAAAAGACCAGAATCAGCAGGGTCAATACCGCCGAAATAATGCCCAGGAATTGGTCGCCAAAGATCGCCGTTGCCTCGGCGCCCGCGCCAGCCGCGCCCACCGTATGCGCGATGGTGTTAAGTGTCAGGATAGCGGAGATGGGGTGTTCCACATTTTGGCGCAAGCCCTGCATGATTAAGCCGGCTTTGCTGCCGTCCTGCACTAGCAGCTCGATATGCGAGACGGGGGTGGACAACATAGCCGCCTCCCAGATCGAACAAAGGAAGGAAATGACCAGCGCGATGAGGATATAGAGAACTAGCGCGCCCCATTCACCTGCGCCGGCCGCTCCTGTCGTAACCGCTAATATGGGGATTCCAGTGATTATGGTGTCCATGTTGATTTGATGATGGGTTAGCCGTCCCGCCCACGGATCGAGTTATCAAGTTATCAATAGTATAGAGCATAACAATCAAGTGACGGGCAGACAAGTTACAAGAAAGGGGCTGAGCCCTATGTTGGTTCAGGCGAGCAGCAAGATCCCGCCGAAGGTCAAGGCAATGCCAACCGCTTTGGCGCCGACCCAGGATTGGCTGAAAATCACCAAGCCCACCAGGTACAAGATGATGATGCGCGAATTGTCGATGGCGATGGCATACGCCAGATTGGGCGCCTTGGCATAGGCGATAAATAAGGCGGCATTGCCCAACACAGCGCAGGCAATCACGGCGATGAACAGATGCATATGCTGGAAGCGGATTTTTAGCGAGGACTTCTCGCCAATTGCCCCACCCAAAAAGCCGATGCCGGCCACCAGCAACACGACAATTAACGACACTTCGCCCCGAATGCCGTCATCGTTGGCAAAGCGCACGAAGATCGACACCAAGGCAAAGGACAAGCCACCCAAGAGCGCCCAGCTCAACCACTTGAGCGTGAGGTCTTGAGCTTTGATGCGCCAGGCATCGGAGACCGCCAGCACACCTGCGATGATCAAAATCATGCCAAGCAGCCGCGGTAGCTCAAAAGCCGCATTCAACATGATGATCGAATAAATGTAGGTGATGACCAGCCGCCAGGACATGACGGCCTCGATGTAACCGATATTGCCTTGCAGGCGGATGGCGCGATTGTAAGCATAATTGCCCGCCATGCTGGTAATACCAGAGAGCGCCAAGGGCAGGATATTGCGGCCGATCGCATCGAAATCGGCAGGGCGCAGGAAAAGTAGCGCCAATACAGCGGTTGCGCCCAGCCAGGCATAGGTCATGAAGGTGTTGATGGGATAATGCTTCTGCAAGCGCTGAAAGACAAGAGCCTGTGCCGACAAGCCCAGGGCGGAGATGATTGCGGCGGGGAACCAGTCCATCGTCAATTAAGCCAATTTGAGCAGAATGTCATGCGGCAAAACTAGGCGCAGGCGCTCTTCCAGCTCACTGAGCATGATGGCGGTCGCGCCCCAGACTTTGTGCCCCTTGACAGCGTAATAAGGCACGTGCACATCATAGCCGCGGATGAGACGTCGCTCGCTGCATTTGAAGCGCGGCTGTAGCAGATCTTCCAAGGCAAAGCTGAAGATCTGTGCTACTTCGGCGGGATTGGGTACAAAAGCGGGCAATTCATGGCAAGCGGCTAGTGTGGGCTGCACATCATAATGTGATGCTGGAATATAAAAGGGTGGCAGGCTGCCGAACAGGGTGAGGGCTCGGGGGGAGATACCGATCTCCTCACAGGTTTCGCGCAGTGCCGTGGCGACCAAGCTTTTGTCCTCCGGGTCTTGCCGGCCACCGGGGAAACTCACTTGGCCACTATGCCCGCGCAGGTCAGCCTGGCGCAAGGTCAAGACGGTGTGCAGGCGGCCATCCATCTCAGGGTAGACCAAGATCAAGACCCCCGCTGGTTTTGGGGGACCATTGCGCTTTTGCCAGCCACGGGGAACAGGCGCCATCCGCTGCCGCGCGAGAGCCGCGTCAAAATCGTGCAGAGCCAGTACTCGGCGGAGGTGATCAAAAGTAATCAGTCTAGCCATAAGTGCAGATAGTGGTCTTTACGTTTGAATACCTTGCCGCGTTGAATGGACGGCTGTCCCCATTCTATTGGAGTCAAACGCAGGCGCAGGCTTTCAAGTAACCCTTGCCCCTCCGCCCGCCAGCCTTGATAAAGCGCTTGCATCTCCAAGAAAGCAGCGCCGCTACCCAAGCAGTAGACTGAGCCGCCCGCTTCATAGGGTGCGAAGGCGACGCTGGTTGGTGTGAATAGCAGAATTCCGTTGCCTTCCATCCCATAAGCAGTTTCGCCAGCTGGGATGGTGTAACAGCCAAAAAAGTATGGGGGTCGCTCGTTCAGCATCAGATACAACTGTAAGCCAAACCAGTAATCTTCCGCTTGCAAATTGGCGCCGAGGTGTTGAATTTCTAATTCTTCCGAGAGCAACAGATGGAGCGCGGCCGTGTCAATCTTGTCGATGTCGTCCGCCAAGATTTCCAGCGAGCTACTGCCCACCCGTTTGCGGATGCGCGGTCCAGCAGCCAAACCTTGCAGATCAACAAAAGCGCAGGGGCGGTTGTCAGCGCTCAGCAAACTACCATCGGATTGTGGCACAAAAGCGGCGCTGACTTGCAAGCCATCCAACCAGATCGGCAGGACTAGCTTAGCCCCCGCTCGCAACTGTCGCCGCCAATTCAGCGGCAGATCCCAAACAGCTGCGGTAGCGATAATGCGGTCGTATTGGGCTCGCGGTTCGAAGCCACTGACGCCATCACGATCGACCACCAGCACATCGGCAGAGCCGGCGGCATAGAGATTGTCCTTTGCCTGCTCGGCTAATTCATGATCGATCTCCAATGAAGTGACATGACCTTGGTCGCCAACAATATGCTTAATCAAGGCGGCGTTGTAACCGGAAGCGGTGCCGATCTCCAGCACATTCATCCCGCTGCCTAGCCTAAGCTGCTCCAGCATGATAGCCATCATGGCGGGTTGGCTGGCGGAGCTCAGGGTCAAGCCTCTGGGGCTGGTCTTCAGCGGTATGGCTTTGTCCTGATATGCAGAAAGCGGGTCAGTATGGGGTAAAAACAAATGGCGCGGCACAGCTCTAAAAGCCATCTCCACGCCAGGATCGGTGAGCAATTGCTGTTGCTTGAGCTGCTCTACCAGGTCGTTGTGCAGTTGTGCCGGGCTAAGTGTTGCCATACCATGCCCGGCGCTTGCGCAGGGAAACGCCGGCTTCGGCGCCACTACGTCTGGCTGTTCGAACGCGCCCACGCGAGTCGATATGCACCTGGCCCGCTTTCTGCAGACGCTCAAATTCTTCCGGGGTGATAGCCGGGGCCGGCTCGCCACCCAGGCGTTCCAGGCGATCATCCATCTCATCAGCCGGAGAACTAGGTGGGGATTCGCCCGGGGTTTCGTCGATATCGTCAGGTTTTCTGTTTTCGTCGCCCATTTCTTACCTCTGTTGTGACGTCATAAAACCAATCGCAACGTATTGGCATGGAGCTTTCTTCGCTCGAGATTAGCATAACATAGTTTAATCGATAGACGCAGACTTTGCCAAGTTCTTTTCACCGGCGGATTGTTGCAGGTTTTTGCAGCTTACTGAAAATGACAGCAGTGCGCATAATCCTGCACTGACATTACACGATTCTATTGATTGATACGCAAAATCTGTCAAAACGTCGTAGCCATCACCGAAGAGTGGGGTTACATGAACATACTAGCAGCCCAATACGTCCCCAAGTGTACCTTTCGGCAACGGCGCTAATGTGCCAAAGCTCACAAATCCGACAATTTGAGCTAAGAAAACGAAGCAATATCTGCTTGTTGCCTAGTTTTTGCTACATTATGTAGAAAAATATCCATCGTAATTAAGAGATACTGTGCGAAGCTTTGTCAGCCAGCCTGTGATAAAAATATAGTGGTCTGGTTTGAAGTGTCGCGGGACATTGGCTTTGTGGTAGTCGCCAGGACGACACAAATTATATAGGAGAGCATTTTGACGAGTCCTTATCTTTCCAAGAGCGTACAGCAATTGCGTCCATCGGGCATTCGGCGTTATTTTGATATCGCCAGCACAATGGACGATGTGGTAACGCTCGGCATCGGCGAGCCGAATTTTGTAACGCCCTCGCATATCGTTGAAGCGGGTTTGCAAAGCCTGCGCGATGGCTTCACCGGTTATACTTCAAACGCCGGGATTTACGAATTGCGCGCGGCGATCACAGCGCATATCAAGAGCCGCTATGACCTCGATTATTCGCCCGAAGATGAGGTGCTGGTTACGATTGGCGTCAGCGAGGCGCTTTACCTCGCACTCAAGACCATTCTTGACCCAGGTGATGAAGTGTTGGTGGTGGAGCCCAGTTTTGTTGCCAATCCCGCTTTGGTGGAGATGGCAGGTGGCTTGCCAGTGACAGTCCCGACCACTGTTGATGACAATTTCCAAGTCACCGGAGAAGCGCTGGAAGCGCGCACAAGCCCGCGGACTAAGGCGATCTTGCTTAGCTATCCCAACAATCCAACGGGGGCTGTCTTAACGCTGGAGCATATGCTGCAAGTGGCGGCCATCGCCGAGAAATACGACCTCGTCGTCATTTCAGATGAGATCTATGAACGGCTGGTCTATGGTATCGAACACATCAATTTTGCTTCTTTGCCAGGGATGTTTGAGCGCACCATCGTCTTGAGCGGCATGAGCAAGTCTTATGCGATGACAGGCTGGCGCATCGGTTATGTCACGGCGCCAGCTCCGCTGACTGAAGCTATGTACAAGATCCATCAATATTTGATCATGTCAGCCCCTACGACTGGGCAAGTGGCCGCCTTGGAAGCGATACGCTATGGCGAGGAAGATGTCGAATCTATGCGAGAAAATTATGACCAACGGCGCAAACTAATCGTCGATGGTTTCAACCAACTTGGCTTGACTTGTTTTGAGCCACGCGGTGCCTTCTATGCCTTTCCCAGTATCGCGCTGACTGGCATGGACGATACGACTTTCTGTGAAGAATTGCTGCTGGAGCAACGGCTGGCGGTTATCCCCGGCAGTGCGTTTGGCGCTAGCGGGCAAGGTTTTGTCCGCGCTAGCTATGCTACCAGCGAGGACAACATTCGTGAGGCGCTAGATCGTTTGAGCCGGTTCTTGCTGGCTCGCGGTCTTCTGCAACGTGCAGAGGCATCCGTGCTTGTGCCGTAAAAGAACTTTCTTGGAAAAGTATTATTAGACCCCGGCAATTCTGCTGGGGTCTTTTTTCTATATTCTGCTAGCGAAAGCAATCTGACAAGAACAAACCTTTGCTTCCGCGAGTTTTTGCGCTAAGTTTATTTCCATTCTTGCAGCCTGATAAGGAAGCGCGCGATGGGCAACTGGAGAACGGTGATCGGCTTGGAAGTCCACGCCGAAATGGAAACAGCCAGCAAAATGTTCAGCGCCTGCCCGGTGGTCGATAGCGTGGAAGCTGAGCCCAACTCCGCAGTTGATCCGCTTTCTTTGGGCATGCCGGGTACGCTACCGGTGATCAACATGCAAGCGATGGAGTACGGCATCATGGTGGGTTTGGCGCTTAATTGCGAGATCCCGCCGGTCAACCAATTTGCGCGCAAGAATTATTTTTATCCCGACCTGCCCAAGGGATACCAAATCAGCCAGTATGACCGCCCCCTGGCTATCAACGGGCATATCAATATAGAGCTAGAAGACGGCAGCGCCAAGCGGATCCGCGTGCGTCGCGCTCATATGGAAGAGGATACCGGCAAACTCAGTCACATAATGGGCGGCAGCCTGGTCGATTACAATCGCGCCGGTGTGCCGCTATTGGAAATTGTGTCCGAGCCTGATATCAACAGCGCCGCCGAAGCCGAAGCCTACGCGCGCAAGTTGCGTTCAATCCTGCGTTATCTGGGGGTGAACAGTGGAGATATGTCAAAGGGAGTGCTACGTTTTGAAGCCAACGTCAGCGTGATGCAGGATAGCGATACCGAATTGCGGGAGCGCACCGAGATCAAAAATCTCAACAGTATTCGCAACATGGTTAAGGCGATTGACTACGAAGTGCAGCGGCAGATCAAGCTCTATCAAAAGGGCGAAAACGTCAAGCCTGCCACCCTGGGTTGGGACGAAGCGGGGGAAAAGATCGTCGTCCAACGTTATAAGGAACGGGCGGACGAATATCGTTACTTCCCCGAGCCGGATCTGCCCCTTGTGGAAGTCAGCCGCGAGTGGGTGGAGGAGATTGAGAGCAAGTTGCCCGCCCTGCCCGACGAATTGCAGAGGCGCTTCGTTGATGAGCTGGGGTTAAGCCACTACGATGCGGCTGTGCTGACGGCGGAACGGGCAGTTGCCGAATATTTCCAGAAGGTCGTCGCGCTGGGTATCGATGCCAAATTAGCGGCTAACTGGCTCAGCACAGATTTGTTCCGCCTGATGAATGCCCAGGAGGTCGAACGCGAAGCCATCAACAGCATTCCGCTGACCGCCAGCAATTTTGCCGGCTTGTTGGCATTAGTGCAGCAAGGCTTCATCAACCAGAACACGGCGCGCAAGAAAGTATTAAGCGAAATGTGGAAGACCGGCGAAGACGCCCACAGCATTGTTGAGGCGCGAGGATTGGCACAAATCTCTGACCCGGCGCTGATCAGCCAAAAAGTTGACCAGATCATCAGCGAAAATGGCGACATGGTGGAGCGCTATCTCGCCGGCAACGACAAAGTGTTGAACGCCTTGTTTGGTAAAATCATGGGAGAAATGCGCGGAAAAGGCGACCCCGCTATTGTCCGTCGCAGCTTGTTGGAAAAACTCGAGCGCCTAAAGGATTAGAGATCTAGGAGAAACAAGATGACATGGCATCAAACTATCGTGGTAGGAAACCTGGGCGGAGATCCTGAACTTCGCTATCTACAGAGTGGGCAGGCGGTCTGTAATTTTAGCGTGGCGGTGTCCGAACGCTGGCGCGACCGCCAATCTGGCGAACAGCGGGAAAAGACGACCTGGTATCGCGTGGCGGTCTGGGGTGCCCAAGGCGAGAATTGCAATAACTACCTGTCAAGAGGGCGCCAAGTCATGGTGATCGGCAATGTGCAGGCGCGCGGCTACATCAACAACAATGGCGAGGCGGCGGCATCGCTGGATTTGACTGCGCGAGAAGTGCGCTTTCTAGGCGGGCGTGATGGCGGTGGAGCCCCAGACGGTGGGCAGCAACGTGGCGAGGGGCAAGCCGGCGGTTATCAAGGCGGTCAACGCGATGAACGGGCATCGAATTACCCCGATTCGCCGCAGTCGGTCGATGATATTCCATTCTAGCGGATGCTCGCGGCACTGCGCTGAGCAGCTCAATGATTGTCGCCTATGGTGACAAATTTTCAAGTTGATCTCACCGGTCAGAACGCTTTGGTGACCGGCGCGGGTTCCGGTTGTGGCAGAGCGATTGCGCTGGCATTGGCAGACAGTGGCGCCGCGGTAGCAGTCAGCGATCTCAATATAGAGCGTGCCGAGCGAGTCAGCGAACAAATCAAAGCGCGGCATCAGCGGGCTATAGCGCTGCAAGCGGATGTATCCAATCGCTTTCAGGCTGCGAACATGATCGAAACAACCCGCGATGCTCTGGGGAAGATCCATATTCTGATCAACGCCGCTGGCATCTTCAAAGCGGAGCCGATGCTCAAGATCGATGAATGGGATTGGCGGCGCCAGCTGGAAGTCAACATCACCGGCAGCTTCTTCTGCATGCAGTTGGTCGGGCGGGTGATGGCCGATGAGGGCGGTGGCAGCATCGTAAATTTGAGCTCGGCAGCTGCCTTGCGGTCAACCATCCCGGCAGGCATAGGTTATCTGGCGGGCAAAGCTAGCGTCAGCGCCATGACCCGGCAAGCAGCACGGGAATTGGCCCCGCACCAGATTCGTGTCAACGCCATCGCCGCCGGCAATATCGCCGAAGATGATATGCCGCCAGTCTCGCCAGAACAGACCCTGCTCGGTCGTGTTGGTTTTCCCGAGGATATCGCCAATGCGGCGCTGTTCCTCTGCTCCGATGCGGCTGAATTCATCACTGGGCAGGTACTGGTCGTGGATGGTGGCGGCTCTCTTTTCTGAAAGAGCGCCCAAATGCTATTTCGAGATCTCATTCACCGGTTGAACCAAATCCGCCCGTGCCACGCTGGGACGCGCTCAAATGTTCCAGCGATTCTACCAATTCAACCTTTTCGGTATAGACAGGCAGGATTAGCAGCTGGGCGATTTTCTGGCTCGGGCGAATGGAGTAAGCAGCCGTACCCAGGTTGACCAGTAGGATTTTCACTTCGCCGCGGTAGGAACTGTCGATGACGCCCGCCAAACTGTGCAAGCCGGCCGCTGCTATGCTGGAGCGGTCTTTGACCAAGGCGACATAGCCAGGTGGGATTTCCAGATGCAAGCCCGTCTCTATCAACTGGCGTTGCCCTGGCGCCAGGGTGTAGTCGCCAACGGAGAATACATCATAACCGGCATCGCCGGCTCGTGGCGCGGCAAAATCGATATTCAAGGCTCGCAGTTTATCATTGCGATAGACGCGCATATCGCCCTCTCAAACCATTCTCAGCCGCCGCCGATATTCCCCCGCTAATTGTTGCCAGGGTGCGATATCCCAGTAGCGACGTGCCGCAGCGGAGGGCGAAGGCAGCACGAAGAAACGAGTCTCTAACAGAGATTCCGACTGCCAGCCATAAGCAACTTGCGCGCTCGCCGGTATGCCCTGCCAGGCGCGCCAGGCGGTCTTGCTGGTGAAGGCGAGCAGGTGTGGCTGAAAATGACGGATCTTTTCGCTTAGCCGCGAGACGCAGAAATCATTGGGCTGCAAACTGCGATCGTTACCGGCGGCATATTTCGCTAGATCGGTCAGACCGATTTTCAACTCCAACAAGTCGCGGAATTCCGTGGGGGCATAGAGCCGGGGTGTTAGACCGGTCACATGTAGCATCCGCCAGAAGGCATTGCTCGGGTTGGCGTAATACGCGCGGGCTTGGGCAGATATCTCGCTGGCCGCTGTGCCACAAAAAACGATGATCAGCCCGGGTGTCAGCAAATCGGGCAGGACCTCAATCATCGGGAGCCAACCCGCCATCAGCGACGATCAGATTCTTTTGATGAGTCTCACGGTAGAAATCATCCAGTTTGCGCGGCAGGTCGAATTTTCTGTCGCTGGTCAAAGCGCGCAGATAAGCCAGGGTTCGATCGAGACTTTCCCGCCCTTTGAGGCTGCCATGGGAAGGGATGGCGTGTTTGACCTCCTCTTTAGCCGCCCAGGTTTCAAGCGCCGCCAGCCACCCGGATAGCAGCTGCGAATTATTAACCACTGGCAAGGGCGTTTCAATAGCATCGCCACCAAGTAGCACTCCCCATTGCGGTATCCAGCCGATGATGCAGTCGATGGTATGCCCGGGCAGATGATGCAGCTCCAGCGTTAGCCCGCCCAGATCGAGCGCCAAGAAGGAGGAAAATGTCAGGTTAGGCGGGAGAAGGCGGATCCCGTCCCATTTGCCTGGTTGCTCCAATTGCATCCGTTGCAATGTCTTCGGGACATCATCGCCAAAGCGCCGCAAGCATTCATCATGAGCGACGATGTCCAACGGTCGATTGGCGAAGCCGCCAGTCCCCCAGATATGATCCCAATCCGCATGGCTGTAGATCACGTGAAATGGTTTGTCGGCAATCAGTGGAGCCAGCCCCGCCAGATCAAAGGGGTGGGTCAAAGTATCCCAGACAGCCGCTTGTTTCTCCCCAAGCACCACCACAGTGCGGACTTCAATATCGCGAGACTGGGCTTGATAGATCCAGAGCTTGGGGATGAGTTCCTGCAGTTGCTGCATCAGCGTTATCCGGAGAATCGACCAGCCAATTTACAGGATGGCAACGGCGCTATTTTAGATCCACTTCGAGTTCCGGTAGCAGACGGAAGCTATCTACCACAGTGATCGAGGGATACTCGGCTTGATCGACTTGCAACAGGTCTTCTTTCAAGTTGCTGATGCGCAGGTTGGCAACATGCAATCGATTATCGCTGCCGTTCAATGCAATAGCCAAGCCGCTGTCAGTTGCGCCATCCAGCGTCGACAAGCGATAGGATAGCTTGTAGCCGGGTGCCTCGGCGACCTCAACAGCTTCGACTGTAAGAGCTCTGACACCGCTGCGCCACTGTTCTATCCATTCGATCGCTTCGTCTTCAGTGGTCAGCGCGACATCCATAGTCGCGACCACCAGGGTGACCTCGTCCCCGACGATAGTAGCGGGCAAGCCTTCTGCCGCATCCGTCACTTCCCAGTCAGAGGGATAGCGGACCATATGCTTGTCGAGATTGTCGAAATAGACATCCCAATCGAAAGGGGCTTCAGCATAGATGGGCAGCCAGCGCAGGCTTTCTTTGACACCCTGCAGGATGAACTTGAGTTCCTGTGGTGCGTTTTCCGGCATGATCACCCGCACGCTGTAGATATCATCATTTTCGAGCCAAGATTCTTGCCGGGCGATGAAATGGGAGCGAGCACGGCTCAGGTTGAAATCGATCTGCAAGATGCCGTCTTCGATGATTTTGCGCGCTGTCTCGTCCCAACTGGTGTAACCGCTCCAGGTATGGCTCAGCCAGGTATTGTCAATGAACGTGCTGAGACCATCAACATCGGTGAGGCTCGTGTGGTTCTTGTTAATGCGGACTTCAACCACGCTGAGGGCATCGCTATTGCTCAAGCCGGCACGTAGCTCGTCCGGCGTATTGCTATCGGAAGCGGATTTCCAGCCGGTTGGCGCGCCAAAAGTGAAGAGACCCGATCGATGCAAATATTGACTTTCAAAGTCGATAGCCGTGATATCGGGCGGTGGCGGTACGGTCGGCTCTGGCAGTGGGGTTGGCTCTGGTGTCGATGCGCTGAGGTCCCCTTGCGTCACCTGACTCGATAGCATCGGTAGAATCAAACTGCCTACCATCGCAATTGTCATGACGATGCCAATGATATAGGTAAAAGTCTTTGTGGTTTTGTTCATGCAAGCCCTGCTCCAGAAGTGCTGTCAAAACAGGGACATCATACCTCAAAAAGGCAACACTGTTAAGCAAGACTTTTCCCGTCTATAATCTTCGCTTGGCAATTTTCAGGACTGTTGCATTAGACCTGCCGCTGCCATAGTGCTGATGCGCCCGCCAAATCATCACAAAGAGCCTAGCAATACCCGAAAGGTGATCAGAGAGATGTCCCCTGCAAAGTTTGAGACACGTCCATTGAGATTTGAGGATGTGGAACGCTACGCCGAAACAGCCAGCGCCATCGCCGCGCATATTGGCGCTGATGATCTCTACCAGCCCAAATCCATTCTGGTCGAGTGGCGTGAACCTAATTTCGATCTGGCAAGTTCATCGCTAGGCATTTTCACCAATGATGGTGTGCTGGTGGGTTATGGCATTATCTGGGCGACAGCGGAGAAGCCGGTTCACCCATGGATCGATTGGGGAGTGCATCCGGATTATCATCAGGATTATGACCTTGGCGACAGGCTGCTGCACTGGGCGGATGGCAAGAGCGACGAGATCATCCCGCGTTGCCCGCCAGAAGCGCGTATCAGTATGTGGAGTGGGACATACCAGGGTTATGCTTTTGCTGAAGAGACCTTGGAACGGGCGGGTTATAGCGCGCGGCGGATTTCCTATGAGATGCGCATCAGCTTGTCTCAACGTCCGGTCCCGCCCGCTTTTCCCGCGGGGATCAGCCTGCGCCCCTATCATCATGAAGAGGATCTGCCCCTGCTGGTTGATGCGGTTCGCAACAGCTTTTCCGATCACTTCGGTTATATCGAAGAAACCTTCGAGAAAGATATGGCGGAGTTCCGCCACTGGCTCAACAACGACCCATTTTTCGATCCCAGATTGGTGATTCTGGCGGTTGATGAGGGGACGGGGGTTGTCGCTGGTTGCCTGCTCGGATTGACACAAGAGCATCGAAATCCCAATATGGGCTATATCGATTTGGTTGGCGTGCGGCGGGAATATCGGCGGCGTGGTTTGGCAGGGGCGATGCTGCAGCACAGTTTCGCGACCTACTGGGATATGGGGCAGAAGACAGTGTGCCTGGGCGTGGATGGCGAAAGCCTGACCAATGCGGTAGCGCTTTATGAGCGGGTCGGCATGCGGATTCATCGCCGCTTCATGGCTTACGAGAAGCTGCTGCGCGAGGGCGTCGAGCTGGCAAAGGTGGCGCTAGAGTGAGTTTGTCACCCGCATCCTGTGGCAAGCGCGGGGCAGCGACAGCTTGGTGAGCGCGTATCATTGTGGGTAGCTTCGGTTTGGAGGCAATTCCTAGGTTGAGCCATGCCAGAGATGATAAGCAAGAGCGTTACCAAGACATTCTCAAAAAGATTGCCGGGCGCAAGCCCTTCGGCGAAACCCGTCTTCAGCAAAAATCACAAGCTCCGCATGACCGCGTCCTCGATTTCATCAACGCTTACGACAGCCTAGCCAGCTTGGCGCAGCGCGATTACCAGCAGGTCATGTGTAATGGACCGAAGTACATGCGGGGGGCTGCCTGGTCGGGCGTGTTGATCTGGTGGCGCCACAAAGGCTACCACGGTTATCAGAAGCTGAATCTGCTTGGTGTCTGGACGCATTATCGTGAGGGGGAGATTCTGATCAGCATTGGCAGCCGGCAACTCACTTACCGCGCGCCGATTTATGATGCCGGCGTCTACCGCGTCGCCATCGAAAACAATTTCAGGATTTATTATGAGGACGATGGTCGCCCGCCGGGTGAGAATGATCGGCTGCTCTATCGCGCGCCCTACGAGGCACAAAAGCGTCTGCAACAACGCCAGGCGCTCGACGAAATCGTGCAGCAGTGGCGCACCGAGATGGAGTCCGGCTAGTCGTCGTCTTCTTCAAAAACGATGTCGGTGGTCAAGCCAGAAGCGGCCAAATCATCCAGGGAAATCTCGCCTTGTTCTTCGCGCACCAGCATGCTGACCCCTTGCTTCAAACGCTCGCCGCAAACCAGACAATCGGGGTCGCGGGCGATTTCGATCCAGATACCGGTATGAGGGTCATTTTCTTGTCCTTCAATGATGTCCAGATAACTGTTGGCGACAATCAGCGTATTGGCTGGCATGTGTTCCTGAGCGCTGGTGCCGCGGAGCAATTCGTTGATGATGAGATCTGTCTGAATACCCGCCACTTTAGTGACATTCACCCACAAACCTGGCTCAGCATCGAGGGTGCCAGCCTCGCCAATCATGCCGTAATCCAAGTTGCCAACCTGGCTCATCGAGATCTTAACACCCTCTCTGGTCGCCTCTGACCAGCAGGCATAGCAGGGACCGTCGAAGGGCTTGATAATGACGTGGTCGCCACCTTCGCCGCGCTCATAGACGCCGGCATACGACGCGCTGAGGCGTTTTTGCAGGCAGACCTCGTTGATAGCGTATTTGACCTGCTCGTTGTCCACGGCAACCACCAGGATATCCAGGTCATCGAGGCAATCCCAATGGTCTTCGATAGGTCCCTGGCGGATATCAACCTGCGCATCTGGGTGTCGCTGCCAGATCAAATCGGCAACAGCCGCCGCTTTATTCTGCCCGATATAGCGCCGGTCAGCCACATGCCGGGTGACGTTGCCGCCTTCGAGCGCATCCCCGTCCACTAGCACAAAATTGCCGACTCCGCTCATCGCCAAACTCAAAGCCACGAAACCGCCGCCTGAACCCAAACCGACCACACCGACCTTTTTCTCGGCAAGTCGATTTAGGTTTTCCGGTCCAATGAGCCTTTCCACCCGTTCCCAAAGATTGCTCATATTAGCGCGCCTCTTCTTCCGGTTCTTCTCCATTGTTGGGCAGCGGCTCGCCAGCTGCCTCATCAGTTTTCACTTCTGATACGCCATCGTAAGCCAATTCGTTGCTGCCGCCATCCACCGTTTCTGGGGTGTCTTGGATGAAGACGGGGATGTTCACCGTAGTTGGCTGGCGCAAGCCCATACCCACCTCGATGGCGATGACATAGTCGATCAAATACTTGTCGCTTGACCAGTGCCAATCTGGTGGATCGGGGACTGATTCCGCTTGTTGCCACAGTTTTTGAAAAGTGGCGAAGGGATCTGTGAGATCGAGGTCTTCCACAAAGGGCGCGCGGTATGCTCTAGGCGCGCTCTGCGGATAATCGTGCTGCGTCACGAACAAGAGGAAAGAAGTCGCGCCTTGGCGGATGGTGAAGAAACAGAATTCCAGCGGCACTTCGCCATCGCATTCGTAAAAGAGCGTGCGCACCAACAAGCCATCGTCCACCATCGCCAAAGTCTCGCTAGTCAGGCGATCGGCCAGCACAACATGCCAGCCATATTTCATCATCTGCGGCAACTGTTCTTCCGACACTACTTTGGGGTGTACTGGCTGAAACACGCGGACATCACGGTGGATATACCACCAGTCAACCCGCATATCGGTACCATTGTCCATTGCTACGGTGATGTAGTTCACCGCCAGCTCCGACTCGCCGATGATCGGCGCATAACCCACCGTGACGATTGGGACCAGCAGAAAATCCATAGCCAACTCATCATCGTCCAACCAGGATAGCGCCGTCATCAAGTCGCCGTGGCTGGGTTGGATCATCGAGCCGGGTTGCTTGTGCCAATCCCCCAGATAGCGCAGGGGGACATCAAAACGATCTGGCAGCGCATCCGTACCTCGCCGTTGTTCGCGGAAGAAATGCCAATTTTCTTGCAGCCACCAAATGACCTCGTCTTGCAGGCTATCACCTTGTTGAAAAGTGTGGGAGCGCCGCACTGCCGTTTCATCCGGCGAGATCGTGTCCAGAACATAAATGGTGGGCAAGCCCTCCGGCGTGTCGTCGGCAATGATAAACCCAACCATGGCTTCACCAGTTTCATCAGCCATATACTGGCTGGCTGCTGAAAGCATTTTGTCGACCGCTCGTTGCGACAAAACCAGATTGGGCACGATACCGCGTGAAATCATCGCCATTCCTCGCAAGCGCTTCCTGACATGTTCCCATTCCATTTGCATGAGCTTGAGAATATCCCGCTCATCCGAAGTCGGCATATTCAACGTCTCCGTCGGCGTGGCAAGGGTGTGCTCGCTTTGATGCGCTCTTCGATGCCGGGCCATTTGCCCGTATACCGCCAGGTGTAATAGGCATAGAGCCATTGGATTGCCCAACCGCCGACAGTGACAGCAGTTGATTTAGAGGGATTCCAACCGTACTGTTCGCCATCCTTGGGATTAAAGAGGCAGAGCTGGCCGTCTTCATACTGATGTTTTTCGCTGTAGATTCGCGGTTTGATGCAATAGGCTTCGGCCGGGCGATTAGGGTATTCCTTGGGATAGACAATCTTCAGGCTATGATTAGGCGAGTCGAGGATGCTCATATTGATTTCGACCATGCCTTGCCAATAGAGCAAGCCCCCAAAAGGCGGGACGACTAACTTGAAGGTGTTACCAAATGTGGCTTTCATCGCCTCGACTTCCCAAACAAGTCGGGAGGAGACATTCTTCCGCGATCCCCACCAATTGGACATAGTTGCACTCCAGCAAACGGACTATCGTATGATACCAGATAAACTTTATTTTCTAAGACAATGCTTGTCTAGGTTCAGCCCCATCCTTCTTCAGTCGGCAGATACAAAGCTTTGAAAATTAACCGCGTGCAACTTCAGCGTCGCTACTGATTAATTCTCAAGCGTAAAGCACAAGAATTCTCGATTGGCTCTCCAGAAAAAGTGAAATTTACCACAAGCGTGGACAGGCGGAATAGGTCTCTGGTAAAACGGAAAAGTCAATTGGGAAAAGCGAACCCCGTTACTTGTTCATATTCCCAATTGACCTTCGTATAGCTGCGTAAATTCTATCACGGAATTTACGCCAAAGACAAGGAGTTTGCACTATGTCCGCACTACGTTTTTCTCTATTCAGCCTGGTAGCAATTTTAATTTGCTGCCTGGTACCGCCCGCGCTGGCGCAGGATGAAGAGGCGCTCACCATCTATTCCGGTCGCAATGAAAGCTTGATCGGTCCCATTTTGCAGCAGTTCAGCGAAGATAGCGGGATTGCCATCGAGGTGCTCTATGGCGGCACCAGCGCGGTCGCCAATCAGATTCTGACTGAGGGCGAAAACAGCCCGGCCGATGTCTTCATCGCCCAAGACGGCGGCGCTTTGGGCGCGTTGGCAGCGGCGGAAATGCTGGCGGAATTGCCGGAGGAAACGCTGAAGCGCGTTATCGACGACGCCTTCATCTCACCTGATGGCGTCTGGATTGGCTTGAGTGGACGGGCGCGTGTGCTGGTTTACAATCCCGAGCTGCTTGAAGAGGCGGAATTGACATTGCCGGCCTCCATTCTCGACCTGACTGGGGAAGACTGGCAAGGCATTGTCGGCTGGGCGCCAACCAATGCTTCGTTTGTCGCCAATGTGACTGCCATGCGCGTCCTGCTAGGTGAAGAGGAAACGGCGGAATGGCTGGCTGACATGATCGCCAATCGCGTGCAAGCTTATCCCAAGAATACGCCCATCGTGCAAGCCGTCATCGATGGCGAAATCACAGTCGGGCTGGTCAATCATTATTATCTGTTCCGCTTCCTGGCAGAAGATGCGGAAATCACTACCAGCTTGCATTTCTTCCCGGGTGGTGATGTTGGCTCGCTGATCAACATTGCTGGCGCGGCGATCTTGAAGACCAGCGACCAGCCGGATGAGGCGTTGCAATTGGTTGACTATCTGCTGAGCGATAGCGCGCAAGCCTATTTCGCCGAGACAACCTATGAGTACCCGCTTGTCGAGGGTATTGAGCCAGTGGTCGAGTTGCCGGCATTGGCGGAGATTGAAGCGCCGGAAATTGACTTGTCCAATCTGGCTGACTTGCAGGGCACGCTGGAAATGATTGAGGACAGCGGCGCGCTGGATTAGTGGGCTAGTCATTTGCATAATGTGGCTGAGGCGATCACTCAGCCACATTGAGAAACGTGATTGAGTATGCAGTTAACGAATATTACCCCGCCAAGACTTCGGCTCGAGCAACAGCAGCAGAAGCTGCTATCGCGCTGGCAGCTGGGCAATCGACAATTGGCGCAGGCTGTCAGCTTGGTGATAGTGGCTGTGGTGCTGATTCCCATGGTTTACTTGGTCTTTGGCGCCATTAGCGCCGGGCAAGAAGGTCTCGATTATCTCCTGCGAGCGCGCACCCTGCTGATCGTGGGGAACAGCATCTCGCTGATGCTGGCGGTGACATTCTGCGCTACCCTGATTGCCGTGCCATTTGCCTGGTTAACCAGCCGCAGCGATCTTCCTTGGCGGCGTGTCTGGCTGGTCTTTGGCTTGGCGGCAATGGTCATCCCCTCGTATTTGACAGCTGTGACCTATAGCGAAGCCTTTGGACCCAAGGGCATTTTGCAGTCGTTGCTGGAGCCCCTTGGTGTTGAGCGCTTGCCGGGAATCAAAGGCTTTGTTGGCGCTGCTCTTACGCTAACCTTTGTCACTTTCCCTTACATCGTGCTGCCGGTCCGAGCGGCGATCTTACATTGCGACCGCAACCTGGAAGAAGCCGGGCAAAGCTTGGGTTTGAATCGCTGGGGGGTCTTTCGCCAGATCACCCTGCCACAGTTGCAGCCAGCTTTATCGACCGGCATGCTGATGACAGCGCTGTATTGCCTCAGCGATTTTGGCGCGGTGGCGGTGATGCACTTCAACGCCTTCACTCGCGCTATTTTCATCCAAACCGAGTCCTTCCGCATGGATAAAGCTTCGGTCTTGGCTTTATTACTGATCGGCATGACGCTGCTGCTGCTCTTCTTGCAATCGCGTTTGCAGCGCCGTGGGCGGTATTATCGCATCGGCACTGGGGCGGCGAGGGACCTGGAGCCGGTGCCATTGGGCAAGTGGAAGCTCTTGGGCATCCTCTTTTGCGGGGCTGTCATTTTTATGGGCGTTGTTGTGCCGGTGCTGGTGCTTTTTAAATGGCTGCTTGGGCATACACTTAGCAACCCGATACAGGTGGCGATGTCCGAGCTGATTACCAATACAGTCGGCGTTAGCGCGGTGACGGCGTTGGTGGTCGCGTTGGGTGCTTTCCCCCTGGCTTTGCTGGCGATGCGCGCATCGACCCGCTTCAATCGCTGGTTGGTCAATCTCGCTTATGTTGGCAATGTTTTGCCGGGCGTCGTCATCGCCCTGGCGTTGGTATTCTTCGCTTCGCAACATCTACTCAGTCTTTATCAGACCTTGCCGCTGCTGATACTTGGTTATGCCATTCGCTATCTGCCTTTCAGCATTGGCGCCACGGAAAGCGCATTCGCCCAGATCAATCCGCGTTTTGAAGAAGCCGCTCGCAGCCTCGGTTTGTCGGCTTGGGCGGCATTGCTGCGGATCACGGTGCCTTTGGCGCGCGGTGGCATTTTGGCTGGGCTGGCGCTGGTATTCCTCAATGTGATGAAGGAATTGCCGACGACGCTCATCCTGCGCCCGATCGGTTTTCGCACCTTCGCCACCCGTATCTGGAGCGCCTATGACGAAGCCTTTCTCTCGTCCATCGCCTTGCCGGGGCTAGTATTAATTTTGGCTTCCGCTATGGTGTTATTCATCATCTTGCGCAGAGAAGATATCGTGCAATAGCTAGCTGCTGCCAGGTATGGCAACCGACTGCAGGAGGGTGCCCTAGTCTAGTTGCCCCTTTTACCCTAGTGAAAACTCTTTATGCTAAAGACTTGGTATAGAGAGCCTGCCAGAAAACGCTATGGAATTCGCGCTGCAAACCGAAAAGCTGACAAAAGTATTTGAAGATGGGGCGGCTGCCGTACAAGACATTTCGCTAAAGGTCAAAGTGGGCGAGTTTTTGACCCTGCTGGGACCAAGTGGCGGCGGCAAAACGACCACACTGCGGTTGTTGGCGGGCTTCGAGAAGCCAACGCAAGGGCGCATTGAGATTGGCGGCAATATCGTCGCCGATGACAGCCATTTCATCCCGCCGGAGAAACGCAAGGTGGGTATGGTCTTTCAGGACTACGCGCTCTTCCCTCATGTTGATGTGACAGGCAATATCGGCTTTGGTTTGAATGGTCCGCGGAAAGAACGCGAGCGGCAGGTTCGGCGCATGTTGGAACTGGTGGGCTTGACGGAATTTGCCGAGAAGATGCCGCATGAGCTCTCTGGGGGACAGCAACAGCGGGTAGCTTTGGCAAGGGCGCTGGCGCCAAATCCTGATATTCTGCTGCTGGATGAACCCTTTTCCAATCTCGATACTGGCTTGCGGGCGCAAGTGCGGAGCGATGTGCGCAATATCTTGCTGGAGACCAAGACGACTGCCATCTTCGTCACGCACGATCAACAGGAAGCATTGAGCCTCTCCGATGAGATCGCGGTTATTTTTGATGGCAAGCTGACACAACTGGCGACGCCACACGCCATCTACAATCGCCCTACTAATATAGATGTGGCGAAGTTCATCGGCGAAGCCAATTTCCTGTTCGCCGAAGCACATGGAATGACTGCTGATAGCCTGCTTGGCGAGGTGAAATTATTTCATCCGAAGACGGGACAAGTCGAGCTGATGATTCGGCCCGAGGCATTGCACGTCGGTTTTGAAGAAATTGGGACGGCAGCCACGGTGCTATGGCGGGAATTCTATGGACATTATCAACGGCTGGGGGTGGCGCTGGCGGATGGCACACGGTTGATTGTCCGCACAGGGGTTGATCGTTATTTTCAGCGGGGCAACAAGGTCTGGGTGTCGCTAGCGCTGCCGGCATTGGCATACGATATCGAGAGTCATAACGTGTTGTCTTGATGTTTTTTTGGTTAATGGAGTGACTGAACAGTTACCGACCAAGCCGGATCACAAATCCTCCACTAACCCGCCGGCAGCCAGATGGTAAAGAGCGCGCCTCGGTCCCGCCCGGGACTTGCCACCGTGATCCTGCCACCATGCGCCTCGACAATTTCTTGCGCGATTGCCAAGCCCAAGCCAGTGCCTCGCCTTGGTCCACGTGCTTTATCCACCTGATAGAAGCGTTCAAACACGCGCGACAATTCTTCCCGCGGGATGCCGATGCCGGTGTCCTGTATAGAGACTTTTATGCCCCGTCCCGCGCGCTCGGTGCGCAGCTGGACAGCCCCGCCAGCTGGCGTGTACTTAAGCGCATTGCTGATCAAGTTCACCAAAACTTGCGCCAGCCGATCACCATCGCCGATGACGGGAGGCACTGCCGCGATCGATGATTCCAGCTGGACATCCTGCTGTGCCGCCACAACCATCAAGCTTTGCAGGACCGCCTCGCTGAGTTGAGCCATGTCAATAGCTTCATTTTTCATCGACAGCTTGCCCGCTTGCAGGCGCTCGAGATCGGTGAGTTCAATCACCATGCGGTTCAAGCGGCTGGCTTCTTCAAATATGATTTCGGCTGCCGCTTGTGGATCTTCTGCTGCGCCATCGATGATAGCTTGGGAATACCCTTGGATCGATGTCAGGGGCGTTTTTAAGTCATGCGAGACATTGCCAAGGAAATCGCGCTGGGCGGTATTTGCCGCCAGCACCTCCGATGTCATCCGGTTGAAGGATTCCGCCAGGGAACGCACTTCCAGCGGTCCGCTGACTGGCACATGCACCGAATAATCGCCATGGGCTACATCGGTGGCCGCGGTTGCCACGCGCTGCAGCGGTTTGGCGATGGTGCGGCTGATCAAGGCAGCCAGGACAATGGCAAAGACGATGCCGACGGCGCCGGCTTGAAGCAGGGGTGGCGCCAGGGCGTTGCCAAATACCGCCAGGGTTTCTTGCAAGCTCACCGTCGGGCGCGATTCCGCCAAAATCCACAGATCATCATGAGAGAATCTTTCTCTGGAGAAGCGATCCCTGGGGAAAGGCGGCTGGCTGAACATGACACCGCCATACAACCACTCGCCGCCATCTGGATCGATGAAACTGCCGAAGAATTGTTCGCTACCGCGGGACAAGACCTGCGCCAATTTTTTGTTTCGATAATTTTCAGCAAGTAGATGAATTAATTCACCGGGCTGATAGCGTCTGGCGCTATCGTAGAGCACCATGGTGCCATCCGGCGTCAGGCGTATATGTAATGTTCTTACATTGCGCGTCTCGGCAAAAACATCCAATACGCCCTGCACTCTCTCTTCTAAAAAGCCGAGGTTAAGATCCACCGGGATGTTGGCAATGACATCAAGATAATTGAGCCCTTGCGTCAAAGCGGCCAGCCGTTCGAAGGTCGGTTCCCGCGGAGCCGCGCGATTGCCAATCAAAACGAATAGCGCCAATGCCATCACGCCTAGCGCCACCATCAGCAGCACGAGGTACGAGGTCAACAGGCGCAAGCGCAAATTAAAAGAGAAGCGCAAATCTTTAATGCTCATCGAGTTTGTAACCTATTCCCCAGACCGTTTCGATGGAAGGTTCCATGCCACGCAATTTGTGGCGCAAATGAGCGATATGCACATCAACAGTGCGGGTTTCACCGGCAAAATCATAGCCCCAAACCACATCCAACAGTCGCTCGCGACTGAAGACCATGCCTATATTTTCCGCCAGCGCTTGCAGCAGGTCAAATTCTTTCATGCGCAAGTCGACCGCCTGGCCCTCAATTTCAACTCGACGCCGCTGCACATCAATGTGGAGATTGCCGATATTAATCTCCTCTGGGGCATCAGTGCGCGCGGCACTGCGATCAGCCCGCCGCAAGATGGCTCGGATCCGCGCCACTAACTCGCGCGGGTTAAAAGGCTTGGTCAAATAATCATCGGCGCCCAATTCCAAGCCGACGATTTTGTCAATATCGTCGCCGCGGGCTGTCAACATGATAATCGGTACATCGGATGCTTCGCGCACGCGCCGGCAAACTTCCAAGCCATCCATGCCGGGCAACATCAGATCCAAGACCACCAGGCTCGGCTTGTCAGCCAATATCATGTGCCAAGCTTTTGTCCCACTTGTGGCGCTAGTCACGCGGAAGCCATCCTGCTCAAGATACATCTTGGCAAGATCAATAATTCGCTGCTCGTCATCCACTATCAGAATGGTATCAGTCATTTGATGATCCCAAACAGTCACACACGGGTTAGCGCCTCCAGTATCATCTTAACGCATCTTTAGCTTTTATTATGGCGGATTTCGCTGAGCAAGTCGCCAGTCACTCTGTAAATTTCTTGTAAAAATCTTTAGAGCGAGGCAGGCTTTCCAGCGCTTTCGACAAGGGTAGGCAATTTACTTTCCCACGGGGTACTAAACGTTAGGGATTTTTCGCCACCTGCTCCACAAAACTACTCTATAGGTTTATCGCCCGAAATCCGCTAAGATAGCGCAGCGATTTGATCATCCAGCGAGATTTAGCCGATGGCAGTGTTGCAAATCATCCAACCGGACAATCCCATTCTGCGCCGGCAAGCGGCACGTGTTCACGACTTCGGCAGCGATTTTCAAAGGCTGGTTGATGATATGTACGACACCATGATCGAGGCTGAGGGAGTGGGCATAGCGGGTCCGCAGGTCTCTCACAGTTTGCGTGTCATTTTGGCGCGCTTACCCGATGACGAAGAGAGCTGTGAAGAATTTGGAGAAGATGCCGGCAAATTGTATGTATTGGTGAATCCCAAGATCAGCAAGCGGAGCGAGGAAATGACAACCGGGGTCGAGGGTTGCCTCTCCTTACCAGGATTATTGGGCGAGGTCGAGCGCCATAAAGATATCGAAGTCACTGGTCAAGATCGATTAGGAGCACCGATCCGCTTGCGAGCCAGCGGCTGGTTAGCCCGGGTTTTCCAACATGAGATCGATCATCTCGATGGCATCCTCTACATCGATATTGCCACCAGTGTCTGGCGACCGGAAGAAGAAACACAAACAAGAGACGTCCCCGAGGGCTAATGAGCGCAATCATCCGCTTGGCACAGGCTGCCGATGCCGCTGCCATTCACGATATATATAGCCCGATCGTCCGCCATACTCATATATCATTTGAAGAAGAGGCGCCGGAAATCGCAGAGATTGCGGCGCGCATCGACAAAACTTTGCAGCAATACCCTTGGCTGGTTTGTCAGCTGGGTGGGCAAGTGGCGGGTTATGCTTATGCCAGCGCCTTTCGCAGCCGAGCCGCTTACCAATGGACGGCTGAGACGACTGTCTACATCCATCCAGATTTTCAACGGCGGGGATTGTCACGCGCTCTGTATAGCTCGCTGATGGCGATTCTGCGGGAACAGGGTTATTGCAATGTCATCGGTGTGATCGCCTTACCCAACGATGGTAGTATCCGCGCCCATGAAGCGATCGGTTTTCACAAAATTGGCATCTTCAAAAATATGGGGCATAAAGCCGGGCAATGGCGCGATACCGGCTGGTGGCAACTGGAATTGCGCCCGATGCCCAAATCGCCGCAACCACCCCGCCCGATCGCTTATTTGGCGAAAGAACCGCATTTTAGCAAGCTTCTTGAAATCGGTTTGGCATTTATCAAACAAGCATAACCAATTTATCTTCTGCCGAGAGCGACTTCCGCATGCAGCGTAGGAATTGTCTTGCAGTGGCGAGCCCGCCCTTCACATCAGCCAGTTGAGAAAAATGAGCAATGGCTTCGATCACATCTGAATGTCGAGTCCAAAGCTTAAGGCTAAAGGCGGTCCGCTGGAAATTGTTGGGAGAAGATAGTGAAATACAAGCGGACTTTGGCGATAATATCGCGTCTTTCGGCAGCTGGCAGGAGGCCGAAGACGGTACGCAATTGGTCCATCAAGCCTTGTTGAATCGCTAAAAAGCGGGCAACGCCTTCGGCTGTCAAGGTTACAACAACCGAACGCCCATCGCTCGGGTTGCGCTGACGCCGCACCAGGGGTGGCTCCATCGCTTCCAGGCGTTTGACCAAACCGGTCATGGTGGCGCTGGTGAGATGGTGGTCGCGCGCGATATCACCGATGCGACATGAGCCCGCATTTTCCGACAGTGTCTTCAGCACATAGAATTGTGGTGGCGTGAGTTGATGCGCCTCAAGATGGCTCGCCAGGCGTTGTTCGCTATCGATCACAATGCCAAACAATATCGACCAGAGTTCCGCCACATCACGGTCGAGATTGTCGTCCAAAGCCAGCCTCCACTAGATGGGTGTCACTCGCCCAGGGCGTCCCAGATTTCAAGTTTGCCACGTACCTCGCGGATGACTTCGTCAACAAACTCCGAGGTGCTGGCTTGCCCGCCAAGATCGGGAGTTTTGAAGCCATTGTAAACTGATTCCAGCGTGGATTCATAGATAGCGCGGCTGGCGTCGGCGGCTTCTTTGCCGTCGATATAGTGTAGCAAGGCGGCGCAAGCCAAGAGCATCGCCATTGGATTAGCGATATTCTTGCCCACGAGGCTGGGGGCTGTACCGTGCGGGGCTTCTGTCAAGGCGACCTTGACATTGAAGTCATCGTCAAAAGCGATGATGACAGATTCCGCGCCGGCGATGGTGCCAAACATCTTCATGACCAAATCGCTCAAGGAATCGCCATCGCGGTTCAAGGCTGGGATGACCAACGCTTCTCCGCTGGTTTCCAGCAGCAGGGCGTAGGTCGCGTCGATAAGCTGTGGGTTGTAGCGCACATTTTTATAGATGCTCGCTGCTCGATCCAGTTCTTCTTTGAAAAGACCTTCATAGACGGGGCTGACGGTAAATTTGGGACCGCCGAAGACGGTGGCGCGGTGTCGCTCGGCATACTGAAAGGTGAATTCCGCCACTGCTCGGCAGGTTCGACGGCTGATAAAGCGCTTGTTATATGCCACTTCATCAAGTCCGTCGCCCTCGCGCCATTCTTGCGCCGAGTAAGCGCCTTCGATCGCCATTCGCACTATCGCGATTGGCGCATGCACGCCAGCCAATGGTTGCACAGAGGGGATTCGCCGACCGGTGCGCAAGATGACGCTGCCATGTATCAGCTCGCGCAGCAAGGCGTTGGGGCTGCCCACATCATCGGAATCGCCGGGTGTAACAGTAGCGGCTTTGATGCCCAAGCCGGTCTCGAGTATACGTGCCGCCGCCGCCCGCACTACATCATTTTTGCTGCGCCGCCGGTTCTCTAAAGACAGGTCAAAGGTTTCAAAAGCCAGATTGTGCATGCGGATGACGCTGGGGTCGAGCACGCGCAAAGCTTCGTCCAGCAGCTCCTGCCCAGTCTCATCCCCTTGCAGAATGCAGATAGTATGCTTAGCCAAATCTAGTTTCCCTTCTATATGGAATACATTCTCAATCATTGGATTATCGGAGAGTAGCCAGCGATGAATTAAGTCTATTATAGCAGCGCGCGGGAAAATGGGGCTGAGATATTTGCACACTTGCGGTAAAATAAGTCAAATCAAATATCCTACTCTATTCTGACAGGAGAGGGATCTCATGCGTCGAGTAAAAGTTTTTGCTAGCCTGCTCTTCTTGCTGAGCGCAATTTTCAGCTCCCAAGCGCAAGACGACAGCACCTATTCCTCCACCGTCAATTGGTTTTACAGCGCCTGCGAAGACCGCATGGTGATCGATCTCAATGGGCGTATGGAACTCGGTTACGATCTCTATTTTCAGGCATTTGACCGCTTCGGTGGCTTGGGTGACCCGATCACCGGTTTACGCCGCGTCAGTGTCAATGGGAATTATTCCGTCAGCCAGGTGATTAATTGGCAGAATGGCGAAACCCGCGCGTTGAATACACCGATCAGCGTTGTCATTCGCATCGGCCGAGAAAATGATCCCGATAGCACAATCTTCCAACAGCCATCGGACGATTACCTTGGCACCTGTGAGGAACCTGGCAGCACTTTGGTAGAAGGCACCGACTTGGGCATTACCCCCGAGTTGCTGAGCTCTTCGGGCGTGTTCACGCCGGATGGGAGCATGCTCAACCCGGTCTATGCCCAGCCCGAGATCGAAACCAAAATTGTGCAAATTGGGGCTCGTCCTCAACCGACTACTGAAACGGGACGCACCGCCAACCCGGGTTTGATCTTCGCTGAATGTCTTGATGTTGATGGCGCCGATCCGGGTATTTTGTATGATACCGATGAAATCCGGGTGTTCTGGTCCTGGTTTGCCAAGACCGCCGCGCAGGTCCAAGATCACATCAATAACGCGCAATACAGCATTACATTGCATGGTCAACCGATTCCCAATATCGTGGTGAGCGAGATCAAACAAATACCGGGCAGCATCAATTGGTGGGTTTTTTACACCGTCAACTTCGGCGACAAGTGGGAACCCGGCAGATATGCCATCGATTTTGCGGTGCATTGGAATAACACAATTAGCGATGGCTACGCAGATTTTGGTCCCGGTACGGCGAATGAACGGCTCGATAGCGGCTGCTGGTTCACTATTGAGCGAAATCCTCATGGCATCGAAGTGATTCACGAGCAACCGGCGATTCCCTTGAAGACCTATCCTTGGTCTTAGCACAGTGTTGTGGGCTACGGGTCTTTCGCTAGTTCCTTCGCAGACCCAGCCCGCAGCCATTATTTGGTCCTGTTCCCTTGTCCACTTTCAGCGCCGCTGCCAAAGCTCTGCTCGATCTCGACTTGACCGCCGAGCAAATCCGGCAGTTCGACCTGCTTACGTTGCAGCTGTTGGAATGGAATCGGCGGATGAACCTGACCGGGATCACCGACCCGGCCGAGATCGCCATCAAGCATTACCTGGATTCCCTGACACTAGTCCAAGCGATTCCACAATTGAATGACGACAGCTTGATTGATGTGGGCACTGGCGCCGGCTTTCCTGGTTTGGCGCTGGCGATTGTTTTCCCGCGATTGCGAGTGACTTTGATGGATTCAACCGCCAAGAAACTCCGCTTTATCGACCACGTGGGGGCGGTCTTGGGGCTGGACAACATTCGCAGCTTGCACGCCCGCGCCGAAGATGCGGGACAGCAAAAGCAGCACCGCGAGCGCTACGATATTGTGGTTGCTCGCGCCGTCGCCCGCATGCCGGCGCTGATGGAATATACGCTGCCTTTGGCAAAATGCGGTGGGCAGGTGATCGTCATGAAGGGGACATCCGCGCAGGAAGAAAGCAACGCCGCCGCTAAAGCCATTTCCATACTTGGTGGCGAGCTCTTTGATATCAAAGAAGTGAGACTGCCGACAATGGACAAGCCGCGCTATCTGATTGTGATCGACAAGCTGGAAGCGACACCACGGCGCTACCCGCGCAATGCCGGCACACCGACGCGCGATCCCATTCGTTAATGACGGTATCGCCGCGTTCAGCTATTTTCTGCGACATTTTCTGGCGCGTGCAGGGCGATGCGATAGGGATACCATTCGGCGCGGAAGAGCTTCTGGGCGACGCCGGGATCCTCGGCGGTGATTTGCCGCATGTGTTCATCGTCGCGGGCTTTGAAGATGGCGATGCCGAATGAGGAATAATCGCTGTTGAGTGTGCGCCCCGCCAAGATCAGCAAGCCTTCACGCATCAGCCTCTGCAGATAAGCAAAATGCTCACCCGTGATACGCTTCTCGTCATTGGTCGCCCCTTCAGAAAGCATTTCCGGGCGCACTGGTTGAATGCGGTAGATATAGGTTGGCATGGTGGATTCCTGGTCAGATCTTGGTCTTTTGTGGTGCTGAGATTAACTGAATGATTGGCTGCTGTGGAGAGTGAACCGTCTGTTTTTCCAATTCTGCCAGCCGTAAAACTTTCAAGGTCTACCAGGCGTATACATGACAGGAAGAGCCGCGCTGACACACAGTGACCGGCGAGACATCCGTTATAATGAAGATAGCACTTAGACGAGGGTGGGGTGGCAATGGCAGACAATCAAGGGGTTAATCGCAAGGTTAAGTTAGAACTCCCGAAAGAGCCCAGCGCTATTTATTCCAACATGGTCATGATCACGCATACCGCCAGCGAGGTCATCTTCGACTTCATACAGGTGATGCCGAATGATAACCGCGCGCGTGTGCAAAAGCGGATCATGATGACGCCGATGCACAGCAAATTCTTTCTCAAGGCGCTGCAAGAGAATATAGCGAAGTACGAAGCCAAACATGGAGAGCTGCCGACACCAACCAGCCAGACCTTGGCGGATCAACTTTTTGGTGCTGTGCGATCAGGCTCGGAAGATGATGAGGATGAATGACCTGGTAACTATCTGCGATGCTGTTCGCCTGGATTTGGAGGAGCGCAATGCCGCGCGCGACCGGGCGATTGGGCTCTCGCGGCAATTGATTCGCATTTGTTCGGAGAGCATCCGCGCCATCCACCGCCAGGACTGGGAGCTGGCCGATGGCAAGCTGGCACAGGTCAAAACCGGCGCGTCTGAATTGAAGGCAGTTGTGCATGGTTTCCCTGATCTATACTACACTGGCTACACGCAAGACGCCCTGAAAGAAGTGGCGGAAGCATTTATCACCAATGCCATCATCCGCGGGGGACCGCTGCCCTCGGCAAAGGAGCTCGATATTGAAAGCGCCGCTTACCTCAAAGGCTTGGGAGAAGCCGCCACCGAGCTGCGGCGGTTTATACTTGATATTATGCGGCGGGAAGATGAGCATAGCGCGGAAGCTGAACGCCTGTTGAAGGCGATGGATGACATTTACGATCAGCTGGTGACCTTCGATTTTCCCGATGCACTAACGCATGGCTTGCGGCGGCAAACGGATATCGTGCGAGGCGTGCTGGAACGGACGCGCGGCGACTTGACCCAAAGCTTGCGCCAGCAGAAACTGCAAGACGGGCTCAAGAATATTGAAGTCCAACTCAATCTCGTCAACAACGATGAGGGCTGAACACGCCTTGCAGCCGGATTTTGGGGCAAATCAATCTGTCAGTTTCCACTCGATCAAAGCGCCGGCCACCCAGGTTGGCTTAGGTTGACCATATAATTCGGAAGAGTCGGTGTAGCTGAGATCCAGCACTTCGCCGGTCATCGGTCCGCGCAGATAGCGGTAGACAGGACCGGTGTCGCGAGCATCGCTCTTGGCATCGACGCAATGTTGATTATATGTCCAGTAATCACCAGCTTCCAACAAGCGCATGCCCGATTCAATGACGGTTTTGGCATGCGCCAAGCCCGCCTCGTCATGATTATAAGTATCCTCCGGCGCATCCCCATAACCGATGCCGTGGTGGAAAGGATCTGCGGTGGAGACGACTGCTGCGTTTTCCATCAAGCGCGCTAGCTCGTCGATGCCGGGCAGATTCTCTGGTTTGCCACCTGCCAGATAGGGATAACGCTCATAGACTTTGGGGGCTTTGTCTTCCGAGATGCCACGCCGCTTCAACTCCGCCCGCCAAAAATGGCGCCAGCTGATCAGCGCATGGTCGCCAGTCCATTCGATGCGCCCATCGATGCCCGGTCCTTGGATGCCCCAGAAGGGAAACTTCGCGGGATCTTCGCCGGCAGCCACTGCCACTCGCGCCGCTTCCATCGCTGGCGTAAAGGCGTGCAAAACACTGAGCACCACCACTTTGTCCGCCCCGCTGTCCAGGGCTGCCTGGACGCAAGCGGCAATCTGATAACCGCAATCCTGCACGCCAGCATGAGGGAAGACCAGCACGCCGCCTGCCCTGAGCGTATCCGACAAATTCCAGGCTTGCCCGCGTTCCAGCTGTTCAAGCGTACCTGTTTCACCCAGCTCATCATGTTCTTTGGCGTAGAGCGCGAGTACCTTCTTTTGCAGAGCATCGCGATCCAATTCCATGGTTGTTCCATCCCTCACATTGTTGAAAAAACCTAGTTGTAACGCATGAGCTATTGGACGTCAACTTGACAAAGATTCAGCCTTGACATCGGGAAAGCCAGCCTTATAATACATGATCACTAAAATATCGTAGCGACGTAACCGTTGACCGCAGGTGGGCTCCCCCCTTAATTCCCTGCCGAGGCCACGCAAAAGCACTCACTCAAGATCCTTTGAATGATTACTGATGCGACCCTCCAAAGCGGGTCGTTATTTGTTGACCGTGCCAGCGCCTGACTATGGCAGCGGAGCTGGCAAAGAAAGGAGCGACAATTGCCGATTTCAAGAACACGCAAGGAAGAGCTTGTCGCCAAGTACGTTGATATTCTCAATGAGAATGATGGCTTCGTCGTGGTGCAAACGCAAGGACTAAGCGTGCCCCAGATTGAAGGGCTGCGCAATGCTGTACGCGAGCAAAACGGCAGCTACCTTGTCGCCAAGAATACCTTGATGCGCAGGGCACTGGAGCAAGCCGATTGGGCAGTGCCGGAAGAGTTGCTGGCTGGTCCAACCGCATTCATCTTCGGCGGCAGCAATATGCCCGGTGTTTCCAAGGTGTTGCTGCAGCACATCAAGGAGAACCAATTCGACGAGAACATGCAGGTGACTGGTGGCGTGGTGAGTGGCGATATCCTCGATGCGGGGCAAGTCGATGTGGTATCCAAACTGCCCACTTTCGAAGAATTGCGCGCCCAGCTTGCTGGTATGCTGGTTTCGCCGGCACAAGGTCTGGTCAACGTGCTTCAGCAAGCGACAGGCGGGGTTGTAAACGTGCTGCAAGCGTATGTGGACAAGCAGGAAGATAGCCAGGCGGCTGAGGCATAGGGCATTTTCAGCCCGATTACAGTCGCATTCTATCAGTACGATCGATATCAAGATTTTCGTCAAAAGACCCTGAAGAAAGGAAATACAATGGCAGACTTGGACAAGTTAGTAGAAGAACTCAGCGGTTTGACCATTATGGAAGCCGCCGAATTGAAGAAGAAGCTGGAAGAGGCTTGGGGCGTGGAGGCAGCTGTTGGCGGCGGTATGATGATGATGGCGCCGGGTGCTGGAGGTGCCGCTGCCGCCGAGGCCGAGCCGGAAGAAGAAAAGACTGAATTCGATCTGGTTATCACTGACATCGGTCCCAAGAAAATCAACGTCATCAAAGCTGTTCGCAGTATCACACCATTGGCTTTGAAAGAAGCCAAGGCACTGGTCGAGTCGGCGCCCGTGACCGTGTTGGAAGAAGTGGGCAAAGAGATGGCAGAAGACGGCAAAGCGAAGCTGGAAGAAGCTGGCGCTGTCGTCGAAATCAAATAGCGATCCCCCCGCAAGCGCAGAATCTTGGCTGATGGGGATCTCAGAAGCAAATATCAGCAACTGGAAAACAGCTGGCGGTGAGCTAGCTGTTTTTGTTTCCGCAGGTTTCGCCAGCGAAAACCAGAATTTAGCCCGCGAGTGAAATGTTCTAAGCCCGATTAGCTCAGGCACTTAGACTGCCTCAATTATTCGTGTAGGATTGGCAATTCATTTGTTAGAATAAGAGTAAATGTAGAATGCGAGTTCCTGCACGTGGCGAACATTTCTTACAGCAAACTACTCGATCCTGTTAGCGACATCATTTCTTTGATGGAGTCGCTGTTGTCCGGCGCATTCGGGGCTACCACGGGCGATCAGCGGGAATGTTACAAACGCATCCACGCTTATTGTTGGGGCTTGCACACCCTGGTGATGGATGTCATAACCTCGCTCGGCATCGAGAATGCAGCCACACGCCCGGCTGTGCTGGAACGCTTCCATGCCTTGAACCACCCTGTCAAATCAATGCTGGATAATTTGGCGGCCGGTTTTGATGGTCCCTTAAACGAAGAACAGCTGCCATGCGTTGAATATGCGCTGGAAACCGCATTTTCCATCGAGCATATGATGAGCAATCTCTGGCAATTCTCGCTCTTGAAGCACCGGGAAATTTCCTATGCAAATGATGAATTTGACGGCTCTTTGCTGATCCAACGTATGAAAAGCGTGCTGAAGGACACATCGGTAGCAGTCGAGCCAATGAAGTTCAAGATAATCGGCGATCGAACCCGTCTAGCCTACGCCTTTGGCGAGATCGCCTACAATATCCGCTGGCATGCCGGCGTCGATCAAATTAGCGTCAGCACCCAATATTTCGGCTACCGCGCGGATATCACCATCTTCGACCGGGGGAAGGGCTTCCGGCAGGATGACAAGGAGACCCCCTTCCAACCTTATTGGCAAGCTGGCGCGGGGGACGCTGGCTTGGGTCTGGGCTTATATCTGGCGAGGCAATTCATAGAAGGCAGCGGCGGCACGATTTCGATCAGCAGTGAACCGGGTCTAGGCACCTTGGTGAAAGTATCCCTCAAGACCTTGCCCTAATCGAACCTGATGTGGCTGATCTTAGGGCTAGTCGGCGTAGGCCGGACAATTATCGCTGAAGATGATCTTGCGTTCTTGCCCTGGTGGATCTGGGCTATAATCGCCCGCCAAAGCAATACAGTCGGAGCATTTTATGAGCGAGGAAAAGGTATTTGTCACGCGCCAACTGCCGCAAGCGACGCTCGATCGCCTGGCAGTTCATTGCGAATTAGATGTCTGGGATGGCTTCTTGCCCCCGGATTACGAGATCATCCTGGGCAAAATGAGTGGGTTGACCGGCTTATTGTCTTTGCTCACCGATCGTATCGATGCGCGTTTGCTGGACGAAGGGCGACAACTAAAAGTGGTCAGCAATATGGCGGTTGGCTATGATAATATTGATGTCGCCGCCGCCAGCCAACGGGGCATCCCTGTTGGCAATACGCCCGGCGTCTTGACCGAGACCACCGCCGATTTCGCTTTCGCCCTGTTGATGGCAGCAGCGCGTCGCCTCCCCGAGGCACGACAATATATCAAGGATGGCAAGTGGCAGACTTGGCACCCGACCGTGTTGTCCGGTCAAGATATCTACGGAGCGACCTTGGGCATCATCGGCTTTGGGCGCATCGGCAAAGCGGTGGCGCGGCGCGCACGGGGATTCGATATGCGCATTTTGGTGAATAGTCGGGGGCAGCGGGAGGAAATCGAGGCGATCGGCGGGCAACATGTCAGCCTGGAGCAATTGCTGCGAGAGAGCGATTATGTCAGCCTGCATGTTCCGCTGACAACTGAAACGCAGCATTTAATCAGCGAGCGCGAGCTGGGGCTGATGAAATCCACTGCTATCTTGATCAATACAGCGCGCGGTGCTGTAGTGGACCAAGAGGCGCTCTATCGGGCGCTGCGCGATCACGTCATTTTGGCAGCCGGCTTGGATGTCACCGAACCCGAACCGATTCCGCTGGAGGACCCGCTGTTGACATTGGAGAATTGTCTGATCGTGCCGCATATCGCTAGCGCCAGCGTCGCCACTCGCAGGAAAATGGCGGAGATGGCGGTGGACAACGTGATCGCCGGCATCAGGGGCGAGCCCTTGCCAACTTGCGTGAATCCGGAGGTCTACCGCAAGCAATGATGATGGAGAAAATCGCGCTCAAGTCAAATATCGCGTGACCACAGCCGTGCCATAAGCGTGAATCACGAAAGCTTGGGTGCCCGCACTTTGATTATAAAGAGCCGTCGATTCAAAGCGCAAGCCCAGCACGGCATCGGCTTCTCGCGCTTACGCCGCTGCCAGAATCCACCATGCCCAGCGTGTGCGTGATCTCGAACCCTGCGATTTGGTCTTGCGTGGATAGTAGGATCTTCCCCATTTTGCCGTACCTGTTGACTTTTTTTGGCAAATGCCGTAAATTATCTGCAACCTTGTTGTACTGATGCTGCACCAAGTTTGGAAATGCCTTGGAATATCATGGGCAGCAGTGAAATGCGATAACCAAAAAGACAAGCCCAGGACATAAGGACGCTCAGGATTTAAGCAATTTCTGTAGCAAGGTGGATTTATAATGATTTTCTGATGTAATTTCGATAACTTATTATATTATAGACAAAAGGCGTCCTGTCTGGCTGGCAGGGCGCTTCGTCTAATTTAACTTTAACACAGGTTTATTGACGGGAAGCAGCTAAGACTTTTTGCGCCAGCTGCCGTATTAACTGGCGATTGCAGGAAGAAAGGAAAGAATCATGGTAGAACGACGCATACAATTGACGCGCCAGGGCTATCAGAAATTGCAGCGTGAGCTAAACATTCTCACCAGCGTGGAAAACAGCAAGGTCGCTGAGATGTTAGCAGAAGCGCGTGAAGATGATCAAGGTGAAGAAGCGATATTCTTCGATGCTATGGTCTCCAAAGAGCGGCTCGATGAACGTGTTTCCCACTTGCAGAATGTGCTCGCCCGAGCTGAAGTCATCGATGCTGATGAAGATCCGGATACCATCACGCCGGGCAACCGAGTGAGGATCTACGACACGGGTGAAAAGGAAGAATTCACTTTAGATCTGCTGGATCATGAAGAGATTAAGCATGGTCGCCGTGGCGTATCACTGGATTCACCGGTGGGCAAGGCGCTGCTCGGCAGGAAAGTGGGTGATCGCGTCAAGGTAGAAGTGCCGGACGGGCTGGTCACTTATCGAGTGCGGGAAATTGGAATGATCCCGGATGAAGAGAATTGAAGCGTTTAGGCTGTGCAACAAGAACGGGGTGCTGTTTTGGCGGCGCCCTTCTCTGGCTTTTGCCGTAGTCGCAAATCCCTTTGGGCAGAGAAGAAGCCAGAGTCGCGGTACGTTAGTTAGGCAAACTGTGGGCGCTCGTCCAGGTAATCGAGGATACTGGAGAGCAAGTATGGCGTTAGCGCCAGCGTAGCGGTGGCAATTTCCGGCTCGCTGCGCGCCAGGTTTTCCGCATCTTCCAACAACTGAATCAGCGCATCGGTGACCAACGACATCACGCCGATCGTCTCAAACATCACATCGCTGAGCAATTCGGTGTCGTGTTGGGCATTCAGCACCAGCCAGGAAGCGGCTTCCATCATCGGCATCATCGCGATCATGACGCCGGACAGGCTTAACATCATCGCTTGTTGTGCCTCTGGTGGGAGTTCCGCCATCCGCGTTTCAGCTTGTACATGCTGTGCCAGGCGCGCCATGATGGTGGCGGCCAGACGTGCTGGCGCCCGTTGATGTGGCGCTCGCTTTAGCAGGTTCTCGAGGCGCTGCAAGCGGTCGAACTCTCGGGCAGCCGATTGATCTTGCCCCAGCATATCATCCAGTTTGTGCGCCAAGGCTTCGGAAAGCTGTCCATCAATCGCGTCTTGCATCATCTCCTGCTGTGGCAGGTTTTGCTGCTCAGTCATTGTCGTTTCCTTTCGACAAGGGGATAGCCAGTCGATCGTCTATGCCGGGCTCTATGGCGTTTGCCGTGTCAATCAGCTCAGCCAGTTTCTTGCGCGCGCGGTGTAAGCGGCTCTTGATAGCGCTTTCTGTGGTGTCCATCACTTGGGCGATCTCGGCATAAGAATATTGATACCAATAACGATAGATGACGGCGAGCCGATAATGTTCATCGAGGTGCAGCAACAGCTTTTGAATGGCATCGCTCAGCTCGTTCTGCATCGTCGCTTGTTCTGGCAGGGGATCGCCACTGCTGAGCGCCAGAGCGGCCGCGGTTGGTTCGTCATCCAGCGAGACGTATAACATACGGCGCTTGCGCAAGCGGTCAATACAATGGTTGGAAGCGATGGAAAGCAGCCAGGTCTTGAAGGGACGCATGGTGTCATAGCGCGCCAGGTTCTTGAAAATGCGCAGGAAGGTCTCCTGCGTGGCATCTTCCGCTTCGCCGCTTTCGCCCAACATGCGATAACACAGGTTATATACGGGATCCTGATGCAAGTAGACCAGCTCGGCAAAAGCGTCTTGATCCCCTCGTTTTGCTTTTTCAATCCACTCGAGGATTATCGGGTCTTGTTCCGCCACGAACTGTCCTTAAGCTTAGCGTCGCGATTGGCTCGCGGCTATAAGTAGATACGTTGGCAAGGTGACACAGTTGCATCGCAGCCTGTATTATGACGCGCGTTGGGGTAACGAAAAAGTGAGAAATGTGTAAAAACCAGGATTTTCAAGCGTTGATCAGCAAGATGGCGGTGGCGGTATTGGTGGCCAAGGGGATATTGTGCACATTGCAGATGCGCAGCAGGCTTTGTATATCCGGGTCGTGCGGATGTTTGCCCAGGGGATCGAGGAAGAAGAAGACCGCGGTGATCTTGCCTTCGGCTACCATGGCTGCGATCTGCGCGTCACCGCCGTAGGGTCCGGAAAGCAGGCGTCGGATTTTTAAGCCGGACTTCTCTTCCAGCAGTTTGCCGGTGGTGCTGGTGGCCAGCAGGCTGAATTCGGACAAGCGCTCTTTGTGATCCATGACAAAGGCGACCATATCGGCTTTTTTGCCATCATGTGAGATCAGCGCGAGAGTGCGTTTAGCCGGGCGTTTGGGCATTTTAGACTTCCGTTCCGGGTAGAGATGAGGTTTGGCGAGATTTTGAGCTGCTACGTGGAGTGCGCAGCAATTCGGCGGGGATCGAAATTGGATTGTGATACCATGTTGAACCAAACCGGCGTTTGAAGCGTTGGTTCATGGTGTAAGCTTCTTGATAGTATTTCTCAAGTTGCGCCATCAGGGCGGACCAAGGACGTTGTTCGGCTATCTCACGAGCTTTGCTGCCCATCCTCAGCCGAAGTTGCTGGTCATCGCGCAGTTGACGGATTGTTTCGGCGAAGGCCTCGGCAGTTGGCTCGATCACCATGCCACTTTCCCCATCCTCAATGACATCTGGCGCGCCGCCGGAATTCACCACTACCGGTGGTAAACCCGATGCCATCGCCTCTTGTATGACTTGGCCAAAGGTCTCATTTTCACCGGTAAAGGTGAACACATCCGCGCTGGCGAAGGCTTGTGCCAGTTCCTCGCCAATCAGATAGCCGGTGAAGAAAGTATTGGTATCGGCAAAAAGATCTTCGAGTTCATCGCGCAAGGCACCGTCCCCGATGATTGTCAACGCGACACCTTCTAAGCGTGCTACCTCAAGCAAGAGGTCAATTCGCTTTTCGTTGGCCAGGCGGCCCACGAAGAGGCAGAGCAAGGAATCCGGGTCACGCCCATTGAGAAGGCGCTCCCGCATTTTTTGGTGGGAATGGCGCGGGTGAAAGCGTTCAGTATTAACACCGCGTCCCCAATGTCGCAGCCGACGGTATCCAATCGCACGTAGCTGACGAATAGTGGTATGCGTCGGCGCCAGAGTTAGGTGGCAGCCGTTATGAATATAGCGTAACCAGCGACTGACCGGTCCTGATAGTCTAGGGAAGCCATAGTGTTCCGTATAGCCCGGCAAATCAGTTTGATAGTTGGCGATGACTGGCACTTTCAGATGTCGTCCCATCGCCATCCCGTTGACCGCCATTGCCGCTGGGCTAAAGAGGTGGATTAAATCGGGCTGGAAGTCGTAGATATTTCTAGCGACAACTGGATTAGGCAAGGCAACTCGTGTCTCTGGGGCTTGTGGCAAACTGAACGAGCGCAAGGGGATGACTGTTGATTCACCGACATGATCGACTGCGATATCCGGCGCGAATATCAATAGTTTGCGACCCGTTTCTTGCAAGTAACGAATTGTGTGGTAGGTAGTTTTAGCGACTCCATCCACCTTCGGCAAAAAAGACTCGGTGATAATTGCAACCTTGTTCACTGGCGTGAAAGGCTGCAACGAATGGAGATTATCGATGAGAGTTGGTTTGCCGAAGAACTCATCGATGTCCTTGTCGTGCTGAGCTTGAAGGTTTTCAAGTAAGCGCTGATCACGCATTGTCCACTTTCTTGAGACTACACCTATTCTTAGTTTAGCATATTAAGACAAAATACTATAAATACAGTGGCTTACTTGCGCATAACAGAGACTATAGTCATAGGTTTCGCACTGGTTTTCGCTTCAATAGCAAAGGTGACAACTATACGTTTTCGATGCCATAAAGCTCTCGATAGATATTATAATTTCGATAGATGAACTGGACATAGTGCCGGGTTGTGTCGATGGTGATGGTGGTCATGAACAAGTCGGGATCGCCGCCGGAGAGAGCATTCCAATCATAGGCGCGGCCGGGACCAGCGTTATAGGCGGCCAGCGCGGCGATGGCACTCTGATCAAATAGCTCCAGCTGTTCATCGATGTAATAAGCGCCGAAGGCAACACCGGCGTAGGGTCGGAACAGGTCGCTGTGCTGGTAGTCCTCCCAGCCCAATTGCTCGGCGATATATTGCGCGGTGGGTGGGATGACTTGCATCAACCCTTTTTCGCCGGCGGCTGCTGTGGCATGGGTGTTGAAGAGGCTCTCTTGGCGGATCAAAGATAGCATCAGCAGAGGGTCGATCCCACGTTGCTCCGCGACTGCTTGGATAAGGTCGATGTAATAAGCCGGGAAACGCATACGGGCGATGAAGGCTGGTACTTGCAAGGTCCCGCGCCCGGAGGCGATGATGAGATCGGCCGCCGCGATGATACTCTCGCGATAGGCGCCCAGCCCGCGCAAGTAGATGGCGAGACGATAGCTGGCCAAGGGATCGCCATTGTCGCGAGCCTCCTCAACCAGTTCCTCGAACTCAGTTAACGCTTCGTCAAAAGCCCCAACAGCGTACAATTCGCGCCCGCGGATCATGCGCGGATCCTGATTTAGCTCGGGGGGCAAGCGCCACAGCGCATTGGTCTCTTCGATGGCGAAGGTCTGCCGCAGCCAATCTTCCGCGTGTTGCAATTCTGATGCTTCATCAAAGTCGAATTGGTAGGCGGATGGCGGCTGGAATGGCTGCCGGTCGATACGGAAGTCGCCGGCGCGAGCGGCAAAATAGCTGTCCGGCGCCGCGGCAATAGCGAGGTCAAAAGCCTGGTTGGCTGCTTGATCATCGCCCCGCCCCAGCGCAATTCTGCCCATCCAGAGATAGGCGGCCGCCTGGTCCGCGCCGACGGTCAGCGAGGCGATACGGGTATAAAGACGCTCGGCAATCGACCATTCTTGATCGCGCACAGCCGCCGATGCGGCGATAAACAAGCCATTGGTGGTCAATTCGTGATCCGGGTAGCTATCGGCGAGTCTTGTGAAGACCTGCCGCGAAAGTGTTGTCTCACCGTTGGTGCCATAGAGATAGCCAGCCCGCCAGAGCGCTTCGCCAGCCGCCGCAGCCAGATGAGCGTAGTTGTCAGCGATAGCCAAGTAGATCTGAATCGCGGCCGGGCTATCGCCGGCGAGGAAGCGCGTGCGCCCCCGCTCCAGCAGGGCATCCCCCAGCAAGGGATCTTGCGGATAGCCATCAATCACCGTTTGAAAGGCGACGGTGGCCGCATCCGAGTTGCCAATCTGTCGATAGGCGCGGCCGAGCGTCAAAAACAGTTCCGCCGGAATCTCCTCAAGCAGGTGGCTGGCGGTGTATTGGTTGAAAGCATCGATGGTAGCTTGATAATCGCCAGCGATGAAAGCCGCTTTTCCGCGTTGAAAACCATCGTACTCCAAAGCATGTTGGCGCAAAATGTCTAAAGCTTGCCAGGCAGTGCCGGTGCCGCTGTAATTGGCGAAGACAGCTTTCAGGCGTTGCAAGCCCTCTTCAGTATCGCCGCCGTTGAGCGCTGCCTGCGCAGCTGTGAAGGAAATGTTGGCGCGATAGGGCACATTGCGCGCCACCGCCAGGATCGCATCGTATTGGTTCAGGGCATCGGCTCGCCGTTCCAGGTTGATGTAGATTTGTGCCAGCTTCTCGCGCAAGATCAGCAAGGGCACTTTGGATCGCTCCGCGTTGATCGCCAGTTCATAATTCTGCAGGGCTGATTCAGTTTGCGCCAAGGCGATTTGCGCATCGGCGATCCGTTCGTAGACGTAACTATCGATCAAGCCAGGGCGCAACGACAGATACATTTGCAAATCTGCGATCGCCGGCGTCCATTGTGATAGACCTAGATGGGCGTCAGCGCGCAAAAAATACGCTTGTGCGGCATTCTCATCATCCGGGTATTCGGCAATCAACAAGTTCAAGGCATCGAGAGCCTGCTGGAAATAACCAGCGCGCAGAGCGGCTTGCCCTAAACGAAAGGCGGCCAACGCTCGATATCGCGCTTCGATAGCGTTGCCATAGTTCAAGAGTGTGCGGTAGATACCGGCGGCATCTTCCAGGTAACCGTTGCGCGCCGCAGTCTCGCCCAGTTCGATAAGGCGCGCGGGATCAATCGTCGGCGTGGGCGGGATATCGGTGGGCGTGTCGCTGGGGACTAGCTGTGTCGGCGCCGGTCCGGGAGTAGCGGTCACATAAATGATATTGTCTTTGTTCGGGGTTGGCAGAGAAGGATCCGGGCTGGGGAAGTTACAGGCGCTTAGAATCAAGCTCAGCGTCAACAGTAATAATCGGGACCAGTGCATGGGTTTTTGTCCGGAAGAATCAGGGATTTCATTCATAGTACGAAGCTGCCACCAGCTTGTCAATCTCTCGGCGGGCTTAAGCTACCAGCCAGCCAAGGGATACCGTAACCGACGATCAAATGCCCGGCTTCCGCCAGCGCCTTGCCCAAAGAATCTGTATCTCGATAGACCCACCAGTGATCCGCCTCTGGCAAAATCTTGACGCCGAAATCTTCCACCACCAGCTGGCTCAAGCCGCGAGTTCGGTTGCCAGCCGCCCTCTCACTGAGATCTGGCGAGCGCGTGAGTTGCACGCGAAAACGCGATGGCGCGCCGGATGACCACATGGTGTCGTTGTACACCAGCACTTGAAAGTCGATCAAGCCGAAGCTGCCATCATCAAAGGCTTTGACAAAGCGGTATTTCCCGCCCGCCCATTGCAGCGGCGCCTCGTGAAACTGATAGCCAGCTGCGGTGAATGCCTGCCCCATCACCGTCCGCAGCAAGGTGCGGAAATAATCCTGTGCTGCTTGCCTTTCCTGCATCATCGCTGGTACCGTCGGATTAACGCCACGCTCGGCAACCCTCAATTTTTTTCGATGCCGATAGTATTGAGGCCGGGCAACAGCGCTGCCATTTCGGCGGCGGAATTCACTGGTGTGTTGCAAGTGAACTTGCGGCAGACATAGACAGTGGTCTTGCCATCCCGCTTGACCCGATGGTTCAAGAGGGGGATAGCAGGGTGCAGCGCCACATCCTGGGCGGCATAAGCCGTGATGAGATTGGGCAGGTATGGCTTCCGCAGCGAGCTGAGAATTTCAGTCATCGACTTGCTGGTCATTTCGCCGATAATGGCGACTTCAGCAATGCCAGCGACCAGCATATCGAGCACGTTTAAGGATTCAGCAAATGCTTGTGGATATTGCGCCATTGCATCACTAAGCTTGCGCAATACCCCGCGCGCGGCTTCGTCGTAGCGGGCGTCGCCGGTGTATGCGACCAAGCGCAACAGCTGTTTCGCCATCATCGCATTGCCAGAAGGTGTCACATTATCTTGCAAATTGCGCGGGCGCACGATTAGTTTTTCGTGATCATCGCTGGTATCGTAGAAACCGCCATCGTCTGCTGGGAAGCGCTGCAGCACGACATCCGCCAGCCGTCGCGCTTCGACAAACCATCTGTCTTCATAAGTCGATTGATAGAGCTCCAACAGGGCATCGATCAGGTTGGCATAATCTTCCAGGTAAGCGTTCAGCTTGCTATGGCTATCCTTATAGCTGCGCAAGAGGCGACCAGCTGCGCTGACCAGCTTATCAAGCAAAAACTCGCCGCCTCGCCGCGCCGCTTGCAGATAATCTTCGCGATCGAGCACACGGGCAGCCTCCGCCAAGCTGGCCAGCATCATGCCATTCCAGGAGGTCAAAATCTTGTCATCCAAGCCCGGCGGGATACGTTGCGCACGCATGGCATAGAGTTGATCTTTGATCTGCGCGACCGCGTCCAGCAATTCAGGCAGACTCATGCCAAGATTGTCAGCGCTTTGCTGGGCGGTCCCGGGCAGGAACAAGATATTCGAGCCTTCGAAATTGCCGGCGGCTGTCATGCCAAAATATTCGACAGCGATTTCTAGCCCGCGGGGGAGCTGCTCGGAGATTGGCTCCAATGCTTCCCGCACTTGGTCAATCGTCCAGACGAAAAACTTGCCCTCTTCACCTTCGCTATCGGCATCGGTGGCGCTGTAGAAGCCGCCGTCAGCCGCGGTCATCTCGCGCAGGATATAATCGTAAATATCTTCGGCCATCGTGCGGAAAATATCTTCGCCAGTGATCTGCCAGGCATGCAAATACAGGCGGCTCAGTTGCGCATTGTCATAGAGCATCTTCTCGAAATGTGGCACCAGCCAATGGGCATCGACGCTGTAACGCGCGAACCCACCGCCGATCTGATCATAGATACCGCCGCGCGCCATCTGCTTTAGCGTGAAGCTCGCCAGTTCCAAGGCTTCTTGGTCCTGGGTGCGGACATGATGACGCAGCAGGAATTCAAGGCTGATAGGATTAGGGAATTTCGGTTGCGCGCCAAAACCACCATTTTCGCGGTCGATCGCCGCCAGCAGCTTCTGCGCCGCCTCATCCAGCAATTGCACGGTTAGCCCGCTGTCATCCTGCCGCCCGATCGATAGCAGATCTCGATTGAGCGCTTGATGCAGGTTATCCGCCTGTTGTTCGAGCGTATCGCCCTGATTGCGGTAGGCATCATGTACGGCGCCCATCAGCTGCGTGAAGGAGGGCATACCGTAGCGCCGTACTTTGGGATAGTAGGTGCCGCCGTAAAATGGGCGACCATCCGGCAGCAGGAATACCGTCAGGGGCCAGCCCCCCTGCCCGGTAAAAGCCTGCACTGCTGTCATATAAATGTCATCGACATCCGGGCGCTCTTCGCGATCGACCTTGATATTGACAAAGAGCGCATTCATCATCTCGGCGGTGGCTTCATCTTCGAAGCTCTCATGCGCCATGACATGGCACCAGTGGCAGGCGCTGTAGCCGATGCTGAGCAGGACTGGTTTATCCTGTTCGCGGGCGATACCAAAGGCTTCTTCGCCCCAGGGATACCAATCCACTGGATTGTCCGCGTGCTGCAGTAGATAGGGACTATTTTCGTCTTTCAGTCGATTCATCTTGAACCTCGCCTTTTTTAGCCAAGCGAGCTGCTACTATCAGCATAGCGGAGTTTCGCTCGCAGGAAAATTGTGAGTCTGGGCAGCTCAATGAGTGGGGTATGCTATACTATAGATTCCTAGGAGCAACCCACCCATGATATTTGCCGTATTATGTGTTATCATACTGCTTTGCTATGCTCCTGCTTTATACTCACAGCTTGTTTCTAAGACAATACTTGCACAAGGTGCTGCGCGCTTAAGGTATAATCGGGGCATAGAAACAGAATTCTGAGGTACCATAAGTCGATGCAATTTTGGGAGAACAACAACAGCGACGACAATCGCGATGATGGCAGCAATCGCAGACCGCCTCAACCGCCGCCGAATTGGCGCAGGTGGATCTGGCCCGGTTTGCTGGGCTTGGTCATGCTGCTGCTATTGGTTTCTTCGCCGGATTTGTTAGGCGGGGTCACTTCCACGCCAGAAATCGCCTATTCTGATTTTCTTCGGCAATTGCAGCTCAACAACGTCCAGGCTTTTGATTACCAGGACAACACTGGTGTAGTCGGGCGTTTGGATAGCAGTGTTGTCATGACTTTGCCAAATGGGCGCACGCAGAATGTCACACGGTTCACCGCCAACATTCCGATTTTCGCTGGACCAAATATTGACGAATTGGCGCGCAACAATGGAATCTTCACTGACCAGCGCTGGACGACTTCTTCGCCCTGGCTGTCGATCATCATCCAATTTCTACCGCTGGTGTTCATCATCGGCTTCTTCGTTTGGATGGGGCGGCGGGCGCAGGGACAGATGAATGGCATCTTTTCTTTCGGCCAATCGCAGGCGCGGGAGAAGACACCGGAGATGCCCTCCATCAATTTTGAGGATGTCGCGGGGCAGGATGCCGCCAAGCTAGAATTGCAGGAGGTCGTTGACTTCTTGAAGCAGCCGGAAAAATATGTCAAGGTTGGCGCCAAAGTGCCGCGGGGTGTCTTGCTGATCGGTCCCCCCGGCACTGGCAAGACCTTGATGGCGCGGGCTGTGGCTGGGGAAGCCAACGTGGCTTTCTTCAGCATTGCCGCTTCCGAATTTGTGGAGATGTTTGTCGGGGTTGGCGCCTCTCGCGTGCGAGATCTTTTCAAGCGGGCAAAAGACAATGCGCCAGCGATTATCTTCGTTGACGAGATTGATGCGGTGGGCAGGCGGCGTGGCACTGGCTTGGGTGGCGGGCACGATGAACGTGAACAGACGCTCAATCAACTGCTTTCGGAAATGGATGGCTTTGACAATGACAGCAATATCGTCATGATCGCCGCCACCAACCGCCCTGATGTGCTCGATCCCGCCTTGTTGCGGCCCGGCCGGTTTGATCGGCAAATTACGGTGGATCTGCCTGATATCAAGGGGCGCCACGAGATTTTGAAAATTCATACCAAGAACAAGCCGCTGGGGAATAATGTGGAGCTGGAATCGCTGGCGCGCGCTACTATCGGGTTCTCCGGCGCGGATATCGCCAACCTCGCCAACGAAGCTGCTATGCACGCAGCCCGTTATGATCGCCGCTTGATCACCATGTCGGACTTCACCACCGCTTATGAACGCATCCGGCTTGGCACCAAGCGCCCGCCTCTATCCAACGAGAAAGATCGGCGCATCACAGCCTATCACGAGGCGGGTCATGCCCTCGTCTCTTTCTTGATTCCGGATGCAATGGCATTGCTGAAGACGACTATCATCCCGCGAGGGCGTGCCTTGGGCGTGGCTTTTTACATGCCAAAAGATGATTCGCTGCATCAGTCACGCAAGCAGTTGGAGGCTTTCATCCGCGTTGGTTTGGCTGGGCGCATCGCTGAAGAGGTCGTCTTTGACGATGTGACCACCGGCGCCGCCAATGATATCCAACAGGTGACACAGATCGCCCGGCGGATGGTCAAGATGTTTGGCATGAGCGATTCAGTCGGTATGGTCAACTATGGGGATGATTCGGAGCAACCTTTCTTGGGATATGCCATCGCCAGCGGTCGCGATTATAGCGATGACACCGCCGCCAAGCTCGATGCCGAAATCAAGCGCATTATCGATGTGGCTTACCAGGAAACACGCGAGTTACTGGAAGATCATCGAGAGGGATTGGATGCGCTGGCGGAAGCCTTGCTGAGTAAAGAGACGGTCGAACGCGACGAAATCCTGCGTATTCTGGGTAGGGAAGAAGACTTGGAAGATATTGTGCCAAAATCTGTCGCCCAGCATCTGCGCGAACCGCAAACTGCCGAGCAGAATGGCTCGGATTCGGCCGAGAGTGTGGATGTGGAGACCTAGTCAGTTTTATCTGCGTTGGGATCAAAGAAAAAGGGGCGTGGAAAATAAACCCGCCCCTTTTGTATTGGGTTGGCTTTTGAAGTACCTATTCGTTCGCGCGAGCCGCTTCAACCTCAGTGATGATTTCCTCCTGCAAGTATGAGGGCACGCGGTCGTAGCGATTGAATTCCATGGCATAGACGCCACGCCCGCCGGACATCGAGCGCAAGTCGTTTCCATAGCGCAGCATTTCCGCCAGTGGCACTTCGGCTGTGACAACGCTCTTGAAGCCGATCGTATCCATGCCTTGCACGCGGCCGCGACGGGTGTTGAGGTCGCTCATGATATCGCCCATGAGCGATTCTGGCACGGTGATTTTCACATCCATGATCGGCTCGAGCAGCACCGGCTTTGCTTTGCGGAAGGCAGCGCGAAACGCTTCCCGTCCGGCGATCTGGAAGGCGATGTCTTTGGAATCCACGGGATGTTCTTTGCCATCAAAGACGTTCACTTTCACCCGTTCCACTGGGAAGCCGGCGATAACGCCATCTGGCAGCACCGCCCGGATGCCCTTCTCGGTGGATGACACAAATTGCTGCGAGATTGCCCCGCCAAATACGGAGGATTCAAACTCGAAGTCTTCCGGCGAGGGTTCGACTTTGAGATCGACCCTACCATATTGCCCAGCGCCGCCGGTCTGTTTCTTGTGGGTATAGCTTGATTCGGCATTGCTAGTGATGGTCTCGCGGTAAGGGACTTTCGGCGTTTCGGTATCGATATTGACACCAAGGGACTCCGCCCGTTTGAGCGTGACTTCGAGATGGATCTGCCCCATGCCTTCCAAGACAGTTTGGCGGGTATCGCTATCCTGGCGCCAACGCAGGGTTGGGTCGGCATCACAAAGATTGTTGAGCGTGGGACCCATCTTAGCGCTGTCGGATTGCGCTCGTGGTGATACTGCCAGCATATACAGTGGAGCGGGAAACTCCGGGCTGGTAATGCGCAGGCTGTTATCGGCATCGACAAAGGTATCGCCTGTTTTGGTATTGGTCAACTTGGCGACCACGCCAATATCGCCGGCGTGCAGTTTCTTGACTGGGAATTGTTCTTTGCCGCGCATAAGAAACAGCGAATTAAAGCGCTCCTCGGTTTCGCTGTTGGCATTGATGTTGCGCCCATCGCTGGAGATGGTTCCCGAAAAGATGCGGAAGTAATTCAGCGTGCCAACAAAGCGATCGTTGAGGGTTTTGAAGACATAGGCAGCCAGCGCATCGCTATCGCTATGTGGTGGCTGCAAGATGAACGCCTCATCGTCACGCATGATATTGACACGGCGTTCTGTCGGCGGTGTGGTATAAGCGACCAAGGCTTCCATCAGAGGGACCGTGCCGATGTTCTGGGTTGCGGAAGTAACAAAGACGGGCACTGTCTTCAGTTCGGGCGCGCGCGATGCCTTGCGCATGCCTTCGCGGATTTCGTCGAAGGACAGGGTCTCTTCTTCGAAATATTTTTCCAACAGCTCGTCATCAGCCTCGGCAGCCGCTTCCATCAACTCCAGGTGCGCTTCTTCCAGGGTATCAGCATATTCGTCGGGGAGGTCGGCGCGCTCGGAACCCATGTCAAAATATGCCTTTTGCGTCAAGGCATTTGCCACCCCGTTGAAATCCAACTGTTCGCCGATGGGTAGCATGATGGGAATGAATTTGTAGTCGCTAAATTGGCTGCGCAATTGATCGAGGACAGCCTCATAATTGGCGTTTTCTCGATCCATTTTGTTAATCACCACAATGATGGGCAGTTCGCTAATTCGCGCGTATTCCCATGCCAGCTCGGTGCCCACTTCCACACCAGACACCGCATCCACCACTACCATGACTGAATCGGCAGCCGCAATCGCATTCTTGACCTCGCCCTGGAAATCGGTGAATCCAGGTGTATCGAGGATGTTGACTTTGTGGTCGTTAAATTCCACTGGCACCAAAGATGTGGAAAGCGACAAACCGCGCTCTTTCTCCTCGTCATCCCAATCAGAGATCAGGTTATTTTCAGAGATATGCCCCATGCGGTTTATGGCGCCGCAACTGTAGAGCAGCGCCTCCACCAATGAGGATTTACCACAACTTTGATGCCCCACTAAAGCGACATTTCTGATCTTATCCGATTGATATTCTTTCATGAGGGGCGTCTCCCACAACGTGCCTAGCACGAACTTGTATCTTTACAGATTAGGACTCGGGATGAGTCGAGCTAGTTCTGGATTTTATAGGCAGGTTAATGGATTGTCAAAGCAGATATTATCGTTTTGTCGATGCCATCCCTATGATAAAATTGTAGCTACCGATTCAATAGTCTGGAGCCGGATTAGCCCATGACAAACAATGACTTTCTCTTCCGCGGTGGCGTTGATGAACTGGATGCGGATGTCGCCGAGTTGATCCGCCATGAGACCGCGCGTCAACAGGAAAAACTGATCCTGATTCCCTCAGAAAGCACTGTGCCTGATGCGGTGCGGAGCGCACTCAGTTCATCTTTCCACAATATTTATGCCGAGGGCTATCCGCTGGAGAACACGCGGAAGATGACGCAGGCGGAAATCCTCGATTATGCGCAGCGACTGCCCGAATTTCGCCGCAATGCCGATCAACGTTATTACAAAGGCACGGAATACGCCAACATCCTTGAGTCGCTGGCGCGGCGGCGGGCGGCTGAACTTTTTGCCGGCAATGGCTTCAACGCTGATCAGCTCTATGTGAACGTGCAGCCCCTTTCCGGCGCTCCCGCTAACAATGCCGTTTATACCGCTTTGCTTGATGTCGGCGATACCGTGATGGGCATGGACTTGATTATGGGTGGGCATTTGACCCATGGTAGCCCGGTCAACCGCAGCGGCAGGTATTACAATATCGTCAGCTATGCGATCAACCCTGAAACGGAAAAACTCGATTATGCGTGGATGTTGCAATTGGCACAGCAGCATAAGCCACGGCTGATCATTGGCGGGTTCAGCAGTTATCCTTTCGCGCCGGATTGGGAGGAATATCGCAAGATCGCCGATGCCGTCGACGCCTATCTGCTGGCGGATGTGGCACATGTGGCTGGCTTGATCGCGGCGGGTGTCTATCCCAATCCGGTCGGTATCGCCGATGTCGTCAGCTTCACCACTCACAAGACGCTCAATGGTCCGCGCGGCGCCGTGTTGATCACACATCGCAAAGATCTCTCCAGCAAGATCGATCGCGCCGTTTTCCCCGGCGAGCAAGGCGGTCCCCATATCAATACCATGGCGGGTTTGGCGGTGGCATTGCGCCTGGCGAACTCGGAGCAATTTCGTGAGTTGCAGCGGCAAACGCTGAGCAATGCAGCCCGGCTGGCTGCCAAGTTGACAGCGCGTGGCTTGCGCCTGCCTCATGGCGGGACCGATACCCACTTGCTGCTGGTGGATTGCCAAACAGTCCTTGGACCAGATGGTACGCCACTCAGCGGCGATATGGCGGCGCGCATTCTTGATCTGGCGGGCATTGTCATCAATCGGCAGACTATCCCGGGCGATACCTCAGCATTGCGCCCCAGCGGCATTCGGCTGGGGACGACCTGGCTCACGCAGCGCGGGATGACAGAAATCGATATCGATCAGCTAGGGGATATCATCGCTGATTTGCTGGAAGCCTGCATACCGTTCAGTTTGACCGGGCGGGTTCGACCATTGCCGCGAGCCAAAGTCGATTTCGATATCTTGCAAGACGCTCGCCGACGGGTCCGCGCGTTATCGAAAAGTCTCGGCATAGATACGGAAGCGGTCGCCGATGGCTATCCGCATTTCTATCACCTGGACGAGGATGAGAGTGAAGGCTGTTATGTGTTGAGCGTAGGCGGGGCAGTCGCGGGTGATTTCCTGCAGGTGGCATTGACCAGCGATGTATTGGCTTTGAAAGATGGTGACAGCCAGCCGACGCACATCCTGGAAAAAGATGGCTCCGTGATGGCAAGTGGGAGTGTCAAGCGGCTATCGCTGGAGGAATATCACTTGAATATTGCCGGGCGTGCCGTGCGGGCGATCGCCTGGTTGCGTAGTTTGAGTGATGGATTCGTTCTCCACGACGACAGCGACATTCACAGCAAACTGCCTGGACCCGTCAGCGTACAACTCTTGGGCGAAGGAGAGCCGGAGGCGCTGGCTGGTGCTGCTGGTTATGCGCAAAAAGCCTATTGCATTGGTATCAATGGCGAGAATTATTTCCGGCAACCGGCCGCCGAGTTAGCGAAATTCGTCCCCGATCTGGCGATGGCGGATATGCTGCAGGAAACACCGCTGCACAGCTTGCATTTGGAATTAGGCGCGAAGATGGCGCCATTCGCCGGCTACGATATGCCTTTATGGTATCAGTCGGTCAGCGAGGAACATTGGGCTGTGCGGGATGATGCGGGCATCTTCGATGTGGCGCATATGGGCGTCTTCGATGTGGCGGGCGCTGGGGCGGAGCAATTTTTGGATCTGGTCACCACTAATGATGTCAAACGCTTGCAAGTGGGCGACTCGCATTACAGCTACTTGCTTGATGTGGACGGCATCCCGCTTGACGACCTGATGATTTATCGCCTGGCGGATGAACATTTCCTGATGGTGGTCAACGCCTCCAACAACAGCAAGAATTGGGCTTGGCTCAATGCCGTCATCGAGGGAAATGCCATGATCGATCCGCAGGATCCGAGCCGACGCATCGAAGGCGCGGGACGCTTCCAACTGCGCGATTTGCGCTTGCGGCAATGGGGGGATGAGCAGCGGGTGGATATCGCCTTGCAAGGCCCCAACAGTCGTGAGTATCTCTTGCAACTCGAAGGCAGCGCGGCAGACAAAGCCAAGGTGAAGCGGTTGAAATGGGCTGGTGTGACGCAGGTGAGTTTAGGTGGCTTCGATTTGATCGTCTCGCGCACAGGTTATACGGGCGAGCGCATCGCTTATGAATTGTTCGTCCATCCCCACCAAGCGGCTGATTTGTTCCGGACTTTCTGTGACATGGGGGTTACGCCATGTGGTTTGGCCGCGCGGGACAGCCTGCGTACCGAAGCGGGTCTGCCCCTTTACGGTTTCGAGCTGGCGGGGGACTTGAATATGAATCCGGCGGAGGCGGGCTTCGGTGCTTATGTCAAGCTCTACAAGCCCTTTTTTGTTGGCAAGCGCGCCTTCATCGAACATGAAGCCAAGCGCAAAGTACAGGTCAGCCGATTCCGCCTCGATAACAAAGGGGCTCGGCCAGCGCATTATGGCGACCCGATCGTCAATGCTCGCGGGCGCGTCGTCGGATTAGTCACCAGCTGCAATATCGATGCTGATGGCTATCAAATTGGGCAAGCGTTGATGGAACGGGCATTCCGCAAGCGGGGCAGCCAGCTGTCTGTCTTCGCTGGAGCAGCCCGCGCCAAAGCAACGGATTATGGCAATTTAGCGCTGGGCAAGCGGGTTAAGATGCCCGAACCGCTGACGGTTCTGTCGCGTTTTCCCCGCCGCAAGTAAGTGAGCCGATCGCGTCCGGATATGGCAAGCAGCTGTCAGATAATACCTTTGTCCAGCAGGTAAATCAAAACGGATAAGGTGATCGGGCTGAGCAGCGTGGTGGTCATGATGATGTTAAGCGTCAGATCGCGGTCGCTGTCAAATTCATGAGCCAGCACGATGGTCATCACAGCAGTCGGCATGCCAGCTTGCAGGATGAATGCGAGCCGAGCGGCGCCATCCAAAGCGAAAATCGAGACAAAGATAACAGCCACCAAGGGCGCCACCAGCAGGCGAATCGCTGTCGCGGAGAAGACGAGCCACCAGCGGTCTGGCTTGCCCAAGCCCCCCAACTGCAAACCTAGCAGCACCAGCATCAGCGGTATCGCGGCATCCGCCATCAATTGCGAGGTGCGGCTAAGCGCTGGCGGCAATTCACTGATGCCAATCGCTTTCAAAGCAAATGCCAAGATCAGCGCATAAACCGATGGCGTGCGCAGTACACTGCCCAGCGATTGCCACATGGACGTTCTGCCGTTTGATGAGACATAAACGCCCAAGGTGTAGGAGACGGTTGAGCCAGCGACAAAAGCGATGACCGCGTAACTCAGTGCCTCGGCGCCAAAAGCGAAACTGACGATGGATAAGCCGAAGTTTCCGCCATTAAAGACGAAGGTGGAGACCAATGTGGCAGCGCGTTCGGTCGGCTGGATCTCTTGCCAGCGCAGGAAGAGGAAAGAAATGCCGGCAATAGTCCAAAGCAGCGCCAGGGTCCCGCCATACATGCGCAGAAAATCGCCGCCGCTGATATCCCGTGTATAGAGCGCATTGAAGGTCAGAAAGGGCGAAAAGACATGAAACATCATGCTGGAAATCATCGGGGGATTGACATCAAAACGCCGACGCAGGTAAAAGCCGAAGCCGGCAATCGCCAAGACAGGCACCATGTTATCGATGAAAATGTTTAGTAGTTCGAGCACGGACCGTCTCAGCCAGCTGCTGTGGATTGAATGGGACGGGCTGGCGCGCAACACAGGACGAGCTGCTTAACCGCTTTGACTTCGTCAAGACGGCGGACCGGCGCGGTGTGAGGCGCATTGCGCAGCGTGTCCGGTTCTTGGCGCGCTTCTTCCGCGATCTTTTCCATGGCAGCGACAAAGGCATCCAAATCTTCTTTGACCTCGGTTTCGGTCGGCTCGATCAGCAGCGCTTCCGGCACGATTAGCGGGAAGTAATTGGTCGGCGGGTGAAAGCCATAGTCCATCAGCCGCTTGGAAATATCGAGCGCGTGCACTTCTTCGACATCGTCAAAATGCCCTTCCAGCACAAATTCATGGCCGCAATAGCGCGGGTATGGCACCTTGTAGGTGCGCATCAATTTTGCCCGCAAGTAGTTGGCGTTGAGCACGGCATAGCGCGTGACATCGCGGATGCCGCTGTCGCCATAGACCCGAATGTAAGCATAAGCGCGCAAGTGCATGCCAAAATTGCCGTGGAAGGCTTTTAGCCGGCCGATGCTTTTCTCCGGCATGACAAAGCCATAGAGCGGCGCGCCAGATTCATCTTCCTCCTCGATGATGTCGACGATCGGTCCTGGTAGATAAGGTTTGAGTTTGTCGTTAACGCCGACTGCCCCGCTGCCGGGTCCACCGCCGCCGTGGGGGGTGGAAAAGGTCTTGTGCAGGTTGTAGTGCATGACATCAAAGCCGAGTTCGCCCGGTTTGACCACAGCCATCAAGGCGTTCATGTTGGCGCCATCCATATACATCAAGCCGCCGGCATCGTGCACGATATCGACGACATCAAGAATGGTCGATTCAAACAAACCGAGGGTACTGGGCACCGTGATCATCATGCCCGCGATCTTGTCGCGCAGTTCGCCCTGGCAGGCAGCTCGCAGCGCCTCTAGGTCGACATTGCCCTGGTCATTTGCCGGCAGCTCCTGAACGCGCATTCCCGCCATTGTCACGGTTGCCGGGTTGGTGCCATGGGCGCTATTGGGCACCAGGATGACATCACGCTGCCCTTCGCCGCGGTCGATGTGATATTGACGGATCATCAGAATACCAGCGAATTCGCCTTGGGCGCCGGCGGCCGGCGTGAGGCTGACGGCTTCAAATCCACTGATCTCGCCCAGCCATTTCTGCAATTCATGCATCAGGAAGAGCGCACCTTGGGAACCGCTTTCGTCGGTGAGCGGATGCAACAGGGCGAAGCCAGGCAAACGCGCCGCGTCTTCGTTGATCTTGGGATTGTATTTCATGGTGCAGGAGCCCAAGGGATAAAGCCCCTTATCGATGGAATAGTTGAATTGGCTCAGTTTGACAAAATGTCGCAGCACCTGCACTTCGCCCACTTCCGGCAAGGGCAGTTCTTCGCGCAGCAGCTCCGTTGGCAATTCGCTTTCCGGCACATCGAGCTGCGGCAAGTTGACGCCGATACGTCCCGGCGAGCCAAGGTCATATATCAGAGGTTCCAACATCAGCTCAACCCTCCCAAAATTTCGACCAGGCGGTCGATCTCGTCTTTGCTATTGGTTTCGGTGACGCAGATCAGCATATGATCTTGCAGATGGAAGTAATGCTGCCCCAAGTCGTAGCCGCCGATAATGCCTTCCGCGAGCAGCGCGCTATTGATTTCCGCCATGGGGCGCGGGCAAGCGACCATAAATTCATTGAAGAAGGGCTTACTCATATCGATGCTGTAGCCGTCCAGGCGATTGATCTGCGCGGCGGCATAATGCGCTTTGTGGTAATTTAGCTCGCCAACTCGGCGCAAGCCGTTCTTCCCCATCAGCGCCATATAGACCGAAGCCGATAGCGCCATCAAACCCTGATTGGTGCAGATATTGCTGGTGGCGCGCTCGCGCTTGATGTCCTGTTCGCGGGGGCGCAAGGTCATAACAAAGGCGCGCTTGCCATCGGCATCGACGGTCTCGCCGATAATGCGGCCCGCGATCTTGCGCACATATTTCTGCTTGATGGCGAAATAACCGAGATAGGGACCGCCGAAGCCCAGCGGAATACCCATGGGTTGTCCTTCACCAACAACGATATCGGCGCCCAGCTCGCCCGGGCTCTTGAACAGAGATAATGCCATCGGATTGGCCACGATCACCAGCAACGCGCCGACCTCATGCACGGCATCAGCCAGGGCAGTCAAGTCTTCAATCTGGCCGAAGAAATTGGGATATTGTATTGCCAGCATGGCGGTGTTTTCATCCAGCATTTCCATCAAGTCGATGATTTCGCCGCGGCCTCGATCGCCGATGATGCGGATGTCGCGTCCTTGATGGTAGGTGCGGACAACTTCGCGATATTGCGGATGGATAGCATGGCTGAGAATAATCTTCTTGCGCTTTTGGCGCCCGACCTCCAAAGCGACGGTGATAGCTTCCGCAAGGCTGGTAGCGCCGTCATAATGGCTGGCATTGGCGGCATCCATGCCAGTGAGCGCGCACATCATGCTCTGATATTCATAAGTGGCTTGCAGCGTGCCTTGCGATACTTCTGGTTGGTAGGGAGTATAGGCGGTGTAGAATTCGCCGCGCAGCAAGATATGATTCACCACCGAGGGAATAAAATGATGGTAGGCGCCGGCGCCGCGGAAAATGGCGAAGTCTTGCGCGTGGTCGTTGGCTTCGCTGATGGCTAACATCTCCGCCGTGACTTCCAGCTCGCTCATTGGTGGCGGCAAATCCAGCGCGGGGAAGCGATGGGACTCCGGCACGGCATCGAAAAGTTCTGCAATCGATTCGACGCCGATCTCCGATAACATTACTTCGGTTTCGGCTTTAGTATGTGGTATGTAACTCATGATCTATCTGACCTCTCGACCAGGTTCACAAATGTAGTATTTAATCGCGCCGGCGGTAGGCAAGCCCAACGCGGCGTTGTTAACGGCTGTCGCAGTAGGCATCGTAGGCTGCCGCATCCATCAAACTATCGAGGCTGGACAAATCAGTCGCGCGGATTTTGACCATCCAGCCGGAATCATAGGGATCGGCATTGATCACTTCCGGATCCTCCTCCAATGCCGAGTTGACAGCAATGATTTCGCCAGGGACCGCGCTGTATAACTCGGAAGCCGCCTTGACCGATTCCACTTCGCCGAAGGAATCGCCGGCAGCCAGCGTATCGCCTTGATCTTTGAATTCGACATAGACGATGTCGTTGAGTTGGTCTTGCGCGTAATCGGTAATGCCAATGGTCAGCACATCCCCGTCAAGGGCAAACCACTCATCCGATTCGGCATATTTCAAGTTGTCGGGTGTTTTCCAATCTCCCATTGTCCTTCCCTCGCTCACTATTTTTTACGATTCGTCACTCGCTAGAGCGGCAAATAGAAAGGGCGCAACTCATGCCGAGAATGCGCCCTGTCGGTCTTTTCTTTACCTTCAGAGTATCGTGGCGCAAGAGTCCTTTTGCCTGAGAGTTTCACGGGAGTTGGCACACTCGTCGCTTGCCCCTTCGGCGTTTCGTCTGATGACGAAATCTCTCTTCTTGCACAATCTTATTTTAGCGGGTTTCGCTCGCGCATGCAAGCAAGCTGTCGAGAAAGTGACAGCCCCTTCACAGCGATATCATCCAGCTGCCGCTATACCGCAGTTTGAGCGGTGCTATAATCTATTGAGAGCAAATGACCCTGGGAAGAGCTAGTCACTCTCGATGACAAAGATGTCAGCTACCAAAACCAAGCGTAAAACCGACTTCTTGACGCATTTTCTCTATAGCGCGATCGCCGGTTTGCTGATTGGCATTGCGGCTTTGGCGCTCTTCTTGATTCAGGAACGTCAGCAAGCAGCGGATCCAGCCGACAACGGTCCTTTCAAATTGGCCGGCGAGGCAAATTACGATGGCGCCATTGCGATTGAGCCTCCGCTGGAAATGCCCGATTTCACCCTCATCAATCAGCATGGTGAAAAGACTAGCTTGAGTGACCTACGCGGGCGTCACCTGTTGCTGACCTTCGGCTTCACGCATTGTCCCGATATCTGCCCGCTGACACTCAATGATTTCCGGCGTATTCAGGAAATGTTGGGGGACAGGGCTGACAAGGTACATTTTGTCTTCATCAGCGTCGATGGTGAACGAGACAGCCCGCAAGCGCTGGGGCATTATTTCAGCTTCCGCCAATTGGACAAGATGATCGCCTTGACCGGCGAGGAACAGGCGGTGCGCGAACTGGGCAAGCCTTATGGCCTCTCCTTCGAAATCAGCGAGGAAGAGGGGGCGTCTGGCTATTTGATAAATCACACGACTGGCTCATTCTTGCTTGATCCAGAGGGACGTTGGGTGATGCGCTATCAGTTCGGCGTTCCACCTAGCACAATCGTCGAGGATCTGCGCGGGCGGCTGGCGGCTTGAGTTATCCGCTTCATTCGTATTTATAGCTGCGTGGGGCGCGCGGTGCGATCGAGGTCAGCACTTCGTAGTTGATCGTCCCGAGCCAACTGGCGATTTCATCGGGGCTAATTTCATCGTCTCCCTGTTTCCCCAGCAAGACAACTTCATCGCCAATCGCGACATCGGGTATCTGGCTGATGTTGATGGCGATCTTCTCCATGCTGACCCGCCCGACCAGCGGCGCGCGCAAACCATGGACCAGCACTTCGCGCCAAGTGTGTGGCGAGCGGCGCAAACCATCGGCATAACCGACCGGCAAAATAGCGATGGTCTCGGCAGCGCCGGCGCGATAGGTTCGCCCATAACCAACTGAGGAACCCGCGGGCAAGGTTTTGACTTGCGCCACATAGGTTTTCCAGGACATCGCTGGCTGGAGCTTTGCCGTCGTTGCGATGTCGGTTGAGGGGCTGAGTCCATAGAGCAGCAACCCGGGACGCAGCAGATTAAAATAGCTCTCTGGGCTGGTGAGCAGGGCGGCGGAATTGGCGGCATGAACATATTTCAAGCGCAAACTCTCCGCTTGGATGCTTTTTAAGACCCGCTTGAATCGATCTAACTGAAGAGAGGTGTAAGTAGGATCTTCATCAGCGGCTGCGAAATGGGTGTAGATGCCTTCCAGCTCGATGCCGGCCAGCGCTCGCAAGCGGCGGACCAACGGGGCAACATCCTGCGGTCGCATGCCCAGGCGCCCCATGCCGGTATCCACCTTGAGTTGCAGCTTGAGTTTGCCAGTCGCTGTGCCGATAGCCGCGCCATAGAGAGGCAACTGCGCCTCGTCGTAAAGGGAGATGCTGATATCATGCTCGATCGCTAAGGGTATGGCGGCTGCTGGCAGGTAGCTCAATATTAGAATAGGCGCTTCAATCCCAGCCTGGCGCAATTCGATGGCTTCCCCCATATTTGCCACCGCCAGCCAATCAGCGCCGTGCGCCAGCGCCACCCGAGCGACGGCAAGCGCGCCATGCCCATAGGCATTGGCTTTCACCACTGCCATCAGGGCGGCATTCGTACCCGCCAAGCTTTTGAGCCAGCGGACATTATGCGCCAAGACAGCGAGATCGATTTCAACCCGGCTCGGCAAGTAGCCTGAAACTTGGTCGGCTAGGCTGTTATTGGGGGAGGCACTTTCAATTGGCACCATCGATTCGTCAACACCTTAGTCACAGCAACTTGAAGGACAGTATAGCAGTGGGAGCCTATCGTTGCCCGCGGATCTGGCGCTTTTCGGCTCAATCACAAGCAGCCGCTAAATCTCAACCCTCGATAAATCAGGGGGGGACTTGGGTCGCATATACTGTGTCGACTGATATCGGCTAACACCAAAAATTACCAAACACTCTCACAAACTCCCCTCCCAAAATGAATTGGGGAGGGGTCGGGGGTGGGGTTAGAAAAAAATCCAACCCCTTTAAGTCTCTCCCATAAATGGGGGAGACTTTTTGCTTGGATTGTCTCCTGATAAAGCAAATGAAATACTGTGATACAATAAGTGCCGGGTTAAGATTGGCTCAAGGGCAAGATAGGAGTCGCGCGGCAAGCAGGGGAAATCTCGTTGTAATCTTCAGCCAGCTCCGCCGCCAGCAAATCAGGAATTGCTATGTCTTTCGAATTTGAAGTTATCGCCACCGATGGCCCAGCCCGGGCAGGAATCCTGCATACGCCGCATGGAGATATTCCCACACCGGTATTTGCGCCGGTTGGCACCGCCGGTACCGTTAAAGCGGTGCCACCGCGAGATTTGCATGAGCTGCAGGTCAAGCTGATACTTTCCAACACCTATCATCTGTTTTTGCGACCTGGCGATGAGCTAGTGCGCGATATGGGCGGCTTGCACACTTTTATGGATTGGGATCAGCCTATCCTGACGGATTCGGGCGGTTTCCAGGTCTTCAGCTTGGCGGAGATCAACCGGATCGATGATGAAGGCGTTAGCTTCCGCAGCCACCTCGATGGCAGCATGAAGCGCCTTGATCCGCAACGTTCGATGGAAATTCAAGAGAATCTGGGCGCCGATATTATCATGGCTTTTGATCAATGCCCGCCGCCTGATGACCGCGATGAGGTGGAAGCGGCGGTGGCGCGCACGCATCGCTGGCTGGAGCAATGTCGCCTGGCGCACCCAAATGATGATCGGCAGGCCCTTTTTGGCATCGTACAAGGCGGTATCTTCCCTGATCTGCGGGAGGCGTCCGCGCGATACGTAACTGGCATGGACTTGAAGGGTTATGCCATTGGAGGTCTCGCGGTGGGCGAAAGCAAAAAGCAGATGTATAGCATGCTGGAGCATACCTTGCCTAGCTTGCCAGAAGACAAACCGCGTTATCTGATGGGTGTTGGCGAGCCAGACGACTTGGTGGAGGGGATTTTGCGCGGCGTAGATATCTTTGATTGTGTCATCCCGACGCGACTGGCGCGGCACGCTGCCGCCTTCACTCAGGATGGTCGCATCAACTTGCGCAATGCCCGCTATAAAATGGATGAGTCACCCATTGATGCCAGCTTGGACAATTATGCCAGCCGGTTTTCGCGGGCGTATTTGCGCCATCTGGTGGTGGCAAAAGAGCTGCTGGCGCATTATCTTATCAGCTTGCACAATATTGATTTCCTAGTTCGGCATGTGGAAAATATGAGGGAAGCCATCATTGATGGGCGGCTCAAGGAATATGCGGCGGGGTTTTTGCCACGGTACTTGCGACATGATCTGACCACCGAATGAGTAATGCCTGAATATGACTCGTGCCCACACTACATTGGCTATTGTCGCGTTCACAGCGCTGTTCGGCTGTACGGTTAAGGCACCCGCAAGCACCCCAACAACTGTTCAAAGCCGCTTGCAGATCCTTGGCACAGAATCCACCTTTGCCCTGTCAAGCGAGTTAGCGCGGCGTTTTGCTGACCAATACCCCAAGCCCAGCATCGAAGTGCGTCAAGGCTCCTTCACAACATTGATGGAGCAGCTGGACGCGGGGGGCATCGCCTATTTCACCAGCAGCCATATTCCCGTTCGCGCGGATCTCTGGGCGGCACCACTGGCGATTGATGGCTTGGCGATCATCGTCAATCGTCAGAATCCATTGACGAATCTGCAGATTGGTGACCTGCGCGACATCTTCGCCGGCAAGCAAAGCGAATGGAGCGCTTTGGGCGGCACGGCAACAAAAATCATCCCGCTCACGCATCAAGCGGGCAGCGACAGCTATCTCGAATTTCAACGCATGGTGATGGGCAAAATCGGCATCACTGGCAATGCGCGTTTGGTGCCGAATTTCAGGGCGATGCTGCGCCAGGTGATCGAAAACACTGGGGCGGTTGGTTATCTTCCACTGAGCAAGCTCGATGACAGCGTCAAGATCCTGGCGATCAATGGGGTAGTGCCAAATGCCAACAGCATGCGGAACAAGAGGTATCCCCTGCGCTCGACCATATTTGTCATCGGTCGCCAAGCCCCGCCAGCACAGTATCACAACTTCTTCGGTTGGATCCAGAGTGAGGCGATCCAGGCGACTCTCCCCGATAGCTATACCCCGTTGCCATGAATATCGCTATTCCGCCAGTGGCAAGCCGGCGAAGAGATCATCCTCGTCGACACGCTTGTGTTTGGGCGGCGGATAGACCCGCGTGAACCCTTGCTTGTGATAGAGCAATCTGCGCAACCAGCGGGCTGTCCGTGTCATGCGCCCTCCGCCTTGGCTGGCGTGGCAGCGGCTGGCTTTTTCCCAAATATCAAGATAACGGGCGATAGGAATGCGAGCATGCACTGGCTCGCTATGATCAAGGATTTTCAGCATATCAACATCTTGGTTGATGCCCATGCGCCGTGGATCTTCGCCTTTCAATCTGGCGCTCAAAATGCCCATCTGCAGAGTCAGCTTGGGAAAAGCGGCATAATATAACTTCTGCGGGCAGTAGGGATTTGCGCCCTTGTCAGCCCCATCGCGCAGGCATTCAAAAGCGCGGACTGTGGCGCGCTGAATGGCGATATGATCAGGATGTCCATAACCGCCGTAGCGGTTGAAGGTGACCACAACTTGTGGTTGGACTCGCCTCATCACGTTGATGACATCATCGGTGACAAGCTTGGGATGATGTCGCCACTGATGCCAGAGCGAATCGGGATGCTCGGCTGTTTCACTGCCGAGCATGCCACTGTCGCGATAGCCCAGCATGAAGACCTGTTTGAACTTCAAATATTGGCGAGCGCATTCCAATTCGCTCAATCGCAGCTCCGCCACGCTGGCGTATTTACCGCGCAGTTCTGTGGGGACTTCACCGACATCGCCGTTGGTAGCACAGATCAGATAGACATCGATACCATCGTCAATCCACTTGGGGATGGCGGCGCCCAAGCCAAAACTCTCATCATCAGGGTGGGCATAGCTGATTAACAAACGCCGGCTTGTCATAGGCTTTCCATTCCCTCGGGAGGGCTAGGCTACGATTTGCCTATTATAGTGACTGCGCCTTGCCGAAGGCAGTGCCACTTCCTTATACTACTGCCTGCATTTTGGATGAGCAAGAAAGTTGGCGGCATGAGTCAAATCGGAAGATCAGTATTGGCAGCTTGCTTTATTGTTTTGATGTGTATGCCATTCTGGTCTCACAAGGGTTTGGCGCAAGATGTCGTCGCCACAGCGATATCCAATCCTGCTCCGGCATTGCAATCCCCCGCTATCATCAGCGCAGCCATTGCCGATGTCTATTCACCCGGCGGCAGCGTGCAGGTTGGTCCCCGCAATTATCCCAACGGCATCAACCCATTAACTGGCTTGCCCTACCCCAGTGAGGAGGCGAAACTGCGGCGCAACCTCATTGTCAAGGTATCCAATTGGCCCCCCGCAGTAAGACCACAGCACGGTATTAATCAAGCGGATTTGGTCTACGAATATGAAGCGGAAGGCGGCGTCACCCGTTTCGCGGCGATTTTCCGCAATAACGCGCCCACACAAGTGGGGTCGATACGCAGCGCGCGCCTGCTCGATATTGAGCTGATCACGATGTATGCGGCATTGTTGGCATATTCCGGCACCAGCGGTCCGATCCATGAGATTTATCGGAACTCTAATTTTAGACCCCTGTTGCTCTCGCCATCGTTGGGCGACAACTGCGAACGAGCGGGCTTCTGTCGCGATGATTCCCTGAGTGATCGCGGGTATGAACATACGCTTTTTGGCGATACGCAGCAGATGTGGGATTTGGCTGAGCGGCGGAATCTCAACATTGGCTATCGCGCTGTTGGTTTCACTTTCGCCTTGGAGGCTGATACCGGCGGTAGCGAAGCGAATGATATCTTTATCAACTGGTACAACAGAACAACTACGCGCTGGCAATATGATGAGCTTGGTGATCGCTATTTGCGCTACACAGACAGCCTGCCCCATCTCGATGCCAGCGACGATTCTCAACTTCAAGCCGACAATCTCATTTTCTTGCAGGTCCAGCATAACCAACGCCCGGATCTGTTCGCACCGGGAGCCATCGACGAATCTTTTGAGGTAGCGCTGTGGAATCAAGGTCCCGCTTATGTCTTCCGCGCAGGTAAGCTCTACCGGGCGTACTGGCGGCGGCTTGGTCGGGGGCGGGGAGAAGCTCTGGCGCTGGTTCACCCCGATGGCAAACCCATCATGCTCAAGCCAGGGCGCAGCTGGGTCACTGTGATGCGAACGCTGGATTCGGTCCTTGTCAGCAGCGAGCGAGCGGATATGCAGGCGGAGGCTACCGCTATCGCCAGCGCGCAGGGATGAGCTGCTGTTGACCCAAAGGGTTTCCGCGCGTACCATTGATCGAACAGACGATGGTAGATAGCGAGGACCAGATATTTGCGGCGCGCAATCCAAGGTTGTTTCCTCACTATACTCGTTTTGGTTTTGGTCGGCGGCGGCTTATTGGCTTTGCTGATGTTCGCCACAGATGGTCAACTGCCGAATCTGCTACAGACCTATCTATTGCGGATCCAGCTGAATAATCGCCAGGCAGAGTTGAACGCTCCTTATGATCCTAATGGCACGGAAGCCAAGCCTCTGCGTTTTCCGATTGCGCCTGGCACAAGCGCCGCAGGCATTGCGCGGGCATTGTCGGAGTCGGCGCTGATCCGCGATGTCGACTTGTTCCTCGATTATGCCCGCGTTGAAGGCTATGACCGGCAATTTGAAGCGGGGGTCTACTTCCTCAATCAGAGGCAGTCGATCGTGCAGATCGCTGAGATACTGACCGATTCCAGCCAGAGTTTCATCCCGTTGCTCATCCTGGAAGGGGTCCGCATCGAAGAATTGGCGGAGCTGATCGGTAGCAACGGTATGTTCGGTTTCAGCGCTGGGGAGTTCCTGGAGCTGGTGGATGGGAGCAGCGAGTTGCCCGCGGATTTTGCCGCTTGGGCGGGTATCCCGGCTGGGGCATCGCTGGAAGGTTTCATGTTCCCCGCTACCTATCAGTTGCCGCCCGATATCACGCGGGAGGGTTTGCGCGATACCTTGTTGCGGGCTTTTCGCGAGCGTGTTGGGGATGCGCTGCGGGCTGAGGCATTGGCGCAGGGTTTCAGCTTGCAGCAAGTGGTGACGCTGGCTTCGATCATCGAACGCGAGGCGGTCTGGCGGGACGAACATGCCATGATCGCCAGTGTCTATCGCAATCGGCTGGAGATCAACATGCTGCTGGAAGCGGACCCGACCGTACAATACAGCCTGCAGGGCGCGCGTGGTTCCTGGTGGCCACAGATTACGCTGGCGGATTATCGCGGGGTCAATTCTCCTTACAACACCTATCTCTTCGGCGGTTTACCCCCGGGACCGATTGCCAGCCCGAGCTTGTCGGCGATTCGGGCGGCGATTTATCCTGCTGAATCGGGCTACTTCTTCTTCCGCGCCGCTTGTGACAATTCACATTATCACAGTTTCGCTATCAGCTTTGACGAGCATCTGGAAAATGCTTGTTGAGCGCGGCAGCTGCCATCGCTGGCGGTTGGCAAAGCGCTGGTTGATTATGGCGCTGATCATGACTTTGGCAGCCTGTGGCGGGACTCCTTCCCCAAGCAAAATCGCTTTGTTGGCGCCCTTTGAAGGGCAATACCGCGAGATCGGTTACAACGCACTTTACGCCATGCGCCTGGCTTTTGCTGATGCTGCGCCGCCGAGTGTGCAGTTGTTGGCGGTTGACGATGGTGGCACGCTGGAATCTGCCGTTGCGCGCGTAAGGGCGTTGAACCTGGACCCGGCGGTAGTGACAATTATCGCCTTGGGACCTTTCGCCACGCAAAGCGCACCTCAGGCAGCCAACGAGAAGCCGATGATCATGATCGGCAATTGGGGACAGGACATCGCTGGTGCGCATAGCCTGCAAGCAGGGACTGTCGCTCTTGACGGGAAGCCCCATAATGGCGACCTGTACATGCTGTGGCAAGTCCGCGAGTTGGCGGACAAGCTTGAGCAGATCCGCTTCGTCAGCAGCGGGTCCTTGCCTGATGAAGCCTTCCGACAACGTTACCTCAACAGCGTGCCTTATGCGCCGCAGCCCAACTTGCTCGCCACGCTGACATACGACATTGCCAGGCTGGCTTTGGCGGCGCTAGCAAGGGGCAGGGAGATCTCCCAGATGGAATACTATGGCATCAATGGTCTCATTCGCTTCGAAGACGGTTATTGGGTTGATGCCCCCAGCAAGGGCTACCGATATGAGCAGGGGCAATTGGTCTTGGATCTCGACTAAGCCTCGGCACCGTCAATGATCCCGTAGAATTGTGGCAGTGGCTTGACCGGGGTGGCGCTGTAGTGAACAGCTTCGGGCAAGAGTTCCAAGGCGGCAGCCAGGCTGGTCTCATCATTGGCGTGCAGTGTCATCAGCAGTTGCCCTTTGGTGACGGCATCGCCCACGTTGGCGTGGACCTCGATACCGACAGCATGATCGATGCTATCTTCTTTGGTAGCTCTGCCCGCTCCCAATGCCAGCGTTGCCCAGCCCACCTGGTCAGCCAGGATGGCGGCAATATGACCCGTTTCTCTTGCCAGCAATTTGTGACGTAGCTTGGCTTGCGGCAGCCGGCTCAGGTCGTCGATCTGCGCCAGGTCGCCGCCTTGAGCCGCCACCAATCGACGGAAATGATCGAAAGCGGTGCCGCTCTTGAGGGCGCGATCGACCTCTGCCCGTGTCTCCGCCATTTCTCTCCAGCGCTCGCCTTGACCCGCCAAGCGCAGCATCTGCGCCGCCACTTCGACGCAGTGCTGATGGATATCGGCGGGACCCTCCCCTTGCAAGGTTTGGACGGCTTCCGCCACTTCCAGGGCGTTGCCGACGGCGACACCTAGTGGCTGATTCATGTCAGAAAGCAGGGCGACCATATCTCTGCCGGCATCCAAGCCGATCTGTACCATGATGGTGGCGAGGGTGCGCGCTTCATCGAGGGTCTTCATGAAAGCACCGCAGCCCAGTTTGACATCAAGCACGATGCCATTAGTGCCGGCGGCCAGTTTTTTGCTCATGATGCTGCTGGCGATTAGGGGCAAGCTGGCGACGGTGCCGGTGACATCGCGCAGGGCGTAGAGTTTGCCATCGGCGGGCGCCAAAGATTTGCTCTGCCCTGCCAGGACCATGCCGGTTTCGCGGGCGATACGGCGGAATTGCTCTTCGGACAGGTTGACATTGAAGCCGGCGATGGATTCCAGCTTGTCCAGCGTGCCGCCGCCGAAGCCCAAGCCACGGCCGCTCATTTTGGCGATCGGCACGCCAAATGAAGCCACCAGCGGCAAGACAATCAGCGTGGTTTTATCGCCGACGCCGCCGGAGGAATGTTTGTCGATGGCGTAGGGGCTGATATCGGAGAGATCGAGCATGTCGCCCGATTCCGCCATGGCGATGGTCAGGTTGACGGTTTCGGCGCGGTTCATGCCTTGCAGATAGATCGCCATTAGCAGCGCCGCCGCTTGATAATCCGGTATGGCGCCGGCGGTGTAGGCATCGATGAAAAAGCGAATTTCGCTTTCCGACAGGGCTTTACCATCGCGCTTCTTTTCTATCAGGTCAATCATGCGCATAGTTTGGCGTCTCCTCAGAACAATCGCATCAAGATGAACATGCGCCAATGTTGGAGCAATAAACACTTACCACAGAGACGCAGAGGCACGGAGATAAAGCATATGAGTGGCATATTTGCTCGACTTCATCTAGTAAGAACAAAGATTATACTATTAACAGCTAGCGCTTTCCATTGCTTGGGCTGCAGCGGCTAGGCAGCAGTGCCGAAGCATTTGTTGCCGTTTTGTTGCCGAGCAAAAAACTTTTTTGGCAACAAAAGGCGTTTTTGTTGCCGTTTGAGAGAGTTTGCCTGGGATTGAAGCTGGCGCCTGTTCGGTCATGCCTTGAGAGTAGCAGGGTTTGCGGGGAGGTGGTGACTAAATGGTCGCGTTTTTGTGGTCGCTAATTGACGGGGGGGCGATTAATTTGTAGGATTTGAGTGTGATGTCAGCGTTGTCAACGGCATTGAGATTTGGCATCACCTTGTTGAGATTAGTGGACGAGGGAACAAAGGTGACTGAGAAAAGCAAGAATTCGCCCCAGCGCACAAGGCTGATACTGGGCGGGATTATCGTGCTGGCGGTAGTGGTGGCGGTAGTTTTTGTCGCGCTTTCCAGCCAGAGCCCGGCCAGTGAGGCCGCGGTGGATTATTCGCAGATTGCGCAAGAGCGGCAGGAAGATGGCGGTTTTGTCTTGGGCAATCCGGAGGCGCCAATCACCATCGTGGCATTTGAGGATTTCCTCTGTGGGCATTGCCAGCGCTACAAAAGCACAGTAGACCAGTACATTAGCAAGTATGTGGCAACTGGGATGGCGCGCTTCGAATATCGGATGCTGCCGGTGGTTGACGCCGGTTATTCGCGGTTGGCTGGTTCTTTGGCGGAATGTGCCGATAGCTTGCGCCCGGGTTCGTTCTGGACTGCGCATGATACTTTGTACGAGATCGCCAGCGCCAGACGCTTCAGCGACAACTCGTCGCGGACATTCGCCGAGATGATGGATATGTCATATACCGAGTTGCTGGCTTGCACGCAGGATGCCACCCAGGTTGACAAGGATACTCAGTTGGCGAATCGTTTGAGCGTGACCGGCACGCCGACGGTGTTCGCGCGTTATGGCGATGGCATGCCGCAACGCACGCGCTTCGGGCAGCAGCCGACCTTTGAACAGCTGGGCATGTTGGTGCAGGAAGCGGGCTAAGAGGATTGTCAGCAGCTGGCAGATCCAGCATTTTATCATCCGCGGCGGGTTGGCGGCTGCTTTCAGTCGGATAGAAAAGCTGCTGTCACTGCGGGTGGTGCCCTGGGTTTGCCAGAAGCGATAGGGTAGGCAAAGCGATGCGAACTGTGGAATGGGATGATGGCGCTGTCAGGATGATTGACCAGCGAGCGCTGCCTTGGAAGCTGGAATTGGTGCGGTTGGAAACAGTGGAGGCGGTGGCGGAGAGCATCAGCAATATGACCGTGCGCGGGGCACCGGCGATTGGAGCGGCAGCGGCTTTTGGCTTGGCGCTGGCTGCCTGCCAAAGCGAGGCGCTCACGATCGAAGGGCTGATCGAGGATTTGAGGCTGCAAGGCGACTTGCTAAAACGGGCTCGGCCCACGGCGGTCAACTTGGCTTGGGCGGTGGACAGATTGTTGGAGATCGCCCACAGCGGGGAATTCCAGCAGGTTGATGATTTGCGCGAGGTTTTGCTGCGGGCGGCTCAGCAGATTGCCGATGATGATGTGGCAATTAATCGGCGTATGGGGGCGCGGGGGGCGGCGCTGGTGCAGGATGGCGCGACGGTGCTGCATCACTGCAATACCGGGGCGCTGGCAACTGTCGATTATGGCACTGCCCTGGGGGTGATCCGCGCGGCGCATGAACAGGGCAAGGGGATTCATGTTCTGTTGGACGAGACGCGCCCACGCCTGCAAGGCTCGCGGCTGAGCGCATGGGAGATGGAGCAGCTGGGCATCAGCTATGACATCATTCCGGATACGGCCGCGGGATACTACATGCAGGGTGGCGAGGTGGATATCATTTTGGTGGGCGCGGACCGGGTCGCCGCCAATGGCGATTTTGCCAACAAGATCGGCACTTATCAATTGGCGATCATGGCGGAGGCGCATGGCATCCCGTTTTATACGGTGGCGCCCACATCGACCATCGACTTGAGCTTGAGCAGCGGCTCGCAAATCCCGATCGAACAGCGGGATCCCGCTGAAGTGACCAGCCCTTATGACAACCCGATCGTGCCGCGGCATTTCAAGGCTCGCAACCCGGCATTTGATGTGACGCCGCATCGTTATCTCAGCGGTATCGTGACTGAGAATGGCATCGCTCGCGCACCCTTCAGCGAGAGCCTGCGGCGAGTTGTGGCGGGGGAAGAGCTTTGAGCTCGATGGGCTATCACTCCATTTCAGCGAGATCTGGCCGCTGTCGGGATTTTCACAGCGACCGCTGATACGCGGGTTTTCTATATCTCCAAAACTGGGCTCGATACTCACCATCGGATTAGCAGACATCAGACTTTGGCGCTCGCGCAGAACCTGCTGTCTGACTGATCAATTATGATTTTTCCTTTTTAGTATGTTTGAAGCAATTGCCTTGGTGGGCTTCGGTTTTGCTGTTTTCGCTGTCTCTCACCTGCGCTATACTGGATGGCTGTGCCGATTAGCAGATTGTGATGGAAATAGATGATGGAAACTCTGATCACTGGATCGATCGCCTATGATTATTTGATGCGCTTTCCCGGGCGTTTTCAGCAACATTTTATCCCCGATGAATTGCACAATATGAGCTTGAGTTTTCTGGTCGATGACATGACCAAGCATTGGGGTGGTGTGGCGGCTAATATCGCTTTCACGATGACGAAATTTGGTTTGCGTCCCAAGCTGATGGGCACCGTCGGGCGCGATTTTGGCGATTATCGACGCTGGTTGGAAGGCAATGGTGTCGATTGCAGCACGGTGGTTCAGATTGACGAGGTATTCACTGCTTCATTTTTTGCCAACACCGATGAAGACAATAACCAACTGGCTTTCTTTTATGGGGGCGCCATGAACTTGGCGCGCAACTATCGTATCGCCGATGTGCTGCCTAACAAGCCGGACCTGGTAGTCATTTCGCCGAACGATCCGGTTGCCATGATCAAGCTATGCGAGGAATGTCGTGAGCGGGGCATACGCTTCATCTATGACCCTGGGCAGCAGGTGTCGCGCTTGGATGGGGATCAATTGTGGCGCGGGATGAATGGCGCTTATATGGTGGTTGTCAATATCTATGAAGCCAGCGTCATATATGAGAAGACTGGGCGGAGCCTCGATGACTTGCGCGAAGCTGTTGAGATCGTTGTCATCACCGAAAGCGAGAATGGATCAAAGCTTTATATCGGCGAAGATGTCATTGAGGCGGGAGCATTTGGGGCGCGGGAGATTGCGGATCCTACCGGGGCGGGCGATGCTTATCGAGCTGGTTTGATTTTAGGGATTAGCCGGGGTTTTCCCTTGAAACTGTCGGCGCAGGTTGGGGCTTTGAGCGCGACGTATGCGCTGGAAGTCATCGGCACGCAGAATCATGATTTCACGCCGGCGGCATTTGTCGAACGGTTCCGTGGCTTGGCGGATGACGAAGGGTTGCTGGATTGCCTGTTGGATTAGCGATGGCGATTGAAGTGATTGCCTTGATATGGGAGAAATGTGGACGACAGATTTTGGCGAATATGCTAGAATGCCAGCGTTGAAGCGTGGTGATCCCCTATATGGGGCGAAATCTAGGAGTGTAAATGACAATCGCAAATGACATTAAAGATATCGAACTGGCGACTGGTGGGCGTTATCGTATTGAGTGGGCGGGGCAAGAGATGCCGGTGCTCAAGCAGATTCGTGAACGCTTCGCCGAGGAAAAACCGCTGGCGGGCATTCGTATCTCGGCTTGCTTACACGTGACCACTGAGACGGCGAACTTGATGCAGACGTTGCAGGCGGGGGGCGCCGATGTGGTTTTGACCGCTTCCAACCCTTTGTCCACCCAGGATGATGTGGCGGCATCGCTGGTGGTCAACGATGAGATTCCGGTTTATGCCATCAAGGGCGAGGACAACAAAACCTATTATCAGCATATTCATGCGGCATTGGATCATCAGCCGCATATCACCATGGATGACGGGGCGGACCTGGTCGGCACGATTCATAAAGATCGCCGCGAAGTTTTGGACGAGATCGTAGGTGGCACTGAAGAAACCACCACCGGCGTCATCCGGTTGCGGGCGATGGCGAATGACGGCGCGTTGCAATTTCCCGTCATTGCCGTCAACGACAGCGCGACCAAGCATCTCTTCGACAATCGCTATGGCACGGGGCAAAGCACCTTGGACGGCATCATCCGCGCTACCAATATTCTCTTGGCGGGTCGGGTAGTGGTGGTGGCTGGTTATGGCTGGTGCAGTCGTGGGATCGCCATGCGGGCGGCTGGTTTGGGCGCCAATGTCATTGTCACTGAGGTCAATCCGTTGCGGGCTTTGGAAGCGGTGATGGATGGTTATCGCGTTATGCCAATGGCTGAGGCAGCCAAGGTGGGCGAGATCTTCGTGACGGCGACTGGCGATATAAGCGTGCTGGACAAGGAACATTTTGCCGTGATGAAAGACGGGGCTATCGTCTGTAACAGCGGGCATTTTAATGTCGAGATCAATCTCGCTGGCTTGGCGGAGATGGCGGATGGAGAGCCGGAGCTTGTCCGCCCCTTTGTTGAGGCTTACAAGCTAGGTGGGCGCTCTATCTATGTATTGGGGGAAGGTCGCTTGATCAACTTGGCGGCGGCTGAGGGGCATCCCGCCTCAGTGATGGATATGAGCTTCGCCAACCAGGCATTGGGGGCTGAGTATATGATCCGCAATGTGGCAAATCTGGGGGCGCAGGTCTACACCATACCGGCAGATGTGGATCAAGAAATCGCCCGGCTGAAGCTGATGGCGATGGGCATCGGCATTGACCAGTTGACGGCTGAACAGGAAGCCTATCTCAACCAGTGGCAAGAAGGCACCTGATTGCAGCAAGGAAACCAGGATAGGCGCGGCAAGCAGGCTGAGCATTTTCGCGTTCTTGGGATTAGCGGTCCTTGCCGGGCATATGCGAGAAAAGAGCGTTGACCTTGCGCGTTTTGATCACAGGAGCTGGTGGCTTTGTCGGTAATCATTTGGCTGCCCACCTCAGCAGCGTTGAACCCGACACAGGGATAATTGGCACGACTCTTTTCCCCGATGAGCGCGTCGACCCAGCGGTGGATGAGGCGCGACAAATCGACTTGAAGGATTATGAGCAGGTCCGCCAGTTATTAGCCGATTGCCAACCTGATGCCATCTACCATTTGGCAGCCCAGGCTTTTGTGCCGCGTTCTTTTGAGGCGCCATGGGAGACGCTGGAAAACAATATCCGCTCTCAGCTCAACCTGATTCGCGCCTGCCTCGAATTGAAGATTATGCCTCGTATGTTGATCGTCAGTTCCGCCGAGATCTATGGGGCAGTATCTAGCGATCAGTTGCCGCTGGACGAAGGGACGGCTATCCGCCCGACCAATCCCTACAGCGTCAGCAAGGTGGCGCAGGATATGTTGGCTTTGCAGTATTTTCTCAGCCATGGCTTGCCGATCATGCGTGCCCGCCCTTTCAACCATATTGGTCCCGGTCAGAATAGCCGCTTTGTGGCGCCGGCTTTTGCCATGCAGATCGCTGCCATTGAGGAAGGCAGGAGCGAGGCGGTTATATATGTGGGCAATTTGGCGGCGAAGCGGGATTTCACCGATGTCCGGGATATTGTGCGCGCTTATCGCTTGATTGTGGAACGGGGGCGACCGGGCGAAGCTTACAATGTGGCATCGGGCTTGACATATAGTATTCGGCAGCTGTTGGATAGCCTGCTGGCTTTGACCGAGATTGAGATTGAGGTTCGTGTGGACAGGGATCGCTTGCGCCCGGTGGATCTGCCGGAAATCCGCGGCGATGCGAGCAAATTACGCCGTGATACTGGCTGGGCGCCCAGCTTGACTTTTGCGGAGACTTTGCAAGATGTGTTGGCGGATTGTCGGCAGCGCCTGACCCAGAGCTGAGGGAAAAGATAGATGAGCAAGAAAGCGTTGATTACTGGTATCACGGGGCAAGACGGATCCTATCTGGCTGAGTTGTTGCTGAGCCAGAATTACGAAGTTTATGGCATGGTGCGGCGGACCAGCACGGTGCGTTATGAGCGCATCCAGCATATTCAGGATCAGTTGCAGCTGGTGCAAGGCGATATGGGGGATTTGAGCAGTTTGATCACCGCCATCAGCGTGGTCGAGCCGGATGAAGTTTATAATTTGGCGGCGCAGAGTTTTGTGCCGACTTCCTGGAATCAGCCGGTATTCACTGGCGATATCACGGGTTTGGGTGTGACGCGCTTGTTGGAGGCGGTGCGGACAGTCAATCCGGAGATTCGTTTTTATCAGGCATCGAGCAGCGAGATGTTTGGCAAAGTGCGCGAGGTGCCACAGAAGGAGAGCACGCCATTTTATCCGCGCAGTCCTTATGGCGTGGCGAAGGTGTATAGCCATTGGATCACGGTCAATTATCGGGAGAGTTACGACCTTTTCACTTGCAGCGGCATCCTCTTCAATCACGAATCGCCTCGGCGGGGTTTGGAATTTGTGACGCGGAAAGCCACCTATCATGTCGCCAAGATCAAACTGGGCTTGGCATCGGAGATTCGCATTGGCAATCTTGATTCCAAGCGAGATTGGGGTTTCGCTGGCGATTATGTGCGGGCGATGTGGCTGATGTTGCAGCAGGAGAAGCCGGATGATTATGTCATCGCGACTGGCAAGACCCATTCGGTGGAGCGCTTGTTGGAAGTCGCTTTTGGGCATGTTGGATTGAATTGGCGCGATTACGCGGTGCAGGACCCACGTTTTATGCGGCCCGCCGAAGTCGATTTGCTGGTCGGCGATTCCTCCAAAGCGGGGAAAGCGCTGGGTTGGGAGCCGATGGTCAGCTTCGAGGAATTGATTGGCATGATGGTGGAAGCGGACTTAAAGAAGCTGCAAGATAACCCGGACCTGGTTATTTGATGTCGGTACCCACTTTGATCGACACGCATTGTCATCTCAACTTCCGCAACTACGATGATGATCGGGCGGCGGTATTGCAGCGGGCGCGGGCGGCTGGCGTGGCGCGGATCATCATCCCGACGATCGACTTGGAGACTTGTCAGCAAGCGCTTGATTTGGCGGCGGCGGATGATGGCATTTATGTGGCTGTTGGCATTCATCCCAACAGCAGCGTCGACTTCGATTGCTCAACATTGGAGCGATTGCGTCATTTCGCTTCCGGGGAGCGGGTCGTCGCCATTGGCGAGATTGGGCTCGACTATTATTGGGACAGAAGCCCAAAAGATCTGCAGCGGGCTGCTTTAGAGCGGCAGCTGGAATTGGCGGCGGAGCTGGAATTGCCGGTGATCATCCACAATCGCGAAGCGGATGATGATGTGATGGCGCTGCTGGAGAGTTGGGCGCGGTCTGCCCCGGCAGGTTTACAAGGGCGCCTGGGGGTGTTGCATTCGTTTTTCGCTGGGCGCCAAATCGCTGAACGGGCGATTGAGCTGGGTTTTTACTTGGGCTTCACGGGACCGATCACCTACAAGAAGCGTAGGGATTTGCAGGAGACTGTCCGGCAGATTCCACTCAGCCGGTTACTGATCGAGACTGATGGTCCGTTCCTGGCTCCACAGCAGCGACGTGGCAAGCGCAATGAACCGGCTTTCGTCCGCTACATCAACGCCCAGTTGGCTGAACTTCATGGCATATCGGTCGCGGAGATGGCGCGGCAGACCACGCTGAATGCCGAGAGGCTGTTCGGGTTGGCTTGAGCGCTGTCTAGGTCAACTAGAGCGACGCGCTCTCACGCGATGGACAAAAGGCTGCTAGACTGCTGCTAGGGTAATGCCACAGGGGATCATCACTTGGTTGACCTTTCCATTGTCATCGTCAATTGGAATGTCTGCGATTTACTGGACAGATGTCTGGGGAGCTTGCAGAGGGCGGACCTCAGCCTGGACATGGTTGAGGGTGAATTGCCGACTGCTGAAATCATCGTGGTGGATTCCGGAAGCGAAGACGGCAGCTTGGCGATGGCGCGGGAGAAGTATCCCTCCGTGAGGTTGTTGCCGCAGGCGGAAAATGTGGGCTTCACCCGGGGCAATAATATCGGCTTGACGGAAGCGCGGGGTAGTTACATCCTGTTGCTGAATCCCGATACTGAGGTCGAAGCGGAGGCGCTGGGTAAGATGCTGGATTATTTGGAGGCGCAACCGCAAGTCGGCATTTTGGGACCGCATACCCTCAATAGCGATGGCAGCCATCAATCCACACGGCGGCGTTTCCCGACCTTGATGACCGGCATTTTCGAAAGCACCTGGCTGGCTAGATGGGCGCCGGCTGCGGTGGAAAGGCATTATCGCATGCTCGATAGCGATGACAATGCCATCGTGGAAGCGGATTGGGTGCAGGGTTCGGCATTGATGCTGCGGCGCGAGGTCTATCGGGAGATCGGAGGGTTGGACGAGGGCTATACCATGTACTCCGAGGAGTTGGATTATTGTCGGCGCGCCAAGATGGCAGGTTGGCGGGTGGTTTATCATGGCGGCGCTCTGATCACCCATCACGGTGGCAAAAGTAGCGAGCAGGTTGGCGCTTTCAAGCAGATTCATTTTCACACCAGCAAACTGCGTTATTTCCGCAAGCACCATGGTTATCGGCAATATTTGATTCTGCGGGGGTTGTTGTTGCTGCAATTTGGCTGGCAGTTGGGTTTGGAATGCGTCAAAGGCGCTCTGGGCAACAAACGCGACCTGCGGGCAAAACGGGCACGGGTTTATTGGCAGGTGTTGCGCAGCGGTTTGAGAGCCAGGCTATGAAGATCGGCATGATATCCGGCGAATTCCCACCTGTGCCGGGCGGCGTTGGGGATTTCACGCGGATACTGGCGGAAAGGCTGGAAGGCTTGGGGCATGAGTTGCGGATCCTTTGCCGTCATGGGTCGGCGCACGAGAGTTTGCAGCTCAGCACGGTGGGCGGCTGGGGTTTAGGCAGTTTGACGCCGATATTGGAATGGGCGCGCCGGCACCAGCCGGATGTCATCAACTTGCAGTTTCAAACGGCGGCTTATGATATGTCGCCATTTGTGCATTTCTTGCCGGGGATGCTTGATGTGCCGCTGGTCACCACTTTTCACGACCTGCGCTTTCCTTATCTTTTCCCCAAAGCGGGGCGGCTGCGCAATTGGATTGTGATGCACCTGGCGCGTTCATCGGCGGGTGTGATCACCACAAATCAGGAAGATGACCAGAATTTGCAAGCGTTGCCGAATCGCCGGCTGATCCCTATCGGCAGCAATATCTTGAGCTGCGGGATCGCGGGAAAGCAGCGATCGGATTTGCGGCGGTGCCTGGGGATTGATGAAAATTGCTTCTTGCTGGGGCATTTCGGTTTCATTCAAGAGAGCAAGGGGGTGGATTATCTGCTCGAAGCGGTGGCGAAACTGCGGGGGGTGGGGCAAGATCTGCGTTTGGTCTTCATTGGCGGACGGGACAATTTGGCTGACGGCAGCCCAGCTTCAGGCTCAGCGTATTTACGGCAGCTGGAGGGGCGTATTCGCCAGCTCGATCTGGGGGAGGCGATACAGTGGACGGGTTTGTTGCCCGATGAAGAAGTGGCGGCTTATCTGGCGGCTGTTGACCTGGTCGTCTTGCCATTCAAAGATGGCGCTTCGTATCGACGCGGCAGCTTGATGGCAGCGATTCATCAAGGTTGCGCGGTCTTGACGACGGAGCCAGCTGTCAAGGTGGAGACTTTTGAGCATGGTGACAATCTCTGGCTGATTGCGCCCGGTTCAGCGGAGGCGATTGAGGGGGGGATTGCAGAATTGATGGGCGATGGTTCGCGGCTGGGTCGCTTGCGGGCTGGCGCTTTGGAATTACGCAGGCATTTCGACTGGGATGTGATCGCCCGCAATACGGAGGCGTATTTCGCTTCCTTGGTATGATGGATACTGACGATGAGGCTGGTAGACAGAATTTATCGCCATCATGATATGCGGGCGGTTGTCGCGCTGGGTTTGCTGTGGTTGCTGTTTTTCTGGCGCTTGTTCACGCCGGTTGCCGCTGACCAAGCTTCGCTGGCACAAGGCGATTTTTCGGGGCAGTTTCTGGCTTTTGCCGCTTATCAGTATGAACGCTTTTCGGCGGGCGAGATCCCGCTTTGGAATCCCTACAACAATGGGGGTTTGCCATTCATCGCCGATACGCAGGCAGCGGTCTTTTATCCGCCGCGCTGGTTGACACTGTGGTTGAGCCAGCTGGCGGGCGGCTGGAGTTATAATGCGCTGCAACTGGAAATGGCTTTCCATGTGCTGCTCTATAGCTTGTTGATGTACGCCTTCGTGCGCCGTTTAACCCTGCGGCATGAGCAGAGCCAGCTGGCAGCATTGGGTAGCGCCATTGTCATCGGCTATGGTGGTTATCTGACGGGTTATCCGACGTTGCAACTGGCGATTTTGGAAGCGGCGGTCTGGCTACCGCTGTGCGCTATTGGCATTTTGGAGGCGACACGGGCTGGCAGCTTGCGCCCCCAATACATTGGGCTCGCGGGCTTGGCTTTGGGCTTATCTTGGTTGGCTGGTCATCCACAGACGAGCTTTTTCCTCAGTTACTTGGCTGCTGCTTATTTCGCCTGGCGCTGCTATGGCGCACGAGTTGGCTGGCGAGCTTTCCTGGGCGGGTTGCTCGCACTGATACTGATTACGATTGGCTTGACAGCTGTCACCCTGTTGCCGGGCATCGAGTATTTGCTGTTGACTTCCCGCGGAAGTTTGGCATTCGAGGCAAAGGGCAATGGTTTCCCGTTTCGGGATCTGGCGCAATTTGTCTTCCCGGGGGCGGTCAGCCAGTGGTCGCCGCTTTATGTGGGTTTGCCGGCTTTGTTTTTTGTCGCTGTGGCGCTGCTGCGGCGGACTCGCGAGGTTTATTTCTGGCTGTTGGTGGCGGTTGTTGGCTTGTTGCATAGCTTGGGGGCGAACAGTCCTGTTTATGATTTGAGCTATCATTTGATTCCTGGTTTGCGGTTTTTCCGCGGGCAGGAGCGGGCTGCCTTGCTGGTTGCCAATAGCCTGGCGATTCTGGCCGGTTTGGGCATGGTCACCGCTGCTCATATGCCCAACCAGATATACAAAAGGCGGGCGCTGCGCTATTGGAGTAGCTTCAGCGTTGTCATGTTGATCATCGCTGCGGTCGCCTTATTCATTTGGACTTATGATGCAGCGACTTGGGACAACTTTTTTAATATTGCCGCCCGTAGCGCGTTGGTCTGCGCAGTTGGTTATTTCTTGCTGAGGTATTTTTTACGAGAGCCGGGGCGCTGGGCGATTCAGCTGGGTCTGTTGGCATTGATCGCCTTTGAGCTGTTTTCGGTCAATATGGATCATTCGGCAGTTTACGATTCCAAGCCCGCTGGCGAGCAAGTGAGTATTGCCGCGCCGCCACTGGTGCAGCAAGTGTTGGAGGACCAGAACGGGGGGCAGCCATTTCGCGTGGACGGGTTCCGCGGGCTGGGCGCCAATTATGGCAGCCTCTATGGGGTGATGGATATTCGCGGGATCAGCCCGCTTTTTCTCAAGGGTCCGAGTATGATCATCCACGCCGATTACCAGGACAACCCGCTGGCTTGGGAGCTGTTCGCCGTGCGCTATGTCTTCAGCGGGGAGGAAAGGCTTTCGGTCCCTTCCCAAGTGCTGGGCAGCGGCGAGGACGGGGCGGGTTTGGTTTATCTGCATCGTTTGCAGGATCCGCGCCCTTTCGCGCGTTTGTATTACGAGGCGGATGTGGTGGATAGCGATGAGTGGGCTTTGGAATTGATGGAGGACATACGCTACCAGGAGCGTGATAAGATCGTGGTGCAGCAGCCGATCAAGCTGGAGTTGCCGGGTCAAGCAGCTGATGGGACGGTCGAGGTGCTTTCCTTTGCCGCTGAAGAGATTGTGCTGGAGATCAATACGCCGGAGAATGCGATATTGTCAGTGTCTTTGCCGCATTATCCGGGCTGGGTAGCGGAAATGAACGGGCAGCCGGTTGAGATCATGCGGGCTTATGCCGGTTTGAGCGCGGTCGAGCTCCCCGCCGGGCGGCATACGCTGACATTGAGATTCGCGCCGAGGACATACCAGCTTGGCGGATTGATCAGCTTGTTGACATGGCTGGGCTTGGCGGCTCTCGCCCTAGTAACTGGTTGGCGGAGATAGGAAATGGGCGCTGCCAATTCTTTACAGATCTGGATCAGCCAGTTAAAGCGGCGCAACTATGCCATCGCTATCGGCTTCGGCATCGGCATCACGGGCGCGGGCATTGGTTTGTTGATCGCCAGTTTGGGACCATTGCTGGCTTCGGCGGTGATGCTCGGTGTGCTGGCAGGATTATATGTCATCACCGATGTTAATATCGCCCTCTACGCTATTATCGCCACGGTGCTGTTGTTGCCTTTTGGCGTCTTCCCGGTCAAGATCGCTATCACGCCGACTTTGCTGGATTTGGCGCTGGGTGGTTTCCTGTTGGTCTATCTATTTCAATGGATGACTGGTCGCCGCGGCGGTTTAAGGCTGAGCCCGGTGCATGCCTTGATCGCTGTCTATTTGATGTGGCTGGTGCTGGCTTTTGCCTTGGGTTTGCGCCATGCGAGCCCGACATCCACCAAGATTCGTCAATTTGCTGAGACGCTCTTGAGCATCGGCATGGTCTTCATTTTGGCGGATCTGTTGCGGGAGCCCGCGATGCTGCGGCGTTTGCTGTTGGTGATTCTGCTAGCGATTGGCGCGCAGTCGTTTTTGGCGGTCTCGTTGTATCTGGCGCCTGATACACTGGCGGAGGCGTTGCTGGTGCGCTTAGGGCGCATCGGCTATCCCGATGGTGGGGTCATCCGCTATATCGAAGACAACCCGGCATTGGGCGAGCGGGCGATCGGCACTTGGGTCGATCCCAATGCGTTGGGGGGTATCCTCGCGACCGCGGCTATCATGATTGCCCCGCAGGTCCTCTCCAAGAAACCGATCATGCGTTGGCGCTGGTTGACCTTGGCTATCTTTGGCATGACGGCGCTGGCGCTTTATTTGACCGGCTCGCGGGCTTCTTTCCTGGCTTTGGGGGCTGGATTAGTATTGCTGGCTTTAGCGCGTTATCGGCGGATGATCCCGCTGCTGGTGCTGGGACTCTTGTTGTTTTTGCTGTTGCCACAGACGCAGGCTTATATCGACCGGTTGTTGCAAGCCTTTCAAGGCGCGGACTTGGCGACGCAGATGCGGATTGGCGAATGGACAGATTCGTTGCGGTTGATCGGGCGATATCCATTGGTGGGTGTGGGCTTCACCGGGACACCGGATATCGACATTTATACTGATGTGGCGAATATGTATTTGATCATGGCGAATCAGATTGGGATTACGGGAGTGATCATCTTTCTAGTGGCGATGGGCGCTGTTTTTGTCTATGGCGCGCGTGCCTGGAGAATTGCCAGAGACAATGATCGCTTCGCCGCCATTCACCTCGGTTATCACGCGGCGCTGTTGACCGCTTTGGTGAATGCCATTCCTGATCTTTATTTCTTCCGGCTTGATTTTCAGTCTTCGATCACCTGGTTTTGGTTGATTGTCGCTTTGTGTTTGGCGAGCTCGCGGCTGATATTGGAAAGCGCGCTACCAGACGAAAAAGCCACTATTGCATAAGTCGCCGGCTTGCATTAGGATGGCATTCTTACAATTGAATCATTGCTTTCCGCTTTGCGCAGCAGTAGAGCGCGGGGCTAAGATCCGAGGGAAGGAACACTCATGAGAGAGTATGAACTCACGTTCATCGTCCGCATTTTGCCTTCTGAAGAAGAAGTCAACCAAGCGATCGACCAAGTCATCAGTTTCATCGAGCTGGGCGACAGCGGCGTGGTCAAAGGCGTCGATCGCAAAATGTTTGGTCGCCGCCGCCTGGCATACGAGATCAAAGGACAGCGCGAAGGACATTATGTCCTGATCAAAGCTGATATTCAGCCAGAACATATCCGCGAACTCGAAACCGAACTCAAGCTCTTCGACCCGGTGCTGCGTTATCTGTTGGTGCGGGACGAGGGCGAGGTCAAGCAATCTACTTAAGCCGGATGCTGGTTGCTGGTATAGTAGACATCCTAATTGAAGCATACTGACGGAGAATTACAAAAGTGAGCGAACAATCAGAACGGCCTGAAAGACGAGATCGTGGCAGAGGCGGTGGTCGTCGCGGCGGCGGCGGACCGGGCGGTCGTGGGCGTGGTCGGCGGCGGCGGGGCAAGACCAGTTATTGCCCCAAGGGGCGTTGCTTTGACTACAAAGATCTTGATACACTTTCGCGTTATATCAACGAGAGCGGCAAGATCAAACCACGGCGGCAGACGGGCAATTGCGCGCGCTGTCAACGGGAATTGGCGCGCGAGATCAAGCGGGCTCGGCATCTCGCGCTGTTGCCGTATGTCGTCGTTGACTAAGGGCGCTCAAGCTCGATCATTTGCAGCGTCATAGGCATACCACTTGAGGAGTTGACGAATTCATGTCGAAAAAGTCCCAAACGACAGGACTGCCCAAACGGAGGCGACGCCGAAGCCAAGCTGTGGCAGAGGCTCCTGGCAGCGAAAACAGCGAGCAGAACCGGGGCGATTCCGCTTACAGATCCCGCGCTGAGAGAGAGGCGGAGCTGCAGAAGTGGGTCGTTCGTGGCGTAGTTGCTGCTGTCGCTGTTTTGGGGATCTTGGTGGCGATCACCTTTGCGGTTGAACAATTTCTGATTCCCAACCAGGTGGTGGCGGTGGTTCGGGGCGAGGGGATCTCGGTACAAGAATTCCGCCAGGAGTATCAATTGGAGCGCAATCGCTTATTGCTGCAGCTCAATCAATATCAGAATTCGGGCATTGATATGCAGCAGTTGGCGCAACAGGAGCCCTATAAGACTTGGCTGAACGAAGTCAATGTGCCCGATACCTTGGGCTTGCGAGTGATCAATGACTTGGTCGATGACAAGCTGTTGGCACAGGAAGCAGATGCGCGAGGCATCACAGTTGACGAAAGCGCGGTGCGCGATGCCGTGGAGAATTATTTCGGCTTCGACCCGACTGAAGTTGCGCTGATTGGCGTCGAGCCGACCGCTACTCCCGAGCCGACTATCACGCCGACGCCCTACGTTTCCCCCACGCCCACTCATACGCCGGAGCCGACCCCAACAGCGGATCCCGAGGCGGAGGAGGAAGAAGAGGAGCCAGAAGAACCGACTGTCACTCCACAGCCGACAGTGGTTGAGCCGACATTGAGCGCCGAGGAAGTGCGGGACAACTTCGAGCAGAATGAGCGAGATTATCGTTCTTATTTCGATCGCGTTGGTGTCGCCGCCGAAACCATGGATGCTTTCTTCGAGCGTAACGCGCTGGAATCTCTGTTTGCGGATACGCTAGTGCCGGATGACAGACCATTGCTTTACGCCGATGTGCGGCACATATTGGTGGAAGAGGAAGAGACGGCTTTGGCGGCTTTGGAAGCGTTAAAAGCAGGCGAGTCTTTCGCCGCTTTGGCCAGCGCCATTTCGACCGACCCCGGCAGCGGCTCCCGCGGCGGTGAACTGGGCGAGGCTTTCGTCGGCAATTATGTGCCGGAATTCCGCGCAGCCATCGAAGAAGCAGCCATCGGCGAGTTGGTGGGACCGGTGGAAAGCGAATTCGGCTTTCACATTCTGCAAGTTCGCAGCAAAGAAGAACGCAGCGGCGCCGAATTAGAGTCCCAACGGGAGCGGGCGAAACAGCAGGAACTCGAGCTGTTGCGGGAGACTTTGCGGGAAGAACACAGCGACGATTACGAGATTTACGATAGCTGGCTTGATTATGTCCCCAGCAGTTAAGAAGTTCAAGCGGGCGCAATAGAATAAGCAAGGACCATCAAGGTAGAGAGTGGGCGAAATCGTCCGCTCTTTTTTGTTGGTAGGTGGCGGGGGCGGTCTGCTTGATGCGCGCCCTTGGACTTTGCCCGATTTGGCGATAGGTCTATAATGCAGGCATGAGTGCAAACCCGATCGACCTACTGGAATCGCAAATCACGCAGATCTTGCCGCAGGGCTAGGTCAAGATCGTGAGCATCGAATACTTCTTTTTGATCTTGCGCTTGCTGGCTGGGTTGAGCTTGCTGGCGTTTTTGTTGGCGCTGTTTGTCATCATCTGGCGCCAGCTGCGAGCAGCAGAGGTCGGTTCGCGGACAATGGCGACAGCCTGGCTGCGGCTTTTGGGATCGCAATCCCCAGGGCAGCGATTTGCGCTGGAGCCGATCACCACATTGGGCAGCTCCGCCAGCAATACAATCGTGGTAAATGATGAATGTACCAGCGGGGAGCATGCCAGAATTGTGCTGGAGGATGGGTTGTGGTGGTTGGAAGATCGCTGTAGCAGCCAGGGCACGCGGCTGAATGATCAAGCGATTAGCCGCCGCGTCATCCTCAAAGATGACGATATCATTGGGATTGGTCCATACAATTACCGCCTGGAGTTGGGGGCGGGCGCAGCGCCAGAGACCGAATAATCGCAATAGAGGCGAATGAAATTTTTAGGGGGCGAAAATGGAAGAGATCAAGATCGCGGTGATCGGCGGATCCGGCTTGTACAACATGCCGGAGATTTCCGCGGTGGAAACAGTGGAGCTGGAGACCCCTTTTGGCAAGCCGAGTGGCGGGATTCGCGTTGGCAGCCTGCGTGGCAAGCGAGTCGCGTTTCTGCCGCGTCATGGCGAGGGGCATGTGCTCGCGCCTGCGACCCTGCCCTATCGCGCCAATATTTATGCGCTGAAGATGATGGGCGTCCGTTTCATTATCTCGGTGAATGCTGTGGGCTCTTTGCGCGAGGATTATGCGCCGGGGCATATCATCACGCCGGATCAAATCATCGATTACACGATTCATACACGGGCGCGCTCTTTCTTCGGGGATGGCTTGGTCGCGCATATTTCGGTGGAAGATCCCATGAGCGCTTACTTGCGCGGGCTGATTGCTGAGGCAACCGAAACTGTCGGCGGCATCGTGCACCGTACAGGCACATTCCTGGTTGAAGATGGTCCGCGTTTCACCACTCGCGCCGAGAGCCAGCTGTTCCGCGCTTGGGGTTGTGATCTGATCGGCATGACAACCGCGCCGGAAGCTTTCCTGGCGCGTGAAGCCGAGATCGAGTATGCGTCGCTGGCGCATGTGACCGATTACGACTGTTGGCATAGCGAGGAAGAAGCGGTCACCTCCGATATGGTGCTTCAGACCTTGGTCAAGAATATCGAGCTGGTGCAGAAGACGCTGGCAGTGGTGCTGGAGAAGTTGGATGAAGACAAGGTTTTGCCGGCGCATACCGCTCTCGATAGCGCCTTGGCGACCGCGCGCGATGCGATGGAGCCGGATGTGATTGCGGCGCTGCATCCGATCTTGGCGCGTGTCCTCAAGCTCGATACGCATTGAGCTCAAAAAAAAGCGGGTATAAGCCGCTATCGCTGGCGAAGATGGACATGGGAGCGAAGGCTCAGGGTTGGCTGTTATTGGCTTTGGCTGGCGTATTTATCACCAGCGGGATGGTGGCGGTCGCCTGGGCGGGACCGGGGCAAGCGGATATCTGGGCTGGGTTGGCTATTTGGGCGATTTGCGCGATGGCTGGCAATTTGCTGCTGAATCGTTATCTGCCGCGATGCGATGTCTTGCTGTTTCCGCTGGTCATGTTTTTGAGCGGCTGGGGTTTGGTGGCGATCGAACGGTTGGCGCCACCTTTTGCTGATCGGCAGGCGCTGTGGCTGATTATCAGCGTGCTTGCCCTGCTGATCGCCGCGCTTAGCCCACAGATATTGATTTGGTTGCGCCGTTATCGCCATGTTCTTTTTGCTGTGGCGCTGTCGCTGCTGCTGGCGACTATTGTGCTGGGACGCAATCCTTCTGGTTTTGAGTTTGCGCCGCGTTTGTGGTTGGGTTTTGGTGGGATCTATTTCCAGCCATCGGAAGCGATGAAGATCGCGCTGGTTGTTTTTCTCGCCAGTTACCTGGGCGAACAGAGCGCTAGGGAGCACGGCATGTCGGCGCGTTTGATCGGTCCGCTATTGCTGATGTGGTTGCTTTCGGTGGTGATCCTGGTTTGGCAGCGCGACCTTGGCACCGCCATGCTTTTTTTCATCGTATTCTTGTTGCTTCTGTATTTGGCAAGTGGGGACCTGCGCATAATTCTTGGCGGCGGGGTTCTGATGATGATTGCCGGTTTGGCGGCTTATCAGCTGTTTGATGTGGTGCAATTGCGAGTGGATATTTGGCTCAATCCTTGGCTCGAGGCGAATGACCGCGCTTACCAGATTGTGCAGAGCTTGATGGCATTTGCGGCGGGTGGCTTATTCGGCGCGGGCGCTGGGCTTGGCTCGCCTGGCTATATCCCGGTAGTGCACTCAGATTTTATCTTCGCGGCTTTGGCGGAAGAATGGGGCTTGCTGGGGGTGATCACAGTTTTGAGCTGTTTTGCCGCCCTCGCCTGGCGCGGCTTTTCAATCGCGCAGACGCATCCCGGGGACGGCTTTCACAAATTGCTGGCGGTTGGATTGACTATGATGCTGGTGATTCAAGGGCTGATGATCATGGCTGGCGTGCTCAAGCTGTTGCCTTTGACCGGAGTCACCCTGCCATTTATCAGTTATGGCGGCAGTTCTTTGCTGGTCAGTTTTATTATGATCGGCATTTTGCTGCGGCTATCTTCGCGAGCGCGTTAGGTGGAATTTTCTCGCGAGTTGCGCCAGTTGCTCTTGGGGACGATGATCGTCCTTGGGCTGATCGCTAGTGCGGCAAGTTATTGGGCGCTTGTCGGGCGCGAGAGCCTGCTTGCACGAGAAGACAATCCACGGCAATTCGAAGCGCTGGCGCGGATTCAGCGCGGCAGCATCTACGACCGAAATGACAAATTATTGGTTGAAACGGTGGCGGTCGATAGCGGCTTGAAACGGCATTATCGCGACCCTGCCAGCTATAGCATCGTCGGTTATTACAGTTTGCGCTATGGGGTGGCGGGCGCGGAAGCCGCTTTTAATGATATTTTGGCAGGGGCTCAGGCGAGCCAAAGTTTGGAAGACTATTTCAAACAAGAGATTTTGCGAATGCCGCCGGTCGGTTCCGATATCAAGCTGACATTGGATGCGGATATACAAGGCGCGCTGGTCAGGGCGATGGGAGAGCAAGCGGGCGCCGCTGTTGTGATGGATGTGGAGAGGCGGGATTTGCTGGTGTTAGCGAGCCTGCCCAGCTATGACCCCAATACGTTGGAGGAGGATTGGGGCGAGCTGATCGAGGCGGCGGGGGATCCCTTTTTTAATCGCGCTTTGCAAGGGTACTACCAGCTGGGCAGCGCTATGTATACCATCTGGCTGGCGGAGGCGATCGCGGAGGATTTTGACCTTGGGCTGCTTTTTGAGGGGGCGACCGCGCCCGTTGATTTAGGAGAGGGTATGGTGATCGGCTGTGTGCTGGAGCCAAACCGGACGAGGTTGACGCTGGTCGAGGCTTATATCTATGGCTGCCCCACTGCCTTCCAAGCTTACCAGAGGCGAAAATCGGAGGCGCGCTATGAGGTGCTGGCGCGAGCCTATTCTTTTGACGATCCCATTATTTTAAGCAGGTTCCCGTTGCCGGAGCCGCTGGAATTGCCGCTAGTAGCGGAGGGCGATGGGCTGGACCCTGATGCCTGGGAAGATCGCAATGCGCTGGGTCAAGGCGGGTTGACAACTACCGCATTGCATTTGGCGGCGGTGATGACGGCGATCGCGCGGGAAGGGGATGCGATCGCGCCTCGCATATTGTCAGCAGAGCGGGGACCAGCTAGCGAAGATTGGCTGGCTGCAGCCGAGGAAAGTAATACGATCAGCATGATGAGCGGCTCAACAGCAAGCCAACTGCGGGGCATACTACGGGAAAGCTGGAGCGTCATGCAGCAGCAGGCGTTGCCGGCGGGGGTCGAGATTGGAGCGCAGGTTGGCCGGTCGCGCTCCGGCGAAGGCAGCCAGATTTGGCTTAGCGGTTATGTTCGCCCAGCGGAAAGGAACCCGGTTGCCTTTGTCTTGCTATTTGAAGACAGCGATGATGTGGCTCACCTGATCTCAGTTGGGCAGGTCCTGGCGCAGGCTCTGTCATCCCAGGGTTAGAGCGCGGATTCCAGGCTGACTTGTTGATAGATTTCCGCCAGATCGATTTCACAGTTCAGCGAGGGCAAGTGCAGGACAGCTTCTCGCCCGATGATATCGGTCAATAACCAGCTGTCGTCGGGCTGGCGCGCGTGATGTTCGAGGTGATAAGCCGATTGCGAAACCAGGATGTAGTCGGTTAGGCTGTCGATTTTGCGGTAGTGTTACAATTTGAGCCCGCGGTCATGCTGCTCTGTTGATGGCGAGAGAATCTCGAATATCATTTTGGGATTGAGCAAGGTCTCCGGCGTAGTGTTCTCAAAAACAGGAGGACCACAGACGACGGTGATATCAGGGTAGGCGTAGGATTCACTTGCTTCCATTTTCACGCGCATGTCGCTGCCACGGATGGAGCATCCCTTACCGCGCAGAACTGATATCAAGGTTGCGATTATGCCCGCTTGTATTAAGTTGTGATTATTTGACGCGCCAATCATCATATAGATCTGGCCGTCAAAATACTCGTTTTTGTGGTCGCTGCGAAAATCGATTTTGAGATATTCCGCCGGTGATATTTTGGTTTTCAAAACGGCTGCCATGGCTCACCTCTGTTGAAATTCGATGGAGACTTCGCAAGGTCGGTATTCCGGTCTTAAGATACCGGTTCCAGGCTGACTTGTTGATAGATTTCCGCCAACTCGATTTCACAGTTCAGCGAGGGCAAGTGCAGGACAGCTTCTCGCCCGATGATATCGGTCAATAACCAGGTGTCGTCGGGCTGGCGCGCGTGCTGTTCGAGGTGATAAGCCGATTGCGAAACCAGGATGTAGTCGGTTAGACTGTCGATTTTGCGGTAGTGCCGCAATTTGAGCCCGCGGTCATGCTGCTCTGTTGATGGCGAGAGGATCTCGAATATCACTTTGGGATTGAGCAGTGTCTCCGGTGTAGTGTTCTCGTAACGTGGTTGCCCACATACCACGCTGACATCAGGATAGGTATAGGATTCTGTCTCTTCTACTTTGACCCGCATATCGCTAGCATAGATGGAGCATCCTCTGTTGCGCAAGCGGGTATGCAGCGCCACCCCGAGGCTCACTGCGATTAGATTACGATTGGCTGAAGCGCCAGCCATCATATAGATCTGACCGTCAAAATACTCGTTCTTGTGGTCGCTGCGAAAATCGATTTTGAGATATTCCGCCGGGGATATTTTGGTTTTCAAAACGGCTGCCATGGTTCACCTCTGTTGAAATTCGATGGAGACTTCGGAAGGTCGAATAGAGTATACCACAATCTAACCAACCAAGTTAATTCCATGTTCGACAAGCCGCTGGTTGAAGGCGGCGATCTCGGACGTTTTTAGGCGGTCGAATGCCAGCATACGATCGCGTATTAGGCCGGACAATTTCTCGAAAACCGCATAGGCTTGCGTGGTCGGGGGGTATTCTCCCAAGCTCACCACCGCCGGCAGGGCGCTCAAACGGCGCAGGGGATCAGTCCCTTGGTTGTGTCGCCCAGCCCAACCCTCGCGCAGGTCTGGGATGAAGATGCCCTGCTCGATTTGCAGGATCTGCTCTTTCAGTTTAGAGGCTTCATCAGCCAGTCGAACTTGCTGCGTTGCTTCGGCAGACAAGCGTTCGCGGAGGCTGGCCAGCTGGGTGCGGTAACGACGCATGGTGTTGAGGGCTGCTGTTGCATCGGAGTAGAGCTGATAAATCTGCATTAGCAGATCGAACTGTTGCTGCAGGTCTGCTTGGCTAGCGGAGGAGGTGGCGTCCTGAATTAGATTGAAGCTGTGGCTTTGCACTTCTTCGCCGATTTGCAAGGAAACCTGATAAGCGCCTGGTGGCACGGTTGGACCGGACATGCGTTCAAATTGTGGATCCTTGCCATTCAGGGCGGGCGATGTTGGCAAGCGCATATTCCAGACAAATCGATTCCAGCCGGGTTGTGCCGTGAGATAGATGATGCTGCGGTCGGGTTTTTCTTTTTGCCCTTGTCGGTCGGCTTCAGTCATGCTGTGGAATTGGCGTAGGGTATTGCCAGCGGAGTCGGAAATGCGCAAGGTGATTCGCTCTGCCGGCGTCTCTTTCAGATAATAAGCCAGCATAGGACCGCGGGGCGGGTTTTCGCCGGAATCGAGAAACTGGCGTTCGACCACATTTTCAGGCGTAAACGAATGGGTGTAAGCCGCCATGACACCGGTTGAGCTCATGTAGGTTTTGCCGGGTTGGTCGATGAGGCGACGGGCATCGATGCTTTCCAGCAGGCGCTCGGTATCGCGCGGTTTCAGCAGTAGTCCCGAGGCATCCCTCAGATCGTCAGTCAGTTGATGCAAGCGCGTCAGGTCATCGAAGATCCAAAAGGAGCGGCCGTGGGTGGCGGCGATCAAATCAGAGTTTTTGACCAGTAGGTCGTGAATTGGCGTAATTGGCAGGTTCTGTTGGAAGCGTTGCCAGCTGGCGCCGTCGTCAAAGGAGATATACAAGCCCGTTTCTGTACCGGCATATAGCAAACCGGCACGGGCGGGATCACAGCGAATGACACGGGTAAAATCGACATCCCGAATACCCGTGTTGATGCGCGTCCAGGATTTTCCATAATCGGTCGTTTTGTAGAGATATGGCGAGTAGTCATCGAGTTTGTAGCGGGTGGCGGACAGGTAGCAGGTGGCTGGATCGTGAGAGGATGGTTCCAGCATCGTCACCATGGACCATTCGGGCAGATCGGCTGGCGTGATATTTTGCCAGGTTTCGCCACTATCCCTAGTGATATGCAGCAAGCCATCATCGGAGCCAGCCCAGATGACACCAGGCTGATGGAGAGATTCCGCCAGGGCATAGACTGTGGCATAAACTTCAGCGCCGGCGGCATTGCGGTTGATGGGTCCGCCGCTGATCTTGAGCGTGTTGGGGTCGGCGCGGGTCAAATCTGGGCTGATTGGCTGCCAGCTATGCCCTTCGTCGGTTGATTTGAAGACCAGGTTGCCGCCGATGTAAAGCGTGTTGGGGTCGTGCGGGGAGAATACGATTGGGTAGGTCCAGGCGAAACGGTAGTGCAGATTGGCAGCCGCTTCGCCATTTGCCATCTCGGGCCAAGTGGTCACCAGACGTATTTGCTGGCTGCGATGGTCATAGCGTTGCAGGCAGTTGCCGCCGCCGGGTGAGCTACCGATAGCGCCAACGAAAATGATATTGTCATCATCGGGTTTGACGGCGATATAGCCGCTCTCGCCAGAGCCAGCAATGAAGCCATCCATCCACATCAGTGATGATTTGTTGTTGCGACTTGGCACGGCGATGCTGCTATTGTCTTGCTGGGTGCCATAGACGAAATAGGGTTGGCGATTATCGGCAGCCACATGATAGAACTGCGCGGTTGGCTGATTAAAAATGGAGGACCAGGAGGCGCCGCCGTTAAACGAGACACAAGCGCCGCCATCATTGCCTTGGACCATGCGTTTTGGATTTTGGGGATCGATCCAGAGATCGTGATTATCGCCATGGGGCGTGCCAATCATGGAATAAGTGCGGCCGCCGTCTATCGATTTCCAGAAGCGCAGATTGTTGACGTAGACCGTGTCGGGATCCTGCGGATCGGGCGTGAGGTGCATGTAATACCAGGAGCGGGAGATGATATCGTTGTTGCGCGCGACATATTGCCAACTGTTGCCGTGGTCATCGGAGCGATACATGCCGCCCTCTTGGTGTTCGATCAAGGCGTAGACCCGTCCCGATTGCGCGGGGGAAGCCGCAATGCCGACCTTGCCCAGTGTGCCGCTCGGCAGTCCTTGGTTAGCGGATATGTTGTGCCAGCTTTCGCCGCCGTCGGTCGAGCGCCAGATGCCGCTGCCTGCGCCACCGCTGATGATTTGGTGGAAATTGCGACGCGCTTCCCAGATAGCCGCGTAGATGATACGAGGATTGTTGACATCGATGCTCAGATCGACGGCGCCGGCTTTGTCACTGACGAAGAGCACTTGGCGCCAATTTTCGCCGCCATCGGTCGATTTGAAGACGCCGCGCTGCTGATTGCGTCCGAAGGCATGCCCCAGCGCCGCCACGAAGACGGTGTCGGGGTCTTGGGGATGGATACGGATTTTGCCGATATGGCGGGTGTCGTCCAAGCCGATGTGTCGCCAGCTGCGCCCAGCATCGGCCGATTTGTAGAGGCCATCGCCATGGGAGACATCGATGCGGATGGTGGCTTCGCCAGTGCCGGCGTAGATGACGTTGGGGTCAACTTCCGAGACAGCCAGGGCGCCAACCGATGCGGTGTTGAAGTAGCCATCGGAGATGCAGCGCCAATATTGGCCCCCGTCTTCGGTTTTCCAAACGCCACCGGCACAGGCGCCAAAGTAGAAGGTGCCGAGGTCTTGGACATCGCCAGCCACGGTGACGACGCGCCCGCCGCGGAAGGGACCGATGCAGCGCCAGCGTCCGATATTTTCTAGGTGGGGTTTCATAGTTTGCGCTTTCTATGTTGGTCGGTAAGAGGTGTCGTTATTGTAGCGCGAAAGTGGGGTTAAGTACCTATTTGCGGTTTAGATCTGCATACTCATAAAATTGAGCCTTATATGACAAAAATCGGCACACGGGTCTACAAGCTCGCTCAATCGATCATCGATTCTTCAGCCGACAACTTCGGCAATTAAATCGGCCGCGCGTTCGACGCCGCCCAGCGCCGCCATCTCCCGCGCCAGTTGGCGCGCATTTTCCGCCACCCACTCCGCTTGCAGGAGCGCATGAACGCCCTCGCGCAATTGCCCTTGGCGCACATCGTGAGCTGTGAGGTGCAGACCCACTTTCGCCTCCGCCACGCGGCGGGCTTGAATCCGCTGATCGGCGGCATGCGGCACCACGATCTGTCGCAGGGCGTGGATCACAGCGCTGTGGGTTGTGCCCATGCCACCATGGTGGATGATGATGCGGCAGCGCGGCAGCAGGTGATCATAGGGCGCCCAGGTCAGGAGGCGTGTGCCCACTGGCAGGGCTCGCTTCAATTCCGCCTTTTTCTCCGCCGAGATCGGATTCCAGCCCAGCGTGACCACGGGGATCATGCCCTCGCCCGCCACCGCTTGGGCTGCCCAGCTGTAGAAGCCCAAATCGCCAGTGAAGATTGTGCCGAGTGTGATTAGCCCCAGGGGGCGGTCTGGTGGAATATCGCGCAGCCATTGCGGCGCTGGATCAAGCGGTGGTTTCGGGAAGCCGCCGACAAATTGGGTCTGTGGCAGGGTTGTGGACAGTTCCGATTGATACCAGCTCGGCGTGAAGAAGGTGATATGCAGGGTCTCGCTGCAGATAGAAGGGGTGGCGCCGTGGGAGAAATTACTGCCCGACAGGCCGAAACGTTTACAGAGGCGATCGAGCCTTTGTTGGCTGTCGCCCCCCAGGTCGCGCTGTACGGGGAAGAGATTGTTGGCGTCGAGCGTCCCTTGCGCGAGCCAGCCACAAATGATCAGCGGGCGGTCCAGGGCTTCGGCGGCAAGTGCGGATGCGCTTAGGAAGGGATCGGAAACGATGGCGTCTGGGGCGCCGATTTCTTCAGCGAGCGCCAGCATCGCTTCTACCCCTGTGGAGACCAGATCTTCGCTAAGCCAGGTATCCAGCGCGCGTGAGTAGCGCAATTTGACCGCGTCTTGGGGCGGGATGGCGCTTAAGTCGGGTGGTGGGGGTGGGGGCCAAAGCCAGCCCGTTGTGTCTATTGCCCGGAAGCGAATGCTATTTTGCTGTAGCGCTGGTGCCAGCGGCGCCTCGCTCAACCAGAGGATATCGTGCCCGCGCGCCTGCAAAGCCTGCGCCGTCTTGAGGAAACCTCCCCAATCGGTGTGGCTGTATAAGGGGGCGGAGACAAACCAGAATGTTGCCACGATTTAAGATCCTGTTGAGTCTCAATCAAACTGGCTCAGCCAGTCGCAGATAGGGTGCCAGGTAATGCCCGGTATAACTGCCGGATGTGGCAGCCACTTCTTCCGGTGTGCCGCAGGCGATGACTTCGCCGCCGCCGCCGCCGCCTTCGGGACCGAGGTCGATGATATGGTCAGCCACTTTGATGATATCCAGATTGTGTTCGATGACCACAATGGTATTACCCGTATCCGCCAGCTGTTGCAGCACTTGGATTAACTTCGCCACATCGACGGCGTGCAAGCCGGTAGAGGGCTCATCCAGGATATAGAGGGTCTGCCCGGTCGCTCGTTTGGAGAGTTCACGACTGAGCTTGATACGTTGTGCCTCGCCGCCACTCAGGGTGGTTGCTGGTTGGCCGATGCGGATATAACCCAAGCCCACCGCATCCAACGTGACCAGTTTGCGGTGGATGCGCGGCAGGTTTTCGAAGAATGCGAGACCTTCGCTGACGGTGAGGTTCAGCACATCGGCGATGGATTTGCCTTTGTAACGCACTTGCAAGGTTTCGCGATTGTAGCGGCTGCCGCGGCAGACTTCGCATTGCACATAGACATCGGGCAGGAATTGCATCTCGATCTTGATTAGCCCTTGGCCCTCGCAATTCTCGCAGCGCCCGCCTTTGACATTGAAGCTGAAACGCCCGGCGCGATAGCCGCGGATCTTGCTCTCTGGCAGTTCAGCAAACAGGCTGCGTATTTCGTCGAACATCTTGGTGTAGGTGCCGGGGTTGCTGCGGGGTGTCCGGCCGATTGGGCTTTGATCGATATTGATGATTTTGTCGATTTTGTCTACCCCGATGATTTCATCGTGGTCGCCGGCGCGTTCTCGGCTGCGGTTGATCAATTGTGCCAAGCGCCGATAGAGGGTCTCCACCACCAGAGAAGACTTTCCGCTGCCACTGACACCGGTGACGCAGATCAATTTGCGCAGGGGAAAATCGACTTGGATGTTTTTGAGGTTATTGGCTCGCGCGCCGGTGATCCGCAGGAATTCGCCGGTGCCTGGGCGCCGGTTTTCCGGCAAGGGAATTTGAAAGCGGCCAGACAGGTAGGCGCCGGTGTGGCTATGGTCGACTTGAGCAACTTGCTCTGGTGTGCCGGCCGCCACCACTTCGCCGCCGTTTTCGCCAGCGCCAGGACCCAGGTCGATCAGCCAATCCGATGAGCGCATGGTGTCTTCGTCATGTTCGACCACCAGCACTGTATTGCCAATATCGCGCAGGCCCGTCAAGGTTTTAATGAGGCGTTTGTTGTCGCGCTGGTGCAAACCGATCGATGGTTCGTCGAGGACGTAGAGGACCCCAGTGAGTTGACTGCCGACTTGTGTCGCCAGCCGAATACGCTGAGATTCGCCGCCGCTCAAGGTAGCTGCACTGCGGGAAAGCGAAAGATAATTGAGCCCGACATTGCTCAAGAAGCCGACGCGCGCGGTCAACTCTCGTAGGACTTGGCGGGCGATTTGTTGTTCGCGGGGGCTCAGAAGAGCGTTCTCGCCACTTAAAGAATCGACCCAGAGTTTCAGTTCGTCGATGGGCAGGTGGGTGATATCGTGAATCGTTTGATAATTGATGGTGACGGACAGTGCTTCCGGGCGCAGCCGTTGGCCCCCACAGGCGCGGCAAGGGATTTCACGCATGTATTCATTGATTTTGTTACGAATATAGTCGGAGGCTGTTTGTTGATAGCGGCGTTGCAGATTTGGGATCACCCCTTCATAACGAGTTGAATAGGTGCGCTCTTGACCGCTGCTATGATAGTAGGTCACGTCAAATCGCTTGTCTTTGGTGCCGTATAGAAGCAGCTCTTGGTGTTCCTGCTTGAGTTGTTTCCAGGGTCGATAAAGATCAAATTCATAGGTTTGCGCCAGGCTGTTTAATACATTCCAGTGCCAACCAGTTTTGTCATCGACGTTATGACCATTGGCATTGATAGCACCTTCGGCGATGGATTTGTCTTTATCTGGGATGACCATGTCCGGGTCAATTTCCAGGCTGAAGCCGAGACCTTGGCAGCTAGGGCAAGCGCCACTGGGAGTATTAAAACTGAAGAGGCGGGGTTCCGGTTGTGGCACGCTGCCATGACCGTTGGGGCAAGCCAAATCTTCGCTGAACAGATGGTCCACCGATTGGTCGCGGTCGGTGACGTCCTGGATGATCATCCTGCTATCGCCTAGTTCCAGCGCTGTTTCTACCGCATCGGTGAGGCGAGTTTCGAAGGCTTTGGCATCTTCGTATTCGTTCTCATCGTAGTGGCGGATGATCAGCCGATCGACGATGATTTCGATATCGTGGATGACATAACGATCGAGTTCGATGTCTTCATCAAGATCGCGCACTAGCCCATCGACCCGCACTCGCGCGAAGCCTTGTTTGCGAATATCATCGAGGACTTTGACGTGGTTGCCTTTTTTGCGCTGGATGACTGGAGCGAGCACTTGAATGCGGCTATCGGCGGGCATGTTCTGTACTTGGTCGACAATCTGCTGCGCGCTTTGTGCCGAGACGGCAGCGCCACATTTTGGGCAATGGGGGATCCCCACTCTTGCATAGAGCAGGCGCAAGTAATCATAGATCTCGGTGACTGTGCCGACTGTTGATCGCGGATTGTGGCTGACGCTTTTTTGATCGATGGATACGGCTGGGCTCAAGCCTTCGATTTGATCGACATCTGGCTTTTCCATCAGACCGAGGAATTGCCGGGCATAGCTGCTCAAACTTTCGACATAGCGGCGTTGCCCTTCGGCGAAGATGGTATCAAAAGCCAGGGAGGATTTGCCCGAGCCGCTCATCCCGGTGATGACAACCAAGCGATTGCGCGGGATTTCGACATCGATATTTTTGAGATTATGTTCGCGGGCGCCGCGTACGATGATTTTGTCTTGGATCATACTTATCATCCGGGATTTTTGGATTGGGCGCTGCCCTGCTATCGTGAGCTCTTGAGCGAATCATATTGGCGACAGCTGAGCCGGAAAAGAGCGCTCCGACAGCTCATTATACCCGCTTGCCGAGCTTGAGAGAACGGACAATTCGGATGTTGCCGCTAGCACCCGGTCAACAAGAGTCGGCAATTGCGCGTTCAATTTGTGGCGCAAATCGTTATGATAGTTGAAATACTATTGGCGACAGAGACGAGGCTGTGATGGCGAGTCAGTTTCAATGGGATGATCCCTTCCTGCTGGAAGAGCAATTGGATGATGAAGAACGCATGGTGCGGGATGCCGCGCGTGATTATTGTCAAAGTAAGTTGATGCCGCGGGTCTTGCAAGCCAACCGCGAGGAGAATTTTGATCGCGAGATCTATCATGAAATGGCGGAGCTGGGCATGTTGGGCGCGACGCTGCCGGAAGAATATGGCGGCGCCGGCTTGAATTATGTCTGTTATGGCTTGATCGCCCGCGAGGTCGAACGGGTGGATAGCGGTTATCGCAGCGCTATGAGTGTGCAGAGTTCGCTGGTGATGTATCCGATTTATGCCTATGGCACGGAGGAGCAGCGGCGGCGTTATTTGCCCAAATTGCTCAGCGGCGAGTGGGTCGGTTGTTTTGGCTTGACCGAGCCAGATCATGGTAGCGATCCGGGGGGAATGGAAACACGGGCGAACAAGGTCGATGGGGGTTGGATCCTGCATGGCAACAAGATGTGGATCACCAATTCACCGATTGCCGATGTATTCATCGTCTGGGCGAAGGCTCAGGGGGGTTCTGCTGAGGGCAATGGCGCAATTCATGGCTTCATCCTGGAGAAGGGGATGGAGGGGTTATCGGCGCCCAAGATAGAAGGCAAGTTCAGCCTGCGCGCCAGCAGCACCGGCGAGATCGTGATGGACGAGGTTTTTGTGCCGGACGAGAATTTGCTGCCCGATGCTCGCGGTTTGCGTGGTCCTTTCGGTTGTTTGAATCGCGCGCGTTACGGCATCGCCTGGGGAGCTTTGGGGGCGGCTGAATTCTGTTGGCATGCCGCCCGGCGATATACGCTGGATCGTCAGCAATTTGGGCGACCATTGGCAGCCAGGCAACTGATTCAGTTCAAGCTGGCGAATATGATGACCGATATCACATTGGGCTTGCAGGCGGCTTTGCGGGTGGGGCGCTTATGGGATGCGGGCAAAGCGACGCCGGAAATGGTTTCGTTGGTCAAGCGTAATTCTTGCGCCAAAGCGCTTGATATCGCCCGCGTGTCGCGGGATATGCACGGGGGCAACGGCATCTCGGATGAGTTCCATGTCATCCGCCATGTGATGAACTTGGAAGCGGTCAACACTTATGAAGGCACCGGTGATATTCACGCGCTGATCTTGGGGCGTGCGCAAACAGGCATAGAAGCGTTCACCTAAGAGAAGGTCCGAGTGAAAGAAGAATACGCAAGGATTTTGAGGAGGGGCATATGACTGAGAAGAGTTTTGAAGTGCCGAATATTGGCTGTGAGGCTTGTGTCAAGGCGATAGAGAGCGAGCTGGGCGATATACCCGGTGTAGCCAGGGTCAGCGGGGATGCAGCGAGCCGCCGGGTTCAGGTCAATTTTGCCGCGCCGGCAACTTGGGAAGAGATCGTGAAGGCGCTGCAAGAGATTGATTATCCGCCGGCAGCGGGCGAGGCATCGTAGCGACTCGCAGACTATTACGCCGTCAGCTCACTTGATATGGGATTGCGGAAGAAATGTCCCTGAGCGCAGCCAGCATCAAAGGCAAAGCCAAGGAGCTTGGTTTCAACCTTTGTGGTTTGACGCCGGCAGAACCTTCGCCCACCCTAGCGGCTTATCTGCGCTGGGTTCAAAGTGGGATGCAGGGGGAGATGGGCTACCTGGCGCGGGCGGATCGGGTGCGGCGGCGGCAGGACTTGCGGCAGATCATGCCCAATGCCAAATCGATGATCTTGGTTGGCTTGGATTATTACGCGCGTTATGCTGATGAGCCCATACTCAATGATCCAGCTCGCGGGCGTATCGCCTCATATGCCTGGGGTTTGGATTATCATAATGTGTTGGGCTTGCGGCTGGAGATGTTCGCCGAGTGGTTGACAGAAGCCAGCCGACACAAGTTCGACCAGAAGGTCTATGTCGATACGGGCGCTATTTTGGAGCGCAGCCACGCGCAGCAAGCGGGCATGGGCTTCATCGGCAAGAACACCATGCTGATCCACCCACGGCGGGGCAGTTATTTCTTCATCGGCGAGATTATCACTTCGCTTGAGCTTGACGAATATGACGAAGCGCACCGCGAGACGATGTGCGGCAGTTGCACACGCTGTCTGGCCGCTTGCCCTACCGATGCTTTCAGCGCGCCTTATGTGCTGGATGCCCGGCGTTGCATCAGTTATCACACGATTGAGAATAAAGGTTGGATCGAGCGGGAATTGCGCCCCGGCTTCGGCAATTGGATTTTCGGCTGCGATATCTGCCAGGATGTTTGCCCTTTTCAACGCTTCGCCACGGAGACTGATGAAGTCGCTTTTTTACCCTTGGAGCTTGACCGGGTGGCTCCGAAATTGACCGATATCCTGATGTCTAATGAGAAGACGTTTCGGGCGATGTTCCGCCGGACGCCGATCGAGCGGATCAAACGAGAGCGGATCGTGCGCAATGCTTGTATCGCCGCGGGCAACTGGCGGAACGAACAGGCTATCCCACATTTGATACAACTGCTCTATGACGAGAGCGCGCTGGTGCGGGGGCATGCAGCTTGGGCGTTATGGCGGACGATGGATTCCGATAGCAGCAAGCTATTGACGGATTTATATCAGCGCGAGAATGACGATGGTGTGCGCGCTGAGGTGGCGGCGCTATTGCAATAGAGATTGAGCTTCAGCCTCACAGCTTTTCGCTAGGGCAGGATCTTGTCCAAATCGGGATATTGTCGATGCCAATCGGTGGCATCTTGATAGGCTTTTGCCAGCGCCAGGGTTTCCGCCTCTTGGTGAAGCCCGCCGACAAATGAGATGCTAGTCGGTGTTCGTCTGTCGGAGAAGCCATTGGGCAGGACGACAGTCGGATTGCCTGTGAAATTGGTGATTTGCAGGGCGTTGCCGCCAAAGCTGGGCACGATGAAGACATCGATATCGTTCATCAGGCGCGCCAGATCCGCCATCACTTGTGAGCGGAGGCGATTGGCGTTGATGTATTCGACGGCGGGGATGAAACGAGCCGCACGGAAGAGATTGGGCCAGGCATCGTCATCTTGTCGCACCATGGTGTTGACCCTGTCGTCTCGCGTGATCTGATCAAACGCGGCGGCAGCTTCCGCGAGCAGGATCATGAACAGGGGATCGGTATTGGTGTTTGGCAATTCGATAGGCGACAGTTGGAAACCCTGGGAGCGCATGACATCGAGTGCCGCGAGGTCGTTTTCTCGCTGAGCGCGGTGGAATGCCGCCAGCTCCGGATCATCGGTTTTGGGGGGATCGGCTTCAAAGGCGGGGGCGACATAAGCGATGCGCAGCGAATGGGGGTCAAGGGCTGGGTCCCAGGTGAAGGGATGGGGCGTCACGGTCAGATCTTTGCCATCGGGACCGTAGATGGCGCTGAAGACGAGGGCGCAATCCTCGACACTGCGGCACATGGGACCAATTTTGTCCATGCTCCAGCTGAGCGCCATAGCACCATGACGGCTGACGCGGCCGAAGGTGGGTCGCAAGCCGGAGATACCGCAGCGCGTCGATGGCGAGACGATGGAACCCATGGTTTCGGTGCCGATAGAGAAGCCGACCAGTCCAGCTGCTGTCGCTGCGCCTGGTCCGGCCGATGAGCCGCTGCTGCCTTCGTTGATATCCCAGGGGTTCTTGGTGGTGCCGCCGTACCAGACATCGCCCATCGCCAGGGATCCCAGGGTCAATTTGGCGATCAGCACGGCGCCGGCTGCTTCCAGACGCTGCACGACGGTGGCATCGAGATCGATCCGCTGTCCCTGGTAGGGCTTGGCGCCCCAACTGGTGGGATAGCCGACGGTTGCCAGCAGGTCTTTGGCGCCCCAGGGTATACCGTGCAGAGGACCGCGATACAAGCCGCGGGCGATTTCGTTATCGGCGCGTTTCGCTTGCTCAAAAGCCAGATCTTCAGTATAAGCAGCCACACAGTGCAGGACGGGGTCGAAACGCTTGAGCCGGCTCAGGTACATCTCGGTCAGTTCGAGTGAGGTGACTTGGCGGGTGCGCAGTAATTGCGCCAATTGCGTCAGCGGGTAAAAGGCGACATCTTCCAGGTTTGGCGGGCGAGTTACAGGTGGTTGTGGGCTGATGTGGTAGTTGCGCGGGACAGTGGCGGGCGCGGGATCGGTGGTAGCCACGCTGAAGCCTAGCGCCATGGACAGGCTGTTATCGAGAGGCGATGAGTGAAGATTGCTATACCAGGAGAACTGGTTGTTAAGCAGTTCGCGCATTTGTTCGCGTTGTTCGGGGCTGAAGTTGAGGTCGAGCAGAGTCTCGGCGGCAGCGATTTGCTCGGCTGTGATGGCGCTATCAGAATCGGACATGTGGCTCCTCGGGGGATCAGGTTGGCTTTGATCGAGTGTACCACAGTTGCGCGCTGGCGAAGTCCTCACATTGCAGCGGGGTTCTGCGCAGGGTTTTCAAAGCAAAGAGACACAGAGATTTCTTGTGGTAAGAGGAAATCAACATGCTCTCAACTTTTTATCAGGCGACAATACAAAGCCACTCACGCACTTCGTCCTAAATGCAGCCTGAGCGTGCTTGCCGTTCAGCGAGACCGTCTGCCGAGTTTCCCCCGCAAGCGCAGTGAATTGGTGACTACGAAGACTGAGGAGAATGCCATGGCGGCGGCGGCAAACATAGGCAGCAGACCACCCAGCATGGCTACTGGGATCAAGATGATATTGTAGATGAATGCCCAGAAGAGATTCTGATGGATGGTGCGGAGGGTGGCTTTGCTGAGGGCGATGGCGGTCAGCACTGCGTTGAGATCGCCACTGACCAGGGTCACATCACTGGTTTCGATGGCGATATCCGTGCCACTACCGATCGCGAAACCGACATCGGCATTTGCCAGAGCGGGCGCATCGTTGACACCGTCGCCGACCATGGCGACAAGGTTGCCTTCCCGTTGCAATTGCTGCACCGCCTCCGCTTTGTCGGCTGGCAAGACTTCCGCCATGACCGTTTTGATGCCGACTTGGCTGGCGATGGCTTCCGCCGTTTTTTGATTGTCGCCGGTGACCAGCGCCACTTGCAAGCCGCGTTTTTGTAGCGCGTCGATGGCAGCGGCGGAGCTGGGTTTAAGTTGGTCGCCGATCGCCAGCGCGCCAGCCAGCATCTGATCCAGCACCAGCAGCACGACGGTATTGCCTTGCCCTTGCATGGTTGCGATGGTGGCGGCAAGGGGGCTGATGTCGATGCCCTGCTCGGCGATGAAGCGCGGGCTGCCGACCAGCACGGCTCTGCCATCGATGGTTGCCATGACACCGCGCCCGGGCAGCGCTTCGAAGGTCTCTAGCGGGAGCTGGTCTATGCCGCGCGTTTTTGCTTCGGCAAGCATTGCCAGCGCCAGTGGATGTTCGCTGGCGGCTTCGGCAGAGGCGCTATATTGCAGCACAGTATCCACATCCAGCGGGGGCGAGGCGACGACATCGGCGATGACGGGTTGCCCCCGGGTGATGGTGCCGGTTTTGTCGAGCAATATGGTGGTGAGCGCGGCTGTGCGTTCGAGCGCTGCACTGTTGCGGAAGAGGATACCCATTTCAGCGCCACGGCCCGAGCCGACCATGATGGCGGTTGGCGTTGCCAAGCCAAGGGCGCAGGGGCAAGCGATGACCAGGACGGCGATCATATTGAGGATGGCCAGGGAAAGACTCGCCCCCCCAAGCACCAGCCAGCCGATTAGGGTAAGGAAAGCTAAAAATAGCACTGCCGGGACAAAATAGGCAGCGACACGGTCGGCAGTTGCTTGAATTGGCGCTTTGCTGGCTTGTGCCGCTTCTACCAGGCGGATGATTTGTGCCAGAAGGGTATCCAAGCCCACGCGCTGGGCTTCGATGATTAAGCTACCTTGTTGATTGAGGGTGCCAGCGTTGACTTCTGCGCCGACATTTTTTTCGACGGGCAGGCTCTCGCCAGTGAGCATCGATTCATCTACTGTTGAGCGGCCGCTATGAACAATGGCATCGACCGGGATTTTTTCGCCGGGCTTGACGCGCAGCAAATCGCCCGGCATGACTTCGTCGATGTTGATCGACTGTTCAACACCAGCGTGCAGGAGTGTGGCTGTCTTGGGCGCCAGGCTGATCAGATTCTTGATAGCGGCGCTGGTCCGCCCTTTGGCGCGGGCTTCCAGCAATTTGCCCAGGGTGATTAGCGTCAGGATGACAGCTGCCGATTCAAAATAATCTTGCTTGCCAAAAACATGCGACATATCGAAGATGATGCCTAGCAAAACGATGATGCCGTAGATATAAGCGGCCAGCGAGCCCATCGTCACCAGCACATCCATATTGGCGCTGCCGTTGCGTAACGATTTGAAGGCGCCGCGGAGGTATTGTCTCCCCAGCAAGAGGACTACTGGCGTTGCCAGGGCGCCAAAGATGAAGAGCCAGATATCATCCAGCAGCCAGGAGAAGTGCTCTATGAGAAAGGGGACCTGGTGCAGCAAATGGCGCGACATGCTTAGAATTGTCAGCGGGATGGTGAAAACCGCGCCGATTAGCACCAAGTGCTTTTGCCGATCGATCTCGGCTTGGCGGGCGGCCGCTTCAGCATCGGCAGGGGTATCCATGGCGGCAATATCGATGACGCCGTAGCCAGCGCCTTCCACCGCTCGCAGCAGGTCGTGGCGGCGGGTTACCCCGGGCAGGTAGGTGATGGTGGCTTTTTCACTGGCGAGATTGACAACAGCGCTGATGACGCCTTCGACTTTGCCGAGGGCGCGAGCCACGTTTTTCTGGCACATGGCGCAGGTCATGCCGGTGATGGGCAGATCGACGGATGCCTGGGCGGCGCCATAACCGGATTTTTCCAAGCGCGAGACCAGATCGACGGTTGATAGCGCACCATCCTGGTAGGTGACTTGGGCTTGTTCGGTGGCCAGATTGACTGTGACTGCTGCCACGCCATCAAGCCGCTTGAGGCTGCGCTCGACATTTTTGACGCACATGGCACAGGTCATGCCGGTGACCGGTAAGGTGATTTCGCGGGTGCTCATCATATGCTCGTTACCTGCTCGTTCGGCTAATTATTGATTAGTTTGAGGATTCGCTGCAGGTCTGTCACTGCGCGGCTTGGCTCGGTGCTGATATCACCTTGCAGGCTATTTTCGATATAGCAATCAAAGAGATGATTGATCAGGCTGGTCAAGCCTTTTTCGATGGTGCGGGCGCGCAGGACGCGCTCTTCACAACTGCCGGCATCGGCACTGATCATGGCTTCGAGGGCGGACAGTTGTCCTTGAATGCGGCGGATACGGTTGATAGTCTTGCGGTTGTAGGCGTCGCGGTCTTTATTTTCATGCGCCATGGATTCAGTCACCATTTTTCCTCATTTATACCTATACCCCTATAGGTATATTATGCCGCATGTTGTGGCTGAAGTCAATTAGCTTTCGTGCAGGATCAGTGGCAGGTCGTTGCAGTTGCCGCCGATGACGGTGGCGTCCACGCGGATCCAGATGCTGTCTGCCAGCTTCCACCAAGGCAAGCGATCGCTACCGATGCCGCGGGCAAGGGGTTCAGCGCTTTCCCGATATGCCATGACCGCGACCACTGGCGCTTGTGGATCGGGACGGGAGCGGATATTGGCGCCGGATTGGCGGGCGGAGATAGTGCAGTTGTCAGCGGCGCTCAGGTTTTCCAAGGGGCTGCCCCCAGTTGCTGGCGCGGGCGAGACGATTGAATAGACAGCCAGGCTGACGCGAGTCTGATAAATGAGCAGCTGGATGGGCAGGTTGATCAGTTGGTGATAATCGTAGGCTTGGGGGTCTGTTGGGGCGCCGGTCGCTTGATAAATATTGTCGTCATTCAGTTCCAGCGCGATAGAAGTCTGGAAGCCGCTATTTAGGGACAACTCGCCCGCGTCAGTTTGCAGCAGGGCGCTGCCGTCAAGCAGATGAATCAACATGCCGCTGCTGGCTTGGGCTTGCAGCCAGGCGGTACCGGCGAGATGTATCTGCGCACCGTTGATTTCAAAGCGGCTTGCTGCGGTAGATTTTGGAGATTGTAGCAAGATGCCGCTTTCGAGGGCTCCCTCGCAAGGGGCGTCATCGATGCCGGATAGAAAATCGAAAGATTGCCCGGGCAGCCATAAGGGCGGGGTTTCGGGGTCGGCTTGCACAGGGGGCAAATCCGGGGCGGCTTCGGTCACGACTGCTTGGCTGATCCAACCTGCCAGATCTGGCGCGGCATAGACATAGAGCCAGCTTGCTTCCGGGTTGCGCGCTATGGCTTTAAGCGGACTGCCCGGCGCTAATAGCGTGAGGATGTCAGCGTTGGTATTGGCTTGGGCGCGGAGGTTAGCCCCTTGAAGCGCCGTCACCTGGACATCTGCCAGTGGCGAGGGGGTTTGGATGGGCGCGGGCAAAAAGAGCGCTACATTGCCCAGCGCCAGCAGCGCGACCTGATGGTCCGTCAGGCTGGCGGCTGGATAGGCGGCAAAGATGGCGCGGGCGCTGCCCCAGGTGCGTTCTTCGGTGCTGACGCTGAGCCAATCGATTTCGCTAATTGGGATGGTATCGCCGGGTTTTTGAAAAGTCCCCCTGCCCGCGTTGCTAGACCGCTGGACGGCGGTCGTGGTGGGATGACCATAGCAGAGCGTAGCCGACTCTTGTTCGGCGCAATGCGCGGCGATATTTTCCAGCGCTTGATCTTGCAGGGCGTGGCAAGTATCGTTCTGCGCCGTTGCCATCAAGCTCATCATCAGCCCGAGTATGATGGGACCGACAGAGCGTCGCATTGTTCATTCTCCTTCTGGCTTTGGCTGGCTGTTAGATTCGTGGCTATGGTTCGAGCGCCTGATTATATTGTGGTGGAGGACGCTGGCAGCGCAAGAGCAGATCGCCCGAATCAAGCTGTTGATATTAAGATATCTCATCCCGCTCATAGAGTTCCAGCAAGACACCTCCGGTGCTGTGCGGATGCACAAAGGCGTAGCGCCTTCCATCCCGTTCGCGCGGATTTTCGTTGATTAGCTCGTATCCCTGCTCGAGCAAGTCTTGCAGTTTGGCTTCCAGATCTGGCACTTCGAGGCAGAGATGGTGCAAGCCCGGTCCGTGTTTTTCCAAGTATTTTGCTATGCCGCTATCTGGCGTAGTGGGTTGGACCAATTCGATATTGGCATTGGGCAGGTGAAAAAAAGCGACCTCGGCCGCTTCGTCTGGCAGGGATTGTCGGCTGCTTGCCGTTAAGTCGAAGTTGTCGCGCCAGAATTGCAGGGCGGCATCCAGGTCATCGACGACCAGCGCGATGTGATTCAACGTGATATCGGGCATGTTGTCCTCCTTTGAGTTCTGGGCGGGATATACGAGTTTGATTGAATGTTATACTAGGGGGCAAATTCCGCAAAATGAATAGCTGATGTGATCTTAAAGGAAGGCGAGCATGCTTTCAGCAGAACAAGCGCGCCCATTGAGCTTGGCGTTGACGGAAGAACATGAGATGTTGCTAGCCGCGGTACGCGACTTTGCCCAACGGGAGATCCTCCCGCTGGCCGGCGCTTACGATGAAACGGGCGAGTTTCCGTTGGAGTCGGTGCGGAAAATGGGCGAGATGGGTTTGATGGGCATCGAGGTGCCGGAAGAATATGGCGGCGCTGGCATGGATACATTGGCTTATGCGCTGACGATGATCGAAATTGCCAAGGCGGATGCCAGCCACAGCACGATTTTGAGCGTCAACAATTCGCTTTATTGCAATGGCATCCTGCGTTTCGGCACGGAAGCGCAAAAGCGGGAATGGGTAACACCGGTCGCCAGCGGGGACGAGATTGGCGCTTACAGCTTGACCGAACCGATGTCGGGCAGCGATGCCGGCAATATGGCTAGCCGGGCTGTGTTGAATGAAGCGGGCAGCCATTACATCATCAACGGGCGCAAGAGTTGGGTGACTAGCGGACCGGTGGCTGATCGTATTGTGTTGTTCACCATGACCGCCGCGGAAGAACGGCATCGTGGCATCAGCGCTTTTTTGATCGATACCAGCCAGCCTGGTTTCAGTCGCGGCAAGGTGGAGCCCAAGCTGGGCATCCGCGCTAGCGCCACTAGCGAGATCATCTTCGACGATTACGCATGCCCGGTCGAGAATATGCTAGGCGGCTTGGGGCAGGGTTTCAAGATCGCGATGACGGTGTTGGATGCCGGGCGGATTGGGATTGCGGCGCAGGCATTGGGCATCGCGGAAGCGGCTTATGAAGCGGCGCTGGTCTATGCGCGGGAGCGGCAGGCTTTTGGCGCGCCAATCGGCAGTTTTCAGATGATTCAACAGAAGATCGCCGATATGAAAACGCGGATTGAAGCTGGGCGGGGCTTACTTTATCAAGCGATAATCGCCAAAGAAAGGGCATTGGCAAGTGGCGGTCGTTATACCAGCGAAGCTAGCATGGCGAAATTGTTTTGTAGTGAAGTCGCGGCTTTTGTCACGGATGAAGCGCTGCAGATTCATGGCGGCATGGGGTATAGCAAGGAGCTGCCGCTCGAGCGCTATTATCGCGATGCTCGCATCACCCGTATATATGAAGGCACGAGCGAGATCCAGCGCATGGTGATCGCTCGCGAGGAATTGGGGTTACGCTAATGAGAGCAGCAGTATTAACAGGGCATGGCGGCGCGGAAGTCGTCGATTACATTGAAGATCTGCCGGTTCCGGAGCCGGGTGCCGGTGAAGTGCGGGTGCGGATCAAAGCGGCGGCGCTCAATCGGCTGGATCTGTGGGTGCGGGCTGGTTGGAAGGGCTTGGACTTAGATTTTCCGCATGTGATTTGCGCGGATGGGGCTGGTGTGGTGGATGCGGTTGGCGCTGGTGTCAAGCAATATGCGCCGGGCGACCCCGTCTGTATCGATCCGACGATTGTGTCCCCTGATGACCCAGCTTTGCACACGGGCTTGGAGAATCAAGCGCGCATTGCCATCTTGGGCGAACACCATAGCGGCACGGCGGCGGAGTATGTGGTTTTGCCGCAGCGCAATTTGATGAAGATGCCAACCGATTTTGACTTTGGCGAGGCGGCGGCGGTCGGTTTGGTCGGCGTGACGGCTTGGCATTCGCTGATCACGCGGGGGAACTTGAAAGCGGGGGAAACCGTCTTGATCGTTGGCGCTGGCGGTGGCGTCAATAGCATCAGCATTCAAATCGCCAAATTGGCGGGGGCGACCGTCTACGTGGTCGGCAGCAATGCGGAGAAATGTCGGAGAGCGGAAGCGATTGGCGCTGATGTGACGATCAATCGAGAAGAAGAGCCACAATGGTCGCGGGCGGTCTACCAGCTGACGAAGCGGCGCGGGGTCGATGTGGTGGTGGACAATGTGGGAGCGGCGACTTTGGGGCAGAGCATACGCGCTTGTCGGGTTGGGGGGCGGATTTTGATCGTCGGTGGCACCAGCGGCTATGCCTTCGAGCTGAATGTGGCGCAGCTTTTCACGCGGCAGATCGCTTTGATTGGCAGCACTATGGGACCGCATCGGGATTATATGGCGGTGATGGAGCAGGTCTTTGCCGGGCGAATCAAGGCGGTTGTCGGGGCGCGCCTGCCCTTGTCTGAAGCGAGGAAAGCGCAATCGCTGTTGGAAGAGAATGCAGTGTTTGGGAAGGTGCTGCTGGATATTTAGGGCAGCCTGACCACCGCTTTCAGCCGCGCTGGAAAGCATACTGAGCCGATGGCATTTGATGGATGGAATATTTTTCAATTGGCGAGCGAACTAGGCTTGCCGGAGTTGGAACGGTCGGCGCGGGCAGCTGGGGTGATGAGTATCTGGCAGGTGACCGCATATTATGCCGAGCGATCGCTACGGCATTCGGCGGCGCGACTGATCGAATACCAGACGGGCGAGCTGGAATTATGGCTGGCTTATGAGGGGATCAAGCTGGGCAAGCCGCTGCGGCTATCGCTGGAGCGGGAGCGCATCGAGAAGCTACAAGCTGTTTTGCTGGGCGCTAAGTTCGGCAAGTTGGGCGATCAAGCGGGTCTGTCCTATAGCGAGCGCAGTTTGTGGTTGATTCAGCGGGCGGCCGGCGGGCATAGCCATGGCATTGTGCTGGCGCCCGATCGACCCGAACTGCCCTACTCCGCCATTGTCAACGCGATTGATGCTTATTTGCCGGAAGCCATCCGCGAGATTCCATTGAGGTGAGAGCCGATGACGGCGGGAAAACTGCGAGAAGTCGAGGTCAAGCTGCACACACCGGATTTGGAGCAAGTGCGGCGGGCGCTGGAAGAGGCTGGTGCGGTCTTGAAGCAGCCGCGGGTCTTCGAGCGTAACTTGCGTTATGACAGCGCTGATGGCGGGTTGATGGACCAGGGGCTGGTGCTGCGACTGCGGCAGGATACAGTGGCGAAACTGACCTACAAAGCGGACGCGGCAGTAGAGCACGGCATCGTCAGTCGCTTTGAAGCGGAAGTAGTGGTCAGCGATTTTGAGACGATGGATCTGATTTTGCGACGCTTGGGTTATCAGGTGGCGCTGATCTATGAGAAGTATCGGACCACCTATGCGCTGGGGGATGCCGAGATTGTGCTGGATGAGTTGCCTTATGGCAATTTCACGGAGATTGAGGGAGAGGCGGAGGAGATTGAGCGGGTGATCGCGCAGCTGGGTTTGGGGGGGTATCGGCGGATGGAGGGGAGTTATACGGATATATTTCTGAAGTTGAAGTGGCGGCTGGGTTTGGATTTGCGGGATTTGACCTTTGAGGGTTTTAATGGATTGCCACAGAGACACAGAGGCACAGAGAAGTTTTTTCAATAAAAGGCAATCTGAATGTTGAGATTTTTTGGTTAAACAACAAAGACATGAAAGAGATTAAAATTTCTTAATGTATATTATGTGTATTATTATAGGGTATTTTCACTCGGTCAGGGTCCACCAGTGGGCATATCAGTTCCATATTTTGGTGGTGAAACCGGCCGAGCCGATGTTCAAAGCGGGGTATCCGGCCGCTCATTTTGGCCTACTTTTTGGACGACAATGAAGCTTATATGCACCATTATGATGGGTTAATTCATCAGGTTTGGCAATGAGTGTCCGTCAAGTTACGTATACTTTTCTACAATTTTTAGGAGATAATTTACATATAATTTTTCAGATACAATAAAATAAGATTTGTCAGATACAAAATATAAAATTTGTCTTTTTTATGAATGTTTCATTTTTCCCGGTCCCATCTGATAAAATCAAAGAAATTTGCAGTTTCTGCCTGTTATGTAATATCTCCATCAGGTTGCCGGAGACGGAGGAAATACAGCCATGACTAATAGTAATAACGATAATGAGCCTCGCAACGAAATTACCGAAATCATGAAGCTCTTAGTCGTCGCAGTCCTTGCCGGTCTCATCGTTTACATTATTGCCAATGTTTTCGATGTCGACATTGTTGCTGTTATCGTATTTATAATTGCCACATGCGTGGGCATAGGTTACTTGATAGGCAAAAATTGATTGCCGTTCCTAACATTAGACCTAGCACAAGGCTGGTACTTTGGAAACAGATGACAGTATGAGCCACCATTTATACTACAGATAACTGCGAAGCCAGCACCAACACACCTTCCCGCCAAAATTACTATTCAATTTTCCAGTATGATTACTCTAATAGCGAGCATACTCCCCCTATATTTTCATGCAGCTTCAGCTTATACTTCAGCGCTGTTTTGCCGCCGTGATAGAATAAGTGGTGGAACATCGACTGGGACCCGATCTAGGGAGCATAGCTATGAGCAACAGTCTCGACAAAATTGGGACACTACGCGAAAAACGTCGCCGGAGCCAAGAGGGTGGCGGCGAGGCGCGCATTCAACAGCAGTATGACAAAGGCAAGAAGACCGCGCGCGAACGGCTGGATATTCTGCTCGATCCTGGCACGTTCCGCGAAGTCGATGCTTTTGTGCATCATCACAATAACAAATTTGGCTTGGAGTGCAATAAGCCGCTGAGCGACAGCGTGGTGACTGGCTGGGGGACGATTGACGGACGTCTGGTATATGTTTATTCGCAGGATTTCACGGTGATGGGCGGCAGCTTGAGCGAGGCGCATGCAGCCAAGATCATCAAGATTATGGATATGGCGATGAAGGTGGGGGCGCCGGTCATCGGTTTGAATGACAGCGGGGGCGCGCGCATTCAAGAAGGTGTGGAGAGCCTGGGCGGTTATGCTGATATTTTCTTGCAAAACACGCTGGCGAGTGGGGTGATCCCACAGATTAGCGTGATTATGGGACCCTGCGCGGGCGGCGCGGTCTATAGCCCCGCTCTGACCGATTATATCATCATGGTCAAAGACAGCAGTTATATGTTTATCACTGGTCCGGATGTGGTCAAGCAGGTCTTAAACGAGGATGTCTCTTTTGAAGATTTGGGTGGCGCCTCGGTGCATGGCAGCAAAAGCGGGGTCTGTCACTTTGTAGCTGATGATGAAACCCAGGCTTTGACGCTGGCTCGGGAATTGCTGAGTTATTTGCCACAAAATAATATGGAAGACCCGCCGATCATCCCCAGCACTGATGATCCGCTACGCACGGAAGCGGCGCTCGACAGCATTGTGCCGGAGAATCCCAACCAGCCTTACGATATCAAAAAGGTGATCGAACTGATCGTCGATGATGGCCATTTCTTCGAGGTGCACGAAGATTTCGCCGCTAATATTGTCGTCGGCTTTGCGCGCTTGGGGGGCAACGCCGTGGGCATTGTGGCGAACCAGCCGATGGTGCTGGCGGGCGTGTTGGATATCAATGCCAGCGTCAAGGCGGCGCGTTTCGTCCGCACTTGTGATGCTTTTAATGTGCCGTTGATCACTTTTGTGGATGTGCCCGGTTATTTGCCCGGCACCGACCAGGAGCACAATGGCATCATCATGAGTGGCGCCAAGCTGCTATTCGCTTATTGCGAAGCGACGGTGCCCAAGTTGACGGTGACGACACGCAAGTCTTATGGTGGCGCTTATTGCGTGATGAATAGCAAGCATATCCGTGCCGACTTGAACATCGCTTGGCCCACCGCCGAGATTGCGGTGATGGGACCGGAGGGCGCGGTTGAGATTATATATCGGCGGGAATTGCGCGAGGCAGCTGATCCAGCGACGCTCAAAGAGAAATTGGCGGCTGAATATCGTGAGACTTTCGCCAATCCTTATATCGCTGCCAGCCGCGGTTACATCGATGACATCATCGAACCGCACAATACGCGGCCGCGTTTGATCAACGCTTTGCAGGTCTTCCTCAACAAGCGCGATGAAAACCCGCCGAAGAAGCATGGCAATATTCCGCTTTAACGGGCGGGACGAGAACCTAGATGATCATGAGGTAAATGGCTTTGCAAACAGGACCATTCAATAAAATATTAATCGCCAACCGAGGCGAGATCGCCGTGCGCATCATCCGTGCCGCCCGCGACCTCGGCATCGGGACTGTCGCGGTATATTCCGATGTTGATCGTACCGCTTTGCACGTGCGTTATGCCGACGAAGCTGTGCATATTGGGGGACCGCGACCGGCCGAGAGTTACCTGCGCATGGACAAGCTGATCGAGGTGGCGCGCAGAACTGGCGCCGATGCCATTCATCCGGGTTATGGGTTTTTGGCGGAAAATGCCGATTTTGCTCAGCAAGTTATCGATGAGGGTTTGGTTTGGATTGGACCGTCGCCGCGGGCGATCGCGACGATGGGCGACAAGCAGGCGGCGCGCAGCCAGGTAACCAAAAACAAGGTGCCGCTAATCCCGGGGACGCCGGCTGGCTTGCCCGATGAGGAATTGATCCACGCGGTGCGGGAGATCGGCTTTCCAGTTTTGATCAAGGCGGTGGCTGGTGGCGGTGGCAAGGGGATGCGCCCGGTGCACCATGAAGCAGATTTCGCCGAAGCGCTGGCGACAGCCCGGCGTGAAGCGGAGAGCGCCTTTGGCAATGGTGATGTGTACGTCGAGAAATTGTTGCTGGGGGCGCGCCACATTGAATTTCAGATCCTGGCTGATACGCATGGCAATACCATCCATCTGGGCGAGCGCGAATGTTCGATCCAGCGGCGGCATCAGAAATTGGTGGAAGAGGCGCCGAGCGTTTTTGTCGATGCCGAATTGCGGGACAAGATGGGCAAGATGGCGATCGCGGCGGCGGAATCAGTCGACTATGTTAACGCGGGCACTGTCGAGTGCATGGTCGACCGAGACAAGAATTTCTATTTTCTGGAGATGAATACCCGTTTGCAGGTGGAGCATCCGGTGACCGAGCTGGTGACTGGTGTGGACTTGGCGAAAGAGCAGATTCGCATCGCCCGGGGGCGGCGCATGGGACCGACGGACAGCTTGTTGGAGCCCAAGGGTTGGGCGATCGAATGCCGCATCAATGCCGAAGATCCTTATGCCAATTTCATGCCGTCGACGGGGCAGATTAGCACCATGATCTTGCCGACGGGACCAGGGGTACGGGTCGATAGCGGCGTCTATTCCGGTTCGGAGATCACGCCGTATTATGACAGCATGATCGCCAAATTGATCACCTGGGGCGAGACCCGTTCGGAAGCGATGTTGCGGATGCGGCGGGCGCTATCCGAATATCGCATTATGGGCTTGAAGCACAATATTCCTTTCCATATCAATCTGCTCAACAGCATCAGCTTCATCGCCGGGAAGTTCGACACCACTTTCGTCGAGCAGCGCTTTAATATGAACACCTATGAGCAGGACCCGACAGTGAGCGAGTTGGAGACGGTGGCGATTGCGGCGACGCTCTATGCCCACCGCAAGAGGCGCTTGGCTTCGCAGGTGGTGGCGCCGGCGAAGCGCGATGCCAGCAATTGGAAATGGATGGGGCGTTTCGAGAGGATGCACCGATGAAATATGTCACCATCATCAACGACAAGCGTTATGAGATCGAGATCGACAATGAAGGCAGCGTGCTAGTCAATGGCGCAACGCGGGATGTCGATTTTTTGAATCTGGGCGGTTCGCTATTTTCGGTGATCACTGAGAACAAATCGCTGGAAGCGGTTATAGACGATGACGAAGGCAAGATTGCGGTTGTGATGAATGGGCGCTTGTTCGAAACGCAGGTGCTGGATGAGCGCGCTCTGCTCTTGATGCAACGGCGGGGGGGACAGGTTGGCGGCTCGGGAGAGGTTCATGCGCCGATGCCTGGCTTGATTGTTGAGGTGGTCGCCGAGTTGGAGCAGGCGGTGGCGCAGGGCGAGACGCTGGTTATATTGGAATCGATGAAGATGCAGAACGAATTAAGATCCCCAATTGATGGCGTGGTAAGCGCGATTCATGTCAGCGCGGGGCAAGCGGTGGACAAGAACGATCTGCTGGCTGAGGTCAAGCCGCTGCCATCCGAGGACTAGGCGCGCCGCTGTATAACCAGAGAGCCGATACACAGCAAGTGACGCGCAGTTGCCAGGATAGCGACAGGGCAGCGATGTCGACAGGAAAAAGCTGGTCGAGCCCGGTGGATGCCTTGTGGTTGGCGGCGCTGGCTATCTATATCATGGCGGGCGCCGCTAGCGTGCCTTTCCACGGGGATGAATCTACCCTGATCTTCATGGGGCGGGATTTTCACTATCTGTTTGTCGAAGGAGACTTGACCAAGATCTTTTATGATCGGAGCAGGTCGATTAGCCCCGCTGAGCAACATTTGCGCTTGTTGAATGGCACGGTGTCCAAAACGATTTATGGCTGGTTGGCAGCGAGCAATGGCTTTGCCGCGCGAGATTTGAATCAACAGTGGGATTGGTCAAAGGACTACGAATACAATCAGGCTCGGGGCAGTATGCCGGATGCCGATTTGTTGCGGGGGGCGCGGCTGGCATCGGCGCTGCAACTGGCGTTGGCGGTCGCGCTATTTTTTCAATTTTTGAAGCTGACGCTGGATCGTCCGACGGCTTATCTGGCGAGCGCTCTATTTGCCTTGCACCCCAATGTGCTGATTAATGGGCGGCGAGCGATGATGGAAGGCAGCCACTTGCTGGGTCTGATGCTGGTCTTGTTGGCGGCTACCTGGTTGCTGCGGGAGCGCCGCTGGTGGAAGTATGTCTTGCTCGGGGTCTGCGCTGGTTTGGCGGTCGCGGCGAAACATCCGAATGTCATCATTTGCGCGCTGGTTTTCCTGGCTTGCACTATGTTGCCATTACAGCGGCTGTGGAAGAGTCGCGGTCGGGATTGGCGGCTAGCAGCGAGGGACTTAGGAGGAATGGCAGCGGCTGGCTTGCTGGCTTGCTTGGTTTTCCTGGCGCTGAATCCGGCTTGGTGGCGGGCGCCGTTGGATTTGCCTGCACTGGTTTTAAGTTTGCGAGAGGGATTATTGCAGGATCAGGTGAATATATTTGGCGGGTATGGTTCTTTGGCGGAACAGATAACAGGTTTCTTTCAGTTTGTTTTTGTGGGCGAGCGGCAATATTTTGAAGTGGCTGGCTGGGCTGACTATGCGGCGATCAGCGCGCAGATCGAAGTTTATGAGCGCTCTGGATTGGCTGGGCTGCTGGTGATCGGCAGTGTTGGACGTTTGGGATTGATCTGCCTGCTATTGGCGATTTTCGCTGTGATTGCTTTGGCGCGTGGTGGGAGTGTCTCGCTGGAGAACCGGAGGTTGCTCCTGATCTGGATCTTGGGGGCGGGGTTGGCGACGCTCTGGCTGACTCCCCTACCCTGGGCGCGCTATTATTTGCCGCTTTTGCCCGCCGTGATCGTCCTGGTGTCATACGCGATGGTTGTCATCGTGAAAGCGCTCGGGCAAAACCTCAAGATAAGCTGATGACATCGCTTTACTGGATAGAAGAAGCGCTAGCGGGTTTGCTGCCGACACTGTGGATGTTTGTCGGGGTCGGTTTGCCTTGGGCTTTTGCCACCTTGTCGCCGCGGCAATGGCATTCGCTGCCGTTGGTTGCCGCTGTGGCGCTGGCGCTGGGTCCCGCTTGGGTGACCGCCTGGATGCTGGCGCTGGGCGTTTTGGGCGCGCAACTGCAGCTGCGCAGTTTCAGCGTTGAGTGGATCTTGCTGGGCACTGTCAGCATCGCTTTGGCTGGCGTTGCTATCGCCTGGCGCAAAAGGCATCGATTGCCCGCCCGCGACGGGGGCATAACGCTGGCATTTGATGAGAAGTTGATCATAGCGCTGATTGCTATTGCGCTGGTTTTGCGTTGGGTTCACACCGCATTTTGGTCCTTCACCGCTTATGATGCGTTGTGGGTCTATGGCTATCAGGGGCGCTTGTATTTTCTGGAAGGCTACATACCTGAAAGCATCAACTATTATCCGCAGTTTTTGCAGTTGCAATTCGCTTATGTGCAGGTGCTGATTGGCGAGATTAACGATCATGCGGCGCGGATGGTTTTGCCGATGTTGCATTTGGGCAGCGTGCTGGCCGCTTATCTGTTGGGTGCGCGTTTGCTCAGCCGCCGGGCAGGTTTGTTGGTGGCGGTCTTGTGGAGCCTGCATCCGCATGTGGGGCAATGGTCTGTTGTTGGCGATTTGGAGATCCCGCTAACTTTCAGTTTCACTTTGGCGGCAGTTTTTTTCTTGCGCGCTTGGACCGGCGAAGAAGATGCTTCCGCCAAGCGGGGGGATGCTCTGTTGGCTGGCCTGATCTTGGGTATTGCCTTGTTCACCAAACCGACGTCTGGCGCGTTCATCTGGGGGGTGTTGCTGTTAGTGCTGGTCGATTTGTTGCGCCTTCGCTTCGATTTTCACCGCTGGAAACCGCGCTTGATGGTCGCCTGTTGGACGGGTTTGGCTTGCTTGCCTTTGGGCGCTGCCTGGTATCTGCGTAACCTGTTGCTGGGTCACGATGCGATTATCTTTCCCAAATCGGTTTGGCTGACGCGGGCGCTGCGCAGTGGCGATTATCTGGGTCCGTTGATTTTGGCGCTGGCGCTGGTCTATTTGGCTGTGGCATTGCGGCGGGGCTTGGCAAGACGCGAGTGGAGCCTGGGCGCGCTTGGTTTTCTGCTGGTGCTGGCCGGTGTTTTGGCTTCCAACTCCAATCTGTTTCCCTGGCGAGCCGACCCGCCGGCGAGTTATATCCGTCTTGAAGAGGCGCTGGCTGTGATCGCGGGTATGGCGCTGATGCTGATCAGTTTGCGTCGCGCCATCAGGCAGCCGTTCAGCGAGCCTGCCAGCCGTATGGTTAGCATAGCGGCTTGGTGTCTGTTGCTGGCGCTGCCTTATTTCATCACCTTCTTTTATTCCTATAGCTATCATTATCGGCTGGGATTCGCCATTGTGCCTTTGCTATGTTTGCCGGCGGGGATTGCGCTATCGGTCATTTTGGATCCGGCTCGTATGCGGGTTTGGGGCAGGTTGTTGCGGCGTCTCTATTACTTGAGTTTAGCGCTGTTGAGCCTCCCGGGCATCGTAGCAGTGGGCTTGGATGTGCATTGGTCATCCGTGTGGTTGGCGCGCGAGGACCTGGATAGCGATATCAAGAAGTATCAGGTATTTAATCCGTCATTGATGGAAATCGTAGTAGGTTTGGAAGAGTATCGGCGGGACCAGGATGAGCCACCGATTGTCTTGGCGCCGGGGGAAGAGCGTTTGCCTTTCTTCTTCCCTCAGATGGAGATCATCGATCAATTGGTGACCGAGCTTGACGAATACGAATCGCTGGGGGCGACGCATTTCATCTATGGGGCGAAGGCGCGAGAGGCTTATCAGGAGGCTGGTTTGGATCCGGCGCGCCTGCCATTAATCGCCGCCTTGGGCAAACATGACTTGTTCCAGCTGCAAAAATGGCATTATGATGCGATCTTCAGTTATGAATTGTACCGAACGCGGGATTTCAGTGTGCGGCGCGAGCTGCCGCGGCATTTCCAGGATAGCGAGGAAGTCATCTTTGGCGGGCGCTTGCAGTTATATCCGCGAGGGGTTTTCCCGCAGGTGTTGTACAAGAATACGCCGATGACATTGGAACCGAGCTGGCAGGCTTTGCAGCCGCTGGAGCGGGATTATCGATTTGTGCTGCAATTGGTCGACCCGGCTGGCGAGCCGATCTGGCAAGAGTGGGTCTTTGAGGTGGGACCGCACCGGCATGGGCATTATGCCAGCTCGCTTTGGGATGTGGGAGATTATGTGCATGATCGGCAGGTCTTTGATTTGGACTGGAAGGCGGGTATCCCCAAAGGGCAAGAGGGGTATCACTTGCGGCTGGGGGTGTGGGATCCGCTAGACGAGGTTTTTTTGCCGCTGGTTGTTGAGGGTGTCCCCAGCGGGGAATTCTATCCGCTGCCCGGCAGTTTGCAGATCGGCTCCTGATTGAATTGCTGGCGCAAGCCAACTAATTCACCTTCTCGCGTTGCCGTATATTTGCTGATGACAGCCGTTTGCTCGGGGGTCAAGCCATCGAGGCGATAGCATTGGACCCTCGGGCTGCCATGTTATACTGCTATTGGCTGAATTCGTTGTGAGCGAGAGAATTACTAGGGCATGAGCAGCAAGGTCGTCTTTATCACAGGCGCATCGAGCGGGATTGGGCGCGCGGCCGCCATCGCCTTTGCCCGGGCTGGTTATGATGTCTGCGGCTTTGCCCGGCGCCCCGAGCGGTTGGAAGACCTGGCAAGTGAGATCGAGGGATTGCCCGATGGAAGTGGAGACTTCGAGGCGGTGCAGGGCGATGTCCGGCGGGCGGATCAGTTAGAGGCGGCTGTGGAGCGGGCTGTGGCGCGTTTTGGTCGTTTGGATATTTTGCTGGCGAACGCTGGTGTAGGACAGCATGGGACGGTGGTCGAAGCCGAATGGGATGATTTGCAGACGGTGCTGCGCAGCAATATCGATGGGGTCTTGCACAGCGTGCGCGCTTGTGTGCCGGCCATGCGGCTTGGCGGCGGCGGGCAGATACTGATTGTCTCATCGGTGGTCGCCGGGATTCATACGCCTTATACCGCCACTTATAGCGCCAGCAAAGCCTTTGTATCGAGCTTGGCGGGTTCATTGCGGCTGGAGTTGGAAGGCGATAATATCGCGGTGACGGATGTGCTGGTGGGGCGCACCGCGACTGAATTCAACCAGAATCGGCTGGGATCCAGCCAAGGCAACCGCGGCGGCTTGCCGATTATGCGGGCGGAAGAAGTAGCGGATGTCATCGTCAAAACGGTCGAGCGGAAGCCGCGTCATGTCATCACAAGTTTGTTTGATCGCTTGGTGTTGGCTGGCGGCGTGATTCTACCAGGTCTATTGGCGCGTTTGGCGAAGAGGCAATACCAACCGCGCTTCGACGGGGCTGACCCGGCAATGCCTGGATCCAGGGAGTGAGCGAAGTTCCGCAAGAAAATCAATAGCGAGCGCGCGATGGCAAAGACAAAAAAACTCAACTCGATGCGGCTGTTGGATGCCCATTCGATACCTTATGAGATTCATCATTATGACAAGCGGATCCGCGATGCCCAGCAGGTGGCGGAAGCGCTGGGCATGGAGGCAGATGAGGTGTTTAAGACGCTGGTTGTGGAGGCGCCAAAGCGCAAGAAGCCCGTTTTGGTCTTGTTGCCCGCCAACAGGAATTTGAATCTCAAGCGCTTGGCGCAGGCATTGGAGGAAAAGAAAGCGGCGCTGGCTGCTCACGCGGCGGCTGAGAAGATGACCGGTTTACAGGTTGGCGGCATCAGCGCTTTGGCATTGGTGGCGAAGAATTGGGAAGTTTATCTCGATCAACGCGCCATGAATTGCTCGCATATTGTCATCAGCGCGGGGCAGCGCGGCGTGCAACTGCGGGTTGAGACGAAAGGTCTAATCGAGCTGCTGGATTGTCGGATTGTCGATGTCGCGGACGGAGCCTGATTGGCGGCTGACTCAACGAGAGAGAATCTTGGCGAGGTCGAAGTATCCCGGCGTAATCTGGCGTGTTTTGGCGGTGGAATCGGCGAGAGGGACTGGTTTTTGGTCGCGACCGATACGCGCCACCATCATGCCCGATTCCCCATTGAGCAGCAATTCAACCGCGTAGACGCCCATCCGGGTGGCGAGGAGCCGGTCGAAGGCTGTTGGGCTGCCACCACGTTGGGTATGCCCCAGAATCGTCAAGCGGATTTCAAAGCCGATATGTTTTTGTTCGAGGAATTTGGCTAATTCTGGTCCTTGGTAGGGCGCGCCTTCCGCCAAGATGGCGATAGCATGGGATTTGCCGCGGATGTAGGCGCCTTCCAATGCGATGGCAATCTCGTTCATGGTGACGCCATTTTCCGGTGTGACGACGATTTCCGCCCCGCCGAGTATACCGCCCATCACCGCCAGGTAGCCACAATCCCGCCCCATCACTTCCACCACGAAGGCGCGACTATGTGAGGTGGCGGTATCGCGGAGGCGGTCGACCGCATCGAGGATGGTATTGAGAGCGGTATCGACACCGATACTGGTGTCGGTGCCCCAGATGTCGTTATCGATACTGGCGGGAATGCCGATGACTGGTACACCCATCTTGTGCAGTGCCAGGGCGCCGCGCAGGCTACCATCGCCACCGATGACAATGACGCCTTCGATGCCATTTTCGTTAAGCCGGCGACGGCCTTTTTTCTGTCCCTGCGGGGTTTTGAATTCTTCGTTGCGGGCGGTTTGCAGGACGGTCCCGCCGCGTTGCAAGATACCGCTGACTTCGCGGGTAGTGAGCAGCTCCAGATCACCGGCCAGCAGACCCTGGTAAGCCTGGCGGATGCCGTAGACCTCAACATCTTGGTCCAAGCTGGCGCGCACGACCGCGCGTACAGCCGCATTCATACCGGGCGCATCCCCACCGCTTGTCATCACGGCGATTCGTTTCATCACAGGGTCTCCACTGGACTCAGCTATTCTGGGACCTATACCCAGGTTCAGCTGCGTATTCTAAACAGTTTGGAGACAGCTTACAAATGTGAAAGTTTTAAATCTCTGTGAAGTCTGTTAGACGCGGAACAGGTTGGGCGGGCGATTTTTCGCTGTATGTAGGTACTTGATCCCCCGCAAGATTCAGTATTCGCTGTCATCGATGGTTATGCAATCATCGCTGCCGACGATCTTGAGCAAGTCGGCTTGCAGGGCTGGGCAGATATGGGTGGTCTTATCGGGGAAGCTTAAGGTCGTGTCATTTTCTCCGCGCAGTATGACAATTTTGAAACGGTCTTTGCCTGGATACTTGAGCAATTCGTTGTGTATGCGCTTCAATCTGCGGTTGTCTTTGGACTCATCGTCCGAGGCGATGAGCAGGACTGAGATGGTACGCGGGGGACCTTCATCGGCTGTTTCTTCGCCGGGCATGGCCAGATCGCCCTCGCCATTAACCCACTCTGGTTGATCCTCATCGTGCTCTGCCGCCGGAATTCCGCTTGTGGCGGCGTTCTGATCGTCAGTGAGTGGCGGGAAGGCGGCGCTATCGCTCTCGGCAGTTGGGGGGATATCCGGGGCAGGAATCTGTTGGTGGGGCGGCTCTTGCTCTGTCATCGCCCAAACTGGCTGTTCTTGAGTAGCATCATCTATAGGCTCTGGCGATCTGCCGGCGCCTGTGGCGATATAGAAATCAAAGCTGAGATTTTCGCCGATGATCTGCGGTTCGCCGCGGCTGTCGTCAAAGCGCCCAGTGATTAGCGCAACCTCGCCAGAGGACAAGCTGGGGCGATTTTCGGATGTTGGCGTTGTGACATCGGCTTGGGCGAGAGCTTCCGTGACTTTGCTGTAGGTGCGTGGGAAGAGGACAACCTCGATGCTACCGGCGCTATCGTGCCAGTCTTCCACGGTGAGCACAGCCATACTATCACCATTGCGGGTGGTCATCTTGCGAATATTGGTCAGTTCGCCGGCGACGCGCACGTTTTCCGGCTTGGTGAGCGTGGGACTTTTGAGATCGCTAATCTTGTGCAGATTCTGTTGGGCGAGCAGGTCTTTGTAGCGATCGACGGGGCGCCCGGTGAAGTAGAAGCCCAGCAGCTCTTTCTCCCATTTCAAAAGCTCGCGGGGACCGGATTCCGGCAATTGTTTTAGATCTTTGAAGACGTTGTCATCGCCGGTTGATTGCTGTCCGAACATCACCAGTTGGCCGATTTCCTGGTCACGATGGTAGCGGCTGCTATAGCCAATAATGCTATCGAGAGCGGCTATCAGGGTGGCGCGGCTGCCAAAGCTTGTCAGCGCGCCGACCTTGACCAAGCTCTCCAGGGAGCGTTTGCCCAGCTTGCCCAGGTCGATCCTTTGGCAGAAATCGGTCAGGCTTTTGAAGGGCGCTTCGCCCCGTTGTTCGATGAGATCTTGCAGGGCGCGCGCGCCGGCATTTTTGACGGCAGCCAAGCCAAAACGTATTCCCCGCGGACCGTCAGCCAAGGTTTCAATATCGAAGTCGAGTTGGCTGTAATTGACATCGGGTGGCAAGATGGGGATTTGCAAACGGCGACATTCCTCCAAGAAAGTAGAAACTTTGGCATGATCGTCGCGCTGGACGCTCAGCAGCGCGGTCATATACTCCTCGGGATAATTGCATTTGAGATAAGCGGTTTGCACGGTGATCACGGCATAATCGGCCGCGTGGGATTTGTTGAAGCCGTAATCGGCGAAGTATTCGATCATATCGAAGATTTTTTCAGCCGAGTCTTTGTCGACGCCATTTTGCGGTCCACGCTCGATGAAGAGCGCCCGGTGTTTGTTCAGTTCGGCGGGTTTTTTCTTGGAGACGGCGCGGCGCATCAGATCGGCTTCGCCTAGTTCGTAGCCAAATAGCTGGCCAGCGATCTCCATGATTTGCTCTTGGTAGACACAGGTGCCATAGGTCTCGCGCAAGATGGGTTCCAGTTTGGGGTGGAGATAGACGATTTCTTCTTCGCCGTGCATGCGGCGGCAGTATTCGGGGATGAATTGCATTGGTCCGGGGCGGTAGAGGGAGATGGCGGCGACGATATTTTCGAAGACGCGAGGGCGCATCTGGCGCAAGGTTTGCTTCATCCCGCCGGATTCTACTTGAAAGACGCCGATGGTCTCCGCCCGCCCCATCATGGCAAAAGCGTCGTCCAGCATGGCGCGTTGTCCCTCACTAAGCTCGGGACTGTCGCGATAGGGAATATTATCGATGCTGTAGTTAATGCCGCGATGGCGCGAGATCAGCTCGCAGGCTTTGCGCATGATGGTCAAGGTGGATAAACCCAGGTAATCGATTTTGAGCAAACCCATCGATTCGGCAGTTTCCATGGGGAATTGGGTCACGGCTTTGAGGGCGCCGCCAGAAGGGTCTTTGCCGGTGATGCGGTGCAGGGGTACATATTCCAGCAAGGGCCGGTCGGAAACGATGACGCCAGCGGCATGGGTGGAAGCGTGGCGGGTTATGCCTTGCAGCTCGATGGCGGTGTCAATCACATGCTCCAGCTCGACATCTTCTTCATAGAGGGCGAGCAATTCGGGATTGCCATCGACATATTCGCGTATTTTCTTTTGGCGCGCTTCCTGGGGGATCATGGCGGCGGCGCGATTGATCTTACCCAGGTCGACATCGAGGGCGCGGCCCACATCGCGGACGGCGGCTTTGGCGCCCATGGTGCCGAAGGTGATGATCGCGGCGACTTTGTCTTCGCCATAGCGCATGGCGGTGTAGGCGATCATCTCGCCACGGCGGTCGTCGGGATAATCGAGGTCGATATCGGGCATGCTGACCCTACCCGGATTGAGAAATCGCTCAAAGAGCAAGCCGTGCTGGATGGGATCGATATTGGTGATGCCGAGGCTGTAGGCGACCAGGCTGCCGGCGCCGGAACCACGGACATTCCACCAGATATCAGCATGGCGGGCAAATTCGCAGAGATCCCAAACGATCAAGAAATAGCTATCAAAACCCATGCTGTGAATGACATTTAGCTCGCGCTCAATGCGTTCGCTGAAGATTTGATCACGTTGCCAATCGGAGCCGAAGCGCCATTCCATGCCGAGCTCAACCAGATGGCGCAGGTAGCTGCGTTGATCGTGACCAGCCGGCGCCGGGAAAAGGGGCAGATGATAGCCTGTTGGCGAGAGGTCGATGGTTGTCATGTCGGCGATTTTGAGCGAGTTGGCGAAGGCTTCGGTGAGCATCTCTGGCGGGAGCTCCGCAAAGCCGGCACGCATTTCCTCGGCGGACTTGAGGTAATAGCTGTGGAAGGGTTCCATCCGCATGCGGTTGCTTTCGGATTTGAGGGCGCTGGTTTGAATGCAGAGCAAGGTGTCATGGGCTTCGGCATCATCGCGATGGACATAATGCACATCGTTGGTGGCCAGCAGTTGCACGGGGCTATGTCCGCTGGCGCGATATTCGCAAAGCCAACGGTTGAGCTGATGCAATTGTGGGAGATCGTGGCTTTGCAATTCGAGATAGAATTTGTCGGCGCCAAATACATCCTGATACCAGCCGATTTGTTGGCGCGCGCTGCTATCGTCCCCATTGGCGACCAGGCGCGGGATTTCGGCCGCCAGGCAGCCGCTGGTGGCGATGATGCCCTCGGCATGAGCAGCGAGGAATTCTTTGTCGATGCGCGGTCGATAGTAGTAGCCTTCGAGTTGCGAGGCTGATGCAATCTTGAGCAGATTTTGGTAGCCAGTCATGTTCTGCGCGAACAAGAGCAGGTGATAGGGGCTGCGATCCAGCCGCGGATCACGATCGCCCATGCCCCGTTGCGCCAGGTAGGCTTCCATGCCGATGACGGGTTTGATGCCGGCATTGCGACATGCGAGGTAGAAATCGACAACGCCGTACATGACGCCATGGTCGGAGATGCCTAGGGCGGGCATTTCCAGCTCGCGGGCGCGGTTTACCAAGCTCTGGATTTTGCTTTGGCCATCGAGCAGGGAGAATTCGCTATGGACGTGCAGATGGACGAAGTCGCTGGTCATGGGGTCGAGGTTCGCCTGTAGCGCTATGGGTTATAATTGCGGAAGGATAGATCTATTATAGCATCCGATGCGGCAAAAAGTTGGTCAGAAGTGCTTTGTTTGAGCAGATTGTCAGGATGATGGGAGCGGTCCCTGATTATGCCCGAATTGCCAGAAGTTGAGACCGTCATACGTGGATTGCGCGAGCCCTTGATTGGACGCCGGATTGAGGGGATGTGGCATGATTGGGAATCGACGATCCATTCCCCGAAGGTGGCAGAGTTCGCGGCGCGGGTTGCTGGGCAGATAATCCGAGCGCTGGAGCGGCGCGGGAAATATATTTTGATCCTGCTGGAGCAGGATACATTGGTGATCCACCTGAAGATGTCGGGGCGTTTATATGTGGCGGCCGCCGAGGAGCGGCATGATGCGGACCGGTGGGTGCATGTGCGCTTCGACCTGGATCAGGGGCAGCAACTGCGCTTTTCCGATGTGCGCAAATTTGGCAAGGTGTTTTTGACTAATGATATCGACAGCCTGTTGAGCCACCTGGGACCGGAGCCGCTGGGCGATGCGTTCACGCTGGAGCGCTTCCGGGAAGGGATGCGCGGGCGCAAGCGGGCGATCAAGTCGCTATTGCTGGATCAGGGCTTCGTGGCTGGCGTGGGCAATATTTATGCTGATGAGGCGCTTTTTCGCGCGGGCATTCATCCGACTTGCCGGGTCGATCTGCTGACGGAGGAGGATAGCGCGTTGTTGCATCAGACGATACGTGATGCCCTGGAAGCTGGCATTGCACATGAAGGCGCCAGCATCAATTGGTATCGCAAGCCGGATGGCAACAAGGGCGAGTCGCAGGATCATTTTTTTGTCTATGGACGGGCTGGTCTTCCTTGTAAGCATTGCGACGGGGTGATCAACAAGATTCGCCTGGCGCAGCGGGGGACTCATTTCTGCCCCCAGTGTCAGCCAGAGCGCTTGACTTGAGAGAAACTTATTGCGTGTCTGGCGGCTGCACGACAAAGTGCCCCTTTTCCGTCCGGGTCAGGTAGCCGGCGGGTCGGTTGAGGTCGTGGGGGAAGAAGAGTAGCGCGCCCGTTTCCAGCGCCCATTTCTGCCAATGGCGCTTGGTCTCCAGCGTCTTCAGCGGTTCGACATCGTAGGCGGTCATCCAGGCGAGGCGCTCGAAGTGGATCGCCAATGAAGCCAGGTCGCAAAGGAAGGCGGCTTGTTCGCCAGCGCTTTGGATGCGAATGCTCATATGCGCCGGGGTATGACCCGGTGTGACTACGGCATTCACCCCGGGCAGGATCTCGCAATCGCCATCCAGCAGCCGCAGCTGACCGGATTCGAATAAGGGCAGATAATTATCTGGCAGGTAGGTGGCGCGGGTGCGTTCGTTGGGATTGATAGCGTCTTGGTATTCACGGCGCTGCACCAGGTATTCGGCGTTGGGGAAAGCTGGCTGGCGTTGTCCGTCGGCATCAAGGCGAAAGTTGCCGGTGCAGTGATCATCGTGCAGATGGGTATTAATGACAACATCGATTGCAGCTGGATCTATGCCGAGGTTTTGCAAGCCACTTTGCGCGCCATCGAAATGGGTCATGCTTCTGCGGCGGCGCTGCGTCTCGCTGGCGCAATTGCCGAAGCCGGTATCGATGATGATGTTTTTGCCAGCGGCACGAACCAAGAGGGTATGCGTTGCGGTTTGCAGCAGATGGCGCTGATCGACTGGATAGGCGCGGGACCAAAGCAAGCGCGGCACCAAGCCGAACATGCCGCCGGGATCTACCCAAGTGTTGGCGTCATTAAAGAGGTGGATTTCTATGTCGCCGATGCGGAACATGGCAGTTAGATAATACTAGCCGGCTTGTTGCCATTTGCCTGAGAGTTGATCTTCGCGCATGTGGCAGTGTTTGTATTTTTTGCCGCTACCGCACCAACAGGGTTTGTTACGCCCGGGGCGACGATTGCTCTTGCGCACGGTCTGTTGTGCTGGGCGGTCGGTGTTGCCCATGGTGGCATCGGGGCGGTATTCGCGCATTTGGCGGCGGCGCTGCGGGGTTTGCATCACGGCGGGTTGGACCAGGAAGATATTACGCGCGGCAAACTGGCGATAGGTATCTTCCACGGCGCGAAACATTTGAAAGCCTTGTCGTTGGTATTCGACCAGCGGATCTTTTTGCGCCACCGCTTGCAAGCCGATGCCCTCGCGCAGGATGTCGAGATCGGTCAGATGCCGTTGCCAATAATGATCGAGGGCGCGGATGATCGTCTGGCGTTCGGCGATTTCCATCAAGCCTTCGCGCGTCGCTTCTATTTGCGCTTTCTTCTCTTCCAGCAGCTCGGCGGCATGGACGCTGATTTGGGCGGTCAGTTCTTCCGGCTCGATATCTTCCAGCATTTCCGATGAGACTGTTTGGGGCAGTGGCAAGCCGGTGCTCGCCAGTTGTTGATACATGGCGCCGGCATCGAGCAGCTCGCCCTGGTCATCTGGGGCGAAGATGTCTTCGACTGCCGCGGCGATTTGGTCTTCGATCATCGCCAGGTAATCGCGGTGAAGCTGTTCCGCGTCTTTGGCTAGCCATTCCAGCCGCTGCGAATAGATGATTTCCCGCTGGCGATTGACGACATCATCGTATTCGACCACTCGTTTGCGGATATCGAAATTGTGTCCCTCGACGCGGATCTGCGCCTGTTCGATGGATTTGCTGATCATGCCATGTTGGATGGCTTCATCTTCGGGGAAGCCGGCTGTTTTCATCAATCGCTTGACGTTATCGTTGGCGAAGCGCTTCATCAGTTCGTCATCGAGGCTGAGGTAGAAGCGGGACTCGCCGGGATCGCCTTGCCGTCCCGAGCGGCCGCGCAGCTGATTATCGATGCGGCGCGCTTCGTGGCGTTCGGTGCCTAGCACGAACAACCCGCCGGCATCCAGCACCACTTGCCGATCGCTCTCGACCAATTTTTCCGCATCCGCCAGTGCCTTCTGCCATTGGGCGGTGGTGGCAGCGGTGAGGTCGGTGCCTTGCCGGCGTAATGCCTGGCGCGCTAGACCTTCGGGATTGCCGCCGAGCAAAATATCGACGCCGCGCCCAGCCATATTGGTGGCGATAGTGACGGCGGCGGGGCGCCCGGCTTGGGTGATGATCTCCGCTTCTTTTTCGTGCTGCTTGGCGTTGAGGACTTCATGTTTGATGTTGGCTTTGTCGAGATATTTGCTGAGCCGCTCCGAGGTTTCGACAGCGACCGTGCCGACCAGGATGGGTTGTTTCTGTTGATTGCGTTCGCGGATGGCTTCGACGATGGCGTTCCACTTGGATGTTTCATTGACATAGATCAGATCATTTTCATCCTCGCGGACGACTGGGCGGTGAGTTGGGATGGGGACGACATCCAGCTCGTAGGTCTTTTCGAATTCTTCAGCTTCGGTGAGGGCGGTGCCGGTCATGCCAGCTAGTTTGTCATACATGCGGAAGAAATTTTGGAAGGTAATGGTGGCCATGGTGATATTTTCGCGGCGGATTTGCACCCCTTCTTTGGCTTCGATAGCTTGGTGGAGGCCTTCGGAGAAGCGGCGGCCGGGCATCAGGCGGCCCGTGAAATCGTCAACGATGACCACTTCGCCGTTCTGGACGATGTATTCTTTGTCGTTTTGAAAGAGGGTTTGGGCACGCAGGCAGTTATCGAGATAGGGCAGCATTTCGGCATTATCGGGATGATAGAGTTGCGCCAGGCTGAGCGCTTTTTCGACCTTTTCGACACCTTGCTCGGTGAGATAGACGATGCGATCGGCGATATCCAGCACATAGTCGCCATCGGGTTCTTCCAGTTCGACGCTGTCTTCGCTGCTCTTTTTGAGACGCTTGACGATGGCGGCGAAACGGCGATAGTGATCGGAGGGTTCGTCGGAAGGACCGGAGATGATCAGGGGCGTGCGCGCTTCGTCGATTAAGATGTTATCCACTTCATCAACGATGGCGAAGTGTAATTCTCGTTGTACCAGAGCCTCATGCGAGAGCACCATGTTGTCGCGCAGATAATCGAAGCCGAATTCGTTGTTGGTGCCATACAGGATATCGGCTCGGTAGGCTTCGCGCCGGGTGATGGGTCTCAAGTTTTGATAACGGGCATCATCGGAGATGAAATCTGGATCGAAGAGGAAGGAGCCGCTGTCTGGTTGCCCTCCCGTATTTTGGATGACGGCCGCCGACAAGCCCAGCAAATGATAGATGGGACCCATGGTCTGCAAGCCATGTTTGCTCAAATAGTCATTGGGGGTGACCAGGTGGGCGCCACCTCCAGCGAGAGCGTTGAGGTAGAGCGGCAGGGTGGCGACCAGTGTTTTGCCCTCCCCTGTTTTCATCTCGGCGATGCGCCCCTCGTGCAGGACGATGCCGCCGATCAATTGCACATTGTAGTGACGCAAGCCAGTGGTGCGGACGGATGCCTCCCGCACTAGGGCGAAAGCATCGATCAGGATCTCTTCGAAGCTGGCGCCATTGCTCAGTTGTGTCTTAAAGTCGGCGGTTTTCGCTTTCAGCTGCTCATCGCTCAATTTTTGCATGGCAGGTTCGAGCGCGTTGATCTGGTCAACCGACTCTTGATAGGTGGAGAGCGCCTTTTGCATTGGGTCGCCGAAAATTGTCTTGACGAGATTGCGGATCATATAACCTCAGGCAATGTGGTTTCTATGGCTACAGATCATTATAACACAGCCGTTTTGCGGGGCAGAAGAGTTGCCCTAGATGGGCGGAGGTGAATGTTGTGTTGGCTGATATTGTGGCGGCTTAGAGTAATTTGTCAATCCAATTGAGCAGTTGAGCGATTGGGCGGCGGAAGATGATGTAGGCGATGAAAAGCAGCGCGGCGCCGAGATAGAAGAACAGCAGCAGATCTTGATTTTGTGCCGCTTCCTTGCCGATGGCGACGAAGATATAGGTCGGGATCAAACCGCCGACAAAGGAGACAAAGATATAGACCGACAGCCTGATATTTCCCAAGCCGACGGCGTAGCTGATGAAATCGTAGACTGAAAAGAGCAGCAGGCGAGCCACCAGCAGGGACTTCCAGTCATCGAGGTGGCGCTCATAGAAGTCGTCGATGCGTTCCAAGGCAGCTGCCCCGACAAAGCGCTGGACAATACGCCGACCCAGCAAGCGGGCGATGATCACATTAATCGTGCCGCCGATGACTTCCCCCAGCAGCGAGTAGAAGGTGCCGGGCAAGACACCAAAGAGAATGCCGGAAGCGAATTGGATGGGACCAGCAGAAAGTGGCGCGAAGGTGAAAGTCAGCGCCTTGATGCTAACGAAAACCAAGGGACCCCAAATGCCGGCGCTGGCGATCATGAATTGCAGCTCATCCAAGCCGATAGTTTGCACCAGCAGGTAGAGCAAGGTGATTATGGCGAGAAAGCCTACTCCGCCGATAACGAGGGTTCGCGTCGACAGCTCGCCAGGTGGCTCATCCGGCTTGTTGAAAAGAGGGCGTTTTGATGTGGGCGGCGTTTCATTCATTAAAGAGTGCACCTACACTTCTGCCCTCGTGCGCGCGCAGGATGACTTCACCAAGTAGCGGCGCGATAGAGAGCACGGTCATGTTGTCAAATATGCGTTCTTGCGGAATGGGCAAGGTGTTGGTGAAGATAATCTCGCGCAGGTTGAGCGCCTCAAAGCGCTCATATGCCTGTTCGGAGAAAAAGGGATGGGTGAAAGCGAAGAGCACGTCTTTAGCGCCATAATCTCGCACGACATTAACGGCGTTGACGATACTGCCGCCAGTGTTGACTTCGTCATCGACCAGCAGGACATTTTTGCCTTCGACATTGCCGATTAGGGAGAGGGCGCGTGGATGCTCCACATTGTTGACCCGGCGTTTTTCCACAAATGCCAGTGGCACACCGAGAGCCTCCGCCCAATTGCGGCCCTGTTTAGCGAAGCCGAGATCGGTGGCGACCACCACCAGGTCCTCCAGTTCGCCGGTGTTTAGCTTGTTCAGGACATAATCGGTCAGCAGGTGAAAGGCGGTGAGCGCATCGCCGGGGATATTAAAGAAACCTTGAATTTGGCCCGAATGCAGGTCGATAGTGATGTAGCGATCGGCGCCGGCGGTCTCGATCATATTGGCTATCAAACGCGCTGTGATTGGCACCCGCGGTTGGTCTTTTTTGTCGGAACGAGTATAGCTCATATAAGGAACGACCAGATTGATACGCCAGGCGGAATCGCGTTTGAGGGCATCGATCATGATCAGCATTTCCATGAAGTTGTCGTGCACGGGAGCCGCCATCGTCTGCACCAGGTAAACATCTTTGCCGCGGACGCTCTCTTCCAGTTTGATGAAGATATTTTCGTTGGAAAAGACAGTACGATAGTAGGCGCCTGGCTTGATGTTGTATTCGGATACGTTGCAGATATAATCCACAATTTCGCTGCCTAATGCTTGGGAGGCGATGCCGGAGAAAATTTTCATCGAGCCGAAGCGCATGGTCGAGGAATGTTGCTGTTCCTCTTGATGCAGGTGGTTGATGTGAACGGGGTTATATTTGGCGCCGGGCACTTTTGCTTGTTCGCTGGGATCCATCTGTATTTCAGTAACTCCGATAGGTGGCGTTAATCGGCTATGACTGTTTTCCATATGTCTTCAATCAAAAGTGAATTCCCGATCAACAACGCGCTCAGCGATAACCTTGATGATACCAGGAAGTTTGGCGGGCGTAAACAGGTCAAGCGACAATGTAGGGCGAGAATCGGGCTGGGAATGCCGCCACAAAAGAAAACGCCCACCTATGGTAGATGGGCGCCTTTCTGAACATAGCTGTTGCGGCTAAATGTGCGTGGCGATTTTGCTGACGATTTTGCCTTTGGGCTTGAAGCCGGTGATGCGTTCCACTGCTTCTCCCTCTTTGAACAGGATTAAGGTGGGGATGCCCATGATGCCATAGTGCATCAAGATTTCCTGGTTGGCATCGGCATCGACTTTAGCGACGCGCAATTTGCCTTCGTATTCATTGGCGATTTCGTCGACGATTGGGGCGATCATCTTGCAGGGACCGCACCACTCCGCCCAGAAATCAACCAGCACTGGCGTGTTGCTCTCCAGCACTTCGCTTTGGAACTCGTCTTTATTGACCGTGATTGTCTTGGCGCCCATTATCGTTTTATCTCCTGTGGGTTTTTGTTGGGGAGCGGGCTTGGCGCTGCCCCCTCAATTCGCTTCTTGGAATGTCATTATTTTGACGACTAGCCTGCATCACATCTTACATCAGATTTGAATTAGACACAGCGGCAATGATGCCTTTTCTCGATCTACGGGGCAGGTTGCGTCGCTGCGGTTGGTGGAATCGCTGGTTTGTAAAATGCAGAAGCGCATGATAGCATTCACTCTGTGCCAGCGCTTTTGGGAGCCTGATGACAGTGAACGACGAAAGCCAACTGCCGGATCTCTCCAGCCGGCAGGAAGATATTTTGACTTGCATCGTGCAAGCGTATTCGGAGAGGCCCGAACCGGTCGGCTCTCGTCATTTGGTGGAGAATTATCAACTGAATATCAGCTCGGCGACGGTGCGCAATGAGATGGCGCAATTGGAGGAGATGGGTTATATCGCCGCGCCTTATACATCGGCTGGGCGGGTGCCGACGGCGGCTGGTTTCCGCTATTTTGTGCGCCGGCTATTGCAGACCCGCAGTTTGACCCGTGGGGAACAGAGTCATATTTCGGAACGGGTCGGGACCCTGCAATCGGGCATGGAGCAATGGATGCGGCGGGCGGCTGCCTTGTTGGCGCGCTCGGTACAATCAGCATCGATTGTGACGCCACCCATCTCCCAGACGAATTCTTTCAAGCATGTCGAGTTGATTTCGATACAGGGCAGGCTGGCTTTGATGGTCTTGGTCTTGAATAGCGGCAGCGTGCATCAGCGCATGTTGACGCTGGCGGAGCCGGTGCCGCAGGACAAGTTGGCGGAAGCTGCCAAGCGCATCAACGAAAACTGTGCCGATATGGATGCCCAGCGCGTGCGTTTGCGCAGCATAAACCTGCCTATGCTGGAGCGCGAGGTGGCGGAGCTGACGGCAGAATTGATCGAAAATGCGGATAACAATCAAGCGCGTTTCATCTATCGCGATGGTTTAAGCCAAATTATGGAGAGTTTTGCTGATGAGGAAGGGGCGCAACAGGCGATCCGCATTTTGGAAGAGCACAACGCGCTCAACGCCTTGTTGAACGATATGCTGGAGCGGCTGCCGCCAGCGGATAGCGAACAGCTGGATGTGCAGGTGGTGATCGCCGGTGACGGGCGCTATGAGGATTTGAGTCGCCTGAGCATGGTGCTGAGCCGCTATGGCGATCCTGCCAAAATGAGCGGCGCCATTGGCGTTTTGGGACCAACACACATCAATTACGGCCGTGCGATTAGCACGGTACGTTATGTCTCGAACCTGATGACCAATGTGTTGGCAACGCTCTATCAAGACAATGTAGAAGATGCTGGGCAGCGCAACATATAAAATTTGTAAGACTTCTGTACTTTAGCCCAAAAACAGCCAATTTGCTTTTATAATCCCCCCGTATTCTGACGCTTGTCATACACAAGCTGTGCATAATGGCTTTGTATGTTGAAGCGTCTTGCCAAAGGCTTGATAAGGAAAGTGTATGAGCGATATCAATAACTCGACCGAGGAGTTGGAACAGGAAGATGAAATGCTCGCTGAAACAGCGCCGGAAGTGGCTGATGAATCGGTTGAGCAGAGTGATAAGGTGGCGGAAGCGGGTGATGAGACGCTCGATCTGCCGGAAGGCACCAACCTGATGCAAGCTCTGATCGAGGCGCAGAAGGAAGCGCAAGCCAATAAAGACGGCTGGCAGCGGGCGCGTGCCGAGTTCACCAATTACAAGAAGCGCACCGAACGCGAACGGGGCGAATTATTCCAGCGGGCGGCGCTTGATACTTTGAGATCGCTCTTGCCGATCATTGATGATTTTGACCGCGCTTTCGAGAGCGTGCCGGAAGCTTTTGGCGAGGATCCCTGGATTGGCGGCGTATCAATGATACAGCGCAAATTCTTGACTTTGCTGGAGCACTATGAAGTCGAGGCGATTGACCCGACGGGGGACCCTTTCGACCCGGTGTTGCATCAGGCGATCGGCGCTGAAGAGAGCGATGAGGTGGAAAGCGGTCATGTGATCGCGACGCTGCAAAAGGGCTACCGCGCTGGCGACAATGTCTTGCGGTTGGCGCTGGTCAAAGTTGCCAGTTGAATCAGAACTTGACCACAGAGAGACAAACACATAACTGAGGGAGTAACAGGAGAAAGTCGAATGGGAAGAATAATTGGCATTGACTTGGGCACAACGAATTCGGTCGTCGCTGTGATGGAAGGCGGCGAGCCCACCGTAATTCCATCATCCGAAGGCGGAAATTTGATCCCGTCGGTGGTGGCCATCAACACCAAGACCGAGGAGCGCTTGGTGGGTCGCGTCGCGCGTAACCAGGCAGTGGTCAATCCTGAGAACACGGTGTTTTCGGTCAAGCGTTTCATCGGGCGCAAGTTTAATGATCCGGAAGTGCGCGATGCCGCCAAATTGATGCCGTATAAGATCGCGGCCGCTTCCAATGGCGATGTGCGCATTCGCATGAACGAGCGGGATTACAGCGCGCCGGAGATTTCGGCAATGGTCTTGCAGAAAATCAAAGCCGATGCCGAAGCCTATCTGGGCGAAACAGTTGACCAAGCGGTGATCACGGTGCCGGCTTATTTCAACGATACGCAGCGCAATGCCACCAAAGACGCTGGCAAGATCGCGGGGCTTGATGTGTTGCGGATCATCAACGAGCCGACCGCATCGAGCTTGTCATATGGCTTGGGTGATCGCAACGAAGGCATCATCGCGGTCTATGACCTGGGAGGGGGCACCTTCGATATCTCGATTTTGGAGGTGGCTGATGGCGTGTTTGAGGTGAAATCGACCAATGGCGATACCTACCTGGGCGGGGACAATTTTGATGACAGGATCATCAATTGGATCGCCGAGGAATTCAAGCAGGAGAACGGCATCGACCTGCGGCAGGATCGGCAAGCGCTGCAGCGCCTGAAGGAAGCGGCGGAGAAAGCCAAGATCGAGCTTTCGACCACGCTCAGCGCCGAGGTCAACCTGCCCTTCATCACTGCTGATGCCAGCGGACCGAAGCACCTCAATATGAGTTTGTCGCGCGCCAAGCTGGAGAGCCTGGTTGATGAATTGGTGCGCAAGTCGATCGAGCCTTGTCGGCAAGCGCTGCAGGATGCCGGTTTGTCCACCAGCGATGTGGATGCGGTTTTGCTGGTTGGCGGTATGACGCGCATGCCAGCGATTCAGGAAGCGGTCAAGCAATTCTTCAGCCAGGAGCCAACCAAAGGCGTCAACCCGGATGAGGTGGTGGCTTTGGGCGCTGCCATTCAGGCTGGTGTCTTGGGCGGGGATGTCAAAGATATTTTGCTGCTGGATGTGACACCGCTGACCTTGAGTGTGGAGACGCTGGGCGGGGTAGCAACGCCGATGATCGACCGCAACACCACCATCCCCAGCAAGAAATCACAGGTATATTCGACCGCTGGGGATAGCCAAACCCAGGTGGAGATTCATATCGTGCAGGGCGAGCGGCCAATGGCGCTTGACAACAAATCGCTGGGCAAGTTCATCCTCGATGGCATTCCGCCGGCGCCGCGGGGCATGCCGCAAATTGAAGTCACCTTCGATATCGATGCCAATGGCATCCTCAACGTCAGCGCCAAGGACAAGGCGACAGGCAGGGAACAGGCGATTACCATCACCGCCAGCAGCGGCTTGTCGGATGATGAGGTCGAGCAGATGGTGGCCGATGCGGAGAAGTTTGCCAGCCAGGATGCCGAGCGCAAAGAGCAGGCGGAAGTCAACAATCAAGCGGAGAGCGCTATCTTCCAAGCCGAGAAATTGATCCGCGATCACAAGGAACAACTGCCGGAGGATGCGGTGCGCCAGACGGAAGAGAACGTTGCGGCGGTTCGCAGCGCGCAAGCCAGCGAAGATATCCCGCAGATTAAAGCCGCGACTGAAGCGCTGATGGCGCAGTTGCAGACGCTGGGCGCGCAGATGCATCAAGAAGCGGCGGCGCCGGCGGATGGGCAACCGGCGAGCCAGGCTGAGGAAGAAGATGTCATCGATGCCGAGTTCACCGAAAGCTAAACGATGACCCGCTGAAAAGAGCAATCGGGGTATATTGACGTATACCCCGATTTGCATTATTACTTGACTATTGGCGATTTGCCAGAAGAGCATACAGGATTTTATCCATGCCTAGAGATTATTATGAAGTGCTCGGTGTATCGCGGAGTGCCGATAACGGAGAGATCAAGAGCGCGTTCCGGCGGTTGGCACGCCAGTATCACCCTGATGTGAGCCAGGAAGCCGATGCCGAAGATCGATTCAAAGAGATCAACGAAGCCTACGAAGTGCTGGCTGACGATGACAAGCGGGCGCGTTATGACCGTTTTGGTCATGCCGGGGTCAATGGCGCTGCTGGCGGTTATGGTCCGGGCATGGGGGGTATTGGCTTTGAGGACATATTTGATATCTTCAACAGCGCCTTTGGTGATCGTCCCGGGGGGCGCCGGCGAACGGCGAACAGGGGGCGTGACCGCCGTGTTGATGTGACTATCGATTTCAGCGAAGCGGTGTTTGGCGTCGAGAAGGAGATCGAGTTTCAGCGGCTGGAAAGCTGCGATGTTTGTAATGGCAGTGGCGCGGCTGAGGGTTCTGGTCCCACAACTTGCCACACGTGCAATGGCAGCGGCGAGGTACGTCAAGTACAGCAGACCTTCCTTGGCTCAATGATGCGGGCGCATGCCTGCCCCAACTGTGGCGGACGGGGCACGGTGATCAAGCATCCCTGTCGCCAGTGCGATGGTTCGGGGCGCAAACGCAAGCGCGCTGTTTTGAGTGTGAAGATACCGGCTGGTGTCAGCGAGGGCATACAAATCCAGGTGCGTGGCGATGGTGATGCCGGAGAACTGGGCGCGCCGCCGGGCAATTTATTTGTGGTGGTGCATGTCAAAGATCACCCTTATTTCAAGCGCAAAGAGAACGATATCATCCTCGATATCAGCATCAATATCGCGCAGGCGACCCTGGGCGATCGGATCAGCGTGGATACGGTGGATGGGCAGGTTGAGCTATCGGTACCGCCTGGCACACAGACGGGCAAGGTCTTCCGGTTGCGGGGCAAGGGTATTCCGCGCCTACGCAGCGATGGCAGCCATTCGGGACGAGGCGATCAACTGGTGGTTGTGCAAGTGGCGACGCCGACCGAGCTCAACGAACATCAGCGCGAGCTCTTCGAGCAATTGGCGGAGACCTTTGGGCGCGAGATTACGCCGCAAGCCGGTGGGCGCGGTTTCTTCGACAAGGTGATGGACTTCCTCGCCGGCGATGACAAATAAATCAACGCGATGAGCGATTGGATTGAAGTTTCCATGCGGGTGGATGGCGAGAGCGCTGAAGCCCTGGCAGAGGTCTTGGGGCGCTTTGGCCATCAGGGCGTTTCGCTGGAGCAGGATGGCATCCCGCCAGATACCTGGGATGAAGATGAGGCGCCGCCCGCGCAAAGCCTGATATTGCGCGCTTATTTCCCCGATGATGAGCGCTTGGAAGATCACAAGCGGGAGTTGGAAACGGCGCTGGGGCACATGCAATTGATGTACCGAATGCCAAGACCGACTTACCGCAAGCTGGAAGCCGATGACTGGGCGGAAGCCTGGAAGAGTCATTATCAGCCGCTGCGAATTGCCGAGCGTATATTGATCCGCCCGTTGTGGATTGATGTGGAATTGGCGCCCGGCGACATTGAGATTGCGCTGGATCCTGGCATGGCATTTGGCACTGGCACTCACCCCACCACTCAACTCTGCCTGGAAGCTTTGGAAAGCGCCATTCAAGCGGGGCAGGATGTGCTTGACCTGGGTTCGGGCAGCGGCATTTTGTCGATCGGCGCCGCCAAGCTGGGCGCGGGCAAGGTCTTGGCGCTGGATATCGACCCGATCGCGGTGGAAGCGACGCGGAAGAATGCGGCGGAAAATGGGGTGGCGGAAAAAATAATCGCCCAGCGCGGTAGCCTCGAGACCGTGTTGCATTCCGCCCGTCGTTTTGATTTGCTGATTGTCAACATCCTGGCGCGGGTTATCCTGCAAATGGCGGAGGAAGGCTTGGCTCAGATTTTGCGTCCGGGAGGTTGTGCCATCTTCAGCGGCATCATCGATTCGCAAGTGGAAGAAGTGGAAGCCGGCTTGCGCGAGGCAGGCTTGCAGCCTTATGCGCGGCGGCAGTGTGGGGATTGGATGCTGGTGATAGCGAAACGGTCCAGCGAATAGGGAATGGCATGGCGCAACTTGATGGTAAAGAGCGAGCGGAATATGTGCAGCAGATGTTTGATCGGATTGCGGGGCGCTACGATCTGATCAATCGTGTCATCAGTGGCGGGCAGGACCAGAAATGGCGGCGTTTCGCAGTTGAGATGGCGGGTTTGCCGGCCGGCGGCAGCCTGTTGGATTTGGCGACTGGCACCGGCGATATCGCCTTTGAGGCACTGAAAAAAATGCCTTCGGCACAGGTGATCGGCGCCGATTTCGCATTAGAGATGATGCGGGTAGGCAAGCATCGCGAGCCGAACGGGGCGAAAGTTGCCTGGACTGGGGCGGATGCGCTGCGTTTGCCATATGCCGATGCCAGCTTTGATGGGGTGGTCTCCGGTTATTTGATGCGCAATGTAGTGAACATCGAGCAGGCGCTGGCGGAACAGTGGCGGGTGTTGAAGCCGGGCGGGCGCATCGTCATATTGGATACGACGCCGCCACCCGACAATCTGCTGGCGCCGGTGATCATGTTGCATCTCAAATTCGGGATCCCGCTGGTTGGGCGTTTGATCGCTGGCAGCGCGGCGGAGGATGCTTACCGATATCTGCCGGAATCGACCAAGGCTTTCAAGACGGCTGATGAACTAGCGGATTTGGTTGCGGCGGCCGGCTTCCGAGATGTGCAATTCAAGAAGTTCATGTTTGGCACGATGGCGGTGCATTGGGCGGTCAAAGAGGCGCGCGGCTAATACAAAAAAACGAGCCATCATTAAAGATGACTCGTCCCTCAAAATTGTGGCGGAAACATGTCTTGTCTCCTGGATTTGAAGCGGCTACAGCGATGTCAAATGACAGGTGTCTGTCCGCTTGTGGCAGCCCAGCTCAGGTGCGCACGTTGTTTTTGTGACGATAAATGATACGCCCGCGATTCAAATCGTAAGGGCTCATTTCCACTCTTACGCGATCTCCCAACAATATCCGAATGTAGAATTTGCGCATCTTGCCCGACAAATACGCCAAGACATGGTGGTCGCTGTCATCGAGCTTGACCATGAATTGCGTATTGGGCAAAGCCTCAATAACCGTACCTTCTAGTTCCATCTTTTCTGCTTTGTTTGCCATATTCCTCCTGCTTGGGGATAGTTGGTTGCTGATTATAATACAAAAAGCCGCCATATACTATGGATATAGCGGTTTTTCATCCATCCAATAGCTGTGATAAAGCTGATAGCGACACTGCTGTTTGCGAATACGGGCAAATCACAGGCTACGCTGGCGCCGGCGCGAACGACGGATCGCCTTCTTTTTTTCGATGCGGCGTAGTTCGCTCTTGGAGATGTGCCAGCGTTTGCGACGCACTGTGCTCAAAATGCCGGCATTGGTCACCCGTTTGCGGAAACGGCGCAGCAACTGTTCTTGACTTTCGCCTGGCTTAAGCTTAACTGAAGCCATGCTATTATCACCACCTTTTGTCTTCTGATATGCGATATCCTGCTAGGGCAGATAATTTAGTATACACGAGAATTTCAGCCAGAAACAGGATCATTCTCGTCTTCGGCTAATACTTCGCTTTGCGCATCCATTTCAGCTTGCTCGGCATCTATATTATCTGCTTGTTCGTCATTGTCGGCTTGTTCGTCATGGGATTGAACTGCTTCGGCGGCGGCAGCTACCAATTCGAGCTGGCGTTCATCCCATTGCGCTTTTTCAGCGGCGGTCACTTCTGTCAAGCTCAAGCCGAGGCGTTGGCGGGCGGATTCGATGCTGATGATACGCATCAGCAATTTTTGCCCTTCGTAGAGATGACGCAATGGATTTTCTTCGCGATTATTGGACATTTGGCTGGCATGCAGCAGCGCTTCAATGCCTGGCTCCATGCTTATGAACGCGCCGAAGGATTCGAGGCGGCTGATCACCCCTTCGACCAGTTGGCCGATGTGGTAGATATCGTCCACCAGCGTCCAGGGGTTGGGTTGCAGGCGTTTTAGGCTCAGCCCGATACGTTTGCCCTGGTCATCCAGGTTGAGGATATACACATCGACTTCATCGCCGATGCTCAGCACCTGGCTTGGGTGGCGCACGCGACGCCAAGCCAACTCGGAGATATGGATCAAACCATCCGCTCCGCCCAGATCGACAAAGGCGCCAAAATCGCACAAGCCGCTGACCACGCCACGGCAGGTGTTGCCCTCTTGCAGTTGGCGCAGCAGCGCTTCTTTCCGCGCGCTACGGCTTTCTCGCTCAGCTTCCAATTGGCTGAAGACCAGCCGGCGGCGCTTGCGGTTGACTTCGATCACTTTGACGGCGATCTCTTTGCCGATCAGTTCTTGCATATGGACCAGGCGATCTTCCTGATTGGTGCCGCGGGGCAAATCAGCGAGGTGGCTGGCGGGTATAAAACCACGCAGATGACCAAAGGCTAGAATAATGCCACCCTTGTTAAAATCGACGACTGGGCCCGTCCAAATTGTTTCGCTGTTCATGAGTTCTTCGGCGCGTTTCCAATCTTCATTTTGGCGGGCTTGGGCGGCGGACAGGATCAAATTGCCCTCGTTGTCATTCAGATTGACCACCGCCACCGAGATCTCCGCGTCGCGTTGAAAATCGGTGGTAGTCATGCCCATGCGCTCGATATCGTTGCGCGTGACGATGCCATCTTGTTTCCAGCCGATATCGACAATCAAGCCTTGGTTATCAATCGATAGCACAATTCCATTAACGATATCTCCCCGCTCGATTTGGCTTTCCGCTAGAGATTCTTCCAAGAGCGCGGCAAAATCCATCTCGGCGATAGGCTCTGTGATTACAGTTTCTGTTTGCATTAAAAATACTCTCCCCCGAACGATTGTGAACTGATCTTTTGGCAGGTGTCCGTTGGAAATGGACGTTCGTTTGCCGCAGAGGGATGTTTCGCCTTGTGGCGCGCAGGACGGCAGCAGGCAAAATAAAACCCGGTCACAGACGATGCTGCGCAACCAGGCTCGGAACCCCTGTTCAGCTATGATTAGAACATTAAACGGACGAGTTCAACTTCACCAAAAAATCGCAAGGATTATACAGTTAGCTGGCGGGCTTGTCAACCGGTCAAGCGGGAAAAAGAAATGCCCACTAGCTGCGGGCATTTTTGATAATCGGCATTGAGAAATAGCGCTAGCTGTCGCTGGGTTTGTCCTCTTCGTCATCAGCGGCGGCGTCTTCAGAAGCATCTTCTGCAGCGTCTTCAGCGGCATCTTCTGCAGCGTCTTCAACGATGTCTTCAGCGACATCTTCTGCAGTGTCGTCAGCGACATCTTCTGCGGCGTCTTCAACGATGTCTTCAGCAGCATCATCAGCGGCATCTTCAGCAGCATCTTCTGTAGCGTCGTCAGCGGCGGCGTCTTCTACAGCGTCAACGATGTCTTCAGCGGCGGCGTCAGTGGCATCTTCTGCAGAGTCGTCAACGGGTTCGTCAGCAGTATCTTCAGCAGGAGCAACGGTGTCCTCAGTAGTATCGTCAGCGGCGGCAACAGTATCATCGGCAGGCGAGTCTTCGGCTGGGGTGGCGGCATCAGTTTCGTTTTCGACGAGCTCTGTGCCCCAGCGCTGGGTGAAGCCGACGCGGCGCCTTTCCGGCTCGAGGTGGCTGATGCGCAGGGACAGTTGGTCGCCCTTTTGCAGGTAGGAGTAGGGCTCTTTCAAAGCGCCATCGCCCATTTCGCTGAGGTGCAACAAGCCTTCCAAGCCATCTTCCAGGGCGACAAATGCGCCAAAATCGACCACATTGGTGACGTAGCCTTCGATTAATTGCCCTTCGTGGTAGCGGAGCTGGGCATCGTCCCAGGGGTCATTCAAGAGGCGTTTGCGGCTGAGAGCAATACGGTTGGTCTTGCGGTCCAAGTTGAGGATGTAGACCTGGATCTCTTCCCCAACATACAAGATATCGCGCGGGTGATCGACGCGGTGCCAAGCCAATTCGCTGACATGAATCAGACCGTCGGCGCCGCCGATATTGACAAAAGCGCCAAAATCACGCAAGCCCGTCACCACGCCGTTTATCACATCGCCAACTTGGAGTTCGGCTAGCAGCTTGGCTTTTTGTTTGGCGCGCCACTCTTTTTGCGCTTCACGTTCGCTGAAGATTAGGCGCCGGCGATCTTGATCGACTTCGATCACTTTGACGCCCAGGTTGCTGCCGATTAGCTGCGTCATGGCTTCTTTGCGGTCGACAGACAAGTTGGTAGACACCAGGTGCGAGCTGGGGATAAAACCTTCCAGGCGGTTCCAGCGGACCAGGGCGCCACCTTTGTTGTAACCGCTGACCTTGACGTCAACCGCATCTTGGGATGTGAGCAGTTCGCGCGCTTTTTCCCAATCATAGCGCTGCAAGCCCATGTTAATTGAGACGATGAGATTGTCGTTTTGATCACGAGGGTTGACGACATAAACGGGCACGCTGGAACCGATGGACAAAGTCTCGCGGAATGATTCATCCATCCGTTCCAAATCTTGGGAAGGTACGATTCCGTCTTGCTTAACACCCAGATCGACGATGATTTCTCGTTCGTCAATTTGTAGTATTGTGGCTTCGCGAATTTCACCACGTCGCGGCGGGGTATAAGAAAAATCGAACGAGGAGGCTAGCATCTCCTCGAAATTTTCCTCAGGGACTGTATTGTGTTCTTGATCTTCACTCATTTGATTGGGTATGCCTCCTGCTTAAGCAGGTCACCAGTGCGCCAGACTATTATTCAGTACGGCACTAACGACTATAAAGTTTTACAAGGTGAAAGCGAAATAAAACTGACCTAGACGTACTATACTATATGCTCACAAATAGTCAAAGAATCTTAAAGAATGGATATGCTGTTTGAAAAACTGCAGCATTCAGAAATATAGAATAGGTTCACAGTGACAGATCCTAGAGAGCACTGGCGAGTAAAAAGCATTATAGCCTAAACTTATCATATTGGCATCAAGTCGGCAAGATTTTTGAAATATCTGGCTTAAAATTCCGGTTGCGTTTCTCCAAAGCCCCGCCCCAGCGCGCCCCGGTCAATCTCCCAGGGATAGACTACATAGGTATCGGTGACATCACCATAGAGATCTGGTTTGATATTTGAGAACATAGTGCGATAGGGATTGTAATGCAGGACGCAATTGAAGGGGATGCCGCCGGCGACGCTGACCCGTTCCCGCACTGAGATGCTGGTACGCCCACTACCCCAAACATCATCAACGATCAAACTGCGGCGCCCGCGTAATAGATCTGGATCGGGGAATTGCAGGAAAGTGGGCCAAGCCATCATGCCCGATTCCGCCGTGGATTGGAAGTCCACCGAAGCTGTCAACAGATGCTGGATGCTCAACGCTTCCGCCAATAAGCCACCGGGGATAACGCCGCCGCGGGTGATCATCACCATAGCGCCGAATGGTCCCAAATGTTGGATGCGCGGAACCAAGCCGTCAATCAATTGATCGACCTCTTCCCAAGTGATTATACGAGGCTGGAACGGCTCTCCCGGGTGCATCTGCATGATTTGTCCTTTGGCGCAAGGTGGCTCAACAGAATGATAGTATAAACGATTTGTTCGCGTTGACCAAAGGTGGCGGTGGGCAAGAGGTGGTGCAAGTCTGCCCTTCCCTATTCATCCGGCGCTTCCGCCAATGTGGGATCGATCTCGAGGTAGGTCAGCGCTCGGTCACGAATGAATTCGGGAGGCGGGTTGATGACGATGTCCCACTCCCAGGTTTTTGCTGTGCTTAGGCTGAATTTCCCCACTTTGTTGATATCGCGGATGTTGTTGGCGAGCACAGCCGATTGCAGGAAGGCGACAGCTTTGGGCAGGCTGCTGAATGCCAGCAGGGTTGGTTTTTGCTGTTGCTGGATGGCGGCGGCTTGCCAACGTATTTGCTCATTTTGCTCGAGCTTCCAGACCGGTTTGTTGGGTTTCTGCTGAATCAGAAGGTGCAGATAGCGCCCGCGGAAGCCGGACAGACCCAGCGAATCGGCATCTTCCCGCGCCACCGAGCGAATGCGCTGGGCGGTATTCGCTGTCAGGTGTGGCTTTTCGCCGCGGAGCAAAACGCCGAGTTCGTCCAGCGCCGGCTCCACCAGGATACGCACATAACCGTGATCTTTGAGCAGCTGGGGATAAGATTGCTTGACTGTCGCAAGCGAGAGAACGGCGATAAAGCGCCCTCCCGGTCGCAGCGCGTTTAGGGCGGTTCCCAGCAGGGCGGTGTCGATGTCAATATCGTAGCCGACAATAGCGTCAACTGTATCGCCGGCGATATCAGCGTTGTTGAGACCAGGCGGCGCGATATGACGTATATCGAGGTCGGCACGCCATTGAGCCAACAACTCTCCCGAGGTGCCATCGAGATCCAGCAGGTTTACCCGGGAGGAGCTCGGTGGAAGATGTTTTGCCATCACAGCCACGAACTGGCTTTGGATAGCGGTTGCATTCATTAGTTTTGCTCAGTTATTGCTCAATTGTCGCTCATTGTTGCTTAGCTGTTGCTCGCCGCCACTTTCATTAGCTGCAGGAATTCCTGCCATTCTTCGCGGAAGAAATGCAGGGTTACCGTGCCCAGCTCGACATGATAGATCAGCTCATCATCCGGTTCACGAACTTCCCATACCAGGTAGTTTTCGGTCTCGGCGATAGCACTGTCGGAAGCATCTGTGTCGTTCATATATCAGTCTCCGTGAGCAATTGCTGAATAGACAAAAAACGTGCTGCCAGGAACGCACAGCACGTCGAGAAAGCGATGTTAGGACCGGTTAATTGCGGCGATCGCGGTCGTTACCGCGCCGATTGCCATCGCGCCGTGGTCCGCGTCGATCGCCCCCGCCACCGCGCCGGTCTCCCCCACCGCTGCGGCGCCCCGCATTGCGGTTGCCGGCGGCATCGCGGCGTTTAGCTTCTTCGACATCCCAACCTTCCAGCACCGCTTGGCGGCTCAAGCGCACTCTGCCCGTGCCATCGATATTGATGACCATGACCATGATCTCGTCGCCGACGCTGACCTCGTCCTCGACACTTTTGACATGATAATCCGCCAGTTGGGAGACGTGCACCATGCCTTCGGTGCCGGGGAGAAATTCAACAAAGGCGCCGTAATTTTCAACGCGGGTGACTTTGCCGGTGTAGATTGTGCCCTCTTCAGGGTCTTCCACCATGGCGCGTATTTTATCGAGAGCTTGCGCGACTTCCGCGCCAGATTCGCCGGCGACGAAGACCAGGCCGTCTTCTTGAATATCGACTTTGACATTGTGTTCATCTTGTAGCGCGCGGACGTTTTTGCCGCCGGGACCGATGACAGCGCCGATTTTGTCGACAGAGATTTTGAAGGATTCCATCCGCGGGGCATAATCGCTGAGCGTGTCGCGCGGTTGAGAGATGGTGGATTCGATCACATCGAGGATTTGCAAGCGGGCATCTTTGGCTTGTGCCAGGGCTTGCCGCATGGTATCGCGCGTGACGCCGGCGATTTTGATATCCATTTGCAGGGCGGTGATGCCGTCGGCGCTGCCAGCCACTTTGAAATCCATATCGCCCAAATGATCTTCCAGGCCTTGGATGTCGGTTAGAACGGCGACTTTTTCGCCTTCCTTGATCAAACCCATGGCGATACCGCCAATCGGGTTCTTGATGGGAACGCCGGCATCCATCAGCGCCAGGGTGCTGCCACAGACGCTCGCCATGGAGGTACTGCCATTGGAGCTCATCACTTCGCTGACGAGGCGCAGGACATAAGGGAAATCTGCTTCGGAGGGGATCATCGAGACCAGGGCTTTTTCCGCCAGCGCCCCATGCCCCACTTCGCGCCGCCTGGGTCCACGCAGCGGGTAGGTTTCCCCGGTGCTGTAGGGCGGGAAGTTGTAGTGGTGCATATAGCGTTTGTCATCTTCGGGGCTTAAGCCATCGAGGAATTGTGAATCCCGCGGAGTGCCCAGGGTAGCGATAGTGAGGACTTGGGTTTCGCCGCGCAGGAACATGCCGGAGCCATGTACGCGGGGAACCAGTCCGACATCGGCAGCCAGGGGCCGCATGGTACTGTAGTCCCTGCCATCGGGACGGATGCCCTCGTTGATGATACGCCCGCGCACCACTTTTTTCATCACTGAATCGTAGGCGCGTTCGACATGTTTGAGATTGACTTTTGCCTCTTCGTCTTTGGCCGCGGCGTTGGCTCCGGTGTATTCGTCGAGCAGCGCTTGTTTGATCTGTTGCAATGGTTCGCGGCGTTGATTGCGGTCGGTGTGCAGAGCCATCAGCTCGCGGATTTGGCTCTCGATTTTGTTGTCGATTTCGGCTTGCAGGGCATCATCGACATCATCGACGGCAGGTTCTTGTTTTTCTTTGCCGATTTCCTGGCGGATTTGTTGTTGCAGGGCGATGATATCTTGGACGCTGTCATGGGCGAGGAAGAGCGCCTCGAGCATGGTTTCTTCATCGACTTGGTCGGCATTGCATTCGACCATGTTAATGGCATCGGCTGTGCCGGATACACGCAAATCCAGCTTGCTGTTTTGCATGTCGGTATAAGTCGGGTTGACGGCTAATTCGCCATCGACCAAGCCGATGCGGGCACCGGCGACCGGACCGTTCCAGGGGATATCGGAGATCATCAGCGCGGTACTGGCGGCGATGATGCCCAGCATATCAACATGGTGTTCTTTGTCATGCGACAGGGATATCAAGATCACCTGTACATCGTTGCGCATATTCTTGGGGAAGAGGGGGCGTAAGGTGCGGTCGATAACGCGAGAGATCAAAATCGCACCTTCGGAGGGCCGCCCTTCCCGGCGGAAGAAGCCACCCGGTACGCGACCGGCGGCATACATCTTTTCTTCGTAATCGACGCTTAGCGGAAAGAAATCCAATCCCGCGCGGGGCGAGCCCATGGTGGCTGAGCAGAAAAGCATGGTATCGCCCATGCGGATGGTCACGGCGCCGCCGGCTTGTTGCGCCAAGCGGCCGGTCTCGATGATGATTTCTTTTCCCGCGACCGTGCATCTATATTCACGTATGTCTAGTGTCATTGCGTTCTCCATATATTAGAAATGCGCCGAGAGGACCGAGAACCAAGGGATTGGCGCCGGTCATGGCTGACGCATTTCCATTCGTCAGTATATTCCGATTGGCATTTTGCGTGGAGCCAGGGTTGCCTCGCTCTATCATCTACCAGGTTGCTCGCTGCCAGCCCGAAGTCCTGCACTAGCGGCGCAAGCCCAGGCGCTGCAAGAGCTCCTGATAGACTTCTGGTTTCTTGCGCGCGATGTACTTCAGGTGGCGGCGACGTTGCCCTACCAGTTTGAGCAAGCCACGCCGGGAATGTTGATCCTGGTTGTGGATTTTCAGGTGTTCGGTCAATTGTTGGATGCGGGCGGTGAGCAGGGCGATTTGCACTTCGGGTGAGCCCGTATCTCCCTTTTCGCGGGCGAAATCCTCGATGATTTGGGTTTTTGTCGCTTTATCTAATGGCATGTTTTCCGTCCCTTCGCTAGCCACCAGACAGGCAGGACAGTGTGCCTGTTGGTCAATACAACGCAGTGATTGTAACAGCTGAAAGACAAGTGGGCAATCCCGAGCCTAGCTATTGTCAGCGGCGTCTTCATCGACATCGTCATTCGCCACCAGTTTAACGGTATGATGCGTGCGGAACAGGCTAAATTGATCGCTTCTGCCTGGCAGGGGATTCAATACGTTTTCAACCTTCATAATAGAAGTCCAAAGCGGGATATCCCAGTTGCCGGCCGTTAGGTGCTTTTCCAGGCTGTAGCTGGAAATCGTGATACTGTCTCGATACATCTCCAGCAATACGCGGACGAACTCATCGCGCTCCGCCAGCAAGATGGCGACAAAGGGATTGTCTTCATTGAGTTCGATGCCCTTGGTTTTGAAATCGCTGCGCGGGTTGTCGTATTCGTTGATCTCTACCATATCGTTCATCTGCAGATATTCGACAGCGTTTTGGAAGACAACGCCGCTATCGAATTCCCGCAGGCGCCTATGCAGGCTGCCTAGAGGACACCAGGCGAAATTACGGAAGCTGGTGAATTGTTGCACACTCACGACGATGCGCGTCACCATACGCGCCACTTCGGGATCGCTCTCGTAAAGTTTGTGGGGTGGGAGTTCACCCCATTGGCGCAAGACAAGGTCAGAACCGGCTGCGTCCTTTTCAGCTTTTCGCAAGACGGGGTTTTCGCTGGCTGATGGGATCCGTATGACCGGCACCAGATCTTCTGGATTATGGCGATGCGGCACCAGATCGCGCTGTAGAACACGCTCGCGCACCAGGCAGTCAATCCAGTGAGAGCGCCATTGATCGCTTTCGTTCATGCCTGGGCGATCGAGATCGCGCTCCATCTCCATGCCCTTGAGCAGGAAGCCATAGTTGACATATTCCCAATTGCGGGACATCAGGGTATTCGCCACCCGCCTGACCATACGATTCAGGATGAGCAAAGTCTTTTCCACCATAGGATGTCCCTGGTTTAGTTGGATCACGCCCAGGGCAGTCTGCTGTTGCAGGACACCTAGCGATATAGCTTGCGAGACCAGGTCATCCCCGCGCTCGGGAGAAATCACATCGCCCACATTGATCAATTGGTGTATGAGGTCATCCACGGTGATTTCGCGGGAGGGGTTGGCGGCATTCAAGCGAAAGAACTGGATGATGACGCTGGACCATTGTGACGGGATGAAACTTTCGGTATCTTGCGCCGGTTCGACATTGCTCAAAGACTCATGCGTCTGCAGATCGGTAAAGTCATCGATATATTCCAATTGCAGCGACGGATGGCTTTGCAGCAGTCTACCTGTGCTACCGCGCACGCCCCAGACGATGACAGTCTTGCGCTGTTGCAATAGCGGGTTGATGACATCGTTGAAGTCGCGATCGCCAGTGGCGAGGATGATGACATCGCCGGCTTCGGGATGTCCGGCATCGGTCAATACATCACGGGCGATACGAATATCGGCGCTTTGTTTGCCGGGCAGGTGAAAGACGGGGTCGATATTCGCCATCATCAAGCGGGGTGGCGCATCCCCCGCTATTTCCCGCCCGGAGGAATCGACCAAGGGCGGCAGGGCGCCACGCTGGCCCCAAGGCGCATAGGCGGACATTTTGACCAGCCTGCCATGTGCCTGCGCCTGCGAGACCAGCCGCTCGATCAGATGATCGAGATTGACCACGAAGCCCTGTTCGTTCAGGCTGATGGAGATATTTTCGAAGTCGATATAGACCCAGACATTCTTGACCTGGATGCCAGCCAAGTCCTGCAGGCGCTGGAAAATGACTTTGCCTTCGAGATCCGTACCCCGAATAAGATGTTCGTCATCGCCCCAGGCGCGTATACGGGCATTGGTGCGCGTTAGCAACTTGCGCATCAAGGGTAGCAGATCGTCGCTGGTTGTCGCGATAATCAGTTCATCGATTGGGCTGGTTTCTTGCTCGAAGACATTGTCGATGAGATAATCGGGCAAACAAGTACGGTCTTCCACATCGGCAATGCTATAACCAACGCTGTGAAAAATGGCTTCGGGTTGTACGGTCGAGTTATCGAGGTTGTCATGCGAGCCCCAATTCGCCACCGCGACAGCCTTGAGCGCAGTTGTGTCGTATAGGCCCGCAACCAGCGCCGCGCTGCCACGCAAGGCGACAGCCAACTCGTGCAAGTCTATCCCGTTTTTTGACGCGAAACCCAGCAGGTCGTCAGTATCAGCGATTAAATAGGCGGCCATGCGTTAGTCCAAAATAGTTAATCCACCAACCAGCACAGTCGCGGCTGGTGGCAAGAATGAATTATCCATGTTGGTCATGGGCATTCAAGTTACAATATGTACAGTGGTTGAAGTCATAACATCATATAAGAGAATCACTAAGTATGGCAGATATTGTTGGGCAAATGGGGCGCTGTTAGCTTAGCAAATACAAAATAGCGAATTTAGACCAACAAATTGCCTATCACCTCACAGTTAAAACGAGAATTAGCCTCAAACTGCTATTGTACACTATAAAATCGATTGTGTCAAATTTCACAATAGTGCCGTATTGCTCAAGAAAAATGTCAGTATTCGCATATAACCTACCAATCAATATTTGACGAGACTTTTCAATTTGTTGACCAAACTCATTTTACCAGTTTGTGGCTCAATATGCTTTGGCGAATAAAGCCGCTTTTTCCGCGCTGTGCCCGCTGATGATGCATTCACCTTGGTCACCCGGCTGATCGAAGGGAAAACAGCGGATAGTGGCGCCGGTTTCCTCTTTGACCTGTTGTTCGTCGGCATCTGAGCCATCCCAGTAGGCGCGAGCCCACTCGCCCTCGTTTATGACAGCTTTCAGTTGGTCATAAGATGACACATCCTGGATATGCTGATCGCGGAATTGGCGAGCATCTTCCAACAAGCTGCGTTGTATATCAACCAGCAATTCCGGCACTAGCTGGACCAGCGCATCTTGGGAGACGAATTGTTTGCCCGCCCGCCCTGGCAGATCGCGCCTTGCGAGCACGGCGTTATTATTCTCCACATCTTTGGGTCCGATTTCCAGGCGCAGGGGAACGCCACGCATCTCCCAATCGTTGAACTTGAAACCGGGCGATTGCCCTTCCCGCCGATCGACATGTACACGGATACCGGCGTCAGCCAATGTTTGGCGCAGGCGTTCCACCGTTTCCATGACCGCATTCTTTTGAGCATCTTTGCGGTAGATTGGCACGATGACCACTTGATAGGGCGCCAGTTTAGGCGGCAGTCGCAAGCCTTTGTCATCGCCATGGGTCATGACGACAGCGCCGACCATACGAGTGGCCAAGCCCCAGGATGTTGTCCAGCAGTATTCTTGCACGTTGTCTTCCGTCAGATAGCGAATATCAAATACCTTGGCGAAATTCTGTCCCAGATTGTGGCTGGTGCCACATTGCAGGGCACGTTTGTCGCGCATCATGCCTTCTATGGTATAAGTACGCAGGGCGCCGGCAAAACGTTCCAGGCGACTTTTTTCGCCTTTGATCACGGGGATGGCGGCATCGTTGATTGACAAATCGGCATAGGCATCGAGCATTTGCAGCGTTTCGGCTTCAGCTTCGTCATGGGTGGTATGAGCGGTATGCCCTTCCTGCCAAAGGAACTCGGTTGTGCGCAGGAAGGGGCGGGGGCGCATTTCCCAACGGACGACGTTTGACCATTGATTGATCAACAGGGGCAGATCGCGATAGGACTGAATCCAGTCGCTAAAGGCTTCGCCGATGACGGTTTCCGAGGTGGGGCGCACCACCAGGGGTTCTTCCAATTCTTTGCCGCCAGCATGGGTGACGACAGCGAGTTCCGGGTTGAACCCTTCGACATGCTCTTTCTCGCGTTTGATATAGCTTTCGGGGATGAAGAGTGGGAAGTAGGCATTTTGATGGCCCGTCTCTTTGATGCGGCGGTCCAAACTAACTTTGATGCTCTCCCAGATTTCGTAACCATAGGGTTTTATGATGAAAGAACCGCGCACTGGCGAGGGAGCCGCCAGATCGGCACGGTAGACAATTTCATTGTACCAGCGCGAAAAATCTTGGCTTTGGGCGGTGACTGCCTGTTCAGACATCTGCTCGATCCCTTCCCGTTGGCAATATCAACGAGCGATGCAACACAATAGAGATGATTCTGCGCCGAGTATTATAATGCGGGTTAGGCAGATTAAAAGCCCATAAGCGGCATTAATTGTCGCTGGGTGATTGTTGAGTTGGAGGTTGGTCGCTTGGCATATCGGTGGACCATTGTCGATCGTAATTCTTTTGCAACTTTGCCATGACCGCTTCGCTCAAATCAATATTGCTTATGCTCGCCAATTGAAGCAGGTAGAGCATGACATCTGCCAGTTCTTCCGCCAGCTCTTCCACTTGGTCGGTTTCTTCGTTCCATTGAAAATGTTCGAGGACTTCGGTCGCTTCCAGCACCAAGGAAATGGCGAGATTGCGCTGGGATTGTGGTTTGGGTGAACCCTCACTGAGCCAGCCTTTGCTTTCGACGAAGGCAAACATAGCTTCGGTTAATGATGCGATATCCATATTCATGGGAGGTGGCTCAGTAGGCATTACGATTGGAGCGGGTAATAGATTGCCAGATGGTACGAATAATGATAACAACATCCAGCCAGAGCGACCAGTTTTCGACATAATAGCGGTCGAGCTCGGTGCGTTGGGCAATGGAGGTATCGCCGCGCAAGCCGTTGATCTGTGCCCAGCCGGTCATGCCGGCTTTCTCCCGATGTCGCGCCATATAGCCGGGGATTTCCTGCTGGAATTGCTGGACATACATTGGGCGTTCTGGTCGGGGACCAACCAAGCTCATTTGGCCCAGCAGCACATTGATCAACTGCGGGATTTCATCCCAGTTGCTGCGCCGCATATAACGCCCCAGGCGGGTTACTCGTTCGTCATTTTCAATTGTCCAAGTACGCCCGTTGGATTCGGCATCTTGGCGCATTGACCTGAATTTGAACATGGGAAAGGGGCGGCCATCCAAACCCATGCGAACCTGCCAGTAAACGACCGAGCCGCGGGATTCCAAGCGGATCAAAAGCGCTGTGATTAGCATGAAGGGGGAAAGCAGGATGAGGCCCAAGCCGGCGCCGAAGAGATCCATGGCGCGTTTCAGGCTCAGCTTCCAGCCGCGCAGGGCGATATCGCGCACGGTCAAGAGCGGTGTGCCGCCCAGGTCATCGACATTGAGATCGCCCGCCATATAAGAAAACATATCGGGATAGACCTTGATATCGACCTTGCCGCGTTGACACAGGTTGATCAATTCCACCAATTCGCCCCGGCGGTAATCGGCTTGGGCGACGATCACTTGCTCGACTTGCAGGTCATCAATCAGGTTGGGGATGTCATTATAGACGCCGATATAGGGGAAACCGAGCAGATTGCCATGCTTTTTGGTTGCGGAGATGATACCGACGATGTGGTAGCCTAGCTCCGGGCTGTTGCGGATGAGGTCGATAATTTTGTGGGCGATATCGCCGCCGCCCACGATGAGCAGATTGTCGCGCACGACGCCACGCTGGCGCAAGAAGACCCAGATGCGGCGATGCAGCTCTCGGCCGATGACGGTGAAGAGCACGCTGAAAAACCAGACATAAAAGAGCAAGCTACGAGGATAGACGGCTTCCAGCGCGGTGTTTTGATAAAAGAATTCCTGTGTGCCACTGGCCAGCAAGGTGCCTAATGTGACAACGCCGATGACGTTGCGCAATTGATCGATGCGGCTAAAGACACGTTTCAGATGATAGAGCTGGGAAAAATAGAACATGATGATGACAGTGGCGGTATGCAGAACGATGGTCGGCAGATATTTCACCAGCTCGGGTTGTTCTTGGGGGCGCGGCAAGAACGGCAGGGTATCGCGCGCTTCATAGCCCACCAGGAAGGCGATGATTAACATGAGCACATCGGATAATAGCAGGGTGGCGGTGGAGAGCGCCTTGAGATGGTCGTTGCTCCAGCGAATTGACCGGGGCCTCACGGTGTATGTTTGGGATTGCGAATTTCTTGCCATAAGCCGGGACCTCCTTTGAAAATTAGCGCGGTCAGGATGATTAGGTGGAAGGGCAGAATGGTTTTACGGCGAAAATGTTTGCGATAGAAGATGAGCATGGCGCGCCAGAACTCGAATTGGGCGCGCGGGTTTTTTTTGCTGGCCGCCCGTTTGACATGGCGAACTGTTACAGCAGGATGATACCAGACTTTGTAGCCGGCTTGCTTGATGCGATAAGCCCAATCCAGGTCTTCACCGTACATAAAAAAGGCTTCGTCCAGCAAGCCAACCTGGGCGATGGCTTCCTTGCGCACCTGCATATAGGCGCCGACCACAGAATCGACTTCCAGCTCCTGGTCTTCATCGGCGAAGGTCATATTATAGCGGCCGAAACGCTGATGCCGGGGGAATAGCTTCGCCAAGCCGGAATAATGATAGAAGCTGACCAATGGCGTGGGGAAGCCACGGCGACAGGCTTTGTCCAGGCTGCCATCAGCCAGGACCAACTTGGGTCCGGCGACGCCGATATCCGGGCGGGAATCCATAAATTGCAGCATCTGGTACAGGGCATTTGGCGGGAGTTCTGTATCTGGATTGAGCAACAGGGCGTAGCGGGGCGCTGATCGGTCGACATTGCCGGCGGCGCAATAGCCCAAGTGACGCAAGCCGATGTTATTGGCGCGCGGATAACCCAGGTTTTCGCTATTGGCGATCCGGTCGACCTGGGGGAAAAGCTGCTCCACCATAGCGATGCTGCCATCATCCGAAGCGTTATCGACCACCACGACGCGATAGTTGAAATCGCCTTGGCTGGCTAGCACTGTTTCCAGGCAGCGCTGCAAAAAGTCGCGAGTATTCCAATTGACGATAACGATGCCGAGATCTTCCACAAGTGCCTCGAACACTCTTTGTTCTCAAATTTTACCATATAAGCGATTTCTACTAGACTTATATACCGGGAGTAGATCGCAATACTCTCGCTAAATCTGCCCAAATCGTTGGTGGGAGGCTTTTGCCAATACCGTGCTGACCGGTGAAAAAGGCGGCTTGAGGTTGCTCCGTTTTAGCGGGTAGCAAATTTGTAGAATTGCCAGCCAATCAACGCGGCGCATGGGAGGCCTCCCCGGCGGTGGGCAGCGTTGAGAGCGGGGCGCCGCACAAAGCCGAGCGCATCGCCTGGCGGTCGTCCCAGGGGTGCTCAACAGTGCCGAAGCACATGCTCTGCTCATGCCCTTTGCCACATGCCATAACCAGATCGCCCGCCTGCGCCAGCTGACAGGCGGCGAAGATCGCTGCGCCGCGGTCGGGAACGCGAATGAAGGTATCACCTTCGACCCCACCCTGCGCCGCGCAACCTTGCGCCATCATCTCCAGGATATCATCGAGGGATTCTGTGCGTGGGTCTTCAGCTGTCAGCACGACCATATCTGCCAATTGCGCCGCTGTCTCCGCCATAAGGCGTCTCTTGGAGACATCGCGCAAGCCGGCGCTACCAAAAACGACGATCAGCCGCTTGCCCGGCGCCAGCAATTTGCGCCCGGCTGCCAGCGCGCGTTTCAGCGCATTGGGCGTATGGGCGAAATCGACCATAGCGATGAAGTTCTGCCCTTCATCAATCCGCTCCATGCGACCCGTTATCAAATCGACAGCGGCGATACCCTGCTTGACAGCATCCCAGGGTATGCCGAGTTCACGGGCGACGCAGATAGCGGCGAGGGCGTTGGAGATATTGAAGTCCCCCAGCAATTGCATCGTCAGCTGTTGTTGCTGCACTTGAAAGTCGGTGGCGGCGGGGCGATGCTGGATGGCTGTCGCGCGATAATCCGCATGATTTTGCAGGCTGTAGCAGCGAACATTTTCCGCAGGTATGGCGGCGAAATATTCGGCTGAGGGATCATCGGCATTGATGACCGACAATTTGTTGATCTGCGATTTGTGCCAGCTCTGGTTGAGCATGCGGAACATGGTCGCTTTTGCCGCGCGGTAGTTTTCCCAGGTGCCGTGGAAATCGAGATGCTCGTGCATGACATTGGTCAAGACAGCCACATCGATGTCGACGGCAGCGAGGCGTCCCTGCGCCAAGCCATGGCTGGTCATCTCGAGGATGCAGTGCGTCAAGCCAGCTTGCAGCATCCGCGAGAGGTAGGCTTGAATTTGGGGCGCGCCGGGGGTGGTGACATGCAGACCGGTTGGGGCCCGCTCGGTACCAAAATCGGCGGAAATCGTGCTGATGTAGCCGGATTTGAGGTCCGCGCGTTGGAAGATACTGTGAAGCAGATGGCAGGTGGTGGTTTTACCATCGGTGCCGGTGACGCCGATGATCAGCATTTTGCGCGAGGGGAAATCGTGATATGCCGCCGCTAAGCGACCAAGGGCAGCTTGCGCGTTTTTGACGCGGACATATGGTACTGACAAAGCCAACCGTTCATCGACACCGACGATGGCGGCCGCGCCAGCCGCAATAGCCGCGGGGATGTATCGGTGGCCATCGGTCTTTTGTCCCTCACGCGCGACAAATAAGCCGCCCTGTTGGACATCGTGGCTCGATTCAACCACGCCAGCTTCAATGGCGACATCGAGGTCACCGTGTATCGAGATGATCTGCTCTGCCGGGATTTGGTCGAGAAGTTGTCGCAGTGTCTTTGGCATGTCCGCCGCTCCACTTGCTCCGACAGCTATTGGCATCGCTCTTATTGAAGCATGGTTCAGCAAGGATAGCAAACTGCGAGAAACAAAGGTGAGAAACTCAAACGCGCCGGAGGGTTGTCCAGCGCGTTTGGGTTGAATTCTTTTGGCTGTGGCGTCTAGTTCAAGCTACGCACCAGCTCGTTCAGTTGCGAGCGAACGCTGCCATCGACCATGCCACCAGCCCAGCGCACAATCAAGCCGCCCAGGATGGACGGATCAACTGTGAAGTTGGCTTCGTCGGCGCCGACTTCCGCCGTCACTTTTTTCTGTTCAGCAGCGGTCAAAGGCATAGCGCTGACGACTTCGATGTTGCCACCCAAGCCCTTGGCGCCGGCTGGCAGATCGGCAATGAAGCTATCGACCAGCTCTTTCTGCTTCGCTTTATTGATGTTCTCATTCATAATGCGGCTGGCGACAGCCACCGAGATATTGAGCACCTGTTCGCGCAGGTTGCCCAATTCCTGGTTGCGGGTGGCGACAGCTTCGGTCTGGGCATCGTATTGGATTTTAGCGGCGACTTGGCGGGCTTCCTGCTCGATGGTGGAGGCGACATCTTCGCCACGGCTGCGGGCTTCATCGATCACCTTTTGCGCTTCACTGCGCGCTTGCGCCAGGATCTTGTCGGCTTCGGCTTCGGCATTTTCCCGGGCGCGGGCGGCGGCGGCGGCGTCTTCCAAGCCTTTGGCGATGCGATCACGGCGTTGGTTCAAGACATTTGTCAACGGGTCATAGATGAAGCGGGTCAGCACAGTGTAAAGTACGATGAAGGCGATAAGCCAAATCAGTATCAAACCCGGGTTGATGCCCAAATTGTCTAATGGACTCATAGTATCCCCTTTCTCACTCCTGCGCGACTAATTCAGTACGAAGAGGATGATCAGCGAGACAACCAAGGCGTAGATAGCGACTGCCTCGGCAAAGGCGACGCCGAGGATCATGTTGGTCTGAATAGTCGGTGTATGATCCGGATTGCGCCCCATTGCCTGTACCGCCCCGCCTACCGCGAGGCCGATACCGATACCACCGCCAGCAGCGCCGATCATGGCGAGTCCCGCGCCAATCGCTTTACCTAACAGAATCGTTGCTTGTGCATCCATTTAGCATTCCTCCAGATTGGTTCTTGAATTGTATCTAGTGCGCTTCGGCATGGTCGTCATCGTGATGATGGCTGACCGTTGCCAGGTTCATAAAGATGGCGGTCAACAAGGCGAATACCAGTGCCTGAATGACGCCGACGAAAAACTCCAGGATGAAGAAGGGCCATGGCAAGATCGGCACCAGGAAGCTCATCACAAAGAGCAGGATTGACCCGGCGAAGATATTACCCAGAAGACGGAAGCTGAACGAGAGGATCTTGGCGAAGTCCCCGATCAGCTCCAACAAGCCGACCGCCACATCAATACCGCCCAGAGGCGATTTGAAGAGGGTGCCGAAGTTGAAGAACTTGGTCAGATAGCCAATGCCCAGCGCTTTGAAGCCGATGTACTGAATCATGATGAAGGCGATCAGAGCGAGGGACAGGGTCATGTTCAGGTCAGTCGAGGCGACGCGCACGAATGGCAGCACGACCCAGGGCACCCGTTTTGCATCTTCGCTGCCAGGGTCTGGATGCAGCGGGATGTCCTTGGTTTTCTTGGAGTAGTCATCGACGTAGTCGTCGCTCCAGGGGACGGGTCCCACACCGGTATAACATTGGCGGTCGGCGCGGGCTTGTTTTTCCGCTTCGCGCGCGGCCAGCACTTCGTTATAAGCAGCGTCGGCTTCATTCGTTTCGATGGTTTGATCGGTTTCGTCAGCATGGTCGTCATCACCATGGTCGGCGCTATCATCGCTGGCATCCGCTTCGTCGCCATGGTCGCCATGCGCCTCTTGGTAGCGCTGGTAGGCAGCATCGACAGCCAGCTCGTCCAGCGTTGCCAGCCTGGCCGCTTCGGCCGCTACCAGCGCCGCTTGATCGGCCGCGGCTTCGTCGGCCGGGCTGATCCAGTCGCACTGACCATTGACCGCATAGCCGATGATGCTGGGGTAGATCTCGTAGCCATCGGTGGTGATGACCTTATACTCACCGGTATCAGCATCGTACTTCTCTTTGGTATGCGGATGGATGAAGCCGATGGTATCGATACCGGGGATGAGTTCCATCCAGTTGGCAACCAAGACAAGCAGGAAAATGGTCATGAACATGTTGAAGATGAGGCGGAAATGCCGGCCGCCGGCGATACCGCCGACGAAGCCCATCAGCCCTTCGAAGAGCATCTCGAACATGTTGTAGAAGCCGCCCGGCGGAACTTCGTTGCCATCTTTGGGGCGACGCCGCGCAACATAAGCCGCCAAAAGCAGCAGGATAATCCAGACGATCACCCCTGCCACGAAGGTGTTGGTTACGCGAATATCCGTGAAGGGAATATTGTAGCCCTCTGGAAATTTTTCACCAGGCAGCTGGATGAAGGGTATGACCGGCGGTACCCGAAGCGCGACGAAGACGCCACTCAAGAACATGAACAGGGCGACATAGCGGCGTTTCCCGTTCCAAAAACTATTCACTTATATCTTCCTCCTTCTGTCTAGCGGTGCCTTGCAGCTGCTTTGCTTTATAGCGTGTATAAAAGAAAATCATCGCTGTGCTTAGTGGCACGCTCACCAGCAGCATCACGAAGATGAAGGTGGGGCGCGTGCCAAAGGTTTCGTCCAAAAACCAGCCCAGCGCTAACGTTCCTGCAATGACAAGCAGGATTAAGCAGCCTACTTGCCCAACGACCCCCGCTACCAAGCCATACGTCGATAGGGGATTGTTATCCGGTTTCATTTAGCGCATATCTAGTCATTGATCAATCGATTGCGTCAACCTATTGCGGACGAAGCCCGCCGGCAAACTTCGGGAATTTTATCACAAACAATTTGGTATGGCTACAGCGATTATAAGCCAGATGCGCCCAAAGCTGCCCAATCATAAATTGGGGTGACAGCGATGGTGCCCAGCAAAATAACGAGCAAGGCGGTGATACCCAGGGACCAGGCATAAGCCCGCGGAATGGCGATGGCTTTGTCATCATCTGGTCCGACATCGACATACATCACCTTGATAACCACCAGATAATAATACAGGGCGATGATAGCGTTAACTACCGCGATCAGCGCCAAGCCAACCAGGTTGGCATTGACGGCGGCTTGGAACAGGAAGAACTTGCCGAAGAAGCCCGCTGCCGGCGGGATCCCGCCGAGAGAGAGCAAGCCGATGGTGATGAAGAGCGCCAACCAGGGGCTGCGACGGTTCAAGCCGGCCAGATCGCTGATTTCTTCGGTCTCGGTCGCCGAGATGAACAAGATAAGCCCACCAAAGACCAGCAAGTTGGTGAATATGTACATGAACATATAAAAGGAAACGGAGGCCACCGCCAGGCTAGCATTGGTTCCCTGCAACGCCACGACGCCGATCAAAGTGTAGCCGGCTTGGGCGATGGAGGAATATGCCAGCAGGCGCTTGATGTTGCTTTGGCGCAGGGCGATGACATTGCCGAGGGTCATGGTCACGATGGAGATCACCACCAGCAGGTTGACCCAGAAATCCTGAATGAGGACCCCGGCGATTGCCAGATCGGCCGGGAAGACCGCCGTCAAGAAGCGTAGTAGCAGAGCGAAGCTGGCCGCTTTGCTGGAGACGCTGACAAAAGCGGTCACCGGTGTCGGAGCGCCTTCGTAGACATCGGGGGTCCAGAAATGGAAGGGGACGGCGCTGATCTTGAAGCCGAAGCCCACCACCACCATCACCAGAGCGGTCATGACAGCCACCAGGCTATCGCCCACACCAGCGCTCATGGCTTCCGCGATGCCACTGAGATTGGTGGTGCCGGCAAAGCCATAGAGCAGGCTGAAACCGAAGAGCATGATCGCCGAAGCGAAAGAACCGTATAGAAAGTATTTCATGCCGCTCTCGGCCGAGCGCGCATCGCCACGGCGGAAGCTGGCCAGCATATAAAGCGGGATGGACAGCGTCTCCAGGGCGACGAATACCAGGATCAGGTCGCTGGCGCTTGACATCAACAAACCGCCCAAGGTGGCGATGATGACGATCAGATAGAATTCGCCTTTGTCGCCGACGCCATCATCACCGATTGCCATCAGACAGGTGATGGCGCCAGCGAGCAATAGCATGACTTTGAAGATCTGTGAGAGCGGGTCATAGTTGACCATGCCGCCCCAAAGCAGCGTGCCATTTTCGAAGAGAGCGGGGTCGGGCAGCCAGATCAGCGGCACTAAAGCCAGCAGCGCCATGCCAATCGCGGAAGTGAAGACGACATTGCGGCGGGTTGCCGGCGAGCCGTAGATATCGGCGAAGAGGACGATGACCGCCAGCGCAGTCAAACCGATTTCTGGCAAGACTGATGGCAGCTGTGCCCAGAGATCAAAGACAAAGACTTCCATCTAGCCACCTCCCAACAAGGCGATAACGGGTCGGATACCGGCTTCGATCATGGGCGCCATGATTGGCGGATACAAGCCCAGGATAATCAAAGGCGCGCCCAGGATGATCAGGACAATGCGGTCGGTCATTTCGATATTGCCGACATCGTGGAACCGTTGGGCATCGAACTCGCCAAAGAAGACCTGCCCCGCCACCCGCAGCACATAGGCGGCGGTGATGACAATGCCCAGCGCCGACAGAATGACGATAACGCTATAATAATTGCTGAGTTGAAAAGTGCCGAGTTGCAGCGTCACTTGTTCGGAAGCCGCCCACATGCCCTGGAAGATTGGGAACTCGGCGATAAAGCCACTGAGCCCGGGCATGCCCATGCTGGTCAAACCGCCGATGACAAAGGCGACGCCGACCCAGGGCATCACTTTCATGAAGCCGCCCAAGCTGGGGATATCGCGGGTGTGGGCGCGGTCATAGACCATGCCGACGCAACCGAAGAAGAGCGCTGTCATCGCGCCGTGGCTGAACATCTGGATGCCGGCACCGGTCATACCGGTCAGGTTCATGGTCGCCCAGCCCATGCTGACCAAGCCCATGTGGCTGACGGAAGAGAAGCCGATGACGTATTTGAAGTCGCGCTGGCGAAAGGCGATCAGCGCGCCATAGACCACATTGATTAGCGTTAGAAAGACGATCCAGGGCAGATGGGTATCCGCCCCTTCTGGCAATAGTTGGACACCAGCGCGCAAAGCGGCAAAGGCGCCAACTTTCATCAGCACGCCGGCGTGAATCATCGAGACGGCGGTGGGTGCTGCAACGTGGCCATCCGGTGACCAGTTGTGGAAGGGGAAGACACCCGCCAGCACACCGAAACCGATGAACATGAAGGGGAACCAGAACTTGGCGAAGTTCAAGCCTTCGATGCCCAGGATATCGATAGCGAAAGCGCCATGTTCGGCCGCCAAAGTGAGCTGCACGATGCTCCAACTATAAGGTTGGCTGTCGGCTGGTAGCAGACCGCTGGATAGCGCCGCTTGGAAGACATCGGCGCCACCACCAGTGAAGAAGGCACCGGCGGCGAAATACATCGCGACGGCAGCAACCAAAGCGAATACAGAGCCGACCAGGATATAGAGCGTCAATTTCATGGCGGCGTATTCGCGCAGTTTGACCCAGCCCCAGCCGGCGATCAAGAGATACATGGGGAAGATCGCCAATTCATAAAAGAAGAAGAGCATAAAAAGATCGACAGCGATGAAGACGCCGTAGACGCCAGCGACCAAGAACATGAAGAACGCCATGAACTCGCGCAGGCGGTCAGTGATTTTCCAGGAAATCAGCACGCCAGCCACGGCGACCATGCCTGTCAGCAGCACCATGGGCGCTGATACGCCATCAACACCAACGTGGTAGGCGATACCCAGGGATTCCACCCAGACCACCCGCTGCTGAAAAGCGAGCGAATCGACGAACATCTGTGTGCCGCTGACTTCCACGCCGGAGCCGAGCATTGCCATTTGCTGTTCCGCCAAGCCACCCGCTTGTTTGACGAAATTGTCATAACCGAAGAAGACAGCGAGAGACAAAGCCAATACCGCCGCAGCAGCAGTGACGCCGACGCCGCGTACCAGATCGCGATTTTTCTGGTCGAGGAAGAGGATGACCACACCCGCGATGATGGGGATGAAGATGATGGCTGTGAGGACAGAGAATCCCGTTGCATCCATAGCGCAATCCTAGCTCGCCAAGCCGGCGAATATGGTCGAGACCGTGGTATTGATCATGGGTAAAATCCAGTTGGGATAGACGCCGGTCAACAGCATCAGCAGCATGAGAGGCGCAATGCCCAGCAGCTCTGCCCGCGTCAATTCCAAATCATAATCGCGCCAGCGCAGGTTGAAGGGACCGTGCAAGACAGCGCGGATACCTTTGAGGATGTAGCCGCCGGTGAAGAGCAAGCCGATCATAGCGATGGCGGTCAAGGCGGTGAAGACGGACCAGGAGCCGCGGACGATCAAGAATTCGCTGACGAAGCCATTTAAGCCGGGCAAGCCCAGGCTAGCGAAACTGGTAAAAAGCAAGATCCCCCCAAAGATTGGCGCTTTGACCCAGAGCCCACCATAGTCGGACAGTTCGCGGGTATGCGTCTTGTGATAGAGAGCGCCGGCGAGCAAAAACATGCCAGCCGAGCTCAAGCCATGGTTGAACATTTGCAAGACGGTGCCGTTGGTGGCGAGGATGGCAGATTGCACATCGGCGTTGGCATTGGCGCCGGTCCAGATTTGGGCATAGGTTTGCGCCATAACGGCGATGCCGATGCCGACAAAGCCCATATGATTGACCGAACTATAAGCGACCAGGCGCTTGATATCATTTTGCCCTAAAGCGGCGAAAGCGCCAAGTACGATGCCGGCTACTGACAGGATAGCGAACAGCGTCGCCACGTTGACGCCGATGAGGGCGACTTCCGACAGCCAGACATCGGGGAAGAGTGGAATCACCAGGCGGATGAAGCCATAAGCGCCCAGCTTCAGCATGATGCCAGCCAGCAGCATCGAGCCGGCGGTTGGCGCTTCGCCATGAGCATCGGGCAGCCAGGTGTGGAAGGGCCAAATCGGCACTTTGATACTGAAGGCGACGAAGAAGCCGAGGAATGCCAGCGCTTTGACCGTGCTGACATCAATGCCCAAGAGCGCTTCGCCCTGGCGGAAGGGGGGCCAGGTCTCGACTAAGGTCGCTATATTATAGGTGCCGGCTGACCAACCGAGAAGTTGAGTGGCGAGCAACATGCCCAAGGTGCCGCCAAAAGAATAGATCATGAATTTGGTGGAGGCGTAGAAGCGGCCGCTATACTTGACGCCGGCTTTGGGCAGGCTGCCCCATTGATTGATGAGGAAATACATCGGCACCAGGGTCAGCTCATAAAAGAGGAAGAAGACCATCAAGTCCATCGCCACGAAGACGCCCATGCTGCCGGTCTCAAAAAAGAGCAACAGCGCCAGGTGCATATTGGAGCGATCGTCCACATTCCAGCTCGCCAGAATAGCCAGCGGCGTCAAGATGCCGGTCAGCAAGACCATGACAACGCTGATGCCATCGATGCCGAGGGTCCAGCGAGCGCCGAGGGCTTCAAACCAGGGCAGATCCTGGGTGATGATAAATTGCTCATCGCCGATTGCCAGCTCAGCCGCCTGATATTCAAAGAAGACCACGATCGAAAGCAGGGCGAGCAGAATAGACAAGGTCAGCGCGGTCCAGCGGCCGACTTGTTTGCTCGGACCCAAGGAGGCGAGTGAAGCGACGATGAAGGCGCTAAGCGCAGGACCGAAGACCAGAACCGAGAGCGCGTCTATCCCAAAAATGTCAAACATGAATGCGTCTCCCTATTGAGCGGTGATCGCGCCCGATGACAGAACCAAGACAAGACCGATCAGCACAGCAGCCACCAAAACCAAGAGCAGATATTGCTGCACCCGGCCGGTTTGCATGCGCCGCAGCCAGCCGCCGAAATTGAAAATCGCGATCGGGATACCATCACCGACGCCATCGATCAGCCAGAGATTCAAGACTTTGATCAGATCACCCAGCCAGGTGAAGATTCGCCCGATCACATGCAGAATTGTATCGATGATACCTTTATCGAGGAAAGCGATGACTTGCAGCGCCAGCCATTGCGATGGTTTAACGAAGATCTCGCCATAGATATTATCCAGGTAATAGCGATTCTTGAACAATGTATGCAGGGGACCGAGGAAATTTTCCAGCGGATCCGCCTGCCCCGCTTTGAGCGGCTTGCGCCAATAGACCAGCCAACCCAGCCACAAACCCAGCAGGGCGACGATGAAGGAAGTGGCAACGGGGATGATGTTGAAGGGAGGCGCCTTGGGGTGATAATCCGGCAAGGTGGCGAAGGCGGCGGTGGTTTCCGGCAGTGGCAGCGCCTCGATCACCAGATGATGGAAGGGATTGTATTCGGGCGAGAAGATGGGTCCCAACAGCGGGAAGTCGGTTGGTACGCCAACGAAGCCAGCCAGGATGGCGAAGACCGCCAGGATCAGCAGGGGCAAGGTCATAGTGAAGCTGACGATGCCTTGCCCCAGGTTAGCGTGTTTGGCGACTTCGGTGCGGGGATCGCCACCAAAGGTCAGCGAAATCTGCCGCATGGTATAGAAAGCGGTCATGAAAGCGGCCAGCGCCAGCAACAGGAAGACCAGCGCGTGGGCGCCGCTGCCATATTGCTGGACGCCGAGCCAGGCATCCGCCAGAATTTCATCTTTGGACCAGAAGCCGGCGGTGATGATGGGCAAGCCGGAGAGCGAGAGACCGCCGATCAGGAAGGTCCAGAAAGTGACGGGCATGGTCTTGCGCAAGCCGCCCATATTGAACATATCTTGCGGGTCGAAGTGGTGGTCGTGGTCATCGCCCGCGCCATGATCATGTTCGTGCAGGTGATGCTCGCCGTGTTCCATACCATGGATGACGGAGCCAGCCGCCATGAAGAGCAGTGCTTTGAAGAAGGCATGGGTGATCAGATGGAAAGCGGCGGCGATATAAGCGCCAATGCCCAACGCCGCCATCATGAAACCGAGCTGGGAGATAGTGGAATAGGCCAGCACGGCTTTGACATCGCTCTGCGCCAGCGCCATGGTGGCTGCCAGGAGCGCGGTGAATGCGCCGATCACCGCCATAAAAGCCAGTGGCTCGGTCAGAATGCCGTGATGCGGATCACCACCGGCGGCGAAAAGCGGATAGAGGCGAATCAGCGAGAAGATACCGGCGGAGACCATGGCGGCGGCGTGAATCATGGCGCTGACGGGGGTGGGACCTTCCATCGCATCGGGCAGCCAGACATGCAGCGGGAATTGCGCTGACTTGCCGACTGTGCCGATGATGAGGAAGATACCGATGATGCTGGCCGCGCTGACGGTCCAGCCACCCAGGATGATGGGCGAGGTGGTTGCCAACAGATCCAGCGCTTCCGGATTGTACATAATCTCGCGGAAGCTGAGGGTGCCGGTGATGCTGTAGAGATAAGCGATGCCCAGCAACATCACAACATCGGCGATGCGGGTGGTGGTGAAGGCTTTGATAGCCGCTTGGTAGGCGCTTTCTTTCTCGAACCAAAAGCCAATCAACATATAAGAACAGACGCCCATAATTTCCCAGCCGACGAAGAGCAACAAGACATTGTCAGCAACTACCAGCGTCAGCATGGCGCCGGCGAAGAGCGAGATAAGCGCAAAGAAACGGGCTTGGCGCGGGTCATGCGCCATATAGCCGATGGAATAAATGAAGATCATCAAGACAGCGATTGGCACCATGATCAGCATGATCACGGTTGCGGGGTCAACCAGGACGCCCATGAAGAAGGAGGACTCGCCGGTGCTCATCCAGGGGATGCTGCTGGCCAGGGCATCTTGCCCCAGGTGATGCAATTGCGAAGCTTGGTAGAGCGTCATCCAACTGATGATGAGAGCGGCGATTACGCCAGCCAGACCGACAGCGATGCTGATGACGCGGCTGTATTGATGGACGACCGGCACTTGCATGCCATCGTAATCGGGATGATGTCCGCCATATTGGTGGTGATCGGTGGCTGGCACCAGCTTTGACTTGTTGGTCAAGAGAGTGATAACCAAAAAAGCCAGCAAGGGACCGGCTGGGATTAGCCAGGGCAGAATGTTGGGATCGTTGAAGAAATCCATAGCGGGCATTATCCTTTCAGCGTAGCCGCTTCTTCCGGGATCACCGAACGCCGATTGCGATAAACCGTGATGATGATCGCCAAGCCGACAGCTGCTTCAGCCGCCGCCACGATCAGAATGAAGGCGGTGAAAGCATAGCCATTGAGCAGGAGGCTGGTATCGGTTTCGCTATAGCGCCAGAAGGCGACCAGGTTGATATTGACCGCGTTCAGCATCAACTCAATGCTCATGAGGATAGCGACGGCATTGCGCCGCGCCAGCACGCCGAAGACGCCGAGCGAAAACAGCGCCGCGGCAACCGCCAGATACATCCAAAGAGGTACCATGCGCCCCTTCCCTCCTAGGCTTTCTCATCGCGGGCGATGAAGATGGCGCCGATCATCGCCCCGGTCAGCAGGATTGATGCCAACATGAATGGCAGCACATAGCCATTTTCGTCGACCAGCGCCATGCCCAGATTCCGCGTTGAGGCGACATATTCCGGCGCAGATTCTGGCAGGTGCCCGCCGAAGATTGGGATGGTCACACCGAGCAGCAGAATCAGAAAAAGTATGAGTGAAGCAATAAAACTCGGCACGGTGCGCAGGTAGCGTTCATTGATACGGGTGACGCTACGGGTGAGCATGACGGCGAAGGTGATCAGAATAGCGATAGCGCCGATATAGACCAGCACCTGCACCGCCGCCAGGAAGGGCGCGCTCAGCAAGATAAAATAGCCGGCGACACCGAATAGGCTGACCATCAACCAGATGGTGCCTTGAAACAGGTTGCGCGTGGTCACGACGCCAATTCCGCCACCGAGGGTAAATATGGTAAAAACGACAAAGCCAATGCTGATTGCGTTTAATTCCATATGCTCAATCTCCTAATCCAGGCGCTGCGCTGCTGGCTTGGGCGAAACCTTGTCCTAGCGCTTGCGACTCGCGGCGAGCTTCCTGCCCGCGCTTGCGCAAGATGCCGAGCAGGTAGAAGATCATGGCACCATTGATCAGCAGCAGGATCACGGTCGTTGGCAGCATATCGCTGAAGCTGGCGGCGATCATATCGCGCGGCGCCCAGCCCAACTCTTGCATGACTTTTAGGGCAGCGGAAATAAGGATCACGTTGACAATGGACAGCGGCACCAGGAATTTCCAATTAAATGCCATGATCTGGTCGATGCGCAAGCGCGGCACTGTATTGCGCAGCCAGAGGGTGGTCAAGTAGATTAGGCCACCCTTGGCGCCCAGCCAGGCAAAAGCGATCAGCGGAGATTCATAATAGAGCGGTCCTAGCCAGCCGCCGAAAAAGAGCAGCGCCATCAAGATACCGTTGGTGAAAACGTGCAAGAATTCGGCGGCGAAGAACATGCCAAATTTCATGCCGGAGTATTCGATATTGAAGCCAGCGACCAGCTCGGATTCGGCTTCGATCAGATCGAAAGGAGCGCGGCCCGTTTCCGCCTGCGAGGAGATATAAAAGATAACGAATGCCAACGGGGACAAGACCACGAACCAGATGCCGGTTTGGGCATTGACGATATCGAGCAAGCTCATGCTGCCCGCCAACATCACTGGCACCAACAAGGCGAATACCAGTGGCACTTCATAACTGACTAGCAGCGCTACCACGCGAAAAGCGCCGAGCAGGGCGTATTTGTTGTTACTCGCCCAGCCAGCGATCATGATCGCCAGCGTGCCGAAAGAGGCGACCGCCACAAAAAAGAGAGCGCCAATTTCCAAGTCGACACCGTAGTGGAAGGGGGTGAAGGGCACAACAGCCCAAATGAGAACGACTGAAGCGAATGAGACCAGGGGAGCAGCATTGTAGAGCAGGCGGTCGGCAGCGGTCGGCGTGATATCTTCTTTGCCCAGGAGTTTGAGCAGGTCGGCAAAGGTCTGCAACAAGCCGATGGGACCAACACGATTGGGACCAATACGGTCTTGGATGCGGGCGGCGACCTTGCGCTCGATCCAGATAAGCAGGATCACGGTCAACAGCGGGACGCCGCTGACCAAGAGAACGCCAACCAGCAGCGACAGAAACTGCGCGAAACCGGCATCCGCCCCGGATTCCACCATTAAGCTACACAAGCCGCTACAAAGTTCGTCCATAGTTTTCTCCCTGATCGCGACAGCCCGCCCTTATTTCCAGTCCAGCGCGTTCTTCTTCCAAGCGTAGAAGAGCGCGTCCGTCAGCAAGAAGATGAAGAGAAAGCCAGCCACGAACCCGAAGAGGCTCATCTCGTTATAAGCGACTGCCCAAGGGAACAAGAAGACCATCTCAACATCAAAGACGAGGAAGATTAAGCCATAGATGTAATACTGCACGCGAAACTGCACCCAGGTATCGCCGATGGTTTCGACGCCGCATTCGTAGGTGGAGCTTTTGAGCACGTTTGGCTTGCGCGGCCGGAAGATCCAGGCAATCACAATCGGCAAAGCCGGGAAGACCGGCGCCATCACAGCAAACAAGCCGACAAAAGCCCATTCGTTCAAAACATTCATCGGTACAGTACCCTAGAATCCGTTACGCGATAGATAGTTCAATTGTTCGCTCTATGAAAACCACGTCAACACTCGGTTTATGCCAAGCTCTCAAAATCGCCGGTTACTGCATCTTCGCAAAAATCTTGCGATTTTGTCTATGCCGGGCTAAGGAGTTTGCGCTATTTATCACAAACTGCATTAGTATAGCAGCGCAGTTTTGTATATGCAACGGAATTATTGGATTTTGGCTTTTTCTAATGAGCGGGGATTTTAGCATAGAGATATTCAATTTCATACACCCTAGTCAGGGGGAATTGCCGGGCAGAGTGAAGGGCGCTTGGCAGGGCTTGGATCATCGGTGTACACTCGCATAATGACTTGAAGCTAAGCATCCCATGATGAAATTATGGCAGAGCAATCACTGAACAATGTCGCGGGCATTAGCGTTACTCAACCGGAGGCGGAGGCTTGGGATCGCTTTGTCGCTGGCCAACCGCGGGCTCACCTGTTGCAACTTTCGCTTTGGGGGGAGTTAAAAGCGCAATTTGGCTGGGAGGCACAGGTAGTGGCGCTGGAAACGGGTGGCGATCTGGTGGCCGGTGCTCTGGTCTTGTTGAAGCGATTGCCGCTGCGCCTGGGCAAAATGGCTTATGTGCCCATGGGCGCTTATGCACAGGAAAAAGCGCTTTATCCCTTGTTGTGGGAGGCGATCAAGCAGCGAACTTCCGCCGCCTTCCTCAAGCTGGAGCCGGGGCATGCAGCAGACGATGATGATTTCGACCTGGCTGGCATGGGTTTTCAGCCCAGCCCGCAGACGATCCAACCCAGTCGCACCATCATCATCGATATCGCCGGGGCTGAGGGCGATATCATGGCGCGCATGAACCAGGGCACGCGTCGCAAAATCCGCAAGAGCCGCAGAAGCGACATCCTATATAAAGAAGGAAGCCGGGCAGACTTGCGGGGCTTTTGCCGATTGATGCAAGAGACCGGCGAGCGGAACGCATTCGGCGTGCACACCGAAAAGTATTTCGAGAGCGTCTACGACCTGTTCATGCCGCGCTATGGGAAGCTGTTATTGGCGCAGCACGAGGACGAGCTGCTGGCCGCGATCATGGTCTTCGCCCTGGGGGACACCGCCTGGTATCTCTATGGCGCTTCATCGCGGGTGAAGAGCAATCTATACGCCACTTATGGCATTCAATGGGCGGCGATAGAATGGGCGAGGCAACGCGGCTGCCGCTATTATGATTTCTGGGGTGTGCCGGATCATGATCAGGAGATGCTGGAAGCACAATTCCGCCAACGCCAGGATGGCTTGTGGGGCGTCTATGGCTTCAAACGCGGCTGGGGTGGGGAATTACGGCGGACATCGGGTGCCTGGGACAAAGTATTTAATCCGCTAGTTTATGCCGGTTATCGCGCCGCCATCAAGCGACGGAGCTAGAGTAATAAAGGAAGCGCATTATCCTGACAGTCAGTGAGATCCACGAGCGGGACAGTTGGAATGCTCGCCTACCAGAATTGCCCGGGGCGCATGTGTTGCAGACTTGGGAATGGGGCGAGTTCAAACGGGAGACCGGGGGCTGGTTGCCGACGCGGCTGGCTTTCCAACGCGGGGACCAAGTCCTGGCTATGGCGAGCCTTGGCATGCGCAAGGTGGGACCCTTCAAAGTCATGTACGTCAGCAAAGGTCCGGCGCTGGATTATGATGATGTTGAGTTGTTTGAGATGGTGCTGGGCGAATTGGAGCGGCGCGCTAACAGCCTCGGTGTCATCTGGCTGAAGATCGATCCCGATGTCATCGCCGCCAGGGGCTTGCCCGGCAGCGAAGAAGACCAGCCGGATGAAATCGGCAGCCAGATCGCGCAGTTGCTGGGAGAACGCGGTTGGGGCTTTTCTGGCTCGCAGGTGCAATTCCGCAATACTTTGACCATCGATTTGCGCCATTCTGAAGCAGCGCTCTTGGGGGCGATGAGTGCTAATACACGCCGCAAAGTGCGGGTCGCCGCCAAAAAAGACGTAAGCATTCGCCAGGGCTCGGTCGAGGATCTTCCCCTGCTCTATCAACTTTATCGTGTAACCGGAGAGCGGGATAATTTTTTGATTCGCCCTTTCGCTTATTATCAACGCGCCTGGGAAATGTTTATGCGGGCGGGGTTAGCGCAGGCTTTAATCGCCGAATACGATGGGCGGGCGATTGCCCATGTGATCCTGTTCCACTTTGGGCGCAGGTGCTGGTATTTTTATGGCGCTTCCGCCAACGAAGAACGGCAGCGCATGCCCAACTACGCTTTGCAATGGGAGGCGATCAAATGGGCGAAAGCGCGGGGATACGCCAGCTATGATATGTGGGGGGCGCCCGATGTCTTCGATGAGAGCGATGCTCTTTGGGGGGTTTACCAATTCAAACGGGGCTTCCGCGGGGAGCTGCAACGCCATATCGGCGCTTGGGATTATGCGCCACAGCCCTGGCTTTACCAAGCCTATACTCGCTTGATGCCGCGTTTGCTGAACTTGATGAGGAACTAGGAGAAAATATCGATGCTACAAAAGGAAAAAGACAAACTCATACAACAGTTCAAGGCTGAAGGCTATGTGGTGATTCCACGTTTGTTCGCAGCTGACCAAGTCGATACTATCAAGGCGCATTTTATGGCGCTCAACCAAGAAGGGCATGGTTATACCGGGGATGCGGCGAATTTGCTGGGCGATGAGGATCCCTTAAAAGCTTATCCGCGCATGGTGCACCCGCATCGTTTTGATCGATTGTCGCGCGCTTGGCTGCTGGATGAACGTTTGCGAGAATGGACAACTGTTTTGCTGGGCAGGGAGCCTTACGCCGCCCAGACCATGTTCTATTTCAAGCCGCCGGGGGCGCGGGGGCAGGCGCTGCACCAAGACCAGAATTCTTTGCGCGTGCGACCTGGGACTTGCCTGGCTGCCTGGCTAGCGGTGGACGATTGCGATGAAGAAAATGGTTGCATGCAGATCGTCCCGCGAACGCAGAATTTGCCGCAGCTGTGCCTGATCGATGCCGATTTGTCACAGAGTTTCAGCAGCAAGGCTGTGCCGATCCCGCCGGGCAGCCAAGCCCAGCCGGTGATCATGAAGGCAGGGGATACGCTCTTTTTTAATGGACAAGTGATTCATGGCAGCTTTCCCAACAAGAGCGAGACCCGTTTTCGGCGCGCCTTGATCGCCCATTATGTCATGGGCGAAGCGGAAAAAGTGGCGGAGTTCTATCATCCATTGCTGAATTTCGCCGGCGAGGAAGTTGAACTCTTGTCGAGCGAAGCGGGCGGACCCTGTGGCATCTTCATCGATGACAGGGATCCCGCCGTAATAATGGTAGAGCCTACTCTTCCAGGATAGTTTCCAAGATAGTGAAACGGGCGCCATCTCCCCGTCCATAAACTTCGGGGAAATAGAGTTCCTGGGCGACCGGCGGGATGACATTGTATTCGCCGGCTACGGTCGGTTGGATGGTGTACACGAACTCATAAACTCCGCGTGGCAGGTGGCTGGCGTAGATGACGGCTTTCTCATCACGGAACTCGACATGATCGAAGAACCACCAGCCCCAACCGTCTTGTTGCGAGTCGATGCGCTCGCCGCGGGGCATGGTACCCAACTGCGGGCTGATGGCTAAATCGGGATTAATCGCTTCGGCGCCGGCCGGGAAATAATCCTCGATGACCACATAACGCAAGGTATTGGGCGCCACAATGCGCAGGCGGACTTGCACCGTATCGCCGATGATGGCTCGCTCGATGGTCTCGGTTGCAGCGTCAGCTTCATCCCCAAGCAGCGTATAACGGCGGGAGATTTCTATGCCCCGGCTCTGCGATTTTAGCTCTGGCACGGTCAAATCAAGGTTGAGGTGCGCGGTGTAATAGAGGGGTCCAGTGCCATCGCCTCGCTGGAATTCCAGCAAATTGCTCTCTTGCGGTATCAATTGCGCCAGATCGATACGCAGCACATCGGCTTCCAAGACCTCGCGTGGCAGCGCCAGATCACTCAACAGCAGTCTGTCATTGAGGGCGACGCTGTAGCTGTAACTGGGGTTGAGCTCGCCACTGGCTAGCATCCAGTTGGTCAAGGCGATGATGGACCAGGTGTTTTCTTGAGGGGATCCCCAATGGTTTTTGCCGGTGCGGGCGCTCACCAGATAGCGCAGGATATTTGGCAGCAAATCGCTTTGAGGCTGAATCTTCAGCAGGGCATCCAGCACTAAGGCGGTGGAGCGGATATCGCTGGACCAGTTACGACGATCTTGATAACTCTCCTCGAAGAAGGTGCCAGTGGCGCGGGTCACGGCATTGTTAAGCATTTGCTCCGCCAAGCTGTCCAGGCGTAGCCGATCGTCCGGGTTGATGATATGCAGGGTCTGCGCCAGGAAAGCGATGGCATCGAGGTTGAGGCGTTCGCGGTTTTCGAAAAGGATGCTGCTGCGGGCGATATCGGGCGCGCCAGAAGTCGCCAGCGCAAACAGAAGAAAGGCTTGTCGGTTCAATTGCCATGGCGGCAGATCCACCGATGGCGTGATCAGGCGGTGTTGGAGGTAGCGTTGCGCCCGCCGGATGACATTCTCATCGACCGGATACCCTTGATTTTGCGCCTGCGCCAAGCCAATCAGCGCATAAGCGGTTGTGGGTGTATGACCTTCGGGATAGGCGCACCAGCTCCAGCCGCCATCGGCGCGTTGGCGGGCATAGAGCTCTTGCAAAGCTTCCGATACCAGAGCGTCCAGTTTCGCCTTCAATTCCGCTTGCGCCAGGTCTAGTGCCTTGAGAGCGCGATAGGAAGCGATATTGGGCAGGAAGCGACTGACGATGGTGCTGGTGCATTCCCAGTAGCGCTTCGTCTCTCGTTCCAGGTAGTCCAGGCTCTCGGTGGTGATGCCAGCTAGCGATTTATCGAGGCGGATCTCGAGTTGCCCGGCGCTGGTATCATAGTCACGCGGCAGCAGCAGCGCTTCCACCCGCGAGCCAGCTTCGCGCAGCAGACCGGCGGTTCCGACCGTCTCGGGCACCTGGTAGCGATAGACGGGCAGCGTGCCATCGAAGTCGGCACCTACTGGCGAGATGCTGGCATCGCGGTAGACATCGTCAGCGCTGCGGACAAGAAAGTAAGGCGCCACCGATGCCACATCCGCCACCGTCACCTGCCAAGTGACGCGGGTTCGCCCAGCGGCGGGGATGGTCACCGCTTGCAGCCATCCCTCACCAGTAGCCAGCGTCAGCCCGGCGCTGTTCTCGAGCGAGACCTGGGCGGAAATAGCGCGGTCGGTATTGTTATGGATCACAGCCGCCAGTTGTGCTCGATCGCCGACGATGAAGAAACGCGGCGTCTGCGGGCGGATCAGCAAGGGGCGCGTGCTGAGCAAATCAAGAGTTTGTTCCCCCAGCAGCAACTGCCCGTCAGGCGCTGCGGTCAAGGCGCGAGCATCGAGGCGCCAGGTGGTTAGATTATCCGGCAGCTTTAGATCGACCGTCGCTTCACCATTGGCATCGGTCAGCACCGTCGGATTCCAATAGGGCGTGTCGATGAACTCACCGCGCAGGTCGATGATGCCGGATTCGAAGATGCCACCGCCGCCGCCCTTCTGTTCCGAAAGTTCTTCGGTGACGGCATCGGCATTAAAAACGAGGGAGCTCGAGGTGTGAACGGACAATGCTTGGGGACCGTAAAATCTCGTCAGCAGCGCCGGGCTATTGCGGGCAGCCAGGGACAGCGCCGCCAGGTCGGTCAAGCCAATGCCGAGTTCAGCTACTACTGGATCGCCTTTGTAATCGCTAACGCGGAAACGATATTCGACTGTTTCTTGGGGGGCGGCGGTATCGCGGTCGGCGCTGATGTCGATAGTGAGCGCTTTTTCTTCGATATCCACTTGCAGCTGGGTCATGCCCATACGCCAGGAGGCGACCGGATCGTGTTCATCGACAGCTTTGACGAGAAAGACGCTGACGAAGATATTGGGCGCGTGTTCGGGCAGGATATCAAACTCGTAAATCTGGGAGTTGCTGTCAAGGGTGATATGATCGATATTGAGCACATCGCCGCGCTCGATGCTAACCAGGGCTTCAGCTTCCCCTTGGTAGGGCGATGTGATCAGAATCTTGGCGGTCTCGCCGATGCTGTAATCGGTTTTGTCTGGCACTAGCGCGATGGTATTGTCATTCCCCTGGCGCCAAGAGACATAAGAGGGGCTGGAGACCCAGGAATAGGTGGCGCTGCGAACCTGGTTGCCAGCGGTATCACGCGCGGTCACGATGATTTTGAAGATGCCGCCGTTGGGTGGTTGATAGCTGAAGACGGCTTTGCCATCGGCATTGGTGGTGACGTTGCCGCTAGTGATCGGGATTTCTTCCACATCCCAGGTCCAGGCGGTGCGACCGGTATTGGGATCTTGCTCTTGCACACTGGTCCAACGGCGTTCCACCACTTGCACATCGACCTGTTGATTCGCCAGTGGTTGACTATCCCAATCGACGGCGATGATGTTGACGAGGCTGTCTTCATTCGCCCGACTGACATAATCGGCAGCGCGGACGCCCAGATAAAAGAGACCTTGATGCAGCACCAGACTCGAGCTGCCATAGGTCGTCTGGTTGGCCTCATCGGTGATGGACGCCTCCACTCGCCAAAACTGGCTGCCCCGCTCCTGCGGCAGAGTGCCGAGCAATCCAAAGGTCGCTTCTCCACTGGCGTCAGTCTGGAGTTTGCCCTCGGTGACGATGTTATTGCTTGTGTAGGGGACATCGCGATCTTGATAGAGATCATGATCGATGAAATCGTAGCGCCCTTCGCCACTGTAGTTGAATACATAGGGGCTAGAGAAGATGGTGTATTCCCCCGGAGCCTGAGAAACTGGACCGCCGAAGAAGTATTCGCCCTTCAAGACAAATTCAGCTGAGTCGCCCTGGACGATTTCGGCAGGTTGCCCTTCCAGCGTCACTTGATATTCGGGCAGGCGATATTCCGCCACTAAAAAGCCGATGCTCGCGCCTTCTTCGATAAATTCAAGGTCTGATGGCAGCTTGACAGAAATGCGATAGGTGCCGAGCGATGCTTCCGGCGCGATATCAAAGGTGCCGTTAAAACTGCCGAATTCGCTCAGTGGCAGATCTTGCTGATAGACAATTTCGCCACGTGGATCGTGAATGGTCACCGGCACGGTCGCTAGAGACGGCGGCGGATAGAGCACATCATCCTTGCGGCGCACGATACCGCGGAAATAGAGCGGTTGCCCGGTGCGATAGACTGGACGATCGGTGTAGAGATAAGCTCGGTAGGCACGTGGGAAGAAGGAAGAACGATAGCCGAATTGCCAGGGTTCTGTCCCGTTGGACCAGTTGGAATAGCCAAAACCAAAATGTTGCTCGGTATCGAGCAGGGCGACAAACCCAGTATAGCGATCGCGCGTGTAGGGAATATCGGCTTGGAGGATGCCGCGCTCATCGGTGTTGCCGGCCGCCAGCAACGCGGCGTCTTCGCCGTAAATTTTGATTGTTTCGCCGACGATCGGCGCCCCGGAATTGACATCGACCGCCCAGATGGTCAAGCGATCGGCGGCTTGTTTGATGGTTAGCACAGCGGTCGAGACATTGAGAAAATGCTTGGTCGACTGCGAATGCTCCAAGTTGGGCGATGACATTTCCAGATAATAGATACCGGGTGCCAATCCTCCCGCATTGTCAGCGGGGCTTTCATCGCTAACATCAGGGCTGGCGCTCGGTTCGAGGTAGTATTCCGCGCCGTCTCCTTCAGCCACCCAAGCATTAGTGCCATCGCGCAGTTGCACCTGCCACCAGCGGAGGTCGCCGGCGCATTCGGGACCGCCGATGATCGTCAGATTGTAGTTGCGGTAGAGCAACTCCAGCACAGTGTCAGCGAGAGGAGCGGCGCGGGCTCGCAGCGGGTCTGGCTGGCTGATGACTAGGGCTGGATCACCAACCTGCAACCGGGATGGTGGCGCGCCCGGGCAATCTTCCGCCTGACTGGGGGATGCGTCCAGCGAGAGCAACTGGTAGTGGGTGATATTCTCGGGGATATCGGGCTCAATGCGCCACTTGCGCAACAATTCGGCGGTAGCTGGATCAAAGGATTGGGCAGGGTCGTGATATTGTTCATCGGTCAAGCTGGCGATGAAGTCGGTTAGCGGGGAGCGATAGAGCGCGAGGTCGATGTGATCGATACCGCGATGGTAGATATAGACTTGGGTCGGCTCGCGATAGGCATTGTAAAAACCGACCAAGTTCGGGATATGCATGCCCAGCCGGGACCAGAGGGGCGCGGTGCTGAAGTTCAACGTCAGCGGCTCGGTGATCGCATTGCCGTAAATATCTTCCATACCGGGCGCGACTTGGATGGTGTATGCGGTGGAGGGCTGGGCATCAAAGGAGACGGTGTAACGATTGCTCCAGTCGTTGTAATAGAAATGTGGTTCGATCGCGGGCGCTGGCTCGATGCGAATTTTGTCAGCCAGCGTTTCGATATCCATCGGCGAGGCGAAGAAGAGCGAGAAACTGCTGCTAGATACTTCCGACGCGCCTTGGGAGGGTTCGGTCGCAGTAATAGCGGGGGCGGGCACGGTGTGATAGGTCCAGGACGATAAACCGCCGATCTCGTTCAGATTCAAATCGATGGCGGAATCGGCGGAGAAAGCCGCTTCATAGACCCTGTCCAATTGCAGGCGACGCCCCGGCATGAAGGCGAAACCGGCGCTGTCATCCGACCATTCAAAACTGCCCGGTACTGCGCCATCGTCTTCCAGGGGGCGCGAGTGAAAAATGAAAGCGCGCTCCACCAGGTCTCGATCCATGGCTTGGTTGAAGCGCACTTGAATCTTGGGATCGAGAATGATGTTGGGCGCCCCTGGTTCCGGATTAATGCTCAGTACAGTGGGCTTGGCTGTCCTGAAGGTCCAGCTGTAAGCGCCTTCCATGGTTGCGCCATCGACGGCTTGCAGGTTTGCCGAAATAGTGGCGGTGTAACTGCTGTCATTTTTCAGGGGTTTGGTGGGCTTGAAAATATAGACGCTGCTGTTGAGCCATTCGCCCTCCCCCGCGGCAGCTGGTGACAGGGTCAGCGGATGAGGCAATGCTACCTGATCCAGCGATGTCAGCAGGGGTACGACTGGTCGATCGAAGACCACCGTGATGGCAGAATCGGCTCGAGCGGGTTCTACCTCTGGCATCGGCAGAGTTTCCGACACGGTCAGATAGCCGACTGTGCTGAAGGTGACTCGATAGGGATCGAGCAAAGGCGCGCCATCTTTGGCAGCTAAGGGCGGCGCCAAGGTGAAGGTATAAGTAGTGTCGCGTTGATAGGCTTCGGCAGGTGTGAAAGTCAAACTGTATTCATCGCAGCTGAGTTGGTTGGTGATCTTTGGCGACCAGCTGAGAGCCGCTTCAGCCAGGGCGCAATCCACCCGTCGGCTGAAATAGAAAGTGATGGATTCCCTCAGCCCCAAGTTACCCAGTGGAGAGGGGTCCACAGCGAAGACCTGCAGGGAAGCAGATCGAACCCCCTGGGCGTTGTTTTGCGGATAGCTCCCCAAGATCAGGATGGCGACCAGCAGGAGTGGTAAGATGATGCTTCGGCGCATGGATCAACCTCCAGATACTTATGCCCTTAGGGGTATTATACTGGCAATTGACCTGCAGCCTGGGCGCGCTAGCCGATGCTTACTCTATGCTTGCGGGGCAATTTAAGTTGAATACGCGCCGAGATCCGCGTAAGCCCGGTGGGCGCGTTCCACTACATCGCCCGGGGCGAACAGATCTTTGAACTCGTCCAAGGCAAATGCCAGCTCGGTAGGATCCAAATCGGGCGAGAGCAGCAGGCGCCCGCCGTAGTCAGCTAATTCTTGTATCACCCAATCGTATTTGTAATATGCCAAGCCCAGGCGATCGATTTCGCAGGGACCATAGCCTTCCAGAAATGATTCAGCCGTTTGAGATGGGCGACCATCACCAATGAAGAACATCAGGTCGCGTTCTTTGGGGGCGATTATGGTCTCGTCCCAATCGACGATATGTATCATCCCTGCTCCATCAATGATGATGTTGGCGGTGTGGATATCGGCATGGCAGAGCAGAAATTGTGGCGAGCGGGCAGCCAACTGCGCGCCCAAAGACAGGTAACGGCGGCGGGCGGTTTCCACCTCATGCGCATGTTGGCGCCAGAGAGCAGCCAGCGCCTCCGCATATTCGCCGTGGTAGTCCCCGGTTGCGAGCGCCGCTTCGACCTGTTCCAGTTCGTCCAGCCACTTGACAGCGAAAACTTCCCGCGGGGCGAGCGCCGCCAGTTGGGCGCTGATCTCGGCCTTGTGGATGGCGCGCATGATCTCACCCCAGCAGCGCCACTGGTCGGCAGTCAGCGGCATTTCCCAAGCGGATTCGCCCTCTATAAAAGGAAAGAGGATCAGCGCGAAACCAGCGCAGGGGCTAAAGAGTTGCCCGCTGTTATTCAGGATGGGCGCGACGGCGTTGGGGATGCCATTGCTTTGCAAGTAGCGCGGCACCGCCAGCGAAGCCAGGTTGAGCGGACCCTGGCGCAGTTTGAGAAAATAGTCTCCGCGCTCCGAGGCAACGCGATATGCCCAGGCGCGGGCATCGTTGCCGATGGGCAGAAATTCCAACGAACGCGGGGCGATCTTGTAGTGTATTTCCAGCTGGGCGGCGATAATATCATCCGCCAGGTCAGGTTTTATCCGCATCGTCATCCTCGGCTGAATCGATCCGAAGTTTTCCCGCGCATCGCTATCGGTGACGGGGAGGGATGAAGAGCATGATACTAGCAGTGGCGGGGCTTGGGGAAGTCTCGAGTCATTAAAGAGCTTAGCCCAGCGCTAAGATTTCTTTAAAACCCTCGCTCTCATTCTACAAATCCGCCAAATGCTGGTTATAATAGGTGTGAGCGAATTCACCAGGTTTGTCGGCAGAGTTGAGAGGCGCGCGATATTGTGTCGAGGGCGAACGTGTTGCAATACCGTGTTTTGCTGCTGAATGGCAGCACTTGGGAACCGCTATCGGTGATCACGGTTCAACGCGCCATCAATCTGTTGCTGGGGGGTAAAGCCATCGGGGTAGAGATGACCGGGCAATACCTCAATACCGTGCGCAGCAGGTTCGAAGTGCCATCGGTGATCGCCTTGAAATCCTATGTCAACGTCCCGCGGCGCAAGTCCCACTGGAGCCGCAAAGGGGTGTTGGTGCGCGACAACTATACCTGCATCTATTGCGGCATCAAGCTGGGTACGCTGGTGAAAGGCAAGGTCCTCAGCAAGCGGGATTTCACCATCGACCATATCATTCCGCGCTCCAAAGGAGGGCGGGATACCTGGTCGAATACGGCTTGCGCCTGCGCCAAATGCAACCACCGCAAGAGCAATCGACTGCACAATGTGGCTGGCATGCGCCTGTTGTGGGAACCGAAGACGCCGCGTACCAGTTACTTGGTGATCGCGCTTGGCTCTGGTCCCGAAGTTTGGAAGCGATACGTTGAAATTTAGCGGACCGCCAGTGTCCAATTCTTGACAATAGCAAATTCCTCCTTGACAAATTAGACCGTATGTTCTAATTTGGAACTATCACTGTTCTTGCGCCCAGGCAGAGCAAAGCGGCTTTCATTCTCGTTCTCTCGTTCTCGGGTTCTCCTGAGCGGAGCGGTCGGTGATATAAGAAAGGAGGAGCCAGATGCATTATGGAGAACAGATGGAAGCGGGGCAAACCATTCGTCTGACAACGCCTTATCGAGATGCCGATCGCGGGATTTATACTGTGGTTTATGTTTATCGTAATGGCTGGCTCGGTGTTAGCTCGCATCGCGATGGGCGGAATTATGATGTGCCAGCGCATGTTTGTCGCCTGGTGGAAGTCGCCACAAAAGAGCTGGGCGATTAGCAACGCTTTTTCAACTAGACCAAGCCGAGTGCCGTGCGCGCGGTTTGCAGCAAGAGGGTGATGCCCATATAAGCCAGGAAGAAGGCGCAAGCCAAATTAATCCAGCGGAAAAGATTCTGGTTCAAATAGCGGCGGCCGAACTCGACCACAATGGCGAAGAAGAAACACCAGCAGACCTGGGCGATCATGAAGCCGCCGAAGAAGACAAACAAATGAATGGGTTGTGGGTTGAGGAAACCAAGGCCGATAATAGTGCCGCTCATGCCCAGCCAGAAAGTAATATTCTGTGGATTGGACAAGGAAAGCATAGCGCCGGCGAGCAAATGATTGGAGCGATTGTCAGCGGACGCGGCGATAGCGACATCTCCGCGGGAAGCGCGCCAGGCATCCCAGGCGAAACGCAGCAACAAGCCACAACCGAAGAAACCCAGCAACAGCGCCACCAGCGCATTCTGAAAGAAGATGGCGGCGCCAGCCAAAGCGATCAGCGCCCAGAGTCCATCACCAACCAAGGAGCCCAATTCAACGCGCAAAGCCGCACCCCAGCCATGTAAAACGCCACGACGCAACGCCTCGAAACCGATGGGACCCGGTTGAATGGCGAAGCTAATTGACATGGCAAAGGCGGAAAGAAAAAGAACTTCCATCTGCGGCCGCTCTCGATATGGGCGTTTGCTGTCACCTATGGTAACGATCGGCGTGGCAGGGGAAATGGAGCATATGTATCAAGAGGCGAGGGTTGATCTTGTGCAAAGGTGACAAACAGAGCAATCGCTTAAAGATGAACAGGCGCGAATGTCGAAATTAAATGCTCACCACAGAGACGTAGAGACACAGAGAAAAAACACTTGGCGCGATTGATTTGCCCGGCGGGAAAATTGTGATTGACTTGCGCAGGAATAATGTGTTAGCATTTGCCATGCTAAATCTTTGGTGTTACAATCAATTATTGTATCGAAGTGAGCGAGGGTATTGATAATGATCTTAATTTCAAACGCTTGCGCGAATATAGCGCGGGAGCTTTTGCAGAGAAGCCGCTTTGCGCTGGTTGTGCTTGCCCTGCTGGTTTTGCCGGTAGCGCAGGTCTTTGCCGCCGATATCACCGTCCGCACTGGTTGCACCCTGAACCAGGCAGTCAATGCTGCCACTCGTAACCAAACATACGGCAGCTGCCCAGCAGGCGACGACCAAGACGACACCATCATCCTCACAGCGGATATTACGCTGAGCGCGACGCAAACAATCGCTACTGACGTCACCATCGATGGCAAAGGCTTCACCATCTCAGGCGGTAGTGCAGTTCAAGTTTTCAGTATCGGTAACAGCGTCGACGTGACGATTAAGAACTTGACTATTACCGATGGCTCTGCCAGAAGCGGCGGCGGGATAGCTAACCAGGGCACTCTCACCATTAACAACAGCACTATCAGCGGCAATACAGCCACTGCTGGCGGCGGCGGGATTTACAACAATACAGGCACCCTCACCATCAACAACAGCACTATCAGCGGCAATACAGCAAGCACCTCCGGTGGCGGGATTTACAGTACAGGCACCCTCACCATCAACAACAGCACTATCCAGGACAATACAGCAAGCGACTACGGTGGTGGCATTTACAGTACAGGCACCCTCACCATCGAGAACAACAGCACTATCAGAGACAATAAAACAACAAGCGACTCCGGCGGCGGGATCTATAACAGTGGCACACTCACCATCAACAACAGCACTATCAGAAACAATGATTCTAAGAGGATAGCTGGTGGTATCCTAGTATGGTCCAACGCCAATGCTACAATTACCAATAGTTCTATCGTACACAATACCAGTCTTGAAAATGGTGGCGGCATCGCAGCACTGGCTAACAGCACCGTCACTGTCAGAAACAGCACAATTGCGGACAATAGAATTGACGTGGAAGATTCCGCTGGCAGCGCTTTGACTGATGGAGGCGGGGTCCTTGCATTGGGAACCTTTACACTCGAACACGTGACTCTTGTCAAAAACACGGCTCCTTCTTCTTATACAGGGGGGATTAGCTTTGGGGTGTCGGCCAGCACGGGGCATATAAGAAACAGTATCCTGTCGGGCAACAGTAATAGAGATTGTAACGGCAGAGCATTCACCACTAATGTCGGCAATCTGATTCAAAATCCCGGCAATTGCGGCGCGGGAGATCTGAACGCTGATCCCATGTTGGGCAGTCTGACTGGCTCGCCGCCTTATTATCCGCTGTTAATTGGCAGCCCCGCCGTTGACGCCGCTGATCAGACGACTTGCGATGCCCTCAGTCCAAAAGTGGACCAGCGCGGCGTCGCCCGTCCTGTTGGAACAGCCTGCGATATCGGCGCTTTTGAAGGGGCAGTGGAGCCACCACCACCCCCAGTAGAAGGGGAAGAGGAATGTGTAGGCTGCCCGCCGCCGAAGGGACCATTTGTTCGCACTACCATAGCGCTGTTGCCGGAGATCGAAGTCAGCGATTTGACCGGCTTCACCGAAGCGCAGCGGATCGACGCCGAGGGCGTTGGCATCCAGTCAGTGATTGATCGCGGCATCGTCGATGCGGTTGATGTCTGGGGTTTCATGGGCGCCGGCACGCGGGTTTGCTTCCTGGCGAGTGGTGGCAGTTTCAGCTTCCTCAATGCGGCAACTGCGCCACGGACTGTCAGCAGCTTGCCGCTCTATGTCATCGAAGGCAAGACTTGTACCTTCATCGATGGACCGGGCTCGGTGGTTTTGCATCCAGGCGCTGCGTCGGCATCGAATGGACCAGCCTGGGGCTTGTCAAATTGTATGGTGACGACTACCGCTGTGCTCAACTTCCGCGATGGACCTGGTGGCGAGGTGATCGGTGGTGTGCCCTATAATGCGACTCTGACTGCGCTTTCGCGCACGGCCGGTTGGTTCGAGGTGGATTATCATGGCGCGACTGGTTGGATTAGCGCGCAGTATGTGACACCGAATGGGGATTGTGGGTAGAACTGCAACCCCCTCTAAGTCTCCCTGGATAAATTTAACCCCTCTAAATCTCCCCCGACAAGTCAGGGGAGACTTTTTTTCCGCTGATGTTGAGCTGGCTAAGGTAAGCCGCTAGCTAGCTCCACTGCTGCCATTCCAGCAGGATCGCGGCGATCAAGGCAGCTTGGCGCGGCAGGCTATTGATGATGACATGCTCGTGCAGGGCGTGCGCGCCATCGCCATGAGCGCCCAAACCATCCAAGGTGGGGATGCCCATGGCAGCGGTGAAATTGCCATCGGAGCCACCGCCGGTGCCGCCTTCATAGATCGTCACACCGTGTTTTTCGCCGATGGCAGCGGCTCGCTCGAACAAGCCGGGGCGCCGTTCCATGGGCGGTCGCTGGGCTTGGCGTTGGCAGTGGACTGTGGCGCCGGGCATTTTGGGATAGAGATTACTCACCGCCTCATGCAGGTTGCGCATGGCTTCCATGGTCATGACGCGGGTATCGATATGCGCCTTGACTTGGGCGGGTATGACATTGCCGGCTGAGCCGCCTTCGACTTTGGTGATGGAGACTGAGGTGCCATATTTGAGATCGTTGAGTTGGTTGATCTCCAGCGCTTGCCGGGCGAATTCGATGATGGCGTTGATGCCCTCTTGTGGGGCGATGCCGGCATGTGCCGCCAGCCCTTCGACGGTCAATTCATATTTGCCGCCGCCTTTGCGCCAGGTTTTGATGGCGCCTTCTTTGGTGGCTGGTTCCATCACCAAGACCAGTTCGCAGCCCGCCGCCTGCTGTTTGATCAGCGCCTCGCTATAGGGGCTGCCGATTTCTTCATCGCTTGTCAGCAAAAAATGGATGGGGCGGGATGGCAATTGAGCGCGCGCTTGCAAGCCGGCAATCGCTTCCAGGGCGATGACCAAGCCCGCTTTCATATCGAGAGCGCCGGGACCATAGAAACGCCCGTCCTCGACCTTGATGGGCATGGATTTTAATGTGCCGATGGGATGCACGGTATCCAGGTGCGCCAAAAAAAGATAGGGCTTGCCGGGGGCGCTCGCGTTCCATTTCGCCAGCAGAAAGTCGCCGACTTCTTCTTGTGGATAGCGCAGGACAGCATCGGCATTCATCGCTTCGAGCTGGGCTTGCAGGAAATCCATCAGCCTATCGACGTCTGTTTTGGCGCGGGTGAAGGATTCCCGCTGCACCAATGCTGTCAACAAGCCAAGCATGGCGTCTTGGCGCGCGCTGAAAAAAGGGAGCAGCGCTGAGCTGTTATCGGCAGCGCCATCAAGAGAATTAGTCACAACTACCCTCTGCCATCAGGCACTTCAAACGCGACATAAGTCTCTTCATCGCTATCATTCGTGTCCATTAAAATATTAACAGCCAAAAACTGCTAGGCGGAGAGCGAAACCAATGCGATTGTATGTCAGTGGCAGCGGGCGAAGGCGATCAGGCGCTCGCAACCGTCTTCAAAAGGTGTTTCCGCGGTATCGCCATAGACCGCCTCTAGCGTGAAGCCGGAGAGCTGAAGCAACAGTTTTAGCTCCGGCAGGAAGAAGTAGCGCAGTTGATGCGGCGCAACTAGCCGGGAGACGGTACCGTCCCCATCAACAATATCGTAAATCCATTCCACCTGCAACACTTGCGTCGCGCGATCGAGAACGCTGACCGATTGCAGCATGACCAGGTGCCCGGTTTCGGGATCGAGGAATTTGCGCTCTAGCGTCAGCGCATCGGTATCTTCGGCGGCGAAGGCGGGTCCGGCATTGGGCAGGTCGATGACCAGCAACCCGTCTTTAGCCAGCCAGCCGCGCAATCGCCGTAGCAAAGCGATCTGCTCTTCCTGCTCGTGAAAGTGCATCAGCGCGTTGTAGGTCAGGAGAATGAGAGCGAACTTCTGTGGATAATCGTAGCTCAAGACATCGGCCTGCACGGTGTTGACATGCTCGCGCAGGTGGGGCAGCAGGGTCAGCTTACGCTCGAGCTGGTCGAGCATGGCGCGGTTGCTATCAATGCCGTGGACGTGATATCCCTCTTGGGCGAGGTGAATCAGCACCCTGCCCGTGCCGCAGCCGACATCGAGGATGGCGCCGTCATGCTGGGCGGCGAGCCGGCTATAAAGGCGCAGGTCATCGGTCTTGTCGCTGGTCTCGGCGTCGTAGAAACGGGCGATGCTAGTATAAAAGGCGGACATGGGCGATGGAGCCTGTCAATTGAGATTTTGGAAGATGCCGGCCGCGCCCATACCGCCACCGATGCACATGGTCACCATGGCGTAATTGCTGTCGCGGCGTTTCATCTCGTTGATGATTTGCACCGTGAGCTTGGCGCCGGTGCAGCCCAAAGGATGGCCCAGGGCGATCGCGCCTCCGTTGACATTGACAATCTCTGGATTTAGCTCCAGCTCACGCATGACCGCCAGCGATTGCGCGGCAAAGGCTTCGTTGAGCTCGATGAGGTCGATATCGTCCAGGGTTAAGCCAGCGCGAGCGAGGGCTTTGGGTATTGCCTTGATGGGACCGACACCCATGATTTCGGGACGCACCCCGGCGACAGCGAAACCGATGAATCGCGCCAGTGGTCTCAAACCGAGGCGCTCGGCTTTTTCTCGTTCCATCACGATGACGCCGGCGGCACCATCGCTCAAGGGACTGGAATTGCCGGCGGTCACGGTGCCATTGGGTTTGAAGACAGGCTTGAGCCCGGCGAGAGCTTCCATGGTTGTTTCGCGGCGCAGGTGTTCGTCTTGGTCGAGCAGCTTTGATATTGTGGCTGGCTTGCCATCAGCATCGACGATGGTCTCTTCCCATTCAAAGGGGACGATCTCTCCGGCGAAGTAGCCGGCATCGGTGGCGGCAGCGGCTTTGTGGTGGCTATCGCAGGCGAATGTGTCCATATCCTGGCGGCTGATATCGAATTCGCTAGCCACGCGCTCGGCAGTCAAGCCCATGCTCATATAGACATTGGGGTCGTGTTGCGCCATGTGGGGGTTGGGGCTGAGGTGATGCCCGGTCATCGGCACGGAAGACATGGATTCGGCGCCGCCAGCGATGACGACATCGGCTTGATCAGCGATGATGCTGTTGGCAGCTAGGGCGATGGTCTGCAAGCCGCTGGAGCAGAAGCGGTTGACGGTTTGCCCGGGTGTGTCCACTGGCAAGCCGGCACGTAGGGCGATCACACGGGCGAAGTTCATGCCTTGGGAGCCTTCGGGCATGGCACAGCCGATGATGACATCGTCGATTTCCTGTGGGGCGAGGGCGCCCTCGGTCTTGTGCATGAGGTCATTGATGACGGTGGCTGCCATCTCGTCGGCACGGGCGTTTTTGGTATTGCCGCGGATTGCTTTGCCGACGGCTGTGCGCGAGGCTGCGACGATGACTGCTTCTCGCATATTCTGTCCTTTCCTATACCTGCAACAGTGGATTGTACAGGTGGGGAACTTTCAGTGTTTATCTTAACAAACTTCTGCCAGGGGTCAATGTTTCTGGCAAAGTCCCATCTATTTTTGGGTTGACGAAAGCTGTTTCTATCTTTATCGTGAGTATCTCCGTTTGATAAGCGAGCCAGTCACAATATTAGCGTAGAATGCTTATAGAGATGTCAACAGAGGCTCGATGTGGCGATGACAGAAAATCTAGCGCTTAAATCATTTCGACTGAAGAATTTTAAAGCAGTGAGAGATAGTGACTCCGTTCGCTTCACACCGCTGACGGTATTAATTGGAGATAATGGATCTGGCAAAAGTAGCCTGATCGAAGGTTTGCAGACATATCAGCGTATCGTCACAAATGGGCTCGATGAAGCAATGCAGATGTGGGGCGGCTTCGAGCAAATTCGCAACGCCGCTGTGGTTCATCAAGACCAAATCACTTCTGAGGGGAGGGATTACCAAACGAACCCCATTGAGTTCCGCGCGAGCCATTGGCTTAAAGAACCCGGCAAGCCAAGCAAGGGTGAAAGTCAATCTCATCTAATGAGCGTCACTAGCAGTCCGGATGGCGATGAAATATTCTTTTTTGAAGAACGCTGGACGATTAGTGGCAAAAAGATTATGACTCGCAATAAAGACGGTGAGATATTTGATGCCGCTGGCAAACCCGTTGAAAGCAATGCTTTATTGCCCGTTGCATTTCCCGCTGCAATTGGTTCGATGGTACTAAGAAATGGCGAGTCTTTGATCGGTAAAATTGCGCACTACCCCAGCGCTGCCGAGTTGATCGCGAGCTGGCAATTTGTAATGCTCAACGCCTATGCAATGGGGTACCCGCAACCGCAGCAACGCACGGGCGGCTCCATCCGCTTAAGAAGCGACGGCTCAAATATAGCCGAATACCTCAATGATATTCGTCAACGCGATTCCGCTGCCTTTAAGCGCATCATCGAAACTTTGCAGTATGTGCTGCCCTATGTCAGTGACTTGCAGCCTACATTGACTTCTGAGCTGGAACGCGCGGTATATTTGCAAATGACCGAAGAAGAAGATTTCAAGGTTCCGGGTTGGTTGCTCTCAACAGGCACGCTACGCATATTGGCGCTGTTAGCGCTGTTCAACCATCCAGAGCCACCGCCGCTAATAGTTATCGAAGAAATCGAGAATGGGCTTGATCCGCGTACAATTCACTTGATTGTGGAGGAGCTGCGCAGCTTAGTTGAAAACAATCGGGCGCAGGTGATTGTTACCACACATTCTCCCTATTTGCTCGATTTGCTGGCACTTTCACATATTGTATTGGTGGAACGAGTGGACGGGGGACCGACTTTCTTTCGGCCCGCAGGTCTACAAGAGCTGGAAGGATGGGCGAGGCGTTTTAGTCCCGGTCGCTTGTACACGATGGAAAAGCTGAGCCGCAGGGAATATGCATGAAAATAGGCATGATATTCGAGTGCGGTCCCCAAGGCGCTGACCGCAAAGTTTGCGAGTATTTAGCCAAGCAAATCAAGCCAGATCTCGAAATTGAAAGCGTGACCCTGGATAACAAGCAAAAACTGATTATTGATTGTGGTCAAGCCGCTGCGCAGCTATTAACTGATGGTTGCCACCGTGTTTTAATTATCTGGGACTTGTATCCGTCGTGGCAGCGGGAAGAAGCCCCTTGCCGCAAGGAAGACCGGGAAGCTATTGAACGCTCGCTCAATATAGCTGCCGCGGATAAGGAAAAAGTGGCGCTGGTTTGTATTGAAGAAGAGCTAGAAGCCTGGTTGCTGGCAGACCACAGAGCGGTTAGTGCCGTGTTGTCAAAACCACATCGCAAAGTGAACATCAAACGACAGCGCTCTCCAGAACGACATAACCCGAAAAAACGCATGAATAGGTTATTTAATGAGAACCTTGGGCGACCTTACATTGACCGGGTTTATGCAGAGCAGATTGTCAAAGCTATGCCGGATTTGAATAGATTGAAGAAGGTAGAAACCTTTCGTCGGTTTGCAAGCCAGCTTGTTAACTTCGAGCGATAGCATCTTCAAGTCAATTACGCAGGGGCTTGTTGGTTTGCAGCATGTGCATGATGCGCTCTTGCGTTTTAGCCTCCATGATCAAGCTCAGAAAAGCATCCCGCTCCAGATCCAACAAGTATTGCTGGTTTACCCATTGCGGTTCTGCCAGGGCGGCGCCAGTCAGGATATGCGCCAGTTTGCGGGCGATGAGAGCGTCATGTTCACTGGCGTAACCCGCTTCTTGATAACCAGCCACGCCGATCAAGAGCGCCGCGTGAGCATCGCGGCCGGCGGCATAGACCGGCTCCGGCTTCTGTTGAACATAGGTTTCGCTCAATGCCAGCGCTAGCGCTTTCGCCTCACCCAACAGGTGGGCGCGGTTCATCACGATTTTGTCGCTTGTTGCCAGCAATCCCAGCGTTGCTGCTTCTTTGGCGCTGCCACTGACCTTGGCGATAGCGATGTTCTCGAAGGCTTTTTGAAGACCAGCCAGGATGTCATCGGAGCCGCCCCGCGCCAGTGGATTGACCAAGCGCCGCACTAATTCTTTGCAGCCCCCGCCAGCCGGCAGCAAGCCGACGCCGACCTCGACCAAGCCCATGTAGAGCTCGATATGCGCCACAACCGCCGTCCCCGCCATCACCAGTTCGGCACCGCCGCCGAGCACCATGTTATGGGCGGCGGCGACGACCGGCTTGGGCGCATAACGCAGGGCTTGTGTCAACTCTTGCAGGGCGACCAGCGCTCGCTCAATGCCTTCCAGCCCAGCCATCAGCGCTGATGGATCGAGATTGGCGCCGATGGAAAAGCGCTCGCCATCATTGCCGATGACCAGCGCCCGGTAGCTGTCCTCATTTAACAATTCCAGCGCTTGCCAGCCGGATTCGATCAATTCGGGAGTGATGCTGTTCTGCTTGGTATTAAATTCCCAGAGCAAGGCACCCTGCCCCATGTCGTAAACGGTGCCGGCGCCATTGTTATAGATTTCTGCGCCAGAAGCTTGCAGATCGGCGATGGTGATTTCCCGCGGATCTTTGACCAGGGGTAGATAGGCGCGGTCTTGCGGGCTGTAGTAGCCGATGACTTTGCCGCGCGCGTCCCGCTGATAGAATGTGGTCAAGCCGGCGGCGAGCATCTGCTTGACCCAGTCAGCTACCGGATAGCCATCCGCTTCGAAGCGAGTGACCGTCTCCGCGATGCCGATGGCATCCCAAATCTCGAAGGGTCCGAGCTGATGGGCGAAACCCCATTTTTGCGCATTATCGACATTGACGATGGTATCGGTAATTTCTGGCACGCGGTTGGAGGCATAAGCCAACAAAAAGGCGTGCAGATGGTAGAGATATTGCCCGGCGCGATCGTCGGCATTGATTAGCAGGCGGATACGCTCGCCCAGCGGCTCGACCTTGCGATATTGGCTTACACTGTCGAAGCGCGGTTTACTCGGCGGTTCATATTCGAGCGTCTCGAGATTGAGCGCCCAGAGTTCTTTTTTGCCGCCATCGCGCCGCATGTGGTAGAAGCCTTTGCCAGTCTTGCGCCCAAGCCAGCCCCGTTTCAACAATTCATCGGAGAGTTCGGCATTTTTCCGGTGCATCAGTAGCTCGCGGGCGGGGTCATCAGCGATTGCCTCATAGAGATTGCGCGCTACACCGACGGCGATATCAAAACCGACCAGGTCGTTCAAATTGAAGGTAGCGGTTTTGGGGCGGCCGATCAGTGGACCGGTCAAGGCATCGACTTCTTCCACAGTATAGCCATGATCGAGGGCGTAATTGGTCGCTTGCATGCCGGACATCGACATGAAGCGGTTGCCGATGAAATTGGGCGTGTCCTTGCAGAGCACTGTGCCTTTGCCCAGGGCATCGGCGCCAAAACGCAGCATAAAATCGACTATGGCGGGGTCGGTTCCGGCATGGGGGATGATCTCCAGCAGGCGCAGGTAGCGCGGTGGATTGAAGAAATGCGTGCCCAGAAAGCGACGGGTGAATTGCGGGGGCAAGCCAGCAGCGATGCTGCTGATAGGGATGCCTGATGTATTGCTGCTGACGATGGCGTCTGGGCGGACGGTTTCCGCCAGCTTCGCCATCAAGCTGCGTTTGACTTCGAGGTTTTCCACAATGGCTTCGATGACCCAATCGGCATCGTTGACTTGCCCCAGGTCATCTTCGATGTTGCCGATGCGAATATTAGCCAGGTCATCGGGACTGTAAAGCTGCGGCGGGCGCATCTTTTGCAGGGCTTTGAGGTTGCGGGCGACGATGGCATTGCGGATTTTGGCTCCATCACCGACCTTGCTATCCGGTGGAGGGATATCGAGCAACAGCGTTTCAATGCCGACGCCAGCCAACAAGGAAGCGATACCGCCGCCCATGGTGCCAGAGCCGATGACCGCCGCTTTTTTGATACGCATTTCCATCTATATTCTCGCCTTTCGCAGCTGACTGGTTTGCTTGGCGCTCACCAATCCATCTCGTTGCCATCATAGCGGTAGAGCTTACCATTGTGGTCGCCGGTGAGTTGGTCGCTGAGGGCGCGCAAACCGCTGGCGGATTCTTGCGGCGTGAGGGTTGCTGATGGACCGCCCATGTCGGTTTGTACCCAGCCGGGATGGACAGCCACGGTGATAATTCCCGCCATTGCTTGATCGAAGGCCAGGACGCGAGCCGCCATGTTCATGGCTGCCTTGCTCATGCGATAGGCATAAGTATCGCCGCGGGCGTTCGTTAGCGAACCCATCCCCGAGCTGATCATGACCACACGCGGGTTGTCGCCAGCTTTCAGCAACTTGCGACAAGCTTGCGTCAGGATCAAGGGGCAGACCGCGTTGGTAGTCAGAACTTGGCTGACATCGGCGATGGACAGCTGCCCCAGGTTGCGCGATTGGTGTTGACCCTGGGGGTGGATGCCGGCGTTGTTGATCAAGAGGTCGAGGCCGTTTGTTTGGTCGGCGATTTTGTCCAGAGCGACGGCGATGGAGGCTTCGTTGTTGATGTCTAGCCGCAGAACCCGGATTTGTTCCGGAAAACGTTCTGCCAGCTCCTTCAATTGCTCGGCTTGTTGCGGATTGCGACAAGAAGCAAAAACGAAGTCATCGCTATGCTCAATGTATTGCCGCAGCAGTTCGAAGCCGATGCCACGATTCGCGCCGGTGATCAGGATTCTTTGCATGATGACATCCGTCCAATCTTTGTGAAATTCTCTTGCAACCCCAGCGCAGCTAACGCTGGCGTGAATTAGCGTTTCAGCGCTGCTAGCCAGGTCTCCACCATCACATCAGCCACTTCAGCGCCGGACAGTCTGCCCCGATCTTTAAACCAGAGACCCACCCAGTTATGGGCGCCCAGCATGGCTTTGGTGACGATGGCGGCATCCACTTGGCGGAATTCGCCAGCGGCGATGCCAGCGCAGACAGTATTATGGAAGAGGCTCTCGAAATAATCCCGCCGGTTGAAGAATTGATTGCGCCGCGTCACAAATTCTTGCATGAAGCCGTTATCGCCATTCTTGCCGCCGGCGCTGACATTGAGCAGAGCGCGTATTTCGAAGACCATGGCCGCGCCAACCGCCACATTGTCGGTCACGCAGACGACATGGGAACGGATCATCCCTGCCAGCTTATCGGCATTGGAGCAGTCAGACTCCGCAATCTGTTCCAGCTGCGCGATGGTTAGATCCAGCCCGACTTCCAATACATTCAGCAGCAGGAAGTCTTTGCTTTTGAAATGGTGGTAGAGGCTGGCAGCGGTGAGATTGACCTGGGCGGCGATATCCTTCATGGTGGCGGCGTCATATCCTTTGCGGTGCAGGACTTCCGCCGCAGCCCAAAGGATGTCTTCACGGTCTACCGATTGATCGGCCGGTTTTCGCGCCAACTGGAGGGTCCCTTCCACCAGAATAGATTCGCATCATCAAATTCAGGTTTGGATTATAGGATAGGGTTGCCCAGGTTTCAAGCAGGCGTTGGCGGGGTTTCTAGGCTCGGTGCCAAACTCATTGGAGAGGGGAGCTTGCTAGTCGAGTCAGGGATTTTGCGGCGCATCGGCATACTGGCCAGCTCAATCTAAGCGGGACGCAAGTCTCCCCTTTATCTAACCCCACCCCAGCCCCTCCCCAAACGCATTTAGGGAAGGGAGGCTGCTTGAGGATTTGGCAGTTTTGCGATACATCCGCATATTGACCAGCCCCGCACAAGCGACCCAAGTCTCCTCTGACTTGTCGGTGGAGCTTTAGAGCCGGTTACAGTTTACCCACACTCCCCAGTCAATCGCACATACCCGGCGCTGACCCAGCCGGAACGCCCGTAGAAATCCACCTCGACCCAGTCATCCACGCGGGATACCGCCTCCAACGTGATGCCAGCTGCCAAGCCCGTCATGATCTCGCCATTGACGGATTCGCGCAAATTGAGCGCATCTGTGGTGACGACCTGGCAATTTTCCCAACTTTGCGGCGAGCCCCCTGCCTCAACCGGTTGCGAGACTGTCGTGATTGGCTGCGCAATTGGAACGCCCGGATGCAAGACCACCGAACCAGGACTGTCGATGAAGGTACAAGTCTTGCCATCGATGATTTGCAAAGGCAAGCTGCGGGCAGTCCGCGGGGCAGTGGCAGCATCGAGGAAGCTGAAGCTGCCGCCGCTCGCCAAGAAGCAAATCCGCGTGCCGCTAGCAATATAACTCCAGACATCGACCGCATCGACAACGCCACGATCAATCACCGCCGGGATGCCGATGCCACCAGCGTCAATACGCTGGCATTGGGTTGACCCTGTCAGATCCGTCACTTCGATCCCCGGCAAGAGTGTTGGGCAGGTATGATCTACCCGCGGTGGCCGGGGTATAGAGGCTGGTGCTGACTCTGAACTTGGCGGTGGCGGGTACCGTACCCCTTCATATGCGCCGATGTCGCAGGCTGCGCCATCGGGACGCGCCGCGCTGGTCCACTTTTGGATTGAGTTCATCGCATTTATCGGTATCAGCGGCGTCAATAGCGGGGCTGCCTGCTAGCAGCGGAAAATAAGCCGGCGAGCCGGTCAGCTCACCAAGTTTGGGATCCGATGTCACAGCTGGGCTGCCACACCTACTACCAGACTCAATCAGACTGCCACTAGAACTTGTCAATCCAGTTCCACGACAATCATCAGCACTGCCATTACCTGTATTATTGGCAATTATGCTATTATATATACGGTTAGGATCGTAAACGCCTCCTTGTTCATTCGCGGTGTTTCCAACGACGGTCACATGGGTCAGCGTCGTGGTCGCTCCTACCGCTGTATTCCAAATAGCGCCGCCCTTACCACCATCAGCCTTGTTGTTGGTGAAGGTGCTGTTGGTGATTTTTGCTGTACCGCCTTCGATAATGATTGCCCCACCGTCTGTTGCTTTGTTATCCCGGAAAGTGCTGTTGTTGATCGTTAGATTGCCCGCGCTTAGTGGGCTGCGGTTATGGATGGATATGGCACCCCCAGTGCTATTTAGGCTTATATCAGCCTCGTTGTTGATGAAGCTGCTGTTGTTGATGATTGTTGTACCTTGATTGTGATAGAGGCCCCCTCCCTGTCCATTTCCGCTGTTTTCACTCTCGGCCTCGCTATCCCGGATGATGCTGTTGTTGATCGTTAGGCTACCGCCAATTAGACGCAAGGCACCGCCATTGTCAGCATAGCCCTTGGTCAGTGTCAGGCTGTTGAGGGTTAGGTTGCCATTTCTGACATCGAAAATCCGGTGAGCGTTGTTGCCGTCGATGGTGAATTCCCCGCCTTCGATGGTGATAGTGGAAGTGATGTTTGGCAGCGCAGTGCTCAGCGTAACATCCCCGCTGAGGGTGATGGTATCAGCGCCGCTGCCGGGGTCGCAGTTGCCAGTGTCTCTATTGCTTTGGTCAGCGTTTGCGGAGCTGATCGCTTGGGCGAGGGTGCAACCAGTGCCGACGTCGATATCAGCAGCGAAGACCTGCGATAGCGGCAAAAAGAACAGGAGAGACAGGATCAGCACAATGTAACTGAAAGGTTTAGCAAATTTTGAGGAGAGGGGATGATTACGAAAGATTGTGAAAAAAGATTTGCAACGAGTTTTCATGATTTTGCCTTCCTTGCTTTAGTGCGCTCAATAGATACTGATAACAGTCTACAAGCGCTAAAAATGCCGCGCAAGCGAATTTCAAGTGAGTTTTTATAGATTATTGGGAGAATCGGCAATATTGGCGACGCAAGTCTTTCTAAGTCAGCCTCAGACCCCTTTTCTAAGCTCATCCCCAAAGTACCTTAAACCAACGTACATTTTCCGGCTAATGCGATTATAATGAGCGCGGCTTATTCAATGGCAGGGAAGCAGCGGGGCGACCGATGGGTTGGAGCTCGTTTGAACTGATCTTCTTCGATTGCGACAGCACTTTGTCCAGCATTGAGGGCATCGATGAATTGGCGCGGCTGAAGGGGAAAGAGAGGCGCGTGAGCTTGCTGACCAATAAAGCGATGGATGGCGAGCTTGAGCTGGGGGATGTCTATGGCAAGCGCCTGCGGGCGATCAAGCCGACACGGGCACAGCTGAAAGCGATCGAAGAGCGCTACTGGGAAACCATGGTGGAGGATGCGCATGCGGTCATCGCGGCGTTGCATTATCTTGGCAAGCGGGTCTTCATTATCAGCGGCGGTCTGGTGGATGCGGTGCGGGGCTTCGGGCGGCGGCTGGGGGTGGAGCCGGGACGGATCCGCGCGGTCGAGCTGGAGTATAATGAATTGTCCGGGCGCTGGTGGGATTATCATGAGCCACTGGCGCAGCAGGACAAGACCTACCTGGATTACAGCGAAGGACCGCTGACCATCTCCAGCGGCAAGCCCAAGATCATCAGCGATCTGGCGGGTGATTTGCCGGGCAGACGGATGATGATTGGCGATGGCTCCTCCGATTTGGCGACCAAGACGATGGTCGATCTCTTTGTGGGTTTCGGCGGGGTAGTAGCGCGGGAGGCGGTCAAAGCGGAATCGGCGGTTTTCGTGGCGGCTGGATCACTGGCGCCTATTCTGCCGCTGGCGGCTGGGGGGCGCGGCTGGGAGGCTTTGCGGGGTACACCGCATGAAGCGGTCTATCGCAAGGGCATTCGCTTGGGCTGCGATGCGCAATCGCTGCTTTTCCAGGATGAGGGCTTGCGCCAACAATTTATCGGCGAATTTGAGGATATCGTTTCCCTATGACTTTCTACGCGTTGATATTTGATATGGATGGCTTGCTGGTCGATTCGGAGCCAGTCTGGTACGAAGTTGAGACAGAGCTGATCGAAGCTTGTGGCTATGTCTATGCCGATGAGGTGCGGGATCTGGGCGTTGGCATGCGCATAGATGAGTTTGCCGCGATATTGCAGCAGCATTATCCCAAGGTCGGTGAATCGCCCGCCGCGATTGAAGCAGCGATTACCAACGGCATGTTGCAATTGTCGCCGGAGCGAATTCAAGCGCGACCTGGCGCGGAAGCGATCGTCCGGTTTGCTGCCGAGCGAGATATTCCGCGGGCGATCGCCTCGAGTTCAGCCCAGGTCATCATTGAGCATTTTCTGCGGCTGCTGGGCTGGGAGGAATGGATCCCGCGGCGTTTTTCGGCGGAGTTTGTAGCGCGTGGCAAGCCGGCGCCGGATATTTATCTGCATACCGCCGCCGAACTTGGAATGCCGCCGGAATGCTGCCTAGCGCTGGAAGACAGCCGGACGGGCACAAAAGCGGCATTGGCAGCTGGCATGACCTGCTATACTGTGCCCGATCTCTCACACTCGGCTTTGACCGATTTCAGCGATATTAATGACAATGTCTTCGGCAGCTTGCATGAGGTCTTGAGCGAGATCCAAGCCAAAGGCTTGTTCGCATGAGCCAGCATATCGTCGTCGCCACCGATCTCACCCCAGAGAGCATTGCGCTGCTGGAAGCGAGCGGCGGTTTTCGCGTTAGTTGCGTGCCACCGAAGACATCCAGTGTGCGCGCCGCTTTGGAAGATGCCAGCGCCATCATCACTCGTTCCGATTTTAAGTTGGATGCGCCGCTGCTGGAACAGGCGCCACGATTAAAGCTGGTCGCGCGCATGTCGGCCGGTTTGACCGGCATCGATATTGACTGCGCCACCGAACGCGGCATCTTGGTGATGAATATCCCCGGCGTCAGCGCCATCGCCGCGGCGGAGCATACGCTGACTTTGATGTTGGCGCTGAGTCGAAATTTGCCGGCTGTGCATGAGAGCCTGCGCGAGGGCTGGTGGCTCTTCGACCGGCAGCAGCAAGTCGGCGTTCAGCTGCATGGCAAGACGATCGGCATTGTTGGTCTGGGCAGGGTCGGGCATCGGGTAGCGCATCTCTGTCTGGCGCTGGGCATGACTGTGCTCGCTTATGACCCCTATATCCGCGAAGAGCAGATCAGCGATCGCAGGATTATGCTAGTTGGTCTGCGGGAGCTGCTGGGCGAAGCCGACTATCTGAGCATGCACGTGCCGGCGACCAAAGAGACGATGAATTTTTTCACTGCCGACAGCCTGCAACTGGTGAAACGCGGCGCTTATTTCATCAATACCTCCCACGGCGGCATCATCCAGGAGTCGCTACTGGCGGAGGCTTTAAAGGAGGGGTATTTGGCTGGCGTGGCGGTGGATGTCTGGAATGAAGAACCTCCCTTCAATAGCCCGCTGATTGGTTTGGACAAGGTGATTCACACGCCGCATATCGGGGATAACACAGCGGAGGCACGGCAGGACTTGTCGCTGCAGATTGTCAAGCAAGTGATTGATGCGCTGGAAGACCGCGATTATCGCAATGTGGTGAATTTGCCCTTGCTGCCGGGTGTCAAATATGACGAGATTCGCCCCTATATGCAGCTGGCGGAGAGCATCGGCGCCTTGCAGCATATCCTGACGCGCAGCCCAATTCAGCGTATCGCCATCGAGATCATCGGCGATGATATGAACGGTTTGATCAAAGCGATGACTGTGGGCATCCTCAAGGGTTTGCTGAGCCCAATTCTTGGCGAAAAGGTGAGTTATGTCAACGCGCCGCTGTTGGCGGCCGAGCGCGGCTGGCAGATCACACAGGCGAAGGGCATCAAAATTAGCGAATACAGCAATGTCATCACTTGCCAGACGACGCAGGAAGATGGCGAAGAGATCAGCATCGCCGGCGCCTTGCTCGATCGGCAGAAGCCCTATATTTTGCAGATTAATGACTATCGGATTCACTTCGAGCCGAGCGGCTATCTGCTGATTATGGGCAGCTATGACAAACCGGGCGTGATTGGCAGGGTCGGCAGTTTGATGGCGGAAAAGGGTATCAATATCGCTAGTTGGCATACCGGGCGAGCGGAGCCGGGCGGCAATACATTGACAGTGTTGAATTTTGATGAGGCGTTGCCGGAACCGCTCATGGAGGAATTGCGCGGGCAGGATTTCATCCGCCATGTGCATCAGTTGCGGATTTGACGGTGGCGGGGGTTAGGCACTCACTTGAGCTCGTTCTCACTCAGTTCTTTGTCGTACTCGTCGATCGCCCAGCGCATGCTGTCGCCCACCGCTTGCCAAGAATTGCGAAGCGCTTCCTTTGAAGAAGGTATAGGCGGAGGATTACGATGTCGATCGAGGATTTCCTCAATTATGTCACGGTCCAGCGACCCACTCCAATCAAACAGCCGCGCAATCCCACGCAGAAACGGGCGTTTCGGCAGGATAATCGAATTGCGTGTCTCGCGTTCCATGGAGCATCCTCCCATGTCTATGTCGCTATTCTACCCCTGCAATCTCATAGCTGTCAACTTGAGCTGATGGCTCGGGCGGATTGGCGAGCGCTCAATCGAGATGGCTCTTGATAGCCAGAGCGACTTCCTTGTTAATCCCATTGATCGTGGACAATTCGTCAATACTGGCGTTTTTGATGGCATCGATTGAGTTTTCAAAATGCTTGAGCAGGATTTTGCGGCGTTTTGGTCCCACGCCGGGGATGGTCTCCAGGCGGCTTGCCATACCTAATTTGCGGCGGCGTTTGCGATGGCTGGTGATGGCGAAGCGATGGGCTTCGTCCCGCACCCGCTGCACCAGGTATAGCCCTTCACCCCGCCGTGGCAGCAGGATAGATTGTGATTTGCCTGGCAGAAAAATTTCTTCGATGCGCTTCGCCAACGCGGCCAATGGCACGCGATCGGCGATGCCAAATTCTTCTAGCACCTCGCTGGCGATATTGAGCTGTCCCCGCCCGCCGTCGATCAGTAGCAGGTCGGGCAGAATACGCCAGGTTTCGTCTTTGTCCCTGCCATCTGGCGACTGCTCGACTTCATTTTCCTGCGCGTTCTTCCAACGTAGGAAACGCCGAGTCAGCGCCTCGCGCATGGATTGATAATCATCGGAGCCGCTGTGGGCGACGCTGCGGATATTGAAGCGGCGGTATTCGCTTTTGCGCGGCACACCACGGGCGAAGACGACGCGGCTGGCGACGATGGCGGTGCCTTGGGTTGTGCTGATATCGAAACATTCGATGCGGTTGGGGATGCGGGGCAAGGTCAAAGCCTCTTGCAATTCCGCCAGCGCCTGTTCTTGCTTGGTGCTATCGGCTTCGTATTGGGCGCGCATCATTTGCAAGCTTTCCAGCGCATTCTCCTGCGCCAATTCGACCAGTTTGCGCTTATCCCCCCGTTGTGGCACGTGGATGGTGACTTTGGAACTGGCGCGTTTATCGCTCAACCAGCGCTCGAGGATGCGCGCTTCTTCCACTTCATTGGGCAAGATCAGCTCGCGCGGGATGCTAGCGGTGGCGGCGTAGAATTGGCTGATGAATTGCTCCAAGACGACGGCATCGCTCTCGCCTTCGGTATTGTCGATGGTGCGTGAATCACTGCCGATCAGCTTGCCATTGCGGATGAACATGATTTGCACGGTGGCATCGCGTTCGTCGCGCGCCAGGGCAATCACATCATGGTCGGTCATACTCTTGCCGACAGCCTTATGTTTGTTGGTGATGAAATCGATCGCTTTTAATTGGTCGCGGATGGCGGCCGCTTTCTCGAAGTTCAGCTCTTCCGAGGCTTTGGTCATTTCCGCAACCAGACGTTTCTGCACATCATTTGCCCGCCCGCTGAGCACATCCATCAATTCCTGGATCATGAAGCGATATTGATCGCGGTTGACAGCGCCGATGCAGGGCGCGTTGCAGAGCTTGATATCGTGAAAGAGGCAAGCGCGCTCGTCTTCGCCGGTGATTTCCCGATCGCAGGTCAAATAAGGGAAGGCGCGCCGCAGGTCGCTCAGGGTTTTCTGCACCACCCACATGGCGGAATAAGGACCAAAATAGCGTGAGCCATCGTCGACGATGCGGCGGGTGGTCTCCACTTTGGGGAAGGCATCGCCCCAACCCACGCGAATATAGGGATAGCGCTTGTCGTCCTTCAGCTCGATATTGAAGCGTGGCTTGTGCTTCTTGATCAGCGTCTCTTCGAGGATCAGCGCTTTGACTTCATTTTGGGTGATGATGAAGTCGATGTCATCAACTTCTGAGCGCATGCGTAGGGTCTTGCTATTGCCGTCAGCCTGGCTGGTGAAATAGCTGCGGACGCGATTGCGCAGGCGCTTGGCTTTGCCAATATAGATGATTTTGCCCTGGCGATTTTTGAGCAGGTAGACCCCGGGCTTGGCCGGCAGGTTTTTCAGGATGGTCTCGATATGAGGCGGTTTTTGATAGGACATATGGGCAGGTTTTACTAGCTGATAACGAATAGACTATTTTTATTTTAGCATGATCGGTGATTGAAGGGGTCTTACTTGCCGCCCCTTGGCACTGCAATAGCGGGGATTGTTGCGCTATGCTGGTTGGGGATAGAGCGTGGGCAAGGGATGGCAATGAGCGGACACATACCGATCATGGTAGCGCCGGTGATCGAGGCGCTGCGGGCGGAGGACCCGGCGGTCAAGCGGCTGGTTGATGGCACCATCGGCGGCGGCGGGCATACATTGGCTCTGTTACGCGCTGGGGTTGAAGAAGTCCTCGCTTGCGATCTGGATGCGGTCGCCATTAACAAGGCTCGCGAGAAGCTAGCGCGCTACCAGGAGCGAGTGTTCTTCCATCAAGGCAGCTACTTGCAGATGGGAGCTGTGGCAAGGCGCCTGGGCTGGGAAGCGGTTGAAGCCATCTTGCTTGATTTGGGATTGTCGTCGCTACAACTGGATGACCCGCAACGCGGCTTCTCCTTCCGCTATGATGCACCGTTGGATATGCGCTTTGATCAGCACAGCGGCGAGACAACCGCTTATGATCTGGTGAATGAATTGCCGGCGGGAGAGTTGGCTGACCTGTTTTACCACTATGGCGAGGAACGGCATTCGCGGAGCATTGCCCGAGCCATATTGCGGCAACGCCCCATCAAGACAACGGGTGAATTAGCAGATTTGGCGGCGCGCGTCAAACCTAGCCCGGCGGGCAGAGCGGGGAAAATACATCCGGCAACCAAAGTTTTTCAAGCGCTACGCATCGCCGTCAATCAGGAGTTGGAGGCGGTTGAAAGCGTGCTCCAGATCGCTGTCGACTTGTTGCGACCGGGAGGGCGTTTGGCGGTGATCACGTTTCATAGCCTGGAAGATCGCATTGTCAAGCGCGGTTTCAGAGAGCTATCAACCGAGGTGGTGGCGCCGCCGGGCATGGCCTCCATCCAAGAGCGGCAGCCGCAGGTCAAATTGATTAATCGCAAGCCGATCACAGCCGCTGAGAGCGAGCTCAAAGCCAACCCGCGGAGTCGCAGCGCCAAGTTGCGTGTTGTCGAGAAGTTGAAACAAGTTTGATGCGGAGTTGCGCGTTATCGCGTTTTTGATACATTGAATAGATAACATTGAAGACAACATCGCCTTTTGACGATTCTCGAGCGATGGCAGCGCTGTTTTAGCAAACGGGTTATCCAAATCTATGTCGCAGACCTGGTTTCAACATACATTCAGCCGCAAGCAATTTCAAACACGCAATCAAGCGAAGGCGCTGGCTATTTTGTGCATCGCCATTTTCTTGATTCTGGGCAGCTTGTATTTGTCGCAGGTCGCTTCTTTCGCCATCACCAATCGCGAGATTGAAGAGTTAATCAGCCAGCGCGACCAGCTCAAGCGGGAAAATGAACAATTGATTGGCGATATCGCCAGCTACACTACGGTGCCGCGATTGTTCGCCCGGGCGGTAGAGATTGGCTTTCGCCCCGCTACCAATGACGAGATCGATTACATCTTGATCCCGGGTTACAACCCCAATCGGCAGGAGTCAGCAGTTGTGATCAGCGAGGCGCAAACAGTGGATAGCCCGGCGATAGTATATGATGAGACGTTCAGCGGTTGGCTGGAACAACAGTTTGATCTATTGCGCCAGCAATTCGAATCCTTTGGCGAGTGACACAGGTATCGGCGGCTATGCAGAAATCGTCTTCACAGCAAGCGACCATCCAAGCGCGACTGCCCGTTGTCGCAGTGCTTTTGATCTTGGGCGCTTCTTATCTGGTCATCTATTTGGCGAATTTTCAGTTTTTCCCCTTATCAGTGCGGCAGGAGCTGGAAAAGCTGGGCAGCTCCACCACCAATACAACGCTGCGCATCCCCGCCGAAAGAGGGATGATATACGACCGCGATGGAGAGCCATTGGCGTTTAACATCATCCAGTACCGTTTAGGAGTTAGCCCGTCGCTGGTTGTTAATGCCGATCTCTTGATGAAACAATTGGCGCAATTGTTAGATATAGACGAGTTCGAGCTTTCCCGCAAAATCAACAGCAGCAATGTCTGGGAATTCATTGCCGGTCCCATATCAACTGAACAGGGGCAAACCATCGCCAGCTGGAATGAGATATCGCTCGGGCTGGAAGAGATCCCCAAACGCTTCTACCCGCAAGGCGCGCTGGCATCGCAGACAATTGGCTTCGTGATTGACGATGGCTTAATCGGCTCCCTGGGTGTGGAAGGCGCTTATAACGAAACGCTGGCGGGGCAAGTATTGGATCTCTCAGTCAGCAATGTGCCGCTGGACTTGCCCGAAGATCGACCAGCCGAGCAACGCGGAAGGGACATCACCCTGACACTGGATCGCGATGTGCAATTCTGGGTGGAGGCGGAATTGAAGGCGGCTGTTGAAGAATACAGCGCATTCCGCGGCAGCATCATCGTCATGGACCCGCGTAACGGCGATGTGCTGGCGCTGGCTAATTATCCCACTGTAGACGCCAATGAATTCTTGCAAGTTGACGACCCCAGCTTGCGCTTGAACCCGGTGATCAACGAGACCGATGAACCCGGTTCCTTGATGCAAGTATTAACGGTGGCAGCGGCTTTGGAAGCGGGCGCGATCACGCCATATTGGTCCTACAACGACCGCGCCACCATCACGATCGGCGGGCGAGAAATACGCAACCGACCCTATCAAGCGCATGGCACCGTTGATGTCGCTACCATTTTGACCCGTGCGATCAATGTCGGCGCGGTGCATATCGCGCTGGAGACGGGCACTGATAATTTTTATAGTATGATGCGCGCTTTTGGCTTGGGGCAACCGACCGGTGTCGGTTTGTTCGCGGAGGAACGCGGCGAACTGAAAATCCCGGGAGACACGGATTGGAGCGAGAGCCGCTTCGGTCTTAATAGCTTCGGGCAAGGGCTGGAGGTGACGCCGATGCAGATGATCACCGCCTTTGCCGCCATTGCCAACGATGGCATCATGCGCCAGCCCCGCATCGTCCGCCAAGTGATCAGCGAGGATGGGGTGGAAGAAGCGCATCCCAGCACGGTGCGGCGGGTCATTTCAGCTGAGACCACAGGCATCATGAAAGATCTGTTAAAGCGCGTCATCCGCGAAGGCTCCCCCGAAGCGTATATGTTGGGCTACACTGTCGCTGGCATGCCGGGCACGGCACAGATATCCAACGCCCTCAGCCAATTCGAGATTGGTCCGCATTCTTCCAACACCTCTTTCATCGGTTTCTTGCCAGCCGATGACCCGCAGGTGATTGTGATGGTAAAATTGGATCGGCCCGAGAGCGTCTACGGCTATCAAGTGGCTGCGCCTGTGTTCCGCCGAGTGGCTGATCGGCTGGTCATTCTCTTAGAGATACCGGATGATAACGTGAGAAATCAATTGCAGGTCGCTGAGTCGCGCTTCAACGCGAGCGCGAATTAAGGCAGAACTCCTGATGGATGGGCAACTTCCGCTGGCGATCAGCATTGGTGGCTTGACATTTTTGCTAGGTGTCATTTGGGGCGGTCCTTTCCTGGCGATTTTGCGACGCTTGAAGCTGGGCAAACAAATCCGCGCCGAGCTGATGGATAGCCAGCATTCCAACAAGATTGGCACGCCGACCATGGGCGGCATCATGATTATTTTGCCAGCCATCGCCATCACGCTTGCCCTCAATATTTCGCGCATCGTGGATGAAGGGTCTGGGCGCAGTATTCTGTTGCCGCTTTTTGTCTTGATTGGTTTTGCCCTGCTCGGTCTCATTGATGACTGGGAAGGGATTCAGACTTCACGGGGCAAGATTGGCGAAGGTTTATCGGCGAAGATAAAATTTGCCTGTCAAATTCTGTTGGCGCTGGCCGCATCAACGGTCATTTCGCAATTTGAGTTTTCATTCGCCAACACGCTGCTGCTGCCCCTGGTGCAAATTGAAATCCCGCTGCATCCCCTGCTCTTCATCCCCATCAGCAGTTTCATCATCGTCGGCAGTTCCAACGCCACCAACCTGACGGATGGCTTGGATGGCTTGGCTGGCATCATCACCGCCAGCGCGTTTGGCGCTTATGGCATCATCGCCTTGCTGCAGAATCAGATCTTTTTGGTGGAGCTCTGTTTCGTCATCGTTGGCGCTTGTTTCGCTTTCCTCTGGTACAACGCCCATCCCGCGCAATTGTTCATGGGCGATACCGGATCGCTAGCGCTGGGCGCGACCTTGGGGACGGTAGCGATTATGACCGGGCAATGGTTGCTCTTGCCCATCATCGCCATCGTACCGGTCATGGAGATCTTGAGCGTGATCATCCAGGTGCTCTCCGCCAAGCTGAGCCGGCGCTTGTATGGCGTTGATATTCGCCCTTTCCGCCGCACGCCGATCCACCATCATTTTGAATTGAGCGGCTGGAGCGAAACGCAGATCGTCCAGCGCTTCTGGTTGATCGGTATTTTGAGCGCTTTCATCGGCGTCGCCCTGGCGCTACTATAGAACATTGGCGCAGCGCTCCCAGTACAGCAGCAGATCCCCCACCATTTCAGTGAGATTGAGCGCGTTCTCGAGCAGCCGCAATAGGTCATTGCATTATAATACAAGGTGTTTGATGGGCGGCGCTTGTTAGAGGTTCGGCTGAGCGTATGGATGGGCGAGATTATCTGGCGGGTAAACGGGTTGTCATTTTTGGCTTTGGTCGTCAAGGCTTGGCATTAGCGCGCTGGCTGCCGACGGTGGGTGCCGAGGTAGTTGTCACCGATAATCGAAGCGCCAGGGAATTGGGTATGCGCCGGCGTGATTATCCCGGGGTGCGTTTTTATCTCGGTGGTCATCCGGAAGAGGTCTTGATTGGCGCGCGCTATATCAGCGTTTCCGGCGGCGTCCCGCTCGACCTGCCGGTGCTTGAGTTGGCGCGGGAACGCGGCATCCCTTTCACCAATGATGCCCAACTATTTTTGGAGCGCTGCCCCGCACCGGTCATCGGCATCACTGGCAGCGCCGGGAAAACCACCACGGCGGCATTGGTGGCGAAGATCGTCGAGCGGGCTGGCTACCGGGTGTGGTTGGGCGGCAACATCGGCAACCCCTTAATCGAAGACCTGCCAAAAATCTCAGCGAAGGACATTGTGGTGATGGAGCTTTCCAGTTTTCAGCTGGAGTTGATGAGCGCCAGTCCAAAAGTATCTGCGGTGCTTAATCTGACGCCCAACCATTTGGATCGGCATGGCAGTTTCGAGAATTATGCCGCCGCCAAAGCCAATATCTTGCGTTACCAAAGCGGGACGGATGTGGCGGTCCTGGGTTGGGATGATGCCGGCAGCAAAAGTTTTGAGCCGCTGGCAGCGGGGGAAATATTGGCATTCAGCCGTTACGACCTGGTGCCCGATGGCGCTTTCATGCTGGGCAGTCGGCTGCTGGTAGCTGGCTCCGCCAGTTATGACATGAGCCCGCATGTGGTCTGCGAACGGGAGGAGATCCCTTTGCGCGGTGACCACAATATCCTGAACGTGCTGGCTGCTTGCGCCATCACCGGTTCCATGGGTTTGGCGATTGACCGTCCCGGCGTCATGCCAGCTGTTATGCGCGAAGCCATTCGCAATTTCCAACCGGTGGAGCATCGCCTGGAAACTGTGCGCGATATCGCCGGGGTGACCTGGGTCAACGACAGTATCGCCACCGCGCCGGAACGTTTGATGGCGGCTTTGAGCAGCTATGAAGAGCCGTTGGTCTTGCTGATTGGCGGGGCGGATAAGGATTTGCCCTGGGAAGCAGCTGTCCAGTTTGCCTTGCGCAAAGCTCGGCACATCATCGTCTTTGGCAAGGATGGCAGCAAGCAAGTCGCGGGCAAAGTGATGAAATTGCTGGAGATGATGCGGGTGGACGATGATCAGGTTTCCCGCGTGGAGACATTGGAAGAGGCAGTGGCGCGGGCGGCCGAAGTGGCGCAAGCGGGCGATATCGTGCTGCTATCCCCCGGCGGAACCAGCTATGATGCTTACGCCGACTTTGCCGAGCGGGGCGAGCACTTTCGCCAATTGGTAAGTGAACTATAATGGAGCTTAGCGCAGAGCTGACAATAAGAGGAACCGAATGAGCGAGAGAGCCATTCCAGATAGCCGCAGGCGTCGCATCCGCCGTCGATTGCGGCGCAACCCCGGTCTCACCGTCATCAATGATGACAGTGTTCGCCCGGTGACGCATTCCAAGCAGACCATCTGGGGGAGCTTGGACAAGCCGCTGCTGGGGGTTGTCATTCTATTATTGACGATCGGCTCGATCATGGTCTTCAGCTCCACATTTGACTGGAGCCGCACCACTCATGGCACGGGCTATGGCTTTTTTGTCGAGCAACATCTGCGCAATGTTGGCTTCGCGGTCATCCTGATGACATTTTTTGCGGTGGTGGATTATCGCTTTTGGAAGCGCTTTGCCATCTTGCTGCTGCTATTCACTTTGGTATCGCTGGTCGCGGTGCTGGCGGTTGGCGAGCCGGTATTCGGCGCCCGCCGTTCATTTATTGGCGGGCGTTTTCAGCCGGGCGAATTGGCAGAATTGACCATCGTGATTTATATGGCGGCTTGGCTCAGCGCCAAGAAGACGCGGGTAGACAGCATTTTCCATGGCTTGCTTCCTTTTTTGGCGGTGGTTGGCGTGGTAGCTGCGTTGATCGTCGCGCAGCCGGATTTGAGCTCGGCAGCCATAGTCGTCTTGACAGCCAGCGTGATGTTTTTCGTCGCGGGCGCCAACCTGTTTCATTTGGGCGCATTAGCTGGCGTGACGGGGGTTGCTGGCTTAGTTGTCATTAATATATGGTCTTTTTCCCAAACCCGCATCGCCAATTTTCTGGCTGGCTTGAGCGATATCACTTCATCAGATTATCATACGCAACAAGCGATTGTCGCCTTCTTGCATGGCGGTTGGTTCGGCGTTGGTTTGGGGCAATCACAGCAAAAATTTGGTGCCCTGCCCGCGCCGCATACCGATAGCATTTTCGCGATCATCGGCGAGGAACTGGGTGTCTTCGGCGCGGCGATCGTGGTTACACTGTATATCTTTTTTGCCATTCGCGGCTTTCAAATGGGGCGCCTGGCGAGAGATAATTTGGCTCCCTGCTTTGCGTCGGCGTCACTGCCTGGGTCATCATTCGAGCGCTGCTCAATATCGCGGTGATGACGGGCAGGATCCCCTCGACAGGTGTGCCTCTGCCTTTCATCAGCTTTGGCGGCTCTTCCCTGACCGTGGTCATGGTGGGAGTCGGCTTGATGATCAGCGTGCATCGCGTGGCGACCCGGCGCAGACCCATCTCGGAACGGAGAGGCGATATTGCGTATTTTGATCGGAGCTGGAGGAACCGGCGGGCACGTCTATCCCGCTCTGGCAACCGCCCAAGCCCTGCTGCACGGGGATAACGAGCGGCACCAGCTTCACTTCATCGGCGCGACCGGCGGCATGGAGCGAGCGCTGGTAACAGAAGCGGGGCTCACCTTCAGCAGCTATGACGAAGTGCTGGCTGGTCCACTGCATGGCGTCCATCCCTTGCGGATGATCGCGAGCCTGGTCAAGCTGCTGCTGGGTACGTTGCAATCCCTGGTTAAGCTATCTAGCATACGACCGGCGGTGATCTTGCTGACGGGTGGCTGGGCGAACTTGCCAGTGGCTTTGAGCGCGCGGATATTGGGCATCCCAATTGTGATTTATCTGCCGGATATCGAACCTGGTTTGACCATCAAGGTCTTGCAGCCTTTGGCGCGGGTTATCGCCATCACAGTAGAAGTTTCAGCCAGGCATTTCCCAAGTGGAAAGGCGGTGGTGACCGGCTATCCCTTGCAGGCGAACCGTCTCGGCGCCAAGCGCGACTTCGCCCGCGAGCATTTCAAACTGGACCAGCGGCTTAAGACCTTGTTGGTCTTCGGTGGCAGCCACGGCGCGCGCAATATCAATGTCGCCTTGGTTGAGCATTTGCAGCGCTTGTTGGACGATGGTATTCAGATCATCCATATCACTGGCGAGCATGATTGGGGGCGGACCATGGAGCAGCTGGGCAGCCTAGCCGAGCATCGGCATTATCACCCTTTCTCATATCTGCATGATGACATGGGCTTGGCTTTTGCCGCAGCCGATCTGGTGCTCTGTCGGGCTGGCGCCAGCACCTTGGCGGAGCTGCCTCTCTTCAGTCTGCCGGCGATTTTGGTGCCCTATCCCTATGCCTGGCATTATCAAAAGGTGAATGCCGATTATCTGAGCGAGCGCGGCGCAGCCATTCACTTGGAGGACCAGGACCTGTCGGCAAAATTGTACGAGCGCATCTCGGAATTGCTATCTGACGAGCAGCGGCTGAGCGAGATGCAAGCCTGTTCGAGGGCGCTTGCCCAGCCCAACGGCGCCCGGGAATTAGCGGATTTGCTGCTAGCCACTGGCGGAGCTTGACATGCTGGAATTGGTGACATTGGTTTGGGTCTTGGTGGCGGTTTTCGCGGTCATCGGCTTGGGGCGAGGCTGGACCAAGGAGGTCATCGCCATGGCTGGCATAACGCTTGGCTTGTTCGCCCTGCACCAATTTGACGCTGTAATCCGCCAACAGCTCTTGGGGCAGTTCCCGCCGCAGAGCAAGTTCTTGCTGCAAACCTTAATATTATTGAGTATCGTCTTCTTCGCCTATCAAACCCGCGCGCTAGGCGGCAGCGATGCCCGCGCTGATGGAGGGGAGGAAGGGCGCGATGCCCTGCAATCTCGCGTGCTGGGCGGGATTGCCGGCGCGGTCAATGGCTACCTGGTCAGCGGCTCAATTTGGTATTTCATGCACATCAACGACTATCCGCTGGCGCCTTATATTGAAGCCCCGGCCGATGGTTCGCTCAGTTTCAGCACGGTGGGCAATTTGCCTCTTTTTGTGCTGGCGGGGGGACCGGGTGCGCCTGGCGAGCTGCTCTCGCTGATGGTTATTGTGTTGTTCATCGTTGTGCTGGTCTTGATTTGAATATGATTGGCGGTGGTTCAGCTTGATTAGCCTGGTATCTCTGATGTGGACAACAGCGGTGTTCTTCGCGCTATTTGGCGCCCTGCGTGGTTGGCAGCGAGAAATGGTGGCCACCGCTGGTATCTTGCTGGGGTTTTTCGCCATCTTTCAATTCGACAGTTTGCTACGCGGCAGCCTCTATCTGTTGTTGACGGATGAGCAAACCTTCTTGTTGCAGCTGGCAATTTTTATCGCCATCGTCGTTCTGGCATATCGTAAGCAAGCGCTCCCCCACCCCGCCAACCAAGATCGGCAACTTCGTAATTCGCTGATCGGCGCGCTTATCGGTTTTTTTAATGGCTACCTGGTCGCCGGTTTCACCTGGACATTTCTCGATATCAATTGTTATCCCTTCGCCCAATTGCTGTCCGCGCCGGCGGAAGGCTCGGTCAGTTTTAATAATCTGGGCGCGATGCCGATTGTGCTGTTGGGCGGCGGCACGGGGGATGTGCTGGCGCTGGTGATCATGGTGATTTTGGCGATCGTGATTGTGATCAGCTGACGCGGGTTTTAATCGAGATTTCAATAGAAGGCATCAGCATATGTTGCAGTTGCAGCCGGGGCAGCACATCCACTTCATTGGCATCGGAGGCGCGGGTTTATCCGCCATCGCGCGGATATTGCTGCAGCGTGGCTTCCGGGTCAGCGGATCAGACTTGAACCAGAGCGCAGTCACGACAGCTTTGGCGGCCGATGGCGCTCGCATTTACCAGGGGCATAAGGCGGCGCAGGTGCTAGGCGCCGATATTGTGCTGGCTTCATCGGCGATCCCGCCCGGGCATATTGAGCTGGCGGCGGCGGCGGCGGCTGGCATCCCGGTCTACAAACGAGAGAGTTTCATCGGCGCGGTGCTGCGCGGCTACGATACCATCGCGGTGGCGGGCGCGCATGGAAAGACCACCACTACCTCGATGATTATCCATATCTTGCAGTGCGCGGGTTTGGATCCCTCGTTCATCGTCGGTGGCCTCATGGGCAATTCGGGCTTGAATGCCGCACTGGGCGGGGGTGACTCCTTCGTGATTGAAGCGGATGAATACGACAATATGTTCCATGGGCTGGCGCCGGATCTGGCTGTGATCACCAATGTGGAGCATGATCATCCCGATTTCTTCGAGACAGCGAAACAGATGGAAGCGGCTTTCGACAAATTTGTTGGTTTGTTGGGGGCGGATGGCACGCTGGTAGCTTGCGCCGATGATGAGGTGGCGCGGGGATTGGCAAGATCGCGCAATGAAACGGGGGGGCGGGCGATTAACTATGGTATCCGCAATTTAGACGCCGACTGGCTGGCTAGCGATCTCCGTTTTAGCAGCGGAGAGACCGTTGGGCGCATCCTCCAAGGCGGTCTCCCAAGAACCGAGTTACGCCTGCAGGTTCCGGGCAGGCACAATGTATTAAATGCCCTGGCTGCGATGATTGTGGCGGCGGAACGCGGCGTCAGTCCCGAGCAAAGCAGCGCCGCCCTGCGCAGCTTCAAAGCGACCGCGCGCCGCTTCGAAGTACGTGGCGAACGCGATGGCGTGATCCTGGTGGATGACTATGCGCATCATCCAACCGAGATCAAGGCTAACATTGAGGCTGCCCGCCTGCGCTACCCGCGGCACCAGATCTGGGCAATCTGGCAGCCGCATACTTACTCGCGAGTGCGACAATTTTGGTGCAGTTTCCTGGGCGCGTTTGCTGGCGCCGATCGCGTTTTGGTGACACCGATATACGCCGCTCGGGAGCAGCCCTTGGAAGGCGTCAACAGCGCTGCCCTGGTACAGGAGATGGATCAAACCAGCCAGCCAAGTTATGCTCCGACCTTCGACCAAGTTGTGGAGACCTTGCGCCGTTGCGCCAAGGACCCGGCAGTGGCGCTCATCTTCAGCGCTGGCGATGCCAATCAAATTGCCGACATGTTTCTCAACGGCGAGGCTTGAACGAAGATGTCTGGGGTGGATTTGCCGTTGATTGATGGATTGCGCCGGGGAGAGCGGCTGGCGCGTTACACTGCCGCGCGCCTCGGGGGACCGGCTGATTTTCTCTATATCGCCAAGGACCCGGATTACAGCGATACGCTCGACTTGCTAAAACTTGCCTGGCAGCGTGACATACCCGTGACGGTGATTGGCGGCGGCGCCAATGTTCTGGTGTCGGACGCTGGCATTCGCGGGTTGACCATCATCAACCGGGCGGTAAAGATCGAGACAGAAGTGACGGGCGATAGCAGGATTGTATCCGCCAGCAGCGGCACCAATCTAATTCGACTGGCGCGCTTTTGCCAGGAAAATGGATTGAGCGGCTTGGAATGGGCAATCGCTGTGCCTGGCACGGTGGGTGGCGCGGTGGTCAACAATGCCGGCGCCCATGAAAGCGATATAGCCAGCTCGCTGGTCCGCGCCCGGGTTTACGAAGCGGAAGGGGGCGAACGCTGGTATAGCCGGGAAGAACTGGCTTATGATTATCGTTATTCCAGCCTGAAATATCGCTCCGACCGGCGTTTCTTCGTCATGGGCGCGCAATTTCAGCTGTGCTGTGCTGACAGGGAAACGATCAAAGCGTGTATGGAGCATTACAATGATTATCGACGGGGGACGCAACCACCCGGCGCCAGCCTCGGTAGCATCTTCAAGAACCCCCCGGGAGATTATGCCGGTCGTTTGATCGAAGCGGCTGGGTTGAAGGGGCAAAGCATCGGCGCGGTGCAAGTCTCGCCCATTCACGCCAACTTCTTTGTCAACCTGGGGGAAGATGCCAGTGCCAGCGATTACTATCGGCTGATTTGCCTGGTGCGCGAACGGGTGGAAGAGGCATTTAGCGTGCGGCTTGAATTGGAGATCCAAACCTTGGGGCAATGGGAATAAATTTGCGCGTCAAGACGTTTGCGCCCTTGTTTGACCGATAGTACACTCAAGGGACTATTCGGCGAAATTCCAACGGTCTAGTGAAATTTGCTGACGGAAGAGCTTAAGTGGCAAGTCACGTCCAAACCCATAGACGCCAACCTGAGCGCGCCCCCGGTGTTTTGCATCGGGCGGTTCCGGGCACGATACCAAAGCGTTCGGTCGCGGCACGGGGCAAACTGCGACAGCCATTTTCGCGTTGGCGTTTGGTCAGCGGGTTGATGTTTGTGCTTTTCAGCATCGTGTTAGCGCTGTTTTTCACCAGTGATGTTTTCTATGTGAGATCGATCCAGGTGCGGGATAACAACTTCATCACGCGGGAGGAAGTTTTTACCCTGTCTGATACTGCCAATTATCATATGTTTTGGCTGGATCCAAATCAGATTCGGGAGCGGGTGATGCGCTCGCCATCGATTGCCGATTTGTCGGTGGAGCTGGGCTGGCCCCCCCATCTGATCACGATCTTGTTGCAAGAGCGGCAGCCCGCCGTCATCTGGTCGGAAGCGGGGGCGGAAACCTGGATTGACATTCAAGGGCGGGAGCTGCCGGCCTTGGCAGAGATGCCGAATCTGTTACACATCAATCTGGTGATGGAAGAGGTCGATGCCAGGAAACCTGAACCTGCGGATTTCAGCAAAGACATGGTGCTGGGAGCCTTGCGGCTGGGCGAAATATTGCCGGCCGGTGAGCAGCTGGATTTCCACCCCGTGCATGGTTTGGGTTGGACTAATGACCAAGGCTGGCAGATTTGGATGGGCACGGACTCCGCCACAGTGATGAACGAGAAGATAAAGATGTATGGTGTGCTAGTGGAGAATCTTAACAGTCGGGCAATTGATATCGCCGAGCTGAATATCGCGAATCCCGATGCGCCATTCTATCGAGTATTATGGGGGACCATAGATTCATAATGGGCGATTTAGTTGTTGGTCTGGATATTGGTACGCATAAGATTTGTACGATTGTCGGCGAGGTGCGCCCCGAAGATGTCTATGTCGTGGGCTTGGGTATTGAGCCCAGCGATGGCATGAAAAAAGGCGTGGTTAACAATGTCGGCGCCTTATCTTCCGCCATTGCCAAGTCGGTCCGCAAAGCGGAAAAGTCGAGCGGTTATGATATCAATCGTGCCTTTGTCAGCGTAGCGGGCAGCCACATTTCTTCGCTGACCAGCCGTGGCTTGGCGACTATTACTGGGTCCCGCAGTGTACAAACAGAAGATCTCAATAAAGCGATGGCGGTGGCGCGTAATATCGCTATCCCGCATAACCGCGAAATCCTGCATGTGGTGCCGCGGAGTTATACCTTGGATGATCAGGATGGCATACGCAGCCCGATTGGCATGCACTGTTTTCGGCTGGAGGTCGATGCGCATATCATTACGGCTTCGACAACGAGTTTGGCGAATTTGGAAGACGCGGTGGAATCGGCCGGTGTCTTGGTCGATCGTTTCATTCTCAATCCGCTGGCGGCTGGCGATGCTGTGCTGACAGATCATGAGCGCGAGATGGGCGCGGTGGTCATCGATATTGGCGGTGGAACGACTGACTTGGCTGTCTTTATCGATGGCACGGTATGGCACACTGCTGTGATTCCGGTGGGCGGCAACCATGTTACCCAAGATATCACCTATTGGATGCGCGTTCCTTTTGGCTTGGCGGAACAGGTCAAGATCCAGCGCGGGCACGCCGATATGGACGCCGTCGACGAATCGGAAGTTTTCCCGGTGGAGCCCTTTGGTGGCGAGATTATGCCCGTTTCCCGGCGCGAGTTGGCGATGGTGATCGAAGCGCGCTTTGAAGAGATCTTCGAGCTGGCGGAAAAGGAAATCAAGCGTTCCGGTTATGCTGGTTTGATGCGCGCCGGCGCGATCATCACCGGCGGCAGTTCGCAATTGCCGGGGTATCGCGATCTGGCATCGCGTATTTTGAATCTGCCCGTGCGCCTGGCGCATCCGGAAAAGATCACCGGCATTGCCGACATGCTGAAGAATCCATCGTATAGTACAAGTGTGGGTTTGTTGCGTTTGGGCTTGGAAATGGATATGGCGACTGAGCCGGAGGCAGCAGCCAATGTTGGTTTGCCGGTGACGAATTGGGGCCGGCGCATGAATGACCTTTTGCGCCGATTCTTGCCGCAAGACGATTAAAATGTATTATGTGCGCGTTTTCACAGATTAAATAGATATTATTGCTCCCTAATTGGTTTGCGCTCGCAGAAAATGTGCGTACAATAATTTCAGAAGCTGGTCGTAAACGTTGGGCAGACGTGCCTATTCAAGAGGGTAGTGATCATGGTGAATGATTTGATAACAGGGGAAAACTTCGCGCAGATTAAGGTCATCGGGGTCGGCGGTGGCGGTGGCAATGCCGTCAATCGCATGATCAACGAAGGCTTGAGCGGGGTTGATTTTATTGCGGTAAACACTGATAACCAGGCTTTGATGCTATCCAAAGCGGAAACGCGCGTGCGCATCGGCGACAAGCTGACCCGTGGGCTCGGCGCCGGTGGCAATCCCGAAATTGGGCGAAAAGCAGCTGAAGAGAGTTCGGAAGATCTGCTGGAAGTGTTGCGCGGTTCGGACATGGTTTTTGTCGCCTGTGGTATGGGCGGCGGTACCGGCACCGGCGCTTCGCCAGTTATCGCGCAGATCGCCAAAGAACTCGGCGCCTTGACCATCGGTGTGGTCACCCGTCCTTTCACCTTTGAAGGCACCCGTCGCGCCCAATTGGCAAAGACCGGTATTGAAGCGCTGAAGAGCCAAGTTGATACCTTGATTGTGATCCCCAACGACCGTTTGCTGCAAATGGCGGACAAGCGCTCTACCCTGCAACAGGCTTTCTCGCTGGCTGACGAAGTGCTGCGCCAAGGCATCCAAGGCATCTCGGAATTGATCACCTTGCCAGGCTTGATCAATCTCGACTTTGCCGATGTGCGCACGGTCATGTCGGAAGGTGGCGCTGCCTTGATGGCGGTGGGACGCGCTTCCGGCGATGATCGCGCACGTGCCGCAGCTGAACAGGCGATCACTAGCGGCTTGCTCGATGTCACCATTGACGGCGCCCGCGGCATCTTGTTCTCGATCACCGGCGGCTCTGACTTAACCCTGTTCGAGGTGAACGAAGCGGCTGCTATCATCAAAGATAGCGCGCATCCGGAATGTAATCTGATCTTTGGGGCGCATATTGATGAGAGCATGGGCGACGAGGTTCATATCACGGTCATCGCCACTGGTTTTGAGCGCAGCCGCTTAGAGACGACGATGAAAGAAGCCGGCTCCTTGCCCATCCGCCAGAGCACTCCACTGCCACCGCCCTCGCGCGTTCAACGCCAGATTTATGAAGATGTGGAAGTGCAGGCATCGCAGGATGGTATGTCGGCGGGGGGCGGGGGTTCGTCTTTCCAGAGAGAACGAGGGCGAATGACGCCACCAGCCCCTCCACAGGAAGACCCGCGAACATACGATAATATCGACCAGAAGAATACCGAGCTGCCAGCTTTCTTGCGAAAGCGGAACCGCCGCCAATAAAGCGAAAAAAGCAAACCCAGTACAATATGGTGGGGGTAAAAGCCCACCGTTTTTTATCCTCAGCCGCCAAGGGTAGCCATTAGACAGAGAGAGACCAAAGCCAAATATCAACTTCTTGGCAGCAGGAAAATTCGTAGGGAAATTTGGCAAATATCGGTTGGGCAATCCGCCGATAAAATGCTATAAAAAAGAGACTTCGATAGAAGGGCAAAAGGTGAATTTAGCTTTTAGTTAAGTGAAAAATCCCCGAAGTGGAAAAGGTATGGGTTTGCCCGGATGCAAGCCCACAATCAAAGGGGGAAGTCGGTTGAAGTCCGACGCTGTCCCGCAACGGTAACAAACCGCCTCTAGCAAGTTTGAAGCCCGGATACCCGCCTTTTCCACCGCTCATGAATACCTACGCGGTCATAGGGAGTTCGAGCAGATAAAGCCTTCATCGCAGTGACTCATACCAGCGGTGTTGCCGACATCTCGAACAAAGCGAAGTATCAGCTAAATTCCGAGAGAGCGGCATCGCTAATACATTGGAGGGCGAGATGATTCAGTCAGAGGCAACAACCAGCACGCTACACGAACTCGGATATAAGATCTTTCTGGATCGTTATGCTCAAAAGGATATGACGCGCAGCAGCCTGTCGATTGGCGATACAGTCATTGTGGTCGTCAATGCCATGACGGGGCAGCGGGAAATTGGCAGGGTCAGCGCGATTGACTTGCCACAGGTCAGCGTGACCCTGCTCGATGGCGAGACGGTGGTGCGCGATCTGGAGCATGTGGACAAACCGATTGAAACGCAACCCGCGCAGATGATGGACCGGGTGGCGCGCGGTGTGGCAGCTACCGAGCAAAGCCATGACAAGCAAGACGAATGGGCGGAGAAGTTCCGCTGGCTGTTGGAAGATTGGAAATTCGTGCCGGCCGGGCGTATTCTCACCGCCGCTGGCACAGACCAGAACCTGACTTATTACAATTGTTATGTCATCCCTTCGCCCGATGATTCCCGCGATGGCATCATGACCACTTTGGGACAGATGACCGAGATCATGTCTCGCGGCGGTGGTGTGGGCATCAACCTGTCAACCTTGCGTCCCCGTCATGCTTATGTCAAAGGCGTCAATGGACGCTCCAGCGGCGCGGTGTCTTGGGGCGGTTTGTACAGCTTTGTCACCGGGTTGATCGAACAAGGCGGCAGCCGGCGTGGCGCCCTGATGCTGATCCTCAACGACTGGCATCCGGATATCTTGAGCTTCATCAATAGCAAGCGGCAGGCGGGCAATATCACCAATGCCAATATCAGCGTTGGCGTCTCCGACAAGTTGATGGAGGCGGTCAAAGCCGATGAAGACTGGGAATTGGCTTTCCCCGATACGCGCGATCCGGATTATGACACTCTGTGGGATGGAGACCTGAATACCTGGGCCTCGGCGGGTAGGCGGGTCATCCCCTATAAAACCATCAAAGCGCGGGAGCTGTGGGAGGCGATCATCGAAAGCGCCTGGTCCAGCGCTGAGCCAGGTGTCTGGTTCAACGAGCGCAGCAACAAGATGGCGAACAGCTGGTACTTCAATCCGTTGATTTGCACCAATCCCTGCGGTGAACAGCCCTTGGGCGCCTTCTCGGTCTGCAACCTGGGCGCGATCAATCTCTCCCATTTTTATGACCAAAGCAGCCATGATGTCGCTTGGGAGGCATTGCGCAAGACGGTGGCTTATGCCACACGCTTTCTGGACAATGTCATCGATACCACGCCCTACTTCTTCGAAGAGAACCGCGGTGTGCAATTGTCCGAGCGGCGCGTTGGCTTGGGCACCATGGGCATCGCCGAATTGATGCTGAAACTGGGCTTCCGCTATGGCAGCGATGAATCAGTGGAATTGATCAACAAAGTTTACAAACTCATCGCGATCACCGCTTATGAGACCTCAAGTGACCTGGCGCTGGAAAAAGGCGCTTTCCCCAAATTTGACGCCGAGAAATTCCTCGAGAGCGGTTTTATGCAAACGATGCCGGAGGATTTGCAGGAGAAAATCCGTCACGATGGCATCCGCAATGTCACGCTGTTGACGCAGGCACCCACTGGCACGACTGGCACGATGGTGAATACATCCACCGGTGTAGAGCCGTTTTTCTCCTGGGTATATTATCGCAAGAGTCGCCTGGGCTTGCATGAGGAGCAAGTGCCGATCGTCAAAGCATGGCGCGAGGCGAATCCAGATGCGGAAGACTTGCCTGACTATTTTGTCACCGCCATGGATTTGACGCCGGAAGAGCATGTCAAGGTGCAAGGCGCTTTCCAGCGTTGGATCGACAGCGCCATCAGCAAGACTTGCAATGTGCCGAATGAATACACGGTCGAGCAGGTCAGCGAGTTGTATCAATATATGTACGAACTCGGTTGCAAGGGCGGCACGATTTACCGCGATGGCAGCCGCGACGAGCAGGTCTTGATGCTCAAGGGCGATGAACGTGCCGAGAGCGAAATGGATGACATCAAGAGCAGCGCCGAACCGGCCACCACGCCGCATCGGGTATATCCGCGTCCGGACCGCCTGGAAGGCATGACCGTCAGCGCGCAGACCCCCTTCGGCAAAGCCTATATCACGATCAACCGCGATGAGAAAGGCAATCCCTTTGAGGTCTTCATCGCCATTGGCAAGGCGGGTAGCGATATTCAAGCGGATGCCGAAAGCTTGGGGCGGATGATTTCGCTGCAATTGCGCACAACCGCGCCGCATAACCGCCGCGAAATGCTCAAGCTGATCATTGAACAATTGCAAGATATTGGCGGCGCCCGTCCGATTGGTTTCGGTCCGAAGCGCGTTCTGTCCCTGCCTGATGCGGTGGCGCAGGTTTTGCAGGTGGAATTCTTCCCCGAAGAACAGCCACATCAATTGAACTTGCCGATGGAGCCGGGCAGGTCGCTGGTGAGCGATGCTGGCACGACAATCAATTCCGCGATTTCTGGCGCTGACATGTGCCCCTCCTGCGGGACGATCACGTTGATCCGCGCCGAGAATTGTCGCAAGTGTTTGACTTGTGGGTATAGTGAGTGTTGAGTTGGCTGTCTCGCTTATTTATTTGCATCTGCGCCATCGGGCAGTTCTGGGGGTGTAGATGGTTTCAAAAAGGCTTCTCGCTTTTCTCGTAGTTCCTTACGGCGGCTACGATCGCTGTAGATAAATGCGCCGGCGATGCTCGTGATGGCAGTTCCTACTACGGCGACACTCGCCAGGGCATAGCCTAATGAAACGACATAAGCACTCAACAAAATCAAAGCCAGCGCTAAGACAAAAGCCATCCATATTCCACGAGTTTCGTAGTATATACGGTGCTTCTGTTCGTATTCCGCCATCGCCACAATGCGGTCCGCAATGCCAGGAAGAACCTGTTCATAATCGTGAAGCAAACCAGGCGGTGGTATAGGACCCGAATACTGTTCGATATAGCCATCTACTCTTGTGATGACTTTTTGCTGTTGATTGTCTTCGGACATTCCGCCTCATTTTGCGTCAGGATCCCGGCAGAACCCATCGCATTGTTTAGATACTGACCGACAGCTTCCCAATCGGCATATAGCGCTTGATGATCGGCATTAGCCCCATGGACTGCAAGGTTACGTCGAGATAGCGCTCGGGCAAATTCAAATAAACCGCCGAAGCCTTTCAGAATAGCGGCTGTGGGGCTGAATGTTTGGCTTATCCGCCATTCATTTTCCTGATGGGATATGTTCCCGCGTTCGTCGGCAATTCTCATCTTCCCCATCCCTCATTGACTGATATTAGGTGTAGCTCCCATATTTTACTTGCCATCTTGCCTGACTGTCAACAAAACTTTTTTGACGGTCAAATATGCTATAATTATCGACGGTTTAAGGGTGCAAGATGAACCATTGGTATTGCGGCACGCCGGCTATCGCAAGTGGAAAATTCTCGCTATTCTGGGTTTGCAGAGAGGTGCTTCTGGAATACGCCTCTCAGCCGCTATGATTAAATGGAGCTCATGGAAAACAGCAAAACAGACAAGAGCAAGCGTAGGGGGCGTATCAGGCGTATCCTGTTGCTGTCCATTCTGGCCGCCCTGCTCTATTTTTGCGCCTTCGTCCTGATTGTCCATCACACCGGTGAACAAGATACCAGGGCAGAATCCGATGTGATTATCGTGCTGGGCGCGGGCTTATTGCGCGATGGCAGACCGGGCTGGGCGCTGACCCGCCGCAGCCGACAAGGTGCCGAGCTCTGGCATGATGGCATTGCGCCTTATGTCCTTTGCACTGGCGGGCAAGCCGAATCTTACCCACGCAGCGAAGCCTCCGCCTGTCGCGAAATCCTGCTCGCCAGCGGCTTGCCTGCTGCAGCTATCCTGATGGAGGACGGCAGCCGCAGCACCGAAGAAAACGCTATCTTCAGCCGGCGCCTGCTCGATGGCATGGGCTTGGCCCGCGTTGTCTTGGTCAGCGACAGCTACCACATGATGCGGGCGAGCTGGCTTTTCCGGCAACAAGGTCTGGAAACCTTCACCAGCCCCGTGCCCGCCAATCGCATCCATTACCCATTATTTTATCCTTACTCACTGCTGCGGGAATTTCTCGCTTTTCATTGGCAGCTGCTCAAAGAGGCTTTGGGCATCCCGCTAACGCATCTCAATGGCATCTAATTGACAAGGGCGATCTGTCGCGCTTTGCATTATAATTTCGCTTGATCGGGGCAACAGGGAAACTGTGGAGAGACTGATGTCAAATTATATTTGTATTGGCGTGCCGTATTATCTTGGCGAGGCGAGACCAGAGCGCGACGAGGTGGAAATCCTGCGGCGCAGTGGGATTGCGGCTGAACTCGCTGCCGAATGGGTGGATATTCGCCCGGCCTTCTCGCAGACAGATGACCCGGTGGTAGCGGTCAACCGCGCGTTGGCAAACACAATCCAGAAGCATGCTGACAAGGTGCCCGTCGTTTTCGCCAACGACTGCACCAGTTGCTTGGGCATGGTCAAAGGCTTGGAGGCGAAGGCGCCCGCCATCCTCTGGTACGACTCCCACGGCGATTTCAACACGCCGGAGACGAGCCCGAGCGGTTTCCTGGGCGGGATGCCCTTGGCGGCTCTGGTTGGGCGCGGCAATCAACAGCTGATGCGGGGGATGGACTTGCAGCCAATCGCCGAAGCAGATGTCATCGTATCCGATGTGCGCAATTTGGATCCAGAAGAGAGCATCATGTTGCGCAATAGCGATGTGACGATCTATGAGACATTAGACGCGCTGGATGCGGCGGTTCTGCCCGACAAGCCGCTGTATATACACTTCGATACCGATGTGGTCGATTGCGCCGAGATGCCGGCCATGAGCTACCCCGAGCCGGATGGTCCCAGCTTGGACCGAAGCATCGATTCGCTCAAGTGGGCGCTGGCAAAAAGTGACACCGTCGGCATCCTCTTCAGTTTGTGGAACAGCACGCTGGAAGGGAGCGCTGAAGCGATGGCGGCCACGCTCAAATTGATCCGCGCTCTCAAATGAATTTCAGCGGCAAAATGCGCCGATAAGAACTTGCGGTCGGCAAAAAATGCGCTTATTCTCTATGAATATGCGCGAATATCCGCGCGTATCAGCGGCATTTGCCCTCATACATGCAACCAGGACGAAGACGCTTGTATACTGATAACGAAATCTTATTCCCGCATTATGCCATCCCGGCGCTGCGCAATACTCGTGGCAGCGAATGGGCGCAGCTGATCGATCGCTTGGCTGACAAGCCAGAGACCAGCGTAGAAGTCATCGCCCTGATGTCGGTCATGATCGAGCTCGATGGCTGCTTGACTTGCGAGACCGATAGCTTCCGGGCGATGCGCGGCTGTACCCCTTGTGCGCAACAGACCTTGCGCCGCTTCAAAGGCAGCGATGAAGAATTAATCAGCCTGTATGAAGCCGCGGTTGCCAAGTTTCGCCAACTTGATATTGGAATCGATAGCTAAAGCTCCCTATTTTTTGGATTACAGTTGACAATCCCCTGGCAGCCATGTTAAACTGTTTGCGCGCAGTTGCTTAGCTGTGTCGGTTTTGTTTACCAAATTAGCTGAAGGGTCGTGCAACAATAGCAAATTCACCACACAGGATTAACGGGAACATACGCGGCGTTCGTGAAGTCCTGCTGATTGATCATACCAATACCAATATCGGTTTATTGGATATTCGGGATGCCCAAGACCGCGCCGATGATGTCGGTTTGGACTTGGTTGAGGTCGCGCCGAATGCGAATCCGCCCGTTTGCCGCATCATGGATTATGGCAAATTCCAATACGAGCAGCGGCGTAAAGAACGTAAATCCAGGAAGAACCAGGTTAAGGTTACTGTCAAAGAGATTCAGTTGCGCCCCAAGACTGGGGAATTCCATCTTCAGCTGGATATCAAGCGCGCGGCAAAATGGCTGCAAGAGGGCAAGAAAGTCAAGTTCCGGGTGCGCTTCCGTGGGCGGGAAATTACCCACCAGCACATCGGGCGTGAACGCTTGAGCATGATAGAAGAGACCTTAAAAGATGTTGGCGTGGTCGAGCAAATGCCCAATATGGAGGGCCGCGATATGCTGATGATTTTGGCGCCAATCAAGGACAACAAATAAAGTTCGGAGAAGCGATAGTGCCTCGCAAGAAAAAGACAAAAAAGTACAAATTGAAGACACATAAAGCGACTGCCAAGCGCTTTCGCATGACTGGGACGGGCAAGATCGTCCGCACCAAAGGCGGCAAAAGCCACTTGCGTCGGCGGTCCGCCAAGCGTGTCAAGCGGCAATGGGACAAGACCATGGAAGTCGGCGAGAAGGCGATGCAGCGGCGCGTCCGCCGGCTCGCCCCTTATCTGGGCAGATACAAGGCGAACCCGCCCGCTTAGCTCGTCAATCAGTTTAGACTCTATTACCCGGCGTCGCCTGTAGCCGGGATTTTCATGCAGGGAGAACAGACATGGCAAGAACAAAAACTGGTTTCGTCAGACGGCGGCGCCACAAGAAAATTCTCAAGCTGACCAAGGGACAGTGGGGCACGCGCAGCACCAACTGGAAGCGCGCTAATGAAGCAATGATGCGCAGCCTCTGGTACGCCTATCGTGACCGCCGCCAACGCCGCCGCCAGTTGCGCCGCTTGTGGATTCAGCGCATCAACGCCGCCGCCCGTATCAATGGCATGAAATACAGCCAGTTGATCCACGGTTTGAAACGCGCCGATATCCAGCTGGATCGCAAGAGCCTGGCGAACATCGCCGTCCACGATATGGAGACTTTCAGCAAGATCGTGGATCTGGCGAAGCAAAGCCTGTAAAACGGCATTGACAATTTTTTGACAGATTAAAGGGTCGGGCAGATGACCCTTTTTCTGTTTTTCATTTGGCCGCGACCGGGTCCCGTGATGGATATCATCAGCAGTAGGCAAAACAAGCACATCCGCTTCGTCAGATCGCTGCAGAAGAAGGCGGCATTGCGGCGCAGCGAGGAAAAGTTTGTCTTGGAAGGCGACCGCCTGATTGCCGATGCCCTCTCGCGTGGTGGCAACCCCGACTTGGCGCTCTATTCGCCAGAAAAGGCAAACTACGATCTGATCGCGCAGTTACAGAACAAGCGCTGTACATTGTTGCCGGTCAGTGATGAGATATTGGCTCACGTCAGCGATACGCAGCAGGCGCCGGGCATTTTGACTGTCTTCCAGATTCCCAAGCCGCGGATACCGCAAAGATCCGAGCGGGTGCTGGTTTTAGACGGCATCCGCGAACCGGGGAATCTGGGCACGATCTTGCGCAGTGCTTCGGCGGCTGGCGTCGATCTGGCGATCTTGGCGCCCAGCTGTGTCGATCCATACAATTCCAAAGCCTTGCGGGCGGGGATGGGTGCGCATTTTTCTTTGCCGGTGGTCGAGGCAAGTTGGAAGGAAATCAGCAGCTTCTGCGCCGGCTTGGCGATTTATGCGGCCATGGCAGAAGGCAAAGCGTTATATTCCGATGTCAACTGGCGCGAGGCTTGGGCACTCATCCTGGGCAATGAAGCGCATGGCATCAGCCAACAAGCGCGGCGATTGACGCTGCAAACCATCACCATACCGATGTCCCGCGGGACTGAATCAATCAATGTCGCTAGCGCGGCCGCTGTGATTCTTTTTGAAGCCCAAAGGCAAGCTCGCCTTTCCAGCTAAACAGCCCCACTTCAATTGTGCTAGCCGCTGGGGTAGACTAGCGCAATAGCGAGCGTAAAAACGAGCAGGAGTGAACATTTCATGGCAAAAGAATTTGACGTTGTCGTGCTGGGTGCGGGTCCCGGTGGTTATGTCGGCGCGATACGAGCCAGCCAACTGGGATTGAAGACAGCCATCGTTGAGAAGAAGTATTGGGGTGGCGTCTGCCTCAATGTCGGTTGCATCCCCTCCAAAGCGCTGTTGCGCAATGCCGAGCTCGCCTACATTTTGAACAACGAAGCTGCTAGCTTCGGTATCAGCGGCGACTTCAGCTTCGATTATGGCAAGGCTTTCAAGCGCAGCCGCCGCGTCTCCGGAGGGTTGACCAAGGGCGTGCAGTTCCTGATGCGCAAGAACAAGATCGAGAGTTTCGAGGGCTGGGCATCGATTGAGAGCGCTAACAGCCTCACAGTCGCGCTTAATAGCGGCGAGAGCCAAACTATCGAGTTCAAGAACCTGATCATCGCCACTGGCGCGACCACGCGGCTGCTCCCGGGCACAGAGCTGAGCGAGCGGGTGGTCACCTATGAAGAGCAGATCATGGAGGATGAGCTACCGGAGAGCATCGTCATTGTTGGCGCCGGCGCTATAGGTGTGGAATTTGCCTATATCATGTGCAATTACGGCGTCGATGTGACCTTGGTCGAATACCTGGATCGCATCCTGCCATTGGAAGATCCCGAAGTCAGCGCCGAATTGGCGAAGGCTTTCGAGAAGATGGGCGTCAAGATCTTGACGGGGACCCGCGTCGATAGCATCGATGACAATGGCGAGCAGGTTGCGGTTCACACCAGCACAAGCGAGGGCGAGCAGGAGACCCTGCGGGCGGAGCGCGTTTTGCAGGCAATCGGCTTTCAAGCGCGCACAGAAGGTTTCGGGCTGGAGAATCTCGGGGTCGCGCTGAATGCAGCAGGTGGCATCGAAGTCAATGAGAAGATGCAGACCAATATCCCGCAGATCTATGCGGTTGGCGATGTGACAGCCAAGCTGATGCTGGCGCATGTCGCCGAGACGATGGGCGTGGTCGCGGCGGAGAATATCGCCGGGGTCCCGTCGGTGACGCTGGAATTCGAGATGATGCCGCGGGCAACTTATTGCCAGCCGCAGGTCGCCAGTTTTGGCTACACCGAAGCGCAAGCCAAAGAACGCGGCTACGAGATCAATGTTGCCAAATTCCCCTTCCAGGCGAATGGCAAGGCGCGTGGCTTGGGCGATGCGCTTGGTTTTGTCAAGATCATCAGCGACAAGAAATATGGCGAGATACTGGGCGCGCATATGATCGGTCCCGATGTCACCGAGTTGCTGCCAGAGCTGACCTTGGCGCGCTCCGCCGAGCTTACCCCGCAGGAGATCGCGCGCAATGTGCATGCCCACCCCACCCTGAGTGAAGCGCTTAAGGAAGCGGCGCATGGCTTGGAAGGGCATTTCCTGAATATGTAATTTGGGATTCGGGGGACAAGCGAATCTGGCGGGGCTGAATCAAAGCCAACAATCGACGATCAAGCTGGTATAGTTCAAGTTGCCATCAGCATTGCGGGGATCGTGGGCGGCGGAACGGTGGATCAAGCCATCTTCCGGTTTCCAGCTATGCTGATGAAACTGCCCAGCGGCATCGAAATATTCCAGCAGCTCAAATTGATAGCCCTGCCGATGCAGCAAATCGCTCATGAGATCTGCCGTGTAGAGCACCTTGTGATCTTCGGCGCCTTTCCCGCTACCGCCGGGGCGGACGCGGGCGATGTAATCGGGATCGGGGTGATAGCCATCTGGCACAGCGATTCGGATACGTCCGGATGGCGCCAGGTAAGCCCGGGCAGTGCGCAAGAATGCGGCAAGCTGCGCTGTGGTCAAATGCTCGAAGACATGCTCGGCGAGTATCCTATCGATCGATTGGGGCGGGAAAAGCAAGAGCCAATGGCGCTGGTTGCGCAGGTCAAAAGCGGGTATATCGGTGGCGATCCAATCGACAAAGTTGGTCTGCCCTGCCCCAATGATGATCTTGACCGGGTCTCCGGCTGCCCGCGCGCGCCGCACAGCTTGGCGTATTCGGCGCTGTTCAGCCTGCCGAGTTGCCCGCCGGCGCCAGCTGCGCAGGATGGGGGCATAAACTGGTCGGAAGATAGTTTTAAGCTGCTGCATCGAAGTATTATTTCTCGATGGTGAAAGACGAAATTGGCAGTATCTTGGCGCGCTCGCCGCTGGCCAAATCGACAGCGCTGATCTTGACGTAGCTATAGCGATCGTAGACGATGACCACGATATGATAATCGCCGGGAGGCAAATCGGCTATTGAGAATTCCGCCACATACCATTTCAAGACATCGGCGTAGAGGTGCCGGTCGGGCGTTTGCAGAACTTTCTCCCCATCAGAGCGCAGGACCTGTATCGAAACATTGTACTCGTAAAGCAGATCATCGTTCGCCACTTCCCAGCCGGTTGTGACGCGGGCGGTTTCACCAGCGGGATTATATTGGGCGAATTTGTCGACGATGCGGATACCATTGTCGTAGTGGATGGGTTGGTAATCGCGTTCACAGGACAGCGGTTGATAAACATAGCGCTGCACCACCAAGTTTGTGCTATCCAAGATCACAGCGCAGGGCTGGTAGCCTTGCTGGATGAATTGCCGTGCCAAGTCAAGATTGGCGGGGGGCTGCGTTGGATCGTAGGTGAATAACAGATAGGGATTGTTCGCCAGCTTGCGCGGCAGATCTCCCTCCAATTGCTCGGCATTATAATGCGCGGGGATGAAAACGCCATCGATTCCCAAGAGGGTTTCCAGATAATAGTCGGCAGTGCTTTTGCCATGTTTGCCACGGCGATTGACAAAGTCGGTCCCGCTAAAGCCGACCAGGTAATCTTGTTCGCTTGTCAAGCCGCGCAGCCGCGAGACATACTCCCCCAGCGGGGGGTAGATATGCACCACGCTGACCGTCCCTTGATAGGAGAGATAATCTTCAGCCTCCCGCAGGGCGAAACCAGATGCGAGATAAATGATGATGAAGAGTGGCGCAATCAGCCGCGGCTTGAAGTAGGCTAAACCGCCGCCGATCAGCAGCGCCCACAGGCTCCAAGATAGCAGGAAGTAGCGCGAACGGCGCAGAGGTATCAGACCGACCGTCTCATTCACAAGCAGCAATATCACCAGCGTGAGCACCGCCAGCAGCCAGAATGATAGCAGGCGCCGGCGATATCGAGATTGGCGCAGTTGCAGCAGCGCCGCGCCCAGTGGCAACAAGAGCAGCAGCCAACCGCCGTTGCTAAACAAGCGCAGGAAAGCACCCAGAGCTTGCTCCAGCGTCATGGCATCGTAGGCTGTGTCGAACTTGGTTCCCAGACCGTCCAGCGTCACGGGTAGCCAGGGCAAATACAAAAGACCGGCGACGAGAAAGGCGATGGCAACTTGAAACCAGATTCGCGATTTCTTGACTAGGAGGAGGTGATTGAAACCGAGAGCCAGGAGCAAGAAAATGGAGAAGGGCTGCGCATAGAGAGATAGAGCGATGCTGAGGGTCAAACCGGCCCAGTGATACCAGCGTCGGCTGGAGCCGGGGCGCAGGAGGTAGAAGTAATGCCAGAGTAAGATTGTCAGGAGCATGAATTGCAGGGCATACATGCGTATTTCGTGCAGGTAATCGAGCCAGAAGACATTCAAGCCCAGAAAGGCGCTCGCCCAGAAGCCAGCGCGGGGGTCGATGAAGTCTTTGCCCAGGCGAAATACCCACGCTAGCGCTATGAGGCCCCAGAATAAAGACAGGCTGCGTAGCGGGAGCTGATGCCAACCGACGATGGCGCCCCAGCCGGAAAGCGATTGGAAGAAGAGTGGCGCGTGTTTGGGGCTATGTTCGCGCAAAGAGTTGAATATATCGAGCGGAGAGAATGGTCCAGTCAAGCCACCGGCATGCCCAATTGATGTCAGCTCGTCGTACCAAATGGCATCGGCATTTAAGCCGTCGGCAGCCAGGGCCGCGCTGAGCAAAAGCAGCGGCAGCATCCAGAGCCAAAGCTGGTTGTGGAGCACCTCTCTGGGCTTGCTTGTCAAAGACATGAGCATCTCATCATGGATGTTTGTGCAGCGCCCCCGCCTGCTGCATAGCCCGGTATTCCGGGGCTAGAATAGCAAATTGCCAGATACTATGATAGCCGCCGCGCCAACGTTCTCGTTCGCGCCAGACCCCTTCTAAGGCAAAACCCAATTTTTTCAGCAAAGCGGCTGAAGCTGCGTTGCCTTCGGTGACATCTGCTTCGACACGATGCACGCCCAGGTAATCGAAGCAGAATGCGAGCAGAGCCGCCAGCGCTTCTGACATGATACCGCGACGCCAAAAGTTTGAATGCAGCTCGTAGCCGATTTCCAGCCGATGATTGTGCGGATCATAGAGATGAAAACCGCAGGAGCCGATCATCTTATTGGCGGTTTTGAGCGTTATCGCCCAGCGGATACCCGTCTTCTCCGCCAGGATGCGCGCCGCCCATTGCATGATCTCGTCCATCACTGCTTCGCGGGGCGCTCGTTCGAAGTCGATCAAAAAGTCGATCACGCCGGGGCTGTCAAAGACGGCGTACCAATCCGCGCGATCCACTGGAGCTATTGGACGCAAAAGCAGGCGCTCCGTCTCCAGTATTGGCACCTCTGTGAAGTCGAAAGCTGCCATATTACTTTTCATACCATTGCTTTACATACACAAGTTGAGGGCGCGTTAGACAGGCAAAGACGAGTGGAAATCCAAAACGGGTCTCCACTAGAGATTCTGCGCGATGATCTCGGCGATATCGACAACTTGGGGACCGCTGTCCAGTTCTCGGTTAGCGTCTTCGAACATGCGCATGCAGAAGGGGCAGGCCACTGCCAGCGTGTCGGCGCCGGTCGCTGCTGCTTCTTGATAGCGCGCGATATTGACCTTACCCGTTCCTTCTTCCTCTTCTTTCCAGAATTGCGCGCCGCCAGCGCCACAGCAGAATGAATTCTTGCGGTTGCGCGCCATCTCGACCAAGGGGATGCCATTGGCTTTGAGCACGTTGCGAGGGGCTTCAAGCACATTGTTGTGCCGTCCCAAATAGCAGGGGTCATGGAAGGTCACGTTGGTCCAACGCTCCGGATCCAGATCTTGCGGCAGCTGGTCCTTTGCAATCAGCTCTTCGATCAATTCGGTGTGATGGATGACTTGATAGTGTCCGCCGAAAGCAGCGTATTCCAGCCCGAGGTTGTGCAAACAGTGGGGGCAGGTGACGACGATGCGCTTGGGCTCGAGGGCATTGAGCGCTTCCACATTGGCGGAAGCCAGCTCAAAATAGAGGTATTCGTTGCCAGCCCGCCGCGCCACATCGCCAGTACAGTTTTCATCATCGCCTAGTATGGCAAAATTGAGCCCGGCGGCATGCAGCACTTTCACCAAGGCGATTGCCGTTTGCTGGGCGCGCGGGTCATAACTGACTGCGCAGCCGGTCCAATAGAGCAGATCGAAACCGGGGTTTTCGGCGATGGTGGGCACGGGAAAGTCCAGCTCGGCGGTCCAGTTGCTGCGTGGCTCGGCGATTTGCCAGGGGTTGCCCTGCCGTTCCATGCCGTTGAAGGCGCCTTGCAATTCATGGGGAAAGTCGCTTTGCATCAAGACAGCATCGCGGCGGATATCGAGTATATCGATCATGGGCTGGTTACCGACGGGGCAGATATCGATGCAGGCGCCGCAGGAGGTACAAGCCCAAAGCGCGGATTGGCTGAGCAGGTTCTCCGATAATGTCCAATCGGAATCGATGCCGTTCGCCAGTTGTTCCCAGTGGTCTTTGATGTGAAAGCGCTTGTTGACTTCCAGGGCGGCGGGGGACAATTCTTTGCCGGTAACATACGCCGGGCAGACATCTTGACAGCGATTGCACATGATGCAAGCGAAGCCATCGAGTATCTGCGATTGATGCAGGTCTTCCAGCCGGCCCGCGCCAAATTGTTCAACCTCTTCGTCTTCAAAATCCAGCGGCATCAGCTCGCCCATAGAGCGCCGTTGCGGGCTGGTGAGGAAATTGAGCGGCGCCATGAAGAGGTGGGCGTGTTTGCTCTGGGGGAAATAGGGCAAGAACAGCAAAATCCCGCCCAGGGCGATCCACCAGAAGAGATGGCGCAATATCGCCAGGGCATCCGTGTTCAAGCCCGACCAGATTCCCGAGACGGCGGTGGCAAATGGCATATAAATATCGGCGCCATGCTCTGCCAGCGCCACCGATTCCCCCAGTAAACGAGCGCCCACATGCAAGAGGATGAAGGCGACCACGATCATCGAATCGACATGCACCGCGCCCGCCGCCACTTTGGGATGCAAGAGGATATTGTCATGAAATTGCAGTGCTTTCTTGTTGGGCAAAATCAAACGCCGCAGCAGGAAATAGACGACCCCGACCAGTACCACGATGCTAAGGATATCAGCCAGCAGGCGGTAGGCATGGTAGAGCCCGCCCAATTGCAGAAGTTGGGACTCGAACGCTGGCAGGAAGCCGATGAGCAGGTCAATGATGTTAACCAAAAAATAGTAGGTGAAGCCGAGGACGATTCCCCAATGGAAGAAGCCGGTCAAGGGGCGGGTTTTCAGCGTGGTGCGTTGGGTGAGATAGACCGAGAGTGCGTTCAGCCCGCGGCGGAAAATGCCGTCAAGATGCAGTTGACCTTGTCCACGTTGGATAATCTGAAACATCTCCTGGAAGCCGGCATAGCTGGCGCCAAAGGCAAAGAGCGCCAAGAGAATGAAGAGCATTTTTTCTACATCGGTCAACATAAACGATTGCCGTTTCTATATTTTGATGGGCATTTCCATTTTCCGAGCAATGTCAGGGTTTCGCTAGCCCCACTAGCGTCAGTCTACCATTGCGCGGGGCGATCAGCAACAGCCTGGCAGATGCATGGGTAGGCGCTTGCCAGGTTGCGATTTTGGCTTTTCTCCTGATTGGCGCTATCCGAGCTTGTATCAGGCGAAGCCAGTTGTAGAATAAAATGCGATAGGCAGGTCATATAGAGGAGGAAGCAGCATGATTGATTTTTCACCGATGCGCGATGGAGAGATCAGCTACCTGGAATATGCCGCGCGGGAAAATATTGGACCCGCCGAACTGAAAGCGTATAGCGATGAGAGTATCGATTTTTTGTTGGGCTTGCTGGAGGAGCTCAGCGATGATGATATCGTATTTAGTCCCGAGGATCCGGATGCCGATGATCCCTTTGCGGTGGAGGGCGAAGAGACGATTGGTTGGAACTTTGGTCATTTGATCGCCCATGTTACCGCCAGCTCGGAAGAAGGGGCGGCTTTGAGCTCGCTGTTGGCCCGCGGTGTGCCGGCTGCGGAACGCCCTCGTTATGAGACGCCCTGGCGCGATATGAAGACCGTGGCGCAGGTCCGTCAGCGTTTGGGAGAGAGCCGCCGCATGCGCAACGCTTATCTGGAGACCTGGCCCGATGCGCCGCTGCTTGATGTATGTCGGGATGTTTCCGAGCGATTCACCGCCAGATTTGGCGCGATGAATGCGCCAGCCGCTTTCCTTTTTGGTTTGTCGCATGAAGTGGGTCATTACGAGCAGATCGAAGAAGTTCGGCGGCAGGCTCTGGCAGCTCGCGGCAGCCAGTCAGATTTGAGCGGCTGTTGTTGATGCCGTGACAGGAGGGCGGATTGGCAAAATTCATCCCGGCGCGGACGCCAAAAGGGTTTCGGGATTTCTTACCTGAGACGATGCTTCGTCGCAATTATGTCATAGACAGCATCAAAGAAGTGTTCCATCTCTTCGGTTTCGAAGCGATTGATACGCCGATCCTGGAATTACGGGACACCTTATTTGGCAAATATGGCGAGGAAGCCGAACAGCTGATTTTCAGCGCGCAGCATGGTCGTAGCAGCCGAGAACCGCTGGCGATGCGTTATGATTTGACCGTGCCCTTGGCGCGCGTGGTGAGCCAATACGAAAGTCAACTGAATCTGCCTTTTAGGCGCTATCATATCGCGCCGGTTTTCCGTGGCGAACGTCCGCAGCGTGGCAGGTATCGCGAGTTTTATCAATGTGATGCCGATATCGTCGGGGTTGCCGGGGTGAGCGCCGATGCTGAAATCGTGGTTATGATGCATCAGATTCTCAGTCGGCTGGGTTTTCCGCAGTTTGTCATCAAAATCAACCATCGCCAACTGCTGGTCGCCATGGGCGAGTTTTCCGGGGTGCCGAGCGAGCAACTGCCCGATCTTTATCGCAGTGTGGACAAATTCGACAAGATCGGCGTGGAGGGCGTAAGGGGTGAGCTGGTCGAGCGTGGCATTGATAAGGATGCTGTCAGCCGCATGATGGAACTGATTCAAGCCAGGGAAAGCGGCGTTCGCAGCCTCGATCTCGTTGCCAAAGCTATCGGCGGAGACAACCAGGGCATATACGAGTTGCGCGAGCTGGCTGATTTGCTGGCGGATGCTGGGCTTCCGGCGGAGAATTACGATTTTGACTTCACCATGGTGCGGGGGCTTGGATATTACACCGGTCCCATATTTGAGACGGTGATCTCACAGCCGAACCTGGGCAGCGTCACCGGCGGCGGTCGCTACGATAATCTGATCGGCATGTTTCGGCGGCAGAGCTTGCCCACCACTGGCACCTCCTTTGGCATTGAGCGCATCATCGATTTGATGGACGAGCTGGACTTGTATCCCACTCAGCTCGGTGGCACGTTGGTGCAAGTGCTGGTGACCGTGTTCAATGAGGAGACGCGGCGCAATTCCAGGAAGATCGCCGATCAGTTGCGGGAGAGCAACATCAATACTGAGCTTTATCTGGAGGCGCGCAAGCTGGGCAGGCAGTTTTCCCATGCCGACAAGAAGGGCATTCCCATCGTGGCTATCGCGGGACCCGCGGAGATCGAAAGCGGTCTTGTCAAGCTGCGGCGGCTGAAAGATGGGGCGGAAGTTACGGTCGCGCTGGCCGCTGTCGCCGAAAAGACCCTTGAATTATTGCAGGATTCTTGAGGGAGATTGGCTAAATTTGTGCGGGACCAGGTTGCGCAGTTTCGTCAGTTTCAGCGAGTTGATATGTGTGAAGGTCTCGCTATTATTTGGGCGTTAATATGACCCCTCTTCCCCGTTCAAGCGGCATCTTGCTGCACCCCACTTCTTTGCCGGGAGAGTATGGCATAGGCGACTTGGGGGCAGGAGCGTATCGCTTTGTGGATTGGCTGGTGGCGCAGGGGCAATCCATTTGGCAGGTGCTGCCGCTGGGACCAACCAGCTATGGCGACTCGCCTTATCAGACGCTTTCGGCCTTCGCCGGCAACGCGAATTTGATCAGCCTCGATAGCCTGGTCGAAGATGGTTTGCTGCGGCAGAGCGACCTGGCTGATACGCCGCCTTTCCCGCGTCATCGCGTGGATTACGGTTGGGTCATCCCTTATCATAATCAGAAACTGGCTCTGGCTTATGACAATTTTCGGAGGAGCCAAGATGCGGAATTGCGGGGGGATTTCGAGCGATTTGTGCATGAGAATCGATACTGGCTGGAAGATTTCGCCCTTTTCACCGCGGTGAAAAAAGAGCATAAGCAGCGCCCCTGGATTGAATGGGAGAGTGATTTGCGTCGGCGGGATCCCGCTGCGATGGCGCGGGCAAAAGAGACTTGTGCCGACGGTATCGATAGAGAGCGTTTCCGGCAATGGCTGTTCCAGCGACAGTGGGCGGCGCTCAAGGATTATGCCGGGCGGAAAGGCATCCGCCTTTTTGGCGATTTGCCGATTTTCGTCGCCCATGATAGTGCCGATGTTTGGGCGCATCAGCAGGAGTATTTCCTGGACGAGGCTGGCAACCCGACTGTTGTGGCTGGTGTGCCGCCCGATTATTTCAGCCCGACCGGGCAGCGCTGGGGTAATCCGCTTTATCGTTGGGAGGTCATGCGCGAGAGCGGGTATAGCTGGTGGATCGAGCGCATCAGGTTTTTGTTGCGGCTGGTGGATCATATTCGGGTTGATCATTTCCGCGGCTTCGAGGCTTATTGGCAGATCCCAGCCAGCGAGCCCACCGCCATCAAAGGCGCTTGGGTGGAGGGACCGGGGGCGCATTTCTTTGAGGCGATTGAAGCGGCTTTGGGGGAGCTGCCCATCATCGCGGAAGATCTCGGTGTGATCACGCCGGGGGTGGAGAAGTTGCGGGATGATTTTGGCTTGCCGGGCATGAAGGTGCTGCAATTTGCCTGGAATAACCCGAGCAACCCTTTTCTGCCCCATAATCACCCGGTCAATTGCATCGTCTACACGGGGACGCATGACAACAATACCACCCGCGGTTGGTGGGATAAGGAAGCGGACGAGGGAACGCGCAATTTCCTTAAAGAGTACCTTGGCTATGATATTCATGATATCGTTTGGACCTTGGCGCGGGTTGGCATGCGTTCGGCCGGGCGGGTCTTCATTATGCCGATGCAGGATGTGATGAGCCTGGGCGAAGCATCACGCATGAACAAACCGGGCGCGCCGGCTGGCAATTGGACCTGGCGCATCACAGAAGATGCGTTGCAGCATCCGGGCAAGGATGCCTTGTTGCATTTCACGCGCTTGTATCAGCGGCATCCCGAGCAGCAAAACAAGTTCTATGGCGATGCCGCGGTTGCCGGCTGAAATTCAAAGACAGATGTGAGACAAAAGAGAAGACGATGAGCCAGTTGCCGCAATGGGCGGAGTATATCCACCACGATAGTTCCGAAATGTATTTGAGCGATATCAGTCCGCGGATTGGCGTAAATATCAGCGTGCGTATTCGGGTGCCACAAGAGGCGGATATTCGCGCGCTCTTCTTGCGCAGCAGACCCGATGGCGAGTGGAAGCGCATCCCGATGGAGAAAGTCGCCAGCGAGGGCTGGTGTGATTGGTGGTCGGCTGAGTTATTGATCAGCATGTATCACAATCGTTATTGTTTCCACTTCTTGACCGAGAGTGGTTCTTTCTATTTCAATCAATTTGGGTTAAGCCCGATTGATAGTCCTGATTGGTTCAATTTCACTGTGCTGGGCGATTATAAGGCGCCGGCTTGGGTGCGGGAGCAGGTCTTTTATCAGATTTTCCCCGAGCGCTTCGCCAATGGAGATCCATCAAACGATCGACAAACTGGTGAGCCGACGGTGATGGGGCAACCGGCTTTGCAGCGCCAATGGGGGGAGATTCCGCGTCCCTGGACTATTTCCGGCATGGTGGAGTATTTCGGCGGCGATTTGCAAGGCATCACCCAGCATCTCGATTATCTGGTTGATCTGGGCATCAGCGCGATTTATCTCAACCCGATTTTTGAAGCCGACACCAATCATTTTTATCTCGTTCGTAATTTTGACAGGGTGGCGCGAGAGTTGGGCGGGGATGAGGCGCTGCGTGAATTGCAGAAAGCGATGAGCGCGCGTGGCATGCGGCTGATTTTGGATATCACGCCCAATCACATCGGTTTTCAACATCCCTGGTATCTGGCGGCGAAGGAGGATCCTGAGAGCGAAAGCGCTGAGTATTTTTATCGCCATCCGGAGACGGGCGAGGTGGAACACTGGCTGGGTGTGCCGACGCTGATCAAGCTGAATTACAACAGCCAGAAGTTGCGCGACAAGATGTATCGCGATAGCAACAGCCCGATTCGCAAATGGCTACGCCCGCCATACAGTATCGATGGCTGGCGGCTTGATGTGGCTAATATGACGGGCAATTATTGGAGGACGCAAGGGGACCGCGAAGTCTGGCGCGAGATGCGTTCCGCCATCAAAGCGGAGAACCCGCAGGCCTATATGATGGGCGAATATTTTCAAGATAGCAGCGGGCATTTGCAGGGGGATGAGCTTGACGCCTCGATGAATTATCAGGGTTTTAACACGCCGACGCGACGCTGGCTGGGTCAAGGCGATTTGGGTGTTTCGCAAGGGTATCCATATGGCGATACCAAGCCCTTGTCCAGCGAGTCCTTGGCTTTGCAATGGCGACAATACATGACCGCAATCCCCTATGTGATCGCCTTGCAGCAATTCAACCAGATTGGCAGCCACGACATCAGCCGTCCACTGCGGGTAGCGGAAGGCAATCGGGCACTGGTCAAAGCAGGTACAGCGCTGTTGTTGGCTTTCCCTGGCGTGCCCTGCATCTACTATGGAGACGAAATCGCGCTGGATGGAGGGCATGACCCGGATAATCGGCGTTGTATGCCCTGGGATGAAGAGAGCTGGGATCATAACATGCGGCATTTTCACCAGCGCGCCATCGCCATTCGGAGAGGATCGCATGCTTTGCAGCAAGGCGGTTTTCAGCTCTTGCATGCGGCCGGCGATTTGATCGCGTTTCAACGGCAATCGCGACAAGAGCAGATGATTGTGGCTGTTTGGCGCGGAGCGGAGGATATGCCGGGAATCGCGCTGGATATGATCAAGGCGAATGTGCCAAACGGCTCTTGTTTGACCGATTTGCCGACAGGCGTTGATTATGAGGTTCGGGATGGCAAGCTGCGGCTGGAGGGTTTGGCGCAGGGTCAAGCGCTCTTCTTGCGGGTCAATCGCCAGGAAGGCGCGTAGCAGGTGTTAAAATGACGATGATGAAAAAGGGATAAAGCAGATGGACCAGCGCAGCGTCTTCTATCAAGAGTGGCTACAAAGCTTGCGCGAACAATACAAGCATATCGTGCGCAGCCAGGATCAAGTGACATTGCCGACGCTGACCGCTGTGATGCAGAATATTGGTTTCGGCGAGGATGAGTTGGCGCAACTGAAGCTGGAAGCGACCATGCATGTTGACGATGCCGGGGCGAATTACCGCGCTGATTTGGACATCCTGAAGGGACTGCCCCACCCCGCCGAATGCCTCTGCCCGCAATGCCAAACCATCGATGAGAGTCAATTTGACCTGGAGGGGCAGCCGATCGAGATTGACCCGGAAGCCGCGAATTACCAGCCTGGGCAGCTACAGCCGGTGGCCAGCTTGGAGGAAATCGATGTTCAAGGCGAAAGCGAGCCGGTCACTTTTGAGGATGGCTTGGTGATTGATGAGGAGTTGGTTGCCGAGCTGGCTGGGGAAGCGGCGGATGCGGCGGAAGCAGACAGCGACCAGCCAGAAGATGACTTCGATGACCCTGACAGTCCACAGCAGATGGATCTGTTCTGAATATGCCCATCAGTGATGAAGACCGGCATTGGATGCGCATTGCCCTGCGCGAGGCGGCGGTTGCGCTGGAAAATGACGATGTACCGATTGGCGCCATCGCTGTGCATGGTGGGGAGATCATCGGTCGTGGTTATAACCGGCGGGAAGCTGATGGGGACCCTACGGCTCACGCAGAGATGATCGCCATACGAGAGGCGGCTTCCACTTTGGGCAGTTGGCGCTTGGATGATGTGACGCTGTATTGCACGCTGGAGCCTTGTGCTATGTGCGCGGGGGCAATGGTGTTGGCGCGTTTGCCGCGCTTGGTCTATGCCGCTGCCGATCCAAAAGCTGGCGCGGCGGGCAGCATCATCGATATCACCCAGCATCATCGGCTCAATCACCGGGTAGAGGTCGAAGGGGGTTTGTACGAGGAAGAAGCGGCTGAGCTCATTCGGCAGTTTTTCCGCAAGTTGCGCGCCGAGGGGCAGAAGTAGACGATACGCGCTGTTTATGGTTCCGGTTCGCTGGCAAATTTGTCTTTAATTCTGGGGAGCTTGGGGTATACTGTTGCTCTGTCCAGGAGAGGTGCCAGAGTGGACGATCGGGGCTGTCTCGAAAACAGTTGTACCCTTCGGGGTACCGTGGGTTCGAATCCCACCCTCTCCGTTTTTGGTGTCGGGCAGGCGAAACCACACCTGCCCGATGGTTGATTCCCTTTATTGTTGACCCATCTGCATCATCATCATCAGCGGCAAGATCATGGCGTCTTCGGGGATTTCCACGGCGACGGGTTGGTTGAAGTCGGACAGGTTGAGGCTCATGGACATATCCATAGAGCCGGCGTCAGTTTCATCGACAGCCATGCCGATAGTCATAGACAGTTCGGCGCGATGGAGGTAGTGATCTTCCAAGCCGATGTATTGGCGCATGCTCAGCATTCCATCGATGGCGGTATCCAGCGAGCCGTCTCCAGCGGCTGAGGGGTCGGCGATAGCTATTAAGCCAGTTAAGGAAGATAGCGCAGAGTAACCCAGCGCGCTTTCAAAGACGGCCACCGCTATGCCATTGACTTCGCTGTCTGGCAAGCGTTCGATTGCTGGCGCCATTTCCGGATAGTCTTGATACTCATCAGTCATATCGTCCATGCCTTCTTGCATGAGTTCATCAGACATCAGCAGCTCGGTGATGCCGGCTGTATCCAAGCCAAACCACTCCATACTCCCGGTAGAATCGCCAAAAACGGATTCGAGCGAAGCGGCATCAAGCACGATCACCCCGTCTTTCATCAGCAGGCTGAGTGTCATCTGCGTATCTTCTTCTCCGCCTCCCGTTTGAGCGAGTTCTATACTAAGAGTGCCGTCTATGCCCGCCAGCACTTCTTCGACCAGCGCAAGCGTGGCTTGCATCTCTTCCATTGGCGCCATGTCCTGCACGTCGGATGTCATGTCCGCCAACTCCGGATCGATAGCAAGGCGACCTTCGCCTTCGATTGTCATTAGGGCAGGTTCTTCTCCCGTTATCTCGACAGACATCGACATAGCCATAGCAAAAGATTGAACTTGGTTCATCACCGCTTCACTTTCGGTGAGCAACTGACAATCCGCCGCTGGCAGGTCGCCACAGAAGACTTCGCTCTCCGACGAATCCGCTTGAATACCCGCTAGAGGTAAGACCAAGAGGAACAATATCCAAAGTATCGTGCATTTCTTCAACATCGTTTCTCCTTACTAATGTGTTGGTGTGCATTCAAAGTATATCCCAAAATCTGCTGGGAGCTTTGACCCAAAAACTGGGGATATCTACACAGTATACGAAATACAGCACAATCGGTTTCGAGCGTTGCGCGGCTATCCGCAATACCGCTGGCTGGCAAGTCTGATATACTCGCAGGCGGAAATGAGGACGAGGCAAGATGAAAACGATCACAGTATATGGTAGTTCGCAGGTGCAGCCGAGCGATGTGGTTTATCAAGCGGCTGAGGAGATTGGCAGAGGCTTGGCGAGGGCTGGCTTGACGGTCATGAGTGGCGGTTACTACGGCGTGATGGAAGCAGTCAGCAAAGGGGCATTTGAAGCGGGCGGCCAAGTGATCGGCGTGACGACCGACCAGATTGGATTGGCTTTCAATCTCCAGCCTAATCGCTATTTGAGCGAGATCGTCAATTATGCGGATTTGCGCGATCGGCTCTTGCATATGGTGGAGCATGCCGATGGCTATCTGGCGATGCCGGGCGGGATTGGCACTTTGCATGAGATCGCCGAGACTTGGGAATTGATGAGGATTGGCGGCATCCCGCGCCGTCCCCTGGTCTGTTACGGACCGATATGGGCGGGTATTCTCAAGAATTTGCAGGACAGCCCCTACGTTGTCGATGGATATCAAGGCATGATTAGCCTGGCGCAAAGCCCGACCGCGGCGCTGGCGCATTTTATACCCTAATTGCGACGAGCAGATGGGCAGACTGAATTGGGGGCATCGAGTACAATGATTTCAAGGCATAGGCGAGCAGAAGGAGATAGTGGGTGTTGAATCGCGTGTTTTTGACGCTTGTCTTGGTTTTTTGTCTGGCTTCATTGGCGGTGAGCGCGCAGGAAGAAGCTGGTTCGGCAGCTGAATCGGCGCCGCGTCCCTTGAAAGTTTGGCTGCCGGCGCCGCTGATATCTGATGAATCGGGAGAAGCTTTCCAACTGCTCAATGAACGTTCGACGGAATTCACCGAGAGCTATGGCATACCTATTGAGTATCGCATCAAAGATGTGGGCAGGGTCGGCGGCATCATGGCGACCATCCGCGCGGGCAGTGATGTGGCGCCGGGGGCGTTACCGGATATCACCTTGATTCGCCGGCGCGATTTTAGCCCAAGCCAGGTGCGCCAACATTTACATTCGATGGAATCGCTATTTTCTTCTTCCATCATCAACGACTTGGGCAATGGGCTGGAATTTGGGCAGATCCCTTTGGAAGAGGGGGTGGCGTTGTATGGCTTGCCCTACTTGTTTGATGTATTGCTGGTGGTTGAGACGTCGTCTCCCGCGCGCGATGGCTATAATCTGAGCTTCGATGATGTGTTATCAAGCGGGGCTAATTTCCTCTTCCCGGCGGCGCGGACCAGCGGCTTGAATCAGACCTTCTACCTGCAATATTTGTCGGCTGGCGGCTTAACACCCAGTGACGGCGCGATGAGCATTGATGAAGCGGCTTTGCGGGGCGTGCTGCAATTTTATGAGGATTTGACGCAGCGGGAGTTGATCACCGCTGATGTGCTCAGCTATCAGACGCCGGCCGCTTATCTGGCTGATTTTGTCAATCGCAGCGAGCAGCCGCAATTGGCGATCTTTAATGCCAGCGATTACCTGGCGATGATTGACCAGGCAAATCCTGGGCTTAAGGCGAGCAATATCCCGACGCCTAGCGGAGAGGGGTTTTCCATCCGCAGCGGCTGGTTGTGGGTGATAGTGACGCCGGATCTGAATCGCCAATCTTTAGCGGCGCGTTTCCTGGAAAGGATGATGGCGCCCGATTTTCATGCGCGTTTCGCCAAGACGCTTTATCATCTGCCATCGCAACCAGCTATCTTGGGCGACAGTTTGCCGGAGTCGGTTGATCATGATTTTTTCGTTGGTTTATTGGCGGATGCTATATTGCCCTTGCCGGAAAGTGAGGGTGGCACAGCGCCCCGCCTGATGCAGGAAGCTTTAACCAAGGTCTTGCATGGCGATGCCAGCGCTGCTACCGCGACACGGCAAGCGCTCAGCCAATTCTCGGAGCGCTAACCCAACAGCGACTTTTGATAAAAGCGATGGGTTTTGTAGATCTCGGCGCCCAGGCTGAGGCTGATATTGACCAGCGGATTGGTTTCCAGGACCCAGCCGGAATCGAGATACTGATAATTTGATGGTAGCAGCGCTTTTGTCACTTCCAGCAGCATCGCCAATTCGACGCCTTTGTTGCGGTATTGCTTTTTGACGCCCATCAGCGGCATGCGCAAGCCCTTGATCGACTTGCGGATCTTCCAGTGCCAACCGACCTTCGCCATGGTCAAAAGCTCTGGCACGCCGGGGCGCGGGTATGCGCGGCCCAAGGCTTCGTTGAAGTTGGGAATGGTCAGGGCGAAGCCAACAGGTTCCTCGGCAATCTCGGCGAAGAAGGCTAAATCGGCCTCTACCAACATGCCCAGGTCATCCACCAGCGCTCCCAGTTCTTCATCGTTCATGGGGATGAAGCCCCAGTTCTTATCCCAAGCGGCGTTGTAGATTTCTTGGAAGCACTCGAATTCTTCTTTTTTCTTGCGGGGATTCATGTTGCGCACGGTGATGCCGCTGCGTTGGGAAGCGCGTTGCACCAGCCGTTCCAGCCGTTGGAGTGTACCGCTCTTTTCAATGGTCTGGCGATTTTGAAAGATGGAGTAGATATCCATCACTTTGTGGAAGCCGGATCCCTCCAGGAGGGTCTGATAATATGGTGGGTTGTAGGGCATCATAATCATGGGTTGAGGGGATTTTTCCGAGTTTTCCACCAGCAAGCCACATTCTTCATTGGTGGTGAAATTCGCGGGACCGCGGATGGCATCGAGCCCGCGAGCCCGCAGCCAGTCTGCCGCGGCCTCGAGCAATCCGCCGGCGGTGGTGGCATCGTCTATGGATTCGAATATGCCAAAGAAGCCGATGTTCTCGTTTTGATAGCGATTGTGTTCATGGTTGACGAAGGCGGCAATGGTGCCGACCAGCTCGCCATTGCGCCAGGCAGCGAAGTATTCCCCTTCCATATATTGCCAAGCAGGGTGCTTGGATTTATCGAGCAGCTGCCGGCGCATCGACAGCAAGGGTGGCACCCAATGAGGATCATCCGCGTAGTGATGCCAGGGGAATTGAAAGAATTGGGTGAATTCTTTGCGATTAGCGAGCGGGCGAATCTCCAAAAAGCTGCGCTCCTGAATTGATCTCTTTGATCGTAAAATAGCGTCCAAAAAATATCTTGACAGGTGTTTAGACAATTGATACTATAGCATCATTGCATTCCGTAGTAGCTCAATTGGCAGAGCAATCGGCTGTTAACCGATGGGTTCTTGGTTCAAGTCCAAGCTACGGAGCTGGTCAAGCGCCCCTGTTAGCGGGGCGTTTTCATTTTCGCTGGTTGATTTCGTGAATGAGGCGCAAGCCATCCAGAGTCAGTTCAGGCGCGAGATGGTCGATGAGCGGGATATATTCTTTGAAGAGCGGCGCTAGGCCACCGGTGGCGATGACTTGAGTTGCTGGCGAATCGAGTTGGGCGATGATGCGTTTCAGCAAAGTGTCGATCATGCCCACGTAGCCCCAAAAGATACCCGATTGCATAGCATGAACTGTGTTGCGCCCGATGGCAGCCGGCGGCGGCAACAGCTCAACTTTGTGTAGTTGGGCGGCGCGGCTGACCAGAGCATCGTGAGCCAGGCGGATACCCGGTGCGATAACCCCGCCGATATAGGCATCGTCGGCGGAGAGCACATCAAAATTGGTAGAAGTCCCAAAATCCACGCTGACGGCTGGGGCGCCAAAGAATCTTGAGAGGGCGACGGCGTTGCAGAGACGGTCGGCGCCGGCTTGTTCGGGCATATCAATATCGATGCTGATGCCCAGCTGGGTTCTGCTGCTGACGATAAGCGGTTCGAGTTTGATATAGCGGCGCACCAGATCGTGAAAGGTCGGTGTCAAGGCGGGTACGACGCTGCTGATAGCGATGGCGGAAATGGCGCTGAAATCGACCTGGGCGGTGTTGAGGAAATTGCGCACCAGCACGGCGTATTCGTCTGTCATTTTGCTGGCGACGGTGCGGGCACGCCAGGATAGTCGCCAACTTTCGCCATTCCACAATCCCAGTTGGATATTTGTGTTGCCTATGTCGAATACCAGCAGCATATTCCCTCCACCATTTGCCACCTGTACAAAGATTTTAGCGCGGCGGGTCATCGTGTAGCTACACGCTCTGCGTTATACTATAGCAGAGGCTGGGAGAAAGAGGCGCGAAGAGTAATGTATCTGAGAGTGTTAAAGAGGTCCGCAGATGTTGGTACGCCAAGCCACACTTGATGATACGCGGGATATTGTTGCCTTGTTCACAGCGAGCTTGCCCATCTGGCAGCGGCTGAATACGCAGGGGCAGGTTGAGGATTTGCCCTATGAGGCGCTGACGATCTATGAACGTTGGTTGCATGGCGGCGCTTGGATGTCCTTGGAGACAGCCTCCATTTGGCTGAGTCACTTGCTCAGTGGCAATGGCTCCGCTTATGTGGTGGAGCGGGATGGTGGCATCCTGGCTTATGCCGAAGCATTTTACAACCGAGAATTGACGCCAATGGGAAGGCACCTGCATGTGGCGCAAATGCGGGTGGCTGAGAGTTGCGCGGATGAAGTACATCATATGCTGGCTGATCGTATACGGGATGATGCCCGGGGACCGGGGCGGCTTTCGGTGGCATATCCGGAATATGATAAAGAGGCAGGCACATATTATCGGAAATATTTCGGTGCTAATGAAGTTTTCCGTTTGGCGCGCTATACGCTGGGGGCACAGATTGGCCAGAGCTTTTACAAGAGCCAGGAGTTCGACAAAACGGAAGCCAGCCTGATCGATGGCTGGGCGCTGGCGGTGGGTCGCTGGAGCAGCCCGCGGGCTTTGTGGGAGGCGGAATGGATCGAACATTGGAGCAGCATCCCGCAGATCATCGAGCGCCGCAAATACCGGCAGTACGTCAACGCTTCGGGGCATGAGGCATTGGTTTGTTTTCATCAGCAACTTTATAACAGCCGTCATGCCGAGGTTTATTGTTGGTCTCCGCGGAACTTGAGCACGCAATTGTTGGTCGCCATCCGTGATATGGGGCATCGGCTGGGTTTTCGCACGCTGACTCTGGCTTTGCCGGATGCCGCTGCTGAATTGCTGCCGACAGAATATACGCGGGATCCGAACCAGCAAGTGGTCGCGACAGTGAAGGTCTAAGCAAAGGGGCAACAGGAATGCAGACAAAACAAGATATTGCCGATTGGCTCGATGAACATCAGCTGCGTTTCACGCGCATGTCAGACGAAATCTGGGATAATCCCGAATTGCAATTTGTGGAGTTTAAGGCTTCCAAGCTACAAGCGGATTTTCTGGAGGCGGAGGGCTTTCGCATCACTTGGGATCTGGGCGGGATCAGCACCGCTTTCGCCGCCGAATGGGGTTCTGGCGCGCCGGTCATCGCTTTCGCCGGTGAATACGATGCCTTGCCCGGCTTGTCGCAGAAAGATCAATACACGCGGGAACCGATTATGGATAGCGCGCCCGGGCATGGCTGTGGGCATAACTTGCTGGGCACCGGTTGTCTGGCGGCGGCAGTCGCTTTCAAGGAATGGCTGAAAAGCACGGGAAGAGCTGGCACAGTGCGTTATTATGGTTGCCCGGCGGAGGAAGGCGGCAGCGGCAAAGTTTTTATGGGGCGTGATGGCGCTTTTGATGATCTTGACGCCACCTTCAATTGGCATCCCTGGTATATCAATTCGGCGATGAAAGGCAGCTTGCTCAGCGTCAATCGCTACAACTTCCGCTTCAAAGGGAAGACAGCGCATGCGGCGGCTGATCCACATTCGGGGCGTTCGGCGCTGGATGCGCTGGAGCTGATGAATATTGGCGTGAATTATTTGCGCGAGCATGTGACCGATGATGTGCGCTTGCATTATATCATCGTCAATGGCGGGTTGGCACCCAATGTGGTGCCAGATTATGCCGAGAGCTATTACTACGTGCGCGCCTATGAACCGGAGAATCTGGAAGATGTTTGTCAGCGTGTCATTCGCATCGCCAAAGGCGCAGCGATGATGACCGATACCGATGTGGAAATCGTGTATAAAGCGGGTTCGACGCGGGTACTATCCAACGAGGCGCTGGCTGATTTGCAATACGAGATCATGCAGGAGCTGGGCGGCATCGACTTCAGCGCTGAAGAGCAAGCGTATGCCGCCGAGATCAATAAGCATTTCGGCGATGCCAATGTCAAGACGCTGACGGAGCGCTATGGCATTGATCCGCAGATCGCGAAGCAGGGCTTGATCGGCGATGTGTTGCCGAGCCGGGACAAGGATATTGTTTCGCCCGGTTCATCGGATATGGGCGATATGAGTTGGTATGCGCCATGCAGTATGCTGCAAACAGCGACCTGGGCTAGCCGCGCCGCCGCCCATTCTTGGGCTGTGGTGGCCACTGGCAGGACTTCTATTGGTCACAAAGGGATGATGTACGCCGCCAAGGTGATGGCGCTAGCGGCGGCTGAATTGATTTTGTCGCCGCATAAACTGGAGCGGGCGCAGGCGGAATTCCGCGCGGTCATCGAGCGCAGTCCTTATCATTGCCCGATACCCGATGATGTACAAGCGCCACAGCATGAACATCCATTGCGTTAATGATGGCATTAATCATAGCGAGCTAACCAGGCGCTGGTTATAACCCAAGGCGCAAAGTTGCTCGAAGGCATTCCAGGCTTCAGTGGGGATCTCTTGCGGCACTTGGAAGCCGTTTTCGCCATAGACTTGGACGCGCTGAAAATCGCCAACGATATACTGAATCAAGGCGGCGCGCGGCAGGTCGCCATTGAGATAATCGGCGCAGCTGATCGGTGGAGATGTCACCAGGAAGTCTTTATCCGCCCAGTGTCGGAGCGCGGTGGCCAGCACGCGCCGTTCCATGAAGGGTTTCTGCAGCAGGATATAGGTTTGGAAATCCAGCCCGCGGGCGGCGAGCAGTTGCCGGCTGAAGAGGAAGTTTTCACCGGTGTTGCTGGAGCGGTTTTCAATCAAGATGCGCTCACTAGGTATGCCACTGGCAATAGCGCGGCGGGCGAAATATTCCGCCTCGGTAGTATCCCAAAAGATGTTTAGCTCGGCATTCTGTTGGATGACGCCGCCAGAGAAAAGGAGATAGGGCGCGTAGCCTTGCTGATAGAGCTCAATGGCATAATCAGCCACGCGGATATCGTAACTGCCGAGGGTGAAGAGGCAATCAGCCCGCTGCAACTCATGCCCGACCAGCATATAATCCCAGAGTATTTGAACCAGCGCGTCCACATCAGTCGAAGGGTTCATGTTGTCGCCAAGAAAGATTATTGTGGGATCAGGCAAAAGGGCATGGGTTTTAGGAGGGGAAGATAGCTCGCAGGGGAATTTCCAAGCCGGGCAGGATCTCGCCGCCGGAGAGTTTGTCGTTGATCTGTAATGTCTTGGAGCCTGACGGTGTATGCGCGACGACAGTTTGGCTGTCAGGATAGACCACCCAGACCAGTGAGGTACCGGCTTTCAGGAGTTGCAGGACTTTGAGATGGATATCGGCTGCTTCATTGCTGGGCGATACAACTTCGACCGCTAGATCTGGCGAGACCTCAATAAACCCATCAGGGAGCGGTTCGGGCGACTTCGCCCCGCTGACAAAAGCGATGTCCAAGCCGCGGACGGTATCTCTGCCGGTGGGGTTGCGCTCAAGAACAAAGCCCGCATCCCCCACCGTTACTCTGCCTAGGCCATTGTCATATACATGGCTTGCAATCTTGGCATGCATGAGCGAAAGAATCTCTCCATGTTCTCCATTCGTCAGTGGCATCTCGATGATTTCTCCTTGTATGAGCTCCATGGCGCGATCGTGGTATGGCGGTTCTTCGACGATTTTGAGAAATTCGTCGGCGCTGATGTATTGTTTTTCGATAATCATAGTGAGACCTTCGTCCTAGGGCTGCGATAGTGTCATTGTAGCAGATTAGTCGAGGTGAACAAACTGTTTCAAAACCTGGAAATCGTCTTCTAGTGTGGTTCGCTGGCTGGCGTTGTAGAGGGCGGCAGCTGGGTGGAACAGTGGCACAACCGATGCTTTGCCATAGTTGGTACGAACTTGGATGATGGTGCCATGCAGTTGGCTGATGCGCTGGTTGGCTTGGAAGGCGCCAAAGCGACGCAAGATGAACTCCATCGAGAAGCGGCCCAAAGTCGCGATCACCTTGGGTTGGATGATGGAGATTTGCTGTTCGAGAAAAGGCGCGTAGAGATCGATTTCAGCTTTGAGCGGGTCGCGATTATTGGGCGGGCGATCTTTGAGGATATTAGTGACGTAGACTTTTTCGCGATTGAGGTCGATCGATGATAGCAACTCGTCCAGAACGCGCCCGGATGCGCCGCAGAAGGGGCGGCCCGTTTCCGCTTCGTTTTTGCCCGGCGCCTCGCCGATGAACATGATATCGGCATAATGATTCCCTTGCCCGATGACGGGGAAATAATTGTTGCTGGTGCGATATTCGTAGAGTGGTGATTCGGTCAGATTGACGATGGCATCTTTGATAGCGCGGAGTTGTTCAGTTCGGTCGGTTGACATTTTGACACTGGCTTTCTGCTGGAGATTTTGCCGTAGTGTAACATAAAGCTGGCGCCTGTTCTAAGCGCCGCTGGCAGTTAGGAGAAATTGGGCTTTGACTTTAGGCGCTTGTCCCTTGTTGGGCGAGGAGGTCACGCACCTTACGCAGCAGGCGGTGCAATGAGGGATCGATAGTTTCGCCCAGGTCGAGCGCTTCGGCGAAGCTGAGCCAGCGGAATTGAGTTGATTCGCCGGCGGCTGGGGCGAGGGCAGCGGGTTGCTGCGTCACCAGAAGGTAACGAAAATCGAGATGAAGGTGTTCGGGCTGGTCGCCGATTGAGGGGATGCTATGAACATCGAAATCGAGCGGCACGGGGTTCTTAGCTGGCGGGAAAAACGAGAGATCGCTCAAGCCAGTTTCCTCGCGGGCTTCGCGCAGGGCGGCTTGTGCCACATCGGTCTCGTAGTTGGTGTGACCGCCCACTTGCAACCAGCGGCGTAAGCGTCGGTGAAAATGGAGCAGCGCGCGTTGGGAGGCGGGATGCACGATGAGGGCGGAAGCGGTGATATGTCCCGGTTCGCAGTTCATGTTGAGGATGTTGGGATTGGTCTTGATTAATTCTTTCATCAACTGGATATCGCGAGATTCTTTGGCATCGGCGGGTTGGTGCGCGTCCAGAATGCGCAGGATATCCGCCAGAGCAGCGCCAAGCTGATATTGATAGAGATCGAGCAGCAATTGGCGTAGCGTCTCCAGCTTTTGCTCGACTGGCTTGTCGCGCCAGAGCGGTAGGCGGGCGTGTTCTGGCATGGGATTTGTGGGCTAATTCTCGTTACTGTTGACGATGGCGAGCAGGGCGGCACCGTAGGTTTGGCGACGCCAGGGACCCAAGCCGGGAATGCCAGATAGATCGTCGATGGTGGCCGGTTTCCGCCGAGCGAGATCCCAGAGGGTATTCCTGCTGATGATGACATCGGAATCGACACCGCGGTCGAGCGCGGTCTGCTTGCGCCAATTGTGTAGGGCACTGTAACATTCGACGATTGGCGCTGGTGTTGGCTTGCGGCGGGGTCTGGCATTGGGCAGGCGGCTGTTGGCGCCGTGCTTGATGGCTTCGAGGATTTCGTCGCCGCTTTGACGCAGCAGCCATTTCGGCAAGCCGCGGATATTTTGCAGCTCGCGGAGTTTGCGGGGCATGTCCGCGACGATTTGCAGCAAGGTCTTGTTGGAGATTAGGCGCTGCGAGGGATGGTCGTGGCTTTTCGCCAATTCATCCCGCAGGATATAGAGCTCCCGCAGGACAGCCAGTTGCCGTCCTTTGAGCGAATTGGGGCGTTGGCACAATTTCCAAAAGCCTTCGGGGTCAAATTCTTCTGATTTCAGCTCGAAGCGGGTGACATCTTCAAAGTATTCGAAAGCCTCGTCTAGGCGGCCGGCAGCGCGCAACTCGGCGTACAGAGTATCTCGCAGGGACAGCAAATAATGCGTATCCATTTGGGCATACTGGCGATAGCTTTCCGGCAATGGGCGGCGTCCCCAATCAGCCCTCTGGTGTTTTTTGCTGTGCTTGATGCCGAGCAGATCTTCCAGCATGTTGCCCAAGCCGATGCGTTGATAGCCGCAGACGCGGGCTGCTGCCATGGTATCGAAGACGCCGCAGACATCGAAATCGAAATCGTGCTTGAGGCGGATCAGGTCATATTCGGCGGCGTGGAAGACTTTCTCGATCGCGGGATTTGCCAAGATCGCGCCCAGTGCTTTGATGTCGTCAATCGCCAGCGGGTCAATGAGGATATCTTCGGATGCTGTAGAGATTTGGATGAGGCAGGTTTTGCCGCGGTAGGCGTGCAGGCTGTTGGATTCGGTATCGCAGGCGATGCGGTCTTGAGTTTGCAGGCGCTCGAGCAAGGCATGAAGGGCGGGACTGTTATCAATATATGTCGCTGGGGGGAGCATAAATAGGCTTACAACCAATGGCGTTTGCGGAAATAGATGAGCATCAAAATAGCGATAAAGATCATGATAACGGCAGTGATTATAAAGGCGTGGGGGGTATCGGCAAAGGGAAGATCGATATTCATGCCATAGATGCTGGAGATGAGGGTGAGCGGCAGCATGATGACGGAGATGACGGTGAGGATGCGCATGACTTCGTTGATGCGATAGCTTGCCAGAGTGTCGGCAGTTTCGGCGAAGCTGTTGATGATTTCGTAGTTCTCGTCGATGATATCGCGCAGTTTGAAGAGGTGGTCGACGATATCGCCGAAGTATTCTTCCATGTGTTCCTGCAGGATGGGATGGTCGACAGATTCGAGTTGTTGGACGATGGGGATTTGGTGGCGGATGATGCGGCGCAGGGAGATGATATCGCGGCGCAACAGGGCGATTTGCTGGATGGTGTGTTTGGCGTCCGATTCGAATAGTTGGTCTTCGATGGCGTGGAGGCGCTTGTCGACTTTGGCGAGGATGGGGAAGATATAATCGACCAGTTGGTCGATCAGGCTGTAGAAGGCGTGGTTGGCGCCCTTGCCCAGCAGTTTCTCGCGTTCCTGTTCGATGTTTTGGCAGCGCTCGAAGATAGTGACCAGGGGTTTGAGGGTGCCGTTGTGCGCGGTGACGACGTAATTGTGTCCGACGAAGAAGTTGACCTCGCTGGCGCGGGAGATTTCGTGGCGGGAATCCCACAAGGGGAAGTGCATGACGAGGAAGAGATAGTTATCGTCCTGGTCAAGCTTGGGACGTTCGATGGGGCTGCGGAGGTCTTCGAGATTGAGGGGGTGGAAGTAAGGGAAGCGGTCGCGCAGGTTTTCGACGTCTTCGGCGCTGGGCAGGACGAGGTCGAGCCAGGTGAGGGTTTTGTGTTGGATGATTCGCGTGCTCATGGGGGCTATTATGGCTGGGATGGGGCGCGGGGGCAAGTCTCGCACCCCTCTAAATCTCCCCCGATAAATCAGGGGAGACTTGGGTCGCTGATATTGAGTTTGGTTGATAGTGGGTGATGCCGCTGCGTTTATCGAGCTTTTATCCTTTGCGCCAGTGATCGGGGACCCGGTTTCTTTTCGGGCATCAGGCGGCGGTGCTTTGGAAGGCAATAAGGACCACCGCAACAAAGATGGTGGTCAAAATGCTCATGGCGATGATAATGCGCCAAGTCAGATCCGCCTTGAGCTTTTCGATATCCGCTCTTGTCACTGCGATATCCGTTTTGGTCGCGAGGTGGGGCAAGGTCGCTTCAATTGAAGCAATCCGCTCGCTATTGCTGCGCTCTAGTGAGGTGGGCGCAAGGTCTTGCTGCGTTGGTGATGGTTGTATCGCTGCCATAATATCTCCATGTGCCTTGTAACGATGTGCGTTGTCGCGAGCATTATACCACAATCCAACAAAAAAACATCATTGATTTTGCCCCGAATGACGAATTGCCAGGGTGATGCCGACACCGACTTGTATGCTAAAGACGTTATGAGTGATGCCACTCAATTTGGGATTCCGGAGCACATTGCCGTGCAAATCCAAATGGTAATACTGGAATAGGGTCTTGGGGCAAGTTCTTGTAGTAGATCCAAAAACCTAGACAAATGCTAGCGAAGCAATGCTGATTAGTTCTCAGGGGCACTCGTGTTCCGGAGTATCTGTTTTATCAAATCACCAATATCACTAAAGTGGTCAGGGTTTTCGCAAAGGATACGTCTGGTGATTTTTTCGCCGTGTCTGACTTTATCATACGGGAGATTCTTTCCGATCAAATCACGAAAAAGATTCTCCAAGAACTTTGCGCCATCTATGGTTTGCAGCCATTTCTTTTCGTCATAGGAATTATCACCAGAATAATATTTGTCTTCCTTTTTGTTATCTTCTACCCATTTAGAGACTTCAGATTCTGTATAGATTTGCGTACCATCTTCTTCTGTATTCAATATACCAGCAATAATTTCAGGAAAGTCAATGAAATAACTTTCGAAATTTTGGCGCCTCAGAAAAAATATTGACTTTCCAAATTCGCCAGCAAGCTCCTGCAACTGAGGTTGCATATCGCCGTCAAAGACAAAACCCAAAGCAGGCGGTAAAAGCCCATCAGCAGAAGACAACTGATGATAAATTTTTACCGCCATTCGTCCGTGTTTCTTGTTTGCAAAGTCTCCGGTGTTTACTACGCCCAGAACTTTTGTGCCCAAATAAGGTATTTTGAGGGCATTCATGATCATCGGGAAACAGATTTCATCTGTTGCGCCTTCTACCCAAATGATGTTGTCCATTCCGAATACGTCTGAAAGTCTCGCGCCAACAGCCTGCAAGGTTACTTCAAGGTCCTTGGTCTTTCGAGCATCGATGCTTGATACGTTGCTTATCATGTCTTCGCGTTCGAGCAGAAGAATAGTTTTCTCCTGGACAGACGCGATCGCAGTTGGCGAATGAGTTGTCATAATGTACTGATGATGTGCATACTCCTCCTGCTGAAAAATCTGCAAAAGCTTACGAACAGCGCCGGGGTGCAGGAAGCTCTGTGGTTCGTCAATTAGAATAACTTGAGGCTCCACTGAAGTTACAACGACGTAAAGCATCGCCATGACTTGAACCAATCCAGCACCGCACTCCGATATTGAGACAGCCAGATCAGATCTCTGAAGGTCTGGATCGTAATAGCCTATCTTGATTTCCGGTTCATCATTTCCAGGGTCAACAAAAACTTCACGAACCGATGGGAAAATAGACATTACAAGTTCTTCATAGTCCGTAAACTTCTTCCTTTCCATTAATTGCAACTTGAGTAGGACCTGAGCCAAATTGGAGGCATCCGAAGATAATTGATCTTTTGAGACCTTTGATGATGCCACGGCAATGTGTCTTTCAGCTTTTAAGCGAAAGACCTTATTTGGAATCTGTTTTGCGACTTCTGCCCAAGCCGTTTCGGACGGCAGCTTGGAGACGATCTTTTTTTCGTGCCTATAATACGAGATCTGTTCATCAGTAAAATTAATAGGAATTTCTGCATTAGATCCTTCATAGCATTCCACGTTCTGATCTCCCGAAATGGAGTGCTGATAGCGTGAATTGCCTAACTGAGCTTGGGATGGTTGATTATCATCGAAGAAATATCGAATGGTGCTAACTCGCTTGAGAAAATCTCCCGGCAATGTAAATGGATATGGATATGAAAGTCGGTCTTTCGGTTGCAAGGGAATATAGAATGTATCTTTGAGCATTTTCAGCAGCTCGCCTTCTTCGAACTCATAGACAACTTCGTACCGGGTATTAAGTTCGGGATTCGTTTTACCTGGTTCTGCGTCTATTGTCTGAACGCTAAGGTGTGGTTTTCCATTTCCACTCTGACTGAGCGCATCAATCAACATTGTCTTTCCAGAGTTATTCTTGCCGACGATGAAATTTATCCCCGGTCCTAACTCAAACTCATCAGCATCGTAAAAGCAGGCATAATTATGGAGCTTGACTTTTTTGATTCGCATGCGGCATCCTCCTACAATAAGAACTCAGATATCATACGGCAAGCCAAGATGCAAATCTATAATTGAATCCGCCAAGGTTTATACTTGTACTTTGGGAATCGATTGTGATATATTTAACTAATGCTGAAATGGCGATGATATCGGATAGAATATTGCTGGTGGTCCTGTTGGAATGGAAGGACGACGATAGAGTATGGCAACGGCACAATCTACAAGTCCAACTGCGATGAGAGCTTCGGTAGCGCGGTCCGCTGCTGCGCCAGGCGTACAGGTGGCGGCACCCAGCCGGCGCGAGTTCCTCTATTATATTTGGGGGGCGTCGATGGCTTTGCTCTTGGGGCAAGCCTCGGCTGGTTTGATCTGGTTCGCTTTCCCGCGTTTCAAGGAAGGCGAATTTGGCGGGACCTTCGCTTTCAATCCGGAGGAGTTGCCCAGTGTGGACGCGGCGCCAACATCGGTGCCGGCTGGTCGCTTCCACGTGACCTTGACCAGCGAGGGCTTGCGCGCGCTTTATGGCGTGTGCACGCATCTTGGTTGCCTGCCCAAGTGGGTGCCGACCAACAACCGCTTTGAATGCCCCTGTCACGGTTCCAAGTTCCAACTGGGTGGGCAGTGGATCGAGGGTCCGGCGCCGCGCAATCTGGATAGTTTCATCGCCACGGTGACTTATGCCGATGGCACTACCTTGGTGACGCCGGCGGATGGTAGCGCGATTCCGCTGGATCCCAATCGCGAGATCACGAGTATACAGATCGATACTGGCGCGCGGATCACAGGGGCGCTGCATTGATCGCCGCCTTTAGTTTTGTGAATTCAGACGAGGAGTTTTCATGACCATCCTCCCCTTCCCGTCTTTCCTCGATGACGTCAAGGAAAAAGGCTTCAAGAAAGCGATATTTGAGGGCATAGACGATTCTGTCCAGCGTTTGACAGCGGGCATGAATGTGCAAGATATCCGGGAGGCGCTGCGGGGGGAGACCCCGACGCGGCGGCCCAACCCGCGCTTGACGCCGCATGCCGATGGATTTTGGCTGCACATGCGCCCGTCCTATTTCAATCGCGATGTGACTGGCTTGTACCCGACCTTCCGCCTGGGTTGGCTGTCGACTTATTTCGTCTTCTTCGAGACGATTACCGGCATCCTGCTGATGCTCTGGTACACGCCATCGCCGGAGATCGCTTATGGCGATATGCTGACGATTTTGAGCAATGTGCCCTTGGGGCAATTGATGCGGGATATGCACCGGCTGGGCGCGGAGTTCATGGTGGCGGTGGTCGCGCTACATATGATGCGCACCTGGATCACCGGGAGTTACAAAAAACCGCGACAATTCACCTGGTTCACTGGCTTGTTGTTGTTAGTGATCACGGGGTTTTTGAGTTTCTCGGGGTATTTGCTGCCTTGGGACCAGCTAGCGCTGTGGGCGGTGACGATTGGCGCCTCGATGGCGGAGGCGACGCCGGTGGTGGGCGATCAGGTCAATTTGCTGCTGCGTGGCGCGCCGGAGCTGGGGGCGAATGGTCTGCTGCGGTTTTATCTCTTGCATGTCTTGGCTTTGCCGGCGCTGCTCTTTGTGTTTACCGGCGTGCATTATTACAAGGTGGTCATCCATGGTCACAGCTTGTTGCCGCGGAGTGAGAATATCGGCGAAGATACGGCGAAGCGGGTGCCATTGGACAAACGTGTTTATTTCATCCCCGATGTGCTGACCAATGAAATGATGTGGATTGGGGTGACGACTTTCATCATCACGGTGCTTTGTATCTGGTTCTATCATGCGCCGTTGGAGAACCATGCCGACCCGCAGGTGACGCCGCTGGGCACGACAGCGCCATGGTATTTCTTGTGGATCCAGGGTGCGCTCAAGCTGGGTGACAAGTTCTTCTGGGGGGTGGCTTTCCCGACGATCGCCTTGGGTGGCTTGGCGATGTTGCCCTATCTCGATGTGACGCCCAGCCGGCGTTATGCCCATCGCCGTTTAATGCTGACGATCGCCATGCTGTTGGTCTCGGCGACTACGATATTGAGTTACATGGGTTTGGCGAAGTTCGCGGTTAAGACTTCGGCTGAGACCGAAATCGTGCATGAATTGACATTTGAGCCGGCGCATAGCAAGGTCGGCATTGGGCGGACGGTGCCTTTCGACCAGATGATTGTGGGCGCCTATACCACCGCGGAGATAGCGGCGCATAGCGATATGGCAGCCAATGATATGATCGCGGAGTTCAATGCCGAGGTCATGGCGAATGGTCAATTCGACCAGATGATTCAGGAGTTGAAGGACCAGCATTTGGGGGCGAACCAGCTGCCGTTGCGCTTCCGCAGCATTCCTGATGATGAGGCGCCCGTGTTGATGCGGGTGATGGAAGAATTCGCTCATCATCTGGAAGAGGTGCCGGAAGAGCTGCCGAATGTCTGGGGCGCGTTGGTGATCACGGATAATCAAGCCAGCTTGAAACGGCTGGACTGGGTTGTAAGTTGGGACAACGTTGTGATTGAAGGCGGCGAGGTGCAGCTGGATGAAGAGGGCAATCCACTATTTGTCTATGTCACCGCGCAAGTGCCGCTGATGGATAGCGATGGCAATGCCATGCTGGATGAAAATGGCGCGCCGCTGATGGAAGAACAGCTTGTCTTGGATGACGCGGGCAATCCGCTGGTAGAGCGGCGGATCTATAGCGCTCATCTATTCATTCATGAATCGGCGGCGTATTTCGATTAAGCGGGAGTGATTGGCAGATGCCACCTTCGGAGTGGGCTGAGCGAAACAGGTACGGGAAGACTACATGAATCGATTACTGATTAGATCAATCGAAGGGCGTATCCTGGCGGGCATCACGATGTTCGTCGGCATGATGATCCTGGTTGGCTGGGTCGCTATCAATGAAGAAGCGCGGATGCAAGCCTTCGTCGAGCAGCATACTGGTCGATCGATTGAGCGTGGCGCGGAGTTATTCGCCTCCTTGTGTGCCGAGTGCCATGGAGAAGAAGGTTATGGCGCCGGCGATCGCGCGCCCGGCTTGAACAATCCACATTTGTTTGGCTATGACCCGGTTGGCGAGCAGACAGCCGCCATCACCAGTGCCAATCGCGCTTTGGTCCGTTTGAGTGACAACACCGACCGGTTGCTGGCTGAATTCACCGACCCCGACAATCCGCCGACGGAAGAGCGGCAGAACGAGATTCTGGCTGCGCTGGAGGAGTTGGAAGCGGAAATCGAGCAACAGCAGCTCAATATTGAAGAAGCGGTTGCCGCGCGCGCTGAGATTTTGCAGAGCCTGGATACGGCGGTGGACAATGGCCTTTTCCCCTTGTGGGATACGATAGTCGATATCGAAACCACTGGCGACAATGAAGTAGAAGTATTCTTCAACAACAATGGCACGCGGCTGGCGCAGGTGGGATGGGCTGGCGATTTGCACGGCTACGTCGTGACGACCTTGATTCATGGCAGGCCGGGAAGCGCCCGCGTCTATCCCAACGGCACGGGCATGGCTGCCTGGTCACAGACAGCTGGGGGACCCTTGCGGCAGGACCAGATTGAAGATCTGACCGCTTATATCCTCAATTGGGACAAGGGCAGCGCCTGGACCACTGAAGATTTCATCGCGGTGGCGCAATATGGCAAACCTTTGGCTGATGGTTCCTTGCCGACTGAACCACCGCCCCCACCGGCTGGCGACGATGTCTTGGGCATCCTGGCGCGTTGGGCGGAGACTGAAGTGGTCGGCAGCCCGGCAACAGGCGAATTGCTTTATGATGCCGAATACGGCTGTACCGACTGCCACCGCAATGGGGCATCGGCGCCGGATACCGTTGGCACATTGATGCGGGTCGAAAACGAACGGCTGACACTGCCGCAATTTGCTGGCTATACGGTGGACCAGTATCTGGTTGAGAGCATTGTGCGGCCGGGCGACTATGTGGTCGATGGATATAGCTCTGGCTTGATGCCGGCTAATTTTGGCGTCCGCATGACCGACCAGCAGCTGGCAGATATTGTCGCCTTCCTGATGACGCAATGATAATTCACTAAGACATGAGTATGATGAGCCCTCGACATCGGGGGCTTTTTCGTTTCTCGCGGGAGGTCAACCAAAATGAGAAGATCACTATATCTCTATCTCTTGCCCATGTTGCTGCTCTTGGTATTGTCGAGCGCGGCACAAGACGATGTAGCCGAGGGCTGCACAGCGGAGGAATTGGCGCAGCAGCAAAGTACCCTGGCGAGTTATCTGACACTGGATTTCGCAGAAGCTGCTGAACGGGGGATCGCCAACTTGTTTCGGCTGGGCGCTTTGTACCAATCGATGGCGCTGCATTGCGGTTATCAGCCGAATGAGCCGGAGGTGGATGGCATGCTGGAGCGGGCTTTGCGCTTCGTATCGCTAGATGAATTGATCGCCGCGCAATCGGTCGGGGCGGATGTTGAAGCCATTATGCTGGAGTTGGAAGAGGTCTCTGGCGATCCCCTAGTTGGCCAAATGCTCTACAATGGCTTGGAGCCGGCTCTGGGTGGGGTAGCGCTGGGTTGTGCCGGTTGCCATGAGAATGAAGCAGTTGCGCCCTTGACGGCTGGCACCTGGACGCGGATCAACGATATTCGTTTGCCTTTGCCCCAATTCGATGAGTACAGCCATCGACAGTTTCTGGTTGAGAGCATCGTGAAGCCGATGGCTTATATCAGCCCGGATTATGCTGCTGTGATGCCGGATTTCTATGGTAGCCAGCTGACGACGCAGCAGTTGGCGGATTTGGTGGCTTTTCTCGATAGTCAGGATCAGCTGATCAGTGATGACTGAATATAGAAAAGCAAGGGTGCTGGTGTTACACTTGGCTGGTGGCTACTGATGGCTAGTGGTGGCTGATGGTGGCTACTGGTGGCTGGTGTTGATTGAAGATTGAAGTTGACGATGTGCCGAGGTGACAGGTGAACCTGAGCCGCGCGGACAATTTGATGACGCGATTGTTGTTGATCAAGACAGGATCCAGCGCGATCGCGGTCGAAGATAGCCCTGGCGGAGCGCGCAGTGCTGAGAATGCGCTGACGCTGTCATTGATGTTTTCCGGCGCGCGTTGCCTCTTGCAATATGTTTTCTTGCCCTTTTTGCTGCCGATTGTGGGCATCGCTGCTGATGCTGCTGTGCCGCTGCTGCTGTTGATCAACCTGGTTGCGATGCTATCGATTTTCTTCAGCTTGAGGCGCTTTTGGACGATTGGCTACCAACATCGCTGGCGCTATCTGTTGGTGGCGGGGGCAGCGCTGCTCTTGCTGGTCGCTTTTACCATCTATGACATCAGCAAGCTGGCTGCTGTATAGACGGGGGTTGCCGCTATAAGCCGCGATAATTTTCGCTAGAATCTATTCAGGACAAGTCACAAATCTGGAGAGGCATTCATGAATCAGATCTCCCTGCCCCGTGTGGGCAAGTTCTTCCTCTTGTTGCTGGTGGTTTTGAGCCAGGCGAGTTTGGTCTTCGCGCAGGATGGGGAAGCAAGTTCCTCGCCGGCTGGTTTGTCGATGCTGATCTTGTTTTTGGGCATCGCTGGCATTATCGGCGTCTTGGTGATTCGCTGGAGTCAAGCGGCGAGCGAAGACGAAGATTGACGCAGCAAGACAAGGCTAAGCTCTAGGGACCAGTAAAGGCGCACCAGCCTGATATTTGATATTCAGTCTCGTTTGTCGTTTTAGCTGCTGTGCCAAAACAGCGGGCATTGCGCTTTTCGTTGTACAGAAGTTAGAAACCATTTGTGCAATATCGACGAATTTTCCTCCGTTTTGCCTAACAAGCATTATCATGTAAGTGACCATTGTAGAGTTTTTTGTAGCGGGAGTGTGGCTGATGACAGAGATGGAACGCAGTCAGGGGTCGGGGGCTTCATTTAGATTGGTCGTTATTGGTATTTTGGTCGTTATTATTGTGCCGGCGCTGGCATTCATTATTGCGGTGATGGGTGAGCAGATCGCGCCGGATGATGGCGAGCAACAAGCGGTAGAGTTGGATAGCAGCAATGCCTGTGTCACTTGCCACCAGCGGACGACGCCGGGCATCATCGAGCAATACAGCCGCAGCAGCATGGCAGCCGCCAATGTGACTTGTCAGAATTGTCACGAGGTGGAGGCGGGTTATCCTGGCTCGCAGGAGCATGAAGGCAGTCATATATTGACGGTGCCGACCACGGCCAAATGCGCCACTTGCCATCAAGACGAGGTGGATCAATTTAATATGAGCCGCCATAGCTTGCCGGCTTATATCGCCATGTGGGGTTCGGCTGATTTGAGCGCGGAGCACCTGGCGCTTTACGAATCGATACCGGAGGGGACTTATAATCCGGAGCGCATGCGCAATGCGCTGTTTGAGCTCGAGGGTCCGGCGATCACCAAATTCGCTTGCGCGGGTTGCCATGATATTGGCGCGCCGGCTGCTGATGGCTCGGTGGGGCAATGTCAGGAATGTCATTTGCGGCATGAGTTCAGCTTGGAGCAAGCACGCAAGCCGGAGACCTGCAATCATTGCCATATTGGTCCTGATCATCCGCAGTATGAGATCTATATCGAGTCTTTCCATGGCATCGCTTATTTGACCGGCGGCGATGATTGGAATTGGGAAGCCGAGCCGGGCACCTTGACGGTGCAGGATTTTCCCGCGCCAACCTGCGCGACCTGTCATATCAGCGGCTTCGGCGGCGCCAGCACCACGCATGATGTTGGGGATCGCTTGACTTGGTATCTGTTCGCGCCGCAAAGTCAACGGCGTCCCGATTGGGAAGAAAACAAGACGCAGATGCAGATGGTCTGTACTGAATGCCATAATCGCGCTTTTGTCGAGCAGTTTTATGTTGATGCCGATGCTTTGGTGGCGGAGATCAACCGGCGGGTACAGGTGAGCAATGAGACGATAGCGCCGGCGCGAGAAGCGGGATTGTTGACCGATGCGCCTTTTGATCAGCCGATTGACTTTTTGCATTTTGACTTGTGGCATCATTGGGGGCGGACGGCGAAATTCGGCGCCTGGATGGGCGGACCGGATTATGTGCAGTGGCATGGCGCTTATGAGATCCTGCGCGATCAAGCCGAACTCGAGGAGATCGTCAGCGAGTTGCTGGCTGAAGCGGGCTTGGGCGAAGAGGAAGAGGCTTAGAAGGTACGCGGGAGCTGAAGATGCACTTGCTGGGAGAAATCCATCCACGTTTTCGCGCTGTGCGCCTTCCACTCAGCCGAGACCAGCTCTTTCTGTTGCTGACGGCTTTGAACCTGGTTTTCATCAGTGTCGATATCTATCTGGCGCATAGCATTTCTGGCACGATCAAAACGAACGAATGGATACCGATTGTCTTTGGCATGGCCGCTGGGTTGCTGTTGTTGGCAGCTGGCTGGATTGCCATTCGCAATCGACCGTTGGCGACGGTGCTGGCAAATTTGGTGCTGCTCTTGAGCATACTGGTGGGTTTGCTGGGAGCCTACTTTCATTTGAGCCGGAGCCTGGCGCTGGAGAGCGGGCTGATCAGCCTGGAGGCGGCTCGGGCGTTGGTTTGGGCGCCGCCAGTGATAGGTCCGATGTTCTTCATCCTGATCGCTGTTTTGGGCATCAGTGCGGCTTGGGTGGAATCGCCGGCGGATAGTGGCAGATTGCGCTTGTCAGCCGGGCGCTGGGTACAGATGCCCTATAGCAAGACGCGGGCTTATATGCTGCTGACTGCTATTTTCATTCTGGCGACGTTGATCAGCAGCGTGCTCGATCATGCGCGTTTTCGCTTTGACAATCCCTGGGTATGGTTGCCGGTGACGGCGAGTTTATTCGGATTCACGACCTGTCTGTTTCTTGGCATTGTCAAGCAGCCCAACCATAGTGACATCACTGTACATCTGGTCGCCATGCTCATTTTGATCGTGGTCGGCGTGATCGGCTTCTTCTTGCACACTGAATCGAGCTTGACATCGGCTGGTGTGATTGTGGTCGAACGTTTCTTGCGGGGGTCGCCATTATTGGCGCCGTTGCTGTTTTGCAATGTGGGCTTGATGGGCTTGCTGGCATTGCTAGATCCTAGCGAGGGCTGAGATGCCGTGTTGGGGCGTTGCGCTGGCTCGTGACAAAAATCACAATCGAAGTATAATTGAGGGTATATGGTGAAAAGCGCAGCCGAGGCTCACATGGCGGAAGTCAGTTGGGAAAAGCCGAAGAATGCTGAAAAACCAAAAGGCATAGGCAGGCGGGAGCGGGTCAAGTTCGTCGCGGCTGGTCTTATCATTTTGGCATCGGTATTGTATTTGCTGATTTCGGGTACCTTGCAGGGGGCGCGTTATTTCATCACAGTGGAAGAGCTATTGGCGGAGCCGGGGTATCTGGGGCAGACGGTACGGATTTCCGGCGCGGTCGATGGCGAGAGCATCGAATATGACAGTGAGCAGGCGATCATTCGCTTCGAGATCGTCAATATTCCCAGCGAATTTGAGGATTTGGCGCGGGCATTGCACGAGGCATTGGCTGATGAGACTGCGGCTCGGTTGAAGGTGGTGGTGGAAGATGCTGCCTTGCCGGATTTGTTGCAGCATGAGGCGCAGGCGATTTTGACTGGCGGGTTGGCGCGCGATGGGGTTTTCCACGCTTCGGAATTGCTGCTGAAATGCCCGAGCCGTTTTGAAGAGAGCACCGCCCCTGAAGGGTTGAGTCGAATACCGGAACATCAATAATGCTGGCGGAGATCGGGCTGGCGGCGCTGGTTTTGGCATTTTGTCTGGCGATATATGCCATCTTCGCCTCGTTGCTGGGCGCGCGGACCTCATCAGAAGCTTGGTTGTATAGCGGGCGCAATGCCGCTCTCAGCACCTTCCCCGCCCTGCTGGTGGCGACGGGCGCTTTGGTCATCGCTTTGATGACGGAACAGTATCAATTGCAATATGTCTGGTCGGTGACGGATCCGCAGACACCGGTGTTATATCGATTTACGGCGCTTTGGGGATCCCAGCGTGGCTCCTTGTTATTTTGGTCGCTGCTGATGAGCGTATTCACTTGCGCGGCGATCGGTTTGAATTGGCGCAGTGAGCGGCGGCTGATGCCTTATGCGATCGCTTATATGATGGCGACGCTGGCTTTTTTCCTCGGCTTATCGCTATTGATAGAAAATCCCTTTGAGCGCTGGTGGATTGTGTCGGAGCCGCCGAATGCCGACAAGGTGGTCTCGGCCGCATTGATTCCGGCGGGGGCGGTCGCGGTGCCCCTCAGCAATTTGGCGGGCAGCGCGCAGGGCTTGAACCCGTTGTTGCGTCACTTTGGCATGATCATTCATCCGCCGATGCTCTATCTGGGTTTCGTCGGTTTCACCATCCCTTTCGCTTTTGCCATGTCGGCGCTAGCAGCGGGCGATTTGTCGACTAGCTGGATCAAGGCGACGCGGCGTTGGTCTTTGATCGCTTGGATCTTCCTCAGCTTGGGTTTGATACTGGGCGGGCGCTGGGCTTATGATGTGCTGGGATGGGGCGGCTATTGGGGTTGGGATCCGGTGGAGAACGCGGCATTTTTGCCTTGGCTGATGGGCACGGCTTTCATCCATAGCGTCATGATTCAAGAAAAGCGCGGCATGTTGAAATTGTGGAATATGGTGTTGGTGATCGCGACATTTTCGGCGGTGATGTTCGGCACTTTCGCCACCCGCAGCGGCGTGATCGAAAGCGTGCACAGTTTCGCGCGCAGCAATGTCGGCTTCCCGATGTTGGCGTTTTGGGCGGTCATCACCTTGATCGCGCTGGCGACTTTGCTGTGGCGTTGGCAGGCGGGGGAATTGCGGGATGAGCATCAGTTTGCCAATATCCTCAGTCGCGAGTCGCTATTTGTGCTGAACAATGTGGTATTCATCGCGCTGTTCGTGGCGATTTTCTGGGGCAGCTTTGGTTTGCCGATTATTTCGGAGTTGTTCTTCGGCGTGGAAGTGACCATCGGCGCGGAGACATTCGAGTTTTATGTGGTGCCGCTGTTCATCGCCATGTATATCTTGATGGGTGTGGCGCCGCTTTCGGCTTGGGGCAGGATGTCGGCAGCGCGCTTGGGGGGGGCGGTTAAGGTGCCGCTGGCGCTGACCGCCTTGAGTATTGTCATATTGATCGCCAGTGGGACCGGTGTGCTGGTGGCGGCTCTGGGTTATGGCGTGGTCAGTTTTGCTGGTTATGTCGCTTTGTACGAGATCTATCGCGGGGCGAAGGCGCGGCGGCGGGCATTGGGCGAAGGCTGGGCGCGTGCCTTAGCGGCTTTGTTCCGGCGTAACCAGCGGCGTTATGGTGGTTATATCGTGCATCTGGGCGTGACGGTGATTGGCATCGGCGTGATTGGCAGCACGATTTTTCAAACGGAGGTGCAGCATACGCTGGCGCGCGGGGAAACGATCGCGGTGCGGGATTATGGATTGCGCTATGATGAATTCATCCGGGCGCAGGCGGTTGATGGGCGGATGATGAATATCGCCGAGGTGACGGTCTTGCGGGATGGCAGGGAGATCGCGCAGATGCGACCGCGCATCGATGATTATGAGCAGATGCCGATGACGATTGCGGGGGCGCATAGCACGTTGGAAAACGACTTTTATGTGCTGCTAATTCAAGGCGGGCGGGAACGCGCGACCTTCCGCATTTATATTAATCCCTTGGTGAACCTGGTTTGGTGGGGTGGCATCTTGCTGATTATTGGCACGGTGATCGCGGCTTATCCCAAGGTCTTGCCGGCGCCAGCCTATCATAAAAGAGAGACGGCGGGCTCGCTATGATGCGGTCACAAGCGTTTTCTCTATCTCTCCTTTTTTTCTGGCTTATCTTGTTATTTGGCTCGATGGTCGCGGTGGCGCAGGACAGTGGCGTGAGCGACAATGAGGTGATCCGGGTGGCGCAGCGCATGTATTGCCCGGTTTGCGAAAATATCCCCTTGGATGAATGTCAAACTACTGCCTGTTTGGAATGGAAGGAAGAGATTCGGCAGCAGCTGGCGGCGGGGCGCGGGGAGCAAGAGGTGATTGATAGCTTCGTGGCGCGCTTCGGCGATCACGTAGTTGGTGTGCCGCAGGATCCAGTGTTGCGGGCTTTGACGATTATTTTGCCTATCTTGGCGACTGTCTTGGCGGTCTGGGTTGGGGTTTTCACTTTTCGGCGTTTTGGCCGACGGGAGCGCTTGAGCCTGGAGAAGGAAGCGGTGGTAGCTGAGCTTTCCGATGAAGCCTATCGCCGGCGGCTGGAAGAAGATGTGCGGGCGCGGCGTTAAGATTGTGCCATGAGCGAATTGGATCAACTGGAGTTCCTGCCGGGGGAGAAGCCAAAGAGCAAGCGCGGGCGCTTGAGCCCCGGCTCTTGGGCTTTGTTGGCGGCTGTGCTGCTGTCCGCTGTGCTATTGGGATTGCAGCTTTCGCGGCAGCATCGGGTCCGTCCGACGAGTGGTGCCGCGCCAGATTTTCAGTTGAAGTTGTTTGATGGCAGCGAGTTCAGATTGTCTGATTATCGGGGGCAGGTGGTGCTGATCAACTTTTGGGCGAGTTGGTGCCCGCCCTGCCGCGATGAAGCGCCGGATTTGCAAGCGCTCTACAATGATTTTCGAGCATCTGGCTTTGTGGTAGTTGGGGTCAATATGCTGGAAAGTTCGGTGGAAAAAGCGCTGGGCTTCATCAATGAGTTTGATATTAGCTACCCGAATGGCGAGGATACTGGGCAGTATATTACCAACTTGTATCGGGTGGAAGGACCGCCGGAGAGTTTTCTGATTGATCGGCAGGGGCAGGTGCGCCATTTTTATATCGGCAGCTTGCGTTATGACGATGTGAGCAGCCGGGTTGAAGCATTGCTGGCGGAGGGTGCATGAGCATCTCGGGATTGTTATTCGCGTTGGCCTTAAGTGTTGTCGCCATGGTGATAGTGGCGCGCCCTTTGTGGCGTTCGGCGGCGGGAGAGAGCGATGCGGCGCGGGCTTTGCAGCGGCAGCGGGATCAAGTGCGGATCTATTATGAGCGGGTTCTGACCAATATCCGCGACTTGGATGAAGATTTCGCGACGGGCAAGATCGGCACTGAGGATTATTCGAGCGAGCGCGAAGTCTGGGTGCATCGCGGTATACGTTTGCTGCGCGCGCAGGATCAGCTGGAGGCGCAAGGGGATGCGGCGGGTTCAAGCGCAGATGCCGCCGCCATCGAGCGAGCGATCGACGAGGCGGTGGCTGCCTATCGCCAAGCTGGGCTGGAGAGACAGACTGGCGAGGAGACAGCTTAGTCATGCGGCTGCGTTGGATTTTGTGGTTGTTGATTGGCGCTTGCCTGGCTGCTTGTGGCGGTTTGGGCGGGGAGCCGGAAATCATCGCCACGGTGGCGCCGGAGCAGCCCGCCCTGGAGACCGCTTTAGAGAGCGATTGGCAGCCGAATATCGTCAATGGCGCGCGCATTTTTGCCGAGCATTGCACAGAATGTCATGGCATCAGCGGCGATGGGCAAGGCGATTTGGTCTTGGCTGGCAGTGTTGAAGCGCCGCTTGATATGACCGAGCGGGCATTGGTGGCGCTTAAATCCCCATTGGAATGGTTTGAGATCATCACCGAGGGGCGGATAGAGAAGTTGATGCCGCCTTGGAGAGCGGCGCTGAGCGAAGGCGAACGCTGGGATGTGGCGCTTTATGCTTACAGCTTGAATTATGACGAGGCGCTGCTGGCGAGGGGGGAGCAGGTTTGGCAAGAGAATTGTGATGCCTGTGAGCTGCCGGCGGTGATTCCGCCCGTGTTCAGCGATGTCGATTATGGCGCACAGTTGAATCGCGATTTGTTTGAGTCGGCATTAACCGCTGAGGAGGCCGGCGCGGCGGTTGCGCATTTGCGTAGCCAGTTGCTGGAGGCTGGCGCGACGGTTGAGCTTGATGCTCAATTTGATGAACAACTTGATGATATCGACGATGAACCGGTGGAGGAATTGGTACCGCTGGGCGCATTGAGCGGTCGCGTTGAGCATGGCACAGCGGGCGGGACAGTGCCGGCGGATACGGTGCTGCAGTTGGAGTATGGCAATGCGGAATTGGGATTTAGCCTGGCGGAGACGGTGGTCGATGAGGATTTTCATTTTCGCTTTGAGCAGGTCCCGCTGACGAACAGTTTCAGTTATGTGCTGGGGGCGGTTTATGGCGACCGGATTTTTAACCGCCTTTTGTCCGCGGAGCAGCTGGCGGACGGCGATAATGAGCAGACGATCACGGTCTACGACTTCACCAGCGACCCCAGTGTGGTCAGCGTTGCCGGCATTGATATTTTGATCGAAGCGCTGCAACTGGAAGAATGGGGCAGGGGCTTGTATGTCTCGCAGATTATCCGCTACCGCAACAAATCTGACCGCATTTATAGCAGCGGGCGGGGTTTTGACGATGGCCGGGAAGCGGTCTTGCTGGTGGAGTTTCCGGTTGGGGCGCGCTTGTTGAGCGGCGCTGAAAATGGGCGTTATGTGGTGATCGAGGATATGGAGCGCTTGCCGAATTCGGTAATTGATACGCTGCCAGTGGCGCCGGGCGATGGTCACCAGCTGGTCTTGGAATACTTTTTGCCTTATGAAAGTAGTCTGCGATTCGAGCAGAATTTTAACAATGCGATCGAGGGTGAGTTGACGGTGACGGCTCCCCGCAGGTTGCAGATTTTCAGCGATGTGATGGAGGCGCGGGAAGACATTAGCGCCCGGGAGGACTGGCAGGTTTATGCCGGCAGCTTAGCAATGGAGAGCGCGCCCAAGCTCAGCTTCCACGTCAATGGCGATCCCTATGTCAGCGGCGGCGATGATGGGTTGGTGATCACGGGTGAGAATCTGCCGATTCTGTTGCTCGGCGTTGGGGCGGTGGCAATCGCGCTGCTGGTTGTTGCCGTGCTGCTTCGCCGGCGGAAAAAAGATGATGAAACCAGCGAGATTGATCGTTTGGTGGCGGAATTGGCCCGCTTGGAGGATGATCACGAGCAGGGGCGGGTCAATCATGATTGGTATCATCAGCGGCGGCGGGAGTTAACAGAGAAGCTGGCTGGTTTGATGGGCGTGGCTGAGTAGGCGAAGATGGCTGGCGATCCTGGGATCATCGAGGTGGAGCAGTTGCACAAGGTCTATGGCAGTCTGCCGGTCTTGCGCGGCTTGGATTTTGCTGTGGCGCGGGGGGAATGTATCTTGCTGTTGGGACCAAATGGCAGCGGCAAGTCGACACTGTTGCGGCTCTTGAGCGGCTTGAGCAAACCGACCAGCGGAGTCATCCGCATTGGTGGCTGGGAGATGCCGGGCGAGGCGATGGCGGTACGGGGGCAGATCGGCTTGGTGGCGCATCAGCCGCTTTTATATGGAAATTTGACCGCGCGGGAGAATCTCGAATTTTATGGCAAGCTCTATGGCATGGCTACCGAGGCGCGGGGGCGAAGCATTGCGGATCTGCTGCGGCGGGTGGGTTTGCGCAAACGAGCCGACAGCCTGGCGCGTCACTTCTCGCGCGGGATGCAACAGCGCTTGAGCATCGCCCGGGCTTTGCTGCATCAGCCGCAGGTGCTGCTGTTGGATGAGCCTTACACTGGCTTGGATCAAGCGGCGGGCAAGCTGCTGGATGAGCTGCTGCTGGAGGCGGAGGGCGATAGGCGGACGATCATCATGAGTACGCATCAGTTGGAGCGGATACCACCGATGGCGGGTCGCGCTTTGATTTTGGCGCGTGGCAGGATCTGCTGGGATGAGGCGATCAATGGTGATGATCTGGCTGAGATCTATCGCCGCGCGACAAGATGAAAACAGCATTTTGGACCTGTGTTTTGGCGATTGTGAGCAAGGACCTGCGGGCTGAAATGCGCTCGCGGGAATTGTTGGGCTTGATGGCGCTGTTCGCTTTGCTGAGTGTTTTGGTTTTCAGTTTTGCGCTGGAGCTGGATCGGGTAGCGCGGGAGGAAGCGATTAGCGGTGTCTTGTGGGTGACGCTGATTTTCGCTAGCTTGCTGGGTTTCAACCGCAGCATGGCGCTGGAGAGCGATCAGGGCAATTTGGATGCGATGCTTTTGGCGCCGGTGGCGCGCTCGGCGATATTCAGCGGCAAGTTGTTGAGCAATTATCTGTTCACATTGATCGTTGGCTTGGTTTTGCTACCGCTGATGACGTTGATCTATGGGGCGAATCTGTTAGATGGCTGGCTGATTCTGACTACCATCCTGGGGATATTCGGTTTTTCCACCATCGGCACGTTGCTGGCAACTTTGACGGTGCAGACGCGGGCGCGGGAAGCCTTGCTGCCGATTGCGATGCTGCCGGTAGTTTTGCCATTTTTGTTGACGGCGGTACGCGCCAGCACAGGCATATTAAGCGGGGCGCCACAGTCTAGCTGGGTGGTCTGGCTGCAGCTGCTGGCTGCTATCACGGTCATCTATCTGGTTTTATGTGCCTTGCTTTATGAATTTGTCGTAGAAGAATGATGGGCTGTGGCAAATTTATGTTTTTTGAGAAATCAAATAAATCTTAGTTTACACTATAGATTTGATAGATTTTATGCTAGAATTGCGATGTTGAAAATTTGATGAGGATGTGGGAATGGAAGAAAAGACCGGGTCGCGATCCCTTGATATAGCTGACCTGCAAACTGAGGCGGGATCGCAACCGCGTTTGCTGCGACTGTTGACGATTGTGACCGCGTTGGGTTTCGTTGGGACGCTGGTATTGGGCTTGCTGGTGGCGGGTACTGATATCCAGCAGGGGGATATTCAGCGCATCTTCTATATTCACATGCCATCGTTCTTTGGGGCTTTCACGGCTTTTGGGGCGACGGTGCTGGGGGGTATTATCTATCTGCTGCGCAAGGACGAGCGCTGGGACCGGATCGCCTTGGCTGGGGTGGAAGTGGGTTTGGCGTTTTCGCTGATCAACTTGCTGACCGGGGCTATTTGGGCGCGGCCGATTTGGAATACCTGGTGGACTTGGGATCCACGTTTGACCTCTGCGGCGATCATGTGCTTGACCTATGCGGCTTATCTGATGTTGCGGGCTGGTATCGAGTCGCCTGATCGTCAGCGGGCTTTCATGTCTGTTTATGGCATTCTGGCATTTGTCACGGTGTTGATCACGCTATTTGTCATCCGCGTGGTGCCGGAGACGATTCACCCGGTGATCGTGGGAGCGAGCCCACAGAATGCGCAAGGCGGGTTTGAGGCGACCAGCGGCGTGGTATTGGCTTTGGTGCCGAGTATGCTGCTCTGGTTGACGCTGATGCCGATCACGCTGATGTGGCATCGCTATCGCTTGGAGAAGCGGGTGGATGCTGTGAATCGAGTCAAATTACTGGTGATGAGCGAGTAGATGATGATGAGATCACGCTGTATTTTCTTGCTGGCGCTGCTGGTATTGCTGGCGGGCGGGACTGCATTGGCGCAGGAAGATCTGCCCGAAGTCGCTTATTTTCAGTCGCGGGGCTTCAATGTGCCGAAGTTGCTGGGCTGGCAGGAGCAGAGCAGTGAAGAGATCGCGCAGTTTTATCAGGAGGCAGCGGCGGCAACAATCCGCACGGCAATCGTGAGCGGCGACGATGTCATTGCGGCTGTTGAGGTGGATTTGGCGCGGCTGTTGGGGGAGGAGGTCTCGGAGCCGCTTTATGAGGGCAAGGTCAACCTGGCGGATGGCACTTGGATGGTACTGGTCTACGACATAGATGCGGAGACGACGGCATCGGTGATGGCGCGGCAGGACGAGGGGCAGGTCATAATCATCAGCTTCAGCGAGAGCGATCCGGCTGCGCGGACGGTGCTGTTGCCGGTGGCGCGGGGGGACGAATCGCTGGAGGATGCTGCGCCTGAAATTGCCTTTGCCTTGGCGAGCTTCACTGAGGTGGCGTTGGAAGAGTTGGGCGCCCCGGACAAGGTGGAGCTGGCGAGTGGAGAGTGGCTGCGTTTCTCGGGGGAAGCGGCGATGGCGATGGGCATGGTCTTCGGCAATGATAGTTATGTGGCAGTGCAGACCGGGCAGCTGGGCGATTTGGCGCTGTTGGCGGATGCCTGGAATCGAACATTGTTGGGGTTTTTCATCACGCCGGACAATTCCGTTTATCTGGCTTTGGGGCTGGCTAGCGTCGTGGTGATTTTGGGGACGCTGATATTGAGTTTCGTTTGGCGGTCGCGCAATTTGTGGCGAGACCTGGCGCTGATTGAAGAATTAGCGCGGGAAGATGAGTAGAGCGCTGGCTTGGATTTCCCCTCTTGGAGAGTTCAGAGAAAATGAATCTGGGTATTTGTCGCTGGGCATTTTGTCGGCATTGCTTGCAACTATTGTTGGTGGCGGGCGTATAGATGGTAGATGACGGAAGGCGACTGAGGAGCGATGCGATGACTGAAGAGATGAATCCGCCACCGGAGGATGCGGCGAGCGCTGAGGAGAGGACCCCGCTTGAACAATTCATTTTTCATCAGCGCCGCGGATTAGAGGAGTTTGGCAAGGCGATGGAATCTCTGTTGCCGCCGAGCTTCAAGACACATACACAAGCGGCTGGCAACGAATTCGCCACGGGTTTCCGCGTCTTGATTGACGCCGCTATCGATGAGATCAAGAAAGCCAGCGAAATGGAAGATCCTGATGCGCAGCGGGCGGCGGAGCAAGAGCAGCAAGCGCGGGCAAATCTGTCTTCAGACGAAGAAGATGATGGCAGCCAGACGGGCAGCGGAGGCAGTAAGATCAGGGTCGAGTTAGACGACTGAGAGCGGTGATCTCCATGGGCGGGTATTGGACCACCTGCCCTTCCCTTTTTTGCGGCGCACAATTTATCAACTGTGAATCAAGCGCTTGATGTTTATGAGGCTTGTTCTTCAAAGCGGATATTGAGGAATTGGTCTTCAAAGCGGGCGCTGGTGATTTCCAGGTTTTGCAGTTCGTCGGGCAGGACGATATTGCGGCGGTAGGGTCCCACGCTTAGGGTGATTTCATCGCGCGAGCGGTAGAGATCGAGCTGTTCTTTGCGGGCGAACCCGATGGGCACGCGCAGCATCCAGCTGGAATCGCCATCGAGTTGCTCCAGCTTGTGCACGACGCCATCAAAGAGGCGTTCGGCTGGGTTGCGATCGCCATAGAGTTCATCGGCGAGGCGGCGCAGCATTTCTAAACCGCCGACTTCTTCGCCGAAGAGTGGCGCTTTGAGCAGCGGCAGGCTACCGAAGGCTTCGCCGACGAATTCGATATTTTTGGCTTGGCGCTCTTTCCAGGTTTTGAAGAAGGGGTCGGTAATTTCGTCGGGGAAAACGCGGTTGACCAGGATGGCATCGGTGGCGTAATCGTAGAGATTGAGATAGGTGTAGGTGCGCTGGGTTTCGCGGATGACCATGCGCTCGGGATTGACCACCAGGCGGATGCTGGAATGTTCGGGGTTTGTCAGCAATTCGCGGACGCCATCCAGGGTGTTGAAGAGCGTCTGGACTTGGTCCCAGGCGTTTTCGGCGATATCGATGCCGATATCGTTCTTGCGGCCGCGGAAGAGCTTTTGTACCGGGCGGATGACACTATCGAGCCCGCGGGCGATGCGCATCAGCCGCTCGACCCACCAGCGGGTGACATCGGGCAGGCTAAGCAGGCGGATGGTCTCGGCAGTGGGGGCGGCATCGACGATGAGCACATCGTATTCGTCAGCCTGAAAATATTCGCTGATCCAGAGCAGTTGAGCGCCCTCTTCCAAGCCGGGGATAATGGTGACTTCGGAGGCGTTGACTTTGGCGATACCTTCGCGATTGAAGAAGGCGCCGAGGTATTCCTGGATTTTGCCCCAGTATTTTTGCATGGAATAGCGGGTGTCGAGTTCTTGCGCCCAGAGATTCTCGGCGATTTGAGTGGCTTCTGGACCGACTTCTTTATCGAGAGCATCGCCGAGGCTATGGGCAGTATCGGTGCTGACGACGATGGTTTTTAAGCCCAGCTCGGCACAGCGAATAGCGGTGGCTGCCGAGATACTGGTTTTGCCGACTCCGCCTTTGCCGGTATGCACAATCACGCGCATTTAGTCACCTCTATGTTAGTCGCCCCATGGATAATTCGGATAATGCGATAGGACAGGGAATCACATATCAGTATACGCAGGATGCGGGGGAAAGTAGCGTTAGAGTTCCATTGAATCGGGATCAATATTCGCCTTGACAGCTTAGAACAGACAATCTATACTCTTCATCAGCGAACAAACATTCTACTCAATATCAATACAGGAGGAGTAAGTCATGCGTCCGATCGTACATATCGAAATTCCTTCAAGCGATGATGGAGCGGCGAAGGAATTTTACAGCGCGTTATGCGGATGGAAGATCGAGGAAATCCCTATGGGACCCGATTTTACCTATGTCATTTTCAATACAGGCAATGTGTCGGTGGCTTTGAGCGCGACCAGCGAAGATATCAAGCCGGGGGATGTCATCTTGTATTTTGATAGCGATGACCTGGAAGCGGATATGGCGCGGGCTGCCGAGTTGGGTGGTCAGGTGCTGTTGCCGCGGCAGGATATTCCGGGTTTTGGCGCTTTGGGTATCTTCATGGATCCGACTGGCAACCGGGTGGCATTTTGGCAGAGTGCGAATCCCGAGCAAGGTTAGTAGAGATTCGCGCATCGGTTTAACATTGACAAGGGCTCACGAAGCCCTTGTTTTGTTATCGGGTCATTATCGCTATTCTTAGTCACCAGTGAATGGAGCCGCTATGGCTGATTTTCCTTTGTTGAAGAATATGATCGATACAGCGCTCGTGCGGCAGATTGCCGAGCGCATCACGATTGTTTGGGCTGATTTTGCCGCTGAGGATTTTGTGGCGGCGGTTGCTGCCAAATTGCCTGAGCTGGAGCTGAAGGCGCGTTTCGTCTTGATCGCGGACCAGCTGCGCGCGTTCTTGCCGGCCGATTATCCGGTTGCCTTGGCGATTTTGCTTGAGATCCTTGATGATGAGAAATGGGGATTGGCGCCGATAGACGATGTGGGTTTTCGCTTGTTGTCGATACCGACTTTTGTCGAGAGGCACGGTGTTGGGCATCCGCGGGAGTCGCTGGGGGCGATGTATATCATCACACGCTACGCCTCTTGTGAATCGGCAATACGTCCATTCATCTTGCAGCATCCGGAATTGACGATGGAGACCTTGCAGCGGTGGGCGGGGGATAGCAATGCGCATGTGCGGCGTTTGGTCAGCGAAGGCAGCCGGACCCGTTTGCCCTGGGCGGCGCAATTGAAGGGCTTTATCGCCGATCCAGCGCCAGCTTTGGCATTGCTGGAGCAGTTAAAGGATGACCCGTCCTTATACGTGCGGCGCTCGGTAGCGAACAATCTGAATGACATCTGCAAAGATCACCCGCAGCTGGTGTTGGAGCGGATGGAGGCTTGGAAGGTTGGTGCTTCGGCCGAACGTTTGTGGTTGATCAATCATGCTTTGCGGACACTGGTCAAGCGGGGGGATGCGCGGGCATTGGCGATCTTGGGTTATGGACCGCCGCGAGTCGAATTGCGCGGGCTGAGGCTGGAGCCGCGGGTATTGCACTATGGCAATGCGTTGAGCTTCAGCTTCGAATTGTGCAGCTTAGGCGAAGAGGCGCAAGAGCTGATGATCGATTATGCGCTGCATTTCGTCAAGGCGAATGGCAAAACCGCGCCCAAAGTGTTCAAGCTGAAAAAGATGCGTTTGGAAGCTGGCAAATCCGTCCCCATCGAGAAGAAGCACGCGATTCGCCCGATCAGCACGCGCCGGTATTACGCCGGGACACAGCGGCTGGAGATACAGGTCAACGGGCGTATCCTGGGCGCTGGCGATTTTGAGCTGGTGATGGAGAGGCGCTAGGGTTACACTCTCTCTCAAGTTGATCTCACAGGAGTGTGATGCCATGCAAAGCCCAGCTTCAGATTTTTTCAAGCCGCTTTCTCTACAAGATCATTTCAATTGCGAGCGTGGTCAGCTGGATGAGCGACTGCGGCTGCATCATGATGACAATTATGGCGAGCGGGTTTGTCGTGGCATTCCTTTTGCTTTTGGCGAAGCGGATGGCACCAATGCTATCTTGCTTGATGGCGCGGAAGTACACATCCCGACTGGCGATTTGCGCGCGAGTTATATCGTCTTCGCGCATATTGTCGAGGACAGGACCCTGCAGTTGCCCGCCGATTTGGCTGATTATGAGGGCAATCAGCATCGTACTGGCGATCTACCCGGCAACGACCTGGGCGATTTGGTGGCGGAATATCAGCTGGAGTATGCCGATGGCAGCCGTGCCTCGGTCCCAATCTATCGGCGTTTTGCCATACAACAGGCGCATATTGGCTGGGGCGCGAGCGCTTTTGCGGCGGTGACACACCAGCAAGATACTGTGGTTTCCAGTGTGTCGGAGTCCTTGAGCCTGGGCAAGATGCCCGCTGCTGGTTATGGGTGGGGCGAGACCCGTCATGGAAGCGGGCGCGATGCTCATGCGGAGCATATTTGGCTTTATGCTCTGCCCAATCCGGAACCGGGGAAGACTATCGCCGCGCTACGTTGCCTGCCTAAGAATGAACGCGCTCTGATATATGGCATCAGCACGACGCAGCTTGTGGAGCATCCGCTGCGCGGGTGGACACGGCGCAAGCTGGCGCTGACTTTGCCGGAGGCGGTGGAGTTCAACGCGCGGGGCGAACTAGAGGCGGTTGATATCGATCTGGGACAAGTGATATCGGCGCGGGCAAAACTGGAATATGACCGCGATGCCTGGTTTGGCGTGGCGAGCAATGTGCAGCCGCAGGTTTCGGAGCGGGTCGCTATCATCGAATATGCCGCTCATCCGCAGGGGAAATTGTATCTGCGCGATTCGCGGGGAGAGTTACATAGCTATCCTTTGGGCGAGTTGGGGGCTGCCGCGGTTATCGAAGTGGCGGAAGCGCGTCAGCTGGTCCAGATCAAGGTGATGGATCAGCAGGGGCGACCGGTCGCCGCGCGGGTGCATTTTCACGGGAGCGCTGGGGAGTATTTGCCGCCGCGAGGTAATCACCGGCGGGTGAATCCCTTCTGGTTCGAGGACAATTATGGCGAGTTTGTCAATTCGCGCAATCAGTATGCGTATATTCAGGGACACTGCGAGTTGGAGGCGCCGCTGGGCGAAGTATTTGTCGAGATCAGCCGGGGCTATGAGGTCAAGCCGATTCGCAGCAGCTTTGAGGTGACAGCTGAGACTAGTGAAATCACTTTTGAGTTGGAGAATGTCCTGGATTGGAGAGAGCGCGGCTGGGTGACGGCGGATACACATGTGCATTTCCTGAGCCCACAGACGGCTTTGCTGGAAGGCGCGGCGGAGGGCGTCAATGTGGTTAATTTGCTGGCGAGCCAATGGGGCGAGATGTACAGCAATGTCAGCGATTTTGATGGGCGCAGCACCTTGGGCGCGAAGGACTTTGGCGGCGATGGCGAATTTCTGGTGCGGGTTGGCACGGAGAATCGGATGCAGGCGCTGGGGCATATTTCCTTGCTGGGGTATTCGGGGGCGATGATTCATCCCTTGTGCAGCGGGGGACCATCGGAATCGGCTTTGGGCGATGCGCTGGAGGTTAGCATGGCTGATTGGGCGCGGCGTTGCATCGAGCAGGATGGTTTGGTGGTTTTGCCACATGCGCCGAATCCCCAATCGGAACGCGCTGCTGATATTGTTTTGGGCTTAGTGCACGCCATCGAGATGATGACTTTCAATCCTTTTAATGCGCAGATCACGCCATATGGCTTGCTGGATTGGTATCGTTATCTCAATCTTGGGTATCAGGTGCCGGTGGTTGGCGGCTCGGACAAGATGGAAGCGACTTCGCTGTTGGGTGGTATCCGCACTTATGCCCAACTGGGGGAGCGGGAGTTCACTTATGAGAATTGGATGGCGAGCGTCAAAGCGGGCAATACTTTTGTGACTGTGGGTCCGCTGCTGGAATTGCAGGTGGAGGGATTGGCGCCGGGTTCGCGCTTGGATTTGCCGGCCGGCGGTGGTCGGTTGGATGTATCTTGGCGGGTCGAGTCGGCAGTGATGCCAATAGAAAAGGTAGAAATCGTGCGCGGTGGTTTCGCTGTGGCGGAAGAGACAGTGGGCGGGGCATTGGCGGCAGCTGGCAGCTGTGAGCTCCAAGTGGGGGAGTCGAGTTGGATCGCTCTGCGCGTGCGTGGCAGTCATGCTGGCAACAAGGGAGACATCGCGGCGCATAGCAGTTGCGTGCAGGTTCGGGTCGCGGGGCAGCGGCCGTTCCACCAAGAAGATGCCATCGCGGTGTTAGAGCAGATCGAAGGGGCGATCGCTTTTGTCGATACTTTGGCACCACGTCCGCAGGCGCAGCAATACAAGCGGATTCGGGCGACGATAGAAGCGGCGCATAATCAGCTGCACCAGCTAATGCATCGGCAGGGGATTTATCATGAGCATAATCCGCTGCATAGGCATGATGAGCATGGGGAGCATTAGTGGCACGGGGCAGTTCAACAAATTCCCAAATCCGCAGATTCGCTCCCCTTCCTTGAATTTTCGGGGAAGGGGATGGGGTTAAAGCGAGACTTGCGACGTTTAGGTGCGGTTCTCGGGCGTGGGTTCGACGATGATATTGGTGAACTCGAAGCGCTGCTTGTTGCGGGGTTGGTCGTTTTCGGCGTGGTTGACTTCGACGAGGGTGACGGCGGTGCCGAGACCTTCGAGGATGAATTTGGTATGCCATTCGCCGGATTGTTGCACGTTGCGATAATAGGCGAGCCGTCCGGCCGGGTCCAGGCGCAGCAGCTTGTTTTTGGCGCGATTGAACTTCATGCCTTTTAGGTCATTGAGTAGCGCTTCGCGTTGCGCTTGATTGAGAAATACCATAGTTGATCCTCGATAGATTGTCCGCCTAAAATTTGAGATAATTGTAGCTGTTGAGGCGGCTTGCCACAACGGGATTTATCTGGAGTTGGCATGCAAAGTTATTCTGTGCGGGAAATCACGCATTATATTCACGAGTTGTTCGATGCCGATCGTAATTTGGCGGATGTCTGGGTGCGGGGCGAGGTGTCCAACTTGACGCGGGCGGCTTCGGGGCATTGGTATTTCAGCATCAAGGATGCGGAGGCGCAGTTGCGCTGTGTGATGTTTCGCAATGCGGCGCGGCAAGTGCGCATCGATGTCAATCGTGGCGATGAAATCATGGTGCATGGGCGGATCAGCGTCTATGATGCGCGGGGGGAATATCAACTCTATGCTGACCAGATTGAGGCGGTCGGCGGCGTTGGCGATCTGCATTTGCAGTTTGAAGCGCTGAAGGCGAAATTGGAAGCTGAGGGTTTGTTTGAGGCGGGGCGCAAACGGGGGATCCCCGACTTCCCGCAGCGGATTGGCATTGTGACCTCGCCTACGGCGGCGGCTTATCAAGATATGCTGAATGTGCTGCGGCGGCGTTTTCCCTTGGTTGAGGTCGTTTTGAGCCCGACATTAGTGCAAGGGGCGGAGGCGCCTGGGCAGCTCGCGCGGGCATTGGAGCGGCTCAACCGTCATACTGATGTCGATGTCATCATTGTGGCGCGGGGTGGCGGCTCGCTGGAAGATTTGTGGTGTTTCAATGACGAGGGGGTGGCGCGGGCTGTGGCGGGGAGTCGCATCCCGGTGATCAGCGGTGTGGGCCATGAGATTGATTTCACGATTGTCGATTTTGTGGCTGATTTGCGGGCGCCGACGCCATCGGTAGCGGCTGAATTGGCGACGCCGAATCGCGATGATCTGCTGATGGATTTGGATCGCTTGCGTTCCGGGTTGGTCCGTTGGTTGGAAGATGCGCTGGGCGAGAGGCAGCGTGATTTGAGCAGGTTGCAGAGCGGAATACGTTTTGTCACGCCATTGAAGACTGTGCGTGGGGGTCAAGAGAATGTCGCCAGGTTACAGAGGAGCTTGCAACGGGGGGCGCGCTCGCAGATCCAGCGGCTGCAGGAGCGTTTGGCGAGCGCGGTACGGGCGTTGGAGCGTGCCAACCCGCAGCATATTTTAGCCCGGGGTTATGCCTTGGTCAGCGATGAGGGCGGGAAGATCATCCGGGAGGCGGCGCAGGTCAGCAAAGAACAGCGTTTGCGCGTACAATTAGCGAAGGATCGGATCAATGTCAGGGTCGATGATTGATGAATGAGAATGAGATCGAGAAATTAAGCTACGAAGCGGCTTATGAGCAGTTGGAGGCGTTGGTGGCGCGGTTGGAAAGTGGGGAGTTGCCGCTGGAAGAATCGGTGGCGCTATATGAGCGGGGTCAACGCTTGGCAGCGCATTGTCAAACGCTGCTGGAAGAGGCGGAGCTCAAGATCCGGACAGTGGATGATGCTGGGACGATTGAATAGGCGGAAGCTGACTTGCCATGGCGCAGCTCAAGATTGATTTCAGCAAATTGCCGGCGCGGGCTGAGAAGAATATCTCGGTGCGGGTGAAGAGTGCTGCTGAGCGGGCGGTGCGGCAGGGGCATCCCTGGGTGTTTGACGATGCCATTATCAAGCAGAGTCACTTGGGCAACGCCGGTGATTTGGCGGTTATCTATGATCAGGCGAAGAACAATTTTCTGGCGGTGGGCTTGTATGATCCGCTGTCGCCGATTCGCATCAAGGTCTTGCAGGCGCTGCAGCCGAGGCGGATCGATCGCGCTTGGTTTGGCGAGAAGTTGTTGGGAGCGCAGGCAAAACGGGGCGCGCTGATCAATGAAGGCACGACTGGTTATCGCTTGGTCTATGGCGAAAGTGATGGATTCCCGGCGCTGGTCATCGATCGCTATGGCGAGACGCTGGTGTTGAAGCTCTATAGCACTGCCTGGCTAGCGCATTTGCCCGAGCTGTTGGGTGCCTTGCAGGAGCATATCGTTTTTGACAACTTGGTGCTGCGTTTGAGCCGGGCGTTGCAGTCGGATCGGCTGAATGTGGCGAAGCTGTTTGGTTTGCGCGATGGTCAGCAGTTGCTGGGCGAGCTCCCCGCCGGGCAGGCGCAATTTGTGGAGAACGGCTTGCTGTTTCAAGCGGATGTGCTACAGGGGCATAAGACCGGTTTCTTCTTCGACCAGCGAGATAATCGGCAGAAAGTGCGGGCGCTGGCGAAGGGTCGACGGGTGCTCGATGTCTTCGCTTATAGTGGTGGCTTCACGGTGTATGCCTTGGCTGGTGGCGCGCGTTCGGTGACGGCGCTGGATGTCAGCGAGCCGGCGCTGGATGCTTTGAAGTTGAATGTGGCGCAGAATGGTCAAGATCAAAGCAAGGTCGATGTGGTGGCAGCCGATGCCTTTGTCGGTTTGCAGCAAATGATCCAAGCCAAGCGCAAGTTCAATATGGTCATCGTTGATCCGCCGGCTTTCGCCAATAGCCGCAGCAATATGCGCAATGCGGTATTGGCGTATCGCCGTCTGCTGGAGCTGGCGCTGGCGCTGTTGGCGAATGATGGGGTGTTGATGATGGCGTCTTGTTCCAGCCGTATCAATGCTGACATGTTCTTTGAGTTAGTGACGCGCTCGGCGGGGACCGCCGGTCACCAGCTGGAAGTGTTGGAAAAGAGCTCGCATGCGCTGGATCACCCCATTGGTTTCCCCGAGGCGGAATACCTCAAGGCTTTGTTTGCCACGGTGAAGAAATAGAAGAAATAGTCTCACTGCGAATCGCGGCGCATCAGGCTGAAGCTTTGGCCCGTGGGACCGGTCAGTGGCTGGGTCGCCAAGAAGAGCGCCAGCGGCAGGACATCGGCTGGTGTCTTGAGCCATTCGTCATTGAGCGGTGAATTGGCGGGGCGGTCGCTATCGCTCAAGATATCGGTTTGGACCAAGCCGGGAATCAGTTCGTTGACGCAGATGCCGTGTGGACGCAGTTCGGATGCCAGGGCGCGCACCAGCATCCAGGCGCCGGCTTTGGAAGCGCTGTAGGCTGAACTTGAGCCGCCGACGCGATGCCCCATGCCGGAGCCAATGACGATGATATGCCCACCTTTGGTTTTCAGGTCGGGGATGGCGTATTTGCAGGTGTAATAGACGCCGAGCAGGTTGACGCGCAGGGTCTGTTCCCAGGCGGCGATATCGCTATCTTCCAGGGTCTGGTGGTCGAAACTGCCGCCGGCGTTGGCGATGACGATATGGGCGGGACCATAGTGGGCGCGGGCTTGGGCGAAGAGGTTGCACAGATCCTCTGCCAGGGTGACATCACAGCGCAAGGCGATGGCATCGCCGCCATCATCTTTGATCGCGCTGACGGTTCTGTCGAGTTGTGATTTTGTACGGGCGGCACAGACGATTTTAGCGCCATGCTGGGCGAAGCCGATTGCCAAGCCGCGCCCGATGCCACGGCTGGCGCCGGTGATCACGGCGACTTTGCCTTTCAGGGATTGTTTCATGGTGAAGGCTCCTCTTCCCTATCAAATCGTATCGTGCGTTTATAGCCCAGGCTATGCAGCAGTTGGCGGATTAGGGCGCGGGTCTCGCTCAAATCGAAGAGATAGCCAGCGCCGAAGAAAACTATAACAGCCAGTATGGCGCCGGACACAGCCAGTCGCCAGCCACCGTCGGGCATGGCATTGCCGAGCAGCAAGAGCGCGAGAGCCATGGCAGAGGCTGCTAGCAGGCTGCCGCCGGCGCTGAGCAGAATTTTGCGATCGTGCAGACCGGTTGAAGTTCCCAAATTGTTGAGCCGCCGCCGGATCAGCCACCAGAGCAGCAGTGCCTCGGCGATGGTGGTGATGGCGTTCGCCAGTGCCAAGCCGGCAAAAGCGCCACGAGCCAAACTCTCGGGATCGCCGATGAATTGGATGAAGATCAGATTGAGGACGATGTTGCTGAGCATAGCGCCAAGCCCGGCGACGACGGGTGTTCGGGTGTCTTCCAGGGCGTAGAAGGCGCGGGAGAGCACTTCCAGCAGGGCGAAGCCGGCGATACCGATGGCGTAGAAGCTCAATGCCCAAGCCACCGCCTGGGTGCTTTCGGTCGTCCAGTTGCCCCGTTGCAGGATGCTGACCAGGGGTTCGCCCAGGACGATCAGGCACGCGGAGGCGGGAAATGACAGGTAGAGCACGTTGCGCATGGCGAGGGCGAGGCGGTCTTTGAAGCCAGCATAGTTTTGTTCCGCTCTTAGCGCCGCGAGCGTGGGGAAGACAGCGGAGCCGAGGCTCTGGCCGATGATGCCGAGGGCGAAGAAAGCCAGCATGAAGGCAAAGCGGAGGGCGATCACGCTGCCTTCCGCCATTCTGTTCGCCAACAGGATATTGACGTAGAAGTTAATTTGCACCACAGCCAAGCCCAGCACACGCGGTCCCATCAAGCGCAGCACATCGAGCAAACCTGGTATTCGCCAGGACAGGGAGGGACGCAGGGGGGCGCGCAGCTGGAACAAGCCGGGCAATTGCACCAATAGATGCAAAATGGCGCTGAGCACGGCGCCATAAGCCAAGCCAAGCGCGTTGAGATCGCCAACTTGTCCGACACTGGGATGTGGTGGCAGGAGTGGCGCCAGCAGCAATGCGCCGATAATGATGCCGATATTGTTCATGCTGATGGCGATGGCGGGCAGCCAGAACAGAGCGTGAGATTGCAGGATGCCCATGGTCAAGCCACTGATGCTGAAGATGAAGGGCGTCAACATCATCAGGCGCACCATTTCGATCGCCAATTGCTGTTGCGCGGGCGGGCGCTCGGGGGCGAGCACATGGCTGACCAATTGTGGGGCGAACAGGAATAATAGCAGGCTGAGCAGAGCCGCTGCCGCAGCGGAGAAAGACATGACCGCGCTGGCAAGCCGCCAAGCCTGCTGTGGGTCGATTTGGCGATAGCGGGCGTAGACGGGAATGAAGGAGGAGCCCAAAGCACCGCCAGCCACCAGGACAAAGATGGTCTCGGGGATTTGCTGGGCGGTGGCGAAGGCATCGAGGGCGGCGCCGGTGCCAAATTGGGCGCCGACGACGGCGATCCGCAGCAAGCCCAACAAGCCGCTGGCTAGAAAGCCGACCAGCACGATCAGCGCTTTCTCGATGACTTGACGGTTGTCGAGAGCGTTGCTGGCGCTCATTCGGGTTCTCCGACTGGGCTTTCGCCCCTTCTCAAGAGGGCAATCGCATCAAAATGAATATAAGCCAATGTCGAAAACTAAATGCTCATTACAGAGACACAGAGATAAAGCATTTGGGCGGCATATTTGCTTCGCTTGCTGTCGGATTAGCAGACATCAGATCTTGCCCCTCGCCCGTTAGCTCCTGTCTGACTACTCTGCACTGATTTCTACTTTTCAGTATTTTGAAGCGATTGCCTGGGCGCGCAGGATTGCCACTTGGCAGCGATAGCGACCTTGCTATACTATACGGGTTTAGTCAATGGAAAACTCTCGAAGCGGCGGGCTAGCGCCGAAGATGTGAGGAAATCGAGATGCAGGTAATTCTACTACAAGATTTGTACAAACACGGGGTCGCGGGAGAAGTGGTCAAGGTTGCCGATGGTTTCGCGCGCAATTACTTGATTCCGCGCAAGATGGCGATTCAAGCGACCGAATCTGCCTTGCGGCGGACGGAAGCCATACGCAAGAATGTGGAGGCGCGCAAGGCGCAATACAATGAGATGCTCAACGATTTGGCGAGACAGATTGATGGTGTTGAGTTGATCTTTGGGCGGCGGGCGGCCTCGACTGGCAAGCTGTTTGGCTCGGTGACGACGCAGGAGATAGCTGATGAGCTGGATCGGGTGACTGGTGTGGACATCAATCGGCGGCGTATCAGCCAGCAAGCTTTGCGCGAAGTGGGGACGCATCATGTTTCGGTGCGGCTGGGCAACGAGTTAGCGCCGAGCTTGGTGGTATCGATTGTGCCGGAAGATGAATTGCCGGAATTTTTGGCGGCGCGGGAAAGAGGCGAGCAGATCGCTGCCGAAGACATCATGGTAGAAGGCTTCCAATATGCGACACCAGCGGAGGATGTGGTCACAGAAGAGGCGAGCGAGACCGAGGAGGCCGCCGCTGCAAGCGAGGTAGACGCGGAAGAGGAAGTCGCTACAACCGCTGCGGAATAAAGCGCTGTCGTATAATTATCCGCGTTGGATAGTGTGATACAGATTATCTAACCCCGTTGGTTTCAGATTTTGCTGGACGGCGGGGTTATTTGATTGAGGGTCAGGTAAGCAGATGGATGCTTATTCGCTGGGTCAACAGCTGCGGGAAGCGCGGGAAGCCAAGGAGATCGAGCTCGCCGATGTTGTCGCCAGCCTGAAGATTCGCCAGCCGATCCTGGATGCTTTTGAAGCTGGCGAGTTCGAAATCGCTGGCATGCCGGAAATCCAGGTGCGGGGGATGCTGCGGATTTACGCGCGTTTTCTCGAGCTGGACGAAGAGCATACTTTGCTGCTGTATGACCAGACGCGGCTGGCACAGGAGAAGGGGCGGCGCGGGCGTCGAGGCAAGCGAAGGCAAAAGCTGGAAGCGGCTCAGGGACATGGCGCGGCGCGCACGTTGGTGGAAATTGACCTGGCGCAAAAGCGTTCGGTCCGGTTCCGAGGGGTGCTGCGCTTAGTATCGATGTTGATCTTGTCAGTAGTGGCGCTTGCCATCATCGTCTTGGTGGCGTTGGAATTGATTGGCGCGGCAAATGATGCTGAGCCGACCGTTTCACTGATCGCTAGCGAGGCGCCGCCAGTGGTGACTTCGACCAGGTCGCCGACAGCAACCGCTATGCAGGTTGAACCGACGGCTTCAAATCGGGCGCAATACAATGGCAGCGGCATCTTGGTCAGCATTTTGGTGGAGCAGCGGAGTTGGCTGCAAGTTTTTGTGGATGGTATCGAGCAATATAGCGGGATCGCGGCGCCACAATCTCTGCTGGAGTACAATGCCATTAGCGAGGTCAACCTGTCGGCGAGCAATGCGATGGCGCTGGACGTCATTTGGAATGGGCAGCAGCAGGGTCAAATTGGCGGGCGGGGCCAGGGGGTCGAGATGCGCTTCACGGCTGCTGAAGTGGTGGTTACGCTAGGACCGGCGGGAGCGCCGACAGCAGCCAGCCCGGCGACGGTATTGGAAGTCGCGGAAGCAGGCGACACTCCATTGATCTCGAGCGCCACGGTTGCTCCCAGCCCGGAGCCGAGAGCGACAACGATAGCGAGCAATACGCCGCTAGCGACGGCGGTGTTTACCGCGTTGCCGAGTGAGACGCCGTTGCCGAGTGAGACGCCGACAGCGACAGAAGTGCCGACCAGCACCAGCTCACCAACAGCGACGGCGATCTTGCCGCCGCGGGTGACGCAGGCGGGGTTGCCGCCGACGAAAGCAGGGGCATAGCGTAGAACAGAGAAGGTGTTTTGATATCATTTTCGAGGAAGCCACTGGCTCTGAATTATCGAGAAGAGGGGTAGATGAACATTGCGGACAGATTTGCGGGCAAGATCGATTTCGATTTCGATGTCTTTGAACAGCTGACATACGAGGCGGCGCACGCGATTTTTCTAAAGTTGCAGCAAGACCGCCACCAGGAAACATTTTACACCTTCAATTTTCTCACTGGCGATATCATGCACACTATCTACATTGATGTGAACACTGAAGAAAACTTGGAGCGCACTGCTCGCACGCAATTGCGGGAATATGCCAGCCGCGATGATGTGTCCGTTGAAGATTTGAAACAAGCCCTGCGTTTCGAGACATTTTGGTATATTAGTATGAAAACTTACGAAAGTGATTTAGTGGGTCCCATTGGCATGCTGCGGTCACTTCAACGCCAGCTATCAGAATTAGAGAACGAATTATTGTTTGTCCACGATGCAGAGGTAGACGAACATGATTTTTTTGATTACGTGTTTGATACATACGACGAGCCAATTGTGGAGCGGCTCAAAAACGTATTGCGGCGGCTGGACAATGAGAAGCTGTTCGAGCTAACGAATACGCGGGAGAATATTCATTTGGGCTTACTGCGGACGAGTGCGCATGGTGAACTAGAAGGTCCATTCAGGGATATTAACCCGCCGGCATCTTGCGAGCGCTATCGAGAAGATGCAGCGGCTTATCGACGTGCGACTGTCAAATTAGGTTAGCGAAGAAACTGAGATGGTAAAACCGGCGATACAAGCGCATCAGGACAAATATTTTCTGCTCAGTCTGGGTTGCGCCAAGAATACGGTGGACAGCGAGAGCATGGCGCAGGTCTTGGATGGCTATGGCATGCGGGGGGTTGGCGACCCGGAAGCGGCTGAGGTGCTGATCGTCAATACTTGCGGTTTCATCAATACGGCGAAGCAAGAATCGATCGCTGCGCTGCGGGAATTAGTGGAGGTCAAGCGAGCCGATCAGATGGTGATCGCGGCTGGTTGCCTGTCGCAGCGTTATGGCGAGACGCTGGTGCAAGAGGTGCCGGGTTTGGATGGGGTGATTGGCACGCGGCGCTGGATGGATATATTTGAGCTGATCAAGCGCTTGCGGGGGCGCAAACACCCTGCCCCACTCTATCATCTGCCGGGCGATGCCAAGGTGGTGGGCTTGGATGAGCGCGGTGTCTTGCGGGCGAGCGTGCAGGGCGCTTATGCCTATTTGAAGATCGCCGATGGTTGTCGGCGGCCATGCGCCTTCTGCGCTATTCCCAAGATCAAGGGCACAGCCGTCAGTCGTCCCTCAGAGGCGATTGTGGCGGAAGCGCGGCGCTTGCAGGAGCTGGGTGTCAAAGAGCTGATGCTGATCGCGCAGGACAGTACCGATTATGGTTATGACCTGGGGATGAAGGATGGCTTGGCGCAGTTGTTGGATGCGATTGTGGAAGCGGCGCCGGCGATACCGTGGTTGCGGATTATGTATGCCTATCCGGGATATGTGACGCCGCGTTTGATGGAGGCGATGGCGCGGCATCGGCAGGTTTTGCCTTATCTGGATATGCCGTTGCAGCATGGGCACCGCGAGACATTGAAGCGGATGAAGCGGCCAGCCAAGGTGGAATGGGTTTACGAGAGCATCGGCAAATTGCGCGAGATGATGCCGGAGTTGGCGGTGCGCACGACCTTCATCGTCGGTTATCCCGGCGAGACGGAAGCGGAGTTCGAGAGCTTGCTGCAAATGGTCCGCGATTTGGAATTTGACCGGGTGGGCGCTTTTCAATATAGCTATGAGTTGGGTACGCCCAGCGCGATGCTGCCGAATCATGTTGATGATGAGATCAAGCAGGAGCGCTACCAGCGTTTGATGGAGTTGCAGAGCGCGATCAGCTTGAAGAAGAACCAGGCTTTGGTGGGCAAGACCCTCGATATTTTGGTGGAGGGGCATGGCAGGGGCGAGGATGAAGATGGCGCGGAGACCGGTGATGTGATCAGCCTGGGACGCAGTTATCGCGATGCGCCGGAGATCGATGGCTATGTGCTGGTCGAAGGAGAATTGCCGGCCGGCGAGATGGTGCCGGTGCGCATCACGGGCGCCACGACTTATGATTTGATCGCCACGGTTGATGTGGCGGCGCCGGTGGTGATTGAGGCGGGTCGGGTTTATGGCGAGGGTATGATCGAGATTGGCAATATCAAGTGAAGCGCAAAGGCAGGAAAAGCGAGCTCAGCCAGTTTTGATTCCAATCGCCAAGCCATCGCCTACTTCGATAATGGTGCTCTCGAATTGTGGGTGTGTCGCCAATGCCTGGTTGAATTTGACCATGCCGTGATCATCTTCCGTTTCGGGATTGAAAATATAGCCGCCCCTGAAGGCATTATGGGCTAGCAGGGCGCCACCCACGCGCAGGTGAAGCGCCGCCCAATCCAGATAGTTGGGATAGTTGACTTTGTCGGCATCGATGAATATCAGGTCCCAGGGGGCTTGTGCCGCCAGCTTTTTCAGTATTTGTATACCATCCCCTTGCAGCACTGTCACTTTATGAGATAAACCAGCGCGTTCAAAATGGGAGCGTGCCAGGGCGGCATGGACGCTGCTTTTTTCGATCGTGACAAGTTTGCCTTGGGTTGGCAAGCCGCGAGCGATCCAGATTCCGCTGTAACCGGCGAGGGTGCCGATTTCGATGACGCGCTCGGCAGCGTTGAGTTGGATCAATAGTTGCAGCAGGCGTCCTTCATAGGGTTGTAAATTGATCTGTGGCAAGCCATGTTCGGCTGTTTGTTGGCGGACGAATTGCAGCAGGTCATCCTCGCGCACAAAGGTCTCGTTGACATAATCATTGAATCGCTTTGCCATGGCATTGTTCATCTTCACTCTCCGGTTTCGGGCAGGTCTTCAGCTTGAGCTTGGGGGTATTGAGCTTCGATTTTTTGCGGCAGACGGTCACGAAAGATTTTGAAGTGATCCAGATCACGGGGGACATAGGAGTTGGGGAAGTATTTGCGCGCTTCATTGATCACTTGGTATTCGCGATAGCGGCGGGAGATGTGGGTGAGGAAGAGGAATTTGACGTTGCATTGGCTGGCTAGTTCAGCCGCTTGTCGCGCGGTGATATGCCCGACTTGTCGCGCGATGTCGGCGTCCACATCGAGATAGGTAGATTCGATGACCAGGGCATCGGCATCTTGCACGGCTTCGCGGATATTATCGGTGCGAGCCAGGTCGCCGGTGATGACGACTTTGGTACCTTTGATTTCTTCGCCCAATACTTCGTCGGGATGGATAACCCTGCCATCAGCCAGGACAATCGAGTTGCCGGCGACCAGTTGGCTGCGTTCGGGACCTGGCGGAATGCCCAAGGCTTCCGCGCGCTCTAGCAGGAAGGGACGGCGCGTCTCTTCCTCGAAGATGTAGCCATAGCATTCGGCACCACGATGAGAAACGGGGAAGGCGCGGACGGAGAATTTACGCCCTTGGAACAGGATTTTGTCGGGCAGGGTGCGGGAAAAATAGATGGGGACGGGGGGCGTCTCGCGGCGGAAGATCACTTGATAGACCAGGGATTGCACACGTTCGATGGCGGGCAAGCCGCCCCAAATATAGATTTCGTCGATCGCCTCCCAGCGGCCAAAGGTGGAGAGCAAGCCGCCCAAACCGAGGATATGATCCAGGTGTGAATGGGTGAGGAAGATGCGATTGAGGCGCTTGAAGCCGATGCCGCTGCGCAGGATCTGCCGTTGGGTGCCTTCGCCGCAATCCACCAGGAAGCGCTGTTCGCCCGCCAGCACCGCCATGGCTGGCAAGCCGCGATAGATGGAGGGCGCAGAAGCTGAGGTGCCTAAGAAGACCAGCTCGAACATCAACCGCTGCCTTCTTCTTCCTCGGCAGGTAAAGGCAAGAGGTCAATATCATACAAGAAGATGCGATCGCCATGAGGTTGGTTATCTAACAAGGCGGGCAGCCGTTGATCGTTGAGGCTTGGGCGATAGGCGCCTATGGATACAAAATATTCGCCCGGCAAGGCTTCCAGCTGCAATGGCACTTGTGTCACTTCGATGAAGACATCCCGCCCTTGCAGCAGCGCCGGGTTAACCCCGATGACATCCCGATTGGCGAAGGGGAATTCGGGGTCAGACAGAATATGGTTGAAAAAGGTCAGGTCGGGCGCCAATTCGCCTTCCGCCCGCCAATAGGTGATTATTTCGACGACATCGCCGGGGGTGAATTCGCGGGTGACATTTGGTTCATAGCCGAGGAAGGTCAGGTTGCCGCCGAAACGGATGGGGGGAGAAGTGGGCGCTGGCTCGGCTACTTCTGGCGGGTAGGAGACTGGGGCGGTGGTGATGAAGGCGCCGGCGCGGTCTGCTAATAGTTCGGCGACTTCCAGCTCGATGATAGAATCGCGCGGGATCCTGCCCATGACTGATTTTCCCTGCGACAGCCATTCTTGCAGGTAGGGATGGACTTGTTCCCGCGTGTCTTTATCGAAGAAAACGATGCGCTGCCGTTCGCCGCCGTTCGCCAAGAGCAAGCTGCGGGTGCAATCGGCTTGGCGATAGACAAATTGTGAGCGATTCATCATCAGCAGGGTTTTGGCGGCGGGGTCGAGCAGATAATCTGGTTCGCGCTTGTCCCAGCCGGCATGGCAGAAGACGACAGGGACTTGGTCGCCGTTAAGATCGAGATAGTGGGCGATTTGCCCCAGCTCGCCATTGACCGGGGGCAGGACAGCTTCGTTATCGCGCCAATCGCTGAAGAGATCGTTCCAGGTCCAGACGAAGTTGAGTGCCAAGAGCGCGAGCACAGCGATAACAACCATCCGGCGGAAGACGACATCGGTGAAGATCGGCAGACGGATTAAGGCATAAAAACCAAAGCCAAAGAATATGGCGAGGGGCGGCAAGATCAGATTCATGCGGGCGAAATTGGGGCTGTTTGGCACAATGAGAGCGGCGGGCAGCGCCAGGGCGAACATGATCAGCATCAGCATAAAACGAGGCTTGTGCCGGCGGTGGTAGCAGACTGCCAAGCCAGCGATCATGACGATGCCGCTGAAGATATCGACCAGGGGGCGCCCGGGCAAATTGTGCAGCGGGTCCAGATCGCCATTGTGGACGATTGCCAGCAGACCTTCAGCAAGGGAGCGCAGAAGCCCATCGGTATATTGCGAGAGGATGCGCTGGGCGGCGGCGTATTGCGGCAGATTGATGGAGGAGATGAGATAGGGCATGGCGATGATGAGCATGAGCAGGATAGCGAAGCCGGTATAGCTGCGTTGTTGCCGCAGCATGGCATCGCGGGCAAAGAGCAAGCGGGCGATGTAGAGCATGGCGCCGAGCACGATGAATAAGCTGGATGGGTGCAGGTAGAAGCTGATGCCCAGGAGCGTGCCGAGGGCAGCGAAGGATAGGATGTTGGAGGTGATGGCGCGGGTGCGGCGATAGACGGGCAGAGAGCGAGCCAGAACCAGCATGGTGGCTGCCATCAGGAAGATGACGGTGGCATCGCTGGAGACGGCGCGAGCCAGCAGGATATTGCTCATATTGACGGTGATGAGCCCGGCCGCCAGGACACCGACCATCGGGTTAAAGAGATGGTTGCCCAGGGTATAAACAATCGCGATGGCGAGGATGCTCAACCAGACGGAAAGGATGCGGAAGCCGATGGTGCCTTCGCCGACGAATGTGGTGACAAAAGCTGTTATCAGGTGATAGGCGCTTTCCCGTCCGCCATCTTCGCCGGGGTAGAAGACGTAGATATCGCCTTGGCGGACGTTGTCGACCAGGCGAATATTGATGATTTCATCTTCGCTGAAGCCGGCTGGCACGCTAGCGAGGTCATAGAAGCGCAAGACAGAAGCCAGCAACAAGAGCAGGATGATAATGAAGTAGCTCATGCGGCTGGTCAACAGAGCCTGCCCTTTGAACATTTTGAACAATGTATCTTCGGAGGTCATGATATCAGAAAGTATAGCTCATAGGGTTTCCGGCTAGCTTCGGGCAAAAGAATGCTCATTTTACTCTCAATTTTGCCAACGTCTATCTTGCATATTAGCCGCTCAATATACAAGTGAGAAGTGAGTGGAAAACCCGTTTTAGGTTCGGGCAATCAGGGACAGAGCGGCGCTTCCACCTCGCCCAAGGCGACTGGGCTATCGGCCGCGCGGGCGGGAATGATAAAGTCGCCACAAACTTTGCGCATATTCGCTACTTCGACAAAGGCGGCATAGGTGCGTTCGGTATTGGCTTCGGCAATTGACCACCAATATTCTTCATCTTGGGGACCCCAAGCCGGATCTGGCAGATAGACCAGGGTCATCAAACCGACCCAGGGGCGCCAATGGGCGATGGCGTATTCATAGGCGCGCAAGAGCATATCGGCTTGTTCTGCTCGGGTGACGCTGAACCAACTGTATTCGGGGTTGACTGGATCGGTAGTGTAGCCGAATTCCAGGATTGCCATCTGCCGCGCTTCATCATGGTGGTTTAGCATGATTTTGCGCAGGTCTTCGATGCGGCGGAAGGTGAACCAGCGCTGTTTTGCCGCTGGGTCATCGGGACCGATTTCGGGGGCGGCATAACCGGGGGCGTGAACGCCGACGACGTCAATATGCTTTTGGAAACCGTGGCGATACATATGATCGAGGAAGATATCATCGGGCAGGGCGCGGTCATCGTAATTGCCAGTGGGCGCCAGGCCGGCGGAGATGAGGATAGCGGCGGGGTCGGCACGGCGGATTGCTTCGCTGCAGCTGGCTAACAATTGGACGTAGGCGGCGGGATCTGGTTGTTGATCGCCCCATTCACGGCTGAGGTTGGGTTCGTTCCAGATTTGGTAGGCGGCTACCTGGTCGCGGTAGCGTTCGGCGACGGCGGCGCAGTAGGTTTGCCAGTGGGTCAGATCTTGTGGTGGGGCATCATGAGCTGAGCGTTGCTCAAGTTGTCGCGCCCAGCCGGGCACTTGCCCTAGCCGAACGATGAGGCGCAGGTTGCGCTTTTTAACTTCGGCGAGGATGCGGTCGGCTTGGGTCCAATCCCAGTCGCCGGCTAGGGGTTCGAGGTCTTTCCAAGCGAAGGTCTGTTTGACATGGTTGAAAGACATCAGTTTCACCCAGTCGAGATGGGTGCCTGCTTGGCCCCGGTCCCACCAGAGGAAAGCCTGAATGCCGTAGGTTAGCGATGGGAAAGGCGGGTCGATGATGGCGCTGGCTTTGAAGGGATCTGGTTCTGGCTGGTTATGGAGCCACCAGCCGACCGCCGGGGCAATGAAGAGCAGGATAACAAGAATGGAAAGCGAAGTCCCGATGAGAGGTCCCCGAGAGATAGGTCGCATTTCAGGATCCTGAGCGCGCCAGATACTCGCGCTGCCAACTGCGGATGGCGTCGTAGGCTGGGCGGAAGGTGAATTGGGGACCAATCAAGGAATAGGGGACATTATCGTTGGTGATGGCATAACCGGCTTGGGGACCGTAATTGAAATTCCAGATGAATGCCAGCCAGACGAAGCCCCATTCTTCCATATTGCTCATGGCTTGGGGGATCCATTCCGCTTGTTCAGCCAGGGTATTGTCGAGGGAGAATTCAAAGCCGGGTCGGGCGCCGCCAAGATCTTCGGAAGAGGGCCAGCCGAACTCGGTCACGCAGAGTTTGGTATTTTCCCCCGCGGCGCGGATGCGGTTGACATAGCCTTCGAGCGTGCTGCGGAAGCTCCAGCTGTGGTTCGGGTTATCGAAGGGACCGCGAAAGACGGCATCGGGGTCATTGGGGATTTCGTTATAGCGGAAATCCGGGCTGACGTTGTAGCCATTGTGATGCGCGCCGACACAATCCGCCCAAGCTAGCATATCGGCAGCGATGAGCTGATCCATGTAGTTAAAGTCGTCCACTGCGCGGATACCATCGTCGACGCCGGTGGGGGCGAGGGCGCCGCTGACAATGATGATGCCGGGGTCGATGGCTTTGATGGTCTGGTAGGTTATGCGCAAGAGCGTGACATAGTTGACGGCACTCAAGCCTTGGGGCGAGGTCCATTCGCGGTCGATATTCTGTTCATTCCAGACTTCTATGGCATGAACCTGGCTGGGATAGCGTTTGACAATTTCGGCGACGAAGTTGGCGTAGACTTGTGGATCGGCAGGGGGACCGTGGCGATCGAGCTCCGCTCCTGGTTCGCGCGCCCATTCCGGCGCTGTGACGATAGATAGCAGCATTTTGATATCGAATTTGCGGGCGCTAGTCATGACGAAATCGAGCACGCTCCAATCGATAGCGCCTGGTTCTGGCTCGGTCAATTCCCAGCGCACTTGGTGTTTGACCCAGTGGAGACCGAGATCGTCCTTGACGGATCGATACCAATTGTCTTGATTCTTGGGGTTGAAATCGGGCGAGTGCTCTACTTGTATGCCCATCTGGTAGTGCCTGAGCTCGATGGGAGAGATAGTTGGCGATGGTGTCGCGGTGGGCGGCACCACATCGGTCTCTGCCGCTTGAACAAAAGGAGATGTGGGGGTTGAGGTCGCCCATGCCGGTGTATAGGTAGGTTGTGGTGACGGGCTGGAGAAGACCAGCAGAACTTCCTGCCGGTCGCCATTGGCGGTGGCAAGCGGAAGCGGGTTGCCCAAATCGCGCTCCAGCTCGATCGGTTGGTAAGAGAAATAGATGGCAAGGAATGTTGCCATGACCATGAGAAAAGTGATAGCGATCCAGATGATGACAAAGCCGCGAATCTGCTTCGAGACAGTCTTTGTTACCATGCCAGCTCCTGCGGTAAGGCGGGCTTGACGGTTTGAGGGTACACCAATTTGGGCGATTGGGGGAGTGTTTATCGAGGCTTATCTGGCGGCGGCGAGGGCGGCACAAGCGGGGCAAGAACCATCGGGGCGGACGATAGCGAAGCCCGCTTGGGGGTCGGCGCCGTAGTGAGTGAAGTCGATATTCCAGACGATAAACAGGCGCACTTGGCCGCTTTGAGAAGCCAGGGCGGCGGCTTGAGCCAGCCAGGTGGCTTGCTGTTGCAGGGTGACGTTGTTTGCCCAGCTGAAGTATGGCGGGAGACCTGGTAGACCTTCTGAAGTGAGGTAGCCCAGTTCGGTGAAGCAGAGGGGCCGGCGCGTGATGCTGACATAGCCAGTCAACATGCCATGGAAATAGCGGGTGTAATAATTGTCGCCGCGGGGGTCGCCGGTGGTTTGGCTGGGCGGGATGATGCCTTCGTTGTAATGGACGCCGACGCAATCGAGGTAGTTCAAGCCGCCGGCTTCCACCATTTGCCGCAGCCAGCGATTGTCTGGCATGACTTGGTCCGGGATATCGGCGACGCCGGTTGGCGCGGGAGCAGCGCTGATGACCATGACGGCGCTATTGACCCGCTTGATCTTTTCCCAGGCAGTTTTCAACATTTGCGCGTAGGCTGCTCCGCTGATTTTGCCCCGGGGCCATTCGCGATCGAGGTTGGGTTCGTTCCAGACTTCAATGGCATCGGCGCCTTGCCCGGCGATCTGCGCCAGCCAATCGGTATAGGCGTTGATATAATCTTGCCCGCCGGCCGCCAACTGATCTGGCGAGCCGACGGTGCCGACGAGGATCTTGAAGCCATTATTGTGGGCGGCGGAGATCTCGTTGCCTACATTGGGCGGGCTGCCGCGGTCATAGCGGGCTTGGATTTTCATCCAGGTCATGCCAGCTGTGCGCATGGCACCGACGGCACGACCGCTGGAGGCGCTGGTGACATGACCGCCGATTTCGATAGAGATACTGCCGGCCGGTGGGGCGGCTCCCCCATAAGTTGGCAGGTCGGGTTCTGTCACCACCACTACCGGGCGGGCGGTGGGGGCTGGCCTGGGAGTGGGGGTCGGCGTTGGGGTTGGCGTGGCTGTGGGTTGGAAGAGCGGCAAGACAGCACCACCGCGTTGGCTGAGGACGCCATCTGTTCCCATGAGGGACCAGTTGACGGCATAGTTGCCATCGGGAGCTTCCAGGGTGAGGATTAGCTCGTCATTCAAGTTGGTCGTGACTTGGTCAAGCGGTCCGCCCTGCCCATCGATAGACCAGCGGGCGGAGAGTTGATTGGGGGCTGGGGCTGAGGGTTGCTGGGCTTTGAAATTGAGGATGGTTTGCGAGATGCCGTCGGCGCGCCCCGTCGCCAGCAGATCGTCAAAAGCGATGCCCGCGATGGCATGGGGCAAGGTGAGTTGCAGGCGGTGATGCAGCGCTGCAGCGTCGGTCAGCCAGATGCGGGAGATCGTCTCGCCGGTGTCGTCGAGATAATCCAGGTAGCTTGTTTGGAGGACGTTATCCAGCCCCAGCCGCAGCTGATAGCCAGTGAGGGCGGCGCGGATGACTGTGCCGGGTTCGATAGTGTCGGTTTGGCTGGCTTGTTCGGCATAGAGTGTGACATCGCCGAGAGCGGCGAAGGCGTCGTGCCAGTTGATGCTGGTTAAGATGCCATTGACTTCGCGCACTGAGCGGGCGCTCAAGCCGAGCAGGATTTTGGAGCGATCGACGGTTCTGGTGGCTTGGCGCAGGAGATCATCGATGCCACCCGCGCTGTTGGGCAGGAAGTCAAGCGGGTTGATGGAGGCTTGCAGCTGGAAGAAGTCGGCGGCGGCGCCAATACTGCGCCAGTCGTATGCTCCGCTTTCGTTTTCGTCGCGCTGGGTTGGCAGGACGACGCCCAAGAGCAGACCCTGCTCCGACAGGCTCTGCGCCAGTTGATCGATGAAGTGGGAGAAGTTTTGGCGCTGTGCTGGGGGCAAGCCGCGATAGTCGATGAAGACGCCGGCGAAATCGTTGAAGGTCGCGATATTGGTGATCTGGCTGATGTGTTCGGCACGCAGAGACGGGTTGGCGATTAGGGTCTCGATGGTGGTGGTATCGATGGCGCGGGGGTCGGCGAAGTTGCGGATGAGCGGCATGAAGAGGTAGGCGGAGTTGGTGTTGCCACCGGGCGCCAGGCTACCGACCAGGCTGCCTTGCAGGGTGGGTCGCAAGCCGGCTGGGCTGAGGATGGTGGCGAGGTTGGCGATTGACTGATCCAGATCTTGGGTGATTTCTTGCGAGACCAGTATGATGGGCGCGGCGGGGATGATCTCAAAGGCGGCGATGCCGAGCGGCAGGAAGTTGGCGCTGCCCGCTAAGTTGCCGTTGGAGTTGTCGGTTGGGATGAAGGTCCAGCGGGTGCCATCCCAGCCATAGAGCGAGCGGGGTTCGGGCGGGGCGGCTGGTGTGAGTAATTCGATTTGTAATTGGGCGGGGGCTTCCCCGCGGGATTCGAGCAAGTAGAGCGGGCTTTGCTGTTTGAGATGGTGTGGGATTTTGCTGCGAGCGATTGGCAGCCAAGCTGGTTCTTGGTTGGTGTTGCTGTCGAATTGGGTGGCTGACAAGCGGGAGATTTTGAGGGCGAAGTCGGCGGTTGTTTCTGTGGTTGGCAGGCTGAGCTGGAGTTCTGACTCGAAGCTTAGTGTTGGGTTGTCGCGGTTGAGCGGGCTGTATTGTAGGGATAGCAGGCGGTCTGGCAGGTTGATAGGTGGGAGGAAGAGGGCGATGAGGGTGAGGATGGCGGCGATGGAGATGGAGGCGAATGCGATGAGCCAGCAGCCGCTGTTGCGTTGGCGTGGGGTTGGTGGGTTGGTGGTTGCCATCAGTCGTCAAGTTTCAAATCGCCAAGTGAATCAATCATAGGCAGGATAACTGGCGCGACCATTGAGGTGAATTTGTAAACAGCCTCTTCGGGAGTCATCGTTTCATCAGAAGGATTATCCGTATGTTTGTCTGAACCTTTCAGGATCATCATGCCAATCAAAACCATCGCATATTTGAATTTGGACTGAATCAACTTGGGATCATCATTCGCTTTAAGCGCCTTTAATTCTGTGTTCAAATACACATTATCCATATTGATATAGTAATCGTGACTACCCTCTGAGGTAGCTATGACACTTAGTGCAGATTCTCGATTAAAGTCATAGTCTTCCCACTCATCCTCACGCACTTCAACTATGTTCAGCATAGCCAAGCTATCAGGCAAGCTGCGTTCACCTTCGCCGTCAGCAGCTGGTGGCTGGCGGTCTCCTGGTTTGCTTTTTGACTCATTTACTGGGTCTGTAACAAGTACCTCGAATTGATTTATGAACGGTTCATTTAGGTCATTGTCTTTAACGATAGCGCGATATGGCAATCGGTCTCCCACTTCTGCAGTTTCTGGCAGAGCGATATTTAACGTGGCGACACCATTAAGCAAATTTGGGCCATCATAATCACGGACGTTGCGACCGTTACACTTTAGCTCAAATTCTCCAGGTCCGTCTTCTCGTGCGAAATAATCATTGACTGCGTCTGTTTCGAATTGAATACGAATACGATCTCGGTTTATTGGTCGCTCGTTTAGCTTCTGAAACTTCTTCATCAGCCTAAAATATGTAGGATAGAATTCGCCATTAAAGGCTTCTTCTTTGATATTGGCGGCCACAGACTTAAAAGGGTTACTGAGAGCTTTGCCTGTGATAAACAGTGCTTCGAGTGACGGAGAGTTTTTGAAGATATTTTCCAGGATATCTTTCAGTGGCTTTGAGTCAGAAATCTTGTTGGCTATGGCTTCACGCCGTCTTTCGTCCCGCAGTTGCTTCAACAAGGAATCGTCACGAATAATGCGTTCCAGATTTTCCTCGATTTTAGTCCGCAAATCGCCTTCGCTCAGGCGGTCCCTGCTATTCATAAAGAGATCTTCTCGAGCCTGAGCGGAGATCTCCGTTGCATCTACGATGACAAGGAGCGAATCTTTGATATAATCCATTTTCACTCTTTGACGCGAGAAGAAGCGCTTTGACAAAGAGCCGTGAGCTTGTCCATTTATGGTAAATACTATTCCTTCATCCTTTCGAAAATTCTTATCGCTGTTTTTCTTGAAGGCATAAATGTACACTCTAAGCGGCTCGCCTTCAACATGGGTCCGATATGGAATGGGGAAGCCATCTTCCACATTGTCGCCTCTATCGTCTTCCAAGCGAACAAGCAAGCCCGCCATTGTCGCTTCTGGATTCGATTGGCGAGAGTGACGAAACTCATAAAAACGAATAGGCAAGCCTGGTTGCGGCAAGCGTAATGATATTGAATAGTATAAGTCTAATTTAATATTAGATTGATAACCCTTCATATTGTATTCATACAGTTTGATAGCTGTGCCCCAGTCAATCTCCGGTGCGCGGGAGCTGTACCTGTGGTTATGAGGCATACGGATTCTATCGCTTTGAAAAGTCAGTATGTCCTTACCAGGTGATAAATAAGTGAAAACAGAGTTTCGCGCGCCCTGAGGTGGATTTTGCCGTCGCACGATGGTAAAACCCCAATGTGGCGATGTGGGGTCATTAGAATCAGCGATTTGAGGACAGCGACGCGATATGACAAGTTGGAGTCGGTATGTGCCACCATGTCGCAGAACACCTGTGCCACCCATATTGAATTTGCCCTGCACAAAGGGAATGCGCAATTTATTTGACTGGGACAAGGACAGCAAGGTTTTTGGCATATCTCTTGGGGTCTGTCCTTCGCCTCGGTCAAAAACGGTGTAGTTTGGATTTTGTTTGCTCCGTCCTAATGCGCCTGTAGCGATTAAACCTATATTTTGCGCCAGATCTGAACGCTTATTTGCTCCAATATTCGCCAGATTTCCTTTCTTAATGCCGAAAAACTGCTCTAGAGCATCGGGTATGGACTGAGGTGCTTCAGGGCTTTCCAGAGGGATGCCTCGCGCCTGGCATTCCCGCATAAGCACAGCGTCAATCGAATTGACTAGTTTTTCCACCATCGCCGCAACAGGATGACCTTGCTGGTTGCCAATTATTGACCAGTTGTTTTCGTTGTTGCCAAAATCGCACCATGCAGTTTCGTCCCCCCAATATCCAGCATTTTTAAGGATTGAAATGACTTCTTGCTCGGATTCGGCATAGAGCAGGTTTAGGCACAATTGTTTGTTGTCAATATTTGAAGGCATATTTCCTCATGAGTTAGCGATCGACAAATCTGATAAATTATAATGCAATTTATTTGACCTTGCGATTCACAGTTCGCTAGTCTCCTGTATTAAAGATCCACCTTAGGCAGCTTTCCTTCTTCCAAGCAACGGCAGAATTGTTCCCAATCCAAACTTATAGCTATTGGATCCGATGCCAAACTAATCCACACGACTACTCTGATTGAACCGGTATCATCGCCGTTGGAGAGGACATCGTTCAGGAGCTCCTCAGGATCTCCAAATGGACGTTGCATTTGACAGCCGCCAACGAAAAGATCATAATTTTCCACCATGGGGGTTCTCCTCAAATGTATTCATCCACCCCAGCCCGTGCGGAATCGACGGCATTCATCAGAATGCGCGCGCGGCTGCGCAGGCGGGATTTGGACCAGCTGCCATCGCCGACCAGCCAGCCACCCATGCCGCAAGCTAGTGCGCCGGCCGCCAGAAACTCGCGGGCATTGTGGTCGTCCATGGCGCCGTTGCACATGAAGCGCATGTGCTTGAGCGGACCGAATATCGCCTGGAAATAGGCGATGCCCAGGGCGCCGATGGGGAAGAGTTTCAAGAGCGGGACGCCCATTTCCCAGGCTGCCACCGCTTCGGATGGGGTTGCGACGCCGGGTCCCATCAAGACATTTTGCGCCAGGACCGTCTCCACCACATCGGGTTGAAAGGCGGGCGAGACGACAAAGTCGGCGCCGGCATCGAGGGCGGCTTTTGCCGATTCGGTATCGAGCACGGTGCCCATGCCGATGCAGGCTTGATCGCCATATTCGGCTTTGAGCGCTTGCATGGCGGCGATTGGTTGTTCGGAATTCATCATCAGCTCGAAGACGTGGATGCCCTCGCCCATCAAGACTTCGCTGACTTGCAGGGCGACCGCCGGGGGAAAGGCGCCGCGCATCCCGGCGACGATACCGCTGGTTTTGATGGCGCTCAAGGCGTTTTGGCAATCCATTGGTCTCTTCCTCTCGGCGCAATTGGGGCAACTATTTCAGCGATTCCGACTTTATAATAGTGATTCGCGGGCGTTTTGCCAATGAAGGAAAGCGGGCATGACGATGAAGATTTTGGTCGCTGCTGGGGCTTTCAAACAGAGTTTGAGCGCGGCTGCGGTTTGTGCCGCTATTGAGCGCGGTTTGCAGGAATCCGGCTTAGGGGCGGCGATTGAGCAGCTGCCGATTGCTGATGGCGGCAATAGCACGCTGGATGCTTTTTTGGCGACTGGCGGGCGGCGTATTAACGTGCCGGTTTTGGATCCGCTGGGGCGTCCCATTCAAGCGGATTATGGCTTGATCGATGGCGGCAAGACAGCTGTGATCGAGATGGCGCTGGCTTCTGGTTTGGAATTGCTGGCGCAGGAGGAGTTGAATCCGCTGATCGCCAGCACCTATGGCACGGGGCAATTGATGGCCGATGCCTTGGAGCGAGGCGCCGAGCGGATCATCATCGGCTTGGGCGGCAGCGCGACGGTGGATGGCGGCATGGGTTGCTTGCAGGCGCTGGGAATCCGCTTGTTGGACAAGAGTGGGCAGCAAATTGGACCTGGTGGTGGGGCATTGGGCGAGCTGTGCGCTATTGATGCGAGTGGCATGGACAGCCGTTGGCGGGAAATGGAGATCATCATCGCTTCTGATGTGAAGAACCCGACACTGGGCGAAATGGGAGCGGCGCGCATTTTTGGACCGCAGAAAGGCGCTGATGCGGCGATGGTCGAGTTGCTCGAGGGCAACTTGTCTCATTGCTTCAGCATCATCTGGGAAGAGCGCGGGATTGATGTGCGGGCGGTCAAGGGCGGTGGTGCGGCGGGCGCTTTTGCAGCTGGATTGCTGGCATTTTTCAATTGCAAGATTGTGCCCGGCATTGACCTGGTGCTGGAGCGTCATGGTTTTGGCGAGAAGTTGGCGACCTGTGACCTGGTGATCACGGGCGAGGGGCAGATCGATCAGCAGACGCTGGCTGGCAAGGGTCCAATTGGCGTGGCGAAGTTGGCGCAGGCTCAAGGCGTGCCGACGATCGCCATCGTGGGCGCTTTGGATATCGAGGATAGCTTGCTGCATGCGCATGGCGTGGCGGCGGCTTTTTCCATTGTTGACAAGCCGATGACACTGGAGGCGGCGCTGGCCGATGCGGAGGATTTGGTGCGGCGGGCGGCATTGCGCTTGGGATATGTGTTGCAGCTTAGTTTCACTCAAGGAAGGGGCGGGTGATGAAGCGTATCGTTCTCAAATTGGGTACCAGCGTATTAACCAAAGGCACGACGCGCTTGAATAACCAGCGGATGCTGGAATTGGTGCAGCAGATTGCCGATTTGCATGAGCGCGGTTTGGAGTTTGTGCTGGTCACTTCCGGGGCGCAGGCTGCGGGGCGCGAGCAGCTTGGTTTCCCCGATTTGGGTAAATCGGTGCCGGCGAAACAGATGCTGAGCGCGGTCGGGCAGAGCCATTTGATGCGCGTTTATCAAGACTTGTTCGATATCTTCCAGCTGACCACGGCGCAGATCCTGCTGACGCGGGATGATTTGAGCGATCGGGTCCGCTATCTCAACGCGCGGGATACGCTGAGCACCTTGATTGAGCAGAAAATCGTCGCCATTGTCAATGAGAATGACACCATCGCCACCGAAGAAATCCGGGTTGGGGATAATGACAATCTGTCGGCGCTGGTGGCGAGCGTGGTGGATGCCGATTTGCTGATCATCCTCACTGATCAACCGGGGGTGTTCACGGATGATCCGCGCAAGAATCCACAAGCGGGCTTGATACAACAGATCACGCAGATTTCCGACGAGCTGTTTGAGTTGGCGGGTGGGGTTGGCAGCAGTGTTGGGACCGGTGGCATGGTGACCAAGATTCAAGCGGCGCAGATCGCCAGCCGCAGCGGCATCAAAACCATCATCGCCAGCGGCAGCGAAAAAGATGTGATCCGCCGTTTGATCGCTGGCGAGAAGATAGGCACGCATATCGAAGCCGAACACGACCGTTCTGAAAGTCGTAAGCGCTGGCTGCTGACGGATCGGGCGCAGGGCAAGTTAGTTGTGGACGCGGGCGCGGTCAAGGTCTTGCTGGGGGGCGGTGCCAGTTTGTTGCCGGTTGGTGTTCGCGCTGTGCATGGGGAATTCGAGCGTGGGGCGCTGTTGGCGGTGCTGTCGCCGGAGGGGCGGGAGATTGCGCATGGATTGAGCGCTTACAAGAGCGATGATTTGCGCAAGATCTGTGGTTTGAAGTCTCATGAAATTGTGGAGGCGCTCGGATACAGCTATGGGGATGCGGTCTTGCATCGCAATAATCTGGTACTGCTCTAGGCTGGGCGCGTGTAGTGAAAAGCAATTCGAGCAGGAATTGTGTTAGACTTGATAGCAAAGAGGCGAGGTCGCGAGAAGCTGATGGCGATTCAAAGGTCGGTGTACACGGTGGATGATGTGTGGGAGATGCAGCATTTGCTGGGCCGGGATGATGCAGGTTACGAACTGATCGAAGGAGAACTTGTCCCAATGTCGCCAGCGAACTTGCTGCATTCTTGGCTAGCATCCGAAATTTCCGGATACCTGCGCGAATTTCTAAGGAGCAGTGGCTTCGGCTATGTCTTTGTAGAAGCCGGCTTCTATCCATCAGACGATCGGCAGACGTTGCTGGCGCCGGATGTGGCCTTTGTGAGCAAAGCCAGGCTGGGGACCCCGTTTCCACAAAGTTTCATCGGCTTGATGCCAGACTTGGCGGTCGAGATTGCCTCGCCGGGCAATACGTTGATTGAGTTGCAGGAAAAGGCGGCGATCTACTTGAAGCATGGGGCGCGGGTCGTTTGGATTGTGATACCCGACGAGAAGAGTGTTGAAGTCTGCCGGATAGGAGCTGATGAAGAATTACAGTGCCAACTGGTCGGTAGCGACGGGGTATTGTCGGGTGAGGATGTCTTGCCCGGTTTTGAGCTGGAGCTGTGGCGATTGTTTGCTCAGGTCGAGTAGTGCTGGTGAGGCTTGCTGAGGAGTGAAAGCCGGGATGATTGTCAAAAAGCGTTTATTGACCGTGGACGATGTTTGGCAGATGCATCAGCTGCCAGGCGGGGACGACGCGGCTTACGAACTGATCGAAGGAGAACTCATCCCAATGTCGCCAGCCAATCTACTTCATGCTTGGTTCGCCGCAAAGATTGCGCGATATCTGGATAACTTTGCCGAACTGCAAAACATGGGATATGTCTTTGTGGAAGCCGGCTTCTATCCATCAGACGATCGGCAGACGTTGCTGGCGCCGGATGTGGCCTTTGTGAGCAAAGCCAGGCTGGGAACCCCATTTCCACAAAGTTTCATCGGCTTGATGCCAGACTTGGCAGTCGAGATTGCTTCGCCGGGCAACACGCTGGTTGAGTTGCGGGAAAAGGCGGCGATCTACTTGAAGCATGGGGCGCGGGTCGTTTGGATTGTGATACCCGACGAGAAGAGTGTTGAAGTCTGCCGGATAGGAGCGGGTGAGAAAGTACAGTGCCAGCTGGTAGGTAGCGACGGGGTATTGTCGGGCGAGGATGTGCTGCCCGGTTTTGAGCTGGAGCTGTGGCGATTGTTTGCTCAGGTCGAGTAGTGCTAGCGAACGTTGCTGAGGGATGACAAACCGGATGATTGTCAAAAAGCGTTTATTGACCGTGGACGATGTTTGGCAGATGCAGCAGCTGCCGGGCGGGGACGACGCGGCTTACGAACTGATCGAAGGAGAACTTGTCCCGATGTCGCCGACCAATTGGTTGCATGGCCGGATTGCCTCCCGGATTGCGAGATATATTGGCAACTTTGCTGAAGAACATGATATTGGATATGAATCAGTTGAAGTTGGTTTTTACCCCGAAAATGACAGACAGACCTTGCTAGCGCCTGATGTCGCCTTTGTCAGTAAGAATAGACTACCGCAGCCTCAACCAGCGACATTCATCGGCTTGATGCCGGACTTGGCGGTCGAGATCGCTTCGCCGGGCAACACGCTGATTGAGTTGCGGGAAAAGGCGGCGATCTACTTGAAGCATGGGGCGCGGGTCGTTTGGATTGTGATACCGGATGTGAAGAGCGTTGAGGTCTGCCGGATGGAAGCGGGTGAGGAAGTACAATGTGAGCTGGTCGCCGAAGATGGGGTGTTGTCGGGCGAGGATGTGCTGCCCGGTTTTGAGCTGGAGCTGTGGCGATTGTTTGCTCAGGTCGAGTAGTGCTAGTGAGGCTTGCTGAGGAGTGAAAGCCCGGATGATTGTCAAAAAGCGTTTATTGACCGTGGACGATGTTTGGCAGATGCAGCAGCTGCCGGGCGGGGACGACGCGGCTTACGAACTGATCGAAGGAGAACTCATCCCAATGTCGCCGACCAATTGGCAGCATGCTTCTCTCGCTGCTCTTATTGCGCACCATTTGTACACTTACGTTTTGAAGTTGGATGCGGGGACAGTTGGCACTGAAGGCGGATTTTTCCCCGCGGATGATAGAGGCACACTGCTAGCGCCAGATGTCGCTTTTGTCAGTAAGAACAGACTGCCAAAACCTGAACCAGCAACATTCATCGGCTTGATGCCGGACTTGGCGGTCGAGATCGCTTCGCCGGGCAACACGCTGGTTGAGTTGCGGGAAAAGGCGGCGATCTACTTGAAGCATGGGGCGCGGGTCGTTTGGATTGTGATACCCGACGAGAAGAGTGTTGAGGTCTGCCGGATGGGTGCGGATGAAGAAGTACAGTGCCAGCTGGTCGCTGAAGATGGCGTATTGTCGGGCGAGGATGTCTTGCCCGGCTTTGAGCTGGCGGTGGGGGCGCTGTTTTCGGGGATGGTCGATTAGTTCCCTGGTCAGGATTTTGCTTTAGCTTGGAGCAATGGTGGCAGCTTGCTACTTATCCAGGCGGCAAAAAGATAGATTCCATACATGATGAAGAGCACTAGATATTCGATGGCGGGAATGCGTATCACTTCGTTGATTTCGTATGGCTGGCGCAGGATGAAATAGACGTAGAGCATTAGCAGCAGAAAAGAGCCATAAAATAGCTGGCGCACCCAGGGTTTTAGCCCCAAGCCGTGCATCTGCGTGACCAGGAAGATGGCGGTGAAGCCAAAGAAAAACATGTACCACAAATCGCCGCCTTGGTTGAGCGCCACTTGGAAGGCATGTGGCAGCACCAGGATCTCCAGCAGGAACATCCAGCGCTTGTTCAAGTGAGCGCGCATGAACATCAGCGAGCCCTGCGCCATTATCAGCACGACGTGGATGAAACCGACCAGATGCCCCCAAGTGGGGACCATTGGATGAAACCAGAAGGTATAGATAACGGCGAAGCTGAAAAAGTAGCCGTGGTATTTGCGCAGTCCGTCGGTGAAGGCTTTGCGGAATTTGACTTTTTTGCCGAAGAATAGACCGCGGCGTTGGTTCTCCATACCGAGAATGACGATGAGCATCAGAGCGACGGCGAATTGGGCGGTCCAGCTGGGCAGATCTTGGGCGATCGCGTCATAAAAGAACATGGTTTGGAAGTAATGCAAGATGATGAAGACCAGGTTAATCGCCACTGCTGTGATATTGACCGGACGCAGGGCTGTGCCGTAGTCGCGCTTGCTGTAGTGTTTTTGGGCATAATAGATCGTGCCCCAAATCAAGAGTTGATGTAGGGCGAAACCCAGCCAGGCGGTGAGCTGGCCCCAGGCGGTCGGCTGTGCCAATTGCCACTCGTAGACGAAGCCATCTTCGGGATGGGGGATGATTTCGAATTGGCTGAGTACCCCGCCCATCGCCACAATTGCCACACAGAGCAGGACAGAAAAGACGATGCTCCAATTGACCATTTGTTTGCCATCGAGCTGCTGCAACTGCATGTCGCGCCTCCGGGGCATCATTTGACTCAATATGAACATAACATCGGCAGCCGTCTTTGACAAGCGCGAGCGAGGCAGGTTGCGCGGCATTGCAATGTGACCGGGTCTGTGGGATATTTGCTGGCAGGCATAGACAGGTAATCAGGGGAAGCGAAGAATGGCGGAAGCAGTTTTGGAAGCCGTCAATATGATAGAGATGGGACAGCGGGCGAAAGCTGCCGCGGCCGAGTTGGCGCAGAAATCGACCGACGAGAAGAACGCTGTGTTAATCGCCATTGCCGATGCGCTGGAAGCGAATACTGGGGCGATCCTGGCAGCCAACCACATCGACTTGGAGCTGGCGCGGGAGAATGGTGTGGATCCGATATGGATTCGCGATCGGGTTGCGCTGGAAAAGCGGATGGCTGGCATCATCGCTGATGTGCGCAAGGTGGCGCAATTGCCGGATCCGGTGGGAGAGGTTCTGCTGGAATCCGCGCTGGACAATGGCTTGCAGTTAGTGAAACGGCGCACGCCACTCGGTGTCCTGGGGGCTATCTACGAATCGCGACCCAATGTGACGGTGGATATTTCGACATTGGCGCTGAAGACAAGCAACGCGGTTATCTTGCGCGGCGGTTCTGATGTGTTGAATAGCAATATGAAGCTGACTGAGATCTTGCAAGCTGTGCTGGCGCGGCATGGTTTTCCAATGGAAGCCATTCAGTATATCAATAGTACCGATCGCAGATATGTGCGTGAGATGCTGCGTTTGTATGAGTATATCGATATGATCATCCCGCGCGGCGGCAATGGCTTGCATACATTCTGCCGCGAGAATAGCAGCATTCCGGTGATCACTGGCGGTATCGGCGTCTGCCACATATTCGTCGATGCCAGCGCTCGCTTGGACAAGGCGCTGCCCGTTTTGAACAACGCCAAGACACAGCGACCCGCGGTCTGCAATTCGATGGAGACCTTGCTGGTGCATGAAGCGATTGCGGCTGAATTGTTGCCGCAGGTGGTGGCTGAATTGGGCGCGGCGGGGGTCGCATTTCACGCCGGAGAGCGGGCTTACGCGATTGTCGGCGCCGATGAACGGGTGGTCGCGGCGGTGGCGGAGGACTTCGATACCGAATGGTACAATCTGACGCTCAACCTGAAAGTGGTGGCTGATGTGGACGAAGCTATCGCGCATATCGCGCGGCATGGCACGCAGCATTCCGACAGCATTCTGACCGAGACGGCGGCGCATGCGGAGCGCTTTCTCAATCAAGTGGATTCGGCGGCGGTGTATTGGAATGCCAGCACGCGGTTCACCGATGGCAGCGCCATGGGCATGGGCGCCGAGGTGGCGATTAGCACGCAGAAATTGCATGCCCGCGGTCCGATGGCGCTGGAAGAGTTGACGACCTACAAGTGGATCGTCAAGGGCGAGTACACATCGCGGGATTGAGGCGCGGGTGTTTCAAGATTTTGGCAAAGGGGTTGAAACCACAAAGGCTCAACAGCTGATGAGCTTGAGAGTTGCCCCCAAAGGGTATCAACAGAATCAATGGGCACTTGACAGCAGAATGCCTGTCGCCTGATAATGGTGTGAACTGAAAGGCGATGACGAAGACAGTCTGCAAGCGCATGGTGTCATGCCTGCCAGAGCAGGGAGCGGGTGCCAGGGACTGGAAGCATCCGCGGAGGCAGTTGCAGAATTCCCTTCCGAGCTGACAGGTGAAACGGCGGTTGAGCGCCGGAGTAGTCTGCTCCGCTTGTCCGGCGTGACAGGACATACTGAGTGCAGCGCTGTGTATCCGCGCTGAAACGGGGTGGTACCGCGGGAACATGAACGCTCTCGTCCCTGGTGGGATCGAGGGCTTTTTTCTTTGGTGTTGGCAGGATATTAGGATGTAAAAGGAGTGGAGATGACAGATTCAATAGAGGCGCTGCGGCAGGAAGCCTTGGACGCGCTGGAAGGCATCATCGACAGTGATGAATTAGGGGGCTGGCACAGCCAGTATTTGGGCAGGAAAGGCGCGGTGGGCAAGTTATTTGGCGCCATCGGCAGCTTGGCAAAGGAAGAGCGCGCCGCTTATGGACAGCGGGTCAATGCCTTGCAAGGCGAGCTGAACGCTGCCTATGAGGGACGGAACTCCTTGATAGAGAGTCAAATGCTGATGCGGGATTTGGAAGAAGGCGAGATCGACATTAGCTTGCCGGCTGCTCCCCGGCATCGTGGTGGTTTGCACCCTTCGACGCAGACCCACCGTGAATTTCAGGCGATTTGGGCGGATATGGGTTTTCAGGTTTATCAGAGCCGCGATGTCGAAGAAGACGAGTTCAATTTCAGCTTGCTCAATCTGCCGCCGCATCATCCCGCGCGGGATATGCAGGATACCTTTTATACCACCGACAGCAACGTGCTCTTGCGCACGCATACCTCGCCGGGGCAAATTCGGGCAATGCGGGAATTGGGCGATGGCGGCAGCAAGCCGATACGGGTGATTTTGCCGGGCATGTGTTATCGGCAAGAGCAGGTGACCGCCCGCAGCGAAATCCAATTCACGCAGGTGGAAGGCTTGGCGATCGGTCGTAATATTCGCATGAGCGATCTCAAGGGCACGATCGCTGAATTTGCCAAGCGGATGTACCACCCGCAAGCCAAGGTGCGGTATCGCGCTTCGTATTTTCCATTCACCGAGCCCAGCATGGAGGTGGATGTGGAATGTTTTTTGTGTGGTGGCGAGGGTTGTCGCGTTTGCAAGTATAGCGGCTGGCTGGAGATTGCGGGCAGCGGCATGGTGCATCCGACGGTGTTGCGCAATGGTGGTTATGATCCCAGCGAATGGAGTGGTTTCGCTTTTGGCATGGGACCGGAGCGTATCACCATGCTGAAACATGGCATTCAGGATATCCGCTATTTTTGGGGGAACGACCTGCGCTTTTTGCGGCAGTTCTAGGTTTAGAAGAGTCGAGTTTGGGCTGATTGTCGATGAAGTGGGGTGAGGAAAAGGCTTGAGATTTAACGCGAAAGGATGCAATGACTAATGCTAGTACCGATTTCTTGGCTGAGAGAGTATGTGAAAATCGATATCCCTGTGGAGTTGCTGGCGGAGCGGTTGACCGTGGCTGGGCTGGAAGTGGGGCAGCTGAAATACATCGGACTGCCACAGCAGCAGGTGCCGGGCGTACAAATGCCGACTTCCGATCATCTGGTATGGGATCGCGAGAAGCTGTTGTTGGGGCGCATTGTCGAAGTGAAAGCCCATCCCCAAGCTGACCGTTTGGTGCTGGCGCTGGTTGATTATGGCGCTGAAGAATTGGAGCAATGTGTCACCGGCGCGCCCAATTTATTCGGATACGTCGACAAGGGCGAGATCGACCCGCCAATCTGGAGCGCTTTCGCCATGGAAGGGGCGGTTGTCTGGGATGGTCACAGCGACAAGCCGCGGCAGATGACGCTCAAGGGCAGGGAGTTGCGCGGCATCTACAACAAGAGCATGGTCTGCTCGGAAAAAGAACTGGGCATCTCCGATGAGCATGAGGGTGTCATCATCATGGAGCATGAGGAGGGCTATGTCGCGGGGACGCCATTGGCTGATATCTTGGGCGATGTGCTGTTGGATATTGAGTTCACGCCGAACTTGGCGCGCTGTTTCAGCATGGTGGGCGTCGCGCGGGAAGTGGCTGCCCTGCTTGGGGTAGAAATGCAGTATCCCTCATACGACTTTCTGGCGGAGGGTGCGCCGATCGAGGGACAGGTTCGCATTGACATCCGCGAGCCAGCGCTCAATCCGCGTTTCACGCTTACCTTGCTGCGTGATACCGAGGTCAAGGCATCGCCATTTTGGCTGCGGCATCGGCTCAAGCTGATTGGACAGCGCCCGCGCAATAATATCGTAGATGTGACGAATTATATCACTTTCGAGTTGGGTCAGCCTTTGCACGCCTTCGATTATGACAAGCTGGCTCAGCGCGCTGGCGGCTTGCCCACCATTATCACGCGCTTGCCTGAAGCCGGTGAGCAGCTAGAGACATTGGATGGCGAGCGGCGGGACTTGGGGGCGGAGACGATCCTGGTGGCGGATACGGCCGGCGCCTTGAGCTTGGGTGGTGTGATTGGCGGTGGCGAAACCGAAATCAGCGAGGCGACTTCTAACGTACTGTTGGAATCGGCCGCTTGGGACAATATCAGCATTCGCAAGACGATCAAAGAGCAGCGCGTACACACCGAAGCATCAACCCGTTTCAGCCGCGGGGTACATCCATCGCAGGCGATATTGGGTTGTAAGCGCGGTATCGAGCTGATGCGGCAGTTGGGTGGCGGTGTGGTGGCGCAGGGGGTATTGGACGTTTATCCGCAGCCGCCAGGGACCGTCAGGGTCGATTTGCCGATCGAGCGCGTCAACCGCTTGTTGGGCATGGAAGTTTCGCTGGAGCAAGCGGCTGATGTATTGCGACGGCTCGAGTTTGAGGTCGAGCTCCAGGGAGAGGTTATCCGCGCGGTCGCCCCCGATCATCGTCTTGATATCAATGCTGACCCGGTCGTTGGCCAAGCGGATTTGTTGGAGGAGATCATCCGCATCATTGGCTATGACCGCATTCCGGAGACTATCATGGCAGATGAGATGCCGCCGCAGTGGGAGAATACGGCGGTCGTTATCGAGGAGCGGATCCGCGATATCTTGGTCGGGCAGGGATTGTATGAGGTGATTAATTATCGCTTTACCAATCGTGAAAGGGAAGTGATGTTGGTTCCCACTGGTGTGGAGTCTTCTTTGCCGGACGCGGAATACGTGGAGATCGCCAATCCATCGGCGAGCGATCGCAATGTTTTGCGGCATACACTGATGATCAACATGTTGGAGAATGCGGTCAAGAATGCCCGCTACAGCGAGACGCAGGAGTTGTTCGAGTTGGGCAAGGTTTACCTGTGGAAGGGTGATAGGTTGCCGGAAGAACCATTGCAGCTCGGCATTCTTTTGACGGGAACACGGGCACAGCCTTGGTGGCAGGGAGATGGACCGGCGCCGGGGATGGATTTCTACGATCTAAAAGCGGTGCTGGAGAACCTGATGGCTGGCTTGCATATCGATGACATCAGTTATAAACGGGGCAGCCACAGCAGCTTGCATCCCGGGCGTTCGGCGGATTTGTTCATCGCTGGCGAGCGTATCGGCAGCTTCGGCGAGATTCACCCCGAGATCGCCGGGCGTTTCAAGCTGACTGATGCGAAAGTCATTTATGGCGAGATCGCGGTGGCGCCTTTGATCTTGCATCATGAGCGTCTGCATAGCATCGTGCCGTTGCCGACAGCGCCTGCTGTTTTAGAAGATATCGCGCTGATCGTGAATGAGGATCTGCCGGCGGGCGAGGTGGAAGCGGTGATTCGGCAAGCTGGCGGAAGGTTGTTGCGAGATATCACGCTATTTGATGTCTATACTGGCGACCCAGTCCCGCCTGGCAAGAAGAGTCTGGCTTATGCGCTGACGTATCAGCATGAGAGCAAGACGCTGACGGACAAAGATGCCGCCAAGATTCGCAGGAGGATCATCGGGGCGGCGCGGCATCGTCTCAAAGCGGAATTGCGATCTTGAGCGATAAGTTGCTATGAGCTGAACTGACCATGGATCTAAAGAACATTGCCCGTTTTGAACTAGCTATCAGTGTAGCAGTTTTAGCATCGATAGCGATCATGGCATTGGAAACTTTCGATCTGCCAACTGGGTTGAAAGAAACGCTCTTTGTCGCGGATGCCTTGCTATCGCTGGTATTTGTCGTGGAATACATTTACCGAGTTGCAACAGCGGAAAACAAGCGCGAGTACATGACCAGTTTCTTCGGAATCATAGATTTGGTCGCTATCTTTCCCATCTTGATCAGCGCAGCGAGTAGTGCGCGTGTGCTGCGGTTGTTACGTGTGCTCCGCGTTTTACGCTTGCTGAAGTTTGCCCGCTATAATGACGCACTTGATCGCTACACACAGGCGCTAAAGCTGATTGCTGCAGAGGCGACGCTCTTCACTGGTGTGGCTTTCGTTTTCATCATCGGTTTCGCCTTCATGATCTATGAGGTTGAGCATGAAGTACAACCAGATGTTTACCGCAATATCTTCGATTCTATTTGGTGGGCAATAATATCATTGACCTCGGTAGGCTACGGCGATGTATACCCTGTCACCGTAGTTGGTCGCATGTTGACTCTGGCGATGGTGCTAACAGGTATGGGGATCGTAGCAGTCCCCACAGCGTTGCTTGCTTCCGCGCTGAGCCAGGTCCCATATAACGAATCGGAGGAAGACAGAGCTACGACAACTCCAACGGCTCAGTAGCCTTTGGCGCGGTCTAATTGATTAAGCAGGGGGCGATTTTCCAGATAGCGGCGCAGGTTTTCTTTGAAGACTTGTGCCGCTTTGTCGTGATAATCGCGGGTGAAGCCGGAGATATGCGGTGTGATGATGATGTTGTCGAGGTTCCAGAGCGGGCTGGTGGGCGGCAGTGGTTCCTCTTCAAAGACATCGAGCACGGCGCCGGCGATCTTGCCCGAGGAGAGAGCGGTGATCAGCGCTTTTTCATCGACGACAGCCCCGCGCGAGACATTGACCAGGACGGCTGTTTCTTTCATGGCGTCCAGCACGTCGTCATCGATCAAGTGCTCGGTGGCGTCGGTGCGTGGCACGGTGACCACCAGGTAATCGCAATCTTTCGCCATTGAAGCCACGGTCGCGGCTGGGTAAATGCGGTCGGGGATTTCGCCGTTGGGGTCGCCAGTGTTGGGCAAGGCATAAGCCTCAAGTTCAGTTGTATTGCTGAGATCGCGTTTGGAAGCCAGCACGGTCATCCCCATAGTGGCGCAGAGGCGCGCCAGTTCTCTGCCGATGCTGCCATAGCCGACGATGCCAACCGTCTGCCGTTCCAGATCGACTGGCGTGAATAAACCATCGGCGTGGGGGGACCATTCCGCCCTGCTCTTCAGCGCGAAGGCAGTGGGGATTTGATAATTGAACATGAGCATAGCCATCAGGCAGTATTGCGCCATGTTAGTGGCGTGGATACCACTGGTAGAAGTGACATCGATATCCTCGGCTTGGACGATGCGATAATCAAGGGCATGGTTTAAGCCGGCTGAATTCACTTGAATCCAGCGCAATTTGGGCGCTTCTTCCGGTTCGGGATAATAACCGGCGGTGTAGAGGACTTCGGTTTTGGCGATGACATCTGGGGGGACGTCGGGGAAATGGCGCTCGACTTGCAGGCGCGGTGAAATTTCCCGCAGTTCCAGCAGGATCTCATCGGAGAAATCCATGGCGATGGTGACTTGTACGTGTTCAACTTCTGACATGGTGCGATTCCGGTCGCTGTCGCTTGGCAATTGCTGGAAGGGTAGCAGTTGCTGCGGCGCTGGTCAATGTGGACGTCATGAGAGGAGTTGCCCCGATGGGCCGGAAGCTGCGTCATAGTTTTGCTGGACAGGTTGCGGTGCTTTGGGCTATGATTCGCGCATATTGGCTGGGTGTTTGCCCCGCTGGCAATTATCGAGGCAAAGAAGAGAGGCTGTGATGGGCTTATTGGATGGCAAGGTCGCGCTGATTTTTGGTGTGGCGAACAAGAACTCGATCGGGTGGGGAATTGCCCGCGCTTTACAGCGAGAAGGCGCCACGATCGTGTTGAGTTATGCGATGGACCGGTTGGCGCGGCGGGTAGTGCCGCTGGGCGAATCGATCGGTTGTGAGTTGATGTTGCAGGCAGATGTATCGAATGCCGAGGAGCTGGATGCTGTCTTCGCCGCGGTGGGGGAGAAATACGGCAAGTTGGATATCTTGGTGCATTCGGTGGCTTTCGCCGAACGCGATGCCCTTAGCGGGCGCTTCGTTGATGTCCCACGGGAGGCTTTGCTCAGCGCTATCGATATCAGCGCCGTCAGCTTGATCGAGTTGGCGCGGCGAGCCGAAGCCTTGATGATAGATGGCGGCAGCATCATGAGCCTGACTTATCACGCATCGCGCAAAGTCACCCCCAATTACAATGCCATGGCTATCGCCAAAGCGGCTTTGGAAACGATCACCATGTATTTGGCGGCGGATTTGGGGGGCAGCAAGATTCGCGTCAATGCCATCAGCGCTGGGGCGATCAAGACATTATCGGCGGGTGGTATCGCTGGCTTTCGCGATTTGCTGAAATATGCCGAGGTCACTTCGCCCATGAAGGAGTTGGTCAGCCAGGATGATGTGGGGGACTTGGCTTTGTTCCTCGCTTCGGATCTTTCGCGGCGCATCACCGGTGAAGTGGTGTATGTGGATGCCGGTTATCATATTATGGGGTATACGGATGTTGCGGCGCTGATGGAGTCCATCGATTGAGGCTCTGCTTTTGAGGCTGGTTCGGGGTCAGAAGCTGGTCTTTAATCTATTGAGTTGGAGAAGACTGTTGCCAGGTCAGCATCGCTACGGATCTTGCTTCGAGTATCCTTGGTTTTGACCTGTTGCAGGGCGTACCAAGCGATGAGCAGACCGATGATACCCAAGCAGAAAACCGCCCCATAGGAGAGAGACAATTCTCCTGAGATTTGCAGGACTGCATCGCGGATTATGCCGCCGCCAGCGACGCCGCCACCGCGAGCCAGGGTGACGCAGAAGGTCCAAAAGCCGAGGAAGGTGCCGGCGCGCCCGGCCGGGCTCAAGTTCATCATCAAGCCCAGGGTGCCGATATTCCAAATGCCCAAACCCAAGCCGAGCATGAGCAACGCGGGGGTGACCAGCTCGCGGATTTCGCCCAGCGACGAGAGCGCGAATCCGGCGTAGGCGATCAGCAGAATCAAGAGGCCAGCTTGGGAGATTTTGTTGCTGGTGAAGCTGGCATAGCGGCGCGAGAGATAGAGCGTGGCAAAAGAGCCGATAATCGCCATACCGCCCCAATAGGCGGAGAAGCGGTTGGTGACAGAGGCTGACAGATCAAAGACTTGCCCCGCGAAGGGTTCCAGCACGGTATCTTGCAGGAAAGCGAAAGCCATCGAGAGGGTCAGGTAGAAGAGGAAGAAACGCATCGAGCGGTTGTGCCAAACCAGCGAGAGATCGCGGCGGAGGCTGCTGGTTGGCTCTCTCTTGCTGACAAGGGAACCGGGCAATCGTTTCTCTTCGCCTAGTAGGGAGAAGAACCAGAGCAGAGAGAGAATCGCGGCAGTTGCCAGGAAGAGGGAAAGCAGCGAAGCCGCGCTGAAGGCGATCTCGCCGGCGCTTTCTTCTTGCGGTAGCATGATGCTGAAGAGGATGCCGCCGGCGGTGAAACCTAGCAGGAGGAAGGTCCAGACCAAGCCGACCGCCCGCCCACGTTGATGTTCCGCCGCTCGGTCATAGATTAGCGCCAGGAAGGTGCTGCCGGAGATGGCGTTGCCCAGGCTAAAGAGCAGGAAGGAGAGTACCAGTGCCAGCCAGAGCAGCAGGGGGGTAGGATCGTCGTTGCCGAACTGCGCGCGCTGTATCAATTCCGCCGTGGCAAAGCCGAGGGTGACGGTGCTGATTGCCATCATGGCTCTGCCCAGCCAAATCCAGAACAGGCGTCTGAATCCGCCGACGGTATGGGTATCGGAATAGCGCCCGGCGATGACTCCGATTGGCGCGAGGAAGTAACGCAAGCCGGTCAGCAAGCCGACGAAAGTGGCGCTGAAGCCGAGATCAGCCACCATGATTCGGTTCCAGACACCGGTGGCGAGTACATCTGCCATGCCCGAGCCAAGGTGGAACATGGCGATTTTGATGTTGGCTCCAATCGGTAGATTGGGCGATCCGCGTTTTGTCATGCGCATATTTTAGCAGGTTTTACGGGATTTACAACCGAGATTATACAGATTCTTATGCGAGCGTCAATATGGGAAATGAAAAAGTAGCATAATCTGATATAATTAAAGCAAATAGCGATTCTGACACAAGAGAGGTTACGATGTTTCAACACCGTCCATTCAAGAAGATTGTTGTGCCGACTGATGGCTCCGCCTGGAGCGAGCGCGCCATCCCTTATGCGGTGGATTTCGCGCGCATCAGTGATGGCGAGGTTATCTTGTTGCACATTTTCACGCCGCCAATGCACGAATTTGTCGATACGCTGGCTATCGCTGGCGAGTATGAGTTGGCAAACCGGATTCGTGAGGAGATCAAGCAGCATTTGCTGGGGCTGCGTAACGAAGTGCGGGCGGAGGGCATAGACTGCCGCTTGCACATTATTGATGCGGTTGGCGTGGCGCACCACATCATTGATTATATCTCGGAAGAAAAAGCGGACTTGGTCGTGATGACGACGCATGGTCATTCCGGTTTGGCACGGTTGGTTTTCGGCAGCGTCGCCAACAAGGTGATGCACGATGTCAACGTGCCGGTGCTGGTGATTCGCCCCGATCTGGAATAATGCCATTTATTCGATCAGGCTGTCTCGGCGTTGATTTCATCAAAGGGTGGCAGGCGATTTGTGACTAGACGCTTGAGAGCCTTGACCGCCTGCTTGGCTGCTTGTTTTTCGCGCGGCGTCAAATTCAATAGAGCGAACTCGTCCTCATCGAGCAGTAATGTTCGTCCATCGGGATAGACAAAGAGATCCAGAGCCAGGTCCTCCGCTGTGACCTGCCCTGCCTCGATGGTGGCTGGGCGGGTGATGTTGCAATACCAGCCTTTGATGCTGCGCGAAGTCACATCTTGGACGCGGAAGATATTGTACCAGCGATCGCTGTAGAACCATTCACGGAAGTGATCGCCATGGCGCAGATGGATATAACCCAGATCGCGATCTGCCAGGCTGAATTTGGCATCGATGCAGACAAAGGTTGGACCACGAGCCTGCAGGACGCCATTGTAGGACAAGACATCGTTGCCTTGGGCATCGCGTTTGATCACGGTGAAGGCGGTCATCAAGCGCGCCCAATGGTATGGACGAGCAACAGCAGCCCGCTTTCAAACTCGAGTTGAGCCTGATTTGCCAGCATGACATTGCTGAGGCCCCTGGCTGGTCCCATCGGCAGTGTTTCGCCATGCAAGGGATATTGCAGTCCCTGGGTGCTGATGCCTCCGGCGGCGGATGCCAGCGGGATTAACGAGATGGTGTCGCCGCGTTTGCCACTGATGGAATGTTGACCTGGTTGGAGCAGGCGGATAGATTGGGCGCCATCGAGAACTTCGATGGACATGTCTCGTAGAGGGGGCAAGCTGAGCAAGAAGATGTTGGCGATTGTTTGGTCGAAGCGTCCGCCTAGGGCAGCCAAGAGAGTGATAGAGGTCGCCCCGATCTGGCGGCAATGGTGCAGCGCCAGTTCGAGATCAGTCTCGTTTTTGTCTCGCGGGTGGCGAATCACTTCGGTCCCGGCGGCGATGAAGCGATTGACTTGGTCTTCGCTCAAGGAATCCAGGTCGCCGATGATGGTTTGCGGGGTCAAGCCAAGCGCTTGGGCATGGAGCGCGCCGCCATCGGCACAGAGGATATAGGGGCTGTCGAGCGCATCCAGCCGCTGCTGAACCATGGCGCCGTGATTGAGTATACCGTTGGCGAAAAGCAGCACTTGCAAGAGTTGGTCCTCGGGTTAGCTGTTTGCAGTTCAAATCTTACCATCGGCGGGCGGGCGGTCAAAGAGGAATCGAGAGTTGGGCGGCTATTCAACAGGCAGGAATTATGCTAGTTTTTGAGAAAGCATCGTAAAGGTAAAGGCGCTGTCGGATGGCGGTTGACGCTATTAGCTTAGAAGTGTTCAAGAATTTGTTTGCGGCGGTGGCGGAAGAGATGGGGGTGGCTTTGCGCCGCGCCAGTTTCAGCCCCAATATTCGCGAGCGGCTGGATTTCAGTTGCGCGGTTTTTGATGCGGAGGCGCGCATGATCGCGCAGGCGGCGCATATCCCGGTGCATTTGGGCAGCATGCCGGCCTCGGTGGGGGCGGCGGTGGCGGAATTCGAGGAATTTCATCCGGGCGATGTGGTGGTGTTGAATGACCCTTATCACGGCGGCACGCATCTGCCGGATATCACCATGATCTCGCCGATTTTCGCTGGTGGCGAGTTGTGCTATTTTGTCGCCAGTCGGGCGCATCACGCTGATGTGGGCGGCATGACGCCGGGTTCTGCGCCGCTGAGTACGGAGTTGTATCAGGAGGGGATCATCATCCCGCCGTTGAAATTGCGGCTGAGTGGTTGGATGAACGAAGGCGCCATGGCTTTGATCATCGCCAACAGTCGCAACCCGTCAGAGCGTTTGGGCGACATTGAAGCGCAGTTGGCGTCGCATCGCATTGGGGAGAGCCGCTTGCTTGATATGATGGTCGAGCATGGCGTTGAGGAGGTGGCGGAGCATGCTGCTGCCCTGCTCGATTATTCGCGCCGGTTGACGCAAGCTGTGATCGCTGGGATTCCCGATGGCGTCTATCACTATCGCGATGCGATGGAAGGCGATGGTCAGGCGGAATTCGAGATAGCGATTCAAGCGCGGCTGGAAGTCAATGGCGATTCGATGCGGGTCGATTTCGCTGGTAGCGCGCCGCAGGTGTTGGGCAATGTGAATGCGGTGCCGGCGATTGTACGCTCGGCGACTTGGTATTGCGTGCGCTTGTTGGCTGATGAAGAGATCCCGGTGAATGACGGATGTTTTCAACCGGTGGAGGTGATCGCGCCGGTTGGCAGCGTTTTGAACCCGCATTTTCCGGCGGCGGTGGTGGTTGGCAATACGGAAACGAGTCAGCGCGTAGTCGATACCGTCTTGGGCGCGTTGGCACAGGCGCTGCCAGATTTGGTGCCGGCGGCGTCGCAGGGTACGATGAACAATTTTGCCGTGGGCGGCTTCGATGGTGAGGAGCAGTTTGTCTATTATGAGACGCTGGGTGGCGGGCATGGGGCATCGAGCCGAGGCGATGGTTTATCGGGGCGGCATTGTCACATGACCAATACGCTCAATACCCCGGTGGAAGCATTGGAGCATAGCATGCCGATGCGGGTGTTGCGATATCAACTGCGCGAGGGCAGTGGCGGCACGGGGCAATTCCGCGGCGGTGATGGCATCCTGCGGGAATATGAGTTGCTGGCGCCGACGACGGTGACCATCAATTCGGAGCGGCGATTGCGGCAGCCCTATGGCCTCAATGGTGGCGCAGCGGGGAAAACCGGCGTCAATACAGTCTGGCACGCGGGACGGGCGGAACAAGTCGGCGGGAAGCATATTGCCCAGGTTGGAGTGGGCGATCGCGTGATCATCGAAACACCTGGTGGGGGTGGCTGGGGAGCGATTGAAGAGTCGAGGGGCTTGGCGAGCGCGGACGGCGCATAAAAAGAGAAGACCCCTCCCGAAAGCAGTTGGTCTTAGCGACACGGGTTTACGGGAGGGATCTACGTCAGGTTAACTTGTTGCGAGAATGTGCCTTTTAGCTGCCGGCGACGTTGACCGGGATCTGGCGCGGTTTGACGTGTTCGGCTTTGGGCAGGCTGATGGTGAGAACGCCGTTGTCCAGATTGGCTTCGACGGCATCGCCATTGATGATGGTCGGGAAGCGCAGGCTGCGGCTGAATTTGCCATAGCGGCGCTCGCGGATTAGCATGCGGCTGTTCTCATCTCGTTGTTCGGCGGCGGTTTCGGCAGTGACGGTCAGAACATCTTCATGGATGTTGACGCTGATGTCATCGAACTTGATGCCGGGCAAGTTGGCGCGCAGGACGTAGGCATCCTGGTTTTCTTCGACATCGAGCGCCAATTCAAAACCACGGTTCTCGAATTCGCTGGTATTGCCGAAGAAGGGACGGGTATCGTTCAGCAGGTCGTCAACCAGACGGAAGTAGGGATTGCGGGTACGGATCAACATTTTGTTCCTCCTGTCCTCAGATATTGCTTTACTTGACTTACAACTTCATGATAGAGCGGCTGTGTATGAAAAATGGAAGCGGGATATAAGAAGCGCGCAAGAAGGTTGTAAGCAAGCTATAAACGAGCCGTGTTGTTACAGAATAACTAGGGAAATGGTATGATTGCGGGCAGGTTTTGGTCCATTGAAATGTCAGGATGAATTGATGCGAGCGGGAGTAGATATCGGCGGGACCTTCACTGATTTGGTGCTGAGCGAGCGGGGGCGGCTCAAGATTCACAAGTTATTGAGCAGTCCGGGGCAGCCGGAGCGATCGATGCTGTTGGGCTTGGAGGCGATCACGGCGGGCAGGCAAGCAGCGTTGCAGCAAATTGCGCATGGTTCTACCGTTGCCACCAACGCCATCTTGGAACGCAAGGGGGCGCGCACAGCGTTGATCACCACGGCAGGATTTCGTGATTTGCTCTTCATCGGCCGGCAGGATCGCCCGCAGCTTTATGATATTCACCCCAGCATTCCGCCACCATTGATCCCGCGGGAGCGCTGTTATGAGGTGCCAGAGCGGCTGGATCATCGGGGGGAGATCTTGCTGCCCTTGGATTTGGCGGCGCTGGATCGGGTATTGGATCAGGTAGCTGCTGATGGGGTCGATGCGATCGCGGTGTGTTTGTTGTTCAGTTATGTCAATGCGGAGCATGAGCGGCGGGTCAAGCAGCGGATCATCGAGCGTGGCAGCTTGCCCGAAGCTTGGCAGATTGTGCTTTCGTCGGAGGTTTTGCCGGAATTCCGCGAATATGAACGGGCGAGCACAGTGGCGCTGGAAGCTTATGTGCGGCCCGTGATGTCGCGCTATATCGGTCGGTTGGAGCGGGAGTTGCCGGCGGAGAGTACGCTGCGGATCATGAAATCTGATGGGGCTGTGATGCGGGCGAGCCGGGTGCGGCAGCAAGCGATCCACAGCGCGCTCAGTGGACCGGCGGCGGGGGTGATGGGCGCCTTTTATCTGGCGGGGGCGGCCGGCTTCGACAAGATCATCACGCTCGATATGGGCGGCACCTCAACCGATGTGGCGCTGATCGCCGGGCAGCCGCAACCGAGGGCGGAATCCAGCATTGATGGCTTGCCGATACGGGTGCGCATGTTGGATATCGAGACCATCGGCGCGGGTGGTGGATCGATAGCGCGGGTGGATGCGGGCGGCGCTTTGCGCGTGGGACCGCAATCGGCCGGCGCCAACCCGGGACCGGCGGTTTATGGCTTGGGTGGCGAGTGGGCGACACTGAGCGATGCCAATGCCATACTGGGTCGCTTGGATGGCGAGCATTTTCTGGGTGGGGCGATGGCGCTGGATCTGGAGGCGGGCGAGCGGGCATTGTTAAATCTGGCGCGGGAGACCGGTTTCAGCTTGACGGAAGCGGCTCAAGGTGTGGTCGAAATCGCCAATGTCAATATCAATCGGGCGATCCGACGGGTTTCTATCGCTCGTGGTTATGATCCGCGCGATTTTACTTTGGTGGCATTCGGGGGCGCCGGTCCTTTGCATGCTTGTGAAGCGGCGGCGCGGCTGGAGATTCCGCGGGTGTTGGTGCCGCCGACTCCGGGCGTGCTCTGCGCCTTGGGTTTGCTGATCGCCGATGTGGCGATTGAGCGCAGTCAGTCGGTCATGTGTCCCGCGACTGACGAGAATATCGCGGGGTTGCAGGAATTGCAGCGGAAAATGCTGGCGCTGGTGCAGGAAGAATTGCAGCGAGAGGGCATCGCGAATGATGATATGCGCTTCGCTGTCTCGCTTGATCTGCGTTATGAGGGACAAGCTTATGAGCTGAATATCTCTTTCAGCGATTCTGTGATCGAGGATTTTCACCTGGCGCACGAGCGGACCTATGGGCATGCCATACGTTGGCGCGGGATCGAAATTGTCAATCTGCGCGTGAATGGAACGGGCTTGATTGAGAAGCCGGTCTTTGACACGGTGGCGGCGAATACACAGGCTGCCGCGCCTGTCGGCGAAAAACCCTCGCCATTGGGCGGCAGGATTAAACTGTTTGAACGGGAGCAATTGGCGGCTGGCGCTCAATTCGCCGGCGAAGCGCTGGTATTCCAGCTGGACAGCACGACTTACCTGCCGCCGGGCTGGAGCGCGCGGGTTGATGGGCAGCTGAACTTGCTGCTGGAACGCGATTGAGATTTAATCGATAGCGACGGTGGCTTCGATCTCGACCGGCATGTTAAAAGGCAGCGAAGCCATACCCACGGCAGAACGGGCGTGGGCGCCGCGCTGGGGACCGTAGAGCGCGAGTATGAGATCGGAGCAGCCATTGATCACGGCTGGCTGTTGGGCGAAATCGGGTCGGCAGTTGACCATGCCATGCAACCGCAACCAGGCACTGACCCGATCCAAATCGCCGAGTTCTCGTTTGAGGCTGCCGAGCATGGATAAGGCGACTGCCCGCGCCGCTTCGTAGCCAGCTTCCAGAGAGAGATCAATGCCGACTTTGCCAAATGGACCGGCGATGGAGCCGTCGCTGTTCTGCGGTCCATGCCCGGAGATGTAGGCGATGCCGGCATGGACGCGGACGAAGGAAAAGGGCAATTTGACGCCGGGCGGCGCCTTGACCGCCGGTGGTAAGGTTAAGCCCATTTCAGCCAGTTTGTTTTCAATCTCCATCATCCGCCCTCCCCTATTCAGCTGCACACGACGATAGCATAGCTTGCCCGTTCTCACAGCGGCAATGTCAAAACTAAAAACTTAGCACAGAGACACGGAGACAAAGAGACAAAGCATTTGAATAGACAATCCCTTCTACGATCAGAAATCAGATCTTGTTCCGCACTCACTGCCTGCTATCTGAGCACTTTACTATGATTTCTCCTTTTCAAAATTTTTGAAGCGATTGCCCTGATTGCCTGCAAGATGGGACTGAGCGCCGGCGATGGAATCGGGCTAAAATGGGGATTGATTTTGATCAGATAGAAATTGGGCAGTGGTGATGCGGGCGCAGGATGAGTTGCGGCAAGCTATTCAGTTGATGCAGGAGCGCCAGGTCGAAGTGGCGGCCGGCATGCTGAATCGTTTGGTCAGCGATGCCGAGCTGGATGCCCAGGGGCGGGCAGCGGCTTATGTTTGGCTGGCGGAATCGCGCGATGATTATGAATACAAGCTGGCTTGTTTGGAGCGGGCGTTGGAGTGCGAACCGGAAAATTCACAAATACGACAGGGTTTAAACCAGTTGAAATCGGCGCGTCCACAAGTTCGGCGGTCTCCAGCTCTGGGCAGGACAGTGCAGCTCGAGCGGGCGCCGCGGGTTGTCGGCATCGGCGGTGGAGTCAATGGCAACGCGAGCGCTGTCTTCATCGATGGTGATGGCTTGCTGGCGACGACGGCTTATGCCATCGGCGGCAGTGAACATGTCAGGGTGATGATCGACAACCTGCCAGAAGCGCGCGGGGTGGTCTTGCGCCGTCACCCGCTTTATGATCTCGCTTTTGTCTCGACAGCGGTCAAGCTAGCCAGAAAGCCAGCCATCGCGCCACCTGGCAGCGCGGGCGAGAGCCAAACTGCAGCGGCTTTTGCTTATTATGGCAGCAATTTGCATGTCGTCTTGACCTATGATGACCGGCTGCCGGCGAGGCATTGGCTGGGCAGCAACATTCCCTTGGTGCAAGTGCCGGATGCTGGCGGCAATCCGCTTTATGATGAGCGGGGGCAGCTGCTAGGCATCTTGACGCGGAGCATCGACCGGGCGGGGCGGGTTTACGCGCTGAAAATATCGCAGGTGCTGGCATTGGCTGGGCAACTGCGGCGCGAGCGACAACTGAGGCCGGGTATCGGATATTGCCAGACTTGTGGCAGCTTGACCCGGGCGCCGCTTTATGGGGGTCCGTATTGTGAGACTTGTGGCGGGAGGTTAAGGTCGGGCAGGGGACCTCAAAGCGCCCCGCAATGGGAAAAGCTGTTGCCGCTTTATGGCGAGAATCAGAGCCGCCCTTGCCCCGCTTGTGGCGCTCGCGTTGGGTATTATGCGGGACGTTGTTTGCGCTGTGGGCGGGCTGTGGCGGGAGACTGAGGGCATGGGGCGTTTATTTGGGCGCGGCAAGAAAGATGCAGAGCAGCCGGAGGGGCAATTTGACCTGTCTCTGCGCGCGGTGGAAGGGATTTTGGCGGCGATCGGTATTGACCCGGTGGCGGCGCGGATGGAGGTCGAGAGTGGCTATGGCTGGCAGTTCCAGCGGGGTTCGGCGCTGATCGAGGTGTATTTGACGCCGGAGGAACAGGGTTACTTGCAGGTGCTTTCGCCGATTATGCACTTGCCGCCGAGCAATCTGTTGGCTTTATATCGGCGCTTGTTGGAGTTGAACTTGCAGCTGACTAATGCGGCGTTGGGGTTGCATGAGGATGTGGTGTATGTGTTTCATGAGCGTCTGTTGGCGGGTTTGGATGCGGCGGAGGCGGATGCGATTATTCGGCGGTTGGCGCAGTATGCGGATGAGTTGGATGATGCGCTGGCGGAGGAGTTTGGCGGGCGGATGTATGGGCGGGGGTGAGGTGTAGTATTGGTCTTATGTTTCATCGGCTTGGGCACCCAGAGGCTCGCAAACATCGTGTACCAACTCCACTACTTTCTGTACATCATTGTAATAGTCTTGCAGCCTAATAAGTGAAAGATCCACATCATCCCCGTGCGAGATATTGTTTCGGATGCTCACAATACTATTTAGTGAATCACCTAGTTTTCCTCGCATGGCTTCACCTAGATTCTGTTTCCATTCTTGACTGAATTTGCCCAGCAATTTTAGTAGCTCGCTTCGCTTTAGAGCTCGGTTAATTCGTAATTGGTCATTTACGAAGTTCCCTACTGGGCCGTCATTAGTAGCTGACTTTACATACTCTATGAGGATTATCTGAACTGATAACTCAACGTATACATAGGTCTTCACACACAGATATGATAGAAAGCCCGCTTTGACTTCCACGTCAATCTCATCGTCATTTTGAAGTTGAGTTGCTTGAGCGAAGAGGCGCTGAAGTGTATCCTGGCGTTCGATTATTTCCGGGTACATTGCTTACTCCACAGAAGCAAACGCATCTGTTGCCAGCCGAATCCTCGTCCGCACATTCTCTGCTTGGGAAGTGCCGGCAGAGATTGATTGCTTGAAAAACTCATTGCGCTGCAGGTTTTTATATGCCTCACTGATATCAGAATCAATTGGACCATTTTGAAGTCGGCAAGTGATACCAACCATAAGGGAGTCCAACAGGGCGGCATTAAGAGCTCTCTCAGGTTTAAAAGCCTCAGGACCTAATTTGCTAAGAATGACACGGACAGTTTCTTCAAAAAGATTGCGAATTTCCGTTTCGGTATGCTTTTCCAAATTTCGGTTGTGTCTCATATGGTCGTTGAGGAATTCCTTCATAGTCGGGCGATAGCGCTCAGCCCCAACAAAATAAAGAGCTAGGAAACGCAGAATGAGTTCTTGGTCACGTTTTCTTGAGTGCCGTTTTCCAAACAGGGTGCGCCAGTCAGAATTGTTGTTCAACTCTTCCAGTAAGTCGTTGAACTCTCCGTGAAAAATTGCAGCTCGGATTTCTTGCGAAGAAAGTGGTGTCGAGTTTGTGTTTAGGCGCTCAAAGATAGCAAACTGGCTTGACCCATCGTCATCTGGCGATTCTTGTTGAATAATTGAAGCATGAATAATAGAATCATTAAGTCGGCGTTTGTCTTCTTCTGGTAAATCATTGTAAGCAAGCCCGCCAAACCTCGATTCCAGCCCTTTCAAGGTAAATTCTTTGCCTGAGTCTCCGAAGTTTCCCCTATAGTAGAATTGCAGGGACATCAAGCGTTGCTGTCCATCAATGACACGCAGTTGCTGTGAATTCTTTTCTCTGTATAAGAAAATGCCGGGTACGGGGAGACCCATCAGTAAGGACTCAATAAACTTGGAAGACCGGACTTGAGACCATACAAAAGTGCGTTGGAATTCAGGAATCTCGATATCACCTCTATCAAGTCGTCGTACAATTCCCTCGACATCATAGTCTGCGCCGTAACTGGTGATTGAATACTGCTGCTTGACGTCAACTGTTTCTTCCGGGGCATCACCTCGGATTGACACATCTTCTTCAGGATCAACATAATCCAATGTGTCAGCATAATCTACATAGTCCACAACCATGTTTCGCCTCACACAATATAGAATACGGGCAGCACCAGTTTACCAGCTTGCCGCTCTTTTTCCAGATTGTGTCTACCACTCCACCTGCTGCAGCGCCCAGTTCAGCGAGTAGCGGCCGCTGCCGCCTTCTTGCAAATCCCACATGTGCATCAGCAGGCCCCGGTGCTGGCAGAATTGCGGTAGTTGGCTGAGCCAGAAATCGTCAATTTTGTGCTGGCTCAAGTAGCCATTGAGGAAGGCGTCGCGAAATTGTCGGCGTTTTTGCAGCGGGAGATGCGAAAGCTCCAACAGGGCGCGCGCGACATCGGCGATATACCAATGATAATTGGGCTCGTCGAAGTCGACAATGCGGGCGGCCGCGCCATCCCAGATGACATTGCCGGGGCGATGGTCGCCGTGAATCAAGCCAAAATCTTGCGGCGGCAAGCTCTGCATGTAGTCGGTCAGTTCGGCGTAGACCCGGCGCAATGCGGGCGAAGCCGTTCGGACGGTCGGCGCGATATTTTGCCAAAAGCGTTGTATGGTGGGGAAACTGTAGTCAATGGAGGGATCTGGCTGATAACGGCGCGAGGCGCTGTGCAGCATGCCCAGGGACTCGCCCCAGGCTTGGTAGACCGGCAAGTCCAGCAGGTGCTCGGTCAGCTCTTTGCCGGGCGCTTCTTTTTGGGCTGCCGCGTAATAGCCGTCAGGGAGCAACTCGATATATTCCCCGTTAACTGATGGCACGGGTGCGCCGACTGGCACCCCCTGCTCTGCCAGGAAACGCAGAAAATGCATGACTTGCCGCGCTTTTGGCAGCGGATGCAAAACGGGATGGCAGATGCGCAGATAGTAGGCGCGTTCCGCTGCTCGGAAGCGGTAGACGATATTGTAGGCTTGGCTGACCCATTGCAGCGAGGAGGGATCCCCGCGCCAGAGCTCGCGTATTAGCCCCGGCAGAAGGCGCGAGTCGAAGCTATCGCGTATGCGGTGCCAATCTGTGGTCAATTTGCTGTTGCTCCATGGGGCTTAAGGCAGACCGCATATTCTGTGGCGGTAATCGGATTGCCTGGTTGGGGGATTCGGCGGGGTTCAAACCAGTTGGTATTCGGCTTCGCTGCAGACGCGCAGGGTGCCCGCCAGTTCATGCCCGAGGAAATGGGTCTGCCCTTCCAGCTTCAATTGCAGGGGACCGTTAAAGGGCGCGCGCATGATCAGGTGAAAGCGTTTGCCCGGTTCCAGCCGCAGCTCGCTGAAGTATCTGAGTTTGTGGGCATCGTGGGTGTGGACGCGGCTGATGACATATTCTTTGCCAACTTCGACTTGGGAAAGAGGATAGTCGATGATGCGGGGCATGATGCCATCGGCGCTCGGAATTGGTTCGCCGTGGGGGCAACGTTTGGGGTATCCGCTCATTTCTTCCATTTTGTCGACCAGGACGTCGCTGACTACCAAGCCCAGGTCATCGGCATCGTCATGCACTTCATGCCAGCCGAAGCCCATGACATCGACCAGAAAGCGCTCCACCAGGCGATGCCGCCTGATATTCGCGAGGGCTTGGCGTTCGCCAGCTTCGGTCAGGCGGATGCCGCGATAGGGTTCATGCACGAGGAAACCGGCATGCTTCAAGCGTTGCACCATGCGGGTGACAGCTGGGGCAGAAACATGCATTTCTTCTGCTAGGGAAGAAGTTGAGACATAGGGATTATCGGGTTGGTAGTGAGCGATGCGATAGGCTTCTGCCAGGTATTCTTGCATGGAATCGGTCGCTGTCATGCTTTCCTCAATCGGAGCCATAGCAAAACAGATATTCTTTCAACTATAGACGAGAGTTCTCTGGCTTCGCAAGCGTAAACTCATTTTTTGGCTGTTGTTAAATCAAATTCTAATTATCAGTATGAAATGCGCCAATGATTAGGGAGTGAATTTAAGTGTCGCCAGCAGAGTTTCCAGCCGCTCTAGCAGGTCAGTCGGCGTCTGGTCGTTGAGCAGGGTGAAGTCCGCCATGGCGATGGGACCGCCTTTTTCCAGCGTTTCGATTTCACGGATATCGCGTTCTTGCGCTTCGATCCGGGTCAAAGGGCGGATAGGACGTTTTGCCAAGCGTTGGTAGCGCAGGTGCCTGGCGGCCACAACCGCAACCAGGATTAGCGGGGCGCCGAGTTGCTGTGTGAGCAATTTGTATTCGCTGAAGCTATAGAGGCCGTCGATGACGATATTTTGGTTTCCTTCGATAGTCTGGCGCAATTTGGGCAGGGAGATGGTAGCCATGGCTGCCATGCCGTATTGGGCGCGCAATTCTTCACGCACGGCACGCTCGTTAGCGGGGTTGACTTCCCAGCCGCGCCGCTCAATCTCCTCGACGACCACAGCGCCGAAGCGCAGGGTTAAGTATCCTTTGCGCGCCAGGTATTGGGCGCAGATTGTCTTGCCGGCGCCGGGCATACCGACCAATGCAAGCGCGCGCGGATCTTGGATATTTGTTGTCACGGCGATCCTTTTGTGCTCACTAAGCTGGGGCAGATCAGGGCAATCGTATTAAAATGAATAGGCGCCAATGTGAAAACTAAAAACTCAGCACAGAGACGCAGAGAAAAAGCATCTTACCTTCACTTAATCGAGTAAGAAGACGCATTATAAAACTAACAGCTGGCGCTTTCCACTCTTTGCCCGCAGAGGACCAGCAGAATTTTTGTAGTCTGGCGCGATTGATTGCTTGGCGACATTAGGGAGTTTGTCTGCATGGTTATGCCTTGGTATCATTAAATTGATTTTCACAAAATGCACTGTTGCCAGCTGGCGGGCGAGTTTGCCAAGCAGGATGAGCTTTGGTATCTTAAGGTTATATAATTACTCTACGTAATAACATGTCGCGGTCTACTTGCATTGTGGGGGTAGCCAGCGGGTTTGCGAATGCCTGAGGTTTTATGCCGGTCAAGTTGCATATCGACAGTATTTCTCTAAGTTTTGGTGGTATCAAGGCATTAGACAATGTCGATTTTCAGGTTAATGAGAGCGAGATCTACGCCGTCATTGGACCGAATGGCGCGGGGAAGACCAGCCTGATCAACAGCATCAATGGCTTCTATACGCCGCAGCGTGGACGCATACTCTTCGCGGGCAGGGATATCTCGCACATGCCGCCTTACCAGCGGGCGATGCTGGGCATATCTCGCACTTTCCAGAACATCGCCTTGTATACCAATGCCACCGTGCTGGAAAATTTGATGGCGGCGCGGCACATCCACATGAAGACCAATATGCTGATGGGCGCTTTGTTTTGGGGAGCGGCGCAGCGTGAAGAAATCGCGCATCGTCAACGTGTTGAGGAGATCATCGATTTTTTGGAGATGGAGCATATTCGCAAGTCGATAGTGGGCACATTGAGTTATGGCTTGCGCAAGCGGGTGGAGTTGGGTCGGGCATTGGCATTGGAGCCGACGTTGCTGTTGTTGGATGAGCCGATGGCGGGCATGAATATCGAAGAAAAGGAGGATATGGCGCGTTTCATCCTCGATATTCATGAGCTGCAGGGCACGACGATTATGTTGATCGAACATGATATTAGCTTGGTGATGGATATATCGCATCGCATCGCGGTTATCGATTTTGGTGTCAAAATTGGTGAAGGCAGTCCCGATGAGATCAGCCGGGACCAAGCTGTGATTGACGCCTACCTGGGCGAAGGGGAGCATTAGAATGGCTTTAGCCCAGCGGCAGGGCATCCCGTATCGTGAAGCCAGCCCCGGCGTTGTTTTCCAGTCGCGCTTGGAGAACAAGATCAAGCAGGTGCGCCCGGAAGAGGATACATTATCGAAGGCATTCTTGCGGCGGGTTGCTGAGCTGGGTGATGCGGTCGCGCAGCGCAAAAAGCGCTACGGCATCTGGCAGGAGTATAGCTGGAAGGAAGTGTATGAGCAGGTGGTCAATTTCGGCATGGGCTTGCTCAAGCTGGGTTTGCAGGCGGGGGATACGCTGGTCATCATCGGCGAAAATGATCCGGAGATGTACTGGTCGCAGATTGCCGCTCATGCGCTGCATTGCAAGACTTGTTGTGTCTTCAGCGATGCCAGCCCTCAAGATATTCATTATGTGATCAATTCTACTGACGCCACTTTTGTCTGCGCGCATGATCAAGAGCAAGTGGACAAAATGTTGGAGATCAAATCCGCTAATGCGCAGATTCTCAAAGTCATTTATTGGGAAGAGCGCGGCATGTGGAGCTATCAAGACGAGTGGCTGTCGAGCTATCGCGATATTCAGGCTGTGGGCGCGGAGCATCGGCGGAAGTTGCCGGGCAAGTTCGATGAGATGGCGGGCACGACGCGGGCGATGGATACGATCATCCTCAGCATGACATCGGGCACGACGAGCTTGCCCAAATTTGCCGAGGTGACGCATTATCAGCTGGTCCAAGGTTATGCGATGAACTTGGCTTATGTGGACACGCGGCAAACGGATAACTGGTTGTCTTTCAGCCCGATGGCTTGGCTGACGGAACAGGCTTTCGGCTTCACCTCGCACTTGCTCAATGGCGTGCAGGTCAACTTCCCGGAAGGACCGGAGACAGTGCCAACCGATATGCGGGAGATTGCGCCGGCGGGCTTGCTATTCCCGAGCCGCGTCTGGGAAAACTTGGCGCGGGTGGTGCAATTCCGCATCAACGACAGCAGTTGGATCAACCGACTGCTGTATCGGCTGTTCATGCCGATCGCTTATCGCGCGATTGACATGGAAGATGCGCATCAGCCGATACCGCCGCCGCTGCGTTTTTTGCGCTGGCTGGGCGAATATGCCATCTTCGAGCCTTTGCGGGACAAATTGGGTTTGACGCGGGCGCGGAATGTGCTGACCGCTGGCGCCATGCTCAGTTCCGATATCATCCGTTTTTTCCGCGCCATTGGTATTGAGCTGCGGCAGTTTTATGGCTCGACCGAGACCTACGGCACCATCCACTTGCGGGGGGATGTGCGTTTTGAGACGGTAGGCGTGGTCGTGCCGGGCGTTGAGATCAAGATCGCGGAGAACCAAGAAATCCTGATTCGCACGGAAGCGCGCTTCAAAGGCTATTACAAGCAGCCGGAGAAGACGGGCGAGGCGCTGGATGTAGAAGGCTGGTATTACACTGGTGATGCGGGCCACATGGACGAGAAGACGGGGCATCTGATTTATCTGGAGCGGGTTAAAGATTTGATCGAGCTATCCAGTGGCGAGAAGTTCAGCCCGCAGTATATTGAGGGGCGGGTCAAGTTCAGCCCCTATGTGCAGGATATGATGACGATTGGCGGGGCGGAGATGGATTTTGTCTCGGCGATTATCGTGATTGATTTTCAAAATGTCTCGCGCTGGGCAGAGAAGCGCGGCATCGCTTTCACCACCTATGTTGATCTGTCGCAGCGGGAGGAGGTGTATGACATCATTCGGCGGGAGCTGCGGATGGTGAACGAATCGCTGCCGGATTATTCGCGGGTCAAGCGTTTTGTGATCTTGCACAAGGAATTTGATGCCGACGAAGCCGAATTGACGCGCACACGGAAACTACGGCGAGGGGCTTTGCAGGAGAAGTATCAGGACTTGTTGGAGGCGATATACGGGAACCAGCGGCAGGTGCATGTCAGCGCCGAGGTGAAATATCGTGATGGGCGCAGTGGCACAATCGAGACGGAGTTGTTGGTGGCTGATGTCTGAGCCGCCCTCCCCTTTGGGATTTATTGAGGGGAGCGGAAGCGAAAGCAGTGCAAGCAAGAGGCAAGGGGCAAAACGGGTGCAAGAGTTCATCAATCAATATACCAGGCGATATAAAAAGCAGCTGACTTGGGCGCTGTATTTGGTCGCGGCTGTGGCTGTTTTGCTCTTTTTGGGGGACCAGCTCGCGGGGAAGAAAGCGGCGCGCATTGTGCAGACGCTGATTTCTGGTGTGTTGGTGGGCGGGGTTTACGGTTTGGTGGCTTTGGGCATTGTGGTGATCAACAAAGCCTCGGGGGTCTTCAACTTCGCGCATGGCTGGATGATGGTGGTTGGGGGGATGATTTTTTGGAGCTTTTTCACCGTCAGCGAGATTTCGGTCATCGGCGCTGGTTTGTTGTCGGCTGGCACGATGTTGATGATCATGACAACGGGGAGTTGGCGCAACCTGCTGGAAGGGCGCAACCTATTGATCACTATCGTCGGCAGCGCTGGTTTGACGCTGTTAATGACAGTTGGCGGCATAGAGTGGCAGTGGTTGCATGCGCTGACGGGGACTTTTGCCGGCGCCATTTTGGTCGGGCTGGCGGTGGAGCGTTTCACCATCCGTCCCTTGATCGGTCAGCCGCTTTTCACGGCGGTGCTGATGACGCTGGCGATAGCGGAGGTGCTGCATGGCGTATCACAGATCGCTTGGGGTTCGGTGGAATTGAACTTGCCGATCTTCGTCGATCCCCAGACGAACAGCCGCTTCAAGCCGATTCGGCTGGATATGTTTAGAGAGGCGCTCGATGGTATCGCCATCATACGGGTGGAGTTGGTGATCGCTTTTGTGCTGGCGATTGTCGCTTTTATTGGCTTTATTTTGTTCTTTCGTTATACCAGTGTGGGCTTGGCGATGCGGGCGACATCGGAAGATCAGCAATTGGCGCAGTCGGTTGGTTTGCGGGTGCGGGTGATTTTGGCGATCACCTGGGCGGTGGCGGCTGTTTTGGCGAGCATCGCTGGTATCTTGCAGGGTGGCGCGGTTGGTTTATCGATCAACATCAGTTTTGTGGCATTGCGGGTTTTTCCGGCGGTGTTGCTGGGCGGTTTGGAATCGATCAGCGGCGCCTTGCTTGGGGGCATCATCATCGGCATCGTCGAGCAGTTCGGTACTCTGATCAACTCTTCAGAACAGGTGGGCACGAATCTGGCGCCATATTTGGTATTGATGTTGGTATTGGTGATTAAGCCCGATGGTTTGTTCGGCGAGAAGCGCATTGAGCGCATTTAGCCTCGGTTCGGTTTAGCACGGGAGCGGCTATGGCGAATATCAACCCCGCCGGTGTCTTTGATACCACCTATGAAGAAGATATGCGCATCGACCGCACAGCGCGGGATAAGCTATGGAAGAACCTAGCTTTCCTAGTTTTGTTGATCTTACCACTGCTTTCGGTATCGAGTCCGCTCGGTTTGGGTTTGATCAGCGACCAGTACATCGGTTTGATCGCGCGGATTTCCATCTTCGTGATCGCGGTGCAGGGGCTGAATCTGCTGGTGGGTTATACCGGGCAGATCTCGCTGGGGCATGCGGCATTTATGGCGATTGGCGCTTATGGGTCGGCGATATTAGCGCGGGAGCTGGGCTTCAGCTTTTGGACAGCGCTGCCGGCAGCTGCCCTGCTGACTGGCTTGATCGGCTTACTCTTTGGTTTGCCGTCGTTGCGAGTCAAGGGATTTTATCTGGCGATGGCGACCTTGGCGGCACAATTCATCATCCCCTGGGTGCTGCGTTATCCAATGGAGGACTTGACTGGCGGGACGCGCCCGCTGAGTGTGCCGGCGCCGATGATTGGTCCCTTCGTACCTTATGCCGAGGATAGTTTGGGCGATGAGGTGGTTTCTTTTGCTTTTGAGGCGGGGGATCCATATTTGGTCGATGTGATTGACGTCAGTTTTGCGGCGGTTGATGGCGCTTACCCGGCCATCGAGGTGCTGAACCCAAGCGGGGATGTGGTGCCGCGGGGGGATGTCAACATGACTTTCAAGGAAGATGCCGCTGGCAATGTGACTGGGTTGTCTTATGTCGCCAGCAAAGCCGGCGAGTACCGCGTGAGCATTGTTGCCCAGGATGGTGCCGTCTATCAAGCGACAGTGCGGCGGAGCAAAGCCTTGAGCTTCGCCACCAATACGGCGATGTATTATATTATTGTGCCGCTGGCGGTTTTGCTGATGTTCCTGGCGCGCAATATCATCCGCACGCGCACGGGCAGGGCTTTCATATCGGTACGGGATAATGATTTGGCGGCGGAGCTGCTGGGCATCAACGTCTTCAGCTACAAGTTGCGCGCCTTCTTTTTGAGCGCGGTATATGCCGGGATCGCTGGTTGCTTGCTGGCTTTCGAACGCAATAGCTTGTCGCTGCACATGTTCGGGCTGGATATTTCGATTGAGATGTTGGCGATGTTGATTATCGGCGGGGCCGGTTTTCCCTTGGGGGCGATGTTTGGTGTCACTTTCATTCGATTATTGCAAGAGGCGGCGATCCCGATGTTGCGCCCTTGGCTGACTGATCTGCTGCCGCAGCTCTTCCCTTTTATCGATGTGGTGAACATCACCAGCGCCATCAACCCGATATTGTTCGGCGGGGCTTTGATCATCTTCCTGGTGCTAGAACCGCGGGGCATCGCTCATCGTTGGGAGGTATTCAAAGTGGCTTGGAAGATCCGACCTTATTCGTATTAGTTGCATAATCGGATAATTTAGCATAAGCTAATCATAGTAAGGCATATGGGGTTTTGACGATTTAGTTCAGAGATTTATAGGAGGGTTGTGTCATGAAAAAGTTCAGTGTACTGCTTGTTTTTCTGTTGTTGATCGGTGGCGCTTTGTCGAGCTTGGCTCAAGATATGATGGATTATCCATCGGATTTGACGGAATGCCAGGTTGACCTGACGGGCGAGACTTTGACTATTTATCACTTTGGTGATTTGAGCGGACCTTATGCTTTTGTCACTCAGCCGATCGTGGCGGCAGTGACAGATGCGGTGAAATACTGGAATAGCAGTGGCGGTATTTGTGGGGCGGCATTGCAGCAGCTTTATGAAGATACTGGCGGCAACTTGGAGGCGACGCAGAGCGCCTATGACCGCTTCACCAGCGAATACGGCGACGATTTGGATCTGCTGGTGCTTTATGGTTCTGACGATGGCGAGCTGCTGCGCGAGCAACTGGCGGAAGACGAGATTGTCTCTTTCATATCGGCGGGGTCAATCGAAAGCCTTTATGGGGAAGATGGTCAGACGCCTGGTTGGCAGTACGCAGCCAACCCACTTTATATCAACCAGTTCGGTTCATTCTGCCAGTTTGTGGCTGCCAGTCCGGAGGTTTTCCCAGATCCGGTCATCGGTTTTGTCACTTGGCCCGGCGCGTTTGGCTTGGCGGGGACAGAACCAGCGGCGAAAGCTTATTGCGACAGCCTGGGTGTTGATGTGCTGGAGGAAGTGCAGATCTTCCTGCCGACCGATACCGATATTCTGACGCAGGTGCAAAATGCCCTCGATGCTGGCGCTAACATTCTCTACACCAATACTTTGGCGACCGGTCCAGTTTTGATCGCGGGTACGCTGGTTGCTCTGGGCTTGGAAGACGAGGTCAAGCTGGCTGGCGTCAACTGGGTGATGGATACCAGTGTGGGCTTGCTGGGGCAGCGCGTGTTGAAAGCCAATGGCTTGCCATCGGTTGATGGCATGTTCGGTTCGATGCCATTCATTTGGTGGAGCGAGACGAGCAACCCGGCGATTCAATTTGTCACGCAGCAGTTCGCCGCCAACGAGCGCAGCCCAGTGGAACAGAATATCGCTTATCTGCTGACCTGGGGCATGGTGGATGCCATCATTGAAACCTATATCCAGACAGTTAACGCGGTAGGCAGTTTGGATGCAGTCACTGGTCCCGCCATTCGCGAGACTGTGGAAAACATAGACCATAATATACTGGGTGGCTTGGCGCAGTACAGTTTTGCGGAAGGCATGCGGGATGCAACCATGAACCGCATCGCCGTGATGAAATTCGCCAATTCGACCATGTCGGGTCCTGCCACGAGCGCGGAGGATGCCTTGCTGGTTCCGGATGGCAGTGGCGGACAGCTGTTCTTGCCGCTGGTGCTACCGCTGACGGATTTCATGCCAGTGCCGCAACTGCGCGGTGGCGAGTAGAGAGTAGATGCCGGTTCCCCTCTTGGCTTGCTTCAGCTGAGAGGGGATTTTTCCTGCATGTCAGACATTCGATGATTGACAGTTGTGAGGCGCTACACGGTTTGCAGCGCGGTTTTTCGCTTATTGTTGGTCGAGGTGGGTTTTGGCGCTAGAAGCAAAAACACAAGAACTGGTCACCACACGCAGGCTTTCGGTGAGCAACATCGAGGTGGTCTATAACAGCGTGATTTTGGTGTTGCGCGGCATCTCGCTGGAGGTGGAGCCGGGCAAGGTTGTCTCGCTGCTCGGTCCTAATGGCGCTGGCAAGTCTACCACGCTCAAAGCGATCAGCGGTTTGCTGAAGGCGGAGCTGGGGGAAGTCACCCGGGGGCAGATATATTGGGGCGAGGAGCGCTTAGATAGTCTGGCGGCGGAAGAGGTGGTGCGCAAGGGATTGGTGCAGGTGATCGAGGGTCGGATGCTTTTCCGCCATTTGACGGTGGAAGAGAACTTGCGCATTGGTGGGATGGTTTATCAAGGCGGACGAAACATCCGTGATGACTTGGAGCGAGTCTACCAATATTTCCCGCGCTTGCGAGATTTGTCAAAGCGGGTCAGCGGTTATCTCTCCGGCGGCGAGGGTCAGATGCTGGTGATTGGCCGGGCGATGATGGCGCATCCGCAGATTTTGATGTTGGACGAGCCATCGCTGGGTTTGGCGCCGTTGCTGGTGCATGAGATCTTCGATATCATCCGCGAGATTAACCGGCAGGAAGGCGTGTCGGTGCTGATCGTGGAGCAGAATGCTCGCGCCGCGCTGGAATTGGCGGATTATGCTTATGTGATGGAAAACGGCCGGATTGTGCTGGATGGACCGGCGGAGCAAATGCGGGAAAACGAAGACATCAAAGAATTTTATCTGGGACTGAATCAAGCCGGCGGGCGGAAGAATTATCGCGAGGTCAAGCATTATAAACGACGCAAGCGCTGGTTGGGCTAAGCCGCTATCGGCACGGCGCCGAGCGGAAGATGGAGAGCTGATGTGACAACTATTGATCAACGCATTCGCGAACTGGTCGAGCATGCCTATGACCATGCTCCCGCGATCCGCGAGATAATGGACGAGGCGGGGGTTGGGTCCGGGGATATACAAGGGGCGGAGGATCTCGCCAGGATACCGGTCTTGAGCAAAGACTCGCTGGTGGAGATCCATCAAGCGAATCCGCCATTTGGGGGCTTTCTTACAGTTGATCCTGATGACTTGCCGCGCATCTACATTTCGCCGGGACCGATTTATGATCCGCAGCCGCCGTTGGACGATCCCGAAGCGCTGTTGGCGCCATTCAAATATATCGGCATCGGGCGGGGTGATCGCGTGCTTAATACCTTCATGTACCATTTGACACCGGCGGGCATCTTGCTGGATGAAGGCATACGGGCTTGTGGCGCGACCGTCATCCCGACGGGACCGGGCAATACCGAATTGCAGATTATGATGATGATGGCATTGGGGGCGACGGGCTTCGTCGGGCAGCCCAGCTATCTGATGACCGTGTTGGACAAAGCGGCTGAGATGGGCATGGGCGCTGGGGCTGTGCCGCTCAAGAAGGCGCTGTTTTCAGCCGAGCTGTATACACAGAGCCAGCGCGAGCGCTTTGAAGGCGAATATGGCATGACGACGACTTCGGCATATGGCACGGCTGATTTGGGTTTGGTAGGTTATACGCGGGCTGGTGTAGCCGGATTTTGCATCATGCCCAATGTGTATTTGCAGGTTTGCGATCCGGAGACGGGGGAGCCGTTGCCTGCTGGCGAGACTGGCGAAATTGTGGCTACCACATTCAACAAGGCTTACCCGCTGATCCGCTTCGGGACGGGGGATTTGGGCGCCTTGGCAGGGGAAGCGCAATGCGAGGGGCAGCAATTGCTGGGGCTCTTCGGGCGCAGTGGCGATGCGGTCAAGGTGCGGGGTATGTTCTTGCACCCCAACCAGCTGCAGTATGCCGCGCTGCAATTTGCGGAGATCAAGGATATGCAGGCTGTGGTGACGCGGGTGGCGAATCGTGATGTGGTCACGGTGAATGTGGAGCTGCATGAGGGCGCCTCGGGCGATGGACTGGGCGAGAAGTTGCGCGCACTGGCGGAACAGGCGGTGCGTTTGCGCATTGACGCGGTGAATTTTGTGGGAGCTGGCGAGATTGATCCAGCAGCGCGCAAGATTGTTGATGAACGTGACTGGAGTTAGGTTAGGCGCTTAAGCCTCGACGGAAAAGTGGAGCAGCTCGACTTCACGGTCGAAGCGCTGTTGTTGTGCCAGGATGTTGCCGCTTTGGCTCTCTTGCGTGAGGAAGTCGTAAAGGATGAGTTTGACCACATAGTCACCAGCCGTAAATGTGGAGATATCCATTAAATAGCTGTAGGTCGGTCCCCCTCCGATAACATCATCCAATTGTTGTTGTTTGTTGCCTTGTTGATCGAATATCTGCAAGGAGAAGGCGTATTGGTTGAAGATCTTGTCCGTCCACCAGAAATGTACTTTCAAGACATCATCGGTATGTTCAATGGCAATATTTTGCAACTGCGAGCCATGTTCATAATGAATTTGTAGCGGATTTTCTCTCAGCACCAGTTCACATGGCAAGGTGACTTTAAGGTAGAGATCGATCACGGTATTGTCTTCTTCTAGCAAGCGTTTGCATCGCTGGAAATGCTTGGAAAAATCCTCAGTGTATACTGGCATGGTGAGCAGGTCGGTCTGCTGTGGATTGTAGATCAGCCAGATGGGGAAGTTCCAGGCGGGCATGCTGTCCACCGTTGTGTATCTTGTGTCTGTGCTTTGCAGTATGGGATTGCCTTGCTCGTTGTTGTAGATATGAATCATGCCATGCCATTTCGCCAGTACATTTGCATAATAATTCATGATCTTCTTTTCTTTAAGCGGGGTATCGGTGTGAAAGCTCAAGACAACGTCACTTTGCTGGGGAGTGATATTGGGGTTGTAAACAAAATGTTGAAAATGCGGCACTTGTTCTTGGTTGTGTGCCAGCCTGCTGGTGTAGAGATTGAAATCAGTTGAATCCATAAAAACGAAGAATGAAAGAACCCAAGCAGCCACGGCGGGAAGACGCAGCAAGCGCCAATGGGGAATTAAGTTGAAAGCGATAGCAAGCGAGCAGCTCAAGAATATAGAGAACACTAGCGTGTATCGCATTCTTCTAGCGATGATTAGCGTTGAGAATTCGTTGCCTAACAAGAGCAAGGAAATGGTTAGGCAGATCACAATAAGGATATAGCGTGAAAATGTATTTAGCTGCTTATAGTTCAGAAGCACTGCCAGGATAGCGGCTGGCGCGAGCAAGATCAGTCCATTACTGTAGAGCCGAACAAATGCAAGCAGCGCCTCAAGTAGAAACAGGCGATCCGCACTGGGCAAGTCGGTGTCTGGTCCAACTCTACTCAAGATTACATCAAGGCTAACGGGCAGCCATGGTAGGAACAGAAGGCCAGCGGTGACAAATATCAAAAAGGTTTTCAACCAACGTTTGTTTTTGGGCGTGAATATGAGGTGATATAGAACAATCGCCGCCAGGACGAATGAAGCCAGTATGTGGACGTACATGATAATTGTGGCGCTAATGAGTAATGATAGCCATTTCCAGGTGCTGACGCGGTGAGCCGATGAGACAACCCGCCAATAGGACCAGGCTACCCAGGCGGATAGCAGCGAGAGGAAAGCATACATACGGACTTCATGCGCGTAATAGAAGAAAAAAGCGAGAAAGGAAACAACGAGGACAGCATCTCGAGCTATTTCCTTTTTGCCTGTCAACAATGCCAGCCGATAGGTCATGACAATCGCCAACAAAGCAAAATAGATTGACAAAAGGCGCAGTACAAACAAATCCCGCCCGACCAGGCGGCTCCAAAGATTGAGAATCACGAAATAACCTGGTGTATGATCGGAGGAGCGAATGGTTATGCTTTCGATTGTCTGGGAGATGCTATAGTGTGGTTCAGCATGGCTATGATAAAGATGTTTAATTGAGTTGACCTCTTCACGGGCGATGGGACCTGATTTGAGATCGAGGACACCCATTGTGTAGACGAGCATCAAACAGGCGAGAATCACCAACTTATCAAAGCGCGATAGAGCTATCATTCTCATATTCTAGCATCCCTCAGAGGCATTGAATTGAAGATGAGCATTGAGATACGCTTGAGTGAATCTCAGTCATTGATCGTAAAGTGGAGCAGCTCGACTTCACGGTCGAAGTGCTGTTGTTGTGCCAGGATGGTGCCGCTTTGGCTTTTCAAGGTCTCATAGTTATAAACAATGAGCTTGACCACATAGTCCCCAGGCGCAAGGGTGGATATATCGAAGCTGAAAAGATCTAGGGGCTCGCCTTCGATCACTGCATCGAGCCAGCGAACTTTGTTTGCCTGCTGATCAAAGATCTGGAGCGAGAGCGAATACGCTTTGCCGATGGTCTGCGTCCACCAAAGATAAATCGTGATTTCTTCGGATGTTCGCTCGATCTTGAAATTCGCTAGTTGGGTGCCGTCTTGATAGTGAATAGCGATGGGCGCAGGGTCGGTGATCAGTGCGCAGGGGAACTCAAGCTTCAGGTAATACTCGATGACGGAGTTCACTTTATTTAGGTAGCGCTTGCAGGCTTTGAAATACTTTGTGAACCAATCTGTGTAGGCGGGCAGTGCGCTTAAATTAGTCTGTTGAGGATCGTGAATCACCCAGATGCCGTTGCTATTGTCGGCGATAGCGTCCAGAGTTGCCCAGGTTGAATAGGTACTTTGAATTTCCAATTCGCCTTGGTCATAAGCAATATGCACGATATGCGCCCATTTCTCCAGAGCCTTTCGGTAATACTGTAGTATTTTGTTGACCAAAATCGGCGTGTCGGGATGAAAGCTCAGGATCAATTCATTATAGCCGGGCAGGTTGTGAGATTCGTAGAGAAAGTCTTGATAATGCGGCACTTTGTCAAGACCCTGGCTTTTCTTGTTGGTATAGATCGAGAGGTCTTCTGAAGCGGCAAAGGCGAAGAATGACGCGATCCAAAGTATGATGACAGCTAAACGGAAAATATTCCCGCCCGGCAATAGTCGCAACCCAATTGCCAAGGTACAGCAAAAAGGTAGGGCAAATACTGTTGTATAGCGCATCCTTCTTTCAACTAGAATGGGGGTGAATTCGTTCACGATCACTGCTAACAGAATAGCTGTTCCCGTGATCAAAAGAAGGAACTTCTCCGCTCGGTTGAGTCGGCGGTAATGGAAAAGAATAATTGCAACTGCTAGCAGAGGCAGGACTGCCAGGCTATTGGAAAAAATCGAAAGCACAGTCCAGAGAGACTCAAGCGGGGGCAGGCGTGTACTCGACAAGTTTATGCGGTCAGTAAATCCTTCGAGCGCCACCGGCAGCCAAGGCAGAAACATCAGCCCGGCGGCTATCAAGACCAGGGACAGCTGCCACCAGAGCTTGTTTTTTTTGACGAATAGCAAGTGATAGAAGCCGATCGCGGCGAGAATCATTATGCCGAAATAATGGACGTAGAGGATTGCCGCCACTGAAATGAAGAGTGACAGCCATTTCCAGACGCGACGATATCCTTCAGTATGGCTGACTTGCCAGTAGGACCAAGCCACCCAACCAGCGAGCAATGGCAAAAGCGTATACATTCTGGCGATGTGGAAATAGTAAGCGAAATAGGAAAGAAATGACACAAGAACCACCGATACGATGGCGAGGTTTTGATTGTGAGTGAGCATCGCCAGACGATAGGTCATAACGATCGCTAGGAGGCCAAAATAAGCCGACAACAGGCGTGCCGAGAATAGGTCTTCGCCAGCCAGCTTTTGCCAAATATTCAAGAGAACAAAGTACAGGGGTCCATGTTGTTGGCTACGCTGCGCGACGCTTTCTACTGTCTGCGCGATGTTGTGAGTTTGGTCAAAGGAATAGGAATAAAGGTGGCTTAATGAATTGAACTCATCATTGCCAATGGGGTCGCTCTTCAACTGGGCAATGCCGATAGCAAAGGCAAAAAAAAGGCAGGCAAAAGCAATACTGATTGAGATTCGAGAAGAGCCTAGTTTGTCCACTTGGGGCGATCCTGGTGACAGATATCCATGAAGTTACAGCGCAATGAATTTCACAGGTCTTCACTTAGTATATACAGCAGCTTGCGGTTGAACAAGCATGGGGGGCGGCATAGAGCCATTTTCGTTTCAGCTGAATCACATTTGCAGCGATCTGGTTGTGGTTTTGCCAAAGATATGGCAGGGGAATCGTATTTCACTTAGAGGGAGTAATGTAGCGGGGTAACAAAAAAGAGTGAGTTGTAGGAGGCTGAAGTGTTGGCAGTGGCATACTCTCCCACATCGTCTCCAATGCAGTACCATCTGCGCTCACGGGCTTAACTGCCGGGTTCGGGATGGTGCCGGGTGTACCCCCGCGGCTCTAACCACCAACACTCTGCTCTCTTACTACTCACTCGCTTCTCACGCTTAGGTATACCTATATACTCGCTCCAAAAGCTCCTGTCACACCGCACCATAATTACGGAAAGCCCTCGACCTTTAGTACGGGTCTGCTACACACATTACTGCGCTTACACTCCCCGCCTATCTAACTGGTCGTCTCCCAGCGGTCTTACTTGGTCTTGCCAATGGGGAATCTCTTCTTGAGGACGGCTTCCCACTTAGATGCTTTCAGCGGTTATCCAGTCCGAAGGTCGCTACTCAGCTATGCCGCCGGCGCGACAACTGAACCACGAGCGCTTCGTCCACCCCGGTCCTCTCGTACTAGGGGCAAATCCTCGCAAATTCCCAACGCCCACAGCGGATAGAGACCGACCTGTCTCACGACGGTCTGAACCCAGCTCACGTACCGCTTTAATGGGCGAACAGCCCAACCCTTGGGACCTTATTCAGCCCCAGGATGCGATGAGCCGACATCGAGGTGCCGAGCCTTGCCGTCGATTTGAACTCTTGGGCAAGACTAGCCTGTTATCCCCGGGGTAGCTTTTATCCGGTAAGCTACGGCCATTCCACTCTGTACCGTAGGATCACTAAGCCCGACTTTCGTCTCTGCTCGACTTGTCTGTCTCGCAGTCAAGCTGGCTTCTGCCTTTACACTCTTCAATGGGTTTCCATCCCATCTGAGCCAACCTTTGGGCGCCTCCGTTACTCTTTCGGAGGCGACCGCCCCAGTCAAACTGCCCACCTGACACTGTCCCTAGCACTCACATGCTCAGGTTAGAGCCAAAACACTAACAGGCTGGTATCTCAACAATGGCTCCTCGCACGCTGACGCTCACGATTCCTCGCCTCCCAGCTATCCTGCACAACTAATGCCCTAACGCAATGGCAAGCTACAGTTAAGCTCCACGGGGTCTTTTTGTCCTGCTGCGGGTAATACGCATTTTTACGCATACTTCAATTTCGCCGGGTCCCCTGCTGAGACAGTGCTCCACTCGTTACGCCTTTCGTGCGGGTCGGAACTTACCCGACAAGGAATTTCGCTACCTTAGGACCGTTATAGTTACGGCCGCCGTTCACCGGGGCTTCATATCCAAGCTCTCACTCTTCCACTTAACCTTCCGGCACTGGGCAGGCGTCAGCCCCTATACTTCAGCTTGCGCTTTCGCAGAGACCTGTGTTTTTGGTAAACAGTCGGCAGAGCCTTTTCACTGCAACCTGTACTCGCGCACAGGCGATCCTTCTCCCTAAGTTACGGATCCATTTTGCCTAGTTCCTTAGCAGAGGTTCTCCCGTTCGCCTTCGTATTCTCTACTCGTCTACCTGTGTCGGTTTGCGGTACGGACGGCAAACTTCAGCGTATAAACAACTTTTCTCGTCCCATGGTTTCACCACTTCTTGCTCTAGCGCACGGCTTCGCGGGGGTTACCCACTTACCACCTCAATCCACTCAGAGGCTGGCTGCTCCACAAGCTCTTGCTTACACTCCATTTACCGGTACGGGAATCTTTACCCGTTATCCATCGCCTACGCTTCTCAGCCTCGGCTTAGGCCCGACTAACCCGACGCGGACTGACCTTCCGTCGGAAACCTTAGACTTTCGGCGAATTAGGTTCTCACTAATTTCTCGCTACTCATGCCAGCATTCGCACTCCTGAAAGCTCCATCAATCCTCACAGACCAACTTCCCCGCTCACAGAACGCTCCCCTACCATAACTCTCGTTATCCCTGTCTTCGGTAGTATGCTTTAGACCCGTTACATTATCCGCGCAATTGCGTTTCACTAGGGAGCTATTACGCACTCTTTAAAGGATGGCTGCCTCTAAGCCAACCTACTAGCTGTCTCAACACAATCACCTCGTTTTACACTTAGCATACATTCCGGGACCTTAGACGAGGGTCCGGGTTCTTTCCCTCTCGACTACTTAACTCATCTCAAGCAGTCCAACTGCTGCGCTTGGACTGATGGCATTCGGAGTTTGAGTGGGTTCGGTAAGCTTGACGCCCCTTAGCCCAGTCAGTGCTCTACCTCCAACAGCCAACACGCAACGCTAGCCCTAAAGCTATTTCGGGGAGAACAAGCTATCTCCAAGCTCGTTTGGCATTTCACCTCTAACCACAGTTCTTCCCCCGATTTTGTAACATCGGTGGGTTCGGCCATCCATTACGTGTTACCGTAACTTCTGCCTGACCATGGTTAGCTCGCTTGGCTTCGTGTCTAATATACGCCACTTCAACGCCCTCTTCAGACTCGGTTTCCCTACGCCTTCGACTGTCTCTGTCTTAAGCTCGCCACGCACATTAACTCGCTGGCTCATTCTCCTAAAGGCACGCCGTCAGCGTATCTCTACGCCTCCGACCGGTTGTAGGTACACAGTTTCAGATTCTCTTTCACTCCCCTCGCCGGGGTTCTTTTCACCTTTCCCTCACGGTACTATTGCGCTATCGGTCATCTCGTGTATTTAGCCTTGGAGGGTGGACCCCCCTGCTTCGCACAATGTTAGCGTGCATCGCGCTACTCAGGATTCTCGCCATCGCTTCCAACTGCGGCTACGGGACTCTCACCCTCTTCGGCTGACCTTCCCAGATCATTCGCCTTCGTCTTCCACAACTCTCGCAAGTCCTACAACACCGAACAAATTAATTGTCCGGTTTGGGCTGCTCCACTTTCGCTCGCCACTACTCGCGGAATCTTCTCTTTTCCTCGTCCTACTTAGATGTTTCACTTCGGACACTTACCCACCTACTTGAGGTTGACGGAACTTTACTCCCGCCGGGTTTCCCCATTCGGACATCTTCGACTCTTGCGGTCTTATACACCTCATCGAAGCTTTTCGCAGTATAACACGTCCTTCTTCGGCACTAGATGCCTAGGCATCCACTATGCACCCTTATTCACTTTCCGTAACTATCGTACGGTGTCTCCGGCTCTCTTGGCACGCGCTTTTAGGTATTACCTTCGCGTTGTCTATTCTATTGGTAACATGCACCAGCTGGTCTACTCCCAGCCACAAGAACTATGATTTTCACATAGAAAACAGTTGGAGTCAAGTGCCAATCTCATCAATATCTCTCGACTTTGAACCAGCAGTTCGCCTGGAAAGACCGAGCACAAGATTAATTGCCTAGCCCAGCACTTCGTTCACTTGAGCCAGACCCCTCTCCAATTTGCCGAGCCAATTCTGTTGGGGATGACGAATTGCGTTTGTGCAGACACGAAAGAGACAAGCTGCTTCACGATAGGTCAAGTCACGTTCATTCCATCCGAAGCGCTCGAGCGCTGCCGTCCTAAAGACTTTATAGTATTTTCGACAGGCAGTGGCGCCTTTCGCGCTGCCGAACTCAGAAGACCACAAGAGATGTGCCAGGAAATTCCCTACATCGAGCAGCGAATCCCCGGGTCCGGTTTCCTCAAAGTCCACCAAGGCAATCTTGCCAGCTGCCGTCAATAACATCTGGTCGTCATAAAAATCGTTGTGCGCAATCGATGTGGGCTTCCAAGACTTGACAAAGGGATCAAGCGTTCTGATGGCTTGTTGGAGGTTGTTCATACCGGCGGAGGAATCACGCAGGCTGTGACGGAAGCTGCGTTTGGCGTTACGATATACTCTTGCCAAGCTAAATGGACGACCACCGCGAGTATCGAGGCGGCACTGCCAGAGCGAGTCGAGACCATCTAGCAAGAGATTGGGATCGGGCATTTTCCCGCTGCGAATTCTACGGCGCAGATTCTTGCCTGTCACTGCGGACAGCCAAATCACACCGCCTTCCTCCCAGTGTCCAGCCAGATTTGGTAGGACAAATCTTGAAGCTTTTGTAACATCGTAGATAGCTAGCAAGCGAGCGAAATCCGCCGGGCGCACAACACGGGCATACAGCTTTACCCGTCCAAATCTGTGGCGCAAGACTGCGCGATATCGGGGCCGGTACCTCACCAATTCAACGCGGGCTTTGCGGGCTGGCATTGAAAGTACGTACTTGTTGACAAGGCGAAGAGCAAGCTCTGGATCGGCGACATCGCGCAATCCAGGTAAACGACGATCGTCGGGATATAGAGAAAACTCCGCGGGGCGATCGCGTTCAAGCCGCGCGACAAAATGTTGCGGTGCGAGATAGGCATCTGGCAGCCATTGCGCTTCATATCTGGTGAAAGCTGTCCTGCCCGGACTGTGGACAAATTGGCGAACGCGGAACCGGCGCGGCGGTTCTGCTTCGCTCCCGTTGAGTTGCTGACGGAAAGTTGCCCAGACCCAATCCCGATTGAAGAGTTGCGGCAGTTCTGGCAGGTTTGGGTCTTCCGGGATCTGCAGCTGTGGCTCCAGAAGCGGGATTTTCTGTGAAGAAGCCATAGCAGCTAGTCGCTGTCGTCATCGCTGTCATCAGAGTCGTTGTCGCTTAATTGCCCCGTTGTATCGATTCCATCGCTGTCGGTACCATCGTTATCGGTGAACTGACCGGTCGTGTCGATGCCATCGCTGTCGGTGCCATCGTTATCGGTGAATTGGCCTGTCGTGTCGATGCCATCGCTATCGGTACCATCGTTATCGGTGAACTGACCGGTCGTGTCGATGCCATCGCTGTCGGTGCCATCGTTATCGGTAAACTGCCCTGTTGTATCGATTCCATCGTTGTCGGTGAACTGTCCCGTCGTGTCGATGCCATCATTGTCGGTGAACTGTCCCGTCGTATCGATGCCATCGCTGTCGGTGCCATCGTTATCAGTAAAGAGCGGTGGTGTGTCAATTTTTTGCTCACTGACGTAGTGGAATTCTTGACCTGGATAGATCAGCGACTGATTGCCGGTCTGAGCCGCCAAGGTCTCCAACGGAACTCCCAAGTGTTGGGCGATGTGTGACAAAGTGTCGCCCGGGCGAACGGTGAAGACGTAAGTCTGTAGACCGCTCGTATCGTCAACATTGTTGTTTGTCGATATTGACACGTCCTTGCTATTTCCACTGGTATAGGTGAATTTCTGACCGGAGACAATCCGCGAGGGATTAGAGGTTTGGGCAGCCAATGACGCGAATGGGACGCCTAATTTTCTAGCAATTTGCCACAATGTATCGCCTGGCTGCACGGTATAGGTCTGGGATGCATTGATTTCGGCGCTGTCGTCATCTGTTGGGGCTGGGGTATCGTAGCCATCGTTGTCCGTCGGTGGATCTACACCATCATCATCGTCGTTATCGTCGTCATCGTCTTTGGCTATTTCGGTGTCGCGCGGAATTAAAACGGCCGCGTCCGATTGCTCTGCATTAGCTTGGGCAAAGGTGAAATCGGTTTTGTAAAGCACTACGGTGGCCACTAGCGAAAGGCAGATCAAGTTGAACAGAAGCGCCGCGGTGAAAGAAACAAGTCTAGTTGACATAAGTAACCCTCTCTAAACTTTGTCCACCATCAATGGTGGCTTATCGTGCTGCTCGATCAAACTACTTGAAGCCCTGTCTACTGAATCGAAGCCGAACCACGGTCAGAGATCGTAGTTGCCAAATACTTATCAGAAGCTGTGAACATGCCTCAAGATAAGTTTAAGCAAATGATAGTCTGTTGTCAAATTTAGTGGGTTTGGAACAAATTAAAAGTGGTGGAATATCCTGTGGAGACAAGGGGACTTGCCCCCCCTCAATCCCCCCGCCTCACGGGGAGAAGCATCCCTGACCTCCTCCGTGATACTGGCGCACTTTGTGGAGACAAGGGGACTTGCCCCCCCTCAATCCCCCCGCCTCACGGGGAGAAGCATCCCTTCCCTCCTCGGTGCAAACGAGGCGCTCTCCCAACTGAGCTACGTCCCCCCATCTTACTGTAGACCGCTTGCCCTACACCACACCTGTGGGGCTGGCAAGACTTGAACTTGCGACCTCACGCTTATCAGGCGTGCGCTCTAACCAACTGAGCTACAGCCCCTTCTTCACCGCTTATACTACGATTAACAGCACAATAGCAGATTAGACTTCAAAACCAACCAACACCCCTACTACACACTCTTTGCTTCTTCTCATTCTCGCGTGACTCGCGCCACGCTCCCTTAGAAAGGAGGTGATCCAGCCGCAGCTTCCGCTACAGCTACCTTGTTACGACTTCGTCCCAGTCATCGACCCTGCCCTAGGCAGTAGCTCCCCTTACAGGTTAGCTTCCCGACTTCAGGCTCGACCAACTCCCATGACGTGACGGGCGGTGTGTACAAGGCCCGGGAACGTATTCACCGCAACGTGCTGATTCGCGGTTACTAGCAACTCCAACTTCATGCAGGCGAGTTGCAGCCTGCAATCCGAACTGAGATGTACTTTTTAGGATTCGCTCCGTATCGCTACTTCGCTACCCATTGTATACACCATTGTAGCGTGTGTGTCGCCCTGGATATTAAGGCCATGCTGATTTGACGTCATCCACACCTTCCTCCCGTTTCTCACGGGCAGTCATCCTAGACACTTGTAACTAGCATCGTGGGTTGCGCTCGTTTGCGGACTTAACCGAACACCTCACGGCACGAGCTGACGACAACCATGCAGCACCTGTCACGGCTCCCCTAAGGATCCTTCCGCTTTCGCTTCCGTACTACCGTCATGTCACTCCCAGGTAAGGTTCTTCGCGTTGCCTCGAATTAAACCACACGCTCCGCTGCTTGTGCGGGCCCCCGTCAATTCCTTTGAGTTTTAGCCTTGCGACCGTACTCCCCAGGCGGTACATTTATCGCGTTTGCTGCAACACTCAATCAACCGTAGCCAATCGAACGCCTAATGTACATCGTTTACGGCGTGGACTACCGGGGTTTCTAATCCCGTTCGCTACCCACGCTTTCGCGCATCAGCGTCAGTCGAAATCCAGGAAGCCGCCTTCGCCTCCGATGTTCCTCCGAATATCTACGCATTTCACCACTACACCCGGAATTCCGCTTCCCTCTATTTCTCTCTAGTCTATCAGTTTCACCTAGCTTATACCAGTTTAGCCGATACCTTTCATAGGTAACTTAATACACCGCCTACGCGCCCTTTACGCCCAGTAACTCCGGATAACGTTCGCGTCCTACGTTTTACCGCGGCTGCTGGCACGTAGTTAGCCGACACTTTTTCCTATGCTACCGTCCTTCCTCGTCACATAGAAAAGGACTTTACGATCCGAAAACCTTCTTCGCCCACGCGGCGTCGCTGCATCAGACTTCCGTCCATTGTGCAATATCCCTTACTGCTGCCTCCCGTAGGAGTCTGGGCCGTGTCTCAGTCCCAGTGTGGGGGGCCACCCTCTCAGATCCCCTATCCGTCATCGCCTTGGTAAGCCTTTACCTCACCAACTAGCTGATGGACCGCAACCTCATCCCATATCGCTTAGCCACTTTCATCACGGCTCTCTAAATACCGCGATAATATCCAGTATTAGCCTCTGTTTCCAAAGGTTGTCCTAGACTATGGGGCAGATCAGTTACGTGTTACTCACCCGTTCGCCACTCTCATTATCCCGAAGGATAACTACCGTTCGACTTGCATGTATTAGGCACGCCGCCAACGTTCATCCTGAGCCAGGATCAAACTCTCCGTCTTCTCAACAGGGTCCGTTTGATTCCCTCTGTCTTAATCTGCTATTCTGCTGTTAATCTGCACCTATCCCGCTCATCAGGATAAAAAAGACGAGAGTTCTACCCCTCACCTTTAGTTTGTGGAGTGTAGCAAGATCACGATTGTCTGTCAAGGACGAGTTTTTTCAAAACCCCGCACTTAGGGCAAGATGCGCGTGGGCGAGTTAGTAATGCACCCTAACCAAGCGGAGTGTCTCGCCCGAATAGACCAGTTCGAAGCGCTGGCGGTCTGTTTGGTAGAGGGGGTCGACCATCCAGGCATAGCCCTTGGGAAAGAGCAAGTAGTCGATGTCGTATCGGTCGACGATGGCGAGTTTCTCCGCTACCTCCACGTCGGCTTTGTACAACCGGAGATTGTCGTTGCTTTGCATTGTCGTCTGTTCCAGAGGCAGGTTCGAATAATAAGCCATTCTCTCAGGCGAAAAGCGCGATAGCAAAATCGCTTTCCAGCCAATGGCGACGGTTCGGTTACGATATTCGGGGCTTGTCGCGATCCAAACCCGGTCTTCATGATGGGAATCAATGTATTGGGCAATTTCCAGTAATTCGTGGTCGCCGGCAGTTGCATTTGCGATGTCTCGGCTGAAGTCTACCCTAGGGCTAAAATGGATGAAATGCAGGGTAGCGGGCAGCGCCAAGAGTGACAATGAGATGAGGAGCCTTTCCCGACCTCGCGCATCCAGCATTGGATTGATCTGGGGCACGCGGCTGCTCAGGAATGACCAAGCCGTTTCCAAGCAGAAACCCAGCATGTAACCATAGGGCATCAGCCACAAGATCCGCACAACATGGTTAAATGAAACTAATTTGCCATAGATCCAAGCGGTGAAAGGCAGCAAGCCTATGGCAATGGCAACCGAGTACGCCAGCATCAACTTGCTCTGAGCGACCAAGCGACGCGCCAGCAGCGACAGTAAAACCAGCGCGATGAGAATATAGGTCAGGTCACCAGCCGACAGTGAATTAATGGCGAAGAATCTGTTCGGGTAGTCCAACGGATTGATAGCATCAAAAACAAATATCTTTTTGCTGGTGTCCTCTGGGAGCACCGCCACGAAATTGTAGATTGTATTGTCAAGCGTGGTCAAACGCACGAGAATCGCTGGTGAAAATAACACGAGCGTGAGTAGCCCGATCTGGATGGCGTTTTTCTGACCGTCTTCTTCTGTGACTAAACGAAGCAAGCACCAGATGCCGATGATACAGGCGGCAAAACCACCTGGAATTGAATGTACCGAGGCGGCCGCCAGGAAAGACAGTCCGAAGCCAATGAAGGCATTCCGACTACCTGATACCGAGCAGAGATAAGCGCTGGAGATAGCGATAGGCGCCAAGGCGAAAGCGGCGACGATTTTGTCCAGCAGAGAGCGATTGAAAAATTCTGAGCTAGCCAGGGAACCGCTTTCCATCCCTAGGCTATATGCCAGCAAACCAAGAACCACATATATCAGTGCTGTTCTCTGCCGGTGCCCCAGATTGCGCGCGAAAATATACATCGCCGCCACGGACATGATCATGACAAAGGGGTTAATGAAGTAGCGCGTCAGCAGAATCGGTACGTTGCTTATTTCCACAACCAAGGCTTGCGCCAGCACCCAGTATGTCAGGTACATTCGGTCAGCAATAAGGTTGTCTGTTTCGTAGTATGGCTCCCGCCAGCCCAGGGGCTCCTCACGCAGGAAACCGTTGACCGCCGCGTGATGGCGGTTCTGGTCATCGGTCGTTGGAGTCGAGAACACGCTGGAGTGGGCGTAGAGCGCTACCTGTAGCAAGATGATCACGAGCAAAGCCACAGAGGATCCGCGGACTTGCAGGTTGAGGCTCGGCAGTGATCTGGTCTTGATGAAGACGGCAGCAAAACCAAGTAGCGACAGCGCATACCAGATGAACTCGACCGTGTCGATTGACCATGACAGGGTGCGCGTGATGATACCTAGGAGCGTTATCAAGGCAATGGAGAAGGCAAAGCCGTAGCCGACAAAGTCAATGAGATCCCAGGATTTGCGCGTCGGCACCAAGACAAAGAGATAGCCGCCGGGCAGTATGAGCACTAGCAGACCAGTGACGATACGTAGCCACGGTGAGACAGAGGTGGTATCGGCGAGAGACAGTATCATGCCCGTTGCGAGAATTAAGCCCGAGCAGGCGAGATAAAAGAGGGGCTGGCGGAGGATGTTTATATGGGCTTTGTTCATAACTCGCTGCGTCCTTGTAAGGCGCGCATCAAAGTTACGGAGTCGACGTATTCCAAATCGCCACCGGTGGGCAAGCCGCGAGCCAGCCGGGTCACTTTAACTGGTAGGCTCGCCAATTCACGTTGCAGGTACATGGCGGTGGCATCGCCTTCCATGCCAGGATTAGTGGCGATGATCACTTCTTGGGTAGCGCCCTGCTCGACCCGTTGGACCAGTTCGCGTATTTTGAGATCATCGGGTCCGATGCCGCTGACTGGGGAGATGGCACCATGGAGAACGTGGTAGCGCCCTTGGTAGATGCCGGTACGCTCGATTGCCATCAGGTCCAACGGCTCTTCGACCACGGCGATGGTATCCGATTCACGCTCTTGGGAACTGCAGATGGGGCAAGGATCTTCAACCGTGATATTGTAGCAGCTGCTACAGAATTGGGTTTGGGCTTTGAGGTTGGTCAAAGCTGTCGCCAGCCCGAGGGAAAAATCTTCCGGCGCGCGCAGCAGATAGTAAGTCAGGCGCGAGGCGGTTTTGGGACCGATACCGGGCAAGCGTGAAAAGGCTTCCACCAGTTTGGTGACTGGTTCTGGGATGGCGCCGCTCATTATCGGCGTCCACCGGGGATGGTGTGGTGCATGTTCATGGTTGGTCTTTGCGGATTTGGCGGGGCACCTAGCCCAGCAAGCCACCTAAACCGGGTATGTCGCCTAAGCCGCCGGTGATCTTTTCCATGCGTTCGGCCGCCAACGACTGGCTCTGTTCGATGGCCTGGTTGACAGCCGCGACCAGCAGATCCTGCAGGTCATTTAGCCATTCTTCATCGTCCATATCGATGACATCAGGATTGATCTCGACTGATTGCACCCGTTGATGGCCGGTGATGACCACTTTGATAGCGCCGCCGCCGACCGATACTTCGGTTGTTTCATGCTCGAGGCTTTCTTGGGCTTCCGCCATATCCTGCTGCATCTTCTGCAACATCGCCATTGGGTTGCCGCCACCGGGAAGCCCGGCTGATGAAGCCCGTCTGCCGCCGCGTCGTTTGGACATTGTTTTATCTCCTGAAACTGATCTGATATCTCTTTGAATTATACCTAGCGGATCCGAGATCGACAGGCTCATGGTAGCCAGCTTACTCAAAGCGGTGGGTATTAGCGCGGTTGCTAGTCATCGACGATGCCGCCCAATTCTTTGCCCGCCGCGATTAAGGGATCTTCATCCTTTGGATGTTCTGCGGCGCTCTCTTCCGCAGCTGGGTTGCCAGCCACAACCCGCACCTCAATGCGCAGCTTGACTTGATGCAAATCGTCAATGGCTTTCTCGATGACCTGGGCGCGTTCGGGGGCGGCGATTTTTTGTTGGAAAAACTCGCTTTGTACCCCGAGAATTAGCCGGTTGCCTTCGATCAGCCGCACCTGCGCATGTTCCAACAAAGGCGGAAGATTACGATCGTAGCGATGTGCTTGCTTGAGGATTTGCATCCAGCCTTGACGGATCTCCGCCACCGGGTAGATAGGTGGCTCACCCGGGGCGCTGGCGGGAGCGCGTTCATATTCATCTGCGCTGGCGCTTTCGGTTTGTTCTGCCGCGGGCTTGGCGCTTGGGGTAGAGCTCAGATCGCGAGCCGGCGGATCATCCTGCTGTTGCAGAATTTCGATCAAAGCCAATTCCAGGGACAATTGCGGTTGCCAGCCGCCAGTATAATTGTTGACAGCCGCATTAAAGGCGCGGATGGCTTTCAGCAGTCGGGAACGGCTGATACGCCCAGCCAGTTCTTGGTAGAGCGCTTGTTCTTCAGCCGAAGCTTCTACCAGGTCGGCGCTGGCTGTCTGCGCTAGCATCACATTGCGCAGGTAGGTGACGATTTGTTGACCGAATTGGCGGGGGTCGCTGCCGGCGTCGATCGCCAGGTTGATGATGTGGATGCCGCGGGGAACATCTTCCGCCACCAGGGCATCCGCCAGGTTACGCACATGGATTGAGTTGGCGGTGCCGAGCAGGTTTTGCGCGGTTTCCAGGGTGATGGTTTCGCCGGGATCGGTCACGATTTGGTCGAGCAAGCTGATACTATCGCGGACGCTGCCGGTGCCTTGGCGGGCGATCAATTCCAGCGCGGCCGGCTCGATAGACAGCGATTCCTGGTCAGCGATGAAAGCCAGCCGCTCTGTCACTTCTCGCAAAGAAACCCGGCGGAATTCAAATTGCAGGCAACGGCTCTTGATGGTGGCGGGCACCTTATCGATCTCGGTGGTGGCCAGCACGAAGATGGCGTGGTCTGGCGGTTCTTCCAAGGTTTTCAAGAGCGCGTCAAAGGCGTTGCCGCTGAAGCGATGCACCTCGTCGATAATGTAGACTTTGTAGGCGCCTTCGCCGGGGGAGAAGGCGATTTTGTCGCGCAGTTCCCGCACATCGTCGACGCCGGTATGGGAGGCGGCATCGATTTCGATGAGATCGAGGAAGCGCCCTTGGTTGATGGCGATGCAGTTGGAGCAGTTGTTGCAGGGGCGTTGGGCGGGGTCTTCATGTTGGCAGTTGACCGCCTTTGCCAGCAAGCGCGCGCTGGTGGTTTTGCCGGTGCCGCGGGGACCGCTGAAGAGATAGGCATGGCGAATACGCCCGCGGATCAAGGAATTGCGCAGGGTACGGGTAATATGATCTTGGCCCGCTACATCATCAAAAGAGAGCGGACGCCATTTGAGATATAAGGCTAATTCGGGCAAGTGATTCCCTCCCGGTTCACGCAGACAGTCTATCATCTGCCTCGCTGACAGACAAGCTGCGGATAGGCGACCTTGTCTCATTCCAATGTAAGAGCGGCGCGGATGAACGCATCAGAATAGCAAGATGCTTTGAGTTGCTAAAATTGATCATTCGGGAGGGCATCATGCTTTTGGAACGAGACACTTATGTAGCGGTAGCGCGCTGGGAAGATTTGCAGGGCAAGGGTTCCATCACGGTTCATCCCAACGGGAAGACGATTGTGCTGTTTCTCTATGGTGAGCGGGTTTACGCGCTGGACAATCGCTGCCCACACATGGGTTTCCCTTTGGATAAGGGCTCCGTGGAGGATGGTATCTTGAGCTGTCATTGGCATCATGCGCGTTTTGACCTGGCCAGCGGCGGCGCTTTTGATTTGTGGGCGGACGATATTGACAGCTTCCCGGTCGAAGTGCGGGATGGGGAGATTTATGTCGATTTGCGGGCGCAGGGCAACAGTATCGAGCATCAATGCAATCGTTTGCGGGATGGCTTGCAGCACAACCTGAGCCTGGTGGTAGCGAAAGCGGTGATCAATCTGTTGCAGCAGGGGGTGGCGCCGGCAGAGCCTTTCTGCATCGGGCTGGAGTTTGGTACGCAGTATCGCGGTATGGATTGGGGGCGAGGTTTGACGACGCAGGGATGCACCATGAACCTGATCCCCTGGTTGGACGAGGTTGATCGCCCGTTGGCGCTCTTCCATGGTTTGGCGGATGTGGCGAGCGATACGGCTGGTATGTCACCGCGATTTAATCCACGACCGCTGCCGAATGAAGAGACCGATATCCCGACCTTGAAAGCCTGGTTTCGCCAATTTGTGGAAGTGCGGGATGCGCAGGCTGGCGAGCGCGCCATCGTATCGGCTTTGAGAGCCGGGGCGGATGACAAGCAGATTGCCGATATGCTGTTTGCAGCCGCCACTGATCATCGCTATCTCGATGCTGGGCACACGCTCGATTTCATCAACAAGGCGCTGGAATCGGTGGATTTGGCGGGTTGGGAGCAGGCTGAGCTGGCGTTCACCAGCGTGGTGCCCAATCTGACCGAGGCGCGGCGCATGGAGGAATCCAACGCTTGGCGCAAACCTATTGACTTGATCCCCATTTTGGAGGGAGCTTTCGCCCAGTTGGAAGAGGCGGTGGAGGCAGGCGCCGATCGGGTCGCTTCCTATGAGGTCGAAACCTTGATGCCGACTCTGCTGGGTGATGAGCCGGAAGCGATTGTGGATTTGTTGCTGGATTGCTTGCGCCAGGGTTTGCCGCCGGTGGATTTGGCGGGCGTGGTGGCTTATGCGGCGGCGCGGCGGATTGCGCATTTTCATACCAGCAACGAATTCAACGATTGGGATACCGCTTTGCACACCTTCACTTTCGCCAACGCGGTGCATCAGGGTTTGCGGCGGGTCGAGTCGGTCGCGTTGATGCGGGGCATATTCGATGCGGCGATGAGCATCTATCTCGATCGCTTTCTCAACTTGCCATCGGTGCGCTTGCCACAGCCGGAGCCAGTGGCTGACCCGGAAGCTTTGCTCGACCAATTCGAGGGGCTGCTGAACTTGCAGCAGCAGGTGAACCAAGCGGGCGCGTTGACGGCGCAGTACCTGGTGAGCGGCGGCTGCCCGCAGAAGCTGATAGCGAAGATGGGGCATTTGCTGCTGCGGGAGGATCGCAATTTCCACACCATTCAGTGTATCGAGGCGGCATTCAAGCAATACAGCCTGATCAGCGGGGAATCGACGGAGCGGGCGAATCATGTCTTGATCGCGGCGGCGCGTTATTTGGCGGCGCATGCCCCGACGATGCGTTCGCAATTGCAGACCTTCACCATCGCCCGGCGGCTGTCGAATGGGGAGAAGCTGTTCGAGGAGTAGCGCATCGATAGCGGGTCAAAATCTTCAATCCCCTCTAAATCTCCCCCGACGGATCAGGGGAGACTTGCGTCGCTGGGATTGGATGGGGTTGGGAAAGCAAGGCAGATCATTCGTTGCGCCTTTCCATTGGTCTAGCGATTGTAAATGATATAGGTATCGCGCAGTTCTTCGCGCAGGTCGAGGTAATGACGATAGCGGTGCTGGGCGATTTTGCCCGCTTGCAGGGCGACTTTGACGGCGCAGGCTGGCTCGTCGGTATGGGTGCAGTTGCTGAATTTGCAGTCGAGGACATGGGGGGCGATATCGACGAAATAGGCATCGAGTTCGTCCGGCTCGATATCCCAAACGGTGATGGAACGGATGCCCGGTGTATCAGCCAGATAGCCGCCAGTTTCCAGCTGTACCAGAACACTGTCGCGGGTGGTATGCACGCCTTCTTCGGAATGGCGCCCGACCGCTTTGACCTGTCTGCCTAAACCGGGTTGGATGCAGTTGAGCAGGCTGGTCTTGCCGACGCCTGAGGGTCCGGTGAAGACGGAGATGCCATCGCGGAGGGTTTGCGTCAGTTGCTCGATGCCATCGCCACGGACGGCGCTGGTGCGCAGGACATGATAGCCGAGCGCGGCATAGTTGGCGAAGATCTCATCGAGCTGGGGCGGGGATTCCAAATCGATTTTGTTGAGTACGATGAGCAGGTCGGCAATGCCGGATTTTTCGCCAGCGACCAAGAGGCGATCGAGTATTTTCAGGTCGGGGCTTGGTTGAGCGGCGGCGAAGACAAAGAGGGCGCGGTCGGCATTGGCGATGACAACTTGTTCGCGTTCGGCTTGTCCGGCGCCTCGTTTGCCGGTTGTGCGCACGGCTCTTGAGAGGGCGCTTTTACGGGGGACCAGTTCTTCTATGACGCCCATCAAGACATCGGTGCCTTCTTCATGGCGCAGGCTGATGGTGGCGCGATCGCCGATGGCGGCAATGTCGGATGATTTCGCCGCTTCTTTCAGCCGACCTCGCAACTCGCACATGTAGGTATTGTGGTCAGCCGTTTGGACCCAATAGAAGCCGCTTTGTTCTTTGATGATCAAGCCGGCTAGCCGCTCTGTCAAAGATTGCACCTCCGCAATACTCGAGCCACCGAAGTATTGAACTTCTTACTCCCATTATAACGAGAGATGGTGGCAGGGCACAAAATGTAAAACTTACGACAGAGACACAGAGGCACAGAGAAAAGGATTTGAGCAGCATATTTCCTTCACTTAAGCGACTGATAAGACCCATTATAAAACTAACAGCTAGCTCTCCGTCCTGAAGCGATTGCCATAAGTTTCGTATAAACCTTGCCATCCAGCATGATCGGCGGGAGATTTTTTGTTTTGTTGCCGTTTTGTTGCCGGAGTAAAAACTTTTTCGGCAACAAAAGCTATTTTGCCCCGATGTGAGAGTGATTTTGCCCGGATCCGGGTTGGGCTAGGTTCGGTCATACAGTGAGGGTAGCGGAGTTTGTTTTGGGAATGGCGACTAAAGAGTCGCGTTTTGATTGGAAAACTTGTCACAGAGATACAGAGAAACAGGCTGTTTTGGCGCAGGCGCGGAGAAAGGGGCTTCGGGGACAGATAGGCTTAAGAAATATGAATAGGCAAGTGGCAAGAACTTAGGTACACTACGGGGAAATAGTGTGGAACTTCCCAAGTAAAGGAATCGATGTGGAAGAAGATAAAGGCGGCGCCCAAAGCAAGACGCGAGATTCCAACATTGTCATGTCGCGCGTGAGTTTCAACTACATTGTTATTGCGCTGAGTTTTTTGCTGATTGGCTTGTTGATCGGCAGCGCGGTGCTGAACCCGGCTGATGAGGATGGCAGCGTGCGAGTGGATGAAGAGCAGTTGCGCGCCATCGTGCAGAGTGTGTTGGAAGAGCATGATTTCGCTTTGCCGGCGGCTGAGGGACCGGATCGTTTCGCTTTGGTGGATGACGATCCTTATTTGGGGGCGGAAGACGCGCCGGTGGTGATCGTCGAATTCAGCGACTTCTTCTGCAGTTATTGCAAGCGCCATTTCGACCAGACTTTTGTGCCGTTGCTGGAGAATTATGGAGAGCATATTCGCTATGTCTATCGCGATTTTGCCCGGCTGACCGAGGAATCGGCACCGGCGGCGATGGCGGCGCAATGCGCGTTTGAGCAAGGCGAGTTTTGGGCGATACATGGGGCGTTCTTTGCCAATCAGGGCGCGTTGAATCGCGAATTCTACTTGGCGACTGCCGAGGAGCATGGGCTTGATATGGAGCAATTTGTGGCTTGTCTGGATGAAAACCGTTATCAGGACGAGGTCGAGATCGATGGTTTGGACGGGCAGCTGGCGGGGGTACGGGGCACACCTGGTTTCTTCGTCAACGGGCAGATTCTCAGCGGCGCGCAGCCCTATAGAATTTTCGAGCGCATGATTCAGCGCGAGCTGGAGAAAGCCGGCATCAATTATAAATAGATTCGCCAGTGTTGGCAGGGAAATAGCAGGATCCCGCTGGTCGGCGGGATTTTGTTTTTTGCGCATCTTGCGGTGCGCTTTAGTGGGCAAAAAGCAGACTGAGTCGATTTGCGAATGGCGAAGCGTGTGAAGCAGGGGAAGCAGAAGCGTGGTCGGGGGACCGATTCGCTGCGGGGGCAGAAAATCGCGCTGGATATCCACGATATGGCGCATGGTGGCAGCGGTATGGGCAGGTATCGCGGTAGGTCAGTGTTCGTGCCGTATACTCTGCCGGGCGAATCAATCATTGCCGAGATCAGCGGGGGCAGCGGCAATGCTTTGTTCGGGCGCGGTCTCCAGCTCAAAGCCGCTTCAGCTGATCGGGTGACGCCGCAGTGTCCGCATTTTGGTCCCGACGCTTGTTGGGGCTGTCAATGGCAGCATATCGATTATGCGGCACAGTTGTTATTGAAGCAGGATGTGTTGGCGGATCAACTGGGGCGCTTGGGCAAACTGCCGGACAAGCTGATCGAGTCGGTTTTGCGCCCGGTGTTGCCAGCCCCTGAGCAATGGCAGTACAAGCACAGTTTGCGCCTGTTGCGGGATGAGACGGGGGGCTGGGGTTTGAAGCGGGCGGAGCGCGGCGGGATTGAGTTGATCGATGAGTGTCCCGTGACGCATCCCGATTTGCTCGATTTGTTGGCGGAGTTGGATTTGGAATATGAGGCGGCGCGGCGGATGACTTTGCGGCGCGGCTCTGATGGGCGTTTGATGTTGATTTTTGAGCTTGATGTTGAGGAGGAGCCCGAGCTGAGTACCGATCTGCCCTTGAGTGTCAATTTGATGTTGCCAGATCGTGAACCGGTCAATCTGATTGGGGATGCTCATAGTTATTACGAGATCAACGGGAGGAGATTCCGCGCCACGGCCGGTGCTTATATGCGGGACAATCTCGGCGGGCTTGAGTTGTTGGTGGGTGAGGCAGAAAAGGCTTTGGAGCTGGTTGGTGGCGAGCGGGCGCTGGATCTTTATGCGGGGGTGGGTATTTTCAGCGCGTTGATGGCAGAGGCGGCGGATTTAGTGACCTTGGTTGAGAGTTATCCGCCGGCGGTCAGCGATACCGATGTCAACCTGGGGAGCTTTGACAATATCGATGTGGTTGAGGGGCAGGTCGAATCGGTGTTGGCGGACATGGTCGCTGAGGGCGCGCGTTATGATGTGGCGCTTTTGGATCCGCCGAATAGGGGCATCCATGAGGCGGTGGCCGGCAGCTTATCTCAACTTGGCTTGCGGCGGATCGTTTACTTGAGCGATGACCCGGCTTCGTTGGCGCGGGACAGCAAGCGCTTGATGGGCGTGGGTTTTCGGCTGCGGGAGATAGAGCCGATCGATCTGGCGCCGCAGACTTATTATATCAGCGCTATTGCTCGCTTTGAGCGTTAGTCGATCCACAGGGCAATCGCATCAAAACGAATATGCGCCAATATCAAAACAAAAAACTTAGCACAGAGACACAGAGTCACAGAGAAAACAGGTCACGATACTTGCCAGTGGATTAGCGAATATAAGACGCTGTTGCTCGATTATTACCGGCTGTCTGGCTACTCTACAATGATTTTTCTGTTTCAGTATTCTTGAAGCGATTGCCCTCAGTCGATCCAGGTTGTCAAGGTCTCGATCAGAAAGTCGATTTCGGCTGCTGTGTTGTAGGCTTGTACCGAGAGGCGGATGCCACAGCGGTCCATGAATATGCCGACTGGGATTTCAATGCGGCGCTCGTCATAGAGGCGTTGCTTCAGCTTTGGGGTGTCACAATCTGGCAGTGGGATGGTCACCATTTGCGAGAATTGATCGACCGAGAATGGCGTCAGGTCATAGTGTTCGCAGAGCCGGGCTTGTGCCAGCGCCGCCAGTTGATGGCAGCGGGCGCGGACGGTTTGCCAATCGTGTTGGTGAAGGTAATCGAGGGCGGTTGGGACGGTCAGCCAGGCGGCAATATCGCGGGTGCCATGCCATTCGTTGCGGTCGACAAAGCTGCTGTCTTGATACCAGCCGTGGGAGATCACCAGGGGATCGATCAGCTGATGATGTTGGGCGCGGACATGCAAGAAGCCGGCGCCTTTGGGGGCGCAAAGCCATTTGTGGAAATTGCCGCTGTAGATATCGGCGCCGATAGCTGGCAAGTCGATGGGCAGTTGGCCCGGGGCATGGGCGCCATCGACAATGCTGAGGATGCCGCGTTGGCGGGCGCGTTGGCAGATCAGCTCGACCGGGAAGATCAGCGAAGAGGGTGAGGTGATGTGGCTGATGACGATGGCTTTGGTTTTGGGGCTGGCATCGCGGAAGAAGGCATCGGCGAAGTTTTCGTCGGTGGTATAGGGCAGGCTGACTTGATGTTGCACGATGCGGGCGCCGGTTTTGGCAGCGACGAATTCCAGCAAGCGGTTGATGGCGCCATATTCGTGATTGGTGGTCAGGATTTCGTCGCCGGGTTGCAGGCGCAGGGAGCGGAGAGCGGGGTTGAGCCCGGAAGTGACATTGGTGACAAAGACGATCTCGTCAGCTGGGACTTTGAAATAATCGGCGATGTGGGCGCGGGCATCGGCTATTAATTGTGGTCGGCGGCGCAGCAGGAACTCGATGGGCTGGCGTTCCAGTTCCAATTGCCAGGCTTGATATTGTTCGAAGACGGGGCGGGGGCAAGCGCCGAAGGATCCATGGTTGAAGAAAATGACATCTTCGCGGATGAGGAAATCCGCTCGTGTGAGCATGGTAGGCATGGGTAGCTGCTGTCCTTTGCGTATCGTAAACTCGCGGAATTATAACGCAAAGCCTGATCAATAAAAACTCAGCAGAGAGACATAGAGATAAAGCAGGTGGCGGAGCTGGCTAAGGCAGTTGGAAGCGGGCGATACGATCCCAGCCGGCGTAATCCTGCAGAATTGCGCAAGCGAGATCGAGCCGCTGCTGTATTAATGCCCTGACCGCTTCGGCTTGATCGGCGCCGATTTCCAGCAAGATCTGGGCGCCGTTGTTGCAGAGGGAGGGGATTTGATCGAGCAGTTGACGGATGAGAGCGAGGCCGTCAGCGCCGCCATCGAGCGCCAAGCTCGGCTCGAAGCGATTGACCGCCAGGTGTTCCAGTTGATGGCTGGGGATGTAGGGCAGGTTCGCCAGCAGCAAGTCGATCTTAATATTGCGGTCGAGCAGTGGTCGCGCCAGGTTGCCGTGGAGGAAGTGGACGGGGATCTGGTTGTGTTTGGCGTTGATGCGGGCGACTTTCAGCGCGTCTTGGCAGATATCGGTGGCGTAGACGGTAGCGCGGGGTCGGTGACGAGCGAATGCCAGCGCCAGGGCACCACTGCCAGTGCCGATGTCGGCGGCTGTACAAGCTGGTGTATTGGCGGTGAGGCGCAGCGCCTCTTCCAGCAGCAATTCGGTTTCTGGCCGGGGGATGAGGACAGCGGGGCTGACGCTCAGTTCGAGGTCGTAGAAGCCGATGCTGCCGGTGATATAGGCGATGGGTTCGCCAGCGGCACGGCGTTTGAGTAGAGACTGGAAGGCCTGGTATTGCCTGTTGTGCAGGGTTTGTTCGGCATGGGCGAAGAGATAGGCGCGGTCCAGTTTAAGGATATGGCACAGCAGAATCTGGGCATCGAGAGCGGGGCTGTCGGATTGTGCCAGTGTCGTGCGAGCGAGGGTCAAAGCTTGGCGAATCGTCGGGGTGGATCGGGAGGTTTTGGTTGTGGCGCTGGGCATATTTAAGCGCCGCCGGCCGCTAGCTGTTCGGCTTGGTCTTGGGTGGCTAGTTGGTCGATGAAGGTATCGAGATCGCCATCCATGACGGCTGGCAGGTTGTAGCTGCTGTAGCCGATGCGATGGTCGGTCACCCTGCCCTGGGGATAATTGTAGGTGCGAATCTTTTCGCTGCGGTCGCCGCTGCCGACTTGACCGCGACGTTCGGCTTCCCGTTGGGAGCGTTGCCGTTCTACCTCGGCTTCGTAGAGACGGGCGATCAATACTTGTTTGGCGCGCAGCTTGTTTTGTAGTTGGCTGCGTTCGTCTTGCATCTCTACTACTAGGCCGGTTGGTTTGTGGATTAGGCGGACGGCGGAATCGGTGGTGTTGACGGATTGACCGCCGGCGCCTCGAGCTCGGAATACCTGGGTTTCGACATCGCTCATATTCAACTGCACATCGACTTCGTCCATTTCCGCCAAGACGGCGACGGTGGCGGTGCTGGTATGGATACGTCCTTGGCTTTCGGTGGTGGGCACACGTTGCACGCGGTGGACGCCGCTTTCGTATTTGAGTCGGCTGAAGGCGCCGTCGCCTTTGATTTGAAAAGTGATGTTTTTGAAGACGCCGTTGCCTTGCTCGTTGACATCGAGCAGTTCGACTTTCCAGCGGTTAGATTCGGCATAGCGGGTGTAGAGGCGTAGCAAGTCGCCGGCGAAGATACCAGCTTCGTCACCGCCGGCGCCGGCGCGGATTTCGACGATGACATTTTTGTTATCGCGCGGGTCTTTGGGCAAGAGCAGCAGGCGCAATTTTTCCAACAGTTCGGCATTGCTGGCTTCCAGTTCTGTGACTTCTTCAAGCGCCAGCTCGCGCATTTCGGCATCATCAGCGGCGGAGAGCAATTCCTGTGCCTCTTCAAGCTCTGTGACTTGGCGTTGATATTGGCGGTAGGCATCGACGATTTCCTGCAAGCTGGCGCGTTCCTTGGCTAGCTCAGCTACTTTTTGGTAGTCAACAGCCACTTCCTGATCGCTCATCAATTGTTCTAGTTCGAGATAGCGGCTTTCGACTTCCGCGAGTTTTTCCAGCATATCACAGCCTCAATTCCAATTTCGGTTGCTTCTCATGATCTGGCAAGTTCTGCCACAGGGATTGGCGGCAGCGGACATAAATCTGTGCAAGCGGGGGCAGGCTTGTTAGAATGCATCCAAGCGGAGCGGGGGCTGGTAGAGTGATATCGAGTACATGGCTGTCATTATACAGGCGGGCGGGAAGCTGCAAAGGTAGGAAAGCGAGATTTTGATGGGGACAGCATCATTGAGAAATCCGGGTATCCCGCTGGACATGGGCTGGGTGCGCGCCACCAGGGTCAATCTGAGCGCGACGGAGCGCCGGGCGCAGACTTTGACAACGCGCCGCAGCATCAAGCAAGATTGGCAAGCCGCCTGGTTGTTGCGTGCCATCACGATGATCGATTTGACCACGCTGGCTGGGGATGATACGCCGGGCAAGGTGACGCGGATGTGCGCCAAAGCGCGGCAGCCCTTGCGGCAGGACATAATTGGGACGTTGGGGGTGGAAGAGCTGAACCTGACGGTGGGCGCGGTCTGCGTTTATCACCAGCGCGTCAAGGATGCTTTGGCGGCATTGCGGGGTAGCGGCATCCCGGTAGCGGCGGTGTCCACTGGCTTCCCGGCCGGGCTTAGCCCCTTCGCTCAACGTATTGAGGAGATTCATCAGTCGGTTGAAGCGGGGGCGGAAGAGATTGATATTGTCATTTCGCGCGAGCATGTTTTGGGTGGGGATTGGCAGGCGCTCTATGACGAAGTGCGGGAGATGCGGCAAGCTTGTGGCGATGCGCAGATCAAGACCATCTTGGCGACTGGGGAGTTGGGTCCGCTTTGGCAGGTGGCGCAAGCCAGCAAAGTCTGCATGATGGCAGGGGCGGATTTCATCAAGACCAGCACCGGCAAGGAAGCGGTGAATGCCACATTGGAAGTGGGCTTGACGATGGTGCGGGAGATCCGCGCTTACCAGGGGATGACCGGATACCGAGTTGGCTTCAAACCAGCGGGCGGGATTCGCAGCGCCAAGGATGCGCTCAACTGGCTGATTTTGATCAAAGAGGAGTTGGGAGATGGTTGGCTCAACAATCGGCTTTTCCGTTTTGGGGCATCGGGCTTGTTGACCGATATTGAGCGGCAGCTATCTCACCATGTCAGCGGTCGTTACGCGGCGCGTCATCATATGCCGATGGCTTGAGCAATGCCGGCAGTGTAAATAGAGTTTGAGGGAAATCCAATACAAGAAAACTATCATCAAAATAGTCCCAGGCGCAAATTATGTGGTTTTGTGGTATTGTTATATTTTAGATAGGATAAACATCGATATTGGTAAACAGTGTTGGGAAGGAAGGCATGGAAGCTTAGACATGTGCACATGGTAGCATTGCAACTTTCTGATAGCGTCGGTGTTGAATCGCTATTGTATTATCCGCTAGTTGCAGCCGTATTAAGTTAGCGCAGTGTTTTAAGAGGCAGGTATCATGGAAACTCAAACTCTTTCGGTGGGTATTGTCGAGCTGATCGTTTCATTAGTGGTCTTATTTCTTTTGACTGCTAGCACGATTGTCGCTGCGATTAGTCGGGCAGAAAAACGATCAAACGAGAGAATAGACGGGGTCAAGGAAGCGATTAGTCGGGCAGAAAAACGATTAACCGCAAACATAGTCGATGTAGAAGAAAGACTAAGCACGAACATGGCCGATGTAGAAGAAAGACTAAGCACGAACATGGCCGATGTAGAAGAACGATCAAACGAGAGAATAGACGGGGTCAAGGAAGCGTCTAGTCTGACAGAAGAACGATTAAACACGAGAATAGACGGGGTCAAGGAAGCGTCTAGTCTGACAGAAGAACGATTAAACACGAGAATAGAAGGGGTCAGGAAAGCTTCCGAAGACGCCCATCAGGAAATTAACGAGAAGTTAGATAAACTGAGTGAGAAGCACCACAAGCTGGATATTGACGTTAAGACAATGGAAGGAACTATGCGTGAAGGTTTCGCCGCTGTCAACGGCAATATTGATACGCTAAGAGAGACAGTGAAAGGCATTGATCAGGATGTCAAGCGCATTGATCAAGATGTCGCGCGTATTGATAAGAATGTCACACGTATTGAGAAGAATGTCATACGTATTGAGGAACAAACCCGCCGATCAGATCCCGAGTAACTGCATCCTCTGATACTTTCATGCAAGACTTGGCGCCTTCGGTCCACAATTCTTTTTGCCCATGCTAACGCTGCAAGAAGCCCTTCAATTACCTATTCTCGCCGAAGCTAAGCTAGTGGCTGGCGCTGGTGGTGTGCAGCGCGCTATTCGCTGGGTGCATACGATGAACGTGTGGCATGAGAAAAGCCGGCAGTGTAAATACAGTTTGAGGGAAATCCGATACTAGAAAACTCTAATCAAAATAGTCCCAGGCGCAAATTCTGTGGTTTTGTGGTATTGTTATATTTTAGATAGGATAAACATCGATATTAGTACACATTGTGGGAAGGAAGGCATGGAAGCTTAGACATGTGCACATGGTAGCATTGCAACTTTCTGATAGCGTCGGTGTTGAATCGCTATTGTATTATCCGCTAGTTGCAGCCGTATTACGTTAGCGCAGTGTTTTAAGAGGCAGGTATCATGGAAACTCAAAATCTTTCGGTGGGTATTGTCGAGCTGATCGTTTCATTAGTGGTCTTATTTCTTTTGACTGCTAGCACGATTGTCGCTGCGATTAGTCGGGCAGAAAAACGATTAACCGCAAACATAGTCGATGTAGAAGGAAGACTAAGCACGAACATGGCCGATGTAGAAAAACGATCAAACGAGAGAATAGACGGGGTCAAGGAAGCGTCTAGTCTGACAGAAGAACGATTAAACGAGAGAATAGAAGGGGTCAGGAAAGCTTCCGAAGACGCCCATCAGGAAATTAACGGAAAGCTGGATAAATTGAGTGAGAAGCACCACAAGCTGGATATTGACGTTAAGACAATGGAAGGAACTATGCGTGAAGGTTTCGCCGCCGTCAACGGCAATATCGATACGCTAAGAGAGACAGTGAAAGGCATTGATCAGGATGTCAAGCGCATTGATCAAGATGTCGCGCGTATTGATAAGAATGTCGCACGTATTGAGAAGAATGTCATACGTATTGAGGAACAAACCCGCCGATCAGATCCCGAGTAACTGCATCCTCTGATACTTTCATGCAAGACTTGGCGCCTTTGGTCCACAATCCTTTTTGCCCATGCTAACGCTGCAAGAAGCCCTTCAAATACCAATCCTCGCCGAAGCTAAGCTAGTGGCTGGCGCTGGTGGTGTCCAGGGTGCCATCCGCTGGGTACATTCGTGGGTGCATACGGTGAACGTGCCGGATGTTGCCGAGTGGTTGCACGGTGGCGAGTTGTTGCTGACGACTTTCTCCAATATGCCGGAGACACCGGCGGCGCAGCGCAAGTTCTTGCGTCAATTGGCGGAGAAGGGCATTGTGGGCCTTGTGATCACTACGGGCAAGCTGCTGGAGGAAATCCCCGATTATCTGCGCGAGATCGCTGATGAGTTGACGCTGCCGTTGATCGAATTGCCATATCAGGTACGCTTTGTTGATATCGCCAAAATCATCAACGAGCGCATTTCTCAAGAGCAGCTGGATCGGGTCAGCCGGGCGCTTTCGATTCAGCAGCGTTTGTCCCGCTTGGTATTGGAGGGGGGCGGTTTTCAGGAATTGGCTGAGATGCTGGCGGATCTGGTTAAGCATTCTATCAGCATCGAGAACGACCAGTTTGAAGCGATCGCCAACAAGAATATCGCCGAGGTGGATTCCGCCCGGCGCTACACGATAGAGCATGGCCGCACGGATCCTCAGTTGATCGCAGCGCTGGAGGTGGAGTATTTGCCGAAGATCCGCGATAGCTTGCAGCCTATGCAATTGCCGGTGATGCCGGAGCTCGGTTTGGAGATGGAACGCTTGTTGGCGCCGATCGTGGTGCATGGAGAAATCTACGGCTATATGTGGATCATCGCCGATGTGCATGCGCTGTCGCCGATTGACAGGATGGCGATTGAAGCGGGGGCGACGGTGGCGGCTCTGCTGACCTTGTACCAAGAATCGCGACAGAGCGCGGAAGCCTCCCTCAAAGGCAGCTTGATAGCGCAACTGATCGAAGGCAATGGCGAGCGTCAGACGATTCTCAGCGATCAATCTCTGCGTTATGGGGTGGATCTGCGGCAGCCGTATCACATGTTATTGGTCAGTATCAGCAATGAGGGGGTTTTGACAACGCCGCGGGCTTACCGAGCCATCAACCAGATCTTGACCCAGGGTGCGAGCCGGGCGGTGGCGGCGCAATTCGCCGGGCAGGTGGTGATCTTGGCGCAAGCCACTGAAGATATCGATCTGCTGGCGGGCATCTTGTCCAGGCGATTGGGGGATGACGCTGGCGGCGTTTTGATCGGTATCAGTAGCGCGTATAGCGGCGCTGACCAGGTAGGAGCGGCGCATCAGCAATGCAATGAAGTGTTGGATATCGCCCGTCGGCTCAACAGCGGGCAGGCGGTACATCATTTTGATGACTTGGGGTATATCCACACGCTCTATCATGCGGGAAAGAATAGCCTGGAGCGGAATCCGCAGGTACCAATCTTGCGGAAATTGCTGGCTGAACGGCAAGCCGATTTGTTCAACACGCTGGAGACTTACCTGGATACGGGGGGCAACAGCGTGGAAACGGCTGTGACGCTGCATGTTCATCGTAGTACGGTGAATTATCGGCTGACGCGGATCAAGGAGATCTGTGATATCGACTTGTCGTCGCCAGGCGTGAGGCTGAACTTGCAGGTCGCGCTCAAATTGATGAGGCTGTTTGACGATCTTGGGAGCGGCTAATCCGATGATTTGGCGACAGCGACGGCAATAGCCATGGATGCAGTGTGGCTCAAGCTGATATCCCAATCAGTCAAGCCCAATTCATCCGCCAGCATTTTTGCTTTGCCGTGCAAGTAGAGTTGTGGTCGCCGCCGTTCGCCATTGGTGCGGATTTCGATATCAACCCAGCGAAAATCGCCGATGCCGGTGCCGAGGGCTTTGCTGACGGCTTCTTTGCCGGCGAAGCGGGCAGCCAGGCGTTGTGGTTTATCGGCGCAATCGAGGCGTTCGCCGGCGGTGAAGAAGCGATTGAGGAAGCGTTCGCCCAAGCGGTCGATGCCGGTGGCGATGCGCTGGCATTCGATCATGTCGACGCCGCAGCGAATCATCACTTTGTCCTTTTGCGCAGTTGCCTGGCTGTCATGTTCTATTGCTGAGGGGCATTTGCGCCAGTGTCGGTAGCGGAATTTAACTTTGTCGGTAAAAATCAGTTTGTCATTGGCTGCCGGGCGACGATGGTACACTTGGGTCAAGGGCAATGCAATGGTGGCGTTTCGCTTCGGATTTGCTGTTTTGGGGATGCTGCGCGGGGTCGAAAGCTGGGATAATACTCTATTGAATTGCGTTCGGGATTGAATGTGAATAAGGATGTTTGATGGCGAGTTGGCGTTTTCGCTTGCGACAAGAATATTGGAAATGGATCGCGCCGCGGCAAATTGGCAACTATATCAGGAGTCATCAGCCGCGCTCGCTGCAAATTGGCACAGGTCCCAATCCTTTAGCGGGCTGGCTCAATACCACGTTGTACCCTTTCGCCAGTGGCACGATCTTCATGGACGCGAGTTTAGCGTTTCCCATTCCCTCGGCTTGTTTTGATTATGTTTTTAGCGAACATGTCATTGAGCACCTCGAGTTTGAGCAAGCGACGTCGATGCTCGCTGAAAGTTTTCGTATCCTCAAAAGCGGTGGGCGGATCCGTATTGCGACGCCGGATCTGGCGCGCATTATCGCGCTTTATACCCAGCCGGAGGGGGAAGCGCAAAGCGATTATAGTCGCTGGATCATGGAGAATTTTCGCCCGCAAGTGGAGGAGAATTTCCCGGCGCATGTGATCAATCAGTCATTTTATGGCTGGCGGCACAAGTTCATCTATGATCAAGCCACGCTGGCGGGGGCGTTGGCTGTTGCCGGTTTCCATGATATAGAGCGCGTCCCGCCGGGCGAGAGTAATGATGAGCGGCTGCAAGGTATTGAGCAACACGGCGATTATGTCGGCAGCGAGCAATCAATGCGTTATGAGACCATGGTGCTCGAGGGTACTAAACCGTAACTTGGGAAATCGGCGAGATCAAGCAGGCTCGGCATAATCGTCTTTTCGTTTGCGTTTTCGCTTGTTGCGATAGATGTCGATGGCGGCGGCGATGATCAAGCCGGCCGCCAAAGCCGGTAGCAGGAACCCTGTCATTCGTCCCCTCCGCTCGCTGGAAATTCTCAACAGAAATTGTAACGGAGAACGGCTGATTTGCCAGTGCTTGGGAGGGTATTGCCAACCCCATCCCCGACCCTTCCCCAAATGTTTTCTGGGGTAGGGACATGTTTTGTTTACAATGTGCGAAATAATTATGGCAATAATAAGTGATGTAAAGATTCATCAGCAACACTTCTAATCAAAGGCCTGGCACGATTGATCTTGCCGGGCGACACGGGGATTTGCAGCGCCAGGTCGAAATTAAAACTTACCACAGAGACACAGAGGCACAGAGATAAGTCATTTGAGGTGATCTGCCCCCAGTTTCGTTGACACAAGTTTCGTCGGATAAAATAGTGAATTATGGCAATAATAAGTGATGTAAAGATTCATCAGCAACACTTCTAATCAAATGGTAAAGGATAAAAAAGTGAGATTAACAATTTTAAAATATATTGCCAATAAATAAAAAAGTTTGATCAATCATCCATCCAGTTTGAACGCGTTGGCAAGCACTCAAGCTGGCATTGGCGTAGCTATGTCTTGGTCCGTGGCTACCATCATGTCAGGCGGAAAGGCGTTTATTTGAGTTCATCTAGATTGCCGATAAGCGGTTATGTTGAAAGCGTCCTCTCCTCGATTCGTTGGGGCGTAGCATCTCGACGCATCAGCTGAGGAGAGGATATGTTTACAATGTGTGAAATAAACATGCAATAATAAGTGATGTAAAGATTCATCAGCAACACTTCTAATCAAATGGTAAAGGATAAAAAAGTGAGATTAACAATTTTAAGATATATTGTCAATAAATAGAAAAGTTTGATCAATCATCCATCCAGTTTGAGTGCGTTGGCAAGCGCTCAAGCTGGCATTGGCGTAGCTATGTCCTGGTCCGCGGCTACCATCATGTCAGGCGGAAAGGCGTTTATTTGAGTTCACCTTGATTGCCGATAAACGGTTATGTTGAAAGGTGTCCCCTCCTCAGAAATGTTTTAGGGAAGGGAGTTTGCTGGCGCTTGTGCTTGGCTGTCTTCATTCGGTCCGCGCAAGATTCGTCAGCCTCGAGAGGACTGGATGCGGGGCTGGCATAAAAATCGTGATAAAAATGGTGATGGGGGTGGAATTGGCTGTGCAATTCTCGGGCATTATCGGCTATGATTCGGATTTGATGCTGAATTGAAAGATGATGATAGTGGTGCGCGCTTATGCCAATTTATACCTATCGCCGTGAGGACGGCACAACCTTCGATATTCGTCAGAGATTTCTTGACGGACCGCTGGAGACCTGCCCGAGCACGGGGCAAGCCGTCAAACGTGTGATTCAGCCGGCTGGAATCATCTTCAAGGGCAGCGGATTTTATGTCAACGACAACAATAAGGCGAATAACCCGGCCAGCCCCGCCAAGACAAATGGCGATAGTGACTCGGCGGGCGATGCTGGCAAAACCGAGAGCAAGACAGAGAGCAAAACTGAAAGCAAAAGCAAAGCGCCTGAGAAGGCTCCCGCTAGCGAGTGAAGCAAGGTATTGGCGCATTGTGACTTGAGCAGCGTATTGGGATGATAGGCATGAGATATTATTTTCTACGACATGGCATCGCCGAAGACATAGAAAGCAGCGACTTCGCCCGCGAGTTAACGGAGCGTGGTCGGCGGCGGGTGGCGAATTCCGCCCAGGTGCTGCAGCGTCTCAATATCAAGCCGACACGCATCTATAGCAGTCCACGTTTACGGGCGCGGCAGACAGCCGAGATCGTCGCCGATGTATTGGGGCGGTCGGTAATCCTGGCTGAAGAAGTCGATTTTGGCTTCGACCTGGGCGATGTACGGACTTTGACCGAGGATCTGCGTTCGGGCGATGAGGTGATGTTCGTCGGGCATAATCCTGATATGAGCTTGGTGCTGCGGAGATTGACGGGCGCAGATGTCTCGATGAAGAAAGGTGGCTTGGCGCGGGTTGATGTGATCAGCCGGGGCGCGCTGCAAGGCGAGCTTGTTTGGTTGATCGCGCCGAAAGTTTTTGACGCCTTGGCAAGTGCGAGGACAGTCGATCTGGCTGAGATCGCCGCGGCGGGGACGCCGACAGCGAAATTGCCAACGACGCCACATCAGCTGCATGATTTGATCAGGCATCGCTGGAGCCCGGTAGGTTTTGATGGCGCTAGAAGCATTGGCGCGGGGACGCTGTTGAGCATCTTGGAAGCGGCGCGCTGGGCAGCTTCTTCCAGCAACTTGCAACCATGGCGCTTCATCGTGGCGCCAAAAGAGAACCAGGCGGAATTCCAGAAAATCTTTTCGGTGCTGAAGGAAGGCAATCAAGCCTGGGCGCAGCATGCGGCGGTTTTGATGATCGCGGTCACGCAGAAGTATCGCGCGGACGACGTGGTCAATCGCCATGCCGGGCATGATTTGGGGCAGGCGATCGCTCAGATGGTTTTGCAGGCGCTGAGTTGTGGGATCTATGCGCATCAGATGGGTGGTTTCTACCCGGAGAAGGCGCGCGAGGTCTATCAGATTCCGGCTGAATTCGAGCCTTATACAGCCATCGCATTTGGGTATCGCAGCGAAGATCTTGATCATTTGAGTGATGGGCATCGTCAAAGGGAGGCGGCGGAACGCGCGCGGCTGTCCTTGAGCGAAATGGTCTTCAATGGGGCTTGGGCGCGGGAGGCTGATTTTCTGGATTAGCCCCGCATCCCGACCGCAAGCTTGTAGATAAAAGACTGAGCCAATCGAAAACGGTGAAGGCAATTCGATGACAGGTTTTCTGATCACTGGCGGGGCAGGTTTCCTGGGGATCAACCTCTGTCGTTATTTGTTGGCACGCGGGCACAAGGTTGTCACGCTTGATATCGCCGACTTTGATTATCCTGAGCGCGATCAGATTAGCGAGATCAGTGGCGACATTCGTGACCGCAGCGCGGTGGAGCGGGCGCTGGAGGGTATCGATATTGTCGTGCATGGCGCCGCTGCCTTGCCGCTTCATGCGCCGCAGGATATCTACAGCACAGATATCGATGGGACAAGCAATGTGATTGATGCTGCCTGGCAAGCAGGTGTCAAGCGTTTGATCCACATTTCTTCCACCGTTGTATATGGCATGCCGGATCATCATCCCGTTGTTGAAGATGCTGCACGGATTGGCATTGGTCCTTATGGGGAAGCCAAAATCCAGGCGGAAGATATCTGCTTTGAATATCGGGAAAGGGGCATGGTGGTACCGGTGCTCAGGCCCAAGACTTTCATTGGACCCGAGCGCTTGGGCATCTTCGCCTTGCTTTATGATTGGGCGAAGGATGGTCGTGGCTTCCCGCTTTTGGGGGATGGCAACAATCGCTATCAGCTGTTGGATGTGGAAGATCTCTGTGATGCTATCTATCGCTGTTGTACTTTGGACGATGAGGCAGTCAACGATACCTTTAATATCGGCGCCAAGGAATTTGGCACGATGGGCGAGGATTATCAGGCGGTCTTGGATTATGCCGGCTATGGCAAGAAGATCACCCCATTGCCGGCGGAACCGGCTATCTTGTTGCTACGCGCATTGGAGTCACTGAAATTATCTCCGGTGTACAAGTGGGTTTACGAGACCGCGGCGAAAGATTCATTTGTCTCAATCGAGCGAGCGGAAACGAAGCTGAATTACCAACCGAAGTTTTCCAACATCGATGCGCTGCTGCGCAATTATCAGTGGTATTTGGATCATTGCGATTCCTTCGATAGCCGTTCGGGCTGGTCACACCGCTTGCCTTGGCGCCAGGGCATATTGAAGTTGGCGAAGCTGTTTTTTTGAGGCTCGCCCTGCCCTGCCGTGTCGCGATAGCCACAGATGTTCCGATAAATGCGAGAGCTGAATCTTATGGATGAGTTGAAACAGGGCGGCATCGCCATCATCGATTTTGGCTCGCAATATACTCAGTTGATCGCGCGGCGGGTGCGGGAGCTCGGTGTTTATTCTCGGGTTTTCGCCCATGACGGCAGCGCGGAGGAGATCAACCAGCATCAGCCGGCCGGCTATATTTTGTCTGGGGGTCCTAGCAGCGTCTACCAAGAAGGCGCGCCGCAACTGCCTCGCTGGATGTTGGAGGACGGCCGCCCCATCCTGGGAATTTGTTATGGGATGCAATTGTTGACGGTTGCTGGTGGTGGGCGGGTAGCGCCAGCCCGGGAAAAGGAATATGGTCCCGCCAGCATTGCGCATCTGCCGCGTAGTCCATTATTTGACGGTTTGGCGCCGGAATTGCGGGTGTGGATGTCGCATGGCGATCGGATAGAAGATTTGCCGAGCGGATATAGCGCGCTGGCGAGTTCGGATAATTCGCCTTTTGCCGCCATCGGCGATGTGAAGCGAGCGCGCTATGGTTTGCAATTCCACCCGGAGGTACAACACAGCCCCAGCGGTCAAGCCATTTTGAGCAATTTTCTCTTCCAGATTTGCCGTTGCCAGCGGCGGTGGAATGCCGAAGCTTTCATTGATGATGCCCTGCGGCAGATTCGCGAGCGCGTTGGGGAAGAGCGGGTGCTGTTGGCGCTAAGCGGCGGGGTCGATTCCGCAGTGACCGGCGCCTTGATTCATCGGGCAATTGGCGAGCGGCTGATTTGTATTTTTGTCGATCACGGCATGATGCGTCAGGGTGAGACGCAGCAGGTGCTGCGGGTATTTCGCGGGGAACAAGGCATGAATTTGATCGCAGTGAATGCCATCGAGACCTTCTTACAAGCCTTGGAGGGCGTGCACGAGCCGGAAGCCAAACGCAAGATCATCGGGGGGAAGTTCATCGAGGTCTTCAGCGAAGCGGCGCGGGCGCAGCGTGGTATCCGTTTTCTGGCGCAAGGCACGATCTATCCCGATGTCATAGAAAGCGCCGCCGATAGCAAAAGCGCCCAGACGATCAAATCGCATCACAATGTTGGCGGCTTGCCGGAGGATCTTCAGTTTGAGCTGGTGGAACCTCTGCGGGATTGCTTCAAGGATGAGGTGCGGGAGATTGGCGCGGCTTTGGGCTTGCCGGAATCGATTATCTGGCGGCAACCTTTTCCTGGTCCGGGATTGGCGATCCGCTGCCTGGGCGAGCTGAGTTGGGAGCGGCTGGAGAAGTTGCGCGCGGCTGATGCCATCTTCACGGGCGAGTTGGAAGCCGCTGGCATGTTGCGTCAAGATACGGCGCAGAGTTTCGCCGTGTTGTTGCCAGTCAAGAGTGTGGGGGTGATGGGCGACCAGCGCAGTTATGAGGAAGTGCTGGTATTACGGGCGGTGAGCACTGATGATTTCATGACCGCTGATTGGGCGCGTTTGCCATATGATTTGCTGGCGCGGGTCAGCGCTCGCATTGTCAACGAAGTCGCGGGGATCAACCGGGTCACTTACGACATCACCAGCAAGCCGCCGGGCACCATCGAGTGGGAGTGAATTGGGAGCTTAGTAATGGCAGCCGCTTATGTATTGATTCAGCTTAATATTTCCGTTGATTTCGCCGATTCATTGGGGGCGATCCGCCTGATCGATGGGGTCGAGCGCGCCGATTTGGTGGTGGGACCGGATGATTGCATCGCTTATGTAGAATGCGAGGATATCACGCAGATGATGAACACGATTCGCGCCATCCGCAATGTGCCGGGCGTGGGCAAGACAGATACCCGTTCCATCGCAGAGATCTAAGGCTTTGACCTGTTGCCGGCGTTTCGTCATTTTTGTCTTGCTGTCGGCAATTGCCGCGGCAGTTGTTTGCGCTTGTTCGCCGCTGGTCCCGGCAAAGACGCCGCCACAATTGAAGCACACGCCGGGCGCTTATGTTGTTGTCACTGAGGAGAGATTTGAGGCTGGTCTTTTTGTGTTGGAGTATCCGCGATCTTGGCGGGTGGTCAAGGCGAGCACTGCAGATAGCGAGCAAATGCAAGTTTATTTTGTGGCTCCCGATGGCGGGGTTGTCTCGCTGACGCAGGTGGATGCCATTGCGCCCAGCCAAGAGCGCCATGTGAACCTGGCGAATGGTCTGATCTTGCAGATAGCGGTCGAGCGGGCTGCCGAACCAGCGCCCAGTTTCGCCTCCCATGCTGAAGCGTTGATCGCATCGATTCGCGAGCGGTGATTTCCGCAGGCGCTTTGTTTTTTCAGATTATGCAGGGCGGCAAAACTTGAGGTGGTTTTCGCCCCAATTCTGCCATAGCAAAATTTGTACATTTCGCCAGCTCAATATATGATAAGAGGGTCATTATTGCCAAGTTCGTAGGTAACTTGCAGAGTTTGATATTTCAGGTTACTATAGCAATCTGTGAGAATATCGAAAAATTTTTCTGTGCATTTCGTTTTTTCAACTTGACTTAAAAATACTTATTTGGGGATTTTGAAGGGATGATGATCAGCATAGTGCGTTAAGAGCAGGCATTGAGATTTTTGTAAGATTCTTTTCTAAGCGTAAGTCTGATGATTGAGCGAAGGATCATTTTAGGGTTTTTTTGCATAAATAATTGTTTTTGTTTAAAGTATCCTGGTGAGTAGCTGCCGGCTAAATTGTTCTTTGTTTGAATATTGCCGAGAGCTTTTTAGTGACGAGATACCAACAATAGGTTTATGAAACAATGTAGGAGCGAATTCAGATGACTGACAAGATACTTCTCATTGACGATGAAAAACCTACAGTCGAAATGATCTCAACCCTGCTGACAGAACGAGGATTTGAGATGTATAAAGCTTATTGCGCCCAAGAAGGGTTGCGCAAAGCTTATCTTCATCAGCCAGATTTGGTTTTGCTAGATATCATGTTGCCTGATATGGATGGATGGGAGATCTGCAAGCGCTTGCGTGAGCTTTCTGACATGCCGATCATTTTCATCAGCGCCAGGAAAGAAAAGAGCGAGGTTGTCAAAGGCTTCGAGGTTGGCGCGGACGATTATGTGGCAAAGCCCTTCGATGATGATGTGCTGGTGGCGCGGATCAAAGCGCGGCTGCGGCGACCGACGCGCGTGCATTTGAACGAGGAGCTGGTCTTCAGCCATGGCAATTTCCGCATCAATTTCATGAATCGCGAGGTCATGATTGGCGACAAGCTCACCCATTTGACACCGAAGGAATTCAGCTTGCTGACGGTGTTGGCGCGGAATGCCGGGCGGGTGGTCACGCGGGATGAGCTGGTCTTTGAAGCTTGGGGCCAACAACAAGATAACTCCAACAGCCTCAAACTTTATATCCATTATTTGCGCCAAAAGCTGGAAACGAACCCACAACAGCCGGAGTACATCCTCACATCTCGGGGTGTGGGTTATCGCTTTGCCAAGCGCTGAACCCGTTTAAGCCAGCAACAATCGTAATAGACGATCGGTCTGTTCGACCATAGTGTCGAAGCGGAAGCGGTCCATGCCGATATCAGTTTGGGCGGCATATTCGTCGCGCTGGTCGATTATCTGTTGGATGCTTTGGCGCAGCGCTGGGATATCGACATGTGGCACCAGCAAGCCATTGACCCCGTGTTGCAGCAGTTCCGGGTTGCCGCCTTGGTCGCTGGCGAGCACGGGTGTCCCCAGGTGAAGGCTTTCCAATAGCGTATGTGACAACCCTTCGTAGGCGCTGTAGAGCGCGGTGGCATCGGCGGCGCGCATCAGCCGGTGGACTTGGCTCTGTGGCAATTGCCCGGTGAATTGGACGCGGTCTCCCAGCGGCGCTGCCAAGGCTTCCAGTCGCCCGCGGTCGGGTCCATCGCCGATGATGATCAGGCGCAGGTCTGGCATGGTGCTGATGGCTGTCAGCAGGTGGTCGATGCCTTTCCAGGGTTGCAAGCGGGCGACGGTGATTAGTGTAGGGCGCCCGTCCCAGTTGAGTTGGGCGCGGATTTCGTCGCGACTGGCAGCGGGCGGCGGCGGTAGCGAGAGGGCGTTGTGGATGACATGTATTTTGGCGGGATCGACCCCCCAGTGCGTCACCAGGTTTTTGAGATATTGGCTGGGTACGATGACGGCATCCATGGCGGCGACTTGCTGTGAGCGCGAATATTGTTGCCAGCGCACCCGCGCAGTGCCGCGATAGGACTGAAATTGGTCGATGGATAGATCGGGGGGGATCCAGCGTTTACGTTGGCAGCGTTCCCAGGCTTGGTCGCCGACGATCTTGATGACGCGCGGTCGGTCTCGCCCAGCCCAAAGCGGCAGGTCGATGGTATGGGTGTAGACCAGATCTGCCCAGGCTAGCTGTCTGGTAGCGGCGGCGGCATATTTTGCCAAGCGAATTGGCAGGGCTTGGCGGGGGATGCGCGTTACCGGGTAGGGATAATCGGCTTCTTGGGAATCGCCATAGGTCAAGAGGCGGGTTTGCCAGCCCAAAGCTTGCAGAGCCGGCAGGATTGCTTTGAGATAGGTCGCGGGACCGCCGGGTTCTGGATGGAAGATGCCGCTTGCCACGAAGAGATTGGGCACGGCGGGAATTCCTCTCGTTAGGGCAGGCTTCCGAGGATGAGGATATGGCGATTGACGAAGGTGGCGCTTTGTTCGCCCCAATTTTGTGGATCCATCCACTGGCGGGCGATTGGCGGCGCTTGATGGAGCAGCTCGACCAAACGCGCGATCGTCGCCGGGTCATTATCTTGGCGCTGCGCCCATGGCAGGAATTGGTGTCGTTTGATATAGATTTCACTGTGTCCCACGGTGAAGCCGGCACGGGCGAAGATCGCCATCCATTCTGCGGCATTATAGGCGCGGTTATGGCTGGGGTCGCGGATGCGCTCGAATTGATCGACAAAGCGCGCGGCTGCTTCATCCGCTGGCAAAACGTGATCTTGCAGCAGTAGCTTGCCGCCCGCCTTCAAGACCCGGGCGCATTCATCCACAAAGCGCTGGACCTGGGGGAAGTGATGGGGGGCGATACGGCATGTGACCAGATCGAATTGCTCCGCTTCGAAAGGCAGGTCTTCGGCATCGGCTTGCTGAAAATCGATATTGCTGATGCCTGGCTGGCTCAAGATGAAGCGCTGCGCTTGTTGCAACATGCGCGGGGTGATATCGGTGGCGGTGACATGGGCGAGGTGGGGCGCAAATTTGAGGGCGGTGTGGCCCCCGCCGGTGGCGATATCGAGAGCGCGCCAATGGGATTGTGGCTGGGCAATTGCCAGCAAGCGATCGAGATCGGAGCCGTGGGCGTGGGTCTCGCTGCTGACATAGCCATCGGCGAATTTGCTGTAGCGCTGTTGGGACAAGGTTTTGGAGTCTGTTGAATGGCTCATGGTTAATCCTCTTGATTGGCAGCAGCTTTATCTTACCTGACCAGGGGCATTTCTAAAGTGTGCGTTGCTCGATGCTCTGGGAAAGAACTTAGCACAGAGGCACAGAGACGCGGAGATAAACCGCTCCAATGGCGTATTAGTTTCACTTAGTCGATTAAGAAATTTGAAGCGATTGTGCCCTAGCTGGCTGAGGAGGGGACAGCTTTCAACGTAATCGTTTATCGGCAATCCAGGTGAACTGCAAATAAATGGCTTGATGCCTCACATGATGGCAGAAGAATCGCCATTTGGCAGCCACGGATCAGGTCTCCAGCTATGCCAATGCCAGATTGAGCGCTTGCCGAACATTCAAACTGGGGGAATGATTAGTCAACTATTCTATTTTTTGGAAATATATCTTAATATTTTACTCTTATCTTCCATCCCTTATCTCTTGATTAGAAGTGTTACCGATCAATCATTACATCACTTATTATTGTCCAAACTCATTTCACACATTGTGAACATGTCCTCTACCCTGGCTGAGGAGGGGACAGCTTTCAACGTAATCGTTTATCGGCAATCAGGTGAACTGCAAATAAATGGCTTGATGCCTCACAAGATGGCAGAAGAATCGCCATCTTGTGGCAGCCACGGATCAGGTCTCCAGCTACGCCAATGCCAGATTGAGCGCTTGCCGAACATTCAAACTGGGGTGAATGATCAGATAATATCTCTACATAGTACAATATATCTTGATATTTTTTCTATTTCGTCCTTTTCTTTTGAGTTTTAGCGAAAATGTTATTCCTGAATTTTTTATCACGTATTGTTGACAATTCAAATCAGCGTAAACATACCCCTCCTCAGCCTACCCTGGCGGGCTTTGTGCTGAATTTTCGGGGGTGAGCTGCTAGAATAGCCGCTATCATTTTTGCCGGGGATAGAAGATTTCAGAGGTTAAGATGGTCAATACAAGGACGATGCAAAAAGAAGATCTATTTGAGTTGCGATTTCTCAACGGCGGGAACCTGTCGCCGGATGGTTCGCGCGTGGTGTATTGTGTCAGCAAGATCGATGCCGAGGCGGATAAAGAGTTCAGCACGATTTTCTTGTCGGATATCGCCAGCGGTTCGACGCGGCAGATGACCAATGGCAAGGCGGCAGATCGGCAGCCGCGTTGGGCGCCGGATGGCAAATCGATCGCTTTCAGCTCTGACCGTTCGGGGGTGGCGCAGCTTTATCTGTTGCCGGCGGATGGTGGCGAGGCGCGGCAATTGACCGAATTCAAGCGCGGGGTCGGCGGCAGTTTCGCTTGGTCGCCCGCTGGGGACAAAATCGCTTTCAGCGCCAAAGCGGATGCCGAAGCGCCGGACCTGGCAGTGGAGCCATATCGAGTGGATCGCACGGTGTATCGCTTTGACGCCATTGGCTATCTTGATGACGAGGTGCAAGATATTTATCTGCTGGATTTGGTGGATGGCGGGATAAGCCGGCTGACTGATGATCGCAGCAACAATAGCAATGTGCGTTGGGCGCCGGATGGGCAGAGCATTCTTTATGACGCCAATATGCGGACGGATGCGACGCGGGCGATGACGCCGGATTTGATGGTGGTCGATCTACAAGGGAATTGCTCGATGTTGCTGGGAGGTTGGGCGAACACCGCCCGGGCGGAGTATACGCCGGATGGGAAGCGCATTGTCTTTGTCGGGAGACCTGACGATGGCAAGCCGATCGGCAGCAAATCCGACTTATATACGCTTGAGCTGGCTTCTGGGGAGCTCACCTGCCGCACTGAGAGCTTGGGGGTTGGGGTCGGCGGGCGTTTGTCGCTGGATATGCCGGTGGCGGGTTTGAGCAGCTGCAATACCCTGGTGGCGGACGATGGCGCAGTCGCTTTCAGTACGGTGCAGCGCGGCGGAACCGACCATATTTACCGGATCGCGTTGAGCGGGGAGGAAGATTATGCGGCAGTCACGATGGGTGATGCGGCGGTCTTTCCGCTGGACCGGCGCGGGCAGCAATTGCTTTATGCTCGCAGCAGTTTGAATGCGCCGCCGGATCTGTTTTTGATGGATCTGGCAAATGGCGAAGAGCAGCAATTGACGAGGTTGAACGAGAGGCAGCTGGCAGGGATAGAGCTGCCGCGGACGAGGCCTTTAGTATGGCAGAGCATCGATGGGGTCGAGGTGGAGGGCTGGTACATGGAGCCGGCGGTTGGCGTCGCGCCCTACCCTACCATTCTCTATATTCATGGCGGACCGCATGCCGCTTATGGATATGGCTTTCACTTCGATTTCCAGATGTTGGCGGGGGCTGGTTATGGCGTGCTCTTTCTCAATCATCGGGCATCCACAGGTTATGGCGATAGTTTCTCCACCGCGATCAAGGGGGACTGGGGCAATTTGGATTATCAGGATTTGATGACTGGTGTGGATCATGCGATTGCCTTGGGCTTGGCGGATGCCGATCGGCTGGGTGTCTGCGGCACTTCGGGCGGCGGCAACCTCAGCTGCTGGATCATCGGGCAGACAGATCGTTTTAAGGCGGCGATTCCACAGAACCCGGTCAGCAATTGGCGCAGTTTTTATGGCACCAGCGATATCGGCATTTATTTTGCGGTTGAGCAGCTGGGGGGACATCCGCATGAGATTGCGGAGGTTTATGAGCGCTGTTCGCCGATCACCTACGCGCATCGCTGTCGGACGCCGACGCTGCTGGTGCAGAGCGAGTTGGATTGGCGCTGTCCGGCGGAACAATCGGAACAATTCTACAGTGTGCTGAAGGCGAATGGTTGCCCTGTCGAGATGTTGCGTCAACCCGGCGGTTATCATGGCGCATCGATCAGCGGGGCGGTCAACCTGCGGCGGGCGCATAATGATGCCATGTTGGATTGGTTTGCTCGTTATGTGCTGGGCGATTGAGGGGGATGCCGGCGCAGTTTTTTCATCAGGCCGTGATCGAATTGATCCAGGCGTTCTGGACCGAGGCGTTGCAGTTCCGCGCGCAGGGCATAAGACTCTTGCCGCAGCCGCGCCACATCGATCGTCTGGCAAGTATCGGGCAGGAAGTAGAGCCATTGCACACTGCGCTGTAGCATTTTGAGGGCGCCGCGATAATTGCCGCGTTCGATCTGGTAATAGGCGACGCCGATTTGCAAGATAGCGCGGTAGAGATCACGCACGGGACCTTCGGTCTTCATCCATAATTCCTCGAACAGGTCGTGCTGTTGGTAATATTCGCCGCGATTGAACATCTCAAAACCTTGGGCAGCCAATGGTGGCAACTCTTGCTGGCATTGGCAATCGAGCTGTGCCAGGAGCGCGGGGTCGGGGATACGCGCGAGTTCTTGCACGATGGTGGTGAGCTGCTTATCCAGCTCTGCCCAGCTGATGGCGAGATCGGCTCCGCTGGAGATGGCTCCCGCGCATTGCTGGTTGTCATCGCTGAGCAGGCAGATGGGTATGCGACGGGTGGCGGCGTTGGTTTTGGCGGTCAGGATCAGGGGCTGCCAATCTGGGCGGGCGGCGTCAATGAAGATTAGCGCGGGGCGATGATCGATTAATATGTTGATGAATTGTTGCGTATCGGCTCCATTTATGATACTGTATTGTCTCAGCATGTCTTGATAGCTGCGGAAACTGTCTCCTTGGTCAGCAAAAACTAGCGTCGCCTGTTTCATGGTATATTTCAGTGCCTTCCCTTGCCGAAATCAATATATTATGTTATTTTTATGGCGTTAATCATCACATAATGGTAATTGCTTTTATCTAGGATTTGAAGCAAAATTGTAGGGTGAATTTTTGATAATTTGGTCGCATCCCTTGTTATTATTGACAATAGTGGTTTACAATATAGACGATGCGCCTCATCACAGCAAGTGGAAAAGTGTTGAGGAAGGGTGGATTTGAATCAGATGCACAGCGGCTATCTCAAGAAAAGGCTGCTAAAGTTGCAGGTGGGCTTTCTCTTGTCGGAGGGTCCCGGCACTTCGAGAGAGATCCCGATCAATTTTCCGCAGCGGGTGAAGGTAGATCAGGATTTGTTTTTGGAATCTCTGGTTGGCAAGCTGGTTTTGACCCGGACGAAAGAGGGGATTTTGATCCAGGGTGGATTGCAAGTGCATCACCAGCGGGAGTGTGACCGCTGTTTGGAAGCGTTCGAGCATGGCTTTGAAGTGCTGATTGCCGAGTTATTCGCTTCCCCGCCGGATGCAAGCAAAAGTGTTTTCAGTGTGGACAGCAATGGCGAGGTTGATCTTGCCCCACTCTTGCGGGAGGAGGTGATTATTGAAGAAAGTTATCGTGCGGTATGCCGCGAGGATTGTCTTGGCTTGAGCGTCGAGAGTGGCAGCAATTTGAATTATGCGACGGAAGTGCCAATGGACGAGCTCCCGGGGGCAGAGGGCAATGTGGGGATAGACCCAAGATTAGCTGTTTTGAAGCAGCTGTTGAAATAGATAAAAGTTGCATAGGCATGATGGTGTGTAATTACAGGGGTGTAGATACACCAAAAAGTAAGGGGTGCTGCAGTGAGTGAATATGACAACCGATATGAAACTGATATCGAAATGATCACTTATACCAACAAAGAAGAGCAGGACGAGCAAAGCAATATTGAGTTTCTCTTTGACGAAGAGGAGCAGGAACTCTTCGACGAGGGCTTTGAAGATGATTTTGACCTCGACGAAGAAGAGGATGACCACGACCTCGGCGAGATCGCCTCGAGCGATACAGTTGGCTTGTATCTCAAGGAGATGGCGCGCGTTCCTCTGTTGACCACGGAGGAAGAGGTGAATTTGGCGATGCGCCAGGAAGCCGGCAAAAAGGCGGCTGAGCAATTAGCGCGAGAGCCTGATCATGAACGCCGGGCAGAATTGCAATTCTTGATTGATGATGGTTTGCAAGCGCGAGATCATCTGATCAAAGCCAATACTCGCCTGGTGGTATCGATCGCCAAGAAGCACATGTCGCGCGGGGTGCCGTTTCTCGACCTGATCCAAGAAGGCAATTTGGGCTTGATAAAAGCGGTGGAGAAGTTCGATTATCGCCGTGGTTATCGATTCAGCACTTATGCCACCTGGTGGATACGGCAGACGATTGCCCGGGCGATCGCCGACCAAGGGCGTACCATTCGGGTGCCGGTGCATATGGCTGATCGTATTCGGCAGATGTATCGGGTAGCGCGGGACTTGGAACAAGAGACGGGCTGCAAGCCATCGGTGGAAGAAATTGCCGAGGTGATGGAGTGTGAACCGCGCAAGGTGCAGTGGATGTTCCGGGTCTCTTGGAGTCCTTTGAGTTTGGAGCACCCGGTCGGCAAGGATGATGACAGCGAATTAGGCAGTTTCATCGAGAATGATCGCGAGCCCAACCCATCCGATAGCGCCACTAGCAAATTGTTGAAAGAGAAAATTGAAGAGCTGCTTAATACGTTGACGCCGCGTGAAGCGCGCATCCTGCGCTTGCGCTTTGGGTTGCAGAACGGGCACAGTTATACGCTGGAAGAAGTGGGCAAAAAATTCGGCTTGACCCGTGAACGGATTCGGCAGATCGAAGGGCGGGCTTTGCGCCGCTTACGACACCCCCGCCGCAGCCGTAAAGTGCGTGGTTATCTCGATTAAGTTGACGCTTCACCTCTGCTGAGATTTCATTGGCGAATCCCGGAGCCTGTTATTGCGGGCGGTGATTTGTATAATCGGCGGATTGCCGCCTCACTTCGCGCTGTCAGGGGCGTGGCGGTTGCCCGATTTGTGCTAAAATCGCCACTATGGACAGGAAAGCCACACATTGCAAGACCGCCGCCATCCTGACAGGACTCCTCTTGCTGTTGCTGGCTTGCAACCTGGGTACCAGCGAGAATGCCCCGCCGACCTTGGCGCCACTCCCCACCTTTACCCCACGCGCGACCCTCGGTTATGTCGCGGCTGGACCGGTCGCTGTTGTTGAGATTGGCGTCACCCCCGCCCCAGCCAGCGATGCCGAAATGGAGCGCATACTTGAGCGGGTTGAATCTGACCGGTTGATGGCGCATATTCGCAGCTTGCAGGATCTGCGCACGCGGCATGTCGATTCGTCGCAGAGTTCCGAAGGCGAAGGCATTGGCGCGGCGCGCAAATACATCGAGGACCAACTGGCTATTTTCAGCGCGGCTTCCGATAACAATCTTTATACTTTCCAGCAGAGGTTTGACGCTTGGTCTTCCACGCCGGATAGCCGGACGACGCAATTCAATGTCGTTGGCGCTATCCGGGGGACGGAGCTAAATGCCGGCACCATCATCATCGGGGCGCATTATGACAGTATTGGCACGCCGCGCAGCGACCCTGGGGCTTATGCGCCGGGCGCCAACGATAATGCTTCGGGGGTGGCGGCGGTGTTGGAGCTGGCGCGTATTATGAGCGAGGCGCAGTATAAGGCGACTGTGATGTTCGTCTTCTTCTCGGCTGAAGAATTTGACCGCCGAGGCAGCCGCGCTTTCGCCAGCTGGGTCCAAGACAATAACATTGATGTGATTGGCATGATCAATTTGGATGGCATCGGCAATGTGCAGGATTTTGAGGGGCGGGTTAATGACCTGGACCTGCGGGTCTATTCCTTTGGTCCTAACGATAGCTCCATCTCGCGCAAGCTGGCGCGCGAGGTCAACTTCCTGGGTCACAATTATGATCTGGGTTTGAAGCTGCGCGTGCAAGATGCCGAAGATCGGGAAGGGCGCTGGGGAGATCATTTTTCTTTCAGCGAATTGGGTTATCCCGCGATTCGTTTCATCAGCGCTTTGGAACAGAAGAACAATGGCGACCCCACCGATACGATTGAGTTCGTCGAAGCTTATTATTTGCGGCTGGCGACGCAGGCTAGCTTGGCGGTAGTGATGGGATTGGCGGATGGACCCAGGCCCCCCGCCAATATTCGCTTGCGTTACCAGGAGGATGGGGAGCCGGAGCTGGTTTGGGAGCCGGTGGCGGAGGCCGTCAGTTATATCATCGCCTTGCGTCCGCCGGGTTCGCTGATCTACGCGCAGCAATTTCCTTTTGCTGAGACCAAGCTGCCTTGGCAAGGATTCACCGATTACGACCATATTGCGGTGGCGGCGGTGGATGCGCGCGGGATGATCGGTCCATTGTCGCAAGACATCACACCGAGCTAGCGGGGGGCGGCGCCCTCTGCTAAAGTGAAGCCGCTTGTAGCCAAGTTGCCCTCCATATTTGAGGTTGTATGCGCGTCGCTCATATCATCAAAGTTACTCGCATTAGCGGTGCCGAGCGGCATCTGCTGCTATTGTTGGCGGGTTTGCGCCAACGCGGTATCGATGCGCAGCTGATCATGCTGGTCGAGCGGAGCCAGCCGATGGAGGAGATGCTGCAAGAAGCGCAGGAGCGGGAGGTTCCGATTAGGCGGCTGCGGATCCATCGTGATTATGACTTGAGCTTGGTCTGGCGGATTCGCCGTTTGCTGCGCGAGATTCAACCCGATATCGTACATACGCATCTGGTTCATGCCGATCTTTTTGGGTATTTGGCCGCCAAAGCCGCCGGCGTCCAGCGCGTCATCAGCAGCCGACATAACGATGATGCCTTTCGCTATCGCGGTAACTGGCGTTGGATTCATCGCAGGTTGTGGCGGATGATCGATGCTGGTATCGCTATTTCGGCCGCGATCAAAGCTTTTGCCAGCGAGATTGAGGGGGCGCCGCCAGAGAAAATCACGGTGGTGCATTATGGCATTCCACACAACTGGTTGAGCGATGAAGTGATTGAGGCGAGCCGTCATCGCTTTCGGCGTGAGCTGGGGTTGGCGGAAGATGCTCAGTTGTTGGGAATGGTCTGCCGCCTGGTGGAGCAAAAGGGCATTCCATATGCCATGGAGGCTTTGCGGCGCATCCAAGCCGACCAGCCAGAGGCGCATCTGGTTATCGTCGGGGATGGCGAGAAAGCGGCGGAGCTGAAGCGTTTGGCGGGCATGTTGAATATTGGGGAGCGGGTGCACTGGCTGGGCTGGCGCAGCGATGCCGCTGAGCTGATGACGGCTTTTGATCTGCTGCTATTGCCGAGTTTGTGGGAGGGCTTCGGTTTGGTGCTGCTGGAAGCGATGTCACGGCGCTTGCCGGTGATTGCCAGCCGGGTCAGCGCGATACCGGAAGTGGTCAGCCATGGTGAGACGGGCATCCTGGTGCCAGCGCGGGATGTTGACGCTTTGGCGGAAGCTATCAACAACTTGTTAGACGATCGAGCCTTGCGCAAGCATATGGGCTTGCTGGGGGCGGCGCGGGTGGAAGAGCATTTCAGCCTGGAGCGCATGGTAGATGGCACGATTGCTGTCTATCAAAAGGTGCAGCGAAATTGACTGTGGTTAGCCGATGAAGAATATTTACCTGTCTTATACGCTGGGGGATGAAGAGCGTGCCGAAGAATTGCAGCGTATCCTGTTGGCGCAGGGTCATCGTCCCTGGCTGGGCTCGTCAGCTGGTGCTGGGCAGGATCAAATGGAAGCGGGGATCGCCAGGGCTGATGCCTTAATCCTGCTTGTGACGAGGGAAGCCGCTGCGTCAGTCGAGGTCACTTATGAGTGGGCATTTGCCTTGGGCGCGGGCATTCCCGTTTTCGCCATCATATACGAGGCGGCGGCAGAGCATCCGCGCTTGCAGACGGTGGCGCGTTATGACCCGGGGAGCTTTAGCGATGAGAACCACTTTTGGGATCACTTGGTGGAAGGCATTAATCGGCAGTTGGGGCGGGAGCTAGCCAGGGGGCAAGCGGAGCAGCAGCCGCGTCAAGACCTTTTCGACCTCGAGATTGACAAGAGTGTCATGCCGACGGAGCCCGGTTATTGGCTGGTGATGCGGCGGGGACCGTTGCGCGATCAGCTTTTTCGCTTGGAGCGGGAGCTGGTGAATATTGGGCGTGACCTCGCCAATGACATCGTGATTCGCGATGGGCAGGTCAGCCGTTATCATTTGCGCCTGAACTTGCGCGGGCAAGAATATTATCTGCAAGATCTGGGCAGCAGCAATGGCACGCGGGTCAATGGCGTACAGCTGGAGGGGGAGATCTTGCTGAACGATGGCGATTTGATCGCGCTGGGCGATGCCATCTTGCTGTCCTATGACTTGGTTTATTTGGAGTAAACGGGTAGCTGGCTGATGACGCGAGCGGGGTTGCCGGCGACGATATGCCCCGCTGGTACATCGCGGCTGACGACGCTGCCCGCGCCCACCACTGCCCCGGCGCCGATGGTGACTCCTTTTAAGATCAGCACATTCATACCGATGAAAACATCATCGGCGATCTGAATTGGCGCTGTTTGCGCGGCTAGCGGCTTGCTGCGGCGCAGCTCGGGATCCAGGGGATGAAAGTCGGTATCGCTGATGACAGTATTGGCGCCTATCCAGACACGGTCGCCGATGGTGATGCGTTGGTCACAGACCAGTGAACCGCCAGTCATGCCGAAGTCGTCGCCGATCTGCAAGACCGCGCCGGGACGGCGGGTGCTGATGATGACCGGGTGGTTGGGTCCCAGGGGGTTGCTGCGCGCTGTCGAGCGCAGGTTCATGCCTTTGCCGATGCGGATTTGGCTGTCCCGATGGCGCTGGATGATGGGGCTACCGTAACAGCGCCAGCCGGAGCCCAGCTCGATGCCGCGCAGTTGCCAATAGACCAGCGGCAGAATCAGCCAGCGGCGGATTTCATTGCTCGCTTTCCAAGGCATGGCGCGAGCTTGGCGCAATGCCTGCGCAGATAGCAGCGTCTGCGGAATATCGACTGAATCGTCTACCATGGCGGCGCCTCGCTCATCAAGCTGCGATACCTGGTTACCATCTATCATCCTACCCTATCTATCATAGCTAAGGCACCGTGAAGAGGGTATCGGTGGCTTGCACGATACTGCCGGAGCGAATCAGCGCCAGCCGCAGGACATAATTGCCGGCCGGCAGGGCATCGGCATGTAGCATCTCCAATTGGCTGTTGACGGCGGGATTGCGATGTTCGGTGCCCAGGGGTGTCCAATCGCGGAATTGCCCGCCGCGGATGTAGAAATGATAATAATCGGCTTGGCTGCTATCAAAATGGGCGGTGCCGATGATGGGCAGCAAGCCGTTGACTGATTGGCCAGTGGCTGGTTGTTGAATTTGCAGGGCAGCACCAACGTTGCCGATGGTCTGTTGGTCATAGACACCGCGCCAGCAATCGATGGTGGGCAGATATGCCAAGCCTTTTTCGCGGGCATAACGCTCCGCTTCGATGGCATCCCCCTGCGAGGTCGATGGACCGGCGATGAACCAGAGATTTTGCGCGCCAGCCAGCAGCGCTTCCGGCGTATCTTGCACGGGGACGCGGCAATAATTGGGTGGGATCGGTTGTCGCTCGCCAGGTCCTACTTGAAATTGGATGGCGGCGGCGAGTTCTGGTGGCAGCGGGTAGGCCAGCGTTTGATAAATGCCCGGGGAAACTTCTTGCAAGACCGAGCCATGCGCTGGCACTGGCGTTGGGTAGCGCTGGGGGACTGGGGGATAAACCAGGTTGCCGTCGGCATCGGGGATACCGGCGGGACCATCGAGGGTCCATTCGTTGATGGTGGCGGGGCAGTGGGTCGAAAGCTCGGTCAGGCGACGCACATCGCAGACCTGCCTTAGGGTCAAGCCGGTTGGTGCTTGGGGCTGGTCGTTGAGCAACTGTCCATCGGTGGCGAAGGCGCTGAGCAGTTGATGATTGCCATAGATGCCGGTCAAGACTGTGTTCCAGACGGGCGCGGCGCCACTCAAGCCGGAGGAGTTGATCATGGGATCGCCATCGTTATTGCCCAGCCAGACGCCAACCGCGACATTGCGGGTGTAGCCGATGGTCCAATTGTCTTTGACATCATCAGTGGTGCCGGTTTTGACCGCGGAGAAGATATTGTCGGTGCGTAGGGGGCTATAGGCGCCCATGGCGGGGCTGCGGGCTTGGTTATCGCCCAGCATATCGCTGATGATGAAGGCGAGGCGGGGGTCGAGCACGCGCTTTAGCGGAGCGAAATGTTGAATGGATTGCTGCGCCAGCCGCCCTTGGGGGCAGCCACTTTCATATTGGTAGAGGATGATATCTTCGGTATTGAGCACGCAGAGGATGGATGTTACTGGCACGTAGTTGCCTTGATTGGCGAAGACGGCAAAGGCATTGGTCAGCTCGATCAGGGTGATTTCTCCACCGCCAAGGGTTAGGGAAAGCCCATATTGAGAGGCGTTTTCATCCAGGGTGCTGATGCCGAAGCGCCGCAGCAACTGGAGCAGATAATCGACACCGACCAGGCGCAGCGTCTGCACAGCGGGAATATTGTAGCTGTTGGCGAGGGCGCTCCGCATGGTCATGGGGCCGTGGAAGGTGTTGTCGTAATTGCGCGGGGTGTAGACGGGTAAGCCGGGCAGAGCGATCTGGGTGCGAGTATCCCAAAGCACATCGACGGTGCTCATGCTATTTTCCAGGGCTGCCGAGTAGGTGAAGGGTTTGATGGTGCTGCCGGGTTGGCGGAAGGCGGTGGTGACGTTGACGCTGCCATCGATGGCTTCGTTGTTGTAATCGATGCTGCCGACCATGGCGATGATCTCGCCGCTGATGGGTTTGGTGACGACGACGGCGGCATTGCTGACATTTTTGGCTTGCAGCTGTGCCACTTGGTTGGCGGCGGCGCGCTGTGCCAGGCGGTTGACGTTTTGATCGAGGGTGGTGTAGACGCGCAACCCGCTTTGGGTGATATCTTCCGGGCTATAGCCGAGGCGGGTCATCAAGCGTTCCAGCTCGCCCTGGGCATAGACGGTGAAATGGGGGGCGGCTAAAGAGACGTTGGCGGGCACGAAGGAGAGCCCCTCGCGCAGGGTTTCCCGCGCTTGTTCCTGGGTGATGAAACCCTCTTCGACCATCTCGGTTAAGACTTGGCGCCAGCGTTGATCGACGGCGGCTTGCACGGCGGGATCGGGATTGAGGGGGTCGAGGCTGGCGGGGGCTTGGGGCAAGCCGGCGAGCATGGCTGCTTCACCGAGGCTTAACTGATCGACATCTTTGCCAAAAAAAGTTTGGGCGGCGGTTTGCACGCCATAAGCCAGGTTGCCGTAATAGATCTCGTTGAAATACATCTGGAGGATTTCTTCTTTGCTTTTGGATTGCGTCAAGACAATCGCCAGCAGGATTTCTTCGAGTTTGCGGGCGACGGTGCGTTGGGCGCGTTTCTCGAAATCGAAGAAGATATTGCGCGCCAACTGTTGGGTGATGGTGCTGCCGCCGGGGGTATTTTGGTCGGCGCTGGCGCCCAGAAAATTGAGGGCGGCGATGAGGGTATGCCCGACATCGATACCGATATTTTCAAAAAAGGAATCGTCTTCGATGGCGATGGTGGCCAAGATCAAAGCCTGGGGAATGCGCTCATAACTGACATGGACGCGTCGCCCTTCCCCGAAGGCTTCGTATAATAGCTCGCCATGGCGATCGTAGATGAAGGTGCTTTCGAAGCTGCGATAATTATCCACTTCCGCCACGCGCGCGGTCCACTCGGCTTCCACCTGCGGCAGAAACATCATGGCGGCGCCGATGGTGAGCAGGGTCACTCCGCCACATAAGGTCAGGAACATGCCCAGCAATAACCAGAGGCAGCCCAGTGGCAAGCCGAAGAAGCGACGTTTGCGCCTGCGTTTGCGCGGTAGCTGGCGGGCGTCAACCTTGGTTTGCTGGGCTGGGTGTCGTCTTGGCGATTTGGCAGCGACTTGCGTCGGTCGCGGATTTGGAGCGGGACTGTCGGCGGGAGGTGAAGCGCTGAGGATGGTGTGTTCGCGAGCCTGTGGCATGATTTGGTTGTAGGCTGGCAGGGTGACCAGCTTGCCGTGATCTTGGCGGGCATCGCGCGGCGTCAATTGTTCTAATTGCGAGACATGGGGCAAGGGGAAGGGGGCATCGGCATTGCGCTCGACTTTGACGATTTCGGTAGTCAGGGTCTCATCATCGCCCGGCGGCAAGCTATCCGCCTGTTCGGTGGTCTCAAAGTCGGGCTCATCAAATGGACGGGATCCGCCGTCGTTTGCCATTGCCAATCCTGTGATATCGTTAGCACTTATTTTATCAGAATAAACTGGAGGCGGCAGTTTGGCATCGACGCCCCGCCAACGGCTGACCTACGTTGTCGCGCCGGGAGAGCTGGGGATGGAGTATTCGAGCCTATCGCCGCCTGAGCTAGCTAAGCCCGGCAATGAATGATAGAATGCGCCTGGTGAAACCTTTGGGGGAGCCCGCATGACTATTGAGCCGCAGGAGATACAAGGTCCCGAACTGGCGCTTTCTGTTGTGATTCCCATTTACAACGAGGAAGGCAATATCGACAACTTGCAGCGCGAGCTGACGGCGGCTTTGGTGGAAATCGGGCGGGATTATGAGGTGATCGCCATCAATGATGGCAGCCAAGATCGCAGTTATGAGTTGCTGAACCAATTGCAGGAGCGAGACCCGCGTTGGCATGTGATTCATTTTCGGCGCAATTTCGGGCAGACGGCGGCGATGGCGGCGGGTTTTGATGCAGCACGTGGCGAGATTGTCGTCACCATTGATGCTGATTTGCAGAATGACCCGCGCGATATCAAGCCGATTTTGGACAAATTCGCCGAGGGTTATGATATTGTCAGCGGCTGGCGGCAAAACCGCAAGGAGTCGCTTTTTTTGCGCCGCATCCCCTCGATGCTCGCCAACCGCATCATCTCCCGCAGTACGGGCATCAAGCTGCATGATTATGGTTGTACGCTGAAAGCTTATCATTTTGATGTGGCGAAAGGCGTGCGCTTGTATGGAGAGCTGCACCGTTTCATCCCGGCCTTGGCTAGCCAGTTGGGCGTGCGCGTGGCTGAGGTACCGGTCAAAGATCGGGCGCGGCGCTGGGGCAGCAGCAAATATGGCTTCAACCGCACTTTCAAGGTCATCCTCGATTTGATTGTGGTGGTATTTTTGTTGAGTTATTTCAATCGCCCACTGTATGTGTTTGGCGCGGCTGGTTTTCTGGTCGGCGGGGTTGGGACTTTGCTGGGCGCTTATTTGACCGTTTTCAAGCTGTTGACAGAGAACAAGATTGGCGATCGTCCCTTGTTGCAACTGGCGGCTTTGCTGATGGTCTTGGGTGTGCAATTCATCAGCACTGGCATTGTGGCTGATATGATCATGCGTACTTATCACGAATCGCAGCAAAAGCCGATCTATTATATTCGGGAGCGGCGACGGGCTGGGCGACTTCAGCCGTTAGCGACGAGTGAATTAGATAGCGAGCAGGCATTGCCCTCTGGACGGGAATAGGCAATGTCAGTGGGTCTCGTCTGTTCTAAGCCCACCCTCTGTCCCTCCCCAAAACATTTATGGAGGGGAGCGCAACAAGAGTTCATGAGTTTGTAGGAACTTTCGATACCCATGAAGTTCCCCACTCTCTCAGGGCGTTGGGGCTTGGAAATCCCGCGGGGCATCGTAGTCGTGAAAGCGGATATGCCAAACTGAAGGATCATGTTCGGGGTCGTCAGTTGTTTCGAGCATGGTGATGATTAGCATGGCGAGGCGTCCGTCTTCTGCGGTGATATAGGCATCGACCTCCACATCCTCTTGAGGGACGATGAAGCCGAAGAACAAATCTGCCACCACCTCGCCGGCCGCCCTCGCCCGCAGCAGCCAGGCCGGTTGCTCGTCGACGAGCGCATCGTCAGCGATGATTTGCGGCTGTTGCAAATTGGAGAGGGCGTAGTCCATGCCATCGCCGGGCGCCATCAGACGATTGATATCAAAATCCTCAAAAGCGGGCAGCTGGAACCAGGGCGCGCCACTGGGAAAGCTGATCCATTGGCGATCATCGAGCGAATAGATATCCATAGAGAGCGGGATGAAAAAGTGGAGCAGCGCGCTGATATGCAATTCGTCGGGGCTGATGTATTGGGCATCGGCTTGTTGCAGACTGGCAGGGAGTGTGTTGATGCCATCGAAGGTCAGCGCCAGCGAATAAGGTTCGCCGGTTTGTTCGATTTCCATGCGGAAGCTCTCGGCGGCTTGCAACTGGTCGAGAGCCGCGTCGATGAGCGCTTGGGGCTCGGGTGGCGCTTCTTCTTGCGCTTGGGCTAACAGACCGCCAGCTAGCAAGGCAGCCACGAAGAACATGAAGGCAATCAGTTTTGACAAGGGTTCTGCTCCAAATTCTGGCGGGACCATAGTCATTATCTATTATACGCGATGATTCGCCAGTCGTCGCGAGAAGAGTTTCGCTTTCAGCGGCGATCTTCGAATGCTGCCAGCGGGTTGTGCTCGACAACCGAAAAGGGGATGGCTTCACTGTGGATGCCTGTGCCATCGTCCAAGGTGGCGGAAGCGAGCAGGTTATATTGGCCGATTTGCAGGGTCCACCAAAATTCCCATGGTGGAGCTTCAGCTGTTCCAATCAACTCGTCATTGAGATGAAACTGGATGGCGCGGGTGGTGGCTGGTGTTGCCACTGTGAAGCGCAGGCGTTGGGTGGACAGTGGTACTTGCTCAGACAACTGGAAGATCGTATAAGGATCGGGCGATAGCAAGCGCAGGCCGTCATCGTTTTCTGCGGTGAGGTTTGTCGGGGTGAGCGGTGGTTGGGGGATGCCGTTGTTGCGCGCCCAGCGATGGGCTTCGATTGGCAAAACCAGGTAGATCCGCTGTAGGCGATTTTCTGGCTGGGTGTTCCCGTCCGCCAGCCAGCCCGTTTCCCGATCGATGATGAAGGGCTGATGGAAGGGATCGTAGGCGCGGGGTTCGGTGCCCGGGATGAAGATCTCGTTGATGCGGCGGCGGCAATACTCGGTGGGCAGCAAGCCGCTCAAGCGACAGACTTCCAGGCGCAGCAGACCGGGCGGCTCGGCGAAGTCGAGGGTTTGGGTGCCGCGTTTGACCGTTCGCATGAAGAGATTGTAGATGGGACCAGCGCCGCTGATGCCGCTGACATCGCGCATGGGGCTGTTATCGGCATTGCCCACCCAGACGCCGACTACCAGATCCGGCGTATAGCCCAGGACCCAGTTGTCACGAAAATCGGTGGTGGTGCCAGTTTTGGCGGCGGCGGGGAAACCGAGGTTAAGCGGGCTGTTGAGGCCGAAGGAGGGGATGCGGGCTTCGTTATCGGAGAGGATATCGCTAATGATGAAGGCGATGCGTTCGTCAATGAGGCGGCGTTGGAGCGGCGGTGGCTGGTATTGGTAGATTTCTTGCCCGGCGGCATCGGTGATGCTGAGGATATATTGGGGTTCGATATCGTATCCGCCGTTGGCAAAAGCGCTATATGCCTCCGCCAGGTCGAGCAGGCGGACTTCCCCACCGCCCAGGGTGATTGACAAGTCCACTTGGGCATTGTCTTGCAGGTTGCTCAAGCCGAGGGCGCTGAGAAATTGTACCAGGCGCTCGAGACCGATATGTTCCAGGGCAATGACCGCGGGAATATTATAGGACGATGCCAGCGCCTCGCGCAGCAGGACGGGTCCATGTTCCAGTTGTCCGTAGTTGGCTGGCACATAGCTCTCCAGTTTATTGGTGATGAAGGGCGTTCGTACATCGAGCAGCATGGTGGCGGCGGTGTAGGGATTGGAATAGGCGGTGTTCATCGCTTCGGCATAGGTGAAGGGCTTGAGGGCGCTGCCGGGCTGGCGATAGGCTAGGATGGCATTAACCGCGCCATCGATAGCTTCATCGAAGTAATCGGGGCTGCCGAGCATGGTGAGAACTTCGCCCGTCAGTGGATCGAGAGCCAGCAGAGCGGCATTATTGGCGTTGGCTGGGGGCGCGCCATCCGCCGGGTTGTTGAGCGCCGCCAATTGCTGCCTCACGATTTCCCGCGCGTGATTGGTCCAGTTGAGATCGACAGTCGTGATGACTTGCAAGCCACCGCGGTGGAGCGCCTCGGCATAGTCGCGCTCCAGTATGCGCCAGACTTCCATGACAAAATGTGGCGTTTCGATCGGAAAGACAGCGGCGGCAAATTGCAATTCGTCGGCTAGCGCCGCTTGGGCTTCGGCTTCGCTAATGAAGCCATTTTGCTGCATCAGGCGCAGCGCCACCGCTTGGCGCGCTTTGGCTCGCGGGAGCTGTGTCAGGGGGTCGTTGTGGATGGCGTTTTGCAGGATGCCGGCCAGCAGGGCGCATTCCGCCAGGGACAAATCGGGGGCGTCTTTCTGAAAATAGGCCTGGCTGGCGGCGTCAATGCCGTAAGCCAGGTTGCCGAAATAGGCTTGATTGAGATAAAGCGCCAAGATTTCGTCTTTGCTGAAGCGGGATTGCAGTTGTAGCGCCAGGACCAGCTCGCGCAATTTGCGGCGTAGGCTGCGGGTTGGCGTTTCGAGCAGCAAGAGGCGGGCGGTTTGTTGGGTGATGGTGCTGCCGCCAGCGAGGATCTCCCCGCCCTGCAGGTTAATCCAGAGCGCGCGCAAGATGCCGATGGGGTCGATACCGGGATGATGGTAGTAGTTGGCGTCTTCGATGGCGATGACCGCGTTGAGGCAGTGCTGGGGCATTTGGGACAGATCGAGCGCCCAGTTGCGCCCTTGTTCAGCGGGGAGGATCTCATAGAGCAAGTGGCGATGGCGGTCGTAAATGCGGGTGGATGGCAGCGCCATGCCCGCTTGCAGCTGATCCAGCGAGGGCAGATCGTGCAGGACCCAGTGCGCAAAGACGCCGCCCAGGAGGAGCAAGACCAACAGAGCGAACAAGAAAAGTTGCTGCCGGCGGGATCGTCGATGGAGCCAGGTCATGATGTAGCAGATCAAAACTCGCGTTCGAGCAGATATTGCGCCCATTGCGCCAAGAGCAGACGGTAGTTGTTTGCGGGCAATTGCTGCAAATGCGTCACTGCCTCATCCAGGTAGCGGCGCGCGATCGCTTGAGCGTATTCGATAACGCCGAGCTGGCGCAGCAGGGTTGCCAGGGCTTCCACCTCTGCGGGACCAGCCGCGTCATCGCCCAGGGTCGCCAGGATTTGCGCCCGTTGCTGCTGGTTCGCCAATTCCAACGCTTTGAGCGTGAGCAAGGTGGATTTGCCCTCGCGGATATCGGAGCCGACCGGTTTGCCCAGTTGCTGCGCATCGCCAACGATGCCCAGGATATCGTCTTGAATTTGAAAAGCGGTGCCGCAGAGTTTGCAAAAATGGGCGATGGCTTTGGCGGCCGGATGAGCGGGATCGGCATTATCCAGGGCGATGGCGGCTCCCGCTTTGCCGGCAAATTCATAGAGGACGCCGGTCTTTTTCCAGAGCATATCGATGACTTGGTCTTGGTTCAGCTGGCGCCCGGCGGCGGAATATTGCACATCGAGGGTTTCCCCTTCCACCAGCAGTGGCGTCACGCGGCTGGCTAATTCCTGCCCAAGCTGGAGCACAGTCTCGGCTGATACGCCGTGTTGCAGGTGCGCCTCAAAAAGCAGAGACCAGGACCAGGATTGCTGCACATCGCCGGTCAAGATGGCGATAGTGCGGCCGTAGTGTTCGGCATCGGCGCCGTGCCAGCCGAAGTCCGTTGTCGCTCGCCTGGCATATTGGCGGTGTACGGTGGGAAGACCGCGGCGGGTGTCATCGCGATCGATGACGTCATCGTGGACCAGGGTCCAGGTATGGAAGATTTCGATAGCGGCCGCCACGGGCAGGGCTCGTTGTTCATCACCGCCCAGAGCACCACAAGCCAACATCACTACTGCCGGGCGCAGTGATTTGCCGCCGCGCTCGACATAGCTGTAAACGGCTTCGCGGATATGTTGAGGGCGGAAGCGGCGCTGAAAACGTTCTTGCAGCAGATACTCCAAGAGCAGCTGTTTGCGATAGTCAATGGCAGCCAGCAGATCTGTGAAGGCGTTTTCGTCGATGGCATCGGGCATAAGCACACTCGGGATGCACAGGTGATTTAGCGTTTATTGTATCATCAGGATGCCCCGCGCCCAATGAGCAGACTGAGTCATCAAGCCTTGAAGAGGGAACACCTTTCAAGGTAATCGTTTATCGGTGTAAAGGTGAACTCAAATAAACGCCTTTCCGCCTGACATGATGGTAGCCACGGACCGGGCTCTAGCTACGCCAATGCCAGCTTGAGCGCTTGCCAACGCATTCAAACTGGATGGATGATTGATAAAACTTTTTTATTTATTGGCAATATATCTTAAAATTGTTAATCTCACTTTTTTTATTCTTTGCCATTTGATTAGAAGTGTTGCTGATGAATCTTTACATCACTTATTATTGCCATAATTCACTATTTATCCGACGAAACTTGTGTCAACGAAACTGGGAGCAGATCACCTCAAATGACTTATCTCTGTGCCTCTGTGTCTCTGTGGTAAGTTTTAATTTCGACCTGGCGCTGCAAATGCCCGTGTCGCCCGGCAAGATCAATCGCGCCAGGCCTTTGATTAGAAGTGTTGCTGATGAATCTTTACATCGCTTATTATTGCATATTTATTGCGCACATTCTAAACAAAACATGTCCCCACCCCAGCATCAAGCCAGGGATGTAATTTGCAGCTCCCGCAGAGTTAGGGATTGGGTTTGCGGGATATTCAGCAGGCCGCGGCCGAACTGACCTTGGGGCGTGACGATGGCGTATTGATTGTCGATCCAGGCGATGAAGCCCAAGGGAGTGGATGCTGGCTGTTTCGCCTGTAGGACGACGGTGTCATCCACAGCGAAGATGGCGCTATCGGGCAACCAGTCAATGCGGTAGTTGTGAAAGTCGTCCAGTAGGGCCGGGTCGAGCAGCGCTTCGTTCACCTTGATGGTCCCCTGCCCCAGGGACCAAAGCGCGTTGTAGAACGGTTTGTAGCGCATGAGCAGGAAGCCGAGCGGCGCCAAGGGCAGCATGGCATAGAAGCGGGGATTGGCGGTATCGATGGTGGCGGCTTTCCAACCGTTGCCGGGCAAGCCTTTTGCCAGGGCGATGTTATTTGGGGGACTCGCGAAGAAAAACCAGATCGCCTGTGGCAGGTGGAAAGCGCGCTTACCTGGCAGGAAGGCATGATTCCAAAAACCGAAGCCGGCGGTGCCACTGATCGGTCCCTGGGCGCGGGCGCTGACTTGCAGGCGCAGTGGTGCTTTGTTGGAAAAATTGCGGGCGTCCGCATCATAATCGCTGATTTGGGCATTGTGGTAGACGGCAGCGCTGGCGGGTGGCAGGGACAGCTGAATCTGATCTGCGCGCCCCTTGACGCTGCCGGCGCCTTGCTCGGTCACTTGGCAATTCGAGAGCGGTTCACCTGACGATAAAATTGCAGCTTTCCTCTTCGAACTCGGTGGCGGTGCCGGGACCATAAGCTTGATAGCCATCGTTGATGGCGTTACGCCAGCTGACGCGGTAGTTGATGTTGTATTCGCCGGGTTGCAGCGGTCCCTGCGGCACATACCAGTAGACGACATATTGGTTGCCGCTGGGGGATGGATTGCCCCGATACTGATCGACATTGGGGATTGTTTCGCCATTGACCCGCAATTGGTGGATGGCGTTGGAGATGTGCTGGCGCAGGTAGGCTTCGGTGCTGGCGAACCACGCCCAATAGATCTTGATGTTTGAGCCAGCAGCCAGGTCCCGCGGCGCGGCAATGCCGTAGGAAGGGTCGTCACAGAAGGCGAAGACATTGACATCGGAGCGCGGCGTCACTGGCGGACCCGATGTTGGGTTGGTTGGTGCGGTGTCGGTCTCGGCTGGCGCGGGGGTTGCTGCAGCGCTTGTTTCAGTTAGCGCGGCGCCGATCAGCGCTGTGGCAGTCAGGCGCATGGATTCGAGATCGGCGATGGGCAGGTCAAAAGTAGCGATGCTGTCTGGCGCTTGATCGGTTTGTCCGCTGGCAGCGATGGCGTTTTCCACAAAAAGCAGCGAGGCGCTGATCCAGCCTGCTCCGCCATCCGGCAGCCGCACCTGATACCAGTCGGCATTGTCGTTCTGCCCGATGACCTGGACGGCGCTGTCGGGCGCTAGCGAGCCGATGACGGCTTGGGTGGTGCCGGGTCCTCGGCGGATGTTGACGCGCTGTTGGGAGCGGACGATGCCGAAGATGGTGGCGGTGGCGGTCGGTGTGGGTGAATCGGTGTGGGTGGCGGTTGGTGTAGGGGTGGCTGTGGGCGTGGCGCTGGGGGTTGCTGTGGGCGTGACAGAGGGGATGGGTGTGGCGCTGGGTGGTATGGCGGTGGGGCTGGGCGTGAATGTCGCTGTTGGGGCGCCGAGTAGATCCAGGCGGCAGGCAGCCAGGGACAAGCACAGCAAGAGGGCTGCTGTTAGGGACCTTAGCACCGCTGGGTTGGCGCTGGTTAGCGCGGCAAGCATGGGGATAAAGCTCCTGCTTGATCGAGCGCTGGCGGAGAGCAATACATTTTGTATCTTGAGCCAGCACGCTATTATAGATACTTCATTATAGGGGAGACCAGATAAGCGCGCAAAATCGCTGGTATCGACAGACAATCGCATCATATGAATATCTGCCGATGTCGAAACAAAAAGCTCAGCACAGAGACACAGAGGCGCAGAGAAAAAAGCATTTGAGCAGCATGTTAGCTTCACTTTAATCGAGTTGGCTCTTGACTTTCGCTGCTGACGTGGTTAAGCTGGTGCATACTTATGTGCCTGTAGCTCAGCGGATAGAGCACTGGTCTACGGAACCAGGTGTCGGGAGTTCGAATCTCTCCAGGCACGCAAACTTGAAGCATTATCTTCATGAGAACCAGCCAAGGGGCTGGTTTTTTTGTACCCTGAATCAGGATGTAGCGGTCGATTGCAGGCGGCGGAAACGTGGTTGTTCACCCGGCACTGGGGAATTGATGAAGGCGCCGCGCTGAATGACGGCTTCGCGTCCACCGAGGGATTCGATCAAGCGTTGCTGGTCGAGCTTGGCTTGCCGGTCGATCGCTTCGGGGTCGAGCAGGGAGCGGAGTTGAGCCTGGTAATGGGCGAGCAGCATTTTGCTGTTTTCGTCCGGATTTTGCGCCAGGTCGTGCAGTTCATCTGGATCGGTCATCAGATCAAAGAGTTGGGCGGGGCCATCGACATGATAGATGTATTTATGGCGGCTGTCGCGCAGCATGTAGTAGGCATTTTGGGAAGCGATGGCGTGGTATTCGGCGAAAACGCTGCGGTCTTGGTCGGTCCCTGTGGCGGCGATTTGCCAGAGTGATTCGCCCGGTCGCGGGGGATCCGCCTCATCAACGGGGCAGCCGACGGCATCCAGCACGGTGGGATAACAATCGACCAGCGAGATTGGGGTGTTGACCACTGCCCCAACCGGCACATCGGGACCCGACATGATGAAGGGAATGGCGGCGGCTTCTTCATACATGGTGAACTTGCCGAAGATGCCGCGCGCGCCCAGATGTTCGCCGTGGTCGGATGTGTAAATGATGCGGGTCTTTTGCCCCAGGTTGAGCGCTTCCAGTGCCGCTAGCACTTGACCGATTTGTTCATCCAAAAAGCTGCAAATGCCATAATAGGCGGCGTGCAGGCGGCGGAGCGTCTCCTCGTCGAAGGGCTGGTCATAGCCGAAGAAGCGCCGCATGTGCTGGTAGGCTGGGTGCTGGGACCAGGTCGATTCTTGCCATTGGGGCGGCAAGATGATGTCTTCGGGTGGATAAAGGCTGTAGGTCTCGGGCAGTGACAAGAAAGGCGGATGGGGCGTGACGAAGGAGAGGAAGAGCACCCAGGGCTGCTCGTCAGCGGCATGTGCTTGCAGCCAGCGAATGGCATTGTCGCGGTTGCGGATATCGTACTGCTGGTAGGTGGAATTGCCGGGTCCGGCTTCGTCGATGCCAATGCGGGAATCGCGCAGTAGCGAGCCATCACGAATGCCGCTAGCGGGGTCACCGATGCCCTCGACCACATGTAATGGCTCGATCTCCTTGATGAAGCCGTTGTCGTCGGAGGCGCTGCGAAAATGGAGTTTGCCGATGGAATCGACCTGGTAGCCATTTGCTTTCAGCCGGTGTCCCCAGCTTGGCACAGTCCCATCGTAAGGGAAGCCGTTGTCCCAATTGCCGATTTGATGGACATATTGCCCGGTTGCCAGGCAAGCGCGGGCTGGCACGCAGATGGCGCAGTTGGTGTAGGCATTGCTGAAGCGGGTCCCGCTAGCAGCCAGGCGATCGAGATTGGGGGTATGAACGAGCGGGTGCCCGGCGCAGCCCATGGCAGCGGCTTGATGCTGGTCGGAGAGGATGAAGAGCAAGTTGGCCGGTTGCATGGGCGGTCCTTGGCATTTGCTGAATCTTAGCCTATTGGCGCGCTGGGCGGCAAATCTTGAAGTAGGCGGGACAAAATTAAAACTGACCACAGAGATGCAGAGGCGCAGAGAAAAGCTGATCTACCCCCCAGTTTGTTGACACAAGCTCCATTGGATAAAAATAGTGAATTAGTCGAATAATAAGTGATATAAAGATTCATCAGTAACACTCCTGACCGAGAGATCAGATAAAAGTTAGATGAATACTTTAACGATATATTGCCATATAGAAAGGTCAACCAATCATTCGCCCAGTTCGAATACTCGGCAAGCGCTCAATTAGCATTGGCGTAGCTATGTCCTGATCCGTGGCTGCCAGCGTGTGAGGCGGAAAGGCATTTATTTGCGTTCACCTTGATTGCCGATAAACGATTATGTTGAAAGCTCTCACCTTCGCAAGCCTGCAAGCGGGACAGAGCAATCGCAAAATTAAAACTTAGCACAGAGACACAGAGGCACAGAGAAAAGCTGATCTACCTCCCAGTTTGTTGGCACAAGCTCCATTGGATAAAAATAGTGAATTAGCCAAATAATAAGTGATATAAAGATTCATCAGTAACACTCCTGACCGAGAGATGAGATAAAAGTTAGATGAATACTTTAACGATATATTGCCATATAGAAAGGTCGACCAATCATTCGCCCAGTTTGAATACTTGGCAAGCGCTCAATTAGCATTGGCGTAGCTATGTCCTGATCCGTGGCTGCCAGCGTGTGAGGCAGAAAGGCATTTATCTGCATTGCCGATAAACGGTTATGTTGAAAGCTCTCCCCTTCGCAAGCCTGCAGGCGGGACAAGGCAATCGCAAAATTAAAACTTAGCACAGAGGCACAGAGGCACAGAGAAAAGCTGATCTACCCCCAGTTTGTTGGCACAAGCTCCATTGGATAAAAATAGTGAATTATCCGAATAATAAGTGATATAAAGATTCATCAGTAACACTCCTGACCAAGAGAGGAAATAAAAGTTAGATGAATACTTTAACGATATGTTGCTATATCGAAAGGTCGACCAATCATTCGCCCAGTTTGAATACTTGGCAAGCGCTCAATTGGCATTGGCGTAGCTATGTCCTGATCCGTGGCTGCCAGCGGATGGTGATTCTGCTGCCAGCGTGTGAGGCGGAAAGGCATTTATTTGCGTTCACCTTGATTGCCGATAAACGGTTATGTTGAAAGCTCTCCCCTTCGCAAGCCTGCAAGCGGAAGTGCTGAATTGAGCTGGCGGGGTTCTGCTAGTTGCCCTGCTGTTTGGCTGGCGCTAAACTCCAGCGCATTGGCGACATCCCGATAAAGGCTGTTTTATGACTTTCACTATTCATGCCGAGCCACTGAAGCAATTGTGTCGCGATCTCTTTGTAGCTGCGGGAACGCCGGCGGATATTGCGGCTGTGGTAGCGGAATCATTGGTCACGACCAATTTATTTGCTCATGATTCGCATGGCGTGCTGCGTGTGAAGCAATATATCACGATGATTCGCCAGGGCATGATCAAGCCGAGCGAGCGTCCGCAGGTGATCAAGCGTTTTGGCGCCACTGCCATGGTGAGCAATGGTTATGGCTTCGGGCAGGTTGGCGCACGTTTCGCGGCTGAGCTGGCGGCGGGAATGGGGAAAGAATATGGAATTGCGGCGGTGTCTTTGGGGCAGACGACACATGTGGGCAGGCTGGGTGAATATACGCAGATGATCGCCGCTGCCGGCTTGATCGGGATTGGTTTCACCAGCGGGACGATGTATCGCGGCTGGGTGACGCCATTTGGCGGGCGCGAGCGGGTCTTTGGCACCAACCCGATGTCATTCGCCGTTCCCCGCGGGGATGAGGGTACGCTGCTGCTGGATTTCGCGACGGCTGGGGTGGCGCATGGCAAGGTTGTCTTGGCGCGGGCGAAGGGTGTGCCAGTGCCGCGCGGCATGATGTTGGATCGGGAGGGGCAGCCTACTAGCGATGCCGGATTATTGGATGAGGGCGCGGTTTTGTTGCCGATGGGTTTGCACAAGGGATCGGGTTTAGCGATGATGATGGAGATCATCCCGACTTTGTTGGCGGGGAAAGTGCCGATCAGCTCGCCGGGGTTCCATTATGGCAATCCCACTTTGTTGCTGGCGATCGCGCCGGAGGCATTTGATGAGGATACTGATTTCGCGGCGCAGGTCGATACCTTGAGCGAGCGGATCAAAACGGTGCAGCCCGCGGCGGGTTTTGATGAAGTGCTGCTACCTGGGGAGCCGGAAGCCAGGTCATATGCCGAGCGACGACAAACTGGCATTCCTTTGCCGGAGGCGGTCTGGGCGGATCTAAAAGAACTGGCGGATGAACTGGATGTTGCTGTACAGGTGTGAATGATGGGCTCTGAGTAAGGGAGGCTTTCTGATGTATCAACCGAAAGCGACAAAAGGCAAGACTGATTGGTTCGTGCGGGATCGCTTTGGCATCATCCGGATTTCACGGTCGATCGTCTGCATGCCCTGCGCAATCATCCCGATCGCGAGGGTTTGAATCGTGGTCGGGAGATGGGAAGGTATCGCGAGTACATGAAAAACCAAGTGCGGGAGCTGCTCAGTAATTTCGGCAAGATCGATATCATTTGGTATGACTTCTCGTATCCGGGCGAGGATGGCAAGGGGCGGGAGGATTGGGATAGCGCCGGGCTGGAAGCCTTAAGCCGTCGTTTACAACCGGGGATCATCATCAACAATCGGCTCGATTTGCCTTCGGCGGCTGATATCTATACGCCGGAGCAGGTGCAGCCGCGCGAGTGGGTGCGGGTAGATGGGGAACCGGTGGTCTGGGAGACTTGTCAAACGTTCAGCGGTTCTTGGGGATATCATCGGGACGAAGCCACCTGGAAGAGCCCGGGGCAGCTAATACGTATGTTGGTGAATACGGTGGCGACTGGTGGCAATCTGCTGATGAATGTAGGTCCTACCGCGCAGGGGGAGCTGGATGCGCGGGCGGTCGCTGCTTTGGCGTGTTGGTGGGCACTTGCATGTCCGTTGGCGTGTTGGTTGGTATGTTAGTCGGGGTATCCGTTGGCATATCTGTTGGTGTGTTAGTCGGCGTGGGAGTCGATTCCAGTATAGCCAGAGAATCTGGCTCTAAGGTCCATTGCGCTCATATCTCTCGCCATCCGCCAGCACTCGCACTTCTACCTCTAACAATTTTTTATTCTACCCGCACCCGAAACAAATTTCCTAAAATCATATTAGACTGTAAGCTGAATGACTATTGAACTCATTCATTGAGTTCCGTGCACATATTTAACGTCTGTTAAGTTGTCAAAGGCGATTTACAAAATGTGCTTTGTGAGAGACTACCTTATGCGACTATTGATGAACTTTGGTATGTTATCCGAAAGCCAATGTCTCAATTATTATTCAGTCTGAATCTACCCTGATACAATGCCCAAACCTAAAGTCATTCATCAGCCAGAAACGCAGCAAGCGCTATCAAGCGGTATATCCATGCTGGTTAATGCGGTCGCGCCTACTTTGGGACCGTTGCCGCGCCATTCCGCCGCCCAGAATTTGTCGAAACTGGAGTTGCTGGACGATGGTGGCTTGATCGCCCGGCGCATCATCGCTTTGCCACAGCGGGAGCCTGATGTCGGGGCGATGTTGCTGCGGCAGGTGTTATGGCGGGCGCATCAGCAAGTTGGCGATGGGGTTGCCACCACCGCCGTGCTCTACGAACAAGTCTATCGAGAAGGTCTGCGGTATATCGCCGCTGGCGCGAATGCCATGCGTTTGCGGGCGCGGCTGTTGGAGCTGCTGCCGCGATTGCGGGAGCAATTGCTGGCTGATGTGCGCCGTTTGCGCGATGAAGAGGAGCTGAAGGCGCTGGCATTTTCCATCTGTTATGACGAAGAAATGGCGGAAGTGCTGGGCGAAGTGATTTACACCATCGGGCAGTTTGGGCAGGTCGATATTCGTGCGGGGCATGGGCGGGGCATGGAGCACAATTATGTCGCGGGCAGCTACTGGAAGGGTGGCGCGCAATCGAAGGAGATGTTGCGCAGTGGTGGGCGCCCGGTGGCGGAGCTGGTAGATGCCGCCATCCTGGTGACGGATCTGGATATTGAGGAGCCGCAGGAATTGGTGCCGTTGATGCAGTTGGCGCTGCGCTGTGGCATGACGAACCTGTTGCTGGTCGTCAATTCGATCTCAGACAAGGGTTTGTCGGTGGTCTTGGACCAGCGGCTGCGGGAGAAGATTCGCACCATCGTGGTCAAGCTGGATGGCTTCCTGCCGGATGACTTGCAGCAAGCGCAGGCTGATATCGCGCTGCTGACGGGCGGGCGGACGCTGTTGGGCAAGGCGGGGCAATCGCTGGAGCAGGCGCGGGAGAGCGATTTTGGTCGGGCTCGCTGGGTCTGGGCGGATGACAAGAATTTCGGTTTCGCGGGTGGCAAAGGCGATCCGCTGCAGCTGCGAGAGCAGGCACGACGCTTGCGGAACACTTATGCCGCGACTGACGATGATAATGACCGCGGACGGTTGCTCAATCGGCTGGGCAAGCTGAATGGCGGTTTGGCGACTGTTTATGTTGGTGGCATCGCCGAGGACGAGATTCGGCAGCGCAAAACATTGGCGGAACGGGCGATCCGCGCTTTGCGCAGTGCTGCGGCCGGTGGGGTCATCCCGGGCGGCGGCAGCGCCCTGCTGCGTTGTCGGGATTGGCTGGCGGCGGAAGCGGAGGCAGAAGACGAGTTGGAGAGCCGGGCGGCGCGGTTGATATTAGCGCGGGCGGCTGAAGCGCCTTTTCGCAAGCTATTGGAGAACGCTGGTTATGAACCGAGCGAGATCCTGGCGCAATTGGCGCAATGCGAAGACAAAGACGGTTTTGATGTGATGACGGGCAGCATGGTCGATGTGGCGGCCGCTGGCATTTTGGACGTGGCGCAGGTGCAGGTCGAGGCACTGCAACGAGCGGTGGCCAGCGCAGCCTTGGCGCTGACGATTGATGTGCTGGTCTTGCATCGAGAGCCGGAAACGATGACGGAGCCATAGCATGGCGGCGGCTGATCTGAGGGACAGAACCTATGAATTGCTCTGCCGGGGCGGGTCCATCTATGCTGCGCGGCAAAGCGGTTTATATCGATACAGCGCGCTGGGCAGCGAGCCCGAGCAACTTTATCAATCCTGGTTGCCGGGGCAAGCGATGCCTACCCTGGCGCTGGGGGCGGCTGAGGCAATCTTATTGGCGGGTATCAACGGCGGTGTGGCGCGCTCGGAAGACGGCGGCAATCGCTGGGAGGCTCTGCAATTTGCCCTGCCGGCGCCGCTGGTGACCTGTCTGGCGCTCTCGCCCGAGTTCGCGCGTGATGGCTGTCTGCTGGCGGGCAGCTACGAAGATGGTGTTTTCCGTTCGAGCGATGGCGGGCGCAGCTGGCTCGCTTTCAATCATGGTTTGTATGATCACAATATTTATTGCCTGGCGCTGTCGCCGGGATTTAGCGCCGATAGCATCGTTTTCGCCGGCACCAGCAGCGGCATCTACCGCAGCGAGAATGGCGGGCGCCTGTGGCAAGATTTGGTCATGCCGGCTGGGGATGAAACGGTGCTGTCGCTGGCGCTGTCGCCGACCTTTGCTGAGGATGGCATCATCTATGCCGGTTGTGAATCCCATGGTTTGCTGCGCTCGAATGATGGCGGCGGACATTGGGAGACCTGGCTGGAGACCGATGGCGCGGTCAATCAGGTGCTTTTGGCTGCTGATGGGGAGATTGTCCTGTTGGTGAACGATGAGCTGCTGTTGGGCGATGGGCAGCGTTGGCGAGAGCTGGCAGCGGGCGGAGTCGACTGCGTGGCGCTGGGAGAAGACGGGGCGAGGCTGTTGCTGGGCATGGCGAATGGGGAGATCGAAGAGCTGCTGTTGTGAGGCGGATGATCGCTCGGTGAAGAGATAATTAATAATTAAAACAAGGGGATAGGAAAAATGGAATTTGAACCCACATTGGAATCGGTAGCGAAGCACCAAAACCCCGACTGGTATTTGAATGCCAAGTTGGGGATTTTCATACATTGGGGTTTGTATTCGGTGCCGGCTTGGGCGCCGCATGGGGGTGATATTGGCGAGGTCTTCCAAAGCGGGGATATGAGCGAATGGTTCCGCCACAACTCCTATGCCGAGTGGTATTTGAACACGCTGAAATTTGAAGACAGCCCCACGCGCGCTTATCACAACGGAGCTTATGGAGCGGATTTCGCTTACGATGATTTCGCGGAAGAGTTCAATCGGGCAATAGAAGCATGGAATCCGGATGAGATGGCGGCGCTATTCAGCGAGGTCAAGGCGCGCTATGTGGTTTTGACCAGCAAGCATCACGATGGTTTCCTGTTGTGGGGGAGTGATTTCCCCTGCCCGCGCAAAGCGAATTATCAGGCGCGGCGCGATATCGTGGGCGAATTGACAGCGGCGGTGCGGCGGCATGGCATGCGCATGGGTTTGTATTATTCCGGCGGCTTGGATTGGGCGTTTAACGAGGCGCGCATCGAAGACTTGCCCGATGTTTGGGGCACGATTGTGCAAGAGCCAGATTTTGTCGAGTATTCGCTGGCGCATTGGCGCGAGCTGATCGATCGTTATCAGCCGGCTTTGATGTGGAATGACATTGGATATCCCGCAGCTGCCGACCTGGGCGCGCTCTTCGCTTATTATTACAACAGTGTGCCGGAAGGTGTCATCAACGATCGTTTCACTCAGTCGCAAGATCGCCTGCCCAAAACCGGCGAGGCGCTGGCGCCACCGCGGGGACCACATTATGATTTTGTCACGCCGGAATACGCTCAATTTGATGAGATTCAAGCGCAAAAATGGGAGACCTGTCGCGGCATTGGGCATTCCTTTGGTTACAACCGCAACGAAGGCGATGAGCAGTTGCTGAGTGAGAGCGAGCTGATACATATGCTGGTCGATATCGTCAGCAAGAATGGCAATCTGCTGCTGAATGTTGGTCCCATGGCTGATGGCAGGATTCCGACAAACCAGGCAGAGCGTTTGCGTAGCTTGGGGGCTTGGCTGGGGCGCAATGGCGAAGCTATTTTCGATACGCGCCCTTGGCAGCGCGCTGAAGGCAAGACTGCGTCCGGATCCCCTTTGCGCTTCACGGCAAATGATGAAGCGCTTTACGCCACAGTGCTGGCTGGTGTTTCGGCCGAGGAGATTTGCCTGGAAGGGATCGAGCCGCCGGCTGAGGCGACAGTGCATTTGCTCGGCGAGGAAGGGACATTGAGCTGGCGACAAGAGGGGACCGAATTGCGCATTCAGTTGCCGGGCAGCTTGCCCGATGCGCCGGCGCATGCCTTCAAGATCACGGGGATGGGCGGGTAAATTGGCGGAGAAAATTGATGCTTTTGTCACCAAGAATCTGCGCTGGAATTTCTCGGTTAATCTGATCGATATCACCTTCATCACGCTGGCTTTCAGCTTGATCTCGCGCGAGACGATCATGCCATTGCTGATCGACGAGCTGACGGATTCCAAGATCGCCATCGGTTTGGTGCCCGCTATTTTCAGCATTTCCTTCTATTTGCCGCAATTGTTCGCCGCCAACCATGCCGAGCGGCTGAAGCGCAAACTGCCATTTGTGATGTTGATCGGGGGCGTGTTGGAGCGCGTCCCTTATTTTCTAGCGGGTTTCGCTATCTTGTTTTTCGCTGAGAGCGCACCACTGCTCGCTTTGCTTTGCATTTATCTGGTGATTGGTATGGGGGCTTTTGGCGCTGGTTTGGCGACGCCGGCTTGGTTCACCATGATCGGCAAGGTGTTGCCGGTCAATCGACGTGGGATTTTCTTCGGCGTGAGCGCTGGGCTGGGCACGGTGATGGGCATTGTCGGCGCGTATTTCGTCGGCATGGTCTTGGACGAGGTGGTTTATCCGCTGAACTTCAGCGCTTTGTTCTTCGCCGCGGCGCTGTTCATGGGCATTTCCTGGGTTGGTTTGGCGCTCAATCGCGAACCGGAGAGCCCGATCGTCAAAGAGCGGATTCCGCTACGGCGCTATTTTCGGCAATTGCCTGCGATATTGCGGCGCAATCATAATTTTCGGCGCTATTTGCTGAGTTATTCTATCGACCGCTTGAGCACGATGGGCTTGGGATTTTTCATCGTCTACGGTAATGATCATTTCGGTTTGAGCGGGGCCGATGTGGGCTTGCTGACGGCGATCTTGATTGGCAGCCAGGCGCTGATGCAATTGGTTTTTGGCTGGTTGGGCGATCGGCAGGGGCATAAAGCGAATTTGATGATTTCGGGATTTGCCCTGGCTGGGGCGGCTTTGCTGGCGATTTTGGCGACAGATCTAAGGGACCTGATCCCGGCTTTTGTTCTCTTGGGTACGAGCCAAGCCAGCGACCAGGTCTCACGATTGAATATCATTCTGGAATTCGCGGTGCCGGAAGATCAGCCGACCTTCATTGGGTTGAGCAATACATTGCTGGCGCCGGTGACATTTTTGGCGCCGATCTTCGGTGGCTGGGTGGCTGGTTATGGCTTTGACATCCTGTTCAGCTTGATGTTGGTTTGCGGGCTGGTTGGCGGCGCGCTGATGCTGCTATGGGTCAAGGAGCCCCGTCACCAGCGACCAACTCCCATCAGCGAGCGCCACGATGGCAACTAAAATGATAAGCGGATCCGGGAATATCCCGCCGCCAGCAGCGATACGCGCCTTGTCAGATGCGCTCGGTTTGACTTGCGACAGCGTCAGCCTGCGTTCGTTGCCGGGCAGTTATTCCAACTTCACGCATTTGCTGGTTCTTGAATTGGAGGATGGTTCAATTCGCAAGCTGGTCTTGCGCCGTTACAACCCGCAGAATTATGCAGCCGGGCACGATAAGCCCAGCTGCGAATACCGGGCGCTGCGACTATTGCGGCGGCATGGCATCCCGGTACCAACTCCCCTGCTGTTGGATGAGACTGGCGAGTTGCTGGGGTTGCCGGGCATCGTCACCGATTTTGTGGAGGGTGGGCAGATCCAACCGCCGACTGCTGCGGCGCGCTGGGGCGAGCTGGCAGCGACCAATGCGCGGATGTTGGCAAGGATACATCAAACGCCCTTTAGCGAGGCGGACAAGCGCTTCTTGATGGACGATGATGTGGAGGTGGCTTGGTTCATCAAGCGAGGCACAGTGCCGGATTGGATGCGCGCTTATCCTGAAGGCGAGGCAGTTTGGCAGTTGGTGAAGGCACATTGGGGGCGTTGGACGCCGGTTCCCTCTCGCTTTGCTCACACCGATTATTGGTCGGGCAATATCCTTTGGCAGGACAAGCGGATCTCGGCGGTGGTCGACTGGGAAGAGGCGGGTTATGGACATCCGGCGGCTGATGTCGCTTATGCGCGGATGGAATATTTCCTCGAGGGTTTGCCGGAGGCGGCTGAGGTTTTCCTGCGAGTTTATCAAGCTGAGGCGGGTTGGACGCTGCAAGATTTGGCGCTTTTTGAATTGGCGGCTAGCGCGCGGGTGATGACGGATCCGGCGGGTTGGTTCACGCGCCCGCAGATGGAAGAGCGCTTCCTCAAATTTGTTGCAGAAGCAAAGCGAAAATTGCTGGCTGGCGACTAATCCAGATCCAGGGGATAGCGCTGATCGCCGACTTCGGCTTGCAGTTGGTGCAGCTCGGCTTTCAGTTCTGGCACTAGCTGGGCATAGGCGGGGTCATCGACGACGTTGTTCAGTTCGTAGGGATCGGTTTCCAGATCGAAGAGTTCCCATTCTGGCGCGTAGCTTTCGTCAATGCTGCCAGCGGTGCCCATGGCATCGGCATAATAATAGATCAGCTTATAGCGGTGAGTTCGGATGCCATAGTGGGCGTAGACGTTGTGATGGGCTTTGTGCATCCAGTAGCGATAATACATGGACTGGCGCCAGTCAGACGGTGTCTCGCCGGCTAGCATGGGCAGGAAGCTACGCCCCTGATAGTGCCGGGGAATAGGCAAGCCCGCCAGCTCCAGGTAGGTGGGCGCGAAATCGACATTGAGGATCATGTCCTCGTTGACGCTGCCGGGCGCGATCATCCGCGGGTAACGCATGATGTAGGGCATCCGCAGCGATTCTTCGTACATGAAGCGCTTGTCGTACCAGCCGTGGTCGCCCAGGAAGAAGCCTTGATCCGAGGTGTAAACCACGACCGTGTTTTCGGCTAAACCGGCTTGATCGAGGTAATCGAGCAGGCGGCCGACATTGTCATCGATGCTGGCGACCACGCGCAGATAATCTTTGATATAGCGCTGGTATGCCCATTTACGCAATTCCATCTCCGGCAGGTCGCGCGGGATTTCGGTTTTGGTATCGAGCGGCATCATGTGTACGCCCATGCGCATTTGGGCGGCTTCGGCGGCGGAAGCGCGATTGCTGTAGTCGTCGTAGAGTGTGGGTGGCTCGGGGATGTCTTCGTTGAGGTACATATGGGCGTGTTTTTCATCGGGTTCCCAATGGCGGTGGGGCGCTTTGTGATGGCACATGAGGAAGAAGGGGCGTTGGGGATCGCGATTTTGCAGGAACTCGAGGCTCATATCGGTGATGATATCGGTGACGTAGCCTTCGACGGGGCGGCGGAGGCCGGCTTGGCTGGCATCTTCCGGTTTGAAGATGAAGGTCGGATTGTGATACAAACCTTGCCCGGGCAATACCGCCCAATCATCGAAGCCGGTCGGTTGATGTGCTGGACCCTGCCCGAGGTGCCATTTGCCGAACATGCCGGTTTGGTAGCCGCTGGCGCGCAGGTCTTTGACGAAGGTGGGCAAGGTATTGTCCATGTGGGTGCTGAGGGTGGTGACGCCGTTGATGTGGTTGTAGGTGCCGGTCAAGATGGCAGCGCGGCTGGGGGTGCAGATTGAATTGGTGCAGAAGCAATTATCGAAGCGGGCGCCTTCATTGGCGATGCGGTCGAGATTCGGTGTGCTGTTGATGCGGCTGCCATAACAACTGAGGGCATGGGAGGCGTGGTCATCGGACATGATGAAGAGGATGTTGGGGTTTTGGCTTGGCATGGGATTAGGGTTCTTTCAGTCAGATTTTCAGACCAGTGGTCCCTCTGCAAAATATGGGGCGACCTGTCTACAGTCGCGTATTCAAGCTGATTTCAGTGAAAACTGCTGCGGTTCAGAAATTGCTAAAAGTGCCGATAGTTGTAAGACGAGTGCGAAACTGACGATTCTTGTTAATTTCATCCTGAATATCGTCAAATTTCAGCTGAATATCGCGCGTCTGCTTATTTATCTCTTCCTTCATAATGCTGGTAATTTTTTCAAGCAGGATAGCATTTTGCTCGAGGACGAACTCTTTGGTAGCGAGAGAGTCCATTTTGCCTTTCAGTTCGCCAATCTCTGCCGCCTGTCTTGTGAGTTGTTCTTGTACATCCATGAGGCGAAACCGTTTCTATGATGTTGGACAGTCTCATACTAGCACATATTTGTTCAATTCGCTAGCGATATGTAGGGAGACTGACTCATTTATTTCGCGGCAATCGTGATGGTCAAATATAGGGATGGTCGACCGCCAGCAGACCATTCTCTTGCAAGACATGCCAGAAAGCGGCTGGCACTTGAACAGACATAGCGGCGATATTCTGTTGGACGCGCTCTGGCTTGCTGGTGCTGAGGGCGAGGGCGGCGATGCCGGGGTGTGATTTGCCGAATTGGATACAGACCTCGGATGGGGTTTGACCATGTTGCTGACAGAGGGCGAAGAACTTTTGACGCCAGGCGAATTTCTCTTGGTGGGACGGGTTCTTGGGGTCGAGCTTGACATAATTGAAGAATTCGCCGCCGGTCAAGAAGCCGGCGTTAAAGACGGCTGAATTGATGATGGCCACGCCTTTGGCATGCAGGGCATCCATGAACGCCAGCAGATCAGCGGGATGGGAATAGAGGGTGTAGCTGTTAGCGAACATCACCCAATCCAGCTCGACTTGGGCATCGATCTCCTGGATTGATCTCCAGTTTTTGGCGCCGACGCCGATGCCTTTGGCTAGCCCTTGGCTTTTGAGTTCGCCCAGGGCGGTGTAGGCGGCGAGGATGTCATCGAAGCGACGCTGGCGATCAGCGGGTGAGCTGGCGGCATCGAGGTATTCATCGGGGTCGTGGACGGAGACGAGTTGGGTATCATAATCCCCACCCAGCAATTCCAGCCCCTGCTCGAAGCATTTGAGGATGCCGTCATAGCTGATATCTTGTGTCGCATCGTGTTGCAAGCCGAACCAGGCGCCCGGCTCGAAGGTTGGTTCGGGACTGGTCAGGGGGGCGCGCAACCATGCCAGTTTGTTGCTGATGATGACTTCGTCTTTGCCGATGCCCAATTCGCGCAGGCAATCGCCCATCACTTCCAGCGCCAAGCCGGCGCCATATTTGCCGGCGGAATCGATGACCACGGGTTTGGGCAGGTGTTGGAAGATGGCGCGCATGGTCTCCAATTTGGATTGGTAGGAGAATTGGCGGAAGAGATTGCCCAGGGCAGTCGAGCCGAAGACGATGGGCGGGGTTGTCAAGCCGGTGTTGCCGAAGGGGAGATGTTTCATGAGAAGTTTACTCATAATACGCTATTTGTTGACAAGCGCCTGCCGCTAAACTAGACTTTGCTGCATCGGAGCGGCGCTATGACAAGGGAGTATAGTAAAAAGGCTGGGTCGGCGCAAGCAATGGGGGTGCTGGAAATAATGCGACAAAGTAAAGTCTATTTGGAGAAGATAGTATGGCAATAGCAAAAGTGAAATACGAAGCGACTTGGGAATCGCTGCAGCAGTATGAGATCCCGCAATGGTATATCGATGCCAAGTTCGGCATTTTCATCCACTGGGGACCGTATTGTGTGCCAGCCTTTGGCAATGAATGGTATCCACGGCGGATGTACCTGCAGGATGACCCGGCTTTTGAGCATCACCGCCGGACTTATGGCGATCACAGAGCGTTTGGTTATAAAGATTTTATTCCGATGTTCAAGGCGGAGAAGTTTGACCCGGCACAATGGGCGCAATTGTTCAAAGACGCTGGCGCCAAATTCGTAATGCCGGTGGCCGAGCATCACGATGGCTTCCCCATGTATGACAGCGCTTTGACCGATTGGTGCGCCGCCAAGATGGGTCCAAAGCGCGACATCGTTGGCGAGCTGGCGGAGGCGGTGCGAGCGCAGGAGATGATCTTCGCGGTATCGTCTCATCGCGCCGAACATTGGTGGTTCTTCGATGGCGGGCGGGCTTTCCCCTCGGATGTGCAAGATCCAGCCAATGATGGCTTGTATGGACCGGCGGTCGCGGCTTCCAAAGACAAGACCAATCGTGATGAGTGGAAACAGAAGGATTGGAGACCGCGCCCGGATGCCAAATTCCTGGAAGATTGGCTGGCGCGTTGTTGCGAGTTGGTGGACAAGTATCAGCCGCAGGTGATCTGGTTTGATTGGTGGATTGAGCAGATTGTCTTCGAGCCCTATTTGCAGCGTTTCGCCGCTTATTATTACAACCGGGGCGAGGAATGGGGCAAGGGCGTCGCCATCAATCACAAATACAACAGTTATCCGGAAGGGGTGGCGGTCTTCGATATCGAGCGCGGGCAGCTCAGCGATATCCGGCGTTTCTTCTGGCAGAACGATACCTCCGTCTCCAAGAATTCTTGGGGTTATATCGAGGATCATGATTACAAGCAGGCGGGGGATTTAATCGCCGACCTGGTCGATATTGTCAGCAAGAATGGCGCGCTGTTGTTGAACGTGGGACCGCGGGCTGATGGCACTATCCCGGAGATTGAGCAGGAGATGCTGCGCGAGATTGGGCGCTGGCTGGCGATCAATGGCGAGGGGATCTATGAGACACGCCCCTGGAGGATATATGGCGAAGGACCGACGCCCATCCCGGAAGGGGCTTTCACCGATACCACGCGGGAGGCTTTCACGCCGGCGGATATTCGCTTCACGCAGAAGGGGAATACGCTTTATGCCTTTTTGCTGGCTTACCCTCAAAATGAAGCGCTGATCAAATCACTGGCTGGGATTGAGGTGGCGGGGGTACGCATGTTGGGCGCGGATGAAGCGATCACTTGGTCGCAGGATGAGAGTGGTTTGCGCTTGTCGGTGCCGGCGCAACCGCCATCGCCGCATGTTTGTACTTATGCCATCGAGCTGAAGAGCTAAGGCAGAGGAAACCGAGCGAAGATGACAGAAGCAGATTATTTCAAACCGGAGCGGGGTCAGCGAACTGGCGCTAACCAAGACCCGCGGCTGGATTGGTGGCGGGCGGCGAAGTTCGGCATGTTCATCCATTGGGGAATTTACAGCATTCCAGCCGGCGTTTGGAAAGGGGAGCAGATCCTTGGCATTGGCGAGTGGATCATGCTGCGGGCAGAGATCCCCATCGCCGAATACGAAAAGCTGGCATCGCGGTTCAATCCGGTCAAGTTTGATGCCGAGCAGATTGCCAAATTAGCGAAGCAGGCGGGGCAGAAGTACATCGTCTTCACCTCCAAGCACCATGATGGCTTCTGCATGTATGGCACTGCCGAGAGCGACTATAACATCGTCGATGCCACGCCTTATGGCAGGGATACCCTGAAGGCGCTGGCGGAGGCTTGCGCGCGGGAAGGCATCAAGCTGGGTTTGTATTATTCGCAGACGCAAGATTGGCATCATCCCAATGGCTATGGCAACACCTGGGATTTCGACGAGAGCGAGCAAGATTTCGCCGATTACATCGAAAATTATGTCAAGCCACAGGTGCGCGAGATCCTGAGCGATTATGGACCGATCGCCATCATCTGGTTCGATACGCCGCGCATCATCTCGCGGCAGCAGAGCCAGGAATTGCTGGATTTGGTGCATGAGTTGCAGCCAGATTGCCTGGTTTGCGGTCGGCTGGGCAATGCCTTGGGCGATTATGCCACGGCGCAGGATAACGCGATTCCGCCAGAATTGCGCGCCGAAGTCGATTGGGAGACGCCAGCCACCATCAACGATACCTGGGGCTTCAAGACGCATGACCACAATTGGAAATCGACGGAGTAGTTGATTCACAATTTGGTCGATATCGTCAGCAAAGGCGGCAATTACCTGCTCAACATTGGACCGGATGCCGAGGGGGCGATTCCCCCAGCCAGCATCGAACGGCTGCAAGCGATGGGCGCTTGGCTGGATGTGAATGGCGCGGCGATTTATAGCGCGCAGCCCGGGCCGGTGCAGGGGCTTGATTGGTGCCGGACTACGCAGAAGGGCGACAGCATCTATCTGCATATTTTTGAGTGGCGGGCGAATGGTCGTTTTGTCTTGCCGAAGTTGGAGGTTCAAGCGGCGGAATGGCTTGACGGATCGATCGAGGCGCCGCTCAGCCTGGCGCAGGAAGGCGATCGAACTGTTTTGCTAGGTCCCGCGGTGATGCCGAAGGATTGTGTCACGGTGATTTGCCTGCGGGAATAAGGCAACTTAACCCTATCCTTATTCTAAGACTTGTAATATAATACTGTTTGTATTAGAATTCAGTTTCAACAATTTTCACATGTTTGAGTTCTTACACTCTTTATTCCGTAAACAAGGAAAACATAGTGGAAGAATCGAAAAACGAAATTAAGACAAATCAGCCTACCCAGAGAGTCTAATAGCAATTCGTGAGCATCTTTAATAACCAAACTCAAGAAAGGATTGACTTATATGCTCGGGCCCATCGGAAAGATTCTCAATTTGATATCTGAGAATGTCAGACTATTCATAATACTGATTATTGTATTAGTTCTCGTCTGGTTCTTTTCGCCAGTCAAAACTTCATTTTCGCGTTTTTTGGACTGGCTGACACCGCAACCACCTACTGCCAATGTGATATCCTCCGGCGCCATTCTCAGTAGCTTGCGTGGCATTGGGCAGCTAGTTGCTGTGACCAGCGATGACCACCAGAGGAATGTTAGGGTCGCCATATCACAAGGTATTGCTGGTATTCCTCATATCGGCTCTTATAGTGCGGATCACGAAGCGAGTGGCATAGTCGAAGCGGGCATCGATTTCACCAAAGTCAAGGGGGATAGCTTAACATGTGGAGAGACATGCACACTGATCGTGCCGGCTCCGAGCATCACCAATTGCATCATCACTAGATTGAGACAAAAGGACCAAACCTTGGCTGTGGGCTGGAGAGATTGGGAGACGCTAGAAGACCTAGGCAGGTACGACGCCATCCAACTCTTTATGCAGGACGTACAGGAAATTGGAATTCTTGACAAAGCCGAAGAGCAAATTGAACTGATGTTGGGCGAATTTGTCAGTAATTTACTGGAAAAGCCGGTGGATGTAGTCTTTGAGGAAGACGACAATATTGAATTACCGCACACCTGCCAACCCGAGCAACCATTTGGATGGAAAAAAAATGCCGAAGGACAGTGGATAAAGAAATAATTAGTGGCTAAGTAAAAAGCGATATCCTGCCAAATGTTTCAATCTTAACACCGCTCTTCAATGATGCGTGCTAGGTGATGACGTGCTCTACGAAACAAAGGGAGATGGACTCCGTTAAAGAATCATCATCTGTTGGCAGCAAAAACCAAGCAGTAGCTACGCCAATGCCAGATTGAGCACTTGCCAAGCATTCAAACAGGGTAAACGGTTAGCCAATTCTTATAGATTGCAATATATCTTTATATTATTTATCTCACTTTTCTATTCCTTGACTCTGCCTTAGAAGTGTTACCGATGAATTTTTACATATCTTATTATTCATGTAATTCACTGCAAATATGCCTCCTCAGAACGATTTTGGGGCGAGACTTTTGGTGTCCCCACCCAAACGCTGAACAAGGCGCTCGAGGGCAGCTTTAGTTTGCCGAGTGAGTGGCTCAACTATTCGCTAGGCCCGCCAGGATCTTCTCTGGTGTGAAGGGGATATCGCGCAGGCGTAAGCCCGTGGCAGCATAGATGGCGTTGGCGATGGCGGCTGGCGTGGGATTTTGCGCGGCTTCGCCGGCGCCGAGGTAGGGCAGTTGCGGGCGATTGATGAGCAGCGTTTCGATCTTGGGCGCGGCTGTGAAGGGCAAAATCGGATAGCTCTCCCAATCGACGCTGGTGATGCCATCGGCGTCAAATTTGACCGCTTCGTAGAGCGTCCAGCTAGCCGCTTGTGTGAAGCCGCCTTCCAACTGATTGCTCAGCCCATCGGGATTGACGACGCAACCGGCATCAGCAGCGATGATGACGCGCTGGAATCTGATAGCCCCGCTCTGTCGATCTACTTGCAGCTGCACGATGATGGCACAGTAGCATTGCAGGTTTTTGTATTGCGCCAGCGCCATGCCCCAACCGCTGCCATCAGACGCCTGATTGCCGCGAGATGCCCATTCGGCTTTATCGGCGGCGGCTCGCAAGACCGCAATAGCGCGCTCGTCCTTTAGGTGGCGCAGCCGGAAGTCTAGCGGGTCGATAGCGGCGGCGGTTGCCAGTTCGTCCATGAAAGATTCGATGGCGAAGATGTTGGCATAAGCGCCCAGGCTGCGCAGTGCCGAGACGCGCAGGGGACTATCGGCGATGGCGTGGCGCAGGATGCGCTTTTGCGGCAAGGCATAGATGGGATCAGCATTGCGATGCGCGCCCGCATGATAGCCGCCCATTGGCTTGGGTTCTTGGGGCGGGAAGGGTTGCGCCAGATGACGGGCTGCCAGTAAGCCGGAGCTCGGCAAGCCTAGTGCCGGGCGAGTGGAATGGCTGTAACTCCAGATGTCGTGATTCCAGTCGATGATTTTGCCGCTAGTAGACAGACTCGCTTGTAGCTCCAGCAGCATGGCTGAGCCATAGGGTTCCCAGGCGTGTTCGTCCCAGCGAGTCCATTTGAGCATGATGGGCGCACCGGGTAGTGCCCGCGCCACCAGCGCCGCATCCAGGGCGGCATCATCGGCGCCATTATGCCCGTAGCAGCCGGCGCCTTCGCTATGAATGACGCGGATTTGACGTTCGGGCAAATCAAGCACTTGCCCCAAAGCGCCGCGCAAGATAAAGGGCGCTTGACTGTGGGACCAAACCGTCAGCTGGTCGCCATCCCAGAGGGCGAGCGCGGCCGAGGGACCCAGCGAGGCGTGCATCTGAAACGGGCGCTGATAGGTTGCCGCGATGGTATGCTCGGCATTTTGCGGACCTTGTGATCTTTGTGATGGCGGAGGTGGCTCATCGCTTGCGGTGCCATCGATGATGAGGTGGGATTGTGCTGGTTTGCGCAGCATGTCACGGTAGATGGCATCGGCGGGGGGCAGCTTGTCTTGCAGCGTCCAGCGGCTGGATGCGCGAGCTTGCTCCAAAGCCGACAGCGCCACCTCTTCGCGTTCGGCGACCAGGGCGATGAATTGCCCATCTTGAAGCACCGCGACCAGACCGGGCAACTGGCGAATACGCTCAAGCGGAAAACCGATGAGGCGGGCATGATAGCTGGGCGGGCGCAGCACCCGGGCATGCAGCATATTGGGGGGCTCCAGGTCATGAACATAGCTGATGCCGCCACTGACCTTGCTCAAGAGATCAAGCCGTTTGGTGGGCTTTCCGACCAGCTGGTAGGAGGCGGGATCTTTGAGCGGGGCAACTCCGCTGATGCGCCGATCAAAGCTTTTGCCGGCAGCCAGTTGCCAGTAACTCGTTTGGCGTAGGCTGCGGGGATCGCTGATGATGCCGTCCTTCACTTGCAACTCAGCGATGGGGCTGAGCGATTCCAACTGTTCAAAAGCCAGGGACAGCAGATGATAGCGGGCTTCGGCAGCGGCAGCTCTGATGGCGACGCCGGAGGTTTCCAATGAGCGGCTGCCGGTGGTGCCGCCTTCGTCGGGAGTGCGGACGGTATCCGCTGTGACCAGGCGAATGCGTTCCAGGGCGACATCCAGCTCTTCAGCGGCGATTTGCGCCAAGGCGCTGCGGATGCCCTGCCCCAATTCCACCTTGCCGCTGAATACGGTGATACTGCGATCTTGGTTGAAGCGGATCCAGCTGTCCAGTTGCGGATCTGCCTCCAGCGATGGAGAGCACGGGGGAAGCTCGTTGCTATCGTTGTTATCGCTGTTATCATTGAGTTGCCCGCCAGGGATTACTTCGTAGATTGGCGCCGGATCGGGACGCCCAATGCGCAGTTTGATGGCGCGCCGCACCCGATCGTAGACGCCGCAGCGACAGAGATTGTTAGCGAGCGCCGTGCAGATATCGTCATCGTTGGGATAGCGCTGGCGGTTGAGCAAGCCTTGGGCGCTGATGATCAGACCCGCGGTGCAGAAACCGCATTGCGCCGCCTGCTCTTCCAAAAAGGTCTCTTGCAGGGGATGCAAAGTTTCGCTATCGCCGAGCCCCTCAAGCGTGGTGATTTCCAAGCCGGCGACATGGCTGAGGGGCAAGCGGCAAGAAGGAACAGCGACGCCTTCGATCAAGACTTTGCAGGCGCCGCAGATTTCGCTGCCGCAACCGTATTTCGCCGCTTTCAGCCCCAAGTCATTGCGCAAGACATAGAGCAAGGGCGTCTCTGGATCCAGCTCAAGCTGATGGCTTTGCCCGTTGACCTGCAAGGTAATCGTTTCGGCGGTGGAAATAATTGAGCTCCTGGAAGGCGTCTATTCTCTTCGGCTAGGTAAAAAAGAAGCCCGTTGAACGGGCTCCCAAAAGGCGGAGAAGGTGGGATTCGAACCCACGTACGGTTTCCCGTATCCGCTTTCCAAGCGGACGCACTAGGCCTCTATGCGACTTCTCCATAGGACATACATTGTGAACTTATTATAGCAAATGACTTGGGGGATTCCAAGATGAAAACGGCAACCTGGGACGGGATGGCATTTCTCAGCGGCGGAAGGCTGGGGTTGGCGTGGCAAGCGTTGGGACTAGATAGCGTTCGGACTGTGTCATCGTCCCCAAGCCTGTCGACGAGGCATCGGCATTTTCCATGAAGCAACGGACACCTGCTATGACCGCGTAAGCCAGGCGATCGGGATCTTCGGTCAGGACTTGCTGGTCAGCCAGCATGTAGCCCATCTCCAGGATCACAGCTGGGGTGAGCGGGTGGATTTTGCGGAAGGCGTGATAATTAATCAGGTCTTCGGTTTCGGTATAGCTTCGTGCCAAGGGGACGTGGGCGCCATAGTTGACCGCCACACACTCGCGCAGGAAGGCATCGATGCCGACTTCGGGGCGGGCTTCCGCCTTATGCACGATGTAGCCGGTGACCAATTCGCCGTAATCCAAACAGGTGTTGGCGTGTATGGATACCAGGGCTGCTGCCCGATAGTTGTCCAGGCGTGGATCGAGCTCATCCAGCATATCGACGGCGTAATTTTCCGCTTTGAGCTGTTCGACAACACGGGTGGTGACGTCAAAATTAATATCAACTTCTTTTAATGTCACTCTGCCGTATTCGTCTTTGCAGACGGCGCCGGAATCTTTGCCGCGATGCCCGGAAATGATGCCGATGCGCTTGAGCCATTGTGGGGTTTGGACGGCTGTTGCTCCTGGGGCAGCGGCGCCCGCGATGATCTCCGCGCTATCCAGCGGCAATCCCTGGACTGCGGCCGGGTTGAGGAATTGTGGATTGACAAAGAACATCAGCAGGGTGGCGACCAAGCTGGTGCTAACCAGGACAACAAACAGCGTGCCGAAGAAGGCACCAGCTGCGCTGGAGGATCGGGGGGCGGGCAATGCCAGCCGCGGGCGGATGCGGCGAATCTGGTGTTTTTCTGCCGCCCTTGCCGGGTTAGCGCTGGTTTCACTATCGACACCAGGCAGAGCAGCGTCATCAGATTTGGAAACTTGGCTGGCTGTCTTTGCCGCCGCCTGCCGCATCATGGCGACGAAGATGGCAGAAGCGGAAGGTTCGGGATGGTCTTCTGCCGGTTGGTCGTTTTGCTGGTCGCTGGTCATGGCGCTGTTTACTCAAGCTAGGCGGTAGAGCAGTGTACAGCACCATTATACTGGTTTTCCAAATCAGGGATCGCATTCCAGCCGGTAAGATTGCCGTTCGGCACAGGAGAGCTGGCGGATATAGCGATTGTCGCGCGCCCAGGCGATCACGTCATCGGCGGTCCGCCTGATGCGCCAGCGCCGCAAGGTATTGTCTTGTGAAGCGGAGATGGCGAAGCTTTCATCGGGACTGAAGACCACTTCTTGCACCCAGTCATTATGTTGGGCAAAGCGGTTGATCTCCTCGCCGCTGGCGATATCCCACATGCGCACGGTGGTATCGGAGGAGGTGGTCAGCAGGGTCTTGCTATCGGCTGTGATATCGATGCCAAAGGTGTTGCCGGTATGGCCGATGAATTGGCGGATCTCTTCGCCAGTTTCGAGATCCCACATGCGCACCGTGTCATCCCAGGAGCTGCTGATGATGAATTGCATGTTGGGGGCGAAGCGGGCGTAATTGGCGGTTGCGCCGTGACCGATGAATTGGCGCAGTTCTTCGCCAGTTTCGAGATCCCAAAGGCGCAGGGTGGTATCGCCGGCGCTCAAGAGCAGTTTGCCATCGGGGCTGACATGCACGCCGTTGACCCAGCCCTCATGCCCGCTGAACGTGCGGATGACTTGCCCGCTTTCGATATCCCACAGTTTGATAGTGCCAGATTCCGAGCCGGAGACAAAATGTTGACCATCAGGCAGCAAGTCGATCATCAAGACACGTTTGACGCGGCGCTCATCACGAGGCAGGGTGCCGGTGGCTTGGACGACGGCAAAGGGATCGGCGATTTCGGCAGCGGTGGCGGTTTCGGTCCAGTCTTCGGGCAGGTGCACATAGACTTGCAGCAGTTCGCCAGTTTTCGTATCCCAGCGGCGGATGGTGCCATCGTAAGCGCCGGAGAAGATTTCGGTCCCATCGATACTATAATGCACCGAATCGACCACATCGAGATGGCTATGTAATTGCAGGAGTTCTGCGCCAGTTTCGGTATCCCAAAGGCGGACGGATGTATCCAGCGCGGCAATCGCTTCGGCAGTATCCGGGTAATAGAGAGGACCGGCGCCGGAAGCCATTTGCGTTCCATCGGGGCTGATATCGGTGGTCCAAGCCCAATTGCTATGCCCGCTGAAGACCTGCGCCTGGGTACGGTTTTGCAGATCCCAGAGGTAGGCGGAGCTATCGGCCGGGTTGTCGCTGCCATCGGGGAAGTTATTGTTGCCCACATTGCCCAAGCCCACCATCATATAATCGCCAGCTGGCAAATATTCGATATCGCGCACGCGGTCGGGGAAGCCGATATAACTGGTGACCAGGACGGCGCGGGCGATATCCCAGATTTTGATCGAGCCATCACGCGAGGCGGTGGCGATCGATTTGCCATCGGGCGAGAATTCGATATTGGATATGGTATCGCGGTGGGCATGCAGGCGCAGCTGTTCGGCACCGGTTTGGGCATCGTAAAGGCGGGCGGTGCCACCACTGCTGTAATCCCAGGTGGCGGCGGCCACCGTGGCGCCATCGTGGCTGTATTCGACATCGCGGACGAATTGCGAGCCGGGCTGGATGGTCAGAATATTTTCCCCTGTGGCGACATCCCAAATGCGCACGGTGTTGTGAATTTCGGTGCGGGCGCCTTCGGGGATGCCGACGGCGGCTGATGAGCTGGCGAGTTTGCTGCCATCGGGGTGGAAGCTGAGTTTCATCACATAGTCGATGTGGTCATCGAGGATGTGAAAGGTTTCGCCCGTGGAGAGGTCCCAAAGGCGCAGGGTGGTATCGCCGCTGGCGGATGCCAGGATTTTGCCAGCGGGGCTGAACTCCACATCGGTGACGACCATCTCATGTCCAGTGAGGCGGTCTAGGGCTTCCCCAGTGGCGCTATTCCAGAGGCCGATGCTGCCATCGGACATGCCCGCGGCGATCAGCTTGTCATCCGGGCTGAAGGAGACTGACAAGATGGGGCTGCCCGTTTCGATCTTGCGGATAAGCGCACCAGTGCTGGTATCGACCAGGTAGACGACGCCTTCGGTGCCGGCGTAAGCGACGATAGAGCCAGCGGCATTGTTGGCGACGGCGAGGATGGAGAGCGGCGAATCGGTGAAGCGGAAACGGGGACCGGGGGAGAAGGCCGCCAGCCCCAGCATACGCAGCACTTCGGCTTCCGGCGGTTCGAAGACATGGCGCGCTTCGATTGCCACTGGCAATGCCAGGGCTGGGTCATTCTCGCTGAGGGCGGTGCGGGCGTTGGCAGCCAGCGCCAGGCTGAGATTTTTGCGCTCGTTGCTCTCGGCGATGGCATGCTGTTCTTCGGCACGTTCTCGTTCGGTCTCGGCGATCATGCGTTGTTCTTCGGCACGTTCGCGTTCGCTTTCGGCGATGTGCCGTTGTTCGTTGGCTTTGTTGGATTGGTCGAAGGCGAACAAGCTGAGAATAACAGCGACAACGGCAGCGATGGCGAAGATGCCGGCGGCGATGCGCATATTGCGAGCTTTTTGCCGTTCAAGTTCTCGCTCTCGTTCTTGGCGGGCGCGTTCGATGGCTTCACGTTCGTCGCGCGCTGCCAGGCTAGCGTGCAGGAATTCCAGCTCCAGTTGATTGAGGCGCAGGGTCGAACTTTCCGCCCATTCTTCAAAGGTCAGCAGGCGGTTGCCTTGCATGAGGTAACTCTTGTCTTTGTCGGCTGTTTCCCAATCGTGGGCGGCGTGCAGCAATTCGCGTTCCAGGCGGACATCGACGCGGCTCTCGGTCAGCCAATCGCGCAGGCGTTCCCAGCGGCGGATTAAGGCTTCATGAGCCACTTCAATGGTGGCGCTGCGGGTGGCATCGTCATGATCGAAAGTGAGCAGGCGATAACGGCCGAAGCGGTCGACAACATCTTCCACCACTTCGCGATCGCCCAGGGTCAGCAATTCACTTTGCATGAGGCGGCGGCGGGTATCTTCCTGCCCCTCACCAAGGGTGACCAGGCGCAGGAACATTTGACGCGCCATGTTCTTGCCCGCTTCATCAAAGCGGCGATAGACTTCTTCGGCGCGTTTCGCCAAAGCACCCAGCGTACCGCCAATTTCTTCATAGGCGGCTTGGGTCAAGAGGGCGCCTTCACGGCGTTCGAACAATTCTGTCAGAGCGTATTGCAACAGTGGCAAGGCGCCTGGTTGCTCGCGCACATCGTCGATGATATGTTCGACCAGCCCTTCTTCCAGCACGGCGCCGACGCGGAAGGCGGGTCCGCTGATCGTCTCTGCCAATTCGTCGTCGTTGAGCGGCAAGACCAATTCGGTGCGGTCTTTGATGAGTTCGCCAAAGCCTTGATACATCAGCGGGCGGTCATAGAAATCGGCGCGCAGGGTGGCGATGATGATGACCGGGCTCTCCTCGGTTTTGACGGCGTTGAGGATCAGATCAAGAAATTGTTGGCGATCGCTTTCCAGCTCGACCTGGGTGAAGAGTTCTTCGAACTGGTCAAGCATCAATACGAGTTTGCTGTCTTTGGCGGGCAGAGCCTGTTGGATGCCAATTGCCAAGCCATCGACATGTTCGCGCAAAGTATCGACGACGCCGGGCAAAGGCGAGGTGGAGACGCTCAAGAGAGCTTGCCCGAGTTCTTCCAGCGGGACTTCGCCGGGCACCATCTCGGCATAGAACCAGTTTTCCGAGCCGGGGATTCTACCTTGGCGCAGGGCGGGCAAAACGCCGGCTTTGACCAGGCTGGATTTGCCGCTACCGCTGGGACCGATAACCGCCAGGAAATTGTTTTCCAATACGGGTTCTTGCAGCCGTTGCAGCACGCTTTCGATCATGGCACTACGCCCGAAGAAATCGGCGGCATCGGCTTGTTGGAAGGCGCGCAAACCTTTGTAGGGATTCTTGGTTTCGAGCAGTTCAAATTCGGCGAAATCCAGCTCTTCCAGCTCGAACCCGACGGCGGCGGAATCTTTGCGCAGGGCTTGTTGAAACTCCTTGACCAGCGTGAGAGCATCGGGATAGCGCTCGGCGGGGTCTTTGGCGGTGGCGCGTTGGATGATTGAATTGAAGACGGGCGGCAGGTCAAGCTCGTCATGATCGATCATGGGCAGCGGTTCATTGAGATGCTTGTAAACCAGGGTGGCCAAGGTCAATTCGGCGAAAGGGCGGCTACCGGATAACATCTCATAGAGCATGATGCCAAAGGCATAGACATCGCTTTGGGGACCCGCTTCATCGCCGCGGATCTGCTCGGGCGCGAGATAGGCTGGTGTTCCCACTAGCCCGCCTTGGCCATCGCCAGCTTCGGCGCCGACTTCTTTGGCGATGCCAAAATCGCTGAGATAGGCATTGCCATCTTCGTCCAGCAGGATATTGTCGGCTTTGACATCGCGGTGGACGACGCCATTGTTATGGGCAAAGGTCAGGGCGGAGCCGACTTGTTCCACAATCTTGCTGACAGTTTCGACATCGAGTTTGCCTTGACGCTCGATGATATCGCGCAGACTGCCGCCACGCAGATAACGCATGACCAGATAGGCGCTATCGGGTTCACGCCAGTAATCATAGAGCGGCACGATATGTGGATGTTCCAGGCGGGCGACGACTTGCGCCTCGCCTTCAAAGCGACGGATGAACTCGGGCGAGTTGGCATATTTGGGCAAAATGACTTTGATCGCCACTTCGCGCAGGATGGCGCTTTGGCTGGCGCGGTAGACGACACCGTACCCGCCCTGCCCCAGCAGGTTCTGAATTTCATAAGATTTGACCGCTTTGCCAGTCAATTCTAAGACTTCCATCGGTTCCCTCATGAGTGGCTAGCAGATCCAACAGTAATATGCGGAGTATAACACATGCTAAATCGCTTGCCAGCAAATGGGATGATTTGCTTTGGCAGCAATCTTTTAAAAGCTTTGCTGCTAATACACGCGGGCTAAAAGACAGATGCGCGAGTTTGCGACTTCGGCATCCTTGCATACTAGCCCGAGCCCCTGGGCACGCCGTGAAGCATGAGCGCATAGCGATCGGTGGATACGCTGATTAGCGAACCATCCGGGCTGAAGCTGACTTTGCCGACCCTGCCCTGGAATTGGCGCGTTATCAGCAGCTGATGGGTCGTGGTATCCCAGACGGAATAGATGCCCTCGGCGGCGCCCACAAGCAGCATGGAATTATCCGGGCTGAAATCGATCGCGGTCACCTGGGCTGTTGGCAGCCGATAGCTGGCGATTTGCCCCTGTGTCTTGGCATCAAATATCAGCAGATTGTCTGATAGGCGAGCCAGGGCAACCGCGATCAGATTGCCATCGGCGCTGTAATCCAGAGCCACCGCCCCCGCGCCCAGATCCAGCAAGCTCAGCAGGCTACCGTTGTCAGCATCCCAAAATCGCATGGTGCCATCATCGGCAGCGGAGACGATATGCGAGCCATCCGGGCTGAATGCCAGCGCGCGGACCAGGCCCTGGTGACCCGATAGCAGGGCTTGTTGGGCGACGGTCGGCAGATCCCAGGCGATGGCTGCCCAATTGCGGTCGACTGGGACATGGGTATAGGCTTCGCGCCCGGCGCTGATGAAGCGATTGCCATCGTGGCTGAAGGCCAGGGCGGAGGCCCCATCGGCATGGGCATTAAGAAAGAGCCGGTCGTTTTGAGTGAGTTGTGCGCCGGCGACCAATTGCCAAAGATGCAGCTCGCCATTGTGGCTGCCGATGAGCAGTTGGGCGCTATGCGGCTGAAAGGCGAGTTGGGCGATGCCATCGTCAAATGGCAGGATTTGTGGCGCCAGGATTTGGTGACGCAGGTCATAGAGCCAGACGCTATCGGAGCCGCTGGCGCCGGGCAAAGCCAGATAGACGCCATCAGAAGACCAGGCGTGATCGGGCAAGAAATTGCCTTTGACGCTGACCAATTCTTGCAGATATGGCAAGAGGTTGCTGTTGAGGGTTTCGCGGCTGGGCAAGGCGCTGGGGCGTTGGGGTTCGACGAAATAGCTGCCGGCGCCATTTTCAGCGATATAACCGGTTTGGCCGTCAACGATGACCAGCCACCAGACATAGCCATCGACACAATCGGGCCCGCCAGTCACCCTGAAGGGCAAGCCAGCCGGGATTTGCATCAGGATTGTGCCAGCGGCGGCCGGTTGCCCGCGCAGGTTGAGGAAGCCCTGAATCACTTCGATATCCATGCCGGCGTTAATCCGCGAGCGCATATAGGGTCCATCGGCCGCGTCATCCTTGCAGAGGGGATTGGAGTATTGGGTCGCTGAGGCGGCCGCGGGCAAATTGGGATCGAGCTCGCCGCAGAAAATGACCAAGGTATTATCCGCCGAGACACGATAATCATAGGTGACGGCGTTGTAGGTCAACTGGAATTGATAACCGAGCAGCGCCCCACCAGTGCCGGTTGCCGTTGGGCAATCCAGCGAAGAATCGGCGAAGCTCTTTTGTTCCCAACGCCAATTCGACAGGTTGCCGATGCCGATTGAATTGCCCAAGCGCGCGCTCAGATCCAGCAGGGCGGCGTCAATTTGGGCGGGGGCGCCCTGCCCTAGCGAGGCTGGCGCGGCAAATAAGAAAACAAGCAAAAGGATTATGGCGGAAAATGCCTTTTTCATGGTGGCTCCCTGTTCTCTCTATGATTGAATCTCAGGTGTGCGGACAGCGGCTACAAGACTCGCCCATTGATTATAACATCTGTGGCGGGACCTCCCTCGATCTGGCTAAATCGGTGGGCGAGAAATCGAATTATCGCCATACTGCCGGAGGTTCAAATATATTCTTTACACTCTCATGCTAGGCATTCCTTGCAAGTTGACCGACTATTTGAGAAAATCAGAGGTTGCGTTAGTAGACGACTTTGGAAAAAGGATTGCCGCTATGGCATCCGCGCTGGACTATGTGGTATTCGGTCACGATGATGAAGGATCAGGGAAGCAGCAGCACAAACTGCTGGTATTCCATGGCACTTTGCCATCGCATGATGCCGCTTATTATCTGCAGCAGGTTGAGCTGGAGCCAATGATTGACCAGCAAGGGCAAGCCTGCCCGGCTTTGGCGCTGGTCGAGCATGACCTGGGGCGCCGGCTGTTGGCGATTATCCAGCCAGCCAAAAACCGACCACATGGTATCACCAGTCACTATATTTTGTTGCCAGCCGAGGTTCTGGCGGAAGCCGCTATTCAATACCAGGGTTGGCTGGCATTCTTGCCGGCCGCTTTCCATGACATCGATGCGACCTTGCCGCTGCTGGCGCCGCCCGATTTCGCTGCGCTGGAAATGGAAACCCGGCTGGAGCATTTGGGCGCAGTCTTGGACGAGTTGCCCGATGATGGCTTTGAGCATTTGCTGAGCTTGCTGGGCGCGGTAATGGACGAAGGGCTCTTGCGCATTTGCCATTTCCCCGCCGATTTCAAGCGGCGTTTGGCGCTGGTCTCCGGCATCCAGTCGCTGCTACCGGGCAAGCTGGCGGCGCGTATGACCTTCGCTAGTCAGGCACCCCTCAATAGCGAAAGCGTCCCCCAATTGATTTTCGTCGATGATGAAGATGCGCAGGAAGCGGACGACAGCTGGGTCTACGATTGGCGCGCCCCAGAGATCCTCCCCGAGGTATTGGGGCATGCTTATATCGATGTTTTACGGGAGCTTTGGCGGGGGGACCTGGCCGGCTTGCTGGCGGGTATCGAGAGCTTGGCTGCCTTGGTTGATACTACCAGCGAGCAGGGCGATCTCGCCGAGACCTTCGAGCGTCTGGCGGGGCGTTTCCGGCTCGACCAACAGGTGCAAACCGATGCGGATATCGCCACTGATGTGATGATTGAGGTCTTGGATGGTTCCTGCCCGCCAGCTGCCGAATTGCGCTTTCGTTACATCGAGAAGTTGCTAGCGAACGCGCTGCAGAACCGGGATGCCGTTGCTGGCCGCTGGGTGGCAGCGGAATTAGAACGCGATAGCGAGCTGGAAACCGCCTTAGCCGGCATTTTCCAGGAGATAGTGGAAGACCAGCCGGATGCGGTTTATGTCTTCATTCGCAATCGCTTGATGCAGCAGGGTTTGGATGAGAAATGGATCACGCGCTTGCAGGATGCTGGGCGCAAGTCGCTGCAGGTCGCTATTGAAGATGGCGATGTGGGCATCTTGGCGGATTGGCTGGAGCTAATCGCGCATGAGCCGCAATCTTATCAACTGCAAGAGATCTTGCGAGATGGGGTGCTGGCGGCTACTGAACGCGCTTATGACGATGGTGCATTGGGCATTCGGCTGATGCTGATCGCGGCGCGGCGGGTGCCGGAGCTCGTCGATGTTTTGTCTGCAGACCAGCGATTGATGGCTGCGTTGGAGAGCCAGTTGCAAGAGGCAGCGCTGGAGTCATTGATCGAGGAGAGAGCGGAGTATTTTTTGCTGGCGCTTTATCATGGTGTCAAGGTGGCTGAAGGGCAACCGGTCACGGCGGCTGTGGCAAAACGATTGTTGGCATTGCAGAAGTCGACGGAAGCGATCCCGCTGCCAGCCAATTATCATCCGGGAGCCTTGATTCAGCTATTGGCGACGCAAGCCAGCCATCAGGCGACGGAAGAAGCCCTCGATTTATTGTTACAACATATCATCAGCGCCGAAGAGCGCCCGGTGATCGCGGAGGTGATGGAACAGCTGGCAAACCGTAATCTGCTCTTCCCGCGATTAAGCCATGTCCTGGAGCGCGACGACCTGCCCTTGGACAAGGTGCAATCGATTATGAACCTGGTCAGCGGCATCAAGAGCGCCGCGCCGCGGGATGTGATCGATGCCTATTTCATCCTGCTGGATTATTACCAATGGGAGCCGCAGCTGCAGCGCATGATGGAAGCGCTGACACGCATGATGGCACAGCATCACGAGGTGCAGGTCTCGTATCGTCATTTGTGGAAGCTCTTCGATTGTTGCCATGCCTTGCAGATTGAGGGGGCGGCGCGGGTCGTCATCATGCAATTGCTGCAGCAATATGGCGAGGAAGAAGATGCCGCGCTGGTGGTGGATGGCATCGCCAAGATCTGCCAGCAAATTGGCTGGAGCAAATCCCTAAAGACGACGGTCAACAACTGGTGGCGGGAGTATACGCACAGCTGCAATTTGGCGCAATTGCAACGGTTGGAGCGCGAGCTTGATGCCCAGCGTCACCTGGATCCGCAGAAGCAAATTCTGAAGACGATGTTGGCGATGCGGCGCTGGTTGCATAGCCGCGATGCGGGGGAATTCGCCGAGGCGGTCAACACCGCTTTTAGCATCGTTGAGCATATCACCGAAGCCTTTGATGTGGCGCATCTTTCCGAAATCGATTCGCATACGATCCGGCGCGAAGTGGATGCGGTCAGCGGCGAGCTATCTTCGGAGCAGCGTCATATCCTGGCGAACAACCTGCGCAATCTGGCTGTCAAGATCACGCAGATGGCGGAGAAGCGCAGCAAGCCCTCGCTGATCCGCAGCGATGATAGCATCGAGCATCAATTGACGCATGGCGAGGCAAATCCACATGGGTCGATCGATATGATGAAATGGATCGCCGGTTACCTGGATGGCTTGCACCATTCTGAAGAAGAATAAGGAACCGACCGATGTATTTATCAGCGATCAATGACAAAGCAGACCAGACGCCGAGGCAAAAGAAAGGCAATGCGCATGGAAAAATTGTTTAGCTACGGCACCTTGCGCGACCCAGATACACAGCAGCGCTTGCTCGGGCGGACCCTGGGCGAGGGGCAGCCGGATACCTTGCGCGGCTATCGCCTGGCGAAGTTGAGAGGCATTCACCAAGACTATACGATCATCCAACCGCATCCGGGTTCGACAATCGAGGGCGTGCTCTACGAAGTCGACGCTGCCGAGCTGAAACGGCTGGACGATTATGAAGGGGATGCTTATCAACGGGTCAGCGTTACCTTGATGAGCAAGACACGCGCCTGGGTCTACAGCGAGAACCCAAAATCGGCATTTCGCGTCCATATCGAACCGCTAGATTCGCCTTGAATGTGGAGGGATATTTTCTAGCCTGGTTCGCCCGCAGCTAAAATGTGCGCCAAGTTGTCGCGGGCTGCTGTTGTTTTGTCCTTTATATCCGAAAGAGCCTTACAAAGAACGAAGAGAGCGAAGGGAAAGGCATGACGAGACTTGGGATTGCTGTCATTGGTATGGGCTGGATGGGGCAGGTTCACGCCCGCTCATATAGCTTGGTGCCACAGCGTTTTACCGAAAGCGATGTTTCGGCGCGCTTGGTCATCTGTTCGGACAATGTCGCGGCACGGGCGGAACAAGCGCGGGATCTGCTCGGTTTTGAAAGCGCGACGACAAACTGGCACGATGTGATTGAGCACCCTGAAGTGCAGATTGTCAATATCGCCACGCCCAACCATTTGCATCTGGAGATTGTGCGGGCGGCGGCGGCGGCTGGCAAGCATATCTTCTGTGAGAAGCCGGTGGGGCGCAATCCACAAGAGACGGCACAGATTGAACAGATCGCGCGGCGGGCGGGGGTCTTGAGCGGTGTCGGCTTCAATTATCGTTGGGCGCCCTTGGTGATGCATGCCAAAAAACTGATTGACCAAGGGGCTTTGGGCGATTTGACGCAATATCGCGGGCGCTTCTTCAGCATGTATGGCAGCGATCCACTGGGCTTGTTATCTTGGCGCTTCGATCAGGCGATTTCCGGTTATGGCGTCTTGGGCGATATCATGGCGCATGTGACCGATATGGCGCTCTATCTTTGCGGCGGGGTCAAACGGCTGGTCAGCAATGCGCATACCTTCATCCCGCAGCGACCTTTGCCGATCCCGGGCAGAGGCACCCATTATTCGCGGGGGGCGCCGGACGACCCCAAGGGCGCGGTCAGCAACGAGGACTACGTGGGCGCCTTGGTGGAATTCGAAAATGGCGCCCGCGGCAGCTTCGAAGTCTCGCGCACGATCTTTGGTCCCAAGAATGAGATGGCTTTTGAGCTCAACGGTCGCAAAGGCGCTATCGCTTGGGATTTCGAGCGGATGAACGAGTTGCAGCTATATCTGCCCGGCGAGGATGGGCAGCACGATGGCTTCATGCGCTTGGTCGGGGGAGATCGCTATGCCCACCACGGCAATTTCAATCCCGGCGATGGAAGCGGGCTTGGCTATGAAGATATGAAAGTGATCGAAGCTTGGAATTTTCTGCAAGCGGTGGCGCAAGGGCGACAATGCGTGCCGGGGTTCGCCGAAGCGCTGGCGGTGGCTGATGTGCATGCTGCCATGCTGCGCTCTTGGGATAGTGGCGCCTGGGAAACTGTGCAGAGCTTGCGCATCGATTGAGACAACCTGGGTAATCCAGATTGAGAGCACAAGCAGATGAAACAACTTGCCCTGCGCGGTAGCGTCTACAGTTTAATTGATGATCCTTTCCTCAAGCAGCAGGAAGAGTGCATCGTTTACCATGCGGATGGCTTAATCTGGATTGAAGACGGCATCATCCGCGTGGTTGGCGCTTACCATGATTTGGCGCCGCGCTTGCCGGCTGATATTGAGATCCGACATTACCCCGCTGCGATTTTGATACCGGGCTTCATCGATGCCCATATTCATTATCCCCAGGTGGAGATCATCGGCTCTTTTGGGACGCAGTTATTGGAATGGCTGAACAAATATACCTTCCCCACCGAAGCCAAATTCAATGACCCGCAGCATGCCCGGCCCATCGCCGATTTTTTCATCGCCGAATTGCTGCGCAATGGCACCACGGCGGCTTCGGTCTTTTGTACCTCGGCGCCCGCTTCAGTGGAGGCGATTTTCGCGGCGGCGCAGGAACACAATATGCTGTTGTTGGCTGGCAAGATGATGATGGACAGCCATGCGCCGGCGAATATTCTGGACGAGGCACAGGCCAGCTATGATGACTCGGTAGCGCTCATCGAGCGTTGGCATGGGCAGGGGCGCTGCCTCTATACGGTGACGCCACGCTTCGCCCTGACCAGCAGCCCGCAGCAATTGGAATTGGCGGGCGCGCTGATGCGGGAATATAGCGATGTACGCTTGCAATCGCATATTTCGGAGAATCGGGCGGAGGTGGCGCGGGCGCTGGCATTGTATCCGGAGCGGGAAAATTACACCGACATTTACCATCATTATGGTTTGCTAAATGAGCGCGCCATCTATGGACATGGCATCCATTTGTCTGAAGGCGAATTGCGCAGTTTCCACCAGACCGGCGCCAAAATCGCCCATTGCCCCACATCCAACTTCTTCATTGGCAGCGGTCTGTTCAATATCGCCAAGACCAAGGGAGCGGAGCGTCCGGTCACGGTTGGCTTGGGTACCGATGTCGGCGGCGGCACCAGTTTTTCCATGTTAGCAACCATGAGCGAAGCCTACAAAATAGCGCAGCTGCTGGGCATCTCGGTCACGGCGGCGCAGGGTTTTTACTTGGCGACTTTGGGCAGCGCGGCGGCATTGGGGATTGATGACCGGGTCGGCAAGTTGAGCCCTGGCTATGAGGCGGATATCGTCGTGTTGGATCCAAGAGCGACGCCCCTGTTGGCTTTGCGCAGCGAGGTGGCCGAGTCGCCCGAAGAGTTGTTGTTCGCGCTGATGATTTGCGCCGATGACCGGGCGGTGGGGGCGACTTATGTGGCGGGCGAGCTGGTATATGAGCGGGATGCTCAAGGCTGATTTCAGCTATTTCACCGTTATGATGGCCAGCTCGGCATAAGTTGCGCCATTGACCGGCAAGCGCTGGTCAGCATCGTTGATATCGTAGAGGCCCCCGATCAAGCGATAGTCGCCCGCGGGCAAATCCATTGGCAGCGGCAAAGCGTGATTGTCGATGATGGTCGCGCCGGCTTGCCAGCTTGCAGTATTGGCGGAGCCGGCGGCCGGTTCACTGTCGCGTTGGGCTACCAAGATTCCATCAGCATTTAACAGCTGCAGGAAAACTTTGTAGCGCTTGCTGGGGGAGGCTAGCGCTTGCCAGACCAGTTGCGCTTGTAGAGCCGCGCCGGGTTCGAGCGTTGTGGAATTGAGCGCGTAGGATTGCAGCGTAATCTCGTCAGCAAAAGCCAAATCGACAGCTACGATTTCACTATCAGCGGGCGGGCTGAGATAATGAACATAACGCAGGTCGTCGACCCAGATATCAAAAACTTCGTAGGCATCGGTGTTGAGCGTCGTCTCGACAATTTGCCGGGGATCTTGTTCAGTCGCGCCATAGAAGATGACGTGCAGGTCGTCGTGTTTGCCGATAATTTCGCGGACTTGTGAGCGCGTCTGTTCGGCATCGGGAGAAGTGGGCAAGCCATAGACTGGCGCCTCGCCGTCATAATAATAGCGCAGCAATTCTTCGAGACCGGCGGCGCTGACGATGATGGCGGCATCGGCTCCCAAGTCGTCTTGGATGCGCCGCACCAAGCCGCGCATGTCATCCCGCTGAAAATCGGGATGATGGTAGAGAGCCTCGAGCCGATTGAATTGCGTCAGCAGCAAGAGACACAGGGCGACCGCAGCCGCTAACCGAGGGAGGGCGCGCAGCCAAGCTTTTTGCTGGCGCATGCTGTGGGGGATGATGATGCCGGAACTGAGCAGCCAGATGCCCCGCCCTAGCCAGAGCGCAAATGCCAATTGGGCTGGCAGCAGGAAGCGCAGATAGCGGGTGGATAATTCGAGCTGAAGATAGATTGCGACTGAAATGATGACCCAGATCGGCGGCAACAGCAGCTTGGACCATGATGCGCCCCCGCGCGGCAACAGACCCATTAGCAGCAGCAAATACAGCGGCAAAGCCCAATCGTCCAGGCTACTCCCGAAGCTGTTGCCAAAGGCGAAATAGCCTTGGAGCTGCCATAGTAGCGATTCGAGGGAGACCGGTTGGGCGAGGTTGGGCTGGGCGGAGATTTGGGACAAGGAGATCCCAAGCCAGGGTGAGAACAGCAGCAGGGTTACTAGATTGGCGAGCAGGTAGTCTAGCAGCCGCTGGGGGAGACGCCTGGCAGTTGGCAGCCAGAGCAGCGTCAAGACCACTTGCGTCATGATGACCAGCCCATAAGCCACATGGGTATACAAGCCCAGGGCGTTGAGCAAGCCGAGCCCGATGACAATCGTCCAGCGTGACGGCTTTGAGCCGGGTGAGCCCCGCGACCAAAAGACCAGGAAGAGCCACATGCTCCCGCCAGCCAGCGCCGCCAGCAAGGCGTACATGCGGGCTTCCTGGGCATAAGTGATGCTGAAGCTGTTGAGGGCAACCAACGCCGCCGCCGCTATGCCAGCCATGGGATGGAAGAGGCTTTTGCCCAGGGCGTAGACCACAGCGATACTCAGGATGCTACAGAGGGCGGATAATGAACGCAGGGCGAATTCGGATGAGCCGGTCAAATCTTGCCACCAGCCCAGCAAGGTGAAATAAGCGGGGAGGTGGACATTGCGCTGTAATAAGGGGATCAATTCCGGCAGGCTTCGCAGCGAATGGGCATAAGCCACGCCTTCGTCATACCAGAGTGACTGAGCGCCAAGGCGATGAAAACGGAGCGCCGTCGCCAGCAGCAGAATGACCAGCAGCAGGCTGATGATCAGCAGCTGCTTGGGCTGTGTATGCCTTGGATTGACGTTCATCGTCGCCGTTCACGCAGTGCCAAGCCAAGGGTGGCGCAGAAGACAATGACGCCGGCGCAAGCCAGCGCAAGCCACAAGAGCAGTTGCGCTTTGCTGCGGTCATAGATGGTGATTTCGTCAACGATGATGGGACCCTCGCCGAAACTGACCTGCTGGCTGACCGCCAAGCCGGCCGACAAATCGATGCCTTTGATACGCCAATTAGCAGGCTCGTCCGGGAAGCGCCAAGTGATTTCGACCGCGGTGCCATGGGCGCGGAATGCGATACCCTGCTCGAATTGCAGGGCTTGCCCGAAGCGAGCGCCAGCATCAGCCACTAGCCGCCCGGCGCTTTGAATCTGCCAGGTCTCCGCTTGGTAAGTGCCACGATAGAGCATCGGTTCTTGCTCGCTGATGTAATTTTTGACGCTGTGGTAGACGGGCAAGGGCGTGAAGCTGGGTTTGTCGGGCTGATAATCCGGCTCGACCATGCGGAAATAATAAAAGGCTTGATCGGCTTCGAAGGGATCTTTGCGGGTGAAAAACCAGTACATCACGGGTCCCAGCCATTGCCATTCTTGCTGGGCGCGGTCATAAAATAGCGGCATATAATCGGCGGCTTGTTGCTGGCTGACATTGCCATACGCGGCATAAGCGGTGATTTGATCGGGCGGGAGGGCGGCATCGAGGCTGGCGTTCCAAGCGGCTTCACTGAGCCAGATCGGTTTATGGGCATCGCCATTGCGCACCATGATATCGCGATAATAACTATGGCGGGCGATATTGAAGCTGGTGGCGCGCAGGCGCTGGTCGGTGGGACCGCTGCGCAAGCCATAACCTTGGCCCGAGAGCACATCAAAGCATTCGCCAGCGCCATGGTCATAGAGGCTTTGCAGGAAGACCAGATCGCTCAAGCCGATATAACCATCGAGCTGGTTGGTTGGCGCGAGGGCGGCGCTGATGACCACGATATCTTCATCCACCGCTTTGAGCGCGTGGTAAGTACGACAGAGCATTTCGCTATAGGCGCGGGGGTCGATGGGCTTATTGCCCCATTCAGGAAAGATATTGGGTTCGTTCCAGATTTGATAATGGTGGATGCGGCCCTGATAGCGCTGTGCCACCGCCACGGCATAGTTGACGAAATCCTGCAATTCATCGGGCGGGGCGAATTCGCCAGCGGCGGGATCGGCTCGGGACCAAGCGGGGGGATTGCTCAAGCGGACCAACAGACGCAGGTCATTGGCTTCTACCAATTCGACAATTTGGTCGTATTTCGCCCAGGCATCGACCGCATCCACTTTTCCATCGCCATCGCGATCTTGGCGGGAATCGGTGTATTGCCCGCGACCATCCACCTCAAGATCTTCCCAGGGGAATTCCTGGCGCAGCCAGACAAAACCGGCAGCGCGGATCATGCCCAGCATCGCCTCGATTTTGGGGCGCTCGACCTCATGCTGTAAGAAGGTATTGATGCCATAGGGGATATCCGCTTTATGCTGGATCGGCGCCAGAGAATCGGTCTCCAGCGGGTGGCGGATGAGATTGCCAGCGAGCTCGACCAAGCCGGCGATCTGCCCCGGAGCGCCTTCCTCGCCCGTTTGTGACCAGGCGAAATGCCAGACCAAACCGCGAAAATGCAAGTCCAAGCCCAACAACAGGCAGAGCAAGAAGAACGCGGCTATAAATAGTGTAATCCGCCGGCGCGTTGAATGGCGTGGTGGGGAGGAAGCGTTGGTCATACGAGGCATTATAGTGGGAGGCATTAAAAGCACAAAGACACAAAGGACACAAGGAGTAAGGCGAATACAAGGGGCTGGCGGGGGCAATTTTTGATTTAACTGCCAAACTGTGTTTAACTTAGTGAAAGAGTTGAGGATACCCTGATGCGTTTTCGACTTTTATTGACGATATTGCCCTTCTTGCTCGCGGTCGGCACAGTTTGGAGCCAGGACGTGCAGGAAAGGGTGCATTGCGTGACGCGCCCTAATGGTTATGTCACGCGCTGCGGTTATGTCAGCTTGCCGCAGGATTATGAGGATCCGGACGGCGGCAATGTCGAGATTTATTACACGCAGATCAAAAGCCGCAACCCCGAAGCCCAGCCGGATCCGCTGGTCTATTTGGTGGGGGGACCGGGCAGCAGCGGCACCCAGTTGTTGCAGATATCTTTCCAGGCTTACTTGCGCGCTTTCATTGGCGACCGCGATATTATCGTCATCGATCAACGGGGCACGGGCTTTAGCAATCCGCCGCTTTATTGTCGGGAGGCGCTCTATCGCTTTGACGAAATCTTGCAGATTCCTTATGCCGACCATGCTGAATTGATGTTGGAGATCTTGACGGAATGTCGTCAGCGGCTTAGCGAGAACAGCGTGCAATTTGACAGTTTCCATAGCGAGAACAATGCCCGGGATATCGTCAATGTGATGTTGGCATTGGGTTATGAGCAATGGAATTTGGTTGGGGTATCTTATGGCTCGCGCTTGGGGCTGGTGATGATGCGGGATTATCCCCAATATGTGCGTAGCGCGATCCTCGATTCGGTATATCCGCCACAAGCCGATATCTACCTCGATGCCTATTTCAGTGGCGAGCGGGCGCTGCAAGCCTTGTTTGATGCTTGCGAGGCGGCGGAAAGCTGTCGGGCACGCTACCCCAATTTGGAGGAGAACTTCTTCCGGCTTTATGAACGGCTGAATCGATATCCTTTGACGGTGGGTTACCGGCTTCCAGGCAATAAAACGCTGAAGATTGAGGTCAGCGGATATCGGCTTTATGACTGGGTTTTCAGCTGGCTTTATGAAGTGGAATCTATTCGGGTGATCCCCTTGTTGCTGTACCAATTGGCGCGAGGCATGCCAGAAAATGCGGTCTATTTCGGCGTCGCTCACCAAGCTTTGATGACCTCGCTCAGCTTGGGCATGCACTATACGGTGCAATGTCAGGAAGAATATGGCTCGGCGGCTGACCGCAGTTATGAGCGCTTGTTGCAAGAGCATTCACATTTGGAAAGCTATATGCAATACCCGGTCGAAGGGCGCGAGACCTTGGCGCAGCTCTGTGACCTGTGGCTGGTCGAAAGCAGGGTGCCGCGGGCAAACATGCCGGTGACAAGCGAGGTGCCCGCCCTGCTGCTCTCTGGCAACTATGACCCGATCACGCCGCCAGATTATGCGGCGCAGGCGGAGGAGACGCTGACGACAGCTTACAATTTTGTGCTGCCGCATGTGGGGCATGGTGTGCTGCGCTCTGATGAGTGCGCGGTGGAGATTGCTGTGGCTTTTATCGAAGACCCCTTGAGCGGGCCGGATAGCAGTTGTATTGCGGAGACGAAGGAGATCGAGTTTCGATGAATTGGCAAAGGCGGAAGTGCTAAATCCATGATCACACTCTCAGATGTTGAGCAAGCGGCGCAAGCTGTCCGACAATATTATCGGCGGACATCACAGCAGAAATCGCCGGGTCTCAGCCAGCGGCTAGGCTGCCAGGTGCAGCTCAAACTGGAGCTGGAGCAGCATAGCGGCTCCTTCAAGACCCGGGGCGCTTTTCACCAGATGTTGTCCTTGGGGGCTGACAAGCTGGGGGAGGGCGTGGTGGCGGTCAGCGGCGGCAATTTCGCCCGCGCCGTCGGCTATTGCAGCGGCATTCTTGGGGTGGAAGCCATCGTCTGCATGCCGGAGAATGCGCCGCGCGGTTCGGTAGCAGCCACCCGCGAATATGGCGCCGAGGTGGAATTGCTGCCGGATACAGCCGCTGCTTTCGCGAGAGCTGATGAATGGGCAGCGCGGGGACGCACCTCTCTGCACCCTTTTGACAATGCCGATCAAGTGGCGGGCAATGGCGTGGTCGCGCTGGAAATAATGGAAGACTGCCCGCAGATGACCGATATCATCGTCAGCATCGGCGGTGGTGGTTTGATCGCCGGTATCATCTCCGCCATCAAAGCCAAGCGGCCCTCGGTACGCATTTGGGGGGTCGAGCCGGAGACAGCGCCGACCATGCAGCGGGCGCTGGAGGCGGGGACGATCGTCGATATCAAACCCGCTTCCCTCTCAAAAACGCTGGGGGCGCCTTTCGTGTCGCAAGCCGCTCTCGATCTCTGTCGTCAGCATTTGGAAGAGCTGGTCTTGGTCAGCGATTTTGAGATGATTGACGCGCAGCAATATTTCATCCAAAACGAAGGCTTGTGCCCGGAACTGGCGGCCGCTAGCACCTTGGCGGCGGCGCAGAAGATCCAAGAGCGCTTGTCAGCCGATGCTCATTTAGTGCTGTTGCTCTGTGGCTGCAACGATTCAGCCGAGGAGGTGGCGGCTTTCGCTGCCATGTTGCCGCATCAGGCATAGAGGCGCTGATAAAGCTCGAGCTGGCGTTGGCGCGCGCCCCGCAGCAATTTGACATCAGCCGGATCAGGTTGCAGGACGCGGCTGATCTGTGGCGGAGTTACATCGAGGGCGGTGCCGTCCAGGGTTTGGCGCATCAACAGGGCAACCCCGCGAGCGGTGACTTCAGCTTCTTGTAATAGGTGGATGGGCGCATCGAAGGCATTGGCGATCATCTGCGCCCAGGCTGGTGAGGATTGCAAAGCGCCGCCGCCAGCCATGACGATGGCGTCTTCAGTCTTGAGCAGATCGAAGATCAACGAGAGCCGAATAGCTACCGCTTCCAGATGCGCTTGCAGGATATCGAGCCGATTGCTGTGGCGGCGGAGGCCGTGGATGGTGCCGGCCGCGTTGGGATGCCAGCCGGGGCTGCGCTCGCCAGCCAGCAGTGGCAACACGGTCAAACCATGGGCATCGGGTTGGCGCTTGCTGAGCTGCGCTTCCAGCATTTCCTCTTCCAGCAGCAATTCTTCCAGCAGCAATTCTTCCAGCGCCCACTGATAGACATTGCCGCCTTCGCTGGTGGCGCCACCGAGCAGGGGCAGATCGGCGGAGACCAGGTAACTCCAAAGTCCCGCTGGCAGGGGCTGGATCTGCTTGACAGCCCGCAGCGCTGAAGTGGTGCCGATGGTGAGGGCGATCCGCCCGGCATCCACAGCCCCCGAGCCGATATTGGCGGCGGCGCCATCGCCCAGAGCCAGGAAGAAGGGGCAATCGCGCAGCGCGGACCAACGTTGGCGATAGCGGGGCGCCAAGCCCGTTTGCAGGGCATCATAATCAGCCAAGGCTGGCAATTTCTCGCTGAATCCGCTGCCGATGAGCGCCTTGGCGTAGCCCCAATGCCAGTCGCGCTGGCGCCGATCCAGCAAGCCAGACCAACTGGCGATGGAGTAACTGGTGGGGATGTCGCGGGCGAACCATTGCCGATAGAGATACGCGCCGATATCGCTGAGCCGATGGATGCCTCTTGCCGTGTCGGGCTGCTGGTTTTGCAGGTAGGCGTATTGAGCTGGCAGATAGGCGGGGTGCAGCATACAGCCCACCGCCTGATTATAGGCTTCGGCATCGTCCCCCAGCTTCCCGAGCAGCTGCGGGATCTCGTCCCGGCTGAGGGTATCGGCATAGGTCATGACCGGCGTGCAGGCATTGCCCGCGGCATCTAAACCAAGCCAATTGCCGGCGAAAGTAGCCATGCCCAGGGCGCGGATCTTGCGGGCAGCGGGGTGCTGCAAGATCTCGTCCAGGCAGGTTTCGACCAGGTTTTGCAATGCCAGCGGGTCTGCGGTGGCGCGCCCTGCCCTATCGGTGAAGAAATCGTGTTTGCGGCTGCTGGTCGCGTTTTCGATCAGGCGCAGGTCATCGGCAAATAGCAGCGCCCGCACCGAAGAACTGCCCAGATCCACGACAAGCCAGGTCATCGGCTGCCAGCCTTCCTAAGAACTCTACCCTCACTTAGATGTGATTCTGCTGATTAGTCCTTGAGGATCGCATCGATACGCGCCAGTTCTCCCTCGCTGAAATCGAGGTTTGTCAAAGCGGCGACAGCGTCTTCAAGCTGGGCCGGTTTGCTAGCGCCGATCAGCGCCGATGTCATTTCCGGGTGACGCAGCGTCCAAGCCAGCGCCAACTGCGCCATATTCTGTCCCCGTTCTCCCGCGATGGCATTGAGCTGGATCACCTTTTGGATTTTCTCTTGCGCCAGGCGGTCGCCCCAATCGTGCTTGGCGGCGCGGGAATCGCCCGGCAAATCGCCAATGTATTTGTTGGTCAGGATGCCTTGATCCAGCGGCGAGAAGCAAATGCAGCCGATGCCCTCATCCCCCAGTGTATCGAGCAAGCCAGCTTCGATGCGGCGATCGAACATGTTGTAGCGCGGCTGATGGATCAGGCAGGGTGTGCCGAGCTCTTTGAGAATGCGGGAGGCGGCTCGCGTTTGTTCGGGAGTATAGCTGGAAATGCCGATATAGAGGGCGCGGCCGCTGCGGACAATATAATCGAGGGCGCTCATGGTCTCTTCCAGCGGGGTATCGGGATCAGGACGGTGGCTGTAGAAGATATCGAAGTAATCCAGCCCGGTGCGCTTCAGGCTTTGGTCGCAACTGGCGATCAGGTACTTGCGCGAGCCCCATTCGCCGTAGGGTCCGTCCCACATGCGGTAGCCAGCTTTATTCGAGATGACCAGTTCGTCGCGATAGGGCGCCAGATCCTGTTGATAGATTTGACCGAAGGTCTCTTCGGCGGAGCCGGGCGGGGGACCGTAATTGTTGGCGATATCGATATGGGTGATGCCCAGATCGAATGCCCGGCGCAGCATCGCCCGCGAGTTTTCCATCGTATCCACGCCGCCAAAATTCCACCAGATGCCCAGTGAGATCGCCGGCAGTAGCAGGCCGCTGCGTCCGCTACGCCGATATTGCATCGTGTCATACCGAGTCTGAGCCGCTTGATAGACCATGTTGCGCTCCTTAAGTGATTTGTCCAAAAAATCGCTATTTCTACTATAGCGCATTGGCAGATAGTTACACAGTAGGCGGGCAAGATGAGTGCTGAACTTTGTGGATGCGGCGTGATACAATAAGCGATAGTTTCAGCGGTTGATGCAGGATTTTCCATGTCCCGTCTTTTGGCGAGCTTCGTTTCGATAAGCCTCCTCTTGTTTGCTTCGCTGTCTTGGGCGCCCAGCATGGCGCAGGACAATTTCCGCGATGTGATTGAGATGTCGGTCGAGGTCGGCTTCGGTTCTTTTTTCCGGCCCGGGGAATGGACGCCGGTACAGGTTAGGCTGAAGAACAATGGCGAATCGGTGGCGGGGAGATTGGTAGTCCGCCCGGAGACATCAGGCACGGTGCTGGGCAATGCCTTCAGCAAGCCGATTGATTTGCCCAGCGGCGCTGAGAAATCAGCCACCTTGAATATCCAAGCGCGGACTTTCCCCGACCAGATTCGCGTGGAATTGATCGATGAGGCTGGCGCGGTGCGAGCGATGCGCGAGGCTGGTTTGATCAATTTGCAAGGGCAGGACCAGCTTTACGCCGTGGTCGCGGGTCCCAACACGGCGGCGCCCAACCTCGCCGGCGCGCATATCGGCGGCTACCAAGCACAGCAAGCGATCTGGGCGATCCACAACATCCCGGAACAGGGGCATGCGCTGGAATCGCTTGATATGATGCTGCTGGTCAATATCAACAGCGACAACTTTTCCAGCGGCCAAGGGCGCGCCATCCGTCATTGGGTAGAAGCTGGCGGTCATTTGATCATCGCTGGAGGACCATCGGCGGGCAACACGGCGGGGGCTTTGGCCGATCTGCTACCATTGCTGCGGGCCGAGAGCCAATCGATAGATGATTTGAGCGCGCTGGCTCGCTTCAGCGGGGATCATGGCGCGCATTTGCAACAGCGCAGCATTATCGCGATTGGCGAGCTGGCGGAAGATGCCAAGGTGCTGGTGGAACAAGGAGGGATCCCCCTGCTGGTTCGGCGCGGGCTGGGCGCTGGGCTGGTCGATTTTCTGGCGGCTGACCCGACCTTGGAGCCCTTGGCGAGCTGGGGGCGACTCAGCGATCTGTGGTTGAAATTGTTGGCGACGCGCTCGCCACATCCGACTTGGCGCGAGGGTTTCAGCCGTCCGCAATGGGGCGCGGAGGCGGTGGCGAACTTACCGGGGGTGGATCTGTTACCGCCGATGCAAACACTTTGCCTCTTTCTGGCGCTTTATATCGCCCTCATCGGTCCGCTCAATTATTTTCTCTTATCCCGTTTGCGGCGCAATGGCTGGAGCTGGTTTACCATACCCTTAGTGATCATCTGTTTCACCGGCATCGCCTGGACGGTGGGTTTCAACCTGCGCGGGGCGGAGATTATCGTCAGCCGCTTGACCCTGGTGGAAAGCTATGTCAGCAGCGACGAGGCGCAGGTGAATCAATTTGTTGGTTTGCTTTCGCCAAGGCGAGCCACTTATTCGCTGGCAGTGCCGGAAGGCTCTTCTCTGGCGGTAGCGGGGGCGACTGCGCCCAGTAGCATTTTCGCCAGCAACAACATTCAAACCGCCACCGAAATCTCGCAGGGGGCGGATTATCGCGCCAATGACTTCACCATTGATGGCGGTATCTTCGCCAATTTCACCGTCAGTGGGCGGGTCGCGCAGCCCGATATCAGCGGCAGCTTCACCCTCGATTTTGAGCTTGCGGAGAGCGGGCGCATGGTCGGCGCTTATCAAGGAATCATCAGCAACCAGAGTGAGATCCGCTTGCGGGATCCGGTCTTGTTGGGCGCGGGCGTAACCTATCGGCTGGAAGAAGATTTGGCGCCGGGCGCTATTGTGACGCTGGGTCGCGAGGAGTTAAGCGCCAACCTCGCTGATTATCCGATGCAACCCAATCCCTTGGAGCTGAATGGTTCAGCTCTTGATTATGGCACATCGCCATTTTCCAGCAGCGGCGCCAACGCCAGCATCAAAGCGCTACAAGGCGAGCGTTACTTACGCACGCGGGCATTCCTCAGCGTCGAGGACATTGCCGAGCGGCAAGCGGCGCGGGAGCAAGCCTTCCTCGCCAGTTTCATGGTCGATCAATTCAGCTCGACCGCGCGTGGCAGCGGATTGTACCTGCTGGGTTGGGGTGACGAATGGGCGCGGGATCTGACGATTGAGGGCGCTGGCTGGAGCTCGATCGATACGACACTTTATGTGATCGAATTGGATGTCGATATCAAGCTACCGCGGGGGCGCGCCACTTTAACCTCCGAATATTTCAGCTGGATGACCTTGGACCGGCTCGGCATCACCGACAATGGCACCGAGAGTTTCAGCCTGTTCGAGGACCAGGGGGTCACTTTCCAGTTTCATCCGCTGCCTGGCTTGGCGCTGGATCTGGTGGAGTACATGCAGCTTGAAGTCGATCGCGGCGGCGGTTATGCCCAATCGCTGGATATCGAACTCTTCAATTGGCGGACGGGGGATTACGATGTCTTTGGCTATCGCGAAGGCGACCTGTTGGAGTTCAGCGCACCCGGAGATTATTTGGGAGCGGGCAATGTGCTACAGTTGCGCCTGCAATATGGAGAAGGCATCGGCACAGCCCGTGTGCGCAAGATACGTATAGAGCAGACTGGGCGCTATTCTTAAGTCGCTCCAGTAGCGCTTGCTCGGCAAAGAGGGGAAATGATGGACCCGATCATCAAAACGGAGGGCTTGCACAAATCCTTCGGCAATTTTGAAGCCTTGCGCGGCATTTCCTTGGCGGTGCCCGCCGGTTCGATCTATGGTTTTGTTGGTCCCAACGGCGCCGGCAAGACGACGACAATGCGCATCTTGACCACCTTGACCCGTCCATCGCAAGGGGGGGCCTGGGTGGATGGCTATTCGGTGCTGGAAGATCGACGGGCGGTACGGCGCGCCATCGGTTATATGCCCGATGAATTCGGGGTGTATGAGGATTTGCGCGTCTGGGAATATCTCGACTTTTTTGCCGCTTGTTACGACATACCGGAGAAGCAGCGCAAGCCGCTGGTGGCGGATTTGCTGGAGTTGGTGGATTTGCAGCATCGGCGGGAAGACCTGGTGGACAAGCTCAGCCGTGGCATGAAGCAGCGTTTGTCCTTGGCGCGGACGCTGGCGCATGACCCCAAGGTGCTGATCCTGGATGAGCCGGCTTCGGGCTTGGATCCACGCGCCCGGGTGGAGATCCGCGAGTTGCTGGGCGAGTTGGCGAATATGGGCAAGACCATATTTTTCTCCTCCCATATCCTGGCGGATGTCGAAGATGTCTGCTCGCATATTGGCATCGTCGAAGCTGGCGAGCTGATCATGCAAGGCAGCATTGATGAGTTGAAATTGCAGTTGATGGCGCATCGGGAGATTATCGTCACCGTGATGGATCATGATATCGCCGAGACAGTACTGAGCCTGGTCAGCGCTATTGGGCAGGTAGTGGGCGCGGAGATCATCACGCCCAAGAATGGCAGAGCCCGTGTTCGGCTTGACTTTGCTGGCAGCGATGAAGAGCTGGGGGCATTGAGCGGGCGCCTGTTTGAAGGGGGGGTCACGCTGCTCGGTTTCAACGAAGAAGAGAAAGACCTGGAGCATATGTTTATGCGCGTCACCCGTGGTTTGGTAACCTGATGCGCGCCAGCTGAACGGAGTGTGTTATGGCGAGTTTTACAGCCGATTCCCTGCATATCCGCGCCAATGACAAAGGCAAAGCCGGGGCTTTCGCCGCTTTGGATGTCAAACGGGCTGGTTGGGATACCATGAATTTTGCCGCCGTCCGCCTGGGCGCGGGCAAGACCTTTGAAATCGCCATCGATGCCTTTGAATATGTGGCGGTGATTTTGAGCGGGCGCTGCAATATCCGCAGCAACAGAGGCGACTTTGAGGGCGTCGGCCGGCGGGATAGCGTCTTCAGCGGTCTGCCCTACGCGGTTTATTTACCGCCGCACACCGAATTTGAGATCGAATCTTTGAGCGATAATTTTGAATTCGCTTCTTGCTGGGCGCCGACCGAACGCGAATATCCCGCCCGGTTGATCACCCCGCAGGATGTAGAAATGATGCTGCTGGGCGGTGGCAATTGCTCGCGGCAAATGTCTCGACTGATCGGCGGGGATTTCTCAGCCGATCGCTTGCTGGTTTATGAGCTGTATACGCCGGGCGGCAATTGGTCGAGCTATCCGCCACACAAGCATGATACGCACAGAACTGACGAGAAAGGGCTCGTGCTGGAGGCGCAGTTAAACCGTTTCAGTTTCTACAAGTTTGACCGTCCCACCGGGTATGCCTATCAGCGGGTTTACAGCGCCGACAAAGCTGCCGATGTGACGATGATGGCGCGGCAGCACGACATCATACTGATGCCCTCCGGTTTCTATACGATGGTGAGCGCGCCGGGGGCAGTCACTTACACCTTGAACTTTCTGGCTGGCTCCACGCGGGAGTTTGCCGCCAGCGATGACCCCGATTATGCCTGGGTGCGCGATCTGCTGCCGGGCATGGATCCCCGCCTGCCGCTGGTGGATCTGGGCATGGAAATCGGCTATTAGGCTCGCGCGCTACCCTGCCCCGCCAGGTAAAAGTATCAACCTATTCGATAGCTGAATTCCAGCAGCCGCCTCAGCGTATTTTCCTAACTCATGCTAGAATGAGCTGACAAAGCCGCTTGGCGACTGGAGATCAAGTCTGCCATTGTTCAGCGACATAAGCAGCCGTCCATTTTCACGAGGGAGCGGCTAGCTGGATATGGCGGCCAATGAATTGCTGGATCATGTAGGCAAGGAGCGAATATGCGTCGTTTAATGCTTTTGCTTTTGATGATAAGTGTCCTGATGTCTGTTGGATCTGCCGCAGTAATGGCGCAGCAGGTTCATGTGGTGCAGCGGGGCGAGAATCTTTTTGGCATCGCGCAGCAGTACGGACGTACCATGAACGAAGTGGCGGCCGCCAACAATCTTTTCCCACCCTATATCATTCACGCCGGCAATCGCTTGACGATCCCGGCGGCGGGTGGCGCGGCGCCAGCCCCTGCCCCCAGCCAGCAACCAGCGCAACCTGCACAGCCAGCGGGTGAAAGCGCCTATATAGTTCAGCGTGGGGAGACCCTGGCCATTATCGCCGCTAGATTCAATACCACATATTTCGTCCTGGCGGAGATGAACGGCATCCCCGACCCGAACATCTTGAACGTCGGGCAGGTATTGCGCGTTCCAGCGCCGGCTGGCACGACCGCCGCACCGGCCCCGGCCGAAAGCGGGGGCACGGCGCCCGCTCCACAACCGAGCACGGGCCAGTACATCGTCAAACGTGGCGATTCCCTGGCGATCATCGCGGCAAATTTTGGCATCAACTATTTTGAGCTGGCGCAGCTGAATGGCATCGCCAATCCGGATGTCTTGCGCGTCGGTCAGGTCTTGCAGGTGCCTGGCGCGCCACCGCCAGCCCCCGCCCCGGCGGAAACCAGCAGTCCCGGCACTGCCGCTCCCCTGCCCAGCACCACCAATACCAGCGGCTTTGAGCTGGGTGGGCAGGCATTGAGCTTCGCGCATCCTGGGCATATGCACAATGCGCGCATGACCTGGGTCAAGCGGCAGGTCAAGTGGCATGGCAACGAACCCGCCAGCAACTTCCAACACCTGATCGACAGCGCCCATAACAATGGCTTCAAAGTGCTGTTGAGCGTCATCGGCGAAAAAGACCAGATTGCCGGCAACCCCGCCGGGTTCTATCAGAATTTCGCCAGATTCCTGGCTGACTTGGCGCGGGGCGGCGCCGATGCCATCGAAGTTTGGAACGAGATGAATATCGACCGCGAATGGCCCTCGGGCCAGATCAGCGGCACCAGCTATGTCCAGATGTTGAGCGCGGCTTATAACGCCATCAAAGCAGCCAACCCCGGCACCATGGTCATCAGTGGCGCGCCGGCGCCAACTGGCTTCTTCCAAGGTTGTGGACCTGGTGGTGGCGATGACGATTGCTTCATGCGCCAGTTGGCAGCCGCTGGAGCCGCCAATTATATGGATTGTGTCGGCGTCCATTACAACGCTGGCATCGTCCCGCCAGATTGGACCAGTGGCGCGCCAGTTGGCAGCTCCGGTCACTATTCCTGGTACTTGCCGCGTATGATGTCCTTGTATCGCAGCTTCTTCCCCAGCAAGCCACTTTGCTTCACCGAGCTGGGCTATTTGACTGGCGAGGGTATTGGTCCCTTGCCGGGTGGCTTCGCTTGGGCATCCGACAATACGCTGGCGGAACAAGCAGCCTGGTTGGCCGGCGCGGTGAACCGCCTGCGCGCTTCCGGCTATGTGCGCTTGTTCATCGTCTGGAATGTGGACGCCACCCACTGGGGTTCCGATCCGCAATCAGGTTATGCCATCGTGCGCCCGGGCGGCGGTTGCCCCGCTTGTGATTCACTGCGCGCAGCCATGGGCGGCTAGCCATCCGCCATCCGCATCAGTTAAGTATTCGCTTTAACCCTCTAAGTCTCGCTGAAAAAAGGGCGAGATTTAGAGGGTTTCGTTTTTCCTTGTGCCTTGCAGGTCGCGGGGCGCTGGCAATGAGGGCGAGGGGATTAGAGTTGATAGCCGCCGGTGACGCGCACGATCTTTTGGCTGTAATTTTCAACGTATTCCATCAGCTGGGCTTGTAGATCTTCCCAATCGCGGCTGGTGATAATCTCGCGCATGGAAGCCTCGTCCTCGGCGATAGCGCCCGCCATAATCCGCGGAATTTCAGAACTGGTATAAATGTTGTACCAGGCTTCAATTGGCGTTAAGCCCAATTTGGTCGTGTTGGGCACCCACTCGCGCATGACGAATTCGAAATATTTTTCATCCAAACCGCGCTTGATATCCCAGTGCATGAGGAGTTTGACATTTCCGTTTGACATCGGCTTTTGCTCGCGTGTTTAGTCGCCAAGATATTATTACTATACCGCAAATTGCCCGGCGATGGATTAACCGTTTTTAACCCGATTCGACATTGGCTTCCAGCAGGACAACTTGAATTTGCTCCGGCAGGTTCGAGCTGGTGATGCGCAAGCTGTCCTGCGTCTCCACATTGCTGACGCCCATAGCTTTGAGAAAACCATCGGTCCCCGCTTGGAAATCGCTCCGGGTAACCCCGAGCGGGTGCATCGGCACGACGTAACTGGGTTCGATCATGCTGATCAGATCCGCCAGTTCATCGCTGGCCAACGTGCCGCCGCCCACCGGCAGCAGCAAGGCATTGACGACACCGAGTTCTTCGATGATGGATTGGTCTGGCAAAGCGCGCAAAACTCCCAAGTGCAAGACATTCAGATTGCTGGGATATTCTAGGTGATAAGCGACATTGTCGAGCAGGGTATCGCTTTCGGCATCGTGCAAATGCAGGGGAATGCCGGTGATGAAGAGCTCCCCCACTTCGTATTCGCCGGGTCCAGCGATGACGTAGCGATGGTCTTTGACTTGTGTTGCTTGGCGGGCGGTGTCCTGGTGGCTGAAGGTGATCAGATCCGCTTTTAATTTCAGTTGCGCCAGGTCGACCGTCGGATGACAGGGATCGGTCAGCACCGATGTATGACCGCGTTCGGTGATGCGAAAGCAACTATGTCCGTACCAGGTGATATCCACAATGATTCTCCTTCTCGGTTTAACTTACTCGGTTTGCCCTGAGCGCGCTGTACAAGTTGACATTATTCGATGAACCTGCCCCATTCTTCCAGCGCCGCTTCCAGCTCGGTTTGCTTGCGGGCATATTCTTCGCCCAGGGCGCGGACTTTGCCGGCATCGCTCGCTTGGCTGGCGGCATCCAGCTGATGGCTGATTTCGCTCAAGCTCGTTTCCAATGTGCTAATTGTAGTTTCCAGCTCCGCAGTGCGCTGGGCGACTTGGAAAGGACTCAAGCCATACTTTTTCTCGGCATAGCGAGCTGGTCCCTTGCCGCGGTAGCTGGGCGGCGCGCCACCGTTTTTTGCCGTCTCTTGGGGCAAACGGCGGTTGCGAGCTTGCAGCAGCTCTTGATAGCCGCCATCAAATACGGTGAGCTGACTGGCTGACAATTCCCAGATTTGCGTCGCCAGCGCATCAATCAAGTAGCGATCGTGGCTGACCAGCAGGATGGTGCCGTCAAAATCTTCCAGCGCCGCTTGTAATACTTCTTGGCTATCGATATCGAGATGATTGGTCGGCTCATCCAACAGCAAGAGGTTAGCGCCTTGCAAGGTCAATTTCGCCAGCGCCACCCGCCCGCGTTCGCCGCCGGATAGCGAGGAAATCAGCCGAAAGACATCCTCGCCGCTGAAGAGGAAACGCCCCAGCCAATCCCGCGCTTGAGAGATGGGCATGGCTTTGGTTTGCATGATTTCATCAAGGATGGTCTGGTTCGGATTGAGGGTTTCGTGGGCTTGGGCGAAATAAGCGATTTTGACCTGGGCGCCCAGCCGCGCCTCCCCCGCCAGCGCTGGCAGATCCCCGCTGAGTGTCTTGAGCAGGGTCGATTTGCCGATGCCATTGGGACCGATGATGGCGACTGTTTCCCCGCGCAGGACCAGCAGATCCGGCGGATTCAGCAGAGGCTTGCCCGCCTGATAGCCCACTTGCAAATCGCGGGTGACGATGACCTGGTCGCCACTGCGCCGATAGTCCCCCATATCGATGGACATCTTTTTGCGCTGGCGGGGACCATGCTCCAGGATGGCGCCGCGTTTCTTCATCGTTTCCAGCCGCTTGAGCCGCCCCTTGGCTTGGGCGGTGCCGCGGCTGCCCATATGCCGGCGGATGAACTCGGTCTCCTTGCGCAGGAATTGTTGTTGTTCTTGATAATCTCGGCGCAGGGTTTCGCGCTGGGTCCCCCGCTGCTTGGCGTAATTGCTGTAGTTGCCGCGATAGATTTGCAGGCGCTGGTAATCGAGTTCCCAGACTGTTTCGGCGAAACGATCGATGAAATAGCGATCATGGCTGACAGCCAACACGGCGCCGGGGTAAGAAGCCAGAAACTTCTCCAGCCATTCGACGGCATTGATATCGAGATGATTGGTCGGCTCATCGAGGATGAGCAGATCGGCTTCTTCCAACAACAAGCGACAGAGCAGCGCCCGCGTCTTTTGCCCGCCAGATAATATCGGCAGCGGCATCTCATATTCAGCGGCTGTGAAGCCGAGCCCGCTGAGCACCTTCTTGATGCGCGCTTGGTAATCATAGCCGCCCAGATGCTCGAACTCCGCTTGTAGCGGGCTATAGCGCGCCAGGGCAGTGTTAAACTGCTCGGCATCAGCCATCTGTCGCTCGAGTTCGGTCAGCCGCGCCTCCATCTGGCGCAGGTCGGCGAAAGCCTTTAACTGTTCTTGCCAGAGGCTGTGCTCGCCAGCGAGTTCTGGTCGCTGGGGGAGGAAGGCGATGCGCAGGTTGCGCGCCAGGGAGACCGTCCCGCTGGTGGGCAAGTCGAGACCGGCCAGGATGTTGATCAGCGAGGTCTTGCCCGCGCCGTTGGGTCCCACCAAGGCGATACGCGCGCCAGCGGCTATGGCGATATTGATATCGCTGAAGATTTCATCAGCGCCGTAGAATTTGCCCAGGTTGCTGGCAGTGAGGAGGGACATGGCTCGCTTCGGCTGGTTGTCTGGCTAAACTGTCGCATTATAGCACGGAGCGCCCTTGGGATTGAAGCGCAAAACTCGCCACAGAGACACAGGGACGCGGAGATTATTATTTCCCTCAAAACCGCGACTATATAGTCGCCTTTTGCCAAAGGAAGCGCGCTATTGTCAACGTATGAGCGGACTAAGTCAAAGCTGGAGGCGGACAAAACATGCTCAAAACAGACACAAATAGGTTTTGTTGCCGAAAAAGTTTTTCTGTCGGCAACAAAACGGCAAAAACCCGTATTTGCGCAATGGACGTCAATCTTGATTGGGAGGATGATTTTGTTTTTATCCATTCTATTTCATAATACCCATGATGATGAAACTGCACTGAAGATGAAGCACGAGCAAAGTTCACTATGTACCGAGTGAGAAGTCGCGTCCTGCGCTGGCTGATCGCCATTTGCATCCCGCCATTTGTGCTGGTGGCTTTTGTGCTGCGGGTATTTGAGCTGGGGCGCTCTGTCGAAAGTCAAACAGTGCCGACCGAGAGCGCCGTATCGATCTCGCTGCCGAGCGAAATCATCGAAGTGGCTTTCCCCTTTGGCCGCGGTTACCGCAGCGAAAGCTGGCAGCTCTATTTCAACCATCCAGATGCTAGCGGGGAACGCGACAACTACCACGGCGGGTTAGATGCGCTGCTGGCGGATGCCATTGGGCAAACAGAGGCAACGCTGGATATCGCCGCTTTTGAGCTAAACAGCGAGCCGATCTCCCGCGCGATTCTCGAGGCATACCAGCGGGGCGTGGCGGTGCGGATCGTGACCGATGACGAACATGGGCTGGAAGACGGAGAGGGTTCGGCGCTGGGGGATCTGCGGGCTGCCGGCATCAGCGTCAAGGATGATGGGCGCAGCGGCTTGATGCACAACAAATTCATGATCATGGACCGGGACCAAGTCTGGACCGGCTCCTGGAATTACACGGTCAATGGCAGCTATCGCAACAATAACAATGCTTTGGTGCTGGATGATCCGCGAGCGGTAATAGCCTATCAGGCGGAATTTGAAGAGATGTTCAGCCGAGGGGAATTCGGCAAGACCTCGACCAATGACGGAATGGCGCGTTTTCCCTTTGACAATGGCGGTGGGGAAATCAGCATTCTTTTCGGTTCGGAAGCTGATGAAATCCAGGCGCTGCAAGCTGAAATTGCGCGGGCGGAGAGCGCAATACGCCTGATGGTCTTCGTCTTTTCGCTGGAAGAATTGGCGGAGGCAATCTTGCAACGCGCGGCGGACCCGGCGGTCACGGTGCAAGGCATCTTTGAGAAGCGCAACAGCACCGCCAGCTGGAGCCAATTGCCGGCCTTGCATTGCGCCGGCGCAGATATGCGGCAAGATGGCAATCGATATATCCTACATCACAAAGTCATCATCATTGATGCGGATACGGTCATCACCGGGTCTTTCAATTTCTCCCGCAGCGGCGCCGAGCGCAATGACGAGAATATCGTCATCATCCGCAGCGCGGCTATCGCTGGCTTATACTTGGAGGAATGGGAGCGGATCTGGGATAGCGCGGGAGAATTGCCGCCCGGCGAGGTGGTCTGCGATTAAGACGATTCGGTCTCGCATTTGCGCAGGTGCAAGGGCGATTTTTTCGGTTGGCGCTCGATTTCTCCGCGGGCTTCCAGATCCAATTGCACCGCTTTGGCATACCAGCGGACGGAACCAGGTTTGGGGAAAAGCGCGCCCGGCACCTGTTTTTCGAGCAGATAGGCGCGGATCTTGTCTTCCATGTCGCTGAAGGACATCCACTCTGCTACTGGCAGAGCCGCCAGCATCGCTTCGCGCATGATATGATATTTCTCCGCTTTGAGGTTTTCACGATGTTCCGGGTGGTTGACGTTGCGCGCTTGAATCGATGTCATTAGGATCTGCCTCCATGGTCTCTTGGTTGCTTGCTGGGTGGCTGAATGATGAATTCGGTCAAATCAATGACAAACAGCAACCTGTCAAGATGATACCCTAATCTCATCAAATAAGCGAAAGGCATCCTCGCGGCGGCAGAGTTGGGTGCCCGGGGTCATGACGGCTGCGCTGCCGGCAGCGACCCCAAAGCGAGCAGCATCAAGCAGGCTGTGCCCCTGTGCCAGCGCCATGACGATACCGCCGACCATGCTATCCCCCGCGCCGACCTTGCTTTGGATTGGCACGATCGGCGCGCGCAGATGCAGATAATCGTCACCCGTGACCAAAGCCGCCCCCGCCGCGCCCAGCGATACCACCAGTACTTCCGCTAGCCCTTGGGCGATCAAGCGCTGTGCCGCCCTTTTGATCTGCCCTTCGCCTTCCAGCTTGGACCCGGCGAAGCGCTGCAATTCCCGCAGATTCGGCTTCAGCAAATAGAGCCCCTCCCCCATGCTATGCTTGAGCGAGTCGCCAGCGCTATCGACAATCACCAGAATATCGTGTTCGCGGGCGTAACGCGCGATCTCGCCATAGAACTCGGACGGCACGCCGGGCGGCAGGCTCCCGCTAGCGACGATATATTTGGGATTCAAGTTGAAGATGGTTTCCAGGCAGGCGATCCACTCCTCGGCGCTCAATTCTGGTCCCGGCATGGTGAAGCGATATTGAACAGAGCTGCTGTTTTCCAAGACCACAAAGCTCTCGCGGGTGATACCAGCGATGGGTACGGGGTGATTATCGATGCCTTCATCAGCGAGCAGTTGCTTGAGCATGGTGCCGGTGTGTCCCCCAGCAGCGAAGACCGCGCTGGATTGCCCGCCCAGAAAGTGGATAGCGCGGGAGACGTTGATGCCACCACCGCCGGGGTGGAACTGTGGCGCGGCGCAACGCAGCTTGATTTCCGGCGCTACCGAGTCGATATTGGTTGCCACATCGAGAGCCGGGTTCATCGTGAGGGTGACGATTCTTTCCATCATCTGCCTGCTTAGCTGTTTGAGCGTGCGGCATCAAGTTTAGCGGTAGGCGCGGATATTAGAAGGCTGTGTGCAGGGGAACGAAACAATTTCTTCGCCAACGCTTAACAGAAATCCCGAAGGGGCGCTTACTTTGTCAGCAGATTGACCTATAATTCAGATGTCTGAGAGTCAGCAAAAAGTGAGGGGTTGATATTTATGCATGTGTATCTCATCCGCCATGCGCAATCGGAAAACAATGTGCTGACCGCCGAAACAATGGGCGAGCGGAAGGTGGATCCGGATCTGACAGCATTGGGTTATCAGCAGCGTAGCCGATTGGCGGAATACCTGGCGCAGGAGCCTGATATAGGTAACGACGGCTTCGCTATCAGCCGTTTGTTCACCAGCGCGATGTATCGTTCGCTGCTCACTTCGCAGCCAGTCAGCGAGGGACTGGGTTTGCAGCCGACTGTCTGGCTGGATCTGCATGAAAAGGGCGGTATGTTCCTGCGGCAGAATGGGCATATCAACGGCTTCAGCGGCATGACGCGCTCGTCAATCACGCGGGAGTTCCCTGGCTATCGCCTACCGGAGGCGGTTTCCGAGAGTGGTTGGTATGATGCGGCGCTGGGCATGGAGCCGGAGACCCACAGTTTCTTCCGCGCTATCAAGGTGGCGAAGCAATTGTTGGAGTGGAGCAATAGCGATGAGGTGATCGCGCTGGTTTCGCACGCCGGTTTTCTGGACATCTTGCTCAAGGCGATATTCGGGCAATTGCCTTCCCACCCGCGCAGCATGCGTTATTATCACGAGAACACGGCTATCACGCGCGTTAATTATGATGGTGGGCGACCAATTCTGCATTATATGAATCGGGTGGATCATTTGCCGGCGGAGATGCGTTCGTTCTGAGCGTCCGCATTTGTAGCGACAGCGGGGACGGTGATATGGGAGAGTTGCGCGGGCAAGTCGCGCTAGTGACGGGCGGTGGCGGCGGGATCGGCAGTGCCATCTGTCGGCGCTTGGCTTTGGCTGGGGCGCAGCTGGTCATCACCTATCATAGCGACCAGGGCAAGGCGCGGGCGGTTGCCAACAGCCTAGCCGGCGGCAATCATCTCATCATCCGCTGCCCGGTGGATGATGGCGAGGCGCAAGAACGGCTGGCGCGGGCGATCGCTGAAAAATATGGCAGGTTGGATATTTTGGTCAACAACGCTGGCATCACCAAGCCGGTGCCACATGGCGATTTGGATGCGCTGGATGACGAGACGATTGATCGCATATTCCGTGTCAATTGGCGGGGCGCCTTCGCTTCGATACGCGCGCTCAAGCCCTTGTTGATGGAAGGCGATGGGAGCCTGGTGATCAATATTTCCTCAATCGCCGGGCGGACTGGCGTCGGCAGCAATGTCGCTTATTGCGCCAGCAAGGCGGCGATGGATAGCATGACTCGTTCGCTGGCGCGGGCGTTGGCACCACAGATTCGCGTGCTTTCGGTATCGCCGGGCTGGGTCAATGGCGAATATGCACAGCGGATGCCGCGAGCCTTGATCGCCGAGCAAGAAGACAAGACACCACTGGGGCGGATCGCTGAAGCGGAGGATGTGGCGGAAGCGGTTTATGCGGCGGCGGCGCACTTGCGCTTTAGCACGGGCGATATCATCGCGGTGGATGGCGGGAGGCCCCTGGGTTGAGGGCGCTGAAGTTTCAGGTTCTTCAGTATTCAGTTGCTAAAGAGGTTCATCATATAATCAGTGGAGATGCCTTGGGACTCGAGGTGGGTTTTGAGCTTGCGGCGGGCATCGTGGATGAGTTTGTAGAGGGCGTTGCGGTTGGTGCCCATGCGCTCCGCCAGGACATCCATAGGGATGCCATTGAGGGCGATAGCGACCAGCGCTTGATATTGCCGCTCGGTCAGCGATTCTTTCAGCGCCAGCTCAATCTTTTCCATGACGTCATCTTGTTCGGCGACCTTTTCCGGCGTAGGCGAGGCTGTGGATGCCAGGCGGGTTGTGCTGGGCAGCAGCTCGCCCTGGGAGGTCAATTCATCCAGGCTGAAGTCTCGGTAACGGGCGCGGCGCAGATCGCTGATTGCCAGGCGGATGGCGATTTTGTTCGCCCAGGTGGTGAAGCGGCTTTCGCCACGGAAGCTAGCCAGATTGTCGATGACGCGCAGGGTGGCATCTTGCGCCAGGTCTTGCGCCATTTGCAGCAATTCCTGGTTCGCCAATCCACGCAGGTCACTGCGGTCTTGGCTGAGGTAGAAATAGATGCTGCGTTGCAGGCGCAAGCGCAGGTCGCCTAGCGCCTCGGTCTGTAGGTCGCTGTCGTCGGCTTGCAGGGCGGCGATCCATTCTTCATTGCTGCGAGCTGCCATGGGAGAAGTTGATTACCTATCGGTTTTATCAAGTCAGTATATTGATGAATGATACCGAATCCATGATGAAATGACAGAGCCAACCGCAGCTTTTATGGATAAGTGCGGGAAGCGTTTGATAGCGCCGAGGCTGTTTCTTGGGCACAGTTTATCAGCAATTTATCACCTTTTTCGCGCGCGATGGGTCATTATAAGTGAGGCGGGCAAGCGCGATTTATTCGCCCGCTGGTTGAGAAAGCGACGGAGTTAGTTTATGAACAACCGACCAGAGCCCCCCCAGCATGTGACGGAGGGGGGCAAAGATGGCAAAAAGAACAATGAGAATAACAAACCACCTTTTGGCAATTCCAATACCCAGAAGATCTGGATTGTGGTTGGGGTTGTTGTTTTGGTGATGTTTTTCTTGATCTTCAACAGCAGAGCAGCGATCCAATATGGCAACAGCTTGTCGATGACTGTGTTGGCATCGGACATTCGCCAGGGGCGGGTTGAGAAGATCTTGCTGAATGGCAGTGAGGAAGTGGTGCCCACGTATACAGATGGCACGACGCGGGTGGCTTACAAAGAACCTTCCACCGATTTTGTGACGCAGATGGATGGTTTGGGCGTCCCAGCTTCGGTGTGGGATAGGGTGAAGATCTATTATCAGCCGGCTGATGATACGCCGGTGATCATTGGTCAGATCTTGCTGAGTGTGGTGCCGATCTTGATCATCGTTTGGTTCTTGTGGCGGATGATGCGCTCGATGCGCGCCGGGCAAGACCAAGCGATGAGCTTCGGCCGCAGCAAGCCCCGCGTCTCCCGCGATATGGAACGCCCACAGGTGACATTCAAAGATGTGGCTGGGGCTGAAGAGGCGAAGGAAGATCTGCAAGAGATTGTCGAGTTTCTCAAGGAACCGGAGAAATTCATTCGTTTGGGCGCTCGCGTGCCCAAGGGTGTGTTGATGGTGGGACCGCCGGGCACGGGCAAGACCTTGATGGCGCGGGCAGTGGCAGGTGAAGCGGGTGTTCCTTTTTTCAGCATCTCTGGTTCGGAATTTGTTGAGATGTTCGTTGGTGTTGGCGCCAGCCGTGTGCGCGATTTGTTTGAACGCGCCAAGGCGGAAGCGCCGGCGATCGTCTTTGTTGACGAGATCGATGCGGTGGGGCGGCATCGTGGCGCTGGCTTGGGCGGCGGGCATGATGAGCGTGAACAGACGCTCAACCAAATTTTGGTGGAGATGGATGGTTTTGACAATGATACCAATATCATCATCATCGCGGCCACTAATCGCCCTGATATCCTCGATCCCGCATTGTTGCGCCCCGGGCGTTTTGACCGCAAGGTGGTGATGGATAATCCGGATGTCAAAGGACGGCAGGATATCCTGAAAGTGCATTCGCGGGGCAAACCCTTGGCGGGCGATGTCGATGTTGAGGCATTGGCGAAGATCACAGCGGGTTTCTCCGGCGCGGACTTGGAGAACCTGGTGAATGAGGCGGCGATCTTGGCGGCGCGCCGCAACAAGAAATCGATTGGCATGGCTGAAATGCAGGAAGCGATGGAGCGCGTGGTGATGGGTCCGGAACGTCGCAGCCGGGTGATCACGCCGGAAGAGAAGGAGAAGGTCGCTTATCACGAGGCCGGGCACGCCCTGCTCTTCCACCTGTTGGAAAATACCAGCCCGGTGCACAAGATCACCATCGTTTCTCGCGGGAGAGCTGGTGGTTACGTCATGCCCCTGCCGGATGGCGATGATATGCTGATCACGCGGGAGAAGTTCGAGGATGATATCGTGGCGGCGATGGGCGGCCGGGCGGCTGAGGAGATCATCTACAATCAATTCACCACTGGCGCCAGCAATGACTTGCAGCAAGCGACGCGGATGGCGCGGGCGATGGTGACGCAATTTGGCATGAGCGACCTGCTTGGTCCGCGCGCTTATGGAAATGGCAGTGGCGCGGTCTTCTTGGGGCGGGAGATTGCCGAGCAGCGGGATTACAGCGAGCATTACGCCCAGCAAATCGATGATGAAGTGAAGCGGATTTTGCAGTCGGCTTATCAGCGGGCGAAGGATTTGTTGTTGGAGCGGCGCGAGAAGATGGAAGAATTGGTGGCGATTTTGATCGAGCGAGAGACGCTCAATGCGGATGAGTTTGTCACCATTGTGGATGGTCCGGCGGCAGCGGCGGCGACCTTCGCGGAGGTGGAGCAGTAAGTCCTGAAAGCTACCGTAAGTTGTGAGCCGAATTCATTCCAGTCCATCGATCAAGGAGCATGTTAAGCGCACATGCTCCTTCTGATATTCCACACTATATTTTCCAACCTAACAGTTTAGATGTCGGAAGCTAGACATGGACTACGTTTACTAATCAGGCGGAGATAGCATTTGATGCGGCATACTATTGAGAAAGGCATATCTAAATACGATGTCTTTTTGTCTCATGCCTCAGAAGACAAAGACGACGTAGCGAGGCCTCTAGCAAAACTATTGGAAGCACGCGGCTTAAAAGTCTGGTACGACGAAACTGAACTTAAGATCGGTGACAATCTTGTTGCACAACTTAATGCGGGAATCAATGCAAGTCGCTTCGGAATTTTGGTTTTATCCAATGCGTTTTTTGAGAAACACTGGACAAAATATGAACTTGACATCTTAGAATACTTGGCAGTAATAGAGGATCGAGTGCTCTTTCCGATTTGGCACAATATCACGGCAGAAGAGATAAGGTCTTACCGCGCATCGCTGGCAAATATTTATGCTAGAAGCACTACAACGCACACAATCGAAGAAATTGCTGACGAGATTTATGAAGTCATAATGATGTTTAGCGCTCCATAAAAGAGAAGCGGAGAAGTGTGAACTATCATGTCCATATTGAAATTTTATTGGATCAACGAGTTTGCCAAGGTCTGCAAAAAGCGCCGCACAATCACCTCGCAGGACCGCTTCAAAATTATCCAAAGAACTACTTTTATTGTGTCTAGGCTTCAATTTGGATATCTGGTAATGCTAAAGACATATTTTCTCTATTTGTTTTGGTGCAGGGAATTTGTGCTATAATTATGTTATAGAGTGGGCAAGCGAGGACAATTTTCGGTGCAATTCATCAAACATGATTTAGGAAATCAATCGGGTGGCGAGATCGTTGAGGTCACTCTGTCAAACCCCGCGAACGTTCGCCTGCTGGATAGTTCAAACTTCCAGAATTATCGCAGTGGACGACGTCACAGGTCCTATGGAGGTTATTACGAGTGCTCTCCTGTTCAATTGCAAATCCCAAACGCGGGGCACTGGTATGTGGTTGTAGACTTGGGTGGATATGGTGGGCGAGTTAGCTCATCAATTGGTGTATTGCCTGGGAAATTACGCCCAGTTCAATAGTGCCTCTGTCATCAATTCCTACACTGGTTAGGAATGAGAACGACACCAAAAGAAGAATTCACCTGAGAATTCAAGACATTCTTATTCAGCACAGTCTCGATCAAGTCACGCGATGGCAGCTCACAAAGTGATTGGGACGCACTTCGATCAGCGGTGGATCGGGCTCCTGGAAGCAGAGATCGAAAGCCACCGGGCAGCGGGTGTTGAAGTTGCAGCCGGTTGGTGGGTTGGCGGGGCTGGGCAGGTCGCCGGCGATGATGATGCGCTGGCGGTCTTCTTCCACTAAAGGATCGGGCACTGGCACCGCCGATAGCAGCGCTTGGGTATAAGGGTGTTGTGGATTGTCGTAGACATCGTTGACGGGACCCAGCTCGACGATCTTGCCGAGGTACATGACAGCCACGCGGTCACAGATATGGCGCACCATACTGAGATCGTGGGCGATGAAGAGATAGGTCAGGTTGAGCTCGTCTTGCAGCTCTTCCATCAAATTGACGACTTGCGCCTGGATGGAGACATCCAACGCCGAGATGGGTTCATCGGCGACGATGAAGCTCGGTTGCAGCGCCAGGGCGCGGGCGATGCCGATGCGTTGCCGTTGCCCACCAGAGAATTCATGCGGGTAACGGTTGATGAAATAGGGATTTAAGCCGACGCGTTCCATCAATTGTTCAACGTATTGCTGGCGTTCTTTTTTGTTGTTGTACATTTTGTGGATTTGCAGCGGCTCGCTGACGATGCTGCCGACGGTCATGCGCGGGTTCAGTGAGGCGAAGGGGTCTTGAAAGATGATTTGCATTCTGCGGCGCATTTGTCGCAGGTCGTTGCCGGTCATGGCGGAGAGTTCTTCTCCCTCAAATTTGACGCTACCTTCGGTGGGGCGATAGAGTTGCAGGATGGTGCGCCCGGTGGTGCTTTTGCCACAGCCGGATTCCCCCACCAAGCCCAGGGTCTCGCCGCGGACGACATTGAAACTGATGCCATCGACAGCGCGGACTGCCCCGACCTGCCGTTGGAAGACGATGCCGGACGAGATGGGAAAATGCTTCTTCAGGTTATTGACTTCGAGGATATAATCTTGCGTGTCTTGGTTTTCGTGAGTTCCGACCGCTACGGCTTGACTAGACATTTTCCGCTACCCCCTCGCGTATATCCGCCCAGCAGGACATAATGTGCAGGTCATCGGTACCGCCGCCGGGCACTATTTCCAATGGCGGCCGCTGGTCCCAGCATTTTTCCAGTTGCAAGTTTTCGCGCACATCACAGCGGGGCGCAAAAGGACAGCCAGCCGGTTCATTGCGCATATCCGGCGGCGAGCCTTCGATCTGCGTCAGTTTTTCTTCGCCACTGGAATCCAGGCGCGGCAAGGAGCCAAGCAGCCCCACGGTGTAGGGATGGCGGCTATCACCGAAGACTTCGTGGGAGGAGCCAGATTCCATGATGCGGCCCCCGTACATCACTTGGATGCGATCGGCGATACCGGCGACCACGCCAAGGTCATGGGTGATCCAGATCATCGCCATATTGAATTCGTCTTTGAGTTGTTTGACCAGCTCGATGATCTGCGCCTGGATGGTGACATCGAGGGCGGTGGTTGGTTCATCAGCGATCAACAATTTGGGATTGCAGGATAAGCCCATGGCGATCATGACACGTTGTCGCATACCGCCGGAGAATTGGTGGGGGTAGTCATCGAGGCGGCGGTAGGCATCGGGAATGCCGACCATATCGAGCAGATCGGCAGCACGTTTGCGGGCTTGCGATGTATTCATGCCCTCGTGCAATTTCAGTGATTCGGTGATTTGGGTGCCGATGGTCAAGACCGGGTTGAGCGAGGTCATCGGATCTTGAAAGATCATGGCGATTTCTTTGCCGCGGATCAGGCGCATCTGCTCTGGCTTGAGGGTGAGCAGATCTCTCCCCTCGAAGATGACAGTGCCGGATTCGACCTTGCCGGGCGGGCTAGGTATCAAGCCCATGAGGGCGAGGGAGCTGACACTTTTGCCGCTGCCGCTTTCGCCGACGATGCCCAGGGTCTCGCCTTCTTCCAGCGCAAATGACACGCCATTGACAGCGTAGACTGTGCCTTCCTGTGTATAGAACCTGACGACCAGGTCTTGGACATCCAATAAAGCGCTCAAAGTATTACCCTCCTTACCCAACAAAATCTCTATTCATATGATTGTTGACCAGAGAGTTTGCCGATTGAATGCAACGTCGTCAAAAAGGGATATTAACACGACTATGGTAATCATATCAAAGACGTCAAAGTTTTACCAACAAATCGGGCAAATTGACAGAGTGAAGATAGTGGAATGGGAAATTGCCTCTGTTGGCAAGAGATGGCTGTCCACTTTTTTGGATCCACTACAACAACCCCCTCTAAATCTTCCCCGACAAGTCAAGGGAGACTTTTTTAGCTGGGATTGGGCTTGCCAATCTATCGATGCGAGATTAGGAGCGGATGAGCTGCGATTGTTCGGGGGCGCCGGTGTCAAGCGACGATTCACGTTGGGATTTGTACCAGGCGATGGTCTCGCGTAATCCGCTGCGGAAATCCGTCTTGGCTTGAAAACCAAATTCACGCCGGGCGCGGGAGACATCGAGCTTGCGCCGCGGTTGTCCATTGGGTTTGCTGGTATCCCAGCGCAGCTCGCCAGCGAAGCCGACTTCCTCGGCGATGATTTCGACCAGATCGCGGATGCTGATTTCATAGGCGCTGCCCAGGTTGACTGGCGCGGGCTTGTTATAGTGTTGGGCGGCCTGGACGATGCCAGCGGCGGCATCGCGCACGAAGAGGAATTCGCGGGTGGGGGAGCCATCGCCGAAGAGGGTGACATGCGCGGCGCCGCTCTCTTGAGCGTCGACCATTTTGCGGATGACGGCGGGGATGACATGGGAAGATTTGAGATCGAATTTGTCGTGGGGACCATAGAGATTGACTGGCAGCAGGTGGATGGCATTATAGCCGTATTCCTGGCGGTAGGCTTGGCTTTGCACCAGCAGCATCTTCTTCGCCAAGCCATAGGGAGCGTTGGTCTCTTCGGGATAACCTTGCCAGAGATCATCTTCTTTGAAGGGCAGCGGGGCGAATTTGGGATAGCTGCAGACGGTGCCGATGCCGACAAATTTCGCCACGCCAGCGCGCCGGGCATATTCCAGCATTAGCGTGCCCATCATGATGTTCTCATAGAAGAACAAGCCGGGATGTTCGCGGTTGATGCCGATACCGCCGACGTTGGCAGCCAGATGGATGACCAGGGTAGTATCGGGATGGTCAGCATAGAGACGCGCGACGGGTTCTTGTTCGCGCAGGTCATAGTCAGCGCGGCGGGGCTGGATAATGCGCTCCGCGCCTTGGGCTCGCAATGCTTCTACGACATGGCGTCCGAGGAAGCCGGCAGCGCCCGTCACGATGGTGGTTTGTTGGGACCAGAAAGCTAGACTCATCTATACACCTCTCTTCGCACGTTCGTATGATAGCAGAGAATGCGCCAGCTTATCATCCATTTACACGGCAGGTTCGCGCTATTCTTAGGGACAGGTTCAAGACCTTTCTCATACACATTTGGGCGGAGCGGCTGTATGATTAGGTTGTATCGGCAATCTACAACAATAGCAGAAAGGCATTCTCTTGGAACGGACACTGATCATCGTTAAGCCGGATGCGGTGCAGCGCGGTTTGACTGGGGAAATCATCAAACGGTTTGAGCAACGCGGTTTGAAAATCATCGGTATGAAGCTGTTACAGGTTAGCCGCGAATTGGCGGAGAAGCATTATGATGTGCATCGGGAACGGCCTTTTTTCGCGAGCTTGGTCGATTATATCATTTCGGGACCGGTGGTGGTCATGGCGCTGGAGGGCAGTGATGCCATCGTGGCGGCGCGCACGACGATTGGCGCGACCAAGCCCGCGGAGGCGGCGGCTGGCACGATCCGTGGTGATTTCGGCTTGGAGATTGGGCGCAACCTGGTGCATGGTTCGGATAGCCCGGAGAATGGCGCGTTGGAAGTGGCGAATTTTTTCAGCGCGGGGGAGTTGTGCGCTGGTTGGGCGCGGGATAGTGATCGCTGGATTGTGGAGTAGGGTGCGAGGCGAGAGACAATGGCGAGTGAACGGATGCCGATCACGCCTGAAGTGGTGACTTGGGCGCGGGAGCGCGCTGGGTACAAGCTGGAGGATTTGAGCAAGAAGGCTGATTTCAGAAAGCTGGCCGAGTGGGAAAGTGGCGAGCTGGGACCGACGTATCGACAGCTGGAAAAGCTTGCCGATACTTTCAAGATTCCCTTGGTAGCTTTTTTCTTGCCGAATCCACCAGATGTTGAACCAATCGAGGGCACATTCCGGACTATCGGCTCGGAGCAGTTTGATGAAATCCCGCCCCCGGTTCGTCTGTTGCTGCACAAAGCGCGCGGCTTTCAAATTGGGCTCGGTGAACTGAACGCTGGACACAACCCTGCCGAGCATCTGATCACTCGGGATTTGCAGATTCGAGACGATGAACCATTAGAAGGGACGGCAGCTCGCATTCGTGATTTCATTGGTGTGTCGTTGGCAGACCAATTCGACTGGCCCAATACGGATTCCGCCCTAAAAGCCTGGCGGAGCGCATTCTATCGTATTGGCATAACTGTCTTCAAGGATGCCTTCGGCGCGGAAGACTATTGTGGTTTCAGTCTCTACGATGAAGAGTTTCCGGTGATATATGTCAACAATTCCAACACAAAATCGCGTCAGATTTTCACGCTCTTCCATGAACTGGCACATTTGCTTTTCCATACCAGTGGGCTGGATGCCAACAAAGCGTTTAGCCAGGCGCTGCCTGTAGACAAACAACGTATCGAAACGATTTGTAATCGTTTAGCAGCTGCTATTCTTGTGCCGGAGGAAGCGTTCGATCGAGAATTGCGAGTTTGGCGCGATCCTAAGTCCGCTGCTGAAGAGCTTGCGAAAAAATTCAGCGTTAGTCGTGAAGTCATCTTCCGCAAATTTCTAGATCGTGGACTTATTACAGCTGCCGAGTATGAGACAGCCAAGCAAGATTGGGACTCGCAGCGCAGTAGAAACAGAGGAAGTGGTGGCGGCAATTATTATCGCAATCAGATCACATACCTTGGCGAGGAGTACATCACTTTGGCTTTCAAACGCTACTATCAAGAAAGGATCGACGAAGAGGAATTGGCGGATTATCTGGCGATCAAAGCCAAACATATTGACCAGCTAGAAGATACGCTATTCGAGGTTCAATGGGCACGCTCGACGACCTAATGAAACGGGAAAACTGGACGTTTTGAGTTTAACGCTATGAGCCGGAAAGCATCCTCTCCCTCGCCTGTGCTGTTGGTCTTCCTTATCCTGCCGCTTTTGGGCATCTTCATCGCGCTGATGATGGTGACGCTGGAAGAGCGCGCTCGCCCCACCCCGGTCCCCACCTTCCTGCCGGCGCCACCGCGCAGCGTGATCAATTTCCAGGCGCCGGATTTTGAGCTGCCGCTGATTGATGGCGTCACTTTGGTATCACCCGCGGATTATGCTGGGCGACCACTTTTTCTCAATTTCTGGGCGAGCTGGTGCGCGCCTTGCGTGCGGGAATTGCCGGCGCTGGCGGAGTTCGTCGCCGAGCACAGCGGCAATCAGGATGGACCGGCTTTGTTGACCATCAACCTGGGAGAGACTGCCGCCGAGATCAGCGGCTTCCTGGCGGAAATCGGTGTCCGCAATCTGCCGGTGGCGATGGATATCAACGAAGTGGTCAAGCGAGATTACGGCGTACAGAACCTGCCGACCACCTTTGTCATTGATGGCGAGGGCATGGTGCGGCATATGAAGCTGGGCGAGATGAAATACGAAGAGATGGCGATCTATCTGGAAGCGCTGAATTATGGCACCTGAGCAGCGGGGAATCGCCAAGCTGCTTTGAATCGTTGAACCAGCGGGAGAGTTCCCAAATGCGCATAGAGTTAAGAGACAAGGTTGCTTTGGTGACCGGCGCGGCGCATCGGGTTGGCCGCGCGATTGCGCTGGAGTTGGCGCAAGAGGGTGTGCATATTCTGGCGCATTACCATCGCAGCGAGCCGGCCTTGGTGCGCGACACCTTGCAGGAGATCAAATCTTTCGGCGTCGATGCTCACGGCTTTCAGGCGGATCTTAGCCAAGCGGAAGGGGTGGAGGCGCTGTTTGCCGCGTTGGCGGAACGTTTTGATCACCTGGATATTGTGGTCAATAGCGCTTCCGTATTCCAAAAGCGGTCGCTATTGGATGTCGATTTGGAGCAATGGGATTTGACGATGGCGGTCAATGTGCGGGCTCCCTTTCTGGTCACGCAGCGGGCGGCGGAAATGATGATGGCGAATGCGATAGCTGGTGGCGTGATCGTCAATATCTGCGATGCCGGGGTTGATGGTCCCTGGGGAGCCTATGCCCATCACGGCATTAGCAAATCGGCTTTGTGGATGTTGACGCAGGTTAGCGCGGTGGAGTTGGCGCCCCAGATTCGCGTGAATGCCATTGTGCCAGGACCAGTGATGAAGACAGCTGGTAGCGCTATCTCCGACGAAGCCTGGGCAGAGGTGGGCGGACGCTTGCCGCTGAAGCGGACTGGCGATGCCGGAGATGTGGCGCGGGCTGTCGTTTATCTGTGCCAGGAAGATTTTATCACGGGCGCGTTGTTGCATGTCAACGGCGGCGAGCACCTGCGCTGATTGGATTTTAGCCCCCGCGAACCCGACGGAAGCCGACGCCATAAGCGGCGTGACCCATACCGATGACGATGAAGGCATTGGGGTCAACCTGAGCGACCTGCTCTTTTAGGTCCCGCACTTGCGAGCGGGCGATGGTCACGTAGAGCATGGTGTGTTCGGCGCTGGTGTATTCGCCTTTGATTTTCCAACTGGTGACGCCGCGTTGTAGATTGGCGAAAACGAGCTGGGCGATTTCTTCCGGTTTATCGGTGATGATCATGGCTGTGCGGATGACACTGGGTCCTTCCAGCACATAATCGCTCGCCAAGCCGCCGGTGAAAAGGGCGATGGCGGCATAGAGCGCGCCTTCCCAGCCATAGACCAAGCCAGCGGCGATGATAATCAGGGTATCGGTACAGAGGAAGGTGGTGCTCATCGGGAAGCCGAAGCGACGCTGCAAGACCAGAGCCAGGGTCGAGGTACCACCGAAGGTAGCGCCAGCGCGATAGATCAGCCCTAAGCCGATGCCGCCGGTGATCCCGCCGAAGAGGGCATTGAGCATGCGGTCATCGCTGATACCAGTCGGCGGCAACCGAGGACCTAATGTATCAATGAGCAGGGAGAAGACGATGATGACCCCCACACTGCGCATCACCACGCGGGAGCCGTTGGGCAGCGTGAAATAAGCCAGCAGCTGAATGGGGATATTGAGCAGGAAGATCATCAAGCCGATGGGGGTGCCAAAGAGTTCGTTGAGCAGCGTTGAGATGCCGGCCACACCGGCCGGGGCGATATCAAGGGGCTGCAAGAATACGGTCAGCGACAGGGCGCCGATGACGATTCCGATAGCGATGAAGAAATAGCGAAACAGGGTATTGCGGATTTGAGCCAGCGTCATTGTAGAACCCTCCGGCAAGTCCAGCAGGACAGACAGCTACCACGCCAAGACCATACTCACATTATAATAGCAAGCGAAGGAAGTAGTTTGTGCTAGACAGCGACCTAGCAAAGAATGATATACTGATGAGCCAAACTCGAGGCAGTTATCCCAACGAAGATGGAGTTCTAGTTCTATGCCATTAGTCGCCCACACGCCCTTACCGAGTTTCGATCGCCTGCGGCAGCACGGACAAGAGGTGCTGACGCTTTCCCGCGCTTTGACCCAGGATATCCGCGAGCTGCACATCGGTCTGCTGAATATGATGCCGGATGGTGCGCTGCAAATCACTGAGCGGCAGTTCATGCGCCTGGTCGGCAATAGCAACCAGATCGCGCAATTTTATGTGCATGTCTTTTCGGTGCCTGGTTTGGAGCGCAGCCCGGAGACGCAAGCCTATATTGACGAGTATTATACAAGCTTCGAGCGGGTCAAAGAAGAGGGCTTAGATGCTTTGATCATCACGGGCGCCAACGTCGCCAATCCCAGCTTGGATCAAGAAGCCTTTTGGCAGCCACTGACCGAGGTGATTGAATGGGCGCGGGAGAGCGTGACATCGACGCTTTGCTCTTGCTTGTCCACTCACGCGCTGATGAAGTATTTTTATCAAATTGATCGTATCAAGCGGGAGGACAAGAAGTGGGGTGTCTTCGAGCATCGTGTGACGCAGCCCAACCATCCCCTGCTGCGGGAGATCAACACCCGCTTTGATGTGCCACATTCACGCTGGAATTCGATCACGCGCCAGCAAATCGAGAGCGCCGGCTTGAGCCTGCTGATTCACAGCATTGATGGCGAGGCGCACATGGCGGTCAGCCCGGATCAACTGCGCATGGTCTATTTTCAAGGGCATCCGGAGTACGATATCAACAGCCTGTTGAAAGAATACAAGCGGGACTTGTTGGGCTATTTCAACGGGAAGAATGCCCAACCGCCCTATCCGGAGAATTATTTCCCGTTGGAAGCGCGGGAGATCGCCGAGCGTTATGTGCGGGAGGCGCAACTGGCGCTGGAAAATGGGGAGGCGCTGCCGGAGTTTCCTGAAGACCGGATCTTGCCCTGGTTGGACAATACCTGGGGGGATACCGCCAAGGCGATTTTTAATAACTGGCTGGGTTCGGTCTATCAGGTGACCAATGTCATCCGGCATATTCCCTTTGACGATGGCGTGGATCCGACAGACCCGCTGGGGATATTGTGAGCGAGTACACGGCGCCAACAGGAAGCAGCATGCCATTATTGACAGCGGAAGATTACCTGCGTTTCGCCAGGGTCGCGCCGGATTTTTCTTATGCTTACGGATCTCATCCACAGCAATTTGCTGAGCTTTATCTGCCGGGATCCGCCCCGCCCTACCCAGTGATTGTGCTGGTTCATGGTGGCTGTTACCGCGAGATCTATGGCTTGGAGCCGATGGGCGCTTTCGCCCGGGCATTAGCCGACGATGGTTTCGCCGTTTGGAATATGGAATATCGGCGGGCGGGCAATGGCGGCGATTATCCGCGGATGTTCCAGGATGTCGCGCGGGGGACCGATTTCTTGCGGCAGATCGCCAATGCGCGGGGTTTGCAGCTCGACAAGGTGATGACTGTGGGGCATTCGGCCGGCGGGCATTTGGCGCTATGGCTGGCGGGGCGTCACAAGCTGCCGAAGCCCAGCGTCTTATACAGCGCCACTGCCTTGCCCATCGCGGGGACGGTGGCTTTGGCTGCGGTTGCCGATATCGCCTATGCCTATGAGCAGGAGCTGTGCAGCGATGCCTTGCCGGTGGTCATGGGTGGCGAGCCGACGGAGGTACCAGCGCATTTTCGAGCTGGATCGCCGCGCGAGCTCTTGCCATTGGGCTTACCGCAGGTGCATGTCATTGGGACTGAGGATGTCACCATCGGCGACAATGTGTGCCGCTACTTGAGCGCGGCAGAAGAACTTGGCGAGGATGTGGAGTTGATTGCGATCCCGCAGGCAGGTCACTTCGAGATTGTCGCGGTGGAGACAGCTGCTTTTCAACAGGTGCGGATCGCTATTCGGGCGCTCAGCGACAAAGCGCGGGATAATGGCGAGCGCGGCGGAAAGAAGCTAAAGTAGGCGCAGCGTTTATTTGTTCTTGCTGATTTAGTGGAGAGTGTTTTGATGTTCAAACGTTTAGCACATGTTTGCATTGGCGCGACCGATCTGGCGGCGGCGGAGCATTTTTATGTGGAGCAGCTAGGCATGGAAAAAGCTTTTGACTTTATCCGCGCCGGGCAAAAATTCGGCTTTTATGTCAAGGCGGGGGAAACCACCTTCATCGAGATCTTCGCGGAAGGGGCTGAACCAAATTATGAGCGCCCGATCATCAAGCATTTTTGCTTGGAAGTCGAAGATATTGACAGTGTGATCGCGCAATTGAAAGGGCGGGGCGTCGCGGTTGAAGAGAAGAAGATGGGCGGTGACAACAATTGGCAAGCCTGGCTGACTGACCCCAGCGGCGTCCGGATCGAACTGATGCAATATTGCGAGACCAGCACCCAATTCACGGGACAGCCTGTCCTCTTGGATTAAGGTCTTGTTTGCCGCTGGGCATGGCAGCTTGTCTTATTCCGCTTGATCCTGCCCCACACGCAGGATGGCATCGATGCTGTCATCGCCGGTTGTGAAATTGGCGGGCACCGGGGAGCCAGCCTCGACCAGTAGTTTTAGACTGGCGGGAAAATCGCCATCGCTGCGCCAACTATGTTGCATGCCATAGAGACAGGTGGTCAAGGGCGTGCCGCCATAGGCATTGAGCCAAGTGAGCGGCGGCTGGTCATCAGCGGCGAGCAAGGCGCTGATCACATCGACGAAGCCATGAAAAGCGGCCGCATGCAGTGGCGTCATGGCATCATCATCCCGAATATGAAGGTTAAAACCGAGCGCTGCCATCAGCTTGACGGATTCGAGATCCCCGCTCCAAGCTGCTTGAATCAATTGTCGCTGATCGGCTTCGGGCAGGCGGGCAACGAGCTGGGGATGCTCAGCGGCGATTTGGCGGGCGTCTTCGGCATTGGCGCTGGCGCAATATGCCAGCAGTTGCACAGTGGGCGGACTTTGCGCTAGCAAGTAGGCGAAAATAGCATCGTGCCCGTATAGCAGAGCCACTTGATGGACGGACAAGTTGGCACTATTGAAGGTGTAGACGTATTGATGGGAGCCATCAGCCTGCGGTGTCAGCGGGTAGCCGGCGCCATTGACGCGGGCGCGGATGGCTTGGGGATGCTCGGCTAAAGCTTGTTTTAGCAATTCCAATTCACTCAGGATGGCGGCCGCGAAGATATCGACCTGGGCGCCGCGCTTGATCAATTCGCGGGCGGCATCATAGTTGTGTTCGCCGAGTTTCCATTGCAGGGCTGTGGAGGCGTGGTCGAGGTCGCGGGCTTCGATATCGGCGCCGCGTTCGAGCAACCAATCCATCACTTTCGGGTCGCTGGCGCAGTGCAGCGCTGTTTTGCCATCGCCACCGCGCAGATGTACGATGGACGGGTCTTGCTGGTAGGCGTTATCCAACCAGGCGAGCCAGCCCTGTTCAGCGGCCGCATGTACGGTGATTTGGGCGCCGCGCTCGATCAATTGTTGAGCGGTTTCCGCTGACGTGACTTCCAAGATATGAAAATCCCCCGCCCACCATTGTGATTTGGCATTGATATCGGCGCCATGCTCGAGCAACAAGTCTACCATCGGTAGGTTGTTCTTGGCGGTGATCAGGGCGGTCGAGCCGAATTCAAAGTGAGGGTCGTTGATGGTGTCGCGCAATTCGGGATGCGCTTCCAGCAGCGCCGCGAGTTGCTCAGTTTCCTCCGTGCGGATCAAGTGTATGAAGCTCTGCAGAGCATCACCATAGTTGGCATGATGCAGCTTGATATTGAGACGCAGCTCGCCCCAGCTTTTTAAGCCATATTCGCGGGCGATGACTGTTTGGGCTTCGTTCAGTGTCAGGGGAAAATCACGAGCTTGATCGCGCGTGTCGTATTTGACTTGCGGCAAGTGTTGATGCACGCGGTCGATGGCTGCCTTGTCACCAGCGTGGAAGGCTTGCAGGAGGTTTTGGGCGGCGGCGATTTCGTCGGCGAGATTGGGGTTTTTCGGGGGTGATTTTGGCATGGGGGTGTCAGCTGTCATTGAGTCTACTCTTTTTCATAGATCAACTGGGCGCTGTCAATGACCTGCTGGCGAAAATAGGGGCTAAGCTCATGACGGGTGCGCAGATCAACGCTGCGCCCAATGATTTGGCTAAGGTCAATTCCCTGCCGCGCCCTGGAAAGATAGCCAACACGCGCGCCGAGAGTATATTGCACTAGCAAATCAATATCACTATTCACCGTGAGTTCGCCATGCAGCGCAGAGCCAAATAGCGAAAGCCGTTGTATCGGTTGGTGCGCGCAATAGTCACAGATATCTTCAAGTGGCAGGTTTATTGATGTGATCTCATTCATGCGATTGCCCTCCTGTCACTTGATTGTAGTAAAAGTCTACGCCAGAGACAACACTCGCCGCAGCACCGCGCCATCGACATTGCCGCCGCTGAGGACAGCCACGGTGACGCGGTCATCACGGGGGACGATATCATGCAGCAGCGCCGCCACTGCCACCGCGCCACCACCTTCAATCACCCATCCAGCACCCTCGAGCAGGTAGCGCATGGCGGAGGCGATCTGCTCTTCGGATACCAAGATCATCTTGTCGACATGGCGTTGGGCGATTGGGACAGTGATTGAATTTGGCTCGATCTCGCCGGAGAGCGCATCAGCCAGCGTGTCCCAGACTTGTGGGAGGGCAGCTTGATAAAAGCTGTTGTACATGGCTGGCGCCGATTGCGCATTGACGCCGATGACCTCTATTTTTGGGTTGAGCGCTTTGACGGCGGTGGCCACCCCGGCGATCAATCCGCCGCCGCTGACCGGCAGCAGAACACGCTCGACTTGTGGCAAGCTCGCCAGGATTTCCAGCCCGATGGTACCGGCGCCGGCGATGACCCGCGGGTCATTGTAGGGCGAGATCCAGCTGCTTCCTTGGTTGACGCGGCGCAGGGCTTCAGCTTCGGCTTGGTCGTAGTTGTCGCCGTAGAGAATGGCTTCGGCGCCGTATTGCTGGACATTTTTGATCTTTTTTTGCGCGGTTGTCTTGGGCATCAGAATTTGGGCGGATGCCCCGGTCAGGTGGGCGGCATAGGCAACTGCGCCAGCGTGATTGCCGGATGAGGCGGCGATGATGCCCTGGTCGTGCGCGGCATCATCCAGTGACAAGATGGCGTTCAAGGCACCGCGGATTTTGAAGGAGTGGGTTTTGTTGACGTTCTCCAGTTTGAGCCAGGTATGGGCGCCCAGACTTGGGGCGGCTTCCAGCGGGGTCGGTTGGAGATGAGACGCGAGGCGCTGCTCGGCGCGGACGATATCGCCCAAGCTGACCATGGTTTAGAGACCGATGCTGCGCAGGTAGTCGCGATTGCGCTGGGCGGATTCCAGCGGCGTGCCCAAGCCTGGCAGGACATCCTGCTCGACCACGATCCAGCCATGATAATCGATCTTGTCCAACTCTTTCAGCACCGCGGGAAAATCAACATCGCCTTTGCCCAACTCGGGGAAGATGCCGGCGCCGACGGAGGCGGGTCCATCCCATTCTTGTTCGCGTGATTGCGCGGCGACATCGGGGGCATGATCTTTGAAGTGGACATGCCAGATACGGTCGGCGAATTGGGCGATGCCCTTGACTGGATCGCCGCCGCCAAAAGCCCAGTGACCTGTATCGAATACCAAGCCCAGGATATGGCTGTTGGTCATGTCCATCAGGCGGGCGGTCTCGGCAGGTGTCTCGATCCAGGTGCCGGTATGTTCATGAAAGACAGTGCGCAAGCCGGTCTCGTCCATGACGCGCTGGGCGACATAATCGGCGCCAGTGGCGAAGGTGCGCCAGCCGGCTTCGTCCAGGCTCATAGCGGGGGTGATTCTGCCTGAGTTTTTGCTGCGCATGGGATCGGCATAGGGATCGTTCCCCAGGACGACCAGGCAATCGTCCCCGCCGACAGCCGCCATCAATTTTGCGGTGCGCACGCAATTATCGGCGCTTTCTTGATGGCGATCTTGGTCGTGCAGATAAACGCTGACCCAGGAGGCCAGCAGCGTCAAACCGCGTTGGTCCAGCTCGGCGCGCAGCTGGGCTGGGTCGGTGGGCATGAAGCCCCAATCGCCCAGCTCGGTGCCGGCATAACCGCTGGCTGCCATTTCATCGAGCACGCGCGCATAATCGTAGCGTTCGCCGGCGATATTTTCGATCACGCCCCAGGAGCAAGGCGCGTTTGCCACTGATAACATCTTCGCCTCCTGATTCATCCCACGATTGGGGGTAAAATATAATCTGAAGCTAGCCCTGTTTCTAACAGGTGGGTAGTGTGAATCTGCGCTTGAGTATAACAGGTTTTCGATTACAATGCCCGTATCTGTGCAGTTTTTCACAAAGTGAATCGCGCCGGAAAGACGCAGCAGGAAGGCGATACTCAAATGAGCCAATTTGATCACACACGTCTGTTTCTGCCTGGTCCGGTGGAAGTGCGGCAAGAGATTTTACAGGCGCAGGCTGAATGGATGATCGGGCATCGCTCGGCGGAATTTGCTGATTTGTTCGCGCGGCTCCAGGGCAAGCTCAAGCGCGCGTTTTTCAGCGAGAGCCGCGTTTATATCAGCGGATCGTCCGGCTCTGGCTTGTGGGAAGGCGCGTCTCGCTGTGGTGCCCGCGATGGGGCAAAGGTGTTGCATCTGACCGCTGGCGCATTCAGCGAGCGCTGGGCGCTGATCAGCCGTGCCAATGGCAAGGAGGTCGATTGCATCGAATTGCCTTGGGGGCAGGCGCATAGTCCTGAGATGGTCGCGGAGGCGCTGGAAAAAGAATCATATGATGCGGTTTGCGCGGTGCATAATGAAACCAGCACCGGCGTCACCAATCCGATTGGAGCGATTGGCGAGGTGATCAAGAAGCACAGCGATACGCTGTTCTTTGTCGATAGCGTCAGCGGTTTCCTGGGTACGGAATTGCGGATGGATGACTGGGGCATTGATATCGCGCTGACATCGAGCCAGAAAGCCTTCGCCCTGCCACCCGGGATCGCTTTCGCCGCAGTCAGCGATCGCTTATTGGAACGGGCGAAAAGCATCCCCAATCGCGGTTATTATTTCGACTTTTTGACCTTGGAGAAGTCTCTGTTGAAGAACAATACGCCATCAACGCCACCGATCGCTTTGATGTTCGCGGCTGATGCCCAGTTGGATAATATCCTGGCGGAAGGTATCGAGGCGCGCTGGGCGAGGCATCGGGCGCTGCGCGATGCGACCCATAAGTGGGCGCTGGGCAAGGGATTTGGCTTGTTCGCGCAAGAGGGCTATCGCAGCGATACGGTGACGACGGTGGAAAATACCTTGGGCATTGATGTCGACGCTATGGATGCTTTCATGCGGCGGGAGTTCGGTTTTGCCATGGACAAAGGCTATGGCAAGATCAAAGGCAAGACATTCCGCCTGCCCCACATGGGCGATGTGACGATGGAGATGCTGCAAGAAGTGTTGAGCGGGATCGATGCTTTCATAGTGCAGAGCAATTGAGAAAGCGAGCGAAATGATTTTTCAGGTCCTTGTTCCTGATAATGTGCATCAAAAGGCGATCGACCTGCTAGAAGCGAGGGCTGGCATTCGGGTGTCGGCGCCGGGCAAGCTGGAACGTGGCGAGCTGCTAAAGGAAGTTGCCGCCGCCCATGCTTTGATCATCCGCAGTGGCGTCCGCGCTGATGCTGAACTGATCGCAGCGGCACCGCTACTGAAAGCGATCGCCCGGGCTGGTGTTGGCGTCGACAATGTGGATTTGGCTGCGGCCAGTGAACGGGGCATCGCCGTGATGAATACGCCGGGCGGCAATACTATCTCCACCGCCGAGCATAGTTTTGCTTTGATGCTCGCTTTGTCGCGGCAGATCCCGGCGGGGCATCAGTCGCTGTTGGAAGGGCGTTGGGAGCGCAAGGCATTCACCGGCGTCGAGCTCAAGGGCAAGACGCTGGGCATCATCGGTTTGGGGCGGATTGGGCAAGCTCTTGCCAGGCGCGCGGTCGCCTTCGAGATGGATGTCATCGCGCATGATCCTTTTTTGCCGCCGCAGGTCGCCGCCGCTATTCAGGTGCCGCTGCTGGGCTTGGATGAAGTCTATGCTCGTTCGGATTATCTGTCCTTGCATGCGCTGGTGACTGATGAGACCAGAGGCATGATCAATGCGGGTTCGATCGCCATGATGAAAGATGGGGTTCGCATCATCAATGCGGCGCGAGGGGCGTTGATTAAGGCGGGGGATTTGGCGCAGACTTTGCGAAGCGGCAAGGTAGCCGGCGCGGCGCTGGATGTCTATGAAGTGGAGCCGCCGCCAGTTGATCATCCGCTAATTGGCATGGCGAATGTGGTTCATACGCCGCATCTGGCCGCCAGCACTGTTGACGCGCAGGTGACGGTCGCGGTGGAAGCGGCGCAGTTGATTATGGATTATCTTTTGGAAGGCAAGCTGGCGAATTTGTGTAATCCGGAGGTCTTGCCGCTGGATGAATAAATGGCAGTGTGGTGGATGGCGTAAATTGCCCCTCAGAAGCTAATGCCGCGATAGATTTGCGCCAGGGGTAGCTCGCAATTGAGTATGGGCAGTGGAATCACATCAGCCAGCTCGGTGAATGTATGCGAGCGCCAAGTTTGGTTAACGCGGGTACAACGTTCGACATGGAGACGATGCTGATCAACGATGAGATAGACGGCGATTGAAGGAACATCGAGATAGAAACCGAGCTTGTCGATGCGAGCATAATCCAGAGTAGAGGGCGATGTTACTTCCACCACGAAGGCGGGATTGAGCAGGGTGAGTTCGCTTTCGTCCTCGTAGAGCTCTTGCCCGCGGACGATGCTGAGATCCGGATAGACATAGCGCGTTTCGCCAACTTTGACCCGCATATCACTGCTGTGGAGATGGAAATTTGAGAGGTCAATTCGGCTTCCGATAGTGAGGGTCAGGTTCGTGGTGATCTTGCTGTGTGTGCCGGTCCCGCCGGTCATATCACAGATTGCTCCATCGATGTATTCATGTTTGACCTCGTTGCCCGCTTCCCATTCGAGATATTCTTCAGCGCTTAAAACGGGGTTGGTATTGATTGCCATGCCAAACCTCGGTTGCTAAATGTGCATCATAGTATAACCGCTATCGATCAAAATACAATCATTCGAGAACGATGGGCGGGGTAATCGTATCAAAATGAATAGGCGCCAATGTCGAAATTAAAACTTAGCACAGAGACGCAGAGACACAGAGGAAAAGCATTTGAGCGGCATATTAGCTGCGCTTATGATTTCTCCTTTTCAGTATTTTGAAGCGATTGACTGAAACGGGGCCTTGCACATGCTAAGCAAGTGCGTTAGGATTGTATGGTGATGCAAACATTGTAAACAGTCATTGGGATTAGTCGTGGTTATGGAAATCATCTTGGGAACGGCGGCTTCGGTTGCCGCCACAATCATCACTGTTCTTGGCGCAATATTCTATCTTGACCGCAAGATGGAAGCCAACCGGCATGAGATCTTGAGTAAAATTGAGCACCATGATACCAAACTGAGTGGTGAGATCAAAGACGTGCGCCTGGCGTCTGAGATGGCACACAAGGAAATTCGCGCTGATTTGGCTGACGTAAAAACGCAACAGGCAGCACACAACGAACGCTTCAAGTGCATCGAGAGCCACCTAAACGTCACAAGAGCGGAAGAATAGCCCGCAAGCGGCAAAAGCAAAAAGCGGGCGGTTGGCAATGATGACGCAGAGCGATCCAGTCGGACCGCTCTTTTATTTTGGAAGAAGGTGGTCCGTAAAATTAGGGACGCGCGGGGCTGCCATCGGGCAGGCGGGTTTGGGTCCAGTCTTCGATGATATCCTGGCAGGGATATTTGGCCGCTAGTTTTTCATCGATATCGATGCCGAGACCGGGTTTGTCGTTGGGATAGAGGTAGCCATCCTCGATGGTTGGCAAGCCGGGGAAGATCTCATAATCAAGCGCCGAGGGGCGATACCACTCTTGGATACCAAAATTGGGGTGCCAGAGATCGAGTTGCAAGTTGGCGGCGTGCCCAACTGGCGAGGTATCGCTGGGACCGTGCCAAGCCGTGCGAATGCCATAGATATCGGCGAAGATAGCGACATTGCGGGCTGGGGTGATCCCGCCCATTTGGCTGATGTGCATGCGGATGAAGTCGATCAGGCGTTCTTGAATCAGCAGCTGCCATTCATGGGGATTGTTGAAGAGCTCGCCCATGGCTAGCGGTGTGGCGGATTGTCCGCGCATGATGCGGAACCAGTGGATATCTTCCGGCGCTAAGGCATCCTCCAGGAAGAAGAGCTTGAATTGCTCAACATCTTTGGCGAATTCCACCGCATGGATCGGCGTCAGTCGCTCGTGGATATCGTGCAATAGCTCGACCCGTTCGCCGACTTGTTCGCGCACATAGCCGATCATATCGAGCATGCGGCGGGAATAATCGCGGGGGTCGAAATAGGCGCCGGCGGGGGCATTTTTCGGCTTGACCATTGGGCTGCCTTTGCCGCCATAGCCACCCATCTGCACGCGGATGAAGCGGTAGCCCTGCTCCAGATACGCTTGCACGTTATCGGCGACTTCTTCCTTGCTGCCGCCATCGGCATGGACGTAGACATGAGCTGCCTCGCGCGATTTGCCGCCCAAGAGGTCACAGACGGACATGCCAGCGACTTTGCCTTTGATATCCCAGAGCGCTTGGTCGATGCCGGAGATGGCATTGTTGAGCACGGGTCCATTGCGCCAGTAGCCGTGTACCATGGACATATTCCAAATTTCTTCGATGCGGTCGACAGGGCGCCCGAGCAGAAATGGCTTGAGGTGGCGTTCGATGGCGGTGGCAACAGCGAAGATGCGCTGGGTGAAGGTGGCGCAACCCAAGCCATAGAGACCTGGTTCGGAGGTGATGACTTTGACGATTGCCAGGCGCGATTTGTCCGGTTGCGTCAAGATCACTTTGATATCTTCGATTGTGATGGGTTTGGGCATGGGAGATTCCTTTTTGTTGATCCTAATTGTTAGTCCTAAAAGCGCTATAGCACCCGGCAGCTATTGCTGAGCTTGCCGATGCCTTCGATCTCGATGCTGACGTGGCTGCCCTGCCCCAGGAATTCGGGGGGATCCATTGCCTTGCCCACCCCGGATGGCGTGCCGGTCAAGATCATATCGCCGGGGTTGAGGGTGAAGGCGCGCGACAGATGGGCGATCAAAAAACGGATATTGAAGATCATGTCGGCGGTGGAGCCGTTTTGCTTCTCACTGCCATCGACTGTGGTGATGATGCGCAGATTCTGTGGATCGGGAATCTGGTCGCGGGTGACGATGCAGGGACCAAGGGGGCAGAAGGTATCCAAGCCTTTCGCCCGCGTCCATTGCTTGTCCCGCGTTTGCAGGTCTCTGGCGGAGACATCGTTGGCGATGGTGTAACCGAAGACATGATCGAGCGCCGTTGCCTGCGAGACGTGGCGGGCGGTTTTGCCGATGATGACGGCTAGCTCCCCTTCCCAATCCACCTGGGTTGTCAGCTCGCGCTCCCATTCGATGACGGCGCCATCGCCGATGACAGCGCTGGGCATGATGGCGAAGATCAGCGGTTCTTGCGGCACTTCGTTGTTCAGCTCTTTGGCATGCTCGGCATAATTGCGGCCGATCGCCAGGATTTTGCCCGGCATCAAGGGCGGCAGCAGCGAAACATCCGCCAGGTTATCTCGTGTTTCGCTGGGTTGTGGGCTGGCGTCAGCGCCAATCACTTCGATCATATCGGTCGCGGTCAGGCGCTCGATGATAGCGCCAGTCAGGATGCCGACATGCTGTTGGTCCTCAGCCAGGTAGCTTATCAATTTCATGTTTTTCTCCCTGTTGGGCGAACGGTTCGCGCCCAGCTTTTCGGGTTTATTGCAATTTTGTGCTGGGCAAGCAAAGTGGATTTTATTATAGGGGATGAGTAAAGAGCCTCGCCAGGTGACGAGGCTACGAATTGTGGGGCGGGCTCAAAATGAATGGGCACCAGTGGCAAAACTAAAAACTCAGCACAGAGACGTAGAGACACGGAGATAAACCATTTCATAAGAACAGCGACCACTGACAGGCGGGTCTTTCGCGATTGTTGTGCTTCGTCGTTGGTTTTGATTCTAATTATTGATTCACAGTAGTAGCGGGAGCTGGCTTGCCCAAAGTCTGATAAAATGCAGGTGCGGGTTTCGCCATGACAGGTTTAGGAGAATGTCTTTTGAAGCTGTTGAAGATCTTTGCTGCCTTGGTCTTGCTGTTGCCGCTGTTATCGGCTTGTGGCGATACCGGCAATGTCGCCAATGATGGGACTTCGGCACAGCGCCTCTTGCCCAACCTGGGAGCCTATACCGCCACCGATGTGGATGCCAGCGTTGATGGGGCTTTCGCCGCAGTTGGCGGGGCAGCGCTGGTGGGCGGGCAGATTGGCATCACAGCCGCTATCGCTAAAATCGAACAAGTTCTGCAATGCTTCCAGGATCGCGGCGCGATTGCCGCCCGTTATTATCAAGAGAGCGATATGCAGCTGACAGCGCCCAGGGTTGGCGCCGCTTTGGTGATCAACCAGACGCGGGTTAACCAGGAGCTGGTCAACTGCATCCTGGGCGGGCAGGAAGGCGGGGCAAGCGCGCAGTCTTTCAGCATCGAGCCTTGCTCCAGCGCTGGCACCTTGGCTTACGCCGGCGATACCATCAGCTATGTCTACATTGGCTCGCATCCAGATGTTTGCGCCATCTTCCAGCTGCATTTTGATAATCTGGCTGCTACAGAGGCGGAGACATAAAGTCATTCGTAAGGAATATTCTTTAGTTCATTTTGGAGCGTAAAATGGCGGGATTCAACGGTTTGGGCATGCACTTGGGCAATCTGTCGCGTTTGTCGGCGGCGAAGACGCGGTCGATCAGCGCGGAGAATTTTGATGGCGCCAAAGGAGCCGGGGGCAGAGCCCGCGAAGGCACCGGCAGCCGGGCGGCGCGCGATTTGGGAGTGGGTTGGAAGGTATCGCCATCGGTGCGGATCGCAGCCGGCGAGACTTTCACAATGGCTGATATCGCTGGACCAGGGGCGATCCAGCAGATTTGGATGACGCCGACCGGCAACTGGCGTTTTGCGATCCTGCGGATTTATTGGGATGGCGCCGAGCATCCTTCGGTGGAATGTCCCATTGGCGATTTTTTCACTGTTGGCTGGGGAGAATATGCCCAGGTGACTTCCTTGCCGATTTGCGTCAACCCGGGCAGCGCCTTCAACTCTTATTGGGAGATGCCGTTTCGTCAACATTGCCGCATGACCATCAGCAATATCGCCGAAGAGGAGATGACGCTATATTACCAGGTCAATTATACGCTGACCGAGGTGCCAGAGGACGCGGCTTATTTTCACGCCCAGTTCCGCCGGACAAATCCGCTGCCATATAAAGAGGTCTACACCATTGTCGATGGCATTCGCGGGCGCGGGCAGTATGTCGGCACATATGTGGCTTGGGGCGTCAACAACAATGGCTGGTGGGGCGAGGGCGAGCTGAAGTTCTATCTCGATGGCGATGAGTATCCCACGATTTGCGGGACTGGCACCGAAGATTATTTTTGCGGCTCTTACAATTTTGATCCCAGTCCGCGGCATGACCAAGGCTATGTCACGTTCACCACGCCATACGCCGGCTTCCATCAGGTGATCCGCCCCGATGGCAATTATCGGGTGCAGCTGCGCATGGGCATGTACCGCTGGCATATTCTCGATCCAATTCGCTTTGACAGCGATCTGCGGGTGACGATGCAAGCTTTGGGTTGGGGTTACAATCGGCGTTATTTGCCCTTGCAGGATGATATCGCTTCAGTGGCTTATTGGTATCAGACCTTGCCGCATGCGCCGTTCCCGCCGTTGCCGGAGCGTGACCAATTGCAGGTGATCTGAGCCGCTTCAAGACAAGCAGATGGCATCGTAGAGCTTCTCGTAACTGGAGGCGGTTTGTCGCCAGCTGTATTGGTTTTCGATTAATCGCCGGCCGGCACGCGCGAGATCTTGGCGCAGGTTGTCGTCCTGGAGCAGCTGAATGGTCTTGGCAGGGATTTCTTCGACCGGCGCGATGATGGCGGATTCGCCGTTTTGAACAGCGATGCCTTCGATGCTGAGGGGGGTCGCCACCACGGCTATGCCCATCGCCAGGGCTTCCAGCACTTTGTTTTTTACGCCGGCGCCAACCCGCAAAGGGCAGATGAAAACAGCCGCATTCGCCAGATAGGGAATCACATCCGGCACAGCTCCGGTGATTTCAATGTGTTCGTTCTCATTAGCAAGGGCGCGCAGCCAATCTGGTGGATTAACGCCCACCAATTGCAGCCGGGCGCTGGGCAGTTGTTGGCGGATCTGCGGCAAGATGCGTTCGATCAGGAGACGGGCGGCATCCTGATTGGGCGAGTAATCATAATTGCCGACGAAGAGCAATGTATGCCGATCTCGTTGAGTGGCGCGGAGTTGGAAACGCTCCAGCTCGATACCATTGGGGATCACTTCAAGCTTCAGCGCTGGTTGCAGGGTAGCCAGCAATGATTGGTCGGCAGCCGAGATGACCACTGTGCGATCGTAGGGGGTGAACATAAAGCGCTCGTAGCGGCGGGCGAGCGGGGCACGCAGACGCGCGCTCAGTTGCCCTTGTCTGGCGGCGGATTGCAGATAGAGCGCATGCGATTCGTAGGGCGTGATCAGGTTGGGCAAAGCGGCGAAGAGTGGATGGAATTCGTAGACGCTGACCGAGCCGAAACAATGGACGAGATCATAGTGATGACGGCGCAGGTAATCGGCGATGGTCCGCCATAGCTGTGGTGAGAAACTACCGCTGGCGGAGTTGGGGAAACGCGCTGCTGGATCGAGCAGGCGACGCAGGTGGGCGGTGGCGCGGCGGGGTTGTTCCGGGATCAGCTCGAGATGGCGGAAGAAGGGGCGATAGGCGAGCGCCTGGTCGGGATCGTCCGGGCGGTCATAGAGAGCGAGCAGATCGATGGTGTAGCCCCGGCGGGAGAGTTCGCGCGCCAAATGCCAGACGATCAGCCGATCACCAAGGTGAAGGGGATGTGGCGGGCAACGCGAAATGAGCAGAATCGTTTTCATGTGCAGCTGATGGATTGTCGTCTTCGCCCTTATGGTATCAGCGCAGGGCAATCCGCGACAGGTTGCGCCTAGTTGTCATGGCAAAGGCGTGCGCTTAGCCTCGTGAAGACAAGGTAAAAGAAAACCTTCGCTCTCTTGAGTGAAGGAATTTTAATGAGGTGAGATTGAACTTTGCAGTGCCGAGACCCAGACTTGAACTGGGGACACCCGCATTTTCAGTGCGATGCTCTACCAACTGAGCTATCTCGGCATGATGTCGTGTATTGGATGCTAGAGTTTAGAGGGGCGGGCGGCGGATGTCAAGGATGGAATGGGGAGAAGCTGAGCCGCCGAAAGACCAACGCTGAACAGATTCAGAGCGATCGCAGCCAGGATGTTATCAGTTGCGCGGTTTCCAGGGGGGCGGCTTGGGGGAAGAGATGACCTTGCCCGGTCATCACATGAAAGTCGGCGGCGGGCAAGAGGGATTTTGCCCGTTGAAAAGAGTCTTCGGAGAAGGTGGCGTCATCATCGGCGCGGACGATCAGCGTTGGCGCCAAGCCATTGAGCTGGGGCAGGATCTGCCAAATCTCGGGATAAACGGTGGCAAAATAATGGGCTTCCCACTCGATGCTCCAAGTCAACTGGAAGCCGCTGTGGTTGGGGCGCGGTTCCAAGCCATGTTGGATATAGAGCCAGAGCGCTTCGTCTGACCAATCGGCGAAGAGCGGTTTGTGGCGAAAGCGTTCAAAGGCTTCTTGGCGGCTGGCGAAAAAGCGGCGGCGGCGTTTGGTGGCTTGCACCAGCGGGATTTGGTCGACGGCGTCGTTCTGCCAAGCTTGGCGGATCATGTTGATGGTGGCCGGGGGCAGCATGGGTGGATCTAGCATGATGAGCGCTTGGAAGCGGCTGGGTTCTTTGAGCAGCGCCAGCATGGAAATAACGCCGCCCAAAGAATGCCCGACCGCAAGCACATCGTTCAGGTCAAAGGCAGCCAACGCTGCCAGCAGATCATCCGCCTCCCTGCCCCAATCATGGTAGCTGATCGGTGGTTTTTGGTCGCCCCAGAGCGCGCGGGGCGGCAGGCTGATCTGGCGGTAGCCGCTGAGGGGGCGCAGCATTGGCTGGTAGGTTGGCGGCGGGAAACCGTTGGCGGGCGCTAAATGCAGGATGGGCGCGTCAACTTCTCCACCCAGTTCAATTAAGGTCTGCGGCATGTTGAGGCTCGTTTCATCTTATAATAGCTGGAGAAGATTTTAGATTTCTGGCGAAAGATTGTTTGGCAGCGGCTGTCGAGTTTGCCGCTAGCGTTGTGCGCTGTTCAACGATGAAGAGGAGAAATGGCATGATCGACCGCTCGATAGTCTTTACGGTTGGCGCTGCTTTGATCGCGCTGTTGGTGGTTTTGGAATTGGTGCGGCGGCGGCATTTGAGCGAAGAATACTCGCTGCTGTGGCTGGGCACGGCGATTGTGATGCTGCTGTTGGGCGTTTGGCGCGAGTTGCTGCATAGCTTGGCTACCTTGGTCGGCATTTATGACCCATCCAATCTGCTCTTTTTGTTGGCGGCGCTATTTATGCTTTTCATCCAGCTTTATTTCTCCACTGTGATCACACGGCTGACGCGGGAGAGCAAGGAAGCGGCGCAACAGATCGCCTTGCTGCGTCATGAACTGGAGCGTTTAGCCGCCCAGCAGGTTGATAGCGATAAAGACAATCGCGATTAGCGCGCCGATATAAAGCACGATTTCCGGCAGATGCAGGGATAGGGGATTGCTATCCGACTTGGCGAATTGGCGCATGCTGCTTGGCAAGCCCTCCGGTCGAGAGAGACGAGGCGCGATCCGCCAAGCCAGCAGTAAGCCCCCCAGCATCCCGCCGATATGCCCCCAGTTGTCGATGCGTGAGCCGGGGAAAAAGCCGAGCAGCAGGTTAATGCCGATGACAAATAGCATGTGCCGCAGGCGGGCGCCGACGTTGGCATAGACCCCGCGATGCTGATAAAGATGGACTGCCCAGGCGGTGAAAAGGGCGAAGACGGCACCGGATGCGCCGACTGATGCGCTATCCAAACCGCCCAACAGCAGACTGAGCGCCGAGCCGGTCAACCCGCCGAGCAGATAAATCAGCAAAAAGCGGATGCGCCCGAAGATGGGTTCGGCCGCGCTGCCGACGATATAGAGCGCGTAGACATTAAAGAAGATGTGCCCCAGGCTGCCGTGCAGGAACATGGCGGTAAAGAGGCGATAGACCTCCCCTTGGGCGACTACATTGTAGGGAATCAAGGCGCCTTGCAGCAATAATTCCCACTCCCAGTCTGGCAAGAGATAACCCAGCAGGAAAATCAGCGCGTTGATCGCCATCAAGGTGAACGTCAAAAGCGGTCGATCTTCGCGGGGGCGTGGCGGTGCTTTGCGGCGCTTGATCGTCGGCGTATTGGCTGCGGGCGCTCCTTGCGAATTCTGATATAGCGGGTGATCTGGATCTTGTTGATTTTGCATCGCTCGGTTCTCGCGTCGTTTCGGACAGCTATATGATAGGCGATAAGCGCCAATTTTGTATTGGAGATTTGGTGGATGCAGTATATCGTGGGCGATATTTGCAAACCACTTGCCAAAAGTGGGGCAATTCATGATAAGCTTAGACTGATGTGCGTTATTGGGATATAATAGAACAAATATCTATAGATAAGTAGGAAATGCAAGCCGATGTCCGCCCAATCAATTGCCGATATTATGATCGTCCCGGAAGAGATCTTTTGCGAAATGCAAGAAGACAGAGATGCTTGTGATGTGATCGTGAAGATGGAAGACGGGACTGTTTATACCGCTTTGTTCGCTACCATCTCATATATCCATCGCCAGTTGGAGCTGACGTGGATGGTGACAGAGTCCATCCCGGAGACGCCGGCGGTGCGCTACGCTGTGTTGGATACCCCCCATATCGTTGTGGAGAAACTGACGGGCAGCATCATCGAAGATACGATTGACAATTTGTTGGCACAAGGGGTCTTTGAAAGTCTCTTCACCCGTGTGACTCAAAACGAGAAAGCGGGCGCGAAATATGTCAACAACAATGGTCAGTTGGCGACGCAGGAGATAGCGCGCGCTGTCATCAAAGAGGTGTTGGTGCTGATCGACAACTGAAAGCCGCTGGCGTGCTCTCTCTAATCTCAGCCCCAGCCTTTTCCAACCCCATCCCCTGACCCCTTCTCCAATAAATTCTGAGGAGGGGAGTTTGTGTAACGAGTGATCTGCCCCTGGTTAGTTGACGTTGGCGGCAGAGGCTGGCTCTTTATATTCTTCCAGACTATCCGCTATAATTTGTGGTGATCAGCGCCAACGGTGAATTGCTAGAAATGAGATTCGAGGGAAGAGAATGCCTGTAGAAGCATATGAAGAGAGCCTACTCTACAAGATTCGACATTCAGCCGCCCATGTGATGGCGGAGGCGATGTTGGAACGCTTCCCCGAGGCGAAGATCGCCATTGGTCCACCGATCGAAGATGGCTTCTATTACGACTTTGATTTGCCGCGGGCGATCGCTGAAGAAGACATCAAATGGGTGGAGAAGCGGATGAAGAAGCTCCTCTCGCAGCGGCACGTCTTCGCCATGCGTGAGGTAACGGCGGAGGAGGCGCGGGAGATCTTTCGCGAACAGCCCTACAAGCTCGAGCTGATTGATGACCTGGTCAAGGGGCGGGTGGATGACAATGGCAAGGCGCTGGCGCAACCGGCGCAGAGCTTGACAATTTACACGCAGAATAATTTCACTGATCTCTGTCGCGGACCGCATGTGGAGAGCACCAAGGAGATCAATCCAAAAGCGGTGAGCATATCCTTGCGTCCACCAGCGGGAGCCTATTGGCGCGGCGACGAAAAGCGGCAGCAGCTGACCCGCATATATGGCACCGCCTGGGAGAGCCCGCAGGAATTGCGCGCCTATCAAGCGCGGCTGGCAGAAGCGATCAAGCGGGATCATCGCGTTTTGGGGGAGAAGCTGGATCTCTTCATCATCGACCCGATGGTGGGCAAGGGTTTGCCACTGTGGTTGCCTAATGGCGCTATCTTGCGGGATACGTTGGAGCGTTGGTTGCGGGATATTCAGATCGAGCGCGGTTATTTGCCGGTGGTCACGCCGCATCTGGGCAATATCGAGCTTTACAAGACTTCGGGGCATTATCCCTATTATTCCGATAGCCAATATAGCCCCATCGATGTTGATGGCGATGAGTTCCTGCTTAAGCCGATGAATTGCCCACATCATTGCCGCATCTACCAGAGCCAGCCACGATCGTATCGCGATTTGCCGCTGCGCTATGCCGAGTTCGGCACGGTCTATCGGTATGAGCAATCAGGAGAATTGCGTGGCTTGACGCGGGTGCGCGGCTTCACGGTTGATGATGCGCATCTCTTCGTCCGTCCCGACCAGTTGCTGGCGGAATTTGAGGGGGTGGTCAGGCTGATTCAGCATGTGTTTGGCGCCTTGGGGATGACGGATTTCCGCGCTCGCATTGGCACGCGCGATCCCGAGAGCGACAAATACGTGGGCGACAGCCAATCCTGGGAGAATGCCACACAGGCGATCATCGCTGCCTGTGAAGAATTAGAATTGGAATATCATATCGAAGTTGGAGAAGCGGCTTTCTATGGACCCAAGTTAGATTTTATCGTGCGCGATGTGCTGAAGCGAGAGTGGCAATTGGGCACGGTGCAGGTGGATTACAACTTGCCGCAGCGCTTCGACCTGGAGTATGTGGATAGCGACAACGAACGTAAGCGCCCGGTGATGATCCATCGCGCGCCATTTGGCAGTTTGGAGCGTTTCATCGGCATCCTGATTGAGCATTTTGGCGGGGCATTCCCGGCTTGGTTGGCGCCGGTGCAGGCGGTCATCATCCCAATCCGCGAGAGCCACAATGCCTATGCGGAGGAGATTAAGAGTCTGCTAACAGCGCGAGGGATGCGGGTCAAGGCGGATTTGCAGGATCGCAATATGCGCTCGAAGATCAAGCAGCATCGAGGGATGCAGATTCCCTGGCTGCTGATTGTGGGCGATCGGGATCTTGAGCAGCGCACGGTCAGCGTCCGCTTACGGGGTGATGAGGATTTGGGGGCGATGCCGTTGGAGGGATTTGTGGAGGCGGCGCTGGCGAATATCGAGTCACAGGCGATGGGGATCGGTTTGTGAGGCTGTGGGTTCTATTTAGGCCAGACCCTGAAGCCAAGGATTTCCAGATCTCGGCAGCTCTATCTCAAGCAAATGACATCGCTTTTATTTGTCTTTACTGACATCCTGCTGAATCTGATCGACTTTTCTGTCAAGCCTTTCCAGTTGCTTACCAGCAGCATCTTGGCTTCCTTGTACTTTCCCCAAATCCTGTTTCACATTGCCTAGCATTTCAAGTATTTTTGTGTGGGAGTCGGTGGAAACTTGACGAGTCTTTTGAACTTCCTGCAGCATTTGCATGTGACGGTCTGCCCCTTTCTCAATCGACTCATCGAGTTTTGTGTCTATTCTACCTAGTTTTCCACCCGTGCTATCCTCACCTATTATTTCCTTGCGAAATCCGCTGGTATTTCGATGTATGAAATATAAAATAACCAAGGTAGCGATAAAAACGAAAATCTCGGTGGTAAAGTTGGACAAATCCATAACAAATCGCCTTTCATTTGAGCAATGTCGCTGATAGCGTGAGTTAGTGAAATGCCTTTAGAGAAGACAGTGACACTCTTAAACACATAATATATCAAATAGTGTCAGAGTGCGAGGAAAACTTTTTTCGCATTTTCTTACAATATGTACATTCGTCCACTGGGCAGCACGGCAATATATTAGTGTTGAATAATCTCCAAAGCATCGAGCACTCCAGGCAGGACTCGAACCTGCGACACTCGGTTTAGGAAACCGATGCTCTATCCACTGAGCTACTGGAGCATTTTTAATTTGCCTCACGGATATTATAATATGGGGAGCGCGTCCAAGAAAAGGGCTGGGCGCGTGTTGGGGCGCAATCTTGCCTTGGGGCAAAGAAACTCTTTGCCTGCCGCAAACTTTGTGCTTAGATAGCCATTTGATATTCTCAGCGGCGCGACAACTGAAAAAATACGGGTTAAGATCTTGGATAACCGCGCTTAAAATTGTGGAGAAGCAGTGGCGTTTCAGCGATAATTGCGCTACCATATAATGCTAATAACGCTAATTGAGGACGACAGAGCTAAATTCGGTCGATGTACCGGATGATAAGTCACGCGAGACAATTTAAGGAGAAACCCCATGACCCATATCATCACCAGCTTGTGCCTGCGGGATGGCGCTTGTGTGGAAGTATGCCCGGTTGAGTGCATCATCGCCGGCAAGCCGGAAAACGAATGGCCCTGGTATTTCATCGATCCTGACACCTGCATTGATTGTGGCGCTTGCATCCCTGAATGCCCCTTTGAAGCCATCTTCGTTGAGGAAGAGGTGCCCACCGAATATGAGATGATGGAAGGTCAGGAGCGGTTGCCCTTCGATACCAAAGTGATCATCGAACACGAGGAAGGAGACATTGTCGATCTCACCCCAGATATCCAGCCGAATTACGATTTCTTCACCAATGGTCCCGGCTACGACGCCTTGAGCATGTAGCCACTCCAGACAACAGGGACGCGCCCTATCAAATTCTAGCCCAGCATCAGCCCCGCCTTGAAATACCAGGGCGGGGATTTTTCGCGTCCCCGGCATCGCCAAGCGGTCTTGAATAACGGGGGCAGGCTCCGTTTTGGTTGACCTAGCCAAATGGCTAGGGCCGCACTCGCCAAAGGGTTAATGTGGCTGGCGGGCTATTGCTGGCAGAATGAGAGCAAGGCAAAGCTAGAGAAGGAGAATATTGTGGCAACTATGCTGCAACAACTGTCAAGAGACCTGGCGGAGATTGTGGCGGAAGCCAACGACAGCATCGTGCGGGTGGAGGCAAGGCGCCGGCTGCCCGCCACCGGCATCGCCTGGTCAGAGAATCTGATCGTCACCGCGCATCATGTCGTCGAATTCGATGAGGACATCCAGATTGGCTTGGCTGATGGCAGTCGCGTTAGTGCCAAGCTAATCGGTCGTGATCCACGCAATGACCTGGCGCTGCTGCAAGTTGATAGCGGGTTGACAGCGGCGAATTGGGCGGCGGGAGAGGAATTGCAGGTTGGCAATCTGGCGCTGGCAGTGGGCAGACCGCGGGCGCAGGTCAAGGCTGCCTTAGGCTTGATCAGTGGCTTGGTCAGCCCGGAGGATATCCGGCAAAAGCGCCAGAAAATGAAGCGGCGCTTCGCTCAACAACGCCCCGGCGGCAAGCTCAAGGGCAAGGGACCTGGGCAGCGGAGACCTGGCGGGGGGCGACGAGGCCGATGGAAGGCGGGTTGGGAAGGCAGTTTGGGGCGATTACTGCCCGATGGTTTCATTCAGACAGATGTGACCATGTATCCTGGTTTTTCCGGGGGAGCGCTGCTGGGGACTGATGGCGTCGTGCATGGCATGAACACATCGGGATTCGGCGCTGGGATCAGCATCGCGGTTCCGGCCGCGAGCATAGGCAAGTCGGTGGCGGCGTTGCTGGCCGATGGCGAGATTCAAAGCGGCTATCTGGGCATCGGCTTGCAAAGCGCTCAGCTGCCCGAAGCCATCGCCGAGGCGCTGGAACAAGAAACGGGCTTGTTGATCGTGTCAGTGGAGGCGGAAAGCCCGGCGGCACGAGCTGGCTTGCTGGTCGGCGATACTTTGACGGCGCTGGCTGGCGAGACGCTGGAAGATGTCGATGAGCTGCAAATGCTGTTGTCGCAATTGCGGGTCGGGAGCGAGGTCGAGCTGGTTTTCGTCCGCGGCGGCGAGTTGAAAAACGGCGCCCTGACCGTTGGCGCGCGCTGAGCAGCCCGATGAAAAGTCCCTCGCCTGTTTTGGGAGGGACTTGTGGGTTTCTCTATTGTTCACGAGTAGCCGATTCTCGCAGGGAAAGACCGACTAGAGATCCGGCGCGATGATCTGGCGTTCTAGCGCGATATCGGTCATCTCGTGATCGGCGGAGGCTTCAAAGGGGATGAGCCAGGTCAGGCTATCAATGAAGCAGAGGGCTTCTTCGCCTTCGCGGCAATAGTAGAGAGTCAGCTCGGCATTGAGTTCACCGCTGCCCTCGGCGAAAGTGACTGGCGCGCTGAGATGCGGCTGGGTGATGGTCTCCGTCTGATCGATGCCGGCTGTTGATGTCAGCGTCAGTTGGCTATCGATGAGGGGGTTGATCTTGAAGTCTGGCGGCAGAGCCAAACTTAAGTTGATGGCGCCTTCGCCGGTTGCTACTTGCTGCCGATCCAACTGGATAGCCACAGCATCAGCGTTGTTGCCGCCCAGCACGGTCAGGGTATTGCGGTCGATCACCAGGGTTTCGGGATTGCTGAATTCCAGCGTATCGACGATGCCGGTTGCCAGGTCGATAGTGCGGATGGCGTGGTTGTTGGTATCCGCCACATACAAGATGCCATCGGCATAACTCAAGCCGCCGGGTTCATCAAATTCGGCAATGGTAGCATCGCCATCAGCATAGCCCCCTAGCCCACCCAAGCCAAAAGCCGTGTAGGTGGCAGTTTCGCCAGCCGGGATCAGTTTGATGCGGCTGTTGTAGGTATCGGCGATGTAGAGGTCGCCATTAGAGGTTCCTTCCACGCCCAGCGCATGCTGCAGGCGGTTCTCGCCCAAGGCGCCATCGATATCGCCATAATCGAAGAGGTCGTTGTTCGTGGTGCCGGAGATCACTGTGACCAGATCGTTCTCGAAATCAGCCAGGCGGATGGTGCTGGATTCGGAATCGGCGAAGTAAAGTTTGCCTTGGTCGCTGTAATATAAGCCGCTGGGTTGCGCCAATTCGCTGTTCGCCAGGCTGACATTATTGAGGTTGGCTTCGCGCCCGTTACCCACCGAGGGATAGAGGAAACCGGTGCTCGGCTCATAGATATAGAGTTGATGCGTGCCAGCCATGGCGATATGCAGGCGGTCCGCATCATCGAATTCGAGATCCCAGGGGCTGCGCAGAGAGACGGCGAGCGGGTTATTGACGGGGATGCCAAATTGGTGCGGTGACTGCCCCATGATGCCGTTGCCAGCCACGGTTGACACTTGGCGCTCAGTCAGATCTGCCAAGCGGATGGCATGATTATTGACATCGGCGATATAGAGCAGGTCTCCCGCCAGCGCCATGCCCTGTGGCTTGTCGAAGGTGGCGCTATCGAAGCTGCCGTCCTGGTATCCGCGGGTGGCTGAGCCGATGATATCGAGCACTTCGCGCGTGTTCAAATCGGCAATGACGATGCGGTTGTGGCTGCTATCGGCGATGAAGAGGCGGTTGCTCGCTGCATCCGCCAGCACCTTGCCGGGAAAGAGCAGCGGTGTGCCAGGATCGCCCGCGCCTTCCAGCGCCAGCTCCAGCGGGGTGCGGTCGATGATGTTGGGGTCGAGATTATCGTAGTATTCGATCATGCCGGAGAGATAGTTATCGAAGACGGGGAACGGTATCTCGCCAGATTGGCGGATGACAACATTGCCGCGGGGCTCGACAATGGCGACGGTGGGCCAGGCGCGGACGCCATAGGTGCGCCAGATGGTGAAGTCCTTGTCGTTGACCACCGGGTGATGCACGCCGTAACGCTGGACGATTTGGCGCAGGTTTTCGGTTTGTCCTTCGTTTTCGAACTTGGCTGAATGGACGCCGATGACCACCACTTCCTCGGCGAATTTCTTTTCAATCTGCTCCAGGATAGGGATGATGTGCAGGCAGTTGATACAGCCGTAGGTCCAAAAGTCAAAGATGACGATCTTGCCCAGGAGGCCGCTCATGGTCAAGGGATTTTCGACATTGATCCAATCCAGATCGGCAGGAAACTCCGGCGCGGGGACTTGCCCTTCATAAAGTTCTTGCGGGCTGCGCTGGGCTTGCGCCAGGGTGGTGAGCGACAGCAAAACAATGGCTAACAATAGCGACAGTGTTTTCATTGCGCGACTCCTCCTTATCAGAGAATAAAAGAGAGCATCGTTCACATGCTCTCTTACAATACTTGCTATTACAGTTTAGCAGCCAATGCTAAAGGCGATCTAACGGATTGCTTGCCGATGTATAACGAAAATCGCCTAGTTGCTGGTCGGCAGCGCGGGTTGTTGCATCAAGGCATGGCGAGTTGGGCTCGGCTAAGGACAGATATGGTGATTAGCGATACCCGCCGGGAATAGAATAGCAGGGTTGTCTTTCCATCGGAAATGAGCAATTTGTGCTCTTCGATAGACAGCCTTTGGAACTGGTGCCACAGGATTACTGTGTCGCCATCGCTAAGCAGCAAGGTCTGCTCGACTTGGCGCAGCATCAGCCGGTGCTCGCTTAGCAGGATGATGGGATGCGCGGGCGGCGGGGGTTCGTCGGGCTTGAGCCAATCCGGCAAGCGTATGCCGGGCGGGTCGGGGTTGGCTGGGGCGCTGGCTTCGTCGGTTTGGGCGGCGCTTGAGCGGGCTTGAGCTACATTGGCGATGTCCTCATGCACATTCTCGATCAGCTGCGGGATGATGGTGTTGTCGGGGTCACCTTGCAGGGCGCAATGGTAATGGCGGAGCGCTCGGTCATAATCGCCCATATCGTGCAGTTGGACGGCGCGGGCATAATGAGAAGCGCTGGGATCGCATTCGTATTGAGGGGATTCAGCCAGCGCGAGCGGAACAGCGCTAAAAAGCAATAGAAGAACAAGGATAAGAGCCAGAGTTCGCTTTAGCATTATGTTTTTCTTTCGGCTAGTTGGTTATTCCAATTTTACCCGGTAGGGAACGCTCGCGCAAGTTTTTGGTGGAAATTCAATCTTGGAGGAGCGCTAACCCCATCCCCCAGCCCCTTCCCCGCGCACCAAAGAAGGGGAGCTAACTTGCGGATTTTGGAGTTTTGTGGCGCAGCGGTCTACTGGCAAGTCTCCCGGAGGGGTAGCGTTCAACCGTGGGATGGTTTTGCTGCGCCGATTCAAGCCGAGAGGAAGCGGTTTGTCAGCGGGGGGCGCGGATTGCCGGCTCGATCGACCAAGCCGTAGCCGTTGTGCATGCCCTCTGCCCAGGCGTACCAGATCATCGCGGCAATTTTGCCGGGATATTGCGTCTTCAGGTAATTGATGAAGCTGGTGGCATAATTGGCGACTTGCGCGGGATCATCTTCTGGGTGATCGAGCACGCCAAATTCGGTGATCCAAAGCGGCTTGTCAGGCAGGACAGCGCTATATGCCCAGACCGATTCATCGATATGGCCGAAGAGGGCGTAATGCGGGTGGCCATTGACGCCGCGCCCATAGGGATGGAAAGCCAAGCCATCCAGCGCCACATCGGCTGGCAGGCGCTCCAGCATGCGACGGGCATAGGCGCTGCCAGCGCGGGGACCGCTATTGAAACCGGCGGTGATGATCTTGGCTTCGCTATCGACGCTGCGGATGGCGCGCGAGGCTTGCTCGAACAATTCGGCGTAGATTTCGGCCGGCATCGGCACGGAAGCTACCAAGCTAGTGGAATCGGGTTCGTTCCAGATTTGCCAGGCGGCGACCAAATCCCGCCCTGCCCATTGTTCCGCGATTTGGCGCATCATATTGGCGAAGCGCTTTATCAGCCGATGCCATTTGGCAGCCGTCATCTGTGACCAGGGCCAAAATTCGCTTTTGCCTTCGCCATAGGTTTGATGGCTGGTGGCGAAGATGATGCGGTAGCCAGCCGCGCGCCAGGCTTCGACATGAGGGAGGTAGCGTTGTAGAGCGGCGTTGATATCTTCCGAGCCGCGGGCATTGGATACGTTATAGCCGAGGCGCAACCAACCTAATTGACCCAGGCGGGAGGGCGCGGGTTTGCCCCGGGGGTGGAAGATATCGAGGTTGACGCCAACCGGGTTGATATTGTGAAACGCTTCCTTGGCTTCTGCTTGGGTGGTGGCGCCAAGATACCAAGCGGCACAATAGCCTTCGGCGCCGGAGGGGGCGCGGACCTTGAGCCAGCTGTTGCGGCTGCCGATTTTTTCGATGGCGCGGCCGTGGTGTTCGCGCGGTTCGAGCAAGTGCCAGCTATGCACCATGCCAATGATGCGGGCGAAGCTGCTGGGCAGTTGACGCAGGCGCAAATTGTCAATCTGGGAGCGAGCGCGAAATTGCGGGATATAGATATAATCGCGCGGGTTCATGACATTAGCCAGCCCGAGCAGATTGCTGCCCTTGTCCGGCGGGTTTTGCACGATGATGCGCAGGCGATCGCCGGTTGCTTTTGCCAGGACCTGGCTCAGCGTCACTTGATCGCCAATGGAGACCTGGCTATCGCGCAAGCCTCCGTAGGTGGTGATGAAGCGCTCGCCTTCGATGATCGATTCGACTTGAATGCTGTCCCCCAGGGCGATCACCGTGCCAGGCGCGCCACAGAGCACATCGGCATTTTCCTGGGTGAGTAGGTCAATGCTTGGGTTGAGCTCGCCATGTTCGGGATCGGCATTAAATCGTCGAAGGACCGCCATGGGTCGGGCACTGGTGGGCCATTCCAGAATGAAACGGAAGTAGATATGCTTAGTAGCTTCTTGCTGGCCAAAGCGATCATCGCGTTGGATACGCCGTTGCAGAATGGGTTCCAGCTCGGCCGGGGTATCCACATCGATGACATCCACCATCACCACCGAGGGATAGACACGGCGGATATGGGTCAGGGCGGAATCTTGCCACCAGGTCAAGGGCGCTTGCACAGCTGTGATATCCCGGTAGTGATTGAGGTCATTGCCACCGGGGGAGCGTAGCACCGCCACCCGTTCAAACTTGTCGAGATAGGGGCGTAGGACAGCGTACCACTCGTAAAAGTTGTGGTCTGGCAGGACAAGGGCGTGCGAGATAACAGATTCGTTAGCCAAGGCTGATTCCTTTACGCTATAGCTCAGGCGTTGATTTGGCGAGTTGTCCATCGTTATAACATAATGGATCTGCCAAATGGGCGAAAAATGGTCGCGCCTGGCTCACTGGCAAATGCCGAGTACCGCAACTCGGGGCAAATAGCGTATAATTGCCATTATATGCTGCTTGGGCTAGCTGCGCGTGGGCGGGCAAGCGCGAACTCGGTGCGAAATCAGGAGCGGTTGTGATGGAGATCGATAGAGAGAAGGCGATCAAACTGGTCATCGTTGTGCTGGCGACATTGGCGGCTCTGGCGGTGATGAGCACGATGGTGCAATTAATACAGACCGTGCTGCCTTTTCTGATTGTGGGCGCGGGGATCTACGCCGGGTATCGCTGGGTGTTGAGCGATGCGCCGGCGCCAACGGCTGATGAAATGGAAGAGCAGGCGCGGGGCATATTCAGCCGTTTCCGCCGCGGCAAAAAAGCGGTGGAAGCCAGCATCAATGCCGGGGCGGCATTGGGTGACTTGAGCGACCTGGGCGAAAAGGTCAAAAGCCCCGAAGAGACAGAGAAGCAAGAGAAAAAAGAGAGGGCGGCAAAACCCGCGCCGCCAGACAAGGTGAGCCAACAGAAAGCGACGGCAAGCGAAACCAGCGAGAGCGAAGAGGGGAACGAGGGAGCGGTTGCCGCAGCAAAGCAAGATGAAGCGGGCAGGAAAAAGCAAATCCGCCAGGTGAAGCGGGCATTGGGGAGCAAGTCTGATGGCGCTATCGAGTTCAAAGATAGCGATGTGGTCATCAGCAAGGATGATCTGGTGCAGCCGGATATCTCGCGCTTGGAAGAGAAGGAAAAGGAAGTCCCCAAAGTCAACGACAGCGTGATGACGCAAATTGAAGAGCGGCGGCGGCGATTACAAGACGGCGAGTAGAGCTGCCCTACCCCACTATTCAGTTCAACTCAATTCAACAGCGCGCGGGAAAGCCTGGCAGCGTGATCGAGCGGGCTTCAGCGAGAAGACATCTTCTCATAGATGGGTTGCAGAACGGCGTAGAGATCGGCATAAAGTGACAATTGCCGCTGGTAATAGGCTGCGCGTCCGGGGCGCGGATAGAAGGTTTGACGTACCTGGATGAGTTGCTGTGCCGCTTCAGCCAAACTGGCATAGACGCCGGTGGCGTAACCCGCCAACATGGCGACGCCCAAGCTGGCCGCTTCCGATGTATGGATGATGCTGATTGGCAAGTTGGTGATATCGGCTTTGATTTGCAGCCATTTTGCCGAGCGCGCGCCACCGCCGACCGCTGTCAACTGATTAATCTCGATGCCAATCTCGTTGAGTCGACGCAGACTGAGCGCCTGTTCATAGGTCAAGCCTTCCAGGATAGCTCGCACGATATCTTTGCGCTTGGTATCGAAGTTCAAGCCGAGCAGAGCGCCGCTGGCTGCCGGGTTGTTGTGCAGGGTGCCGCTGCCGACGAAATAGGGCAACAAGATTAATGTCCCCGGCTCGTCATCCACTTGTTCGACGATCACATCATAGACATCGCGCCCGGTGCCCTCGGCGATTTCGCGTTCAGCCGCCGCCAGCTCATCACGATACCAACGCAGCAGGCGTCCGCCGGTCTGGTTGCCGCTGAGGGCGATGAAGCTGCCGGGCGCTGCATGGGGATAGCAGGAGACGTGATATTGCAGCAGCTGTTGGCGCGGCTTGGATGTTACCGCCACCAGAGCTTCGGTGGTGCCGATGGAATACATCGCCCTGCCCGGTTGCAGCACGCCGGCGCCGAGTGCTCCCGCCGGTTGGTCGTGACCGCCAGTGACCACTTTGACAGCTGTGCCGAATCCCAACTCGGATGCCAGCTTAGGCGGGATCTCGCCGAGGACGGTGCCACTGGACAGCGGTTGTGCCAATTGATCGCGCCGGATGCCACCGGCGGCCAGCAAGTCCTCCGACCAATCGAGCGCGTTGACATCGAAATAGAGGGTGCGGGCTGCCATGCTGTAATCGATGCCCGGTGAGACGCCCAGGCGAAAAGCGACAAAATCGACATAACAGAGGAATTTCCAGCAACGCTCGATGAGTTCCGGCGCATGATCCCGCCACCAGAGCACTTTGGGCAGGGTATAGATGGTACTCATTGGCTGGCCCGTGATTTGGTAGATGCGTTCCGCGCCCAGGGAAGTGGCCACCTGTTCGGCTTGTTTTGCATTGCGCGTGTCGGAGCTGATGGGGCTGTTGGCTAGCACCTTGCCTTCTTGATCGAGCGGGATGACAGCCTCGCCCTGCGACGAGATCGCCAGCGCGGTGACTGGGTCTTGGCGGAGCTGGGCGTTGACCTCGCGCAGGCAGTCACAGACGAAGGACCAGACCTGGTCGGGGTCTAGTTCGTACCAGCCCGGTTGGGGGCTTAGCAGCGGGTATTCGCGGCTGGCACCCGCCAGGACCGCGCCGGATTCGCTGAATGCCACCACTTTGCAGCCGGTCGTGCCGACATCGATGCCCATCAAACTCATTTCGTTTTCAACTTTCCCTACTTTCCCAACTTGCTTTGTACGCCGTTTGCCACGAGCGCGCTAGCCTCGGACAGCGCCGGCGGTCAAACCGCTGACCATGAAGCGCTGCATCAGATAATAAACGACGATAACCGGTAAAGTGATCAGGGTCAAAATAGCGAACATGGGACCGGGGCGCATCATGAATTGCCCGCTGTAGACCAATGGCACCAGGGTCAAAGGTTTGACTTCGACCGAATTCATGGTGACCAGCGCCAGGATAAATTCGTTCCAGGAGGTCATGAATTGCCAGATGATGACGACGGCGACGGGGGACCAACTCACCGGCATCATAATGCGCCAGTAGATGCCGAAGGGGGTGCAACCATCGAGGATGGCGGCTTCTTCAATCTCTTTGAGGAAGCCAGCAAAAAAGCTGCGCAGGATGACGATGGCGAAGGGCACGCCCAAGGCGGTATAGGGCAAGATCAATCCCAGATAATTGTCGTTGAGCCCCAGGGCTTTGTTGATCTGAAAGATTGGCACTATCAAGGTGGGGATCGGCAGCATCAGGGTCATGATCAACAGGTAGAACCAGAGGTCTTTGGCGAAGAATTTGAGGCGCGCCAGGGCGAAAGCCGCCAGCGAGCTGATGAGGACCACCAGGAAGACCGAAGGGACGGTGACAGCGAGGCTGTTGATGAAATGTTGGAGGATGGGGGCATCGAGGAAGACGGTGACATAATTATCCGGGCTGACGCCACTGATCAACAAGCCGCCAAAACGGGGCGCTCGTTGGTCTGGTGGCATGAACGATACGACCAGCATCATGATGATTGGGATCAGCCAGATGAGCGCCAAGACAGTGACGAAAAGGAAAGCGAGCGCTTTGGCAGTGGAGCGCGGGAGTCGCCGTTTTGGGGGAGCTGTCGTCTTCATCGTTAGCCCCCGCCTTGGTTGCCGATGGTGAAGCGGGAGCCGAGGACGCTTACCTGAAAGAGGCTGGCGCTCAAAGCGATCAACAACAAGACCACCGCCACTGCCGAGGCATAACCCATGCTCTGCAGGGTGAAGGCTTTTTGAAAGATATAGGTCGGCAGCATCTCAGTGGCATGGTTGGGACCGCCCTTGGTCAGCATGAACACGAGAGCGAAGGTCTGCAAGGTGCCGATAACGCCGAGCAGGATCAGCGTCAGATGGACGTGGCGCAACATCGGCAGGACGATGTAGCGGATGCGCTGCAGAGCGCCGGCGCCATCAACTTCAGCCGCGCTCAGCACTTCTGTTGGCAAGCCTTTTAAGCCCGCCACATACATTAACATGGAGAAGCCGGTCCATTGCCAGACGTTGACGGCGATGGTGGAAAAAATGGCGATTTTTGGATCCGAAAGATAAGGCTGCAGCAAGAAGCGGACGCCGGTTTCCAGGGCGATATCCGCCAGCAAGCCACCGAAGGGCGCGTAAATGCGCTGCCAGATGATACCGAGTACCACCGGGGAAATAATGGCGGGCATAAAAAAGATGATGCGGAAGAGATTTTGCAATGGTAAACCCGAGGTCAAAAGATAAGCCAGGATGAAACCCAGGAACATTTGGGGGAAGATGGTCAAAAAGGTCCAATAGAAGGAGTTGCGAATCGCCAAGCCAAAAGCGCGGTCATCGGTGAACATGTCGATATAGTTTTGCAAGCCGATGTAAATGGCTTGGTTGATGCCATCCCAATCGAAGAGGCTGGCGCCGAAGATATAGAAGATCGGATAGAGCACGAAGACGACAAAGAGGATCATGGCGGGCGCCATGAAAAAGAGACCTTGATTGTCGTAGAGCCATTTTCTGGACATGAGAGCGAAGCCAAGCCCGCCCCAGCTTGCTTGGATCTAGCTGAGGCGGAACTGTTGTTTAGCTGCTTGGTGACCTCCCTGACAGGAAGCCAAGACAGCAGAATATCATTTGCTCACGGAGATTTACTCCGCTGGCGACCAGGCGTCTTGCACCAATTGCATGCCTTCAGCCGGGGTCATCTCGCCCGCGGCAACCCCAGCCAGCGCATCTTCCAGCGCTTGTTTGACATCGGGGCTCTTCAATTGGCGGGCATAGGTGACGGTTGGCAGCCAGTCATCGGTGAACATCTCCCAGACAGCTTCTTGGTTATCGGAACCGAAGGATTCCGGCACCAGGCCGATATAAGCCGGCAGATCGTTATAGGTATTGATCAAGGCTTGGGCGCCGGCGCCGCTGATCCAATCGGTGATGACTTTACAGGCGGCTTCGGGATTGGCGGAATCGCGGGTGACGCCAAGCATGACATCAATACCGCCGAGCAGGTCGTCTGGCGCGCCTTCACCCGTGACATCGGGGAACTTAAAGGGAGCGTACCCGGACAAGTTTTGATCGAGCGGCGGCGGATTGGGGTTGGCGGCTTGTTGTTGCCACCAAGCGCCCATGGGGAACATGGCGGCGCGCCCGCCTTGAATCTGCTCGACAGCGGCGGGGTAATGCGACATGCCCAAGGCGCCTATTTGGAAGATGCCATCATCGAAGAGGCGCTTCCACCAGGTCATGGCTTCGACGAAGGGTTCTTCGGTGAAGCTGGCTTCGCCATCTTCGGCTTGGTAGATCAAGCCAGGGGCGATGTTATGGATGAGCTGCATGTAGACATCGCGGCGGATCCAGCCATCGCCGGCGCCGATCATGACCGGGGCGATACCTTGGGCGTTAAACATATCCGCCAGTTCTTTCAATTCGTCATAGGTGGTCGGCGGTTCGACGCCCGCTTCCTCGAAGATGGGCACGGTGTACCACATATTGATGGTCTGCACCAAGACGGGCAAGCCGTAGATATTGTCATCGCCTTCGGGATTGCCCAGGCGGGCTTGTTCGATGCCGACGGGATAGAATTGATCTTCCCAATCTTCACCCCAGGTGGCGACGGCACACTCTTGCATCGGCATCAAATGGTCGCGGTATTGCTGCGTCAGGGCGCCGGGTTCCAAGCCGATCAGGTCGGGCAGGCTACCGCCGGCAGCCATGGTCTGCAAATCCACCAGGTATTCGGTGTAATTGGTGATATCGGGTTCGATGCGGATATCGGGATTTTCGGCATTGAAGGCTTCGATCATGGCTTCGGTGGTGGCGATGACCGGGCTCCAGGAGCGGAAGCGGATGACGACTTCATCTTGTGCCAGCGCGGTTAGGCTGAGCGACAAGATGAAAAGGACTAGGATTGCTAGCAATAGTTTCTTATACATGTCGGATACTCCTTGATATCAAACTCTTTGCTGACGATATTAGTTGACGGGATTGTTGTTAGCGGTGCTTTCCTCCTTTCCTGATTATTTCTCGGTGCTCGAGCGAGGCACTTAGCCAACGAGCATGCCATGATAGCGTTCGGGAATCAGATGGGGCTGTCCATGCTGCAGCGCAAGGTGGTAGAGCTGGGCGGAGATCTCGACCATGACGGTACAATGGATGGCTTTTTGCAGGCAATCGCCTAGCGCCAGCATGCCGTGGTTTGCCCAAACGACCGCGTTTTTGTCGCCCATTACTTCCAGCATATCATAACCGAATTGGCGCGAGCCGCTGGGGGCGAAAGGCATCACCGGCACCTCGCCACCGACATCGATCAGGGTATTGACATGCAGCGGGGCGATGGGCAGGTGCAACACGCCAAAAAGATTGGTATAGATCGGCTCGGCATGGACGATCGCCAAGGCATCGGGTCGCCGTTCATAGACCGCCAGGTGCACGGGCGATTCATGTGAGGGCTCGCGTTGCCCCTCGATGAGATCCCCCGCCAGATCCAATACGACAACGTCAGCGGGCGTCAACTGGTCGTAGGGATAATCGTGCGGGGTGATCAGAATATGCCCGCTGTTGGGGTCGCGCAGGCTGAGGTTGCCTTGGGTCAGCGGGACCAAGCCGATGCTGGCTACCTGGGCGGCGCCGGCGACCAGCTCCTGTTTGAGCGGGGTCAAATCTGCTACTGCCTTGGGGGTTCCAGCCATATTGTCTCCCTGCATTTTGGCGAATAGCGCCATTTGAGCAGATTTTACTTTCGCTCTATTGCGCTGTCAAATTTTGTAGAGTGGTAAATGCAGTGGAGGCTAGAATTTGCGCAGTAAGCAGGCACGGGCTAAACTAATCCAGATGAAGGAAAATACTATTCTAGGCAGTTTCGGCAGAGCGATCCTCCTGCTGTTGCTAGCAGCGGGGGTCTTGTTTACGCCCCTGCCCACAACCCATGCTGATTCAGCCAGCGAACCCCCGCCAGTGATTGTCGAGGCGCTGCCCTATAGGCACGACGAGCAAGATTATGCCGGCGTCTTTGAAACGGGCAACTGGGATGCTGTACTGGACGCCGCTGAACTCTCGCAGTTAGCCGGTCCTGTCATTTTCCGCACTGCCATCGCCATCAATTACGATGCGCTGAGCAATTTCGGAATCAGCGAAGACGATCTCCCTTCTTTCCCCGCTTGGGGTGGCTTGCTCTATCAGTTCAAAATTAATCTCTCACAATATATTGTAATGTTAAAAATCGAACTCGCCGAGATTGACTTTGATATGCGCTCGAAAAGGGAGACCGGCTTATTCGAGACTGAACGCGAGGGCGACTACCTGCTCGTGACCGCCCTCATCCCCGGCGATTACGCCAGCCAGCACGGCGGCGAATTTGCCCTCTATCTGAATAATGAAAAAGTCCTGGCGATCGCGCCACGCTCTATGGGAATGGACGAACTCTTAATCGTGCATCCCGCCGGCGCCAATCTCTATCAGATGCCCGCGCCTCTCTTGGAAGAGGCAGTGACGCCAGCAGGGGACGCGCCGCTCTTGAGTAACGAGTATTGCCAAGGCGGCGAGCTGATTCGCACCTTTTATCAGGATTTGAATGGAGATGGGCGCTATCATGGACCCGATGATGGCGAGCTGCTGTCCTATGAAATGATCGGCAACGGGACCGACCTTTGCCCAGCGGGCAGTAGCAATGCGGGCGGGGAAAGCAGTAGTAATCAGCCAGGAGCAGAGAGCACCGCGCCAGGGGATGGTGATGATGATTATACACCTGGAGGTCCAGGCGATCCTGTAACTAGAAATCCAGACGAATGCACAGTGGGACCTCATAATCCGGCTGGATGTCCTGGAGATCAATAGCCATCCTACGTAAATACTTACAACGTTATATTACAAACATATACTTGTATAATTAATCCCCGACCCAAATCATTTAGGAAGGGGAGTCTATGTGAGTATTTGGGAGTGCGTTGGTGCACGCCTAGACCAACCAGCCCAATACACGCGACGCAGGTCTCCACTGACTTGTCGGGGATTGCAATCATAGAGGGGGTTGGCTTTCTAGCGGCGGCTGGGCTAGCCAGCGATTGGGCGCTGTGTTAGCATCTGGGGATTATATTTAGCGTTGCCTGGCGGCGGGAATGCCCAACAAACGCGGGTTATTCATCCTTTTGACGATCATCTTTTCGGCGGGTGTTACGCCGATCGCCATTCGCATCACGCAAGGCGAAGGCATGCCCTCCCAGGTGATCGTCTTGATTCGCTTGTGGCTGGTCTCTTTTGGTTTGTTGCCGTTGGTCTGGACGCGCTACCGCCCTGCCCTCTTGCGCCTGACCGCGCGGCAGTGGTTGCTGTCGGCGGTGGCCGGTTTCTGGCTGGCGATGAATCTGTTTTTGTTGTTCGTGGCGCTGGAATATACCAGCGTGTTGATGACCAGTGTGCTGCGGCGCACCACCCCGATGTGGATTGTGCTGCCAGAGATTCTGCTGTTTGGCGTGGTCTTCTCCCGGCGATTTTGGGTCAGCCTGGCATTAACCTTGCTGGGGGTGGCACTGGTGGGCATCGGCGGTTTGAGCGCCATCGAAGCGGGTAGCGATCCCTTGTTGGGCGCTGTCTTGGCGATTTTCGGCTCATTTTGCTTCGGCGTTTATCTCTTGTTGGGGCGGCAGCTCAACAATGTGATGCCGCCCTTGCTTTATAGTTTTGTCGTCTTCTTCAGCGCGGCGCTGGTCACCAGCGTTTTTGTCGCCCTCACCAGGACGCCGGTCACTGGCTATCCGCTCGAGGGTTATTTGTGGACGCTGATTGTGACTATTTTGGCGCAGGTGCTGGGGCATATATTCATGAACCTGGCGTTGCAGTTTTTCAGTGCGACGGCGCTGGCAATTGTGTTGCAGGTTGGCGTGGCGCTCAGCGCTGTGATCGCGCTTTTTCTCTTTGGGGAGATCCCTTCTTTGGCGCAGATTATCGGCAGCGGCTTGATCATCTATGGCGTGGTCATCGCCACTATTGAGCAGACGCGGGCGAAGTGGAAACATAGCGTGCAGCCCTAGAAATATTGCGGAGATTTTCTCTCTCATCAGCAAGCGTAATGCGGTAAAGTTAGTTGCAGGCAGATCAGCAAGTCAAAAAAGGAGTGAATATAGATGAAGCTAGAGACATTGGCAGTCCACGCTGGCTACGAAAGCGAGCCAACTACTCATGCGGTGGCGGTACCGATTTATCAGACCGTCGCCTACGAATTTGACAATGCGCAACATGGCGCCGACCTGTTTAACCTGGCTGTGCCGGGCAATATCTATACGCGCATCATGAACCCAACCAATGATGTGCTGGAACAACGGGTGGCGCAGATGGAAGGTGGTGTCGCCGCGTTGGCGCTCAGCGCGGGCCAAGCCGCCATCAATTATTCGATCCTCAACTTGGCGGAAGCGGGGGACAATATCGTCAGCGTGCCGCTGCTCTATGGCGGGACTTACACGCTCTTCAAGCACATGTTGCCCAAGCAGGGGATCGATGTGCGCTTCGCCGAGGACGACAATCCGGAGAACCTCGACAAACTGATTGACGACCGGACGCGCGCTGTCTATTGCGAATCGATTGGCAACCCGGCCGGCAATATCCCGGATTTGGAAGCGCTTGCCGAGATGGCGCATTCGCATGGCATTCCGGTCATCGTGGACAATACCGTGCCGACGCCGGCGCTAACCAGACCGGTTGAGTGGGGTTGCGATATTGTGCTGCATTCCATGACGAAGTACATGGGCGGGCATGGCACTACCATCGCCGGTATCTTGGTCGATGGCGGTATTTTCCCCTGGGCGGAACATGCTGAGCGTTTCCATATGTTCACGCAACCGGAGCCGAGTTACCACGGCGTCGTCTACACCGAAGCCGCGGGAGCAGCCGCTTATATCGCGCGGGCGCGGACTGTGGCGTTGCGCAATACCGGTTCGGCGCTGAGCCCCTTCAACGCTTTCCTGATCTTGCAGGGTTTGCAGAGTTTGTCACTGCGCATGGAGCGGCATACGGATAATGCCATGGCGGTGGCGAAACATCTGGAAGGGCATGAGCAAGTGGAATGGGTCAGCTATGCCGGTTTGGAAAGCTCGCCTTATTATCAGCTGGCGCAGAAGTATACTGGCGGGCGTCCATCGGCTTTGTTGACCTTTGGCATCAAGGGCGGTTTTGAAGCGGGCGTCAAATTCTATGATGCGCTGAAGATTTTCAAGCGCCTGGTCAATATCGGCGATGCCAAGTCCCTGGCAGCGCACCCGGCTTCGACCACTCACCGCCAGCTGAATGAGGAAGAGCTGGCATCGGCGGGGGTCACGCCCGATATGATTCGCCTGTGCGTCGGTATCGAGCATATCGATGACATCATTGAAGACTTGGAACAAGCGCTGGCAGTAGCAAAATAGCGTCATTGATCCCTCCTCAATGTATTCCATTGGGGAGGGACCCGATCAATCCATCAATCCATTCTCTCCGCGCAAATTACCTGTTTCATTTGTCGGCGATGTATTCCAAATCTGACAAGCCGATGCCGAGCAGGGCGGATTTGACGCGCTGGACATCGTCGTGGTCTTGGGCGTCATAGGTGCGCACGCAGAGCAGCCGTTGGTCCAGATCGGCTTGGTCGCCGGCCGGGCGGGTCGACAGTTTTGATTTGTAGCCGAGTTTGCCCGCGGCTGTCAGCGCTTTGACCTGTCCCCAAACGGCATCGACAGTGTCCGCGGTCAGCTTGACGCGCCATTCGCCAGCGTTGGGGCTGGGCGCGGGGTAGTCGCCGGTTTCCCGCTTGGCTTCGATCCAGTAGACGGCTGTGTAATCTGAGGGGCGGGCGGTGGCATCGTGCAGCAGGCGCGCTTGTTGCACCATTTGGATCAGATCGAGATTGAGATCATCGGGTTGCTGGGGCTGGTTCATAGATCGCTTTCCCCGTTCACTTAAACTGCTAGAGGCTCGCTGGATTGCTGGTGTCGAAGCCATAACGGCCGATCAGCGGCACAAAGCGGCAATGGAGCAAGGTGCGCGCGGTGAAACGTTCGCCACGGCGGGTGACCAGCTTGAGCTCTTGCATCTCTTCATCCCCAATCGGCAAGATCATTTGCCCGCCATTGCTCTGCAATTGTGTGCAGAGAACCTTCGGCAAGCGGGGGACGGCCGCTGTGACCATGATGCGGTCGAAAGTGGCTTGGTCGGGCAAGCCCTGGCTGCCATCGCCAACATAGATTTCGACATTGTTATAACCCAGGTCGCCGATGCGCTCGCCCGCTTGGTCGGCCAGCCGGCTAACGCGCTCGATGCTATAGACAGCGCTGGCGAGATGGCAGAGGATGGTGGTTTGGTAACCGGAGCCGGTGCCAATTTCCAGCACGGTGTGATGGGGTTTGAGGCGCAGGCGCTCCGACATAAAGGCGACGATATAAGGTTGCGAGATCGTCTGCCCTTCGCCGATTGGCAAGGGTTCGTCTTCATAGGCGCGCGCTTTGAATTCTTCCAAAACAAAATGATGCCGAGGGATGACCCGCATGGCATCCAAGACGCGCCGATCATTAATACCGCGTTTTACCAACTGCTCGTCGACCATGCGATTGCGCAAGCGCGTATATGTCCGGGCTGTTGACATCAAGTTGCTCTTATCTCCACCTGGGCGATAAACTTAACACAAACTTATCTATTGAGCAAATCTTGAGCAATTATCGAGAAGCGGTCCCCTGTTATTGCATTGGCTAAGATAAAGACAATCCCACTCATGAGCAGCTCAAGATCGAATTAGCCTAGCGGCTTAAGTGCGCATAAACTAGAGTATATGAACAAAGCTGACTGAGCGGGAAATCGTCATGGCAGAACCAGGGCGGGGAGCGGGAAGCGAACTTGACATGCGGCGGGTGACGCCCATCTTCCTGTTGGTCTTTGTTGATGTGCTCGGTTTGACCGTCATTTTGCCCTTGTTGCATATCTATGCGGCGGCTTATGGGGCGACGCCATGGCAAATCGCTTTGGTGATGGCGGCTTTCCCCTTGGCGCAGCTGATCGGCGTACCGGTGATGGGCGCCTTGTCCGATCGCTTTGGGCGGAAACCGCTATTGCTGATCAGCCAGGTGACCACTTGCCTCAGCTTCATTATGCTGGGGATGGCGACATCGCTGGAGCTGGTTTTGCTTTCGCGATTGCTTGATGGCTTGTTCGGCGCCAATATCTCGACAGCGCAAGCGGCTTTGAGCGATATTAGCGATGCCTCCAACCGCACCCGGGCGCTGGGCATCACCGGCGCTGCCTTCGGTCTCGGTTTCATCTTTGGACCGGTCATCGCCTTGCTCGCCTTCGAGTTTACTAATTCGCTGGCGGTGCCGGCTTTCACGGCGGCTCTCTATTCTTTTGCCTCGATCTTGATCACAGCATTGATGTTCAAGGAGACCCATCCGTCGGCGCGGCGTAGGCAAAGCGTTGCTTTTGCGATTAGTCCGTTGCTGCTGCTACGTTTTTTGCTGCGTCCATTGGTGGGATTGCTGTTGTTGATGGTCTTCGCCCAGCAATTGATCTTTTTCGGGTACGAGAGTTTGCTGGGTTTGTTCACGCTGACGCAATTAGGGTTCCTGGGGCAAGGCAATGCCGCGCTCTTCTTGTTCATTGGGATCATTCTGGTGATCGTGCAAATGCGCTATATCGGGCGCTGGAGCCGCCAGTTTGGCGAAAAGCGCTTGGTGAGCGCCGCCTTAGCACTGTTGGCGATTGGATTGTTGTTGACCAGCACAACCCCGGAGCAGCCGCATCCATTGTATGTGCGGGAATTGGTCGCGCGGGATTTGCTGGCGCAGGCTCCCTCGGGCACGGAAGCGGTGATTGGTGATTTGGGACTGGAGTTGCCCGCCAATGAGAACCGGGGCGTCGCGGGCGTAATCTGGATGTTTATCGCTGTGGTGCCGGTCTCGGTTGGGGCGGCTTTGATCCGCCCGGCACTCAACAGCTTGATCACCCAGGGGGTGGCTGAGCATGAGTATGGCAGCGCTTTGGGGGTGAGCGCATCGCTGGTCAGCGGGGCGAATGCCTTGGCGCCACTGATTGCCGGGATGATCTTCCAGCAGTATGGCGCCCATATGCCATTTATGCTGGGGGGCATTTTGATGGCTGGGCTTTGCCTTTTGAGCATCGCGCTTTTTCGTCGCAGCTGAAATATGAGGCTGCGCTCAAAACTTACTTGATGAATATGTGCCTATGTCGAAACTAAAAACTCACCACAGAGACGCAGTGATAAAGCATTGGGCGGCAGATTAGCATCACTTTATCGAGTAAGGAAAACGGCTGTAGAATTAGCAGCTAGCGCTGACAGGCGGGTTTTCTATAGCTCCAAAACAGGTCTCGATACTCGCCATCGGGTTAGCAGATATCAAGTTATGTCCCTCGCTCACTACCTGCTGTCTGACCGCTCTACTATGTTTTTTCCTATTCAGTATTCTGAAGCGATTGCCATTTGTGCATTTGACAGGGCATTGCGCTAGGCATGGACCCAGCCTTGCCAGCCGCGGGCGCTCCAGGCGGAGTAGAGCGCGATGGCGCCGGCGGTGGCGACATTGAGGCTGCCTACTTGGCCCCGCATGGGCAAGGTGAGCAAGAGGTCGCAAGTATCACGCACCAAACGTCGCAAGCCCTCGCCCTCGCTGCCCATGACCAAGCCGAGGGACATGTTGAGGTCGGTTTTATCCAGCGGCGGGATATTCGCCCCCACATCCAAGCCGACCAGCCAGATATCCTCTTCTTTCAACTCTTTCATGGCGTTGACCAGGTTGCCCACCTGCGCCACATTGATATGTTCGACCGCGCCGGAGGAGGCATTGACCACGGATGGAGTGACCGCGACGCTGCGCCGTTCCTGAATCACGATGCCATGAATGCCGACGGCATCGGCGACGCGGATTAGGGAGCCAACATTCTGTGGATCCTTGAGCAGATCGAGCAGCAGGATAAAAGGTTGCTCTCGGCGTTGGGCGGCGAGGTTGAGGATATCCTCCAGGTCGCAATAGGGATAGGAACCGACGCGCAGCACCAAGCCCTGGTGATTGCCGCTGTTCGCTAAGTCATCGAGGATGCGCCGTTGCACCCGTTGGACCGGCAGGTTGAGTTCTTGCGCCATGGTTATGGCTTCGCCGATGCTGCCGCGTTTCTCGGCGCGATCGTGGATCATGAGGGCATCCAGTTTGCGGCGTTGGGCGCGCATGGCTTCGATCACCGCCCAATGTCCATAGAGAAATTCTGGCATTAGATTTCGCCTTTTGAAAAAGCGGGCAGGTGCCGCTCAGTTCAGTTTCCAGATCGTGCCATCGGCGCGGTCTTCCAGGACAACACCCAACGCTGCCAATTGGTCACGGATTTGATCGCTGCGGGCATAATCGCGGTCGGCGCGGGCTTGGGCGCGCATATCAATCAACAGCTCGATCAGCGCCCCTTCACGCTGGCTATCGCCGCTTTGCGCCACTTCAGCGGCTGGTACCAAGCCCAAGACATCGCCACCGAGCCTGGTATAGACCTGGTTGATAGCTTGCAGGGTTGGCAGCCCGATTTCGGTATCGCTATTGAGCAGCGTGTTGACATCACGGGTCAGGTCTTGCAGGACGGCGATACCGCGGGGGGAATTGAAGTCATCGTCCATGACCTGGTTGAACTCGGTTTTTGCTTGTTGCAGACGTTCTTGAAAGCCCGCGCCGGCGTCGCTTTGGGGGGCGTGGTTCATCTGTTGGCGCAGGAGACGGACAGCGTTCATCAGCCGCTCCCAGCCGGATTTTGCTGATACCAGCGCCTCGTCACTATAGACGACCGGGTTGCTGTAATGCGAGGTCAGGATGAAGTAGCGCAGCTCTTGCGGGCGATAGCTTTGCAGGGCGTCTTTGATGGTGATGTAATTGCCCAGGGACTTGCTCATTTTGACCGGGATGCCTTCATCGGGGTCGAGCACGTTCAAGCTGCCGGTCAACATCCAGAAGTTGGCAAAGCCGACATCATTGGCGCATTCGCTTTGGGCGATTTCGTTTTCGTTATGCGGGTAGATATTGTCGATGCCGCCGCCGTGAATATCAAAATTGGCGCCCAGGTATTTCTTCGCCATGGCGGAGCATTCGATATGCCAACCGGGGAAGCCGACTCCCCAGGGGCTGTTCCAGCGTAAGATATGTTCTGGCTCGGCTTTTTTCCAGAGGGCGAAATCGGCGGGGTGGCGCTTGCCGCTACCGACCAGCTCGCGCGATTCGTCTTGTTGTTCTTCGACGCGGCGGTTGGAGAGTTTGCCGTAGTCGCTATCGCTGAGCACATCAAAATAGACATTGCCGTCGACTTCGTAGGCGTGGTCTTTGGCGATTAGCGCCTGGATCATTTCGATCTGTTCTGGCACATGGCCGCTGGCACGGGGAGAGATATCGGGACGCATGACGCCGAGCGCGTCCATATCTTCGAAATAGCTGCGGGCGTAGGTCTCGACGATTTGCATCGGCTTGGCATTGAGCTGCGCCGCCCGCGCCAACACGCGGTCTTCTTCATTTTCCCGCAGATGTCCGACATCGGTAATGTTTTGCACGTAGAGCAGGTCATAGCCGCGATGGCGCAGGTAGCGCGCCACCACATCAAAAGAGACATAGGTCTTGGCATGCCCCAGGTGCGAATGTTCATACACTGTCGGACCACAGACATACATGCCGACGCGCCCTTGGTGGATGGGAGTGAACATCTGTTTTTGGCGCCCCAGCACATTGTAGATCTGTATTGTCATCTTTCCCGCAGCTCCTTTTCCGCAGTCTTCCGATGGTGTCTATTGTAGCAGCCGCTTGATGCCGATGCTACAGACGGATACAAGTCAATCGCATCAAACTGAATAGGCGCCAATATCTAAAGGGTTTCCATAGCAAATCAGCCTTGACTGAGCCTAGCCCAATCTTCCGCGGTGATGGACCGTCTGTATTCGTAGATCTCGTGCAGCTTCTGGAAGCCGAGCGAGGCGTAGAGCGGTCCAGAGGCTGGGTTCTTCGCTGGTGGATCGTGGCAGACATAGGCGCATTCGATGTCGTGTTCGGCGCGCATCCGCCGCATCGCATAGACCATCAGCGCTGTGGCGATGCCGCGTCGGCGAAAATCGGCGTGGGTACCGACTGGCTCGAAAAGCAGCGAGCGATTGAGCTGGTCAATCCAGACATTGGTGAAAGCGGCGAAGCGACCATCGGGGGCGACGACCACCAGCTCGTATTCCAGGTGCGGGGCGGAGAATACGGCGAGATAGGAAGCGGCATTCCATTTGTTGGTGAAGCTGTTGTTGTGCACATCTGCCAGGCGCTCGGCATCGGCGGCGGTGGCATCGTGAAAGTGGAAGCCCTCTGGCAAGGGCGCCTGGGGCAGGTCCTGCAAATCGTGGCGGGTCATGGTCAAGCCGAGCTTGTCATATTGGTAGCCGCGGGCTTCGACGAAGGCGGCATAGGTCGGGTCACAATCGAAGACATCGGCGATCATGGCTTCGAATTTGATGTCGAAGCGTTGGGCAAGGCGCAGGGTTTCCCGTTCGCAAGATTCAAAGAGCGCGATATGCGTCTCGCTGCTGCGCAACTCTGGCGCCACTTGCAGATCGAAGACTTCCCAGTGCGGGTAAAAGATGACAAAGGCGCGGATTTCGCCGGTCTCATCGACCCAGTAGCGCAGCATATCGGCAGACGGGTAGTTGGCGCAGCCATTGAAGAGACGGTGCCCGATATCGCCTTTATGCCAGAGATTGCAGTGTCCCACTTCTTGCACCCAGCGCATCAAAGCCGCTTGTAGGCGAAAAAAATCGTCAGGTTGTTGGTAGTTCTGTGCTTGCAACATAGTAATCCTGTCATCAATCTGTAGTGGGCTTGGCTGCTATAGCGCGTTGGTAGATTTCTTCCATCCGCCGCAACTGATGCAGAAGCGAAAACTGAGTATGGATACGTTCGCTACCCTTCTCGCCCATTTTGGCGCGTAAATCGGCATCATGCAGCAGGCGCGCCAGCCGATCGGTGTAGAGCTCGGTATCCAATGGATTGACGATATAGCCCGTTTCGCCATCGATGACGACTTCTGGCGAGCCGCCGAAACAGGTGGCGACCACCGGTTTACGAGCCGCCATCGCCTCCAGGTTGACTGTGGGGAAGGTGTCGAAGCAGATCGAGGGCACGGTCACCACATCCGCCAGCTGATAAGCCGCGTGCAGTTCTTCGCCACTGAGCCAGCCGCCGCTGATGATCCAGGGTTGCAAATGTTGATATTGGGCGGGTAGCTGTGAGGCGATAGGGCGCGAGGTCAAAACCAGCAGGCGCACTTGTGGCAGAGTCTGACGCAGGCGATCGAGCGCCGCCAATATCTGCAGGGTACCCTTATCGGCGGTCAGGCGCCCGGCAATCAGGATCACCTGTTTATCCACCAGATCGAATCGCTGACGTAGTCGCTCTATGGTCTCTTCATTCACCGCCGACCAAGCGACTGGTTCAATGCCATTGTGCACGACTTCGACGGGGGGCATGTTGTTGGCGGCGTAGGCGGCGGCGAGCGCTTGGCTGGGCACGGTGCGTATATGGGCATAGCGGCTGAGGTAATGCTTGATGGCGCGGTTGCGAAATGGATTATAGCGAAAGCGATTTTGGCGCAGGTTATAACCGCTGGGCAGGCGGTAAGCGGCTGGCAGTTGTAGCTCGCGCTGGTAGACGAAATGGCGCAGCTTGCCATAGGCAAAGGGCATGACGTCATGGGAGCTGAAGACGACGGGGTAACCCGCTTGATGCGCCAGCTTCAGCGTATGATAAGTGAGCCAGGAATGGATATTGTGCGCGTTGACGACATCGGGTTTGATACGATCGAGAAAGATGCGAAACATGCCGGCAGTTTGTGGATTCCAAAGCGACAGCCAGGCGCGGAATCGTTCCGGATAGTGGGCTTGTATATGCCAGGTGGAGATGCCGCCGCGGATTTCGTAGAAAGAATTCTCGCTATTGGCGGCGATGATGTGCACCTCGTGCCCTACCGCTGCCAACCCCTGCGCCAGATTCCAGACCACGGATTCCGCCCCGCCGTTGCCCTCCGGCGGAATGCGATCATTAAGCAGCAGGATCTTCATAGCGTTGACCCGCCACAAAGATCTATGTCAGCGCTGATGGTCTGCTCAGAGGCTACGCAAGGATGGTTGAACTTGTTCGCGGTTTTCAGACAGTTCCGCGACTTTCTGTAAGCCGATCCAGAATTTTGAACCGCCGGATTTGGGAAATTCAGCACCAACCACACCTTCTTGCGCCTCAACGAGTTCTTTGACGATCCACAAACCCAAGCCTGTTTTTGATTCACCGCCGGTCGGATGGGTGCTCAACCGGCCGAATTCCCGGAAGAGCCCGGAGCGCTCTTTTGGCGGGATACCCGGTCCTTGGTCTTCAACGGTGACCGTGCCTAAGCCATTTTTGCTAGAAGTGTATACTTTAACAACGCTCTCGTAAGGGCTGTATTTTATAGCATTACTGACTAAATTGCCAAGCACTTGAAGCAAACCGTCGGCATCGGCAAATACCCAGCCCTTCAATGAACCAACTTGCAGCATGATATTCTTTTTGTTGGCGGTGAACTCAAATTGGCTGACTACATTGAGCACCACATCTCTGAGATTGACCGGCTTGACCTTCAGTTGCAACCTGCCCGCTCGCAGCTCCATCGCATCCAAATAGTTGGTGATGATATTGTCCATAGTGTCAGCCATCAGGTGGATCATATCCAGCGATTGTTTGATCTCGAGGCGATCTTGGGGCAGATTGCGGCACAAAATACTTTCGGCGACGCGGATGTTGCTGAGCAAAGAGCGCAGGTCATGCGATGCCATGCGGAAGATGCGCAGACGTTGCAAATCCGCCTCTGCCAGTTCAGCGATACGAGCCCTAATCTGATCGATAGTATGTTTGAGCTTGAGCAGCGCTTCAACCCGGGCTAACAAGGCAACTTCCTGAACAGGGCGTAGGAAGCAGTTGTCGGCGCCACTTAGAAATGCCTCTACTAGCACATCTTCCTCACTGTCACTGTCGGTCAACATCACCAGCGGCAAGTCACGGGCGAAGTGAACTTCCCGGATAGTGCGCAGCAATTCGGCATCGCTCATATCAGGTAGGGGACCCGCCAACAGCAGCAAATCGATGAGAGGAGGTTGGTCAAGGCGTTTTAACACCTCCGCCCCATGGTTGGCGAGGCAGAGTTGATAATCTTTTGCCAGTATGCTTGACAACCATTTGGACTCGTCGGGCGCGGCACTGGCAATCAGTATACGACCTGATTTGTTTGGCACGGCTTCCTATCCTTCCTCTAGTTGCCATTTTTTGCGCCGACGGAAGCTAGCAAAGACTATTAGTATATCCAATTTCAGTCGAAAGACAAAATCTGGATGGCAACTGGATAAATTCCCCCCGCGAAAGCGCGGCAGGCTTGGCTTCCACTACGCTTTGACATTCAGATAGCAAATGTCTTTTCCGGCTTGCAATGGACTGTCCGCAGATTGTGATAGCGGCGGCGGCATTGCAAAGGTGTATAATCAAGATAGCAGCGGAAGAGGAGTAAAATGTGATGAAAACATTACAGGATGCGGATCGCGATGCTCGCCGGTTGGTCGCCAATTGGACGACAGGAGCCGCGCTCACCGGTTGGATACCGGGCAGCGCCTTTTTCCTGACGGCAGCCGATACCGCCATGATTCACCAGGTTGCCGGCGCTTATCAGGTCAATGCTTTTGACATGGATCATCTGCTGTCGATTTTGTCGGGCGCGGTTGGCAGCGCCATTGCGGGCGGTGTGATTGCCGAGGTAGTTGGGGTTATTCCCCTGGTTGGCTGGGCGGTTAAGAGCGCAGCCATGGCGGCAAAAGCCAAGGTGATTGGCGATGCGGTGATCCGCTATTTCCGCGAGCGTTCCAGCTTGCCAGATACCAAAGTCATCATTGATGTGGAAAGCGAAGAGTAATTTTCGCCAGCCAGCCGCAAAGAGAGTATTTGCCCGCCCCTGAACAATGGGGTAAGATTCGCTGCGTGAGGTTGCTTTTGGCGAAGGAATTTTGATGGCTAGCAGATTACGACAGCAAGTATTGGCGCTTTATCTATCGACCTCGGCTTTGGATAGCCAGGTATTGGGATGGGCGATTTATGATGGCACGGGCAAGGACAGATTCACCACCGGCGACAATAGCGAGCCGCCTTATGAAACTGGTTTGGAGGCGCTGTTGGATGGCTGGCGCTTGATTCAACATCCCAGCTTGATCCCCCCTTACCCGGGCGAAGAATATAGCACTTCATTCATGAAATACGGTTTTATCTTTGAAAAACTGGAGGAAATAGAGGCATGATCGACAAGCGATATTTATTGACTTCGGCGCAAATGGCGGAATTCGTCGCGCGCGGTTTCCTGCGTTTCGATGAATTGGTGCCGGATGAGATCAATCGGGAAGTGATGGAGGATATTGACCGGGAAGCCATCAAAGGGGCGCCGGCCGGCACGCCGCTTTCCCAATGTTATCAAGGCACAGCCATACGCAAGATGTTGGATATGCCAGAGATTCAAGGCTTGATCCACAGCTTGGTCGGGGCGGATCCCTTGTTTGATCATGACGCCATCCACGTGCGTGAGCCGAACCAAGGGCGGGCGCAGGGCTTGCATGCTGATTCGATCATTGACTTGCGCAACCACTTCGATATTCAGATCATGTATTTCCCTCACGATGTGCCGCTGGAGATGGGTGGGACCTTGCTACTGCCGGGCAGCCACTTCCGCCGCGTCAACGAGGCTGATATCGCCGCTTACCAGAATATGCGCGGGCAGATCGCCATGGTCTGCAAAGCTGGTTCGATTTTGGTATTGCATCATGGTATTTGGCATTGCGGGCGGCAGAACAAGACAGACCGCCGCCGTTACATGTTCAAGCTGCGTTTGAACCCGGCGGTGCGGCAATTGCGCCTGTGGAATACGGATGACCTGGACGATGAGTATCGGGCGCATCAAGAGATTTTCACCGGCAGGGCGAATGGCGATGGCGTTCAAGCGATCCTCAGCCGGCGCGAACCCTGGTTTGAGGAGGCCTCGGGACGCCTGGAGATCGTCAATCGCATCAAGCTGTGGCGTTTCTTGAGCGGCGATGAAAACTTCGATGTGCATTATTGGCTGACGCGCTTGGAGAATATGCCGGCTTAGTCTGAATCTAAACAGCTAACCACAGAGACACAGAGGCACAGAGAGCAAAACAATGCGAGCCTCTGGTATGTTGGTGACACTATTAGGTTACAATATAGTATGTTTTCGATTTGTCGTACCAAAGCAGCTTAAACACAGATAAAGTCAAAACTAGCATTAGGATGAAAGAGCTTAAAATGGAGAGCCAGAAAACTAAGAACGCCGATAGTAATCAGCGGATGATTGAACACCTGATAGCGATACGCCGTTTGCATGAGCTGCAGGAAGAACACCTCAGGCATATGCGTAGCCGGCTTGGTTGTATTTTCTGGGTTGTCTGTGGACCCGTAATTCTTGCGGCTATATTACTCGCTTTATCACTTGCTGGAGCTATTGTTATCCCTCTGAGATGATAAATCGATAGCTTCGCGGCAAACTGACCCTAGCAATGCTAGTGAAATCCGTTATTATATCTTGCCGATTTCTGGACTGAGAGTGGTTTAGGTAGAAAAAAGTTGGGGCGAGGCGCCCCGTGTGAGAGAGGGTTCTTCAACATATGGCTTCATATCATGGACCAAAGGCAAAACCGCAGCGCCGTTTTGGCGAGTTGTTAGTACCACGCCCGAAATATTCGCGGATTTTGGAAGAGCGCGCTTATCCGCCGGGTGAGCATGGGCGCGACAAGGCTTTCCGCTCTGGGCGACGCAGCAACTACGCCATTCAGCTGGATGAGAAACAGAAGCTGGCTTTCATCTACAATGTGCGCGAGCGGCAGATGCGCAATTATTACAAGAAGGCAGCGCTGATGGCGGGACCGACCGGAGTTAACATGTTGAGCTTGCTGGAACGCCGCTTGGACAATGTCGTCTATCGCTCGGGTTTGGCGGCGACGATATGGTCGGCGCGGCAGATCGTCGGGCATGGGCATATCTTGGTCAATGGCAGGCGGCTTAATCTGCCTTCTTACCAGGTGAAGCCTAACGATGTCATCGAAGTGGCTGACAAGATGAAGAAGAATGTGCATATCCAGGAATGGATACAGCAAGCGGCTTACTTCCCGCCGTATATGACGGTGGATAAAGAGAACTTGAGAGTCACGCTGGACCGGGTGCCGGAAGAAGGCGAAGTGCAGACGCCGGTTGATATTCAGTTGGTGGTCGAGTTCTACAACCGCTTGACTTAAGCATGGCGGTTAGTGTGGTGAATTCAAGGGGCGCGCAAGGCGTCCTTTTTGTTTTAGGGCTTATTTTGGCAAGTTGCGGATTTTTTCGATTAAAGCGCTGGTGCTATGGCCGGGCAGATAGTCGATTAGCTCGATGCGCCCGCCATACGCCTCGACTGTCGGGCGCTCCGGCAGGGGCTTATGGGCGTAGTCCCCACCTTTGGCGTAGATATCCGGCTGCAATAGGCGCAGCAGGGTATCGGCGGTATCTTCTTCAAAGATGACCACAGCAGTGACCGGCAGCAGCGCCGCCAACAGACGTGCCCGTTCCACCGCCGGGACCAGGGGGTGCCCCGGACCTTTCAAGCGGGTGGTCGAGGCATCGCCGTTCAAGCCGACGATGAGTGCATCGCCCAGGGCGCGAGCTTTTTCCAGATAATCGAGATGCCCACTATGCAGCAGGTCAAAATGCCCATTGGTGAAGACCAGGGTTTTGCCCGCTTGGCGCAGTTCTTGGCGCAGGGAAAGCGCTTGGTCGCCTGTTGCTATTTGCCCCATTGGATCCCGCCTCAACGATCTCGCAGGCGATAGACCAGCTTCAGCCCCGACCATTGCGCATCGACAGCGGCGACTTTGACATCCACCAAGCCGCCTGCCAGCGCCACATCTCTGACGACATCTTCGGTGATATCGGTGGGCATTTTGGCTGCTTTTTTGTACCAGGAGATCCAGATCATGCCCTGTTTGTGGATAGCGGCTTTTAGCTGTGGCAACTCGCTTTCATAATCGGCGCGTTGCACATAAAACGCTTGCAGGAAGTCGTATTCCGCTGCCTTGATCCCGCTATCGATAGTGACCTCGGCGGGCAGATCGCCCAGCAGTTCGAGATAATCTGGCGGCGCATGCAGCAGCGCCAGGCGGAAGCCGGGTTTGATGCCCAGCTTCTTGATCAGTGGCTTGCCGGAATAACCAGCTGTCATCGTTAATAGCCTCTTGCAAGTTCTTATGCGCCGGCGAATTTTTCGCTGTAGAGCCGGCGAGCCAGTTTTTCCGCCTGGTCCAACCATTCGGCGATCACATCAATGCCCTTTTGCCAGAATTCGGGATCGTTGATATCGACGCCGACTTGCGCCAGCAGGCAATCAGGATAATCGGAATCGCCGGCGGCCAGCAGGTCAATATATTTTGGCACGAAGGGATCGCCTTCTTCTTGATAGATTTTGTAGAGCGCCAGCACCAGCAACTCGCCAAAAGAATAGGCGTAGACATAACCGGGGGTGTGCAGGAAATGCGGCACGTAGCTCCACCAGCAGCCATATTCTTCGGTGATGGTGACGCTATCACCGAACATATCGCGCTGCGTCTCCAGCCAGAGTTGGTTGAAGCGCTCGTGGGTCAATTCGCCTTCGTCACGGCGGGCGTTGTGCATTTTGTCTTCGAAGCGGTTCATGGAGATTTGGCGGAATACGGTGGCGAAGGTGTCCTCGATTTTCTCGGTCAGCATAGCAAGTTTGACTTCATCGTCATCTTCGGCCGCCATCAAATCCTGAAATACCAGCATCTCGGCGAAGGTTGAAGCCATCTCGGCGGTGGTCAGCGGGGTATAAAGCGCGAACAAGCCTTTGGCTTCGGCGGAGAGCAGCATGTGAATGCCGTGACCCAGTTCATGCGCCAGGGTGGTAACATCGCGGGTATTGCCCAGATAATTGAGAAAGACGAAGGGATTGGCGGAAACCACCGTCGGCGCGGCGAAGGCACCACCACGTTTGTTGGGACCGACGGGCGCGTGAATCCAATTATTGTCGAAGAAACTTTGGGCGGCGCTTTTCAGTTCTGGGCTGAACTTGTCGAAAGCCTTCAGGACGATAGCGCGGGCTTGTTCCCAGGCGTAGAAGCTATCGCTTTCCTTGAGATTGAGCGGGGCGTAGCGGTCATAATCATAGAGTTCTTCATAACCCAGCAAGGTGCGCTTCAGCCGATAATGACGGGCGACCAGGGCGTAGTTGCTGGTGACCGTGCCGACCAATGCCTCAACCACTTCGTCGCCGGCTTTATTGCTGAGATTGCGAGAAGAAACCCAACTGGGATAGCCGCGGCGCCGATCATTATTGGCTTTGTCCAGCGCCAGGGTGTTGAAGATGAAGGTCAGCTCCATCGATTTTTCGTCCAGTTTATCGGTGAGCTTGCGCCAAGCCATCTCGCGCACATCGCGGTCGGCATCGTGCATTTTGTTGAGCAGGAAGGTCATATTGACTTCTTCGCCCAGCCAGTCGAAGCGGAAGGCGCTGGTCAATTGGGTGAAGAAGCGGGTCCAGGCGGCGTTGCCGGTGACTTGCTTTTCGATGATGATCTGCTCTTCCGCCTCGCTGAGGTTGTAGGGGCGGTAACGGCGTTCCGCTTCCATGTAATAGCGATAATCGGCAACAGCTGGGTCAGCGAGGATAGCGGCGGCAGAGTCCTCATCCAGGGCATTCCATTCCAAGTCGAAGAAGACCAGTTGCTGGCTGAGCTTTGATTGCAGTTCTTCCATGCGCGCCACTGCCGCTTGATTGGCAGGGTCGGCGGTATCGGCGGAGAAATTGAGCATGGCAAAGGAACCCAACCTGCCCAGCAGATCATGGATAGCTTCCAACATTTGGTAGGCGCTGACAAATTCAGCTGGGCTCATTTGGGCGACTTTGCCCCGCCAACGGTCTTGAAAGGCGGCCACCATTTCTTCGAGCTTTTGAATATCGGCTTCGATCTGGGGGTCATCCTGGCTTTGGTAAAAGACGGTCAAATCCCAAAGGACATCTTCGGCGCCGGTGGGGCGTTCTGGCAGGGCAGCGGTCATGGCAGCCTCTCTCCTGTTTTGCTGTGCGATTCAATAGCGCCATCCTAGCAGAGAGAGCGGCAAGTGAGTACACCGAGTCGGGAGAAAAGCGGGTGGCGCTATGGCTAGCTTTCGCTCTGTGGCACAGCGAAGATCATCCTGCCCGTGGGGCGGTTGATGAGCTTGGTGACTTCGACACCGACATTGCGATCCATATAGCGCTGCCCGGATTCGACGACCACCATAGTGCCATCGTCCAGGTAGCCGATACCTTGATTGGGATCGCGCCCTTCCTGGATGATGCGGATGGCGAAGGTCTCGCCGGGGATATAGACCGAGCGGACGGCATTCGCCAGGGCGTTGATGTTCAGCACATCGACACCTTGGGCATCAGCGACTTGATTGAGGTTGAAGTCATTGGTCACCAGCGAGGCATTGAGCTGAATCGCCAGCGCCACCAGCTTGGCATCCACTTGACCAAAATCGACCGGGTCGTCATCGATGATCTTGACGGGCAGGTCGTTATTGCGTTGCAATTCGTTGAGTTTTGCCAAGCCCCGCCTGCCCCGATTGCGGCGCAGCGAATCGGATGAATCGGCGACGCGGTGCAACTCGCCCAACACAAAGCGTGGGATGACCAGGGTACCGCCGATGAAGCCGGTCTCGGCGATTTCGACAATACGCCCATCGATCAAGACGCTGGTATCCAGCAGCAATTGGCGGGCGTCGAGTGACTGTAAACGGCGGCCCCGTTCCGACATGCGCGCGTTGATGAGATCCAGGATTTCGCCGCAGCGGCTGCTGAAGATCTGCATGCCGAGATAACCAAAAATGAGCGAGACGATAGCGGGTGCCACCGTACCCAGGGGCGGACCCAACAGCGAGAGCGGGAATGCCAGCAGCAACCCCAGCAGCAAGCCGAGCAAGCCACCAAGGATGGCCAGCAACATGCGGGAGGCGGACATTTCGTTGACCACCTGTCGCCAGGCCCGCAGGGGCACAATGGTGAGCCATGGTGTGATTACTAAGCCCGTTAAGGCGCCGAGACCCACAAAGATGAGGGTGGTTTCTTCCGCTGCCAGCGTGCTGAGGTGAGCTAATGATTCGCTGATTGGGATAGTGATGAGGGAGAATACAAGCGCGCCGACAATACGCCAAATGAGAAATAAGTTCATGGGATGCTCCTTTTTAAGCAATAACTTGCTCGCGGGAGGGGCTTGCTAGCTATGAACCAGCCAGCGTTTTGTCGCCAAATAGAGGCTGCGCTTAGCTTGAGCTTTCGACCATCTCAATCGACCATATGGAGAGAAACTGTTAACGCAGATGAGGATAAACAAGAAAATTTTTGCTTACCATGCAAAGAACAGCAGCGCCCCGACAACCCACAAACAAAACCTTCGGATTAAGACAAAAACGATTGTATACATTCTATTATAGCCGCAAGCTGCGATTTCATGCCAAGTTCAAGGAGCAAATTGGTAGATTGAGGCAGCTTGTTGCTCGGGGACGAGATACAAGCGATCAGGCGCGTCCTTGTCGATATGCCCATTTGGCAGCGCGCAACCGGCGACAATAGCAGCCGGTCAGATAGCCTTGCACCGGGATAAAAAGCAAGGGACCCAGAAAAGCGATTGGCAGCAATAGCAGCAGGAAGATATTGGCTGCCATGGTATAAATCAGCCATTGCAGCGTCTGGAGGCTGTTGTTTTGGAGGCTGCGCAGCGATTTATTGAATTGATAGAGAGCGGCGCCCTCCCAGGTTTCGCTGTAGCGCCACAGCCCGATCACCAGCAGCGACCAAGCGAAGGCGATATAGAGCAGCAGCAATGGCAACAAGCCAACCAGGATAGCCACAAAGGTGAGCCCCCCGAAGAGGCTGACCGCGATGACATTGCGAAAGGCGAGCAAAAAAACCAGCAGGATGGCTGGTGGCAAATGGTAGACGACGAGCGCCAAAAGGAGCGGAGCACCCTTGGCAATATGCTGGCTGAGGTGAGCCCAAACTGGCAGAGGGCGGGGATAATCGTTGCTGACGTTGTGGATGATCTCAGCCAAATAGCCCAAGATGGCGCACAAGAAGAGCAAGCCGATGACCGGCAGCGGGCAGAGCACGAGGAAGAGAGCCAGCTTGGCCAGCTTGCTCAGCCAGCGGCTATCCTGGGAAATATAAGTGAAAGCGCGCAAGAAATCCATGTTAGTAGCAGGCAGTTTTACTTATCATAAGCATAGTGAGAAAACCATTTGTCGCAACAGGAATAGTCATGCGCGCGGTGGCAGGTTGTTGCCTTATGCTGCGGGGAGAACGATGAAATGCTGTATAGATTGGGCTGGTTCTCGTCTGGTCTCTGCATTACATTGGGCTTGAACTGCCTTTTTGGCAAAAGTGCGAGGCGATGATTTATTCGATTTTAGGGCGATTGTTCCCGCATGGGGCGACCTTGACGACAGTGCCGCGGCGGATCGTTTTGGTGCGGCATTGTTGCATTGGCGATGTGGTGATGGCGACGGCGGCGCTGACGGCATTGCGCGAGCTTTTCCCGCGGGCGCATATCGCTTGGGCAGCCGGACCTTGGTCGGCGCGAGCCATCGAGCAGCACCCCGCCCTGGATGATATTCTGGACATTGGCGCTGATATGCCGCTCAAGAACCCGGCGACTATGTGGCGATTTGTGCAGCGCTTGCGCGATGGTCGCTACAATATGGCGGTATCGCTGGTGCGTTCCCCCTTGATGAGCTTGGCGCTTTATTGGGCTGGTATTCCCTTGCGGGCTGGTTTGGATAGTGATGGGCGGGGCTTCGCTTATAACTTGCGCGTCCCAATCGATAGCGACGCGCGCCAACATGAAAGCGAGATCTATCTCAAGGTCATCTCCGCCATTGCTGGCAGGGAGTTGCATGCGCATGCCAATTTGCCGGTGAGGGCGGAAACGCAGGCTGCCATCCGCCGGCGGCTGCACGAGAGTGAGATCACCGCGCCTTTCATCGTGGCGCATCCTGGCGGGGGTGGCAACCCCGGCATGCAGTTGCCGAGCAAACGCTATCCGCCGGAGAAGCTGGCGGATTTGCTCAATCGCCTGGGCGAGGCGACGGGGGCAGCGGTGATTCTGCTGGGGGGACCGGGAGACGCTGATTTGGTGGCGGAGCTAAGACAGCAGCTGCGGGTGACTGCGCATAGTTGGGTGGGGGCGCTGAGTTTTCAGGAGATCGGCGCTTTGGCAGCGGAAGCGCTGTTCTACATCGGCAACGATACCGGTTTGACGCATCTGGCGGCAGCCAGCGGCGCTCGGACGGTGATGATGATGGGACCGACCGATCCACAGCGTTACGCGCCTTACACGTCGGATCATTTGGCGTTGTGGAAGCCGGTCGCGGTGGCTGCCCGGGGCGTCGCTGAGGAGCAGTCGCTTGATTGGAATTGGGAGCGGGACGGCTTCTCGGTCCAAGAGGGTGTCGCACAGATCTTGGCTTTCCTCGCCCGATAGACCGCCCTGCCCTTTGCTCTTCGTCAAGAGCGACACGACTGTGCTACTATGGGCGCGTCAGCGTGTAGATAGAATGAGGAGATTGAATCGATGAGCTACCAATATATCTTGGTTGATCGACCGGCTGAAGGGGTTGGGCGAGTGCAGCTCAATCGGTCCCAGGTCTTGAATGCCTTGAATTCGCCCTTGCTGGATGAAGTGATGGGGGCGCTGGCTGTCTTCAACGATGATGAGAGCATCGGCGCGATGATTTTGACCGGCGATGACAAGGCTTTCGCGGCGGGGGCTGATATCAAGGAGATGGACGGCAAGACGCAAATCGATATGCTGATGAGCGCTTCGCTGGTGGATCGCTTTCAATTCAAAAAGCTGAGCAAGCCGGTCATCGCGGCGGTTTCGGGATACGCTTTGGGCGGCGGCTGCGAACTGGCGTTGATGTGCGACATGATCGTCGCCTCGGAGACGGCGCTTTTTGGTCAGCCGGAGATCAACCTGGGCATCATCCCTGGAGGTGGCGGCACCCAGCGTTTGACGCGAGCGGTGGGCAAGGCGATGGCGATGGAGATCATGCTAACCGATCGCAGACTGTCGGCGCAGGAAGCGCTGCACTATGGCTTGGTCAATCGGGTGGCGGCGCTGGATGAATATATGGATGTCGCCATTTCGCTGGCACAGAAGATCGCGCGGCGGTCGCAGGTGGCAGTGCGGTTGACCAAAGAAGCGATCAACAAAACTTATGAGATGTCGCTGGAAGAGGGTTTGGCTTTTGAGCGGCGCAATTTCCTGCTGGCATTTGGTTCGGAAGACAAAGCCGAGGGGATGCGCGCTTTCATCGAGAAGCGGAAGGCGGAATGGAAACACCGCTGAACCTGACGCTGTTTTATACCGCTAATATCGGCGGGGACTTGGGGCTATTGCCGCGCCTGTATACCTATCTGCAAAACCTGCAAGCGGGAGAGCGCCAAGGTAAATTATTGCTGGATTTGGGAAATAGCTGCGCTGATGCGGTTTGGCATTGCCGAGCCACCGGCGGGCGTTCGACACTGATGGTCTTGGACGGCATGGGCTTTGATGTGGCGAATGTGGAGGGCTTGCTCGATCGGGCGAGTCGCGACAAACTCGCCGCGCAAGTCACCATGCGCTTGGTCGATCGTGAGCGGGATTGGCAGTATCAGGCGGCGTCTGTCAGCGATTTCGGTATTCGCGCCACGTTGTGCCCAGCCGATTCATCTACCCACTTGCAGCTCCTCTTGCAGCCCGCCGATCGCACGGGCATTGAAGGCAATCTGTTACAGCTCGAGGCGGTCTCCGCCGGTCAAATCGGAGAGGTCAAGATCGACTTGGCAGCCGCTGCTGCTCCGCGGATCCACTTTGCGCGGGTGCATGATTTGCCGCCGGATACGCCGCTCAATCCCAGCATCGCCGCCATCGTGGAGTTCGTCGAAAGCGAAGCGCAGCTGTTCCAAAAAAAGCGAAAGTGAAGCAAACATACATGAGAGCCAGCATATTGCAGATTCAAGGACGCCAACGCGACAGCATGGGTATCGTGACCTCGCTGGCCGATTTCAGTTGGTCGCCCGGCGGGGAGCTAGACGCGGCGCAATTGTGGGAAGATCCCCGCTTCAGTCTCTATTGCCTTGACCCCGCCCAACAGCGCGCCATCTTCACAGCGTTGCCGGCAGCAGCCGATCTTTTGCGGGCGCCTTTTATGTATCAAGCGCAATTCGACCAGGCGGAGTATTTGGCCGCACTGCCCTATGCTGCATTTTTGCGGCTGGCGCAGCAGATGGCGCCAGAGCGCTATCAATTGCTGTGCCTGCACAATATCGGCCGTTGCGGCTCTACCGTTTTGAGCCGGGCGCTCAACGAGATCGATGGCGTGACCGCGCTATCCGAGCCGGATGTGCTGACCAATTTCATTTATCTGCGGCACCTGCCCCAGCCAGAGCGTGATCAATTGCTGCGCGCTTGCCTGGCTTGGCTCTGTCGCCCCGCCATCATCGGCGCCAGCAGCCAGGTCGCCATCAAATTCCGCAATCAAGCGGCCGGCAGCATGGACCTCTATGTCAGCGCTGTGCCAAAGGCGCGGCATCTGTTCATGTATCGCAATGTCATGGATTGGCTGGCTTCTTTCCATCGATTCCGCCTGAAACGCGGGGCGCCGCCAATGCAGTTGACGCGGACGGAGGTGATCGATCAGCAGGCGACGTATTATCATTGCGCTGCCGCGGCGATCGAAGCATTGGCGCCCCCGAGCATCGGCATTTATCGCGATTTAGAAGGGCGAGCCTTGGGCTGGTTGTACATGCTGGGGCGCTATCTCGAATTGTATCAGAGCTGCCTTGCTATCGCTGCCATTCGCTATGAGGATTTGCAGAGCCGGCGCGAGGCGATATTGGGTCGAGTGTTGGATTTGATGGGCTTGCCGGATGAGGCGCTGGGAGCGGCTTCCCGCGCTTTTGACAGCGATGCACAGGCGGGCACTCGGCTAGCGCGGGACGGTGAACGAGGCAATACGGTAGCGCTGCCGGAGTCACAGCAGGAGACGGTGCGGGCGCTGCTGGCGGGGCAGCCATTTATTCAGCGGGCGGACTTCATTCTACCGGGGACGATCGGCGCCTAGCTTCCGTTTAGGGCAGGACGCGGTGATTGAGCATATCGTTGAGCGCCAGCACCAGCCGCCGCAGCTCGTCTTCCTGGTCTTGCCGGATGCCGTCTTGAATCAGCGCTTCGCGAAAGAGATCGCGGGCTTGGCGGATATTTTCGTGACCCTGGCGTAGCTGTTGCAAACCAGCCAGCATCTGTTCGCGGGCGGCACTGCTGGCGGCGCTGGTGAAATAATCATCGAAGAGCCAGCCATGTTCTGCTCCCACCCGCTGCAAGCCATGGATGAACTCCCGCAGGTTAAGGACTTGCTCGGCGGCGCCGCGTTGCAGCAGCTCGATAATGCCATCGCTTAGGCTGGGTTCCATGCTGAAATCCAGTTGATTGATATCGGTGTAGCGGGCTTCGACGGCTTCGCGGCTGCTGGGTTGCGGGCGCAGGGAAGTCTGCTGGGGAGACATGCCGGTGAAGATGGGATAGAGCACGCCGACACAGAGATTGTGCACATCTTTGATGTATTGCTGGGGCGAGTCTGCGCGATCGTTTTCCAACAGACGCGAGCTATTGAAGTCGATCACTTTGAGGTGGGTGCCATCCCAGTAGACATGTTCCAGCTTGTGATCCAGGTAGACAATCTGGTTGGCATGTGCCAGCTTTAACAAAGCGCTAAATTGCAATGCCAGTGCCAAGCCCTCTTCGCTGGGCAATCGCCAGCGTTTATTGGGCTGGTTCGGTTTCATCAGATAGAAGAGGCTATGTTGGCGCGGCAGGTGTTCCAGCGCGAGGTAGGGACGCCAGCCGACAGCCGCATAGCGTGGCATGGCATCGATAAAGGCGCGGATGTCCTGTCGGTAGGCGCTGATTTCGCCAGCCCGCGGGGCTTCTTCCCGATCAGAGATATAGCCGCAATCGTAGAGCTTGACGATGTTGGGGCTGTGCAGCAGCCGCGTCAGGATCTCGGCTTCGTTGCCGAAGGCGCGGTATTCCCAGCGCATGTCACCTTTGCTGTCCAGATGTTCGCTGCGCATCACTTTGAAAGCGACGCTAGCGCCGCTACGCCGGTCGACCGCATCGAGCACGCGGGCGTAATGACCGAGGGCGAAGGTATCGATGTAATTCTTCACTTGATAGCAGTCAGAAAGTCGCGGCATAGGCTGTCTCGATTGCTGTTGGCTGTTGGTGGCGGAGGAGCAGCATAAGCTAGCAATGTACCAGTTTTTGCCAGCCTGATACAGGGTAGTTTTGGGAAGCTTGCTGGTGACTGCCGGTTGGGATAGACACCTGTTTGGGCAGGGGCTGCCGGAGGTGCTGAGATATTTTATGACAATTTAGCAAAAAAATAGCTAACATTTTGTATATTTATCATTGCACTATATCGATGCGGCTAGTAAACTATTAGTCGTTAGTCTTTATCCACACTTCCAGGATACTATAATGAGAGACACTAGTAATGGCGCAGATTTTCTGTTCATTTTTCTTAATGCCGCCCACCACCTGAATTTTAACAAACAATTCATCAAGCTTTCTCTGCTGTTCGCCTTACTCTTTTTGCCCTTGTCCCAGGTCTTGGCAGCTGATATCAACGTCGATGCCGATTGCAGCCTGTCGGAAGCGATCGACAACGCCAATGACAACGCAGCCACCCACAGCGATTGCGAAGCCGGGAATGGCGACGACAGCATCAGCCTCACTCAAGATGTAACCCTCTCCACCACACTGCCCACGGTCACTTCCACTATTACCATTAACGGCAACAGCCACAGCATCAGCGGGGATGACAAATATCGGATTTTTCACCTCACCAGTTCGGCCGGCAATCTGACGCTTAACAGAATCACGCTGCGGGATGGCAGAGCTATCAGTGGCGGCGCAGTGATGCATAGAGCTGGCAGTTTGACCATCAATAACAGCGCCATCAGGGATAGTCAGGCTTATTTGGGCGTTGGTGGCGGTATCACCATCAGCGGCGGCACCGTCGCCATTAACAACAGCACTTTGAGCGGCAACAGTGCAGTTTTGGCCGGCGCTGCTTATCTGAGCCAAGGCGCCTTGACTTTGACACATGTCACCATTGCTGGCAACGCTGGCACCACATCGAGCAGCGTTGGCGGGTTAATACTAATGAACGGCAGCTTAAGCCTGCGCAACAGCATCCTCGCTAACAATGGCAGGGACTTGTCTTGTGGCACTAGCTTGAGCCAGAACATGGGCAATCTGGTAGAGAATCAGCGAGGGTGCTCCAGCCCGCTGCTCAGCAGTGATCCCAATCTGGGCGGTTTGACTGGCGCGCCGGTTTATTATCCCTTGCAGGCGGGCAGCCCGGCGATTGACGCGGCTGATGCGGATTATTGCCTGGCTTTTGACCAACGCGGCACGATCCGCTCCAGCACTGCTTGTGACATCGGAGCCTATGAATATGTGGGAGCGAATAATCCAACGCATACGCCGACAACAACCAACACGCCGACACCGACCAACACGCCGACGCCGACCAACACGCTAACGCCGAGCATTACACCGACGCCAACCAACACGCATGTGCCAGGCACCATCAATGTGGATGCGACTTGCAGCCTGGCGGAAGCCATCGAGAATGCCAATAACGACAACGCGGACAACAGCGACTGCGAAGCTGGCGATGGCAACGATGTTATCAACCTGCACCGAGATGTGACCCTGACGGGCACGCTGCCCGCTATCAGCTCTCATATCCGCATCGAGGGTCACGGCTACACCATCGACGGCGCTGGCAGCTATCGAATTTTTACTCTCAACAGCTCGGACGGCGATCTGTCGCTGCTCAGGGTGACGCTGCGCAATGGCAGTAGCGATACCGGGGGCGCGGCTCGTGTCGAGGCGGGACGCCTGGACATCAAGTACAGCACTCTCAGAGACAATAGCGCCAGCGGCAACGGCGGCGGAATTTACATCACCGGCGGTAAAGCCGATATTTTCACTGTCACCATGACCGGCAACAGCGCATCCGCTGGTGGCGCCATCTATCTGGAAAATGGCACGCTGATTATGACGCATATGACCGTGGCGGAGAACACTAGCGGGGTGAAGCGCTGGGGCGGTACCTTGAATGTCCGCAACAGCCTCCTAGCTAACAACGATGGCTATGATTTGGAGTGCCGCAATGGCTTGAATCAGAATAGATCCAATCTGGTGGAAAGTTACCACGAATGCCCCAACCCTAGCATCAGCAGCGACCCCAAGCTGGGGACTCTCACCGGTTCGCCGGCTTATTATCCCTTGCAATATGAAAGCCCGGCGATTAACAGGGCTCAACGGGGTCACTGTCACGCGACTGACCAGCGGGGCGCGATCCGGCCAATACCAGTTGGCGGCGCTTGCGACATCGGCGCTTATGAGCATCAAATTCCGCCGACGCCAACGCCAACACCGACCTTCACATTCACGCCAACTTTCACATTCACGCCGATCCCCACACCGACGACGAAGCCCACAGCCACCTATGTGCCGGGCAGCATCCTGGTGGACGCCACTTGCAGCTTGAGCGAAGCCATCGACAACGCCAATGACAATGCCGCCACCCACAGCGACTGTGAAGCTGGCAGCGGCAATGACACCATCACTCTCACTCGAGACCAAAACCTGTCAGCCACACTGCCCAATATTACTTCCGCTATCACCATCAACGGCTACGGTTTCACCATCACGGGCAATCGCCAAAATCGAATTTTTCAAGTGACCGATTCTGCCGGCAATCTGACGCTTAACAAGCTCACCATAACAAATGGTTTGAGCCCGGTGCGGGTTGATCGCGGACGCCTGACCATCAACAACAGCACCTTGAAAGACAATTCCAGTAACGCGATTTTGGTATCGAACGATAGCACAGCCACGATTAACAACAGCACCATCTCTGGCAACAGTAGCTCAGCTGTCTATCTGAGTGATGGTACGCTGACTTTGAGGCATGTGACCATTGCCGACACCAAGGGCTGGCGGGCTAAGGGCGTGGAACGCTATGACGGCACCTTGAACCTCTACAACAGCATCATCACTAACAGCAACGGCGATGATTTGGAGTGCGGCAGATGGAATGATTTCGAAGGTACTCTGGTAGGCAATATCGTGCGAACTTCCGCCAACTGCCCCGGTTCGCCCGGTCTCAGGAGTGACCCCAGACTGGAACCGCTGACTGGCTCGCCGGCTTATTATCCCTTGCGGGCGGACAGCCCGGCGATCGACCGAGCCAACGGAAACCATTGTACCGCTACTGACCAGGTTGGCACCTCACGACCGGTGCCAGCGGGCGGGGCTTGCGATATCGGCGCCTACGAGTATCCAATTATACAGTCAACGCCGACCAATACGCCAATACCGACCGATACGCCAATACCGACCGATACGCCCACACCGATGGATACACCCACGCCGGTGCATACGCCACAGCCAGCAATGATCAGGGTCGATGCCACTTGCAGCCTATCAGAAGCGATTGACAACGCCAACGAAAACGGCGCCCGCCACGGAGACTGCGAATCCGGCAGCGGGAAAGACATTATCACCATCACTCAAGCTGGCACCAGTAATGGGACAATCACGCTGGGCGGGACCCTGCCGGACATCACTTCCGAGATCACCATCAATGGCAACGGCTACAGCATCAGCGGGGATGACAAATATCGGATTTTCAAGATCACCGGTGCTGGCAATCTGACGATTAACAATGTCACCCTGCGGAATGGCAGGGCTGATTATGGCGGCGCGGTGTATGCCCTAGATGGTGGCGATGTGACCATCAACAACAGCACTTTGCGAGACAATACTGCCACTGAAACTGGCGGCGCTGTTCGGATCATTTCTACTAGATTGGGACAAAGCAGCGGCAGCTTTAGCAACAGCACCTTTAGCGGTAACCAAGCCCATCAGGCCGGCGGCGGCATCGATGTGACCGATGCCACACTGACTTTGACGCATGTGACCATCGCCAATAACACTATTAACTTGATTACGGCTGGTGGTGTGATGCTAAACAACAGTAGCTTGAGGATGCGCAACAGCATCCTGGCTAACAATAGCTACCCAGATTTGGAATGTAATCGAGGTAGCAGTTTGACAGAGAACAAGTCCAACCTGGTGAGAAGACGTCAAGGTGACGGATGTTCCAGCCCGCTGCTCAGCAGCAATCCCAACCTTGGGATACTGACTGGCTCGCCGGCTTATTATCCCTTGCTGGCGGGCAGCCCGGCGATTGACGCGGCTGATGATAATTATTGCCCAGCGGCTGACCAGCGCGGCAAGCCTCGACCATTACCAGCGGACGGCGCTTGTGACATCGGCGCTTATGAATTTGACCCGGCTGACCCGACACCAACTCCCACAGACACGCCAACCCCAACCATCACGCCAACGCTTGCGCCGGGCAACATCATCGTAGATGACGATTGTAGCCTGGCGGAAGCCATCGAAAATGCCAACAATAACAACGGGAACAACAGCGACTGCGAAGCTGGCGGCAGCGACGACACCATCACCCTCAGTCAAGACGTAAGCCTGTCAAGCTCGCCGCCGAACATCAGCTCGAAAATCACCATCGAAGGCGGGGGTTTCAGCATTTCTGGAAATGACAGACGTCGCATCTTTTATGTCGCGGGAGATGGCGATCTGACGATTAACAATGCCACCCTGCGCAATGGCAAGGCTAGTCATGGCGCCGGGGTTTATGCCGACCAAGGCTCCCACTTGACCATCAACAACAGCACTCTCAGAAACAATAGCGTCAACGAAGTCGGCGGCGCGATTTACGCAACACTCAGTTCTGTCACCATTTTCAACAGCACCTTGACCGACAACTCCTCATCCTACGCTTGGGGCGCCATCAGTGCAGAATTTTCCGATATGACTTTCACACATGTCACCATCGCCAAAAACCAGGGTGGTTCCCTCTCGCGGGGCGGTGTGAGACTGTTCATTAGCGATGTGTATATGCACAACACTATCATCGCTGACAACGAAGGACTAGATTTCGGATGTTACGGCAGAATAAACACGAGGGAGAACACGTCCAACCTGGTTCAAAATAGAATCAGCAATTGTCCCCAGCCTCTGCTCAGCAGCGATCCCAAGCTCGGCAGTTTGACCGGTTCGCCAGGCTACTTGCCCTTGCTGGAGGGCAGCCCGGCGATTGACAAAGCCGATGATGAGTATTGCCCAGCGACTGACCAACGTGGGGCAACCAGACCACAAGGTGCAAGCTGTGATATCGGCGCATATGAATTCATACCTCCGCCGACTGCCACGCCAACCTATACACCGAGCAATACACCAACGCCAACCTATACACCGAGCAATACACCAACGCCGAGCAATACGCCGACCCCGACTTCCACAGCCACGTATGTGCCGGGCAGCATCATCGTGGATGCCACTTGCAGCCTGGCGGAAGCCATTGAAAATGCCAACAATAACAACGGGGACAACAGTGACTGCGAAGCTGGCAGCGGCGACGACATCATCTCTCTCAGTCAAAACGTAACCCTGTCAGAAACGCTGCCGAACATCAGCTCGAAAATCACCATCCAAGGCAGGGGTTTCACCATTTCTGGAAATGACAGACGTCGCATCTTTTATGTCGCGGGAGATGGCGATCTGACGATTAACAATGCCACCCTGCGCAATGGCAAGGCTAGTCATGGCGCCGGGGTCTATGCCGACCAAGGCTCCCACTTGACCATCAACAACAGCACTCTCAGAAACAATAGCGTCAACGAAGTCGGCGGCGCGATTTACGCAACACTCAGTTCTGTCACCATTTTCAACAGCACCTTAACCGACAACTCCTCATCCTACGCTTGGGGCGCCATCAGTGCAGAATTTTCCGATATGACTTTCACACATGTCACCATCGCCAAAAACCAGGGTGGTTCCCTGTCGCGGGGCGGTGTGAGACTGTTCATTAGCGATGTGTATATGCACAACACTATCATCGCTGACAACGAAGGACTAGATTTCGGATGTTACGGCAGAATAAACACGAGGGAGAACAAGTCCAACCTGGTTCAAAACAGAATCAGCAATTGTCCCCAGCCTCTGCTCAGCAGCGATCCCAAGCTCGGCAGTTTGACTGGCTCGCCAGGCTACTTGCCCTTGCTGGAGGGCAGCCCGGCGATTGACAGAGCCGATTCGAGTCATTGCCCGACGACTGACCAGCGTGGGGCAACCAGACCACAGGGGAGGAGCTGTGATATCGGCGCTTATGAATCCTCATTTACGCCGACTGCCACACCGACGTTGACGCCGACCAGCACAGCTGTGGCGGGCAGCATCATCGTGGATGCCACTTGCAGCCTGGCTCAAGCGATCAATTCGGCAAATAACGACAGAAACAATAACAAGGAATACGGCGATTGCGAAGTTGGCAGCGGCGACGACACCATCTTCATCACTCAAAACGTCGATCTGAGCGACGATCGGCACATCAGCTCCAACATCACTATCAATGGCAATGGCCACAGCATCAAGGGCGGTAGCAATCATCGGATTTTCACTGTCCTTGGGTCTGGTGATCTGAAGCTTAACAACGCCATTTTAACCGATGGCACAGCTCTACATGGTGGTCTAATCCTAATCGAAGCCAATGGCAGCTTGACTATCAAGAATAGCACGCTGCGCAATGGCACGGCTGATCATGGCGTGGGGGGCTTAATCAGGAACGAAATGGGCGGCAGCCTGACCATCGAAAACAGCCTCTTATACAATGGCGAGGCGAGCAGAGGTAATGGTGGCGGAATCAACAACAGCGGTGATTTGAACATCAAGAACAGCACCATTAGAGACAGTAACGCAAACAGTGCCGGCGGCGGTCTTTACATGAGAGTCAGCGACACTGCCAGCATAAGCAACAGCAGCTTCAGCGGCAACGAGGCAGCGACTGGCGGGGCTATCTACTTTTCTTCCGGCACGATGACTTTGGCGCATGTGACTATTGCTAATAACACGGCTACAGGATCCAATAACTATGGCGGGGTGAGGATATGGGGTGGCATCTTGCGTGCCAACTTGAAGCTGCGCAATAGCATTCTGGCTAACAATGGCAAGGATTTGGTCTGTTATACCAACTTGAGCGAGAATACTGGCAATCTGGTGGAGAGTTCTGAAGGCTGTTCCAGCCCGCTGCTCAGCAGCGATCCGATGCTCGGCAGTTTGACTGGTTCGCCAGGTTATTTCCCCTTGTTGGAGGGCAGCCCGGCGATTGATAGAGCCGATTCGCATCATTGCCCGGCGACTGACCAACGTGGCGCAACCAGACCACAGGGAAGAACCTGTGATATCGGCGCATATGAATCTCCATTTAGAGCACCTGACACGCCCACCCCCACTGAAACGCCGACTTTAACCAACACGCCAACGGCGACCAACACGCCGACGCAGACCTATACGCCGGCGCCGGCGACGATCCTGGTTGATGCCACTTGCAGCCTGTCGGAAGCGATCGACAACGCCAATAACAACAACGCCAGCCACAGCGATTGCGAAGCCGGGGGCAGCGGCACCGACACCATCAACATCAGTGGAGCCGGTACCAACAATGGCACAATTACGCTGGGCGCGGCGCTGCCGGATATCAGCAGCCCCATCATCATCAATGGCAACGGCTATACTATTGACGGGGCTGACAGCTATCGAATTTTCGAGATCGTTGCTGACGGCGATTTGACGCTCAACAACCTCACGCTGAGCAATGGCAAGGGGACCAGTGGCGGCGCGGTGCTACAGAAGGCCGGCATTTTGCGCATCAACAACAGCGCCATCAGAGATAGTGAAGCCTCTTTGGGCGTTGGTGGCGGTCTTTCAATCAGTAGCGGCGCCGGCACGATTAACAACAGCACTTTGACGGGCAACAGCGCCATCTTGGGCGGCGCTGTCTATCTGGGTGATGGGGCGCTGACTTTGACGCATGTCACCATTGCCGACAACACAGGTACCGCAGCGAGCAATGTTGGCGGGGTGATGCTAGCAAGTGGCAACTTGAAGCTGCGCAACAGCATTCTCGCCAACAATGGCAACGATTTGTCTTGTGATACCAGCATGAGCGAGAACAAGTCGAATCTGGTAGAGAACCAGCAAGGATGTTCCAGCCCGCTTTTGAGCAGCGATCCTGTGTTGGGGACGCTGACTGGCTCGCCGGCTTATTATCCCTTGGGAGATAGTAGCCTGGCGATTAACGCGGCCGATGATGAGTATTGCCCAGCGACTGACCAGAGTGGCAACAGCCGACCAGTACCAGCGGACGGCGCTTGCGATATCGGCGCTTATGAGCATCAAAATCCACCGACACCTACACCGACGCCGACGGACACGCTAGCGCCCAGCGATACACCAACGCCTACGGATACACCAACACCAACCGAAACGCCAACGGCGACCAATACGCCGCTGCCGGCGACGATCATGGTTGACGCCAGTTGCAGCCTGTCGGAAGCGATCGACAACGCCAATAACAATGGAGCCATTCACAGCGACTGCGAAGCTGGCGGCAGCACTGACACCATCATCATCACCGGAGCCGGCACCAACAATGGGACGATTACGCTGGGCGCGGCATTGCCGGATATCAGCAGCCCCATCATCATCTATGGCAACGGCTACACTATTGACGGGGCTGACAGCTATCGGATTTTCAATATCACAAGAGCTGGCAATCTGACGCTTAACACTCTCACTCTGATCAATGGCAAAGGTACCTCTGGGGCAAACAGCAGCAATGGTGGCGCGATTTATAGCGAAGGGTCTTTGACCATCCACAACAGCTCCATCAGGGAGAGTTCACCAGCGGGCAGCGGCAATACTGCGGGAGGCGGTCTTTATCTAGCGAGTGGCGCAGTTAGTATTAGCAACAGTACCTTCGCCGGCAACAGCGCGGATTCCGGCGCCGCTATCTATAACGCTAACGGCACGCTGACTTTGACGCATGTCACGATTGCCAACAACAGCTCGGCAGGCAGCAATAGCGCGCTACACAAGATCAGCGGCACGACGAGAATTCGCAATAGCATCCTGGCTGACAATACCGGTGGTGATTGTTCCGGTTCACTGGACCAGAATGTTGGCAATCTGATAGAAAATAGTAGCTGTGGCAATCCCGCCCTCAGCGGCGATCCCAATTTGGGCAGCTTGGTTGGGGCACCGGCTTATTATCCTTTGCAGGCGGGCAGCCCGGCGATTGACGCGGCGGATGCGGATTATTGCACAGCCTTTGACCAGCGTGGGTCAACCCGCGTCAGCACTGCTTGTGATATCGGGGCGCATGAATTTTTGGGAGCCGGCAACCCAAGTCACACGCCAACTTTTACACCGACATCAACGCCAACCGATACCCCAACGCCGACGAACACGTCGACTCCGACTGACACACCGACAGATACGCCCACTCATACACCAACGCATACGCCGACCGATACACTGACACCGAGCAATACGCCGACGCCGACCGATACACTGACACCGAGCAATACGCCGACGCCGACCGATACCCCAACCAATACGCCGACAAATACAGTAACGGACACGCCAACGGATACACCGACGAACACACCAACGGACACATTGACGCCCAGCAATACACCGACGCCGACAGACACGCCAACCTATTCACCAACGCCAACGGACACACCGACGAATACAGCAACACCGACTGACACGCCAACGAACACACCAACCAACACACCGACTGACACACCAACCAATACGCCAACGCACACGCCGACAAATACCGCAACGTCAACGGATACGCCCACACATACACCGACGCCAACGGATACGCTCACGCCGACGCCGACATCACGCAGAGGCGCGGCGGGTGTCAAGTTCACGAATACGCCTACGCCTAAGCCACCTTCATCTACTCCACTGCCGACAAAATCGACCGGGAGGCGATTGAGCGAACAAGGCTACCGCATTTCGGCGACCTACGGCTTGAATAGCGGGGTTCAATTCCAGCGCGTTGGGGCGGAGGGCATCGGCAACGCGCAGGTGATCGCGGGCGGCTTCAGCGATGCGGTGGATATCTGGGGCTATGTGGAACAGGGCGTTGAGTTCTGCTTCCCGGCTGTGGGATCAACCTTGCTCTTGGATGCCAGCACCTCGCCGCGGACGGTTCTGCCTTTGACATCCTATGCGAGTGCCGATGGCATGACCTGTGTGAATCTCAATCGCCCGGGGACGGTTGTACTGGTACCTGGCTCGCCTGATATGATGGCACAGCCAGCTGACCAGCGGGCGCTGCAAAATTGCATGGCGACCACCAACTATATGCTCAACTTCCGCGATAGTCCTGGCGGCGAGATCGTGTCAATCCTGCCTTATGATGTGACGCTGACCGCGCTGTCCCGCACGCCGGGCTGGGTTGAGGTGGATTATCATGGCGTGACTGGTTGGATCAGCGCCGATTATGTCAGTTTCAGCGGGGATTGTAGTTAGGTCAGCTCGATAAATTTTACCCCCTCTAAATCTGCCCCATTGCACGGGGGAGACTTTTTTCGCCTGTATTGGCCTCGCCAAGCATCTGCTAGAATTCGGTTTTGTCTCGTTTGTTAGGCGGAGGGCTTGCTTTGCGTCTCGTCATCATTTGCGTTTGTTGGATGCTTTGGTTTGGCAGCGCTGTCGCGACACAAAGCCAAGCGCCCGAGGCCGTCGAGGCAGCGCGCCAGGCAGCCAGCTCCGCCCTGCCCCGCTTGCATGCCGCCGGCAAGCCTACGACGATGCTGCTGAATAGCGATAGCAGCGCGCTCGGCTGCCAGCTGATCGCCGGCTTGCCGCTGCCCAACGCTATCGATGTCTATCGGGTCGAATTCCCGCTCGAAGGGACAACTTACGCCGTGCATGTCTCCGTTGATGGCAGCATGGTGCAGCTTTGTGATCGGCGCTTTGTCAACCTAGGCGCGGGCACGGTCCCGGTCCAGCGCGAATCCAGCGACAGGGATGGCGATGGTCTACCAGATGAGGGCGATGCCTGCCCCTGGGTCGCCGGTATTGCCGGCGGGGGGCGATCTGGCTGTCCAGCGCCGACTGAGGCTGACCGCGATGGCGATGAGGTGCGCGACAGCTTGGACGATTGCCCCGATCAGGCCGGCGCCACGGGGAGCGATGGTTGCGCTTTGATGAGCGATGAGGACGGGGATGGCGTGCCGGATCAGGTGGATATTTGCAGCGCTGATTTTGGCATCGTTCGCCCTGGTTTCGCTCTGGGTTGCCCGGCTGATGGCAGCGGTAGTTCGACCCGGCGGCGGGGAGCGAGCGATGATTGCCGCATCACTGGTGACGCCATCGCTATCTTCGCCAGCCGAGCCAAGGAGAGCGCGCCAACCAGCGTCTACGAGCCAGGAGAATCGCAAGAGAGCGCGGGTATAGTCTTGGGTCGCAGCGCCGCCTCGGATTGGTATGAATTGGCAGATGGTTGGGCGCGGGCGGGGGATTTGCGCTTGACTGGGGCTTGTTACAACATCCCGGTGGTCAACGCAGCGGTTGGCGAGGCCAGCGGTTGTTTCATGCGCCCGCTAAGAGAATCGGTCAATGTGCGAGAAGCGCCCGGTGGCAAGCAGGTCGGGCAAATCTCGGCGGAGCGCAGTTACGCCGTGTTGGGTGGCGATTTCAATGGGGATTGGCTTTTCTTTCGCGCCGGTTGGGTCAGGCGGGGCGCGCTGGAGCTGGCTGGCACTTGTGAGCGCCTACCAATCTTGAATCCGCAGCAGGTCGCCAGTGGCAGCATTCATTTCTGCCCGCCCGGCTACAGCGGATTCTTGCGCCCGCGCATCGACATTGGGGAAGGCAATGCGCGCATCGCCTCGCAGACTTTCGCCAACCGACTGCGGACACAGCCAGATATTGCGGCGGAGCTGATCGGCGAGATCCCGCCGGGGCAGGTGCTGGAGGCGGTGCTCGATGGACCCGCCTGCCAAGATTCATTCGTTTGGTGGCAGGTGCGGGTCGATGGCTTGATTGGCTGGACAGTCGAGAGCGATATCAACGCCAATTATTATTATCTGGAGCCAGTCGCCAGCAACGATTCCGCCGCGAGGCGGGATTTGCGGGCGCCATCTGAACAGGGGAGACCAGCCACGGAGCGCATGATGCACAGCGCCAAGTCCGCCACCAGCGACACGATCGAGCTGCTGTCGGTCGCGGCGCCGCAAGCTATCGACTGGTCGCCTTCCGGTGGAAAGTTGGCTGTGCTCAATGGCGCGGGGGAAGTCGAGATATACAGCGCCCCGGATTTCGCGCCAGAGTCAACAGAGCTGGGCTTGCCCGATGGCTTCCAAGCCAGCACTATCGCTTTCAGCCCGGATGAGCGTTGGTTGGCGATCGGCGCTTTGGATGGCGGGGTGATGCTGAGCGATTTGAGCGGGGAAGCGCTTGCCTTGGGCGAGCTGGATGGCGCTGTGGTGGGCTTGGCTTGGTTTCCCGCGGGGGATCAGTTGGCTGCCATTAGCGGCGCGGAAGCGCTTAGGCTGGTTCGTCGCGCTGGGACGCTCAAGCTATGGCGGGTGACGCCGGCGGCTACCGCGATGAGCGAGCTCTCGCTCTATTACAGTTTTCCTTACCCGCTAACTGCCTTGGCATTCAACGCTGATGGGCGCTACCTGGCGGTCACTGGCGTATCGCGGGAAGATAGGCGCGCCAGCTTGTGGATTTATCAGCTGCCCGAGGGCGATCTGATCTGGGCGAAAGCCTTGATTTATGCGGATGGGGGAGGCGCTGTGGTTGCGGCGCCAGATGCGGCTTTGGGCGACTTTCTCTATAGCAGCGGCGACAGCCTCTACCAGGTCACGGTGGCTAGCGGGGAGGATGTGCGGGTATACCAGCGGGCGGGTGAATGGCTGGGGCAGCTGGCTTTGCGTCCGCAGGTTTTGGCTGGAGCCGAGGTCTTTGCCGCTTTGGTCAGTGAATCACCTGCTGGGAGCGGGGCACTGCATTTGGTCAACCTGCTCAACGCTTATTCCCCCAGCGCGGCTCTGCACCTCGAGGTTGGCGCGCTGGCATTCAGTCCAGACGGGCGCAGGCTGGCGGCGGCTGAGCCGGAGAGAGATCGCATTTTCATCCTCGGCGCGACGAGACGCTAGGGTGCCTTTAGGCTGACAGGGCGCGGCATTTGTGCTAGCATTGCTTACCTTGCCCAATGAGAAATGGAAAGCCACTGATGTCATCATCATTGACCATTATGCCATTGCCGGCGCCGGTGCGAGAGCAGCCATTTGACTTGCTGGCGACTTTGATCGAGAGCCTGCAAGCCGCCGAGCTGGAGCTACGCGATGGTGATGTGGTGGCGGTATCCAGCAAGTACGCCGCCATCGCCGCGGGCAGGATCGTCGATTTGGCGGAGATCGAAGCGGGGGCGGAGGCACAGCGCTTGGCGGAGCGCTATGGCATGGATGCCGCTATGGCGCAGTTGGTGTTGGAAGAAGCTGAGCAGATCTTCGGCGGGATCGATCTTGGTTTTCTCTTGACCGCGAAAGGCGGCGTCATCTCGCCCAACGCAGGTTTGGATCGTTCCAATATTCCCAGCGGCAAAGTGGTGTTGTTGCCGCAGGATCCATTCGCCACTGCCGAGGCGCTGCGGCGCGCTTTACAAGAGCGGTTGGATTGCCGCATTGGCTTGATTCTGACGGATAGCTGGCTGATGCCGGGGCGGTATGGCACTGTTGGCATCGCCATCGCCATGGCTGGTTTCGAGCCGATCAAAGACGAGCGCGGCAAAAAAGATCTCTTCGGCAACCCGATGACAGTGACGCAGATCGGGGTGGCAGATGCTTTGGCAGCTTGCGCACAAGTGGTGATGGGCGAGCGGGATGAAGCCAAGCCATTCGCTATCCTGCGCGGCGCCGATATCAGATTGACTGATGCGCCCCTATCGGCGACCGATGTTTCCATCCCCTGGCGCCATTGCATCTATATCGAGTCGCTGACGCTGGGTTTGTTGCCGGCTGATGCCTTGGCGGAGCTGCCTCCCGCAGCTGATAGCTGACCGGCTTTTTGCCATTTGGAGCCTGCGCAAAAACCTTGTGCAGAATCAACAAGATTAGCCAGAAAGCGCCGCTTTGATTTTGACATTGGCTTAATCTTGCTTTAAACTATTACAAAATGATGGGGCGGCAACCATGATACCCAATGGAATTGTGACATACGGAATGGCATCGAGACGCGCGGTGTGACCAACTTGGTTGCCCGCGTGTTTTTTTGGTCCCCGAGTATAGTTGAGTAGAAGGAATTCAATATGGATGCGAGTATGATCAACAAAATTCAGAAAGCCAGCGATTATGCCAGCCAACCGGAGCGCGCGACTTTCAACAGCTTGACGGTGCAATTCGATGGCAGCAACAGCAGTTATGTGGTCAGCCTGGGCAATGATGGCTGGTCTTGTAGTTGCCCTGGTTTTCAAAAATACGCTATTTGCCCGCATGTGATGGCATTGGAAACCCTGTTCAAACCCATGTTGAAGCGGCGTCCGCTGCCTTATGCGCCGGGGCAGAACATCGTCAGCGATGTCAAGAAAGCCAAGCGCTATTCGCAAGAGCCGGATCGCGTGCGCATCATCAGCTTTGATTGCAGCTTTGAAGGTTATAACAAGACACACCAGATCACTTATGACGATGGCAATTGGACCAGCACCGCCTCTTTCTTCGCCCAGCGCGGTGTCTGTAGCTACACGATGGCATTAGAAAAGATCCTTAAGGGATTTGTGCAGCCGGTGCGGGCGCAGCTGGTGCATTGATTGGAATTTAACCCGGCGAGGACACTGGTCTCGCTGGTGCCCTATTACTGCTAAAAACTGATTTCCAAACTATGATTGCGGAGGCTTGAGCGCATGGGTGCTCAGTTGGAGCTGCCTTCCGTTGTTTCTTCCTCTTCGTCTTCCTCCTGTGGCAAGCGGGGATCGCCGGGCGCCACCTCGAAGATGGCTTGCCAGGGCGAATAATGCGTATAGGCTTGGTCACGTTTGATCAGGCTGCCATCGAGACTGTAGATATTGCGATAGACCCAGACATCGGCGCCATCGGCTGCGTAGTCAATCTGGCGGATTTGGCCTTGGGCGAGGTCGCTGGCTTCGACAAAGCCAGCTTCCGGCGCGGGGACGATATCGCGGATGATCGGCTGTTCGACCTCGGTATGCCAATGGCGCGTGCTGTAGAAGCGGAATTGAATGGCATCTTGGGCGGGCAGGAAATCGCTTTCGATCAACAAGTGATGGGGCGTGTTGTTCTGGAAGCGCAGGTCGATATCGGGTTGCCAGATAGCGGCATCCAAGCCCGGTCCGGCGCCGGCGTATTCATAATAACCAACGCGATAGCCGTGGCTGTTGCGTTCGGTGATGGCGTAACCACCGCTGAAAGCCGCGCGGAACATGGTGGTGCTGACTTGGCAGATGCCGCCGCCGATGCCAGTCACAGTAGCACCACCCAGAATGACACTGCCTTCGAGATAGCCGGCTGCCGGGGTGATTTCGCCAAGATATTGATTGAAGGAAAACTCCTCGCCGGGGGCGATGATGATGCCATGCAGTTTGCCGGCGCCGATAGCGATATTGGTGCGGCGATTCTGCCAGGATCCCCAGAAATAGGTGGTCGCTTGGGCTACCAACTCGGTGATGCCCAGTTCCGCCGCTGTCAACTCTTCATGGAAACGCGGAGGTAGCGATTCGAAGACCATCGAGACCGAGCGGGCTTCGGGTTCAAAGACGGTCCCTTCCAGCCGTCGGATCGTCTCCGCCGCATCCAGCCGACGCCCGCGCGCTGAAGGGGAGATGGCGTTTAGCGCGCCAGTTTGTGGATCAAAGTCGAAGCGCCCATCGATGGCGGGCAGGGAGAGCGCTGGCGACAAGGAAGCGAGAAAGGGCTGATAGGCGCTGAGATCGATGTTGACTTCATAGAGCTTTTGGTCGCCAACGGTGTGCAGGGTCACTTCCAAGCCAGCCAGGATCTGCTGCGGCGTCAGGATCCAGGGCGCTAGCAATTGGCGGTCGGTATCGGTGCCGACTAGCTGCAAGGGTGCTGACAGCGCGGTTCGCAAGCGTGCCGCTGCTTCTGGCAGATTCCATTCTTGTGCTTTGCTCTCATGGATGACCAAAGGGATCTCCCGCGAGCCATCTTGCGCCAGGATGGCGGCGCGCAAGGCTTCCAAGGAAGCGGCGAGATCGAGCTTGCGCCCACCGATGCCGGGGATGATATTGACGTCGATTCCATCGATTTGCAGGCTGGCGTCCACTTGGTCACGATCGATTTCTGTAGCCAGCCGCTGCAGATAGGCAAAAGCCAGCGATTCGTCGAAATGGAGCGTCAAATCCAGCTGCTCGCCATTAAACCAGGCTTGCGCTTGTTGGCGCAGGCTGTCGCTGGTGGCATGCCCGATAGCGAAGGCGCGCTCGACGAGCTCGTCAGCGGGAAAGCTCAAGCCCAATTCCGCCGCAGTCGCCGTCCAGCTGCGTTCTCCATCACTCAAAGTGTAGTGGAGGTCTTCGACAGACTCATATTGCTGCGCCAGGGCAGCGACCGCTTCAGCAGCCGTCAAGCCGCCGATATCGATATCAGCCACGCGCAGACCTGGCACGATGCGATCTTGAATCGCCCACTGAAAGCCAGCCAGCGCCAGCCCCAGCAGCAGTAGCAGCGATGACATGCCGATCAGGGTCAGGATAGCCAGGCGCAGGAGGCGGACCAGGATTGGTGTTTTGGGTGGCGGGGGCAATTCAAATGGTGGTTGGGACATGGCTGCGCTCATATTTTTCTTCCGGCGGCGGCTGTTTTCCAGCCTGCTGCCCTGAGCCTATTATAAGGCAGCAGAGAGCTCGACTTGATGTTGGGGCAGGGGTTTGGGCGGGTCGCCACAGGAGGTGCGCCGGGGAGCGGATAGGGTCGATTTCACCTCGGCAGTGTGGCTGATTCCGGCGTCATCCTGGAAGGTGACTTGCCATTTGTCCGCTTCCAGCGCTGTCAGGCTGATCAAGCGCAAACTGTCGTCGCGATAGTTGCGCGCTCGCTCGCGGATGGCGGCTTCCGCGGCGCCAGCGGCCAGATGCTCGCCCTCCTCCAGCTGGTGACCGGCGTAGGCAGCGCGACCGCGGAATTTGTGCGTCAGGATGTAGCCAGCGCGATGGTTGCTGAGGATCTCCTCGGCATGTGGTGGATCGAGATGGCCATAGACGATGGCTTGGGGGAAGGCGATCATGGTGGCCGCCATACGATGACCGCCGATATGCGTCGTCTGCCAGACGCGGTCGGCGGGGACCTGCGCCGCTAGCTGGTGATAGACAGGGACGCCATAGGTGGCGCAGCAGGGATCGTGTCGGCCGTTGGCGCAAACGATATAGAGTTCCTCGATTTCGCTCATGGCGGTCCCGTTAATTTGGGGGGCGCCCTGCCCTGCCAGGCTCTCGATATCCAGCTCCAGCAGCTGGTCGTAAGCGGACAAGGCGCTGTGATAGATCTTGGGTTGCGGCTGATTGGCGGTGACGATATAGAAGTTTTTGCCTTGGGATTGGGGCTGGCGGATGAAGAGAATTTTCGCCTGCGGCGCACGCTGCAAATGTTGCAGGTAGGGGGCGAAGTCGCCTGATTTGCCAGCTGTTTTGACGATGCCGTTGCCCCAGCCGCCATAAGCCGGCAAGCTGCTTTCGATGAGGAAAAATGTATCGGCGGGTTTGAAGCTGCCAGCCAGCGTTTCGTCAGCCAGGCGAGATTCTTCCGCGCAAGAGATGACTTGTTGCATAAATTGTGCCTCTCTCCCATAAAATGGGAATCATAACTGTGGCGGGCAATTCACTCTAGTGGCGCCGTTTGTAGGTATAGCCTGCTCATTGGATATATGAACAATTATACAATAGTAGCGAATTTGTCCACATTGTCTACTGGGTTGTGTAATTCCCAAAACAACGGACCGCCACGACCTTGCGAGATCGTGACGGTCCGTTGTTGCTATCTTTGCTGAGCGAGCCACCTGTTTAGGATTCTGGCAGCGGTGTCTCCGTTGGTGTATTGGTCGGCGGTGGTACCGGCGTGGCTGTCGGTGGTACCGGCGTGTCCGTTGGCGGCGGGATCGGCGTGGCTGTCGGTGGTACCGGCGTGTCCGTTGGCGGTGGTACCGGCGTGTCGGTCGGCGGTGGGACAGGCGTGGCTGTCGGTGGGATCGGCGTGGCTGTCGGTGGGATCGGCGTGGCTGTCGGTGGGACCGGTGTGGCTGTCGGTGGGATCGGCGTGGCTGTCGGTGGGACGGGTGTGGCCGTTGGCAAAACAGGTGTAGCCGTTGGCAAAACAGGCGTGTCCGTTGGCAAAACAGGCGTGTCCGTTGGCAAAACAGGTGTAGCCGTTGGCAAAACAGGTGTAGCCGTCGGAAGCGCCGGTGTAGCCGTTGGTGCAATCGACGTTTCGGTCGGCGTGTCCGTTGGAAGCGCCGGTGTAGCCGTTGGTGCGATCGACGTTTCGGTCGGCGTGTTCGTCGGCGCTATCGGTGTAGCTGTCGGCGGCACTGGCGTGTCAGATGGTGGGACAGGCGTGTCAGATGGTGGGATTGGTGTAGCTGTTGGTGGGATTGGCGTGTTAGTCGGTGGGACCGGCGTATCGGTCGGGACAACTGCGGATTCATAAGCGCCGATATCGCAAGCACTGCCCTGCGGTCTGGTCATGCCGCGCTGGTCATATGAGAGACAGTCTTCGGTGCTGGCGGCATCGATGGCGGGGCTGCCTGCCAAGAGCGGATAATAGGCTGGCGAGCCGGTCAGCGTGCCGAGCTGCGGATCTGCTGTGGTCACTGGGATGCCGCAGAGAATGCTCGATTGGATTAGATTGCCTCTGCGACTTGCTGGGACTCCCACTGCAAAACAGTCATCGCCAATAGTGCTACCGGTATTGTTGGCGAGGATGCTGTTGTAGATGTTGGATGTTCCCGAATTCACAAAAACACCGCCAGTGTTCGATGAGCTGTTGCCAGCGATGGTGACATGGGTCAGGGTCACTGTCCCGCCACTTTGGAAGATAGCGCCGCCAATGGTAGCCGCTTGGTTGCCGGTGAAGGTGCTGTTGCGGATGGTGGCAGCGCCGCCGGTGACATAGAGCGCCCCGCCATAACTATCGGTGCCATCAGTTTCCAACGCCTCGTTATCGCGGATGCTGCTGTTGTTGATGGTTAGGTTGCCGCTTGCCAGGTGTATGGCGCCGCCATCGCCAGCTTTGCCCTCGGTCAGGGTCAGGTTATTGAGGGTCAGGTTGCCGCCATTGATGTGGAAGATTTGATAGGCGTCATTCCCGCTGATGGCGTAGTTACCGCCGTTGATGGTGAGGCCCGAGGTGATTTGGGGCAGCGCGCTCGCCAGTGTGATGGTGCCGTTGCTGGTGCCGGCTGCGGTGATGAAGATGGTGTCGTTGTCGCCAAAGCCGGCTTCGCAATCACTGTTAGCGCCATTGTTGTTGTTGGCGTTTTGGATGGCTGCGGACAGGCTGCAAGCGGCATCGACGAAGATGGTCCCTGGCGGAGGAGTATTGGTGGGCGTGTTGGTGGGCGTATCCGTCGCTGTCGGGGTGTTAGTGTTGGTGGGCGTAGGCGTCGCTGTTGGCGTGTTGGTGTTGGTGGGCGTGTCTGTCGCTGTTGGCGTGTTGGTGGGCGTATGCGTGTCTGTTGGTGTGCTGGTTGGTGTGTGTGTCGCTGTTGGCGTTAGCGTCACCGGCGGATTAGCCGGGTCGTATTCATAGGCGCCGATGTCACAGCCGTCGCCCAGCGGTCTGGTCATCCCGCGTTGGTCATAGGCGGGGCAGTGCCCGGCGGTATTGCTGCCAGCATCGATTGCGGCGCTGCCCGGCAATAGTGGGAAATAGGGGGTCCGGCCAGTCAGCGCGCCCAGCATGGGATCGCCGCTGATGTTGTCGGGCGAGGCACATGCGCTGCCAAGACTAATTATGTTGTTGACGTTCTCGCCCAGAGCGCCGTTCGTCCGACAATCGCTGTACCCACCACTTTGTGTCATGATATTGTTGCGCAGGTAGGCATTGCTCGCCGAACCAGAATAATAAGGGGAAATCTGCACCGCAGTTGCACCATTGTTAGCGAAGGTGCTATTGCGAATCCTGAGTGGCTGTTCCATGGGCCAATTGTAGATCACGCCACTGCCGTCCTTGTTGCCAGTGAACGTGCTGTTGGTGATGGTGAGCTCGCCACTGTTCAAGATCGCGCTAGCGATAGCTCCCCGGTTATCCTTGAAAGTGCTGTTGGTGATGGTGGCGCTGCCGCTGTTTAGATTTATGGCGCCGCCATAGGTATTTCTGCCCTCCGCCAAGGTCAGTCTACTGAGGGTCAGGTTACCGCCAGCGATGTAGAAGATCTGGTTGCGGTTATTCCCGCTGATGGTGAAGCCCCCACCATTGATGATGATGGTAGAGGTGATTTGGGGCAGCGTGCTCGCCAGGGTGATGGTGCCGTTGTTGGTGCCGGCGGCGGTGATGATGATGGTGTCGGCGCCGTTGCCGGCTTCGCAGTCGCTATTAGCGCCATTGTTGTTGTTGGCGTTTTCGATGGCTTCGGGCAGGCTGCAAGTCGCGTCGACCAGGATGATCGCCGGCACCGGCGTGTTCGTCGATGTTGGCATAACCGTGGGCGTATCTGTGGGCGTTGCTGTAGCCGTGGGAGTATCCGTCGGCGTATTCGTGGGCGTGAACGTCGGCGTGGCAGTTGGCGTGTTGGTCGGTGTGTGCGTCGGCTGTACCACCCCCGAGCCCAGATATTCGTAGGCGCCCATATCGCAGCTACTGGCGAGGCGAAGGGTGCCGCGCTGGTCGGCGATTGTGCAGTAGGTGGCGCTGGCGGCATCGATGGCGGGGCTGTTGCTTCGCAGCGGATGATAGACTGGCGAACCGGTGCGCCCATTGAGCTTGGGTTCAGCGGTAACAGCCCCCGCGCCACATCCGAATTGATCTTCTATGAGATTGCCGACATTCTGTCTTAGATGCCCGAAGCAATCATAACCCCGAACAGAATAGACAAGCTCTGGTGGATTGTGCCAGCTGTACGCCAAGATACTATTACGTATGTAGACATCGCCATGATCTATATGTATGCCGCCGCCGCTGTACAAACGTGTTGTATGGTTCTCGAACATGGTCACATGCGTCAAGATTACCGTACTATTGACATTGCCAACATAGATCGCTCCGCCCCAACCACCGCCGCCGACGACGTTGCCGCTAAAGGTGCTGTTGCTGATTGTCACATCGCCGTTTTGTACGCCCAGCGCGCCGCCGCCGTAGATGGCTCCTAACTCGTTTTCGTTAAAGACGAAGCTGCTGTTGTGAATGGTGAGCCGGCTGCCATCCATGAAGATTGCACCGGGTCCAGACGCGCCTTGACCTCTGAACATGTGCAAGTTATTGATGGTCAAGTCGCCCGAGCCGGAGACGTAGAAAATGCGGTGGGCATCGTCGCCGCTGACGGTGAAGCCGCCGCCTTGGATGGTGATGGTGGAGGTGATATGGGGCGTTGAGGCTGTCAGTGTGTGGTTTTGGCTGATGCTGATGATGTCATCGCCGCCGCCGGGTTCGCAGTCGCTGTGGGTGGCGGCGTTGTCGTTGGCGTTGTCGATGGCTTCGGACAAGCTACAGTCCGCATCGACGATGATCGTCCCTGGCAAGGGTGTGTTGGTTACGGTTGGCGTGGGGGTGTTGGTGGGTGTAATAGTAGAAGTCGGCGTGGGGGTGAAGGTCGATGTGAAAGTGGGTGTTGGCGTGAAGGTATCGGTAGCTGTTGGGGTGTTGCTCGGTGTCAGCGTGAGCGTGGGTGTATGAGTGGGGTCAGCATCGCCGATGTATTGATAAGCGCCGATATCGCAGGCGCTGCCGGCTGGGCGGGTTGTGCCGCGTTGGTCGCTGGCGGGGCAATAATCAGCATCGGCTGCGTCAATGGCGGGGCTGCCTGCCAGCAGCGGGTGGTAAGCTGGTGAGCCGGTGAGCGCGCCCAGCATGGGATCGCCGGTGGTGGCTGCTGTGCCGCACCTAGTGTCGGATGACTCAATCAGATTGCCAACGTTCTCTGACAAGATCGCGTCACAATCTACCGTCCCATTGTTCGCCAGGATGCTGTTTCGCAGGTTTACTGTCCCCGAACCGTGATATAAACCAGCGACATCGGGGAAAATGGCCGTATTGTCGGCGATGGTCACATGGGTAAAGGTGGCATGTAGCGGGTGCCAGGATTTGTTGGAAATGTAGACCGCGCCGGCAACGACACCCACGTTGCGACTGATGGTGCTGTTAGTGATGTTGGTCGTCCCGCCTTTAATGGCGAGCCCACCACCATAGATGGCACCCTCTTCATAGCCGGTGCCGTTGGCGGTGATGGCGCTGTGGCTGATGTTGACCGTGCCGCCATCAATAGTCATCCCGCTGCCATAGGTATAGTTAGGGGGAACAATCTCATCCCCAACATCGTTGTTGGTGATGGTGCTGTGGCTGATTGTTGTGTTGCCGCTCAAGATATAGAGCCCGCCGCCGCTGTAATTGGCGTGGTTGTTGTTGATGCGGCTGTTGATGATTGTGAGCCGCTGGCCATCCATGTTGATGGCACCGCCATAATTCGCCCTGCCCCCGGTCAGCGTCACATTCCTCAGCGTCAAATTGCCACCTTCGGCGATTCTAAATATTTCATAGCTATCGGCGCCGTTGATGGTCATGCCGCCGCCTTCAATGACGATTGTCGAGTTGATGCCGGGCAGCGCCTGGTTGAGCGTAATCACGCCGTTGCTGGTGCCAGCCTGGGTGAGAGTGATGGTGCTGCGCCCGTTGCTGCCGGCTTCGCAATTTCTGTGGATGGCGGCGCCGCTGTTGGCGTTTTGGATGGCTTGGTAGAGGCTGCAGGTCGCGTCAACGATGATCGTCGCTGGGACCAGCGTGTTAGTCGGTGTCAGCGTGGGCGTCGGCGTATCCGTGTTAGTCGGCGTAGGTGTGTCAGTCGGTGTATCCGTGGGTGTGGGCGTGGGCGTGGCTGTGTCGGTTGGCATAATGGTTGGTGTGTGTGTCGGCTGGACAGTCCCCGGCGCCACATATTCGTAGGCGCCGATGTCACAGCTATCGGCGAGGCGAATGGTGCCGCGCTGGTCGGCAAGCGCGCAATAATCGGCAGCGGCGGCATCGATGGCGGGGCTATCGCTTTGAAGCGGATAATAGGGTGGTGAGCCAGTCAGCGAACCGAGCTTGGGATCACCACCAACAGCCCTGCCACAACCGCGGTCATCTTCAATGAGATTGCCCACACTCTGCTTTAATTCATTGCCGATACCGCAATCTCCGTAATCAGCCAGGTTGTTCGCGATGATAGTGTTGCGGATGTAGGCGCTGCCATCGTATACTTCCAAGCCGCCGGCGCCGCTGAAAACGCTAATTCCATCGTTGTCTGCGGAGTTATTGACGATGGTCACATGGGTCAAGGTTAGCCGCGCGCTGCCATTGTAGGGAAGAAGGATCGCTCCACCCCCAGTTTGGCTGGCGCTGTTGCCGCTAAAAGTGCTGTTGGTGATTGTTACGTCACCTCGTCGCGCGAGTAATCCGCCGCCGCCATTTTCAAATACGTAGGCGTTGTAGATGATGTGGCTATTGGTGACGCTGCTGTTGCGGATGGTGAGCTGGCGACCGTCCATGCGAATAGCGCCGCCAAAATCCGCTCTGCCTCTGGTCATATGCAGGTTGTTGATGGTCAAGTCGCCCGAGCCGGTGATCTCGAAAATGCGGTGGGCATCGTTGCCGCTGACGGTGAAGCCGCCGCCCTGGATGGTGATGGTGGAGGTGATGCGGGGCAAGGCGGCAGACAGGGTGACGTTTTGGCTGATGCGGATGACGTCATCGCTACCGCCGGGTTCGCAATCGCTGTGGGTGGGGGCGTTGTTGTTGGCGTTGTCGATGGCTTCGGACAGGCTGCAAGTGGCATCGACTATGATCGTCGATACTGGCAAGGTTGTGTTGGTTGCGGTTGGCGTGTTGGTGGGGGTGTCGGTCGCGGTCGGGGTATTAGTGGGCGTCAGTGTATTAGTGGGCGTCGCTGTGTTGGTGGCGGTTGGCGTGTTAGTGAACGTCGCTGTCGGGTCGATGGAATCGTATTCATGAGCGCCGATATCACAGGCGTTGCCGACTGGGCGATTCTTGCCGCGCTGGTCGCTGCTGGGGCAGTGGCTAGTATTGGCGGCGTTGATGGCGGGGCTGCCGGCTTGCAGTGGATAATAGGCGGGCGAGCCGGTCAAGAGACCGAGTTGTGGATCGCCGCTTAGGTTGCTGGATGAGTCGCAGGAGCCATCTTCAATCAGATTGTTGACATTTTCCCCCAGGTTGCCGCTAGCGGAGCAATCGCCGCCGCTGCTGTTGGCGATGATGTTGTTGCGCAGGTTCACTTTGCTGGGGGCGTTAAGGCGCAGTGCCCCGAGGCTGGTGGCGGAGTTCTGGTTGAAGGTGCTGTTGGTGATGGTCAGAGCGGCGCTGCTGAAGTTGTTGTAGATGGCGCCGCCATAATCTGAAGACGAGTTGTTGCCGAAGCTGCTGTTTTCGATGGTGGCGCGGTGGCTGGTAAAGATAGCGCCGCCGTCATCACCTGCCGCATTGTTGTGGAAAGCGCTCTTGCGGATGGTCAGGGTGCCGGTGTTGTAGATGGCGCCACCTTTATAGCCCGCCTGGTTGCTGATGAGGGAGCTGTTGGCGATGGCGAGGGTGCCGGCGTTATGGACGGCGCCGCCGCTGGTCCCCAAAGCGCCGGAGCTTACTGCTTTGCCGTCGCGAATGGTCAGATGGTTTAGCGTCAGGTTGCCGCTGCTGGCGACGACAAAAACGCGATGTTGGTCATCGCCGGAGATGGTGAAATTGCCGCCGTTGATGACGATGTTGGTGGCGATGGTGGGCAGTGGCGCGCCCAGGGTGATGGTGCCGTTGCTGGTGCCGGCATGGGTGATGGTGATGCTGTCGGCGCTATAACCCGATTCGCAACTGCTATGGGTGGCGGCATCGTTGTTGGCGTTCTCGATGGCTTGGGACAAGCTGCAGGTCGCATCGACGTAGATATCGCCGGGGACATCGGTGGGCGTATTGGTGGGCGTGTTCGTTGGCGTTAGCGTATTCGTTGGGGTTGGCGTGATGGTTGGGGTGTTTGTTGGTAATGACGCATTGTATTCGTAGGCGCCGATATCACACTCGCTACCGGCTGGGCGGACGGCGCCACGCTGGTCATATTTAGTGCAGTGGTCAGCATCGGCGGCATCGATGGCGGGGCTGCCGGATTGAAGTCGATAATAGCCGGGTGAGCCGGTCAGGCGATCCAGTTGGGGATCCGCAGACACATCCGCGTCGCTGCAATCATTCGGTTCTTCAATCAGGTTTCCTTCATTGGTTGCCAAGCTACCGACGCAATTCTTCCCGATGTTATCGGCTAAGATGCTATTGCGGAATGCGAAGGTGCCGGAAGAAGAAGCAGAGACTGCTCCCCCACTCTGTGAGGTGTTATTGGCAATGGTGAGGTGCGTCAGGGTGACTGTGGCATCAGTTGAGTTGATCGCCCCAGCGGATTTGCCGGCGTTGTTGATGGCGAGGGTGCTGTTGGTCATGGTGAGGTTCGCGGATTCCCAGACGTCGATGCCGCCGCCATCGGAATCTGCCCTATTATTCTGGATGGTGCTGTTTTTGATGGTGACGGTGCCATCTACCAGAATACCGCCGCCATCGACATTTGCCTTATTATTCTCGATGATGCTGTCATTGATGTTGGCGGTGCCGTTTACATGGATGCCGCCGCCATACTCCGCTTCGCTATCTTTAATGTTGCTGTTGTTGATGGTGGCGGTGCCACCTACATAGATGCCGCCGCCATTTGTGCTTGAATTGCCCTCGGTGATGGTCAAGTGGTTTATTGTCAGGTTGGCACCGTTGGCGACGGAGAACACCTGGTGACGGTCATCGCCGGAAACTGTGAAATTGCCACCTTCAATAGTAATGGTTGATTGGATACTCAAGGTTTCAGTGAGCGTGATAGTGCCGCGGGAAGTGCCGGCTTGGGTGATGGTGATGGTATCCACGACACCACCCACTTCGCAGTCGCTATGGGTGGCGGCATTGTTGTTGGCATTATCGATGGCTTCGGACAAGCTACAAGTCGCATCGACATATATCATCGCGATGGGCTTTGGTGTATTGGTGGGCGTATTAGTCGGCGTGTTAGTTGGGGTTGGTGTATTGGTAGGCGTATTACTCGGCGTGTTAGTTGGGGTTGGCGTATTAGTCAGCGTTGGCGTGTTGGTCAGCGTTGGTGTATTGGTCAGCGTTGGCGTGGCTGTTACCGGTGTGACACCTGGCGCTACATATTCGTAGGCGCCAATATCACAGGAATTGCTGAGGCGGGGTATGCCACGCTGGTCATATGAAGTGCAGTGGTTGGCATTGGCGGCATCGATAGCCGGGCTGCCAGCCAGCAGCGGATAATAAGCGGGTGAACCTGTCAGCGTGCCGAGGTTAGGATCCGCAGACTCATCCGCGTCGCTACATTGATTCGGTTCTTCAATGAGGTTTCCTTGATTGGCGGTCAAGGTACCCCCGCAATTCCTCACGCCGTTATCGGCTAAGATGCTATTGCGGATTGCGAAGGTGCCGCCAGAAGCAAACACTCCTCCCCCACTCGGTGAGGTGTTATTGGCAATGGTGACGTGCGTCAGGGTCACTGCGCTATTTATTGAGTTGACCGAGCCACTCAATGTGTTTGAGTTGTTGCCGGTAATGGTGCTGTTGTTGATAGTGGCGGTGCCTGATGATACGTCGATGCCACCACCGCTAGATCCCGCTTCATTGTCGGCGATGGTGCTGTTGTTGATGGTGAGGTTGCCCCCCGCAGCGATGCCGCCGCCATTAGTTCTCGCTTCATTGTCCATGATGATGCTGTTGTTGATGGTGACGGTGCCAGCTACAGAGATACCACCGCCAAAATCCGCTTCGCTATCTTTAATGACGCTGTTGTTGATGGTGGCGGTGCCGCCTACAAAGATGCCGCCGCCGATTACAGCTGCATTGCCATCGGTGATGGTCAATTGGTTTATTGTCAGGTTGGCGCCGATGGAGACGGAGAAGACCTGGTGACGGCCATCCCCGGAAACCGTGAAACCGCCACCTTCGATGGTAATGGTGGATTGGACATCCAATGTTGCACCGAGCGTGATGGTGCCGCCGGAGGTGCCAGCTTGGGTGATGGTGATGGTGTCGGCGCCACTGCCTACTTCGCAACCGCTGTTAAAGGGTGCATCGTAATTGGCGTTCTCGATGGCTTGGAACAAGCTGCAGTTGTCATCGACGGTGATATCGACGGCATAGACTGGCAGGGCGAGGGCAAATAGTGCTAATAAAACAGCAGATGATACCAATAACTGATTGAGGGTTTTCATAATAGCTTCCTTAGCAGATAGATAGATTTGTCGACTCTAACACAATGTATAAATTTTTTCAAACCCTCTCTTATATTTCGCCAAGTTTTTTCTCTGTTTATATGAAGTTTGTCTTTTTCAACGTGAAAGACCGCCACGCTCCCGCGAGAACGTGACGGTCGGTTGTTGCTATCTTTGCCGAGTGGGTTGCCGCTCTAGGAATCTGGCAGCGGTGTCTCCGTTGGTGGTGGTACTGGCGTGTCGGTCGGCGTGTCAGTCGGTGGTACGGATGTGTTGGTCGGCGTGTCTGTTGGCGGTATAGATGTGTTGGTCGGTGGTATGGGCGTGTCAGTCGGCGGGACGGATGTGTTCGTCGGTGTGTCTGTTGGCATGTCCGTCGGTGGGACGGATGTGTTCGTCGGTGTGTCTGTTGGTGGGACAGGCGTGTTGGTCGGCGTGTCTGTCGGCGGTAAGGATGTGTTCGTCGGTGTGTCTGTTGGCGTGTCCGTCGGTGGTATCGGCGTGTCGGATGGTGGTATCGGCGTATCAGTCGGAACAGGTGTGTCTGTTGGTGGTACAGGTGTATTCGTCGGCACGGGCGTATCAGCCGCGGTGAAGGCGGATTCGTATGCGCCGATATCGCAGCCGTTCCCTTGTGGTCTGGTTGCGCCGCGCTGGTCATAGGCTGGGCAATAGCTGGCATGGCCGGCATCGATAGCCGGGCTGTCCGCCAGCAGCGGGAAATAGGCCGGCGAGCCAGTCAGTGTATCCAGTTTGGGGTCGCCGCTGATGTTAGTGCTCGAAGCACAAGTGCCATCCCCAATCAAGTTGTTGAGGTTTTCAGACAGGCTGATGGAGAGCGCCAGGCAATCGCTGCCGCCATTGTTGGCGATGACATTGTTGCGCAGACGCAAGCTCGGTTGGCTGCCGCCGACATGTGAAAGCAGCAAACCGCCGCCGCTATTGCCGGAGAAAGTATTGTTGGTGAGAGTGAGGGCGCCCTGGTTATTTTCTGACTCGTTGAAGAGTGCGTTGCCGCTGTTGCCACTGAAGCTGCTGTTGCCTATGGTGAGGTCTTCGATGTTGTAGATCGCGCCGCCGTTTTGACCGGCGCTGTTATTGGTGAAGGCGCTGCCGCTAATCGTGAGCTGATCGCTGTTGAAGATGGCGCCGCCGAATTCGGTCGCCGTGTTGCTGGCGAAGCTGCTGCCGCTGATGGTGAGATCCTCGATGTTGTGGATGGCGCCGCCAAGTTCACCCGCGCTATTGTTGGAGAAGCTGCTGCCGCTGATCGTAAGATCACCACGATTGAAGATCGCTCCGCCTCTTTCGCTTGCGGTATTGCCGCTGAACGTGCTGTTGCTGACAGTGAGCGTTCCCTGGTTGTAAATGGCGCCGCCGTAATCTTCCTTGCCATCGGCGATGGTGAGATTTTTGATTGTCAGATCCCCGCCGCTGGTGATATCGAAAATGTAATAAGCATCGGCGCCGGAGATGGTGAAACGGCGGCTTTGTTCGCTTTGGATGGTGATGGTCGAGCTGATAGCGGGCAAGTTGGCAGCCAGGGTGATGGTATCGTTGCTGGTGCCGGCTGCGGTGATGATGATGGTGCTGTTGCTGGTGCCGGCTTCACAATCGCTGTGGGTAGCGCTGCTGTTATTGGCGTTGGCGATGGCTTCGGGCAGGCTGCAAGTGCTGTCGATGTAGATCGTGCCGGCAGCGGGAGTATTGGTCGCTATTGGCGCTGTGGGGGTGCTGGTCGCTGTCGGCGGCAGGGGCGTCTCGGTTGGGGTTGGAGTTGGCGTATCGTTCGGGGTAGCTGTATTAGTCGGCGTATCGGTGGAGGTGGGTGTATCGCTGGGCGTTGGCGTGTGGCTGGGAGTGGGCGTATCGCTGGGTGTGGGTGTATCGCCAGCGGTGAAGGCGGATTCGTATGCGCCGATATCGCAGCCGTTCCCTTGTGGTCTGGTTGCGCCGCGCTGGTCATAGGCTGGGCAATAGCTGGCATGGCCGGCATCGATAGCCGGGCTGTCCGCCAGCAGCGGGAAATAGGCCGGCGAGCCAGTCAGTGTATCCAGTTTGGGGTCGCCGCTGATGTTAGTGCTCGAAGCACAAGTGCCATCCCCAATCAAGTTGTTGAGGTTTTCAGACAGGCTGATGGAGAGCGCCAGGCAATCACTGCCGCCATTGTTGGCGATGATGTTGTTGCGCAGGCGCAAGCTCGGTTGGCTGCCGCCGACATGGGAAAGCAGCAAGCCGCTGCCGCTATTGCCGGAGAAAGTATTGTTGGTGAGGGTCAAGGCGCCCTGGTTATTTTCTGACTCGTTGAAGAGTGCGTTGCCACTGTTGCCACTGAAGCTGCTGTTGCTTATGGTGAGGTCTTCGATGTTGTAGATCGCCCCGCCATTTTGACCGGCGCTGTTGTTGGTGAAGGCGCTGCCGCTAATCGTGAGCTGATCGCTGTTGAAGATGGCGCCGCCGAATTCGGTCGCTGTGTTGCTGGCGAAGCTGCTGCCGGTGATGGTGAGGTCCTCGATGTTGTGGATGGCGCCGCCAAGTTCACCCGCGCTATTGTTGGAGAAGCTGCTGCCGCTGATCGTGAGATCACCACGATTGAAGATCGCTCCGCCTCTTTCGCTTGCGGTATTGCCGCTGAACGTGCTGTTATTGACGGTGAGCGTCCCCTGGTTGTAAATGGCGCCGCCATAATCTTCCTTGCCATCGGCGATGTTGAGATTTTTGATTGTCAGATCCCCGCCGCTGGTGATGTCGAAAATGTAATAAGCATCGGCGCCGGAGATGGTGAAACGATTGCCTTGTTCGCTTTGGATGGTGATGGTCGAGCTGATAGCGGGCAAGTTGGCGGACAGGGTGATGGTATCGTTGCTGGTGCCGGCTGCGGTGATGATGATGGTGCTGGTGCTGCCGCCGGGTTCACAATCGCTGTTGCTGGCGTTGTTGTCATTGGCGCTAGTGATGGCTTCGGACAGGCTGCAAGTGCTGTCGACGTAAATCGTCGCGGTAACGAGGGTGCTGGTGGCTGTTGGTGTCTCGGTTGGCGGTATTGGCGTATTTGTTGGCAGGGGTGTTGGATCGGTCGGGTCATATTCGTAGGCGCCGATGTCGCAGTTGCTGCCGATTGGGCGAGTTGCCCCGCGCTGGTCGGTTGAGGGGCAGAAAGCGGCATCCGCAGCATCGATGGCGGGGCTGCCTACCAGCAGCGGGAAATAGGCTGGCGAGCCGGTTAGCAGGCTGAGTTGGGGGTCGCCGCTTAGATTGCTGGAGGAAGAACAAGAGCCATCCTGAATTATATTGTTGACATTCTTGGATAGTCTGGCGCCTCCCGCCGATGACACGGCACAATCGCCACCGTTGTTGTTGGCAAGGATATTGTTGTGCAGTCTCACCGAATTTCCCCAAACAAAGTAGAGCCACAGCGCCCCGCCAGAATTTGTTGCCGAATTGCCGCTGAAGGTGTTGTTGGTGAGGGTTATGTTGCCGGTCAAATGGTAGATCGCGCCGCCGAGTCTGGTGGAGTTGTTGTAGAAGGTGCTGTTGCTGATGATGGTGCTTGTGGCGCTGCGGCTTACTATCGCGCCACCCAGTCCTGTTGCCGAATTGTCAGAGAAAGTGCTATTGGTGACTTTGAGTTTGCCGCCCACGCTGTTAATCGCGCCACCACCGGCAGTGTCTGAGTCTGCCCTGCCTTTGGTTATGGTCAGATTATTGAGGGTGAGGTCGCCAGCTTGTCTGACGTAAAAGACGCGATATTGGTCATCGCCGGAGACGGTGAAACCGCCGCCTTCAATGGTGATGGCTGAGGTGATGTGGGGCAATGCCGCGGCGAGGGTGATGGTGCCATTGCTGGTGCCGGGTGAGGTGATGATGATGGTGTCCTGCCCGACGCCGGCTTCGCAATCGCTGTGAGTGGCGGCGTTGTCATTGGCGTTGTCGATGGCTTGGGAGAGGCTGCAGGCCGCATCGACGAAGATGTGTCCTGGCGTTGGTGTGTTGGTTGGTGTTGGTGTGCTGGTTGGTGTTGGTGTGTTGGTTGGTGTTGGCGTGTTGGTTGGTATTGGAGGTATGTATTCATAAGCGCCGATATCGCAGGCGCTGCCGACGGGACGGGTCGTGCCGAGCTGGTCGTTGAATAGACAATGGTTGGTATCGGCGGCGTCAATGGCGGGGCTGCCTGCCAGCAGGGGATAATGAGCTGGTGAGCCGGTCAGCACGCCCAGCAGGGGATCGCCGGTGGCGGCTGCCGTGCCGCACCTAGTGTCGGATGACTCAATCAGATTGCCAACGTTCTGTGACAAGTAGGCGTCACAATCCACTGTGCCATTGTTCGCCAGGATGCTGTTTCGCAGGTTTACTGTCCCCGAACCGTGATATAAGCCGGCGAGATCGGGGAAAATGGCAGTATTGTCGGCGATGGTCACGTGAGTAAAGGTGGCTTGCAGCGGGGACCAGGTTTTTCTGGAAATGTAGACCGCGCCGGCAATGACGCCCTTGTTGCCGCTGATGGTGCTGTTGTCGATAGTGGTCGTCCCGCCTTTAATGGCGAGCCCACCGCCATAGATGGCACCGTCTTCATAGCCGGTGCCGTTGCCGGTGATGGCGCTGTGGTTGATGTTGACTGTGCCGCCATCGATGGTGATCCCGCTGCCATAGGTGTAGTGAGGGGGAACACTATCATGCCCAACATCGTTGTCAGCGATGGTGCTGTAGCTGATGGTTGTGTTGCCGCTCAAGATATAGAGCCCGCCACCGTTTTGATAAGCATGGTTGTTGCTGATGTGGCTGTTGTTGATGGCCAGGCCGCTGCCGTCCATGTGGATGGCGCCGCCGTTACCGGCCGGTTTGCCCGCGGTCAGCGTCGCGCTGTTGAGGGTCAGGTCGCCGGCGCCGGTGATGTTAAAGATGCGGTAGCTGTCCGCGCCGTTGATGCTATAGCCCCCGCCAGCGATCGTGATGGTCGAAGTGATATCGGGCAGTGCGGCGGTCAGCGTAATACTCGCGCTGAGGGTAATAGTGTCGGCGCCGTTGCCCGCGGGGCAGCTCCCGGTGGCGGTGTCGGTATTAGCGGAGGTGATGGCATCGGGCAGGCTGCAGGTCGCATCGACGGTGATGTCGGCGGCGTAGGCTGGCAGCGCAAGTGTAAATAGTGTCGCTAAGACAACAATGGATATAAATAGACGGCTCAAGTTTTTCATGGTGGTTTTTCCCGATATAATCATACAATACTATTTTAACATGAATCTCATCTTTTTTCAACTTTTCTTAACATTTAGTAAGTTATCATATGGCTCTGTCCGTGCCAGATGCGCAAAAAAAGACCGCCACGCTCTCGCGAGAACGTGACGGTCTTTTGCTATTTTTGCCGAGTGGGCTGTGGCTTTAGGAATTTGGCAGCGGTGTCTCTGTTGGTGGGATCGGTGTATCCGTCGGCGGGATCGGGGTAGCCGTTGGTGGGATCGGGGTAGCCGTTGGCGGGATTGGTGTGTCCGTCGGTGGGATTGGTGTGTCCGTCGGTGGGATTGGTGTGTCCGTCGGTGGGATCGGGGTAGCCGTTGGCGGGATCGGGGTAGCCGTTGGCGGGATCGGTGTGTCCGTCGGGATGGGCGTGTCCGTTGGTGGGATTGGTGTGTCCGTCGGTGGGATCGGGGTGTCTGTTGGAACGGGCGTGTTCGTTGGTGTATTCGTCGGTGTGTTGGTCGGCGTGTTCGTTGGTGTGTTGGTCGGCGTATCCGTTGGTGTGTCCGTTGGCGTGTCTGTGTATGTTGGCGTGTCCGTTGGTGTGTTGGTCGGTGTGTCGGTTGCTGTGGACGTAGCACTTGGTGTTGGCGTGTCAGTCGGGGTATCAGTTGCTGTGGGCGTATCGCTTGAGGTTGGCGTGCTCATTGGCGATGGCGTAGCACTTGGTGTTGCCGTGTTGGTTGGTGTATAAGATGCTGTGGGCGTATTGCTTGGTGTTGGCGTGCTGATTGGCGATGGCGTAGCGCTTGGTGTTGCTGTATTGGTTGGCGTAGATGTATGGCTCGGTGTCATCGTGTCGTGGGTACTGATGTATTCATAAGCGCCGATGTCGCAAGATGTGCTCAGGCGGGCCGCGCCGCGCTGGTCAGTTGCCGGGCAGTGAGTTGCATTGGCGGCATCGATGGCGGGGCTGTCACTCTGGAGCGGGAAATAGGCTGGGGAGCCCGTCAACGCACCGAGTTTGGGATCACCACTGATATTGGTGGTTGAGGGGCAGGAGCCATCTTTAATCAGGTTGTTGACGTTCTCGGCGATAGTGCCACTATACCAGTCACAATCACCACCAGTATTGTTTGCCAAGATGTTGTTACGCAAGCGGACTACCGGGTTCTGACCTGGATAACCAATTCTCAAACCTCCGCCTGTACCGGCCGAATTACCATTGAGCGTACTGTTGGTAATGGTGAGATTTCCGGTTAAACCGATGTGAATAGCACCACCTTGAACCTGAGCTGAATTACCCGTAAAGGTGCTATTAATGATGGTGAGGTCATTAAAGTTGCTGAGCGCGCCGCCCGATGAGTTTACAACATTGTCTTTGAAGGTGCTGTTGCTGATGGTAACAACTCCTTTATTGTAGATTGCAGCTCCATCCCAAGATGCTGAATTATCATTGAAGATGCTGTTAGTGATAACGAGTGTACCTTTATTGTAAATTGAGGCACCGTGGGGAGCTGCGTAATTGTCAGTAAAGTTAGCAGAACTGGTGCTGAGTTTGCCGCCAGTGTCTACATAGATGCCACCGCCAAGGTCTGCTTTGCCTTCGGTGATAGTTAAGTTGTTGATTGTCAGGTCGCCGGTGCTGGCAACATAGAAGACGCGATAGGTGTCGTCGCCGGAGACCGCGAAGCCGCCGCCTTGGATGGTGATATTCGAAGTGACGTTGGGCAATGCCGCGCCGAGGGTGATGGTGCCGTTGGTTGTGCCGGCTTGGGTGATGGTGATGGTATCAGCGCCACTGCCGGCTTCGCAGTCGGAGTGCGCGGCAGCGTTGTTGTTGGCGTTGTCGATGGCTTCGGAGAGGCTGCAGGTGGCATCGACGATGATGTTGTCGGGCACGGGCGTATTGGTCGGTGTGGGAGTCGGCGTGTTAGTGGGCGTTGCGGTGTCGGTCGGCGTGTGGCTGGGAGTTGGCGTATCGGTCGGAGTCGGTGTATGGCTCGGTGTTATCGTGTCGTGGGTACTGATGTATTCATAAGCGCCGATGTCGCAGCCGTTCCCTCTCGGTCTGGTTATGCCGCGCTGGTCAGTTGCCGGGCAGTGAGTTGCATTGGCGGCATCGATCGCGGGGCTGATACTTATAAGTGGGTAATAAGCCGGGTTGCCCGTTAGCGTGCCTAGCCTGGGATCGCTAGTAGTGACTGGGCTTGAACAGCCACCGCTACGGCTTTCAATTAAATTACCCGCGTTTTCCGTCAGGCTTCCATAACAGTCATAGCCGCTAGAACTGTTTGCCAGGATGCTGTTTCGTAGCCTAACTATACCCCCATACCTCCTCAGTCCGCCACCAGCGTTACGATTGATAGTGCTGTTGGTGATGGTAAGTGTTCCGTTGCTGGCAATTGCGCCTGCATTGAATGATGCATCATTTTCAGCGAAGGTGCTGTTTCTAATGGTAACGCCTCCACTGTTGACTGTGAAGATTGCGCCACCTTGGTCGTACGCCTCATTTTCCCGGAGAGCGCTGTCTTCAATAGTAACTGTACCGCCGTTGTTATAGATAGCGCCGCCATCTTGTGTTGCTTCATTACTCTTTAACGTGCTGTTTATAATGGTCAACGTTCCTTGGTAATTGTAGATAGCGCCACCCTCGGCTGCCTCACCATTCTGTATAGCTAGGTCTTCAATTGTGAGGTTACCGCCGTTGATGTAAAAGACACGGTGATTGCCTCCACCGTCGATCGTTCTTTGGCTAGCAGTTGAGCTTGTGATGGTTATGGTTGAGGTGATATTAGGCAAAGTAGCACTAAGTGAAAGATTGTGAGGGATGATAATCGTATCAGCGCCACTGCCGGCTTCGCAGTCGGAGTGGGTGGCGGCGTTGTTGTTGGCGTTGTCGATGGCTTCGGAGAGGCTACAGGTGGCATCGACGATGATGTTGTCCGGTGCGGGTGTTGGCGTGTTGGTTGGCGTTGCGGTGTCGGTCGGCGTTGGGGTCGGTGTGTTAGTCGGCGTTGGGGTATTGGTCAGCGTGTCAGTGGGCGTGGGTGTGTTAGTCGGTGTGTTGGTGGGCGTGAAGGTATGGGTTGGGTTATTCGATCCGATGTATTCGTAGGCGCCGATGTCGCAGGCAGTGTTCGGGCGTGTTGTGCCGCGTTGGTCATATGAGGGGCAATAGCTGGCGCTGGCGGCATCGATGGCGGGGCTGCCTTGAAGCAGCGGATAATAGGCTGGCGAGCCGGTTAGTGAGCCCAGCGTGGGATCGCCGGTGATATTGGTGGATGACGCAGAGCAGGAGCCGTCTTGAATTAGGTTGTTGATGTTCTCGGCGATAGTGCCTGATTGGTGGTAACAATCGCCGCCAGTGCTGCCGGCAATGATATTGTTGCGCAGGTAGACCGTCGGATTATGACCTGTCCACCAACCAATTATCATTCCACCGCCCAAATTAGCTGGAGACGAGTTGTTGTGGATGGTGATGTTGGTAATGGTAGCGACGCTACCGCCAGAAATACGCAAGGCGCCTCCCCAGCCAGCCGAATTGCTGCTGAAGGTGCTGTTGCTGATGGCAAAGATTCCATGGTTGTAAATTCCGCCACCGCCATAAGAGGCGCTATTGCCGCTGAAGCTGCTGTTGCGGATGGTGAGGGCTCCATTGGGTCTATGGTAGATTGCTCCACCATCGGCAGTTGCAGAATTGTCAGTGAAGATGCTGTAATTGGCGCTGAGGTTGCCACCGGTGTCCACCAGGATGCCAGCGCCTTTGTCCGCCTTGCCTTTGGTGACGGTCAGGTTGTTAATCGTCAGGTCGCCGCTGCTAGTGACAGTGAAGACGCGGTAAGTGTCATCGCCGGAGACGGTGAAACTGCCACCTTGGATGGTGATGGTCGAGGTGATATTGGGCAGTGCGGCGCCGAGGGTGATCGTACCGCTGGTCGTGCCAGCTTGGGTGATAGTGATGGTGTCATGCCAGTTGCCGGCTTCGCAATCGGAGTGAGTGGCGGCATCGTCGTTGGCGTTGTCGATCGCTTCGGACAGGCTGCAGGTCGCATCGACCATGATGTTGGCGGGCAGGGGCGTTGGCGTGTTGGTCGGTGTTGGGGTGTAGGTCGGCGTGGGCGTATCGGTCGGTGTGTCGGTGGGAGTTGGCGTGTCTGTGGGCGTTGGCGTTTCAGTCGGCGTTGGTGTGTTGGTCGGTGTTAGCGTCGGCGGTGGGTTGGCTGGGTCATATTCATAAGCGCCGATGTCGCAGCCGTTGCCTTGTGGCCTGGTGGCGCCGCGTTGGTCAGTTGCGGGGCAATGGCTAGCGCTGGCAGCATCGATGGCGGGGCTGCCGGTCAGGATTGGGTAGTAAGCCGGGGAGCCGGTCAATGCACCCAGCATGGGGTCGCCGCTGATGTTGGTGGGTGAGGGACATGAGCCATCTTTAATCAGGTTGTTGATGTTTTCGGCTGGATTGCCGAAACAATCGCCGCCACTGTTGTCGGCGATGATGTTGTTGCGCAAGTTGAACATGCCACGGTATATATACAAACCTCCTGCTGAAGATTTCGATGAGTTAGCAACGAAGGTGCTGTTTGTAATGGTGAAGGACGTGTTGTCAGAGGATGTAGACAGAACTCCACCATAATTAGCGGAATTACCGGTGAAAGTGCTGTTGTTGATTTTGACCGTGTTACTAGCACGTGCATGCAAAACCTCACCACCTGTATTGCCAATGAAACTGCTATTGTTAATGGTGATCGTGTTATTACGACCGGCGTACAGAATTTCGTCGCCTGTAGTATTGTCAACGAAACTGCTGTTGTTGATGGTGACGGTGTTATTGTGGTCTGCATACAAAGTTCCGCCACTGATAGTAGCAGAGTTGCCAATGAAAGTGCTGTTGTTGATGATAACCGTGCTGTCTGAATACGGAGACAGGGCTGCAGCATATTTAGCGGAGTTAGCACTGAAGATACTATTGGTGACGGTTAATGTTCCCCCGGTTTGATCAACCGCGCCACCCCATTCAGTAGCGGAGTTGCCGGTGAACGTACTGTTGGCGATGGTTAGTTCTCCGCGCGCTCTGACACCGCCGCCAACGATTGCTTTGCCCTCGGTGACGGTGAGGTTGTTAATCGTCAGATCGCCGGTACTGGTGACATCGAAAACGCGATACTGGTTATTGCCAGACACGGTGAAGTTGCCGCCTTGGATGGTGATGGTCGAGGTGATGTTGGGTAGTGTCGCGCCGAGGGTGATGGTGTCGTTGGTCGTGCCGGCTTGGCTGATGGTGATGGTGTCGTCCCAGCTGCCGGCTTCACAGTCGGAGTGGGTGGCGGCGTTGTTATTGGCGTTGTCGATCGCTTCGGAGAGGCTGCAGGTGGCATCGACTATGATGTTGGCGGGCATGGGTGTATTGGTCGGTGTGGGAGTGGGTGTGTTGGTGGGCGTGTGAGTTGGCGTTTCAGTCGGCGTCGGCGTGTTGGTTGGTGTTAGGGTCGGCGGTGGGTTGGTCGGGTCGTATTCATAAGCGCCGATATCACAGCCGCTGCCTTGTGGGCGAGTCGTCCCGCGTTGGTCATATGACTGGCAGTGAGTTGCATTGCCAGCATCGATGGCGGGGCTGCCTGTCAAGATTGGGTAGTAAGCTGGCGAGCCAGTCAGTGAGCCCAGCATAGGATCGCCGCTGATGTTGGTGTTCGAGGGGCAGGAGCCATCCTTAATCAGGTTGTTGACGTTTTCGGCTGGATTGCCGGAACAATCGCCACCGCTGTTGTCAGCGATGATGTTGTTGCGCAGGTTAGCTGTGCCACTGTAAAAATGCAGTCCTCCACCACTTCCATAGCTTTTTGCTGAGTTTTCATTCAATGTGCTGTTGGTGATGATGAGCGTGCCTCCGTTGGAGATCGCGCCACCATTGTCCGCCGCATTGCTGTTGAATGTGCTGTTGGTGATGGTGAGCGTTCCAAAATTGGAGATCGCGCCACCGTTATATAATATCACCACCGCCGCGCACACTTCCCCGTTACATTTGTATGACACGGAATTGTTAGTGAAGGTACTGTTGGCGACGGTGAGTATGCCGCCACTATCTACATAGATACCCCCACCATGCTCATTATTAATCTTGCCCTTGGTGACGGTCAGGTTGTTAATCGTCAGATCGCCGGTGCTGGTGACATCGAAAACGCGATACTGATTATTGCCGGAGACGGTGAAGTTGCCGCCTTGGATGGTGATGGTCGAGGTGATGTTGGGTAGTGTCGCGCCGAGGGTAATGGTGCCGTTGGTGGTGCCGGCTTGGGTGATGGTGATGGTGTCGTCCCAGCTGCCGGCTTCACAGTCGGAGTGGGTGGCGGCGTTGTTGTTGGCGTTTTCGATCGCTTCGGACAGGCTGCAGGTGGCATCGACTATGATGTTGGCGGGCATGGGTGTATTGGTCGATGTGGGAGTGGGTGTGTTGGTGGGCGTGTGAGTGGGAGTCGGTGTATTGGTCGGTGTGGGAGTCAGTGTGTCAGTATGGACTGGGTTATTCGGTCCAATGTATTCGTAGGCGCCGATGTCGCAGGATGTGCTTGTTCTAGTCGTGCCGCGCTGGTCATGTGAGGGGCAATGGCTGGCGTTGGCGGCATCGATGGCGGGGCTGTCACTTTGGAGTGGGTAGTAGGCTGGGGAGCCATCTGCTGGTGAAATCAATGGGTCTAGCTTGGGGTCGCCGCTTAGGTTAGTGGTCGAGGAGCAGGAGCCGTCTTTGATCAGGTTGTTGACATTCTCTGATATCGTGTCGGTCATCAAGTCGCAATCGCCGCCAGTGCTGCCGGCGATGATGTTGTTTCGTAACTTGAATGTACCACCACCATACAATCCTCCACCATAATCAGCAGAGTTGCCGCTGAAGGTGCTGTTGGTGATAGTGATACTTGCATCCAAGTTACCGATCGCACCACCGAGCGTAGCCGAATTACCACTAAAAGTGCTGTTAATCAGGTACACTGTCCCTGCTGTGGCCAATCCTCCGCCCATACCCCCAGTTGCCGAATTGGCAGTAAAGGCACTGTTGGTGATGGTGAGTGTTCCGCTGCTCTGAATCGCACCGCCATGGCTACCGGAATCGCTATTGTTTTTCATACCATTGCCGGTAAAGGTGCTGTTGGTGATGGTGAGTGTTCCGATGCTGAAAATCCCGCTACCGTGATTGGCTGAATTTTCACTAAAAGTGCTATTGGTGATGGTGAGTGTTCCGATGCTGTAATTCGGGCCACTGCTGTAAATCGCGCCACCGGTACCAGCTGAGTTTTCACTAAAAGTGCTATTGGTGATGGTGAGCGTTCCGTTGCTGTCAATCGCGCCACCGGTACCAGCTGAGTTTTCACTAAAAGTGCTATTGGTGATGGTGAGCGTTCCGTTGCTGTCAATCGCGCCACCGATACCGGCTGAGTTTTCACTAAAAGTGCTATTGTAGACATCGAGCGTGCCACCGTTTACATAGACGCCAGCACCATTTCCGTTAGTAACCTTGCCTTTGGTGACAGTCAAGTTGTCGATCGTCAGGTCGCCGGTGCTGGTGACGTAGAAAACGCGATAGGTGTCATCGCCGGAGACGGTGAAATTGCCGCCTTGGATAGTGATATTCGAAGTGATATTGGGCAGTGCGGCTGACAGCGTGATAGTGCCGCTGCTGGTGCCGGCTTGGGTGATGGTGATGGTGTCGTCGCCGCTGCCGGCTTCGCAGTCGGAGTGGGTGGCAGCGTTGTTGTTGGCGTTGTCGATGGCTTCCGACAGGCCGCAGGTGGCATCGACTTGGATCCAGGTGCTTGGCACGGCGGTGTTGGTGGGTGTGTTGGTTGGGGTTGGTGTGGGAGTCGGTGTGTTGGTTGGCGTTGGGGTGATAGTTGGTGTGTTGCTGGGCGTTGGCGTGTTAGTGGGAGTCGGTGTGTTGGTTGGTGTATGAGTTGGCGTGAAGGTATGGGTCGGGTTATTCGGTCCGATGTATTCGTAGGCGCCGATGTCGCAGGCGTTGCCTAGTGGGCGAGTCGTGCCGCGTTGGTCATGTGAGGGGCAGTGGCTGGCGTTGGCGGCATCGATGGCGGGGCTGTCACTTTGGAGTGGGTAGTAGGCCGGGGAGCCATCGGTTGGTGTAATCAGCGTGTCTAGCTTGGGATCGCTGGTTAAGACTGTTGTGCCGCAATTGGTGCCATTTTCGATAATATTACCGATGTTCTCGTTCAGTGGACCGTAACAATCACCGCCTGTATTGTTCGCCAGAATGCTGTTACGGATGTTGATAGTCCCCAACTCTCGATAGACACCGCCGGAGCTGGTGGTGCCGCTGTTATTAGTGACAGTCACATGGTTTAGATTCAGCGTATGCCGATTGTAAATCATGCCGCCATAGCTCGCCGAATTGCCTGTGAAGGTACTGTTGGTGATAGTCGGTTTTCCTCCGACATAATGGGGACCTGTAGTTCCTATCTCCATGGTGACGATCGCACCACCATATCTAGTTGCCGAATTGTTGGTGAAGCTGCTATTGCTGATAGTGAGATCATTATTGCTCAGGATTGCGCCGCCGTCCTGCGTTGCCGAATTGTTGGCGAAGGTACTACCTCTGACGATGGTTACTCCACCGTGGGAGACCGCACCACCTCTCGTTGCTGAATTGTTGCGCAAAATGCTGTTTTCGACGGTGAGGATACCGGAGTTGTTGTCTAGCGCGCCACCCCAGATAGCCGAATTGCTGGTGAAAGTGCTGTTTTTGATGATGGTGTTGCTGTTCGTGTATACATAAATTGCACCACCGGCCACACTAGCAGAGTTGCTAGTGAAGATGCTATTGGTGATAGTCGCATGGCTGTCATTCTCTTGGAAAATTGCGCCACCAAACCTTGTTACGCTATTGCTAGTGAAAGTGCTGTTGTTGATGTCGAGTGTGCCGCCGTTTACATAAACGCCAGCGCCATGCCCATTTGTAACCTTGCCTTTGGTGATGGTCAAGTTGTTGATGGTCAGGTCGCCGGTGCTGGTGACGTAGAAAACGCGATAGGTGTCATTGCCTGAAACAGTGAAACCCATGCCCTCGATGGTGATAGTCGAGGTGATGTTGGGCAGTGTCGCGGCGAGGGTGATGGTGCTGTTGGTGGTGCCGGCTTGGGTGATGGTGATGGTGTCGTCGCCGTTGCCGGCTTCGCAGTCGGAGTGGGTGGCGGTGTTGTTGTTGGCGTTGTCGATGGCTTCGGAGAGGCTGCAGGTCGCATCGACTTGGATCCAGGTGCTTGGCACGGCGGTGTTGGTGGGTGTGTTGGTTGGGGTTGGTGTGAGAGTCGGTGTGGGCGTATTGCTTGGCGTCGGTGTGAGGGTCGGCGTATTAGTCGGTGTGTTGGTCGGTGTGGGGATTTCCAGCGGGTCGTGTTCGTAAGCGCCGATGTCACAGCCAGTGCCTTGTGGTCTTGCCTTGCCACGCTGGTCATGCGATATACAGTGGCCCGTGGCATCGCTGCCGGCATCGATGGCGGGGCTACCTGGGAGCAGCGGGTAGTAGGCCGGGGAGCCAGTCAGCTCACCCAGTTTGGGATCGCCGCTGATATTGGTGGTCGAGGAGCAGGAGCCGTCTTGAATCAGGTTGTTGATGTTCTCGGCGATAGTGCCAGCTCGCCGGTAACAATCGCGACCGGTGTTACCGGCAATGATACTGTTGCGGATGTAGACTGTCGGATTAATATTTGGCCAACCAATTATAATCCCACCACCCATATTATCTGTGGACGAGTTGCCGTAGACGGTGATGTTGGTGATTGTAACGACGTTATTACTTCCAGAAATACGCAACGCGCCACCCCAGCGAGCCGAATTGCCGTTGAAGGTGCTGTTGCTGATGATGAGTTTTCCAGGACTGTAGATGCCTCCGCCTCCATAGCCTGCGCTATTGTTGATGAAGGCATTGTTGGTGACGGTGAGGTTGCCATTGTGCAAGTTGTAGATGGCGCCACCAGCAGAAGCTGCGAAATTGCCAGTGAAGGTCGTGAAGCTGGTAGTGACTGTCCCATGATTATTATGGATGGCGCCGCCGCTGGGTCCAGTAATGGAACTAGCCGAATTGTTGCTAAAGGTAGCATAGCTGGTGCTGAGTTTGCCGCCGCTGTCCACGTAGATGCCACCGCCAAGGTTTGCTTTACCCTTGGTAACGGTCAAGTTGTTGATCGTCAGGTCGCCGGTACTGGAAACATAAAACACGCGATACGTGTCATCCCCGGAGACGATGAAGCCCATGCCCTCGATGGTGATGGTCGAGGTGATGTTGGGCAGCGCGGCTGATAGGGTGATGGTGCTGTTGGTGGTGCCGGCTTGGGTGATGATGATGGTGTCGTCGCCGTTGCCGGCTTCACAGTCACTGTGGGTGGCGGTGTTGTTGTTGGCGTTGTCGATGGCTTCGGAGAGGCTGCAGGTCGCATCGACTTGGATCCAGGTTGTTGGGAAGGGTGTGAGGGTCGGTGTGTTGGAGGGCGTCGGTGTGATAGTTGGTGTGTTGCTGGGCGTTGGCGTGTTGGAGGGCGTCGGTGTGTTAGTCGGTGTGGGAGTCGGCGTGTCAGTATGTTCCGGGTTATTCGGTCCGACATATTCGTAGGCGCCGATGTCGCAGGTAGCGCTCGTGCGGGCCGTGCCGCGCTGGTCATATGCTGGGCAGTAGCTGGAACTGGCGGCATCAATCGGTGAGCTACCTGCCAACAGTGGGTAGTAAGCTGGCGAGCCATCTGGTGGTGTAACCAGATCATCAAGAGTGAGAGTGCCGCTGAGGTTAGTGCTCGAGGTACAAGAGCCATCCCCAATGAAATTGTTGACATTTTCGGCTACAGTGCCTTTATAACGATAACAATCTCCGCTGGTGTTATTGGCAACGATATTATTGCGCAGGTAGATCACCGGAACATACTGTGGATGTGCAGTCCAACCAAAATACAGTCCACCACCACCTGCTGAACTTGCTGAGTTGCCGGTCACGGTACTGTTGGTGAGAGTCAATGTACTCGACCGGTGCCTGATGGCAGCGCCATGATTTGCGCTGTTATTTGTGAAGGTGCTATTGGTGATGGTCAGGTCTGAAGCGTTGCTGATTGCTCCACCTCTGTCGCTTGCCGAATTACCCATGAAGGTGCTGTTGATGATACTGGTGGTGGTTTCATCAAGGTTGAGTGCTCCGCCCCCGTGAGTTGCAGTATTGTTTTTGAAGGTACTGTTACGGATGATGAGTCCACGGGCTCCTAATTCTACAGAAATGCCAGCACCATAGCCCGCCCTGCCGTTGGCGACGGTTAAGTTGTTTACCGTCAGTTCACCGGTGCTAGAGACAAAAAAGACGCGATACTGGTTATTGCCAGAGACGGTGAAATTGCGACCTTCCACGGTGATGGTTGAGGTGATGTTGGGCAGCGCGGCTGATAGGGTGATGGTGCCGTTGGTGGTGCCGGCTTGGGTGATGATGATGGTGTCGTCCCAGTTGCCGGCTTCGCAATCGGAGTGGGTGGCGGCGTTGTTGTTGGCGTTGTCGATGGCTTCGGACAGGCTGCAGGTAGCATCGACCATGATGTTGGCGGGCATGGGAGTTGGCGTGTTGGTGGGGGTCGGCGTTGCTGTGTTGGTGGGGGTTGGCGTGTTAGTGGGCGTGGGTGTGTTGGTGGGTGTGGGAGTGTGCGTGGGGGTATGGGTCGGGTCATTTGGTCCGATGTATTCGTAGGCGCCGATGTCGCAGGAGGTGCTGGTTCTAGCCGTGCCGCGTTGGTCATGTGAGGGGCAGTGGCTGGTATTTGCCCGGTCAATCGCCGGGCTGTCACTCTTGAGCGGGTAGTAAGCTGGGGAGCCATCTGCTGGTATAACCACTGTATCAAGCCCAGGATCGCCCTGTCTATAGGGTGAACAAGAGCCGTCCATAATCAAATTGTTGACATTTGCATTCAAATTACCATCACAATCGCCACCTTTGCTGCCGGCAATAATGCTATTTCGCAGATAGGTTGTGCTACCCACATATAGTCCCCCCGCATCGTCGCCTGCATCATTGTCCCAGAGAGTACTATTAGTGATAGTAAGTGTTCCGGAACTGCTGTAAATTGCGCCACCATCGTCGTCTGCATCATTGTTATAGAAAGTGCTGTTAGTAATGGTGAGCGTGTCTCGGTGAAAGATTGCGCCACCGTCTCCTGTTGCATCATTGTTCCGGAGGGTGCTGTTGCTGATGTTGAGTGTGCCATCATTGTGGTAGATTGCGCCACCATCTGATGAACTATCACGGTTACCTGCATCACTGGACCTGATGGTACTGTTGGTAATATTGACAAGCGATCCGTCGCTATAGATTGCACCACCATCGTATATTGCATCATTATTATAGAAAGAACTGTCAGTGATGTTGACTGTGGCACCACGATGGAAAATTGCACCACCATGGCCCTCGGCATCATTACTATTGACGATGCTGTTCGTGATGTTGAGTGTGGCACCATTGTGGCAAATTGCGCCACCATCGTCGTCTGCAAAATTACTATTGATGTTGCTGTTCGTGATGGTAAGAAGTGTTCCTTGGTCGAAAATTGCGCCACCATCGTCTTCTGCATAATTACTATTGATGGTGCTGTTAGTAATGCTAAGTGTCCCGTAATTGAAAATTGCGCCACCATCGACTGCAGCATCATTATACCTAATGATGCTGTTGCTTTTGATAATTAGTGTTCCGCTGTTGTGGATTGCGCCACCATCACCTCTCGCCTCATTATAATTGATGTTACTGTTGTTGATTGTGATTGTTCCGTCATCGTTGTAGATTGCACCGCCTTCCTGACAACAGGTATCATCACGGTAGCCAACTTCATTACTATGCAAATTACTATTGCTGATTGTGATTGTCCCGTTATAGTTGTAGATTGCGCCACCATCGCCGGAGCTAGAATATCTACCAGTGCCAGCTTCATTTTGATTTAAATTGCTGTTGCTGATCGTGATTGTTCCGTAATGGTTGTAAATTGCGCCGCCATCGCCGCGGCTATAACTAAATGAACCAGCTTCATTACTATTTAAGTTGCTGTTGCTGATCGTGACTGTCCCATAATTGTTGTAAATTGCGCCACCATCACCCCACTCATAGTCATTGACGCTAGCTCTATTGTCTTTCAAATCACTGTTGCTGATCGTGATTGTTCCGTTATTGTTGTAGATTGCGCCACCATCGCTGTCTTTTGCCCTATTGCTGCTCATAGTGCTATCATTGATTGTGAGTGTACCGCCATCCACGAAGATAGCACCACCCCTGGCTGCGTCGCCATTGCCATGTAGAGACTCGGATACAAAGCTCTGAGAAATGGTCAAATCATTAACCGTGAGATCACCGCTGCTGGTGATATAAAAGATGCGATGGATGTTGTTGCTGTTCCCCGATATAGTGAAATCCCTACCTTCGATGGTGATGGTCGATCTGATTTTGGGTAGCGTCGCGCTCGGCCTTATGATGCCGTTGCTGGTACCGGCTTGGGTGATGATGATGGTGTCGTCCCAGCTGCCGGCTTCGCAGTCGGAGTAAGTAGCGGCGTTGTTGTTGGCATTGGTGATGGCTTCGAAGAGGCTGCAGGTCGCATCGACTTGAATCCAGGTTGTTGGGAAGGGTGTGTTGGTGGGCGTGTTGGTTGGGGTGAGCGTTGGGGTGTTGGAGGGGGTTGGCGTGAAGCTAGGCGTCGGTGTATGGCTTGGTGTGAGAGTCGGCGTATTGGTATGGACTGGGTTATTTGGTCCGATGTATTCGTAGGCGCCGATATCGCAGGATGTGCTCGGGCGGGTGGTGCCGCGTTGGTCATGTGAGGGGCAGTGGCTGGTATTTGCCCGGTCAATCGCTGGGCTGTCACTCTTGAGCGGGTAGTAGGCTGGCGAGCCGTCTGCTGGTGTAATCAATGGGTCTAGCTTGGGATCGTCAGTGACAGCTGCTGTGCCGCAATTGGTGCTAGTTTCAATGATATTATTGATGTTCTCGTTCAATGGACCGGAACAATCGCCGCCTGTATTGTTCGCCAGAATGCTATTGCGGATGTTGATAGTCCCCAACTCGCGATAGACACCGCCGGAGCTGGTGGTGCCGCTGTTATTAGCGATGGTCACATGGTTTAGATTCAGCGTATGCCGATTGTAAATCATGCCGCCATAACTCGCCGAATTGCCTGTGAAGGTACTGTTGGTGATAGTCGGTTTTCCTCCGGCAAAGGAGGGACCTGTAGTTCCTATCTGCATGGTGACGATCGCGCCACCTTTTCCAGTTGCCGAATTGTTGGTGAAGCTGCTATTGCTGATAGTGAGATCATTATTGCTCAGGATTGCGCCGCCGTCCTGCGTTACCGAATTGTTGGCGAAGGTACTACCTCTGACGATGGTTACTCCACCGTGGGAGAGGGCACCACCAAATGTTGCTGAATTGTTGCGCAAAATGCTGTTTTCGAGGGTGAGAATGCCGGAGTTGTTGTCTAGCGCGCCACCAATCCCAGCTGTATTGTTGGTAAAAGTGCTGTTTTTAATGAGGGTGTTGCTATTCGGGTATACATAAATAGCACCACCTCCCCCATTAGTGGAATTGCTAGTGAAGGTGCTATTGATGATAGTCGCATCACCGCCATTCACTTGGAAAATTGCGCCACCTCTATCTGTTGCGACATTGTTGCTAAAAGTGCTGTTGTTGACGCCGAGCGTGCCGCCGTTTACATAGACAGCAGCACCACGCCCATCAGTGACCTTGCCCTTGGTGACGGTCAGGTTGTTTATTGTCAGGTTGCCGGCGCTGGAAACATAGAAAACGCGATAGGTGTCGTCCCCGGAGACGGTGAAACCCATGCCTTCAATGGTGATGGTCGAGGTGATATTGGGTAGTGTCGCGCCGAGCGTGATGGTGTCGTTGGTTGTACCGGCTTGGGTGATGGTGATGGTGTCGTCGCCGTTGCCGGCTTCGCAGTCGGAGTGGGTGGCGGCGTTGTTGTTAGCGTTGTCGATGGCTTCGGAGAGGCTGCAAGTGGCATCGACTTGGATCCAGGTTGTTGGGAAGGGTGTGGGGGTCGGTGTGTTGGTTAGCGTGGGCGTTGGGGTGTTGGAGGGGGTTGGCGTGAAACTAGGCGTCGGTGTATGGCTTGGTGTGAGAGTCGGCGTATTGGTATGGACTGGGTTATTTGGTCCGATGTATTCGTAGGCGCCGATGTCGCAAGCAGTGCTCACCCTGGTGGTGCCGCGTTGGTCATATGTCGGGCAGTGGCTGGCGCTGGCGGCATCGATGGCGGTGCTGCCTGGGAGCAGGGGGTAGTAAGCCGGCTTGCCGGTCAAGTTGCCCAACTTGGGATCACCGCCAATTAAATTGTTGGTATTCTCCGCCAGGCTACCGAAATAGTCGCCGCCGGTATTTTTTGCCAAGATGCTGTTTCGTAACTTGACTGTGCCGCTGTGCACATACAGTCCAGCACCTTGAGTACCTGGCGTTGGTGTGTAGGTGGGGGTTGACGTTGGGTATGAGCTAATACTGAAAGTGCCCTTTATTGAATTACCGCTTATGGTGCTATTGGTGATGGTGTCCTCTCCTAGACCAGCGTGGAAGATCGCGCCGCCGCGGTCGGCTGAATTAGCGCTGATGGTGCTGTTGGTGATGGTGAGCGTTCCTCCGCTCGCGATTGCGCCGCCGTCGCCAGCAGAATTGTTGCTAAATGAGCTGTTGGTAATGGTGAGCGGTCCTCCGTTTGAGATCGCGCCACCATTGGCTGTTGTTGAATTATTAGTGAAGGAGCTGTTGCTGACAGTGAAATGGTTTCCATCACCGTAATGTATTGCGCCGCCGCTGGCAACACGTTGACCAGTAACGGTATTGTTGTCGAAGCTACTGGTGTTGATGCTGAGCGAGCTTCGTAGAGCGTAGATCGCGCCGCCATCGGCATGTCCAGTCGTAGCAGAGTTGTTATTCAGTTCGCTGTTGATGATAGTGACGGTGGCGGGTTGGCTTTGGCTCGAGCCTTCTGTGTAGATGCCGCCGCCCCATCCATCGCTGACGCTATTGTGGCTGATGGTGCTGTTTTTAACTGTGAGCTTGCCCTTGTCTACATAGATGCCGGCGCCATGCCCATTTGCAACCTTGCCTTTGGTGATGGTCAGGTTGTTTATCGTCAGGTCGCCGGTGCTGGTGACGTAGAAAACGCGATAGGTGTCACTGCCGGAGACGGTGAAGTTACCACCTTCGATGGTGATGGTTGAGGTGATGTTGGGCAGTGTCGCGGCGAGGGTGATGGTGCCGTTGGTGGTACCGGCTTGGGTGATGATGATGGTGTCGTCGCCGCTGCCGGCTTCGCAGTCGGAGTGGGTGGCGGCGTTGTCGTTGGCGTTGTCGATGGCTTCGGGGAGGTTACAAGTGGCATCGACTTGGATCCAGGTTGTTGGGAAGGATGTGGGGGTCGGTGTGTTAGTTGGGATCACTGTAATGCTTGGCGTTGGCGAAATACTTGGCGTGTAAGTGGGTGTTGGGGTATCCGTCGGTCGGGTAAATGGCGACTCATATGCGCCGATATCACAACCGCTGCCTTGCGGTCTGGTTGCGCCGCGCTGGTCGATGGATGGGCAGTAACCGATGCTATTGCTGCCAGCGTCGATGGCGGGGCTGCCTTGCTGAAGCGGGAGATGCCCGGGCCAGCCAGTCGAATCGCCCAACAAGGGATCGCCGCTTATGTTCGAGGTCGATGAACAGGAGTTATCTTTAACCAGGTTGTTTTCATTCTCGACCAGGCTGATGCTGGCGGAATCACAATCACCGCCACTGTTATCGGCGATGATGCTGTTGCGCAGGTAGACCCAGGGAGGCAGCGATTGCGAGGTCGAATCAGCGATGTGCAGTCCATCGCCGGTGTTATCGCTGATGGTGACGTTGGTGACGGCTAGCAAGCCATTTTTCTGGTCGGTGCTGCCGCCTTGCTGATGGATGGTGCCGCCAGTGGTCGCGCTGTTGTCTTTGAAAGTGCTGTTGACGATGATGGCAGTGCCGTCTTCATGGTTGTAGACCGCGCTACCTTCGTCGCCCGAATTGCCAGTGAAACCGCTGTTGACGATGCTGGCTGTGCCGCTTTCATCGCTATAGACCGCGCCGCCGTTGTTGGTGGCAGAATTGCTGCTGAAGAGGGTGTTGGCGATGACAGATCTACCGCCGGACTTGACATAAATGCCCGCTCCATCGTCGGCCTTGCCCTTGGTGATGGTCAAATTGTTAATGGTGAGGTCTCCGCCGTCGGCGACATTGAAGACGCGATAGGTGTTTTCGCCGGAGATGGTGAAGGTTTTGCCTTGTTCGCTTTCGATGGTGATGGCTGAGCTGATATCCGGCAGTGCGGCGGTCAGCTTGATGATGCCGTTGTCGGTGCCGGCTTGGGTGATGCTGATTTTGTCGGTGCCGCTGCCTGTTTCACAGCTGGAGCTGGTTGGGGCGCTGTCGTCATTGGCGGAGGCGATGGCTTGTGCGAGGGTGCAAGTGGCGTCCACCTCGATCACTGGGGACGGGGTGCTGGTGGCTGTTGGGGTGGAGGTCGGTGTTGGGGTGTGCGTCGGGGTGGGCGTGTGGGTTGGGGTTACGCTGTCGTGGAGTGTGGGTGTGAGAGTGGGTGTAGGCGTGGGTGTATCGGTTGGGTCGGTGCCGTCGTATTCATAAGCGCCGATGTCGCAGCCGGCGCCGATTGGGCGGGCTTTGCCGCGTTGGTCATGCGACGGGCATTGTTGGTCACGGCCGGCATTAATGGCTGGGCTGCCTGGGAGTAACGGGAGATAAGGTGGCGAACCATTTTTTGGTATAACCAGGCCACCCAGGTTGGGGTCGCCACTTATGTTTGTAGGTGATGAACAAGAGCCGTCTCGAATAAGATTGTTGGATATCGTCTCTGTCCTCACACCCTCTGTGAGACAATCGCCACCTTTATTGTCAGCGACAATTGTGTTTATTAGAGCGAGCGACAAATCATTGCCCCTAGCAGCTCCGTCCGCCCAATGCTTAGACATTCTAATTCCACCGCTGCTCGTTGCTGCCGAATTGCTGGCGATGGTACTGTTAAAGATTGTAATATCTCCGCTATTCTGGATCGCGCCAGAATAGTTAGCGTGATTGCCTATAAATGTGCTATTGTCAATTTTGAAGTGATTCCCTAAGTTAAAGACCGCACCACCGGCACCAAATAGAGCGAGATTGGACCCAAAGTAGCTATCCTTTACTAAAACTGTACCTGCATTATGGATCGCCCCACCATTACGGGCGGACTTGTTAGAGTCGAAAATAGAGTCACTGATTTCGAGAGATTTATCGTTCTTGATCGCGCCACCGCCTTGATGAATAGTGAAATTGTTAATAAAGCTGCTTTTGTTGCGGATGAAAAGCTTCCCTCGGTTGTAGATAGCGCCGCCGTTTACGAATGCATTGTTCAGAATGAACTCGTTGTTTTCAATTACCAGCTGTCCCTCATTGAAGATTGCGCCACCGCGCGCTCCTAAATATCCTTCGAGATTGATAGATGGATTGAAGCCCAAGGGGTTAGCCGCTATATTGCCAAGAAAATCAGTGTTTCGAATAGTTGCTACACCATCATGTTCATTCTTGATCGCGCCACCATTAAGAAGAGCAACCCAATTATTTTTGAAGACACTATTGCCGTCAATTGTGAGAGATCCCGAGTTTTCGATCGCTCCGCCGCCACTGACTGACCCATTTCCCTCGAATACGCTATTAAAAATTTCGAGATGGCCCGAGTTTTTGATTGCTCCACCACTGCCGAATAAATGAAAGGGAACACCATACTTGTGGAATGGAGTTCCAAGAGCAAAATTGACCCTGAATTTGCTGTTTTTGACAATTACAATTCCATGCGAATTATTGATCGCACCACCACCATATATAGTGATAGTGCCGGCAATCGTTAAGTTGTCTATTGTCAGGTGACCCACGCTCAAGACGTGGAACACACCCCAAATATCGTCTACCAATGATAAAGCTCCGTCAATGCTGTGGTGAACTAAATCCTCTATGGATGACATTGCTTGGAAAGAAGCTTCAGCATTACCATAGATTGTGTATCCATTGCCTTCAATCTTTATTTTTGAGACGATCTGAGGCAATGGCCCTAACAAGATAACATCCTTAGTGAGCCTGATTGTATCGACGCCATCACCTTGCGCGTTTCCGGCTGGGCAGCCAAAGAATGGGATGTTGAGGTTGGCAGCAATAATGGCGCGAGAGAGGCCACAAGTGGCGCTGAGCTCCATAATTGTTCCGGTTTTCGGTGTGGGGGTGTCCGTCGGTGTTACCGGCGTTGGTGTATATGTATTTGTGGGGGTTATATCTGGTATCGAGCCTTCATAGGCGCCGATGTCGCAGGCATCAGTTGATGAGCCCGAGCGGTTGGTCCCGCGTTGGTCTTTGTCTGGACAGTAATTATTGTCACCGGCATTGAGAGCTGGGCTGCCTTCGAGCAATGGATAATAAGCCGGCGAGCCGATCATAATCCCGCCCAGTTTGGGATCGCTGCTAACGGCTGCTGTGCCACAGCCACTGTTGCCCTCGATAAGATTGCCGACGTTTTGCGTCAGTGTTCCATAACAGTCGTATCCGTTTGTGCTGTTTGCCAAGATGCTATTATACAGACGAACTGTACCGCCTCGTACTCGCAGTGCGCCGCCACTATTCAGATTAAAGGTGCTGTTAGTGATTTTAAGTGTTCCGAGTGTTCCGTAGTTGGTGATTGTGCCTGTAGCCGATGGCGCCTTATTGCTGGCGAAGGTGCTGTTGATGATGTTGGTGACTGTACCGTCGTTGTAGAGCGCCCCACCCCAAACTTTTGCCTCATTATCCTGGAAAGTACTGCCTTTGATGGAGCTGATGGTTCCCTGATAATTTTTGATAGCCCCACCTTCTTTAGTTGCCTCATTGTTGATAAAGCTGCTGTCTTCGATCTTCAGGGTGCCTTTTTTATTGTAAATAGCGCCGCCATCGTTGGTTGCGATATTGTTTTTGATGGTGCTGTTTTTGATCGTTAGGGTTCCAAAATCGTTCTGGATAGCGCCGCCATAGTCCGCCTTGCCATTTTGGATGATCAATCCGTCAATAGTCAGGCTGCCTCCGTTGATGTAAAAGACGCGCAGGGTGTCATTGCCGTCGATAATATTATTACTGTTTCCGGATTTAATGGTTATGTTTGAGGTGATGCCGGACAGCGTGCTGGTTAGCGGGGGAATATTCTTATTAATGATAATCGTATTGATGTCCGCTCCAGGTGCGCAATCGCTACGGATGGCGTTGCCGTCATTGGCATTATCGATGGCTTCGGAGAGGTCGCAGGTGCCAGCGACACTGATAGTCGCGGTTGTTGGCGTTACCGGCGTTGGTGTTACCGGCGTTGGTGTATGCGTATCTGTCGGCACAACAGTTGTCGGCGTTACCGGTACTGGTATCGAGCCTTCATAGGCGCCGATATCGCAGGCATCAGTTGCTGAGCCCGAGCGGACGGTCCAGCGCTGATCTTGTTTCGGGCACCAGCTATTGCTGCCGGCATTGAGGGCTGGGCTGCCCTCATATAGCGGGAAATAAGCTGGCGAGTCGGCCAGTGGACCCAGCTTGGGATCGCCACTTATGTTTGTACTCGAGGAACAAGAGTTGTCCTCAATGAGATTGTTGATATTCTGGGTCAGGCTGGCGCCGGGCCACAATTTGCAGTCTGTGGTGTTGTTGGCGATGATAGTGTTTCGCAGATTGACTGTTGGAGGAGTAAGGGGCCAAATCCGAGTGCCAACTTCCAGCCCGTTATTGCTGTTGCCGCTTATCGTGACGTTGTTGATCGTGAGCTTGCCGCCTCCATTGCCATCGTTGGCGCCTTGCTGATAGATCGTGGCATTACCACCGTAATTGCCGGTGAAGGTGCTGTTGGTGATTTCGGTATCCCCACTTTTATCATTATAGATGGCACTTCCCTTGCTGCTGGCGCTGTTCGCGCTAAAGCTGCTTTTGTAGATAAAGAGCGTGCCAGTATGGCTGTTAAAGATTCCGCCGCCGTTCACTGCCTCATTGTCTGTGATGGTGCTGTTGCTGAGGGAGACCAGCCCTTCGTTGAAGATGGCGCCGCCTTTGTCAGAGGCTTTGCCCTTTTTGATGGTCAAATTATAGATATGTACGGTTGCGCCATTCTTGACATGGAAAACGCGGTTGCTGTCATTGCCTGTGATTGTGTAATGCCCGTTATTTTGGGTTTTGAATGTTATTTTCGAGGTAATGCTGGGCAGTGCGGCGGTGAGGGTAATATTTTGGGTGATGATGATGTCGTTCCAGTTTTTGCCGGCTGAGCAGTCGCTATGGGTGGCGTTGCCGTTATTGGCGTTGTCGATGGCTTCGGAGAGGCTGCAGGTGTTATTGACGGTGATGATAGCGGGTGCGTGAATGGCAGTCTCTGTGAGCCTTGCTTTGTGGGTGGCTGTCAGTGCGGCAGCAGTTTGTGTTTGCCTTGCGATTTGAGTAGCTGTGGCGGCAGCAGTGGCTGTCAGTGCAGCGGCAGTTTGTGTTTGCCTTGCCCTGTGAGTGGCTGTCAGTGCGGCAGATGTTTGTGCGGCGGAAGTTAGTGCGGCAGATGTTTGTGCGGCGGAAGTTAGTGCGGCAGATGTTTGTGCGGCAGATGTTAGTGCGGCAGATGTTAGTGCGGCAGATGTTTCTGATAATTGTTCATCGGTTATTCTCCAATACGGAGACTCATACGCGCCGATGTCACAGGCATTGCCCCGTGGTCTTGTCGTGCCGAGCTGGTCTTTTGACGGGCAGTGGCTTGGGCTGCCGGCGTCGACGGCGAGGCTATTAGAAGATGCTATCTCGAAATGTCCGGGCCAACCGGTCAGCGAACCCAGCTGGGGATCGCCACTTCGATAAGGCGAACAAGTGTTGTCTTTAATGAGATTTCTGACATTCTGATCCAGGCTACCGACACAATCAGTAGCATTGTCGGCAATGATGGTGTTTCGCAGTTTTACGTTCGGACTAGAGGAGTCAATTCTCAGTCCATTACCAGTATTGCCTTTGATGGTGACATTGGTGATGGTAATGTCCCCGGCGCTTTGATTATGCTGGTAAATCCCGATATCGTAGTTGTTGGCGATTGTGCTATTTTCGATCTCGAGCGTTGCATCATCATTATAAATCGCACCATCGCCATAGTTTTTTTGGAAGCTGCTTCTTTTAATGTCGGCTGAACCATCGTTATAGATTGCACCACCATCGCCCCCTCGATTGTAATCAAATTTGCTGTTTTCGACGGTCAGCGTTCCATCGTTATAGATCGCGCCGCCATAGCCCAAGACTCTACCAACCACAATGTTAGATGTTCTATTGTCATTGAAAGTGCTGTTTTTGACAGTAAGCGTGCCAGCGTTATAGATCGCACCGCCGGAGCCAAGGTATGATGATGCTCTGCCTTCGCCCAGGGTCAATTGATTTATGGTCAGATTGCCACTACTGGTGACGTAAAAAATGCGGCGACTATACTGACCGTATATCCCCTTGTTATTGCCTTCAATTGTTATTCTTGAGGTGATGTTTGGCAGGGTGCTACTTAAGTATTTATTCGCATCGATATAGATAGTGTCCGAGCTGCCGCTACCTGCTTCACAGTCGGAGTGAGTGGCGGCGTTGTTGTTGGCATTATCGATGGCTTCCGACAGACTACAGGTCGTATCAACATAGATATTGGCGGCGAAGGCTTGTGATACGGGCAAAATGAAGAGGAGGAGCAGGAGCAGGGCAAAGCGGGGCAAGCGAATGAATTTTGTGAGGAAGGTTGAAACAAGCGAGATAATAGATGTTAAGGTCTTCAAGAGAAATCTCCTTTTTTTGGCGCTCTATGCTGAGCAACCTACTAATATTTTTTCTTAGTTTTTCATGCTACCGGTATATTACTCGTGAAATTTAACACAATTTCAGGGAATATGCAAGATTTTTATGTATTATTTCGGTTCTAATTCGGTACTAATCTGCTAACTTTTGGTAGAAATCAAGGGTAAGTTGGCGTTTTGTCCCCTGTAGCGCTGTGTTGATCTCCCCTGCCCCGTCAATATCCGCAACCAGAAAAAATAAAGACCGCCACGCTCTCGCGAGAACGTGACGGTCTTTTGCTATTTTTGCCGAGTTGGCTGTCGCTTTAGGAATTTGGCAGCGGTGTCTCTGTTGGCGTGTTGGTCGGTGTGTTCGTTGGTGTATTGGTCGGCGTGTTCGTTGGCGTGTCCGTCGGTGGGATGGGCGTGTCCGTTGGTGGGATCGGTGTGTCCGTCGGGATGGGCGTGTTGGTCGGTGTGTTCGTTGGCGTGTTGGTCGGCGTGTTCGTTGGTGTGTTGGTCGGCGTGTTGGTCGGCGTGTACGTTGGTGTGTTCGTTGGTGTGTTGGTTGGCGTGTTCGTTGGCGTATCGCTCGGAGTCGGCGTCTCTGTTGGTGTGTTGGTCGGCGTGTTCGTTGGTGTGTTGGTCGGCGTGTTCGTTGGTGTGTTGGTCGGCGTGTTGGTCGGTGTATCCGTTGGCGTGTTGGTCGGTGTGTTCGTTGGCGTGTTGGTCGGCGTGTTCGTTGGTGTGTTGGTGGGCGTGTTCGTTGCAGTATTGGTCGGCGTGTACGTTGGCGTGTACGTTGGTGTATCGCTCGGAGTCGGCGTGTCTGTCGACGCTGTAAAGGCTGATTCATAAGCGCCGATGTCGCAGCCGTTTCCTTGCGGTCTGATCGCGCCGCGCTGGTCGGTTGTCGGGCAGTAGGTGGAATTAGCGGCATCGATGGCGGGGCTGCCGACCAGCAGCGGATAATAGGCTGGCGAGCCGGTCAGCGTGGCCAGCATGGGATCTCCAGATTGAGCCGCATCGCTGCAATCATTCCGTTCTTCAATCAGATTGCTATCATTGACGCTCAAGTTCCCCAGGCAATTGCTCCCGCTATTATCGGCTATGATGCTATTGCGGATTGTGAAGGTGGCGCCGGCCGCAAATATACCGCCCGTACTTGGAGCAGTATTATTGGCAATGGTGACATGCGTCAGGTTCACTGTGCCGCCCACAGCGTAGATCGACCCACTAAACAGGCTGCCTGTGTTGCCGGTAAAGGTGCTGTTGCTGATGTTGGCGCTGCCGCCTGCGATGAAAATATCACCGCCGCCTAATGCAGATGTGCTATCCCTGACGGTGGAATTGTTGATGGTCAGGCTGCCTCGTTCAAGTCGGATGGCTCCACCGCTTTGGCTTGAGTTGGCGTTGGCGAGGGTGAGGTCATTGAGGATCAAGTGGGCGGAATTATCATCGATGTCAAAGATGCGATAGTTATCATCCCCATCGATGGTGAAATCGTTGCCGTCGATGATGATGTTTGCGGTGATGTCGGGCAAGGCTGACGTGAGGGTGATGGTGCCATTAGTCGTGCCGGCTGAAGTGATGTTAATGAGGGTTGTCTGCCCGCCACTTTCACAATTGTTATTGTGGTTATTGTTTTGATTGGCGTTTTCAATGGCTTCCGCGAGATCGCAGTTAGCGTCCACATTGATTATTGGAGGAAGCGGCGTGTTGGTTGGAGTCGGCGTGTCTGTCGGCGTCGGCGTGTCTGTTGGCGTTGGCGTATCGCTTGGCGTCGGCGTATCGCTTGGCGTCGGCGTGTCCGTGGGCGTGTCGCTTGGCGTCGGCGTGTCGGTGGGGGTGGCTGTCGGGTCGGCCGAATCATATTCATGAGCGCCGATATCACAGGCGCCGCCGGCTGGGACGGGGCGGGTTCTACCGCGTTGGTCGGTTGGCAGGCAATAGCTGGCATTGGCGGCATCGATAGCGGGGCTGCCGGCCAGCAGCGGATAATAGGCTGGCGAGCCGGTCAACAAGCCGAGGTTGGGATCGCTGGTGAGAGCTGGCGAACAATCGCCCCCTTCGATGAGATTGCCGATGCTTTGGTCTACCCGGTCGCAGTTGCCACCAGTATTGCCCCACATGATGCTGTTGCGGATGTTCAGCGTAGTCGGGTTTCCTGCCTCACCGATGGTTTCACCACTTGGATGCACGTTGTTATCCGACATGGTGACGTGGTTGAGGTTCAGGGTGCCGACAACCAGGTAGACAGCTGATCCATCAGGGGCGCTGTTGCCGCTGAAGGTGCTGTTGTTGATGGTGACAATCTTATTTGGCGCCAAAATGTGCAATCCGCCGCCGCTGTTTAAAGCGTTGTCGCTGGGAGCGCGGCTGTCCCTGATGGTGCTGTTGTTAATGGTGAGAGCCTCTCCGAAATACATGCGGATTGCGCCACCGTTATTTGCTTTGCCGTTTGCCATGGTCAGGTTATTGATGGTGAGGTCGCCATTGCTCCCGATGTCGAAGATGCGGTGGCTGTCAGCGCCGTCAATGGTGTAGTTGCTGCCTTGGATGGTGATCGCGGAGGTGATTTGAGGCAAGGCGGCGCTGAGGGTGATGACGCCGTTAGTGGTGCCGGCTGCGGTGATGATGATGGTGTCGTCGCCAGAGCCGGCTTCGCAATCGCTATGGGTGGCGGCGTTGTTATTGGCGTTGTCGATGGCTTCGGCCAGGCTGCAGCTGGCGTCAACTTGGATAGGCGGTAGCGGAGTTGGGGTATTTGTCGGCGTTGGGGTATCAGTCGGCGTGGGCGTGTCCGTGGGCGTGGGGGTAGGCGCCGGATCATATTCATAAGCGCCGACATCACAGGCGCCGCCGGCTGGGATGGGTCGGGTTTTGCCGCGCTGGTCGGTTGGCAGGCAATAGCTGGCATTGGCGGCATCGATAGCGGGGCTGCCGGTTAGCAGCGGATAATAGGCTGGTGAGCCAGTCAGCGCGCCCAGCATGGGGTCGCTAGTGAGAGCTGGCGAACAATCGCCCCCTTCGATGAGATTGCCGATGCTTTGGTCCACCCGGTCGCAGTTGTCACCTGTATTGCCCCACATGATGCTGTTGCGGATGTTCAGCGTAGCCGGGTTTCCTGCCTCACCGATGGTTGCACCACTTGGATCCACGTTGTTATCCGCCATGGTGACATGGTTGAGGTTCAGGGTGCCGGCAACCAGGTAGACAGCTGATCCATCAGGGGCGCTGTTGGCGCTGAAGGTGCTGTTGTTGATGGTGACAATCTTATTTGGCGCCAAGATTTGCAATCCGCCGCCGCTGTTAAAACCGCTAAAGGGAGCTTGGCTGTCCCTGATGGTGCTGTTGTTAATGGTGAGAGCCTCTCCCAAATGCATGTAGATTGCGCCACCGTTATTTGCTTTGCCGTTTGCCATGGTCAGGTCATTGATGGTGAGGTCGCCATTGGTCGTGATGTGGAAGATGCGGTGGTTGTCAGCGCCGTCAATGGTGTAGTTGTTCCCCTGGATGGTGATGTCGGAGGTGATTTGAGGCAAGGCGGCGCTGAGGGTGATGGTACCGTTGCTGGTGCCGGCTGCGGTGATGATGATGGTGTCGTTGCTAACGCCGGCTTCGCAATCGCTGTGGGTGGCGGTGTTGTTATTGGCGTTGTCGATGGCTTCGGAGAGGCTGCAAGTGGCATCGACCTGGATCATGGCGGGCGAAGGTGTATTGGTTGGAGTCGCGGTCGGTGTATCTGTTGGCGTTGGCGTATAGGTTGGCGTTGATGTGGCTGTCACCGGCGTGACGCCCGGCGCTACGTATTCGTAAGAGCCGATGTCACAGGCATTGCTGAGGCGAGGTATGCCACGCTGGTCATATGAAATGCAGTGGTTGGCATTGGCGGCATCGATAGCCGGGCTGTTTGCCAACAGCGGATAATAGGCTGGTGAGCCGGTCAGCGCGCCCAGCATGGGGTCGCTGGTGAGAGCTGGTGAGCAATTGGGTCCGTCTTCGATGAGATTGCCGATGCTTTCGTTGACTCGGTCACAGTCTCCATTAGTAGAAGTATTGTCCGCCACGATGCTGTTGCGGATGTTCAGCGTTATACCGCTTTGCGGGGAGGTTACATCCTCTTCGATTGTTCGGCCATTGGCCGCGTTGTTTTCGGCGATGGTGACGTGGTTGAGGTTCAGGGTGCCGGCACGTAGATAGACAGCCGATCCATAAGGGGCGCTGTTGCCGCTGAAGGTGCTGTTGTTGATGGTGGCTATCTTGTTAGGCGCCTCGATGATAATTCCGCCACCGCCGCTAAAAGTCAAGCCGGAAGCGCTGTTGTCCCTGATGGTGCTGTTGTTGACAGTGAGACCCTCACCATAATATAGGTAGATTGCACCGCCGTACCCCCCCGTGCCATTTGCCATGGTCAAGTTATTGACGGTGAGGTCGCCGTTGGTATCGATGTAAAAGATCTGATGTGTATCAGCGCCATCGATGGTGGAGTTGTTGCCCTGGATGGTGATCACGGAGGTGATTTCGGGCAAATCGGCGCTGAGGGTGATGGTGCCGTTGTTGGTGCCGGCTGCGGTGATGATGATGGTGTCGTCGCCAACGCCGGCAGCGCAATCGCTGTGGGTGGCGGCATTGTTATTGGCGTTGTCGATGGCTTCGGACAAGCTGCAGGTCGCATGTACCAGGATTTGACCTGGTGTGGGTGTGTTGGTTGCGGTTGGCGTGTTGGACGGCGTTGGTGTGTTGGTCGGTGTGTATGTCGGTGTGAGGGTCGCCGGGGTGACGCCTGGCGCTATGTATTCGTAAGAGCCGATGTCACAGGCATTGCTGAGGCGGGTTACGCCACGCTGGTCGGTTAGCAGGCAATGGCTGGCATTGGCGGCATCGATAGCCGGGCTGTTTGCCAGCAGCGGATAATAGGCTGGCGAGCCGGTCAGCGCGCCCAGCATGGGGTCGCTAGTGAGAGCTGGTGAGCAATTGGGACCATCTTCGATGAGGTTGCCGATGCTTTGGTTGACTCGGTCGCAGTCTCCATTAGTAGAAGTATTGTCCGCCACGATGCTGTTGCGGATGTTCAGCGTTATACCGCTTTGCGGGGAGGATACATCCTCTTCGATTGTTCGGCCATTGGCCGCGTTATTTTCGGCGATGGTGACGTGGTTGAGGTTCAGGGTGCCGGCACGGAGATAGACAGCCGATCCATAAGGGGCGGTGTTGCCGCTGAAGGTGCTGTTGTTGATAGTGGCTATCTTGTTAGGCGCCTCGATGGTAATTCCACCACCGGCTCGTGTAGCGCTGCTGTCCCTGATGGTGCTGTTGTTGATAGTGAGACCCTCTCCATAAGATAGGTAGATTGCGCCGCCGCGGAAACCCGTGCCATTTGCCATGGTCAGGTTATTGATGGTGAGGTCGCCATTGGTATCGATGTAAAAGATCTGATGTGTATCAGCGCCATCGATGGTGGAGCTGTTGCCCTGGATGGTGATCACGGAGGTGATTTCGGGCAAATCGGCGCTGAGGGTGATGGTGCCGTTGCTGGTGCCGGTTTGCTGGATGATGATGGTGTCGTCGCCAACGCCGGCTTCACAATCGCTGTGTGTGGCGTTGTTGTTGTTGGCGTTGTCGATGGCTTCGGACAGGCTGCAGGTCGCATCGACGAAGATGTGTCCAGGTGTGGGGGTGTTGGTTGGTGTTGACGTCGGTGTGTCGGTTGCGGTTGGTGTGTCTGTTGGCGTGTTGGTCGGTGTGTCTGTTGGCGTGTTCGTCGGTGTGTCTGTTGGCGTGTCGGTTGGCGTGTTGGTCGGTGTGTCGGTTGGCGTGTTCGTCGGTGTGTCCGTTGCGGTTGGTGTATCCGTTGGTGTGTTCGTCGGTGTGTCAGTTGGCGTGTCGGTTGGCGTGTTCGTCGGTGTGTCGGTTGGTGTGTTCGTCGGTGTGTCTGTTGGCGTGTTCGTCGGTGTGTCGGTTGCGGTTGGTGTATCCGTTGGTGTGTTGGTCGGTGTGTCTGTTGGTGTGTTGGTCGGTGTGTCCGTTGGCGTGTTCGTCGGTGTGTCCGTTGCGGTTGGCGTGTTGGTTGGCGTGTTCGTCGGTGTGTCTGTTGGCGTGTTCGTCGGTGTGTCTGTTGGCGTGTTCGTCGGTGTGTCCGTTGCGGTTGGCGTGTCGGTTGGCGTGTTGGTCGGCGTATCGGTTGGTGTGTCTGTCGGCGTGTTAGTTGGCGTGTTCGTCGGTGTGTCGGTTGGTGTGTTCGTCGGTGTATCCGTTGGTGTGTTTGTCGGTGTGTCGGTTGGCGTGTTGGTCGGTGTGTCGGTTGGCGTGTTCGTCGGTGTGTCCGTTGCGGTTGGTGTATCCGTTGGTGTGTTCGTCGGTGTGTCAGTTGGCGTGTCGGTTGGCGTGTTCGTCGGTGTGTCGGTTGGTGTGTTCGTCGGTGTGTCTGTTGGCGTGTTCGTCGGTGTGTCGGTTGCGGTTGGTGTATCCGTTGGTGTGTTGGTCGGTGTGTCTGTTGGTGTGTTGGTCGGTGTGTCCGTTGGCGTGTTCGTCGGTGTGTCCGTTGCGGTTGGCGTGTTGGTTGGCGTGTTCGTCGGCGTATCGGTTGGTGTATTCGTCGGTGTGTCTGTTGGTGTGTTGGTCGGTGTGTCCGTTGGCGTGTTCGTCGGTGTGTCCGTTGCGGTTGGCGTGTTGGTTGGCGTGTTCGTCGGCGTATCGGTTGGTGTATTCGTCGGTGTGTCAGTTGGCGTGTCGGTTGGTGTATCCGTTGGCGTGTCAGTTGCGGTTGGTGTGTTGGTCGGTGTGTCGGTTGGCGTGTTCGTCGGCGTATCGGTTGGTGTGTTCGTTGGTGTGTCTGTTGGCGTGTTCGTCGGTGTGTCGGTTGGTGTGTTGGTCGGCGTGTCTGTTGGTGTGTCCGTTGGCGTGTTCGTCGGTGTGTCGGTTGGCGTGTTCGTCGGTGTGTCCGTTGGCGTGTTAGTTGGCGTGTCGGTTGGCGTGTTCGTCGGTGTGTCCGTTGGCGTGTTGGTCGGTGTATCCGTTGGTGTGTTGGTCGGTGTATCCGTTGGTGTGTTGGTCGGTGTATCCGTTGGTGTGTTGGTCGGTGTATCCGTTGGTGTGTTGGTCGGTGTGTCTGTTGGCGTGTCGGTTGGCGTGTTCGTCGGTGTGGCGGTGTTGGTTGCGGTATCAGTCGGTGTGGCGGTGTTGGTCGGTGTGTCTGTTGGCGTGTCGGTTGGCGTGTTCGTCGGTGTATCCGTTGCGGTCGGTGTGTCTGTTGGTGTGTCGGTTGGCGTGTTGGTCGGCGTATCGGTTGGCGTGTTCGTCGGTGTATCCGTTGCGGTCGGTGTGTCTGTTGGTGTGTCGGTTGGCGTGTTCGTCGGCGTATCGGTTGGCGTGTTCGTCAGTGTGTCCGTTGCAGTTGGCGTGTCGGTTGGCGTGTTCGTCGGTGTGTCCGTTGCGGTTGGTGTGTCGGTTGGCGTGTTCGTCGGTGTATCCGTTGGTGTGTTGGTCGGCGTGTCCGTTGGTGTGTTTGTCGGTGTGTCGGTTGGCGTGTTCGTCGGTGTGTCCGTTGGTGTGTTGGTCGGTGTGTCTGTTGGCGTGTTCGTCGGCGTATCGGTTGGTGTGTTGGTCGGTGTGTCTGTTGGCGTGTCGGTTGGCGTGTTCGTTGACGTGTTGGTCGGTGTGTCGGTTGGCGTGTTGGTCGGTGTATCCGTTGGTGTGTTTGTCGGTGTGTCGGTTGGCGTGTTCGTCGGTGTGTCCGTTGCGGTTGGTGTGTCGGTTGGTGTGTTGGTTGGTGTGTCTGTTGGCGTGTCGGTTGGTGCGTTGGTCGGTGTGTCTGTTGGCGTGTTGGTCGGTGTGTCCGTTGGTGTGTTGGTCGGTGTGTCTGTTGGCGTGTCGGTTGGCGTGTTCGTCGGTGTGTCTGTTGGTGTGTCTGTTGGTGTGTTGGTCGGTGTGTCCGTTGGCGTGTTGGTTAGCAGCGGTGGTATGTATTCATAGGCGCCGATGTCGCAGGCAATGCCGACGGGACGGGTCGTGCCGCGTTGGTCGCTGAATGGACAATGGTTGGTATCCGCCGCATCAATGGCGGGGCTGCCCGCCAACAGCGGATAATAAGCGGGGGAGCCAGTCAGTGCGCCCAGATTGGGGTCGCCGCTTATATTGCTGGCGGAGGCGCAAGAACCGTCTTTGATCAGGTTACTGACATTCTCATCCAGCGTCCCGCTACAGTCGCCATTGCTATTGTTAGCAATAATACTGTTGCGAACGTTGACGGTTTGGGGGAAGATCGGGTGAAGGTATATCCCGCCGCCGCCGTAGGCCGCGCTATTATAGGCAAGTGTCGTGTGGGTAAGCGTAACCGTGCCCATGGCGACGAAAATTGCGCCGCCATTCGAGCCACTATTGTTGCCGTAGAAGGTTGAATTGTTGATGTTTACGGTACTGCCGCCGCCGACGTAAATCGCGCCGCCCTCGCCATCCGATCCTGAGTCAGCCACACCATCATTAAACGCTGTATTATTCGCTATGCTCGAGTTACTAATGGTTAAAGTACCATCATGTAGGAAAAGTGCTCCGCTGCCGGACGTATTATTGCTAATCGTGCTGTTCTGGATAGTTACCACAGGTAAAGAACCGCTCCCGGCGTGCGAAAGCAGGATTACGGGACCGTACTGAGCTCTGCTATTGACATCTCTTATGGTTAAGTTCCGTATAGTCAGCGCCCCCGTCTCCACCCAAAACAGAACACGGGTGCCGCCCCCGCCTGGGAGCAGTCCCGGTTTCAAAGTCTTACCCCCTCCTTCAATGATAATATTACTCTTGACGTGGGTAAGTTCACGGTCAGACGGTGTGGTATAAACATCATTCACGAGGGCGCTTGTATCGAATTGGATGGTGTCGTCGCCACTCCCCGCTGTACAGCCGCCGGTGGCGGTGTCGGTATTGGCGGAAGTGATGGCATCTGGCAGGCTGCAGGTCGCATTGACGGTGATGTCGGCGGCGAGGACTGGCAGCGCCAGCAAGAATAATGCTACTACAACGATAACTGATATAAATAACTGAGACAGGCTTTTCATAATAGCATCCTTGACAGATTCAAGACGTTCCTCATAGGGTAACACGATGTTTTGACAATTGCAAAGCATCTTGCATTTTTCGATAATTTTTTACGTTTCGATGTGAAGTTTTGTTCAGTCCCTCAACGAGGGAACTGACCGTCTCTGCCCGCGCCTTTATTCGCAAAGCACAAAAAAAGACCGCCACGACCTTGCGAGATCGTAGCGGTCTTTTGCTATTTTCGCCGAGTGGATTGCCGCTTTAAGAATCTGGCAGCGGTGTCTCCGTTGGTGTATTGGTCGGCGGCGGGATTGGCGTGTCGGTCGGCGGCGGGATTGGTGTGTCGGTGGGCGGCGGGATTGGTGTGTCGGTCGGCGGTGGGATTGGCGTGTCGGTCGGCGGCGGGATAGGCGTGTCCGTTGGTGTGTCCGTTGGCGTTGGTGTTGCCGTTGGAGTGTCCGTTGGAGTGTCCGTTGGTGTGTCCGTTGGTGTGTCCGTTGGCGTTGGTGTGTCCGTCGGAGTGTCCGTTGGTGTGTCCGTTGGCGTGTCCGTTGGCGTGTCCGTTGGTGTGTCCGTCGGCGTGTCCGTTGGCGTGTCCGTTGGTGTATTCGTTGGTGTGTCGGTTGGTGTGTCCGTCGGCGTGTCCGTTGGCGTGTCCGTTGGTGTATTCGTTGGTGTGTCGGTTGGTGTGTAAGTCGGTGTGTTGGTTGGCGTGTCGGTTGGTGTGTCCGTTGGCGTGTCCGTTGGTGTGTCCGTCGGCGTGTTGGTTGGGGTGTCTGTGGCTGTCGGCGTGAGCGTGTCTGTCAAGGTGCCAGTTGGCGTATTGGTCGGTGTTAGCGTCGGTGGTGGATTGGCTGAGTCGTATTCATAAGCGCCGATGTCGCAGCCGCTGCCTTGTGGGCGAGTCGTACCGCGCTGGTCATGTGTCGGGCAGTGAGTTGCGTTGCCGGCATCGATGGCGGGGCTGCCGGGCAAGAGCGGATAATAGGCTGGGGAGCCGGTCAGCGCACCCAGTTTAGGATCGCCGCTGATGTTGGTGGTCGACGGGCAAGAGCCGTCTCCAATCAAGTTATTGATGTTCTCAGTCAAAGCGCTACTCGTAGTACAATCGCCATTGCTATTGTTTGCGAGAATGCTGTTGCGGATTTTCAAGTTGCCGCCCGTCCAATAGATACCACCGCCACCACCCTGCGGTGCGCTGTTACCGGCAATGGTCACATGCGTCAGCGTCAAAAAGGTGCTTCCTACATAGATCGCGCCGCCCTCGCGAGTTGCAGAATTGTTGCTGAAGCTGCTGTTGCGGATGGTAGCGGTGGAGCCCGCTCCCACGGTGATCGCACCACCCCAGCCAGCCGAATTGCCGCTGAAGCTGCTATCGGTGATAGTGATAGTGATCGCGTAAGATCCATCGTTGTAGATCGCACCGCCAGGGCCATCGACGCGTGCCTTATTGCCGCTGAAGCTGCTCTTGTGGATGGCGAGCGTTCCAAAGTTGTAGATCGCGCCGCCAAAGTCAGTTGCAGAATTGTTGCTGAAGCTGCTGTTGCGGATGGTGAGCGTTCCCCAGTTGTCGATCGCGCCGCCATCGCCAATTGCAGAATTGTTGCTAAAGCTGCTATTGGTGATGGTGAGCGTTCCAATGTTCAAGATCGCGCTGCCTCTTATCGCGCGGTCTCCTTTGGTGACAGTCAACTGGTTAATCGTCAGGTCGCCGTCACGCGTGACCGAAAAGACTCCATCCGTGTCACCGCCGGAGACGACGAAATTGCCGCCTTCGATGGTCATTTTCGTCTTGATCTCGGGCAGCACCGCGCTGAGCGTGATCGTCCCATTGGTCGTGCCGGCTTGGGTGATGGTGATGGTATCGTCGCCACCGCCGGCTTCACAATCGCTGTGGGTGGCGGCGTTGTCGTTGGCGTTGTCGATCGCTTCCGACAGGCTACAGGTCGTATCGACAAAAATGTTGGCGGGGGCGAGCGTGCTGGTTGCTGTTGGCGTCACCGTCGGCGTGGGTGTAAACGTGTTGGTTGGGGTATCTGTGGCAGTCGGTGTATCGGTTGGCGTATTGGTTGGTGTTAGCGTCGCCGGTGGATTGGCCGGGTCGTATTCATAAGCGCCGATGTCGCAGCCGCTGCCTTGCGGGCGAGTTGTGCCGCGCTGGTCAGTTGCGGGACAGTGACCTGCGGCATTGCTACCAGCATCGATGGCGGGGCTGCCGGGCAAGATTGGGTAGTAGGCCGGTGAGCCGGTCAGTGCACCCAGTTTGGGATCACCGCTGATGTTGGTGGTCGACGGGCAAGAGCCGTCTCCAATCAAGTTATTGATGTTCTCAGTCAGAGCGCTAGTCGCAGTACAATCGCTACCACCATTACCGGCAATGATATTGTTCCGCAGGTAGACTAAGTTTGGTGTTGCGCCTCTCCAAAGCCTGGTATAGAGACCACCACCCGAATTATTGACGAGGGTGCTGTTGCTGACGGAGAGAATTCTGCTGTCGTTGTGGATCGCACCGCCATCGCCAGTTGCAGAATTGTTGCTGAAGGTGCTATTGTGGATCTCAGCATCGAGGTTGATGTAGATCGCGCCGCCATGTTCAGTTGCAGAATTGCTGCTGAAACTGCTGTTGTGGATGGTAAGCGTTCCCCAGTTGTCGATCGCGCCGCCATCGTCAGTTGCAGAATTGTTGCTGAAGCTACTGTTGTAGATGTAGACCGTCCCGTCCCGGTTTTTAATCGCGCCACCTTGGTACGCTGCATTATTACTGAAGATGCTGTTTTTGACGGTCAGAGTGGTGTCTCCGTTTCTACCGTCTACGTGGATAGCGCCGCCATTGCTAGTTACAGAATTGTTGCTGAAGCTACTGTTGCTGATGTTGAGATTGCCACCCGTGTATACATGGATAGCGCCGCCATAGCGCGCCGTGCCATTAGCGACTGTCAACCGGTTAATCGTCAGGTCGCCGCCATCACGGACATAAAAGACTCCATACTTGTCATCGCCGGAGATGGTGAAATTGCCGCCTTCGATGGTGATAGTCGAGGTGATTCCGGGCAGCGTCGCGGCGAGCGTGATCGTCCCGTTGGTCGTGCCGGCTTGGGTGATGGTGATGGTGTCGTCGCCACCGCCGGCTTCACAATCGCTGTGCGTGGCGGCATTGTCGTTGGCGTTGTCGATGGCTTCCGACAGGCTGCAAGTGGCATCGACATAGATGTTGACCGGTGTGAGTGTACTAGTAGGTGTGGGAGTCGGTGTAGAGATATCAGTGGGCGTGGGCGTCAAATTGCCAGCTGGCGTATTGGTGGGGGTTAGGGTCGCTGGCGGGCTAGCCGGGTCATATTCATAAGCACCGATGTCGCAGCCGCTGCCCTGTGGCCTGGTCACCCCACGCTGGTCAGTTGTGAGACAATCGCTGTCGCTGCCGGCATCGATAGCCGGGCTACCGGTTAAAATTGGGTAGTAAGCTGGCGAGCCGGTCAGCGCGCCCAATTTGGGATCGCCGCTGATGTTGGTAGCCGAGGAGCAGGAGCCGTCTCCAATGAGGTTGTTGATGTTCTCCATCATAATGCCACCCATCCGACAATCGCCCCCCGTATTGTTTGCCAAGATGCTGTTGTGCATATACAAGAAGCCTCTCCTCCCAACGATCCCCCCAACACCTTGATCCGGTGCACTGTTCTCGGTGATAGTGACATGTGTCAGCGTCAAAGAGCTGTAGTCTAAATAGATCGCGCCGCCGCTCAAAACGTTAGTTGCCGAATTGCCGCTGAAGCTGCTGTTGCTGATGGTGATCGATCCTCTGTTGAAGATCGCGCCGCCCCGGCCAGCCGTATTGCCAGTGAAGCTGCTGTTACGGATGTTGAACGTTCCCCAGTTGTTGATCGCGCCGCCATCGTCAGTTGCGGAATTGTCGCTGAAGCTGCTGTTGGTGATGGTGAGCGTCCCCCAGTTGCGGATCGCGCCGCCAAGCTCCGCCTTGCCTTTGGTGAGGGTCAACTGATTAATCGTCAGGTCACCAGTGCTGGGGACGAGAAAGACTTGATACTCGTCATCGCCGGAGACGGTGAAATTGCCGCCTTCAATGGTGATAGTCGAGCTGATGTAGGGCAGTGCCGCGCTGAGCGTGATCGTCCCGTTGGTCGTGCCGGCTTGGGTGATGATGATGGTATCGTCGCCACCGCCAGCTTCACAATCGCTGTGCGTGGCGGCGTTGTCGTTGGCGTTGTCGATCGCTTCGGACAGGCTGCAGGTCGCATCGACGAAGATGTTGGCCGGTGCGAGTGTACTGGTCGCTGTTGGCGTCACCGTCGGGGTCGGCGTATCCGTTGGGGTATCCGTAGGAGTGTCTGTGGGCGTTGGGGTGTCCGTGGGGGTATCTGTTTCAGTCGGCGTGTCTGTTGGCGTATTGGTTGGTGTTAGCGTCGGCGGTGGATTGGCCGGGTCGTATTCATAAGCGCCGATGTCGCAGCCACTGCCTTGCGGGCGAGTTGTGCCGCGCTGGTCAGTTGCGGGACAGTGACCTGCGGCATTGCTACCAGCATCGATGGCGGGGCTGCCGGTCAGGAGTGGGTAGTAAGCAGGTGAGCCGGTCAGCGCGCCTAGCATGGGATCGCCGCTGATGTTGGTGGTCGAGGAGCAAGAGCCGTCTCCAATCAAGTTGTTGATGTTCTCAGTCAAAGCGACAACAGTAGTACAATCGCTACCAACATTGCCGGCGATGATATTGTTCCGCAGGTAGACTAAGTTTGGTATTCCGCCTCTCCAAAGCCTAGGGGTAGAGAGACCACCACCCGAATTATTGGCGAGGGTGCTGTTGCTGATGGAGAGATTTCTGCTGTAGTTGTGGATCGCACCGCCATCGCCAGTTGCAGAATTGTTGCTGAAGGTGCTGTTGTGGATCTCAGCACCGATGTCGATGTAGATCGCGCCGCCATCGCCAGTTGCAGAATTGCTGCTGAAACTGCTGTTGTGGATGGTGAGCACTCCCCAGTTGTGGATCGCGCCGCCATCGCCAGTTGCAGAATTGTCGCTGAAGCTGCTGTTGGTGATGTAGACAGTCCCGTCCTGGTTTTTAATCGCGCCACCTTGGTACGCTGCATTATTACTGAAGCTGCTGTTGGTGACGGTGAGCGTTCCCCAGTTGCGGATCGCGCCGCCATAGTCTGACTTGCCTTTGGTGAGGGTCAACTGATTAATCGTCAGGTGAACAGTCCTGAGGACGGTAAAGATACCATACTTGTCATCGCCGGAGACGGTGAAATTGCCGCCTTCGATGGTGATAGTCGAGGTGATGCTGGGGTACCAGTTTGTCAGCGTGATGACGCCGTTGTTGGTGCCGGCTTGGGTGATGGTGATGGTATCGTCGCCACCGCCGGCTTCACAATCGCTGTGCGTGGCGGCGTTGTTGTTGGCGTTGTCGATGGCTTCCGACAGGCTGCAAGTGGCATCGACGAAGATGTGTCCTGGTGTGAGTGTACTAATAGGTGTGGGAGTCGGTGTAGAGATATCAGTGGGCGTGGGCGTCAAGTTGCCAGCTGGTGTATTGGTGGGGGTTAGGGTCACTGGTGGGCTAGCCGGGTCATATTCATAAGCGCCGATGTCGCAGCCGCTACCCTGTGGCCTGGTCACCCCACGCTGGTCAGTTGTGAGACAATCACTGTCGCTGCCGGCATCGATAGCCGGGCTGCCGGTTAAAATTGGGTAGTAAGCCGGCGAGCCGGTCAGGGCGCCTAGCTTGGGATCACCGCTGATGTTGGTGGTCGAGGAGCAGGAGCCGTCTCCAATGAGGTTGTTAATGTTCTCCATCATAATGCCACCCATCCGACAATCGCCCCCCGCATTGTTTGCCAAGATGCTGTTGTGCATATACAAGAAGCCGTTCCTCTTAGCGATCCCCCCAACACCTTGGTCCGGCGCGCTGTTCTCGGCGATGGTGACATGTGTCAGCGTCAAAAAGCTGTAATGTACATAGATCCCGCCGCCGGAGCCTCTTGCCGAATTGCCGCTGAAGCTGCTGTTGCGGATGGTGTTAAATCCAGAGTTGATGTAGATCGCGCCACCCTGGCCAGCCGTATTGCCAGTGAAGCTGCTGTTACGGATGGTGAACGTTCCGTCGTTGTAGATCGCGCCGCCACTGCGAGTTGCAGAATTGTTGCTGAAACTGCTGTTACGGATGTTGAGCGCTCCACTGTTGTAGATCGCGCCGCCACTGCGAGTTGCAGAATTGTTGCTGAAACTGCTGTTACGGATGTTGAGCGTTCCGTTGTTGTCGATCGCGCCGCTATTGCGCGTTGACGAATTGCTGCTGAAACTGCTGTTGTCGATGGTGAGCGTTCCATAGTTCAAGATCCCGCTGCCCTCACCCTTGGTGATGGTCAAGTTCTTGATCGTCAGGTCGCCACCGCTATCGACATAAAAGACACGGTAAGTGTCATCGCCGGAGACGGCGAAATTGCCGCCTTCGATGGTGAAGGTTGAAGTGATGTTGGGTAGTGTCGCGCTGAGCGTGATCGTCCCATTGGTCGTGCCGGCTTGGGTGATGGTGATGGTATCGTCGCCACCGCCGGCTTCACAATCGCTGTGGGTGGCGGCGTTGTCGTTGGCGTTGTCGATGGCTTCGGACAGGCTGCAAGTGGTATCGACGAAGATGTTGGCCGGTGCGAGTGTACTGGTTGCTGTTAGCGTCTCTGTCGGCGCGGGTGTACTTGTGTTGGTTGCGGTATCAGTGGGTGTGTCTGTCGGGGTCGGTGTCGGTGTGTCCGTATTTGGAATCTCATATTCATAAGCGCCGATGTCGCAGCCGCTGCCTTGCGGACGAGCTGTGCCGCGCTGGTCAGTTGCGAGACAGTGACTGGTGCTACCAGCATCGATGGCTGGGCTGCCGGGCAAGATCGGGTAGTAAGCAGGTGAGCCGGTCAGCGTGCCTAGCATGGGATCGCCGCTGATGTTGTTGGTCGAGGAGCAAGAGCCATCTCCAATCAAGTTGTTGATATTCTCAGTCAAAGCGCCAATTGTACTACAATCGCTACTAATGTAGCCGACACTGTTGCCGGCAATAATGCTGTTGTGGATATTGAAGGCGCCGCCCCGCCGATAGACTCCGCCGGCAATATAGCCTGCGCTGTTATCGGCGATGGTCACATGCGTCAGTGTCAGCATGCCATTATTTGTAAGGATCGCCCCGGCTTCGTGACCTGCCGAATTGTCGCTGAAGCTGCTGTTATGGATGGTTAGCGTTCCACCGTTCCAGATGGCGCCGGCTTCGTGACCTGCCAAATTGTCGCTGAAGCTGCTGTTATGGATGGTTAGTGTTCCACCGTTCCCAATGGCGCCGGCTCCGTGACCTGCCGAATTGCCGCTGATGCTGCTGTTACGGATGGTTAGTGTTCCACTGTTCCAAATGGCTCCGCTATCGTACGCCGAGTTGCCTTTTGTGACGGTCAGGTCATTGATGGTCAGGTCGCCATTGGTCCAAGTAGTAAAGACTCGATATTTATTATCCCCAGAGACCGTGAAATTGCCGCCTTCAATGGTGATAGTCGAGGTGATTCTGGGCAGAGCCGCGCTGAGGGTGATCGTGCCGTTGCTGGTACCGGCTTGGGTGATGGTGATGGTATCGTCGCCACCGCCGGCTTCACAATCGCTGTGGGTGGCGGCGTTGTCGTTGGCGTTGTCGATCGCTTCGGACAGGCTGCAGGTGGCATCGACGAAGATGTTGGCCGGTGCGAGTGTACTGGTTGCTGTTGGAGTGTCTGTTGCGGTCGGCGTATTCGTTGGTGTGTCCGTTGGTGTGTCCGTTGGCGTTGGTGTATTGGTATTGGTATTGGTATTGGTGGGTGTGGGGGTTTCCTGCGGGTCATGTTCATAGGCGCCGATGTCGCAGCCGCTGCCTTGCGGGCGAGTCGTACCGCGCTGGTCAATTACGAGACAGTGACTGGTGCTACCAGCATCGATGGCTGGGCTGCCGGGCAAGATCGGGTAGTAAGCAGGTGAGCCGGTCAGCGCGCCTAGCATGGGATCGCCGCTGATGTTGGTGATTGAGGCGCATGAACCGTCTCCAATCAAGTTGTAGAAGTTCTCAGATGGGCTACCAGAACAATCGCCGCCTGTATTGTTTGCCAGAATGCTGTTGCGGATTTTCAAGGTGCCGCCCTGCTGATAGATGCCCCCGCCACGTTGGTCAGTTGCGCTGTTCTCGGCGATAGTCAAATGTGTTAGCGTCAGCGGACCCCCAAATTGATAGATCGCGCCGCCATCGTCTGTTGCCGAACTGCCATTGATGGTGCTGTTGCGGATGGTGAGCGTACCCCGGCTGTAGATCGCACCGCCATCGTCTGTTGCCGAATTATCGCTGAAGCTGCTGTTGTCGATGGTGAGCAATCCGACGTTGTAGATCGCGCCGCCATAGCTTGCCGAATTGTCGCTGAAGCTGCTGTTGTCGATGGTGATCGTTCCCCAAATGTAGATAGCGCCCCCAACACCGCCAGTTGCCGAATTGTCGCTGAAGCTGCTGTTGTCGATAGCCAGAGTGCCGCCGGTATCGACATAGATAGCGCCGCCATAGGTATTGCTGCCTTTGGTGATGGTCAACTGGTTAATCGTCAGGTTGCCAGTCCTGGGGACGTTAAAGACTTGATACTTGTCATCGCCGGAGACGGTGAAATTGCCGCCTTCAATGGTGATGGTTGAAGTGATGTTGGGTAGTGTCGCGGCGAGGGTGATGGTGTCGTTGGTCGTGCCGGCTTGGGTGATGGTGATGGTGTCATGCCCGCCGCCGGCTTCACAGTCGGAGTGAGTGGCGGCGTTGTTGTTGGCGTTGTCGATGGCTTCGGAGAGGCTGCAGGTCGCATCGACGAAGATGTTGGCCGGTGCGAGTGTACTGGTTGCTGTTGGCGTCTCCGTCGGGGTCGGCGTATCCGTTGGTGTGTCGGTCGGGGTGTTGGTCGGTGTTGGAGTGTCTGTGGGCGTTGGCGTTACGTAGCCCGGCGGTATGTACTCGTAGGCGCCGATGTCACAGGCTATGCCGACTGGACGGGTCGTCCCGCGCTTGTCGCTGAAGGGGCAATGGTCGGTATGAGCCGCGTCAATGGCGGGGCTACCTGCCAGCAGCGGGTGATAAGCTGGTGAGCCGGTCAGCGCGCCCAGTATGGGATCGCCGGTGGCGGCTGCTGTGCCGCACCTAGTGGTGGATGACTCAATCAGGTTGCCAACGTTCTGTGACAAGTAGGCATCACAATCTACCGTCCCATTGTTCGCCAAGATGCTGTTTCTTATGCGCAGATCCCCTGAACCATTAACCAATCCGGCGTACTCGCTGAAATAGGCGGTATTGTCGGCGATGGTCACATGGGTAAAGGTGGCTTGCAGAGGCGTCCAGGTTTGGTTGATGGCATAGACTGCGCCGCCAAGGACAGCTTTGTTGCCGCTGATTGTGCTGTTGCTGATGGTGGTCGTGCCAGCGTGAATAGCGAGCCCACCGCCATAGGTGGCACCGTATTCATAGCCGGTGCCGTTGCCGCTGATGGTGCTGTTGCTGATGTTGACTGTGCCGCCATCAATGGTGATCCCGCTGCCATAGGTATAGTCAGGAAGAACACTATCATCCCCAACATCGTTGTCAGCGATGGTGCTGTAGCTGATGGTTGTGTTGCCGCTCAAGATATAGAGCCCGCCACCGTTTTGATAAGCGTGGTTGTTGCTGATGCGGCTGTTGTTGATGGTCAGGCCGCTGCCGTTCATGCGGATGGCGCCGCCGTCACCGGCCGGTTTGCCGGCGGTCAGCGTCGCGCTGTTGAGGGTCAGGTCGCCGGCGCCGGTGATGTTAAAAATACGATAGCTGTCGGCGCCACTGATGCTATAGCCTCCGCCAGCGACCGTGATGGCCGAAGTGATATCGGGCAGCGCGGCTGACAGGGTTGTATTTTGCGTGAGAGTGATGGTATCGGCGCCGTTGCCCGCGGGACAGCTGCCGGTGGCGGTGTCGGTATTGGCGGAGGTGATGGCATCGGGCAGGCTGCAGGTCGCATCGACAGTGATGTCGGCGGCGTAGACTGGCAGCGCCAGCAAGAATAATGCTACTAGAACGGTAATTGATATAAATAACTGAGACGGGGTTTTCATAGTAGTTTCCTTGTAGCTTCCTTGGCAGACTCAATATGTTCTTCTAAGAATAACACAATGTTTTGACAATCTTAAGATGTCTTACGTTTTTCGATAACTTTTTACGTTCTTGTATGAATTTTTGTTCACTCAAAGCGAGATTACTGTTATCTCTTGCCCCGTTTATATCTGAAAAGCACAAAAAAGACCGCCACGACCTTGCGAGATCGTGACGGTCTTTTGCTATTTTTGCCGAGTGGATTGCCGCTTTAGGAATCTGGCAGCGGTGTCTCCGTTGGTGTATTAGTCGGCGGTGGTACCGGCGTGTCGGTTGGTGGGATTGGCGTGCTCGTTGGTGGTGGGATTGGCGTGTCGGTTGGTGGGATTGGAGTGGCCGTTGGCGGGATTGGTGTAGCCGTTGGCGGGATCGGCGTGTCCGTTGGTGTGTCCGTCGGCGTGTCTGTTGGTGTGTCCGTCGGCGTGTCCGTTGGTGTGTCCGTCGGCGTGTCCGTTGGTGTGTCCGTTGGTGTGTTGGTCGGTGTGTCTGTTGGCGTGTTCGTCGGCGTATCGGTTGGTGTATTCGTTGGCGTGTTGGTCGGCGTATCGGTTGGTGTATTCGTCGGTGTGTCTGTTGGTGTGTTGGTCGGTGTGTCTGTTGGCGTGTCGGTTGGTGTGTCCGTTGGTGTGTCGGTTGGTGTGTCCGTTGGCGTGTCGGTTGGTGTGTCCGTCGGTGTGTTGGTCGGCGTGTCCGTTGGTGTGTCTGTTGCGGTCGGTGTCGCTGTCGGCGTATTCGTTGGGGTATCTGTCGGCGTTGGTGTATTGCTTGGCGTAGGTGTGCCGGGTGTGCCCGGTGTCGGTACATATTCATAGGAGCCGATGTCGCAGCCGCTGCCTTGTGGTCTGGTGGTGCCGCGCTGGTCATGTGTCGGGCAGTGAGTTGAGTTGCCGGCATCGATGGCGGGGCTGCCGGGCAAGAGCGGATAATAGGCGGGTGAGCCGGTCAACGCGCCCAGCATGGGATCGCCGCTGATGTTGGTCGTCGAGGAGCAGGAGCCATCCTTAATCAGGTTGTTGACGTTTTCAGTTGGGCTGCCGGAACAGTCGCCACCGCTATTGTCGGCGATGATATTGTTGCGCAGGTACGAAGAATTGGCCAGTTTTAACCCTCCGCCACTGTTGCTTGCCGAATTGCCGATGATGGTGTTGTTGGTGAGGGTGAGTGTTCCCGAGCTGGAGATCCCGCCACCGTCGCGATGCTCTATTGAATTGTTGGAGAAGGTGCTATTGCTGGCGGTGAGCGTGCCAGTGTTGTGGATCGCACCACCTTCAGCAGTTGCCGAATTGCCGGTAAAAGCGCTGCTGCTGATGGTGAGCGACCCTCCGTTGGAGATCGCACCACCACGTGAAACTATACCCTCATCCTCCCCAACCGTGGCAGGGTGGTGACCGATTGACGAATTGTTGGAGAAGGTGCTATAGCTGATGGTGAGCGTGCCTCTGTTATCGACCGCGTTACCTGATACAAAGATGCGTTCAGAAGAGTTGGACTCGCCAGTTCTATTGTTGCTGAAGGTGCTGTTGCTGATGCTCACTATGCCATTGTTGAAGACGCCGCTACCCCCGGAACCTTTCCCACGGACCCAGCCCTTGGTGACGGTCAAGTTTTTGATCGTCAGGTTGCCAGTGCTAGCGACATTGAAGACGCGATACTTGTCATCGCCAGAGACGGTGAAATTGCCGCCTTCGAGCGTAATTCTCGTATTGATCTCGGGCAGTGCCGCGGCGAGGGTGATCATGCCATTGGTCGTGCCGGCTTGAGTGATGGTGATGGTGTCATGCCCACCGCCGGCTTCACAGTCGCTGTGGGTGGCGGTGTTGTTGTTGGCGTTGTCGATGGCTTCGGAGAGGCTGCAAGTGGCATCGACCGTGATGTTGGCGGGGGCGATCGTATTGGTCGGTGTTGGCGTGATGGTTGGGGTATTGGAGGGTGTCGGCGTCGCCGGTGGGTTAGCCGAGTCATATTCATAAGCGCCGATGTCACAGCCGTTACCTTTTGGTCTGGTCGTGCCGCGCTGGTCAGTATCGGGGCAGTGATCTGTGGCATTGCTGCCGGCATCGATGGCGGGGCTGCCGGGCAGGATCGGGTAGTAAGCGGGTGAGCCGGTCAGTGCGCCTAGCATAGGATCGCCGCTGATGTTGGTGGTCGAGGAGCAGGAGCCATCCTTAATCAGGTTGTTGATGTTTTCAGATGGACTACCGGAACAATCGCCACCGCTGTTGTCGGCGATGATATTGTTGCGCAGGGAGATTGAGGCTCCGCTTCCAAAAGACAGTAGCGCGACACCACCACCTGAATTATCAGTGAAAGTGTTGTTGCTGATGGTAACCGTTTCGCTACCAGCAAATGAAAAACTATCGATGGCACCACCACTCCTAGCACTATTAACACTAAAGGTGCTGTTGCGGATATTGAGTGATCCGCCTTCACTTCCGATGGCGCCACCATTCCTCCAAGCCCTATTACCACTGAAAGTGCTATTGTAGATGCTGAGCGTTCCGACGCTGTAGATCGCACCGCCGTCAACTGGGAGGCTAGTGCCATTATTGGAGAATGTGCTATTGTTGATGGTAAGGGTGCCCAAGTTAAAGATTGCGCCGCCCCTACCAAATATACTAATTTCTCCTATTTCTGGTGCATTATTCTGTGAGAAGGTGCTGTTTTTGATGGAGAGAGTACCACCGTTGTAGATCGCCCCGCCCCCGTCTAAAGATCCACGGCCTGCGACGTAACCCTTGGTAACGGTCAAGTTTTTGATCGTCAGGTTGCCGCTGCTGTTGACGTTAAAGACGCGATGCTTGTCATCGCCGGAGACGGTGAAATTGCCGCCTTCGATGGTCATTTTAGTCTTGATCTCGGGCAGCGCCGCGGCGAGGGTGATGGTGTCGTTGGTGGTGCCGGCTTGGGTGATGGTGATGGTATCATCGCCACCGCCGGCTTCGCAGTCGGAGTGGGTGGCGGCATTGTCGTTGGCGTTGTCGATGGCTTCGGAGAGGCTGCAGGTCGCATCGACCATGATGTTAGCGGGTGTGGGCGTATTGGTCGGTGTCGGCGTGTTGGTGGGTGTTGGTGTACTCACAAATGGAGATTCGTAGGCGCCGATGTCGCAGCCGCTGCCGACGGGGCGGGTCGTCCCGGGCTGATCCTGTTTTGGATTGAGCTCATCGCAAATTGTCTGATCGGCGGCGTCAATGGCGGGGCTGCCTGCCAGCAGCGGGTGGTAAGCTGGTGAGCCAGTCAGCGAGCCCAGCAGGGGATCGCCGGTGGCGGCTGCTGTGCCGCACCTAGTGTCGGATGACTCAATCAGGTTGCCAACGTTCTCTGACAAGATCGCGTCACAATCTACCGTGCCATTGTTTGCCAGGATGCTGTTTCGCAGGTTTACTGTCCCCGAACCGTGATATATACCAGCGAGATCGGGGAAAATGGCCGTATTGTCGGCGATGGTCACATGGGTAAAGGTGACTTGCAGCGGGGACCAGGATTTGTTGGAAATGTAGACCGCGCCGGCAATGACGCCCCTGTTGCCGCTGATGGTGCTGTTGTCGATGGTGATGGTCCCGCCTTTAATGGCGAACCCGCCGCCATAGATGGCGCCATCTTCATAGCCGGTGCCGTTGCCGGTGATGGCGCTGTTGTTGATGTTGACTGTGCCGTCATCGATGGTGATCCCGCTGCCATAGGTGTAGTGAGGGGGAACACTATCATGCCCAACATCGTTGTTGGCGATGGTGCTGTAGCTGATGGTTGTGTTGCCCTTCAAGATATAGAGCCCGCCACCGTTTTGATAAGCATGGTTGTTGCTGATGTGGCTGTTGTTGATGGTGAGGCCGCTGCCGTTCATGTAGATGGCGCCGCCGTCACCCGCCGGTTTGCCCGCGGTCAGCTTCAGGCTGTTGAGGGTCAGGTCGCCGGGGTCGATGATGTTGAAAATCCGATACTTGTCATCGCCGGAGACGGTGGTGAACTTGACGCCTTCAATGCCTTCGATGGTGATGGTTGAGGTGATGTCCGGCAGTGCCGCGCCGAGGGTGATGGTGTCGTTGCTGGTACCCGCTTGGGTGATGGTGATGATGTCGTCACCGCTGCCGGCTTCGCAGTCGCTGTGGGTGGCGGCGTTGTTGTTGGCGTTGTCGATGGCTTCGGAGAGGCTGCAAGTGGCATCGACCATGATGTTGGAGGATGGGTTTTTCTTAAAGGCAGACTCATAAGAGCCCATGTCGCAGGCATTGCCCCGTGGTCTGGTGTTGCCGGGCTGGTCAGTATCCGGGCAATGCGTATCATTGGCCGCATCAACAGCGGGGCTGTCTTCCAACAGTGGGTAGTAAGCCGGCGAGCCATCTGTTGGTGTAATCAGCGTGCCCAGCTTGGGGTCACCACTGATGTTGGTGGGCGAGGGACAAGAGCCGTCTTCGATCAAGTTGTTGACATTCTCGGTTACAGTGCCTTTAAAACGATAACAATCTCCGCCGGTGTTGTTAGCAACGATATTATTGCGCAGGTAGATCACCGGAACATAATTTGGATGGGCAGGCCAACCAAAATACAGTCCACCACCACCTGCTGAACCTGCTGAGTTGCCGGTCACGGTACTGTTGGTGAGAGTCAATGTATTCGACCGGTGCCTGATCGCAGCACCATGATTCGCGCTGTTATTTGTGAAGGTGCTATTGGTGATGGTTAGGTTTGAAGCGCTGCTGATTGCTCCACCTCTGTCGGTTGCCGAATTACCGTTGAAGGTGCTGTTGATAATACTGATGGGGACATCATCAAGGTTGAGTGCTCCGCCCCCTTGAGTTGCAGAATTGTTTTTGAAGGTGCTGTTACGAACGGTGAGTCCGCCGGCTCCCAATCTTACAGAAACGCCAGCACCATAGTCCGCCTTGCCATTGGCGACAGTCAACTTGTTAATCGTCAGATTGCCACCGTTATCGACATAAAAGACGCGATATTTTTCATCGCCAGAGATGGTGAAATTACCGCCTTCGATAGTGATGGTCGAGGTGATGTTGGGCAATGCAGCTGATAGGGTATGGTTTTGGGTGATGGTGATGGTGTCGTCGCCATTGCCGGCTGGGCAGTAGCCGACTGCGGTATCCGTATTCGCCGCCCTGATTTGATCTGCCAAGGTGCAGGTAGCTGTAAATGGAGACTCGTAAGAGCCGATGTCACAGGCATTGCCCTGTGGCCTGGTCGTGCCGGGCTGGTCAGTAGCTGGGCAATGAGTTGCATCGGCGGCATCAATGGCGGGGCTGTATTCCAGCAGCGGGAAATAAGCCGGCTCGCCAGTCAATGTGCCCAGCTTGGGGTCCTTGGTAATGTTGGTGGACGAGGAGCAGGAGCCATCTTCGATCACGTTATGGGTATTCTCCGACATCGTGCCGGTGAAAGCGCAATCGCCGCCAGCAGTGCTGTTGGCGATGATGTTGTTCCTCATTTTGACATTGGTGGCAGTATCGAGCATCAAACCGCCGCCGCCATTGCTGGAGGCGGAGTTGCCGCTGAAGGTGTTGTTGGTGATCGTCAGATTGTCGCTGGTATTGTTGTAGATCCCGCCGCCATCGTCTGTGGCGGAGTTGCTGTTGAAGGTGCTGTTGATGATCGTAGCTGTGTTGTCGTTGAAGATTCCGCCGCCATCGTCTGTTGCTGTATTGTTGCTGAAGGTGCTTTTAGTGATGGTCAGATTGTCATTGGTATGATTGTAGATCGCGCCGCCATCGCCTGTGGCGGAGTTGCTGCTGAAGGTGCTGTTGGTAATATTGGCGATATCAGTGGCGCTATGATCATTGTAAATCGCGCCGCCATTATCTGCCTCATTACTCTGGAAGTCGCTATCCATGATGATGAGATCTTCATCGTTGTAGATCGCCCCACCATTATCTGCCTCATTGCCGTCGAAGTCGCTGTCCATGATGGTAAGATCTTCATCGTTGTAGATCGCCCCACCACTATCTGCTTCATTACTCAGGAAATCACTGTTAGTGATTTCGAGATCGTCAATGCTGTAGATCGCGCCACCAGTACCGCTGTTTGCCTCATTCCTTTCGAATTCGCTGTTGAAAATCTCGAGATTGTCTTCGCTATAGATTGCGCCACCTTTACGACCCGATGTTGTACGCGATCCTGTCTCATTGCGGTAGAAGGTGCTGTTGTCTTTAATCGTAAGAGTTCCGCCTCCCCTGTTGTAAATTGCGCCACCAATGTTACCACCGGCCTGGTTAGGCAAGGCAACTGCCTCATTGTACTCGAATTCGCTGTCTGTGATAGTGATATCACCATTGTCATCGTCATAGATCGCCCCGCCACTGAGACTGTAATTGAACCCAAAGTAGCTGTAGCTGATGAAGATATCGTTACGGGTGTCATTATAGATCGCACCACCTTCATCATCCGCTTCATTGCCCTCAAAGTGGCTGTTTGTGATGTTGAGTTCGCCCCGGTAATTGAAGATCGCGCCACCCTGGTTGCCTGGTATCGAACTATTTGATGCCCAATTGTCCTCTAAACGACTATTAAGGATGGTGAGTTCGCCCCGGTAATTGTAGATCGCGCCGCCATCATAAGTTGCTAAATTGTTCTTGAGAGTGCTACCGGAAACAGTAACCTTGGCATCACGTCGGATATTGATTGCACTCCCATAATATGCACTACCGTCGATAATGGTCAAATTTTTGATAGTGAGATCGCCATTGCCTTCGACATAGAAGACATCATGATCGTCGTCTCCGGAGATAGTGAAGTTCTTGCGTTGTTCACTTTCAATGGTCATTGCTGAAGTGATCTTTGGCAGAGAGGCTGAAAGTGTGATCGTGCCGTTAATTGTGCCGGCTTGCATGATGATGATGGTGTCATCCCCGCTGCCGGTTTCACAGTCGGAGCCGGCTGGCGCGCTGTCGTTATTGGCGGAGGTGATCGCTTCCGACAGGCTGCAGGTGGCATCGACCTGTATTGCATACGGTGGCGGTATGTATTTAGATTCATAAGCGCCAATATCACAGCCATTAAATTGTGGTCTGGTCACCTCGCGCTGGTCTTCTGATAGACAGTAGCTGGAATTGCCAGCGTCAATGGCAGGACTGTTGCTAAAAAGCGGGTAATAAGCTGGGTTGCCAGTCAACGTACCTAGCCTGGGATCGCTACTAACGGCTGGGGTTGGACAGCCACCGATGCGACTTTCAATCAAATTGCCGACGTTTTGACTCAGGCTTCCATAACAATCATATCCGTTAGAACTGTTTGCCAGAATGCTGTTTCGTAGCCTAACTGCACCCGTATACCTCCTCACTCCACCACCAGTGTTGTTACTGATGGTACTGTTGGTGATGGTGAGTGTGCCGCCGTTGTGGGTAATCGCGCCTCTATTGTCTGAGGCCACATTTTCAGCGAAGGTACTGTTTTTAATGGTCCCCGTTCCCAGGTAATTGTAGATCGCGCCACCTTCGTCGTCCGCGTCATTTTGCCGGAAAGTGCTCTTTTCAATGGTAACTGTACCGCCGTTTTTATAGATAGCGCCGCCATCGTTTGTTGCCTCATTACTCCTTAGTGTGCTGTTTTTAATGGTCAACGTTCCTTGGCTATTGTAGATCGCGCCACCTTCGTCGTCCGCCTCATTGCTATTGACATTACTGCTGGTGATGTTGACAGTATCTGTGTTGTAGATCGCGCCACCATCGTTTGTTGCCTCATTGCTATTGACATTACTACTGGTGATGTTGACCGTACCTGTGTTATAGATAGCGCCACCGTCGCTTGTTGCATCATTACTATTGAGATTAGCGCTGGTAATAGTGACTGTACCATTATTTCTGATAGCGCCACCATTGCCTGTTGCCTCATTGCTATTTACAACGCTGCCGGTGATAGTTACTGTGCCAGAGCTGTTGTCGATAGCTCCACCGAATCCGCTATTATTATTTTGTAATTCGCTAGAGCTGTTAATGGTGACAGTACCTGTATTGTTGAAGATAGCGCCACCAGAGGTTGTTGCCTCATTGTTATTGACATCACTGTTGGTAGTAATTGTGACCGTGCCTTTGTTGTAAATTGCGCCACCAAGTGCAGTTTGACTTCCGTCCTTTGCTGAATTGTACGTGAGGGCGCTACTGGTTATAGTGACTTCTGCAGATGTGTCGTTGTAAATAGCGCCACCAAGCCAACTCGCGCGATTACTACTAAGGGTACTGTTGGTGATAGTAACCTCTGCACTGCTCCCTTTGTTGTAAATCACCCCACCCGTGTTTGCTCTATTGGCTGTTGTGACATCGCTGCTGTTGCTGCGATTGAAGGTAGTGTTGGTGATAGTGACCTCCCCATTATTGTTGTAGATAGCGCCACCATCGTTTGTTGCCTGATTATCCGTAAACCTGCTGTTTTTGATTGTGAGTTCTCCACCATCTACATAAACACCGCCACCATCACCCGGTTTCTCATCATTACTATTTGCTAGCCCATTGGTTATGACCAAATTCTCAATTGTCAAATCACCGTTGCTGGCAACGTAAAAGACACGATTGTCCCTACCATTGATCGTTTGCCGAACGTTGCCTGAACTTTTAATCGTTATCGTCGAGGTGATTTTGGTTGTAACGGTGAAATATAGATTAACAGTGTCACTGATTATAATCGTGTCATCTCCGCTGCCGTCTGTGCAATAGTCAAAAAAGCCAATGCTAGGACTGTCATCATTGTTGGCGGACTGAATGGCTCGGTCCAATGTACATAATCCTTCCACCTTGATAGTGGCGGCGAAGGCTTGCGATACTGGCAAAATGAAGAAGAGAAGCAGGAGTAGGACAAATCGGGGGAGTTTAAGGAATTTCGTTATAAAGGTAAATATGGGGGGGGGGGGGGGGGGGGTAATAGAGTGTAAGGTCTTCATGATTATTCTCCTTCTAGGGTCTTTATAGCCGAGCGAACTGCTCAGACTTTTTATTGTTTTTGCATGCTGCCAATATATTACTCATCGATTTATAACACAACTTGGCTGAATATGCAAAATTTTTGTGTATAATTTCGGTTCAATTTCCGTACTAATCTGCTAACTTTTGGCAGAAATAAGGGAAAATGGGCGTTTTGCGCCTGTAGTGCTGTGTTGATCTCCCCTGCCGCATCTAATATTTCGCAGGTCATAAAAGACCGTCACGACCTTGCGAGATCGTGACGGTCTTTTGCAAATTTTGCCGAGTGGATTGCCGCTTTAAGAATCTGGCAGCGGTGTCTCCGTTGGTGTATTGGTCGGCGGTGGGATTGGCGTGTCGGTCGGCGGTGGGATTGGGGTGTATGTTGGAACAGGCGTGTCGGATGGCAGTACCGGTGTGTCCGTTGGCGGGATTGGCGTGGCCGTTGGCGGGATTGGCGTGGCCGTTGGCGGGATCGGCGTGTCCGTCGGCGGGATTGGGGTGGCGGTCGGCGGGATGGGCGTGTCGGATGGCGGGATTGGCGTGTTAGTCGGCGTGTCCGTTGGTGTGTCCGTCGGCGTGTCCGTTGGTGTGTTGGTCGGCGTATCGGTTGGTGTATTCGTCGGTGTGTCTGTTGGCGTGTTGGTCGGCGTATCGGTTGGTGTATTCGTCGGTGTGTCTGTTGGTGTGTTGGTCGGTGTGTCTGTTGGCGTGTCCGTTGGTGTGTCCGTCGGCGTGTCGGTTGGCGTACTCGTCGGTGTGTTGGTCGGTGTGTCGGTTGGCGTGTCCGTCGGTGTGTTGGTTGGCGTGTCGGTTGGCGTGTAAGTCGGCGTGGGGGTATGGGTCGCGTTATTCGGTCCGATATATTCGTAGGCGCCGATATCACAGACGCCGCCATGTGGTCTGGTTGTGCCACGTTGGTCGGTTGCGAGGCAGTAAGTTGCATTGGCGGCATCAACAGCGCGACTGTATGCTGCTAATGGAATATAAGCTGGCGAGCCAATTGGTGCGCTCAAGAAGGGGTAGGGTCTGGTTATATCAGGAGTGCCACAGCGCAAATAGAAGCTCATCATACTGCCAGTGTTCTGACTCACAGTGCCATTGGTAATACAATCCCATTGGCTATGGTTGTCCGCAATGATGCTGTTGCGGATTTTCAAATCGCCCCCGTTTACTTGTATTCCAGCAGCTCCTGTGAGGTGTCTGTTATTATGGGCAATGGTCACGTGTGTCAGCGTTAGTTTGCCCTTACGGGACCAGATCGCGCCGCCACTGTAACGAGACCGGTTTTCGGTGAGGGTGCTGTTGGAAATCGTCACCGTGCCGCCATCGATGAGAATGCCGCCACCAACATTACTGGCATAATTGTCGTTTATGCTGCTGCTGTTGATGGTCAGGCGACCTCCCTCTAAGTAGATGGCGCCACCATCATTAGCTCTTCCTTTGGTCATGTTCAAATTGTTGATGGTGAGGTTGCCATTTTTCCGGATGCGGAAAATCCGGTGGTTGTTGTTGCCAGACACCGTGAAGCCGTTGCCATGGATGGTGATGTTCGAGGTGATGGTGGGCAGTGAGCTTGACAGGCTTATGTTGTGGCTGAGGATGATGGTCTTGTTGAAGAAGCCGGTGATGCAATCGGTATTGTCACCATTGTTCTTGTTGATGTTTTCAATGGCTTCCGCGAGGCTACAGTCGCCACCGACGGTAATGGGTGGTGTGATGGTTGGGGTGAAGGTGGGTGTAAAGGTCGGCGTATTAGTCGGCGTGTCAGTTGGAGTTGGCGTATTGGTCGGTGTAAAGGTCGGTGTGTTGGTCGGCGTGTTGGTCGGCGTTGGCGTGTTGGTGGGTGTATTGGTCGGCGTGTTGGTGGGTGTGTCAGTTGGGGTTGGTGTATTGGACGGCGTGTCGGTTGGGGTTGGCGTATTGGTCGGCGTGTTTGTTGGTGTTGGCGTGTTGGTGGGCGTAAAGGTCGGCGTATTAGTCGGCGTGTCGGTTGGTGTTGGCGTGTTGGTGGGTGTGTCGGTTGGGGTTGGCGTATTAGACGGCGTGAAGGTATTGGTCGGTGTGAATGTATTAGTGGGCGTGAAGGTATTGGTCGGCGTCAAGGTGTTGGTCGGTGTGTAGGTGCTGGTTGGCGTGTCGCTTGGGGTGAAGGTCGGTGTTGGTGTCAGCGTGCCGGCGTCCACGGCTTCATAAGCGCCGATATCACATTTGATTCCATCTGGTCGCGTTGTGCCGCGCTGATCTGTTGCGAGGCAGTAAGTCGTATCGGCGTCATTGATGGCTGGATTGGCTGTTGAGCCATATGGTTTGTTGTCTATCAGAGGATAGTAGGCTGGTGAGCCGGTCAGCGTGCCCAGTATGTTATCGCCATTGATGGCCGGGCTGCTGCTGTTACAGCCACCGCTGCCAGACTCGATTAGATTGCTAATGTTCTGGCTCACAGTACCGGAACAATCTCCCCCAGCATTGTTTATCAGTATGCTGTTGCGGATGTTCAAGGTGCCGCCCTGCCGATAGACGCCGCCGCTACCGCTCCCCGCGCTGTTACCGGCGATGGTCACATGCGTCAAGGTCACCGTGCCGCCATCTATAAAGATCGCCGCGCCTTCACCTCCAACATTGCTGCCAGTGAAGGTACTATTGTTGATGTTGACTATGCCGCTTTCGACTAAAACACCGCCGCCATTAGCTCCACCATTGTCCTTGATGTTGCTGTTGTTGATAGTCAGGCTGCTGCCGTTCATGTAGATCGCGCCAAAACCACCGCTTAAGGTCAAGTCGTTGATGGTCAGTTTGCCGGAGTCAGTGATTCGCATAATTTGGAAGTGACTAAATGGCTTGATAGTGGCATTGTGGCCCATGATGGTGATTTCGGAAGTGATTTGCAGTATCTGGGTCAGTGTTATGCTGCTGTTTTTGCCGAGGGAGATCGTGTCCGCGCCGCTACCGGCTTCACATTGACCATTAGTGCCAGCACTGGCATCGGCATTGGCGGTGGCGATCGCTTGGTAGATGCTGCAAGTGCTATCGACTTGAATCCATGAAAGTGGCACGGGAGTGTCGATTGGGGTATTGGTCGGCGTCGGTGTATTCGTCGGGGTGTTGGTCGGCGTGTAGGTATCCGTTGGCGTTGGCGTATCCGTCGGGGTATTGGTTGGCGTGTGTGTCGGGGTGTTGGTCGGGGTATCCGTTGGCGTGTTGGTCGGCGTATCCGTCGGGGTGTCCGTTGGGGTGTAGGTTGGTGTATTGGTCGGCGTATCCGTCGGGGTGTTGGTTGGCGTGTCTGTCGGCGTGTTGGTCGGCGTGAAGGTATTGGTTGGCGTGAAGGTGTTAGTCGGCGTATGAGTGTTGGTCGGCGTATCCGTTGGGGTATTGGTCGGCGTATCCGTTGGCGTATTGGTCGGTGTCTGGGTGGCGGCGCCCACAGCCTCAATGGCGCCGATATCGCAAGCGGGACCGTCGGGCCGCGTTATACCGCGCTGATCTTTGGCCGGGCAATACATTGTATTAGCGGCGTTGATGGCTGGATTGACTGTCGAGCCGTAGGCGGTGTCGAATTTCAAAGGATAGTAGGCTGGTGAACCAGTCAGCGCCTCCAGTATATCATCGCCATCGACGGCCGGGCTGGTGCTGGTACAGCCGTTGCTGCCGGATTCGATTAGGTTGCTAATGTTCTGGCTCAACGTGCCGGAACAATCTCCGCCTGAATTGTTTGCCAAGATGCTGTTGCGGATATTGAGGGTACCATCACCACTCACTTTTACGCCCCCTATTTCGCCTGCAGTCGCGGTGTTACCGGCAATGGTCACATGGGTCAGCGTCAACGTGCCATCATTGATGAAGATCGCGCCGCCACCATTATCGGAGGCGGTGCTTTCGTTGCTGGTCAAGGTACTATTGGTAATCGTTGTCGTACCGCCCTCGATGAGGATGCCGCCCCCAACACCTTGGCCAACGCTATCGCTGATGGTGCTGTTGTTGATGGTCAATCCGATGCCTTTCATGTAGATCGCGCCGCCGCCGCCAGAACCGTTCGCTTGAGTCAGCTCCAAATCGTTGAGGGTCAGGTTGCCAGCATGGCTGCCAGCATCGCTAATCCAAAAGATGCGATTGCTATTAGCGCCATCGATCTTGGAATCATTGCCGTTGATGGTGATAGTTGTGGTGATAGTCAGTTCGTTTGACAGGGTGATGGTGCTGCCTGCGGAGATGGTGATAATGTCGTCGCCACCGCCGGTTTCGCAGCTGCTGCCAGAGGCAGTATTGTTGTTGTTGGCACTCTGAATGGCTTGTGCCAGGGTACAGGTGGCATCGACCATGATGTTGGCGGGCAAAGGCGTGTTGGTGACGGTTGGCGTATCAGTTGGGGTTGGTGTGTCGCTTGGCGTTGGTGTGTCGCTTGGCGTTGGCGTGTCGCTTGGCGTTGGTGTATCGGTTGGCGTGTTTGTATTTGTGGGCGTGTTGCTGGGGGTGTAGGTTGAGGTTGGTGTTGGTGTGTAGGTTGATGTTGGTGTATCGGTGGGTGTTGGTGTCTTGGTGGCGGCGTTCACCGCTTCGTAAGCGCCGATATCACAGGCGGGTCCGTTGGGCCGGGCGATGTCGCGCTGATCTGTTGCGGTGCAGTAGGTTGTATTGGCGGCATCGATGGCTGGATTAATTGTCGAGCCATATGCGGTGTCGAAATCCAAAGGATAATAAGCTGGCGAGCCCTCCAGCGCCTTCAGTATGGAATCGCCATCGACAGCCGGGCTGGTGCTGCTACAGCTATTGCTGCCGGATTCGATCAGGTTGTTACTGTTCTGATTCAAAGTTCCATAACAATCTCCGCCGGTATTGTTCACCAAGATGCTATTGCGGATACTAACGTTACCGGTATTAATGACTTTCACTCCCCCTGTGTTGCCTGAAGTCGAGGTGTTATCGGCGATGGTCACATGTGTCAGCGTCAGCGTGCCAGCATTTATATAGATCGCGCCGCCACCATCTGGGGCAGTGCTCTCGTTGCCGGTCAAGGTGCTATTGGTAATCGTTGTGGTACCGCCCTCGATGAGGATGCCGCCACCAAGAACATTGCTGGCAACGCTATCGCGGATGGTGCTCTTGTTGATGGTCAAGCCAATTCCGTCCATGTAGATTGCACCACCACCGGTATAGCTGATTCCGTTAGTCAGGGTCAGATCGTTGAGGGTCAGGTCGCCAGAACCAGTGACCCAAAAGATATGTCGGCTATCATCGCCATCGATAGTGGTATTGTTGCCGTCGATGGTGATGGTCGAGGTGATATTGGGCAGTGCTGCGCTCAGCGTGATCTTACCCATGGTGGCGCCGCTTCCAGTGATGTTGATGATGTCGGGACCTAAGCCCCCTTCACAGTCGGTATGGGTAGCAGCGTTGTCATTGGCGTTGTCGATGGCTTCGGAGAGGCTACAGGTAGCATCGACATAGATAGTGGCGAATACCGGTGTGTTGGTGGGGGTTGGCGTAACCGTTGGGGTTGGTGTGTCACTTGGCGTTGGTGTCTGAGTGCCGGCATCTTTAGCTTCGATAGCGCCGATATCACAGGCGGCGCCCTGTGGTCGCGTTGTGCCGGCCTGATCTGTGGCTGGGCAGTAAGTTCCATCAGCGGCATTGATGGCTGGATTGGGTGTGGAGCCATAGGTGGTGTCGACTTTCAAAGGATAATGGGCTGGCGAACCCGTAAGCGTGCCCAATATATCAGCGCTATCGATGGTCGGGCTGGTGCTGCTACAGCTGTTGCTGCCGGATTCGATTAGATTGTTACTGTCCTCGCTCAAAGTGCCGTAACAATCTCCACCCGTATTGTTTGCCAAGATACTGTTACGGACATTGGCAATACCGGGGCTAAATACTCTCAAGCCTCCAGTTTCTCCATCATCCGCGGTGTTGCCGGCGATGGTCACGTGCGTCAGTGTCAGTGTGCCTGCATTAATCAGGATGGCGCTGCCGCCATGGTCGCTATCGTTGCCGGTAAAGGTGCTATTGGTAATCGTTGCCGTACCGCCCTGGATGAGGATGCCACCTCCAGTATTGCCGGTATTGTTATCGCGAAAGGTACTGTTGTTGATGGTCAAGCTGCCGCCGGGCAGGTAGATCGCGCCGCCAGCATTAGAATTATATGCATTAGTCAGGGTCAAATCGTTGAGGGTCAGGTTGCCAGAATTATTGATGTAAAAGATTTGATAGCTACCTGCGCCGTCGATAGTGGATTTGTTGCCGTTGATGGTGATAGTCGAGCTGATCGCCGGCGGTGAATTTGAACTTGACAGGGTGATGGTGCTGCCTGCGGAGATGGTGATGATGTCGGCGCCATTGCCTGCGGAACAGCCGCCGGTGGCGGTGTCGGTATTGGCGGAAGTGATGGCATTGGCCAAGCTGCATGCCGCATTGACCATGATGTTGACGGGGGTCGGTGTATTGGTGGGGGTTGCTGTTGGCGGCAGGGGTGTGTCCGTGTTGGCGGAGATCGGCAGCGCAAGTGCAAATAGCGCCGCTAAAATTGCAGTAGATAAAAACAAACGGCGCAGGCTATTCATGATAATTTACCCCAATGTTGGATAAGTAAAGCGATCGTAACACGCTGTCGAGACATCGGCAACTATTTCAACGCATTTAGATAGGTTGTTATACAATTTGGTAAATAGCTTTGTTTCTCGGCGCGAGAATCTGCAGCTCCCCCACCCTGCCAATATCCGCAAGCCACGAAAGGCCGCCATGTTTCTGCCGGGTGGATGCTACGCGCGGGCGGGTAGTTTGCGTTACAATCCGCATTTGGAGTTTGAAGTTGCCGGCGAGGAGTTGCCGATGTCGAAGCTTTCCCTGCGCAATGTCAGTTTGTCTCGCGGTGGCGCGCCTGTGTTGAAGGATGTATCGCTGGAGGTCGCTGCCCGCGAATTGTTGGTGGTGATTGGTCCCAGTGGCAGCGGCAAGAGTTCGTTGTTGCGCTGCCTCAATCGGTTGAATGAGATTGATTCGGGCGCGATCTTGCTCGATGGCAAATCGATCTATGCGCAGCCAGTGACCGAGCTGCGCGGTCAGGTGGGCATGATCTTCCAGAAGACTGCCAGCTTCGAGGGCAGTGTCGCCGAGAATATCGCTTATGGCGCCCATTTGCAGGGCGAGATGCTGTCACGCGTAGCAATAATTGATTTGATGCGTCAGGTTTCGCTGGAGGCTGATTTGGCGGACAAGCCAGCGGCGGCGCTGTCTGGTGGTGAGGAGCAGCGGTTGGCAATCGCCCGGGCTTTGGCGCTCAATCCATCGTTATTGCTGTTGGATGAGCCGACTTCGTCCTTGGATCCGATCGCCACCAACCATGTGGAAGAGTCACTGGTTGCTTTGCGCCAGGGGAGGGATCTGACCATGATTTGGGTCTCTCATTCGATTGAGCAGGCGCGGCGGGTGGGTAGCCGGGTCTTGCTGTTGGATGGCGGGCGGGTGATTCGCGAGGATACGGCGGCTGCCATGTTGGATCCGCAGTTGGGCGATCGGCGTGCTCTGGCTTTCGCCGAAGGGGATAAAGCCGGCTTGCAGGAAGCCTAGGTTTGGTCCGTTTCCGATTTTAGTTGTTGCAGGAAGAGGCGGTCTTCGTCGGTTAGGGAGGCGCGCGCCAAGAGCTCGGGTCGTCGTTGCCAGGTGCGTTTGAGCGCTTGTTGCCGGCGCCAGCGATCGACTTCGGCGTGGTGGCCGCTGGTCAAGACTGGTGGTACAGTGAGCCCGCGGAATTCGGCCGGGCGGGTGTAGTGGGGTCCTTCGAGCAAGCCATGAGCGTGGCTATCGCGCTGGTGGGCGTCTTCCGCGCCGAGCAGGCCGGGCAGCAGCCGCACGACGGCATCGATCAGCACCATGGCAGCCAATTCGCCGCCGGTCAAGACATAATCGCCGATGCTGATTTCATCGTTGATCGCCAGTTGGCGGACACGCTCGTCAAGCCCTTCATAGTGGCCGCAGAGCAGGATCAGATGTGGCTGGCGGGCTAATTCGGTCGCCACTTGGTGGGTCAGCAAGCGCCCTTGGGGGGATAGCAGGATGACGGGGGTATCAGCGGAGGGCTGGACCGCTTCGATGGCGCGCAGGACTACATCTGGCTTGAGGATCATGCCGCCGCCGCCGCCATAAGGCGTATCGTCGACTTTGCGGTGTTTGTTTTCGGCATAGTCGCGGATGTCGTGGGTGTGGAACTCGAGCAGTTGTCGGTCTTGCGCTTTCCACATCATGCTCGCGGACATGACGGGTTGGAACATATCGGGGAACAGGGTCAAGACATCGAATTTCATATTGGGGATCGCGGGGGGAGTATCGCTATAGCGAATCGCGCGTTTGCTTGAAAAAGGCTTTCTTCAGGTTTGGCAGGGTGAAATCGAAACCGCAGGAGCGGAAAAACCCTTCTTGGGTGCTGATCGTCATGATCTCGAAGATACCCTCACGTTCTGCCAGCTCGACGCAAGCCGCCACCAAATCTCTGCCGATGCCCAAGCCCTGCTTCGAGGGGTGTACCGCCAGGCTGCGGATTTCGCAGAGCTTCTTGTTATAGATTTCCAGGGCGGCGCAACCGACAATTTCGCCATCCTGGCGTGCGACGAAGATGGTATCCAGTAGATCTTCCAGTTCATCTAAGGTGCGCGGCAGCAGTTCGCCACTGTCAACAAAGGGTTTGATAAAATCGGCCAGGATTTCTAGGTCCTCCGGCTCGGCTTTGCTGATGCGAATCTTGGTCAAAGTGTCTTCTAACATGATGCTGCCTCCAACAGGAATATTCTTGTAGTGTATCAGTTCGCGCGTGATTGGCAAAGGTCTATGGCGGCGGGTGGTGGTCGTCTGTTACAGTAGCGGCGGTGGAATGTGAGCGGATAGAGGGTGGGATTGTGCTGAGAATCGTGGTGGCTTCCCAGAATCCGGTCAAACTTAGAGCGGCAAAAAGCGCTTTTGAGCGGATGTTCCCGCGGCGGCGTTTCGAGGTGGGCGGCGTATCGGTGTCATCGGGCGTGGCGGACCAGCCGTTGAGCGCCGGCGAGACCTTGCGAGGAGCTCGCCAGCGCGCCAGCAATGCCCGGGCCGCCGAGCCGGAAGCCGATTATTGGGTGGGCATCGAGGGTGGTATTGAGGATGGGTTGAATGGCATGGCTTGTTTCGCCTGGGTGCAGGTCTTGGGATTTGATGGTTTGGCTGGAACTGGGCAGACCGCTGTCTTTTATTTGCCGCGTGAAGTGGCGGACTTGGTGCGGGCTGGGGTGGAGTTGGGCTTGGCGGATGACCGCGTTTTTGGGCGGGAGAACTCCAAACAGGGCAATGGCGCTATCGGCTTGTTGACCGATGATGTGGTCGACCGCGAGGCTTATTATGTGCAAGCGGTGATCATGGCGTTGGTGCCATTCAAGAACCCGGGGTTGAGCTGGTAGCCGGCCCGGTCTGCTGGGGATTATCCCGCGATAGAATACAAGCGAATACAGTGTTTTCCATGTAGCGAGAGGCGGGGGAGATGCCCGATTTTTTTGTTGGATTGCAAGGGATCGAACGTGTGTTGCTGTCGGTCGCCTTTATATTGATCGCGGCGGCTATCTCGCGTTGGCAGGACTCTGATTTGGAGAAAGACCTGCTGATCGCCACTATACGCAGTTTCGTCCAATTGATCGCCATTGGTTATGTGCTGGAGTTGGTCTTCGAGATTGACAATCCGATTTTCACGGTGGCGATTTTGCTGGTGATGATTGTCATCGCTGGGCGCACCTCTGCCAAGCGGGCCAGCAGCACGCCGAATGCGCAATTCGTCGCGTTGATGGCGATTGGCGTTGGTTCGGCATTAACCGTGTCGCTGCTGGTTGCTTTGGGTGTGTTCCAATTTGTGCCCAAGGATATCATCCCTATTGGTGGGATGATCATCGGCACCTCGATGACGACGGCTACTTTGGTGATCACGCGCTTGAGCGGCGACTTCCAGGATCAGCGCGGTTTGATCGAGAGCAAGCTGGCATTGGGGGCGACCAGTCGTCAGGCTTCCTTGACGCAGTTTCAGCGGACGATCAGCGGTGCTATGACGCCGATTATCGACACGACCAAGACGGTGGGTTTGATCAAGTTGCCGGGGGCGATGACGGGGATGATTTTGGCGGGGGCATCGCCATTGGAGGCGGTGCAATTGCAGATTATTGTGATGTATATGTTGGTGGGCGCGGCGACGTTCACGGGATTGATCGCGGCTTGGTTGACGTATCGGCAGTTTTTCACGCCGGCGCATCAGTTGGTTTTGGAGTAGGTTGGGGGTGTATCCGGCTTTGGTTGGTGTTTATCCCTCACAAAGGAATTCCAATATGACACCCGCTTGGTTTAGATCGGGTTCATATACCCGCCAACATCGGTCAGAAGCATTGACAATCGGGGCATTTTGTCCGGTGTCTTTTTGGAAGCGGCAAGCCAAGGCGACCCATTTCTTATCGTCGGGGTCGAAAGTGGGGCAGCGTTCGTTTTCGGATTTCCAGTTTCCTTCTTTATCGGGGTAGTCTGTGTATTGGTCCTTTGCATCTTTTGCCAGTTTGAGGCGATAAACAGGCACTTGATTGGTTAAAAGATAATACAAGAACTGACCGGCGAGATTGCCTCTAAGGTTCGGATAGATATTGTTGCGATATTCCTTTAATGCTTCGCCAGCGTCATCAATCACGACTACTATTTCGCCTTTGAGAATGCGATTGATAGTGTGTTCACAGAAAAGCTGGCAACTTGGAGAGGCTACCTCGTTTTTGCCTGCCGCAGTGAGAGGGACGTTGGTGTCAATGATCTTGTGCGGCATTAGACGGCTTGTTTTTTCCGTTCTAGACTTGCATCGAAGGTTTTTACCACATCGCCTAACATATCACCGAAGAAGTCGGGGGGGGAGTTATCTATTTCACCAAATAAATTGACATCAAGTTTCGTCAAACGTGATTGACCACTGCAGATATCGCAAAAATACAGAGCAGCTTGATCAGGCAGTATCTGCTCCTCAGCAATACGACGTTGCAGCCTCCGCAGAAGGTATTCGCTGTGGCTTTCCAGCAGAATCTGCAGATTACGATTCTTGATGACATCGATAAAGACATCCGCCAAGCCCGCTTGTACCGATGGGTGCAGGTGTAGTTCCGGTTGTTCCAGGATGATGGTCGAGCCTTCTGGGACGTAGTAGCAGAGTACCAGGACGGGGAGAACTTGGGAGAGGCCGATGCCGACATCGGGAAGCAGTACCTCGTGGCTATTTTGATGTCGTTTCAGTTTGACTTGATAAAGTATCGAGCCTGGTGCAACTGGATCCACTCTAAAGGAAGTTGCCAAATTCAAATCTACCAAGCACTGGGCGATCCGGGTATCAAGTCGATTTTGTTTACTCTTTCTCTGCTCATCATAGACTTTTTGCTCTTTACCAGCCAGAAGCGCTGGTATTGCCAGCTCTCCCTTTAATCCAACATTGGTGGGCTGTTCCCCTGCCCAAGTGTATTGTCGGCGTGGGTATTCTCGCAGCGGACCCAAGTAATGCAGTTTTTGAAATTGCTGCTCAAACTGAAGCACAAGATCGCTGAGATAAGCTGTGTCCTGATAATGGCGCCTGGCTTCATCGGAGAAACTGTAGCATTTCTCCGGCTTCAGATGAACTCGCGGGCGGCTTTGGACGCGGGTGGGTTCTTTGCCGTTTACGGATACTCGAATCGTATAATGGTTGTTCGTTTCACGTGTCAGCACTGCAGAAAATCCATTTGCGCTTTGGTAACTTAGTGATTTTAGATAAATTCTCTGCTCGCTGGCGTATATTCGGGTGTTAAAGTCCAGCTCTGTTATTTCTAAAACTTCGCCTTCATTGATAGAGGGAATACTGAGGGATGGACTGTCGACTTCCCAGGTCAAACCTAGGGACATATGATTTTCAGTCCCGTAAGTAATCTCATGAGCAGTCCCCAGGTTTACATACCCTTCTTGCAAGCTACCCGTTTTCAATACAAGATTCGGATCGCTTGACTCGACAGTTTGCTTCAACAAGAGCAACATTTGCAGCAGGCTGCTTTTGCCGGAGCTATTGGCGCCGAAGAAGCCGGTCAGCGGTGCCAGGGGGACTGGTCCGGTTTGGCGCCAGGACTTAAAATTGGTCATGCTGATTTGCTTGAACATTTCAACCACTTCCCGCGTTATTTGCCAAGCTGTTGAGGCATAAGCAATCTTACCACAGTCTCTCGTAGAGATAACAGCGCTTTCCGCCCCCGGACGATAGCCAAGCCGCGGGCGCCATGTTACAATCCGCGCCATGTCTAGTCCCATCTCTGTCAGTCGTGCCGATGTCAAACGCCTTGCCGTTTACAAGCAGGGTTTGCACCAGCGCCCCGCCAGCAGCGGGCAAAGCGAGCTCGAGCGCATCGTCGAGCGGATTGGCTTGTTGCAGTTGGATTCGATCAATGTGGTGGCGCGCAGTCATTATTTGGTCATGTTGGCGCGGGCGGGTTTATATGAGCGGGCTGAGCTCGATGGTTTGCTCGATAGCGGCTTCTTGTTCGAGACTTGGGCGCATGCCGCCAGCCAGCTACCCAGCGCTCATTATCCCTGGTTCCACGCTTATATCCAGCAGAAGCAGCTGAAGGAGACTCGCTGGCATATTGAACGGCTGGGCGATGAAACCGAGGCGCTGGTCAGCCAGGTCTTGGAGACTATCCGGGAGCGGGGACCACTGTCTTCCAAGGACTTCGAAAGCGAGCGGCGTGGCAGCGGTGGTTGGTGGAATTGGAAGCCGACCAAGGTCGCGCTGGAGTACCTCTTCGATCGCGGCGAATTGATGGTGAGCCATCGCGTCAAATTCCAGCGTTATTATGACTTGCCGGAGCGGGTGTTGGCACGGCATCAGTTCAGGCTGGACAAGACGCTGGGGGAGTATCAACGTTGGACGATTGAACGAGGTTTGCGTCATATCGGCATCGGCACGAGCAACCAAGTCGCTGATTATTATCGGGAGTCGAAGCGCTTGGCTGCTGAAATCCTGGGGGAGATGGTCGCTGCGGGTGAGGTCTTGGCGGTCGCAGTGGATGGCTGGGATGCTCCCGCTTATCTCCACCGCGATGATTTGGATTTATTGTGGCAGGTACAGCGCGGCGAACATGAGCCGGGGATGACGTTATTCCTGTCTCCCTTTGACAATCTATTTTGGGATCGCGAGCGGGATGAAATGCTTTGGGATTTTCATTATCGCATCGAGGTTTACACGCCCAAAGCCAAGCGGGTTTATGGGTATTATGTGATGCCGATTTTGCATGGTTGCGAGCTGGTGGGGCGGATTGACCCCAAGGTGGATCGCAAGCGCAAGCGGCTGCTGATCAACAATCTGCATTTGGAGCGCGGGGTACAGATCAAGGCGAGTTTGACCCGCGGTTTGATCGGCGCAATTGAAGAGTTCATGGCTTTTCATGGTTGTGACAGTTTTGAATTGGGGGAGTGCAATCGCGCGCCGCTGGGGCGCAGGCTGCGAAAATACTTCGCTTGAGCGGCTATCGCCCTGAAAAAGGCTGCTATAATAACGATAATTTGCGGCGATTCAGGGTCGGACATGCAAGCCAGTATTCCGGAAATCTTGGAAAATCCAGAGGGCTATGCCGATCAAATCGTGAACATTGACGGCATCTTGCTCATCACTGATTATGACCGGGGCAGCAGCGAGTTTCAGCAAGTTTGGTTGGTCAAGCAGGGAAGCCCGCAAAACCGCGCTATTCGTTGCCAGCCTATTCATAGCGACTCGATGTTGTGGCATGGCTTGTCGCGGTTGAATCCTCGTCATCTGCCGGGGTATCAGAGTTATCGCGTGCATGATGCGGTGCGGGTTTGTGCGCGGGTGTTGAGCTCGGCTGAGCAGGCGGCGGACCCGGTGATCGAAGTCTTGACGGCGGCTGTCTATCGACAGGAATTCACGCTCTATGTCGGGAGCCAGGGTGTGCGGCTGGACCAGGCTTTGCCGGCGGGCGCGCCGATTCGCTCGCTGGCTGATATTCGCGGGAATATCGCCAGGCATCTGGGGCGCCGCTGTCATGTGTATGGCACGCTGGTTATCCGCTCTGCCCCGCCGGCACAATTCTTGTTGCCGGGCAAGATTCCCTATTCGCGGGAGTTTCGCATTGGCGCCAACCAGCAGCTCAGCGCTGAAGTGACAACGGCTTGGCTGGCGGATATTGAATATCCGCAGAGCGAGAGCGAGCCGATCGAGAGCGACCAGTTGCCGGAATCGATTCATATTGATCAGGAATATTTGATTAAAGAGCAGTTGTCGGTCTTGCCGGGTATCAACCAGACCATCGTCAAGCCGGCTATTGTCGCGGGGACTTTGGGCGCGCGCGAGCATGAAGAACATTTCGCCAGTTTGACGGATATTGAAAATGTTTATGTGCAGAATATCTGTTATTCGAAGGCGGGAAAAACGCTGGAGTCGGTGATCAAGCTCAAGAATTTGGAGAACTTCGCCCTGGAAGTTTGAAGCGGCGCCGGTTTGGTTGCAGCAGCGTCGGTACATGCAGGCGTCGATGATAGACGTACCATTCGATGAGCAGCAGCAGCAGAGCCGCCAGCGCCAGCAGCGTCCAGAATTCTTGCAAGCCCAGTTGTTGATCGGCATCAGCAGCGACCTGGCTCCCGCCCAATGTCAGTTCGGCTTCGGTGACTGGTTCGATATCGCTTTCGCCGCTGGCGAAGAGGTTGACGGCGAAGCTCTGGGCGCTGGTGACCGTGTCCCCTTGCAGGATTTCCAAGCGATAGATGCCCAATTGTCCCGTATCGGTGAAGGCGACTGAATCCCCCGTTACTGGCAGCAGCTGGACGGCGCCATCGGGTTTGGTGACGCGCAGGCTTTCGGCGAGCAGTGGCGGCGAGATCAGCAGCACATCGCCGACGCTCAAGCCATCGGGCAGGGCGACGATATCGGCTGGCGAAAACCAATCCAGCAGGTTCGCCATCAGCACGGGATAGGCGATCAAGAGCGGCAGGTTAGAATCGCGCAGGTCAAAGGGCAGAATGGCGACTTGCTGGGCGTTGACTTCTCCCGCCAGCAGGATGGGGTCGCTGTCGCTTTGAACTAGCGTTTGCGCCCAATCGGCAGCCACGGCGCGGTATTGTAGCAGGCTCATCTCATCGAGATCGACGAAGGCGGTGATGGTTGATTCGACGGGGCTGATCTCGATGGAGTCGGTGGCTTCCAGCGTGTCGCCGAGGGTGAAGAGCGCGGTGGAATTGGGGGGATTGATGAGCAAGAGATCTTCGGATGGCAGGATATTGGGCAGCCAGCTATCGAAAACATAGAGGTCGAAGCTATCGCTGGGCAGGGATTTGTTTTCGGGGTTGCCGCGGAAGGTCTGTACGCCGGGCAGGCTGCGCAGGGCTTGTTCCAGGAAGAGGTTGCCGGTTTGGGAGACGTAGTAGACGCGCCGCGCGTTGACGCTATTTTGCACTGCCCAGGCTCGATTATCCAGCGCCAGGAAGTCTTCCACATCGTTATCGAAGGTCAGGGTGGCGGAGAGGGTCTCGAAAGGTTCGGCAATTGGCTCATCAAAGGGAATGGGCAGTTGGCTGCGGGGCGGGATGCTGCCGCTGCGGGAGAGGCGGAGGACTTCGTCCAGGCGGATGACCAGCGAGATTTCCGCCCGCGCGTCGCCATAATTGGTGACTTGGGCGAAGAGTTGTGGTGCTTTGCCCGGCAAGGCGCGGGTCGCCAAGGCGGTGATGGCGATATTGTTGGCGGATTCCCCCACTGGCAGATAGATCGGCTGGGGGATATTGGCGGGCAAGCTGGCTGCATCGCCCAAGCCGCCATCGGAGAGCATGACGATGCTGAAGTTTTCGGCATTGGCAGCGCCGGCGGCCGCCAGGGTCAGCGCGGTATCCCAATCGGCTCGACCTTGCCCTACCGTCAGACTTTGAAGCGCGCGGCGCAGCTCGTTTTTGTCGGCGGTATAGGGGGTCAGCGGCTCTGCTGTTTCTCCCACGCGGATCAGCGAGATGATGTCTTGGGGGTTCATATTGTTGACGATCTGTTGCGCTTGTTGGATGGCGGCGGAAAAGCGGGTTTGGTCCCCGATATCATCCGCCATCATGCTGGCGGAGGCATCGAGCAGCAGGGCGATTTTGCCGGCGCTGATGGTCGGGACGATCAAGAAGGGGCGCGCCAGAGCCAGCACCAGCAGCAGCAGGATCAAGAGTTGCAAGAAGAGCAGCAGGTTGCGCCGCAGCCGCTGCCAGGGGGTATTGGCTTCGGTATCTTGAAGCACCTGCCGCCAGAGGAAGGTGCTCGAGATTAGCACTTCGCGCCGGCGCAGACGCAGCATATAGAGCAGCAGAATTGGTATGGCGATTGCCAGCGCTGCAAAGGCGACTGGGGCTAAGAATGACATGGGAGCCTTCCAAACTCGCGGGAAGCCCTAGTATAGCATGGGCGGGCGAGGAGATATATGGCTAAGCGGGTTCTAAGCTCAGTCCTTCTCTAACCACATCCCCCCAGCCCGCTGTCTAACCCCACCCCCGGCCCCTCCCCAAGGTCATTTAGGGAGGGGAGGCTGCTGGCGAATTTGGGGTTTTTCGATGGGTGGGAGCTGGGAGATATGGGCCTTCAAGTGGGCGAGAGCCTTGTGCAATGCTGGTGATGTGATGGCGCCGGTGGCCAGGAATTGTCCCAAGCGGTATTGATCGTTGAGGTTACTGCTTTGTATGACCAGCATGGAATGGGGGTCATCGAGGCGGATGAGGCGTGGGTATTCGTTGACCAGATTGTGGCGCAGCATTTGCAGGGTTTGTTCCAGGCTGGTGGGGTGGCCATCGAGTTTGAGTTGCAGGTTTTCTCGCCGCGCCAGGTCGAAGTGTTGCGCTTCCGCCACGGTGTAGACCTGATGCAGGCGCTTCAGGCTCTCGGCGATCCAGGTTTCCAAAGGTTGGAAATGGGGCGGGGTCAGCGTTTCGCCACGCAGGGTCATGAGCAGGGCGCGCCATAATGCGCGGAGGAAGCGGATCATCGGTTTCTTTTCGATTTCAGGTGGGCGATGGCGGCACGGGCTGCCAGTCTGCCGGCGCGAATTCGTCCATCGAGGCGGGCGATGCCGGGCGATGCTGGTGCTTGCAGGCAGTAGTCGCTGCCGATTAGGCTGATGCCGGCGGGGAGGGCTGCTTGGATAGCGCGGATATTTTCCGGGTGGTCTTGGTCATAGCAGGAGAGGGAATCGGCTTCGGGCCAATGGTCGAGGCAGGCAACGAGGGGCGAGCCAAGCCAGTCGTAATGCGCGCTGGCTGTGTGCAGTGCTTGCTCGAGCGTGGGAGCGGTCTGGCAGCGGAGACCCAGTTGAATCAGCTGGTGGTCGCGGGATGGCAGGCGGCTCGGCGCATCGGTGGTTAGCAGAAAGGGAAAGAGCGGCTCTGATGCTTCGCCCAGCTGTGGCGGCAGATCGCGCTTATGGTAGCCGAGGGAGAGGCGATAGATGGAATCGTAGCGGTATGCTTGCAATTGCTGTGCCGTTGTCGGGAGCAGGTTGTAGAGCATGCGGGCGGCGTAACGGGCGGGGACTGCCAGGATGAGAGCGCCGGCATCGTAGAGCAAGCCATTCTCCAGGCAGAGGGTGAAGCGATCGCCCCAGGAGCCGATGGAGCTGACCGCCATGCGCATCAGCCGTCCGCCGTTTAATTTGCCAGCCAGCGCGTTGATCAGCGATTGGGTGCCATCAGGAAAGACGCAGGTGTCGGTATCGATTTTGATGATCTGCTCTTGTAAGCCGAGTTCGTCCAGAGAGGGTTCGGCAGCGAGCGATTGGAAGACGAAAGCGGAGGCATCGAGGAGGAAGCCGCCTTCGGTGGTGCTGCGGATGCCCCCGCCGAAGCGTCGCTTGACCTCGATGACGGTATAGCGCTGGCTTTGTTTTTCCAGTTCGTAGCAGGCGGACAAGCCGCTGAGTCCGCCGCCAATTACCACCACATCGCGCATGGCTTGATCCAATATGGAAATTAGAAGTTTAGCACAGGATGAGGTATTTGAGGGGTGAACTGACCGATTAAGCTGACTCGATTGCCAGCCAGTGCCGTTTCACTTGGGCGCGGGTTTCTGCGATGCTGCCGCTGTTGTCGATAATGACATCGGCTTGTCGTAGCTTGTCGGCTTGTTTGTTTTGGGCGGCAATGCGTTGGTTGGCATCGTCTCGCGCTAAGCCGCGCTCTTCGATCAAGCGTTGCACTTGCAGCTTTGGCGGCGCGTCTACTACCCAGACCGCGTCAACAGCGTTTTTCCAGCTGCCTTCCAGCAATTTGATGGCTTCGATGACGATTACGACTTGCGGGGCGGCGCGGATCAGTTGCTCGATCTGGCGGCGGATGGCGGGATGGGTGATCGCTTCCAGTTGCTTGAGTCTGGCTGGGTCGGCAAAGACGATCTTGCCCAGGGCTGCGCGGTTGATTTCGCCATTTGCGTCGAGGATGTCGCTGCCGAAGTTGGCGATGATTTGGTCGTAAGCTGCTTCGCCCTTGAGCATCACTTGATGGGCAACGGTATCGGCATCGATGGTGGCGGCGCCCAGCTCTGCCAGCCGCCCGCGCACCAAGCTCTTGCCGACGGCGATATTGCCGGTCAAGCCGATGAGGTATTTGCCAGGGTAGCGCTGATTCAATTGGATCTCTCTTTCGCCGGCATCGCGCAGGAATTATAGCATAACGCTGCTTTGGGTGTGGTGCGGGGGGTGCTTGAGGTTGGCTCAAAAAAAACGAAATGAAGAACAAAATTACACCCATGATTAGAACATATGTGCTAAGTTAGTGCTGGACTGATGAGACTACTGAACGCGAGCGGATTGTGAAGCCGCGAACGTTGGCAGCCGGAGGGCGAGATTTGGGGTCTCTTCAGTCTTTTGAAAAGTGATCAGAGGCTAAGAGGGGTAGTAAGGTGGCAAGGCGTTATTCGCTGGAACGCAAGGTTAAGGCGTTGAACCAGATTGAGCGTCAAGAGGGCGATATTAGGCGGGCGGGCGATGTGCTGGGGATACCGGCAGAGACTTTGCGGGCTTGGCAGCGCCAAGAAGAGGAGTTACGGCGCCAGTATCGAAAGCAGAGTAGAGGCGAGTGGAACCGCCGGTTGTTTGATTTGCAGCAAGAGATGTTGGAGCGCAGCGTAGCGATCATGGAGCAGTTGGATGAGGAGCGGTTGGCGGAAGCGTCTTTGAACCAGTTGGCATCCGCTTTGGGGAACTTGGTCAGCCAGGTGCTTAAATTGGAGGAGGTGATCAAGAAAATCGATGACGGCAAAGGACACACCACCCGATTCCAATACTATTACGATGGTCAACTTCATAAGGCTCCACCCTGGGCAGATGCTAGTGAAGATAAACTGCGCGCGTTTCAAGATCGTCGCTTGCGGGAGACGCTGGGGGAAGACGGAGCTTGGCAAGACTATTTTACTGGAGAACGCGCTAATGGAGGACAAGCGAGGTTGGTGGCTGGCGCCGACTTATCTGATGGCGAGCCAGGTCTGGCGGGATCTGAAAGCGGCCGTGAGGCATCTGCCTTATATCAGGATCAGCGAGGGTGAGCGCCGCATCGACAGCGACTATGGTGGCATGGTGGCGGTGCGCAGCGCGCATGAGCCGGATAACCTGCGCGGCGAAGGTTTGGATCTAGCGGTGTTGGATGAGGCGGCTTTCATGGACGGGCGGGTTTGGCAGCAGATTGTGCGCCCGATGCTGGTCACCAGCCGGGGCGATGCGCTCTTGCTTAGCACGCCGCGGGGGCGCAACTGGTTTTGGGATTTGTTCCGCACTGCATTCGATGATGAGAGCGGCGAGTGGGCGGCTTTTCATCGTCCCACCGTGGACAATTCTTTGATCGACCCGGCTGAGCTAAAGAGCATCAAGCGGAAGACAACTGAGGCGATTTGGCAGACGGAATACCTGGCGCAATTCAGCGATGAAAGCGGGCAGGTCTTCCGCGGGATTCGGGCAGCTGTTAGCCGCGGGCAAGTTGAGGGACCGCAGGCGGGGCATGTGTATGTGGCTGGGGTCGATTGGGGGCGGCAGCATGATTATACGGTGATCGTCATCATCGATGCGACGACGCGGCGGATGGTGGCGATGGATCGTTTCAATCAGATCGACTGGGCTTTGCAGCGCGGGCGCTTGGCTGTGATGGTGGAGCGTTGGGGGGCGCAGGTGATCTGGGCGGAAGCCAACAGCATTGGCGCGCCAAATATCGAGGCGCTGCAGCGAGAGGGTTTGCCGATTCGCGGTTTCGTGACCACCTCAAAGAGCAAAGCCCTCTTGATCGAGGCCTTGGCTTTGGCGATCGAACGCGGCAGCATCGGTTTGCTGGATGACGTGGTCTTGCTGGGGGAGTTGGCTGGTTTTGGCTTGGAGGTTTTGCCGGCGGGTGGTTATCGTTATGGCGCGCCCAGCGGTTGCCACGATGATACGGTGATCGCGACGGCGCTGGCTTGGTATGGCGTGGAGCAGAGTGGGGATTATTTCGCCTTCGCTTGAAGCTCGCTAGCTAGCTCTGCTCTCGAGATCCAACCGCCTCTACGATTGCAAGCCCGACGAGTCAGGGGAGACTTTTTTCGCTAATATTGGGCTGGTGGGTGTGGGCGGGATTCCAGTTGCAAGGCGCTTAGCGATGCTATATACTCTGTAGCGAGTATTTTATTGATAAGGACGCGAAACTATGAAAAGCTACCGAGACTCCCTCCCGAATTTTGCCAAACCTTTAGTTAAGCTCGCTCTGATCCTGGCGCTGTTGCTGGTTTTGCCGGTGTCGCAGGTTTTGGCTGCCGATATCAAAGTGGACGCTGACTGTGAGCTCACAGAAGCCATCCAGAATGCCAATGACGATGCGGCCACTAATAGCGACTGCGAAGCCGGCAGCGGCGCCGACACTATCACTATCACCCAAGCTGGGACGAGCAACGGCACCATCACGCTTTCCAGAACACCAACAAGCATCTCTTCCACCATCATCATCGAAGGCGGGGGCTTCACCATCTCCGGCGGTGGTAGCGTTCAAGTTCTCAATCTCAGCAGCTCCGGCAACCTGACGATTAATAAGGTGACTATTACCAATGGCTCTGCCAGAGAGGGCGGCGGGATCAATAACGCTGGTACTCTCACCATTAACAACAGCACTATCAGCGGCAACACAACCACTTCAAGTTCAAGCGGTGGCGGGATCTATAACGTTGGTACTCTCACCATTAACAACAGCACTATCAGCGGCAACACAACCGCTTCAAGCGGCAGCGGCGGCGGAATCTATAACGTTGGCACACTCACCATCAACAACAGCACTATCCGGAACAATACAGCAACCAACGGCGGCGGAATCTATCACAGTAACTGGTCCAGCGCAACCACCCTCATTATCAGGAATAGCACGATCAGCAATAATACAGCTAGCTCTGACGGCGGGGGGATCAATCTCCAGCAGGCAACTGGGACAATTAGCAACAGCGCTATGCGGAACAATGGAGCAACCACCGGCGGCGGGATCCTAGTAACAGGAAGCGCTGAACTCACTGTCACCAACAGTACAATTTACGATAATACTGCTGGTCCTAATGGCGGCGGGATCGTTGTAGCAGGTACTCTTACACTGACCCACGTGACTCTCGTCGGCAACAGCGCCTCTAACGCAGGCGGTCTCTACGTAGCCGGATCCAGCCCCAACACATCTATATACAACAGCATCCTGGCAAACAATAGCAATGGCGATTGTCGTCGTCGCCAGGATAGTATCCCCAAACCCCAGCAGAATGTGGGCAACCTGATTGGGAATCCCGGCGATTGCGGCGCCGGGAAACTGAGCGCTGATCCCCTGTTGGGCAGGCTCACTGGCAGGCCCGCTTATTATCCGCTGCTAGAGGGTAGCCCCGCCATTGACGCCGCCAGCAGTGCCCACTGCACCAGGAAAGATCAACGGGGGCAGGCTCGTCGGATAACCGACTGCGATATCGGCGCTTACGAGTGGCACTCGGGATTGGTCTATGTGCCCAAGCCGCCGGTTGACACTATCCTGGCGCTATTGCCGGAGATTGAAATCAGCGACTTGACCGGGTTCACCGAAGCGCAACGGATTGATGCCGGGGGCGTTGGCATTCAGTCGGTGATTGATCGCGGCATCGTCAATGCGGTTGATGTCTGGGGTTTCATGGGCGCCGGCACGCGGGTCTGTTTCTTGGCGAGCGGTGGCAGTTTCAGCTTCCTCAATGCGGCGACTTCTCCGCGGACGGTCAGCAGTTTGCCGTTGTATGTCATCGAGGGCAAGACCTGTACCTTCATCGATGGACCGGGCTCGGTGGTCTTGCATCCGGGTGCTGGGTCGGCATCGAATGGACCAGCCTGGGGCTTATCGAATTGTATGGTGACGACGACCGATGTGCTCAATTTCCGGGATGGACCCGGCGGCGAGGTGATGGGTGGTGTGCCCTATGATGTGACTTTGACCGCTCTGTCGCGGACGGCGGGTTGGTTCGAAGTGGATTATCATGGGACGACCGGTTGGATCAGCGCGGAGTATGTCACGCCGAATGGGGATTGTGGGTAGGTCGGCAAGCGCTCTAAAGCTAAAGCTTTACCCCCTCTAAGTCTCCCCCGACGAGTCAGGGGAGACTTTTTGATATGAACCCGTTTTTGTTGACACAAGTTTCGTCGGATAAGAAAATAAACTGTGCAATAATAAGTGATATAAAGGTTCGTCAGTAACACTTGTAATCAAGGGGCTGGCTGCCGGGCGGCGCGAGGAGTTGCAGCGCAGGGTCGAAATTAAAGCTCACCACAGAGACACAGAGGTACAGAGATAAGTCATTTGAGGGGTATCGCTTTCCGCTGGGTTGGCTGCTCTGAGGAGGGGGCATATTTACGATGAGTGAAATGAGTTTTGGCAATAATAAGTGATATAAAGGATCGTCAGTAACACTTCGAATCAAGTGTCTGGCGCGATTGATCTTGCCGGGCGGCGCGGGGAGTTGCAGCGTCCGGTCGAAATTAAAACTTACCAGAGAGACACAGAGGCGCAGAGATAAGTCATTTGAGGGGTATCGCTTTCCGTCCAGTTGGTTGCTCTGAGGAGGGGGCATATTTACGATGAGTGAAATGAGTTTAGGTAATAATAAGTGATATAAAGATTTATCGATGACACTTATAATCAAGGGGCTGGCTGCCGGGCGGCGCGGGGAGGTGCAGCGCAGGGTCGAAACTAAAGCTCACCACAGAGACACAGAGGCACAGAGATAAGACATTTGAGGGGTATCGCTTTCCGTTGGGCTGGTTGGTATGCTGAAGCGCCGCGAAACTCAGGACTCCGCAGCTTGCTCTCGTGTCTCGTGGCAATTTTGAGATTTGTCAGTCATATTTGTTTTGTTTTTGTTTATAGAATATTACTTATCAGTTCACATATCAGTTAGTATCGTATCGATTCAATTCACTATAAACATGTCCCCTCCCCCATTAGATGGGAGGCTTTTTCTTATTGGGCTTGCCAAGATGCCGAAGCGCTATTGCCCGTTGAGGGCGGCGCGGGCGGCGGGGCTATCGATGCGTTCGAGGGCTTCGCGGGCGAATTTGCGCACCCCGGCGTTATGATCGCGCAGGGAATATTTCAGGGCGGGTACGGCGCGTTCGCTGCCGATTTTGCCCAGTGCTTTGCAGGCGGCGCGCCTGACCGCGTTGTTGGGATCAAAGAGGGCGCTGGTCAAACCGGGCACGGCTGGGTAGCCAATCTTGATCAGGGCGCCAGTGATGCCGGCGCGCAGGAACATGTCGTTGTCGCGCAGGGCAGCCAAGAGCGTGGGCAGGGCGGCTTCGGCTTCGTCGCCGATTTGCCCCAAGGCTCTGGCGGCGAGATAGCGGGTGCCGGGGTCGGCTTGGCGCAGCAGCTCGATCAAATGGGGGACTGATGGCGCGTAGCGATGTTCGCCCAGGTAGATGATGGCATCGGCGCGGACATGCGCATCTTCGCTTTGTTTTAATGCTTGCCAGGCTTCTTCAACCGTCGCAAAGGCGATCATACTAATTCCTCTCGTTTTTCAAACCAGCCTTACCAGCCGATGCCCAGCGTAGCGGAAGGGTCTCGCGGTTGATTGCGATAGCGAATCTCGAAGTGCAGGTGTGGTCCGGAGGAATTGCCGGTGCTGCCGACATAGCCGATGATCTGCCCGGACGCTACTGATTGTCCGCAACGCACGGCGATGAGATTCATATGCCCGTAGAGGGTGGAGAATTGTCCATGGGCGATGACGACGGTATTGCCATAGCCCCAGCTGTTGCGCCCGGCATAGAGGATGGGTCCGCCATTAGCGGCGTATATGGGCGTGCCGGTTGGGGCGGCGATATCGATGCCGCTATGCCCGGCATAGAAGCCGCGGACATAGGTGCCGGTGGGCAGTGGATTGGTCCAGAATGTGCCGCCGCCGGAGCGCTGGCCGCAGCTATAGGCGCTGCCGGGATCGAAGGCGACGACGTTGCCGGCGCTATCTTGTTGCACTGGCGCGTTCCAGGTGATGAAGGCGCCCTCGCCGCCTGGGATGAAGAGGAACTTGTTGCTGGGCAAGAGGGTATCGGGGGGGATTCCTTGCAGGTCGTTGGCTGGGGCATCGATGATGGCATAGGGGTCGTCGATGCCGTATTGCTGGGCGATATCGCTGATGTCCTTGCCTTGGGTGCTCAAGACGGTGTGGCAGGCGCCATCAGCCGGCGGGATATTGACGACATCGCCGGGGCGCAAGATTTGGGCGATGATCGGCTTATTGCACCAGGCGATCGATTCGCGCTGCAAGCCAAAGCGGTTGGCGATCCCATCGATGGTGTCGCCGCGCTGCGCCACATAGCTGCTCATATCGCTGCGAGCGCGCTTGGGGATGATGGTGAAGGGCTCGACATTCCAGCCGGTTGTTTCCAGGGAGTTTTGGGCAGCCAGCGCTGGTATTGGTGTCGCCAGTAAGGCGCTGATTTGCCCAGGGCTTAATGTAGGCGGCTGAGCGAGATCGGATCTTGCTGAGGGCGCGGTTGGTTCTTCGGCGAGTTTTGTAGGTGGCAGAGGGGTGGTGGCTGGTTGGTTTGCTTCATCAGTGGCGGGGACTGCGGGAGCGCTACTGACGGCTGCGGGCGCGGTGAAGGCTAATATCGCCGCTGCGATAATGAGTAGGGTGGCGGATAGCAGGCAGAACCAGCCGAACCAGCGGCGCCACCTGGGCAAGCTGTCAACTTGCGTATAAGGCGAGATAAGGGTTGGTTTGCTTTCGGGGAAAGCGGGCAATCTGCTCATGGTTCGCTTCGGTTTTCTCGGCAAGGCGAAAGCTGCATCCCCTTTAGACTAGCCGAGTTGCTGTGGCGGGTCAAGCGCGCGGGATGGCGGGAAGGAATCGTATTATTATGATTGCCTGGAGGATGCGGGATCCCAAGAAAATAGCAACCAGGGAGGGAAAATGATATGCTTGATTAAATGGGATCTGGAAATTATGACCTGCTTATAACTAATTTCATATTGGGGATTTCATTTTCGAGATATTATGTGTATACTTGTCACCATCCTCGTTCATGGAAGATACCATTCTCTCGGAGGTCTCAATGGAGGCAGTCAACATCGGTCTAATTGAAGTTCTCATCGGCGCTGGCGGGCTTTGTGTTGCCATAGTTGGTTTGCTCAGTAGGTCAATCGGTGGTTTACGTGACGAATTAGTTGCTAGGAATGAAGCGACGCGCAGGGAGTTGGGCGACAAGATCGAAGCGGTGCGCAGCGAGCTGGACGAGAAAATCGATAGTGTCAACCAAGCGACCCGCAACGAGCTAAGCGCCCAGAACGAAGCAACAGCCAATGCGTTGAGCGCCCAAATCGAAGCGAGCCGCGGTGAGTTGGGCATCGCAATCGAAGCGACGCGTGGGGAGTTGGGCATCAAGATCGAAGCGGTGCGCAGTGAGTTGAACGAGAAAATCGATAGTGTCAATCAAGCGACACGCAGTGAGCTGAGCGAGAAGATCGAAGCAACACGCGGCGAGTTGGGTGCTAAGATCGATAGTGTCAACCAAGCAACACGCAGTGAGCTGAGCGAGAAAATCGAAGCAACACGCGGCGAGCTGGGTGCTAAGATCGATAGTGTCAACCAAGCAACACGCAGTGAACTGGGCGAGAAAATCGAAGCAACGCGCAGTGAGTTGGGCGCTAAGATCGATAGTGTCAACCAAGCAACACGTAGTGAGTTGGGCGACAAGATCGATAGTGTCAACCAAGCAACACGCAGTGAGCTGGGCGAGAAGATCGAAGCGAGCCGCGGTGAGCTAGGCATCAAAATCGAAGCGACGCGCGCCGAGTTGGGCGCTAAGATCGATAACGCCAACCATACGACTCGCAGTGAATTGAGCGAGAAGATCGATAGTGTCAACCAAATGTCTCGTAGTGAGCTGAATTCCAAGATCGATAGCGTGAACGAGACATTAAAATCGGATATAGAAGCGGTCAAGGTGGCCTCCGCAATGGCTCACAGCACCATTATCGATAAGCTGGATACGGCAACAGAGCATCATAGCGACTTGCGCACCGAGACGGCGGATTTGCACGGAAAACTCAATACACAGATCGCCGAAATGCAAGGTGTGCTTAACACAGCCATATCGGAGGCACATGGCGACATCAGCACGCTAGGCGCAGAGATAAAACACATCGACAGGAACGTATCGCGGATAGAGACGCAGCTCAACAAGGACTGAGTTTAGGCTGCGCTTAGTTCTGGGCTGGCGGCAGTTCGATCACATCCAGCGCGAAGGGCAATTGCGGGCGCGTGCCAAAGCCCAGGCTGAATTGGTTCCAATTGCTGACGTAGAGACGGCGGCGGGCTGGATCATAAGCCAGGTCGCTGGCGCCGCGGAAATCGCGGGCTAAAATCTGCAGCGATTCCCCTTGCAAACGCGCGACGCGATTCCAAGACAACAGCGCCAGATAGATCTCCCCGTTCGGCGCTGTCGTGAGGCCATCAAAGCCGTAGCCATTTTGTCCGCCATCGTCAAAGAGTATCTCCGTGTTCGCCATGGCTGCGCTTAAGCTGTCGGCGGCTGCTGAAACGCGGTAGACGGCATCGAGCGCGCTATCGCTGATCAGAATAGCGTGGTGGGCGGCATCATAAGCCAGTCCGGTGGGAGCGGCGGCGCTTGTGGGCGGTTGCCACCAAATGCCCAGATTGTCGCCATCGGGGGTATAGCGCCAGATACGCGCCGGGGATCGATCGCTGACGTAAATGATGCCAGCGCGGTCGAGCGTCAGGTCATCCGGCAGCATGAGCCCGATAGTGGCATCGGCCGGGATCGTCAAGATCGGGCGTAATGCGCCTTGGGCATAGTGCCAGATGCGCGCGCCTTCAGCCTCCAGCGGGCTGATGCGATCAAGGATGAGCAGGCTGCCATCGGGCGCGGGAGCCAAACCGGTGACTGAGCCGATGAGGTCGCGGGCGCCTTCGATTTCGCTGAGTGCGCCAGCTGGGCTGATCGACCAGAGCGCGCCGGTTTGATAGCTGCCGGTGTAGAGGGTGCCATCGGACCCGATAGCCAGGGCTGCGGGGTAGGCATCGTCGCCGGGCAAGGTCACGAATTCGGAGACGGCAAGTCCATCGGCAGTGGCTATCGCTTGGCTGCGCGGGGCTGAACCGATGACGAACCAGGTCATGGCGATGATGACCATGGCGCCGACCGTCAAGCTACCAAACAGGAGCAGCAAGGCGCGCAGACGGGTGGCAAAATCGGGAGATTGGGTTCTCGCGGTCATACAGCCATTATAATGGAAATAAGCGGTTTTTTAGCTGCGCGATTTCACTAGACTCGGCACTTGTGAAATCGCCTGGGTTTGGAGATCCGATGGACTTGATTTCTGCTGGCAGAATGACGCTGCGGCAGGCGGGGGGATTAACGGACGGCACATAGCCAATTGAGGAGAAAAGAAGCATGCCAGAGAAACTTTTACCAAGCCCAATCAGCAATCACTATGCTGGACCGCCCTTAGCGAAATGGGCTTTTGCTATTCTAACAATCATAACCATTGGGCGCAGCCTGGTTCATATGCTCGCCGCTGATGGCGGGACGCAGAGCATCGCCTCCATCCCGATCAACACCTATTCGTCCGCAGCCGCTGATACTTTGGTGACCATGTTTGCTCTCTGGGGTTTGTCGCAGCTGATCATCGGCGTCATTTATGCGCTGGTGCTGTGGCGCTATCAATCGTTGATCCCGCTGATGTACGCTTTTTTCACTTTTGAGTATTTCATGCGGCTCATCATCCCCAGCTTCAAGCCGGGGATCGAGACGATCAGTAGAGCGCCTGGCGAGGTCGGCACAATCATATTTGTGCCGCTGGGCTTGCTGCTGCTCTTCTTATCCCTGCGGTCGAGAAGGGGACAGCCCTCAACATAACCGCTTATCGGCAATCAAGATGAACTGCAAATAAATGCCTTCCCGCCTCACACGGTGGCAAACGGAATCATCGCCTGTTGGCAGCCACGGACCAAGACGTAGCTAAACACAATGCTAATTGAGCGCTCGCCAACGCATTCAAACAGGATAAATCGTTAGCTCATTCCTCTGCCTTGTGTTAATATATCTTTAGATTCATCAATTTCACTTTTTTTCTTTGATATAGTAAAAATATTACTTTCTAATATTTATAGAACTTATTATTTTATACAACTCAAATCACACATGGTAAACACCCCCTCTCCTCAGAGCAGCCAACCCAACGGAAAGCGCTTGCTGTTAATTTTATAGTCGACTTTCATTCACCATTGCGTCAATCTAATACGCCGCTCAAATGCTTTATCTCTGCGCCCCTGTGCCTCTGTGCTAGTATTTCATTTCGACCTCGATGCTGCAATTGCCTGTGCCGCCCAGCAAAATCAATCGCCCCAGATCGTTGATTGAAGTCTTACTAATCAATCTTTACATCACTTATTATTCGATTAATTCAAACCACACACTATAAACATGTCTCCTCCTCAGCCCATTGCATGGCGGAGACTCGCATCGCTTGTACTGAGCTTGCTGTACAGGCGAGCCGAAAAACTCCAAAACCCGCAATCTAGCTCCCCTTCCCTGATGCGTCGGAAGGGGCCGGAGGATGGGGTTGGAGAGAGGAGCTGGGAGATGGGCTTAGAAAAAGGACCGGGGGCATGGGCTACAGGGGATTAAAGCGACCCCGCCAGCAGCTCGGTGCCTGGCACGCTGACTGGTGTTTGTCCGCCGGTCGGGATTTGCCCCAGCAATAGCTCGGCAGCCGCTTTTGCCGCGGGGGGACGAAAACTGAAGCTACAGATGTAGTTGCCGATTTCGGGGAAATCCGCCAGTTCATAGGGATCACGCAGGGCGACGACGATGAGGCGCTCGGGGGCGGCTTGATGCAGCGCTCGCACGATTGGGGCTTGCAGCGATTGATCGAAGTCCATGCCGGGCAGGGTGTAATTTTCGGTGACGGCGATGATGGGTCCCTCGGCTGGCAGGGTATCCAGCGAGAACTCTTCGGCGGCGACCAGCTGCAGTCGCTGGCAAGCGGCAGCTAGCTCCTCGGCGAAGATATCAAAAGCGGGCCTCGCCTGATTGGGTCCGATGCCACGGGTCTTGGTCAGCACCTGGTAAGCGCTTCGTTTAGTGCAGTTGATCAGAGTAATTGGGCTGTCGGTGTCGAGCGGGAGCAGCTGATGCTGATCGCGCAGCAGGCTGACGGCAGCTCGGGCGACATCCAGCTCGATGGCGCGGTGCTTGGCAGAGCCGACGGTCGCTGCCTGATGGTCTACTGGCTCCGTCGAGAAACGGGCTTCGCTTTTCAAATGCAGGATGCGCCGCAGGGCATCATCGACGCGCGCTTGGCTGATCCGGCCAGTTTCGACGGCGCGGATGACGGCGCGGATCAAAGCGCGTTGGTTATCGAGGTATTGCCCGGCATCGTGGTCGTAATGTTCTTCCGCCAGCATCATCAGGTCGACGCCGGCGTTGAAGGCTTGGATAGCTGCCTCGGCTGGGTCATAGTTGCGTTTCATCGAGCGCATATTCATGCTATCGGAGACGACCAAGCCAGTGAAGCCCATCTCCCCGCGCAGCAAATCGCCCAGGATGACGGGTGACAAGGTGGCGGGGCGTTCGGCATCCAGCGCGGTGAAGATGATATGGGAGGTCATGACGATTTTGGCGCCGGCTTCGATACCGGCGGCGAAGGGATGCAGGTCGATGCGCAGGAGTTCATCGCGCTCGCGCCCGACTGTGGGCAAGCCGCGATGGCTATCCAGGCGGGTATCGCCATGGCCGGGGAAATGCTTGATGGTGGCGACATTGCCATTGTCCTGCAAACCACGGACAGCGGCGCGGGTCATGGCGGCGACCAGTTCTGGATCTTCGCCAAAAGAGCGCATGCCGATGATGGAATTATGCGGGTTCGAATTGCAATCGGCGGCTGGTCCTAGCACGACGTTCAAGCCGACGGACGCCATCTCTCGGGCGATGATGCTATAGATCTGGTAGGCGCGCTGGGGATCGTGGGTGGCGCCGATCGCCATATTGCCGGGTCCCATGGCGCTTTCGGCGGTCATGACAGACCAGGTACCTTCCTGGTCGGCGCCGAGCAGCAGTGGGATCCCCAGGCGGGTGTTGCGGGCGAAGCCTTGCAGCGTGTTGCAGAGCTGGGTGGCCGCCGCGGCGGTGGGCACATTTTCATCGCTGATATAGGCGCCGCCCACCAGGTGATCTTGCATCAGGATGCGGGCTTCTTCCATTTGGTCGCCGGCGAAAGCCAGCATGAACATCTGCCCGACTTTTTCGGCGATGCTCATGGATTTGATGGTCGCTTCGATGTTCACGATAACTCCTTATTTGACCGCGCCCATGGTCAAGCCGCGCACCAGGTAGCGCTGGAAGAAGAGCGCCATGATAAAAGGCGGCAACATGGTGACCACGGCGGCGGCCGACATATCTTCCCAGGCGACTTCGTATTGCCCGATGAAGAGGGTCAGCACGACGGTCAGGGGTTGGGAATCATCGGTGCGGGTGAAAATCAGGGGAATCAAGAAATTATTCCAGGTGGAGAGCATGCCCACCAGGAAGACGGCTACCATACCGGGGCGCGCCAATGGCAGGATGATGCTATAGACCAGGCGCCAGCGATCGGCGCCATCGACCCGCGCCGCATCTTGAATCTCGCCCGGGATATCGCGGACGAAGGTGGTCATCATCCAGACGGAAAGCGGCAAGAGCAAGGTGACGAAGATCAGCACCAAGCCCAGCAGGGTGTCGATCAAGTCCAGCTGGGTCATCAGGAAAAATAGCGCGATCAAAGAGACCCAGATTGGCAGGGGCAGCATCAGCATGATCAGCAAGAAGATGACCCCGCGGCCCCTGAATTGCATGCGGGCGAAGGCATAACCGGCGCCGGTGCCCAGCAGGGTGACGATAGCGGCTGAAGCGACGCTGATGATGACGCTGTTGCGCAAGCCGGTGCTCATGAGGTGGGCAGTGGGTGAGAAGCCGCCATCGCGGAATTTGGCGCCTTGGGTGAAGATGGTGTGATAGGATTCCAGCGTGGGCTGGGCGGGGAACCAGATTTTGTAGGGGCGGGAGTAGAGTTCTTGGCGGGTCGAGACGCTGCTGACGACTACCCAGTAAATCGGCGCCAGCGCCCAGAGCAAGACGATGGCGCAGAGCAGGTAGATGACCGCCAGGCGCAGGCGTTTGTGCAGGCGGCGGCTCATGCTTCTTGCACTCCCTGGTTATAGACGCGCCAGACGAAGATCATGCCCACCGCCAGCGACATCACCAGAATGATATAGGAGAGCGCCGCGCCCAAGCCGACGCGCAGATCGCGGAAGACCAGTTCATAATTATAGAGCATCAGCGTTTTGGTGAAGGGGTTGATCGAGCCGCCAGCCGAGCCGCCCGCGGTCAGGGTCCAGACGACATCAAAAATTTGAAAAGCGGCGATGAATTCCACCACCAGGGCGATACCAAAAGAGGGCAGCAGCAGGGGAATGGTGATATGGCGGACGCTGGCCAAGGCATTGGCGCCATCGACTTTGGCGGCATCGTACAAATCATCGGGAATGCCTTGCAAGCCGGCCAGCAGAATGATGGTGGGGAAGGCGTAGCGCGTCCAGGTTTGCACCACTGTTACCCACAGGATCTGGCTTTCTGGCGCTCGCAGCCAATATTGATATTCCCCGATCAAGCCGAGCTGATACAAGAAGCCATTGAGGGCGCCGTATTCGCCATTGAGCAGCCAGCCCCATAAAAAGCCGTTGACCACTGGCGGCAGCATCCAGGGCAGGATGGTCAGCGTGCGCATGACGCCGCGACCCGGAAAGCGCTGGTTGAGCAGCATGGCGATGCCAAAAGCCACCGCCATTTCCAGCGGCAGGGTGATGATGACGACTTGGAAGCTGCGCCCGGTGACTTCCCAGAATTCTTCGTCTTCCAGCAGCTTGATATAGTTCTCCGCGCCAATCGGTTTGGGTGGGCGGCGGACCCGCAGGTTGCGGTTGGTGAGGCTTTGCCCAAAGGTGTCGAGGGCGGGGTAATAGATGAAGAGCGCGATCAGCAAGACGATGGGCGAAAGCACAACCAGCAGATAAAGCGAATCGGATGAGAAGAGGCGGCGTTTCATAAGTGTCCAAATTGTATTGTCTGGGATTTTATCCAGACGCAGAGCATCTTGAAGAGGATTATACTACATATCTCTAGCCGCTAAATAGGCAAACCCCCGTCAGTTGGCGGGGGTTCTTGGATAGTTTGGTCAATTTGGAGGGCGCTTTAGCATTTTTTTGAAGCTATCGGATAGCCGCCAGCTCCAACTTTCTGCCAAATGGACAGCCAGACATTGCGCGCCTTTCTCGACCAGGCGATGAAGGTATCAGACGGCGCATACTGATAGTCTAGGTGGGCAAAAGCAATATAGCCCTCATGGTCATGTCCATAGTGGAGGTCGATGAATGCGCCTCCAGCGTTCAATATGCAGTGGTGGTCGGCAGCGGCTGCTATTGCCATTATTGCATCGGTCTTGCTCCGCCCATAAGCTATGGTGGGCAGGATCAGCGCCAATACCAGGCTGAATACAGCTAAGCTTTTCATGGTTTCCCCCTTTTTGCGTTGACTGTTGAGTCGCGGACCTTCGGTGTTGCGTGTTGAGCAGGAAACACTCGCTACGGTATCACAGCGGGCTAATCAAATGGGCTCCTTTCGATGTGCCTGCGCGCGAGCTCCTTCGCGGCAGAGCAGCGGCAGAACTCGCTCTAAGTTCATCGTATCACAAGTTTTGGGGGAAGGGGGCAAAATGGTAATTTTTGAGTTAGAAAAGAGATAGAAAAAATCCTTCCCCCTGGTCAAACAGAGGGAAGGATGTGGTTGCGGGTAGATCTATTGGTACTCGTCCTTGAGGGCGTTCCATTCTTCCGCCAGGGCATCGATGATGTCATCGGCGGACATGTCGGTTTGCATGCCTTCGAGGATATGCTCGCTGACTGAGGCAGCCCAGGGACCCCACCAAAGCGCGAAACGGGGCAGCTCGTTGGTGTGCATGCTTTGTTCGACGATCTCCTCGTAGCCTTGGATTTCGCCAGCTTCGTTGAGGGCGCTGCTGATGGAAATACGCGAGGGGTAGAGGCCGAAGGCGTTCCAGATATCGGTCATGTTCTGGTCGCCGACATACCATTTGACGAATTCCCAGGCGGCTTCCACATTTTCGGAATCGACCGAGATGCCGATGCCGGCGGGGAAGCTCCAGGTATTGCCGACTTCTGGCAGGACCATGTATTCCACATTGGGCGCCTGCATTGAAGACTCGGCATTGCCGCGGACGACGGAACCTTGCCAGCCTTGGTGGAAGACGCCGACGCCGCTCCAGAACAGGGCGTGTTGGTTGATGCTGCCGGCCAGGATCTCGGGGCTGATCAGTTCTTCATCGAAGAAGGTCTTGAGCAGCGCCATTGCTTCGCGCCCTTTGCTGCCTTCGTCGGCGAAGACGGGGTTGAGGTCTTCATCGAACATGGGATCGCCCATGCTCAATGCCATCAGCCACCAGGACCAGGAGATGGCGCCCATGGCGATTGGATGGTCGTCCAAGCCGGCGTCGCGGATGGCGAGGGATTGCTCGTGCAATTCTGCCCAGGTGGTCGGCGGCGCGTCAAAGCCAGCTTTCGCCAGGGTGTCGGCGTTGTAATCCATCATCACCAGCTGGAGGTAGGTCGGGATGGCGTAGACATCGCCATCGAGGGTCCAGAAATCGAGCTTTTCGAAATCGTCCACATCCAAACCGCCCATATCGAGCAGGTCGTTGAGCGGCATCATATTGCCGGTGGCGACGATATTGGAGGGACCTTCTTCGCTGAGGAAGATGACATCGGCGGCGGCTTCTCCCGCGGCGGCGGCGACTTGTACACGGCTGAAGAGATCAGCCATTTGTACCGATTGGATTTCGACGGTGATGCCCGATTCTTCCATGAAAGCGTTGAGGGCTTCTTCGCTGGGCGGCACGCCCCAAGGCGGCGCCAGGAAGGAGATGGTGGTATCTTGCGCATGGGCGGCGAAGCCCAGGCAGAACAGCAGTAATAGAATGACCAGGGTGAAACTGCGTTGCATCATTTTCATTTCCTTATCCTCTCATTTATGATTAGCGACGAAATTGTTGGCGGGCGGCGCGATACCGCCAGCCGGTACTATGGCGAAGTGTAACTCACAAGCGGCGGCAACGCAAACATTGTCTGTGACGAGCTGGCAAAAGTAAAACTTACCACAGAGACACAGAGGCACAGAGGTAAGTCATTTCAATATGCAACTCTCTCCACGATCGCAAGCCCGACGAGTCAGGGGAGACTTGGGTCGCTTGTGTTGAGCTTGCTGATAGGGCGCGCGGGATTCCAGTTGCAAGGCGCTTAGTGATGCAGTATACTCTGTAGCGAGTATTTTATTGATAAGGACGCGAAACTATGAAAAGCTACCGAGACTCCCTCCCGAATTTTGCCAAACCTTTAGTTAAGCTCGCTCTGATCCTGGCGCTGTTGCTGGTTTTGCCGGTAGCGCAGGTCTTGGCTGCTGAGATCGAAGTGAACGCCACTTGCAGCTTGGAACAAGCGATCGGAAATGCCAATAGTGACAGCCAAGGAAACCCCGGCTGTGCAGAAGGACAAGGCACCGACACCATCATCCTGACCGGGGATGTTACGTTGCCCAGAACACCATCGGCCATCAATTCCACCATCATCATCGAAGGCAGGGGCTTCACCATCTCCGGCGATAATAGCACTCGAGTTCTCAAGGTCGATAGCGGCGGCAACCTGACGCTTAACAACATGACTATTACCAAGGGCAAAGCCGACGATGGCGGCGGGATCTATAACAGCGGCACGCTCACCATCAACAACAGTACTATCCAAGACAATAGTACCTCATCAACAACTAACGGTGGCGGCATATACATTAACAGCGGCACACTCACCATCAACAATAGCACTGTTCGAGACAATAGTAGCTCAAGTAACGGTGGCGGCATATACATTAACAGCGGCACACACACCATCAACAATAGCACGATTGAACGCAATAAAAGCAAAGGTGCCGGTGGCGGCATATACATTTTCGGCGGCAAACTCACCATCAACAACAGCACGATTGCTGACAATACCGCTGAAGCTCCCGGTGGCGGGATCTACTCAACCGCCACTCAGAATACTGCTAATGAGATCACCATCAACAACAGCACGTTTGCTGACAATCGTGGTGCTGGCGGCGGCGCGATCTACGCAAACTCAACTAAAGCAATCACTATCAACAACAGCACGATTGCTAAGAATAGAGCGACGAATAGTAGAGGTGCTGGCGGCGGGATCTATGCAGCTAGTCCCTTTGAACTCACTCACGTGACTATGGTCAATAACACTACTAATAACGACGGCGCGGGCCTTTATATCCCCTCTAGCAACAGCTACGACAAAAAAATACGCAACAGCATCCTGGCAAACAATGGCAATAGCGATTGTGAGCTGGGTAATGTCAATACACCACTGACTGAGAATGTGGGGAACCTCATCGAGTCCGTCAATTGCGGTGGGGATGTACTGACTGCTGATCCCAGGTTGGGCAGTCTGACTACTGGCAGACCCGCTTATTATCCGCTCTTAAGTGGCAGCCCCGCCATTGACGCCGCAAGCAGTGCCCACTGCCTGCCGGAAGATCAACGGGGCGCTTCTCGTCCCTATGGATCAGCCTGCGATATCGGCGCTTTTGAATGGACACCGGCGGAAGAGGAATGTGTAGGCTGCCCGCCGCCGCAGCAGCCATTTGTTCGCACTACTATAGCGTTGTTGCCGGAGATCGAAGTCAGCGATTTGACCGGGTTCACAGAAGCGCAGCGCATTGACGCCGGGGGCGTTGGCATTCAGTCGGTGATTGATCGCGGCATTGTCGATGCGGTCGACGTCTGGGGTTTCATGGGCGCTGGCACGCGGGTCTGCTTCCTGGCGAGCGGCGGGAGTTTCAGCTTCCTCAATGCCGCGAATTCTCCACGGACGGTCAGCAGTTTGCCGTTGTACGTCATCGAGGGCAAGACCTGTACCTTCATCGATGGACCGGGCTCGGTGGTTTTGCATCCAGGCGCTGGGTCGGCATCGAATGGACCAGCCTGGGCTTTGTCGAATTGTATGGTGACGACTACCGATGTGCTCAATTTCCGCGATGGACCCGGCGGCGAGGTGATGGGTGGTGTGCCCTATGATGTGACTTTGACGGCGCTATCGCGGACGGCGGGCTGGTTCGAGGTGGATTATCATGGGACGACCGGTTGGATCAGCGCGCAGTTTGTCACGCCGCATGGGGATTGCGGCTAGGGCTGCTCGATAAATTTTAGCCTCTGTAAGTCTCCTCCATTGCATGGGGGAGACTAAATGCAAGCCCTCTAAATCTCCCCCAACGAGTCAGGGGAGACTTTTTCGCTAGGACTGGGCTGGTTGGTATGTCGAAGCACCGCAACACTGAGGACTCTGCAACTTGCTCCCGTGTCTCGTGGCAATATATTTTGAGATTTGTCATTCTCATTTGTTTTCTTTTTGTTTAGTGAATATTACTTACTAATCTTTTATTAACTTATTATTAGTTCAATTCAAATCGCTGGCTAAAGCGAACAAGGTGAGCTCAAATAAATGGCTTGCTGTCTGACATGGTGGCAGAAGAGGTGCCAGCTGTTGGCAGTCGAGAGCAGGTCTCTAGCTGAATAATGCCTATTGAGTGCTTGCCAACTGGGTGAATGGTTGTCTAATTCTTTTGCATTGCGATGATGTATCTTGAGATTTATCTTGTCTCGGTCTTATTTGAATTTAGGAAAGCAATATTACTTACTAATTTTTTATTCGCTTATTATTCGAGCAATTCACAGTTGACATGCGGATGCGCCACGAAATTGGCGAATCGGCCGGCAGCCTCCCCTTTCGATATTCAGCGCCATTTAAATGTCTTATTGAAGTGCTAGCAAGTCCGAGCTGCTGCCTGGCTCTTGTGGTGTGCTGTAGACGCCTGCTTGCACTTGGGCTGGGTGGAGGAAGTGCTGGCGCAAATGCGGGATATATTCCAGGAAGACGATCTCATGCCCCAGGGCAATGTGATTGAACAAGACCAGGTGTTGGTGTATTTGCCCCATATCGCCGACATGCGGCACCACTGGAATCCCGAACTTGCGCGCCAGCAAACTGACGCTGATGAACTCGCTGACACCGGCGAGTCGCACGCAATCTGGCTGGAGGAAGCCGGCGGCGCCCGCTTGCAGATAATTCTTGAAAATGACTTGGTTGGGAACATGTTCGCCGAGCGCCAGCTTGAGCGGGGCGATGGAGCGGCTGAGGTTTTGATGCGCCAGCACATCATCCGGGTGGGTGGGCTCTTCGATCCAATAGGGGTTCATGGGTCGCAGCTGTTGGCAGATTTCGATAGCTTGCGGCAAGGTCCATTGTTGATTGACATCGAGCATCACGCGGACGGTATCGCCGACGGTCTCCCGCACCAGGAAGGCGCGGCGGATATCGCGCTCCGCAGCTGCTGAGCCGACTTTGAGCTTGACCGCGCCAAAGCCTTGATCCAGCGATTTGATCAGGTTTTCTTTGATGGTGTCATCGGAATATTGAATCCAGCCGATTGAGGTGTCGTAACCGGGGTAGCCTTGCGCGAGGATCTGCTCTCGGCTGGGGCGTCGCGGGGCTTCTTCGCGCAGTATCCGCAGGGCGTCTTCCGTTGTCAGCGTATCTTCCAAATAACGCAAGTGTAGCGTCTTCACCAGCTGTTCCGGTTCCAGCTCCAGCAGCAGCCGCCACAGGGGCAAGCCGCGAGCTTTTGCCCAAAGATCGAAGCAGGCGTTGACGATGGATGAAAGCGCGAGATGCACCACGCCTTTATGGGGACCTAACCAGCGATATTGGGGATGATCGAGCAGGGCTTGGTAGACGGTCCCGAAGTCGGTCATTAGCGCTTCGATCTCCATGCCGACCAAGGGGCTGGCCAGCTCGGCGATTGCCCGGCAGACCAGGTCATTGCCGCCGCCGAGGGTGAAGGCAAGCCCGATGCCTTGGGTGGCTGTCTGGGTCTTGAGTTGGGTGACGGCGTAGGAATATTGCGGATTGGAATGGATGCTATCGGCGCCGGCGCCGGCTTCCAGCGGGAAACGCAGATCATGCGTCGCTACTGATTCGATGATTAGCGCGGACATGGTGCTTCTCCTCCTGATGTTTTTTCGCTGTTTTCTCGCTATTTTTTGCTCACAAAAACTTGTTTTATAGGCAAAATACGTTATACTATTTTCGCTTGGCAGTTTTGGTTAGTGGAGCGCTATTTATTAGGTTAACGGTTAATCGCTGAAGTGAGAATGAGCAAAGGAGGGCGGCAGTTTCGAGCAGTAGGATGTGTTAGACTGTTGGTCAATGATATACAGGAGAAATCAATGATGTTACGGAAACTCGCACTACTCATGTTGGTCTTGGCGCTTTTCAGCCTGGTGGCGGCTGCCCAGGACGAAGCGCAGTACGCCGGTTTGGATATGGATTTGTCCGGCGTGCATATCAAAGCCGCGATGATCGGCGGCGGTCAATACGAAGCGATGTATGAATCGATCGCCGTATTTGAGGAAGCCACTGGGGCGACAGTAGAGATTGTCGCCTTGCTTGATGGTTTCGCCATCGACCAGAAGCTCAAGGTCGATTTCGCCACGGGAGCGGCGGATTATGATGTGGCTTGGGATCACACCAGTTTTGTGGCGCAATATACTGACTTCTTGCTGCCGCTGAACGATTTCTTTTCCGATGAGGAGCTGGCGGCTTTTAGCCCGGCGATTTTGGATGCGGCCACCATTGACGGCAACTTGTACTTGATCCCGCGTCATGCCGATATCAGCCCGATTCACTATCGTAGCGATCTCTATTCTGATGAAGCTATTGCCGCCGCATATATGGAAGCGACGGGCGAGGAATTGGCGGTCCCCAGCACGCTGGAACAGATTGACCGGCAGGCGCGCTTCTTCGTGGAGAATGGACATAGCACCTTCGGTTATACGTTGGCGGGCAAGGAAGAGGCGCTCACGGGCAGGTTCTATGAGATGCTCTTCGCCAGTGGCGGGGCGTTGTTCGATGAGAATTACCAGCCCAGCTTCAATGACGAGATTGGCGTGGCTGTTGCCGAGCTGCTGGCGGGTTGGTATCAGGATGGCATCATCCCGGCTGATACCACTTCGCTGTTGTGGGATGGCGTGGCGCAGAATTTCTGCAACAACGATGTGGCGGTCAAGCTGGAATGGTATGGCTGGTACGCTTACTTCCAGGATGCCGATGCTTGCGCGGTGGCGGGCAACTTTGGTTTGGCGCGCGGTTTCACTGGCTTGTCGGTCGGTGGTGACGATGTGCGGCCCTCGGGCTGGGCGGGGGCGCATGCCTTCTCCATCCCGGCGACTGCGCCCAATCCTGCCGCTGGTGCCGAGCTGATTCGTTTCTTGACTTCGGAACGGGTCGCTTATGAAGAGGCACAATTGGGCTTCTTGCCGACGCGGGATGATGTTTGGGATCGTATCATCACTGATGCGGCTGGTGCGGAAAATCCGTTGGATCGTGAACGGCTGGAGCTGGCGCGGATTCAGGTCAGCGAAGATTTCAAGACGCCGCCTTTGATCGCCGAGTGGATTCCCTTCTCCAACCTGTTCTACCCGCAACTGCAAGCGATCATCCTGGGTGATGTGGGCGCGCAGGAAGGGTTGGATGCGGCGGCTGAAGCCACCCGTGAATTGATGGCGGATGCTGGCTATTACGGCTAAGCGTCAAGCGGCTTAAGCAGATAATCTGCAGTGGTGTCCGCGCGATGTCACTGCAGATTTTTCACAGGCTCGAGATGATAACTCGGGCTTTTTTTGTGGGGAGTTTGCTGGCGGATTTGGGAGTTTTGGTGGCTCGGTTGTACCGGCCAGCTCAATAAAGTCTAACCCCATCCCCCCGGCCGGGTCCCCTCTCGGTCTCCCCAGAAGCGTCCCGACGCATCAGGGAAGGGGAGGCTGCGGCCGCTGCGAGTTTGGGAGATTTAGAGGGGTTTGAATATCGAGAGGGGCTTAGATTTAGACCTAACCACAATCCCCATTGGGCGTCACATACTGGGCGCTGATCCAGCCAGTCACCCCGTGATAATCGACCTCGAACCAACCCGCCGTCCGCGACAGAGCGGTCAAAGTCGCATTATTGGGCACCCCACCGATCACCTCGCCACCAGGACCCGCGCGGAAGTTGAGCCCATCGGTGGTCGTCACCATACAATTCGACAAGCCCCGCGCTGGTCCATTCGATGTCGCCGCTCCCGCTGGCGCAGCGCCCGGATGCAGCACTATTGAGCCAGGTCCATCGATGAGGGTACAAGTCTTGCCCTCGATGACATAAAGCGGCAGACTGCTGACACTCCGTGGCGCAGTCGCGGCATTGAGGAAGCTGAAACTCCCGCCGCTCGCCAGGAAGCAAACCCGCGTGCCAGCGCCCATGAAGCCCCAAACATCGACCGCATTGACGATGCCACGGTCAATTACCGATTGGATGCCAACGCCCCCGGCGTCAATGCGCTGACATTGGGTTGCCCCGGTCAGATCCGTCACATCAATCCCCGGCAGAAGCGCTGGACAGGTGGGCATCCGCGGCTCCGGCGTCTTGGGCACGTAGACGATTCCCGAGCGCCATTCATAAGCGCCAATGTCGCAGGCCTTTCTCGAGCGATCCTGCCCCCGCTGATCTTCCCTGGTGCAGTGGGCACTGCTGGCGGCGTCAATGGCGGGGCTGCCTGCTTGCAGCGGATAATAAGCGGGTCTGCCAGTGAGGCTGCCCAACATGGGATCAGCGTTCAGTTTCCCCGCGCCGCAATTGCCGGGATTTCTAATCAGGTTGCCAACATTCTCAGCCAGTGGTTTACTGACATCAAGCAGCCAACAATCGCTATCTCCATTGTTTGCCAAAATGCTGTTGTGAATGACTCTGTTCCTGGCGTCCCTGTTGTCAAAATAAAGGCCGTCGCCTTGGCCAGCAGCGCTGTTATTGACGATAGTCACGTGGGTGAGTGTAAGGGCGCCATCTACAAAGATCCCACCGCCATTTTTACCACGATTTACCTGATTACCGGCAATCGTGCTGTTGCTGATATTGAGATCGTCATCGCTATAGATCCCCCCACCACCTAATGTAAAACCACGAGGATAGTATGTATCCAATGAAGTGTTGTCCGTGATCGAGCTGTTGCTAATTGTTACTTCGGCATAAGACGCATCGATCCCGCCGCCGTTGCTGCGGGCTTCATTGCGGGTAATCACGCTGTTCTTGATGATGAGGGTGCCGTTGTAAGAGTAGATAGCGCCGCCACCACGTCCAGCATCATTGTCGCTAATTGTGCTGTTGTTGATTGTGACGGTGCCGCCAGCACCGTTGCTATCAGTAATATTGGAGATCGCGCCGCCAAAGCCATTACTAACTACTTCATTGTCTTTGATAGTGCTGTTGTTGATGGTGAGGGTCCCTCGATTGAAGATCGCGCCGCCGTCGCCACTTTCCCAGCCTTTGATAATAGTCATGTTGTTAAGCGTCAGAGTAGTGGAGGAGCTGGAGATATCGAAAATCCGAGTGCTATCGCCGCCGGAGAGCGTAAACCCGCCACCATTGATAGTCAGCTTTGACTCTCGTGCGAAAGTCAGGTCAGCGCTGACGATAATTGTACCATTGGTCGTGCCTTCTCTGGTGATGGTGATGATGTCGCCGCCATCGTCTCCATCATCGCCGGCTTTGCAGCCGCCATTCACACTGTTAGTATTGGCGGAGGCGATCGCTTGTTCCAATGTGCAAGTGGCGTCAACATGGATGGTTTCGGCAAAAACCTGCGACAGCGGCAAAACCAGCAACAGCATCAAGATCAGGCAGAACTTAACTAAAGGTTTGGCAAAATTCGGGAGGAGCCGATCAGGAAAGACCGAGGAAATGGGGTTGCGGCAGCTTTTCATTGTCTCACCTTTTTAATACAATTTAAGATATATATTGGTAGCTTAGCACGTCGTCAGATGTGTGACAAGCGAAAAAGCCTCCTCTAAATATAAGTCACCTCCAACCCTTCTCCAAACGCATTGGAGTGGGGAGTTTGCTGGCGGGTTTGGGGGTTTTGTAGTGGTTTGATGGGCATTGTAGAACAGCGGCTTATGCAGTATGATCGGTCGTTGTTGATAGTATTGATGCTGGTCTATTCTCGATATTTTGCCAATGGGTTCACAGATACGCCGTATTGACGCTGGGGTTTTCCCTTTTTTGTTGCTTTTGCCTTCCGTGTTGATGATTCTGTTGGTGATCGGCTTTCCCCTGCTCTACTCCTTGTTTGTCAGCTTCACGCCTTATGAATTGCTGCGTCCTAATAGCTTGAGCTTTAGCTTGGGCGGGGCCTTGGACAATTATCAGAAGCTGCTGCGCGATGACATCTTTTGGCGTTCGCTGTGGAATACCATCGCTTTTTTGGCGGTGACGGTCAATTTGAGTTATCTGTTTTCGCTGGCTTTATCGCAGTTGCTGGCGCGGGTGACGGTGGGACAGAGTTTGTTGCGGACGTTGTTGATGGTGCCGATGATGTTCGCGCCGATTTTGGTGGGTTTTCAATTTCGCTGGTTCTTCAATGCCAATGTCGGTTTGGTCAACAATTTTTTGATCAGCGTCGGTTTGATACAGGAGCAGGGGCAGATCGCCTGGTTGGTGGATGTGCCGCTGGGCATGATCACCATCATCGTCGCTTCGATTTGGATGAATATCCCGGTGATGACGATCATCTTGCTGGCGGGTACTTTGTCGTTGCCGGCGGAAACATTCGAGGCGGCGGAGGTGGATGGCGCATCGGGTTGGCAGAAGTTTCGCTTCATCACTTTTCCCTTGTTGGCGCCTTTTTCTTATATCGCTTTGACGATCATGTCGCTGGATATCGCCCGGGCTTTTGATATTGTGCGCATCATGACCGATGGTGGTCCCGCGCGCCGGACCGAGATGCTCTGGACTTATATCACACGCTTGGCGATCGAGGATACCAAGTTTGGTTTGGGCAGCGCCATGTCCTGGATTACGGTCTCGTTGTCGGTGTTGTTCACGCTTTATTTCTTCCGGCAGTTGGTCAAGGCGAGGGTGTTGCGATGATCACCCGCAGCGTGGGACCAAACCGCCGCCGCAAGGACATCATGTGGAATGCGGCTGCCTGGGGCATATTGCTCTTGTTGGCGCTGCCGGCTTTTTGGATCATCATGACGGCTTTCCGCCCCAATTCGGAGATCAATACTTTTCCGCCGGTGTGGATCCCGCGGGAGCTGACGTTGGAAGCTTATGCCAATATGTTCGGCTTGAATCCGGAGGTGCGGCAGCGGGTGGCGGTGGAAGCTTATTTGCAGAATTCGCTGCTGGCTTCGGGCATTAGCACGATGATCGCGGTATCGCTAGGCACGCTGGCGGGTTATGCTTTCGCGCGTTTCCGTTTTCGGTTTCATACGACGCTCTTCCTGGGCATCATGTTGTCGCGGGCGGTGCCGGGGGTGGCGTTGAGCTTGCCGTTGTTCTTGCTGTTTAATAATCTCGGCTTGACCAATAATGTGTTGGGTTTGGCTTTTGTCTATGTGGCGGTCAATATCCCCTTCACCGCTTGGCTGATGGATGGCTTCTTCCGGCAGATTCCGCAGGAGTTGACCGAATCGGCTTATATCGATGGTTGCGGTCATTGGTCGGCTTTTTGGCGCATCGAGTTGCCGTTATCGCTGCCGGGTTTGTCGACCGCCGCGATTTTCGCTTTTTTGGCGGCTTGGAACGAATATCAGATTGTCAGCGTGTTGGCGCGCAACAATGCCGCCAAGACCTTCCCGCCGGGTTTGTTCGCTTTTACCGAGCAGTTCACGGTCGATTGGCGCGGGATGGCGGCGATGAGCGTGATCATGATGGTGCCGGCGGTCATCTTTGTCATTCTGGTGCAGCGTAATTTGGTCAGCGGTTTGACCTTTGGCGCGGTCAAGGGCTGACGAGGACTTTGCTGCCGACTATTTCCTGGCTGACATCGTAAAGTTTCTTCGCCAGGTCCGCATCATGGGCCTTCGGGTTGGGCGATGACATCGGCCAGCCGCCGCTTCGGTTTTCTCGGTTGGGATAGAGGATGCTGTTCTGGCTGAAGTAGGCTCCATTATGATCGATGGCATCATCAGCGAGGAGGCAGTGAAGCGTGGTCTGTGAGCCTTCGAACGGGTTAACAATGCCGAGGGGACCGCTGAAGGGTCGCAGCACAATAGCGAGCGCGGCGCGTACCCAGCCCGGCATGACGCCTGAGCCAAAATTTGAGCGAATCCAGCCTGGGTGAACGGAAAAAGCGGAAACACCGCTGCCTCCCAAGCGATGGGCGAGTTCTTTGGCGTGCAGGACATTTGCCAGTTTGGATTGGGTGTAGGCGAGCCGGGAGTCATAAGGGCGTTTCTCAAAATTGAGATCATCGAAATCGATGTTGCCGGGTTGATTGCGGTTGCCGACATGGAGCACGCTGGAGAGATTGACAATGCGAGAGGGCGCGCTGGCTTTCAGAATGTCAATCAGCAGCTCGGTGAGCAGAAAGTGGCCCAGATGGTTGACGCCGAATTGGGTTTCAAAGCCATCTTCGGTCTTGCCTTGCGGCGCAACCAAGCCCGCATTGTTGACGAGCCCATCCAAGCGATCATGCTGGGCGAGGAATTCCTCAGCGAAGCGCCTCACCGATTCAAGGCTGGCTAAATCCAAAGCCATGATTTCGGCTGTGCCGGGCAAGCCGGCAAAGTTGGCAAAGGCTTGTTTTCCAGAATCGACCCGACGGCAGGCGCCGACGACATGGGCACCTTGGCGGACCAGTTGTTCACTGGTGGCTAAGCCGGAACCCGAGTTCGCCCCGGTGACAATATAGACTCGGTCGCTCAGATCCTTCCGCAACAACTGGGGGTCACACATCAATGTTTTTGGCATGGTCCATTTCCTTCATGTGATTGTTAGCGCGTCAATAAGTATAACATTTCGCTGCTAGGTGTTAAGAGCAATCGCAATAGGCGCCAGTGTCGCAACTAAAACTTAGCACAGAGACACAGAGGCACGGAGAAAAAACATTTGAGCAGCATATTATCTTCACTCAATCGAGGCGGTATAATACTCGCGGTCGTTTTCCCTGGTGTCGCTAGTGATAGAGGACTCGGATCATGAAAATCACGGATATCGAAATCCGCCTGTGCAAGCATCAGGAAGAGGTGATGTCGGCGACGGAGCTGCGCGATACGCAAAGGTCTGACTTGCATTTTGTGATGATCACGCTGAAGACCGATGCCGGCATTGATGGTGTCAGCATGGGTTTCGCTGGCATGGGCGCGGAGATGGCGGGGGCGATCGCGGCGGGTTCGCTCAAGCCCTTCTTTCTGGGCAGGGATCCGCTGGCGCGCGAGAAGCACTGGTATGATTTTCGGCGTTATGATCGGGTTTGGCATCTGACGCCGATCTATTCTTATGGACCTTTTGATATCGCGTTGTGGGATATCGCCGGCAAGATGGCGGATATGCCGCTATACCAATTGCTGGGGCATTATCGGGAAAAAGTGCCGACTTATGTCAGTTCGCTCTTTTTGGATAGTCCGGGGGATTATGCCGAGCAAGCCCTTGAATTCAAGCGCCGGGGTTTCCATGGTTACAAGCTGCATCCGCCCAGTGATTATCAGGAAGCGCTGGAAGCGTATCGCTTGTGCCGCGAGGCGATTGGCGATGATCGGCATTTCAAGCTGATGGCGGATCCGGTCACGGCGCATACCTATTACGAAGAAGCGCTGCGCATGGGGCGGGAGCTGGAGAAGTTGGATTATTATTGGTTTGAAGAGCCGCTCTACGATGTCGATTTCAATGGCTTACGCAAGTTGGCGCGGGATCTGGATATTCCCATCTGCGGCACTGAGGTGTTGGTTGGCTCGCATTATTCGACGGCGGAGTGCATCGCCAGTGGTGTGGTCGATATCGTGCGCAGTGATGTCTCCTGGAAGGGAGGGGTGACGGCGGTGATGAAGACGGCTCACCTGGCGGAATCTTTTGGCATGCGTTGCGAAGTGCATACCGCCATCTACCCTGCCCTGGAGATCATCAATCTGCATTGTTGTTGCGCCATCTCCAATTGCGAGTTCTTCGAGGCGCTGGTGCCGAGTTCGTTGTTGAAGTTGGGCATCAAGAATCCGGTGCAGATCGATGCGGAGGGTTATGCGCATCCGCCGCGGGGGGCTGGCACGGGCATCGAGTGGGATTGGGATTTTATTGATGATGCGACGGTGGCGGTGCTTTGAGACAGCTAGTCTAGAACTGACTCGATTCAACTGAAAACTTTTGTGTTACTGTCACATTTGAAACTATGTGTGAGAGCCAAATAACATGCCAGATCGTCGATACGAAAGCACATTGAACACTTGGTTAGCCGGGGAATTGCGGCAAAAAGGGCTCGATGCCAGCCCTGAGAGCGCCCAAGGCGGGGGCAAGCGCCTGGATGTCGAAGTCAAGCTCGACCAGATTAAGATCGCTCTGGAAGCGGAACAAGGTTTCTCTTCCAGCCAGAAAGCCTCGGCAATCAAAGACGCGGACCGGCGCTTAAAAGACGAGTTGGCTGATTGCGCCGTCGCCATCTGCTACCCCGATGGCTTAACTTCGCCGGAGCAGCTTTCTCGCTGCGAAGTGCTTTACGCTTTAAGAACGCATAAAGAGCAGCCCACCGCCACCAAAACTGTCTGGCAAATGGTCAATCTGGATCAATTGGCTGGCGTGATCAAGAAAATACCAGATCAGATGGGCGATCCGGACCAGATTGCGCATTCCCTGTCCTTCAGCCTGGATATGGCGGTCTCTCGCTTGAGCGAAGCACAGAAACAGGATCTGGCTGAGCGCTTGGATCTGCCCTCTGGCAAGCCAACAAAAGCCGGCGCCGACCGGCAGGCAAGCAGTCGCTACAACCAGGCAGCCAAACGCGCCATGCTGGTCATCGCTACCGCCGTCATGTTCCACGCCCGCTTGGATGAACATCACCGCGAGCTGAAGCCGAAGCTGGACAATCGCACTACGCCACCTTCGCCATTCACAGGAGAGTGGCCCCCACAAATGGCATCCGATTGCGCCGAGAGCGTGGATACAATCGGCTCATTTTATGATGCTTGGGATTTGTGGTTGGCGGTAGATTATAAACCGATTTTCGCCACTGCTCGCAATGCGCTGCATGGCTGCGCGCAGACCCCCGCTTTCTCGGCCGCCGTGTATGGAATCGCTAAAGCCGCCATAAAAGTTACACGCAATATCGTCGGGCTGCGTCATGACTTGCTCGGTCGCATTTTCCACAAGGTGCTGGAAACCGCCCGTTACGATGGCTCTTTCTACACCACCACGGCTGCGGCAACCTTGCTGGCGAATCTAGCTATCCGAGAAGGTGACTGCGATTGGGCGGATAGCGAAGCCATTTCCCGTTTGCGCGTCACTGACCCGGCCTGTGGCACCGGGACGCTACTGATGGCGGCGGCGGAACGTATCCGCGATTTAGCCAGCGCCGCGGGCAACAGCGAAGGCGTCTCGCGCGCACTGATCGAATCGGTCTTGACCGGCTATGATGTCAACTTGACGGCGACGCATTTGGCGGCAACGACACTCGGTTTGCTCTCGCCGACAACGACTTTCAGCGAGATGAAAATTGGCCGCGCTCTGCTGGGTGTGGACAAGGGCAAAGCCTATTTGGGTTCGCTGGAATTCTTGAGTCGAGAAAGCTTGCCGAAGATGCTGCCTTGGCCCACGGGAATCGAGCAGATTGAAAGCGGGCAGCAAGTCAGCCGCGCCGAGCCAGCCGACCTGGTGATTATGAACCCCCCTTTCACCCGCGACAGCCTGCGCCATGACCAATTCAGCCGGACTCAAGAATTGGCGCTGAAAGAACGGGAGAAACAACTGTTTAGCAAGGTTGAAGGAGGGACAATCCACCGCTCACACAACGGCGGTGGTTTTTTGCTTCTAGCTGATTTTATCGCAAAGTCTAAAAACGGCGCAATCGCCGTGGTATTGCCTCTTGTTGGCGCGACCAATTATTCGACGATGAGTATACGCAGGCACCTAGCTGACAAATTCCACATTGAAACCATCGTCACATCGCATGACCCTAGCCGGATATATTTTTCGGAAAACACAAACATTGGCGAAATGCTGTTGATTTGCCGCCGCTGGCAAGAGGGAGGGGAGAAGCCAGCTACGAAAGTCGTCAATCTCTATGAAAATCCTGCCACGCCAGCCGAAGCCTTAGCGACAGCGCACAATATCATTGCCGGCGATAGAGAGCACCTGCGCGGCACTGTTCAAGACTGGTCCGCCGAGCGTGTGGCAGCAGGCGATTGGGGTGCGGTGCAGTTTCTATCGCCCTACCTTTGCGAACAATTTATCGAGTTACGTCAAGGAAAATCTTTCGCCAGCAGACAACTAGGACTTTTGACAGAAATTGGTCCAGCCGGACAGGGTGTCAGGGGAATACTCGACCGTTCAGAACTGCCCGATAAAAACGCGATGGTTGCACTCTGGTATCACAAAACCGATATCACGCAAAAGATGTCAGCGCATACGGATACTTATATCATTCCGAAACCGGGTAGAGACAAACAAGCAGCGAACTTGTGGGCAAAGCGCGGGCGGTTAATGCTGCCATTCCGTATTTTCTTGCCCACTATTAGGTGTATGAGCGTTTACCTCAACGAAAATGCTCTAGGTTCACTGTGGATACCTTGCAAACCAAAGTCTAATGTATCAAGTGTGTTTGGACAGCAAACACTAGAAAAGGCGCTATGTGTCTATTTCAATTCATCAATAGGTATTCTGGCGATGCTTGGTGATCGAACGAATAAGAAACCCACATACCCACAACTCTCTATGGACGACCTGAGACGTATTCCCGTTCCCGATTTCAATGCGATGGATAGGGAACAAGTGGCCAGTATGGCAAGCATATATGACGCGCTTTCCGAGATGGCTTTCTTGCCCTTGCCGCAGATGAAAGAATGCGCCACCAGAAAAGCGCTGGATCGGGCGATTGCCCCGCTGCTAGGCATTGGCGAGGAACTGGTCGCCAAGATTCGCAGCGAATTAATCCGCGAGCCTTCGATAACGGGCAGACGATACGGGGCTTAGCGGCTCAGTCGGTATGAAAGACTTCTTCGATGGTTTTCCACCATTCGCCTTCGGCGCGGTCGGCGACTGGGTTTTGCATGGGCATGCAGAGATCCCACCATTTTTGGGTGGTTTCGTCGGCCGCCATCTTCGCCATATCGCCCTCGAAATCATCGCCGTGGTATTCGAAGTAGGCGAATAGCAGGTCGCCATAGCGGTAGATGGAATAATTGCGGATGTTGCATTCCGCGATTTTGTCGAGCACGCCAGCCCAAACATCCGCGTGCAGGCGAATGTATTCGGCGGCATGTTCGGGGCGTATGCCGATGACTTGTCCAAACCGTTGCATGTTGTCACTCCTGTTGTTTTTGGAAGTTTTCCGGGTGGCGGTATTTCACCGTTTGCAGGTGCTCGCAATATAATGCCAGCACGCCTTCGTTTTTGTAGACTTCGTAGCTGACCTTGACCAAGCCCATCTCGGCGTATTTGGGTTCTTTGCTCAGATGAGTGCGGACGGTGTAGATGGTATCGCCGATGAAGACGGGTTTGATGAAGCGCAGGCGGTCGTAGCCATAGCTGAAGGTATGGACATTGTTATGCGCCATCAAGCCCAAGCCGATGCTGAAGACCATGGAGCCGGCCACCAGGCGTTTATCGAAGATGCCTTCGTCGCGCGCGAAGATCTCATCGGCGACGTAGGGGTGCATATCGAGGACGATGGCGTTGAAGATCATGCACTCGCCTTCGGAGAGGGTGCGGCGGATCGAGCGGATTTTCAAGCCGAGTTCAAAATCTTCATACATCCAGGTTTCGGTATTAAAGAGGGGCAGGTCTTGGTGCATTTCGACGGGTGTATTTTCTGGCATAGTGGTCTCCTTAATTGCTTGCTGAGTTGCCGATAGCGAACTCGGTGAGGATGCGCCGGGTGTCTTCGCCGATGCGGGGCGCGCCTTTGGGATTTTTGAGGATTTCGCCATCGATGCGGATGGGACAGCGGGTGGTATCGAGCTTGACGGTTTCGCTGCGGGCGACTTCCTGCACCATATCCAGCACTTGGAAGCCCTCGTGCTGCAGCAGTCGATCCCAGGTCAGCACATCGGCGCACCAGATGTCTTGCGGTTCCAGGATATCGAGCCAGTGCTGGGTGGGATGAGCGCGCAGGTGATCGACCAGGATGCTTTTGATCTCGTCGCGTTGGGTGAACCAGGTGGCTGAATCGGTATAGGTCAGCAGTGGCGGGCAATCGAGCAGTTCGCCCAATACGGGAATCGAGCCCATTGCCAGCGCCAGATAGCCATCGGCTGTTTGGTAGATGCCATAGGGCGCGGCCAGGTAGGCGTGGGCATTGTTGATGGTGCTGCGTTGTGGCAGCTTCCCGCCGTCGTTGAGGTGGGTGGTGAGCACTTCGAACTGAAAATCGAGGATGGATTCTAGCAGGCTGACCTGCACCAAACCGCCCTCGCCTGTTATCCCGCGGCGGACGAGGCAAGCCAGAAGCCCTTGGACCAGATGGGCGCCGGTGAAGAGATCGACGACTGCCAAGCCAAAGGGGGTCGGGGGGCGGTCGGCATCGCCATTGAGCCAGACCAAGCCCGATATCGATTGTAGCAGCAGGTCTTGCCCGGGCTTGTAGACCCAGGGTCCCGCAGCGCCATAGCCGGTGATTTCGCCGTAGACGATGCGCGGGTTGATCGCTTTGACGGTTTCATAATCGAGCCCCAGCCGGGTCATCACGCCGGGGCGGAAATTCTGGACGATGACATCGGCTTGGGCGATTAGCGCTTTGACCTGTTCCAAGTCGGCTGGGTTCTTCAAATTAGCGGCGAAGCTTTCTTTATTGCGGTTGATGGAATGGAAGAGGGTGCTTTCGCCATCCAGCTCCAGCTCGGAGATATAGAGCTGGCGACAGAGATCGCCGCCATCCGGGCGCTCCACTTTGATGACGCGCGCGCCCAAGTCAGCCAGGCGCAAAGCCGCGGAGGGACCGGAGAGAAAGATGCTGAAGTCGAGTACCAATAAACCTTCCAATGGTCGCATGATGGTGCTTGTCCCCCTGTCAAGTCGCGAAAAGCTATTTTACTTGCAAAAACACTTTTTGTCCGTAAAATATAGTCAGCAAAGTTGATTCTGTCAAATATTCGCAGCGAGATTGCTTGAAGTGAAGCAGGGTGACAAATAGGCAAATGAGACGTTTTGGGAGGCATTGATGTTAAAGGTTGATACGCACCAACATTTTTGGAATCTGGACGAGGTGGCATATCCTTGGCTGGTGCCGGCTTATGGACCCATTTATCGCAACTTCGGTCCCGATGAGTTGGAACCGCAACTGGCGAGCTGTGGCGTGGAGAAAACGGTGATCGTGCAAGCGATGGATTCTTATGCCGATACCGACTCCATGTTGAAGATCGCCGCCGATTATGACTGGGTAGCGGCGGTGGTTGGCTGGGTGCCGTTGCATGACCCGGAAGAGACGGGCAGGAAGCTGGAGGAATATGGGCGGAATCCTTATTTCAAGGGCATGCGCCATTTGATCCACGAAGAGAGCAATCCGGATTGGGTGATTCAAACGCAGGTGATCGAAAGCTTGGGGATGTTGGCGGCTCGGGGGCTAACTTTTGATGTGGTGGCTGTCTTTCCTAACCATCTCAAGCATGTGCCGCTGTTGGCGGAGAAGCTGCCGGGGTTGAAGATGGTCATCGATCACTTGGCGAAGCCACCCTTGGATGAGGGGGATCGCCGGGTCTGGCGCGAGCAGTTGGCGGCGGCGGCTGAATGTCCCAATGTTTATGCCAAGGTATCGGGCTTGAACACGGTGACGCCGGATTTTGAGAACTGGACCTATGAGGATATCAAGCCGCTGGTGGATTATGCGATTGAGCAATTCGGTGTGGAGCGGTTGATGTTCGGCAGCGATTGGCCCGTGGCGGTCTTGGCTGGCGATTACGCCAAGGTTTGGGACGAGACGAACAAATGCCTGGCGGATCTGTCGGCGGGAGAAAGAGCCACCATCCTGGGCGGGACGGCGAATGCTTTTTATCAACTTGGTTGCTAGGCGCTAATCCACCAAGGGGCTTACTTGAGTTCCACGAGCAGTTCGGTACTACCGGTCTTTGATTTCTGCACGTAGCTGGGCATTTTCGGCTCTGAGTTCTTGGCGCAGCTCGGCATTTTCCGCTCTGAGTTCTGCACGTAGCTCGGCATTTTCGGCTCTGAGTTCGGCCTGTAGTTCATCATTCTTGTCTTTCAGTTCCATGCCCCAAATATACACGAGCACTGCGACAACCGCGAACACAGCGTCAAAGGATAGGGTCATATCAAATTCCACTGGATTCCTCCCCATGTATGCAACAATGTTAGCGCTTCGAGTGAAGTCCACCCTGCGCCTATGGGGATCATACCATATTTGAACTTATTTGCAACATACTCGTCGTTCAGGGTTGGGGCAGTTGGGTGCCGCCCTGGGCGCTGGAGGTATAAGCCGCTTCTACTGTCGCCATGGTCAGGATCGCGTCTTCGACCGATGTCGGCAGCTCGGCGGTTTCGCCATTGGCATAGCGCATCAGACTTGCCATGGTGCCGATGAAAGCTTCGGGGAACCAGGATCCGTTGATAGCGAGCGATTGCCAGCGCGGCGTTTTGCCGTCTTCCAGCAGGATGTATTCGAAGCGGTCTGGCACGCCGTCGGGATAATTCATATTGAGCCCGGCGCGGATTTGGATAGCGCCTTTGCTGCCTTCGAATTTGATATACGATTGTTGTTTTTCCGCGCCATAGGCATGGCTGTGGTTGGTCATCACATTGACGCGGGGGTTTTCGCCATAATCCATGATGATCATCGAGCGGGTGCCGCCGCGCAGGTCGGGCGCTGTTGGGTGGCTCATGGTTTTGGCGTAGACTGTATTTGGCGTGCCACAGAAAGAGCGCATCAAATCGACATAATGGATGCTGTGGTAGAGGATCTCGACCCGGGGCAGCGGGAAGAGGAAGCCCCAGAGGTGCCAGGGTGTGTTCACCTGCATGCGCACTTCCAGATCGTACAAGTCGCCCAGGAGGTCTTGCTCGATCAGGTCGCGGGCGGCGATGATGAAGGGGGCGAAGCGCAGCTGAAAATTGATGGCGGCGATCAACTCCCGTTCGCGGCAGAGCGCCAGAATCTCGCGGGCTTGCGCCAGATCGTCGCCCATCGGTTTTTGGATTAGCACGGCGCGTCCTTTGGGCAATTGGCGCAAGATATCGGTGATGGCATTGCCGGGGACGGCAACATCAAAGACGGCGTCTGCTGGCGCATTTGCGATGGCTGCTTCCAGCGAATCGTAGAGCCGCGGGATAGAAAATTTTTCTTGCATCAGGGCGGCGCGTTCGGCATCGATATCGAAGCCGCCGACCACCTCGAAACCGGCGATCTGGTAGGCGGGATAATGGGCATCGTGGACGATCCCGCCCAAGCCGATACTGACGATGGGCAGGGGTTTTTGTGGCAAGCGAGCCGCTTGGCGAATATTAAGTTTTGACATTTGCTTGCTTCCTCATCTTTCCTCATCTTTGCTCATCTTTTGCATCACTCAAAAAGAGACTAGAGCGGGTTGGCTCATGGGTTCGCTTAAGCCCGCCCGTTGGTTGATTTGCCGGGCGCAATGACGGAGGGCAGCGATGACTTGTTGGGAGTCGCTATTTTTGCGGCTGGCGGTGAGTTGGGTCACGGCGATGGCGGCTACCGCGCCGACAGCGGGCTTGCCGACCAGCACGGCGGTATCTTGCAAGCCGATGAAGGATTCATCAATCGCGGTCGATATGCCGGTCCGGCGGATGTCTTCGATGCGCCCCCAGAACAGGTCGCGTTCGGCCGGGGACATGCGCAGAAAATCGGGGTCATCAGCGAGAATGGCATTGATGCCGCTATCATCCAGCGCCGCCAGCAGCAGGCGCCCGGACACTGTCGAGACCAGGGGGAAGGAGGCGCCGACTGAAACGGTGATCTGCACTTTCTCCGGGCTTTCCACTTGATCGACGACCAGCAACTGCCGATGTTGGATGATGCTGATGTGGCAGGATTCGCGGATTGACCAAGCCAATTCTTGCATTGGCAGGTTGGCGACTTGCAAGAGATGTTTCAAAGGCGAATGCCGGTTCGCCAGTTCGAATAATTTGAGCGTGAGGACATATTTGCCGGAGATCTCGTCCTTGATCACATAGCCGGCTTCCACCAGGCAGTTCATGGTGCGGAATAACTGGCTGGCGCTGTTGTCGGTCAATTCGGAGACTTGTGACAGCGATAAGGGTTCGGAGGCTTGGGCGAGCAGCTCCAGCACTGCCAGCCCTTTCTCCAAAGCGGGCACGCTATAATTGGGCGCCAATTTTATTTCCGGCATGGTGATAGCCTCTCAGGATAGAAGACAGCGGTGTTGAGCTTGGCGAGATGCGGCGAGGGGTCAGCTGTTTGCATCGCTGTCATTGTCCGGCGCCAGTTCTTTGCGCTGGACGAGGTAAAGGTGTTGGCAAGCCAGGACGATCTTGCCGTGCTGGTTGTTGACCTCGACCTGTTCCACCAGATAGCCATGATCGGGACGTTTGGCATAATCGCGCTTTTCGCTGATGGTGGCTTTGACGGTGATGGTATCGCCAATGTATACGGGGCGGATGAAGCGGATGCGATCATAGCCGTAGGAGAAGGCGACCGGGTTGATTTCGTTGGCGGTCATGCCGATGGCGATGCTCAGGATCAGCGTGCCATGAGCGATGCGCTCTTTGAACTCTTGCGTTTTGACCCATTCGGCATCCATATGATGGGGGAAGAAATCGCCCGTTTGCCCGGCGTGCAGGACGATATCGGCTTCGGTGATCGTCCTGCCCATGGTTTCGCGGCTGGCGCCAATCTCATACTCTTCAAAATAAGTTGTTTTGATCATCGGCAAAATCCTATGCTGTCGTTTGGATAGTGGCATGGGCTGGCAGCTTGAGTTGACAAGCCCCAGCTCTCTCACTATATTTTGCAGATAAAATCCTGTTTTGCAAGCAAAATCAAGCTGCGCCAGCTGCGGCAAATTGGAATTGGCAGCAAGCAGAGCGGCGCGGGGAAAAGTATCAGATGAGGAGGCGAGGGATGGCAGCCCGGACGGTATTACGAGGCATCACCTGGAATCATTCGCGCGGGTTCGTCTCGGTGGTGGCGACTGCGCAGCGCTTTTGCGAGTTGCGCCCGGAGGTGGAAATCGTTTGGGAGAAGCGCTCGCTGCAAGAATTTGCCGATGCGCCGATTCAAGGTTTGGCGGAAGAGTATGACTTGCTGGTCATCGATCATCCCTGGGCGGGTTATGCCGCTGATAGCGAGGTGCTGCTGCCGCTGCAAGAGTATATTCCGGCGGATTATCTGGCGGATCAAGCGGCGCATACGGTGGGTCAATCCCACCCCAGTTATATATTTGATGGCAATCAATGCGCGCTGGCGATTGATGCCGCTACGCCGGTGGCTTCCTATCGGCGGGATTTGCTGGAGCGCTATGCGTTGGAACAGCCGCAGAGCTGGCGGGATTTGTTGGACTTGGCGCGGCAGGGGCGGGTGATCATGCCGGGCATCCCGATTGATACGTTGATGAACTTCTATATGCTCTGTGCCACGCAGGGGCAGCCGCCTTTCGTGGATGATGAATGGGCGGTCTCCGATGAGATGAGCTTGATGGCGCTGGAGCAATTGCGGGAGTTGGCGAGTTTGTGCCCGCGGGAGATTTTCGATTGGAATCCGATCGCGGTTTACGAGGCGCTGTCGCGGCGGGATGAGTTCTTCTATTGCCCCTTCGCTTATGGCTATTCCAATTATTCGCGGGCGGGTTATTCGGAGCAGATCCTGATTTTCGATGACATGGTGGATATTGGCGGGCAGGGGCGTTGCCAAAGCACCTTGGGCGGGACGGGCTTGGCGATCTCGGCGGGTTGTCAAGCGCGGGAGATCGCGCGGGATTACGCCATGTTCAGCGCCAGCCCGTTGATCCAGCGGACACTATTCTTCGAGAATGGAGGGCAGCCGGGGCATCGTAGCGCTTGGCTCGATGAAGAGGTCAACCGGCGCAGCAACAATTATTTCCGCAACACTTTGCCGGCTTTGGATCGGGCTTATTTGCGGCCGCGTTTCCCGGGTTATTTGCATTTTCAGGATCATGGCGGGGCGCCGATTCGGGAGTATTTGATGAATGGCGGGGATGGGAAGCAGGTGCTGGGGGAATTGAAGCGGTTGTTCCAGGAAGCCAAGCGGCTCTATGCCTGATGGCGCGGCGCGAGCAGGGTTTTGGGGTTTATTAGATAAGCTCTGTAGGTTTGCAAACCTCGATAAATCAGGGGAGCCCAAAGCCAAGCCCTCTAAATCTCCCCCGACAAGTCCTGAGGAGGGGACATGTTTGTGGCGATTTAAAAATTATGGTGCTCGCATATGTCAGCGAGCTCAATAAACTCAACCCCATCCCCCGGCCCCTTCCCCAATAAATTAGGGAAGGGGAGTTAGCTCCCCTGTTCGGCTCACAAGAGCGAAGAGATTGAAGCCTGCGCAATTTGCATTCATGTCATAGATCCATTATGATAAATATATAGCGTTCACAGCGCAGTTGATTTATGTAATATGCAAGTTTCACGATACTCGCTGGTGAAAGTCGCGCAAATGCCATCTATGCTATCCATGATAAGAGTCGCCGCCATTGCACTGACAATCTGCCTGATGGGATTTTCCGCCTCTCGGGCATTTGCAGCGGGCATCAATGTCGATGCCACTTGCACTCTGCGACAAGCTATCTATAGCGCTAATAATGACAATGCCGTATCCAACTCCGACTGCGAAGACGGCAGTGGCGCTGACACCATCTATATTACCGAAGATGCAACCAGCAATGGCGTCTACGCTGTGCAGTGGCATTTACACATCATCACTACAGAGATTACTATCGAAGGCAATAATTTCACGATAGACGGGGGTGACAAATACGACATATTTCGGGCGAGTGAAAACGCCAAATTGACCCTGAACAATATGACCCTCACCCGCGGTGCTGTGGATACCGTGGGGAATTTACTCTATATTGACAGCAATGCTATCGTCAACATCAACAACAGCAGCTTAACGGATAGCCATTCTAACCGGAATGGCGGCGGCCTTTACCTGCATGATGGCAGCTTGACTATTGAGAACTCGACCATTTCCAACAACAGTGCAGAAACAGATGGCGGCGGGATTTATGCCCAAGGCGGTACTGTAACTATCCGCAATTCAGTCATCCGCGACAACAGCGCAAAGTCTAAAGGCGGTGGCATTGTTATACGCACCGATGTTAGGCTGACCATCGAAAACTCGACCATTGCCAACAACAGCGCAACTGGGAATGGTGGGGGCATTTACAGTATCGGCAGGGAAAATCTTGGTAAGGTGGAGCTTGCGACGGTGATTATCAAGAAATCGACCATCGCCGGCAACATCAGCACGGGTGGGCATGGCGGGGGTATCCTCTTGGACCGAACGAGGGCGACCATCGAGCAATCGTCCATCGTTGGCAACAGCAGCCCCAATGGAAATGGCGGGGGCCTGCACCTGTATAATACGTCAGCGACCATCGAGAACTCGACCATCAGTGTCAACTCGGTCACAAACGGAAATGGCGGGGCGCTTTACGACGACCGTTTCAATAGAATCACGCTGACGCATGTGACCGTCGCCAACAATAGCGCCAACGAGAATAGGAACGGCGGCTTGAGGCTGGGGTCATTGAATGCTGGAAAGTTGTACAACAGCATCGTGGCGGGCAATACTGGTACTGATTGCACCGGTTCGCTGGATGAACATTTCGGCAATCTGATCGAAAACTCTGGCGGCTGTGCTACACCGGCTATCACTGGTGATCCCATGTTGGGGGATCTAATTGGTTCGCCGGCATACCATCCGCTGCAAAGTGGCAGCCCGGCTATGGATGCAGCTGATTCCAGTTATTGCACGGCAAAGGACCAGCGCGATCTGACAAGACCGCAGGGCGATGATTGTGATATTGGCGCTTATGAATTCGGAGTTAGCTCGGCCGACACAGCGAAGCCGATCAACATACCGACGCAGCAGGTGCCAACCTGCCTGGCATTGTTGCCCGAGATTGATGTGACCGATTTGACCGGGGCGACTGAATGCCAGCGCATCGACGCCGAGGGCATTGGCATTCAATCGGTGATTGACATGGGCATCGTCGATGCGGTCGATGTTTGGGGTTATTTGGGCGCTGGGACGCGGGTCTGCTTCCAAGCCAGCGGCGGCAGCTTCAGCTTCCTCGCTGCGGATGACGCCCCGCGCAGCATCCGTAGCTTGCCCTTGCAGATCATCGATGGCAAAGCCTGCACCTTTATTGACCGTCATGGCTCGGTGATTTTGCACCCGGGTCTTGGTGTCGCGTCTGCTTCAGTCTTGCCTGTTTCTCCGCGGGGATCGCAAAATTGTATGGTGATGACCACTCATCCGCTCAATTTCCGCGGGAGCCCGGGCGGCCAGATCATCAGAAGGCTGGGAACCCGGGTGACGCTGACTGTGCTGTCGCGCATTCCGGACTGGGTCGAGGTGGATTATTACGGCGAGGCTGGCTGGATCAGCGCTGATTATGTGGTCGAACGAGGCAGTTGCGATTGAGCAACGCGGAGCAAGCAGAAAACACTTTTTACCGGGGCGGGCAATTGGCTCGCTTTTTTATTTAGCGTACTCGCGGCAGCGGCTCAAGAAATTTTTGCAATCCCAATGGCGATGCGTTAGGCTCGAGGCTTAAGATTCCGCCCTGCCCTACTGCCATGATCGGCGCAATAGGGGTGGGGAGAGATCTTGTATCTTATTTTCAAGTAGTTGATATTCGGAGGAAGTACCAATGAATCGTAAACTTGGAATGTTTATTCGGTCTCTTTTGTTGGTGGCGCTTTTGCTCTTCATCGGGGTATTCAGCGCGGTTGGGCAGGATACCACCGAGCTGCGTTGGTTGAGCCACACTTTTGAGCCCTGGAATGTCGCGTTGCAGGGGCATGCCGATGAATATATGGAGAACAACGAGGGCGTCAATATCACTTACAGTCATGTGGTGCATGCCGATCTCAATGTGGAGATTGCGACCGCACTGGCTGGTGGCGACCCGCCGACCATCATGGGCGTTTATGGACCCTGGATGCCGCAGCTGTTGGAAGCTGGGGCTTTGGCCACCGCGCCGCAGTGGGTGTTGGACGACCTGGACGATAACTTCCCGCCGGTGATGAAGGAGTCCGCCACTTATGATGGCGAGGTCTATGGTTATGTGCAGCATATTGGCATCCCCATGCCGATCATCAATCCCGTTTTGCTGGAGGCATATGGCATGGAAGCGCCGACCACCTGGGAAGAGGTGCTGGCTATCGACGAGGCGATGGTGGCGGATGGGCTCTATGGCTTGGTGCTGGATCCGGACAAGGATGGCAGTTGGAATGTGATCCATTGGTCTTCGGTGTTGGCCGGTTATGGCGGGCGCATCTTGACGGAAGACCTGGGGGCAGCCGCTTTCAACAGCGAAGCCGGTTTGAAAGCCACCGAGATCTACGCCCAGTTGTCGCATAATGCCGAGATTCAACCCGGCGATGCCTTCATGCTGGAATTCAGCGCCATGAGCTATTCTGGTCCCTGGATGAAATCGGCTTTTAATGCTGAAGCGCCGGACTTGGTCTATGAAGCGATCTTGCCGCTGGAAGGCGATGCGCAACAAGCGACATCGGCTTATGTCTGGTTCTGGGTGGTGAGCTCGGCCGCGACCCCGCAAGAGCAGGAAGCCGCTTGGCGTTTCCTCAGCTGGGCATCCAACAGCGAGCAATACGCGGATATTTATCGCGAGATCGGCTTGTTGCCGATCACCAACGAAATCCCCGCCGAATTCGAAGATGATGATTGGGTGCAGACCTTCAACCAAGGTTTGCAACACGCCACCATCTATTATGAAAAGCACCCTGCTTGGGAGCAGATTGATGTGGCGATTGGCGAAGAGCTGGAGCGGGTGACAGCTGGTGAGATCACGCCGGAAGACTTCCTGGAAATTGCTGAAGCGCGCGTCAACGAGATCCTCGATTCCTGAGCCGGTCTTGTTGAGCGGCTAGCGTTTCACGTCTAATTTGGTGGCAGGGGTCATTGCCCTTGCCACCGATGCAATAGCCGTTCTGGGCAGCGGGGCTATTATTGGAGAATGGCTCTTGGTTTCTCAAGCCGGATCAGAATCGGTCCAGGTGGCGGCGCTTAGCAGCAAGGTGCAAAAACGCCTGTTTATTTGGGTCAGCCTGACGCCGATTCTGTTTTATTTTTTGTTATTTTCGCTGGCGCCTATCGCTGGCGCGCTTTATATCAGCCTGCATGAATGGCCCCTGCTGGGTGGCGAGCCGGTATTCATCGGCTTGCAGCATTTTTTCGATATTTTGGGCGAAGAGCGCTTCTGGAATGCGCTGCAAAATACGGGGCTGTTCACCATCGCTTATGTGGTTCTGGTCTTGGTGATCGGCTTGGGATTGGCGCTGTTGTTGTTATCGATGAAGAGCCGGGTGCGCTTCATCATGCGGCCGATTTATTTCGCGCCCCAGGTGACCTCGGCAGTGGCGGTGGCGATTATGGCGGCTTGGATGTTTCAGCCGCAGATCGGCATCATCAACTCGGTGTTGAAATCCTTTGGTGTTCAAGGGCGTTTGCTCTGGTTGAATTCGCCGGATCTAGTGATGCCGACCATCATCGGGACGGCTGTCTGGCGCTCGGTGGGTTATAGCATGGTGATCTACACGGCTGGGTTGATGAATATCCCGCCCGATCTGTATGAGGCGGCGCAGGTAGATGGCGCCTCCAAGTGGACGGCTTTTTGGCGGATTACGCTGCCGTTGCTGAAGCCGACCACGCTCTTCGTTTTCGTCACCAGCACTATCTCCGGCTTTCAGGTTTTCATCGAGCCCTGGTTGATGTCGGGCGGTGGACCTGGCACTTCGAGCCGGGTGATCATGCTGGAGATTTATGATCGTGGTTTTCGCTTTTTTAATATGGGCAACGCCTCGGCGATGGCGGTCTATCTCTTTTTAGTGATCGCCGCGATCGCTTGGTTGCAGATGCGCTATTTGCGGCAGGAGTTTGAATTCTGATGACCGCGCCGGGAATGCCGATCGACCAGGGACCAGCAACCTTTGTTGAGCGCCCGTCCGAGTTTTGGCGGCGCAGCAAGATTGCCGCTTTTGGGACGCTCAAATACAGCTTCGCCTTGTTGGTCGCTTTTATTATGATTTTCCCGTTTTACTGGATGGTGAACACGTCTTTCAAGTCGATCAAGGAGACACGGGTTTATCCGCCGACTTTGGTGCCGGCGGAACCGGTCGGCTTCGAGAATTATGAAGCTGTGTTGACGCGCATCAGCTTCTTCTCCTATGTCAAAAACAGCGTGGTTGTCACTTTCACCATCACGATTGGCGCTTTGTTCACCAGTTCCTTGGCGGGTTATATTTTCGCCAAGTTCAATTTTCCTTTGCGCAATACCTTATTTTTTCTGATCATCGCCACCATGATGGTGCCATTTCATGTGGTGCTGATCCCCGTTTTTCTGATCATCCGCGAGTTGGGTTTGTACAATACGCTGTTGGCGGTGATTGTGCCTGGCTTGGTGACGCCTTGGGGCATATTCCTGATGCGGCAGTACATGCTCAATTTGTCATCGGAGATGCTGGACGCGGCGCGGGTGGATGGCGCTTCCGAGTTGGGGATTTTTCTGCGGATTGTGTTGCCGGTGTCTCAGCCTGGTTTGGCGGCGGTGGGCATCTTCATTTTCATGTACCATTGGAACGACTTCCTCTGGCCCCTGGTGGTGTTAAAAGATGAGCCGTTGCGGACCTTGCCATTGGGCTTGGCGGTGTTCAGCGAGGGCTTTGGCATCAGCCGTTGGAATATTGTCACGGCGGCGGCGGTGATGGCGGTGATCCCTATTTTTGTGGTCTTCGCTTTTGCCCAGCGCCACTTCATCGAGGGCATCACCTTGGGCAGCACCAAGGGGTGAGGGAGAGCTGTCGCTTTATTGTTCCGCTTCAGCCGGCATCAGCGAGAGAAAGTCGATAAATTCTTCATCCAGTTCGCAGATGAAATGCGCCAGCAAGCGGCCGCAGCGCTCGATATCTTTGAGGTCCAGGGTCTCGACTGGGGAGTGCATATTGCGCAGGGGGATGCCCAAGAGCGCGGTTGGCACGCCCTCGCGGGATACCTGTATCGCCCAAGCATCGGTGCCGCTACGCCCGGGGATGATATCTGGTTGCCATTTGATTTCGTAGTAGGCGGCGACTTCTTGCAGGCGCTTGACCATTTTGGGGTGGAAGTTGGGACCGATGCCCAGGAGCGGTCCTCCGCCCAGCTTGCCGGCGCCTTTGGTGACGCCGGGTTGTTCGGCAAAGCCGACATCCAGGGCGATGGCGCAATCGGGCTGGATGTGGTTGGCGGCGGTGGTCGCGCCACGCAGACCTACTTCTTCCTGCACGGTGGCGGCGGCATAGACATCCCAGCTGTGTTGCATGCCGCGCAGCATTTGCAGGCAGGCAGTGATAGTGGCGATGCAGGCGCGGTCATCCATGGCTTTGGCGGCTACTTTGCGCCCTTTTAGCTCGATCATGGGTCCTTCGACGGTGACCAGATCGCCAATGCGCACCAGTTGTTCTACTTCGGCGGCGGGCAAGCCGACATCTACCACCAGGGTGTCGATGGGCGGGTAGCGCTTGCGTTCGGCTGCTGTCAGCATATGTGGCGGCATGGTGGCGACGACGCCGGGCAGGGGGCGCTCGCCATGTACCAGCACCGGTTGCGCCAGCATCACGCGGGGATCGATGCCGCTGAGGCGATGCAGATAGATCAAGCCAGCTTCGACTTCGCGCACCATCAGGGAAATCTCGTCCATGTGGGCTGCCAGCATGATTTTGCGCCGTCGCTCGCCGGGCGGGGTGCCGCGTTTGATGCCGATCAAACTGCCGAGGCGGTCGCTGTCGAATTCGTCGACCAGTTCCGCCCATTCCTCATGCAGCAGCTGTGCCACCGGCGCTTCGTAGCCGCTGGGTCCGTGCGTTTCGACGAGGCGCTTGAGGTGCTCCATTGGGTTGTACACTGGAGGATGCTCCTGGATATTTTGGGGGATTTTACCACAGAGGCGCGGAGGGGACAGCGCGAGGATTCCGCAGCTCGGTGTCGCAAGTTGAGTATGAATGGCGAAAGGTCGCCGGCAGAAGTACAATTTGCCAAGAGAGCTAGCGGGCTGGGAGAGACGGATTTATGGAGGGTGTAGAAGTGATGCTCAGCAAGAGTGAGATCGAGCAATTTCGGCGCGAGGGCTGGGTTGCCAAGAGCGATTTTTGGACGGCTCGGGAAGTGCGGGCGATGCAGTTGGAGCTGGAGCGTTTGAAAGCGGTTGGTTTGCTGCGCAATGTCGCCACGGCCGGCGATGGCGAGACACCGGCGACTGACAAAATCAATTTGCAGCTTTGCCCGATGTACCCGCATAGCGATCTTTACCGGGCGATGCCCTTCGCCGATAAAGCGATTGAAGCGGTGGGGGCTTTGATTGGCGACCCGGTCTTGCTGCATCTGGACCAGGTTTTCCTCAAGCCGGGCAAACAGGGCATGGGTACCAATTGGCACCAGGACAACGCTTATTTTCAAATCGATGACCCGCTGCAGGGAACGGCGATGTGGACGGCGGTGCATGATGCCACAGTGGCGAACGGCACCATTCACGTCATCCCGGGCAGTTTCCGCGTGGCTTATGAGCATAGCCGCGATCCTTATAGCGATCATCATATTCGTTGTTATCCGCCGGAAGAAGAAGCACTGGCGATTGAGTTGCCGGCGGGCGGTGTCGCTTTTTTCGCTTATGGGGTGGCACATTGCACGCTGGGCAATACTACCGATAGAGAACGGGCGGGCGTGGCTTTGCATTTCATCAATGGCGCGATGGATGCCACCGCCAAGAGCGGTTTCCCGCTGGGCAAACGCCCTTATCTCAGCGGCGAAGATGCCAGCGGCGGCTTAGTGGAGTATGGCAGGCGGGTGGCTGACACATGGGAGAGTGAGGTGGAGCGGCTGCTATCGGCTTGAGCGCTACACTGGTGGTGCTGGAAATCAAATAGCGACGAGAGCGTTGATCAAAGCTGCCAGGGCAAGGAATAGCGCGATTTGTGTGGCGATTAGCCAAGCGAGCAGCTTGTTGATTTGTTTTTGTATATTGGAGTTCATACGTTCGATATCCACCTTGGTCGCCAAGTGCGTTCGTTCCGCTTCAATTGCCGCCAGGCGCTCGACCGTTGATGTTGATCTTTGCGTAGCTTGAGTCTCTTGAATGATATTTGTTGTTGTCATCAATGCACCTCTCTATGATTGCGCACATAGTATAACACGGCAGGTGAAGATTTTCAAACCCCAAATTTGTGGGAGCGAATGGGCGAGGGAAATCAAGCGGCGACGAGAGCGTTGATCAAAGCTGCCAGGGCAAGGAAGAGCGCGATTTGTGTGGCGATCAGCCAAAAGAGAAACCTGTTAAATTGTTTTGTCATGTTGGTGTTCAGGCGCTCATATGGATGTGTTCAGGCGCTCGACGGTCGAATGTAGCGTAGTTTGAGTCTCTTGAATGATATTTGTTGTTGTCATCAATGCACCTCACTATGATTACGCACATAGTGTAACACGGCAGGTGAAGATTTTCAAACCTCAAATTTGCTGAAGGTGGCGCAGCGCCGAGCCTCGGTGTAGAGAAGGGGTCTAGCGTCCGTATTCTCGCTCGCCCAGCAGGATTTGTTTCAAGCGGAACATATCGGTGCGGGAGGTCAGGTCCAAGCTCATGGGCGTGACGGAGACGACCTGGTCGCCGAGCAGGGCGTAGATATCGCTATCGGGTTCGGCCGCTTCGGGGTCGCTGCGATAGCGATAGCCGAGCTTGCCGCGATGGTGCAGAGCCGTTCGTTCGGGGCGTGTGGGAAAATAGATCCGCTGCCGCGAGAGCCGGGTCAAGCGCCATTCGGTATCCCGCGTGGCGCCCCAGGGCACATCGATCTTCAGCAGATCGACATCATCGGGCAGCGCCGAACGTTCCATCAGCAAAGTGCCGAAGTGGTGGGAGAACTCAGCCGCGGCGCTGAAATCGACATCGTTGGAATAGCTGAAGTGGAGCTCGGTCGGGGTTTGTTGGCTGACGGCGATAGCGGGGATGCCCAAGCTGGCTGCTTCCAAAGCGGCGCCGATAGTGCCGGAGATGGTGACGCCGTTGCCGGTGTTATCGCCATAATTGATGCCTGATACCAGCAGGGCCGGTTGCTCTTGCGCCAATTCCAGCACGGCGTGCTGCACCGCCTGGGCTGGTGTGCCCTCGACGGCATATGCCTGGCAATCTTCGCAGGCGATGGGCAATTCATAGGGGAAGATGCGGCCTTCGCTGTAATAGGGCATGCTGCGCCCCATGCCGGATTGCTGTTCTCTTGGCGCCGCCACCAGCAGGCGAGCGTTGCCGCGAAAAGCTGCCACCGCCGCCCAGAGGCCGGGCGATTCGATGCCATCGTCATTGGTGAAGAGAATAGTGGGTTTGGCTGGTTGAGTCATGGTGTTTCCTCAACTGCAAGGGTTCGGGAGATTATCTTTTAGGCTAGGTGAAAAGGATTAAATGCGCAAGCGGCTTATGTTGAAGGTTTGGTTAAGTCGCTCCCGATGAATCAGGGGAGACTTGCGTCGCTGGGATTGAAGTCGTCAACATTCGCGATTCTGCCAGAATCTATAAAAACTCACTTGAAATTCGCTTGCGCGGGATTTAGAGCGCTTGTAAACTTTTATCAGTATCTATCGCGTAAGGAGATAATATCGTGAAAAGTTGTCGCAAGCTCTTTCTCTTAATCATCTTTAATACCCCCGCCCTCCCGAAATTTGCTAAACCTTTCATTTATGGGGCGCTGATCCTGTCGCTGCTGCTCATTTTGCCCGTGTCGCAGGTTTTCGCCGCTGATATCAACGTTGACGCCACTTGCAACTTGGACCAAGCGATCAACTCCGCCAATAATAACAGAAACAATAACAACGAATACGGCAATTGCGAAGTTGGCGATGACCAAAACGATGGTGGTGACACTATCGCCATCACGAGATACGGCGCGACTAACGACACGATCACGTTGAGTGCGGCACTGCCCCGAATCACTTCCAAAATCACTATCGAAGGCGGGGGCTTCACCATCGATGGCGCTGAGAAATATCGAGTTTTTTATGTCGATCATTCCGGCAACCTAACGATTAAGAGCGTGACTATTACCAAGGGCAAAGCAAATGGCGGAGGCGGCGCAATCTGGAATTACGGCATTTTGACCATCATCGACAGCACTTTCAAAGAAAATGAAGTAGCGGGCTCCGGCGGCGCGATCCTCAACTGGGACGACCTCTTCATTGAGAACAGCATCTTCAGTAACAACAAGGCTATCGACGAAACTGGCAGTACACCTAACTACGGTAGAGGCGGCGCGATCCACAATATTGGGACCACTACCATCGACGACAGCATTTTCAAGGAAAATACTGCTACCGAGAGAGCTGGCGCTATTTACACTGATCTAGGCTCCGTCACCATCAACAACAGCAGTATCGTTAATAATTCTACAGATGGCTGGGGTGGTGGTGGCTTGAGACACTTTGCTGGAGAGCTTTTCATCACCAACAGCACGATTGCCAACAATAGGGCGACTGGGAATACTCCCAATACCACGGCTAGAGGCGGGGGACTCGATATAAATAATGGCATCCCAAATAGCTCCGTTAAACTCACCCATGTGACTATCGTCAATAACTACGCTAAAGGCCAAGGTGGCGGTATCTTCATCGACCCAAATCTGAGCATTGTTGAGGACAAAGTCATAATTAACAGCATCCTAGCAAACAACACTTCAGACGCGGCAGGTAACGATTGTCATGGCACATTGGGCACTAATGTCGGCAACCTAATTAAAGATTCCAGTGATTGTGGCACGGGGGCGGTGAGCGGCGATCCCAAGCTGGGTAGTCTGATTGGCTCGCCGGCTTATTACCCGTTGCAAGCAGGCAGCCCCGCCATCGATGCAGCTGCTGATGACCACTGTACCATGACAGATCAGCTGGGTCAGATTCGCCCGGCAACTGATTGTGACATTGGCGCTTTCGAAGTGAACCCCGCAACACCAACACCAACGCCAACACCACCATCAACAACAGCGCCATGTGTGTGTGAAGGGGCAGGGGAGTCAACGTCAACCAGACTGGGGGCAGATCAAGCCCAACTGCCGGCGCCTACCTGCCCACCACTCTTGCCGGGGATCGATGTGACCGATTTGACCAGGGCAACCGAATGCCTGCACATTGACGCCGAGGGCATCGGCATCCAGTCGGTGATTGAGCGTGGCATCGTCGATGCGGTCGATGTCTGGGGTTTTATTGGCGCTGGCACGCGGGTCTGCTTCTTGGCGAGCGGCGGCAGCTTCAGCTTCCTGGATGCGGCGACTGCTCCGCGGACGGTGCGCAGCCTGCCGTTACACCTGATCGATGGCAAGACCTGTACCTTCATCAACAGTCCTGGTTCGGTGGTCTTGCATCCGGGTGTGGGGATCCCGCAGCCTGTTCCGGAAGTTTCGCAACCGGTCGAAGTGGAGAGCTCACCGCAGAATTGGGAGAATTGCCAGGTCGTCACCACCGATGCGCTCAATTTGCGGGAATCCGCCGATGGCGAGATCATGACGGGTTTGGCGGCTGGCATCACGCTGGATGTCCGCTCGCGCGCCGATGGCTGGGTCGAGGTGGATTTCTACGGGCGCTCCGGCTGGCTCAGTGCCGATTATGTGCGGCTGACTGGGGAGTGTGGGTAAACTGTAACCCGCTCTCGATATTCAACATTCAACCCCCTCTAAATCTCCCCCATTGCAATGGGGGAGACTTTTTTTGCTTGATCGGGCTGGCTGATATGGGCGAACACTAACGAATCCCCAAGCCCAGAGCAGAGCTACTGATGCCCATGCTCGACTAGGATTAGGCTGCCAAGCCTGATACACTGATGGTCAAGCGAATCATGATTGGATGCTTGGACTGAGCGATGGCATTGCCGGGCGGGGTGACCAACCCCAAGGGAAAACGAGCCGAGCTGGAGCTGATCCTCGATGCTTGGGAGCGGCGTCACGAATGGCGCTTGCTGAGCAAGACGGTGCCGCGCTCATTGATCGTCGCTTTGCTGCTGAGCCTGGTGATTGGCGCGGTCGGGTATTTTCGTTTTCGCTTGTCGGCTGAGCAATTGGCGTTGGTCGCCGCCGGGCTTTGTGGCTTGAGCGCCGTGCTCAATCTGCTCTACACCCTGCTCAACCCCCGCTCGCCCGCCGCCCGCGCTCGTTACTTCGACCTCGAGTTCGGCTTGCAAGAGCGGCTCTCCAGCGCCTTGGAATTGATGCACGGCAGGATCAAGACACACCCGGAGATCGAGGCGCGGCAAATCGCCGATGCTCTGGCGCATGCCCGCGCGATCGACCCGCGGCAACGTATCAGCATGGATTTCCGGCGGCGGGAATTGGCTGCCTTGCTGGTCTTGCTGCTGGCGGTGCTGGGCATGATTTTGCTGCCTTCTATTGTCGGGGAAGATTTCTTGCCCGAAGCACCCTCAGCGGCTTTGGAAGCGGCGCAAGAAGACCTGCGTGAGATTATCGAGGCGGTGGCGAAAGATACCGATTTGGAAGATGTCGATCGGCAGGAGTTGCTGGAGGCGCTGGAGATCGCGCTGGAACGCTTGCAGGAAGAGGACATCAGCCAGGAAGAAGCTTTCGCCGCCATGAGCCAGTTGCAGGAGCAGTTGGAGGCGCTGGAAAAAGATTTGGCGGATACGGTTGAGCTCGACCAGAGTGCCTTGGAAGCGGCAGCCGAAGCCTTGGAGAGCTTCATCCCGCCCGCGCAAACCGAAAGAGAAAACGCGGATAGCTCTAACGGCGTGCAAGCGCCCGAGGAAGAACTGTTGCAGGCTCTGCAGCAGCTGGCGCAAGAAGCGAGCGAGATGAGCGAGGCGGAAACGGAAGAAGCCTCCCAAGCTTTGCAAGAGGCATCACAAGAGCTGGCGACGCTGAATGAAGAATTGTCGGCGGGCTTGGAAGCGATGGCGGAGGCGCTGGAAACGGGCGATGATGAAGCTTTGCAGCAGCAGCTCGATGCGGCGGCGCAGCAGCTCTCGCAAGAACAGCAGGAGCGCCTGCAACAGCAAGAGGCGGGAACGATGTTGCAGGAGCAAGCCGAGCAGGCGGGAGAAGCGGCCGAGGCGATCGCTCGCGAGCAAGCGCAAGAAGGGCAGCCGATGGACTCGCAGCAAGGGCAGCCACAGCAAGCCGAAGCCGGGCAACAGCGCAGCGGCAGCCAAGCGGGCGATCAGCAAGCTTCCGAGGCGCGACAAGCCGCCAGCCAGAGCGACCGACCGGCGCAGCAGAACCGCCCCGGCACTGGCGAAAACCCCAGGCAGAGCCAAGATAGCGCGGCTTCCGGCGCTGGCGCGGGAGAGGGTGAAGCCAGCAACCTCAGCTTGCCCGGCAGCGGTGGCGAAGATCAAGGCGCGGATACCAATAACCGCAGCAGGGGCGAGCGCGAGATCCAATACGAAGCGCTCTACAGCCCCAGCGGGATCGATGGCGGCGGGCGAGAAGAGATCCGCTTGCGCACCGATGCCAGTGACAACACCTTGGCGGAAGGCGATTTTGATGACAATCCGCTGGGGGAATCGCGCGTGAGTTATGACACGGTCTTCAGCGAGTATCAGAAGAGCGCCAACCGCGCGCTGGAAAGCGATTATGTGCCGCTGGGCTTGCGCGATGTGGTGCGGGAATATTTCACTTCGCTGGAGCCGAACGGCGGCTAAACGCGCTGTTCCTGGCAGCTCTGTTTGACCCTCTATCACGCTAATTTGATGGCATAATCCAGCGCGGCGCGCAGGCTGCCGGGGTCGGCGATGCCTTTGCCGGCGATATCGAAGGCGGTGCCGTGGGCGGTGGTGGCGCCGATGACCGGCAAGCCCATCCAGAGCGTGGCGATCTCGCCGCGGGCTTGCAACTTGCGGGCGATATTCATCTGGTCGTGGTACATGCAAACCACGCCATCAAATTCGCCATCCAGGGCGCGCTTGAAGATGATATCGGCGGGTATCGGACCAGCGACTTGGATGTCGTCGCGAAGGGCGTCTTGGATAGCGGGCGCGATGATCTCGATCTCTTCGCTGCCGAAGAGCCCGCCTTCGCCGCCGTGTGGATTGAGCGCGGCACAGGCGATGCGCGGCTGGGCAAAACCCAGCTTGCGGAGGACCTCTTCCAGCTGGTTGATGTAGCGGCGCACTCGATCCCGACTTATGTGATCGACGATGTCCTTGAAGGGGATGTGTTCGGTGACAGCGACCGCCCAAATAGGTCCCGCTGCGCCGAGGATGAAGGGTGCTGGGCTGCCGGTGATTTCGCCCAGAAATTCGAGTTCGTCAAAATAATCGTAGCCGGCCGCGCGGAAGGATTCCTTGTTCATCGGCGCCATCACCACGCCATCCACCTGCCCCTCCAGCGCCAGTTGGTAAGCCAGCGCCAGATAGCGAGCGGCGGCTTCGCCCAGTTTGGGATGGACAGCGGGCGGCGGCACAGCTCCCAGCGTGAAGCCGGGCGGCTGCAGCACCTCGATGATCCCTGGCGCGAACTGGACACCGGCGAGCGCGTCAACCGCGCGGAATCCCAAAGGAGACCGCAGCGCAGCGGCATTGCTCCGCAGCACATCCAAGTCGCCGATGATGAAGGGGTGGCAGCGCTGCTGCCAGCGGACATCGCCCAGCAATTTGACGATGATCTCGGGACCGATGCCGGCTGGGTCGCCCATGGCGATGGCAATGCGTGGCAAGGCGCTCATCATGCTCCCCTGTTCAGGCTGCACTGGAGCGATGATACCATAGATGAGGCAGTGGTTCAGGCATATTGCTTTGCGTCCCCTTTTAGAGTAAGCTATAGTCACAAATGGATGCTGACGGATTCAGACGAGAGCGAGATGTTCAACGCTGACAATGCCCTGCAGGTGCTGTTGATCATATTCAGCAGTTATTTGATCGGCTCTTTTCCCACCGCTTATTTTGTGGGCAAGGTGAAGCGGGTCAATATCTTCGAAGTGGGCAGCGGCAACATGGGCGGCACTAACGTGGCTAGAGCTCTGGGCAAGGGCTGGGCGGTTGTGACGGTCATTGTCGATGTGGGCAAGGGGGTCTTCGCCGTCTGGCTGGCGCGCGATGCCATTCTGCCGGCGCAGATCGGCGTGGCGACCTCGGTCTCGGCGACTTGTGTGGTGGTCGGGCATAATTGGTCGCTCTTCGCGACAGTGCTGACCGCTTCCATCAAAGGCGGCAAGCTGAAGCTGATGGTGCGCGGCGGCAAGGGCGCAGCCACCGCTTTTGGCGCCATGATGATGATCCAGCCTTTTCAAAGTTTGGTGGCGGCCGCCATCGCTATCGCCATCGTGGCACGGACGCGCTATGTCTCGCTGGGCGTATTGATCGGCTTCACGGTGGCCAATGTGTGGCTGGTTTTGCTGATAGGCACCGATTTTCAGCAGCCGATCTTGCTGCTCTATGCCGTGGCGTTGACCGCCATGCTCTTCCTGCGCCATCGCGGCAATGTGCAGCGCTTGCTGGCTGGCACCGAGCGGCGCTTGGGCGAGCGAGCCCCGAATTGACAAACACAACTTGATAGACGCTACCAGCTGAATTATCCTCGACTGTCGTTTGCGGCAAGCGCGGCGGCTGTATTTCCATTTCCGATTGAGGGTGAGCATGCAGATCGAAAGCGAAAAAGACTTGCGCGGCATCAAGCGCATCGGCGAGATTTGCGCTCTAACGTTGAAGCTGATGCTGGATAGCGCCGAAGCGGGGATGAGCACGCGGGATCTTGACGATATCGGCCGCGACTTCCTGCTGAAGATGGGCGCGAACTCGGCGCCGATTCAAGCTTATGGCTTCCCCGGTTACACGTGCATCAGCCTCAATGACGAAGCGGCGCACGGCATACCGCGCAAGGACCGATTCATCCGCCCGGGGGATCTGCTCAATGTCGATGTCTCGGCGGTGCTGGAAGGCTATTGGGGCGATACTGGCGCGACGATCATCGTGCCGCCAACTCAGCCCGCGCTGGAGAAGCTGTGCGAGGCGACGCGGCGGGCGCTCTATCTGACTATCGATATGGCGCAGCCCGGGCGGCGCGCTCGCGATATCGGGCGGGCGGTGGAGAAGTTCGCCAAGCGCCAAGGCTATCGGACGCTGCGTGGATTGGGGGGGCATGGCGTCGGCCGGCACATTCACGAGCCGCCGTCGATACCGAATTTTTACAACAAGCGCAACAAGGATGTGCTACGCGATGGGATGGTGGTGACGCTGGAGCCATTCCTCAATACCGGGCGCGGGCGTATCGAGACGGGCGAGGATGGTTGGACGCTGCGGACGGTGGATGGGAGTGTATCGGCGCAGTATGAGCATACGGTGATCATCGATGGCGCCGCGCCGATTTTGGTCACAGAGGTGGAGGGGGGGTATGTGTAGTGTTGGTTAGTGATTGTTAGAAGCTAACAATGCTTCGCGGATTTCCAGCGCCTTGGCTTGAGCAGCGTCGAATTCAGGGTGCTCGCTGTCGGTGAATTTTGCCATGTCTGTGTCGCTGGTGTAGGTTGTGCCATCGGGCAAGATCGCTTCTTGCAAGTTCGCCCCGTCTAAGTTGGCGCCGTCCAAAATGGCTCCTTGCAGATTCGCCATGACCAAGTTCGCCCCTTCAAGATTTGCATCGGCGAAGTTGGTCCCTTGTGCATTGACTCTTTGCAGGTTCGCCATTTGCAGCTCTGTCCGGAAGAAGTTCGCGCCTCGCAGGTCCGCGCCGGTTAAGTCCGCGTCCCGCAGGTCTGTTCTGAAGAAGCTTGCGCGGCGTAGATCGGCATCGGTGAAATCTTTGCCTCGCAGATTTGCGTCGGTAAAGTCCGCTAGTTGTAGATCTGCGATGTAGGTTCCTCGAAAACTTGCAGGTGTTAAATGTGCCATCTTAAGCTCTTTCCTCGATGTGAGCTATATCACCTGCTAGTATAGCACACAATCCGCGAAGTTTTCTTATTTGATTATGGAGACACTAAGGCAATGCGAGTGCTTCAATTCTGGCGCGAGTTTTCTCGAAGTCATCGTGACTTTTATTAGTAAATTTTTCCATGTCAGGATAGTGAGTGTTGCAAATTGTCCCATCAGGTAAGATCGCGCCAAACAAGTTTGCTTTCTCCAATTTTGCTTCTACCAAGTTCGCGCCTCTTAGATCCGCCCCGAACAGATCAGCTCCTTGCAGCTCTATATTTTCTAGGCGTGCGCCTTGCAAGTTTGTGCCTATCAAGCTCGCATCTTGTAGATTCGTGTTAGTCAAGTTCGCTCCTTCCAAGCGTGCGCCTTGCAATTTTGTGCGTACCAAGCTCGCATCTTGCAAATTCGCACCAGCCAAGTTTGCCTCTTGCAAAAGCGCCCCCTCCAGATTGGCATCTTGCAAATTCTCTCCCCGCAGCAAGCCATCACCACCGGTTAGCCAGCCTTCTGCACGCAACCAACTCACTGCGTTGGCGGCGAACTCTTTGGATCCGCTTCCCACTTCCCGAACGAGGCGGCGTTTCAAGCGCTCTGTTTCCCGATTCTCAGCCAAGCGGTCAACAATGAGGACGGTGATAGCGGTGCTGACGAGGACGCCGAGCCCTTCAGTGAGAAGGTTCATTTCAAAGCCTTCTCTGGCAGGCGCGGATTGTGTTGTCCGAAAATGTATGGTGCCAAGCCAAATACCTAGCAGCAGCACAACAGCGATGACCAGTATCTGGTAGAACCACCTGTATTCTTTTCGAATTGCCCGATTCTTGCTTATTCTCTCTTGCATCTATGGCTGGTCCCGTTCGCTAGGCAAACTTGCGCCAAAATAGCATGAATCTGCAAATTTTACCAATAATTGGACAGCTCTTATCATGCCAACACCCCTCACCCACCGCGCAACCGCCACAGCAGACCACTATGCCGCTCGGCGACTTTGTTATTCCCCACCGCGATATCCAGCGCTTGCCGTGTCCCCACCAGCACGACTAGCCGCTTCGCCCGCGTGATGGCGGTGTAGAGCAAATTGCGCTGCAACATCATGTAGTGCTGCGTCAGCACCGGCATGACCACCACCGGGTACTCCGAGCCTTGCGAGCGGTGCGTGCTGATGCAGTAGGCGTGCATCAGGTCATCGGTCTCGCTGAAGTCATAGCCGACGTAGCCGCCATCGATGACGATTTCCAGGGAATTGTCGCCCTTGTCGATGCTGTCGATGAAGCCGATATCGCCATTGAAGACATCTTTGTCATAGTTGTTGCGGGTCTGCATGACTTTGTCGCCGACGCGGAACTGGCGCTCCCCCAGCTTGACCTGAGCCAGGCGGGGGTCGCTGTTCAGCTCGGATTGCAAGAGGCTGTTGAGGCTGTGGACGCCGGCCGCCCCGCGATACATGGGCGCGATCACCTGGATATCGCGCACGGGGTCGTAGCCCCAACGCTCTGGAATTCGCTGCTTGACGATATCGACGATCATATCGGCCACCGCCCCCGGATCGCTGATGTTGAAGAAGAAGAAGTCGCTGCTTTTGTTGTCGGTATAGGGGCGTTGACCCTGATTGATGCGATGGGCATTGCTGATAATGTGGCTGTCATCGTCTTGGCGGAAGATCTGGTCCAGCCGTGTGACCGAGGCGATGCCGCTGTCGATGATATCGCCCAGCACATTGCCGGCTCCCACCGATGGCAATTGATCGACATCGCCGACCAGCAGCAGGTGCGCCGTCGGCTGCAATGCCCGCAGCAAACTATGGAAAAGCCGCAAGTCCAGCATGGAGGCTTCATCGATGATCACCATATCAGCAGATAGCGGGTTCTTCTCATCATGCTCGAAGCCGCCATCTTCCGCCGAGAAGCCCAGCAAGCGATGAATGGTGCTGGCTTCCATGCCGGTCGCTTCGCCCAGGCGTTTGGCAGCACGTCCCGTTGGGGATGCCAGCCGATATTGATATTCGCCTTCGCTCAAGGCTTCGATCAGCATTTGCAGGGTGGTGGTTTTGCCGGTGCCGGGTCCGCCGGTCAAGACGCTGATTTTGCTGGTCAACGCCGCTTGCACCGCTTGCCATTGCCCTGGCGAGAGCGAGATTTGCTTGCGCTGGCTCAAGCTCGTCAGGAATGGCTCCCATTCCGTATCTTGATGGTCGCTGGTGATCAGGCTGGAGCTGCCCGCTAGCCTGTGTAGCATTCGGCTGGATTCGGTCTCGGCGCGGAAATAGCGCGGCAGATAAATGGCGCTGATTGGCTCGCTTTGTTGTCCATCTTGCAGGTTGTCTTCCACCAGTTTGCCGGCGACCAGTTGACCGCTCAGCGCGATGTTCAGCGGGGGGATATCGTCGACAGCCAGCAGCTCCGCCGCTTTGTCCAGCAGTTGCTCGCGCGGGGAGTAGGTATTGCCTTCGCGGGCGAGTTCGTTGAGGGCGTAATGCAAGCCGGCCCGCAGGCGATGAATGTCGTCATGCTGTAAGCCGAGATTGCGGGCGATCTGGTCGGCTTTGCGGAAGCCGATTAAGAAGACATCTTCCGCCAGTTGGTAGGGATTGTTCTCGATGATGCGCTGGGTTTCGGGACCGTATTCTTTGTGGATACGTTGGGCGATCTTGGCGCTGATGCCCAGCCCTTGCAGGTAGATCAGCACATTGCGCATGGCGCGGTTGTTGGACCAAGCCGAGATCAGATTCTGCGCCAGCCGCTGTTTTAAGCCCGGCACTTCATGGATGCGCTGTGGCTCTCCATCGAGGATGCTGATGGTCTCTTGCCCGAAGTGATCGACGATCTTCTCGGCAGTGCGCGGTCCGATGCCGCGGACGATGCCGCTGCTCAAATAGTTGATGATGCCCTTGGCGGTTTGGGGAGCCAGCGGGACCGCCTGTTGCGCCCGGAATTGCCTGCCATAGCGCGGATCATCCACCCATTCGCCGATGAACTGGGCGTTTTCCCCTTCGGCGAGAGCCGGCATTACTCCCACGACGGTGACGGTGCCATCACGCGCTTGCGCCCGCGGGTAGCGCTTTTCCGGCACTATCTTGATGACGCTGTAGCCGTTTTCTTCGTTGTGATAGGTGATGCGCTCAATAGCGCCTTCGAGCTGTTCGTTCATGGATACCGCCTAAAATTTGCCTGCTCTTATTCATGATAGTATGGATTTGCTATTGCGCTAAGGATGGGGGGATCGCCCGGCTTGGGATTCCTCGGCGCCCGTTCCAGCCAGATGAAAATTTCAATCCGCGACTATTTACTCACCATTATACAGAACAACTGTGCTAAATCATAACTAAGATGGCTTGATGAGCTCAGCTCTCAAGTGTTTAACAAGGCGCGCAGCTGGTCATGGCGGTTTCACCTACGGGTGGTGGCGATGGCTGGCTCCGTGTTGCATGGCTGCCCGCCCCTGCACCACTCGATAGCCGCGTGTGGACGGACTGAGGCAGTAGAAATTTGGCGAGGCAATCGCCGATCTAGTTTGGTGGAAGCCGTCGGCAGCTGATGTTTGGGAAAGGCGGACAAGTGGAAATGAAGACGGTGAAGACGGTAGATGGACCCGCTGGGCGCATTGGCGGGTATTTGCTGGTATGGGGGGAACCGCAACAACGCGACTTGCAGGGCGAGTATTTCACGCCGGAAACCGATGTCGCGCTCGATTGGTATCCGCAGCGGCCCCTGCTTTATCATCATGGTTTGGATGGCGCCTTGAAAGCGGCTGTGATTGGCGTCATCGATACCCTGCGGCGCGACGAGATCGGGCTCTGGGCAGAGGCGCAGCTGGACCTGCACAAACGCTATGTGAGAGCGGTGCAGCGCCTGGTCGATGGTGGGATTTTAAGCTGGTCCTCGGGCAGTCTGCCGCATCTGGTCGAGGTGGGCGAAGCGGGGCAGATCAAACGCTGGCCCATTGTGGAAGGCAGCCTGACCCCAACCCCGGCGGAGCCACGACACACGGATGTGCAAACCTTGAAGAGCGCTTACAAGTCGCTGGGTTTGGACATGTCGCGGCTGGGTCTGGCTGGCGGGGATGCCTCAAGTGAAGCTGGTACAACAGAGAAAGGACAATCGATGATGGAAGAATTAGGCGCGCCGCGCAAACGTCTGCCACTGGCGGATGAGCGCGATGCACTCAAGACGGGGCGTGTCGAGGTCGGCAGCGAGTTCGATACGCTGGATACGATGGATATGTTGCACGGCTATATGCTGCTGCGCTCGGCGAAGAGTTTTCACGGTGTCAGCGAGCGTTATGCCAAGGCGATGGCACACAAGGTTAGCGAGGGACAACTGAAAGCCACAAAAGCCGATGAGCTGGCATATAGCACGCAGACCGGCTTCGGCGATGAATGGGTGCCGGATCTCTGGAGCCAGCAAATCTGGCAGAAGGCGCGGCAGGACAATACCATCTTGCCGCTCTTCCAGAGCATCGAAATGCCTAGCAACCCCTTCGAGCTGCCGATTGAAGGGACAGACCCGACAGTCTACTTCGTGCCGGAGACGCAGGACGAAGCGCATCTGACGCTCGGTTCTGGCAATCCAATTCCGGATAGCAAGGTTGGTTCGGGCAAGGTGACGCTGCATGCCAAGAAGTTGGCGCTGCGGGTCGGCTTCAGCAGCGAGTTGGTGGAGGACGCGGTTGTCCCGGTGTTGAATATCTATCGAGAACAGGCGGTGCGCGCCATTGCCGATGCGATGGATAGCGTGCTGCTGAATGGCGATAGCACCACGGGCTCGAGCGGCAATATCAACAGCGATAACGCGGCGCCACCCGGCACGGCGAAGTACCTGTCGCTGGATGGCCTGCGCCATTTGCCGCTGGTCGATAAATCTGCCAATGCGGTCAATATGAATGGGGCGCCGACCTTGGCGAAGATGCGGGAGGTTCGCTTTAAGATGCCGGGCAAATATGCCTCGCGCCCATCGGACTTGGCTTGGATTGTGGATAGCGGCAGTTATGCGGCGCTGCTGAATATCAGCGAGTTTCTGACGATGGATAAGGCGGGTCCGCTAGCGACGGCGCAGACTGGGCAAATCGGCTTCGTGGATGGGATCCCGGTCTATGTCTCGGCGGAGATGCCGCTGACGGAAGCGGATGGCAAGGTCGGCAGTGGCACGAATAATCGGGGTCAGGCGGTCTGTGTCTATCGCCCCGGTTGGTATGTGGGTTATCGACGCAGGATCGCGGTCAATGTGGATTACTTGCCGTATTACGACAGCTACCAGCTGACGGCGACGGTGAGATTGGCTTTCGTGCGCTTCGATAACGATGTGGCGAGTTGTTTGTACAACATCGCCGTGTAGTCTTGCAGGGCGGGGGAGGGGTGCCCTCGCCCTGTGGTTGTGTGGTAGAATTGTTGTGAATTGCTAATGTTGAGGAACGGGGAAAGACAGTGAAGATCTTGCTGATGGTAACTGCGGATTATGCGGCAGTCGAGCCGCAAACTGGAAAGCTCAATATTATCGGAGTGTTTGATCATATAACAGCGAAGGCATTTCCATTTCAGCATCGGCGAATGTATCTAGGGATAAAATTTGAAGGCGAGATGTCGGAGAACTCTGGTCCTTATAGGTTATTAATCACATTAGCGAGTGAAGATGGGCAAGACATAGCAGCCATTGAAGGATCGATTGAAATGCCGACTCCACCTTCGGGATTACCACCCAAACCTACTGTTGTTGTCGAGTTTAATCAACTGGAGTTCCAAAAACCTGGGGATTATCGCTTTTACATACGATTAAACGGCGGTGAAGTTATTGATGAGTCTATGGTTATTCATGTCGCTCCCCAAGAGGAATAGATGTCCAAAGCCCCCGAAAAACTTTTGCAAGATATGCGGCGAACTAAAGCCAAATGGAAACGACGAGATATTATTGCGCTGTATGAAGGTTTTGGTTTTGTAATCGAACACGGATCAAAACATGATAAGATATATCATCCGGAGTATCCCTGGCTGTTACAAGGCTTGCCGCGACATAGAAAATTGCCAAAGTCTTATGTCAGCGCTGCTGTCAAGCTAGTTGACAAGTTGATAGAATTGCAAAATACTACTCATAGTTGAAGTTGTTGGTTGGTGATGTGGAGGTCCTTATCATGAAAAAGGAAAACTTTGAAAAAGCGGAAGAATTGGCAAAGCGGCCATATCTAGCATGTGTTTTTCCTGATGAAACAACGGATGGCGAGTTAGTGTATGTGGCGCTTGTACCTGAAATGCCTGGATGTGTTGCGCACGGTGATACTTTACAAGAAGCAATGAGCTGGCTGGAATCGGCAAAGGTAGATCATATCTGGTTTCTTTTGGACCATGGACTTGAAGTGCCCGAACCGAAACCATTGAATATGGATATGCCGCTAGTTTTCGATATGTCGCTTTACACTGATGAAGCTGATGTTGATGAAGTGGCTGATAGGCTACCAGCGCCGGAATCGCAAAAAATCAGTGACGCTCGTGTGTCCATTATGCCTGATTAACTAAGCGAAAAAGACGTCACGGTGTCTAACTCGTGTTTTGCATCCCCCCAGCCCACCAGCACCCAGAGCGCCACAACACCTCCACCACGGCGATCTAGTGTTTACTTGAGATTTACACTGATATGTTATAATGCCCGCCACGAGTTGCTACTCAATGCACGCAGACTTTGACCAAAGGAGAGCAGCATGAGCCAATATGCCAAGCCGCAAGTTGAAATGCCTGATACGATGGTTGTCTCAAAAGTGAGTTCCCAGAAAGCTAGCGTGAATGCTGCTGTGGTCCACGAAATAAGCAACCTATTTTCCTTGGCTGAACATATTGACCTTGAAACTGGGATAGAGAACGAATTTTCGCAGAGACTTGAGAAAGTTATTGAAGAGCATGGCGAGCTTGCGCTCGAAGAAATACGGAAACGGATCCTGCAAGAATAAGTTCCATTTCCAATCGCGGCGGAAGCGCTGCGTTACATAGGGAATATAGAGTCGCATCGATTCCTAGAAGAACGGCGCAAACTGCTGGAAGACTGCCTGCTTAGTCGGTTTATGCTGGTTCGCGATGGAGCGGTGGCAGGACTTTCCTACCTTGCCGACCAGAAATCAGTATTTGCATTAGAGGCGGCAAGAGCGCGAGAGCCGCATGAGGAATTAAAAGGGGACATTACCGAGGTAATTCAACTGTTGCAAGACACTGCTGAGGGAGAAATGCTGCCTTCATTAAAAAATGTCTTTGCGTTAGCTGCTGGAGAAGACTTCGAGGATGGAGTCGAAACAGAGTTTTCCAGGCAGGTGGAGGGCTTTGTTAAACAATACGATATTGCGGGCGTCAAGTTGATAGGAGATGCGCTAGCTAGAGGACTGTTTCCTGAACAATATCTGGCTGAAGCTCTCTTATGGATCGGTGACATGGAACACGAAGCGACACGGAATGAAAGACGGGAATTGCTGGAAAGCGCGCTCGATTCGGAATCCGTCTTCATTTTTGACGCGAGCGTTTCCGCACTGTCTTATTTGGGGGATCCAAGCTGCATTCCTCTGCTTGAGAAAAAGCTGGAAGAAGAATCTTTTCAACCCATCCGTGTCAATATTGAAAATACCCTGAGCTATCTTCGCAAGCTGACGCGATAATGTCCAAAACCTTGTACGCTATAGTTCCCCTCACTTTGGAACGTTGGTCCGAAGGTGAGGATCTATCTGCGGATTGTCTGAATGATTTGTACAAGTTTTGCGCGGAATTAAAAAAGATTGACCTTCTCAATTTCAAACCCTATGAAAGCAATATGCTGCGATTCCGAACTACAGAAGATCCCGATTTCACCCTCGTAGCTGGCGAAACTCCGCAGACCGTAGGTGGCATATTGCTTGATAGCGAATTTCTGTATCAGATTGGCGGTCGCGAGTTAGATGATAATTTTATCGAAATCGAGCATTTAACGGCGAGAAAGTTGTTGGACATAGTTCTTGAGATTCATCGTAGAGTGAGTGAGTTATCGTGTCGCATGTGATAAGAAAAATTACATATTCAAAATGGTGGAAAAATCCTCATGTTGATTGGCTGGCTAATGGTGAGTTGCAGGCGGATGCTCTAAGAGATATCCAAACAAATGATTCCAGATTATCCGTATATATGTCTACCGGCGAGATTTCCTGTGATAGAGTTATCGCTGCTTTAGCATCAACAACAGACACGCTTAGTAAAATTGAATATGCATTGTTGAAAGTTCAAGACCTTGAAGATAGGGGATTTACACTTGAGGAGTCACCGGGAGGTACACTTGATAACGGAGTTAACGGAGTACATTTTGATATTGTAGGACTCACTCCCGTAACGCTCTATGAACTTGCCTGTTTTATATCAGCAAAAGTCGCGCAAAAACGTTTATTGTATGGAAAAGATGAGGTGGGTCGCTCGATCAATGCTAGTATAAAAGCGGGTTTTATCGATAAAAACGAGTTGCGTCCAGGGCTAGCTGCAAAACTGGAATAGTATCTTGTTTCTATAAACTAAATTTCAGCCCACCAACACCCAGAGCGCCTCGAAGAAAAACCCGCCATCCTCCTGCTGCTCCGCGTGGATCGCCACCTCGACACCTTCCCCGCGGCGGCAGAGCTCCACCACCGTGCCATAAGCCTCGCCGGGCATCAGCGCTTGCTTGAGCGCGAAAACGACGCCATCGGCGCCCACATGCGCTTGCACGCCGGGCAACAGCAACTCGCCCGCGATCGGCAAGCGATGCCGCTCCGCATCAAATTCATCGGGTTTGATGGCGAGCACTCTCACCGCGATCCACTTTCCCCTTTCCTCAGCTTAACTTAACACAAGCCCGCTTTTGGCGACAGCCTTGCCGGCAAAGCGCGCCTTGACCTCCCATTTTCGATCTAGATACAACCATTCAACCGAAAGGAAAGCAAATGTATACCATAGCGACCTTGCATGACCTGCGGCGGCAGCTCAATTTGTCGGCGGCGGATACCGCTGATGATGCTGATTTGTTGCGCAGGTTGGAAGAAGCCAGCAGCCTGGTGGAATCGATGACGCTGCGTCAGTTTTGTCCGCAGCTTGCGACCCGCTCCATCTCCATCGATCCGGCGCATCCACAGGAATTGATCTTGCCGGATGACCTGCTCGAGCTGCATGCGATCCGCGACGACGGCGGGACCATCGAACTCGCCAAGATTTGCAGGCTGCCGAGCGACCAGGATCTGCCCGCCAGTGTCCTGCAGCGCGCGGATGGCGCGCCATTCCGTTTTAGCGACAGCCCGAGTGACGCGGTCAATGTCACCGGGATTTGGGGTTGGCATGATCGTTGGTCGGTTGCCTGGCGCGATAGTGGGGACACGGTCGGCGACAACCCCTTGAGCGCGACGGCGACCGTCATCAGCGTTAGCGATGTAGCGGGGCTGGACCAGGATGGTTTCCGCCCGCGCTTCCATGTCGGGCATTTGTTGCGGATCGCGGCAGAGTATTTGCGGGTGATAGCGATCGACCACCAGCGCCATCGCTTGACGGTGCTGCGGGCTGTGGCTGGCACCACGGCGAGCGCGCATCCGCGGGGCAGCCGCATCGAGCTTTATGCGCCTGCGCCACTAATCCGCGATTTGACCTTGCGTTATGCCGAATTGCTCAGCAAGACCGTTGGCTTGCTGGATGGCGAGATGCCGCCCCTGCTCGCAGGTATGCGCCGCTTCACCGCTTGAGTGACTTGGGAGGCGGGCTTCATTTCCGCGCGGCAATTCAATCTGGTTTCGCGCTGGGCTTTGGGATAAGGTTGCGCCTGATACTTGTCTATCGGGTAATCCCCCCGGCGCTGGAATCTTCGATCTTGCCGGGGGTAGCGACATAGTAAAAGAGGCGAATGCAGTGGCTCGTCGACTTCCGCGTTTGGTCGCTTTGCGCTATCGCGATTTTCGCTATCTCTGGTTCGGCGAGATGATCTCGACCACCGGTTCACAGATGCAGCTCTTCGCCATCAACTGGCATATCTTCGCGCTCTTGCGCGGGCAGAGTTTCACGGTCAACTTGCTGGGCGCTTCCATCGAGATGGGCTCGGAGGCATTCGGCTTGGGTATGCTCGGTTTGGTGCGGGTGCTGCCTATCGTGATGTTCGCGCTGCTGGGCGGGATGTTGGCGGATGCTCTCGATCGCCGCAGCCTGATGCTCTGGACGCGGGTGATATCGGCAGTGGTGGCGGCTGTGCTGACTTGGCAGACCTTCTCAGGTCAGATCGATGTCAACACGATTTATCTTTTGACGGCGCTGGGCGCGGCGGCGACCGCTCTCGATAGCCCAGCTCGCCAATCCATCGTGGCGAACCTGGTGAAGCCGCGTCATCTGAGCAATGCCATCAGCTTGAACACGCTCATTTTTCAGATCGCCACGATCTGCGGTCCGGCGGTAGCGGGCTTGCTGGTGGCGCATATCGATATCGCCCTGGTCTATGGCATCAATACCGCCACTTTTTTGGTCGCGATTCTGGCGATCTGGCTGATGCGGCATCGTGGCAAGCTGAAAAGCGGGACCGGCATCGGCTGGCGGGCTTTGCTGGAAGGCATCCGTTTCACCTTCAACACGCGCATCATTTGGGGGACGATGCTGCTGGACTTTTTCGCCACGCTCTTCGCCTCCGCCCGCACGATGTTGCCGATTGTCGCGGGGGAGATCCTGGGGGTGGGCGCGGCTGGTTATGGCCTCTTGGCGACTGCGCAACCGATTGGCGCGCTGCTGGTGGGCGTGATCATGTCCTTGCGCGCCGAGATGAAAAAGCAGGGCATCATCCTCTTGCTGGCGGTGGCGGTTTATGGCTTGGCGACTGCCCTCTTCGGCATCTCGACCAGCTTCCTGCTCTCCTATTTCCTCTTCGCCTTGACCGGGGCGGGCGACACCGTTTCGATGGTGATCCGCGGCACCATCCGCCAACTGATGACGCCGGACGAATTGCGCGGGCGCATGGTCTCGGTCAATATGATGTTTTTCATGGGCGGTCCGCAATTGGGGGAATTGGAAGCCGGTTTGGTGGCGGCTATCTTCGGCGCGCCCATCGCCATCTTCAGCGGCGGTTTGGCCACCGTCCTGCTGACCGGCTGGGTGGCTTGGCGCTATCCATCCATTCGCCGCTACAATAATGCTGATGACCTCAAGCTCAAATCTGCTTGAATAATCCGATGGAGACTGACATGAGCAAGAAGAAGCGCGGCTTGCAACCACACAGCGCCGACCAGCAACAGCAATACGAGCGGGAGGCGCGCCTGCAATATGGTCCTGCCAGCGTCAACGACACGATTCAACGTTGGAATAGCTATAGCAAAGAGCGGCAAGATGCCATTGTCGCCGAAGGCAACCAGATCTATCTGGACTTGGCGGAGGCGCTGGAGGCGGGCAAGGGCGCGGGGGATCCCGCGGTGCATGACATTCTAGACCGCTGGCAGCAGCATCTGCGCCACTTCTATGAACCGAACCTGGATCTACTGCGCGGCTTGGGGCAAATGTACAATGCGCATCCCGATTTCATCGCCAATTTCCAGAACATCCATCATGAGTTGCCGGCTTATCTGGAAGAGGTGATCGCCTTCTATGTTGATGAGCTGGAGACGGCTGAGCTGGAGCGGATGCTGGCGGAAGATGAAGAGCTGGAGCAACGCCGCAGCAACCTGTCGCGCTGAGCTGTTCTAGCTCTCTAACCTCACCCGCGGACTCTTCAGCGAGCTCAATCCAGGCGAAAAAAGTCTGCCTTATCTAACCCCACCCCCGGCCCCTCCCCAATTCATTTAGGGAGGGGAGTTTATGTGAGAATTCGGCAATTTTTGTCGAGGATCGGCATATTACCAAGCTCAATCCCAGCGACACAAGTCTCCTCTGAACTGTTGGGGCTTGGCTTTGGTCTCCGCCATGCAATGCTGAGGGGGCATGTTTGCAATGTGTAAAATGATTTATGCAATAATAAGTCATGTAAAGATTCATCGGTAACTCTTTTAATCAAAAGGTAAAAGATGAAAAGGTGAGATTAAAAATCATAAGATATATTGCCAAAAAATAAAAAGTGGCCAACCATTTACCCCACTTGAATGTTCGGCAAGCACTCAATCTGGCATTGGCGTAGCTAGTGCCTGATCCATGGCTGCCAGCAGATGGCACTTCTTCTACCACCATGTCAGGTGGAAAGGCATTTATTTGCAGTTCACCTTGATCGCCACTATCCTGCTGGAATGGCAGCAGTGAGCTAGCTGGCGACTCACGTTAGCCAGCGATTTAATCGAACTAATAATAAGTGAATAAAAAATTAGTAAGTAATATTCTCATAAAATTATAGGATACCCATTAAAACTAATGAATCTAGATACATTATCGCAATGCAGAAGAATTAGCTGGTGATTCACTCAGTTTGAATGCACGGCAAGCACTCAATCTGGCATTGGCGTAGCTTGGAGTTTTGGTGGCTCGCCCAGATCAGCCAACAGAATCCCAGCGACATAAGTCTCCCCTAACTCGTTGGGGGAGATTTAGAGGGGGTAAATTTATGGGCTGAGATTTATCAGGCTTGCCGACTTGCAGAGGTCATATCAGCCGCTCAACTGCTTTATCTCTGTGACTCTGTGTCTCTGTGGTCAGTTTTAGTTTCCCCCATCCCGCCCCTATGCTATACTGCCCCTATGAACGGACAAGCAAAACTTCAGGACTGGCTCGAGCGCGCCAAACAACGCGGACAAGCCCCCTTCCTCTTGACCTTGCTAGACGCCATCGAACCCGCCGCGCCGGTCCTGGCGCAGGGCTTGCTGGTGGCGCAACCACTGGCAAACCTGTGGGGAGAGGGTCTCGCCCTGCGAGAGCTCGCCCACCTGCTGGAAGAGCCAGATGGCATCCGACAATTGCGCCGCCAACTATCCGATCAAGCGCTGGAGTAAAAACCAGTGGATGAGACCACCCTGCAAGTCTACAGCCTGCTCTTTATCATGGCGACTGTCCTGCTGGTCTATACCGCCCGCTTCCTCGAAGGACGCCGCCAAAGCCGCCGCCCACAACGTCCCATCGCCGCCTTCGAGCGCCTCCCCGCTTGGACGGGCAAAGCCATCGAAACCAACCGCCCGCTGCATCTCGCTTTTGGCAGCGCCGCCATCGGCGAAGACAGCACCGCCGTCGCCCTGGCGCAAGCCGAATTCTTTCACCATATCATCAACGACGCCAACCTGGGCGATGTCTCGCCAATCCTCTCAAGCTCGGCTCCCGCGACCATCCCCCTAAGCCAAGCTACCCTGCGCCGCGCCTGGGCTGGCGATGACTATTTGTCGCACGCGCGCTGGTATCCCGCCGGCAAACGCTCGCTCGCCTATGCCGCCGCCATCAGCGCCGATATGCCCGCCGACCAACCCGCCGCCCATATCATGGCTGGCAGCTTTGGACCCGAACTGGCGCTGCTGCTGGATAGTGCTCACCGGCGCGACCAAGGCAGCCTGGCGGTCAGCGATCAACTGACCGGGCAAGCAATCGCCTATGCCATGGCTGATGAAGTGCTACTCGGCGAAGAACTCTTCGCGGCGGCCAGCTATCTGGCTCCTGATGGACCCACAGCGATTGATGCCGTCCTGCTGGATGTCTGGCGCAGTTTGCTGCTGCTAGCTTTGCCAGCCCTGCTGCTCTTGAGCTTCAGCGAACAATTGCCCTGGTTGAGCTGGGCGCTGGTCGCCGTGGTTCTGGCAATCGTCATCATCATCGGCGTCATCGCCTATCGGAGGCGCTAAACAATGCGCCGCGGACAACGCCTGGGCGGCGCCATCTCGGCTTTTGTCGCTTTCACTATCGGTGTTATCACCCTGCTCAGCCTGCTGCTGGGCGATAATGCCGAACTCTTCGGCGAAGATGCCGGTGCCGAGAGCCTGGCCGACCTGCTGGCATTGCCAGCCGCTGTCCTCTTGCGCCTGGTGACGATCGTCATCGCCTTCAGCATCATCATCGGCATCGCCAACCTGCTCTATGTGCATCTCAACCGCCTGGCGCGCGGCAAACTCTTCAGCGCGGTCTTGCTGGCGAGTTTCGCCTTCACCATCTATTGGTACATCGCTAATCAAGGCGATACCTCGCTGCTGGAAGCGGTGCAAGTGCCAATCGAATCCTCGCTGGCGGCCTTGCTCTTCGTTTCCCTGGTGCTGGGGGGCGCTCGCGTGCTGCAAAAGCGCGCCGATATCTGGGCTCTGCTCTTTGTACTCGTCCTGGTCATCGTGCTGCTGGGCAATCTGCCACTGCCAGAATTGACGCCCCTGAAAGCCTGGAGCGATTGGCTGATGCGCGTCCCGGTCAGCGCCGGCGCCCGCGCCTTGTTGCTCGGCATCGCCCTCGGCACTGTCGTCACCGGCGTCCGCGTCCTGCTCGGGCAAGATCGATCTTACCGGGGATAGCCGATGAACGACGACTTCAGCTGGCTGGATTACGACGAAGCCGACGAAAACGCCCCCATGGCAGCCGACGACTCCGATAGCCGCCCTCGCCCGCGGCGTTTCTTACCGCGCTTGCCACGCTCATTGTCCTTACCGCGCTTGCCCCGTTTGCGCCGACAACGCGCTGACGATGCGCCCGCACAGTCTTCAGCCACCGCTGTCATCGCCGGACGGGCAGACCGACCAGTGGAAGAACTGGATGACCGCCTGCGGGCTCTGCGCCAACGGACGCTGCCTACTGCCGAGCGAGACGCCAAGGCAACGCAAGCCCTGCACGATGTTGACGATGTCCTGGTCACGCCCGAGCTGCTGCACAAACCCGGCGGCATCATCAGCGCAGCCGCCCTCTCCAAAGCGCAACAGCAACAAGTCGAAATGCTCAAAGACCTGGTCGGCGCTCCCCCCCAATCCCAGGGCGAACAGAGGAGCTCGCGCCAACTGTCCTTCCCTTCCTTGAGCGCCCTGCCACGTTTTTTGGCTGCGGCTTTCATGCTGCTGATCTTGTCTCTGCCCTTCGCCTCTTCTGATTTCTCCACCGGCTCATTTCCGCCCGTCGCTCCCGACCAAGATCAAGCCAATGTCACCGCCGCTTACAGCCTGCTCGATAACCTGTCGCCAGTCGATCATGTCCTGCTGGCATTCGAATATGGACCCACCGCCGCCGGCGAGCTCGACCTGCTGGCTGATTTGATGCTGCGCCACATCTTGGCCCGCGGCGCCAAACCGGTCATCGTCAGCAGCAATCCCATCGCCATCGTCCACGCCCAAAATATCATCAACAAGATCAATCGCTCCCTGGTCGATAGCGGCGCGACCCTGGTCAATAATCAGGATTATTACCTGCTGCGTTACCTGCCCGGCGCTGCCCTGGGCACCCGCGAATTGAGCGAGAACTTCGCCGATCTAGCGCGCTTCTCCGCCAAGGGTAACTTGACGAGCCTCCAATTGACCTCGCTGGAGCAGCTGAGCCTAATCCTGCTAATCGCCGAAAGCGCCGAAGACATCCGCAACTGGGCGGAGCAAATCCTGCCAGAGACGGAGGACGCCCGGCTGCTGGCAGTCACTGGCTACGCTGCCCAACCGCTCGCCCAAGCCTATGCCGATAGCCTGGAAAAAATCGTCGCTCTACTGGTCGGCATGCGCGATGCCTATAGCTATGGCGAAATGCTGCAAAGCAACTTCAGCGCCTTGATTCCATCGCAACCCGCCCTCGAGCCAGTATCGCAGGAAGCTCCCCCGCCAGTGGAGAACCCGCCCGAAGACCAGCCTGAAGCGCAACCGCCAGTGATACTCGAAGCTACCGAGACACCTTTTCCCACCGCCACAACCCCACCACCCACCGCTATCCCCGCGACAGCCACCGCTACTCCACCGCCCACTATTATCGTCATCCCCGCGACAGCCACCCCGCTGCCCAGCAACACGCCCGCCCCCACCGCCGCGCCAGTTCTCATGGTCGAGATCATTGTCCCGCGGCGCGTCAATATCCGCCGGCAACCCAACACTGCCGCCGATATTCTCGCCTTGGGCGAAGCCGGCGATACCTTCGAAGTGCTCGGCAGCAACGCCGATGACAGTTGGTACAATATCCTGCTGCCCAATGGCTGGGAAGGCTGGATCGCCGCCATTCTCGTGGAAGAAGTCCTGGTCACCGATCCAGCGAATGATTCCGCCAGCGCGGCGCCGGGACGGACACTCTTGCGGCTCGACTTCCCGCTGACGTTTGGCGATGATAATCCGCGCCTTTATCAAGCTGCTGCCTTGGATGCGAATGACAGATCCGCTATCGCCCTGCTGCGCGATCGTCGCCAAGAGAACCAGCGACTGGAAGCGATGACGCTGGGCACTATTGCTGCCGTCCTGGTCATCGTCATTGGCAACCTGCTCTCCGCCACCAGCGTTTTGCTGCGGCGCCGACGTCCAACGGGCAAGGAATGATGAGGCGCTGCCATGGCTGAAAATATGATCGCGCTCACCAGCTTCGTTTTGACCCTGATGGTCTTCAGCTATCTGCTGGGCGACTTGCCGCTGATCGGTAACTTGTATCGCCTGGCGGTCTATATCTTCGTCGGCATGTCCGCTGCCTTCACCCTAATCGTCAGCTACGAAGGCATATTCCTGCCCTACTGGCAAGATGTCCAAGACCCCGCTACCAGCTGGACCGCTTTGGGCAATAATGCCGATCTGACTATCTTCGTCACCGCGCTGCTCTTTGTCTCCCTGCTGCTCTTGAAGCCCTTCAAAGCCTTGACCTGGCTGACCAATAGCATCTTCGCCGTCGTCATCGTCGTCAGCGCGTCAGTGGCGCTGGTCGGCGCTTTGAGCGGCACGCTGTTTCCGCTGCTGGCCGCCACTATCGCTCTGCCCGCTAACTTGACAGCCAACTTCGATGCCATGCTTGATGCGCTGCTGGTCTTCCTCGGCACCATGACCGCCCTCTTTTATTTTCATTATCAAGTGCGCGCTGGCGGAGATGATGCTGCTCAAAGCCGCCTCGCCCGCGGCTTCCGCCATATCGGCAAAATCTTCCTGGTGACGGCATTGGGCGCAATCTACGCCTCCACTATTCTGACCAGCTTGACAATCCTGACCGAACGGCTTGCTTTCCTCTTTCAATTTGGTGCCTGATCCATGCCCGCGACCCGCATGACATCGATACTCGCCGTGGACTTCGGCAGCGTCAACACCCGCGCCCTGCTCTTTGATCTGGTGGAGGGTGAATATCGGCTGGTCGGGCAGGGCAAAGCGCGCAGCACCATCGCCTCCCCCCACGATGATGCCCAGCTGGCGCTAACTCAAATCTTGCAACAAATGGAGCAGGAGACGGGCAGGCAATTCCTGGACGAGAGCGGCGGGGTTATCCGCCCCGAGCAAAAAGACCGCATCGGCGTCGATTATTTCCTGACCACGACCAGCGCCGGCGCCCCACCCCGCGCCCTGCTCGTCGGTCTCTATCCTCAAGCCAGCATCGCCTCCGCCCGCCGAGCTATCGCGCCTTTCTATATCGATGCGGTCGCGACCATCCACCTCGAAGATGGCTTGGGGGATCGCGGTCGTCTCAATCGCATCGTCCATAGCCGGCCTCAGTTGGTTCTGGTCACCGGCGGCACCGATGGCGGCGCCCGCAACGCCCTGCTGGAAATGCTATCCCTGCTGCGGCAAGCGATCTCATTGCTGCCCACCGGCGACCGACCGACAGTCCTCTATGCCGGCAACAACAGCTTGGCACCCTCCGTGCGCGAGATGCTGAGCCAACAGGTCGAAGTCGTGATCGCCCCCAATATCCGCCAGCAAGACGGCGAGTCACTAACAGCCCTGCAAGCGGTGCTGGGGCGCTATTTTGATGAATACAAGCGCCACCGCGGCACCAGTTTTCAGCGGATCGGCTTGATGACCGATTCCGGCATCTTGCCCACAGCTCGCGGCATCGAGACGATGACCAGCTTCTTTTCCCGCAGCAGCAAAGGCGCCGTGCTCACCATCGATTTCGGCAGCGCCCATACCATGCTCTCCCTGGCAAACAAAGGCAAAATCGCCACCGCTATCCGCAATGATATCGGCATCGGTCATAGCGCCGCCAGCGCCTTGGAACGCCTGGGACCAGAAGCCGTCAAAGCCTGGCTGCCTTTCCATCCCCGGCGGGAAGAACTGGCACAATATGCCCTCAACAAGGGCTTGCGCAGCGCCAGCGTCCCCCTGAATATGCGCCAGCGCTATATCGAATACGCCCTGCTACGAGGGGGCCTTCAATTCATGCTGGCACAACTCCCGCAAGAAAATGCGCTAGCCAAGCTTGGTATGGTGCTCTTGGCTGGCGCGACCATCACCAGCAGCGCGCAAGGGGCTCTCGATATGATGCTGATTGCCGATGCCCTGCAAGCGACCGGCATCATCCAAGTCAAGGCAGATCCCTATAGCGCTTTGCCAGCATTGGGGGCGCTGGCTTCGGTAGAGCCGACCGCCGTGATACAGCTGCTGGGCAACAATGTCATCGAACATGTCGGCACGCTGATTCGCCTCTCCGGCTCGGTCCCCGCCGGCGCCACCGCCCTCAAAGTCAAAATCAAGCGCTCCACTGGCGAAACGAGCGAGCGCGAGATCCCCGCGGGCGATTTATGGCATCTGCCAGTCCCCGGCAACAGCCAAGTCGAACTGCGCATCCAAGCGCGGCGCGGGCTCTCCATCGGCGGCAAGCGTAAACTGCGTCTCAAGTTGGCTGGCGGGCGTGGCGGGATCTTGTTCGATGCTCGCCTGGATGCCCTGGATTCCCAGACTTCCATGACAACCCGAGCGGTCAATATGCTGCGCTGGTTTGCCGCGGTGACCGGGCAAGAAGATCCAGTGGTCATCCCCGAAAGTTGGCTGGCGCCGCCTGACGATACGGTCTAATTCGCCTTACTTCACCGCGCCCATCGTCAAGCCATAAACCACATTCTTGCGAATGAAGAGCGCCAAAAAGAAGATCGGCACCATCACCACCAAGCCAGCCGCCGCCATCTGTTCCCACATGATGCCGCGCGCCCCGCTGGTGGTCATCAGCGCCACCTGCATCGTCCGCATCTCCCGCCCGATGATCAAAGCGAAGAGGAATTCATTCCAAGACATGATAAAAGCGAATACCGAAGCCACCAAAACACCGGGGCGAATCAGCGGCAACGAGATGAAAAACAATACCTGAAAATCATTGCAGCCATCGACATAAGCCGCTTCCTCAATTTCCCCCGGCAGCGCATCGACAAAGCCCTTTATCATCCAAATAGCATAAGGCAAGACGATCGACATATTGACGATAATCAAGCCGAGCTGACTGCCCAGCAAGGGTTCGCCAAAGACCTCGATGCTGCGAAACAGCGTGAAAAAGGGGATAGCAACGACAATGGCGGGGATGAATTGCGTCGTCAATATCCAAATCAACAATACTCGATTGCCCAAAAATAGATAACGGCTGAAGGCATAAGCGGCAATAGTCGCCAGCGGAATGGCGATTAGTATAGTCGCGCCCGAAACCACCACGCTATTGACCACATTGGGCAACATATTGCGGCCCACTTCACCGCGCTCCCGCTCCGTGCCTTCGTTGATGATCACCGAAGAATCGGAAAAGATGATCTCAAAATTCTCCAAAGTGGGCGAGAAAATCAAGTCGGTCGTATAGGCTTTTTCTTGCGGCTTGATAGCGGTCAGCGCCAGCCAAACAATAGGCAGCATGATAAAAAAGATGATCAGCAACAGGGCGACCGTCTCCAATAACTTGGCGACATGCTGCTTGTCTATGACGAAACGATCAGTGCTCATCAGCCGGGCTCACTCTCGATTCAACACCAGCGACACATAAAGCGCCGCGCAAATCGTCAACACAATCACCAAAATATAAGACATGGCGGAAGCGTAACCGATGTCCAAACTGCGCACAAAACCAATTTGATGGATGTAGTAGTTGATGGTCTGGGTGGCGCGCACTGGTCCCCCGCCAGTCATCGTCACCACCTGGTCAAACATCTTCAGCGAGAAAATCGTCTTCAGCATCGTGACAATCAAGATCACCGGGCGCAATAAGGGCAGCGTCACGCGGAAGAAGATCTGAACCCGGTTGGCGCCATCAATCCGCGCCGCCTCAAAGATCTGCTCATCAATCGACCCCAAAGCGCCGACGAACATCAAAGCAATCAGCGGCGCCCAGCCCCAGGTCTCGCTCATCGCCAACATGAACAGCGCCCAAAACTGATCCCCCAACCACACGACGGTCTCGCTCAATAAGCCTATCTCGACCAAGGGCAAAGCATTGAGCACGGAGATCAAAGCATTGATGGGCTTGATGATGAAGTTGTCAATCAGCAAATCATAGATGCCGTAATTCTCGTTCAGCATGAAGCGCCAGCTATAGCCCTTCAAAGCCGGGCTGACCGCAAAGGGGAAGATCAACAAAACCTTGGTCAGCGTGTGTAGTGCGCCGCCTTTCTGCACCACCACGGCGATGAACAAACCGATGATCACCGACAAAGCCACGCTGATGACCGTGAACCAGAAGGTGACTTGCAAGCTGTTGATGAAGCGGGAATCGCTGAAAGCCAGGGCGTAATTATCCAGCGAGAGCAAGCTCCAATCAATCTGGATGCCAGCGTCGCCGATCTGAATGGCGAACTGAGGCGCCCGCCGCAAATTGTATTTGTGAAAACTGAAATAGAGCGCCGCCACCAGGGGATAGATCGTCGTCAAGACGATAACAACGAGGGCAGGTCCAATCAATACCCAGGGCACCCAGCGTTTCTTGCGCATAAAACAAAGTCTCTAATAACAATTGCTCTGATTAATGCTTCGCGGCATGTTGAGTTTCTCGGGTGGATACTATAAAGCACCCACCTTGAGCTGATCTAATAGATACGGGGTCTGCTAATCCTTCACCTACCTATGTGTCCTCATCGTCAGCATCAATTTCGATGCTCCTCGCGCCGAGTACCTTTCCCTCAAGACGTCCCAAGCTACGACTAATACGCAGGTGAAACCTATTCGCTCTTTCAACCTTGTCATCGACTCGCTGAATATCGGCCTTCAGCTCCATCCGATTGTTTCTCGCTTGATTCCAAAGTAGCACGAACATAGTAATTGAGGCAACTATGACCGCGACAATCTCCCAAGTTAGCTTGAATTCTTCCATGCTTGTATGTCTCTCTTCTCTGGAGCGTTTCTCGAGCTTTTTTCTTCGACTGGTCAATCCTGTTTTGGTTTGATTGCGATACCAGACAGAAAATTGAGGATTTAGGCAATCATCCTCTCCTAATGGCACGTGTTTGCCTGCTGCCTTGTGAGAGCACTGTTGCTATTTGATATTATCCTCAAAAGGAAGGCGCAGCGCAATCCCGCGACTGAGCCTTCCTTCGAGACGATTTATTCATGCTGCGGCTTAGCTGTCGTAATAACCAGCCGCTTGCATCACAAAGCGAACATCTTCGGCCGCGATATCCAGCACCGATTGAATATCGGCGTTGGGGTCGGTGGCGATCTCGTTGATTGATTCCGCCAAGATCGGGATGATCTCGGTGTATTCCGGAATCAAGGGGATGGTGCGCGCCTCCGCCAACACCGCCGAGGCGACGCCTTGCAAGCCATTGTGCACTTCGTTGACTTCTTCATCCGCCAAAACCGACAAACGAACCGCCACATTGGTGTCCAATGCGGGATCCTCGGCATCCAGCACGATCCGCCGCTCAGTGATCGGGTGCGTCAGCCACTGCAAGAATTCCAGCGCGGCATCCCGATCATCCGATTGATCGAGCACGCCCACGGGCCAGAGATAACCATAAGAAGCGGTGTCGCCGCCTTCCCAACCCGGCGCCGGCGCGAAAGCCGCGTTATCCGCCACTTCCGGCACCTCGGAATTGGTCATGCGGCTAGCCATCCACCACCAACCGATGAACATGGCCGCGCGCCCCTGCACCAGCTCTTGATTGGCTTCCTGCTCATTCCAAGCCACCGAGGCTTCCGGCGAATGGCCATCGCGGACGTAGCTGATGTATTGTTCGGTCGCTGCCAAGCCGGTCTCGTTGTTAAAAATTGGCTCCCAATTCTCATCGAAGATATCGCTGCCAGCGCCCCAAAGATGGCTGTACCAATTAAAGAGATTCTGGTCGACATTCAAGCCGTAATACATGGCGATCGGCGCGATATCCATATCGCTGGCGGCGATCGCTTCGGCAATGGCGGAGACATCCTGCCAGGTCTGCGGTGGCTCCATGCCAACCGCTTCCAAGACATCGGCGCGATAATGCAGCAAAAGTGGATGCCCGCGGAAAGGCAAGCCATAGATGGTATCGCTATTGCCTGTCGAAGCGGCTTGATAAGCGGGACCGTAATCATCCCAATCGATGCCAGCGTCCTCAACAAAATCGTTGAGCGGATGCAAGAAATCGTAAATGTTCGTCCCCCAAGCATCAACAAAAGCGACAAGATCAAATTCGGTATTGGGGTTGGTGGCTTCCAGATAGAGCTGCTCCTGGAACGAGCCGAAGGGCAAATCGCCCCAGCTGACGCTGATGCCGGTCATGGCGGTGAATTCAGCCTCGCCCTTGACCGCGGCCGAAGCGAATTGCGGCGCCGTATTGCAGCAGATCAAGAATTGCAACTCGGTGCCGTCATAGGGCTTGTCCGGATCCAAACCAAAAGTAGCCGGATCCATGACATCCACATCCTGGGCGACCGCGCCGGCAAAAGGCATGACCAACAAGAAAACCAGCGCCATCAGATAGAGAAGTTTGCGTGTCAGATACATTGAGAAAACTCTCCTTTGCTATAGATATCAAAAAATTGCCTGCTTATAAGCTATGGCAAAATGCTAAGCGAGTTTAGCACAAAATCAGGAAAACTAAAAATAAGCTAAGCAAACAACCCAAAACTAACACGGGCAAGCTGCCTTCCGTCCTGCCCGCGTCTCTGTGCTAAGTTTTCGCTCCACCTTTACTCAATCGGCTGCCAGCTATAGCCATCACCCGCTTGACGGACATGCCCCAAACCCGGGAAGGTCAAATGATAGAACAGCGTCAGCAAGTTCTCATCGGCACAACGCTGCAAGACGCGCTTGCGAGTCACGGTAGCCAGGTCACCATCCGAATCAAAGGAGAATTGCCAATCAGTATGCGCGAATTGGAAAGACTGATGCAAAAGATCGACCACATGCAGTAGCCGCTCCCCACCCGCTTCCACCAACAAACCGGCATGCCCCAGCGTATGCCCCGCCAGATCGACAACGGTCACGCCCTGCGCGATCTCGTCCCCTTCCCCGACAAATGAGACCTTGTCCTCCAGCAGCTCCATCCGCCTCCGCAATTCCAGCTGCGCCTCTTGCTCAGAAACAGCCGTCCGCCGCTGCCATTCCTCCCATTCCGCTTCGGTGCAGAGATAGCGCGCATTGGGATAGGCGAGCTCCCCGTCCTTGTCCAGCAAACCAGCGACATGATCCCCATGAAAATGGGTCAGATAAATGATATCGATCTCGCCGGGGGAGATGCCCATGCTCTCCAACCCGCGCAGCGCCCCGCCCATGAACGGCGCGCCCGCTTCCCCAAAGCCGACATCCGCCAAAATGCGCGTCCCGCCACTGTTGAGATAGAACAGATTCAAGCTGCCATCGGGTTCATTGTCGCCGAGCGCCGCCTCGATCTCCGCCGGGTCTACCTTGGGGTAACGCGCCGCCACGCTATCACGGCTCATAAATGCCGCGCCTTCCTGCAAAACGGCACAGGCGATTTCGCCAATATTGAATTCATATACGCTCATGATCTGGTCCTTTTCGCTCCTCAGGAAACAAAATCGCTATCACAGATCTTGGCAACGGTGTCACTAGCCGCTGAACAACACCAAGGCAGTGAGCAGGAAAATCAAGCCAGCCGCCGCTCGCCCGATGATGACGGCAAAGCTGGAGCCGCTATAGACTCTCAAGCAGCAAAATGCCAAACTCGTCAGCGCGGGATAAATAATACCATACCAGAAACTATCATATGTCTCGCCATATGCCGCCGAGAAGACCAGCAGGTGCAAGGCGGTGCAGAGCACAACAGTCGCGCAGACCCCGCCCCATGCGCCCAGCTTCCAGCGCAAGGCCGGCAACATCACCGCTTGAAAGACCAAGGTCTCCGCCACAGGTTGCAGCAAGACCAGCAACAAAGCCGCCAGGATCAGGCTGGCAGCACCTTGTGAGTGGAGACCAAAGATCTCCGGTATCGGCAAGAATTGTCCGCTGGCCAGGCTGACGACCAGGTCGATAGCCAAGGCGATGGCGACCCCAACCAAGACGACCAGCGCCAAAGGCAAGCGACCCCGTTGCCAACGCAATGCCCGCCAGCTTTCAGCGCTGCTGCGCCGGTTGACCAAGACAAAGAGGATCGTGAAAGCCATGCCCAGCGCCCAGCTCAACATCAATAGAAATGGGCTGATCTCTTCGCTGCCGAGCAAGAGCGATGCCAAGGCGGGACCTACCAAAATCAAGCAGACCAACATGACCATCGCGCTCAGCCCGGCCGTCAACAAGCTCCAGGGCGGCGCCGACGCTTCCGGCAAAGACAGCCGCGCCAGCACTGACATTTCCCCTCGCTCTTGTCTCTGTTCGCTCATATACGATTTCCCGTGAACCCGCCCTTGAAATCAACCCCGCATGACCTGTTCGTATACTTCCAAGGTCTCCGCGGCGGTCTTGCGCCAGGAATACTTGCTCGCCAATGCCAAACCCTGGTTGATCATCGCTTCACGCAAGGGCTGCTGAATCAACAAGGCGATGATCGCGCCAGCCATCTCCCGCGCATTATCCACCATATAAACCGCATCTTCCAGCACTTCTTCAAAGACAATCGCATCAGAGGTGACAACTGGCGTGCCCGCTGCCAAAGCTTCCAGCGCCATCAAACCAAAACCCTCATAAATGCTGGGGAAGACAAAGACATCCGCCAGGCGATAAAGCGATGGTTTGTCGGCTTCGTCCACATAGCCGATCCAATGCAGATACTCCTCGATCTTCAGCTGCCTGCTATATTCCCGCAAATCGGGAAAGAGCTTGCCATTGTATTGCGGCTCGCGCCCGGCCAGCACCAAGGGAAAAGTATCGCCATCGGCCTCGCCCACATATGTGTAAGCCAGCAACAACGTGTTAACCTGCTTGCGCCAATCAAAGCCGCCCAAATACAGCACGAAGCGCTCCGGCAAATCATACTTCGCCCGCACCGCTTCATCCCGCTCGGCGCCAATACGGGGATGAAAACGCTCATCCGGCGCCAAATAGGTCACGGCGATCTGCTCTTCCGGGATGCCCAACTGCTCTTCGATATCAATCTTGGCGGTCTCGCTAATGGTGATGATCTGGTTGCTACCCCGCGCCGCCGCACTGACCAAAGAGGTATATAAGCTGGTCAACAACCCGGCATTATAGACCGGGTACAACAAGGGGATGACATCGAGCACGGTCGTCACCAACTTGACCGGGCAAGACATCGGCGTCCCCCAATACGGCACATGGGCGATATCGGCCTCTAGCTGCCGCGCCAAGCTGGGGAACTGCCGTTGCTCAAAATATACCTTGCCGAATTTGCCACTGGGATGCCGGCGGCTGCCGCTTTTGACCACCTCAACACCAGCCGGCAGATCCAGCGGATTCTGAATATGCGGTGGCAGAATCAAGGAAAATTTGAGTTCAGGCGCGCTCCTGCGCAGGTTGCGCAACAAGTGATGCAAGTATTGCCCGCTGCCGGTGGACTCTTGATCCCAAAACCAGCCGTTAAAGGCGATATGCACGGCATCCTCCGCCCCATAGGCTCAAGCGACTTGCCCCCTATGCTCCGGACTTCTCCCGCTGAAAATAGCCGATGATCTGGTCGATGGTGTCATCAAGCAGCGTGCTCGGCTGCCAACCAATCGCCTGGCGAATCTTGTCGATGCAAGGCACCCGCCGACGAAAATCCTCGAAGCCGGGCTGCGCATACGCTTGTTCATAGGGGATTAGCTTTATCTCCGAGCTGCTGCCGGCGCGGTCACGGATACGCTGCGCCAGCTGCATGATGCTGATCTCTTCATCGCTGCCGATATTGTAAAGCTCGCCCACCGTGTCAGCGCTTTCCGCCAAGCCCTGGATCGCCGCCACCACATCGTAGACATTGCCAAAACATCGCTGCTGCTGTCCATCGCCATAAACTTGGATCGGCTCGTTCGCCAATGCCCAGCGCACAAAACGCGGCACCACCATGCCATATCGCCCAATCTGGCGGGGACCCACCGTGTTGAACAAACGGAATAAAGTGACCGGCAAGCCGACCTCCGCGTGATAGGCGAAAGCCAGGAATTCGTCCACAGCTTTGGAAGCGGCATAACTCCAACGGCTGCGGGCGGTCGGTCCCGAGACCGTGTCGTCATCCTCGCGGAATGGGAAATGAACGCCCTTGCCATATACTTCCGAAGTAGAAGCGATCAACATCCGACGCCGATAGCGGCTGGCGGTTTTGAGGATGGTCTCGGTACCGCCGATGTTCACCTCGATAGTATTAATCGGGCGGTCGATGATGTTCTGCACGCCAACGACGGCCGCCAAGTGAAAAATGATGTCACATTCGCTGACCAAGCGATCGATGACGTGAATATTGCGGATATCCTCCACCGCATAGCTGAAGTTGGAATCCATGGCCAGCTGCTTGATATTTTCCAGCCGCCCGGTCGATAAGTCATCGACGATGGTCACCTGGTAACCATGCTTTAACAACCGCTCCGATAGATGGCTGCCGATGAAGCCAGCGCCGCCGGTGATCAATGCGCGGGTCATGCCAGGTCCTTTCCTACTTTCGCCAATAGAGCTTACAAGTGGATTCTACACCTGAAAAGGTTGCATACCTTAAATTCGCGCTTGCCCGCTGCCACAGCCGATTTCAAGGATTCTGGCGTCCGCTGGCAGCTGCGCATAAGCCAGGATGTCAGCGAACAAAGCATCGGGATAGTCAGGGCGCGCCCGGTCATATAACTGCGCGACTTGGTCGAAGCTCTCGCGCCTGCTGGTCGATTCGCTCATGATTGAGGGGAGCGAACACTAGAAGCGATTTTGCATGCTGCCGGCATAACCGGTCAACTCAGCGTAGCCGTAGCCGCTCTTGTCACCGCTGATCTCGACCGCCCCTTCCCAGTAGACGATCTCCCCGCCATGCAATTCCTGATCGGCTTGCAAGGGCATAACTTGAATGCGAAAGCCCTCGTCCCCTTTGATTTCGATATCCCAACCCGCCGGGTACAAGGCGCCGCTGTGTGGGCTGCGCCAGTTGTCGCTGACGGCGATGCTGAAATCGCTGGCATCCAGATAGCGCGTCTCGCCATCCGCCAAGATCAGCAAGCCGCCAAAAGCCGCTTCCACACCGCCATCAATCAAGCGAATCTGCCCGATCATCAGCTCCGTATTGTCATCAAAGATCAAGCCGAACCAATCCCAACCTTGCGCCTGCTCGCCCAAAGCCGAGGTGCTGAATTCATGATCCATCCAGCTCAATCCGCTGACGGCGAAACTCTCCTGACCGATGCGGATTTCCCCCTCAGTCAACAAGCGGCTCAAGCTGTAATAATAACTGGCGTTGCCGATCTCATCGCTTTTGGGGCTTAACCCCCGGTCCCCTTGCAAAGCCGGCGCCTTGACCTGCTCCAGCCGCAAATCGACGGCGAAATCCCGGCTGGCAGCGCTGATCAGCTGCCGCGTCGCCTGCTCATTTTCAGCGCGAGCCTGCCATTCTTCCAGCCAAACCCGATATTTGGGCTCGACCGTCGCCCCCGCCAAACCAGCGCCACCACGGCTGAAGCGCACATCGTGATAGAACTCTCCCTCGGCAATATCGCTGATGGTGAAATGCGCCATGTAAATGTCCCGGCTGCGAAATTCGGAGGTCGAGCGGACATCGATAGGCGAGATCGCCCGGCGGAAGATGGTGAATTGAAAACCAAAACGTCGCCCCTCGGCGGTCGCCAGGTTGCCAGTGTAATACCACCACTCGGTTTGGAAATCCGGGTGAGCACCATGATCGCGGGGAAACTGCCAATCCCAAGGGGCGATCGCGCGGGCGAAGACACTGCTATCTTGAGCCGGCGCTTCCAGTAGTGTGCTGGCGCTGAGGTCGTTGCCATTAAGTGGCTCGATCAAGCTGAGGCCAAATATGACAACCAAGCCGATGATCAACAAAAATGTGAGAATACGCCAATTCACTGCAGCTCGCCTTTAGCAGCTTTTGCACGATCGCTAATAGAGCGCATTATGCTCAATAACCGCCGCCGATTCAAGGTCGCGCATATTCGCCAACACTCGGCAAGACAAGCAAAGAATCTCCCAAATCCGCCAGCAGCCTCCCCGCTCCAATCCAACCCCCGATAAATCAGGGGAGACCAAAACCAACCTTCCAATGAGTTTGGAGAGACTGGGGATGGGCTTAGAGATTGAAGTCGTCAACATTCGCGATTCTGCCAGAATCTATAAAATCTCGCCTTAAATTCGCTTGCGCGGCGTTTAGAGCGCTTGTAGACTGTTATTAGTATTTATGTTCGCAAGAAAGGTAAGATCATGAAAAGTTGTCGCAAGTCCTTCTCCATAATCTTTCGTAATATTTATCCATTCTCGAAATTTGCGAAACCTTTCATTTACGGGGCGCTGATCCTGCCACTCTTGCTCATTTTGCCCGTATCCCAAGTCTTCGCCGCCGATATTGCCGTTGACGCCACTTGCAGCATGGAACAAGCGATCAACTCCGCCAATGATGACGGAAGCAGAGATAATGACACGGACTATGGCGACTGCGAAACAGGCAGCGATCGCGACACCATCACCCTCACCGCGGATGTCACCCTGCCCGGGTTGCTACCCGAAATCACTTCTGCCATCATCATCGAAGGCAAGGGGTTCTTCATCTCCGGCGATGATAAATATCGAGTTTTGCATGTCGCTCGTGACGGCAACCTGGAGATCAGGAACCTGATTGTTACCAATGGCAGAACCATCCAAACTGACGATGATGTTCTAGGCGGTGGCGGAATCCTAAGTTTTGGCACCCTGACCGTCAATAACAGCATTATCAAAGACACTAAAGATAACACCGGCGGCGGTAGCCGTGGCGGTGGCGGGATTAATAGTCGCGGCATTCTCACCATCAACAACAGCCTTATAACTGGTAATGAAGCTTTTACAGCTGGAGGCGGCGTCGCCCTCGAACCTGGATCCACTGGTAATGCAATAATTCGTAACACTGTGATCAGCGACAATGTAGTAGCTAATAGCTGGGGCGGCGGGGTCTTCAATAATATGCCTACCCGGTACACGCTGACTATCGAGAACAGCAGTATCATTAACAATGAAGCTATCTCGGCAGGTGGCATCATGCTTTGGCAAGACTCTGGAAAGACTATTATCCGCAATACCACGATTGCTGGCAATGAAGGGACGCGGGCTATCGCTAGTCGCCATGATGGCGGCGGAATCGCTGCAAGAAGCCCCTTTGAGTTCATTCACGTGACTATCGTCAATAATCATGCTGCTAGGAGAGGCGGCGGTATTGCCCTCGACCCCGGAAGACTGCCCGACGCTGGCGACAAAATAATGGTCAACAGCATCCTGGCAAACAACACTGCCGATGGTGGCAGAAACAATTGTGGTAGCCCATTGGGCACTATTGTCGGCAGTCTGATTGAAGATACCGATCAATGTGGCACCGGGGCGGTGAGCGCCGATCCCATGTTGGGCGAGTTGGTTGTGCCAGCAGATGGCTCGCCGCCTTATTATCCGCTGCTAGCAGGCAGCCCCGCCATCGATGCTGCTGATACCGATAAATGCGATGAACTCAATCCAAAAGTGGACCAGCGCGGCGCAGCACGTCCCGATGGCACAGCCTGCGACATCGGCGCTTATGAAGGGGTGTGGTACCCACCAACACCAATTCCAGAGTCAGCGCCAGCCGCTATACCCCGGCCACCGCGAGTAGATCATACCTGCCCAACACTCTTGCCGGGGATCGAAGTGACGGATCTGACCGGGGCAACCCAATGCCTGCGCATTGACGCCGGTGGCATCGGCATCCCGGCGGTGATTGAGCGTGGCGTTGTCGATGCGGTCGATGTCTGGAGTTATATCGGCGCTGGCACGCGGATTTGCTTCATGGCGAGTGGCGGCAGCTTCAGCTTCCTCGATGCGGCGACTGCCCCGCGGACCGTGCGCAGCCTGCCGTTACACCTGATCGATGGCAAGACTTGTACCTTCATCAACAGTCCTGGCTCGGTGGTTTTGAATCCGGGTGTGGGGATCCCGCAGCCTGTCCCGGAAGTTTCGCAACCGGTTGAAGTGGAGAGCTCACCGCAGAATTGGGAGAATTGCCAGGTTGTCACCACGGATGCGCTCAATTTGCGCGAATCCGCTGATGGCGAGATCATGACCGGTTTGGCGGCTGGCATCACGTTGGATGTGGTATCGCGCGCGGATGGCTGGGTCGAAGTGGATTTCTACGGGCGCTCCGGCTGGGTCAGCGCGGAGTATGTGCGGTTGACTGGCGAGTGTGGTTAGGTCGGCGCCCTCTATATTTAACCCCCTCTAAATCTCCCCCATTGCATGGGCGAGACTTTTTTCGCTTGGATGGCGCTATCCGCAAAATTCAGCGCTGCCCAGATCTGATTCCCTTTGCTAGCGGACCTGGTGACGTGGTATAGTATGAATTCCTGTAGGTATCGTCCCGCACAGCCCTTCAGAAAGGAGACCATCGCAACGGAGTTGGGGGGATAGTGGACAAACAAAAACACTAGAAATTCAGGAGGTAAACTTATGTCTCGGTTTAAGTTTTTGCATGCTATCGTCATATTCGCGCTTCTTCTAACGCTTGCCGCCGCCGCCAGCGCCCAGGAACCCAGGGACGGCGGCATACTCAATTACGCATACAGTCAGACACCGCGGAGCATGGACCCGTTGAATGGCGTCCAGGGCGTGCAGTCTGATATTATGCGCTTCATCTACAACAGCCTGATTTCCTATGATGTCGGCTTCTTCACCGACCCGATCCCGGTATTGGCGGAGAGTTGGGAAATCTCGGATGATGCCCTGTCCTTCACTTTCCATCTGCGGGATGATGTCGTCTGGCACGATGGCGAACCATTCACCGCGGATGATGTGGTCTTCACCTTGACCATCGCCGTGCACCCCGACAACACCACCTTCTGGGGCAATTCGTTGCAGGATCTGGCTGGCTTGCAAGCCTTTGTCGATGGCGAGGCGGAAAGCATCGCCGGCTTGGAAGCGCTGGATGACCATACGGTCAGAATCTCGGTCAGTCAACCGGCTGTCACCCTGCTCGATACCTTGAGCTATATCGGCATTTTGCCCGAGCATGTTCTGGGCGAGGTAGCTTATGCCGATCTTTCCGGCAATGCATTCTTCATCGAAAGCCCGGTTGGGACTGGTCCCTTCAAGGTCGCGGAAGCCAACCTGGACCAACTCATTCGTTTCGAGCGCAATGAGGATTACTTCCGGGGCGCGCCCCATATCGAAGGCATCAATATGTTCTTCCCCGATAGCTCGACGGTGCCGGCCGGTTTGGAAACTGGCGATATTGACATGACGCAAAATGTTAGCGCCGATGACTTGCCGCGCTTCCTGGATAACCCGGACTTCCAAATTGTTTGGCAGCCCAGCAATGTCTTCTGCAATATCGGTATCAATACGCAGCGGATTCCCAAGAAGGTACGGCAAGCCATCTCCTTCGCCGTCGACCGCCAGACGATTACCGATGAACTCTTCCTCGATAGCCAGCTGTCGGTGCCCTTCTTCCATCACCTGGGACAGGAATTCTTGCAACCGAATCCCTATGAGCTGGACTATTCCTACAACCCAGACAAAGCCAGAGAGCTGATTGCGGAAGCAATTGCCGATGGCGATTGGGAAGCGGATCGCGTTATCGATTATGCCTTTGGCGGCGAGGAACCATCGAATGATTTGCTCTTTGTCGTTCAATTCCTGAGCGATGTCGGCTTGAATATCGAATTGCGCGGGGCGGGCGACCGCACCAATTTCAACGACATTGTGCTGACCCAGATGGATTATGACCTCCGGGCGGGCTGCAACGCCTTTGGTCCCGATCCAGATTCAGTCACCATCTACTACAAGACCGGCTACACCCTGGCTGAGGGCGGCTTCAATTTCACGTTTTTCAGCAATGAGCGCGCGGATGAAATCCTGGCGCAAGGACGGATCGAGCCAGACCGTGACAAGCGCGTCGCGCTTTATCAGGAGCTGCAAGGCATCCTGGATGATGAAGCCGCGATTATCCCGGTGCGCTTGCTCAATCGCGCCTGGGTCTTGACTTCCAAGCTCCAAAACGCGACGCCGCAGTATTACGGCCATTTGCCGAATTACAATGCGGTTGAGACTTGGTGGCTGGCGGAATAAAGCCTCTAGTTAATGCCGAAAGAGCTATCCTTAGCTATCTTTGCTATTGCTGGGGTAGCTCTTTCTAGGCGCGATGTGTCAATTTTGCTCTGCCAGGCGGCGGCTGTCCTTGCATAGCAGCAAGTTGGTCCCGCGCACCAAGTCAAACAGATTAAGCTCATGACGAAATATATTGCCCGTCGACTCGTGCTCGCTATTCCGATTCTGTTCGGAATAACGCTGATTGACTTTGTGTTGATCAATCTTGCCCCTGGCGACCCGATCATCGCCATGATCGACCCCGCTGCGCCAACCGCCCCTGGCGAGCTGGAAGTCCTGCGGGAGAACCTGGGTTTGAACCAGCCCTTCTTCGTCCGCTATTTCATCTGGATCAGCGAGGCGCTGCAAGGGAATATGGGCTATTCCTACGTCCATAGCGTGCCGGTGATGCAGCGGATTCAAGAACGCCTGGGACCGACGCTGATATTAACCGTCTCGTCGCTTTTGATTTCGGTGGCAATCGGCATTCCCCTGGGTTTGATTTCGGCGCTGAAGCAATATTCCCGGCTGGATTATTTCTTGACGCTGGCCGCCTTCACCGGCATTTCGGTGCCGAATTTTTTCTTGGCGCTGGCGGGGATTTATATCTTCGCGCTCAAGTTGAATATCTTGCCACCATTTGGCATGATCAGCTTGCGCACCGAATTGCCCTACACAGTCGATTTGCTGCATCATCTGCTTTTGCCAGCTACCGTGCTCGGCTTCGCCAATATGGCATCGCTGATGCGTTTCGCCCGCACCAGCCTGTTGGAAGTGCTGGATCAAGATTATGTCACTACCGCGCGCGCCAAAGGGTTACAGCAGCGGCGGATTCTTTCCGTTCATGCCTTGCGCAATGCGCTGATCCCGCTGATCACAGTGCTGGGTCTGCGCTTACCGGGGCTTTTTGGCGGCTCGGTCATCATTGAAACCATCTTCAATTGGCCCGGCATCGGCAAGCTGGCAATCGATTCCATCACCGATCGCGATTATCCGCAGATCATGAGTTTGCTGTTGATCACGGCGATTCTGGTTCTGCTGGCAAATCTGATCACCGATATCTTTTATGCCTATGCTGACCCACGGATCCGTTATGCCGACTAATTGGGGAGGTGGAGAGCGCTTATGAGCGAGCAGCAGGCACAGAGCACAAGACCCAAATCGCTGGAAAGGGAAGCGGAGTCCAAGACGTTTTTCCAATCGCGCTTTTGGCTGCGCTATCGACGGCATCGCCTGGCGCTGCTGGGTACGGTCACCCTGTTGCTGCTGGTTTCCATCGCTGTTTTTGCGCCGCTGATCACGACCCACGATCCACTCAAAGTGAATATGCGCGATACCAAAGAGCCCCCCAACGAAGTTTATCTGCTGGGCACTGACAAAGCCGGGCGGGATATGTGGGCGCGGCTCGCTTTTGCCAGCCGGATTTCGCTGTCGGTCGGCGTGGTGTCGGTGTCAATCTATATCGCCATCGGCACTGTATTGGGCGCCATCGCCGGCTATTACGGCGGCTTGACCGATTCGGCGATCATGCGCTTCACCGATACGGTGATGAGCTTCCCTGGTTTGATCATCATCATCACCGTGGTCTCTTTTGTGGGACCGAGCATCTACAACGCCATGCTGGTGATTGGCTTGCTGGGTTGGCCCGGGACTTGTCGCTTGGTCCGGGGGCAGGTCTTGCAACTGCGGGAGATGGAATTCATCGAAGCCGCTCGCAGCATCGGCACGCCAGCGCCGCGCATCATCCTGCGGCATATCTTGCCCAATGTGGTTCCCTATCTGATCGTAGTCGCCACACTCGGGACCGCCAGCGCCATTCTGATCGAGGCTGGCTTGAGCTTCCTGGGTTTGGGAGTACAACCGCCGACGCCAAGCTGGGGCAATATGCTCAATAGCGCGCGCCAGTTGACCTTGCTGGAGCAGTTCCCCCATTTATGGCTACCGCCCGGCTTCATGATCGCGATTACGGTCTTGAGCATCAACTTCATCGGCGATGGCTTGCGCGATGCCTTGGACCCCCGCATGAGCATATAGGTTGTGGTTTCTGTGCTGATTAACAAGACGGCAATTTTGCCGATTTAGGATAAATGATTATGACTATTCCTCTGATTGATTTGGCGCATGAGACCCAGCGTCAGATCCTGGTTGATCGACATCCGGAGCAGTACCTGGGGCATGTGACCACCGTGCTGCTCGAGGACAATCTGACGATGTATGCTACCTACCCGATTGGTCATGGCAAGGGGCAGATCATTTTGAAGCGCAGCGATGATGCCGGGCTGAGCTGGAGCGAGCGCTTGCCAGTGCCAGACAATTGGGCCACCTCGCAAGAAGTGCCCACGCTCTTCCGCGTTGAAGATAAAGCGGGCAAGAAGCGCTTGATTCTATTTTCCGGCTTGTATCCCATTCGCATGGCGCTGTCCGAAGATGACGGGCGCTCCTGGTCGCCGCTGGAGCCGATTGGAGATTTTGGCGGCATCGTGGCGATGGGTTGCCTGGGCAAGCTCAAGAACGGCGATTATATGGCGATGTTTCATGATGACGGGCGTTTCTTTCGCAATCGAGGCAAGCGCGATCGCCCCATGGAGCTCTACAAGACCATTTCCACTGATGGCGGGCTGACTTGGGGCGCGCCAGAATTAATCGCCCAACACCCAGAAGCCGATCTATGCGAGCCTGGTTGGATCCGATCACCCGATGGCAATCGCATTGCAGTATTGCTGCGCGAAGATAGCCGCCAGTTCAATTCTTTTGTCATCTTCTCCGATGACGAAGGGGAGAGCTGGACGCAGCCGGTGGAATTGCCGATGACTTTGACCGGCGACCGCCATATCGGGCGTTATGCGCCGGATGGGCGGCTCTTCATCACCTTCCGCGATGAGGCGATAGGCAGCCCCACCATAGCCGATTGGGTGGCTTGGGTCGGGACTTTTGACGACATCGCCCAGGGGAAGGAGGGGCAATATCGCATTCGGCTGATGCACAATCACGGGCGTAACCAGCGCGGCGATTTTATCTTCGGCGATTGCGCTTATCCCGGTTTGGAGGTGCTGCCCGATGGTACCTTCGTGACCACCACCTACGGGCATTGGACCGCCGGGGAGCCGCCTTACATCGTCAGCGTGCGCTTGAAACTCGAAGAAATGGATGCCAAGTTAGAGCAGGCGGGAGGGAACTGAAACATGGCTCAGCCTAAAAACAGCGCCGACTTCTCGCTGCATTCGGTCTTTGAAAACGGCCGCGAAGGTTATGCTTGCTATCGCATTCCCAGCATCATTCGCCTGGGCAATGGCGATTTGCTGGCGGTGGCCGAGGGTCGCGTGGCAAATTGTGGCGATCATAACGGGATCATACGGGTCGTCGGCAAGCTAAGCCAAGACCGGGGCGAGACCTGGGGCGAAGTTTTTATCATCGCGCGCAACATCATCGCCGATGGCACCGAGCATGTCGCGCAGAATCCCTCGCCAGTGTTGGATATGATGGACCCAGACAACCCCCAGGGGAAGGCGCTCATCATCTATAACAAGACGGAATTTGGCGAGAATTTCATCACCGGCGGCAGCGGCGTGCGGCGCGCCTATTCCATCGAGAGCATTGATCATGGGCGCACTTGGGTGAATGAAAGGGATATCACCGCGGAAGTTCACAAGCCGCTCCAGCCAGACTACACCGCCGTTTATGCCGATGCGGTAACCCGCTACAACAACCCGGAAGATTGGCGCATGAATTTCCCGGCGACCGGGCATGGCATACAGTTACGCGGCGGCTTGCGCGATAACCCAGCGACCCGCGGGCGTTTATTCTATTGCGCCAAGCTGACCCAGGGCGGTCGCTCGGTTCGCCAAGGGCAATCTTATGTCTATTGGAGCGAGGATCATGGGCGCAGTTGGAACATCGGCGGCGTCAGCGACATTCTCGGCAGCAGCGAGGCGATGGCGGTCGAGCTGGAAACCGGCGACATCATGGTCAACTTCAGGAACAATACTGGTCCCGCTGGCGCTGGGGTCAATTATCGCGGGGTGATGATTCACGAGTTTGAAGACGATGGCGCCATATCAATGGCGACGAGCCACCGGGACGACAGCGCCCTACCCGACCCCATGGTACAAGCCAGCATCCAGCGCTATAGCTGGAGCGACCAAGAGGAATATGGGGGCAAGAGCCGTCTATTGTTTTCCAACCCCAATAGCCAATCCGCCCGCGAGCAGATGACCGTGCGCATGAGTTATGATGAAGGGCGCAGCTGGAGCCGGCAAAAGCTGGTTGACGGCGGTCCCGCGGCATATGGAGATTTGGTCGTGCTGGATGATATGCGCATCGGTTTGTTGTACGAGCGGGGCAACGCTGGCGGCATCGCCTTCGCGCGCTTTAGCTTGGAGTGGCTGAGCGATGGGCAAGATTCGCCCCAACCCCAATAAATCAAGGGAGACTTGCGTCGCTTGACACAGAGTCTGATAAATGTTATAATTCAGTTAGTCACCTAAAGAAAGGACGCTTGTATGTCCCCGCTTGACAATCTCGGAATATCTCCACTGCCCATTGGAATTTGGTTCATCATTTGGATCATACCGTCAGCGCTGGCATTTGGGCTGGTGTGCCGCAAAGAAGACTATGGGGCTATCCGGCTGGCTTGGTTGATCCTCTTCATCATTTTCCCGATCATCACGCCGCTTGTCGCTGTTTTGCACTATCTGGTTTTCAAGCCGAGCGAGAAGAAAAAGCTGAAAATGTCCGCCTAAGCCGTGCCGCTTATTTGCCCAGGCGCTGTCGCAGCAAATTCAACAACCAAGCCAATTCTTCCAGCTTGAGCCAACGCGCCGCCAGCAAAAAGAAGCCCCCATAAAGCAGGGCGCAGAAACCAACCAAGAGCGCCTCGTGCAAGATGCTGGCAGCGCCGATCCATTCGCTGAGCGCCGGCAGCGTGAGCAGCGCGCCACCCGCCATCAACAGCGATGCCAGAGCCGATTTGAAACAAGTGGCGAGCAGCCGCTGAGGTCCCAAGCCGCCCAGCCGCCGCCAAAGTAGAAAGCCGCTGATCGAAGCGTGAACCAGATGTTTGATGCTATCGGCGAGCATCAGACTGAATAAGCCAAAGCGCTCGAAAAAGAGCAAAGCCGCGCCCAGATAACAAACCAGACTGATAATGCCGACCAGCGCCGGGGTGAGCGTGTCTTTGCGCGCGTAAAAGGCATAGACCAGCAGCAGGTCGAGCGCGGCGAATGGCAAACCCAGTAGATAGAGGCGCAATGCAACCGCCGTGACCTCAGTATCGGCCGCGACAAAGGCCCCATTCTCGAACAGCAGCGCGATGATCGGCACAGCCAGCACAAACAAACCAGCCGCCGCGGGCAAGATCAAGGTGCTGGTCAAGCGCAAGCCCAAGCCCAATGTATCTTTGAAAGCCCGCCCCGCCTGCGCTGTCATTTCAGTCGATTGTCGCGCCAGGGTCGGCAAGATGGCGATGCTGATGGCGGTGGCCACCAAGCCTTGGGGGAATTGTATCAGCGTGGTCGCCCAATTCATGATGGCGATGCCGCCATCGCCGGTGTGGCTGGCCAGGTTGTAGCTGAAGGGGCGGATGATCAGCGTGTCCATGCTCAAAGAGAGCATCACCGGCAGGTAAAGCAGCGCGATGCTGCGCAAAGCGGGGTGGCGCCAGTTGAGGCTCAAGCGCAATTGCCGCAACTGCAAGCCGGGCAGCTGCAGCAGCATCTGGGCGATAGCGCCGACCAGCCAACCAACCGCCACCACGATGATCCCATCAGCTGAGCGCGCCAAGGAAAAAGGGAAAAGAACGGCATGACTGGCGAGCTGCGGGATCATGGTTTGGGCCGGCGCCAGAGCCAGCGTGATGAGGACGATACAAGCGTTGAAGACGACTCCGGCGAAAGCCGGCAAGGTAAAAGAGCGCAGCGCGAATAGCGTGCCGCTGAAAACAGCGAACAAACTCATGAACAGCAAAGCGGGCGCGGTCAAACGCAGCAGATCGACCGCTAGCCAGCGCGTCTGGGCATCGGCGCCGGGCGCGACCACTGGCACAATCTGTGGAGCGAAAACCTCAATCAATAGCACCAAGAGCGCCAGAATAGCGATGACCAGGCTGCTCAATGCCGAGACGACGCGCCACAATTCTCGCTTGCCGCGCAGAGTGATGACATCGCTAAGCACGGGCACGATAGCGCCGTTGACATGCCCGCCGATCAGCAAATCGTAGATGGCTTTGGGCACGATGATCGCCACCTGCAAAGCATCGACCGCGCCCGTCGCGCCGAAGAGATAGGTGAGCACGATTTCCCGCGCCAAGCCCAGCATGCGACTGCAGATATTGCCCAAAGCCAGGATGCCGCTGGCGCCGGCCAGGTTAGCGTTGACGCGCTCTTGCTCGCCGGGCGGGTCCCCGCCATTGGGTGTCGATTGATTATTATCCGCCATCATCAAGCTGGCTCTCGCTCTTGGCGCACTTTCATATCCCATCGTCCGCTACGTTGGCGCAGGCAGAAGCTGGAGTTTTCGCTGCAGGGTGCCCCAGACCTTGTCCCTATCGCGCGATGCTAGGGACATCGTCTACCACTATACACCTGATGGAGAGCTTTGCTCAATTGTTGCCCGATTGTGGCTCGATTGTCGCCGGGCAGTGGCATCAGCCGAGGTAGCGCGCGCCAGCCATCAACAACAGGGAGAGCAGCGCCAACCACATGCTGATGCGGCCATTGCGCCGGATCTTGTCTTCCAGTGTTGTCAGCGTCCCCTCGTCCCCGGCGCCACTTTTCAGCTTGCCCGCGTATTGGAATCCAACGCGCCAGACGGTGAAAGCGCCATGCCCAAAAGCCAGCAAGCCAAAGGAAGCCCCCAGCGTCAAAGCCATGCCCATGCCGGTGTTCATGATTTTACTGGTGGCGAGCATCTCATAGAGCAGCAGCCCAGCGATGATGGTGACCAGCGCCGCTAGTGGGATCATGCGCGGGAAGTTGGTTCCCTGGTAGAGCCCACGCAGGAAGCGTTTGCCCTCGATGCCAGAGCGTTCCGCGGTCGGCTCGATATAAAACGACATCAGCAGCGCAGCGCCGACCCAAATTAAACCCGCGACTATATGTAGCGAGCGTATTATTGTGATAGCCAGCTGGGCGCTGGGCGAGCTTAGATCTAGATCCATGACAATCTCCTCATTACATCGCTTCGGCCGAACAAGATCTGCCGCCCTGGGGGGATCTATCGCAAGGTCAAGAGATAAGCGATCAGATCGGCCAGGTCAGCCGCTTCCAGGTTGTTGCCATAATCAGCATACATCAGATTGGAATATCCCGGCACCAGATATTGCCCCGGGCGCAGGATGCTCCAGTAAAAATATTCGGCGGGCGCTTGACCTGCAACGCGCTGCCCCGCCACTGTCGCCGCGCCAGCCAGCGTATTGCCGATACTGCTGCTCTCGCCGCTGATGCTGTGGCAAGCGGAGCAAGCCGGCGCGGTGCCATTTGATTGATTGAAGAGCTTCTCGCCACTGCCGGCATCCGCCAGGTTGAGATCCAAATCGGCAAAGGCGATACGTGGCGCGGGTTCAGCGCTACAAGCGGCACATAAGAACAAGCTGAATGTCATTATGAGTAGCAGAATCCATTTATGCGTCATCGTCACTCCTGGGCGGCTGCCCTTGCCAAGGCGAAGCCCTCTACTTCATAATAGCAGCAAATTGCTTTGAACCTAGCATCTGCGGGAAAACTCGAGAAAACGATTATGACCATCACTTTGTCCCTCAGTCAACTGCGGCGCATCCGCCTGCGCAACCAAGCGCTGTCGGCTGCTGCTGACACGCCCTCGTCAGTAGTTGGGCTAGTTCGCCGGCTCTGCGCGTTGCAATCGCAAGAATGGCAATCGGCTCAATTGGCGCTGCACGCTCGCGCCGACGGTATCAGCCAGGCTGACATCATTCAAGCGCGGGAGATCGAGCGTAGTTTCCTGCTGAGCTGGACCTTCCGCGGCACGCTGCATTTGGTCGCCGCCGAGGATATCGGCTGGCAGCTGGCGTTAGCCGGGGAACGCGCCATCCGCGGCAGCGGGCGGCGTTATCAGCAACTGGGCTTGACCGAAGAAGCGCGAGAAAAGGGACTGGTCGAGATCGCCGATATCTTAGGGCGGGAGGGCGCCTTGAGCCGGGCGCAACTGGCACAGCGCTTGGGAGAGCGCGGCATCCCCGTCGCCGGGCAAGCGATTCACCATCTCGTCCGTTTCGCGGCATTGCGGGGATTGATCTGTTTGGGACCAGAGATCGAAGGCGATCTCAACTATGTGCTGCTCGCTGATTGGCTGCCCGCGGACCCATCAGTCAGCAGCAGCACGGTCGAGCCATTGCCCGAGCTCGCCCGGCGCTATCTGGCGGCTTATGCCCCGGCGACCGCTGAAGATCTGGCGCGTTGGTCCGGACTGAGCGCTTCACAGGCGAAAGCGGCTTTGGCAACTATCGCAGGGCAATGCGCCCAAGTCGAGACCCCCGATGGCGCCGCCTGGATGCTGCGGGAGCAACTGGAGCAGTTATCGAGCGCTGCTCAAGAGCCGACCGTCCGCCTGTTACCGCGTTATGACAATTACCTCTTGGGCTATGAGAGCCGCGCTTTCATGGTGGCGGAGGCTCATGCCAAGCAGGTGCATCCGGGCGGGGGCTTGATCCGCGCTTGCGTCATCATCGATGGGGAAGCGCTGGCGAGCTGGAAGTTGGAAAAACGACGGAATGGGTTGCGTATTCGTGTCACGCCCTATGAGCGGCTGGACCCGGCACATTTGCCCTTGCTGGAGGCCGAAGTGCGATCCCTGGGCGAGTTCTTCGACACAGATGCCGAGCTGCTGCTGGAAAGCGGCTAGCCCTCGCGCTGGTGGGCATCCATGGCCGCCACCGCCGCGATCGCCACGATATCCTCGACATCATCCCCCGCTTGCAAGACATGCACCGGCGCGCCCATGCCTAGCAGGATGGGACCGATAGCTTCGGCATTGGTCAAGCGCGAGAGCAGCTTGTAGGAGATATTGGCGGCATCCAAATTGGGGAAGACTAGCACGTTGGCGTCTTTGACCTGGCTGAAGGGATAACGCTGGTCGATTAGATCGATGACGACGGCGGTATCGGCTTGCATTTCGCCATCGACCAGGATATCCGGTCTGCGATGGCGCACCAGCTCTACCCCACGCCGCACTTTGTCGCTCAGCGGATGGGGAGTGGCGCCGAAGTTGGAGAAGGACAACATCGCCACTCGCGGCTCGATGCCCAGGGTATGGGCGAAATCATTGGCGAGCATGGCGATCTCCGCCAGGGTCTCGGCATCAGGATCGATATTGACGGTGGCATCGGTGAAGAGGTAGCTGCGCCCTTCGATGATCATCAGGTAGACGCCGGCGACGCGGGTGGCGCCGGCGCGGGTGCCAAAGATTTGCAGCGCCGGGCGGATCACCTCTGGATATTCATAAGTGATGCCGCTAACCATAGCATCGGCATCGCCGCTATGCACCATCAGCGAGGCGTAGTAATTGCGTTGGCGCACCAATGAACGCGCCTTGCCCAGGGTGACGCCTTTGCGCCGGCGTAGCTGGTAGAGCAGGTCGCGGTAATCATATTGATTATCGGCATAATAATGGTCGAAGGCGTTGGGCGCGAAGTTCAGCCCCAGGTTGTCGATAGTCCGTTGAATGCGCTCTGGGCGGCCCAACAAGATTGGCTCGCCGATACCTTCATCGCGGATTTGCATGGCGGCGCGGATGATCTTCGGTTCTTCGCCTTCGGGGAAGACGATGCGCTTGAGCTCGCCCAGCCGCGCTCGATTGATGATATTCTGGCGCACTTGTCTGCCCGTGCCTTGGCGGCCGATCAGCTCTTGTTTGTATTCTTCGATCTCGAGTTGACGCCGCGCCACGCCGGATTGCATTGCCGCTTCCGCCACGGCTGGCGCCACCCACAGCAGCACCCGCGGATCCAAGGGTTTGGGGATCAGATAATCTTTGCCAAATTTGATCGATTCTTGCCCATAAGCCGCCAGCACGCTATCCGGCACATCTTCGTGCGCCAGCGCCGCCAGCGCCCGTGCCGCCGCCATCTTCATCTCTTCGTTGATGCCAGTGGCATAGACATCGAGGGCGCCGCGGAAAATGAAAGGGAAGCCCAGCACATTGTTGACCTGGTTGACATAATCGCTGCGTCCAGTGCCGATGATGGCATCGGGGCGCACTTCCAATGCCAGTTCGGGCATGATCTCCGGCGTGGGGTTCGCCAGGACAAAGAGCATCGGTTCAGGCGCCATGCCCATGATCATCTCCTGGGTGACCGAGCCGGCAATCGACAAGCCGACCAGCACATCCGCCCCTTGCAAAGCATCGTGCAGGCTGCGGGCGGTGGTGGGAATGGCAAATTCGGATTTGTAGATGTTCATGCCTTCTTCGCGCTGATGATGGATGACGCCGCGGGAATCGAGCATGAGCAGGTTTTCGGCGGCGACTCCCAGCGATTTGAAGAATTTGCCAGTGGCGATGGCGCTGGCGCCGGCACCATTGATGACCACTTTGATGCTCTCGATTGACTTGCCGGTGACCTCCAAGGCATTCAGCAAAGCCGCGCCGGAGATGATAGCGGTGCCATGCTGGTCGTCATGGAAGACGGGGATGTCGAGCTCTGCTTTCAGCCGTTCTTCAATCTCAAAGCATTCCGGCGCTTTGATATCCTCCAGGTTGATGCCGCCAAAAGTGGGCGCCAGGGCTTTGCAGACTTCGATAATTTCTTCAGCATCGCGCGAGTTGATCTCGATATCGAAGACATCGACATCGGCGAATTTCTTGAAGAGCACGCCCTTCCCTTCCATCACCGGTTTGGAAGCCAGGGGACCCAGATCGCCCAAGCCGAGGATGGCGCTGCCGTTGGAAAGCACCGCCACCAGGTTGGCGCGGGCTGTCATGGTGAAGACATTCAGCGGGTCTTCATCAATCTCCAGCACGGCTTCAGCCACCCCCGGCGAATAGGCGAGGGAGAGGTGAAGCTGGCTATCCAATGGTTTGGTGGGGGCGATTTGTATCTTGCCCGGTCGCCCGCGGCGATGGTAATCCAGAGCTTCCTGTCGAGTGAAAGAGGCCATGGTACGCTGCTCCTCATGTTGAAACGCAGATGACTATATTGTACACCGAATCGGAAGGGCTGAGCGGCTCTCAGGCGAGCTGCTCACAGATAATATCGGCGAATTGTGCCGTGCTCATGCTGTTGCCGCCCAGGATATCGGCGGTGTAATCGCCTTTGCCGAGCGCCGCGTTGACCGCCGCATCGATGTTATCGGCGATCTTGGGCAGTTTCCAATAATGCCGCACCAGCATAGCAGCGCTGAGGATGACCGCGGTCGGGTTGGCGATGCCGGTTCCGGCGATATCCGGCGCGGAGCCATGCACCGGCTCGGCGATGGCGACTTCGTCCCCCAGGTTGAGGGCTGGCGCCAAGCCCAAGCCACCGCCCCAAGCGGCTGCCATATCGGACAGGATATCGCCATAGAGGTTGGGCGTCAGCACCACATCAAAACGGGCGGGTTCTTTGACCATCCAGTAAGCCGCCGTATCCACCAGGAGTTCGTCGGTTTCGATATCCGGGTAAAATTTGGAGACCTCATAAGCCACCCGGCGGAACAAGCCATCGGTCTGTGGCAGCACATTGCCCTTGTGCACGATGGTGACGCGGCGGCGCCCTTCGCTCTGCGCCAGCTGGAAGGCGGTATGGGCGATGCGTTCGCTGGCGTAGCGGGTGATGCGTTTGGTGGCTGTGCCAGTGTCGCCGGCATCTTCCGTGTGCTCATCACCAATATAGAGGTCTTCCGTATTCTCCCGCACGACGACCAGGTCGACGCCCTCGCGGGCGGTGGGCACCGGCAGATAGCGCGTCGGGCGCAGGTTGGCATAGGTTTCCATCAAGCGCCGCAACTTGACAATGGGGGAGGAATACCCGGCCACCGGGTAGGAGGGCGAGCTGCAAGCGCCGAATAACACGGCTTGGGCAGCTTGGGCGCATTCCACGGTTTCAGCGGGCAAGGCATCGCCCGTCTCTTGAAAGCGGTCCCAGCCAGCTTCCGCCGTGACCACTTCCAGCTGGGGGATGACCTGTCGCAAGACGCGGATCGCCGCCGGCACGACCTCGTGACCGATCCCGTCGCCTTCAATCACACATAACTTCACAGCAGATTCTCCTCGTCACGGTTTGCGTATGCCAGAAAGCAAGTGTCGGCTAATATTGGAAACAAGGGTAATTTTCAAACCGTGGAGAGCGCTGCTGCGACGAATAATTCGCTGTAATGCCAAACTATTGTGGCACATTCCGCCGGGTTTGTCGAATTTTGGTCTTCTCAGGCGATTATCTCCTATGTTTGCCAGTAGAGCCAACCAGCCCGATCGAGAGCGCTCTTCGCCTGTCAATCATGTTAGCGCGGCTGTTTTTCGTCGATTAATATCCTATTCCATTTGCAAGCGGAATGGCTTACAATGACCCGTTAATCGAAAGGAAAACGCCCCTTTGACGGAACTCAAGCCTTGTGTGCGTTGCGAACAGGAATTGCCGCCATCAGCTTTTGTCGACGCGGAGAATATCTTCTGCAAGCAATGTACTGAGGAAGTCGTGGAGATCATCCGCAGCAAGTACAACGCGATCGAAGCGGCGCATTTCCGCGCCAAGCTCCGCCGGCGATCGCGAGATGCCATGGAAGAATTGCGGCGGAAGCTGGGTGAAAGCCTTTGACAGCCTAATCCCGTGTTCAGCAGTAGCGCGGCTGGGGCGACCTGGTCGATTGTCATGGTTGCCTGCATTATTGCAGCGTTACCAAGCTGCCGCTGGCTGTCTTTTCAACCAGCAGGTGCACGGGGAAAGAATCCCTCAGTTCATCGATATGGGTGATCACCAGGATCAGGTCAAAATCGGAGGCGATCTTGTTGATGGCATCCACCAGCTTGCCGCGGCCATCTTCATCTTGGGAGCCGAAGCCCTCATCGATGAAGAGCGCCCGTAGATGCGCCCCCGCCCGCCGCGCCAGCATCTTGGAAAGGGCGATGCGGATAGCGAAGTTGATGCGGAAGGCTTCGCCGCCGCTGTAGAGTTCGTAGCTGCGCCCGCCCAGTTCATCACTGATTTCGATATCGAGCGTCTCGGTCATGCCGCCGGCGACCCGTTCGCGCTGGGTATTGAAGCGGAGTGTCATGCGCCCATCGGTCATGCGCGCCAGCAGTTCGTTGGCTTCCGCTTCCAGTTCGGGGATGGCGGTCTCGATGATCATGGCTGGCAAGCCGTTGCGGCCGAAAGCCGCGCGCAGCTCGTTGAGTAAGCTCCGCCGCTCTTCTATCGTTTGGCGGCGCTGGTTGAGGCGCTGCTTGCGGGCTCGCCCCTGTTCGATGGCTTTCAGCCCTTGCTGGTGGATCGTCTTGCTTTCGTTTAAGCGCTGGGCTTCGGCGCGAATCCGCTCCAGCTCGGCGCGCCATTTGCTCTCTTCCTCGACCTTGCTTTCCAGCTGCTCGATTTCCAGCGTGATTCGTTCCAGCTTGTCTTGATCGTTCGCCAGCGTCTCGCCCAGCTGCTGCAGCCGGGCATCAGCTTCATCGAGGCTGCGTTGCGCTTCTGGCAAGTTGATTTTGGCGAATTCCAGTTGGTTATGTTGGCGGTCGTAGGCATCGTAGGTTTCCAGCTGTGTTTTGATATCGGCATGAGAAGCGGGGTCGTAGGCGATACGCTGGCGCTGTTCTTCTACCTGCGCCAACTGTCGCCGATTCTCCTCGGCATAGTCTTCCTGCGCCAGCCGGGTTTCAATTTGCTCTAGCTGGCTGCGTTCCAGTTGCAGGGCATTTTCGGCTTCTTCGGCTTTGCGCTGTTGCTCGGTCGCGGCGCCCAGGCGCTGTTGCAAGGCTGGCAGGTCTTTCAATTGCAGCGCCAAGGCTTCCAAATCCCGCTCCCAACCCGCGCGCTGTTCGCTGATGTGCTGGATTTCGGCGTTGCAATCGCGATATTCTTGGCGTAGCTGATCGCGTTCGGCTTCAATCCCCGCCAGGATGGTTTCCCGGTGCTCCGCAGTCAGCGCTTGGCCACAGAGCGGGCAGGTAGCGCCCTCCGCTTCTTGCAGCTGCAGCAGGCGTTCGTTGAGCGCCAAGCCTTCGTCTTTGAGCGTGTTCAGCCTGGTGCGGGCAGCCGAGCGCCGCTCCTTCAGCTTTTGCACATCTTTTAGCCTTTGTTCCCGCTGGGTATCCAGCTCGGTCAGGCTGTGCAATTCCGCTTGTAGCGCGCTGGTATCGCTATCCGAGGCGGATGCCTGTTGTTTTTCCAGGCTCCTGACCCGCTCGCGCAGGACATCGGCTTCGCGCAGGAGAGCCGCCTGTTTTTCCGCCAAGGCGCGTTCCAGTTGATGATAGCGTTGGTCGATTTCTTGCTTTTGTGCCAGTTGCTCGGCAATAGCGCTTTGGCTGGCGCGGGCTTCCAGCAGCTGTTGATAGCCAGCTTCAATGGTTTCGCTTTGGTCGATGGTCTGCTGATACTCGGCGATCTTGTCACCTTGGCGGGCGATTTCCGTTTCTAGTAGCGCCAGATCCTCCTGGCGATTTTCGATCAAGTTGTGTTGCTCCGCCATATTTTCCCGCGCGCGCTGCAATGCCGTCGCCGAATTGACCACGGCGGCGTATTGCTCGCTCGCCTGGTCCAATGTTTCATTGGTGGTAGCCAAGGTCGCCATCACTTGGTCCAGTTGCGCTTGCAGCTGTGGCTCCTGGGCGATTTCTTCATCAATGCGCTCGAGATCGTGGTTGAGGATCTCGATTTGGGAGTGAAGCTCGGTCAAGCGCTCTTTGACCGCTTCTTCATAAGCCGCCCATTGCTCCAGCCCCAGAATATCCGACAGGATGCGTTTGCGTTCGGCCGGGGTCTTCAAGGTGAAGGCGGCAGCCCGCCCTTGTTGCAGGTAGGCGGAATGGACGAAGGTCTCATAATCCAGGCGCAGGATCTGGTTGATCTTTTCCTGTGTGCGACGCAAGCCATCTTCGTTGATCAAGCGGGGTAGCTCGTCCTCGCCCCAGACCAGCAGATCAAGGCTGCCGCGGCTGCCCCGCCCGGCGCGGGAACGACGGCGGTTGACCCGGTAGCGTGCCCCTTCTTGTTCGAAGTCGAGCTGCGCCTGCATTTCATCCTGGCCCAGGTGGATCAGGTCTTCATCGCGCTTTGCCCGCGCCTTGCCCCAAAGCGCCCAGGTGATGGCATCGAGGATGGAAGACTTGCCGACGCCGTTTTGCCCGGTCAAGCAAGCCAGCTCGACCCCCTCGAAGATGATGGGCTCGGGCGCGCGATATGCCAAGAAGTTGCGCAATTCCAAACGTTTGGGCAGCATACTCCGCCTCTGTTGCTAGCGATGTGTCGCCAGCGCCATGGTGGATGCTGGGCGGCACAAGTCTATTGTAAACTAGCATGGGCGGAGTGGATATAAAGATTTAGCTCTAAAATGCACATGCGCCTAAGTCGAACCAAAAACTTAGCACAGAGGCGCAGAGAAAAAGCACTTGAGCGGCAGATCGCCTTCACTTAATCGTTTGAGAAAACGGATTGTAAACTAAGAGCCAGCCCTCCATTCTGAAGCGATTGCCCTGAGTTGCGTATAAAAATTGCAGCCCAGCATGATCTTAGCGCGATTTTTGTTGCCGTTTTGTTGCCGGAATAAAAACTTTTTTGGCAACAAAGCCTATTTTCCCCCTATTTGAGAGCGATTTTGCCCGGATCCGGGTTGAGCTAGGTTCGGTCATACAGTGAGAGTAGCGGAGTTTGTTTTTGGAATGGCGACTAAAGAGTCGCGTTTTAAGTGTATAAAGACTTAGCATTTCAGTAATCTTAGAAACGCTTGCCCTGCTGGCCTGCTATAATAGAGGCAAAGGGCAAGCTATTTAGGTTCAGCCATGTTGACGGCGCTTTATGATGGAAAATGCCTGATCTGCCAGTCGAGCTGCCGGACGCTGCGGGCGCTGGATTGGCTGGGGCGGATTGAATTTATCGATCTACACCAGGGGGAAACTTGGCGGGCACGCTATCCAGACTTGGATCACCAAGGGCTGATGGGCGCCTGCCACGTATTCGACCAAAGGGGTAGGTTATTCCCCGGCTTTTACGCTGTCCGCCGCATGCTTAAAGAGGTGCCGCTTGGTTTCCCCCTGTGGCTGTTGTTGCAATTGCCGGGCATGGATTGGCTTGGCGAGCGCGCTTACGGCTGGATCGCCCGCCATCGCTATCGTATCAACCGCTTGCTGGGCGTTGACTTGGCGGATTGCGATGATGGCACGTGCGAGCCACTGCAATAGCAGGATGCGCTTCAAGCCTCGGCGGGAATCCAATAGCGCCGGGTTAATACGCCGCGTTGATTATCCACCTTGTCTTGCAGGATGCCGCCATTGGCTTCGATGATTTTGTAGGAGCCGATGTTGTTGTCATCGCAGGTGATCAGGATATCGCCGATGCCATGTTGGCGCGCTGCTTCGATGCCCAAACGACAGAGCAAGGTGCCATAGCCGCGACGCCGCATTGAAGGGCGGATCTGATAGCCGATATGCCCACCGAAGCGTTGCAAGCTCGGGTTGAGCTGATGCCGCAGGTCGAGATCGCCGGCATAGCAATCCCCATTCACAATCAGCCAATAATGCGTCGCCGGCACCATACCCGCCAAGGGATCGGTCTCCGCCTGCGCCAGCGTTTGCAGGTACTCATGGAAACGGGCGCGCAAGATTCCCGGATGCCAGCTGGGCGCGCGATTCTCCTCGATGTATTCGTAGACCGCCTCGATAAAGCTGTCTTTGTATCGTTGTTGCGGGCGGGTGAGGAAGGCTTCTTGCTCAATCACGGGCGAAGATCTTATATGGAGGAGAGATACGATAATAGAAATCCCCAGCATCAGCGTGGACTGCGATGCGGGTCTTTGTTTTTAATCGGCTAAAGGAGAAGCTATCACTCAAGAAGCGGTTTCGACTTCGCTGGTTTCATCTTGGATCCCGTTCTCAGCCGCGCTGATTTCGGCTTCATCTTCGGGATTGTCTCTGTCTTCCCAGCTGATGATCCAAATGCAGGCGCCGGCGACCAGGATGGTGGCGGCAATCATGGCTGCCCATTGCGTTGGCAACAAGCCGATATTCTGCGCTTCCCGCACGAGCAGGGCGACCATGCCACCAGCCAAAACGACCCAGGCGCTAAAACGCGGGTGTTGCATCACCCATTTGACGATAGGGTTTTCCGCCATAGTTTCCAATTCCTCGCTCGTGATTCTGTGTCACAGTGTAGTATGTTTCCCCAATGTGCACAAGCCCGACTCATTTTCTGCTGTGGTGAATCCTAAGCCAGCCCGACCCTTTCCCGACGATTTGGGAATGGCGCTTGCCTGAAAGCGACAACTTTTCCCGCCCTTGCCGCGTACAACAGAATAGTGAAAGGCGACAAGGAGCCAAGCAATGGACAAAGAAAAGCACAAGGTCGAATGGTCTTTGGATTTCGAGAAAATGCGGGTGCGGGCGGGTCAATTTGTCAGCGATGTGATGGCTGGCAGTGGGGAAGCCAAGAGCGCCAGCATCAAAGAAGCGCTTGACGGCGCCCAATCGGCCATCATCCAAATCAGCTTTGCTATCGGGTGCGCCAGTGTCAGGGCGTTGGAGCCGGGGTCACCGGAGCTCTTCACCGCGGAGCTGCGCTATGTCGGCGAGTATGACTACCAGGTAGATGGCACCAGCGAGCGGCTCATCTCTTTGCGGCAAAAAACGGATCTCCCGCGTCATATCGCCAGCGCTGTCAACAAGGATTTGGACTTGCGTTGGGATATCGCTTTGGCGCAGGATATCCCGCTACAGTTGCAGCTCAAGGGCGGTGTGGGCGAAGTGGATATCGACCTGAGCCAGTTGCTGGTCAATGAGATTAAGCTGGAGACGGGCTTGGGCAAAGCGGCTTTGACGCTGCCGGAACGAGGCGGTCCAGTCTCGGCGAATATCAGCGGCGGGGTCGGCAAGACGGAGGTCAGGGTCCCGGCGGGCATGGCCGGCGAGCTAGCTATCAGTGGCGGGCTTGGCGAGGTGGAGGTGGCGGTTTCCGAAGGGGCGGCGCTGCGGTTATCGGCGCAGGCTGGCTTGGGCAGCGTTGACTTGCCGGAGCAGCTGCAGGAATTGCGCCAGGGGGGCAAGACCTATGGCGTTGATGGCAGTTGGGAGACGGCGGATTTCGCGGCAGCCGAGCGCCCTCTCAGCATCGATTTTAATGGGGGCATCGGCAACTTCCACTTGGGCTATTATGAGCGCAGTTAAGTGCAGTTGGGCGCAGGTAAAGTGCAGTTGACGACGGTCTGGGGGTGGACCGCTTAGGCAGACTCAGCTTCGTCTTCTGGCTCTTCTTGCTGCACCATTTGGTGTAACATTTGCATCAGATGGCTGTTGGCTTTCTCCACCGTCATCTCGGGGGAGATCACCGCGATTTCATGGCTGAGCATCTTGATGACGCTGCTTTTCATTTTCAGCTCGACCGATGTTAGCTTGTCGGTCTTTTCCCGCCAGAAGAGATCGCGCAAGGCTTGCGCCATGGGTTCTGGTTCGCGGGTTTGAATCAGCTTTTGGATGCTGGCTTGGCGCGAGCGATAATCGGGCGATAATTCTGAGGGCGGGGCGGCGAAGACTTCTTCAATCACCGTCAGGTCTTCGATGGCTGGGCGGATATTCATCTCGGTAGCGACTTCGACCGGGATCATCACCTCGCCGCGATCGCCCACCAATTCCACGATATGGTAGGAGCGCTTTTTGCCTTTGAAGGTCATCTTCTTTTTGCCAACAATCGTTCCCGCTCCATAACGCGGATGGATAATCTGATCACCTGTTGAATACATAACTTATCTCCGGGATTTAGTTTCATCAATTACTACGCGATAGCGGCGCGCTCTGTTGCAATATACAGCGCGGCGCAGCATTTTACTCTCTGCGGTTTTGATGGTTCCCCAGGTGGGGAAGGCAAATAACCCGCCACCAGCGATGAAGGCGTTTTTGCGGCGCAAGATCGCATCAATTAGAAAGTAGACGAATTGAAGGAGAGTTACTTTATGAAGGGACGCTATACTGTTGACTACTATCGATTTGTTATTCACATCTTTAGCATAGCACAATCCGGGCATCCAAGCAAGGGCGCGTAAACCCGAAGGTTTCAGCCGGTCAGATAGGCATCGGGACGGCGATCTTCGAAAACAGGGATGGTGGCGCGGATGCGATCGACCTCTGCCAGATCGATCTCGGCAGTCAGCAGGGTTTCTGCTTCGTCCGCCTCGGCGAGCACTTGCCCCCAAGGGTCGATGATCATGGAATGCCCGCCGAAGACGGTCCCGCCGGTTTCGCCACAGGCATTGGTCGCGGCGACAAAGCATTGATTCTCGATGGCGCGGGCGATCAGCAGGGCGCGCCAATGTTGGACGCGCGCCAGGGGCCATTCGGCGCAGAGCAGCATCAGCTTCGCCCCATGCGCCACGGCATAGCGACGGAACAATTCGGGAAAGCGCAGGTCGTAGCAGATGGCTAAGCCAGCCGTGCCCCAGGGCAGATCCAGGGTGGTCGGCGCTTCGCCTTCGCCCAGATATTTGTGTTCATCGAAGAGGCGGAAGAGATGAATCTTGCGGTAGACGGCTTTGATCGCCGCATCGGTCGCATGATAGGTGGCGCAATTCAGCACTTGGCCGTTTTGTTGTTCCAAGATCGAGCCAAAGATATCGATCCCGTGCTGGGCGGCGCAGTCGGTTAGCTGGGCGAACATGCCGCTACCCAGCGCGGCGGCATAATCGGTCGCGTTTTCCAGGTCGTAACCGGTGGACCAGAGCTCGGGCAGGATGATCAGGTCGGATTGGCGCGCGGCTGCCCCGGCGATCAGGGTCTCGGCGGTGGCGAGGTTGTCTTCTACGCGGCCGAGCTTGATGCGCATTTGCCCCAGGCTGATGGATATTTTGCTCATGGGATGCCTCCCGTCCGTTTCTTCTTGTCAAGCATAGCGGAAATTGGTGGAGGTGGCTAGCGCTTCCTAGTAGCGTCTGCCTCCTCGTTTGAGAAATGTTTTACTTTGGTATATGATTTTGGCGTTCATTTGTGGAGGATTACATCGTGAAAAACTTAAAGCACTTGTTGCTTGTCATGTCTGTCTTGTTCATTATGTTGTTGCTGGCGCTGCCGGTTTACGCTGGCGAGATCGTCATCGATTCCTATTGTTATCTAGCGCATGCTATCAAAGCCGCTAATGAGGATCGCGCAGTAGGTGGTTGCCCAGCTGGTAGCGGCGCGGATGTGATCACGCTGTCGGCGGATATCACCTTGAAAGCGGAGCTGCCCAGGATCACTTCGGACATCACTATTGAAGGCGGCGGTTTCACTATCTTTGGAAATGATAAATACCGGGTGCTTTATGTCGACAGCGGCGGCAACCTGAGGATAAACCAGCTAACTGTGGCGGATGGCAAGGCGCCACCTGATGGCGATGAAGCCGGACGTGGTGGTGGTATCTATGTCGCACATGATGGTGCAGCTAGCATCAGCGGCAGCAGTTTCGCCCACAATTCTGCAGCAGGCTCCGGCGGCGCGATCACCAACTCGGGAGAGCTAAGCATCAACTACAGCAGTTTTACTGACAATTTTGCAAAATACTACGGTGGCGCCATCCGCAACTCTGGAGAGCTAAACATTAGCGACAGCAGTTTCTCCGGCAATTCTGCAGGCTCGAGCGGTGCGATCAGCAACAGATGGGGAGAGCTCAACATCAGCAACGGCAGTTTCTCTGGCAACACCGCAAACGACGCTGGTGCAATCGGAAATGTGGGAGAGCTCAGCATCAGAAACAGCACCTTCTCGGGCAATTCTGCAGAAAACAACGGTGGTGTGATTTACATCTGGGATGGAGCGCTCAACATCAGAAACAGCATTTTCGCTGACAATTCAGCGGTAGGCGATGGTGCTGTGATCTACAACGAAGGCGAGCTCGACGCCAGCAACAGCATTTTCTCCCGCAATTTTGCGGAAAATGATGGTGGAATTTATATATCCTTCCGCGGGGTGTTAGTCGGCTTTAAGAGCAACATCATCGCCAGCAACCGCGACAATGATTGCGGGCTAGCGAGCGGTAGTGAGGCTGATAGTATCAACGGTTTAGCCGAGGATGGCTCTTGTTCCGCAGCGTTGAGCGAGGATCCCATGTTAGGCGAGCTGGTTGTGCCGGCAGATGGCTCGCCAGCGTACTTCCCATTATTGCCCGGCAGTTCTGCCATTGATGCTGGAGATGATGACAGCTGTCCGGATACAGACCAGATCGGCACGCCGCGCCCGCAAGGGGAAGGTTGTGATATCGGCGCGATTGAATTCCAGCTCAACAGCAGTGAAGAACCGTAGAACAATGGCGACGCAGGCAAGTTGCGCAGCGTGCAACTTTGTTGAAAATTGCCCGCGGGAAGCGAGATTCATAGCGGATTTGCATCGCTGTCAGCGAGTGGTTTCCTCAATTTGGCATCGTAGCCCAGGCGGGTGGAGAGGGCATCGGCGGTCTCTTTGATCACCGCGCCAAATTCATCGATGCGCTCCAGGGTGACGCGCCCGGCGGGTCCGCTGATGCCGATCGCGCCGACCAGCAAGCCGCGATGGTCATAGACCGGCGCCGCCACACAGCGCACGCCATAATTGTATTCTTCATCATCGATGGCATAGCCGCGCTTGGCGGTCTGCGCCAGTTGGGCGCCCAGGGTCGAGCGATCGGTGACGGTGCGGTGGGTGAAGGGTTTGAGCTCTTCGGGCAGCCGGCAATCGCCAAATGCCAGCATCACCTTGCCCAGGGCGGTGCAATAGAGCGGCGAGAGCGTGCCAATTTCCGATTCCACCCGCAGCGCCGCTGTCGATTCTGCCTGGTCGATATAGAGCGCCTGCCGTTGCGCCTGGATCGCCAAGTGGGCGCATTCGCCGGTCTTGTCGACCAGTTCATGCAGGTAGGGGCGGGCATGGTCGCGCAGGGTGATGCGATTGAGCAGATGCTGCCCCAAGGTGACCAGCTGGGGACCGAGAGAATAGCGGGCGGTGTGCTCGTCCTGCTCGACGAAGCCGTAGTTCGCCAGGGTATGTAAGAGGCGGGAGGCGCTGCTCTTGTCGATCGACATCTGGTTGGCGACTTCGGTGGTTCCCATGCCGTTGCGCGAGCGCTCGAGCAAGTTCAGGATCTTCAGACCTTTCGCCAGTGATTGAATCTCAGCCATGGGCATCTTCTCACATTATGCAAGTTTTGTTGTGTTATATGCAACATTTGTTGCGACAAGACGGAAATCATCGCAATCAGTTGACAATTATAAAACACTGTTGTACGTTAGTCAACATACAGCTGCCTTCACTTGTCATTTTGCTTGTTTTTCGCTAATTTCTAAGTCTGGTTTGGAGGTGAGGATGGTTGGTATTTGCCGGAAAATTTGTGCATAATTTAGCCTAAGACAGGAGTGAAGAAGATGTTAAACAGGCGTTTGATAATCGCGATACTGGTTATTTTGGCCGCGGCTTTGGCTGTGGGACCCGTTTTGTCGCAAGACGAGCTATCGGGGGATTTCAGCGTTTCCCATTACTTCGGCGGATTTGGCGGCGAATATATCGAAGGCATCGTTGATGATTTCATCGCTGCGAATCCTGGATTATCGCATGCGGCCAGCCCGGTCGATCATGAGCAATTCAAGACATCGATTTTGGTGCAGTTGGCTGGTGGCAACCCGCCGGATACCTTCAGCTATTGGGCTGGGGCGCGCATCCAGTTCATCGTTGATGATGGCTTGTTGCAGCCCATCGATGATATTTGGGAAGCCAACGATATGGATGCGCAATTCCCGCCGGCTGTTATCGATACCGCGGCCACTTATGACATGCACCGCTATGCCCTGCCCTTGACATTGCACTGGGTTGGCATGTTCTACAACACCGCGCTCTTTGAGCAGGTGGGCGCTATGGTACCCACGACTTGGGACGAGCTGGTCGCCGTTGCCGAATCCTTCAAAGAAGCGGGCATTCCCGCTTTCGCCTTGGGTTCGATCGATCGTTGGCCCGGGCAATTCTGGTTTGACATGATTTTGCTGCGCACGGCTGGCAACGATTATCGCAATCAGCTGATGAGTGGTGAAGCGGCTTATACCGACCCCGAAGTGGTGCGGGCTTTTGGCTTGTGGAAAGAATTGGTGGATGCCGGCTACTTCTATCCCGATGCCAATGCTTACAACTGGGATGATGCCGCCTTGCAAGTGGCTAATGGTGAAGCCGCCATGACCTTGATGGGCACCTGGATCGGCGGGCTCTACGCTGGCAACGATATGGTGGCGGGCGAAGATTTTGATTATTTCTCCTTCCCCACCATTGATGCAGACACGCCGCGAGCTTCGCTGGGTCCCATCGATACTTTTGTGGTCTCTGCCGAGGCCGCCAACGCCGCTGCTGCCAAAGCCTTCCTGGTCTATTTGACGGATCCGGAAGTGCAGTGGGCATTCGCGGAAGGCGCTGGCAATCTGGCGCCGAGCTTGTTGGTGGATACCGGCAACTACAACGATGTGGTCGCTCGCATCGCCGCCGAGATCGCTGCGGATCCAGTTTTCGCTTTCAACTATGACCTGGCGACACCGCCGCCGGTGGCTGAAGTGGGCTTGAACAGCTTCTCCGAATTCATGCAGAATCCGGGTGATTATGAAGCGATGCTGGAACGGGTTCAAGAAGCGGCCGCTGCCGAGTTCGCTGGGGCCGGTGGTTAATCCGCCATTGGCTTTAGTTCCGCTGGTCTCTTGCTTTCTGTGGCAGGGGACCGGCGGAAATTGAGAGAGCAAATCCCTTCTCTCTAGGTGGGGGGCTGGCATAGACGGCGCCTCGCCCGTGGGAGAAGGGATGGCAATTTACCTGCCGGGCTGCGCTTATGTTACGACGCCACAAATGGATGGTCCCCGCTAGTTTTCTCCTGTTTCCCCTGCTCGTCTATTTCGCTTTTGTCATCTTGCCGACTTTGAATTCACTCTATTATTCCTTCACCGACTGGGTGGGTTACGGCGCCAATTTTGAGTTCATCGGTCTGGCTAATTTCGAGAAGATTTTCACCGATCGCCTCTTCAGCAATGCCATCAAGAATACGGCGATCTGGCTGGCGTTGGCGATGAGCGTGCCGACGTTGGGCGGTTTGACGCTGGCATTGGCGCTGCAGGGCAGGCATCTCATCAATACCATTTATAAATCGCTGTTTTATCTGCCCATTTGTTTGTCGCCGGTGATCATCGGCATCATCTGGATTTGGCTTTATAGCCCGAAGCTGGGCATCATCAACCTGTTCCTGCGCTCGCTGGGCTTGGAGCAGGTCGCCACCGCCTGGCTGGCGAACCCGGATACCGCCTTGGTCGCGGTATTTGTCGCCTGGGCTTGGCAGCAGACCGGCTTGAATATGGTCATCTTCCTGGCTGGTTTGACCTCGGTGCCGGCGCCTTTGGTGGAAGCGGCGAAAGTTGACGGCGCCAATTATTGGCAGACGCTGACGAAGGTGATCCTCCCCATGCTGAGGCCCGCCACTGTGGTGGTGCTCGCGCTGACCGCCATCAACGCGCTCAAGAGTTTCGAGATTATCTGGGTGATGACCAAGGGGGGACCATTCAACCGGACGGATACACTGGCGGTGTTCATGTACAGTGAATCTTTCCGCAAGTTCAAGATGGGCTATGGCAGCGCCGCCGCGGTCGTGCTCTTCTTGATGACACTGGTGATTATCACGCTTTATTTTCGGCAGATTGCCAAAGCCGAGGAACTCTATGACTAAATCCCGCGACCGAAACCTGGGTTGGGCGAAGCTGTTGCGGCGGTTGGCGTTGTATGCCGCGCTGACCATCCTGCTGATTCTGTTCGTGGTGCCGGTCTATGGCGCCATCGTGACCGCCTTCAAGCCTTTTGCCGAGCTTTCGGCTGGCAATTATTGGAATCTGCCGGGGCAGCTGACCTTGGAAAACTTCAGCCGCGTGTTGGATCCGGAGGTGGGCAATATCGGCTTGTACCTGCGGAATTCGCTGCTTTTGACCGTGCCGGCTTCCTTGTTTTCCATCGGGCTGGGCACGCTGGCGGGTTATGCTTTGGGGAAATATCGCTTCAAAGGCGATGGGCTGCTTTTTGTCTTTATCGTGGCGGGCATGTTCCTGCCGCCGCAGATCGCTCTGATCCCGGTTTTCCGCTTGATGAACGATATTGGGCTTTACGATACGCTGTGGGCGGTGATCATCATCCACAGCGCTTTTGGCATCCCCATCTGCACGCTGGTGATGCGCAATTTTTTCCAGATTGTGCCCAATGCCTTGCGGGAAGCGGCGCTGATCGATGGCGCCAATGAGTACAGTATTTTCTTCCGCATCATGTTGCCTTTGACATTGCCGGCGCTGGCGGTGCTGGCGACCTTGCAATTTACTTGGATCTGGAACGATTTCCTTTGGCCCTTCATTTTGACGCATAAGGCGAGCAGCCGCACGATTATGCTGGGCATTTTGAATTTGACTGGGCAGTATACGGTGGATTGGGGTGGTCAAGCGGCGGCTTCGCTGCTGGGTTCGCTGCCGACCCTGTTCATTTTCATCTTTTTCCAGCGCTATTTCATCAGTGGTTTGACGCTGGGCGCGGTCAAGGGTTGATTGGGCTGGGTCCGCTCGTTTAGAGAATTCGTTCAATAAATTGAAGCGCCGCGAAGAGGGCAATGCCCGTGCCGACGATCCACTTGATCAGGGTGGCTTGCATCGCCTGCAAGTCTGCTTTAGTCGCCAAATGAGGATAGGCGCCTTCCAGCCTCGCCACACGCTGGTTCAATTGAGATTGCTGTGTTAGCGTTTCGCTTGTCATGTCAGCTGCCATTAGTTACGCTCCTTATCTGTGTTGTTTTCTGTTGGCGTGACGACATCATTATACCTCGCCGACAACTAGCTGTCAAAGTCGGTGTACTCTATGGTAGCAGCGTGCTCCTCAATTCGTCTGCAGCTGGGCGCGGTCAAGGATTGATTGGGCTCAGATGAAGGAAGCTGCCCCTTTCTGGAGCAGCTCGTCTCTCATCAGAAGCCCCCGGAACAGTGCTTGCTGGCGACGGTGACATAGGTGTTATAGGGCGTGCGCTGGCGGATCTTCACGGTGATGGTTTCGGCATCTTCGCTCTTGGTCGCGTATTGTCCATCCTGCATGACATATTCATTCCACCATGATGTTTGTATCAGGCCTGAAGGAAGGTGATAGACATAGCCGGCATGGGCTTTGCCATTGCGATGCTCAACATCACAGTGGGCGGCCTTAAAAACGGGATGGAATATGGCGGGTGATTTCTTCCCGGATTCCGCTAGGTATTGGGATTGTGCTATCAGCATTGGCAATATTAAAGCCAAGGCAAGCAAGGTCGAACGCATGATCTTCTACCTCCAGTGAATTGGACGATGATTGCGCTATGAGGTATTTCAATGCGTCAATTAAATGTTTCCTTTCGTCCGCTTTTCTAATAAAATTATAATGTATAAATAACTTTATTGCAACCATCGCGGCGGATTCGCCAGGTCAATCGTAATGAAAATGGGTCAAGGATCGAGACTGAAAACTAACTACAGGGCACGGGGAAAAAAGCATTTGAACGGCTATCGTTGTTGACAAGCATGTGTCAAGTCCAGTAGAATTTGTTTGTGGCGTTCAGAATGAAGTACGGAGGCAATAGATGAAATACGATGGACGGAAGATTACCAACTCGTTTTATTTGCCCCAGCAATCGTTCTTGCGCGGTATTGCAAGCCTAATGGACTTTGCCGGTTCGGAGAGTCGCGAGTTTACCGAAGAGCTGATTTCGCGTTCGGATGCAGATGCCATGCGCGCGGATTGGGAGGCAGTGGGTGAAAGCCTGTGGTGGGCGATCCACAAGTATGAGAACGAGTATAACGAAGGAAATAATGCGTGAGTAAGGCGCAAGCTTCAGGCGTCGATGTGCCCGGCGATAAAGATCCTACAGCGAATGTATCCATATCCTCGGAACAGAGTAATGACACTCCCGAAGAGGTCTCCGAAAATTCTCTCCAATATGTCAGCGAGACTTCCTATTTGGGTCACTATTCCGGTCCCTTACCGCCCCCTAGCTTGTTTAATCAATATGACAAGGAAGTGCAACGTATAATTGTCAATGAGGCGGTGGAGAATCGGCGTCATCGAACAAAGTTGGAAAATCGCGCGCAGAGGTTTTTCTTTGCAAAAGACATAATTGCCCTGCTTATGGCATTTATTTTGGCGTTCATTCTGATTGTTGGAAGTATCGACATCATTCGACTAGGGCAAAGTATTGAGGGTTTGCTCGGTATTGGCGGAACTGTGTCATTAGTGGCCGGTGCGTTTATTTATAGAGATCATTCCAAACGCAAAGAACGTAAAGAGCGTGAAGCGTTATTGAACCGCTCTGGGTCCCCAAATAACTGATAGCGAATACGAGGCAGAAGCAGTACGCCCTCAATTCGCTCGTAGCTGGCGTGCCATCAAGCCGCTGACCAGCCGAATCAGCAAATAGGGCAGCGCCACTGGCAGCAGTAGCTCAAGCAGCGCCGTCATCCCCAGCGCCAGCGCCAGGCGACTCTGCGCCACTGGCAGGCTCAGCTCGGTGGCCTCTTTCACGGCTTCCAGCGCCGCGCCCAGGAAATCCAGATTCAAGCGCTGCAGCATGTTGATCAGCAAGAAATAGAAGGCGACCCAAGCCACTGATGAGATGATGGCGAGGCTGCGAAATGGCAGCAGGGCGCCGATGCCCACGCCGACCATGCCGAACATCAGCGGCTCCAGCACCAGGCGCAACAGCGAGGTAATGGACATGGCGATGATCAGCAGATAGGGGATGAGACCCGAATCTCGCAAGGGGAGTAAGCCGGCGTAGTGCATGATGACCAGCGGGGGACCAAAAATCGCCGCCGCCTGCACGATCAATACCAGATCATCCATCTTGCGCCAGATCGCCGCGGCCACCTTGCCCAGGAAGATCTGATCCAGCGTCATCGGCGTCGACATCAGCAACTGCATGGTGTTGTTGCGGATTTCATCTGCCATCACCGCCGCTGAATTGGCAGCGATGGAAAATAGCGCGCGCAGATAAAAGACGATGCCCACCGGGATGACCAATACGGAGACCACGATTACGGTGGTGGCGAGGTCGGTGATGAAGGGGAAAATGAGACCCGTCAAGAGCGCTGCCACCCAAAATCCGCTGATATAGAAGATGGGCTCGAATTCCGGCGGCAGGGTGCGCCAATACAAGCCGAGATGGCGCCGGACGATCGGGTTGGTCGCCCGCGCCCAATAGGGCAAGCCACTCATGGGCGAGCGCTCATCGACGGGGATGGGCTCGGCTTGGGGATCCTGAGGTCTTGCGTTGGCGGTCATGCTCTCGCTGCCCGGGCTAAAACAAGTCACTCCATTATAGGGAAGTTTAGCCACACTTCACAAGAGCGCCGCCGTGGTGAGAGCGGGAGAGGGAGCCTGTCGCTCAGGCTTGCTCGAAGTTGATGCCGCGATAAACTGCGGACAGTGGCAGGCTGCAGTGGAGCGCTTCCAGCGGGATGACATCGCTTAAGTCGCTGAATTCTTGCCAGAGCCAGCCATTTTCGCTGCGGGTGTGCAGGTCCAGATAGACTCGATGTTGATCGATGACGAGATAGACTTGTATGCTGGGGATGGCGCGATAATATTCCAGCTTGTTGACACGATCGTAGAGCATCGACGAGGGTGATGTGACCTCTAGCGCCAGAATCGGATTGAGCAAGGTGGTGGAATTGTCTTCCAGGGCGGGTTCGCCACAGACGGCGCTCAAATCCGGATAGAGATAGCGGGATGGGCTGGCTTTGACGCGCAGGTCACTATTGCGCAGGGAGCGGTTTGTGTCAAGCAGTTGGGAACCAATGGCAATGGCAACATTCATGATGATCTCGCTGTGATGGTTGGTTCCGCCGGTCATGTCGTATATTTCTCCGTCGATGTATTCGTGGCGGGTATCACTATCCGCTTCAAAGGCGAGATATTCTTCAACTGTCCAAACAGGCGGCAGCCGTTCGATGACCATGGTTCGTCCTCGTGATCGCTTGTTGGCGGGATGATTATAACACGGCAGCGCCCTGAATACAGGGACCCTTCTGAAGGCGAGAGGGAGCTTGTTGCTCAGGCTTGTTCGAAGTGGATGCCGCGATAAACTGCGGACAGTGGCAGGCTGCAGTGGAGCGCTTCCAGCGGGATGACATCGCTTAAATCGCTGAATTTTTGCCAGAGCCAGCCGTTTTCGCTGCGGGTGTGCAGGTCCAGATAGACCCGATGTTGATCGATCACAAGATAGACTTGTATGCTGGGGATGGCGCGATAGTATTCCAGCTTGTTGACACGATCGTAGAGCATCGACGAGGGTGATGTGACCTCTAGCGCCAGAATCGGATTGAGCAAGGTGGTGGAGTTATCTTCCAGGGCGGGTTCGCCACAGACGGCGCTCAAATCCGGATAGAGATAGCGGGATGGGCTGGCTTTGACGCGCATGTCGCTATTGCGCAGGGAGCAGTTTGTGTCAAGCAGTTTGCCGTACAAAGTTCCCGCAACGTTCATGATGATCTCGCTATGGTGATTGGTTCCGCCGGTCATGTCGTATATTTCTCCGTCGATGTATTCGTGGCGGGTATCGCTATCCGCTTCAAAGGCGAGATATTCTTCAACTGTCCAAACAGGCGGCAGCCGGTCGATGACCATGATTTGTCCTCGTGATCGCTTGTTGGCGGGGTGATTATAACACGGCAGCGGGCAGAACATAGGGATCCCTCTGCTGTTGGGCTGTTGTGAAGATAGCGATGTGCTAATAGTCCCAAAACGTGTTACAAATTAAGGGAGTCAATTTATCGCAAAGGTATCGGATGCGCGTCGCTATCATAACCGAGACATTTTCACCCAAAGTCGATGGCATTGTCACAATGATCTGCTTGTTGCTGGATCACCTGTCCAAACGCGGCATTGAGGCGATGGTGATCGCGCCGCGTTATGGCGAGGGGCAGCATTATAACGATGTGCGCATCCACAGCTTGCCCAGCGTGTCTTTTCCGCTTTATCCAGAAGCTCGCCTCGGCTTCACCACCTTGTCGCTCTATCGGGATCTGGCGGCTTTCCAGCCGGATGTGGCGCATCTCTTCCACCCAGTCATGACCGGCATCCCGACCATGGCGATGTTGAAATGGATGGAAGTGCCGACGGTGACGTCCTTCCATCTCGATTATGCGCGGCTGGCGAATCAATTCAGGGTTGGTGCCCTCGATCTGGGTTTTACTCGCCCGCTAATCGACGGATTGACCAAGAATATCTTCAACTGGGCGGATTACAGCCTGGCGCCTTCTAGGCTGGTGCAGCAACAGATGCAGGATTTGGGCATCAAGGAAGTCAGTTTGTGGCGCAGGGGCGTCGATGCCACCATCTTCCATCCCCGCTTCCGTTCGCAATCAATGCGCGAGGAGATGACCAGGGGCAATCCCGAAGATACCGTCTTGCTTTATGTGGGCAGGTTGTCGGATGAGAAACAGTTGGCGCATATTCGCCCTACTCTGGAGGCGCTGCCGAACACGCGCCTCGTGCTGGTGGGCGATGGACCAGCCCGCTCGCAGCTCGAGCAGGATTTTGCCGGTTTGCCGGTGACTTTCATGGGTTATTTGGATGGCGAGCGGCGGTCGAGCGCCTATGCCAGCGCCGATATCTTCGTCTTCCCCTCGCGCTTGGAGACCTTTGGTTTGGTGGTCATCGAAGCGATGGCGGCGGGCTTGCCGGTGGTGGCTTCACGGGTGGGTGGCGTTAGCGATATCGTGAGCGAGGGCGTCAACGGTTATACCTTCGACAGTGGCGACAAGCTGATGCTGCAAGAGGGGGTGCGCAAGCTGATTGCCAGCGGTCCGGCGAATAGGCGGCGGATGGGTTTAGCAGCGCGCGCTTATGCCGAAACGCAATCCTGGGATGCGATCATGGATGAGGTGATTGTGCACTATCAAAGGTTGGCGACGGAAAAGCAGCCGCGGGTGATTGCGGTTTGATCGCTATTCCGCCAGCACTCGTTGCACCGCCTCGATCACACGCTGATGATGTTGCCCATTGCTGATGATCATTCCCGCATTGGGCAGCGTTTCACCTTGGGAGAAATCGAGGGGGCTGCCATCCAAATCGGTCACAGTGCCGCCAGCCGCCTGCACCAGCGCCACGCCAGCCGCGTGATCCCAGATTTTGTGGGCATAGGCGCTACCGCTGCTGGGCAGGCGCATGTAGAGATCAGCATCGCCAGCGGCGACCAGGGCGTATTTTTCCATGCTGTCCAATTCCAGGATGCGCACCCCAGCCAAGCCGGCATATTGGCGAGCGCGCCCCATGCGTGATTTGCTGGCGTGCTGCCGCTCGAAGCTTTGCACCGCCACGAACTCCTCCACATCGCGGCGGTCCGATACCGTGACGCGCTTGCCCGCTCCCCCCGCTAGAGGCGCTCGCCAGGTCTCGCCATTCCGCGTGTAAAAGAGGGCGCCGGCGCCATCGGCATAACCTGGGGCTGCCACGATACCATCGCTGATTTGCCCATCCAGCAGGGTGCCACAGGCGATGGCATAATGCCGCCGGGCGATGAAGCCCTTGGTGCCATCGATGGGGTCGATGACCCAGGTGCGGGGAGCCGACTTGCCCAAGCCGAAATCGAGCCAGGCGACTAGCTCGGCTTCGCTGACCGCTTGCCCCAGCACCTGCGCCAGCAGTTGCAGCACCTGTGCCCGTTGTTGGGCTGGGACGAACTGCATAAATTGTTCGCCCGATTCTTCGGAGATGACAGCATCGGCGGGGTAGTGCCTTTGCAGGGCGCGGCAGATGATGGCTTGGGAGCCATAATCGGCGATGGTGACCGGCTCCGACTGGTTACCGGCTGTTTTGGTATTGCTGCTCAAATAATGTTCTTGCACCAGGCGGCAGAGTTTAGCCGCATCGCGCACAGCCGCGCGTATCGCTTGCATGGCAGCTCCTTTATAGTTGGCTTGCTATATTGATGATAATCGGCAGCGGGCGATATTGATACGTAGATTTGGAGCGAGTGCAAAAAAAGGGAACACCGCCAGCCGAGTTGTGCAGACTGTATAAAGGCGAGGTCCCCCTTGTTTAGGTCAGCCGAGGAACTGACCGGTTATTAGCGCTGGCTGCCACTCTCGTCTTGTTGTTCTTCCGGCGAAGTTTGATCGCGTGAGGAGAGCGCACGAAAGAGCAAAATAAAGAGCAGGACAAAGAGCGCCACGGTGGCGATTAAGAACATGACGAGCAAAAGTTCAACTGCACCTAGCGAGGGCATGATAGATACCTTTCCTCTAGTCCGATACAGCATTGTCAATGCTCTCCAATAGGGATGACCCCTACTTTCATCATGCTCGTTTTAGGCGGAAATATCAACAACATTTGTATATTTTATACAAATAGATGCTGTGTTATGTCATCATTGCCCTTTGCACTGGCGCTATAGTCGTGTAGAATGCCCTTCCTTTGTCTTTCCCTACCGCTTATCTATTCACTCGGAGAACAACTGTGGCGCAGAAAAGCGAGTTCTCAATTGAAGGCTTGCGGGAGTACAACCGCAAAACGGCGGTGCGTTGGATCATCTCGCATTGCTGGGAACATAAATTCTATTTGATTCTGGGTTTGTTGGGCTTCGCCACAGCGTATATTTCCTTTTCTACAGCGCGGGTCTTGTTCGGTAGAGGGGCGGCGCTGATCATCGAAGGCGGGGAGGCGACGGCGGTCATCGCTGTCAGTTTTGCTGTGCTGATCGCTTCGGTTTGGGATGGCTTGGGTTCTCTGCTGGGCTCGATGTCCATGGTGGTGTTGTCGACGCGGGTGGAGCGGGATTCGCGGCACGAGCTTTATGCCAATCTCCTGGGCAAGAGCCAGACATTTCACGATCAGCAACGGGTTGGCGATATCATGGCGCGAGCCACGGATGATGTGCGCCAGCTCAATTTCGTCATTCATCCGGGCATCATGTTCATCTTTGACATGGTGCTGGGTTTCGCCGTGCCGATAATTTACATCGCCGCTATCAATTTGGAGTTGTTGCTGGTGCCGGCGCTCTTTGTCTTGACTTATATCGTTGTGGTGCGGCGCTATATGCAGCGGCTGGAACCGGTGATGATGCAACAGCGGGGTCAATACGGCACGCTCAGCGCCCGGCTGGAAGAGACGATCAGCGGCATCGAAATCGTGAAGGTAGCAGCGCAAGAGGTAGAAGAGCGCGCCAAGTTCCGCCGCAATGCCGGCAAGTTCCGCGATTATTTTGTCAAGCAGGGGCAGATCGAAGCGGCTTACCTGCCCTTGTTGATGTTCGGCATCGCCTTTGGTTTGATGTTCTTGCATTGCCTCAACATGCACAGCCGCGGCATCCTCAGCATTGCTGATATCATCGCTGTCACCGGTTTGATGGGCGTGTTGCGCTTCCCGGTGTTTATTTCGCTCTTTTCGATCAGCATGATCCAGCTGGGTGTCGCTGGCGCCCACCGCATCCTCGAGCTGATCGACCAGCGTTCCGATATCGATGAGAACCTGGGTGGCTACAGCGCGGCGGTGGCTGGGGCGATCGAGTTCGAGAATGTGACTTTCAAGTTTCATGGCAAGACCGTGTTGGAAGATATCAGCTTCACGGTCGAGCCGGGGCAGACGGTCGCCATTGTCGGGCAAACTGGCGCTGGCAAATCAACGCTGACGCAGCTGGTCAGCCGCACTTATGATGTCGATGAGGGGCGGGTGCTGATTGATGGTGTCGATGTGCGGGATTGGAATTTGGATCGTTTGCGCTCGCAGATGGGCAAGATCGAACAGGATATTTTCCTGTTCTCGCGCAGCATCGCCGATAATATCGCTTTCGGCGTGCAAGACGCCAGCCAAGCCGAAATCGAAGCGGCGGCCAAAGAAGCCCAGGCGCATGATTTCATCTTGTCATTCAACGAGGGCTACCAGAGCGAAATTGGCGAGCGTGGCGTCACGCTTTCTGGTGGGCAGCGGCAACGGCTAGCATTGGCGCGAGCCTTCTTGCGGCAACCGCGCATCCTCATCCTCGATGATTCCACCAGCGCCATCGATAGCGCCACCGAGGACGAGATTCAGAAAGCCATGCGCCGGGCTCAACAAGGGCGCACCACCATCTTGATCACGCATCGTTTGTCGCAGATCCGTTGGGCGGATCGTATTATCGTCTTGGAAAATGGCAGGGTGATCGCCAATGGCGGGCATGAAGACTTGCTGCGCAGCTCCCAACATTATCGGCGCATCTTCGCGCGTTATGGCTTTTCCGAAGCGCCGGCAACAGCGCCAGTCGCGGCGGGCAAGATCTAGGCAACTTGGGGAAGGTGAAGGGCGCAGCTTTTCCCGCAAGGAGGCAGCGTTCACCAGAAGAGCTAGCGCTTTGACGACATCTGCTATCGCGCCATAGCCCAGGCATTCGCGCGCGAGGGTTGCTATAAGGAGGCAGCAAATGGGCTTCATCATGGACGGGCTGGACGCCGAATCATACGATCGCCAATATAGCGATTGGGCGCTGGTCAAACGCATTTTGGGATATTTCAAGCCACATGCCTGGAAGATGTTGGTGGTGGCGGCGGTGGTTTTTCTCAGCTCGCTGCTGGAATTGGTCTTGCCGATTGTGGTCTCCCAAGCTTTGGACGAATTGCAATTCCGCCCCGAGAGCTTCGACCCGGTCGCGACAGCAGCCATCTTGACAATCGCTGCCAGCATGAGCTGGGTGGCAAATCTGATTCGCCAGTGGCTCTCGGCGGAGGCGGTGGGCGATGTCACGCTGGATCTGCGCGAGGATGCCTTCAACGCTGTGACGGAGCGCGATATGTCCTTCTATGATCAATATCCCACTGGGAAGATCGTCAGCCGGGTCTTATCTGACACGCAGGCATTTTCCGAGACAGTTCGCTTGAGTATCAACCTGATGAGCCAACTGTTGCTGGTGGTCTTGTTGATCATCTACCTCTTCACGGTCAATGTGCAGATGACGCTGATCTTGATCGCCATTATGCCTTTCATCAGCTATACAGCGCTGAAGTTCCGCAATGTTGCCCGGCGCACGGTCACCGATTCGCGCCGGCAGCTGGCGACGGTCAATGCCCATATCCAGGAGTCGATCAGCGGCATCGGTGTCGCCAAAGCCTTCCGCCGCGAACAGATGATTTATGACGAGTTCAAGGCGGTCAACGAGAAGTCTTACCGGGTCGAGCGTATCAATGGCTTCGTCTTCGGCAGCATCTTCCCGATTTTGGTGACGATCGCTGGTTTGGGCGTGGCGGCTGTGGTTTGGTTCGGCATCAATTTGGCGAGGCTTGGCGTCTTGACGGCGGGGCAATGGTTCCTCTTCATCGAGGGCATGGGCAGAATCTGGTTCCCTTTGACTAGCATAGCTTCTTTTTGGAGCCAGTTCCAGCTGGGCTTGGCGGCGGGGGAGCGCGTTTTCGCCCTGCTCGATGCGGAGGCGATGGTCAAGCAAAAAGCCGATGAGCCGGTGGCGGCGCTGCAGGGCGAGATCGAGTTCGTCCAGATGGATTTCCACTACAACGAAGGCGAGCCGGTCTTGCAAGATTTCAGCCTGCACATCCACCCGGGCGAGACGCTGGCGCTGGTGGGGCATACTGGCTCGGGCAAGTCAAGCATTGCCAAATTGATCAACCGTTTTTATGAGTATCAGCATGGCGATTTGCTGATTGATGGTGTCGATATTCGTTATTTCAACCTGTCGAGTTATCGCTCGCAGCTGGGTGTGGTGACGCAGACGCCCTTCCTCTTCGATGGTACGGTGATGGACAATATCCGCTATGGCAAGCCGGATGCCAGCGATGAAGAGGTCATCGCTATCGCAAGTCAAGTGGGCAAGGGCGATTGGCTGGTGAGCTTGCAAGAAGGCTTGCAGACGCAGGTGGGCGAGCGCGGCAGCAACCTGTCGATGGGGCAACGGCAGCTGGTGGCGATCGCGCGGGTATTGTTGCAAGATCCCGCCATTTTCATCCTGGATGAAGCCACCGCCAGCGTCGATCCGCTGACTGAAACGCTGATTCAAGAGGGTTTGGACACGCTGTTGGGCAATCGCACGTCGATCGTCATCGCCCATCGCTTGTCGACGATCCAGCATGCCGATCGCATCATCGTGTTGGATCATGGCGAGATCATCGAATCGGGCACGCATGACGAGTTGATGCGTCAAGGCGGGCATTATGCCACGCTGTACGATTCTTATTTCCGCCATCAGAGTTTGGAATATATCGAGCGCATGGCGGGCTAGCGCGGCTGTGGCGATTGCCCGATCATTACAAGCCTCGATAAATCAAGTGCAACCAAACACAACCCCTCTAAATCTTCCCCATTTCATGGGGGAGACTTTTTTCCGCTGGGATTCAGCTAGCTGGTATAGGCGACCGCCAAATTGCCAGATTCTCATATAGACTCCCCTGCCTAAATGAGTTGGGGAGGGGCAGGGGGTGGGGTTAGAATCAGCAAATTAAGCCTGCAAAGATTGAATGGTTATTGCAGCTGGCGCAACAAGCGATTATACTTTGTGTGTGAGCAGGATATTCAAGAACGGAGCCAATGGAGATGCTCGAGCAACTCTCCACTCCAACTATTACAACAGACCCGAACATTCGGAATGGCAAGCCTTGCATTGCGGGAACTGGCTTGCGTGTCACTGATATCGTCATGGCAGCTCGTTATGAACAACGCAGCCCGAGTGAGCTCGCGGCAGAGTTAGGCATTACTGGTGACGAAGTCTGCGTCGCTCTGGCGTATTATGAGGCGAACCAGGCTGCCATCGATGCCGACATAGAAAAGCAGATCGAAACTTTTGACAAGTTAGCTAAACAAGGCTATGGCAAGCCCCAAAATCGCTTCTATCTCGATGAACAAATGCCGTTAGCCATCGCCAAAGAACCAAGGCGACGAGATAAGGAAAGCCCATGGCAATAGTCACCCTCAGCGATGCTGATTTCGCCCGTGCGTTGGGCGAATCGGCCGCGTTGATATTAATCACCAATGGCAACGACAAGCTGCGTGGCGATTTCAAGACCGCCTTCGTCAAAGCCGCCGATGAAGAAGAGGGCATCCTCTTCGCCCAGGTCGAACCCAGCGCCAACCAGCAGCTCAGCCAGCAATTTGATTATCAGGGCAAATCCCTGCTGATCGGTTGCTATCACGGCGAGATCTTGCTGCGTCGCTCGCGCCCTTGGTCAAGCGACCTGCCCGGTTTCATTCGGATCATGCGGGAGGCGTTGCCGGCGGATGCGTCTGAGGCTGAAAACAGCGAAGCGGAGGAATTGGCGCCGTTGGATAAACCGCTGGATGTGACCGATGCCAGCTTCGAAAAAGAAGCCATCCTCGCCTCGCATGAGTTGCCGGTTTTGGTGGATTTCTGGGCGGAGTGGTGTGGACCTTGCCGGACGGTAGCGCCGATTTTGGAGAAGCTGGCGGCCGAATTCGCCGGGCAGATCCGCGTGGTCAAGGTCGATACCGATGCCAACCCGGGCTTGAGCCAGGCTTTCCAGATTCGCAGCATCCCGACCATTGCGGTCTTCAAGGAAGGCAAGCTGATTTTCATGCAACCGGGGGCTTTGCCGGAAGCCTCTTTCCGTCAGCTGATCCAACAAGCGATCGAGCTGGAAATCCCGGCCGACGAAGCCACCGCCAGCGCCTAGTCCTTTCTATTTGCTGCTCAGATTCAGTTGAGCGCACTGCCTATCAACTGCGCCAGATGCTGTTGATCGTGCGGGGGCGCGAACATATTGGGCGGGTGCCGATCTCTGCCGTCCAGGGCGCCGATATAGGTCTGCGTCGTTTGCAAGCTGGTATGCCCCAGGTTTTGCCGAATGCGCTCCAGATCCATGCCGAAGTCATAGGCATTGCGGGCGTAGGTGCGGCGCAGGTCATGCGGTTTGACCAGGCAGAGCGCGCCATCGATGCTGATGGGATAGGCATTGAGGATATCGTTGACTGTCCAGACGCCGATGGCTCCGGGGCGCAGGCTCTTGCCGCCGCGTCGAATGCCGCGGAAGACGGGACCGGCTCCAATACCCGCTTCCCGCAGCCAGGCATCGACATAGATCAAGCACCAATCCAGCGGTCCGTAGGGAATCAAGCGTTGCTTGCCGCCCTTGCCTTCGCGCACGCGCAATGACAATTCCCCGCCCAGCTGTTGTCGCAGGTCATCCACCTGCAGCGCCGCCGCCTCGGCTGCCCGGATGCCGCTGCAGATCATCAGGCAGATCAGCGCGGTATCGCGCAAGCCGCGCAAGCTGGAGATGCCCGGCGCTCGCAACAAGGCGCTGACTTGATAGGGCTTGAGGCGCAGATGCTCGCTATCCGCCAGGTCTTGCTTCTCCACTAATTTGACCGGCGCGCTGGCGGGATGCACATCGTTCACCATGCGGATGAAGAATTCATCGACCAGGGCGCGCTGTTCGGCTTCGGAATCATCGGGATTGGCTAAGGCGAACAAGAGATCGCGCACGGCGTTACTGCGTGTCAGCTCGCCATAGCGGCCGCGGATAGTCGCTAGATGCGCCAGGGCGGTTTGTGGGGAGAGTGTCGCCGGGCTTAGCCGCCCCTGCTTGTCGCTGCGTTGGCGCTGATAGAGCAGATAGTCGCGGTAGGCTTGCAAGTCCGGCTGGTACCAGCTGCGATTCTGCGCTGCTAGCCAATCGATATAAAAGCCCAGGCGCGATTTTTGGTCTTTGTTGGGTTGTTCTGGCATCAGGATGGTGTAGTTTTCGCGCCAGAGCTGGCTGCGCTCACTATGCTCGCTGGTATGGGGCTGGGTCGCTTTCATGCCACTGATTATAGTATGACTGTGGGATTGGCGTCGGAGAGGGAGGCGGGCAACTGCCGGAAGTCCCCTCTCACGCCGGGGGCTGATTTCGGGCTATAATGCTTGGTATGACAGAGTGCGCACTTAGAGTGAACGAGGTGGTCTCTACATGAGCGAAGCAGAAATTGGGTTGGAGCAATTTGGCGAGATCGCCCGCGGTATCGAAGCGGAAGTCGGCAAGGTCATCGTGGGTCAGCGGGAAGTGGTACGCAGCGTCATCATCTGTGTGCTGGCTGGGGGGCATGCGCTGCTGGAAGGCGTGCCTGGCTTGGGCAAGACCATGCTCATCCGCACCTTGGGCGATGTGTTGGATCTCAATTTTTCCCGCATCCAATTCACGCCGGATTTGATGCCGGCCGATATTGTCGGCACCGATATATTGGAGGAGACGGAGGATGGTCGCCGCCAATTTCGCTTCCAGGCGGGACCGATCTTCGCCAACTTGATCTTGGCGGACGAGATCAACCGCGCCACGCCCAAGACACAATCTGCCATGTTGGAGGCGATGCAAGAGAAAACCGTGACGGTGGCGGGGCGGCAATACCAGCTCGATATGCCCTTTTTTGTGCTGGCGACGCAAAACCCGTTGGAGATGGAAGGCACCTATCCGCTGCCGGAAGCGCAGCTGGATCGCTTCCTCTTCAAGGTCAATGTCGCTTTCCCCCAAGTTGGGGAATTGGTGGAAATTCTGGAGCGCACGACCGGTGTCGAACAAGCGCGGGCGGGCAAGGTGGCTGATGGAGCGCAGGTCATCGGCATGGGCAAGCTGGCTTTGAGCACGCCGATCCCGACGCATGTCAGCCAATATGTGGCGCGCATCATCGTCGCGACCCACCCCGAAAGCGAGGTCGCGGCGCCGTTGCTGCGTCAATACGCTCGTTATGGCGCCAGCCCACGTGGGGCGCAGGCGCTGATCATCGGCGCCAAGATCAATGCTTTGCTGGAAGAGCGCAGCAATGTTTCATTTGAGGATGTGGCGGCGGTGGCGCCGGCTGCTTTGCGCCATCGCATTTTGCTCAATTTTGAGGGGCAGGCGGAGGGCTTGCGCACTGATGAGCTGGTGGCGGATGTGCTGAAGTTTGTGCCCAAGGCAACGTCGTAAAAAAACCCGCACTGCTAGTCAATGCGGGATTTCCAATGGCGGGGATGTGGGTGCTGGGGCGTGATAAAAAGCAAAAAACAGCCCGCTGAGCTGATGTCAGCAAGCTGTTTTTGCTAGATCGATTGTCGCGGGCTGAAGGTGCGCCCACTTGCTTGAGCAGTTAGACCCGGTTAATTAACGGCGTCTGACAAGCTCGCACCTGGTTTGAATTTGACCACCTTCTTGGCGGCGATCTGAATGGCTTCGCCGGTACGCGGGTTGCGACCGGTGCGGGCATTACGATTATCGACCGACCAAGAGCCGAAGCCAACGAGCGATACCCGATCACCACTGGCGAGCGCCTCTGTGACTGACGCGACAACGGCATCCAAAGCATCGGAAGCCTGGGCTTTGCTCAGCCCTGTTTTACCCGCGATTGAACTGATCAATTCTGCTTTATTCATGTTCTTTACTCCTTTAATCAATGCTCGGCTTGCAGTATAACACTTTTTCTCAATCGCGCAGTATCAATTTCTACGATTTTCGGCAGATTGGGCGATGAATTGCTCCACTTGCTCCCGGGTGGGCAGTGCGCTGCGCCCGCCGATAGCGCGGCAGTTCATCGAACCGACGGCGGAGGCGAACTGCGCCATCCGCGGCACATCCCAATCTTGCAGCAGGGCGTACATAAAAGCGCCGTGATAGGCATCGCCGGCGCCGGTGGTATCCACCACATCGACCGGATAGGCTGGCACGGCGAGGGTGCCCCCTGCCCAACAGACTACCGCGCCGCGCTCGCCCAAGGTGACGATGGCGATTTTGGCGCCGGCTTGATGCAGACGCTGGGCGACGGCGGCTGGAGGCTGGTCGGGCAGCCAAGCCCGCGCCCATTGTTCCGGCACGATCGGCACATCGACATAAGCCAGCAGCGGCTCAATTTCGGCATAGGGAAGCGCGGGATCCAGCAGCACTGTCATGCCCGCCTCCCGCGCCCAACGCGCCGCTTGCAGGGTCGCTTCGGTGAGATTGTCGATGAAGAGCAGTTTGGCATCGACGATATCTTCGCGTTGAATCTCGTTGGGGGAGATGGGTTGGCTGGTGGGCGGGCGGGTGATGATGCTGCGGTCGCCGGTGGCTTCATGCACCAGGATGACTGAGACTTGGGATTGGCTGCCCGCTTCAGCCAGCAACAGCGAGACATCGACGCCTTCGCTTTGCAGATTGTGGCGGATATAGGCGCCCATGTCGTCAGCGCCGATGCGGGCGATGATACGGGTTTTGGCGCCCAGGCGGGCGGCCGCCATCAAGGCGCAGGATGCCAGACCACCTGGTTGCCGGCTGTAGTTGTTGGCGCGCATATTTTCATTGCGCTGTGGCAGGCGCGGGACGATCATCAGATGGTCGACCGTGCAGACGCCGATGCCGACAATATCGGGGGGCAATCTCGCTAGGCTCCATTGTGTTGGTCAGTAAGATATTTGTAGCGCAACTGGGGGATTATTGCAATCTTGGGGCTATTGGGGGGGGACTTGCGTCGCTTCTGCTGTAGTGGCTCACAACTGTACTTCCGCCAAAACTCACAAACTCGCATACCAACTGCTGCAAAGAATTTGCGATTATTATGCCCTCAATGTTCAGCCCATCACTCCCGATCCGGCGCCAGCAGATCCCAAAAGCGGCGCAGCAGATAGCGATACTTCATCCCATGCGAGACCAGCACCATGGTCAGCAAAAAGAGCGCGGCGATCGCCACGATCAGCAGCGAGCCTGCCCCGCCGTCCCAACGCGGTGGATTGAACTCGAACAGGACCGGATAGAGGTACATGGCGATGATGGTCAGCGCGGTCAGCAGGCTGCTCAAGAGCAGGATGCGCCAGTGCTTGAGGAAAGTACGTGGTTGGTAAAAATCGATGCCCTGGATCTGCCAGGTGATCAGCATGCCGTAAAGCGCGACCATGATGGTGATTGAGGAGCGTGTCATTTCCAGGTCGCCACTGCTGCCGAACCAGGTGATCAGGTAGAGCAGGGTCAGCATCACGGCGCCGATGAAACCCATGGTGAAAATATAATCCAGCACATCGCGGCGGAAGCGCGCCATGTATTGCGGGCGCAACCAGCCAAAGGCGATCAGCGTCGCCGGCAGATTGACCGTGCCGAAAGTCGCCCAGCTGATTTGCACCGGCGTGATGGGAAAAGGCAGCGCCATAAAAGCGATGAAAGTGAAGAGCGCCACCGTATAAAAATTGCGTACCAGGAACATCTTCATGGTGCCGAAGATGGTCTGGGTGGTCTCTTTGCCTTCGCGGAAAGCGCGCGGCAGCGTTGACATGGCGTTGTTGAGCAGGACGATATCGGCGACATCTTTGCTGATTTGGGTGCCATCGTTCATCACGATCGCCAGGTTGGCGGCTTTCAGCGCGGGCACATCGTTGACGCCATCGCCGACCATGGAGACGTATTCGCCGGCGCGGCGCAGCGCCTCGACAATGCGTTGTTTGGTATGCGGTTCAATGCGGGCGAAGACATTGCTTTCCACCACCGCACTGGCGAACTCGCCCTCGCCCATGGCATCCAATTCGGCGCCGCTATAAGCCCGGCTGCCGATCTCCATACCGGCTTGTCCGGCGATGGAGCGCACGGTTTCGATGTTATCGCCCGAGATGACTTTGAGCGTTAAGCCCTCTTCGCGGAAAGCCGCCAGCGTTGCTTGAATATCATCGCGGATCTGGTCACTCATGACGATCAGCGCCAGCGCTTGCAGCTCGTAAGCGGCGATGCCAGCTGCCACATCGGGTTCGCCCGCCATCTGTGCGAATGCCAAGACGCGCATGCCATCGCGCGCCAGTGCCGCCGCATCGTGCAGCCAGGGATGCTCGCCGGGCAACAGGCGTTCCGGCGCGCCCAGCAGCATGGTCCGCCCGGGCAGGCAGACCGCCGCCCACTTGCGCCCGGAGGTGAAAGGGATTTCTTTCAGCTTCTGCGGATAGGGCGCCTCCATGGTCCAGTCGACCCTGTCATCGAGGTAACCTTGGATGGCTTTGGCGGTGTTGTTGAGATGCGCCAGGTTCTTCAGATAAATCTGGAGATCGCTATGGATCGCGCCATCGTCCCTTTCGGCGCTGTGGATGATCTCGTGCACAGCCAGTTTATTCTGCGTCAGCGTGCCGGTCTTGTCGAAGCAGAGCACGGTCGCGTTTGCCAGCGATTCCACCGCATTGACCCGTTGAATCAGGGTCTGCTGCAGGCTGATTTTGACAGCGCCGATGGTCAGCGAGAGGATAGCGACCAGCACCAAACCCTGTGGCACCAGGCTGGTGGTGAAGACGACGGCGTTGCGCACGATCGCCAAAAAGTCATCGCCCAGATGAAAACCGGTGATGAAGATCAGCGGCACGAAGACGATCATAATCAGCACGGTGACTTCGACGGTGATATCGATCTTGACCTGGGTGGGCGTCTTGACGATTTTGTATTGCTTGGCGATGACGGAGAGACGGTTGATCTGGCTGTCGGCGCCGACGCGGGTGGCGCGCATGATGCCGGCGCCGGCGGTGCAGAAAGCGCCGGAAAATGCTTGATCACCGGGGGATTTGTTGATGGCATCGGATTCGCCGGTCAGATGCGATTCGTCCATCTCCAGCGAATCGGCTTGCAGTATGACGCCATCAACCACCAATCGGTCTCCCGGTTGGATGCGGATGATCTCGTCTTTGACCACTTGGCGCATGGGGACAGCCACCCACTCGCCAGCGCGGCGGCAGGTCACCGTTTGTTCCGACAGCGCCGCCAATTTATCCAATTGTCGTTTGGCGTTGAATTCCTGGATCATGCCGAAGAAGGTGTTGGAGACCACGCTGAAACCAGCGAAGAAAGCGGTGGCGTAATCTTGCAGGGCGATGACGATCAGCAGCAAGCTACCCAGCACGATGTTGAACAAGTTGAGCACATTGTCGCGGAAGATATCCCAATAGCTGCGGCCCACCCGCGCTTCGAAGTCGTTACCATCGCCGCGACGCTGGCGTTCTTCTACTTCGCTGAGGCTTAACCCGGCGATCTCTTCGCTGTCGACGCGGACAGATTCAAGTGTGCTCTGCATTTAGCTTCGCTTGCTCAAAAGATGCTTAGCTGTATTACGTTATAACAGCTTAAAAGATTTACCCTGCGGATGATAACCCGCCAAGACGCCAGCGGATAGCGGCAGTATTCTATATATGGGGGGGACCACAAAACTCCAAAATCCGTAAGCTAGCTCCCCTCTCGATATCCAACCCCTCTAAGTCTCCCCCAATAAATTAGGGGAGACTTGGGTCGCATAAGCTGTATTCACTGATCTGATATGACCCCGTTTTAGTTGACAGTCTAAGTTGGCAATGCGCTGCTCAACTCATAGCCTACCGAGCTCAGCAAGCCCGATAAGAAAAAAGTCTCCCCCATGCAATGGAGGAGACTTAGAGAAGGTTAAATATAGAGCGCGTGCAGTTTTAGCCACAATCCCCATTGGGCGTCACAAACTGCGCGCTGATCCAACCGGTTGTGCCGTGATAATCCACCTCGAACCAGCCGGCCGTGCGCGACAGGGCGGTCAAAGTCGCGTTATAGGGCACACCACCAATGACCTCGCCACCAGGTCCAGCGCGGAAGTTGAGCACATCGGTGGTCGTCACCATACAATTCGACAAACCCCAGGCTGGTCCATTCGATGTCGCCGCTCCCGCCGGCGCAGCGCCTGGATGCAAGACTATCGAGCCCGGTCCATCGATGAAGGTGCAGGTCTTGCCCTCGATGACATAGAGCGGCAGACTGCTGACCGTCCGTGGAGAATTCGCGGCATTGAGGAAGCTGAAACTGCCGCCGCTCGCCAGGAAGCAAACCTGCGTGCCAGCGCCCATGAAACCCCAGACATCAACCGCATCGACGATGCCGCGATCAATCACCGACTGGATGCCAACGCCCCCGGCGTCAATCCGCTGGGCTTCGGTGGACCCGGTCAAATCGCTGACTTCGATCTCCGGCAAGAGCGCTATAGTAGTGCGAACTGGCGGCTTGGGCATGTAGACCAATCCCGAATGCCATTCGTAAGCGCCGATGTCGCAGTCGGTTATACGGCGAGCCTGACCCCGTTGATCTTTCCTGGTGCAGTGGGCACTGCTGGCGGCATCGATGGCCGGGCTGCCTTCTAGTAGCGGATAATAAGGGGGCCTGCCAGTGAGCCTGCCCAACATGGGATCAGCGCTCACCGCCCCCGCGCCGCAATCGCCGGGATTGCCAATCAGGTTGCCCACATTCTCCGGTTTGGGGACCCTGTCACTGGCAAGACGACAGTCATCATTGCTATTGTTTGCCAGGATGCTGTTGTATATAGATTTGTTGGAGCTGGTTCCGGTTATGTAGATGCCACCTGCGTTAGAGGCGCTGTTGCCGACGAGAGTCACGTGGGTGAGTGTAAGATTACCATCTACAAAGATCCCGCCGCCGCCGTTGTTGTCGCCCATTGCTTTATTACCTATGATTGTACTGTTGCTAATTTCCCCAGTTCCGGTATTGATATAGATCCCCCCGCCGTCAGAGTTAGAGCTAGCTGTATTATTGCTGATCGTGCTATTCTTGATTGTGAGGGTGATTTCGCCGGACCCGTTATTGTGGTAGATTCCGCCGCCGCCGCCGCTTGCAGTATTGTTCCGGATCGTGCTATTGTTGATGGTGAGAGTACCAGCGTTATAGATCCCGCCGCCATTTCTGGCAGAGCCACGGGCTATGGTCACGTTATTAATCGTCAGGTTGGCGCCGCTATTGACACTGAGAACTTGATTACCACCGCCGTCGATGGTGAAGCCCCTGCCTTCAATGATGATGGTGGAAGTGATGGCCGATGTTGTTCTGGGCAGCGTAACATCCCCGGTCAGGATGATGGTGTCGGTGCCTTGTCCTTCTGCACAGCCGGTGTTTCCCTGGCTGTCACTATTGGCATTTCCGATCGCTTGTTCCAAGGTGCAAGTGGCGTCAACGGTGATATCAGCAGCCAAGACCTGCGCTACCGGCAAAACCAGCAACAGCGCCAGGATCAGAGCGAGCTTAACTAAAGGTTTGGCAAAATTCGGGAGGGAGTTTCGGTAGCTTTTCATGGTTTCACCTGCTTGTGAATAAAGATTTGATACAGAGTTTACAGCATCGCCAAGCGCCTTGCAAGTGGAATTCTGCGCGAGCATCGCTATACTGGCAAGCTCAATAAGAAAAAAGTCTTCCCTGACTCGTTGGGGGAGATTTAGAGGGGGGTTGCGTTTAGTCTGCCGGGATTTATCGGGCATCCCCTCAATTAAACCGCTCCGCCAGCACCAGCACATAGGAACCCGCCGTGTTGGAATCGCCATTGTCGCCAGCGAAACGCCGCGCCCGAATATAAAACATGCCGGTTGATGGAATAGCGAAATTGCTGATCAGCGCGTTTTGAGCGCTGCCGCCATCATCATTGGCTGCCAGCACTTCCTGCGCCCCATTCAGCAATTCCAGATAGGCATCCAGATTGCCATCAACCCGCGTCATCGACAAGGTGATCACCTCTCCCCGCCGCCCATAAAAGGCGTAAAGATCTTGCTCATTATCGGCGCTGATCTTGCCAGTGACGCTCGAGCCATAGCTGAGGCTGACCGTGCCAGGCGGCGCCTCGACCGCCGGATCCTCCAGCACTTCCAAACTCAGCGTATATTCGCCGCTGGTACTGCCCCTCCCCCGTTCGAAGCGGGTGGCGATGATATGATATTTGCCAGCGGCTGGGATGCGAAAATCAGCGATGCGCGCATTTTGATTGTCGCCGCTATCATCATCTTCAACCAGCGGCTGATAATCGGCATCCGCCAACATCAGCATCGGGTCCAAATCGCCACTGCCGCCGCGCTGCATCTCGATGGTCACCAGATCGCCGGCCGCCGCCTGGAAGGTATAATAGCGCTCGAATTGCCCATGGCTCAGGCTCCCAATCTTGCTCTCGCCATAGCCTAGAGGCAAAGGCGCCAGGCGCGTGCTGCCGCTGCCGCTGTTTTCCGCTTCTTCAATGCGTAGCACAAAGCTGCCGGAACTGTCGTCATAGCGCGTCGCCACAATCAGATAGGTGCCGCTGCGCTCGATGATCAAAGCGTCAATCTGCGCATTGCGGGTGTCCGCGCCGACCTGGTCATCGTTCTCGGCGATCAAAAAGCGATCGGCATCCACCACTCGCAGATAGGGATCCAAGGTGCCCGAAGAGCGCACCATCGATATCGTCAGGATATCGCCCTGTTCCGCCTGAAACGTATAATAGACTTCGCTGTTGCTATCGCTGATGGTGCCGATGACGGAGTCGTCATAACGCAGGCTGCTGCCCCGCTCCGACAAGACGCCCTTGCGCGTCATGTGCAATTCATAATCGCCGGCGGTGCTGCCCAGGCTCTGCCCAAAACGACTGATGACCACAAAATAACGCCCGGTCGTCTCGATGATCAGATCATGCTGCGCCCCCAAGCCGCCAGCGCCATCATCACGCCGCAAAATCAGACGCCCGGTATCATCGAAGATGTTCAACACCGGATCAAGATCGCCCTCCGTCACCGCCAAATCGAAGTGGATAACCTCCCCACGCAAGCCTTCCACATAAAAGACATCGCGCGGGTTTTCAGCATTGAGCTGCCCGCTGATACGCCCATCTTCTTCCATGCGCGTATCGCCATCGATTTCTTGCGGCTGCCCCCAAACCACTGCGGAAAGCAACAATATCAAGAGCAGCAAGGGAAAATGAACAGATCTCATGAGCTTATTTTAGCCGACTTTCCACCCTGGAACAGGGACGCCAGACGGGGATCACCCTGTATCGCTTGACCGCTCATGATATAATGCCACACGCTTCATACCCCGACGAATATGGGCGGAGACAGAATTTGCGCCGACTGTGGATCACCTTTGCCTCCCTCATTTTGGGCATCGCGCTGCTGCAAGCACAATCCAGCGCCGACCTGGTGCATACCGTTGGAGCAGGCGAAACGCTGACCTCGATCGCCAATGCCTATGGCGTCAGCCTCGAGCAACTGCTGACGCTCAACGAGCTGGACCCGGAACAATACCTGCAAGTGGGGCAACGCCTGCTGATCCTGCGGGCTGGCGAAGGGAGCCAAGCTGAATCGCCCTCGGAGGATAATGACGCTAGTGAAGTTACTCAAGATAGTGAAGTTGAAATCAAGCAGAGCGAGCTCCCCCTGGACGACGATGAGAATAGCGCCGTCCTGGCTGCCGCCGCGCCGATGACCGACCCCGCCGCTATCAGCCCACAACTCTGCGTCGCCATTTTCCAGGATGACAATAGCAATGGCATGCGAGACCTTGGCGAGGTCTATCTGCCAGGTGGCTCGATTCGCTTGATTGATCTATCGACAGCGCAGCAGCTGCCCTTGAATGACATTCTGGAAGCCGCGCCCTACTGCCTGCCAGATTTGCCGCGCGCCCTCTATCAGCTGGAAGGCATCGCTCCAGATCGTTTTGCCTTGACCAGTTCCGCCAGCTTACAGGTCGATTTGCGAGCGGGCGGCACGGTAGCCATCGAATTCGGCGTCAAAGCTGGCGAAGAAACGTTTATCGTCCCGGCAATCGATCCTGGCGCAGCTCAAGCGCCACCGCTCACAGCAGAGAGCAACATCCTGAGCGAACTGAGTGGTCTGTTCGCCTTGAGCCTGGCTGCTGTGGTCTTGTTCAGCGGCTTGTCATTATCGCTCTTCCTGAGAGCGCGCTGAGCAACCCGCCGGCGAATAGAGATATGCTATGACGCGACCGAAGCTATTCTTGCTCTTAATTTGCCTGCTATCCTGGACCGGCTGGATGCCGCGAGCCCAAGACAGGGGGCAGATCTGCGTCCAAGCCTTTCTTGATAGCGATGCCGATGGCGCCCACGCTGCTGACGAAGCGCTCATCTCGCAGGGCATTGGCGCCAGCTTGCTCGATAGCAACAGCATCACCATCGCCTCCCAACTGCTGGAAGATTCGCCCTATGGCGCTGATGGCCTGCTCTGTTTTGACGACCTGCTGGCGGGGGAATATCTGGTGCTGTTGACCAGCGCCGAATATGCCGCCACCACCGCCACCTCTTTTCGCGCGGCGGTCTCGCCCGGCTCGCCACCCTTCCGCTTCGACTTGGGCCTCAAGGCTTTGTTCGCAGGTGAAGCGGGAACAGGCTCAAGGGGCGGCCAGCCAGCCCTCGACGAGGCAACTGTTCGGGGCTTGTTGCTCGCGCTGTTGGCAAGCGCCATCACAGCTTGTATCATGACGCTGCTCGGCTTGCTCATCTATTTCTTCATCATCCGCCGTCGTCACGTTAAAACAAGAGCATGGCAACAAAGCTGAAGGTCTCAGGAGCTAATGCAATTGTCTAAGCCATCCCCCGGTCTCTTTTTCTCGCATGGTGATCTGGCGCTGGCGCGGGAAAACCAAGAACGCGAGCCGCTCCGCTCCGCCTTGGCGCTCTTGTCATCGACGCCGGATGATCCGCTGGACGCCGCCCATTTGTGCGCCCTGCGTTATCAGTTCTTCAACAATGTTGCTGATGGGCAAGCCGCTCTCGATCTGCTGCGAGACAATGCTTTCCTCGATGCTGAACAGGCAGATCTGCCGGCAATCAAGCGCGAACTCGGCTGGCTATCGGTTGTGGCACTCCTGCGCGATCACCCCGCCTGGCAGCCGCTACAGGGGGACTTCTTCGCTGCTCTGGTCACCAAACTGAACGATTATCAGCAACGGGGAGAGCAAGGCGACAACCTGCGCCTTTTCTGGCTGGGCGCGCTACAGCTGGCAGCTGGCATTCTGTTGGAGAGCGACGAGCATTTCCAGCGCGGCGCCCAAGTTTATCGTGCAGCGGTCGACCAGTACATTCACCCGGAGGGCTATCTCCGCGGCATTGTCGATATCGCCGGCGCGGGACAGCGCTACCAATGCCAGGTCTCCGGCGTCTGCGCCCTGGTCTTAATGGCGGAGATGGCGGGGCAGGTCGGTATCGACTTGTGGTCTTATAACAACCGCGCTGTCACGCCCATCACCGCCGCCACTTACGCCTTCTATTATTATTTCTTCCCAGAGAAATGGCGCTGGGAAGAGGGGCTCAACCGCCAAGACACCGTCAGCATCATGCGGCGGGAAGGCGCTTTTATGGAAATGGTCAATCGCCAGCATCACCTGCACGAGATCGAAAGATTCTTCGCCGAACAGCGCCCCCTCTTCAGCGCCTATGGTGGTGGCTTGACCACCTTGACGCATGGAATCGCACGCCCCAAGAAGAAACGCTGGAGTTTGTGGTAGACAGGGGCTGCTCGCGCTAAACCTGCTAAGTCTCCCTCATTTCATAGCGGAGGCTTTTTTCGCTGAGCCTGAGCATGGCTGATACAGGCGCTCAAAAATCACCCAAATTGCCGCCGGTACCAGGCGACCGTGCGGCGCAAGCCCTCGCTGAAATCGACCACCGGCGCGAAGCCCAGCAGTTCTGTCGCTTTACTGGTGCTGGCTCGCGAATGCAAGATATCGCCGGGGCGTTCGGCGGCGTAAATCGGCGCGAGCTCAGTATTCAGGATGGCGTTGAGTTCTACCACCAGGTCATTGACCCGGATGCGTCCGCCGGTGGCTAGATTGATGGTCTCGCCGGCTGCCGCTGGCGCGCGACAAGCCAGCAGATTGCCATGCACGACATTATCGATGTAAGTGAAATCGCGGCTTTGCTCGCCATCGCCGAAGATGATGGGACGCTCACCCCGCAGCATCTGCGTGATGAACTTGGGGATCACCGCCGCATAGGTCGAGCTCGGGTCTTGGCGAGGACCAAAGACATTGAAGTAGCGCAGGGCGACAGTCTCCAAGCCATAGCTGTGATAAAAGGCGGCGGCATAATATTCGCCAGCCAACTTGGCGACGCCATAAGGCGAGATGGGCGCGGGGCGCATCGTCTCGGCTTTGCTAGCGCCGATTTGGTCGCCATAAGCGGAAGAGGAGGCGGCGTAGACCAGGCGCTTGACCTGATTATCGCGGGCGGCGATTAGTAGATTGAGCGTGCCATCGAGGCAGTGACGATGGGTCTCCAGCGGGTCAGCCACGCTGCGCGGCACCGATGGCAGCGCCGCTTGATGAATGACATAATCCGCGCCTTTGCACAACTTTTGCAGCGTATCGAGATCGGTGATGCTGCCGCTGCTGATGGACAGGTCGCCCTGCAGGGATTGGAGCTGGTCGAGGTGGGCTTGCTTGCCGGTGAGCAGATTGTCGATGACGCGCACCTGTTGCCCATCGCGCAGCAAGCGTTCGGCAATGTGCGAGCCGATGAAGCCGGCGGCGCCGGTGACGACGTAGGTTTCTGGCATGGCTTGTCCTCGCAATCAGTCCAGCCGCCAAGATAGTGCTGCGAGCGGGAAAATGCTAGCCCGACCCCTCTAAATCGCTAAGCCCCTAAATGAATTGGGAAGGGATCCGGGCTCACTTCAGCAAACCAGCTCGGCGCATATCGGAGAGGATCAGCCGCTCCCAGGGAGTATCGGTCTCCAGCGGGAAATAATGGGCGCCGCGGCGCAGGCAATCATCGCGGATGCTAGCCCGCCATTCGGTCAAGCGCTGTTGATACACATTCAGCATGGGTCCATCGATGGTGACTTCTTGCTGGGCAGCTGTCTCCACATCGACCAGGCTGAGGTCCCCCGCGACTGGCGGCTGCACTTCCGGCGGCGCCAGCACATGCAGAAATGCCACTTCATGACCGCGGCTCAGCAGCGCGTTGAGCCCCTGCAGATATTGCCCATCGCGGGAGAACATATCGCTGACGATCAGCGTCAAGCCGGGGGGACGGGCGCGCAGGGCGTAATCTCCCAGCGCCTGGTCTAAATCGGTGATGCCCTCGGCGGCGATATCGGCGATGAAACGCAGCATTGCCATGCCTTGGGCGCGTCCGCGAACCGGACCAAAGCTGGAAGCGCCGCGATCGTTGACGGCGGTTAGTGTCAGGCGGTCATTGCTGGTCAGCGAGATATAAGCGATTCCCGCCAGAATGCGTTTGGCATAGAGCAGTTTATGCTGGTCGGGCGGGTCTTCGAGCGGGAAATCCATGCTGGCGGAAGCATCGAGGATCAGGTGCACCGCCAGGTCTTCTTCGTCTTCCAGCAGCTTGATATAAGGACGTTCGAGCCGGGCGTAGATATTCCAATCCAACTGGCGCAGATCATCACCAGCGGCATAATTGCGATAATCGGCGAATTCGATGCTGGTCCCGCGTTTGATCGAGCGGCGATCGCCTTTGATAGCGCCAACGCGGACGTTGCGAGCGACCAGCATCAGCGGTTCCAGGCGACGACGAATATTTTCGGGCAGCAGGGTTTGGGCGGTGATTGTCGGTTGCTCTGGCATGGTTAGTCGCGCTCTGCTTCATCGGAGGTCTCGTCGGCTGTGCTGGGGTTTTCCCCGTTCTCGTCATCTTCGTCGGGCTGTTGCTCGGGGATTTCCTCTTCAACTTCTTCCTCAACTTCTTCAAACTCAAATTCGAGCAGGGCGATATGCCGGCCGCGGAACATCTCCTCACGTTGGACAAAATTCAGTTTCTCAAAAAGCGCCTGCGCCGCTTCGTTCTCCGGTTTGTAACGGGCGATCACCATTTCGCTATTTTCAAAGCCGTAGATCATGTCGATCAGCTGGTCGACGACGGCATAGCCATAGCCTTGGCGCTGGTGCTCCCGGTCGATGGTCAGCCGCTCGATGATCCACTGCGTCGGGTTTTCGGCATGGATGAGCATGACATAGCCGATCAACTGCTCGTCCGCTTCGATGCGATAGGAGGTGACGGCGGGGTGCCGCGATTGCAGATAGGTGATCAGCACCGGTCTGGTAAAAGCGCGTTGCTCGCGTTTGAGGCGCAGCGATGTCAACGCCAAAAAGTCGCCGATGGATTTCAACTCAACCAGTTTGATCTCCGGCATGGATGTCTACCTTCTTTCGCTTTTTTCACTTGTCCGCCAGCGCCGCTAGCACGATTTGGATCGGATATTGGGCGGCGAAACCGGCATCATGGATTTGGGCGCGGCAAGAGCTGCCCGGGGCGGCAATGATGGCATCGCTGTTATCGCGTACCAGCGGCAAGAGCCGGTCTTCAGCGATTTTCATGCTCAGCTGATAATGCTCATAGCCGAAGCTGCCAGCCACACCACAGCAGCCGGTGTTCATCTCCGCAACATCAGCGCCGGGTATCATCCGCAGCAGCTTGAGCGTATCGGCAGTGCCCCACAGCGCTTTTTGATGACAGTGTCCATGCAATAATATCCGCGGCGCTTCGGCTTGCCAAGCCAGCATCTCGCGGCGCTCCACCAGTTTTTGGGCGAAGAAGCTTTCGATGCTATGGCAGCGTTGCGCCAGCGATTGCGCCGCCGCTTGCAGTCCCGGATCGACCAGGGTGAGATAATCATCGGTGAAGGCGCTCTGGCAGCTGGGTTCGAGGAAGAGATAAGGCAAGTCCCCATTGGCGCGGTCGAGGGCGAGCACATTAGCATTCGCCATCGCTTTGGCATTATCGAGCAAGCCTTTGCTGATGGCGGGGCGCCCACAGCAAGCTTGACCTGGCAGCCGTTGCGGGTTGAGGCGCAGAGAGAGCCGTTCAGCCAATTGCATGACGGCTCGCCCGATCTCCGGATGATTCCACTCGGTGAAGGTATCGACAACCAGGATGGCATCGGGCTTGGCATGTTGGGGATAGCACTCGGCAGTAAAGCGCCGCTCGGCATAGCGCGGCAAGGGACGCTCGGTCGGGATGCCCAGCAAGCTCGCTCCAGCTTTGCCCAGCGGGTGATTGAACAGGGCATTGCTCAGCGTTGGCAGGGCGCCAGCCAGGCGATTGACGCGGTGGATATTGCCAAACAGACGGGTCAGCAGGTCGATGCCATGCCGATCGTTCCAGGTCGCCAGGAATTCCGATTTTAGCTTGGCGACATCGACGGCTGACGGGCATTCGCTGGCGCAAGCTTTGCAGCTGAGGCAGAGATCGAGCACGCTCTTCAGCGCTGGATCGCCCAGGTCCTCCGGCAGCGCGCCGCTGATGGCTGCTCGCAGGGCATTGGCGCGGCCCCGCGTCGAATGCGCTTCATCCAGGGTGGCTTGATAGGAGGGGCACATGGTGCCAGCCCCTTCTTTGCGGCAGACCCCGGCGCCGTTACACATCTCGATCGCGCCGGCGAAACCATTGTCAGCCGACCAATCGTAGCGGGTCTTGAGATTGATCACCTGATAATCGGGCGAATAGCGCATCAGCTCGGCGCTGTCCATGGGCGGCGCATCGATAATCTTGCCGGGGTTCATCATATTCTGTGGGTCAAAGGCGCGTTTGACAGTGCGGAAGGCTTCCATCAATTCGGGACCAAAAAGGTATTCGCTGAATTCGCCACGCACAAGACCCTGGCCATGCTCGCCGGTGATGCTGCCTTGGTATTTCGCCACTGTTTGCGCCACGCCATCGGCGATGTTGCGATATTGCTCCCTGCCTTTGAGGGACTTGAGATTGATCAGCGGGCGGATATGCAGGCAGCCGGCGCTGGCATGGGCATAGATGGCGTAGCTGGTGTCGTTGTCGTGGATGATGCGCTCCACATCGGCGATATAATCGGCCAGGTTCTCCACTGGCACGGCGCCATCTTCGATGAAAGAGACGGGTTTGGCTTCACTGCGTTCGCTCATCATCAAGCCCAGCCCGGCTTTGCGCACGGTCCAGACATCGGCTTGCTGGGCGGGTGTCTCGGCGATTACCAGCGCGCCATGATAACCCAGCCGGCGCAGATGATTTTTGAGCTCTTGCATTTTGGCGCTTAGCTGGGACGGGGAGCCGGTAAATTCGACCACCAGGATAACGGCGGGATCGCCCTCCACAAAGGTCAGACGCTGGCGATAACCGGCGTTGGCGCGGGTTTTGTCCAGCAAGAATTTGTCCATCAATTCGATAGCGGCCGGTTCGAGCTCGAGGATGCGCGGTGTGGCTTCCAGCGAGGCGCGCAGGCTATCGAAATGCACCAGCGCCAGCCGTGTATGCTCGATTTTGGGGCGTTCCACCAATTGCAGCTCGGCGCGAACCACCGTTGCCAAGGTGCCTTCGGAGCCGGCGAGCAGCCAATTCAGATTCACATTGGCGGGGTCGATCTTGTCGAGGGCGTAGCCAGCCACCGTGCGCCAGGTCTTGGGATAGCGCGCTTTGATCTGCGGCGCTTGCTCGGCCACCAGGTCGCTGATGACCGAGCGAATGCGGTCTAATGTGGCGCTGGATTGGTCGAGCCAGACCAGTTCGCCATTTGCCAGCACCACTTGCAGGCGGCTGATGTGATCGGCCGTCATGCCATAGCGGATGCTATGAGCGCCAGTGGCGTTGTTGCCGATGACACCACCGATGGCAGCCCGTTCGGCGCTGGCGGGGTCGGGACCAAACATCAGCTCCAACGGCGCCAGTTGTCCATTAAGCGCCCCGAGGATCATGCCCGGCTCGACCTCGACGGTGCGCGCCTCGGCATTCACCGCGCGCAGGCGGCGCATATGGCGGGTGAAATCCATGACGACCGCTGCGCCAATTGCTTGGCCCGCGAGGGCGCTGCCTCCCCCACGGGGCAGCACTGGCACGGCGTGTTTGCGCGCGACCTGGTGGATCGCGACCACATCGTCGGCATCCCGCGGAAAAGTCACTGCCAATGGCATGATCTGATAATTGCTGGCATCGGTGCTGTAGAGTAACCGTGTCATCTGGTCGGCGACAGCGCCTTCGGGACCGATGGCGGTTTGGAGGTCTTGCAGCAGGTCGTGGTTGTGCATGGGATGATTATAGCGTGGGGATAGCGGCAAATGCAGGGTGGAAGAAAGGATTGTGAAGTTGAATTGTGTTAAACTACTAAACTAAAACTTACCACAGAGACACAGAGGCACGGAGATTTGTCTTTGGATTGATTTTTAACTCGGCACAAGGTATAATAGCGCTAGACTGGCAGACATAGTAATCGAGGATGACACAGACGATGGCAATGCAGAATCGAACTGAAGGCGAACGTATCGCAAACTTGGAAGGACAGATCTCTCATTTGGCGACCAAGGCGGATCTTGCCGCTTTGGAAGCTAGGCTGGACGCCAAGATAGAAGCGCTACGTGCCGAGATGAATACGATGAAGTGGATCTTGGGTGTTGCGATTCCGGCGGCTATCGCTATCACCGGGATTGTGGTGGGGATTGTGGTGCAGGTCTTGAATAATCTGCCGGGCTAACAAGCGGGCGCATTTCATCAAAAGTTTAACCAAAGAGACACAGAGGCATGGAGACTTGTCTTTAGAAGGTCAGATTGCCCATTTGGCGACCAAGGCGGATATTGGTGCGCTGGATTCCAAGATAGAGGCTCTACGCGCCGAATTGAATACGATACGCTGGATTATCAGCATAGCGATTCCGGCGGCTATCGCTATCACCGGGATCGTGGTAGGCATTGTGGTGCAGGTCTTGAACAATTTGCCGGGCTGATGGGTGAGCGCATTTCATTAAAATCTTAACCACAGAGACACAGAGGCGCAGAGATTTGTCTTTAGAAGGTCAGATTGCCCATTTGGCGACCAAGGCGGATATTGGTGCGCTGGATTCCAAGATAGAATCCTTGCGCGCCGAGCTGGATTCCAAAATAGAGGCTCTACGCGCTGAATTGAACACGATACGCTGGATCATCAGCATAGCGATTCCGGCGGCTATCGCTATCACCGGGATCGTGGTGGGGATTGTGGTGCAGGTCTTGAACAATCTGCCGGGCTGAGCGGCTTGTGCATTTCGATATTTTGGCAAAGGGTTAAAACCACAACGGACACGAAGAACACAAAGCTGATTAGAAACACGCCGGTCCAGTTCTGTGTGGGTTTGTCGCTTTCGGAAGCTGGAGTGGTGGCAGATCAAGGGGAGGCTGCTGGAGGATTTAGGTATTTTTTGGCTCGCCGATATCAGCTCAATCTCAGCGAAAAAAGTCTCCCCAATTTATTGGCGGAGATTCAGCAGGGGTGAAAGGATTGACTGAATAGAATTTTTGTGCTATAGTTCCTATTGGGATAGAAAGGATGAACCATTGGAAAACAAATATCTCAGCAGCGAAGAGGATGGCTTGGAGATGCGTCCCAGCGGCAAATATGCCAAAGAAAAACTCGATATTCTGAAACGCTTTCTTTATATGTTTACGACTTCAATGCGAAAGAAGTCTTGGACAGCGCTCAACTATATTGATTTGGAGGCCGGACCGGGTAAGAACAGATTGCGTGAAACCAATGAGATAGTTCTTGGGTCACCGCTTCTTGCGTTGACGACGGAGCATCCCTTCGATAACTACTTTTTTGTGGAGAAGAAGGGGGAAAATTTTGAGAGTTTACAGATACGTGCAAATGAAAGTCCCTTGGCTGGTCGGATTAAGATGTATCACGGGGATTGTAATATGGAGATTAACAATATTGTCCGCGACATCAAATTAATTGACAGTCGCTCGAAAGCAGATTCCTGGGGGAGCTTGAATCTGGTGTTTATCGATCCCCAAGGTTTAGAGGTGAACTGGGAAACAATTGAAGTTTTAGCAAGGCAGACACGCTCTGATCTCATCATAAACTTTTCCACAAGTGGCATCACGAGAAACATCAAGGAACAGTCGCAGTCGTCAAACGAGACCAAGATTGACAGATTCTTCGGTACAAGGGAATGGCGTCAAATCTACGAACAGTTGCCGAATCGACTGAATTACACAGAGGTAAGGCGAAAGATGCTTGATTTTTATTCTAAACGATTAAGTGAACTGTCTTATCTAACTACCTTACCAAATGGCGAGTATATCGTTCTGAACTCAAAGAATAGACAACTCTATTCGCTGATTTGTGCCAGCAAAAATCCGTTGGGAGTGGATTTTTTCGCGGAGGCGGCTGCGAAATTCAAACAAGCTGGATTGCCTGGCTTCGATGTAGATTAGTTAGCTCCGGAAACCCCTCGCGCCAATCCTCCCATTCCAGATTCCCCTTGAAAAAAATCGGCACACCCTGTCCATCCAGCAACTCAAGCAAGCGCCGCGTCCAGGCCTCCTCTGGCTGAAACACCTGCCTGCCATTGGTCGCCGCCCCGATGATCGCCCATTCAAACGGCAACTCGCCATTTTCCGCCAGCCAATCCTCAAATACCGGCGCCACATCAAACCACAGCGGCTCGATGCTGATGAATCTCACACTTGCTTCGATCTTACGCATATGTCGCAGATAAGCGCGCAAGGCTCGCGCGCCACCGGTCTCGCTCATCAGATGCCCGGCCGGCAAGCTGACCCCCACCCAGACATTGTCCGGAAAGCGATTGAAAGCCGGCAAGCGAATCGGAAACTTGCTCAAGGTCTGAAAAATATGCCAATCCGCTTGGCGCATAACATCCAGCACCTGGCAGATTTGCGCTTCCGGCACCCAATGCCCAAACAAATCGGCCATGCTGCCGACGAATATGCCGGCCGATTCCCGCAGTTTCAGCGGGGCATCCAGGTTGTGCGGACGCCAATAATGATGCTCAAAACCTTGGGAATAGGCGCGGGTGAAACGCTCGGCAATGGTCTTGGCATAACATTCCGTGACTGACCCATCCGGCATGCGCCAAGTGCAACCGTGCATACAACCGCCCGTGGGATTCCAGGTGTAACCGGGCAACTGCAAGCCATCAGCCCGCCGAACTCGCGTCCATTCGATGCCCTTTGGAGCTTTTTGTCTGTTCACACCAGCTACCCTAGTATTGATTTCAAGTTATGCAAAGTTTAGAACAAATGTATCATTCTTGCAAGCTTAACCAGACCGCCCTCGCCACCAGCGCGCCAGCCATACCAGGGCATACGCCGAAAAGACAAACAACAGCGGATCCGTCGGCGAGCGATAGCGCGTCGACGGATGAAACAGCAAGTACATCGCCGTCTGGCTGATCTGCACCAAAAACAGCAAACTCAGCGCCCGCCACTCCCGCCGGCTCCACCAGGCGCCCGCAATCGCCAACAGCCACAAGCCGCCGAAATAAACGATATGTACGCCCCGCCCGATGATATTGAACAGGCTATCTTCTTGGTAAGCCGCTACGGCAGGTGTAACCCCCACATGCGAGTCCCCGTCAGCCACAATCTCGATCGCGCCATCTTCGCCGACCTGCAACCGCTCGCCCAAGCGCAAATTCTTCAAAGGCGTGACTTGCACATTCCAATACACCTGGAATTTGACCAGCAACAACTCGGGGATCTTCGCCGGATTCTCGCGCAAATAACGCCAGCCCGCGGCCGCCAAGGCATCGTTCCGTTCTCGCAGCTGCTCCCGTGGCGGGATATCCAGCGGCGGCGGCAACCACTGCACATCGTAACCGGCGCGCAAGACCGGCGCCGTCCACTGGTTATTGCCCTGGTAAATATTCTCGCCACTATTGAGCGCGATCAGCACCAACCCGCCATAGAGTTGGTAACCGCGCAGCATCCAGGGTAGCAAGACCAAGAGGCTGATCAGCGCCACCGGCAACAGACGCCGCAGGGTCTCCCGCCAGTTCCAGCGCAAAAGAAACCAAAAGACCGCCAGCAACGCCAAGGGTGGCAACAGCGCCCGCGCCAGCGCCGATACCCCCAGCACGATACCCGCCGCCCCCGCCAGCAGCAGCGCCACCCGATCGAAGCGCTCTCGCTCCCACAACAAAATCAGCAGCCAAAGGAACAGATGCAACAGCAAGATCCACAGCGCCGTATCATTGAGCGTCAAGTTTTGGAAAATCAGATAAGGATAAAGCGCGAAAAACGCAGCAGCCAGCGCCCCAATCCACGCGCCCCCTTGCCGAAAGAGCCGGCGGCAGATGTCATAGAGCAGGGCAATCGAGAGCGCATCGAAGAAGATGTGAAGGATACCGAGCGCGAGGTAATGGCAGCCGAAAAAGCGGTAAACCAGCGCCAGCGTCAAGCTATAGAGCGGCGGCAAACCGGCATCCGGCAGCCCCGGCTCCCGCCCATACACGCCGGTTTCCAGCAGGTTGCGGGCGTATTCATCGTATGCTACCGAGCCGTGCGTGGCGACCTCCGGGTCGCAATAATTGAAGACAGCCGGCAAAGCCAGCAACACCGCTAGGCGTGCCACAACCGCGATGCCAAGCACCACCAACAGCTTATGCCTGCCCAGCCAATCCCACATTGAACTTCCCTGAACTTCCTTCAGCTGCCTACTGCCTGCAGTATAAATCAAAAGCGCCCCGCCTGATATGATCAGACGAAGCGCAAAGACCATTGTACTTGGCGTACCCGAACGCTCAAACCGGCTGCGGGTAACGGATGGCGATCGCTTCAATATCGTCCATCAGGGCATTAAACTGCTCCAGATTCAATTGCTGTTTGGCATCAGACATTGCCACATCCGGGTTGGGATGCACCTCCACCATCAAGCCATCAGCGCCGCTGACCCGCGCCACCCGCCCCAGCGGATTGGCAATATCGCGCCTGCCCGCCGAATGCGAAATATCGACGATGACCGGCAAATGCGTCTCCTGCTTCAGCAAAGGCACCGCGCTGATATCGAGCGTGTTGCGCGTCCACTCGCTGAAAGTGCGGATGCCGCGCTCCATCAAGATGACCTGCTGGTTGCCCTCCGACATGATGTACTCGGCGGCGTAAATGAATTCCTTCAAGGTGGCGCCAAAACCGCGCTTGAGCAAGACTGGCTTGTTCTGGCTGCCCAATGCCCGCAACAGGAAGCTATTCTGCATATTGCGCGCGCCCACCCAGAAGGCGTCCACGTATTGATCCATCATCGGTATCAGCGACATATCCAGCACTTCGCTGATGACCACCATATTATATTTATCGGCGACATCCCGGGCGATCTGCAAGCCTTCTTCGCCCAATCCCTGGAAATCGTAAGGCGAGGTGCGCGGTTTATAACCCATGCCGCGGATCATCTTGACGCCCCGCCCCGCCATTGCCGCCGCGGTGGTATCCATCTGCTCGTAACTCTCGACGGCGCAGGGACCAGCGATGATCTCAAAACTCTCGTTGCCTACGCGCAAGCCATTGCTGAATTCGATGATCGTATGCTGATCCGGCTGCTTCCGATGCACCAGGATCTTCTGCTGCGCATCCTGCTCTTCCAGGTTCAAAGTAGCGCGGAAGATCTCGTTGAATAGCTTGCTGATGGTTTCGTTAGTAAAAGGTCCTTCATTGGCATATTGTAGCGCCGTCAGCATGTCGGCTTCCCGTTGTGGATCGTAAAAACCGGTGCCCAGCTCCTGCTGCACTTTGCCGATTTCCAGCCCGATTTCAGCCCGCCTGTTGAGCAATTCCAAAATTTGCAGATTGATCGGGTCAATCCGCCCCCGCAACTCTTTCAGAGAGGTCGCAGAATCTTCGGACGACAATGACTTGCCACCCTCCACACTCATCTTACCGTCATCTTGCATCATTTCAGGTTTCCTTTCGTCTAAAGCAAGGTCGATCTTTCAAAAAAAAGAGGCGCTGAGCGGATTGCTCGGCACCTCTTTTTGATTTCACGTAGTTTAGATAATCTAAATCATGACTTGCGGCAGGGCGAAGCACTCCAATGAATATGTGGCTTGGGAAAATAGAAGTAATGACGTAAAGTGCAAACTGCTGACTGCATGATATTGCTATTGTCTCCGCCTAAATTCAGACTTGAGTTTAATTTGCCACGAATCTATTGTCAAGACCGTTTCCAATTTACCACGAGTTTATCTTTTGTCAAGGTCATTTTTAAGATATACATAGCTATCGCCCAATGGCTTGATCAGATTTTAGCAGCGATCTCAGCCGAGCGAGCTGATAGACAAAATGAATCGAGAAGATATGCCAAGTTTCATACCCGGTCTTGAATTGGCGCGCGCCTTTTATCAGCAAGCCGTCAAACCCATCCTCAGCCAGCACTATCCCCAACTATCATATAGCGCCGGGCTGATCGGCAGTGGCTCGGAAGTCCTGGGCTATGATGACCAGATGTCGACCGATCACCATTGGGGTCCGCGTCTGTTGCTCTTCTTGCCGCCGCCCGTTCACCAGCAACTTGCCGCCCCCATCAGCACAACCCTGAGCGGGCAACTGCCCTATGACTTCCTGGGCTACCCGACCAATTTCAGCGCGCCCAAGCATGAAGCGGGTGACAATGGCACCCAGCTGCTGCAAGCCATCAGCCAGGGCGCCATCAACCATCGCATCGAAATCCTGACAATTGACGGCTTTATGCGCGCTCATCTCGGCATTGGCGCGGAACAGCAATGGGCGGCGGCCGATTGGCTCAGCATCCCGCAACAAAAGCTGCTGAGCTTCACCGGTGGCGATTTGTTCCATGACGACCTGGGCTTAGGGGCAATCCGCGATCGCCTGCACTACTATCCCCAAGATATTTGGCTCTACCTGCTGGCTTGCGGCTGGCAACGCATCAGCCAGGACGAGCATCTGGCGCCCCGTGCTGCCCTCGTCGGCGATGAGCTGGGCGCGGCATTGATCACGAGCCGCCTGGTCCGTTCCATCATGCAACTCGCTTTCTTGCTGGAACGCCGCTATATGCCCTATCCCAAATGGCTCGGTAGCGCCTTTGCCGAATTAGCTTGCGCCGGGGAACTCGCGCCCCTGCTACGCGCTATCCAGCAAGCGGGAGACTTTGACGGGGCTGAAAAGCAGCTCTGCGCCGCCTACACGCTCTTGAACGACCGATACAATAAACTGAAGCTGACCGCGCCCATCCAGCCCGCCGTCGAGCCTTTCCACGGTCGCGGCTTTATGGTCAGCAATGGCTGGCGCTATGCCGAGGCACTGCGGGCTGTCATCGCCGACCCCGAGCTGGAAGCCATCGCCGCCCAATCGCTGATCGGCAGTATCGACCAATTCAGCGACAATAGCGACCTGCGTTCGGTCCCCCATCTACGCCGGTCTATCGCCAAGTTATACTCCATTCAAGAAGCCTGAGCTGCCTCCCGCGCCGCCACAAAAGCCGCTACTGAGCGCCGCACATCCTGCTCGGTTGTCGCCCAGGAACAGACGCTGATACGGATGACGTTCTCGCCCCGCCACTGCGAAGCGCCACACCAGCACTCGCCGCCCGCTTGCAGCAAATCCAGTGTGCGTGACGTCATCTCGTCGGTCTCGCAAGCCACCAGCACTTGATTGAACACCACCTGGTTGAGAATGCGGAAATCGTTGGCAGCCAGCTCCGCCGCAAATTGCCGCGCCCGCCGGCACAATTGCTCCACCAGCTCATCGATGCCCGCGCGCCCCAGCGATTTCAAAGCCGCCCACAATTCGATGCTGCGCGCCCGCCGCGACATCTCCGGCACATACAACATGCCATCGCGCCCCTCACTCACTGGCAAGTAGTCAGCGCTCGCCTGCAAAGCGCTGACCAAAGCGGCGCGATCGCGACAGATGATGATGCCGCAGTCATAGGGGCTGTTGAGCGTCTTATGGGCATCAACCGACCAGGAGTCCGCCAATTCGATGCCGGCCGTCAAATGCGCCGTCGATGCGCAAGCCCTTGCCCACAAACCAAATGCGCCATCGATATGCACCCAGGCGCCGGCTTGCCCCGCCGCAGCACAGAGCGGCTCAAAGGGGTCGAAAGCCCCCGAATTGACATTGCCCGCTTGCAAGATCAGCAGCGTCTTGTCATCCAAGGGCGGCAACAGGCTGGCGTCAAACCGCCCCTGCGCATCGGCGGGCAGCAGCTCAATCTGCGCCGAGCCAATCCCAAGAATCGCCAAAGCTTTGCGCACGGTGGCATGCGCGCCGGTGCTCATCACGGCGCGAATGGGCGGCGCTCCGAATAATCCCTTTTCGCTGACTTCCCAGCCCTGTCGCCGCAGTATGGCATTCCTGCCCGCCAGCAAGCCGCACAAGCTCGCCACTGAGGTGCCGCTGACCAAGCCAACTACCGACCCCGCCGGCAAAGCGAATAAATCGACCAGCCAGCGCTCGCACAGCGCTTCCAGCTTGGCGGCAATCGGCGACATCACCTGCAAGCCCGCATTCTGATCCCAGGCATCCGCCAACAAGCGCGCCGCCAGTGCCGCCGGCAATGTTCCCCCGTTGACGAAACCGAAATAACGCCCGCCATTCAGCGCGGTGGTTGCCGGCGAACCAAGCCGGTGCAATTGAGACAAGACCTCGCTCGCCGCCATCGGTCCTGGGGGCAGCGGCTGCTCAAATGCTTCCAGCCCCGCCAAGGTCCCCGCATCGGGGAAAGCCCGCATCTCGCGCAGTTCGCCCAGGTACTCACGGATATACTCCAGCGCCTGTTGGTAAAGCTCCCCGCTACACTGCTCCCGCTCCAGCGCCTTCTGTAGCGTCTGCCGAGTCGCCTGGTCTCCCATCTGTATTCCTCTTTCTGCCTCTGGGTCTGTGCTGGTGAGTATCGCCCGCGAAAGCCCAGCCAGCCCCGCTGATCGTAATGCCTCTGTAATCTCGCGGAAATACAGCGGAAATAGAATAGTGACAAAAGCTGTATTATAATAGTCACAGCGTAGAGTTACGGAGGTCTTTGAAAATTATGAATACCACACAGAAACCTTCACTGTGGTTTGGCGCGTTGGTCGGCGCTTGCTTGACCACAGCGCTGACAGCCCTTCTTTTCCTGGCGGATCAGCTGGCTGGTTTGCCTTTCATCCCCTTTGATCTTTTCGATTTTGTCTCGCGCAATTTGCCCGGTCCTTTGCTGACCTTCGGTATCGACACCATGGTCGATATTATCATCGGCTTCAACCTCGGCGAAACCTCCAGCGCCGCCAAAACTGCCGAGCAATTGATGGGCTTGGCTGCTTTTTGGCTGCTCGGCGTCGTCGCCATCGCCCTATTCTACGCGCTGCTGAACCGCAGCAAGACCACGGCGGGCAATTTGATGCCCGGCTTGATATTTGGCTTGGCATTTGGCGCCCTGATGATGTTGATCTCCCTGCAGGTCAACCTCACCGCCACCGCGGCTCTGGGCTTGCAAGTGATCTGGGTAATGCTCGTATTCGCTGCCTGCTGCTTGGCTGCCAACTGGATCTACAATGACCTGACGCATGGCGAGGCGAATACCAAAACTGATGAAGAAATCGGCGAGACGATCACGGTCGAGCGCCTCGATCGGCGTCAATTCATGCTGCGTATCGGCGGCGCCAGCGCCCTGTTAACCGTGGTCGGCGCGGGCTTGGGCGCGTTGCTCGGCGGCGAGCAACCGGGGGAAGGCAAGCTAGTGTCGGAATTGCCGGCGGCCGATGCGACCGATGGCGCCGGCAAAGACCTGCCCAATATCAATGATGAGCTGCAACCGGCCCCCGGCACCAGACCGGAATACACCCCGCTGGACGATCACTATCGCATCGATATCAGCTCGCGCCCGCCCGTCATCGATTCCAACGAATGGCGGCTGGAAGTGACTGGCTTGGTCGATAATCCAGTCAATTTGTCCCTGGCGGAGCTCTATGAGAAATTCGACCGCGTCGATCGCTTCATCACCCTCTCCTGTATCAGCAATCGCATCGCCGGTTCGCTGATTAGCACCACCAAATGGTCCGGCTTCCGCATGAGCGATTTCCTGGAATTGGTGCAACCCCAAGCCGAGGCTGTCGCGCTCAAAATCACCGGCGCCGATAATTTCGATGAATATGTCATGCTCGATGTCATTGAAGCGGACGACCGTATCATGTTCGCTTATGAATGGGACGACCAGCCGCTCAAGCAAAAGCACGGTTTCCCGCTGCGGATCTATATCCCCGATCGCTATGGCATGAAGCAGCCCAAGTGGATCAAGAGCATCGAATTTGTGGATGCCTGGGCGGAAGGCTACTGGGTGCGCCGCGGCTGGAGCGTGGAAGCTTTAGTCAACACCACCTCAGTCGTCGATACCATCGCCACCGATTCCATCATCAAAGACGACGAAGGATATGTCGTGCCAGTTGGCGGTATCGCTTACGGCGGCGCCAAGCGAATCTCCCGCGTCGAAGTCAGCGTCAACGGCGGCGACTGGCAAGCGGCCGCGCTACGGCAACCACTGTCCGAATTGACCTGGGTCATCTGGCGCTATGACTGGCGCTTCCAGGAAGGGGAACATCGCTTCGAAGTCCGCACCTACGATGGCGATGGCAACTTGCAAAGCCTGGAAAGCCGCGGCACCCGCCCCGATGGCGCCACCGGCGTCCACTCGCGCAAAGCCAACATGCCCAGCACCGCCGACCTGGAAAATCCGCCAGCAGCCGAATCTTGATGCGATCTTGCCAGAAACTTGGCAAGGTGAACGCATTGTGGTAATATCTGTGACAGTTCCATCGACACTGTAGGAGACACTAACCAATGGACTAGTTACCTGTTGGCTTAATTTTCCTTGGGCTGTTCATCTTGGTTTTGTTTGGTCTCATTGATATAACTGACCATTTTGACCAAATGGACGATCGTATCACTAGTCTTGAGCAGCGAATCGAAATTATGGAACAAGGGCAAGGCGATCTCGAGGAGCGGCTTGACCGCATGGACCAGCGCTTCGACCAACTCCAAGGCGAGGTCAAAAGCCTGACCGAGCATGTGCATAACCTGGAAATACATCAAGCGCGCATGCTGGGCTTCCTCGAGGGTAGGGACCTTCTTTTTCCTTCCGCCCCAGCCACGCATGAACAGACCAACGCGCTGCTGGGCAGTTAATACACCATAGCAACAGCATCAGTCGAACAGGCGGGTACGATCAAATCACCCGCCTGTTTGTTTTTTTGGTGATTGAGCTAGGGGAAAAGACACCGAGATCCCCACGGGAACTCAGTTGAAGTTATAAGCGTTGGCGGCGTATTCCCGCGCAGTGCCAGCCACCACAGCCAGCGCCACCCCGCGGGCGGCGGCACGCTCCTTGGCGGCGGCCACTTCGTTCTTCAGCAACATCAATTCACGATGATCCGGGTCATAGGACAAACCATCAGTGATCAGCAATTCGGCAATGGAGGACAGGAAGGGATTGCGCATCATCAGCATCACCAACTCGACGATGATCGCGACAATATCCTCCGTGTTATGCTCTTCATACGCTACATGCAATGCTTGGCGCAGGTGAGTCAAAGCTTCTGGCAGGCGATCCGCTGCCGTCAAAATCTGCCCCAGGCGACGCAACTGCTCCGCCTCCAAGTCCCGATCCTCGACCTCGCGCGCGATGTAGAGGGCGGAAGTATGGAAGTTGACCGCCTCGCTCCAGCGCTCCAACTTGGCATTCACCGCGCCCAAGCCGCGCAGCACCTTGGCTTCTTCTTCGCGCTTCTCTTGTTGCTTGAAACGGTCGTTGGCTTCTTCCAACATTTCGATCGCCCGCCGCATCTCCCCCGCTTCGAGGTGCGCCATGCCCAACTTGTAGAGGATTAGCGCCTCGTTCTGTTGGTCATCACGATGGCGCGCGTTGCCCAAGGCTCTCTCATATGCCTCCACCGCCAAAGACGCTTCACCCAGCGCCAGATGGGCATCGCCCTGCGTGAGCTGCAAGTGCATTTCCGCTTCCTGGTCATCCAGCTCCTCCGCCAAGTGCAAACCCCGCTGCACCTGCTCCAGCGCCGAAACCGCGGAATCGCTGCGCACCAGCAAACCCGCCAGCATATCTAAAGTCTCCAATAAGCCGGCTTTGTTCTCCTGTTTCTCATGAATAGCCAGCACTTCGTTATAAGTGGCGACGGCTTCTTTTTCCCGCCCCTGGTCGATCTGCACCTTGCCCACCGCTCCCAAAATCTGCAGGACGCGGGGGCTGTCTTCATGCTGACGGGCGAAAGACAGGGCGGTGCGCAACTTGACCTGTTCCAGCGCGGCCGGCGTACTCTGATTGTTGACCAGCAAACCAGCCAACATATCCAGCGTCTCCAAGACACCATCCTGGTCGGCGCTATTCTCATATATCTCCAGCACATTGCCATAGGTGGCGACCGCTTCTTTTTCCCGCCCTTGTTTGATTTGCATCCTGGCGATCGCCTTGAGGATCTGCAATTGCCTTGCTGTCTCTTTGTTCTGACTGGCGACATGCAGCGCCGTGCGCAGCTGGTCGATATTCACCGATTGCAACTCTTCATCATCCAGCGAGAGCAGGGTGGAATCATCCGGGGCTTCCTCAACATCATCTTCCGCGGTATCCAGATCTTCCGCTTCCTCATTTTCCTCTTCTTCTGCTCCCGCTTCCTCGTCGCTTAGATCCAGCTCCTCGACAACCTCTTGGTTTTCTGCTTCGGGCGCTTCCTCCGGCAGCACGTCCTCAAACTCCAGGGCGACGCCATCGCGAATCGCCGCCAGCCGCAGCAGCTCATACTGATAGCCTTCCGCGGTCAGCAATACTTCCAGCGGCGCCAGCGCCTCATAGATATCGGAAGCCAACTCGGCATCTTCGTTTTCCGCCGCCCATTCCGCCGTCGCGATCAGGTTGTCCATCTCGGTGATCAAGCGGGCAACGGCATCTTCCGCTTTGCCCTGCACCTCCAGATAATCCCGCGTGGTATCCAAGATATCGGCGCGCAAGCCATCGAGCCGATCGCGCTCCAGCGCCCACTCTTTGAGGAAGCCATGCACCAGCGGGTGCAAGCGATAATAGGCTTCACCCGCTCGTTGAAAGCGCTCGACCAAGAAGAGCCGCGACAATATCGTCATCGACATGTCAATGGATTCAGCTGCTATGCCACTCAACAAATTGAGAAATGCCACCGATGCCTCGCCCCGGATAGTGGCGCTGAGGAACAGCAGCAGGTCGCGCAGGCGTTCATTGAGCAGGTCAAAGCTGGTGTTTAAGACCGCCAGCATGCTGTCATCATCGTGGCTCGCCAGCGATTCCGCCAAGGCGGCGCTGTAATCAGCCGGCGACTGGCGCGAGATGATCATGCAGCGAGCCGCCACCGCCAAGGGAAAGGCGCTATGTTTGAGCTGGGCAGCGATGGCGCGGGACGTCTCATCGGCATCGCCGTTTTTGATGCCCGCCTTCTGCTTGAACAGGTAGACGGCATCGCCTTCTGACAAAGCGCCAATCGGCTGGTTACGCCAATCTCCTTGGGCAAGCGCTGCCGGGCTGGTCGCCACCAGCGGGATCTCCGGCAGGCAGCGGCTGACAAAATCCGCCAATACGCTCGATTCAATCTCGCCATCCAAGACCAGCAAAGGCTGACGCTCGGCTAGCAGCGCTTTGACCGCTCCTGCTTGGCGCAGCGGGTTGGCATCGCTACAAAGCTCCGTAGCTGCATAAGCCCGGCTGACCCGGACGATCAACTCTACCAGCGGTGGATTCTTGATGTTCAGCCATAAAACCGGGCGCGCATACTGCTGCAAATAAACATTGGCGATGGTGGCTGCCACCGTCGTTTTGCCCGAGCCAGCCGCCCCATGCAAGACCAATTGTTGATTTTGGCGCAGGCGCAACAGCAAAGACCGCAACAAATCATCCCGCCCCAGGGGCCGCCCCAAACGACGCAAGGGCAAATCCGTGACCGAAGTGACAGCTGCTTCCAGGGTTTGAGCTCCGCCATAGTTCCCTCAGCATGTGTTATGTCGCTAAATCCACTTTCAGTATATAGTGACATTCAGATTAGGACAATTTAACAAAGCGCTTTCGCCGGGCAGTTTGCCAAGCGCTCCCCCATCCCCGCCTTTGGCACGAGGCAGCCTGGCAAATGCCGCTTGAAATGCCGGCAATTTGGCACTATACTTCCGCCCTGTGCGGGCACGTGGCGCAATGGCAGCGCAGTTGACTTTTAATCAATTGGTTGCAGGTTCGAATCCTGCCGTGCTCACTCTCTCGGCAAAACGCGGCGAGCGAGCTCTCCCCCAAACAGCCTTTCAGGATGGCGCCCAAGCCAAGGGGGCGATCCCTTCAATATCCGTTTTGACATCGATCAGCGCCGGCACAGCGGCAGCCAAAGCCCGTTCCAGCGCCGGGGCGATCTCGCTTGGTTCCCTCACTGTCAAACCCAGGCAACCCATCGATTCGGCGATAGGCGCAAAATCAGTATCATCGAAGCGCCATAATTCATCCGAGCCCGCGCTTTGCCCGCCATAAACCGCTTCCACGCCATCGCGCTCTTGATTGAGCGAATGATTGTTGTTGACCACCGTGACCGTCGGGATGCCGCAACGGACAGCCGTCTCCAGCTCCGCCAGGTGATACCAGATGCCGCCATCGCCAGTGAAACAGAGCACAGGACGCTCCGGCTGCGCGCATTTGGCGCCCATAGCCGCCGGCAAACCCCAACCCAGCGAACCGGAACAGCGGATATAGGATTGCCCCGGATGGCGCAGATCCAACATCGTGCCGGTCCAAATGCCCGAATGCCCAGTGTCCGAAACCAGGATGGCATCGGCCGGCAACTGCTCGTTCAATGCCTTGCAGAGGCGTTCCGGGCGAATCGGCGTTGTATCCGAGCTGTAGTGGACATCGACATCCTCCCACCAAGCCCGCACCCGCCCCTGCACCGTTGCAATCCATTCCTGGCGCATCGAACCCACTTCCGCCAGCGCGAGCATTTGGCGCAGTGTCTCCCTGGCATCGCCCTGCAAACCAACCGCGACCGGGTAATTACGGCCGATCTCGGCGGGGTTGATATCGAGCTGGATGACGTTGACGCCCGGCGGCGGGACGGTGTAGTTGTTGGTCACTTGCCCGCCAGTGTGGCTGCCAATATAAAAGACCAGATCCGCCTCACACAAAATCTGGTTGGCGCAAGCGCGGGAATAAGAACCCGGCACCCCCACCGCCAACGGATGATCGGCGGGGAGCATGGCTTTGGCATTGAGCGAAGTGGCAACCGGGATCGAGAGCTTTTCCGCCAGGGCGATCAATTCCGCGCGGGCAGCCGATAGCGTGACGCCGCCGCCAGCCACAATCACCGGCTTGCGCGCCGCCTCCAACAGTTTCAGCGCTGCCTCAATCGACTGGCGATCAGCAAGCGGACGAAATGGCGGCACACGCGCAAAGGCAGGCTCAACCACAACTTCCAAATCCGCCTCCAGATCAACCACCGCGTCGCCATCAATCCCTTCCAGATCCAAATGAACAGGACCCGGCGTGCCGCTGGTGGCCGCGCGAAATGCCTGCCGCAGGTGATGCGCTAATTCCTCCGGGCGGGAGACATAAGCGCTGTATTTGCTCACGGCGGAGAATGGTCCCCGATGATCCACTTCCTGGTAAGCATGGCGCCATTGCCGCCACTGCCGTTCCCGCCCCGTAATAGCGAGCACCGGCGAGCAAGACAACCAGGCATCCTGCAAGCCCGCCGCCAGGTTGGACGCGCCAACCGATTGCGCCATACACAAACCAGGCGCCCCTTTGACACGGGCATAGGCATCCGCCATATAAGCCGCCGCCTTCTCGCCATGGGTCTGGACGCGCTTGATGCCCAACTTCTCCATCTCCATCAAAGCGCGCGGCGCAATATATGGCATGAAGAATACGTGGCTGCTGCCATAAGCCTTTACAGTCTCCGCCAACAATTTGGCGCCGGTCATCTTGGGCATATCAGCCTCTCCACAGCTAGTGAAACGGTAATGGTTAGGGAAGCATAGCGCCCTGCTGCAAGAAAAGCCAGTTTCGCCGGGCATATCGATGCGCCGTAAAACTCAGGACTCCGCCAGCAGACTCCCCTCTCCAATGAATCGGATGTGGCTCAGAAAAACACAGCCCTGCCTGAAGCTCGCCTAAAACACTACTTGCGCTTGGTTTACATTTATGTGATACTATTAATTGAAACAGTAATTGGGAATTCGAACGGTAATTTCCCAACCCTCATGTCGTAGCAGGTTCGTCTTCATCGTTGATTTCCGCGCCGAATCCCAAAGCAGTTTCAATCACTAGCTGAATTTTGTTGCCTTTTTCGGATTTAACTACGCTAATCCCATCCTGAACGCTAGAAATCCAGCTAGAAAATGTGTGGTGCCTGCTATGCGAATTGTTCAGCGACCCCTAATATGGCGTGCTATCTTGGCTATCGCTTTATTTTTACTGTCCCTATCACCGGCTCTCGCCGCCACTATCACTGTTGATGCCACTTGCAGCCTGGCAGACGCCATCACATCCGCCAATACCGATTCCTCAACCGGTGGCTGCGCGGCTGGCAACGGCGTCGATACGATTGTGCTTAGCGCAAATGTTCCCTTAAGCGCCCTCTTGCCCAATATCACCAGCAAGATGACTATTCAAAGCCAAGGCGGATCTTTTACCATCTCCGGCGAAAAGAGCCACCGAATCTTTTCCGTCGACAGCTCCGGCAACCTGACCATCAAGAACTTGACCCTGACCAACGGCGCAGCTAACGACGGCGGCGCTGCAATTAAATCGCTCGGCGGCACGCTCACTATCGAGAACAGCTCCATCCAGAACAGCGTGGAAACTAGTGCGGGCGGCGGCGGAATTCATGTCCTTGGTGGTACATTGAGCATTATCAATAGCACCTTGGCCGGCAATCAGACTTCTGGTTATGGGGGAGCCATCTTACTTGAAGGCAGCAATCTGACAATGACTTTGACCAATGTCACCATTTACGATAATCGCTCTACTTCAAGCGGCGGCGGAATTTCCATCAATGGAGGAACTACGACAATCACTAACAGCACCATTGCCAATAACACTTCAAGTGGAAGCGGCGGGGGGATCTATCAGGCCTCCGGCAACCTGACCCTGATACATGTAACCCTCGTCAATAACCAGACTGATGAGGCATTTGGCAGTGGCGGTTTGCTGGCTTTAAGTGGCGTGACAAAAATACATAACAGCATCTTGGCAAACAATGGCGGTTCGGGTGATTGCGAGGGAATCTTATCTGAAAATTCTGGCAACCTTATCGAAATATACACACATGACTTTATTCTTGATCCATGCAGCCTACCCGCTGTCTCTAGCGATCCCGAACTCGGCCAGCTAACTGGTTCGCCAGCTTATTATCCCTTATACATCGGCAGCCCGGCGATTGATGCTGCCAATGCCGCTTATTGCGCCAATACTGACCAACGCGGGGTATCGCGCATCAGCACTGCCTGCGACATTGGCGCTTATGAAGGCTCAATACCCAAGCCCAGCAAAGAAACCGGGAGCAGAACCCTAAGCCCTACCACCGCCAGGACGCAGCCCCAAAAAACCTGCCCATTGCTCTTGCCCGCGATCGCCGTGACCGACCTTACCGGCGCAACCCAATGCCAGCGCATTGACGCCGAAGGAGTTGGCATCCAGTCGGTGATTGACCGCGGTATTGTCGATGCGGTTGATGTCTGGAGTTATGTTGGGGCTGGCACGCAGGTCTGCTTCCAAGCTAGCGGCAGCAGCTTCAGCTTCCTGGATGCGGCGACTGCCCCGCGGACCGTGCGCAGCCTGCCATTGCATATCATCGATGGCAAGACCTGCACCTTCATTGATGGACATGGCTCGGTGGTTTTGCATCCGGGCGTCCCGATTGCGCAACCGGTCGAAGCAGCAGGCTCGCCGCATAGTGGCGGAAGCTGCCAGGCTGTCACTACGGATGCGCTCAATTTGCGGGCATCCGCAAATGGCGAGATCATGACCGGCTTGGCGGCTGGTATCACGCTGGATGTTGTAGCCCACGCGGATGGATGGGTCGAAGTGGATTTCTACGGGCGTTCCGGCTGGGTCAGCGCCGATTATGTGCGGCTGACTGGTGAGTGCTAAGCCCTCTAAATCTCCCCGATAAATCAAGAGAGTGATATACCCCCACTTCAGTTGACAGCTGAGTCGTCAGTCCGCCCCCAGCGAGAACCAACCTTATTCTTCTTCGCGCGAACGCCGCTTACCGCCCCGCGCGCCGATTCTGCAGCCTGTCAAACTCATGAGCGGCTGCTACAATGGCTCGCGACCGGCGAATGAGGAAAGAGAACGGAAAAACGGGATATGGATAACCTGGCGGATATCGGTTTGATCGGCTTGGCGGTCATGGGGCAAAACCTGGCGCTCAACATCAACGACCATGGCTTTCGCGTGGCTGTCTTCAACCGCACCACCTCCAAAGTGACGCGCTTCATCGAAAACGAGGCGAAAGGCACTGATATCATCGGCACCTACTCGCCCGAAGAATTTGTCAAGAGCTTGAAGCGCCCGCGCAAGCTGATCCTGATGATCCAAGCCGGCGAGGCGGTGGACAAGTCGATCGCCCAACTGGCGCCCCTGCTGGACGATGGCGATATCATCATCGATGGCGGCAATTCCAACTTCAATGACACCATCCGCCGCAGCAAAACGTTGGAAGCCCTGGGCAAGCACTACCTCGGCGCTGGCGTCAGCGGCGGCGAAGAAGGCGCCCGCTATGGACCCTCGATCATGCCCGGTGGCTCCCCAGCCGCCTGGGAAGCGGTCAAGCCGATTCTGCAAGCGGTGGCGGCAAAAGTGGCGGATGGCAGCCCCTGCTGCGATTGGGTCGGCGAAGATGGCGCGGGCCATTTCGTCAAGATGGTGCACAACGGCATCGAATACGGCGATATGCAATTGATCTGCGAAGCCTATCACCTGATGTCCCAAGTGCTGGGCATGAGCGAAAGCGAGATCAGCGCGGTCTTCAAAGATTGGAACCGCGGCATCCTGGAATCTTTCCTGATCGAGATCACCGGCAACATCCTGGCATATCAGGATGAAGATGGGCAGCCGCTGTTGCGCAAAATCCTCGATGTCGCCAGCCAAAAAGGCACCGGCAAGTGGACCGCCATCACCGCGCTGGAAGAAGGCACACCGCTGACGTTGATCGGTGAAGCTGTCTTCGCTCGTTTCCTGTCCGCCATCAAAGAACAGCGCGTCGCCGCTGCCCAAGTGCTGCCCGGTCCCCAAGTCGATTTCGCCGGCGACCGCGAACAATTCATCAAGGACCTGGAACAAGCCGTCTATGCCGCCAAGATCATCAGTTACACCCAGGGCTATATGCTGATGCAAGATGCCGCCCACAGCTATAACTGGAATCTCAATTATGGCGGGGTGGCGCTGATGTGGCGCGAGGGCTGCATCATCCGTTCGGCTTTCCTGGGCAAGATCCAAGAAGCCTATGCGCAGAATCCCACGCTGGCAAATTTGCTGCTGGATGACTATTTCAGCGCGGCTGTCATTCAAGCCCAGGCGGCTTGGCGCGGCACCGTAGCGACCGGCATCGCCCACGGTATCCCCCTGCCCATCATGAGCGGCGCCCTGGCTTTCTACGATGGCTATCGCTCAGCCAATCTGCCCGCCAACCTGCTACAAGCCCAACGCGATTACTTCGGCGCGCACACCTATGAGCGGGTCGATCGCCCGCGCGGCGAATATTTCCATACCAATTGGACCGGCGCCGGTGGCGATGTCACCGCCGGCAGTTATGATGCCTAAGGCAATTCCGGCAGGAACTGATACTCCGGCTCGCGCTGTTGCCGCCGCAAAATCGGGATGATCTGCCGCCAAGTGCCCAGCAGGCCCCGGGTCGGCTGGGGTGTATCCGCCCGTATCAAGCGATGCAGCTCCGCCAGCTGATAGCATGGCACCGCCGCATACATATGATGCTCGATGTGATAATTCATCTGCCAATAGAGAAAGCGCAAAACGGGATTTAGCAAGATCGTCCGCGTGTTCAGCCGATAATCACTGACCCGATCCGACAAGCCGATATGCTGCGCTTCGTTGAGCAAGAATTGAAAACCACCGCCATAAAAAGGCGCCAGCGTGACCAACAGCGGAATTTGCCACCAACCAAAATAAAGCGAGACCAGCACAATCAAGCCATGCCCCAGCAGCAAGAAGCGCGCCCAATTGAAAAGCGCGCGCCGCTTTTCCCGAGCCCCCGGCGGGAACAGCGCCAGCTCCCACTCGTTGTCGATGACGCCGAAGCAAAGCAGCAACACCCCCTTCAAGCGCAGCAACAACCCGCGCGGATTGACGAAGGCGAAACTCAAATAAGACAGCAGCGTCAGCTTCCGCGGCAAAACCACTTCCAAATCATCCGGCGGATGCAAGGTGTACTTGTGATGCTCCTGGTGGCTCGCCCAAAAGGAGACATGATTATACCAACCCAAAAAGGCGAAGATATCGCGAAAGAAGCTGTTGAGCGCCGTTGTCTTGAAGACCGTCTTGTGGCAGAGCTCGTGAAAGCCATTGACCAGGAAGGCATACAAAGCCCCGTGCAAATAGACCAGCGCCAGCGCAGCCAGCGGATGTCCCCGCTCGAGCGCGGCCCATGCCAAGCCGCCGCTAACTAGCAAGACTGCCAGAAAACCAAGAGTCTGCAGCAAACCCCGCCGATCACTGCGCTGGTTCAACCGCGCCAAATCCGCCGGCGCCAGCGGCGATCGATACCATTTGATCCGTGGTTTAGCCGTCGAAGCCGTCAAGAAATCAACTCCTGTGAACTAATCAAAACTGAGCATCGCTTTGATGACGCCGCTGGCGGGCTCGAGCCAACTAGGAAAATCAAGCAGGATGCTTTCCGGGCTGGCTTGATGGCTGATCCAAGGGGCTAGGTTGATGACGCCCCCTCGCAAAGTCTCGATCACCCGCAGGAAGTCGGCGCGGGTGGCGTTGCGGCTGGCGAGCAGCGTCAGCTCATGCGAGTGAAAATGGGGATCGCTGAAACTCAAGTCCCCCGTCACATGCCCCACCAAGACCAGCGAACCACCATGAGCGACATAATCGAAGGCGGCGCCCATCGAATGGGCATTGCCCGTGCAATCGAAAACCAGCGTCGGCAACTCCCCACCCAGCAACTCCCGCAGCTGCCCCGGCACATCAGCGGAGCCATCGAGCAACTTGTCGATGCCCAGCGTCTCGACACAAAACTCGAGCCGCTTTTGCTGGACTTCCAACACCAGCACTTCAGCCCCAGCCAGCTTGGCGAATTGCGCCGTCGCCAAGCCAATCGGTCCTGCGCCGATCACCAGCGCATTTTCGCCCGACCGGATGCGCGCGCGTTGCACCGCGTGTGCGCCAATGCAGAGCATCTCCACCAGCGCCAACTGCTCCAGCGGGATGCCCTCCGCTTTCAACAGCTTGTCAACCGGCACCAGAAATTGCTCCCGCATGCCCCCATCAACATGCACGCCCAGCACCTGCATTTGGGCGCAACAATTGCTCTTGCCATGCCGGCAAGCGATGCAATCCCCGCAATTCAAATAAGGGATGACGCAGCAGTGATCCCCGATTTGGTAGTCCAGCGCCAGATCCGTCTTGCCAATCTCCAGCACTTCCACCGCCAACTCATGCCCCATGATCCGCGGATAGCTGAAAAAATTCTGCTGGCCGCCGAAGGCATGCAGGTCGGTGCCGCAAATGCCAACCCGCCTGACCCGCACCAGGGCTTGATCGCGCCCCGCCACCATCGGTCTCGCCAGTTGACGCAGCTTCAGTTGACCCGGCTGCTCTAATACGATCGCTTTCACTAGCCGCTTCTCCGCTTAGTGTGCAAACCACTCACAAGCCGTCATTTCCCATTTTAGCGGCTACACCCAGCAGCTCCACCGAACGTACCTCGCCAGGGTAGAAGGCAGGGTGAAAACCACCAATTTTCAGCATGGTGCATGGCGACCATGAAGCGCATACCCTGGGCGCGGATCGCCCGCTCCAATTCGCCGACCACATCCCGCTGCGTTGAGGGCGTCCCAATTTTAGCTGACGGCGCCGATGATGCGGGTGCGTTGGGTGGTCAGGCTGCGGGCTGCCAGATTGGGGCGATATCCCAATGTGCGAATGGCGCTCTGCACCCGCTCTTTAGTCGCTTGCTCGACGAAGCGCGTTTCGTTAATCACATGAGAAACGGTGGCTTTGGAGACGCCAGCCTGCTCGGCGACATCGCGCATGGGTGATCCGTTTATGCTTCATCCCGAGCCTAACCTGTTGCGCAACCGATTTTTCGGAATGATATATCATAGCCGTGTAATGGTCAAATCTGCCTTCTACATCTCGCCCGTTAAATCAGGGAGGACTTGCGTCGCATGTGCTGTATTTGACCTGAGCGAGCAGCAACGAACTCTCTCCACCTCAAAACCGCGACCATATTGCCACCCCTTCCCTCGCAAAATCCGCTATCCTCAGCGCATCGTATAGAACAAATGTACTATAATCTGACTAGCAGAAAGGAAAGCGCCGATGGCGACATTTCGACTTGCTTTGACACAACTATCCGCTTTGCAGGTGCTGGGCGCCCGCAACAATTTCGATATTGACGCCTTGCCCAACTCGCTGCATCGGGCGCAGTTGCCGGCGCTGTTGGTCATGCCGCTGGAGCTGGAAATGGAGCGGCTCTTCCGCCAACAGCGTGACAGCCTGCAGACCATGGCTTTCAGCGGCAGCGCTATGACCCTGTCTCATTCTTTGACGCATTTGTTGCTGGTGGTGCCACAAGAGCAGGGGCTGGGCATGCGCAGCCATTTGCCGCAACTGGTCGACTTGATCGATAGTTACACCGCGGCGCTGGCGGCGGATGTCACCTTGGGCGACACACTGCTGGCGCCAGCCCGGGTCTCGATTGAGCCGGGCATCTTCCCTTATGGCGAGCGGGAATACTATGGTTGCGCTTTCCGCCACACCTGGCTCTTGGATGCCCCGGCATGATCAAATATATCATCGCCATCGACCGGGACGACGATGGCAATTTCAACGATGCCGGCGAGGATATCAGCGCGGGGGTGCTTGAGTTGCGCTGGCGCCTGGGCATGGAGGCGGCTTATGACAGCATGGCGGCGCAGAGTTGGGCGCGCATCACGCTGCATAACCCGAGGGGAGAATTTTCCCCCGAACGGCATTCATTGCAGATTGGGGAGCGCGTCCGCATTTTCAGCGAGCTCGCTGGAGAGCGGCGGCGGCATTTCAGCGGCGTTGTCCGCCAGGTCGAACCCGATGCCGGCACGCTGGGCGATAAGCAAGCGGTGATTCAGCTGCAAGATATTCAACCCTGGTTGGAAGACAGCCTCGTTCAGTTGCCGCCCCAAGTTGATGTCAGTGCTGATGAGGTGATCGCCCAATTGCTGGATCAGGCGATTGTGCGCCCGGCGATCTTGGCTGGTTTCTGCTTGATTGATGTGCCCGGCTACAACCAGATTGACGGGGTGCGCGTTTTCCCCGAGCACGGAGTCGCCCGTCGACTGGCGCCCGGTAAGAGCCGCTTCGCTTATGTTGGCGATTGGTGGGGAGATTCGCTGCCGATCCGGCAAGCCATCGCCGAAGTGGCTGCCAGCGAACGCGGGCGCTTTTACCTCGATCGCGAGGGGGTGGCGGTCTTCCTCAATCGGCATTATACGCTGACCCATAAAACGATTGCCGCCCACTTCCGCGATGATATGAGCGGGATGGAATATAGCTATGGCGACCAGCGTGTCAACCGCGTCTCGCTGCAAATACGCCCGCGGGAAATCGGCGAGAGCGGTAGCCTGCTCTGGCAATTGCGGCAGCCACTGCGAATAGAGCGACATAGCGAATTGCTGCTGAATCTGCGCTTGGTTGACGAGCATGACCAGCCGCTGGCATTGCTGGAATATGATGGCTTGGTGACCCGCTTTCAGGAGTTTTCGGCCGGGACCAGCCCGCTACCCACGGAAGATCTGCTGGTTGAGGTCTTGCAGTTGGGCGCCAGCTCGGTGCAGCTGCGCCTCAGCAATCGCAGCGGCCGCGATCTTCAGCTGACGGTCTTGCAGCTGTTGGGCAAGCCGCTCTACCGCCGCGATCCGCTGGAAATCGTGGTGGCTGATGGCGCTGGGATCTATCTCTATGGGCTGAAGCAGCTTTCGCTGGATTTGCCGGCGCTCTCCGATATTGCCACCGCCCGAGCCTTCGCCACATACGAAATCGCCCGACGCAAGCATCCCCAGGGGCTAATTCGGCAACTGCAGATCAATGCCCGCCAACATCAAGGAGAGGCGCTGGCATTGACGCTCTTCGATCGTATTCGTATCAGTGAAACGCAGACGGGACACCAAGCGCGCGACTATTTCATCATCGGGGAAGAGCATCACGTTAGCGCCGGCGGGACGCGGCATGAGGTTCGCTGGACGTTGGAAGCGGCTGATTCGACGCGCTTCGTGATCCTGGATGACAGCCAAATCGATGATGGCGCAGAAGTGCTGGCGCCGTTTTGAGCTTGAGAGAAAACCGGCAAATCAGGCTAACTGCCAGCGATAGGCGCCCTCTTTGCTACAGCGTAGCAGATCCTGCTCTTGTAAGTATTCGAGGTGCGCCAGCGTCTCCGCCAGCGCGAAACGCCATTCATGCGCGCTCAAGCGATCGAGCTGGAATAGCTGGGCGGCGACCTGGTAGACGGTCTGCGCGCCATTGTCGATGGCGGTCCGGGTCTGCTGCAAGCGCTGCTGATGATGGGCGATCAATTCTTCGATGCGCCCGCGCCAATCAGTGATCAACCATTTGTGACCCGGTAGCGCCAAGTCGACATCTAGCGTCTTCAGCTTCTCCAGCGACTGCAAGAAACAGCCTAGCGGGTTGGCGGCGCTATGGGGCCAGCGGCCGATATTGGGGGTGATCTTCATCAGCACATGATCGCCACAGAGCATCAGACGCTCGCTCTGGTCATAGAAGATCAGTTGCCCATCGCTGTGCCCCGGCGCATGGATGGCGCGGAACTGGCGCGCGCCTAAGATGATGGTCTCCCCCGCGCGCAGGTACTCTTGGCTGAGCGGGTGTGGCAGGGTCAAGTCCCGAGTGTTGCCCAGGGCAAGCTCCATAGAATCCACCGTTTCCTGATCCATACCGCAGTCGAGCAGCCATTGATGATAGAGGGGCGCATTGTCCCGCCGATAGAACACTTCAACCTGTGGTTTTTCCGCTTCGGGCAGGTAGACCGGCATGGCTGTCTCCACCTGTCGTTGCCACCAGCCCGCCATGCCAAAATGGTCGGGGTGCATATGGGTGAGGACGATCTGCTTGATATCCGCCGGCACGATGCCCAACTGCTCCAGCGCGGTTTTCCATTGCGATCGCGCTGCCGCCGTGTTCAAGCCGGTATCAAGCAGCGTCCAGCCAGCGGTCCCGCGCAGCAGATAGCAGTTGACGATGTTGAGCGCATAGGGCAAGGGGATTTGCACCTGTACGATATCATCGGTGATTTGGCTGATGCCGCTGCTGTCCATTTGCTCCCTGATGTTGGCTGCTTGGGCGATGGCGCTGTCTTCCAGTTTAGGGACTGGCATCCGAGATATCGCCGGTGAAGAGATAGAACATCAACCCGTAAGGCGTCATCAACTTCATATAGGTATGGTCGGATGGGTCGGCGCTGTTGTCAAATGGCTGCAAGTCAAAGCCTTCGGCGATCAGCTGTCCGTTGACTTCTTTCATCTCCGGGCTGAAATGGCAGATGGCGAACGGTTCATCGACATCGTCTTGATGCAAGCCGATAAGGAAGAGCTGGTCACAGAGGATGCCCCAGGGCGATGGCATGCTATATTTGCCCAGGGTATCGTAGCCCGCTCCCTCCCAAAATGCCCATTCCACTTCCAAATCCGGGATGAAGGCGGAAAGCTCGCCAAATTTGCCCAGGCGAGTGATATCTTCCGCCCGCGCGACATTGTCATGCGGTAGCTGGCGCGGCGGCGCTGCTTCGGTGAGTAAGATGTTGATGCCAGCCGGGCTTTGCAGCTGGTCTCCTTTGATGCTCAAACCGCCCGCTTGCAGCCCCTGGATATCACTGCCGAAGTAGCGCAAGCTGGGGTTAGCGCCCTCCCCCGTCAATAGATGCAGGTGATAGCGGCCATCGGTATAGACATCATCGCCCAGCGCTTGCAGTCCCAGGCGCTGGTAGTAGTCGCCGGCGGCGGCAATATCTTCGACAAAATGCAGAATTTCGACATAAGTTCCCAGTTTCATTTTCAAGCTCTCCTTTGAGTTACATAGGTTCTCTATTTCGATGGAATTCCTCGCTGTCAAGGTGGCGCGTTTCTGCCCTGGCGCCACAGCACCAAGCAAAGCAGTAAGGCAATCATCCACAATGTGATGCCGATGTAAAGGGCGGCGCGCCACAGATGGGGCTCGAAGCGGAAGACGACGCTGCTGTCGCCGGCCGGCAGGGGCAGGGCGCGAAAGATCAGATTTGCGCGATAGATGGGCGTTGGCGCGCCATTGACGGTCGCTTCCCAACCCGGATAGTGGGCATCGCCGAGGATCAGGTAAGCGGCTGCTGGACTGCTGACTTTCAATTCGACACGGGTCGCGTCGTAGCCGATGAAACTGATGCTGCCCTCGTCAGTTGCGTCCCCCGGAAGCGGTGGCGCGGCGCCGTTTATCACTATCGCCTGCCCATTTTGCAACAGCTGCAAGGCGGCTTCCTGCCTCGCCAAGTCATCGGGCAGGATAAGCGGGTCGGTCGCCAGGTAGGCTCTCCCCATGCTTGGCAGGCGATAGATCTTGATATCGCTGGACAGGACGCGCTCGAAGGGCGGCGGTTGGAGTTGCTGCTGGATCTGCGGGTGGCGGCTGTTGACCGCGGTGACGGCCAGGATATCTGCCCCTCGTTGCAAGTGGCTTTGCAAACCCGCCCAATCGGTGATGGTCAAGGACAAGCCGTCCGGCAAAGTGGTCGTATCCGGCGTAGCGGCTAGGGATCCGCTATGCAAGATATGGATCTGGTCACCGAGCGGCGAAGGTTCGATGGCGCTGACATCGCGCCAGAATCGCGCCAGCGCCGTATCATAGGCGATATCATCGTGCCAGACATCGTAGACCCGATCGGTGATGAGATAGCGCGTGTCGGTGGCTTGCAACCAGCGCAGGTCGGGAATGCAAGCCCCACGGCAGGCGGGCAGTGCCAGGCGCTCGCTCAACCTGCCATCGACGGCTGGCGGGACATCGGGTGGCGAGAGCAAGCTGCTGAATTGCGAATAGGCGCGGGTTGGCATGATGCCGCCGCCAAAACCATCGATGCTGGGGATGCCCCAGGTCAGCGGCAAGTTGGGCAACAGCATCTCTTGCTTTTTGATGCTATCGAGGGCGTGAAATTGGGAGGCGGCGTCCAAGCCCAGCCGGTCGTAATCCTGGCGCAGGGCGGCGATATCGCCGGGGTCAAAATAGAGCTGGCTGATGGAAAGCACCCTGCCCGGGGGGTTCTGCTCCGCTTGGAATGCCAGCATTTGGCTGATGGTGAAACGCTGCCCCAGGTAGCCTTCCGGCGGCGCCAGGTCATTGTAAGGCAGGTTCTGCGCCGCTAGCAACAATTCTGTGATCAAGAGCGCGACGGCGGCGATCGGCGTCCAGCGTCGCTGGTGGATAGAAAAGAGCGCGACCGTGATTAAACCGGCGCCCAGCCATAAAAGCAGCGAGACGGGGCTGACCTGGCTCTCGCCGAAGATCAGGCTGGGGTCCGGCGGTAGGGTGGCGGTGGCCGCGATTAGCAAGAGCAGCGCGCCAGTGATTCCGATCATTTTCAGGCGACGGCGATGCCCGCTGATGGAGGTTGGGTGGCTGTGAAGCGCCTCGACCCCCAGGCCCCCCAGCATGGCGAGCGCCAAGCTGAAGAGCGCCAGGAAGCGGGCTGGCACGCGGAAGAGATTGAAACCGGGCAATTCCGCCAGCAGCAGATAAAGCGGATTATAGCGCCCCAATGCCAGCGCCAAACCCAGCAGCGCTATCAGCAGCCAGGTGCGGCGTTGGGGGCGGGGGAGTTGTTGAGCCGTCATGCCCCAGAGCGCCAAAGCCAAGCCACTGAGGCCGATAGTGGTCACATATTCGCCGAAGAGCTGCCCATCGTAACTCGGCAGCAATGCCCGCCCCAGCATGGCGGGTGGCAGCGAGAAAGCAGTCGCTTCTTGGGTGGTGAAGCCGCCGCCCCGGTTCGACAGGCGCAGCAACTCCAGGCTGGGCAGCAATTGCGGCAAAGCCAGCAAAAGCGCCAGCAGAAAGGGGATCGCCAATGATAGCAGCAGGCGCAAGCTGGTCGATTTACGGTCGCCATTTTCGCCGGCGACCTGCGCCAAGCCATAGATGCCCAAGCCGACCCCGCTGATGAAGACGGTCTGGGTGTGCCCGCTGAAGATCTGCAGCGCCCAAGCCAGCGCCAGCAGCAGAGCATCGCGCAGCGGTCGTTGCTGTTTGAGCAAGCGGTGGTAGAGCGCGAACAAGATCGGCATCCAAGCCAAGCCTTGCAACTGGTTGATCTGCTCGACATGGGCGCCCAGGTAGCCGCCGAAGGCGAAGCTGATGCCGGCCGCGAGCGCGGGCAGCCATTTGGCGCTGATGGTAAGCCGATATAACCAGCAGGTTCCAGCGGCAGCCAACGCAATGTGCAGCAGGATACTGATGCTGATAGCGCTGGGGGCGCGCAAGGGCGCGGTCAACCAATTGGGCGGGTAATAGCTGCCGATTTGCGGGTTGGCGAGCAGGGGGGCGCCCATGAACAGATCGTTGGTCCACAGGGGCAATTCCCCCGCGCGAAAGGCTTGGTTGCGGGCATCCCAATAGGGATAGAAATAATTGTAGGTATCGCCGCGCGCCAGTATCTTGCCGCTGAAGGCCAATTGCTGGAAGAAGAGCAAGGTGAGCAACAGCAGCAAGGCGATAGAGAGAGCGGGCAAAATGCCTTTCCAGCGGGCGCTCATGGCGGGGATTTGCCTCGCCGTGCCATCTGCCATTCCAGGCTCTGCAATAAGCCGCGGGCAGCCAGCGCCAGGCGCAAACGTCGCAGGAGTCTTGGCTGGCGTCGTTCGCGTTGATAAGCTCGCCAACGCGCCTCGGCTGCTGGACCCCAAAGGAAGTCGGCTTCTTCGGCTGGCAGGGAGATGCCGGCTGGATTGCCCCAGGTTTCCCAGGCGGCCCGCAAGGCGCTTGGATTGGCTGGGCGCAGCTGCTGCCAGTCCCCGCGGCGCATGAAGATGATATTGACTTCGATATCTTCGCGCTCGCTGCCAGTGTTGCTGAGGTTGTCGCCATGCACCAGGAATTCGCCGCCGGATTGCCGCCCGCGATGGAACTTGACATGGGGCAGGGCGCGGCTCGCCCAGTCAGTATCGCCGGCGATCTGAAAATGGGGGTCGAATTGCCCGGCTTGGTCGTAGAGAGCGCGGCTCGCCAGAAAGAAGGGACCCAAGCCGTCCCCGCGGCTGAAGCGGTCTGGATTGAAGAGGCAGGGCACTTCAACCTCCCGTTGCCGGCGCGGCAAAAGACTGAAAGACTCGGATTGCCGCCGGCGAACGAAAGGAAAATCCACCAGGTTGGCGCCAGCTTGCAGAGCCCGGTAGCCCTCGATGAATGCCGCTGGCGAGCGCAGATCATCGGCATTCCAACAGGCGAAATAGGCTTCCCGCGCCAGCGCCAACCCGCGATTCCAGGAAGCGTACAAAGTCTCGCGCGGCACATAATGCGCTGCCATGACGCCGAGCTGGCGGGAATTGATTTCCCGCGTTAGCTGGTCGATTTGGGCGCGCTCCTCGCGGCTGGCATCGTTGACGATGGGCAGGTAGTGGACGGAGATGCCGCGCTGGCTGACTTCTTGGGCGAAGCTGAGGACGGCTGCCCTGAAAGCCGGCAGATGCCGCTCACAACGATATAAAGATGAGATGATGGCGATGGACATCGGTTCAAGGCTCACAGACGACAATCCAAGCAGCTATCACAGCATAAGCCGGGCGCAAAATCAAGCGCTGTCCAGCACTTGCTCGGTGGTCAGGATGGTGGCGAATTCCTGATGCAGGTTTGCCAGAGCCAAGGCGTGGACCATCTCTGCCGAATGGTAGATGCCGTCATAACTGCGTCGTTCATGGGCGGCGGTGGCATCGGCGACTACAATCGTCCGATAACCGAGATCGGCTGCCATGCGCGCTGTGCTGGAGACACAGTGATCGGTGGTCAAACCGACGATGACCAGCGCATCGATAGCGGCGGCTTTTAAGCGATGAACCAGGTCCGTATCGATAAAAGCGGAGTTGACTTGTTTTTGAATCACTGGTTCATCGCCTTGTGGCGCTACGATCTGCTTGATGGCGTTGCCGGGCAATTCCGGACGCAGGGGCGAATGCGGCTCGGTGGACATATGCTGCACATGGATGATGGGACGGTTCTGCGCCCGCCATGTCGCTAGCAAGCGCGCCATATTGCCCTCGGCTTGGGGGTTGTTGCGCGCGCCCAGGCTTGGCGCATCCAAGCCGACTTGCACATCAATCAGGAGCAGCGCCCTGTTTTCGCAGCTTGGTTTCATGTTCGCCTTCCTTTTGTCACGCTTTGTCACGCTCGCTTAGATGATAAACCCGCCAGCGCGCTTTGTTGAGAGTGGGTCACCTGGCAGCATGGCATATTTTGTTTATTTTCGCCATCCAGACGCGCGGCTCTAGAATCGCTGGGCATCTATGATATAATGCGGCGAGCTTTCCAAATCGAGGCTGGCTGATGCTACAAGTTGTGAGTTTCAATATCGGCGGCGCCCGCGGAATGCGCCCGGCGCCCCACGACCACGACAAACTGGCTGCGGATACCGTCAGCGCGCTCAAACGGGTGATTAACCCGCGCCAACCGACGGTGATCGCCCTGCAAGAATCGGGCTTGGCGATGTTCCAAGGCAGCCACAAGAATGTCGGCCGCGCGATGACGCAACTCTTAGGCTCGGATTATATCGACTCCTTCGCGCCAGAAGTCACCATGTGCGATCATCCGCATCCCGACCTTTGGGATCGCCCCGCTTACCGCGATATGACCGGCGCGGCTGAAGGCAACGCCATCGTCACCAATCTGCCAATCGAGAATTTTCCCTGGGGCAGTTTTCCCCCTTATGGCGACTGCGGCGGCGCCTGGGCACGCCATACCTCCATCAGCCGGGCGACGCTCTATAGCAGCGGCAACCGCGATACCCAACCGCGCAATCTGATGGTCGCCTCGCTCAATTATCGTGGCGTCCCCTTCTATTTTCTCAATACCCATCTCGGCGTGCTCATCGGCGAAGACCGCAAGGATATGGATTTTGAACTGTCGCGGACGGCTTCTCAAATGCGGCAAGCCCAAGCCAACGAGATCCTCCATGTGGTGGATGAGCTAAAACGAGCCGATCGCGCCAGTGATGGACCAGAACGCCCCATCTTGTTAGCCGGGGATTTTAACGCCCAAGCCTCTACGCCGGAGATGGAAATGTTGCAGCGGGATTTCCACCTGCTATCGCCGGAGAACAAAATCAACGAGCAATGGACGCATCATGGGCATCGTATCCTGATCGACCATATCCTGCTCTATGACCCCCAGGAACAATTCGAGGTCATCTCCTGCCATATTCAGAGCAAAATCCCCTTCGATGATTTGACCGATCATCGTCCGGTGGTCGGCATCTTCGCCCGAGCTTAAGCTTCTTCATCCTCCCCGTTTCCCCGCCGCGCCAGACGTTCTTGAGCCCGCTCTTTGCGCAAAGCTTTGTTGCGCCTGCCCAGTTGATCATGCATCTCCAGAAAATAATCCAGCGTGCGCGCCGCTGCTGCCGGCTCTTGCGCCAGCCACTCGGGACAGCGTGCGCGCCGCTGCCGGGTCGCTTCATAGATGAAGAGCGCCGCCGTGACCGATACATTCATGCTCTGGGCGATGCCGCGCATCGGAATGGTCACTCGTTGATGCGCCAATTCGATAGCCGTCGCCGAGAGCCCATTCTTCTCATTGCCAAAAAGCAGCGCCAACTTGGGATGGCAGAGATCCGCTTCAAAGATGGATTCCGCTGCTGGGTCGAGCACCGTGGCGGCCAACCGCCAACCTTCGTCTTTGAGCGTCTGTAGCCCGGTTTTGCTATCGTGATGCACCCGGTAATTCAGCCATTTATTGGTGGCGGTGGAGCTGTTCTTGCCGGCTTCCTTGGGGTTGAAAGCCGCCTGCGCCTCGAAGATGATGTTGATCTCTTGAATGCCAAAGGCATCGCAACTGCGGGCGATCGCGCCGAGGTTGTGCGGGTCGAAGACATCTTCAACCACGATGGTCAAGCCAGCTTGGCGCTGGGCGGCGACCTGTTTCAGCTTGTTCAATCTTCGTTCGGTGGGCACTTGTCGCTCATCCGCGCCGGGCAAGGCGCCGGCTCACTGCTTGAAGAGCAGCGGCAATTCCAGCGAAAAACCGGGCAAGACCCCCTCGCCAGAGAGGCTATCCCCCAAGCCGAGCGTCTCCCGCTCAATGCCAGCGCCCCCATCGGCACGCCAGACTTCAACAACCTGCCTGCCCGGCATCACAATCCAGACCAGCCCCGTGTCATTGTTCAGGTAGATTTCGGCTTTAGTGCGCACCCGCTTCAGCGTCTCGCGCGGCGAAAAAATCTCGACCGCCAAGTCGGGCATCAGCGGCACATATTTGTCGGGCACAGGCTGCGGCAGGCGCGCTTTACTGACGAAGGCAATATCGGGGGAAAGCAAGGTCTGACGGTTCGCCGGCGGATGATAACCAGTTTCGGCCGTGACCATGCCCAAGTCCATTGTTGTGGCAAAAATATCAAGATAGCTACCCAATCGAATCGCCAGCTGACCATGCCTTGCGCCCGGTGGTGACACCTCGAATAATACCCCATCAATCAATTCAAAATGTTTGCTGTCAAGCGCTGGTTGATGGACGAGTTCCCACAGCTCATCAATGTCGTAAACGCGCTGATTAAGGACCACGATCGCCCCACATTCCCTATTTCTGTCTGGCTATCATACCATAAACAGGTTGCTTTGTATTTCTAGCGGACTGCGGGCGGATTTCCGCATTTGTGGGCATTTGAGCATAATCCCGCTATAATCATGCAAAATGAAATATACAAGGACATCTCTTATGACAGGAAAAACAATAGGTATTCTCACAGCTGGCGGGGATAGCCCCGGTCTGAACGCGGCTATCCGCGGTGTGGGCAAAGTGGCGGTCGATCAGCATTCGATGCGGCTAATTGGCTTTCTGGATGGCTTTCGTGGCTTGATGCAAAATCGGGTAGTCTGGCTGGGCGCGGATGAATTAAGCGGCATCCTGTCCCTCGGTGGCACGATTTTGGGCACCAGCCGCGACAAACCACACAAGATGCCCATCGGCGGCAAATACCGCAATATGATGGATGTCATGGTGGAAAATTATCGCCGGCACGATCTTGATGCCCTGGTTTGCCTGGGCGGCGGCGGCACAGCCAAGAACGCTTACCGCTTGTCCCAGCAGGGTATCAATGTCATCTGCCTGCCCAAAACCATCGACAACGATGTCAGCGGCACGGATGTCACCTTCGGCTTCGATACCGCTTTGAACATCGCCACCGAAGCCATCGACCGCTTGCATTCGACCGCGCATAGCCATCACCGCATCATCGTCTGCGAAATCATGGGGCACAATACCGGCTGGCTGGCATTGGGCGCGGGCTTGGCTGGCGGCGCCGATGTGATCTTAATCCCCGAGATCCCTTTTAACATCGAATTCATCGCTGAATCGATCAAGGCGCGCAGCCGCGATGGCAAACGCTTCAGCATCGTGGCGGTATCGGAAGGCGCCATGACGCAGCCTGTCGGCAAGAAACTGCGCGACGCCCGCCTGGAACTGGCGAAAGCCGAAGCCGATATGCAGAAATTTGCCGATGACAAGGCGAAAAAGAAAGCGGCGAGAGACCGGCGCAAAGGGGCGCGGGCGCTCTTGGCTGAAATTGCAAAAGAACGCAGCAACAGCACCCAGCTTCTGACCACTGAATTGGAGAAGCGCACCGGCCTGGAATCCCGCGTCACCATCCTGGGGCATGTGCAACGCGGTGGCGTGCCTTCGCCCAAAGATCGGCTCTTGGCGACCCGCCTGGGGACAGCCGCCGCCAACTTCATCGCCGCCGGCGAAAGCAATATCATGGTCGGCGTCTGCGGCGATGGCGTCTCCGCGGTGCCGCTGAAAGATGTGGTGGGTTTGCGCAAGAATGTCCCGCTGGATCATATCTGGCTGCGGGCTGCCAACGACCTCGGGATCTGCCTGGGCGATAGCATCTAATTGGCTAAGCCATACCCCCGCGCACCGTGTTGACGATGGCGGCCGCAGCGCTGGCGAGGATGGTCGTCTCCGTCATCACCGTCACAAACTCATAACCCCGCTTGATCATCTCGATGGCGTGCTCGGTATCAGCCGCGAACAAACCCGCTTTGACGCCCCGCGCCCGTGCCGATTCCAAGATGGCGTCCAACGCCCGATCGACCGTGGCATCCGCCGAATCGAAACCGGCCCGCCCAGTCATGCTCAAGCGCAAATCGCCGATGCCAACAAAAACGCCATCCAAACCCTCGACCGCCATAATCTGATCGCGATTGTCAAAACCGGCCTGCGTCTCGATCATGGCGAAGGTGAGGACGGTGTCATTGGCATGCTCGGCATAATCGGCGCCGGCATAAAAACGCGCCCGCGTCGGACCAAGGCTGCGATAACCCAACGGCGGAAAACGACAGGCGCCCACAAATGCCTCGCATTCTTCGCGGGTCTCGATCATGGGGCAGACAACCCCATACGCGCCGGCATCCAGCAAGCGCATGATATCGCCGGGCGTATTCCAATTGACGCGCACCATCGGCACAGTCTCGGTTGTGGAGATCGCTTGCAACATCAAAATCGCCGTTTCCATGCCCATCATGCCATGCTGCATATCCACCACCAGGCTGTCCCACCCTTGGTGCGCCATAACCTCCGCTGACCAGGCGCTCGGGCTATGCAGCCAGCCATTTAGCGCCACCTTGCCTTCCGCCCATAATCTTCGTACAGGGTTTTCCCGCATCTTCCGCTCTTTTCGCTTGTGCCGATACCTTGCTTTAATTATAGCCACAGAGGACGCGGAAGCCACAGACATCTGCCGGCAAGATTGAGCTGGCGCTTGACTGCCGATCTGCTACAATCGCCCGCGTTGCTCCAATCAACCTGAAAGAGTACCCATGGCTGGCATCCACAGCACTTGATCAAAAAGATCCTTTGTCGTCTCCCCTTGCGCTAGCATCCCGGCTTCTCACCATCGCTGCGCTCTCCCTGCCTTGTCGCCAATTTGAGGGTACTGCCATGTATTCCAGCAATATCAACAAGATCATCATCATCAGTTTCTGCCAGCGTTTCCATCTCTACATACACGCTTATGCGCTGCTTTTGCTGGCGCGCGGCTTGACGCTGGTGCAAATTAGCTTGATCGAATCGATCGTCATCGGCGCCATTTTCCTGATGGAAGTGCCAACCGGCATCCTGGCCGACCGCGTCGGGCGCAAGTGGTCGATCTTCTGCTCCACCTTTTTGCTGATGTCCGCCGAGTTCCTCTTCATCTTCGCGCGGGATTTCCAGTGGTATGTCTTGATCGCGCTTTTGACCGGGACCGGTTTCGCCTTCGCCTCGGGCGCGCTGGAAGCGCTGGTCTACGACAGCTTGCAAGGTGAAGACCGCGAGAATGAGATGAAAAAAGTGATGGGACGGGTCAACAGTTTTAGCCAGATCGCTTTTGTCATCTCGCCCATCATCGGCGGTTTGATCATCGGCGATGCCAGTGTGGAAAATTTCATCCCCGCCATCGCTTTGACCGTGGTGGCGCTTTTGCTGGGCTTGCTGGTTTGCCTGACCCTGCGCGAACCGCCGCTGGATAGCGCGGAGGAAAAAACGAGCAGCGCCCAGCTCTTCCGCGATGGTCTCTCCCTACTGCTCAACAATCGCCGTTTGCGCCGGCTGGCATTGCTGGTCATCTTCACATCGCCCTTCACCGCCACCCTGGTGACCACGCTGGCGCCACCCTACCTGGTGCAGAACGATGCCTCGCCCTTTGTGGTGGGCATGACGCTGTCCCTGGGCAGCTTGCTGGCGGTCTTCACCCAACGCTACGTCTACCGGCTGGAAGCCTGGCTGGGGCAGGAACGCGCCATCGCCCTCTTGATCTTGCTGCCGGGTTTGATGTACTGGCTCTTGGCGGCCGCGGTCGGACCTATGGCGACGGTGCTGATTGTGATTTTGATGTACGGCGGCAACGATATGAAAACGCCGCTCTTCTCCGCCTATCAGAATGCCCTGATCGATAGCCAAAATCGCGCTACCGTCCTGTCGCTGATCAGCATGTTCGCCAGTTTGTATCTCGCTGTGTTGGCGCCGGTCTATGCCGCTTTGGCGCAAGAGTCGCTGGTGCTGGCATTTGTGGTCATGGGCGCGGTGATTGTGGCGGCGGGGCTACTGCTGCGCGTCCACCGCTTGCCCGCGAGCGACAAATCAAACTGAATCGCTCGGATTACTCGGTAGCGGAGACCAACGGATAAACGGCGCGCTGGCTATAGATGGCGCCGGTCGGGCTCAAGTCGCTTTGATAGAGCGCGAACTCGGCGATGTGCAGCGGCTCGCTGTGCAAGTCCATATGCGCCTGCAGCCAGCGACTGGCGGGACCGCGGCGTAGCGGTTTCTTGAAGCGCATCAAGGTGATATGCGGGTGGAAACGCCGCTTTTCCCGCCGGAAGCCTGCCGATACCAGGGCTTGTCCGACAGCCTCATGCAAGGCGCGCAAGGCAGCGGTATTTTCCACCCCCGCCCAGATGACAGTCGGGCGAGACTCGACCGGGAATTGCCCCACGCCATTGATGCGCAGTTCAAAACTGGGCGCGTTCACCTCTTCCAGGGCGCGTTGATAAGCTCGCGCGGCAGCTTCCGGCACATCGCCGATGAAGTGCAGGGTCAAATGCAAATTCTCGCGCCGGGTCCAACGCCCAGGCGGCAGATCGTCCTCCCGCAAGCGCAGCAGCTGGTCTTTGCAGGAAGCGGGCAAATCGATGGCGACGAACAGGCGGGGCATGGGGCTATTCCATTATCTCTAAGGTCCCTTACAATATACTAAATTCTGCGGACCGCGCTTTAGGAAAAGGCTTGATATGACGAGAAAATCGCTGGCTCTATTCACTATGGTAGCTTGCTTGCTGTTGCTGCCGTTGAGCATCACCCATGCCGATGGGCATTGCGACTTCGCCGACGAGACCATTCGCATCGGCGGTATCGTCCCGCTTTCGGCGCCAGGCGCGACCCTGGGCGGCGTCGTGATGGACTGGGGCTTCGGGCAAGCGGCGGCCAATATCAATGCCAGTTGCGGCGTGGAAATCGCTGGACGGCAGCATCGCCTCCAAATCTTCACTGCCGATTCCGAAGGCATCTCCGAACGGGGGCAGGCGGTTGCCGAGCGGCTGATATTGGAAGACAAGGTGCATGCCGTCATTGGCGTCTATCACAGCGCGGTTGGCTTGGCGACCATGGGCGTCATGCAAGAGCACCGCATCCCAACGATCATGTCCAACCCGCGCAACGACAATATCAGCGCCAGCGGCATCATCGAATACGAGGGCAAGCCGCCTCGCATCGCCAGCGGTGCCGATTATATCTTCCGCATCGCCCCATCGAGCTCGCAAGTGGGCATCGTGGTGACCGATTGGCTGATTTCCCTCGGCGCGGAGGATGTGGTGCTGCTGATTGAGAACACCGATTACGGCCAGCCAGCCGGAGCCTTCGAACAAGAGCGGCTCGAAAGCCGGGGCGTCGCCGTCGAAAAGCTGGATATCGAACTCGGCACCGAAGACTTTGTGCCGATCCTCAGTCGCATTCAAGCGCGCCAGCAACCGCCGGACGCCATCCGCATCATCGTCACCGGCGAAACCGCGCTGAACTTGACCCAGCAAATGGCGGAGCTAGGCATCGCGCCCGGCGCCGAGACCATCTGCGTCACCAACCAGGTCGCCTTCCAATCGAGCCAATATTGGGCGACAGTGCCTGATGGCAACTACTGCGCCTTCGACCGCATCGGCACCATCCCCAGCTTGTTCAACGATATCGCCATCGAGCTGAATGCCGCCTTTCAAGCCGAATTTGGCGATATTCTCGCCGCGCACACCATGGAAGCCTACGACAGCGTCTTTTTAATGGCTGATGCCATCGCCCGCGCCGGCAGCTTCAGCGACCCCGATGCCATCGTCGCCGCGCTGGAACTGACCGATATGACCTTGTCCCAAGGGCATTATTACTTCCGCTATGGACAGCACAATCCCGACCTGCCAGCGGGCACGCCAGCCTTCATGTGGCGGCAATGGCCCCACCCCGTCGTCACCGTCATGCAATATTTCGAGCAAGGTCAAGACGGTTTGGAAGCGGCGGTGGTCTACCCAGAGGTCTACCAAACGCATGGCACATCCTATATTGCGCCGGGCACCGCACCCTGATTTTGTCCACGAGCAGACAAAAGAGTTACAATTTGCCATACTCAAGGCTGGGCAACCCAGCCCGTTGCTAACATCAGCGAAGGACAAAATACTAATGACCTTCCCGCAATTGAGCGAGACATTCCGCCTGCAGCGTTTGCAACCGCCGACCGGCAAACTGCGGATGGTGCTCGATACTGATACCTACAACGAAATCGATGACCAATTTGCCCTGGCCTATGCGCTGCTTTCGCCGGACAAGCTCGCTGTCGAAGCGATCTACGCCGCGCCTTTCTACAACGATCGCTCCGATGGACCGGGCGATGGCATGGAAAAGAGCTATCAAGAGATCCTGCGCTTGCTGGACTTTTTGGGGCGCTCGGCAGAGGGCTTCGCCTTTCGCGGCTCGACCGAATACCTCGGCACCGAGCGTCAACCACAAGACAACGCCGCCGTCCGCGATTTGATCGACCGAGCGCTCGCCAGCCCGCCCGAAGACCCGCTCTATGTGGTGGCGATTGGCGCAATCACCAATGTGACATCGGCAATCTTGCTCGAACCAGCGATCATCAAAAACATCGTGGTGGTCTGGCTGGGCGGGCATCAACTAAACTGGTCCCACACCCGCGAGTTCAACCTCAAGCAGGATGTACCGGCGGCGCAAGTAGCGCTCGATAGTGGCGTCCCCTTTGTGCTGGTGCCTTGCATGGGCGTGACCTCGCACCTGTTGACGTCGCTGCCCGAATTGCGCGCCTGCATCGGCGGCATCAACCCGGTGGGCGATTACCTCTGTCAGATTTTCCAGGAATATCGCCCCGATTCTTTTGCCGCTTCCAGCGTGATTTGGGATATCTCCACCATCGCCTGGCTGATCAATAGCGACTGGGTGCCCAGCGATTTGACACATAGCCCGCTGCTGACCGACCAAGTGACCTGGAGCAGCGATCGCTCGCGACATCTGCTGCGCATCGCCAATTTTGTCCACCGCGATCCGATATTTCGTGACCTCTTCGGCAAGATCAGGGGTTTGAGCGCATAGGTTGGGCTGCCAGCCAACGGGGAAGGGAAGTCACGCGCGCCGTGGCAAACAAGCTCAACCTAAGCGACCCAAGTCTCCCCTGACTTGTCGGGGGAGATTTAGAGTGGGTTGGCTTTTTTCTAAGTCAGCCTCAGTCTCTCAGAAACTCATTGAAGAGGGGAGGCTGCTGGCAGATTTTGCAGTTTTTTGTGGCTCGCCCAGATCGCCAAGCTCAACATCAGCAGCACAAGCCTCCCGTGATTCAACGAGGGTTGCTTTTTCAACCCCTCAAGCAAAGCCCTTGACATCCGATTAAACTTGTGTTTTAATTACTTAAACGTTTAAGTCACGAGTCGCGACATGACCAAGAAACGTCTCTGGCAAATCGTCGAAGCCCCGTTCCAACCCGAACGGCTCTCGCATTTCGAGACCCTGTTCGCCATCGGCAACGGCTACCTGAGCGCGCGCGGCGCCTTCGACGAACCCTATGCCGGCGCGACACCAGCCACCCTCGTTCACGGCATCTTCAACCATGCCGCCGACAAAGCTGTGCCAGAATTGGTCAACGCGCCCAATTGGCTGCCCTTCCATGTCAGCATCGATGGCACCACGTTCAGCATGAATGCAACCAATCACGATAGTAGCCAGCCCGAAGGCGGTGCCGTGCTGGGCTATCGCCGGACGCTCGACTTGCAAACGGCGACACTGCGGCGAGAGCTACTCTTTCGAGCCGAAAGCGGCAACATCGCCCGTCTCTGTTTCGAGCGCTTTGCCAGCTTGGCTGACCCGCATTTGCTAGGACAACGCCTGACGATTGAAGCTGTGGATGGCGCCCCCCAGATCCAGGTGAGCGCCGCTCTGGATGGCAAGGTCTGTAATCACGGTGTCCAACACTGGCGCGGGATAAAAGCCGTCGCCCAGGGTTGCTGCGCCGCATTATCAGCTACAACCAACCAGTCTCAATACCAGATCGCCCTCGCTGCCCATTTGACCAGCCCCACCGATGTCAAGGCTTTTAGTGGCGAGCAGCAAGCGACGCTAGTCAGCGAGATCCGGCTGGACCAAGGCGCGCAAGTGACATTTGACAAAATCGGGGCGCTTTATACCAGCCGCGACCTTGCCGACCCGCTAGCCGCAGCGCAAGAAGCGGTCAGCCGGGCGGCGGCAAAATCATACGACAAGCACTACCAAGCGCATTGCGCCTGCTGGAAAGAAACCTGGGCGCGCAACGATCTGCGGATCGAAGGCGACGACCGAGCGCAAATCGCTATCCGCTTCGCTATCTATCACCTGCTGATCGCCGCGCCACGCCATGACGACGATGTCAGCATCGGCGCCAAGACCTTGAGTGGCTTGGGTTATAAGGGGCACGTCTTTTGGGATACAGAGCTCTTCGTCCTGCCGCTCTTTACCTTGACGCAGCCCGAGATCGCCCGCAATCTCCTCACCTATCGTTACCGGCGCTTGGCCGGTGCGCGACAGAAAGCTGAGGAATATGGCTATGCCGGGGCACTCTTCCCCTGGGAGAGCACCGACACGGGCATCGAGACCACGCCAAAATGGTCCGACCCCGACCCGACCGGGAAGCGCATTCGCATTTGGACCGGCGAAACTGAACAGCACATCAACTCCGATATTGCCTATGCCGTTCTGCAATACTGGCGTTGGAGCGGCGATGATGCCTTCATGCGCGACAAGGGCGCGGAGATCGTGCTGGACACAGCCGTTTTCTGGGGCGAACGCGTCGAGTGGAAGGACGGTCGCTACCAAATCTCATGCCAGATCGGACCCGATGAATACCACGAGAACATTGACAACAGCGTCTTCACCAACCGCCTGGTGCAATGGCATCTCAGTCAAGCGCTAAGCTTGCTGCGCTGGCTGGAGGCGGAAGCGCCCGCCGTCGCGCTACGCCTGAGTGAAACGCTGGACCTGTCAAAATCGCGGCTCGCTACCTGGCGCGACATCATCGACAAAATGCACATCCCCTTCGACCAAGAACGCCAGCTTCACGTGCAATTCGATGGTTTCTTCGAGCTTGAATACATCCCGGTAGCGAAGTACCAACCGCGCATCGGCGGCATTTGGGGCTTGCTCGGGCACGAGCGTATCTTGAAGTCCCAAGTTATCAAACAAGCCGATGTCGTCATGTTGATGGCGCTCTTGGGCGACGAAGTTGGCTCCAAAGAAGTGATGCACAACAACTTCGACACCTACTATCAACGCACCGATCATGGCTCGTCGCTAAGCCCGGCTATCCACGCCTGGGTCGCGGCGCGTTTGGGGCTGGCAGATATCGCCTATGAAATGTTCGAGCGGGCAGCAGCCATCGACCTGGAAGATCGCCAAGGGAATGTGGCTGATGGCATCCACGCGGCTTCCTGCGGCGGCTTGTGGCAAGCGGTGGTTTTTGGCTTTTGCGGCTTGCAACTCACTGAAGCGGGCATAAGCATCGATCCCAAATTGCCAAAGCACTGGCGGCGCGTTTCTTTTTCTGTGACCTATCGGGGAAAGGCGCATCATTTCGATGTCCTTAACCCCGCAGTCGACTCATGATGACGGCTCGACCAACTGTCTTCATGGACCGTTAGCGTATCTTTTTTGAGGAGGATCAAATGAAAACGGATCGTATTTTTGGTCTCGTTCTGGTCGCCGCCATGGCGCTCCTGCTGGTGGGCATCGTCTCCGCCCAGGACATGGTGACGCTCAGAGTTTGGACGGGTTCTTCGTCCCCGGTGGAAAACGAATTCAAAGAGGCGCAGGTCGCCGCCTTTGAAGAAGCCAACCCCGGGATCGATGTCGAACTACTCATCTCGCCGGATTACGGCACTCAGATTCGGGCTGGTTTCGCCAGTGGTGACTACGCTGAAGTCTTCACCGTGGGCCAGTTTGATTTCCCGCAATGGCAGCACGATGGCTTGCTCGCCCCCGGCTCGATGTCTATCGAGGCGCAGGACGACATCTACCAAGGGCTGCGTGATGCCTTCACCACCGATGGCGAGCTCTACTGCGCCGCCAAGGATTTCTCTACCCTTGCCCTGCTCTACAATATCGATGCTTTTGAAGCGGCCGGCATTGACCTGCCCGGCGACGACTGGACCTGGGATGATATGGCCGCCGCCGCCGCTGCCACCACCAATGACGATATGGTTGGCTTCAGCGCCGCCGCCGATAAATTCCGCTGGATGGCGCTCTTCTATGCCAATGGCGCGGAAATCTTCGATATGGATGGCGCCGTCGCCTTTGACAGCGATGCAGCCATCGAAGCCCTCGGCTTTTATCAGAGCTTCGTCGCCGATGGCACCGGCGACCTGCCCGGCAACCTGAACGCCGGCTGGAATGGCGAAGCCTTCGGCCAAGCCTCCGCCGCCATGACCATCGAAGGCAATTGGGCGATCGGCTATCTCAACGATACCTTCCCCGAGCTAAACTGGGGCGTGACCGAGATTCCCATAGCGCCCAATGGCGGGCGCGGTACGCTGACCTTCACCGAGTGCTGGGCGGTTAGCAGCCGCGCTGAAGGCGCCGTTGCCGAAGCGGCTTGGTCCCTTGTCAACTTCTTGACCGGCGAGGGCGAACACGGTGCCCACGCTGTCGCTGCCGCTGGCTTCGGCGTTATGCCCGCCCGCGCTCAATTCGCTGACCTTTGGTCGGAGACAGTTGGCGAGCAGTATGGCGCCTTTGTCACCGGCGCAAGCTACGCGACTGCCCCAGTCTTCCCCTTGGGCTTCGGCGATTTCGATGCAGCCGCTAATGACGCGACCACATTGGTCATGACGATGGAAGAAGACGCCGCTGACGCTCTGCAAGAAGCAGCGGATGTCGCCCGCGAGATCCAAGCGGAAATGGAGTAGTACAACCACCATCGGTTGTTGCAAGATGGATGGGGACTGGCACGCCGGTCCCTATCCGCAATTTCAATTAAAGCATTCTTTAGGTTTTCAGGATCTTTAACACATGAGTACAAAAACAGCTGCTATCGCAAACCCAATGGCAGCTCGTAGCCAGGCAGAGCGAAATCGCGCCGATGTCGTTGCTGGCTTGAGCTTTGTCGCCCCCGCGGCAATTATCCTCTTCGTCTTTCTCATTTTGCCGCTGCTGGTCGCCTTTTACTTCAGTTTCACCAACTGGTCGGGGACGCGCCCGCTCGATCATCCAGAAGCCTACGAACAAGTTGGGCTGAGGAATTACGATCGCTGGCTGGTCAGCGGCCGCCGCGTTGATGACTTCTACCGCGCCGTCCGCAACACCCTGTATTACGTCATCGGCGTCGTCCCGGTTCAGACCGGCTTCGCGCTGCTGCTGGCGGTCGTGGTCAATCAAAAATGGCTGACCCGCAAAAGCTTCTTCCGTACCGCCTTTTACTTTCCCTCGATCACCTCGTCCATCGTCGTCTCCTTCATCTTTCTCTTTCTCTTTTCCGCCGGAGGACCGATAAACGCCCTGTTAAGTGCCCTCAGCCCATATTACGAACCCGTCGCCTGGACCACCAACAACGACGGCTTGTTCCATCTGCTGCTCGAATCGCTGGGCATCACTGAAGACACCGCCGGCGCCTGGGTCGGCAGCGAGATCATGGACATTGAGATCTGGGATTGGATCGCCGGTCCCAGCGTGGCGCTATCCACAATCATGGCGCTCGCTGTTTGGACGACCACCGGCACGCTGATGGTCATTTATCTCTCGGCGCTACAAGGCATCCCCTCCAGCGTTTACGAAGCGGCTGAAGTCGATGGCGCCACCAACTGGGCGCAATTCCGCCATATCACCTTGCCGCTGCTACGCCCCACCACCTTCTTCGTCGTCACCCTGGGCTTGATCGGCACCTTTCAGGTATTCGACCAAATTTACGTGCTCCAGAATGACCAGACGGGCCGCACCACCACATCAGTTGCCTACCTGGTCTATAACACCGCCTTTGAGGGCAACAGCCCCAACCTGGCGGAAGCTTCCGCCATCGCCATCGTGCTCTTCGTCATCATCTTTGTCGCCACTATCTTGCAGCGCCGCTTCGTCGGTGGCGACCGCGCGGAATCATAAAGGAGGCGGAACTTATGTCAACAATCACACCGACATTCCCAGCCCACTCCCCGCGGGACACACTCAGAGTTGTCTTCGCGGCACTGGCGATCGGCTTTCTCGTCGCCTTCGCCCTGGTTCAAATCACGCCATTTGTACTCACGATCGCCAACTCTTTCAAATGCGATGCCGCGGTGGAAAACCAGCCCATGCCCTTCATACCGCTGCTCGAAGTCATCACCTGCCGTGATGAGGCAGGGGTATTCGTCTCCGCGGAGGAACAAGTTGAGGGTCTCTTCTTCCGGCCCTCGGTCGATGGCTACCGCAAAATACTCGATAGCCAACTCCCCCGCTGGATTTTCAATACAGCATTTCTCTCCGTCGCCGTCACGGTTCTGCGCGTCATCTTCGATTCCATGGCCGGCTATGCCCTGGCGCGCCTGAAATTCCCGGGCAATCGCGTCCTCTTTTTCATCGTGCTGGGCACCATGATGATCCCGGGCGTTGTCTTGCTCATCCCGCGCTTCCTGCTGCTCAAACAGTTAGGCTTGCTCAACACCTATCAGGGTTACATCATCGTTCTAGCAGCCGATGCCTTTGGCATCCTCTTGATGAAACAGTTCTTCGAATCTATCCCGCGGGAAGTGGAAGAGGCGGCCATGGTCGATGGCGCCAATCGCTATGTGATCTTCTTCCGTATCGTGCTGCCGATGGCAACCCCCGCCTTGACCGCGCTGACCATCTTCGGCTTCCAAGGCAATTGGAACAACTTCATGGACGCGCTAATCATCCTGGGCGGCGATACCGATCTTTATAACTTGCCGCTGGGCTTGACCGTGCTGCGTGGCTCCGGCTCGGATGTGCAGTATGATCTGGTCTTGGCTGGCTCGGTCATTACCACCTTGCCGATGGCGGTCATCTTCTTCATCTTCCAGCGCTATTTCGTCGAAGGTATTAGCTACAGCGGCTTGAAGGGCTAAGACATGGGGGCGCTCAAAACCTGGTGGCGCGCGGGCCGCCACTTACAGCATCGCGGTTATGTCTATATCTGGGCAAATCTCTGCTTCGTCGTCATCGCCCTGCCAATCATCACCGCGCCGGCTGGCTTCGCGGGCTTGGTCAAACTCAGCCAAGCCCTGCAACGCGGTGAACGCGCCGATCTCAATACCTTCTGGTCGGGTCTGCGCGAGAACCTCGGGCGTGGCTCGGTATTGGGCATCCTCACTATCTTGGTCCTCATCGTGAATGGGGGTAATCTGATCGCCTATGAAGCGGTCAGCACTATTGACGTCAGCCTGCGTATCGTCTGGATCGCCGCCATTGCCTTGTGGCTGATGCTGATGTTCTATTTCTGGTCCCTCTATTACGCGATGGAGGCGCCGACAACCATCAATGTCTTGCGCAACGCAACGCTGCTCATCCTGCGTCATCCGGCGGCTACCCTGGTTCACGTTATCGGCTTGGTCACGCTGGGCGTTCTCACCCTAATCCTGCCTTTTCTGGGGGTTCTCTTGACCTTCTCCTTCGCGGCAATCCTCAGCACCCGCGCCGTGTTTGACTGCCTGGCAGAAGCCGGCTACTCGGCTAGCGTTGCCCCCGCCTATAGCCAGGATCCCGCCGATTTCTAGCCGGCTGTATAGAGCTGCCTGGCGAATCCAGCTACAATAGAGCCGGTTAGGTCAACAACGGGGTTTATATGCCGACGATTAAAGATGTTGCCAAGCGAGCCGGTGTCTCGATCGCCACAGTCTCTTATGTGCTGAACAACAAGCTCGATATGGTGAGCGAGGACACGCGCCAGCAAGTCTTGAGCACAGCGCGGGAAATGGGCTATCGTCCCAACGTCACCGCCCAAAATTTGCAGGCGCAGAACACCGGTCTACTCGGCTACGCCTGGCATATCGCCCCCGAAGAGCTGGAGTCCTCGCCAATGATGGCGCAGTTCATGTTTCACCTGGCACAGGCGGTCGAGGGCGCCGGCTACCACATGTTGACTTTCACCCACCCGCCCGACAAACCGGTGGATGTCTATGACGACTTGATTCGCTCGGGCAGAATCGATGGCTTCGTCTTGGCGGAGACCCGCCAGGACGATCCGCGCGTCGCCTTCTTGCTGGAACGGGATATCCCCTTCGTCTGTTTTGGGCGCACCGGCAACGAATGGCAGTTCCCCTGGGTCGATACCGATGGGCGGGCTGGTATGCGCCAGGCGGTAGAATACCTGGTCGATTTAGGACATCGGCGGATTGCCTTCCTGGGTTGGCCCCCCGATTCGCTCAGCGGCAATGACCGGCTCTGCGGCTACCTCGAAGGCATGCAATCGCTCGGCGTCCCAATCGGAGACGGCTTGCTGATCCGCTCGGATTATCCCGATGGCGAGATCGACCGCATCCTCCAAATCTGGCAAGCAGCGCCGCCACAAACCCGCCCGACGGCTGTCATCGTGGTCGCCGATTACATCGCCATCGCCGTGCTGCGCGCCGCCGAACGGCATGGATTTCGCATCGGCGAAACCTTGTCCGTGCTCGGCTTTGATGGCGTGCCCATCGGCCAAATTATCCAGCCCGCTTTGACTACCTTGCGACAGCCCATGCAGACCATCTCTCAAGCGCTGCTAGACCTATTCCGCAATACCCTTGCTAACGGCGCTGACACCGGTAAGACCCGCCTGATAGCGCCCGAACTCGTCATTCGGGAATCGACCGGACCGCCAGCAGCTGAGTGAGAATTGACTCCGGGCTGGCATCCACCAAGCCCCGCGGCAGATGGACATCGGCATGCCCCACCTGCGCATTGCCGATCCCCACTGTGAAGCAGCCGGCCCGCTTGGCCGCATCGATACCCGCTTCGGCATCTTCAAATACCAGCGATTCGCCCGCGCGGACTCCCAAAGCTTCCGTCACCCAGATAAAGAGGTCCGGTGCTGGTTTGGGCTGGGCGACCGAGTGCCCATCTCCAATAACAGCGAAATGCCCGGTCAATTCCAGCCGCTCGAGCACCAGGCGCGCATTCTTGCTGGCGGAAGCGATGCCCAGCTTCAGCCCTGCCACCCGCGCCGCGTTCAGGAACTCGGTCACGCCCGCCAGGCGATCCTCCGGGCGCAGCAACTCGATCAACTCCAGGTAGTAGGTATTCTTCCGCGCCAACCAGGATTGCGCCAAGGGCTCGGATATCGCCCGTCCCTTCAACAGCCGGCGCAAGCTTTCCCGCCGCGATACCCCTCGCAGAGCGTCATTATCCGCCCGCGTGAAGGGCAAGCCCTCTTCATCCGCCAGTTGCTTCCAAGCGCGATAGTGGTATTCAGCCGTGTCAGTGATCACGCCGTCCAGATCGAAAATAAAGGCGCTTATCGCCATAATGACAGTCCCCCAACAGCCCTTACATCGCCACCAAGCCACCATCCAAGACCAACTGATGCCCGGTGACAAACGACGACCCCTCCGAACACAACCACAGGACCGCCTCAGCGATTTCGCCCGGCAAGCCCAGCCGCCCCATGGGTATCGCCCGCTCCATGATCGCCCCCATCATGGGATTCTCCGCCACCGCGCCCCGCACCATGGCGGTATCGGTGAAAGCGGGGCAGATGGCGTTGATGCGGATGCCGGCCTTGGCATACTCCAATGCCGCCGATTTGGTGATGCCGACCACCGCGTGCTTGCTGGCGGTGTAGGCGGCCGCTTTGGGCGCGCCAATCAAGCCAGCCACCGAGGCGATATTGACGATCGAGCCGCTACCCTGTTGAAACATGGGCGCCAACTCGGCTTTCATGCAATGCCAGACCCCGCGCAAGTTGACGCTGAGCACCTGTTCAAACATGTCGTCATCGGCTTCGTGCAAGCGATGGTTGAAGGAACCAGCGATGCCGGCATTGTTGACCGCCGCATCCAGCCGCCCGAAATGATCCAGCGTCGCCGCCACCATCGACTTCACCTCGCCAACCCGCGTCACATCACAGGTTACGGCGATGGCACTACCACCCGCTTCGAGGATGCGCTCGGCTGTTTCTGCAGCGCCGGCGCTATCGATATCGGCGACACACAGGGCAGCGCCGGCTCCCGCCAATGCCAGCGCGCTGGCTCGCCCGATGCCCGCTGCCGCTCCCGTCACCAAGGCGACTTTTCCTTCCATTTGTCCCATGTTCTTGTCCCTAAGTCTCCGTTTGCGCTCCCCAGTATAGTACACCAGCCCGCGGGTAATCATAAGCGGAAAGCGAGCCTTGTATCGTCCCAAGCCGCCATAGTTATGGAGAGCGACGGATTTAGAATCTTATCGAAGTGCGTTATAATGCTGCCAGGATTATTTTCCCGGAGGCTAGCACATGATCAATGACCCCATTCTGCTCAAGGACTGGCACGCTGTGCTGCCACTCGCCCAACTAGAGGCGCAGAACAACCTGGCTGGCGCGCGACTGCTGGGCGAAGACATCGTCATCTGGCGAGCCGGCGACCAAGTCCTCGCCTGGAAAGACCTCTGCGTCCATCGCGGCACCCGACTCTCCCTGGGCGAGGTGCTGCCAGACCACACCCTGCAATGCCCCTACCATGGCTGGACTTATGATGCCGCCGGGCAATGTGTCAAGATACCAGCCCATCCCGAACAGAGGCCCCCGGCCAAAGCGCGAGCCTTCAGCTATCAGGCGCGGGTCGCCTACGATATGGTCTGGGTCTGCCTGGGCGAGCCAGCGCATGATATCCCCGCTTTTGAAGAATGGGACGATGAACGCTATCGCAAGATCCTCTGCGGCGCTTATGAATTCGAGGCGGCCGGTCCGCGTATGGTCGAGAATTTTCTCGATGTCGCCCATTTTCCCTTCGTCCACGAGAATATCCTCGGCACGCAGGAACGCCCGGAAATTCCCGATTACGATGTCATCACCGATGAGGATGGTATCAACGCTTCCGATATCCGCGTCTTCCAACCCAATCCCGATGGCACGCGCATTCCCAATTGGGTCAGCTATACCTACAAGGTCTATCGCCCGCTGGTCGCCTATTTCCGCAAAGAAGCCGAAGAGAAATTCGCCATCCTGCTGATGGTCACGCCGATTGAAGAAGTCAAATCGCTGATGTGGATGTGGATGGTCATGACCCACGGCGATGGCACCGATGCAGCCCTGCGGGCTTTTCAAGACGAAATCGCCTATCAAGACCTGCCCATCGTGCAATCGCAACGTCCCGAGCTGCTGCCGCTGGACCTGCAAGCCGAGCTGCACCTGCGCAGCGACAAAACCGCGATCGCCTATCGTCGCTGGCTCAATGACTTGGGCTTGAGCTTCGGCACCAGCTAAACGGAGCTGCTCTTGCCGCGCTCACAACCCTCTCGGCAGTCTTTGCGTATTTGCATTGAGACACTAAAGGAATAAGTAACCAGATGAAACGCAAGAACGAAGCTCTCTCGGAAGCAGACATCCGCCGCGCCATCGAAAAGAAATACCAAGCGCGCCTCGCCTTCATCCAACACGCGACGTCATACTTGATCGTCAACGCTGTTCTCTGGGCGATTTGGGGGTTTGCCAGCGGCGGCTTCCCCTGGCCCCTCTTCGTCACCGCTTTTTGGGGAATCGGCATGTTGAGCCATCTCGCCGATTTTTATTATAAATATTGGAAAGGCGCGCAAAAACGCGATGATGAGATCGCCGCAGAAATCAGCAGGCTGCAAGGCCTGGCTGCCTTGCGACAAGACGCGGGCGAGCCATTCTATGCTGATGACGAAATCGAAGAAACGCTGGTCTACGAGCTGGACAAGGTCAAGCCAAGCCGGTTGCGCCTGACAGACGATGGCGAATTGCTCAACGAGACGCTCATTGACGACGAAGATTGGCGGGGGCAGGCTCAGCAGAATGGCTGACCAAAGCATCTAGCTGCCGCGCCAACCCACTAGCCAAACAAACGAGAACAAGCTCTCATCGCCGCTCTTTTGACTTGACCTTGTGAAGAGGGGCATAGATGGTGTTAAAATAGGGATGAGTCGCTTGGCGCGGGCAAAAGAAGCTTTACCAAGGCGCGCATAAACTTGGACACGATGAAATTATGATTCGCTTGAAACGACGTAACACAGCCTGGCTGATCACCATGGCATTGCTGATCGGTTTTGCCTTGCTGGCGGCTCCCGTTTCGGCCGCGGTGCAGTTGTCACTGATCGGCGCCTTGGCGGTGGCTGTCATCGCCTCCATGATCGAACTCGGTCCCGAACGCGAGACCCTGCTGGAAGTCTTTAACCGCGCGCCAGTGCGCCGGCGCATCACCCCACAAGCGCGTGAAGCGACCGAGCGTGCCGCTGCCCGCGATGGCTATTTCAATCGCAACGGCATTGTCATGCTCGATATCGGCTTGATCGCCATGCAAACCGGCGTCGAAGGCTTGGCGATGCGTCGCACGCGCAGTATCTCCAAAGATGATGATAGCGCTCGCCCCTTCATCACCCTCCATGTCATGCCGGAAGAAGCGGAACGCCAATCCCTCATCCGCTACGAGATCTATAATCACCTCGGCGAAGAGCAATATGTGCACGAGATGAAAACCTACTTGCGCGAAGGCGAAATCAGCTTATTGGCAGATCACCATTTGCCGCTGGCTGGCAATCGTGGTATTGATGGCAATGGCGATTGGGATCTGCGCGTCTATGTCGATAATAATCTGATCGGCATGCACAACCTGATGCTGGCGCCCTCGGTGACCGAACGCCGCCGTCGCTTGAGTGGGGAAGCGGAAGTAGACAGCAGCATCAACAGCCGCCGCCGCAATCTGGCTGATGCCGTCATCGTGGAAGAAGCGGAACAACCAGCGACCACCCAGCTCAAAGACCTGTTGCAACAATCGGGGTCGCCCAGTCGCAAGGGATAGCCAAAGGATAAAGGGTTGATCAATGCCGGATAGCCGCAATACCTGGTTTCTCGCCTTTATCTTGTTGGCATTGGGCGCGGTGGCTTTGCTGGGCAATAGCTTCCCGGTGATCCTGGTGTTGCTGGGCTTGCTCTTCCTGGTGCGCCAATTTGACAATGACGATTCCAGCTCCAACCTCAGCAGCTCGGCGTCCGAATACACTTATGAATATGAGCAGGAAGAAGAAGAATACGACGATTACGAGATCTTCCATCAGCAACCGGCCAGCGCCGAGCAGCGGGTCTATCGGCATGCTCTCGAATCAGTCACCCGCGCCGGCTTGGATCCCGACGAGGTGCAGGTGCTGGCTGTCGATATCGGCTTGCTCACTACCAAAGGCGATGGCGAGCCACAGATCTATCGCACCTGGTCCCTGCCCGATGATATCGACTATATTCAGCCCTTTGTGCAGCTGCGCGTGCCCATGGAAGCGAATGGCGATATCCGCTTCGAGATTATTGATGCGGTCGGCGATCCAGTCTATATCCACGAAGACAGCTTCAAGCTGACGCGCGGTCGCAATTTCCTCACGCCCAGCACGCGCATGCCCCTGCACGATCAGATGGAGCTGGATGGCAAGTGGTCGCTGCGCATCATCGCGGATGGCGTCACCATTGCCGAACACCGCTTCGAATATGCCGAAGCCACCGGCGCCAACATCCGCCGCCACATTGGCGAAGATGGCGAAATCAATACCGAGATGCGCGCCGTCATGGCGGAAAACCGCCTGCCCAAGATGTCTCTCGATGACCTGCTGGCTTACCAAGGCGAAGACGAGGAAGAACAAAGCCGCACGCAGTGAACGGCTGGTAAAGCTGGCGAGTTTGGGAGTTTTGTAGCTCGCTGATATCAGCCAGCTCAATATATTCAGCCCCATCCCCCCGGCCTGGACCCTTCTCGGTCTCCCCATTCGTTGGACTGCGAGTTTTGATGGCTCGCTCGGATCACCAAGCTTAATCCCAGCGAAAAAAGTTTCGCCTGATTTATCGAGGGCTTGCAGATTTCCAGCGGGCGCACAGAAAAACAGCTTTTTGCCCCAGCGCTCAAAATGTTCTATCATGGTTATTGACGCTGCTAGAGCCAAGGTAAACTCATGCAAAAGAGGATGGTCGAATTCATTCATGCCTTGCGCGCCGCGGGCTTGCGCATCTCCCTGGCGGAAAGCCAAGACGCCATGTTCGGCGTCGACCAGACCGGCGTGGGAGAAATGGCGACCTTCAAAAACACCATCAAAGCCACCTTGGTCAAAGACCACCGCCAGCAACCTGTCTTTGATTATTTCTTCCCCCTCTTCTTCTCCAACAACAAGCCGCCGCTGCAGAACATCCTGGAGCAGCTGACAGCGGAACAACAAGAACTACTGCAAGAAGCGATGCAAGCGCTGCTGGGTGAGCTCGATGCCCTGCGCGATCTGCTGGGACGCCTGTTGGAAGGGCGCGATTTCAGCGAGGAAGAATTGCAGCAACTGGGCGAGCGCTCCGGTTTGCCCCAAGGCGACGAGATGTACATGCGCTCCTGGTTCGAGCGGCGCATGAACCGCCAAGCCGGCTTGAGCCAACTGGAGCGCCTGCTGGATGACCTGCTGGAAGAACTCGCCAACATGGGCATGAGCGAGGAAGCCATGGCGCAACTGGAAGAAATGCTGCGGGAAAATATGGGGGGCTTGTCGCAACAAATCTCGAATTATGTCGGCACATCGCTGGCGGAACAAATGGCAGAGCGGGAACCGCGCGAGCGCCCCGATCTGCTTGATGTGCCGCTACAAAGGCTCAGCAGCGGCGATATTGAAGACCTGCGCGAGGAAGTGCGGCGGCTGGCAGCCCGCTTGCGCACCCGAGCAGCCCTGCGGCAAAAACGCGCCAAAACCGGCAAGTTCGACCCGCGCAAGACCATCCGCCAAAATATGCGCTATGGCGGCGTCCCGCTGGAACCGAAATTCCGCAAGCGCCACAAAAAAACCAGCCTCATCCTGATTTGCGACCTCAGCACTTCCATGCGTTATGCCGTCGAGTTTCTGCTGACCCTGGTCTACGAATTATCGGACCAAGTGCGCCGCACCCATAGCTTCATCTTCATTCATGACCTGGTCGATGTCAGCACTACCTTGGCGCAACTCCCGCCGCGGGAAGCCGTCGCCCAGATCATGGCGCAGAACCCGCCCGGTTATTACAGCACCGATCTCGGCAACAGCCTCAACAGCTTCCAACAAGCGCATATGCACCTGATCGATAGCCGCAGCAACATCCTCTTCTTTGGCGATGGGCGCAATAATTATAACGACCCGCGCCTCGATATCGCCCAGGACCTGCAACGCAAGGCGCGGCGGCTGATCTGGTTCTGCCCGGAACCGCGCCGTCAGTGGGGCAGCGGCGACAGCGATATGTGGGAATATAGCATGTACGCCGATAATGTCTTCCTGGTCAATAACCTGCGGCAACTGGCGGATGCGGTCGATCGCCTGCTGGCGGATGGCTAAAACGCTCCCTCGCCACGTTGTAGCTAACGATCAGGGGCTGCAATTTATTTCAAATCCCGCCGATGCCAATCATCGCTGAACAAGTTGAAATCGGTCTCCCGTTGGGGGAACTCGGCGATCAGATCCTCATCAATATCGACACCCAAGCCCGGCTTCTGTGGCAACGAGAAATAGCCATCGACCACTTCCGGCATGCCGATGCCAACAGCCTTGACCGGCGGATCAGCAAAATCGTTGAAATACTCTTGAATCTTGAAGTTGGGCGTGGTCGCCGCCACCGCCAGCGATGCCATCGTCGAGCAAGGTCCGCCGACATTATGCGGCGCCACCAGCACATAATACATCTCGGCTGTCCCCGCCAGTTTCTTCATGTTCATGATGCCGCCAAAATGAGTGGTATCGGTTTGGATGATATCCGCCGCCCCCAACTCAAAGAGCTCGCGATATTCATAAGGTGTATGGATGCGCTCGCCGGTTGCTACCGGGATACCCAGCCCCAACGCCACTTCCCGCACATCCCGCAGGGCGCGCAAGTTCTCCGGCGGCACCGGCTCTTCCACCCAGGCCGGCTTGAAGGGCGCCAAATCGCGGATGATCTCGGCAGCGGTGACCGGGTTGAAACGACCGTGCATCTCGATCAATAGCTCGACATCCGGTCCCACCGCATCGTAGACCGCTTCCACTAAGGCGATCGAGAGCAATTTCTCTTCCCGCGTGAATTCGTAGAAGCCGCTGCCGAAGGGGTCGAACTTGAGCGCGCGGTAGCCTTTGTCGATCACTTCCTTGGCGGCCGCATGCCAAGCTTCGGGCTGGCGTTCCACCCGATACCAGCCGTTGGCATAAGCCTTGATCTGGTCACGCACAGCCCCGCCCAGCAAGCGATACACCGGCTGCCCCAGCGCCTTGCCGATGATATCCCAACAGGCGATCTCCAGCAGGGCGATGCCAGTCATGGCGATCTCGCCCGCCCGTCCATAGGTCTCCCGCAGCATGCGGTAGGTCAGCGCTTCGGTGTTGAACGGATCTTGCCCCAAAGCGAAGTCTGGCACGGTCTCGTTGAGGTAGCCGATGACCGGTCCCACGCCGCCGACGGGTCTCGCTTCGCCCCAACCGACCAAGCCATCATCCGTCTCCACCTTGACGAAGAGCAAATTGCGCCAGGGCGTGCCCATCACCATCGTGCTCACATTGCTAATCTTCATTTTTGCATCCGTTCCTTTGCCAGCTACTTGCCCGGATAATTTGCTTGGATCGGTTTTATGCTTTGCTTAGCAGCTTCCTGGAACCGGAATCCCCAAATCAGCCGCACCAACCGCGCCCATGACCGCCTCGCCAGCATAGCGCTCGATGATCTGCATCACCAGCGCCGCCCGATGCACCCGCTCCTGCACCTGCTTGACCGCCATCTCTTCCAGGTGAAGGCCGCTGGGGTAGATATTGGGCGCATTGCGCAAGCCCAGCTTGACATAAATCGGCGCCGCGATACGAATCAACTCCGGCACTTCATAATGCCGCACGAAGCCGCCAAAATCATCGGGCGCCTCGACATAGACATCGAGCGGCAGGTCGACCGCCGCGCGAATCCCCGCCATTTGCGGCAGCGTCAAATCAGTCGGCACATTATAAGTCCCCGCGCCCAATTCTTCGAGCAGCTTGACCGCAATTGGGTTGGCAGCGCCCATCTGCACCGAGATCTTGACCACCAGATCAGCCGGTAACTCGCCAGCTTTTTTCAGTTCGTTGACCAGCCACAACTGGCCTTCGTCGGCCACCAGAGCCGACCGCAACCCCAGCGCGCAACCGCGAAGCAGATCTTCGGTGGCGTAGACCACTTCGTCCATGCCCCGCAAGCGCGCCGCCAGATTTTTGCCCGCGCTGGCACGTACCTGGGCGCTGGTGCTCCAAGCTGCCCGCGGTCCCACAAACAGGCTGAGCTCGATGCCGGCTTCCGCGGCCAGGCGGCACATCTCGCGGATCTCCTCATCGCGCAGCATCCAAATCCCGCTGCCCTGGGAGACGCGATGCACCGTGACACCATAACGTTGGGCTGTTTCCAACACCGCCGCCAAAGCCCGCGGACCCTCGACGCTGGGGATTTCGATGCGGTATTGCGCGCCATCAGGGAAACGCTTGGCGGACGAGGGCAAGCTGTAGAGCTCGCCCGGCGGGAGATCTCTACTCCGCAAGAAGTCACGTACTTGGTTCATCCAAAGCCTTTTCTCGCCAATTATGGCTTCTCTATTATTCTCAAGCAGTATACCCAAGCTGCCAACTAGAAACAAAACACAAGCCTCGATATAGGCAAGCCACAAAAACTCCCAGATCCGCCAGCAGTCTCCCCTCTCTAATGAGTTTGGAGAGGGGCTGGGGGTGAGGTTAGACTATATTGGGCTGCCAGTATGCCGATGCGCCGCAGCTATCCGGCAAAGCCATCTGCGCTATAATAAATAGAGATAGTGAAACATAGCGCTTTAGGGCGAGCGATGGACAACAAACGCATACGCCAACTGGTGATCGCGCTCTTGCTGGTGCTGCTGGCGCTAGGCTTGCTCAGCCTGGTCTCCACTGTCTTCCAGCTGCTCATCCCCTTGGCGATCCTGGCTGGGGGCGCCTTCGCCTTTTACAAAATCGTGCTGGAAGGGCGTGATGCGTCCGAGGCGATGACGGACGAAATGGCGGAAACCAGCGGTTTAAGCGCGGACGAGAGCGCCACTGACCAGGGCAGCCTCGACCAAACCGCCGAGGGCGAAGCGGAGGAAGCAGAGGCGCGCCAACGGCTCAGCGCGGTCGAACAAGCCCGCAGCGACTTCCTCGAAGCCAGCAGCCCAGCCGAAGAAATCCTCCAGCAAATCAAATCCCGCAAGCAAGACCTGACCGGAGAAGACGAAGCGTGAAGCTGCTCTCAGTCAATGTCTCCCAACCCCAATCCGTCAGCATCAACGGACGAAGCTACCGCACCGGCATCTACAAAGAAGCGGTCGCCGGCAAAATTTGGCTATCTCAGCTGAACCTGGTGCAGGATGGTCAAGCAGATCTAAAAGCTCATGGTGGACCCAACCGCGCCGTCTACTGCTACCCGCATGAGCATTACGCCTACTGGTCCGACAGGTTGGGACGCGACGATTTTCGCTATGGGCAATTCGGGGAAAACCTGAGCACCAGCGGCTTGCTGGAAAACCAAGCCTGCATCGGCGATATCTACCAAGTCGGGCAAGCGGTGATACAAATAACTCAGCCGCGCGTGCCCTGTTACAAGCTGGCGGATAAGCTAGGCATCCCCGGCTTTGACAAAACCTTCTTACGCGCGAACCGCCCCGGCTTCTACGCCCGCGTGCTGGAAGAAGGCGAACTCGCCGCCGGCGATCAGATCAGCCGCATCAGCCCCGATCCAGTGGCGATGACCGTGGCAGAAGTCAACCGAGCGCTCCACCTGGACAAAGGCGACCGCGCTGCTGTTGAACGAGCGCTGTTGCTAGAGGCGCTTTCACCCGAATGGCGCGGCTCATTTGAAAAGCTGTTGCTGCGGCTCAGCGGTAATCACTAAGCCAATCTTAGCGACGCAAGGCTCTTCTAATCTCATCCCTCGGTCCAGACCCCTCTCGGTCTCCCCATTCGTTGGGGAGAAGCATCCCGACGCATCAGGGAAGGGGAGCTAGCTGGCGGGTTTGACAGTTCGTTGGAGCTCGCCCAGATCACCGAGCTCAATAAATTTTGATCTGCTCCCAGTTTAGTTGACACAAGCTTCGTCGGATAAAATAGTGAATTTTGGCAATAATAAGTGATATAAAGATTCATCAGTAACACTTCTAGTCAAGAGACAAGGATATGTTGAAAGGTGTCCCCTCCTCAGAAACTCATTGGAGGGGGGCTTAGGTTTATACGGGGTTGCAGACTTAGGTGGCGAGCTGCTACGACATGACAGCTTCTTGTTCCAGCCCCTGCGACCAGGCGCCGATGGAAGCCAAGCCATTCATCTTGGCGCGATGATGAAGGGCGGCTTGGGCGCTTGGCACATTCTCCGGGCGATTGCGCCACAGATCCATCGGGGCGCGCAGCAAGGCGCGAGCATACGAAAAGCTCAATGCCCAAGGCGTTTCGTAATGGGCGTTCATGGCGTTGAGATGCGCCACCGCATGATAATCGCTTTGCCCCCCCGACAAGAAGACGATGCCGGGGATGGCGGCGGGGATCTGGCGGAGGAAGACCTTGACGGTCTGTTCGGCGACGGTCTCGACATCGGCTTGGAGCGGGCATTCGTTGCCGGATAGCACCATGCTAGCTTTGACCAGCGTGCCTTCCAATTCGACGCGATGCAGGTAGAGCGCCTCGAAAGTGCGGTCCAGCACCCACTCGGTGACCTCGAAGCAGCGTTCAATGCTGTGGTCGCCCCAAAGCTCGATTTCCGGCTCGACGATGGGCACAATGCCGGCTTCTTGCGAGAGCGCCGCCACCTGCGCCATGACATAAGCGTTGGCTGCGATGGCGTATTCGCTGGGTGTTTCGCTGCCGATGCGGAAAGCCGCCCGCCACTTGGTGAAGCCGATGCCCATGGCTGCGTACTCCGTCAGCCGTTCGCGCAAGCCATCCAAACCACTGCCGACGGTCTCGCCCTGGCTGCCCGCCAAGACCACCATGCCTTTGAAGGGCGAGACGCCCGGGATCATGCCTTGGTCGAGCACTTGCGGCAACAGGGAATCGCCACGGCTGTCGCGCAAATGCACTTGTTCGTCGGTCATGATGATGCCGCTGACATATTCATTCAGCTTTGGAGTCGTGAACAGCAGCTCCGCCCAATTGCGATAGCTATGCTGATCGTGGGGGATGCCATCTTGCTTCATCATCTGGTAAAAAGCCGGCGAGGGGCGGTCGGCTGCCATGATGCCTTTGCCGGGTTTTACTAATTGCTTTGCGATCTTTGTTAGGCTCATGCTACCTCTTGTCTCGCTTTCATTTGGTTTCAGTCGTTATTCTGGCAGGATGGCGGGCAGGCCGCAAGGCTGGGCGCGGCTCTTCAGGCAATTATGGTGTTTCTGGCAAGGGATAGCCGATCTCACGCAGCGCCGCCTTGACCTCTTCGAGCGGCAAGCCGACCACATTGCTGTAGCTGCCTTCGATGCTGGCGACCGGGGCAAATGCTTCGTTTTGGATGGCGTAGGCGCCGGCTTTGTCGAAGGGGTCGCCACTGTTGATGTAGGCTTCGATTTCGGCATCGGAATAATCGCGCATGTTCACAATAGTGCGGACTTGGCGGGTGATGATGTGTCGGGGTGCCTGCCGATGGAGTGTGAATGCGGTCACGACTTGGTGGGCAGTCCCGCGCAGCCGCCGCAGCATGGCTCGCGCTTGTGCCGCATCGCCGGGCTTGCCCAGCAAATCGCCAGCCTCGGCGATGACGATGGTATCGGCTGCCAGCACCAGCGCCGCTTCATCGGCGAGACTGGCGGCGACCGCTTCCGCCTTTTCCCGGCTGAGGCGCTCGGCATAAGCGTGCGGCAGCTCGTCGGTTCGCTGGGATTCGTCAATCGCCGGTTTGATGATCTGGAAGTGCAGACCGAGCTGGGACAACAATTGTCGTCGGCGCGGCGATGATGAAGCGAGTATCAGGCGCATAAGCCCTCTTTCGATACAATGGTCGCGGCTGATTATAGCAGGGTTGGCGCAAGCGACCAGCAGCCGATAAACCAGGAGAAACTTGGGTCGCTTAGGGTCACCTAGCAATACAAATAAGAATTCCATAAGATCGCCTAAAGCCAGTACACCCATTTGCCCGAAATTTCGTTATACTAGGTGTAATTGGCATAACAATCGGGTGTCACGCGCTGACACAAGCAGGAGGAAAAATCATGAATATGAGAAATGACGGCTTCATCGTCGACGCGCCGTTGCAGGGCATTGAACTGAACGCGGTGATGCGCAATGTCTACGGCTGGATGACCATGGGCTTGTTGGTCACGGCTGCGGTGGCGCTGGGGATTAGCAATAGCGGCTTCATCCCCTCGCAACCTGTGATGATGCTGGCGATCTTCGCGCAGTTGGGCCTCGTCATTGGCTTGAGCTGGGCAATCAACCGCATTTCAGCGACCACGGCGGGCATGCTCTTCTTCGTCTATTCCGCTTTGACCGGTTTCACCTTTTCGATTTTGTTCCTGTTCTTCTCGCTGGGTTCGATCGCGGCAGCTTTCTTCAGCACGGCTGGGGTCTTCGGCGCGATGACCATTGTCGGGCTGACCACCAAGACCGACCTGAACAAATACAGCAGCTACTTCATGATGGGTTTGTTCGGCTTGATCATCGCCAGCGTGATTAACATCTTCCTCGGCAGTTCTGGCATGGACTTCCTGATCAGCATCTTCGGTGTGTTGCTTTTCACTGGCTTGACGGCTTGGGATACTCAGCGCATCGCCAGAATGGCGGCGGCGCGCAAGCTGAAGGTCGATTCGGAAGATACGCTCAAGTTCAGCATTATGGGCGCGCTGACGCTCTATCTGGACTTCATCAATCTCTTCCTCTTCTTGCTGCGCTTGATGGGCGGGCGGGACTAGGCAGTTAGAGCATCGCAGTTCAACATTAGCAGAAAAAAGTCTCCCCCAGGCAATGGGGGAGATTTAGAGGGGGTTAAATATCGAGAGCGGGTTACAGTTTACCCACACTCCCCAGTCAGCCGCACATAATCGGCGCTGAGCCAGCCGGCATTCCCATAGAAATTCACCTGGACCCAGCCACCCGCGCGCGATAGAGCATCCAGCGTGATACCAGCCGCCAAAACCGTCATGATCTTGCCATTGGCAGATTCACGCAAATTCAGCAAATCCATGGTGGTAGCCTGGCAATTCTCCCAATTTTGCGGCGGGATCGCTGTCGCGACCGGTTGCGAAACCGTCGGAACAGGCTGCGAAACCGAGACTTCCGGATGCAAGACCACCGAACCAGGACTGTTGATGAAGGTACAGGTCTTGCCACCGATCAGCTGCACCGGCAGGCTGTAGACCGTCCGCGGAGCAGTCGCCGCATCCAGGAAGCTGAAGCTGCCGCCGCTCGCCAAGAAGCAGACCCGCGTGCCAGCGCCAATAAAACCCCAGACATCGACCGCATCGACGATGCCACGCTCAATCACCGACTGGATGCCGATGCCCTCGGCGTCAATGCGCAGGCATTCGGTTGCCCTGGTCAAATCGGTCACATCGATCCCCGGCAAGAGTGGCGGACAGGTAGGCGGCGGCAGCTGGCCTTGACCTGCCCCCAGTCTCGAATCCCCTGCACCTATCCCCTCACCTTCACACAAACATGGCACTGGCGTTGGTGTCGATGTTGGCGTTGGTGTTGCTGTTGGCGTTGGCGTTATCGTTGGCGTTGGTGTTATTGTTGGTGTTGCTGTTGGCGTTGGTGTTGCTGTTGGGATTGGTGTTGCTGTTGGCGTTGGTGTTGATGTTGCGGGACTAAATTCGTGAGCGCCCATGTCACAATCAGTTGACGGGCGAATCTGACCCAGCTGATCTATCATGGTACAGCGGTCATCATCAGCTGCATCGATGGCGGGGCTGTCTGCTTGCAGCGGAAAATAAGCGGGCGAACCAGTAAAACTGCCCAACTTGGCATCGATATCATTTTCCGCCACACCACATCTGACTTCAACTCCGATCAGACTGCCCTCACTAGTCAAACTGCTGATAGGCAAAGCCCTGTTCGCGGGACCGCGACAATCATGTTTCGCTATCCTGTTGACTAACGTGAAGGTGTTGTTTACCAGGATGCTGTTATATACCCTACTAGTGTAAGGAATATCGATGTAGAGCCCGCCGCCTCGACTAACAGCATAGTTATTGACCATAGTCACATGAATGAGATCAAGATAGACTTGCGAAAAGATCCCGCCGCCCTGTCTATAACTTCCCGAGCCTCCACTCACTTCATTGTGGGCAATCGTGGTATTGCGGATAATAACTCTTCCAGGGGTCCCAGAGGGTTTTCTAAGGTAGAGACCGCCACCGCCGCTTCTAGCTTTATTGTAACTGATAACGCTATTCTCGATGGTGAGCCTGCGTGGGTTACGAAGGCCACTGTCGATCCCGCCACCGTAGTTAACTGCTGTATTGTGACTGATCGTGCTGTTCAGAATTAGCACATTGCTATTGGACCTATCACTAATCGAGATTCCGCCGCCGAGGCTATTAGTTGAATTGCGGATGATAGTGCTGTTCTCGATGGTGAGGCTGCCCTCACTGCGGATCCCGCCACCGTCTCCACTTCCAGCGGCATTATCCCGAATGATGCTATTTTTGATGATGAGCGTGCCAAGACTGCGGATCCCGCCGCCGCCGTTAGCAGAGCCGGAGGCTACAGTCAAGTTATTAATTGTCAGGTTGCCGCTGCTATCGACATAAAAAACTCGATATTGGTCATCGCCGGAGATGGTGGAGCCCCAGCCTTCGATAATGATTTTGGAAGTGATATTCGGCAGCGCCGCGCCCAGGGTGATGACGGATTGGTTCGTGCCGGCTCCCGGGAGAGTGATGGTATCGTCTCCGCTGCCGGCTTCGCAGTCGCTGTGGGTGGCGGCGTTGTTATTGGCGTTATCAATAGCTTCGGCCAGGCTGCAAGTGGAATCGACATAAATTGTCGCGGCGAAGACCTGCGACACCGGCAAAATGATCAACAGCGCCAGGATCAGCGCCCCGTAAATGAAAGGTTTAGCAAATTTTGGGGGGGGGGGGGGGGTATTACGAAAGATTATGGAGAAAGATTTGCGACGACTTTTCATGATTCTACCTTCCTTGCGATCATAGATACTGATAAAAGTCTACAAGCGCTCAAAATACCGCGCAAGCGAATTTCAAGTGAGTTTTTATAGATAATTGGGAGAATTGTGAATATTGGCGACGCAAGTCTGCCCTGACTTGTCGGGGGAGATTTCGAGAAAGGTGCATAAGCCAGCCTATTTGCGGTAAACTCTACTTATGCTGATATGTAGTCCATATCAGGAACAATGTTTAGCAGCGCTAAGATATTTTAAGGAGACCATCATGAACTATCGCATTTTCCGCAAGACCTTGATCCCGCTCAGCCTGTTGCTTTTGCTGCTATTTAGCTTGGGCGCCGCCGCTGCGCAAGACCCCGTCACCATCAACTGGTGGACCCTGGCTTCGGCGGAATCCCCCGAACCCGCCATCCGCGCCGTGGTCGAAGCCTTTGAAGCGGAGCATCCCGATATCAAGGTGGATGTCACCATCTTGGCGGATTCCGCTTATAACGACCTGATGAATACAGCCTTGGGCGCCGGGGAAGGCGCGCCCGATGTCGCTTATTTCTGGGAGAATGCCTGGCTGCCCCACACGCTGGATATCACCGAACTCCTGGAAAACGACCCAGACCTGAGCCGCGATATGTACTTCGAGGAATACTTCAACAATTGGGCGGTCTGGCAAGATCGGGTGATCGCCCTGCCCTTCACCGTGGGCGCCAATTTCGTCATGTACAACAAAGATGTCTTTGACGAAGCCGGGGTCGCTTACCCAACTGCCGATTGGACACCTTATGACTACATCGAAATCGCCAAATCGGTGGCTGACCCTAGCAAACGCCGCTGGGGTGGCGATCGTCCTCGCGGTCCCTTCCGCGCGATCTGGCGTAATTTCGGCGCGACCCGCCCCTACAGCGATGACAGCAGCACGGTAGAAGGCTACCTCAATGGTCCGGAAGCCGTCGCCGCTTATACCTGGCTCTGGGATTTGGTCGATAGCGGCGCGACGCCGACGCCGGCTGACATCGAAGTGCTCGGCACCGAAGGCACTGGTCCGGTCGATCTCTTCATCGCGGGCAGGCTCGGCATGGCGACGCTCAACAACGGCACGATGATCACCGTGCGCGATGCCGGCATTGACTTCGGCGTCGTCCCCGAACCGCATATCCCTGGGAATGAACGCTTTGTCCACGCCTGGTCACTGCGCGCCAGCATCTGGAAAGGCACCGAGCACCCGGACGAAGCCTATGAATTCCTGAGCTTCTGGGCAGGGCACGAGGGGCAACGCATCACCATGGAATTGGGCGCGAATATCCCCGCGCTGCCCGAAGTGCTGGCAGATTATCCTGACGCCGATCAAGAATACTTCCAAAACTTCATGGCGCTGCTCAATGCCACCCAAACCGCGGAGTGGCGAGCCGACCATCCCTGCTGGCGCGGCGCTGTCATACGCGCTGCCCAGGATGCCTGGGATCTGATCATGCTGGGCGAGATCGAACGCGACGAAGTGCAAGCCACGCTGGATAGCATCATCGAACCAGCCCAAGCCGCCCTGGACGATTGTGTCCCGCGCCTGGGTGGCTAGGCGAATTCGGCAGTATTGCGTCAATCATGTTGGGGCGGGAGCGCTCGCCCCAACCCATTCCATCGCCATCGCATCACATCACAGTCGCGTCCGCAATCCCTGTTGGGCAGGGAAAAACCCATGTTTTCTTTTTTGGCTAACATGAGCCCTCAAGAGCGCCGGGAAGCTCGCGCTGGCTATCTGGCGCTTTCGCCCTGGATGCTAGGCTTCGTCGTGTTTTACGCCTTCCCCATCCTCGCCACTTTCTATTTCAGCTTCACCGAGTGGAAACTGGTGGAGCCGCCAACCTGGGTGGGCTTGGATAATTACCTGCGCATGTTCACGCGGGATCCGCTGTTTGTCAGCTCGCTCAAAGCCACCAGCCTCTTCGTCGCCCTCTCCTTGCCATTGAAGCTGGTGCTGGGTTTGATGTTGGCGCTGCTGCTGAATCTCAAGCTGCCTGGCATGAATGCTTTCCGCACTATCTTTTTCGTCCCGGCGGTCATCTCCGGCGTGGCTGTTTCTTTGATGTGGATCTGGTTCTTGCAGCCAGATTCCGGCGTGGTCAATACCTTGCTCAGCTATATCGGCATCCAAGGTCCGTATTGGTTTTGGGATCGGGATTGGGCGCTGCCATCGGTCGCTATCATGAGCATTTGGAAGGTCGGCGGAGCAGCCATCATCTACTTGGCGGGTTTGCAGAATATCCCGGCGCATCTATATGAGGCGGCCAAGATCGATGGCGCCGGCAATTGGAAGAGCTTTTGGAAAATCACCCTGCCGCTGTTGACGCCGACGCTCTTCTTCCAGCTGATCATCGAGCTGATCGATGCCTTCAAAATCTTCACCGAGGCCTTCGTCATCACCAAGGGCGGTCCCCTGAAGGCGACTTATTTCTTCCTCTACTATTTTTATGAAGAAGCCTTCCGCAATTTCAATATGGGTTATGCCTCGGCGCTGGCATTATTCTTGCTGGCGGTCATCATGTCGGCGACGATATTTGTCAACTATACTTCGCGCAAATGGGTCTTTTATGAGAACTAATACTGCGGTTTCCTCCACCCGCGCCATCGAGCAGCAGTTGCGGATGAGCAATGCCCGGCGCCGCGCCAAGCAGCTCATCGGCAAAGCCATAATCTACGGGGTCATGACTATCCTGGCTTGCCTTTTCATGCTGCCCATCTTATGGATGTTTTCCACCTCGCTCAAATTGCCGCAACAAGTGATGGCTTGGCCCCCCGAATGGCTGCCGTCGGAGCCGCAATGGGGTAACTACGGGGAAGCCTTTGCCAAGTACCCGCTGGGGCGCTACATGCTGAATAGCGCCTTCCTGGTCATCGCCAATATCATCGGCGAGCTCATCTCGGTGCCGATCATCGCTTATGGTTTCGCCCGCTTCAAATTCCCCGCCAAGAACATCCTCTTCCTGTTGATGCTGAGCACCATGATGGTCCCTGGACACATCAAGCTGATCCCGTTGTTCTGGCTCTATCAACGCCTGGGCATCATCGATACCTATTTTCCCCTGATCTTGCCCGCTTTTTTCGGCAGCCCCTTCTTCATCTTTTTGATGACGCAATTCATGCGGACGATACCACGGGAGCTGGATGACGCGGCGCGCATCGATGGAGCCGGCACCTGGGGCATTCTCTACCGTATCCTCATCCCCTTGTGTCGTCCGGCGCTCACCGTCGTCATCGTTTTCACCTTCTTGTGGACCTGGAATGACTTCCTGCGCCCGGTCATCTACCTGCGCGATTTTGAGTCTTATCCAATTTCGGTGGGCTTGGCTTTCTTCCAGGGGCGTTACAGCGTGGAGTGGCACCTGTTCATGGCCGCCACTCTGGTATCCATCATCCCGATTCTGGTGGTCTATTTCTTCGCCCAGCGGCATCTAATCGGCGGTTTGGCATCCATCGGCATCAAAGGCTAGCATCCCGCTCGCTTGCGCTGGCGATAGCTGAGTAAGATCACAGTAGCGAAGAGGCCCGAAACCGCCCAAAGCAAGAAGGGCACATTCAAAGCGATAGTGGACAGGGTGTTGCCCAAGGGCGGGGTGATGGTGGAGCCGATGTTTTGCAGCACGCCGCCAAAACCCAGCGCGCTACCCACCAGCGTGATATTCAAGCCCTCCACTTCAGTGATCGAAGCGCCTTTTAATGCCATGAAACTATCGAAACAGCAGCCGGCCACTGCCATCGCCAGCATCACGGTCCAAAAATTATCCCCGGCAAAATACATCAAAAGTGTGCCAATCGACATCATCGCCGTGCCAAATGCCATCACCAAACGCCGATTTCCCAAGCGGTCGGAGAGGTGGGAGATCGGCACGACGCCAATCAAACTACAGAAGAAGAACACGGTGATCGCCGTATCGGCATCAACCGCCGCCCAGCCAATCTCGCGCAGATAAGTCGGCACATAGCCGACCAAGCCGCGCATCAAGCCCAGCACGCCAAAGACCGCTAGCGCGATCACCCATAGCTCGCGGAAACGGATGACATAACGCAGGTTGTTGATGACCTGGCGCAGGGCTAAACTTTTGCCATCGCGCCGCTCAGAAGGTGGATGCAGCAGTGCCCAGACCACCGCCAGGGCAATGGCGCAGATGCCCAGGAAAATCAGCACTGCCCGCCAACCACCCAGCAAGGGCGATAGCACCGTGGCGCTCAAGCGGGAGCCCAACATCAAGCCGGTGGCGAAACCGGCCGACATCACGCCGCTGGCGAAACCCAGCTGGCCCGAGCGAAACCACTCACGATTGAGCTTGACAAAATTCATCGGCAAGATTGGCTGTACCATGCCAAAAAGGAAAGAGAACAAAAAGAGCGACCAAAAATCGACCGCGAAGCCGCGCAGAGCGCCGGTGATGCCAGTCGCCAAGCAGAGAGCCACCAGTGTGCGGCGCGTGCCAAAATAATCGATAAAGGCGCCGCCCATCAAACTGGTGAAGATGCCCATGGTCGTGCCCACGCCCCAGATCACGCCGATCTCGATCAGATCGAGGTTGAGCGAAGCGGCAATTTCGCTGAACATCGCCGACAAGCCAGTGGTGGGAAAACCCATGACCAGGAAGCCGGAAACCGTCACCATTACCAAGATCACCCAGCGATAAGAAGAATTTTGGCGATCCTCCGTTTTGACAGCGGGGGCTATCTGCACAAATTCACTTGCTTTCCCTTGCCAAGGTGCAAAAGATGCAAAAGGCGAAACTGCCTGAATGGTAGCGCAAAGCGGGCAGATAACAAGGGATGGGCGCAAGGCTGCGTAAGGCGCGCGCCAAACTTGGCTGGCAAATCAGCAGCCCAATATGTTGTCAGAATAGAATTTCTACCTATAATCTACTGGTATTCAAGTGTATATAATTGATGAACGGCGAGTCCCTTGGCAAGAAAGCAATATAACCTGCGCATCAATAGCGAGCGGCTGCGAAAAGATTTCGAAGAACTTTCCGAAATCGGCGCGACCATGGGCGGTGGTGTATCGCGCTTGGCATTGACCTACGAAGATATCGCGGCGCGCTCCTGGTTCGCCGATCGTATTGAAGAAGCCGGCTTGTTGGTGAGCGATGACGAAGTCGGCAATGTCAGCGGCTTGCTACTCGCCGAGGACCCAGCTGCCCAGACGCTGATCAGCGGCTCGCACTTGGATACGGTCCCCAATGGCGGGCGCTATGATGGCGCTATTGGTGTGCTGATCGCTCTGGAATGCCTGCGGCGCATCAAAGAAGCGGGCTTGAAACCGCGCTATCATCTGGAGGCGATCAACTTCACCGATGAAGAAGGCAACTGGAAATCGCTCTTCGGCAGCAATGGCGTGATCGGCAAAATATCGGCCGCCGATCTGGACGATTCCTTGACGGAAAACGCCTCTTTTCGCGCGGCGCTGGCACATGCCGGCATCAAGCTGGAAGAGATCCACAAAGCCCGGCGCGATCCCGCCACCATCCTCGGCTTCCTCGAAGTGCATATCGAACAGGGCAAGCACCTGCATCGAGCGGGATGCGACCTGGGCATCGTCGACAGGATTGTCGGGCGCAGCACCTACAATATGGCCTATTATGGCGAAGCGGCGCATGCCGGTACCACCACCGCCGATGAACGCCGCGATGCCCTGCAAGGCGCGGCCGCCTTTATTATCGCCGCTCACCAGCTGGTGACGGAAGAGTATCCCGGGGGCGTGGCGAATTGCGGGCATGTTAGCGTCCAGCCCGAGAGCTACAATGTCGTGCCGGCCGAAGCCTCGCTGCGGGTGGAAATCCGCCATCCGGATAACGCCACCCTGAAAGAGATGAACAGCCGCTTGATGCAGCTGGCGCGGGAATGCGCCGACAATTATCGCCTGCGGGTGCAAGCCAACCGCGTCTTGCATCGAGAAGCGGAGCGGATGTCCCCCAAATTTGTCGAGCAAATCACAGAGGCTTGCCGCGCCGAGAATTTGCGCTGCCTGCCGATCGCCAGTTATAGCGGGCATAACGCCCAAATCATGAACCAAATGGTGCCGGCCGGCATGATTTTCTTGCCCTCGGTGGATGGCATCAGCCATAATCCCAGAGAATTCACCGAATGGCGTCATGTGGAGATGGGCGCTAATGTGTTGCTGCGCACCATCTTGCAATTGACGCTGTGATAGCCCGGGCGCGGCAAATGGAGCGGGGACGATGAGCTATCTGAGCAGACGGGAAGAAGAGCAGCGGATGCGGGCGGCGGGTCGCTTGCCGGAGGGGCAATCCCTCACTGAGAAATTCCCCGTCTTGACCTATGGACCGACGCCTAAGTTCAACCCCGCCACTTGGGATTTGCGCGTCTTCGGCGCCCTGAAGACCGAGCGACGCTGGACCTGGGAGCAATTCCTGCAACTGCCCACCGAGCAGATCACCGTCGATATCCATTGCGTCACCCGCTGGAGCAAATTCGATACCCGCTGGGAAGGGGTGCTATTCCGCGATTTCCTGCGCGAGCTGGATTTGACTGAGCAGGCGCGTTTTGTCATCGCCCATTGCGATTATGGCTATACCACCAATTTGCCGCTGGAGACGATGACCGCCGACGATGTCATGCTGGCGTATAAATACGAAGGCAAATGGCTGCACGAGCCCGAACTGATCGAACATGGCGGTCCGCTACGAACATTGGTGCCCCAGCGCTATTTCTGGAAGAGCGCCAAATTCCTGCGGGCGCTGGAATTCAGCCCGGTGGATAAACCGGGTTTTTGGGAACAAGGCGGCTACCACAACGAAGGCGACCCTTTCAAAGAAGAACGCTTCCATCGGCGCGGCTTCTCCTGAACAAAATTTGCGAGCGGACCACACGCTTTGTAGAATATCGCTATCGATGCGCGAGCAAGCGCTTTTCTTTATTTTAGACCGCGCCGATATCTATTGATTTTGTCCATGGATGAGAACTGAGATGTCAGGCGAAGCAAAACAGCCTGAGAGCAATGCTCCCGCTGCACAACAGAAAAGGGGATGCAGGTGGGTTTCAAGCCACTTGAGGCAAATTATTTTCTTCGTCGTTGTCGTGGGGATACTGACGCCGTTGGTGCAAAGACTTGCTGAGCAGCCAGTAAACGATGCTGTAGAAATAATACAAGAAGCAGTACCAAGCATAGAATCCGCAATAGAAACAATGCTTACTGATGGTGAAACCCCGACGCCAATAGTGCAAACTGTCATCGTCACTGCAACAGCCCAGCATACCCTGCCGCCAGCTGTCACAACTGAAGCTGCCGTTATTTTGACCAATACGCCAACGGACACGCCGACAAGCACACCTACCGATACACCGACTGACACGCCTACCAACACGCCGACTGATACGCCTACCAACACACCAACGCCAACTCACACGCCGACCGACACACCAACTGATACGCCTACCAACACGCCGACTGATACACCTACCGATACGCCGACTGACACGCCAACACCAACTCACACACCGACGGATACGCTTACTAACACGCCAATGCCAACGGCTACCAACACGCCGACACATACACCGACCGACACACCAACATCAACATCTACCCATACTCCGACTGACACGTTAACACCGACAGCTACCTATACGCCAACGCACGATAGTAGCTGCCCATTGCCGCCAGAACTCGAGCTGGGGGGTCATGCAAAGGGCCAATCCCGTATGTCGATCAACATCCGGGAAGCGCCAGGCACTGATGCGAAGGACACCGGGAAGAATATCGATTTGGACGAAACAGTTGAGGTGCTTGAGAAACAACCGATATGCGCTGATGGTTCTTTCTGGTACAAAATCAAAAAGCGACTCGATGGCTGCGATGACGCCTATATTGAAGGCTGGGCGGCGGAAGGCAAGATTGAGGAAGACGAAAAGCAAAATTACTGGCTGGTGCCGCTGGCGGACGGTAGTACCTGTGAATTATCGTCACAGCTCGTGCCGGGGGACCAGGCAATAGCCGAATCCGACGATCGGATCAGGATCCGGGCAGCGCCTGGTACAAAGGCAGATGAAATCGTCAACCATATTTATAATGGCCAAACAGTCCGGGTTCTTGAGGGACCAGTATGCGTTGATGAACTTAACTGGTACAAAATTCGAAGCGATGACTGCGTTATTGGCTGGGTGGCGGAAGGCAAGATTGAGGAAAACGGCGAGCGAAATTACTGGTTTGTAACGCCAACGCCAGCTCGATGAGTCTATTTCGCCGCTGCTGTGATACTATCAAGAAGACGATTATCGAATTTTTCTCGGCAAACGATCTCTTTGGAAGGCAACTCTGATGCAAATGCAAGCTGCTCTATTAACCGAAGCGCACAGCCCTTTCCGCATCGAAACGGTGGAAGTGGCGCCGCCGAAAGCTGGTGAAGTGCTGGTCAAAGTGGGGGCGGCCGGCGTCTGCCACAGCGACTGGCATGTGGTGCAGGGCAAAACCCATTATCCCATGCCCATCATCTGCGGTCACGAAGGCGCGGGCAGGGTGGAAGCGGTGGGGGAAGGTGTGCGCCAGGTGCAAGCGGGCGATCATGTGACCCTCAGTTTTAGGCCCAATTGCGGCGAATGCTTCTATTGCCGCCGGGACAAGCCCAACCTCTGCGAGACCTTCACGCCGTCGCTGCGTTCTGGTTTGCAGCGGGATGGCAGCAGCCGGCTCAGCTGGCGGGGCGCGCCGGTCTACATCTTCACCGGGGTAGGCTGCTTCGCCGAATACGTGGTGGTGCCAGAGCAAAGCTGCGTGCCGATTCGCAAAGAAATACCCTTCGAGGTGGCGGCTTTGGTGGGCTGCGCGGTTGCCACTGGTGTCGGCGCGGCGATCTACACCGCCGATGTGCGTCCGGGGCAAAGTGTGGTGGTCTATGGCGCTGGCGGCGTGGGCTTGAATATCCTGCAGGGGGCCGCGCTTTGTGGCGCTGATCCCATCATCGCGGTCGATACCAATAGCAGCAAAATGGAGATCGCGCGCGAGTTCGGCGCTACGCATACCCTGTTCTCCGATGATAGTACGGTGGAGCAAATCCAGGCGCTCACCGGCGGGCGCGGGGCTGATCACGTCTTTGAATCGGTGGGTTTGCCCATCCTGCAAGAGACCGCTTTGGACGCCACCCGCCCCGGCGGTACTTTGACCCTGGTGGGCTTGTCGGCAATGGACGAGGGTACCAACCTGCCCGGCGCCATCATCACCCGCACGGAGAAGGTCATCCGCGGCAGCTATTATGGCACGGTCAACCCGCAGCGGGATTTTCCACTGTTTCTGGAAATGTATAGCGCGGGCAAGCTCAAGCTGGATGAGCTGGTGACGCGCCGCTATGGGCTGGAGGAGATCAACCAGGCATATGCCAGCATGCTCAGCGGCGAGGTAGCGCGGGGCGTGATTGTGTTTTAGTTAGGCTAACCCGCTCTACACCAACCCCCTCTACGATCACACCGTCATTGCATGGGAGAGACTTCTTTCGCCGCTCCCGCGCTAAAGCCACAGCCAACGCTGGAAAAAAACGCCTAGTCCGCTACACTAGGGTGATCGTACATGATCAACTGCCGATCGATCTATGAACCCGCCTTCGGACGCCATCACCCAGCTCTTGGACCTGCCGCTCTATTGGTATCGGCTCGGCTGGGGACCTGTCTTGAACTGGCTTCCGTTGCTCATCCTGACGACCAAAGGGCGGGATAGCGGCGGCGCCCGGCATGCGGTGGTCGAATATCGGCGGCATGGCAGCAAGTATTACATCGTCTCCGGCTGGGGCGACAACACCGATTGGTATCGCAACATCGAAGTCCATCCCCAAGTCACCATTCAACATGGCGCGCATATTTATAGCGCCCGGGCGCAGCGAGTGGAAGACAGAGCCGAAGCCCTGCTCGCGCTCTATATGTTCAGCCGCAATTCCTGGGTCTATAAGACACTCTTCGCCCGCATCTCATCGGCGGAAACGGCTGATTTGAATACCTTGGCCGATGTCGCCGGGGAGTTCACCATCCTGCGGTTGGACCCAACGGCGGAGGAACCCACCTTGCCGCCGGTCGAGCTCTTCGATCCACCGGTCCGGCAGTTGGCGACCGTGGCGACGCTCTTGCTGGGTCTGCGCTTGCTGATCGCTATCTGGCGATCAATCGCCCGGCGCTAGCGATCGAGGACGTTCCACCCCACGCTAAACCTCAAATTGTACGCCCTGCGCCAGCGGCAGCTCGCTGGAATAATTGATGGTGTTGGTTTGCCGCCGCATATACCCTTTCCAGGCATCAGAGCCGGATTCGCGCCCGCCGCCCGTCTCTTTTTCACCGCCAAACGCCCCGCCGATCTCCGCCCCACTGGTGCCGATATTGACATTGGCGATGCCACAATCCGAACCAGCTTGGGACAGAAAACGCTCCGCGCGAGCCAGATCCCGCGTGAAGATGGCGCTGGACAAGCCCTGCGGCACCGCATTGTGCATGGCGATCGCCTCATCCAGCGTCTCATAATCCATGATGTAGAGGATGGGCGCAAAGGTCTCCTGGCAGACTAGCGCTGTCTGCGCCGGCATGCGGATGATGGTCGGCTGGACGAAATTCTCCCCGATAGCGGGCAATCGGTCGCCGCCGGTCAAGACCCGTCCGCCTCCCGCTTTCGCCCTCTCGATTGCCGTGACCATCCCCTCGACAGCGGAGGCGCTAATCAGCGGACCCATCAGCACATCGTCAGCCATGGGGTCGCCAATGGAGACGGTCTGGTAGGCGCGCACCAGGCGCTCGCACAATTCTTCGACGATGGTGCGCTGGACGATCAAGCGGCGCGTGCTGGTACAACGTTGCCCAGCCGTACCCACCGCCCCGAAGACGATGGCGCGGGTCGCCAGATCCAGGTCGGCATCGGCGCTGACGATGATGCCGTTGTTGCCGCCCAATTCGAGGATGCAACGCCCCAAACGCCCAGCCACCCGCTGTGCTACCTGTTTGCCCACGCGGGTCGAACCGGTGAAGCTGATCAGCGGCAGGCGGTTATCAGCAATCATGCGCTCGCCCACTTCCTCATTGCCGCCGATGACCAGGTTGAAGACGCCGCTCACATCGTGCTTTGCCATCACGCGGTTGCAGATCTGCTGAACCGCGATCGCCGTTAGCGGCGTGGCTGGTGAGGGCTTCCAGATCATGGTGTTGCCACAGACCGCCGCGATCGCCGCATTCCATGACCAGACCGCCACTGGAAAATTGAAGGCAGTGATGATGCCGATCGTTCCCAAAGGATGCCATTGCTCATACATGCGATGCCCCGCCCGTTCCGAGTGCATTGTCAAGCCGTATAGCTGGCGCGACAAACCAACGGCGAAATCACAAATATCGATCATCTCCTGCACTTCGCCCAAGCCCTCGCTGCGGATCTTGCCGTTTTCCAGCGTCACCAACTCGCCCAAAGGCTGCTTGTATTCGCGCAGGGCATTGCCCAAATCTCGGATGACTTCGCCGCGTTTTGGCGCTGGCAGCTCTCGCCAATTCGGGAAAGCTGCCTGTGCCCTTTCCGCCACCTGTTCATAGCTCGCGGCATTGGCTTGAATCACTGTCGCGATGGTCTCCCCAGTGCTCGGGTTGATGGAAAGCAGTTCGATACCGCCCGCATCATGGATCCAAGCATTGCTGCCGCTGCAAGCGCCGGGGTTGACCGCCTCGATACCCAATTTAGCTAAAATGTCCTTCATTGCCTTGCACTCCTGTTCTGCCGCGCCAATGAGTCTCAGCCCGGTCCTTTGAGATAAAGGGGCATGACCCGATCGGCTGTGAACGCATCTGCTCCGTCATTTTGCCGTAAGCGACGCTGAGCGATCTCCGCGAGATAGCCAGCCCGCCGCAAACGTTGGGCAGCAGGCAAGACGCTAATACGCCAACCCACCTCTCTGCGCAATTTGATCGCCCCCCAGCCAGCTGCTGTGATTTCGCCGCTCAAGACCAGCGGTCGCTCGTAGGCTGACAAGAGCTCCTGCCAACTGCTGATCTGGGCTGCCCGCCGCTCCCGCCAGCTGCCCTCCACCCAGGCATATTCCGCCCAGATGACCCGTTGGCGGCCCGCGGAAACGGTGACGATCAGTGGGCGCTCCTGTTGTTCCAGTTGTGCCAAGTGACAAGCGCATTGTTCAGCAACTGTCTCCAAAGTTGTCACCGGCACCAAGGGCAACTGCTGGACCGCCGCCATGCCCTTCGCCAGCGCCACACCGATGCGCAGGCCCGTGTAAGAGCCGGGACCAACCGATACCGCCAGCGCCCGCAGATCGCTCGCGCGCAGATCCACCTGTGCCATGGTCCGCTGGATCAGCCGCGCCAGCTCTGTGTTTTGCTGTCTGCCGGCTTGCAGGGTGCATTCCGCGAGCAGCGACTTGCCATCATGCAGCGCGATGCTCAAAATCTGCGTCGCCGTGTCGATTGCTAGTAGCATCTGCGCCCCTTGCTCAAGCCAAGTCGGGGATAGCGCGCTCAAAAGCGGCGAGCAAGTTGGCATGCCGTTGCCCGCTAGCTTCGAATGTCAGTAGCCGCCCTTCACGCTCGCTCAAGAGCAGATCAAGCCACAAGTGTTCTGAGGGCAGGCGGCTCTCCAGGCGTTGGCACCATTCGATAATGACAATTCCTTCGCTATCCAGAATATCATCGATGCCCAAGCTGTCAGCTTCCCGCGCGCCCTCAATGCGATAGAGATCGAGGTGGTAAAGCCGCACGCTGTCCCGCTCTCGTTCGTGCTCATGCACCAGATTGTAGCTGGGGCTGCTCAAGGGGATGGTCGCGCCCCAGCCAGCGCCGATACCGCGGCTGAAGACAGTCTTGCCCGCGCCCAGCTGCCCCGCTAGACAGATGACATCGCCCGGGCAGAGCAAGCCCCCCAAAAGGGCGCCCAGCGCTTCTGTCCGCTCCGGGTTGTCGCTGTGGAGTTGTAGTTGTCGCTGTCGAATAGCGGTCATGCCGTTTTCCATATAGTAAGAACTTCCAAATCCATGGCACATTCTAACTGTTTGCTTGCCAAAACCGAAAGCGACAAGTGCAAATACCCGAATAGCTAGTCGCGATCAGGCTTGAGCGCATATAAGGCGCCAAACTGCTCTAAATGATAGTGGGCAAGATCATAGCGCTCCAGCCCCGGCGCCGATGTGACAACATAATCAGGATCTTCAGCGATTCCGCCCGGGTTGTGGTTCACCAGCTCCAAGTCATAGTATGAGTGCAGCAAATAATCAAAAGCCATGCCAATGCGGTAACTCTCGTCGATAGTGTGCCAAGCCACCACCCACCACTGATACGACAATTCCGGCATCAAATCATAGCTAATATTGATCGGTTTTTCAGTCTGCCAGTCGCTTGCTATCCAACGAGTCGTATCATCGATGTTGCTGTATAGGCTGAGGTTCAATGGTGAGTGAATTGCCGGATCATGGTGTGATACTCGCAAGATTCTGTCACCGACGCCGAGGCAGACATGGATCATCATCAACATGACGATCAAGATCCGAATACGCTGACGCCCCCCGAAAATACAGAAGACATAGCTGCAAATTATGAATTGTAAGCTGATGAGCCCGGTATAATAGCTCGGCTGTTGCTCTGGGCTCGCTCGAGTTAGGATTAAGCCCGCGCTGATGCCCAAAACGAATAGCAGCAGGGCAAGATTTCTGCCGCTTGCTGTATTGATCAGGCTTTGCGCGACAACCCGCCAGTAGCGAGCAAGCCCTTCCCACTGCTGCCTGCTCTGGGCTGAAACAATCCACCAGCGTCTAGCATTGCTGTAAAGCGTCTGCAAAATTCCAAACCAATAGATTGCTGCTAGCGAGACACGCAGCATGGAACTCAGCAAGTAAAGATCCGGCTGATGTTTCTTTAAACTCAATAGATCCGTCCTGAAGATCAATTGCAGACTGATGAGAAATTGCCCCGGCATGCTCAAGATCCAGATGAGGCCACGTTCCAATCGCGACGATGCTGGCGCCCTCGCTGGCGAAACTTCGCCAGTGTCGGATTGTTCAAGATCAGCTCCATCTGTGCTGGTGACAGCTTGCGCTTCCGGCTTGAGATGCGCAACTTCCGCCAAGATCTGTGAACTGACCCTGCTGCCACGTGTGAAGAAGGCTTTCAAATCCACAAAATTGATGTGTGATTGGTAAAACATGTATGGCGCGAGCATAGCTGCAGAAACGAGAAAACCCGCTGCTAAGCCGCGCCAATTCAAGGGCAAACGCAGAATGAGAGCCAGCACAAGGATGACCACATATAGCAACACGGCGGAAAAGTGAGTCATAAAAGCCGCTGTCGCCGTGATCCAAACCAAAGCGACTTGCCAAGAGCGGTTCTCCAACTTCCAAAGAAATAAGAAATAAGCCACCAGGGCAAAAAAGCTGGGGAGTAGAAGCTGCGCCCAGGCCGTATACGCGCTCGAAATACCGATATCGCTAAACGTGAACAAGAGCGCCGCCATCATTCCCGACCAATGGCAAAAGAGCCGGCTGCCTAGCCGAAACACTGCCCAGCTGCCCAGCAGATTGAACAACAGTTGGGTGATTACCAAGACGAACCTGACATCACGGCTGATGAGCAGCGCAGGAAGCTGGAGCCAAACCAGGAATGGCATATTGTGGGCAGCCACACTCGACAATGTACCAACTACGGGGAAATCGCCACCATCCAGCCAAGCCTGCCCGCGTGCGACGACCGGCACATAGTCGACCTCCCAAGCAAGCAGTTGCGCTGCATAAAGTTTGACGAGGACGCTGATCAACAGTATGGCGAAAAAACTGAGCGAAACTAGGCGCGAGCGGTTGGCATAAGTCATCGAGTGATTCATCTCATAGCCAAAACAACAATTCATCTCATAGCCAAAACAACAATAATGATAGCAAAAGATAGCACGATAAATAGCATCGCTTCTCCCGAAGACATTACTGATGATAAACCCGCTCACTTTGCCCGCTTGAGCGATAGAGCTACTTAAGCTATACTGACCATTGTTGCAATGGGCGAAGCGCGAGCGAGATGCTGGCGAAGACGCGAAAATCAGGATCATATGGATATGAATGATGGATGACGGCGATCGTAGCTCAGCCTTGCAACAGGCACTGCGCCGCTTGGTAATGGTTGCTGAGGGCGTGAAAACCTGTGTGCTGGTCAACGAAGATGGCTTCCCCTTGGCGGCTTATGGCGACGACAATGAAAGCGATCCCCTGGATCCGGCAGAGGTCGCAGCCATCTCCACCAGTCTTTTTCACCTGGCGGAACGCAGCCTCGATCGCTTGGCGCAAGGCGATATCGGCCGCTTGCTATTGGAAAGCGAAAGCGGCACGCTGCTCAGTTGCCCGGCCGGTCCAGCAACCTTGACCTTGCTGGTCGATCCCGCTGCCAGCCTGGGACATGTACTCTACGCCGCCCAAAAAGCCGCTACCGAGATCGAGAACATCCTGACGTCCGTCACGGCGCCGGCGCAAGAAAATTAGCTCTCGTCAAATGCCGGGTGAAAGCGGACCTGCCCCCGCGCCACGCTCAAAACGTTTTCATCCAAGACCGCGACCATGAAATGCTCATGCGCTCCCTCTTCTTCCACATAATCGGAAGTGAAGCCGAGCGGGACGGCCGGCTGGAAGCCAAAACGGGGGTAATATGAGGGATGCCCGACCAGGAACAACAAGCCGTAGCCCATTTCCGCCACCGTCCCCAAGCCCGCTTTGATCAGCGCCGCGCCAATACCGCGCCCCTGATAGGCTGGGGCAACCGCAATGGGACCAAGCGCGGGGAAATGGTTTGTGTTTTCGCCATCGCCGACGGTGACCAGGCTGTATGCGGCGTGACCGACAAGCTCGCCATCAAGCAAGGCGACCTGCGATAAGAGCAAAGCGCCAGCCGCCCGCAGCTTGTCCACCAATGTCGCTTCAAATTCCCGGCCGAAAGCAGCCACTTCGATAGCGTGGATGGCATCGATGTCTAAGGAATGCTCGCAACGAATTGAGAGGTTCCGCACCTGATCTCATTTCCTGTCGAAAAATGCTACCCGTTCAATCAAATCTATAGTACAACATTATCCTTATGACAAGTTTGGAGAAATTTCGACTTTAGAAATACGGTTACGACAATGGAAAAGACAAAATACCTCTACCTGACCAGCACCGGGCATAAATCGGGCAAAGCACACGAGATCGAAATCTGGTATGTCGAACACGGCGGTTGTTACTATCTCGTCTCGCAAAAGCGTGAAGCCTCCCACTGGGTACAAAATATCCGCGCCAAGCCCGCCATTCACTTCCGCCTCGGCGACCAGACCAAGCCAGGCATAGCCAGTATCCCCCAAGACCCAGATTTGATCGCGGCGGTCAAAGCCAAAATGGAGGAGAAATACAACTGGAGTAATGGGCTGGTCGTCGAAATCTGCGCCAGCTAAGCGCGCTTTATTCAGCCGGCAACAGCCAGTGAGAGCCACTGTCTCCATCTGCGATCCAGCCGCGGCTGCCATCGTTCAATGCCACCCGCCACCAGCGCCGCCCATCATCGCAGATTGGTCCGCCGATGATGGTCATGCTGCTACCCGCACCCGCCCGGAAGATGACGGTAGAAGCCGTCTCCGGCACGGCGTAGAGCGGGTTTGGCTCCGCCAGTCCACCCGCTACCACTGCTCGCCCTCCGACACCCAAATCGGTGGCCAACAAACCGGGGCAACTGGTATCAATCGAGAAGCTCAAGGCGGCATCCGGCTCTCCTTCGGTGACATAGAAGATGCTGGCGGCATAATTGTCTTCGACGATACTGCCGACCCAAATGTCGTACAAGCCAGTCCAGGCATAATCGATTCTGATACTGGGATCACGACCTTTGTCGCGGCTGCTGCAATGCCAGTTGCCATTGGCATCGTTGACCAGCAGCAGCATCTCGGCCGGGCTAAACAACGAGAACCATAAATCTACCAGCTCTTCACTGACCATGATGCTAAAATCCGGCGCTTCCGCCACATAGCCTTGGCAGTGGCTGAGCGGCACATAATCGGCCGCTTGATTGCGGCCCCCGCCAATAATCTGGAGTGCCAGCGGCGGGGGATAAAAACCGGGTTCCAGCGTCGCCTCGCCATACAAAGCGTCACGCCCAGGGTCGGGACCAGTGGCGGTACTGGGCAGGGATTCGGGATCCGCTTCCGACACATACAATACCGCTTCTTCAAAGGCATCGGCGGCGTAACTGCCGATCCAAATTTGGTAGACGCCCGGCAACGCATTATGATAGACCAGCGCCGGGTTCAAGCCGTTGCTGTCATCGTTGCAAGACCAAGCGCCGTTGGGCAGGTTGATGATCAAGGTGCTATCTTCCGCGCTGTCGATTAGGAAGGTGATCCGCCCAAAACCTGCCGCCAGCTCGACTTCAACATCGGGTTCAGTCGCCGCGTAGCCCAGGCAGTTTTCCCCCAGCCCCAGCGCCTTAACATTGTTATCGCCCCCGCTGAGGACATCGATCGTGAAAGGGGAGGGGCTGAATCCCGGCGCCAGGCTCCGCCGTCCATAACGCGCTTCCCCCGCTGGATTCAAACCGTCCTGGGCAATGGCGACGATGTTACAAGTCAACAGAAGGAGTAGAACGATAACGATGATGATAGAAGCTGACTGTTTGGCGGTCAAAGCATCGTCTCCCACTTTGCGCGTTGATGTTGGCGCCGCGCATTTATTATATACCTGTGCACGATTTCTAACCTCAGCATCGGAGCCCTGCCCAAACTCATAGGAGCGGGGAGTTTGTATGAGGATTTGGGAGTTCGTTGATACTCGCCGATATTAGCCAAGGCCAACACAAGCGAAAAAAGTCTCCTCTGATTTGTCGGGCTTGCGATCGTAGCGCGGTTAAATAATCGAGAGTGGACCACTGTTGGCGACCCCCGCATCCATGCCGTACAATCATATGGCTAGCTTCCATGAGGATAGCCCTCCCATGCCATATGCCGAAATCGCGCTTAATGTGCCGGCGCCTAAGAGCTTCACCTATCACATCCCAACCCAATTGGAGAACCAGTTGACGCCGGGTTCCCTGGTGCGCGTCGAATTTGGCGTGGCGATGCAACCCGGCATCGTCCTCAGCCTGCCAAGCCACAGCGATATCCCCCAGACTAAGCCCGTTATTGAGCTGCTCGATCCCCAGCCAGCGCTCTCTGCCGAATATCTCGCCCTGGCGCATTGGCTGAGCGAGACCTGCCTCGCCCCGATCGGCGCTTGCGTCTGGCTGATGTTGCCGCCGGGTTTCGCCGGCAAATCCGACCGGCAATATGATTTCGTTCGCGAGCAACTGCCGACCGAGCTGCCGCAACAATTGATCTTGCCGGGCGCTCCCAAAAGCTTGCTGCCCCTGCCACAGCGCCTGATTGAGTATCTGCGCGACAAAGGACCCAAGCGCCTCAAGCAACTCAAGAGCGCTTTTCCCGAAGAGCCAATCGAAGCGGAATTGGAGCGGCTGACGACGGCTGGTGTTCTCGAGGCAGAATCCGTGCTGGCGCCCCCAACCGCCCGCCACAAGCTGGTCAAGCGCCTTTATCCCAACTACGCTCCCGAGGAGATTCCAGCCTTGGTCAAAAGCCTGGGCAAATCGAACAAAGCTATCGCCCTGCTGGAGTTGATCGCCGAACGCGATGAGGACGCTATCGGCGTGGGAGAGGCGCTCAACCTGGTCGGCGCGAAGAGCCGCGCCCCGCTCAACCGCTTGCTGGAAGAGGGACTCGTCTTCATCGAAAAGACCGAGCGCGGCGCCCAAGATCTAATCATCCTGGAGGCGGCGCCGGACCGCATCGAGCGCCTGCTGGAAACCTGGCGCGGCACTGCCTTCTACGCCCAAATCCTGCGCCAAATCGCCCAACTGCCACAAGCGCCCACCCTGCCACAAGCGCTGTCCACAACCGACGCCACCCGCCCCCGCCTCAAGAAGTTGATCCGTGCCGGCTTGCTCCAAGAACGCGAAGAACAAATCTGGCGCGATTCCCTGCGCGACTTTGACTTTGTGCCGCGCCAAGCCCCAACCCTAACGCCGGATCAGCAAGATGCCTGGGAGCAGATTCAACCGGCGCTCCAACGGCGGGAGACAGCCCGTTTCCTGTTGCATGGCGTCACCGGCAGCGGCAAAACCGAGATCTACCTGCGCGCCATCGCCGAGATTATCGAGCAGGGGCGCGCCGCCATTTTCCTGGTGCCGGAGATCGCCCTGACGCCGCAGACCATCCGCCGCGTCTCCGAACGTTTTCCCGAGCAGGTGGCGATCGTGCATGGCAGCCTGCCCATCGGCGAACGCTACGATACCTGGCAGCGGGCTCGCGCCGGCGCTCTATCGGTGATTGTCGGCACCCGCTCCGCCCTGTTCACGCCCTTGCCCAAGCTGGGCTTGATCATCCTCGATGAAGAACATGACGCCAGCTACAAACAAAGTCCCGGCATGAGCCAACCCCACTATCATGCCCGCGCCGCCGCCGATTACCTGGCGGGGCTTAAGCGCGCGACACTGATTCTGGGCAGCGCCACACCCGACATGGGCAGTTGGTATCGCACCCGAAAAGGGCATTTTCATTACTTGCGCCTGCCCAAGCGCATCATAGGACATCGTCAGCGGATTGACCGGCAAGCCGACCGCCTCGGCATCGCCCCCCGCTATCAAGAAGAGCGCGCCGAGGCTCTCACTATCGAGCTGCCGCCGGTCGATGTGGTGGATATGCGGCGGGAATTGCGCGCCGGCAACACCAGCATGTTCAGCCGCGCCTTAAAACGCTCGCTGGCTGAGGTGCTGGAGCGGGGCGAACAAGCCATGCTGCTGCTCAACCGCCGTGGGCAAGCCAGCTATGTCTTCTGCCGAGATTGCGGCGGCGCGCTGGCCTGCCCGCGCTGCGATATCCCGTTGACCTACCATCGTATCGACCGATCTCTGCGTTGCCATCATTGCGGCGCCAGCCAAGCCCAGCCCTCCGCTTGTCCCGCTTGCGGCTCATCCCGCATCCGCTATTTTGGCGCCGGCACCCAGCAAGTTGAGGGAACTTTGGCGAGCCTGTTTCCCGCCGCGCGAACCCTGCGATGGGATCTCGACACCGCCAATTCGCCACGCCATCATTTCGAGATCTTGTCTCAATTCATCGACCGCCAAGCCGATGTATTGATCGGCACGCAAATGATCGCCAAAGGGCTGGACCTGCCGCTGGTCACCCTGGTCGCGGTGGTCAGCGCCGATCTCGGTTTAGCGCTGCCGGATTATCGGGCAGCCGAGCGCGTCTTCCAGTTGTTGACCCAGGTCTCCGGGCGGGCGGGGCGCGGCTTGCTGGGCGGCAACGTGATCTTGCAGACCTATCAGCCGGAACACTACGCTATTGTCGCCGCCTCCCAGCATGATTATGCCGGCTTCATCGAGCGCGAAAGCGGGTACCGCCAAAAGCTGGGCTACCCGCCATATCGCCGTTTGGCGCGCATCGTCTTCAGCTACCGCAGTGCTGACAAAGCCCGCGAGCAAGCGGAATACGCTGCCCGCCGCCTGTCCCAAATCATACAAGAACGCGCGCTGGGGGAGACCAGCATCATCGGTCCCGCCCCTTGCTTCTTCACCCGCATCGATCGGCAGTATCGCTGGCAGCTGCTCTTGCGCGCTCCCGATCCGCTGGCAGCCTTGCGCGAGCTGAAGTCGGAACCCGGCTGGCAGATCGATATTGACCCGGTGGATGTGCTCTAGGCAGGGCGCTTGGGCATCGCGGGAAAATCCGCTAAAATAAATGCAGAAGTGGAAAGGCGAGATAAACTATGTGGATGATACAGATCTGTCTTGCGTCCTTTTGGTGGTATATCGGCATACTTCTCTTGTTTCGCGGAGCCAGCGCCTGGGAGGTAGTACGCGAGATCTCCTGGTTTCGTAGCGCCTTCCACAGCTCAGCTTCCCGCAAGTGGGAGCGCTTTTGCCGCGATGCCGGCCTCATCTGTTTTGTCACCAGCTGCCTGCTCTTTTTGAACTTGCCCTATGGCATGGCTGCTTTTGGCATCATCATCGCCCTGCCGCCGTTGCTCTTCTTTCTATGACCTCCATTCAGCCACGGGCAAACTGCGGAGTGAAAGAGGAACTTGCGCCATGCGGAAATTCTTGAGTTTGCTTTTCGGTTTGGGCTTCGGCGCTGCTATTGGCGCGCTATTGGTCGCTTTCTTCTCGCCCGTCTCTTCCGAAGAGTTCCGCAACAACTGGCAAGCGCATTATCAACGGGCGCTGGCTGCTGGGCGGACGGCAAGCGAAAAACGCCGCGCCGAGCTGGAAGAGCAACTAGGGCAACTGCGGGAAACTGAAAAACCCGCCCGCCACTAATGCCCCTCCGCCGCTTTGCCGAAACTAACTATCCCGAAAAATATTCTGCCCTGCGCGCATGAATCCATCAGAGAAGCCAGCCGCCAAACAGCATATTGATTTCTGGGTCTTGCTGGCGGCTATCCTGGCGCCAAGCATGGTCTTCATGGTCAGCACGGCGCTGACTGTCGCCCTGCCCGCCATCCAGCGCGACCTCGGCGCCAGCGGTACCGACCTCATCTGGATCGTCAATGCCTATACCTTGCTGCAAGCCGCCTTCCTCTTCATCAGCGGCACCTTTGGCGATCACTATGGCCGCCGCCGCATCTACGCCATCGGCATCCTGCTTTACGCCCTGGCAGCCCTCATCTGCGGCATAGCCGATTCCAGCGCCCTGTTGATCGCTGCCCGGCTCTTGCAAGGCATCGGCAGTGGCATGACCATCACCTGCAGCCTGGCGATCCTCGCCGATTATTATGGCGATGATAGGCGGGGTTGGGCGATCGGCATCTGGTCGGCTTTTACCATCCTGATGGGCGGTAGCGGACCCATCATCGGCGGCTGGCTGGCTGAAGCGGGCTTGTGGCGCTGGATCTTCATCGTCAATCTGCCGCTCTGCCTGATCACGTTGCTGGTGCTAATGCGCTATGTCCCCGAAAGTTATGATGAAGACGCGCCGGCTGAGCTGGATATCTCCGGCACTTTTTTGAGTACCGCCGCTTTGATGTTGAGCGGTTTCTTCGCTATCGAAGGTCCCCGCCGCGGCTTTAGCGACCCGTCAGTTCTACTCTCTGGCATCGCCGCTATCGCCATCCTGCCCATCTTTCTCTGGATCGAAGGGCATAGCGATCATCCCATGTTGCCGCTCAACCTGTTTCGCTCCCGCACCTTCAGCGGTGCCAATAGCATCACCCTGCTCTTATATGGCGCTATGAACGGCGTCTTGTTTTTCCTGCCGCTCAGCTTGATTCAAGTCCAGGGCTATAGCGAATCCGCGGTGGGCTTTGCGCTTTTGCCAATGACCACGCTGATGGTTCTGATATCGTTTTTCATGAACCATGTGGTCAATCTCTATGGGCTGCGACCGCCGTTGGTCATCGGTCCCTTGCTGATTAGCCTGTCATTTGTCATCTTCGCCGGCTTGGATGTCAGCAGCGGGCAAGATACCTATTGGAGGACGCTCTTCTTACCCATCTGCCTCTTTGGCATCGGCATGGGCACGACGCTCGCTCCCTTGACCACCGCCGTCATGGCTTCGGTCGATCATCATCATAGCGGCATCGCCTCTGGCTTGAACAACACCGTCTCGCGCTCGGCACAGGTGTTGGTCATCGCCATTATGGGCGGTGTCGTCCTGGTATTATTCGACCAGGCGCTGCTTACCGACCCGATCGTCACAGCATTGCCAAGCGCCGCCCGCGATCATCTGGCGGCCGAATCGCTAAATCTGGCGGAAACATCGCTACCGGCTGATCTTTCAGCATTGCAACAAGCCGATGTCAGCGGGGTCATTCGTTCCTCCTTCGCCCAATCCATCAGCGCGGTGATGTGGATCGCGGCCGGCTTGAGCTTCATCAGCGCCATATTCGCGCTCTTTGTCATCGAAAAGGAATCGCCAGCGGGGACCGAAGCGAAGATCGTTTGAAGCCTGGGGCGGGAAATTGTGTCCAACAACGAGACGATGTGCTATGCTGGAGTGAGTTGCTTCTTAATATAGTAATCAATTTGTGGCGCTTATGGCAAAAATAAAATCCGGCGACAAGAATAGAATTGCTAGCTTTTGGGTGCTTTTCGCGACCATCTCCGCCGCCAGCATGGCATATGTCGGCAGCACCGCGCTCAATATCTCCCTGGCTGCCATTCAAAGTGAGCTAGGGGCTCGCGGCGCCGATTTGCTGTGGATCTCCAATTCATATGCCTTGGTGCAAGCCTCTTTGATCATCGTCAGCGGGTCACTTTGTGATCATTATGGGCGGATTCGCATCTGCCTGATTGGTATCTTGCTCTTCGCCATCGCTTCGCTGGTCTGTGGCTTGGCGACCAGCACCGAAGTTTTGATCATCGCGCGCTTCGCCCAGGGCATCGGCAGCGCCATGATTATCCCCAGCAGCCTGGCAATTGTTTCAGCCTATTTTGATGGTGGCAATCGCGGCTGGGCAATCGGCATTTGGTCGGCATTCACCCTGCTGACCAGCGGACTCGGTCCCATCCTCGGTGGCGCGCTGACGGAAGTTGGCTTGTGGCGCTTTGTCTTTTTTATCCATATCCCCTTTGGCTTTGTGGCCGCGCTTATCCTGATCCTCTATGTCCCCGAAAGTTATAACCGCGGGGCGTCCAAAAAGATCAACGTCATCGGCGCCATCATGGTCACCTTGGGCTTGGGCGGCATCACCTATGGCTTCATCGAAAGCGCTCAATACGGCTTCACCAGCCCACAGATTTTCCTGCCCATTATCACCGGTATCGCCTTGCTTGTCCGTTTTGTCTGGGGCGAACAGCGCAGCGACCACTCGATTATGCCCTTGCGCTTGTTCAAATCACGCACCTTCACCGGCGCCAATATCGTCACCCTTTTATTGTATGGGGCGCTGGGTCCGGCGAATATCTACCTGCCGCTCAACATGATTCAAATACAAGGCTATAGCGAGATCTTTGTGGGCTTATCGCTCTTGCCGATGACCATCTCGCTAGTGGTCTGTTCTTCTTTTATCGGCGGCGTGGTCGATCGGCATGGTCCGCGCAAGCCCCTGATTATCGGGCAGTTGCTCGCTTTTGTCGGCTTTGTCCTGCTGGCACTGGTTGGCGTCACCAGCGGGCAGGATGCCTACTTCAGCACCTTCTTCCTGCCGATCTTGCTTTTCGGCATCGGTTTGGGGATCTCGCTGGCGCCGTTGCTGGCTGCGGTGATGGGTTCGATCCCACAGCGCCATGCCGGTATCGCTTCCGGCATCAATCAAACCTTGACCCGCTCTTCTCAGGTGCTCACCCTGGCGATTTTGGGCGGTTTGGCCATCTCCATGTTCAGCCAGACCTTGTTGAATGCCCCGGTGATCAAAGCCCTGCCCGCCCCCGCGCAAAGCCAACTGGCAGCCGATGCGGGCCACCTGGCGGAAACATCTATACCGGACACGCTCAGCGAAGCCGAGCAAGAAATCGTCCGTCAAGAAATTCGGCAATCCTTCGCCGCGACCTTCAGCGCCTTGATGTGGATGGGCGCCGCGCTCTGCTTTGCCAGCGTCTTGCTCACCTATTTTCTCATCGATAACAAGCTGCTGTTGCCAAAAGACGAAGAAATCGATCTGGCGCTGTATTCGGCTTAGCGCTGCGTTTCAGACGCTATTCCCCATAGACCACCTCGCGTATGCCCTTGAGATACCCGATGGCGAAGAGCCGCCCAATCGCCGAATAGCCCGCCTCTTCATTGTTATCGCCGGCCATCGTCGGCACATGATCGGGGCGCAAGACACCGCTAAAGCCGATATCGCGATAGGCGCGCATGCAAGCCACCATGTCAGTCTTGCCGGCGTCATGAAAGGTTTCCTCAAATTTCTCGACATCGCCGGCCACATCGCGCATGTGCACGAAGAAGATCTTCTCGCCAAAGCGCCGAATCACCGCCGGCAAATCATCGGTCATCAAGGTGAAATTGCCTTGACAGAGCGCGATACCATTCACCGGGCTAGGCGCCAAATCGAGCAAGCGCTGGAAATTCTCCACACTGCGCATAATCCGCCCCAAGCCACGAATGGGCGAAAGCGGTGGATCATCAGGGTGCATCGCCAGTTTGACCCCGGCCGCCTCCGCCACTGGGATTACGCGCTCCAGGAAATAAGCCAGATTGTCCCACAGCCGCTCCTCGCTCACTTCACCGTACTCAGTCAAGGGCGCATCGCGCATCTGGCTGTGGTCGTAACCCGTGACCAGGGCGCCACCCCGCGAAGCTATCGTGGTCGAAGTGCGCATCCAGTTCATCACCGGCATCCATTCATAACACCAGACCTCAATGCCCAACCTGCCCATGCTATCGACCAGCTCGCAGACCGTGTCAATCTCTTGATCGCGCCCCGCCAAACCCAGCTTGGCACGGTTCAACGGCGGGCGGCTCTCCAACACCGCCAGTTGAAAGCCGCGATCTTCATAGGCATTCTTGACGCGCAGCAATGAGCTATATGCCCAAGGCGGCTGATCGTCATACTTGGCTTCAAAATCCATCTCACCCACCACTTGCCTCACGCCGCATTGCGCGACTAAATCCCATAAACTGGAATAAGTTGGCGGCAGAAACTCGGCGATCTCGATCATCGTTCGTCCCTTTCTCTTGGGATGGCTCCGCGACATATGCCCAGGAGGATAGCAAAAACTGGCTGGTGTTGCATTTCCCACCTCAGCCTCCCCGTCCATTGGGGTGAAGCATCCCAGCCCAACCCATGAGCTTGGCAGTATAGCGATGCTCGCGCGAAATCCTGTTTGCAATGCGATTAGCGATGCTGTAAACTCTGTATCAAATGTTTATTCACAAGAAGGTAAAATCATGAAAAGCTGCGGAAACTCCTTTTCCTTAATATTACAAAATACCCTCCTTCTCCCGAATTTTGCCTAACCTCTTGTTAAGCTCGCTCTGATCCTGGCGCTGCTGCTAATTCTGCCGCTATCGCAGGTCTTGGCTGGGACAATTAACGTCGATGACACTTGCAGCCTTGCCCACGCGATCGACAACGCCAACGACGACTTTGCCGTTCAGCCCAGCTGCGAAGCCGGCACCGGCGACGACACCATCATCCTCCACAGGAATGTTACGCTGGCCGAGGAACTGCCGAACATCACTTCCACCATCACCATCCAGGGCAGGGGTCACACCATCGACGGCGCTGATGGATTCCGAGTATTCACTGTCGGTAATTACGACGGTGGCGAAAACACCCTAACCGGCAACCTGACAATTTATAACTTGACCATTACCAAGGGCAATGCTGGTAGTGGCGGCGGGATCTTCATTGATACTAACAGCACTCTCACCATCTACAACAGCACTATCACTGGCAATACAGCAACCACTGCTTCTGGCGGCGGGATTTACATTACACTCTCACCATCTACAACAGCACTATCACTGACAATACAGCAACCACTGCTTCTGGCGGCGGGATTTATAACCTAGGTAAACTCACCATCAAGAATAGCACGATTAGCGACAATGCCTCCAGCTCGCACGGTGGGGGGATCTATCACATAAGTAGCATAAATGCGGAAATTAGCAACAGCACTATCATAGGCAATACAGCAAGCAACGGCAATGGTGGCGGGATCGCAGTCGCGCCCGGAGCTGAATTCACTGTCACCAATAGTACCATTGCCGGTAATACCGCCGGTACTAATGGTGGCGGGATCGCTACAGCAGGTGAGCTTACACTCACTCACGTGACTCTCTACGATAATAAGGCGTCTAACTCTGGTGGTGGTATTTACTTAGAGGGAGCCAGCTCCAACGCATCTATACGCAACAGCATCCTAGCAAACAACAGCATCGAAACAAACATCGGCGCCCAATCATACAACATCACCCAAGCAAACTATAGTAATAACGATTGTCATGGCACATTGGGCACTAATGTCGGCAACCTGATTAAAGATCCCGGCAATTGCGGCGCTGGGGCGCTGGGGCGCTGAGCGCCGATCCCCTGTTGGGCAGTCTGACTGGCAGCCCCGCTTATTATCCGCTACTAGCAGGCAGCCCCGCCATTGACGCCGCCAGCAGTGCCCACTGCCTCCCGGAAGATCAGCGCGGCGTCTCGCGTCCTGCTGGACGAGCCTGTGACATTGGCGCTTATGAAAGGGCAGCGGAGCCTGGGGAAGGTGGAGTCTATGTGCCGAAGCCGCGGGTGCCTACCTGTCTGGCACTCTTGCCGGATATTGATGTGACGGATCTGAGTGGGACAACCCAATGTCAGCGCATTGACGCCGAGGGAGTTGGTATCCAGTCGGTGATCGATCGCGGTATCGTCGATGCGGTCGATGTCTGGAGTTATCTGGGCGCTGGCACGCGGGTCTGCTTCTTGGCGAGTGGCAGCAGTTTCAGCTTCCTCAATGCGGCGACTGCGCCACGGAGTGTCAGCAACTTGCCGCTCTATGTCATCGAGGGCAAAACTTGCACCTTCATCGATGGACCTGGCTCAATAGTCTTGCACCCGGGCGCTCCACCGGAGGGGGCGACGACATTGAATGGACCGGCGTGGAGTTTGTCGAATTGCATGGTGACGACGAACTATATGCTCAACTTCCGCGATGGACCTGGTGGCGAAGTGATGGGTGGCATACCCTATGATGTGACCCTGACCGCGCTGTCGCGGACGGCCGGTTGGTTCGAGGTGGATTATCATGGCGCGACTGGTTGGATAAGCGCCGCGTTTGTGACGCCGCATGGGGATTGTGGGTAGAGCTGCTCGATAAATTTTAGCCTCTGTAAGTCTCCTCCATTGCATGGGGGAGACTTTTTTCGCTGTGACTGGGCTTGGGTGACCTGGGCGAGCCATAAAAACTCCCAAACCTGCAATCTGTTGGCAGCCACGGACCAGACTCTAGCTACGCCAATGCCAGATTGAGTGCTTGTCGAACATTTTAACTGAGTGAATGATTGGTCAACTCTTTTATTTATAAAGAATATATCTTAATATTATTTATCTCACTTTTCCATCTTTTATCTCTTGATTAGAAGTATTACCGATGAATCTTTACATCACTTATTATTGCTCAAGTTCATTTCACACATTGTAAACATGTCACTTCCTCAAAATTGCATGAGGGAGACTTTTTCTTATTGAGCTTGGCTATATGCCGACGCGCCGCAAAACCCCCCATATCCGCCAGCAGCCTCCCCTCTCCAATGAGTTTGGGGAGGGACTCCCGTGGCTGAGGGTAGACAGCGCTCTGACTAGGCGATGGTGACATCCTCGTTGAGGTAGACATCCTGGATGGCATGCAAGAGGCGAACGCCCTCCGCCATGGGGCGCTGGAAAGCTTTGCGCCCGCTGATCAAGCCCATGCCGCCGGCGCGTTTGTTGATGACGGCGGTTTTGACCGCTTCGGCGAAATCATTGGCGCCGCTAGCCCCGCCGGAACTAATCAAGCCGACCTTGCCCATATAGCCGTTGGCGACTTGGTAGCGGGTCAGATCGATGGGATGGTCGCTGCTGAGCTGGCTGTAGATGCGCCCATCGAGCTTGCCATAAGAAGAATCGCCGCTATTGAGCGCTTGGTAGCCGCCGTTTTGCGTGGGCAGCTTCTGCTTGACGATATCGGCGCCGAGGGTCACGCCCAGATGATTGGCTTGCCCGGTGAGGTCGGCGCTGCTTTCGTGGTTGACGCCGTTGACGGTGAAGGCAGAATTGCGCATATAACACCAGAGGATGGTCGCCATACCGAGTTCATGGGCATAGGCGAAGGCTTCCGCCACTTCGATCATTTGGCGATTGGAATCTTCCGAGCCGAAATAGACGGTAGCCCCAACAGCGACCGCGCCTAGATCCCAAGCCTGCTTGATGGTGCCGAACATGATTTGCTGGTGCGAGTTAGGGAAGGTGACCAATTCGTTGTGGTTGAACTTGACGATGTAGGGGATGCGATGGGCATAGCGACGGGCGGTCATGCCTAGCACGCCGAAGGTTGATGCCACCGCATTGCAGCCGCCCTCCAGCGCCAATTCGATAATTTTGGCGGGGTCGAAGTAAGCGGGGTTAGGCGCGAAGGAAGCGCCGGCCGAATGCTCAATGCCTTGATCGACCGGCAGAATCGAGACATAACCGGTGCCAGCCAGGCGCCCCCCGTCGTAGATTTGCTGCAAACTGCGGAGCACTTGGAGGTTGCGGTCGCTATCCAGCCAGACGCGCTCGGTGAAATCGGGTCCTGGCAGCGCCAGTGTCTCTTTCGGGATGGTGCGGGAAATATGGTTCAACAGGTAGTCGGCTTCATCGCCGAGGTATTCCGCCACCTTAGCTGTTTGAATATCGGGGCTTGCTATCGCCATGATCTTTTCCTTCGCTTATTGGCTGCCAGCGCCTTGATTATACCAGCATCCCCACTTTTATTCATGTTAGAATGATGGAGGGGAGCGGATAAAGCAATGGACGCTGAGCGAAGAATCGAACAACTACGACAAGCCGCCGAAGCGCGGGATCCAGAGCAGTGTCAATTCTTGCTCAAGAGCTTGTTGCTGGATATGGAATTTTATCTGGCGCTGGCGGTGGCGATTGAACCGGCGCAGGGCTTCTTGCCGACCTTCGAGCATTATTATCCCGATGCCAAATTCGCGCGGCAGATTCTGATGCAGATCGTGAATACTGGCACGGCGCCAACGCGCTTACCACCAGAAGCGTTGCGAGATTTCGAGCTGCCCGGCGCGGCAAATTATCTCAAGGCGCTATCGGACTTGGCGCATGCCATGCAGCAGGGACCGCTGCCGCCGCGCATCGGTTATCTGGTCAGCGCGATTGTCAACGCCATCATGGCGGAATTGGTCGAGCAGTATTATGGACGCCGCATGGAAGCTTGGGCGATTGTGCGTGGAGAGCCGTCCACTGCCAGAGCGCAGGAGATCGCCTACGCCTTTTGGACCGATGAAGAGATCGCCCTGCTCGATACGGATTATTGGCTGAGCTTGGCTGACAGTATCGAAAAGCAGCTGGAACGTCAGCTTCGCTAGCTTAGCAGCTGTTGGCAGCGAGACCGTGCATGGAGAGCGATTTTGAGCATGTTCTTGTTCATCTTGTTCATCGCTTTTAACCTGCTGCTGATGGGGGCGCTATTTGCCTTGGGCGTCTATCAGTTCATGCAAGTAGAGGAGCAGCGCAAAGGGCGAAAACTGCTGGCGGGGGCGGCAGTGGATGATGCGGAATTGCGCCAGTTGGTGCTCGCCCAGCGCCACGACGAGGCAGTGAGGCGGCTGATGAAAATGGCGGATGTCGATCGCTTCACGGCGGAAGCGACTTTGAAGCAATTGGAGAAGCGCCTTTAGCCAGCGCCCCCTATTCGTCGAACAGCCGCTTTCAGGAACTATGCCGGATATTGAGAATATCGCCATCCAGCACGGTGTATTCTTTGCCTTCCAGCCGTTGCCGGCCGGCGCCCTTGATGGCGATCTCGCTGCCTAGCTCTGCCATATCGTCATAGCGGAAGACCTCGGCGCGGATGAAGCCTTTCTCCAGGTCGCTATGGATGAAGCCCGCGGCTTGCGGGGCGGTTGCGCCCGCGGGGAAGCTCCAGGCGCGCACCTCGTCCTGCCCGACGGTGAAGAAGGAATGGATGCCCAGCAATTCGTATGACAGGCGAATTACTTTGAAACGCGAGAGTTCGCTGATGCCGTATTCCCGCATGAAGAGCGCGGCGTCATCGGCATCCAATTGGGCGATCTCCGCTTCCAAGGCGCCTTGGATGCCAGCCAGCGCCGCCTTGGGATAGTTTAGCTGAATCAGCGTCTTGGGGTTGATCGCTTGGTCGCCCAGATTCAGCAGGACCAGCACCGGCTTGCGCGTGAGGAAGCCGAAGCCGCGTATGCGCTTATCTTCAGCCCGGCTAAGCGCCAGGCTGCGCAGGGGTTGTTCCGCTTCCAGCTGGGTCTTGAGCTTCTCGAAAAGTGGCTTTTCGTCCAGCAGGCTCTGGTCGGCTTTTTTGCCTTTGACGCGCAGTTCGTTCTCGATGCGTTGCAGGCGCATTTCGACCGCGAGCAGATCCAACAGCAGGAACTCGCTATCGATGATCTCCAGGTCGCGCGCGGGGTCGATCTGCTGATAGGGATGTGGGACGCGCTCGTCATCGAAGTGGCGCAGCACATGCAGGAAACCATCGACTTGCGCCAGCTCGTTGCGAAATTGCCCGGCCAGCGCACCTTCGCCGATGCCCTGGTCTAAACCACCGATATCGACATAGGTGATATTGGTATAGGTGGTTTTGCGCGGCTGGTAGATCGCGCTGAGGTGGTCGATGCGCTCATCGGGCACGCGCAAGGTGGCTGTGTTAATCTCGAATTGCCCCTTGGATGCCGCGCTGGTTTGGTAGTCGCCGCCGGTTAAAGCGTTGAAGATGGTGGTCTTGCCGCTATTTGGCAAGCCGATGATGCCCAGTCGCATTTTTGCTTTTCGCCTTTCCGCTCCCGTTCGATGCAAACCGCGCTATTCTATCGACACTTTGTGAAGAGGAAAACAGCGAAAATGATAGCTCCGCCGTGAAAAGGCGCGGGCCTGCGATAGCGCGCTTCAAGCCGATTGGATATGCGTCAGGATTTTTTGAGCGCGGGCTTCCCAGGTATAGTGCGCCATGACGCGCTGGTGGGCGCGGTTGCCAAGTTGCTGGCGCAGCGCGGGATCTCCCCGCAGGCGCTCGATGGCATCTGCCCAGGCGGCGGTATCAGCGGGCGGTAAGAGCAGCGCCGTCTCGCCATCGCTAACCACATCGGACCAAGCCGGCAAATCGGAAGCGATGATGGGGCGACTCAGCGCCATGTATTCGAAGAGCTTGAGCGGGGATGCGTAGTGAGCGAAATGGGATGTTCGCGGGAGCGGCATGGCGCAGACATCAAAGGCGCTGATATAAAGCGGTACCTCCGCCGGAGGGACATGACCGACGTAGAGAAAATGGGACGCTGGCAAACCCCGTTTCAGCCATTGTCGCTTCAAGGTTGCCGCCATCTCATCAGGACCACCAACCAGCGCCAGGCGAACATCTCCCAGCATCGCCAAGGCTTCGACCAGGGTGCCGACGCCTTTGTCCAAGCCGATGGTATGCAGGCGGCCGACATAACCGATGATGAAGGCATCTTGCTCCCAGCCGATTTGGCGGCGGGCGCTCGCTTGATCTGGCGCTCCGGCGAAGCGGGCGCGGCGGATGCCATCGTGCGCGGTGATGGTTCGGGCGGGGTCGGCATTGTTTTGCTGGATCAAATCTTGGCGCAGGCGGCTGGTGATGGCGATGAGGCTACCAACGCGGGAAGCCACCCCCCGTTGCAGCGCCGCGCCATGGCGGGAGCTGGCGAAAAGATGGGCTTCGTAGGCGAGGGAGCGCTCCGCTTTCAGCCGCAACAGCAGCGCCAGCATCAGCTCCTCGCGGCTGTAATAGATATCGGCGCGGGTGAAGAGCAGCAGCAAGCCGCTGACGATGGCATAAGAGAGCAGCAGCAGATAATGCGCCAGCCGCGCGCCAAAGCCATCGGGCGGGAAGAGCGGGAAGATATCGATACAGGGGATGCGGCGGATGCTGAAATTGGCTTGGACGCCATAGTAGGCATAGGCATAGGCATCGGGCACTTGACGCATCGCCCGTGTATTCCAACGGCGCGCCACCCACAAAGTAACATCGTAACCGGCGGCGGCAAATGCCTCGCAATTCTGCATGATTTGCAAGCCATGCGCCTTTTCCGTCGGCAAGCGCATCAAGCTAATATAGAGCAGTTTGGGCATAGCGTGCCGGAGACCATATTCTATCTAAGCGGTGACATTATGGTTTCGCCTGGCGCGGCAGCAGCAGGCTGAGCAAGCCAGCTACCGCAATCATAAGCGCCACGATTTGAAAGGTTAAGCCCAAGCCGACTTGATCCGAAATAGCGCCGATGGCTAGCGAGCCGATCGCGCCGGTGCCGAAGATGAAACCCAGAATGGCGCCGGAAGCGAAGCCTTTGCGCAGCGGGATTAGATCCTGCGCCATCACGACGATCAGGCTGTGGGCGCCGCCGGAGAGGCCCCCCGCCGCGATCGCCAGGATGAAGGCGAAAGCGCCTTCATATGCGGGCAGCAGGAAGAAAGCCGGCGCAGAACAGAGCATGCTCAACATCATCACTTTGCGGCGATCGAAGCGATCTGCCAGGCGTCCAAAGAGCAAGCCGGAAAATGCGGAGGCGATCCAGTACGAGCTGGTGATGGTGCCATAAGCGGCCGGGTCCCAGCCCTTCTGTTCAAAGAGCACTGGCACAAAAGCCACCGAGCCCTGTTGCCCCAAGCCACGCAGCAGCACGATCAAGCCCAGGATGAAGAAAGCCAGCAGGGGGAAAACTTGCTTCTTCTCTTCTCTGCCTTCGCTTTTGCGTTTATCTTGTTCGGCATGATGTTGATGATGCCTGGGGATATTGCTCAGCATCAGGAAAATGGCGGGCAGCGAGATCAGCGAGAGCGCGATGATCGGCGTGACATTGCCTTGGAGACCGAAATGTGGCGCGCCCGCCAACTCGCCCATAGCGCCTAGCAGATCCGGGTTGGCGAGCTCCAGCAGGATGCCGGCGATGGCGGGTCCTAGCGCGAGCCCCATCTGCCCCATCAAGAAGAAGAGCGCCATATTAAAGGCGGAGCGTTGGGGTTGGACTTCGGCGGCATGCAACGCGCCCACTGGATGCAAAGCGCCGCTGCCAATGGGCGCCAGCACCATGGGGAAGAACATGATCCAGTATTGACGGGTGATCGCGGCCAGCGCCACCGCCAGCGTGAACAAGCCGACATGGTATGCCAAGCCGAGCGAGCCGAGCCAGCGTCCGCCGCTACGATCCGCGCGGATGCCGAAAAAAGGCTGCGTCAACGCGCCCAGCAGTTGCGACAGGCTGACCACCAAGCCGATTTGAATATTGCTCATGGGCATGATGCCAGCCGCCAAAAATGTCAGCAGCACCGGCGCCATGGAAGCGAAGATATCGTTGGTGAGGTGGCCAAAGCAGACCGACCACAAAAGCCGTCGATGACGCGGCATAAGGCATGCCTTTAGCAGAAACTGCTTCAGTAAGAATAAATCTATTGGCAGGGATCGGGCGACTTGCCCTGTCGAAGCGGCGCATTTTCGCTATGAATCCCAGCAAATATCCCATGACTTTAGCAGAATGGCGCGAGAACTAGAATAGACAGATCGGCTCAACTGTGGCATTTTCTGGCTGGCGCGCCAGACGATTTTCGCAGGTAAGACCTCTGCGCGGCGAGCGCGTCATAGGGTATGATATTTTGATAGCGGCGACAGGTTAGGAAAAACGATGGCGATAGAGTATGACAAGCTAGAGGCGGTCCCGCGGCGGGATGAGCCTTATCATATCATGGTGACGGCGGCGCATCATGACGATATCGAATTTGGCGTGGCGGGTAGCGTCGCGCGCTGGATCCGCGACGAAGGGGCGACGGTGACTTATGTCATCATCACAGATGGCGGTTCCGGCAGCAATGAGCCCGGCTTAAGTCGGGAGCAAATCGTTGCAACGCGGCGGGCGGAGCAACTGGAAGCGGCGGCGCGGCTGGGCGTTAGCGATGTGCGCTTCCTCGGGTATCCCGATGGCTGCCTGCAAGCATCGCTGGACTTGCGGCGGGATTTGACGCGCATCATCCGCCAGACCAAGCCATATCGCGTCGTCTGCCAAGACCCGACCACCTTCTTCGTGCGCAGCCAGTATATCAACCATCCCGACCATCGCGCCGCTGGTGAAGCCACGGTCTACGCCGTCTTTCCCAGTGCCGAGACGCGGCCGATCTTCCCCGAATTGCTGGCGGAGGGTTATGAGCCGCACAAGATTGGTGAGCTCTATCTCTGCTTGACGCAGCAAGCCACGCACTACCAGGACATCAGCAGCACCATCGAGCTGAAGCTGGCGGCTTTGGGCGCGCATGTCTCGCAGATTGGCGCCGGCGAAGAGTTTGAGAATGGCGCCCGGAAATGGATCATGCAGGGCAATCGCGATGGCGGCAAAATGGTGGGCGTGGATTATGCCGAGTATTTCCGCGTGATGAAGTTCGACGAAGAGCGCAAGAGCTGGCATGATGAGGAGATGGAGCGCCTGGAAGCCGAAGCGGCGCTGGAAATGGAATAAGCGCTTGCTGTCACAGGCATGCCCCTACATTTGTGGCGCGGTAGACGTTAGACTAAGCGACTGACCGATCAAAAAATGAAGAAGGGCGAACATGATTCTTACAACCTATCAAACTGAGGCTGGTATCAAGCTGGGCATCAAAACTGAGCAAGGTATTTTGGATCTGGCGGCGGCTGTGGCAGCGACAGACCTGTCCTGCCCGGCCAGCCCTGATGAGCTATATGCGGGGGGCTTGGCAGCTTTACCGGCGCTAGCTGCCGTCGTGGCGGCGGCTGCCGATGATCCGGCGCTGACCCTCAATGAAGCTGAGCTGACATATGGACCGGCGGTGCCTAATCCGGGCAAGATACTCTGCGTGGGCTTGAATTATCGCAAGCATGCCGCCGAATCTGGCATGGCGGAACCGGCGTATCCCGTGCTCTTCAGCAAGTTCAACAATAGCATCGCCGCTCCGAATGAAGATATCCCCTTGCAAGCCGATTGGAAGACCGTCGATTACGAATCGGAATTGGGCGTGGTCATGGGGGCGACGGCGCGCAATGTCTCGGTTGAGGATGCGCTGGACTATGTCTTCGGGTATTGCAACATGAATGACCTGAGCGAGCGCGATTTGCAGATGCGCAGCGGGCAATGGCTCTTGGGCAAGACCATCGATAAATTCTTGCCGCTGGGTCCTTATGTGGTCACGGCGGATGAAGTCCCCGATCCACAGAATCTTTCGATCAAGGGTTGGCTGAATGGAGAATTGCGGCAGGATAGCAACACCGCCGATATGATCTTCACGGTGGCGGAAGTGATCGCCTATGCCAGCCAGATCATGACGCTCCAGCCGGGCGATATCATCAGCACTGGCACGCCGGAGGGGGTCATCCTGGGCATGGATCCCAAAGTGTGGCTGCAGCCGGGGGATGAATACATCGTCGAGGTGGAAGGCTTGGGCAAGTTGGTCAATCGGATGGTCGAGGCATAACCATGACGGATACTTATCTAGTCACTGGAGGCATGGGCTGTATTGGCGCCTGGGCGCTCTATTATTTGGAGCGGGCGGGCAAGCGCGCTGTCAACTTCGACCAAAGTGCCGATCGGCATCGTATCGATTGGTTGATGAGCGCGGAGGAGCAAGCGGCGATCACATTTGTGCAGGGCGACCTGCGCGATAGTGCCGCAGTCAAGGCGGTTTTCCGCCAGCACCAGATCAGCCATGTCATCCACCTGGCGGCTTTGCAGGTGCCGATGTGCCGAGACAACCCGGTCCTGGGGGCGCAGGTCAATGTGACGGGCACGGTCAATGTTTTTGAAGCGGCGCGGGAGCAGGGCATAGGGCATATCGCTTATGCCTCGTCGATCGGCGTTTATGGACCGCCGGGGGATTTCCCGCCCGGCTTGATCGCCAACGATGCGCCCCAGAATCCACGCACGCTCTACGGCGTTTATAAAGTCTGCAACGAGAAGACAGCGCGGGTCTATTATGACGATTATGGTATTTCCAGCGCTTGCCTACGCCCCTATACGGTCTATGGCGTTGGGCGCGATCAAGGCATGACCAGCGAACCGACCCATGCCCTGGTGGCGGGGAGCAAGGGGCAGCCTTATAACATCGGCTTCAGCGGGCAGATGCAATTCCATTTTGCGCCGGATGTGGCGCGGCAATTCATCCTGGCGGCGGAGCAGCCACTGGACGGTGCCTATTGCTTTAACATGGGCGGGGCAGTAACCAGCGTGGCGCACTTTGTGGAGATCGCCAAAGGGCTGTTGCGGTCTCCCGAAATTGAGGTGACGGACAATCCCCTGCCCTTTCCGGCCGGCTTCGATGACAGCGCCCTGCGAGCCAGTTTCGACACAGTTTATGAGACGCCGCTGGAAGAGGGAATCGCGCGGACGATCGAGCATATTCAACGGCTGGGCGAGCGGATTTGAATCGTTTCGGTTTAGTTGGACTCGCTGAGGGGAAACAGGCTGCCGAGTTCCAGCTCGAAACCGGGCAGCAACTCTTCGCCGGAGAGCTTGCCAGTCTGCGGGACGAATTCGATCTCCAGGCGGGATTCTTCAACCAGGCGGCAGACCTCGACGCCTTTTTGGGCGGGCAATACAATCCAAACCAGGCGAGCGCCATGCTCCAAATAGACCGCGGCTTTGCGGCGGATTTCTGGCAGCGTGTTGGACGGCGAGGCGATCTCCACCGCCAGGTCGGGCATTAGGGCGATGAATTTATCCTGCGGTTGCTGGTTCAAGCGGGCTTGGCTCACAAAAGCGACATCGGGCGTGAGCAGGGTGTGGCGGTTCTCCGGCGGATGATAGCCCACTTCCGTGTTCACCTCGCCCAAGCCTTGTTGCTCGACGAAGCGTAAGAGCAAGCTGCCAATCTTGATAGCCAGCCGCCCGTGCAGTCTGCTCGCAGGTGACATCTCGTGAAGCTCCCCATCGATGAGATAATAGCGTTTTGCCTGGTTGGCAGGCTCGGTGACCAGCTCCCAGAGGCTGTCGACATTATGCAGTTGCTTTTGAACGATCATTTTCTGCGTCGCCTTGCGTTCCCTGTATCGTTAGCCTATTAATAAATCTGTCGGCTCACTAGCTGAGCTCGCTGAGGGGGAAGAGGCTGCTGAGTTCCAGCTCAAAGCCAGGCAGCAACTCTTCGCCGGAGAGCTTGCCAGTCTGCGGGACGAATTCGATCTCCAGGCGGGATTCTTCAACCAGGCGGCAGACCTCGACGCCTTTTTGGGCGGGCAGCAGGATCCAAACCAAGCGAGCGCCATGCTCCAAATAGACCGCGGCTTTGCGGCGGATTTCTGGCAGCGTGTTGGACGGCGAGGCGATCTCCACCGCCAGGTCGGGCATGGTGGGAACAAATTTGTCTGGAAACGGGACGGGCGCTTTTGCTTCACTCAAAAAAGCGACATCGGGGGCGAGCAGGGTCAGGCGGGTGTCCGGCGGATGATAACCGGTCTCGACAGTGACGATGCCTAGCCTATGCTTGAGAACAAAGTTTTGGAGAAAAAAGGTCAATAATGCCGTTAGCTGTCCGTGTACACCGCCCGGTCTTGGCATCTCGTGAAGCTCCCCATCGATGAGATAATAGCGTTTTGCTTGGTTGGCGGGCTCGGTGACCAGCTCCCAGAGGCTATCGACATTATGCAGTTGCTTTTGAACGATCATTTTCTGCGTCGCCTTGCGTTCCCTGTGCCAGTAGCATATCATAGTTTCGCCAGTTTGCGGAGAAAAGTTCCGGCGCTCAAAGATAGGCAGGCGCGGTTACTTGGCGAAGGAGATGATTGATGTCGAAGACCATGAGGATGATACAACAGCTGAGCGTCAACCTGCTCAATATGCAGCGCGGGCGCGTCAAAGCGATCGATTATGTGATGATCAAGGTGCCCTCATCTTTTGTGCCGGTGCCTAAAGAGCGCAACTTCGTCCAGCGGCAGGTGCTGGGTGCGGCGCCGATGAGTTTGCTGGAGTTTGTGGAAGCGCTGGAGCGCATCGGCGAAGACCCGCGTCCGCTGGGCTTGATCCTGTATTTTCGCGGGCTATCCGCCAGCAGCGCCGATTTGCAGACCATGCGCGATGCCATCCTGCGGCTGCGGGAGCAGGGCAAGCGAGTATTGAGTTATGCGCCGGGCTATCGCACTTTGGATTATTATGTCGCCAGCGCTTGTGACGAAATCCTGCTGGCGCCGGGCGGCATGTTGGAGACCACCGGTCTTTTCAGCCAGCAGGTCTTCTTGAAAGAAGGCATGAGCGCCGTGGGTTTGCAATTTGACGCGGTGGCGATCTCGCCTTACAAAGGCGCCGCCGACCGTTTGACCCGGACCGAGCCGTCGCCCGAAGGCAAGGAACAGACCAATTGGCTGCTCGATTCCCTCTTCGAGCTGATCATTGATGGCATCGCCGCCACCCGCAAGCTGAAGCCGAGCGAGGTCAAGCAGATGATCGATGTCGGTTTGCACTTGGGCGATGCTGCCTTGGACCGGGGCTATGTTGACGGGATTATGAACGAAGAGAAACTGCCCGAATATCTGGGCATTCCCAAGGTCAGCCTGTGGGAAGAAGCGGATGGGCAGGTCTATTTGCTGGAGCGGGATTTCAGCCAAAAATATGTGGCGGTGATTTATGCCGGCGGGATGATTGTGGATGGCGAAAGCGCCAACCCGCCGGGCGATACGCCAATTCCGCTGCCCTTTGTGGGTGGCGAGCGCCTGGGCGATATCACCCTCAATCAACAGGTGCGCAACCTGCTGCAGGATCCGGCTTGTGGCGCTTTGGTACTCTATATCGACAGCGGCGGCGGCTCTGCCAGCGCCTCCGAATCGATGGCATCGGCTTTGGCGGAATTTGGCAAGGCGCGCCCCTTGGTGGTCTATATGGGCGGGGTGGCGGCCTCGGGCGGTTACTATATCGCAACGCCGGCGCATTGGATCGTGGCGCAGTCCAGCACCATCACCGGTTCCATCGGCGTGGTGATGGGCAAGCTGGTCAACAGCGATATGTTAAAGAAATTGCGCTTCAACGCATTTTCTTACTTGCGCGGGGATAATGCCGATCTGGTCGCGGGGGAGGCGCCGTTCAGCGAGGAACAGCGCCAATTGATGCGTGGCAGCATCGAGCATATCTACGCCCAATTCCTAAACCGGGTGGCGGATAGCCGGGAGCAGACGACCGAGCAGATCGATGCCATCGGCGGTGGGCGAGTTTGGACCGGGGAACAAGCTTTGCGGCATGGGCTGGTGGACGAGCTGGGCAATCTGCATAGCGCCATCGACAAAGCGCGCGAATTGGCGAAGTTGCCGCCGACAACGCCCTACCAGTTGATCCGCCAAAAAGGCAAACCGATCGGCGTCCAAATGGCGGAACAGAACCCCGCGGCGACAGTGAAATATGTGGCGGATGGCATCGAGTCTTTGAGCAGCCGCGCCCAGTGCATCATGCCTTTTGAGTGGCGGGTGAAATAAGACAGCTCATTTTGTATCGCGGGTATTTGAAGTAGAGAGAGCCGCCACAGCTGCTGGTGGCTATTCAATTACTTTAGGCGCTTGTACAATCTCCCCACTTAAGCATTAGCCAATCAGTGAACAAAAGGACTGCTAGCCATGTCATCACCGTCTTCAGTACCAGCGCGCGCGGATGTGCCAACCGAATCCACCTGGAATCATGAAAGTGTCTTCCCCTCTTTTGCCGCCTGGCGCGAGGAGTATAGCAGCACAGTCGAGTCCATCGGCGAGATCGGGCAATATCAAGGCACGCTATCACAAAGCCCGCAACGGCTGGTGCAGTGGTTCACCTTTCAAGCCACGGTCGCCCGGCGGGTTTGGAAGCTCTATATGTACCCGGTCATGTGGCAGGCTTGCGATGGCAACAATGAAGCGATCAAGGGCATGGTCGGGCAGGCGCAGGGGCTGGCCGGGCAATTCATGTCGAGCATCGCTTTCGCGCAGCCGGAGTTGCTGCAGCTGGAACAAGCGCGCTTGCGGGAATGGCTGCAAGAGGAGGCGCTGCAACTGTATCAGCACCATATAGATGACCTCTTGCGCACCAAGCAGCATGTGCTTTCGGCCGAGGTCGAGACGGTGCTGGGTTTATTGGCGGATCCGCTAAACCGCATCGAGAGTATCCGCAGCGCCCTCAACGACATGGATTTGAGCTTCAGCCCAGCTTGTGACAGCGCCGGCGAGCCGCAAGCCTTGGTGCAGAGCACGCGCGACAAGCTGCTGGCAGATAACGACCGCGAAGCGCGCAAGAGCGCCTGGAACAATTATGCCGATAGCTATCTGAAATTCAACAATACCTTCGCCACCGCTTATCTGGCAGCGGTCAAGAGCAATGTGGTACAAGCGCGCTTGCGGGGGTATGACAGCGTCTTGCAAGCAAAATTGTCGCCCAACAATATCCCGGTCGAGGTCTTTCACAACTTGATCGATACCTACAAAAAACAGATCCCCACCTGGCATCGCTATTGGGAGGTGCGGCGGCGGGCTCTGGGTTACGAGACGATACACCCTTACGATATCTGGGCGCCGCTGACCGCTGATGATCCGATGCTGTCCTTCCCCGAGGCGGTGGAGATGATCGCTGAGGGCATGGCGCCGCTGGGCGAGGAGTATGTGCGGACGATGCGGCGGGGCTGTTTGCAAGAGCGCTGGGTAGATTACGCCATCAACGAAGGCAAATCCGAGGGGGCATTTTCCTACGGCACTTATGACAGCCACCCGTTCATCATGATGAGCTTCGATGGCAATCTGAGCTCGATGAGCACGCTGGCGCATGAGCTGGGGCATTCCATGCACAGCTATTACACCCGGGCGCATCAGCCTTTCGTCTACAGCCATTATTCCATGTTCGCCGCCGAGGTGGCTTCCAACTTCAACCAGGCGATGGTGCGGGCGCATTTGTTCGCGCGGGACAATGGGCGGGGTTTCCAACTGGCGCTGATTCAAGAGGCGATGGACAACATCCACCGCTACTTTTTCATCATGCCGACATTGGCGCGCTTCGAGCTCGAGGTGCATACGCGCATGGAGAATGACGAGCCGCTGACGCCGGAGCTGCTCAACCAGATCATGTCTGGCTTCTATGCCGAAGGCTACGGCGAGACGATGACTGATGATCCCCGCCGCACCGGCATCACCTGGGCGCAATTCGGGCATCTCTACGAAGCCTACTACACTTTCCAATACGCCACTGGCATTTCGGCGGCGCATGCGTTGGCAAACGGGATCCTGGCGGGGGATGATGCGGGCGCGGTTGAACGCTACCTGGCTTTCCTGCGGGCGGGCAGCAGCGATTATGCCATCCCCGCGCTGAAAATGGCGGGGGTGGATATGTCAACGCCGCAAGCGGTGGAGGAGACCTTCAAGGTGCTGGAGGGTCTGGTCGATCGCTTGGAGAGCTTGATTGAGTAGGCAAAGCAGCGGGGCAAAATATGTTCCTGTGCAAGATCAGGAGAGGCTGCTTGCGGATTTGAAAATTTCGTGGGTCGGCTGTATCAGCGAGTCCAACACACGTGACGCCAATCTCCCCTGAGTTATCGGGGGTTGCAATCGTGGGGGTGGCTTTTTTTCTAACCCCATCCCCCAGCGCCTTCCCCGACGCATCAGGGAAGGGGAGTTTCTGTGAGGATTTGGGAGTTTTGTCTCGCATCGGCATACTGCCAAGCTCAACACAAGCGACCCAAGTCTCCCCTGACTTGTTGGGGGAGATTTAGAGGGGGTGGCTTTTTAATCGCCGCCCAAACAGGTACAATCCTCTTGAAATCCACCTGACCTCTTTTTGGGAGAAGAGACCATGCCCAAGATCACTTTTATCGGTGCCGGCAGCTTCGGCTTCACGCGCAAGCTGGTCAAAGACATTTTGACCTTTCCCTTGTTGGAAGGGGCGGAAATCGCGCTGATGGATATCGATGCCGAGCGGCTCGACTTTGCCCAGCGCGCCGTCACTCGCATCGTCGAAGCGGGGGGCTACCCCGCCACTGTCAGCGCCACCATGGACCGCGCCACAGCGCTCAAGGACGCCGATTATGTAGTGGTGACCATCCTGGTCGGCGCGACTGATGTCTGGCGGCATGATATTGAGATCCCGATGAAATATGGCGTCGATATGAATGTGGGAGATACGCGCGGTGTCTCCGGTATTTTCCGCTCGCTGCGCACCATCCCGGTCATGGTTGAGATCGCGCGGGATATGGAAGTCCATTGCCCCCAAGCGCTGATGTTGAATTATACCAACCCCATGGCGATGCTCTGCCGCGCCATCGATATCGAGACCGATATCCTGGTGACGGGCTTGTGCCATAGCGTGCAAGGCACCTCCAAGATGCTGGCAAGTTGGATTGGCGCACCCTATGACGAGATTAACTATACCTGCGCCGGTATCAACCACACCGCCTGGTTCATCGACTACCGCTGGCGGGGCGAAGATGCCTACCCCTTGATCCACAGGGCAATCACAGAAAATTGTGACATCTATAATGCCGAACAGGTGCGCAATGAGATGTACCTGGCGCTGGATTATTATGTGACGGAATCGAGCGGGCATAATTCCGAGTACAATTGGTGGTTCCGCAAACGTCCGGATCTGATCGAAAAATACGCCACCCACGGCACCAACTGGAACCCCGGGCATCACGCTTATATCTTGCAAGAATATCGCCGGCGCGAACACGATTGGCGCGATGATATTCACGCCTGGTTCGCCCAGGAGCAGATCGAGCTCGAGCGCGGTCACGAATACGCCGCTTACATCATCAACGCGATGGAAGGGGGCGAGCCCTTCAAGTTCAATGGCAATGTGCCAAACCAGAATTTGGTCGATAATCTGCCGCAGAATGCCTGTGTCGAGGTGCCGGTGTGGGCATCGCGCGCTGGCTTGGAGGCGGTGGCGGTGGGCGCCTTGCCGCAATCGGTCGCGCCCTTGACCAATCTCTATGCCCAGATCGAAGAGATGGCGGTGGAAGGCATCTTAACTGGGGATCAGCATTTGATTTACCAGGCAGTGGCTTATTCGCCGCTTTCGGCCGCGGTCTGCTCGCTGCGGGAGATCCAGTCGATGGTCGATGAGTTGTTCGCGGTCAACGAAGCTTATCTGGGACCCGCATTTGCTTAATCGCCGGGTGCTGAGATATACTCAAATGAAGGTAGCAGGAAGGTAAGAGAGCATGTGGCGAACGATCCCGTTGTTGAAAATGCTTGGACGCATGGTCTTCTACTGCATCGCGGTGAACATCCTGGGTTATTTGCTCCATCATACGGTGGGTTTTCGGGCGATAACATCGAGCATTCCTGAGTCTATTTTGGCCCTGTTGCTTTATGAGGCGGAAATCATCGCCTTTGACACAGTTTGCATCAGCATCATTTCGGGTCTTGCCATGGCGCTGGTCACGGCCATCTGCTTCCGCCAGATTCACCGCCCGACCTTCTATCGCTTCGCCATGCTGACGGTTTCGCTTATCTTCATCGTCTCCCATTTTGGACCCTACTTGCATGAAGCGGTCCTTCATTTCTGGCGGGTGACCCAAGGGGTGCGGGCATTTTACCTGGTCGTCATGCTGCAATTGGTCTTGCTCGCCTATGCCAGCCAGATCGTCGCCGGCAAGTACCTGCGTGATTCAGTCTCACAGCTTGCGACAGCCAGCCAACCCGTGACTGACTAAGCATCGGTCCCTGCCAGGCGGTCTTTGGCCTCCCGCGCCGGGCTGAAATTGGGATTGAAGTTGAGCGCGGACTTGTAATTTTGCAATGCCTTGTCGGTTTCGCCCCGCCCTTCCCGTGCCAAGCCCAGGTAATACCAGGTCTCTTCCACATATTGACCGCCGCCATCGTTTTGGTTTTGCCGCGCGATGCGGATCATGTCATCATAGCGCTCGGTATGATAATAAGCATCGAAGATGCCGAACTGATACCAGAACATGCGCCAGGGCAAGCCCAATGAGATCGCCCGGTCATAAGCTTGAGCCGCCGCTTCGTACATGCCCAGGTTGACAAAATTGCTGCCCATATTGAACCAGGCGTGGGCATCTTCCTGGTCGGCGACCGCCTCCGCCCGCGCCAGCTCCAGCGCATTGATGGTGTTCTGCCATTCATCGGCATCAGCATCCAGCAGCGCCAGCAACTCAGCTTCGCGCTCGGAGGTGTAGAGGACAATAAAGGTGTAATTGAAATGCTGCCAATAATGCTCGATATCTTCGTAGCTATAGCGGGTGTTGGGACCTTTGAAGCTGTCCATGGTGTTGAATTCCGCCAGGGCATCGTCATAGCCGCTCAAGAGCAGATAATGCCCCATCCAATCATAACCCGATGGCTCGTAGCCTTTTTCGATCACCACCGGGAAGCCATTGACCATCAGCGTTTGCAGTAGCTGGCGACTGCCGCCCGCGCGCACCATGGCGTAGACGGGTATCTCCGGCACTTGAGTATTGACGAATTCCGCCATTTGCCAGGGGCTGACGTTTTTGTCTTCGTAATCGGGCTTCAGCCAGTCGGCCGCGCGATGCTGGTCGTCTTGGTAACCGAAATACACCAGAGCGTTGGTGAGGGTGGCGGGACCGCAATTGTTCCAACCTTGGTATTCCCCGCCCAGCGAGTTCATCTGGTAGGCGGGGGGCAGGTTGCCGCCGCTTTCGGTCGCCTGGGCGCTGGCGATGGCGCTGCAGAGAAAGCAGAGCAGCAGGATAGGGAGTGTTTTCATGTTATTAGCTCAGCTAATACCGGTAGCTGCTGTTATTATACACGGCTTGGGGCGGGTCAATCTAACGTTTTGCTGACGAAATGGCGTGGCTGGGATGGTGGTGGCGCTCGCTATTGCCAGCCTTCTTCGATGCTGACTTGCAGCTGCCCATTACATTGGCGGGCGGGTGCTGGCTCGATGATTGGCTCGTCTTCGCCGGCTTCGATCAAGCGGCGGATGAGGCGGGAACGCAGCACCTCGCTGACTCCGCGGTGCGATGGGCAACCGGCGCGGTTATGCAGCTCTTCCGGATCCGCCAACAGGTCATAGAGTTCGGATTCGATATAGTGATCGCTGGCGGGGTCATCCCAGCCACTTTTGCCCGGCGCGGTCACGGCATATTTCCAGCGCCTGGAGCGGATGGCGCGCCCTACTTGTGACTCGCTGATCTGGATGAATGCCTCGCCCTGCCAATCGCTGTCCTCGCCTTTGAGCAGGGGCAGGATAGAACGCCCTTGCATCTGCGCTGGCGGGTCGATATCGGCGGCAGCCAGCAAGCTCGGCGGCAAGTCGATTAGGCTGACCATTTGCGAGAGGCGCCCGCCACCCGTGAAAGGTCCGCCATAGAACATGGTAGGCACGCGCACCGAGGCATCGTGGCAGGAGCGTTTGTATTCGTCATTGCGAGTTTTGAAGTGGCAGCCATGATCGGAGGTGAAGAGGATGATGCTATTTTCCAGCAGATCGAGGCTGATGAGCGCATCCAGCAAGCGCCCCAGGGCTTCGTCCAGCCGTTTGATCATGCCCCAGTAACCAGCCAGCTGCTGCTGGCTCGAGCCGCCCAAAGCCGCCAGATCCGGCGGTGTCCAAGCCCCGCGATAACGTTGGGCGTAACCCGGCGGCGCTGGATAATCATCGCGATGGTTCTGATGATGCGGCTCAAGATAAGACAGAAAGAGGAAGAAAGGCGCCTCCTGGTGGTTATTGATATAACGAATGGCGGCATCGGTTTGAGCATCGACGCGATAGCCGGGCAATTTCACTGGCTGCTGGTCGTTGTCGTACATGACGGTGTCATAAGCATCCGAGGTGAATTCCAGAGTATTGGACGCCAGCCAATAGTCATAGCCGCCGCGCTGTCCGGGCGGGACCGGTCCCTCGCCTTGATCGGCCAGATGCCACTTGCCGATGTAGGCGGTATCGTAGCCGGCTTCCCCGAAATAATGCGCCAGCGTTTTGCTCTCCGGCGGCAGGGCGATGCCGTTGCGATGGCAACCGGTTTCGGTGGCGTACAAGCCGGTCTGCAAGCAAGAGCGGGCTGGACCACAGACTGGCTGGCAGGTGATGGAATAATGTACATCAGTGCCAGCTCGCGCCAGGCGGTCGAAGTTGGGGGTCAGGTCCAGCGGGTTGCCATGAAGGCCGGCACTGTCCCAGCGCTGCTGATCGGTGAAAAAGACAATGACATTGGGGCGCTTTGCCGTAGATGCTGTCATATTCCTGTTGCTCCCTGATATCGATATAAGGGGGATTGTGTCTGATGCGGCGGGTTTTCACAACTTGCTGGGCAAACGCCGCGCCCAATCACATCTTGTTGCGATAGGCTTGCCCGACCGCGCTGGCTTGCGAGCTGACGACGCGGATCAGTTCTTGATTGTTGTCCTGCAGGAAGGTCCGCAATTCCGCCATATCGCTGACGCCGACATCAGCCAGCGCCCGCGCCGCATAGTGTTTGAAGGTATTGATATAAAAGACCATCGAATTGGCTTTTTCCTCGAAGAAGCGGTAGCCGGATTTGCCTTCGACATTGCGCGTTCTGCCACCAGGGCGCAGGCGCTTGCTGGCCAGCTCCGAGTTAGCGCTTTCGATGATCATGGTCGGCGCGGAGGCACTGCCATGATAAGGCATGCAGACCTTGCCCGATTTGTGCTCGAAATAGATATCGCCCTGCTCGATGACGCAACGCGCCAACTGCTGATTAAAAGAGATCAGATCGACGCCCAGCAGCAGCAAATGCCCCATCGCGCTGCCAATCCCGCCTTCGGCCGCCAGCGTCACTTGATTAAAACGCGGGTCGGTGGCGATGTTGTAGAACTCTTCCAAGGTGCTGACCGCCATGCCGTTGACCGCCGAGGTGCATTGCCGCCCACCGCCATGCCCAAAGAACAAGCCATCGACGCGCACATCATCCTGGATCAGCCGCAGGCATTGTTTCTTGTCGCTGATTTGCCCGACAAAGAGCTCGATCTCATCGCCAAATTCAGCACGCATCGCGGCCGCCACCTCAATCACGCGCGGGTCGGAATTGATGGTGTATATACGGAAGAGGCGTACACCAGCCTGTTCATAGAGAGAGCGCGCATCCGCCAGCTCGTTTTCCACATTGCTGCAACCGATGGCGGCGCCAATATTGCGGGCAGCGCGTTGATAATCGACTTCGTCCGGCAATAGGCGCTTGAGCTGCGCTTTCGCCGCGGCGATCAAGTTCGCTTGCCGGTCGACATAACCGGCGAAGATGCCATTGCGATGGGTGAATATCGGATGATGCCCGATGGCGGCGGTCACCAGCACATCGCGCCAACCGGAGATGGCGGGCATGGAGCCAAAACCGAAGATGCTGCGGGGATATTTGCCCACGCGGTTGAACAAACCGTATTCGGCATTTTGCGTGCGCGAGACCGGCTGTGCCGACGAGATCTTGCGATAGCCTAGGTCTTTCCAGGAATAGGTGCTGGTGGCATAGAAATTATCGTTTAAGCCCAGCACCGTTTCCACCGTGGTTGACCGTTTGTTGCTGCGCGGCGGGATGGCGCCCTCTTTCCCCAGGGCATCGAGCGTGGAGAGCAGGCGCTCGTTCTGGTTGCTGCGGAAGAAGTCGGCTCGTTGCGCCAGGCAGAGCGTGCGCCGTTCAGGACCAAATTGCCAGATGACCGGGCTGCCATTCTTGTTCATATGCAAGTGGCTGCGATCGACATCTGTGAGGAGCAAACCAATGCTACAAGAGCTCGCTTTGGGCAAATAGCGTATGTAATAATCATTTTCTTGGGATTCAATCGGTTGATAATGCTCCGCCTTGAACTCGCGATTGGGCGGGTTGCCCTCTTCCAAAGCTTCCAGGGCGAAGGCAAAAGCCAGGGCGCGCTTGTCGCCATTCAAGGCTTCCCAATTGATGCGTTTCAGCTCTTGCTGATAGGGTTCGGGGATCATGTAGATGGGATGCCCCAGGGCGATGGGGTTATTGCGCAAATCAAGCAAGGCTTTGCGCCGCATCGAATGCTGGTCTTTCTCCGCCGCGCCCATCTCGGCAAAGGTTTGGTCTTGCCCCGCTGGTATGAAGATGTCGTCCCAACCGAAGCCATCGCTGCCGCGCAAGGTTTCGGCGATGGTGCCGGCGGTATTGCCCTCGCGGATATGTACCTCGTTGCCATCAAAGACGGCGATCAGCACTTTCGCCAGCGCTGCGCGATCCCGCCCACACAGCCAGTTTTCGGCGATCATACGCCGCATTTCGATATCTTCGCAGAAATCCTTGATATAGGTGCCGGGTCGCCCATTTAAGCCGCGGCAAGCCAGCGATGTTTCTTCAACCAGGATAGGATTGTAATTATTGGCTTTGTAGGCTTCGATGGCTTTGTGGCTGACGACTTTGTAGGGGTCGAGGCTTTGGATTTCTTCGATATCGAGCTTTTCGCCGATGATTTTGTAGCCCGGCAACAGGCGGCGGAATTCTTCCAATTTGTTGCGGTTGCCAGTAGCGACCCTGATATAGCCTCCGTCCGAATTAGGAGATCGCAGCGAATTCACCACCGTTGGTTCGCTGAGGTAAAGGGCTCTTGGCATGTCTAATTTTCCGTCTGGTTTAGCTGGATTATGGTGGAGTATTGCATTCTAGGCGAGCCAATACGAGCCCAATATAAAGATTGAGGGCGACCCTTTAAGCCGCCCCCATGCTGAAATGATGCTGTGGTCAAACGTGAGATGCGCTATTGGCTCGCCCGCGCCACAAATTGCAAGCTGAGATCGACATCATCGGTCACGTTGGCAACCGATGGCACATCGGGGATGGTCAAGCCAAAATCGGCATAGAGCAGGTTGACAGTCGCGCTGCCGCTGATTTGCGTCTCGCTATCGAGCGTGACTTCGACGGCGAAAGTGACCGTCCGCGTCGTATCTACTACTGTCAGATCGCCACTGACATCGAAGGTCAGCGTCTCGCCCACTGCTACCGAATCAGCCGAGAAGTTGCTCAGGGCGCCCGGTTCAAAAACGATGAACTCGTATTCGTCTTGTGCCGAGAAGAGGATGCGGCTACGGAGCGCTCGATCGCGCATGCCTTCACCCGTTTGCAGGGTGCGGGCATTGATCAAGATGGTGCCGATAGAAGAAGCGCTGGGATTCGCCAGATCGACGGTGATGTTGCCAGCCACCTCGCCGGTGGTGCCGATGACCGTGGTGCGGACGCCACGCAGATCTTCCTCCAGCGTGAAGTTGGCACTGCTCTCGCCGGCGACGATGCTGAAAGGCAGAGGCTCGCTCGCTTCAGCCTGGGCTTCCATGACAGCGCTCACACTATTATCAACGGCCTCCGCCACCGCCAGGGCGACGGCATCAGCGATGACGGTGTTGGCCACCTCGACGATGGCGGTACTGACCGCTTCCGCCATGGCATCATCTTGCGCTTCCATCGTGGCCAGGGCATCTTCAGCCGACAAACTGGCTTCGCCCGAACCACCAGTGACCCAGATGTAACCCAGAATGCCAGCCGCGGCGCCACCAGCCAGCGCCACCAACAAGAGAAATACGACCAAGAAATAGGGCAGGCCGCCCCGGTTCACGTTCGACATAGCGTCTTTTGTCTCCAATCCATTTGCTCGGAAGAATCATAGTGCCATGATATTGCAGGCTCAAACAAGGCTGACTTTTTTGCGTCAATTGCCTGTTCAAAACTTTCTACAGGGGGTGTCTAAAGCTGTCGAAAACTATCGACAATGGCGCTACGAGCGGCGGAAATCGCCGAATTGCTCCTGATATTATTCGTAATTGTTCAAAATTTGGGACGCTCTTGTCGAAACTGTGCATAAAGCAGCCAGTTTTGAACCGCGTTCTGTCGAAAACGCTTATCCCAAATATCCCAAAAAGCGCGAATAAATTTGGGATAAAATATGGGAAAAGTCGCGGTTTTTGGGATATATATCCAAAAGCCCTTTTGAGCGGCTATTTTTTTGCACAGTTTGCACAGACTCTACTACTATTACTACTAAAAGAAAAAAATATAATTCATGAGATATCTTTTTTTTCCGTGCAACGAGCGGGCATGGTTGTCGCAATCCACTTGAGACAGTGTTACACTCTAAACAGGTTGACCGGGATGAATAGGCGAGGAGAGCGTTATGGCGGTGAGGATTAGATGGATAGGGCATTCGGCTTATGCTTTGGATATTGACGGTCACAGCCTGTTGATTGACCCTTTCGTCAGCGGCAACCCGGTGACCACGATGACGGCGAAAGAACTGAATCCCGAAGTCATTTTGCTGACGCATGCCCATGCCGATCATGTGGGGGATTCGGTCGAGATCGCCAAGCGCACCGGCGCGCTGGTGGTCTGCAATTTTGAAATGGGCGATTGGTATACGACGCACGGCGTGCAGAATGTCTATCAGGGCAACCCCGGCGGGACCTTCCGCAACGAGTGGATGAGCGCCAAGTGGACCATCGCTTTCCACAGTTCTTCTTTCCCTGATGGCACCTATGGCGGGCAACCCAATGGCTTCGTCATTCGGGGCGGCGGCGCGACCATCTATCATGCCGGCGATACCTGCCTGTTCAGCGATATGCAGCTGATTGGCGATGAGGGCTTGGATTTGGCGCTCTTGCCGATTGGCGATTGCTTCACCATGGGCATTGATGATTCCATCAAGTCGATCCAATACTTGCGCCCCAAGCAGGTTTCCCCCATGCACTACAATACCTTCCCGCCGATTGAGCAGGATCCCCAAGCTTGGGCAGCGCGGGTCGAGAAGGAGACGGTTGCCCAGCCGCTGGTGCTGGAACCGGGGGGAGAGATCACCCTCTAGCGCCCGCCCCACTATCTTCCTGCCGCAGGCGCTGGATATAGGCTTCGATCTCTTGATAGGTTTCTTCGGCGTAAGGGTATCCCAGCGCGTTGCTCAACTCTCGCGACAGGCGGCGGAAGAGCGCCAATTGCAGCAGCAGGCTATCCCACAGTTCAGCCCCGTCCCAGGGTGCCCAGATCTTTTTGATGGCGGCGTAACTTTGTTCGTCGGTCCAGCGATCGATGTGTTTGCCCAGTAGCCAGGTGTTGGGGGCTTGGTGAATGACGCGGGCATGCCATTCCAGCAGTTGCAGCAGATTGCTCTTCATCGTCCAATCGCGGAATTTCACCACCCAGAATTGGCGGCGGCGGATGAATTGCGCCACGTGGATGGCTTCGAACCAGAATTCGTTGATGGCGGCATGCAGCGCTTCCGGGCTGGGCGGCTTGGCTGGCGGGAAGCGGCGCGGCGAGGGCGGTAATTGGCGATAGAGACCGTCTTTGTCCAACAGCACCTGGTAACCGCGTTGGTATTCCTCGGATAGGGTGGCGCTTTTGATGATGGTGCGGATGCTGTCGATAGTGATGAATTGAAAGTCGACCTTGATACCATCAGCGAACCAGACCAGCCGGTAAGGAACATCTTGATAGAGTGGGAAGCGAATCCAGACTTCGCCCAGGGTATCGAGCCAACTGTCATCGCCGGTGTAGCGCGTGATATCGTCGGTGATGATTTGGGCATCGAGATCGGAGTATTGGTCGGCCGATCCATCGGCGCGAGCCAGCGAACCAGTAACCACCAGGGCGCGGATGGGTTCTTCCGCCTGCGCCCAGGCGATCACGTTCTCCAGCAGCGGATGTTGCAGCATGACGATTCCCTTCAATCAATCAGGTGATCTGGCGTATCAGGGGATGGCGGGCAGGGTATCGTCATAAAGCCAGTCGGCGAAGAATTGCGTTAAATCGCGTTGGCTGAGCGCTTCTGCCAGGGCAATGAAATCGGCAGTCCTCATCAGGTCATACTTGTTGTCTTGATAGAATTGGCGCAGGAGCTGGAAGAAAATGTCATCACCAATGGTCTCTCGCAGGGCGTGTAGAACCAAGGCGCCGCGGATATAAACCGTAGTTCCAAACAACCCCTCTATTGGGACGGTCGCCGGCGAGGACAGCGGCAGAGATTGGGCAATGTCGTAGAGCCCCGACATGAAAATATCGTAGGTCAGGTTGTCGATGTCGTCTCCCAGCCAAAGCGATGCCACAAAATCAAAGTCGGCATCCCCCTCGGTCTCTTCCAGCCAGAGCGCCCCGAAATAGGTGGCGAAACCTTCGTGCAGCCAGATATCCTGCCAGTCGGCCAGGGTGACGCTGTTGCCATACCATTGATGTACCAGCTCGTGCATGATGACAAAATCGTCAACTCTGCTAGCCGCGAAGGTGGAGAGGGATTGCGTTTCCAAAAAGGCGGGAAAACCCGGCAAGACCACGATGCCGTATTCGGCGAAGGGATAAGGTCCCAGCAGCTCCTCCAGCCAGGGCAGCATCTGCTCTGTGCTGTCGTAATTGGCGCGCAGGTCTGGATCCATATCAGTCGGGAAATAATTGCGGATAGGCACAGTGCCGCTATCATCGCGGATTTCGACAAAGTCGCCAATCGCCACCAAGCTGAGGTAACTGGCCATCGGGTCGTCCATCTCCCAAACGAAGCTGCGCGCGTTGTCATCAAGTTCGATGACATTGATGAGCTTGCCGTTGGCGACGGCGGTGAGTGGCTTTGGCACGGTGAGGTGCAGGCTGTAGGTGGCTTTGTCCAGGGGGTGATTATTGCTGGGAAACCAGTTCATGGCGCCCGAGGGTTGGCTGAGCGCCGCGACATAACCGGGGGACCATTCTTGCCAGCCGAGCTCGATGAAGGACACGGCGGGGTCGTCAATGGCTGCGGGGATGCCGGCATAATCGACCGAGACGCTGAATGCCTCGCCCGCTAACAGAGGGTCATCGGTGCTGATCATCAGCTCACTGGCCTCCCGCTCGAAATGAGCGACCTGGTCATTGACTTTCACGCTGCTGACTTCAAGTCCGTAGAAGTCGAGATTGAAGCTGCTGAGATCCTGTGCTGCGATGGCATCGATGTGGGTGATGGCGTTGATCAGTCCCTCTTCGGGATCGAATCGCAGGTCGATATGATAATGCTGCACATCGTAGCCGCCGTTGCCGAGCTGGGGGTAGAGCGTATCGCCCAAACCAGCGGCGCCTCTTTCTTGGGCGGCTGTTGGTAAAAATGGTGAGCTGAGCAGGAGCAGTAGTATAATCGCGCTTGGCGGAAAACGGCTGATTAACATGGGGCTATCCCTTCTCTTGTGTTGACCAAGCTTGGCGGGAGTTCTGCGGACAAGCTAGTCTCGGCAATTATATCGTTTTTGCTGGTCGCTGTTATCAAGCAGTTGGGGGTCTTGCCAAATTCCAGTATCGGCAGTGACCAAGCTGTGTTAGAATGAAAGTACAGAGCTGGAGACATAGCTATGGAGATACTGTATTTGCACTCTTTAGAGCTGGCACGTCAGATTGTGGACATTGTCGAGGATCGCAAGGCGGAAGATATCCTCTTGCTTGACCTGCGACCCGACAATGTCATCGCCGATTTTTTCGTCCTCTGCAGCGGAGATAACGAGCGGCACCTGCGCGCCTTGTACGAGGCGGTGCGGCTGGAGGTGAAAGAGAAGTATCAGCAGTTGCCCTTCAGCAATGAAGGCAGCCCGCAAAGCGGCTGGATCGTGATGGATTATGGCGATGTGGTGCTGCACTTCTTCTCGCCCGACAAGCGCAATTATTATGCCTTGGAAGAGTTATGGGCGAGCAGCTCCAGGGTGATGTTGCGGATTCAGTGAGCAATATGTGACTGCCGTAACGCTTTGGCGCGGCGACGAAGGAGAACCATCGATGGAAGCGATATTCGCGGATCTGCTCAAACGCCTGGAAATGCTGCACGCTGAGTATTTCCAGCATCTCGAAGGGCTGAGCGTAGAAGAATTGGATTGGTCACCGGGAGCGGAGATGAATTCTCTCTGTGTCCTGGCGGTGCATGTCACGGCGGCGGAACGCTTTTGGATTGGCATCGGCATCGATGATGTGCCAGAGCGCGATCGCCCGGCGGAGTTCCGCGCGGCTGGTTATCAACTGGAAGAATTGCAAGCCCGCTTCGCCGCCAATATCGCTTTCTACAAGATCGCATTCAAAGGACAGTCGATCGAGCGGCTGGGCGAGGAAGTCTCTCTCACGTTTCCCGATCGGCAGATCAGCTGCAGCCGTGGCTTCGCGTTATTGCGCGCTTTGGATCATACCGGCGAGCATCTGGGCCACGCCGGCATGACCCGGCAATTGCTGGAACGGCGCTGAATCAGGCGCTTTCGGCGAAGTTTTTGAAGGATTCCATGCTTTTGCGTGTCTGGTTGCGGAACATACTGTTGGGCATGAAGATGGACATAATGCGCATGTAGCCACGGAACTGGAAATCGCTATCAAGTACCCAACGGGTGGTATCGCCTTGATCATGAAAATAGTTGCGCACAATATTATGCACGCCGGGCGCATCGTAAGTGCCGGAGAATTCATCGGGCAGATCCCGCGTCAGGATGGTTTCGATCATTTCCATCCGCCGCCTGCCCATGTCATAGACCAGGCGGGTTTTGGCGCCGGGCTTGCCACTCTCACCGCTCAGGTGCTCGTAGCTGACCAAGCCCTCCTGCCATTTTTTGAGATTCTCGAAACTGTCGAATAATTCGATGACGCGGTCGCGGGGCAAATTTATTACAATTTCCATTTCGTAGCGCATGATGGTTTCCTTGTATAGTATTCCTAATAGATGCGAGTGAAAACCATTGTACCCGATCCGCCGCGATTTGTAGTGGCGCAGTTTCGGCGGACAATCAAAAATAAGTGTGGTTAGTGAAATGAATAGTTGGGCAAGAAGACGATTAGGCATAGGCGGCGCATCATGCGAACGGTGATGATCTACAACGAGAAAGGCGGCGTGGGCAAAACCACCTTGTCGGCGCAGCTGGGCGCGGGTTTGGCTATCTTGGGCAATAAGGTGCTGATGATCGATGCCGATCCGCAGGCGCATCTGACGGTGGCGCTGAAACAGCGTAAACGCCCCGGCTTCTACAATCTGCTGGTGCGGGAAGAGGAAGATGGCGGCTCCTGGAATCATTGCCTTTGCTTGATTGACCCCGCGCTCTACCAATTCCCCGATCGTCAAGACGATGGCGGTCTCTATCTGGTGCCGGGCAATCCCGAAACCGCTGGCATCGTGGGCAATACGACCGATTCTTTCGCCCTGTTTAATAAGCTGGAAGAAGTCGAAGATACTTTTGATTATGTCTTCATCGATACGGCGCCGACCCGTTCGGCTCTGCACGCCATGCTCTACTTGGCCAGCGACCACATCATCATCCCGACCCAGCTGGAGGCATTGAGCTTTGATGGCATCAAACAGACTTTGCAAAACTTGCAACGCTTCAGCCATCAGCGGCGTTCGATGGGCTTGCGCGAGATCTCGATGGTCGGCTTGATCCCCAACATGTTCCGCCGCAATACCGGCTTGCACAATGAGAACTTGAAGCTGTTGAGCAAGCCATTTCACCAGGTGATCACCGAGCCGATTCCCTTGACGATCCTCTGGGGGGAATTGTCGCAGAGCGATGCCGCCAGCATTTTTGCCTATCATCCAAATTCGTCAATCGCCGAAATTACCTGGCGCATCGTAGAATGTATTGAAGAAAGGGTGGCAAATCATGTCTAGCGCGGCGCGCAAACGCGGTGTCAAAATCGATGAGAAACTGTTTGATGTGGGGACCGCCGCCAGCGAAGGCTTCGGTCACGATATGGGCGGGGGCTTGCTGGATATCCAGACCAAGCCGATCATCCGCGCCAAACCGATCGACATCTTCAAGATCAAGCCCAACCCGATGCAACCGCGGCGGGTGGTGCCATCGAAATATCGCGGCGGTCCGCTGATGCGACAGATCGAAGCTTGGCTGGCTGATGTCCGCCGACAGACCGGGCGGGCTTTCCCGCTGTCCGCGTTGATCAAAGGCGAAATCGAATTGCGCGCCGAAAACAGCGAGATCGGCTTCAAAGCCAGCCCGGCCGAAATTCCCTTGTTGCGGCTAGCTGATTTGGCTGCCAGTATCCGCCAAGATGGCTTGACCAATCCGATCACGGTGGCCGGTTCCCGCGATAGTTATATCATCGAAACGGGCGAACGGCGCTGGGCGGCTTATCATCTCTTGAATGCCTATTTGGAGGGCGATAGTTATGCGGCGATACCCGCTCGGCGCGTGTCGGAGCTCAATCTTTGGCGCCAAGCCAGCGAGAATACAGCCCGCGATAGCTTGAATGCGATTGGCCGCGCCCGCCAGATTGCGCTATTGCTGATGGACATGCACGGCTGGGACAATTTTTCGCCAATCGAAATGTTCGATCATGAGCAGGAGTTTTACGCTCAAGTGGCCGATGCCGGCAAATGGCGCATTCCTTATGGCAAGTCGGAGCAGCTTTGTGCTGCGTGTGGCTTCGAGGATTCTTCGCGCATTCGGCAGTTTCGCGCCTTGCTGCGGTTGACCCAGCAGCAGTGGACCGAAGCCGATGATCGTGATGTTACCGAGTTCGAGCTGCGCAAGTGGCTGCACCCGCGAAGAGTTACGGACGTCACGGATTCGAGGCGCGACGACGAAGATGCTTCCACCATCCCGGGCGCGCTGGAACGCTTCGACCGCCATGTGACCAAGCGGCAATTCGGGCGCATGGAACGGTCCGACCAAAGCTGGGCGATCGATTGGATGAAAGCGCTGCTCGAACGCATGGAACGCTGGCATGAGGGAGATTGAGCTCGCCCGCTCAAAGCCGTTCTGACAGCCATTCCCAAGCCGAGCGCAGCAAGAAGACCGAGCCAAAGAGCGCGCTCAAGGTCAAGACGATGCAAGCGCCCGAGGGGACATCCAGATAATAAGAAGCGTAGAAGCCGACGATGCCGCTGGCGATGCCGAGCAGGCTGGCGATCAGAATCATGTGATGCAAGCGCTTGACCAGCAGCCGCGCAGTCGCCGCCGGCGTCACCAACAAAGCCAGCATCAGCGCAATGCCCACCCCTTGCAAGCTGGCCACAATGGCAACCGCCATCAAAACTAGCAGCAATATATTCAAGCCCTGCACCGGCAGCTTGAGACTATGCGCCAGGCTCAGGTCAAAGCTGACGATCAGAAACTCCTTGTAAAACAGCAGGATCAGCAGCAGCACCACCGCCGTCAAACCCGCCATCGTGACCAGATCATCCCGGCTGATGCCGTTGATGCTGCCGAAGAGGATATGCATCAGGTCGACCGCGTAATTCGATTGGGTGCTGACGATGGCGATGCCGAGCGCGAACATGGTCACGAAGACGATGGCGATGGCGCTATCTTCTTTCAGGGCGTTGTTGCGCGTCAGCCAGGCGATCACCACTGCCGATAGCACACCGGCGCCCAAACCCCCGACGAAGAGATTGCTATGCATGGCGCCACCGCTGGCAGTATAAGACAAGGCGATACCGGGCAGGATGGCATGCGGCAGGGCATCCCCCAAAAATGCCATCCCGCGGACCACAACAAAGCAACCTACCACCGCGTTGAGGCAGCCGACCAAAATTAGCGCCAGCATGCCCCGCTGGATGAAGGCGTAACTCAGTGGCTCCGCCAAAAATGCGCTCAAATCCATCTAAAGCCCAATCTCATTCACTTCTCCCTGCTTCAACCTCAAGCCGGCAAGATCGGTAGCGACCCACCGAAGGCTTCCCGCAGGCTGGTTGGCGTCAGTACCTCGGCCGGCGGACCATATGCCAGCAAACCCCCATTCAACAGCAGGGCTTTGTCGAAATGCAGGGCGGCTTTTTCCAAGTGGTGGGTCGCCAGCAGGATGGTGATGCCCTCCCGCGTCAGCAGATCCAGCGCCTCGATAATCTCCTGCTCGGATTGCTGGTCGACGCCGCTGAAGGGTTCATCCATCAGCAGCACTGGCGTTTCCTGCGCCAGGGCACGGGCGATGAAAACCCGCCGCCGCTGCCCACCGCTGAGTTCGCTGATCTGCCGCCCAGCCAATTCCGCCAGGCTCAAATGCGACAATAAATCGTGGACGATGGCGCGATCGTTTTTGCTCGGCAGGCGAAACCAGCCGATATGCCGGCTACGCCCCATCATCACCACATCAAAAACGGAGACCGGGAAAGACCAATCCACCTCGCTCTGCTGTGGCACATAGCCGACATAACTATGGCTGCTGTGGCAATCCAAGCCGTGGATGGAGATATGCCCATTGGCGAAGGGCAACAAGCCAATAATCGCCTTGAAAAATGTGCTTTTACCGGCGCCGTTGGGTCCCAGCAAGACCACGCGCTCGCCGGCATCAACGCAGAGGTCGATGCCGGTCAAGACCTGGCGCTTGCCGGGATAACCAGTGGCCAGGTCCTCCACCAATAGCGCCGGTTGCGTGTAATCGACCTGGTGGCGCTTGTTGCGATGCTGGCTGGCTGGAGCCACTGCCCGGCTTCCTTTCCCTTTAATCCGCACCCATCAGCGCGTTCACGATGCTGTGCATATTGTAGCGCAGGTAATCCAGATAGGTATTCGCGGGTCCAGCGCTACTGAGCGTATCAGTATACAGGGTGACCAGCGCCGCGCCAGTCTCATCCGCGAGCGCCTGAATGACGGTCTCGTTGACGACGGTCTCGCCAAAGATGGCTGGCACACCGACTTCGTTGATCAGGTCGGTCAAAGCCGCGATATCGCGGGCGCTGGGTTCCACCGTGGTGGAGCCGCCGGGGATGACCGTGGCAACCACTTGAAAATCATAAGCCGCAGCCAAGTAACCCAGCGAATCATGGCTGGTGACCAGGATGCGCTGTTCCGCCGGCAAATCTTCCAAGATGGAGCTGACATCGGCTTGCAGCGCCAGCAGCTGCTCAATATATGCCGAAGCATTGGTGGCATAAACCTCGGCATGCGATGGATCCAACGCCGACAAGCTATCACGAATCAACAGCGACCAGTACATGACATTTTCCGGGTTCCACCAGACATGTGGGTCACAGCCACCTTCTTCGTGAGCGCCTTCTCCATGGGCATGCCCGCCGCATTCAATATCTTGCAGCCGTCCCAAAATCTCGCCATGGTGCTCTTCTTCCCCTTCGCCAGCCAGCTGGGCGATTTCAGCCGCGTGCTCATCACAATGGTGCTGGACTTTGTCCATATGCTCGTCATCATCGTGCTCATCGGCATGTTCGTCATCGTGCTCATCGGCATGTTCGTCATCGTGCTCATCGGCATGCTCATCGCCATCGTCAGCATGGTCATCGTCAGCATGGTCATCGTCATCGTCAGCATGATCATCGTCCTCATCGGCATGGTCATCGTCTTCATCGACATGGCCATCGTTTTCATCGGCATGGTCATCGTCCTCGTCGGCGTGCTCGTCATCATGTTCATCGGCGTGATCGTCATCGTGAGCGTCCCCGCTAATGGGAATGATCTCGATACAAGCCGATGCCTCCACGATTTGCACCGACTCGGCGGCATTTTCGATCTCTGCCAGCAAGCCTTCTTCGAAACCGGCGCCATTCACCAAGACCAAATCGGCATCCGCCAGCGCAGCCAAATCGCGCGCACTGGGACTATACCTGTGGACATCGCTGCCGGCTGGTATCAGCGTCCCTATTTCAAGCTGGTCGCCCGCGATATTAGCCGCGACATCAGCCAAGATGCTGTGTGTTGCTACCACTTTGAGCTCATCCTCCTGCGCGACCGAACCGATACTGGGCAACAATATCCCCAGCACAATGAGAAAAACGGACATAGCTTTCCACCGCAATTGCATTAGTTTCCTCCATTCTTATTGAGACTAAGTCTCATTATTATCAGCTCGGAGCCAGTTGTCAAGGCTTGAATTATGATTGAATCGGCTATAATCACAGCGAGATATCGAAACTTATAAGATAGGCTCGCGCTACCAAGGGAAATTCGGCTGCATGCAGACAAGCTCACCCGCGCAGGAACAGGATAGCCAAGCGACTAGCCCCCGCCGGCGAAGAAACCGCTGGCAGCGAGGTGGGCGCTGGCTCTTGCTGTCCATCATCATCGTGACTTCTTGTTCCCTGCTGTTGACGCTGGCGTTGTTCTGGCGCGCGCTTTCCGCTAGTTCTGTGGCGAGCGCCGCCCTGCAAGTCCAAATCCAGCAGGGCAGCCAAGTCTGGACCGTGCGAAGCTCCCCCGGCACGGTCGCCGATTTGCTGCAGCGGCAAGGCATCGAAGCGCCGCCCAAGGACGCCATCTCGCCCCCGGCATCCGCCCAACTCGAGGACGGCCTGGTCATTCGCATCCAGCCGAATCGCGAAGTGACCATACTAGCCGATGGCGAGCAGCATCATTTCAGCACCCGCTTAGAGAATCCGTTGGAGATCTTGCGCAGCGCCGGCATCCCCGTCAGCAACGCCGATAAAATCTGGGTCAATGGTGCGCTGGCGTATTATGAGGCTTTACCCGCTTGGACCGTCCCCGCCGCCCAGATCGAAATCCGCCGCAGCGCCCAGCTGACCATCATCGATGATGGCGCGCCAGCCACTATCGAGACCACTGCCGAGACGGTCGGCGAGGCGCTCTTTGAGGCTGGTATTACTCTTTATTTCAGCGACCAAGTGCAGCCAGCTTTGGATAGCGCCATCGCGGACGATCTCACGATCAGCATCAAGCGCGCGATTCCCATCGAGCTGCTGGTGGATGGCGTGCTGATCGAGGCGCGCAGCAAGTCCCAAACCGTGGCGGAGGCGCTGGTCGAGTTGAATGCGCCGCTCTTCGGCTTGGATTTTGTCCGCCCGCCGGAAAATAGCCCCATCAAAGCGGGCATGACCATCGAAATCCTGCGGGTCACCGAAGAAATCCTGACCCAAAGCGAGACCATCGCCCATGAAACACTTTATCAAGCCGACCCGCAGTTGGAGCTCGATCAACGTCAAGTGATCCAGCCGGGCAAGGATGGCACACGAGAAATCCGCAGCCTGGTGCGCTATGAAAACGGCATCGAAGTCAGCCGCGCCCCCAGCGAGACGGTCGAGCGGGAAGCGCCGCAAAACCAGATCATCGCCTATGGCACCAAGATCCTGCCGCGGACGGTGCAAACGCCGACCGGTCCTCAAAGTTATTGGCGCGCCCTCTGCATGTTGGCAACCAGTTACAACCCCACTTCCAATGGCGGCAATACCTTGACCGCAACCGGCGAAACCCTGCGCAAAGGTATTGTAGCGGGCGACCCCAAAATCATCGCTTATGGCACCGAGGTCTATGTGCCGGGTTACGGGACTGGCTTAATGGCGGATACCGCCGGCTACCGCAGCTCACCCTATTGGATCGATCTCGGTTATAGCGATGAAGATTATGAGCGGGATTGGCTGGAATATGTGCAGGTCTATCTCTTGTTACCGGCGCCGGATCGGGTCAATTATTTGCTGCCCGCCTGGACGCCCAATCGCAGTTATCCCGGACGTTGCAGCTAGCTGTCGTCTTCGGCAAAATATTCCGCCAGCGCCTGTTGCTGCGTTTTGACGGGGATGTATGGGTCTTGCCACCATTCGGGGTAAGGCGCGCGACTATAGCCCAGGTAGTCATCGAGGATGCGGCGGATCATCGGCGCCACCACTTCCGAGCCTTCGCGGGAATGTGCCATGACGCCGGCAAAGGCGATCTGGGGCTGCTGGGGGGGCCAATAAGCGACGAACCAGGCGTGGGGGTTGCCCAGGGTCTCGGCGGTGCCGGTCTTGCCACAGAGGCTATATTCGGCGCTAGCGAAGACAAATTCGGCTGTGCCCAGGTCCTCAACAGTAGTGACCTTGCACATCCCTTCGCGCACCGTCGCCAGGGCATCAGCCTCCAGCTCCAGCTCCGCCAAGACGCTGGGCGCATTTTCCAGCTGATAGCCCGGCTCGCCTTCTGTGCCGATATGGCTGACGACAAAGGGTTGATAGAGCGTGCCGCCATTGGCGATCAAGGCGGTCACCTGCGCCATTTGCAGGGCGGTCACGTTGACATCGCCTTGGCCGATGGCGTTGTTGATGGCGGCGGCGGGTTCCCCCGGGGGCGCCACATCCCCGCTCGCTTCGATGCCCAAGCCGCGCAAGCCGGTCGCCTTGCCCAAGCCCAGCAGCTCGGCATAACGCACTTGCAGCAGCGGCTCTCTAGCATAGAGCTCGGCGCCCATTTGGTAAAAGAAGGGATTGCAAGAGGCGGCCAGCGCTTCTGACATGGTCACGGGTCCCGTCGGCTCGCGATCGTCCAACAAGCGCCAATCGGAACGGAAGGGCTCAGAATCGCCATATGCTTCGCCCCGCCAGATATAGCCGCATTCAAAGATCTCGTCGGCTTGCCAGATATTTTCGGCAGCGGCGGCCAATGCCGTCACGATTTTGTAAACTGAGCCCGGCGTATATTGCTCGGCGGTGGCTTTGTTGCTGAAGGGATTGCGAATATCCGCATTCAGCCGCGCGATCAATTCCGCCACCTGATATTCCGTCTGCGGATTGAAAATATGGGGATCAAAACTGGGGTAACTCGCCAATGCCAACAGCCGCCCGCTATCCACCTCCAAGGCGACGATAGCGCCACCAGCCGTGATTCCGCCCCAATTGGGCAGGGCGTAATTGACGGCGTCAGCCATCGCTTGGGCGGTGATCTCCTGTAGATCGCGATCGATGGTCAAAGTGACCGAACGGGGCGGGGCACCCACCGCGCCACCCAACTCGCGGATGACCGTGCCGCCGCTTTCCACAATGCGCAGGAAGCGCTGTGGCTCCCCCCCCAAGATCTTTTCATAACTCATTTCGATGCCGGCTCTGCCCACCAAGTCGTTGCTGGAATACCCTTGAGCCTCCCAACTTTCTAATTGATCGGCCGGCACCCTGCCCAGATAACCGACCAGATGGGCGGCGATGCCATGCCCATAATAACTGCGGGAATCATAAACGCGGACCTTGCTAAAGGGATCGTCGGCGCGGCGGGTGATGGCGCAATCCAGCTCCAGCGCCTCGCGATAGCGTTCGTATTGGGCGCTATCGATCTCGGCGATATGAAAGCGCGTCTCGCCCAAGTAATCGGCGAAGGTGCGCGCCAGCGAGCTGCTCTGTTGGCGCGTCACTTGTGCCAGGGTTTGCAAGCAGGTATCGACATTGCGCATATCCTGCTTGACGATGTAGAGGCTGTAGACCCTGCTATTTTCCTGCGCCAGCGGCTCGCCACCTTGGGCGTAGATATCCGCGCGAGTCGGGAAGACCCGGCGTTCGGTCAGCCGAGCGCGGGAAGACATGCCGGCAAAAATATCCATCGTCGACCAGGCGATCTTCCAGCCGTCATCGCGCACCAGGCGCATGATACGATTTTCATCAGCCAGCGCGCCAAAGGTGCTGGATTCGATCACGATGTCATAATGCAGCACTGCCGTCTCACCTTGATATTCGATGCGCGACAAGCTGTGTTGGACGCCGCTGAAACGGATGATGCTCTGCGCCGCCGTGTATTGGTCGATGAACTGGGCTTGGGGGTATAATTCGCGGCTGCGGCTGGCGATCAGTTGGTACATCGCTTCCAGATCGCCACTGTCCCAAGCGGTCATGAAGGCGCTCAAGACAGCGGCCGGCTCGGCACTGTCGGTCTCCGCCAACGGTTGCGGCGGCTCAGTGGGGGCGACAGAAAAGCCCTCTTGTAGCAGGGCGGAATCACAAGCGCCCAGCAAGAGCAGGGCAAGCGCGAGCAAAATGGGAAAGATGGAAAAAGGAGTGTGCTTCATCGGCGCTGAGTGCTGTATCCAAAATGGGCAGATGCTTGTATTATGCTTGTCGGGCGCTGGAATGGCAATTGCCCGCGACCCAGGCGATGCTAGTGTAGAGAGATTGGCGGAATTTATCGTAAATTATCACAAATTATCGTATAATACTATTTTCATTGGGTTTTCTGTTAAGCGAGAAAAATGGCGACCATGAGCAACGCTATGCCAATTACAGACGAGGACGTGCGCCAACAGATTTGTCAAAGTGCGCTGCGGCTTTTCCGCGAAAATGGCTATGCCGCCGTAACCATGCCCGCTATCGCCGAGGCGGCCGGTATTTCGCTGGCAAATTGTCAGCATCATTTTCCCAACAAGCTGGCACTGGCCGCCGCCAGCTACAGCGACAAGGTGGAGGCTCTGGCTGCTTTCACGGCCGGTTTGCCAAAGGGACAGCTGGCTGACCGCTATCATCAGCTATTGCAAGAGACGGTGGAGATCATGGGGCGGGATCGCGCGGCGATGCAGGCGCTCTTTGCTGCCGCCCTGGCGGAAGAGACCGAGTTGGATTTGATGGCGGGCTTCCTGGCGGAGCGGCTGGCGGGGAGCTGCTATCAGTTGGTGCTATCATCGGAGGATGCCCTGCCCGAAACCAAGGCGCGGCATTTGGGCATCGTCCTCTATACCTTTCAGATGTTGGTGCTGCTGTTTTGGTTTTATGACCGCAGCCCGCAACAAGCGGCGACGGACCAACTGGTCGAGACTCTGCACGGCTTGTTCAAACTGTTGCGCCCCTTGTTTTTCCTGCCGCTGATCCCCGATGGGATCGCCAAGCTGGCGAAAATCGTCATGCCCCAGCTCGCTTCGATCGAGGCTTCGGCTTCAGAAGGCCCCGCTGCGCAAGAAGACCCGCGGGATGGTCAACAAGAGGATTTCGATATCCATCGAGAGTGACCAGTTGTCGATGTAATACATATCCATCTCGCACATTTCGTCGAAGGGCACGTCGCTGCGCCCGCGCACTTGCCACCAACCGGTGATGCCGGGGGTAATCTGCAAGCGGCGGGTGTGGCGCGCTTCGTAGAGCTCTACCTCGTCCGGTGTCGGCGGGCGGGGACCGACCAAGCTCATCTCGCCACGGATGACGTTGATGAAGTTGGGCAATTCATCGAGGCTGCTGCGGCGCAAGAATTTGCCGGTGCGCGTGATACGTGGGTCATCGGTGAATTTGGGATGGCGGGGGTCTTCGCCACTGCTTTGCAATAGCTCGGCTTGCAGCTCTTCGGCATTTTCGATCATGCTGCGGAATTTGACCATTTTGAAGGGCTTGCCATCTTTGCCCACGCGCACTTGCCGGAAGAGGATGGGTCCCCCATCTTCCAGCTTGAGCGCCAGCGCCACCAGCAAACATAGGGGAAGCCACAAGGGCGCGCCCAACAGCACCAAGATGATATCCATGCTGCGTTTTAATAAATTGTTGGCGCGGCTGAAGGGGCGATGGGCGACCATGCCCAAGAGGGGGATGCCATCGAGATTTTCCACCTGCACCTGGCGGATATTGAGCTGCATGATCTCCGGCACGATGCGTAGTTCGGTGCCCAGCATGCTGCAGACATCGGTCAGCTGTTCAATGCGGGCATAATGCTTCCAGCGAAAAGTGATGATGACCGTGTCAATCAGATGGGTTTTGATGACCTCGCTCAGTTGCCCGGTCCCGCCCAGCGCCTCGACCCGCCCCATGCTGACGGCGACTGCTTCATCATCATCCAAAAAGCCGATGGGGAGATAGCCCAATTCCGGGCGCGAGAGCATAGTGCCCAATAGGGACCTGCCCACCTCCCCCATGCCCACCAGCAAGACACGGCGCACGCCGATGCCCCGATGCCGCAGGTAAGCCAGCACCCAACGCCGGATCAAGCGCGAGATAGCGCCGACCAGCAACGTCAAGGCCGCCACATAGATCAGCATCAGGCGGCTGGTGACCAGTGGCTGCAAGATGTAGAACATGGCTAAAATGATGACGATGGAGACCGCCACGCTGCTGGCGATCAGATAGACTTCTTCCAGCCAGGCTCTGCCGATGATGTTGCGATACAAGCTGTTGCGCTGGTAATTGAGCCAGATCAGCAGGGCATAGACTGCCGCGTAGGGGATATAAGGCGCGAAATCGCGTTGGCCGGGGTCGAGCAGGGGGCGGATAATCTGGAGCTCGTAACGCAGGATATAGGCGATGCCGAAGACCAAGAAAGCCAGCGAGGCATCCACCAGCGGGAAGAGCCAGCGCGGTTCGATAGTAGGGCGTTCCGATAGCGTGAGATGCGAGTTCATAGTGTTTTACGGACTTGGCTCCAACAGACGAAGAATGGGTAGCGCCTCAGTTGCTTTCGACACGCGGCGCCTGTTCGCTTTCGCCCAGCGCTTGGGCGAGCGGCGGCTGGAGCGCCTTGCGATAGCTTGCCAGCGTTAATTCGGCACAGCGAGACCAACTGAAGCGCTGCGCCCGTTGCAGGCTACGCTGGCGGGCTGCTTGGCGCCAATCCTCCCGCCGTTTGGTGTCTTTGAGCGCGGTCGCCCAGCGTTCCGTATCGTCTGGCGGCAGGCATAAACCGGCCTTGCCCAGCACCTCCGGCAGCGAAGAGACATTGGATGTCAGCACTGGCGTTCCGCAAGCCATCGCTTCCAACACCGGCAAACCAAAACCTTCAAAGAGCGATGGATAGAGAAAAGCTTCGGCGCAATTGTACCAAAGCGGCAAGTCGGCTGGGGGGATGAAACCGATATGTTTGACTGTATCTCCCAATTCCATGCGCTCGATGGCAGCCAGCACTTGTTCCCCGCGCCAGCCGATGCCCCCGCCCAAGACCAGCGGCAGGCGTTCCCCCGCCGGCAATTGTTGATAGGCGCGCAGCAACATCAGCAGATTCTTGCGCGGCTCCAGCGTGCCGACATAGAGCCAGAAGCGCTCTGGCAGCTGCTGTCGCTGGCGGAACTGCTCGATATCCGCTGATGGTAACGGTCGAAAAACGGTTTGGTCATAACCCAGCGGCGTCACATCGATTTTCTCGGCTGAGACCGCGAGCAGGTTGACCAGGTCATCGGCGGTGCTTTGGCTGATGGCGAGTATGCGTCGGGCTCTGGCACAGGTCAAGGCAGTCATCGTCCGCAGGTAGAGGCGGCGTCTGGGGCTTAGGCGCTCCGGAAAGCGCAAAAAGCTCAGGTCATAAACGGTCACCACCATGGGCTTGGGCAAGAGCAGCGGCGCCACAAATGCCAAGGCGTGATAGAGGTCGAATTGGCGCAATTGCCAAGGCTGCAGGGCTTGCTCCCAGAAGATGCGGCGGGCGGGCGCTGCCGTATTCAAACGGGATGGCAGCAGGCGAACGCCGGCGAAACTGGCTCGATTGGCGGCGCCGACCAATGCCTGAAACTGCCAATCGGCGGGAGCCTCGCCCGGCAGATGGCGCAGCAGATTGTAGATATAGCCGTGGATGCCGGCGGCGCGATAGCCCGCTTGACCAGAGAGCAGATGGGCGTTCAATCCGATCTTCATGCTTTACAGTATAGCACAGTTGCCAGCCGATAAATTTGAGCGCGATGAATCTCAAGTCTCTCTTAGTTCACAAGCCCCGATAAGTCAGGGGAGACCAAATCCAACCCCCTTTAAGTCTCCCCCGACGAGTCAGGGGAGACTTTTTTTCTCTAATATTGGGTTGGTTGGTATGCCGAAGCGCCGCGAAACTCAGGACTCCATAGCTTGCTCCCGTCTCTAACTGGCTAGCTAATTCCTCTGTCGCGTGGCAATTTTGAGATTTGTCAGTCTTACTTATTTTCTTTTTGTTATTAATATTACTTACTAATACACATATCAGTTATTATCTCATCAATTCAATTCACCGTAAACATGTCCCCTACTCAGCCATTGCATGGGGGAGACTCTTTTCGCTGGGATTGGCTGATATCGGCGAGCCGCAAAACTCCCAAACTCGCTAGCAGCCCCCCTCTCCTCAGGAATGAGATTGGAGAGGGGCTGAGGGTGGGGTTAGAAAAAGCAGCCTCCCCTCTCCAAAGTCAGACTATCTGCGCCTGCCCAAAGCCGCCCTGCCAGCATAAAATGGATGGCATGGACGCGGCAAAAAACCCTCACTCAGAAAACCAGATCCTGGTCGCGGCATTCTACAAGTTTGCGCCCTTGCCGGACTATCGCCAACTGCAGCCGCCGCTTTTGGGGCTCTGCCGGGCGCTTGGCTTGCGTGGTACCATCTTGCTGGCCCCCGAGGGCATCAACGCCACCATTGCGGGGGAACCGACCGCCATCGAGCAAGTGCTGGCTCAGCTACGGCGCGATCCACGCTTGACCGACTTGGACGTCAAGCGCTCCTTCCACGATCGCCTTCCCTTTCAGCGGATGAAAGTACGCTTGAAGCGGGAGATCGTGGCGCTGAAGTTGCCCAATATCGACCCCAACCAGCAAGTTGGCGAATATGTGGAGCCAACAGATTGGAACCAATTGATCGCCCAAGACGATGTCATCCTGGTCGATGCCCGTAACGATTACGAAGTGCGCCTGGGCAGCTTCCCGCGGGCGCTCAATCCAGAGACCGCTTCCTTCCATCAATTGCCGGCTTATCTCAATCAAAGGCTCGACCCACAAAAACACAAGCGCATCGCCATGTTCTGCACCGGCGGCATCCGCTGTGAAAAAGCCACTGCCTACCTGTTGCAGCAGGGTTTTGACCAGGTCTATCACCTGCGCGGCGGCATCCTCAATTATTTGGAACGGATCGAAGCGGGGCAGTCGCTCTGGCAAGGGGAGTGCTTCGTCTTTGATGAGCGGGTCTCCTTGGATCACAACCTGCAAAAAGGCAGCATCACTATCTGTGATGATTGCAAAAGCGCTGTCAAAGTGACGGATGCACAATGCTCGCAGTGTGGCTCCCAGAATTTTCTTTGACACCGACGGGCAAGCTCCCTAGAATTCCCCCGGGCTTTTTCGAGCGAGAATTGCGCCGTCTACACCGCGCCTGCCCAACGAATGTCGGGCGAGATTGTCCTGCCTCTCTACAAGCGCGGCAAGCTGACGTATAATAGAAGATGTAGTGAACGGTTAGGGTCTAGTGTGGATGCGCATTGGAATCATATCTGATATACACGCGGATGATACTGCGTTAGAGGACGTGCTCGAGCGATTTGACAACTACCACCATGTAGACCAGGTTTTGTGCGCCGGAGATTTGGTCGGGCGCGGACCCCAACCCGACCGAGTGATCGACTTGATTCGCGCTCATGGAATCCCCGTCGCCCGTGGCAATCACGACGAATGGGTCAATGGCATCCGGCAGGATAATCTGCGCTACCTGCAGAACTTGCCGCTCGAATGGCAGGGGCAACTGGCGGGCATGACTGTCTACATGTGCCATGGCAAGCCCGGCAACAATATGTGGGGCATGTACCGCGATCATCTGTCCGAGCCCTATGTGAAGATGGTGCTGCGCTCGCTTAAAGCCGATGTCCTGGTCACCGGGCATACGCATATGCCGCTGTATCTCAAGACGAAATGGGGCTGCCTGGTCAACCCGGGCTCGCTTTATACTTTCAGAAGCACGCGGGCTTCGTCGCGCACCTACGGCGTGCTGTCCTTGCCGGATCTCAATTTCCGCGTGTATGACGCCAACGCCAGTTGTGACGAACCGGCGCCGGTTATCTTTTAACTGGTCCAGCCACCTAGGGCATCGAGCGGTCCCCGCTAGCTGCAAGAGGCGGCGATGAAAAAGAGCGGAACATGCGCGTCTTGATGCTCTCCAAAGCCTGCCTGGTCGGCATCTATCAACCGAAGCTGGAAGCGATCGCCCGCCAGGGCATCGAGCTGACCGTGCTGGTGCCGCCATCCTGGCGCGACGAACGGGGCGAGCAATTGCTCGAGCGCAGCCATACCACCGGCTATCACCTACGCGCGATCCCCATTCGCTTCAATGGCAATTTTCACCTGCACCACTATCCCACGCTGGGGCGGGAGTTGCGCCAGTTCCAGCCGCAGCTCCTGCACATCGACGAGGAGCCCTATAATCTGGCGACTTGGCAGGCGCTGCATTTGGCGCGGCGGGATGCTGTCAAGACGCTCTTCTTCAGCTGGCAGAATATCCAACGCCGCTATCCGCCGCCTTTTAGCTGGGGGGAAAGCTGGGTGCTGCGCCGGGCGGATTTCGCTTTGGCTGGCACCGATGATGTCGCTCGGGTGCTGCGTAACAAAGGTTATCACGGTCCCATGGCGGTCATCCCGCAATTTGGCACGGCGGAAGCGCTCTTTGCCCCGGCGAAAGCGCGCCCCCAGCGCCCCTTCACCATCGGCTTCTTCGGGCGGCTGGTGCCGGAAAAAGGTTTGCAGATCTTGCTGCGGGCGGTCGTAAGGCTGGGAGGGGAGTGGCACTTGCGGCTGGTCGGCAATGGTTCAGCCCGCGCCGAGCTCGCAGCGCTGGCAATGACCTTGGGCATCAGCGACCGAGTTGACTTCACGGGCCAGTTGCCATCGGCGCAGCTGCCAGCCGAGTATCACAAGATTGATGTCTTGGTCTTGCCCTCGTTGACGCGCCGGAATTGGAAAGAGCAATTTGGGCGGGTGCTGGTGGAAGCGATGGCCAGCGGCACCCCAGTGATCGGCAGCGACAGCGGCGCCATACCGGCGGTCATCGGCGAGGCGGGTATAATCGTCCCAGAAGGCGATGCGACGGCGCTGGCAAAGGCGCTGCGAGACCTGCGCGGGCAGCCATCTCGATGCGCCGAGCTGGCGGGGAAGGGGCGAGCCCGCTTCCTGCAACATTTCACGCACGAGAGCGTGGCGGCGGCGACGGTGGCGGTCTATCGCGAATTGTTGCTTTCCTCATCATGATCTGCTATTATAACCTTAGTGTTGGAAATCCTTAACTTTGTGGCGAAATACCTGCTTGGAGACTGACAATGATGGAAGCCCAGGAAGTTCGAATGGTTCACTTGGAAAAGATTGCCGTCACGACAGTAGAAACCCAAACCCAGATCTTGCAGCTGCTGAAGGATCTAGCCCCGCGTGTGGAAGAGCAGGCTGAGATTTTGAAACAGCACACTGTAATTTTGCAGGAACACTCCACTCGTTTGACCAATCTGGAAAATCGGATGGAGAACCTGGAAGGTCGTGTGGCGAACCTGGAGCGTTTGACCATGCACATATTGGAAGAGCTGGTGGCGATTAAAGAGATCTTGGCAGGACCGCGAGGCTTGGGCTACGCTTCCGAGCCAGCCAATGCGATTTAATCGGCTTCCGATTGCGCATTTCCAGCGCCAGCCCCGAATTGACGCAAACGGCGGATGAAGGCGATGCTCTGCAAGCTGCCCTCCAACAAGTGGGCGATATACCCCAGCATAATCCCTTCGGCGCGTTGATGCTGCTCCGCTGTGATGCGCAAGCTGGCCACCTGTTTGTAAGAAGCGGCGTTGCGCTGTAAATGGCGCAGCAGCTTCAAGCTGTCAAAATCGATTTCAAGCAAGCGCGAGCTGACCCGAGGGGCGGCACCTCGGCTGACCACGCCTCCTTCCTCGTAGCTGAAAAATTGCGGCTCGGGCAACAGCACCTGGCGCTCCACCACGCATTCCTCCAGCTGGGGACGAAAGCCGACCAAATCCAGCAGACAGAGCTCAAAGAAGCGCAGCGCCAACCGTGGATCCTGGCTTTCGGCGAGGCGCCTCAACGTTTGATGCAGCAGCAGGAAGAGCGCTTCGCTATCTTCTTCTTCATCGGCGGTGAAGCGGTCGAGCAGTTCGGCGACAAAATTGGCATAGGCGCCGCGCCCCAAATCTTCGCGCAAGCCGAGATAGGGGTCGAGCAATTCCGCCTGCGTCAAAATATCGAGGTTGCGCCCACGGTGGATCATCACATCGCTGCGGGCGAAGAGCTCGACGTGGCCGCTGAGCTTGGCTTGGGGTTTGCGCGCGCCCTTGGCAATGGCGCGGATCTTGCCTCGCCCGGGCGTGAAAAGTGTCAGCAAGCGGTCGGACTCGCCGAAATCGCGGCGGCTGAGGACGATGGCTTGGCTGCGGAATTGGCGGGCTGGCTTGGGCATGGGCTGGGCTAGACAAGCGGATGTAAAAGTTCATTATACCTCAGCATGAATAGGCGCATAAGTTGAAACAAAGACTCAGCACAGAGACACCGAGGCACAGAGATAAAGCGCTGCGTGTGTTTAAACAGGGAGTTGGGATAAAGGGTAACAATGAAATATTAAAAAGAAAAAGTTTAAGAATTAATATTACTCTCTTAAATAAAGGTGGAACCACAATAGAAGCGGGAACAGGAGAATCGCCACCTGAAATTCGATTAATTGGACCAGCCGGGTGTTGGGACAAAGGGCTGTTTTCATCACGGAGCGCACTCTGTTTAGGCGTTCTGATAATGAATTGGAAAAAGGCTTGTAAGCAATACTAAAAAAGACAAAAATTAAGAATTAATATTGATCCTATACAATGGAAATCAGAATCGGGGAAAAGTGTCACATGAAATTCTGCTATCTGGATGAGTCGGGTTTGGGACAAAAGACCGTTTTCATCATGGTGGGAGTTATCGTTGATGCCTACAAAATGCGCCGAACGAAGACAGAGTTTAGTGAACTATTTGACAAAATTCAATGGCATGCTAACAAAACTATTCGAGAAATTCATGCCAAAGAATTAGTACCTGGCAATGGATCATGGCGTGGTGTTGAACTGAAGCAGCGTTGTCAGGTTGTTGATGAAATTCTAGACTGGTATAAAGAGCGGAAACACAAGGTTACGTTTTCAGCGATTGACACAAACAAATTCCTTCAACTGCCTGATAACAATGTCTGGAAAAGTGATCTCAAGAAAGTAGAGATTGCTGCCGCCTTTCATATAGTTTTGTCTTTACAACGAGCTCATCAGAAGATCAAAAAAGAAAAGGGACATACTCTTTTAGTTTTCGACAAGGGCAAAGAGCCCCCCACATTAGTAGATCTGATAGTCAATCCACCACGTTGGACTGACAGCTACTGCGACTTCGGCGACAACCAGAGCAAAGAAAGGCTCGATCAGATTATTGACGTACCATATTATGCCGATTCCCATCAAGTAGCTTTGATACAGATAGCGGATCTTGTCTGTTACATACTCCGCCAATATTCTGAACTTGAAGACTATGATGGCAAGGAAAAACGTGGAGTAGACTTTGATCATTATAAGCGGTGGGTGCAGAAGATCAAAGAAATGTGTATTACGCCAAGTCATCGATATAAAACGAGGAAAGCTTGTGATACTTCCAAATTCTTCACCGAACTAGCGCCAGTGAGCCTGAAAAAGTTATGATAACCCTCGTATCTTAGACCATGGATAACAGCAAATGACCGACAAAAGCGAAACCGAAAAACAAGACCAGACCGAAATCAAAGAAGAAGCGCCGATTATCACCCGGCACGAACTCGCCCTGGGCGATAGCACCTTGGCGTACAGCGCGGCGGTGGGCAAGTTGCCGCTGAAAGACGAGCGAGGCAAAATCGCTGCCCAAATCTTCTACACCGCCTATACCCTGGACAGCGACGGAGACCCGGCCGAGCGCCCGCTGATCTTCGTCTTCAATGGCGGTCCCGGCGCGGCTTCCATCTGGCTGCACCTGGGCGCTTTGGGACCAAGGCGCGTCGACATGGGCAGCGACGGCTTCATGCCAGCGCCACCCTATCGCTTGATCGATAATCTTCACAGCTGGCTCGACCTGGGCGATTTGGTCTTCATCGACCCGGTCGGCACCGGCTATTCCCGCGCCGGCGACCCGGCCGACAACGAGAAATATTGGGGCTTGGAGGCAGATCTGGAAGCGGTTGGCGAATTCATCCGCCTCTATCTCTCGCGCCAGCAACGTTGGACCTCGCCATTGTATCTAGCCGGCGAGAGCTATGGCACCACCCGCGCGGCCGGCTTGGCGGGTCATCTGATTGAGCGCGGCATCGCTTTCAACGGCGTCATGCTCATTTCCACTGTGATGAACTTCCAAACCCTGCGCTTTACCAAAGCCAATGACCTGCCCTATGCGCTCTATCTGCCCAGTTATTGCGCCACCGCCTATTATCACCAGAAGTTGCCCGATGTCTTGCAAGCGCGGGACATGCGCGAGCTGCTACGGGAGGTGGCTGCCTGGGCGGAGGCGGATTACACCGTCGCGCTGGCAAAAGGCGATCGCCTAGAGGGGCGGGAACGCGAGACCATCGCTAGCCAGCTTGCGCAATATACCGGCTTGTCACAGCGTTTCATCTTGGGGGCAGATCTGCGGGTGAATATCATGAGCTTCTGCAAGGAATTGCTGCGCGATGACAAGCGGGCGGTGGGCAGGCTGGATTCGCGCTTCATCGGTATCATGGCATCGGCAGAGGGCAGCAGCTTCGACTTTGACCCCTCCATGCAAGCCATCGTGCCGCCCTATACCGCCGCCTACAATCAATATGTGCGCGAGCAGCTGGGCTACCAGACCGACCTCAATTACGAGATTTTGAATTCGCAGGTCAATCAAAGCTGGAAATACCAAGGCGGGCAATTCCCCGATACCAGCGAGGGCTTGCGCGCCGCCTTCGCCAAGAATCCCTTCATGAAGGTGCTGGTGGCGCAGGGCTATTACGACCTGGCAACGCCCTTCCAAGCCGCCTATTACTCTTTGGCGCACATGGGCTTGGATGCCAGCCTGCGCGACAATATCACCATCGAGGAATACGAGGCCGGTCACATGATGTACCTGCACGAGGGATCGCTGGCAAAGTTAAAAGTCGATGCAGCCGCTTTCATCGCCGGCTCAAGCTAGCTGAAATGCCGCCGGATGTCCATCCACATGACCAAGCCCCGCCAGCGACCATAACGGGCATAATGCGCCTCGATGTCGTCATCACTGCTCCTGGCGCCGCCATTATGCCGGTCGGCGTACATGCTGCGGCAGGCGCTATCGATGGCGATCTTGTCGAAGTAGCCATACATGCGCGCGATGCTGCCAGCGGCATAATCGCCGAAGCCCTTCAGCGACTTGACCGCTTGATAGAAGGCATCGCTATCCAGCTCTAACCAGGCATCCAGGTCGAGCGCGCCGCTGTCGATTTTCCGCGCCAATTCATGCAGGTATGCGCTGCGATAACCCGCTCGCAGTTTTCTCGCTAAAGTATCGAAGTCCAGCGAGGCAATCTGGGCTGGTTGGGGAAAAGCGTGGCAGCCCGCTAGGCTGGCATGCGCCGTGCCCAGTTGACACAGTCGTTGGCACAGGCTCACTGTCTGTGACCAGTTGATATTGGTGGTCAGCAGCACTTTCGCTAAATCTTCCCAGATACTGGGGCAGATCAAGATACGACCATGCCCATCCGCTTCCAGCCAGGCATAACCTTCATAAGCGCGCATCGCTTGATAAAAGGGGCGCAAATCCCAATCGAGGTTGAGCATGCGCGTGACTGCGGCGGTCAATTCGCTGCGCAGGGCGGGGGACAATGACGGGCGATCCGGCAAGCTAAGGGCGATGCCAGCTTCGGTCTCCCGCAGCTGCAACCGTTGCACCTCCCCAGTCGCCGTCTGATACACATAGCTGAGGGTCGCGCTGTCGGCATCCCAACTGTAGGGCGCCAGCATCCGCCAGCCGTGGCTCTCCACTGTTTGGCAAAAGTGGAATTGCGGCGCTGTTGGGATGATAATAGGGCTTCCGGTCATGCTGGCATTTTGTCCAGCACCTCTTGAATCTGTTGCAGGTGGTTCAAGCCGTGTTGGGCATAAGCCCGCGCCAATTCTTCCAGGCTGTAATTGGGGCGATCGGGCGACGAGGCGATGCCAACCAAGCCCCATTGCTCTTCGCTCAGGTTCTCCAGCAAGATCGCCCAGCGCGCTTGCAAGCCTTCCAGCAGTTTCAAGGAATACTCGATATCGGCATCCTTGGCATCGGGATATTCGGCGATGGCATTGACATCATAAGCGGTGAATTGAAAGCGCGGGCTGGTCAAAATCAGCTTGAAACGGCGAATGCAGACCATATGCGTATCCGCCAGGTGGTGGATATTCTGGGCGATGGTCCATTCCGGGGCGTTGTAAGCGGTTGTCAATTGCTCGGTTGACAGGTCTTTCACCTGCTCGCGCAGTTGGGCGGGCAGCTGGCGAATCGCCGCGATATAATCGGCTCGAGTTTGCATGAGAAGTATCTCCTTTTGCTAGGCTCCGTTTGGTTTATTGTAACCAAGCCGATCGGGGATGCCCAAGGGCAATTTGCTTGTCTAACTTCACCCCTGCACCCCCGCCAAAATATCTTGACAAACAAGATGGAAGACAATTCTCCTTAATGGTCTGTTGGTCCCCTGCTATATTGGAGCTCGGTTTGACTTTTGTCTCTCCAATCTCACACTAAACATTCCTTACTCTCCAAATTCATTGGAAAATGAGACAATCTTCATCATCAGAGCTTGAGCGTATTTTACCTTATGTCACAACATGCGCTACAATAGCCCCATCATCATCCAGCCACAAAAGGAGAAATCCCATGTCCAGCACAAATGGTCTTCGCGCCGCCATCAACCAGCGCAGCCGCACCCTCGTCCATGGTGCCGAACGGGCCGGCGCCCGCGCCATGCTCAAGGCGGTCGGTTATGATGATGAAGCGCTCGCCAAGCCACTCATTGGGGTCGCCAATACCTGGACCGAGATTGGTCCCTGCAACTTCCATCTGCGCAAGCTCGCCCACGATGTCAAACGGGGCATCCGCGCCGCCGGTGGCACGCCTTTCGAGTTCAACACCATTAGCATCTCGGACGGCATCACCATGGGCACCGAGGGCATGAAGGGCTCGCTGATCAGCCGCGAAGTCATCGCCGATAGTATCGAATTGGTGGCGATGTCGAATATGCTGGATGGCGTGGTGGCGCTCTCCGCTTGTGACAAAACGATTCCAGGCACAATCATGGCGCTAATTCGGCTTGACCTGCCCTCGTTGATGCTCTATGGCGGGACGATCTATCCCGGCAAGCTCAAGGGGCGCGATATTGACCTGGTCAATGTTTTTGAGGCGCTGGGACAATTCCAAGCGGGGCAGATCACCTATGAAGAACTGATGGAAGTGGAAAATGTCGCCTGCCCGGGACCGGGCGCTTGTGGCGGGCAATTCACCGCCAACACCATGGCGATGATCAGCGAGATTATCGGCATCTGCCCGATGGGCATGGGGGATGTGCCGGCCGAAGATCCGGAGAAAGAGAATGTCGCTTTCCAAGCTGGAGAGATGATGTTGAGCATTCTGGAGCGCGATATCCGCCCGTCGGACCTGGTCACGCGGCGATCGCTTGAGAATGCGCTGGCCGCCTCAGCCGCGACCGCTGGCAGCACCAATAGCATTCTGCATTGCCTGGCATTCGCGCGCGAAGCCGGTATCGACTTCACGCTGGACGATATCGAAGCCATCAGCCGGCGCACGCCCATCATTGGCGATATGCGCCCGACGGGCAAGTATGTCGCGCTGGATCTCTATCAAGCCGGGGGCGTGCCGATCTTGGTGAATCGGCTGATTGATGGTGGCTATATGAGCGGCGATACACCCACGGTTACCGGGCAGAGCCTGGCGCAAGCCTGCGCTGACGCGACCGAGACAGCCGGGCAAGATGTGGTGCGCGACCTCGATGACGCCATCAAAGATAGTGGCGGCTTGGTGGTGCTCAAGGGCAACCTGGCACCGGCGGGCGCGGTGGTGAAGCTGAAAGACACCCCCGCTCCCATGACGGGACCAGCTCGCGTCTTTGATACGGAAGAGGCCGCTTTTGAAGCGGTATCGAATCGGCAAATTGTCGAAGGCGATGTGCTGATCATTCGTTATGAGGGACCAGTTGGGGGACCCGGCATGCGCGAGATGTTGCAGATCACGGCAGCGCTATTTGGCCAGGGCTTGGGTAGCAAAGTTGGTTTGCTCACCGATGGGCGTTTTTCCGGCGGCACCCGCGGTCTGATGATTGGGCATTGCGCGCCAGAAGCAGCGGTCGGCGGACCCATCGCGCTGTTGCAAGAGGGCGATATGATCACGATCGATGTGTCACAACGGCTGCTGCAAGTGGATTTGAGCGATGACGAGTTGGCGGCTCGCCGGGCAAGCTGGCAGGCGCCGGGGCCGAATTATGCCAAAGGGGTGATGGCGAAGTACGCCCAGCTGGTCTCGCAAGCGAATGACGGGGCAGTGACCGGGGCTTAGTTAATCCGAGAGAGCGGGCTCAGGCGGGCTCGCTTTCGTGTTCGGTTAAATGAAATGCGAGCTGCACAGACCACCACAAGCCTCCAGTTTCCAGGATTTGGAGGACTGCCCTGTGGGCAACTGCAAGGTCCACCTTTGACAAACAATATAAATAGGCGGCGATGCTTCCGTCACGCGGCATATCGTCACCTGCCTCGACTCTTTTGAGCAGAAGCCGTATTCGCTGATAAACGATATCGATATTTTCAGGATTGGAGGCGAGCTCAGTTCTCAAACTGCAGAGAGTCTCATTTTCAGCCATTTCCAATAACACCAGATGGAAGCTGCTGTAGATAGAAAACTGCGCCTCGAATTCTATCGTTTCAATTCTTTTGTAGTATTCATCTAAAGTCATCTGGCACTTTTTCACGCCAGAATTCGACTGGCATTCCATACTGTACTGGCGCGAACCTCATTCTCCAATCAACTCGAAACCTTCGGCATCCGCCAGAATCTTCTTGGGACCATGTTCTTCAAACAGAACGCTGACGATGGTCCCGCCTGTCTCCACGCCGATGACCTTGCCGGGACCAAATTTTTGGTGGGCAACGGCAGCGCCGACTTTGAAGCGATTCCCCTCACCCGCGCTGGGAAACCCCGGGAAGGGTTTGATCTTTTGGCGCAGCTTCTCGCGCAGTTTGCTATCACGCTCTGTTGGGGAGACCGTGTTGGTCTTCAAATCGTTCGCCAGCCGGCTAGGCGGGACTTGGGGGCTAGCCCATTGCGTTTGGGCTTCGATGCTTTGGGCGCGGCGGAGGCTGGCCAGCGTCATCGGCTGCCCATCCAGCAAATGCGGCGGCAAGTCAGCCAAAAACTCGGAGGGGCTGGCGATACCGCCGGCGCCGTTGTAGAGCGCGCGACGATAGGCATAACTTAGATAGAGACGTTGCTTGGCGCGAGTGACACCGACATAGAATAGGCGACGTTCTTCTTCGATGCCGTCCACTTCTTCGAAGGAGCGGAAATGCGGCAGGATGCCCATCTCCAAGCCCGTGATGAAAACGACGGGGAATTCCAGCCCTTTGGCCGCGTGCAGGGTCATCAAAGTTACCGCATCGGTATCATCTTTCAAGCTATCAACATCGGCGACCAGGGATTGCTCCGCCAGGAATTCGTGCAACGGTTGTTCGTCTTCCATGGCGTATTGCAACAAGCCACGCAGCTCCTGCACATTATCGGCGCGCTCGGCGGCTTCTTCCGGGATTTTGCTGATGTCATCGAGGTAGAGATAATAGCGTGTTTGGGCGGTGATCTGGTCGAACATTTTCAGCAAGTCGCCCCGTTTCGCCAGCTCTTGCCAGCTGGAGAGCAGCTCGGCAAAGGCGGCGAATTTCTTTTGGACAGCGGCTGGCAGCGGCGTCTGATCGCCATAATAGAGGCTGTTGAGGGCATCGCCGATCGTCCTGCCTTCTTGTGTCATCCAATTGAAGAAGGTAGCCAACGACTTTTTGCCGATGCCGCGGGCGGGCACGTTAATGATCCGCTCGAAGCTGACGCGATCATCGGGATTGTGAACCAGGCGGAGGTAAGCCAACAAGTCTTTGACCTCGCGCCGTTTGTAAAAGCCAACCCCGCCCACCAGCACATAAGGCAGGGCGGCGTTGACAAATGCCTGTTCCATCGCCCGCGACTGGGCATTGGTGCGGTACATGACCGCGAAATCTTTGTAATCCAAGCCCTCTTGCTGGCGCATTTCCTGGATGAGCTCCAACACATTTTCCGCTTCACGGCGCTCATCAAATGACTCGAAGACAGTCACCATTTCGCCCCGCCCCAAATCTGTGCGCAGAGCTTTCGGCGTGCGATGATGGTTGCGGTCGATGACTGCGCGGGCGACATCGAGGATATTCTGGGTGCTGCGATAATTCTGCTCCAGCAGGATCACAGTCGGGTCGCTATAGCTCTCTTGAAAGCGCAAGACGTTGCGATAATCGGCACCGCGGAAAGCGTAGATCGCTTGATCTTCATCGCCGACCACAAAGACATTGTTCTGGGGCGCGGCGAAGAGCTTCACCAATTCATATTGCACGCGGTTGGTATCCTGGAATTCGTCCACCAGCACATAAGCAAAGCGGTCTTGATATGCCCGGCGCAGATACTCATTGTCGCGCAGTAGCAGCACCATGTTCAGCAACAAGTCATCGAAGTCCATGGCGTTGGCGTCATGCAGCGTCGCTTGATATGCGAGGTAAACCTGTTTGACGATCTCGCCAAAATAATCGCGCGATTGGAATTGCGCGGGCAGGATCATCTCATTTTTGGCTTGGGAGATCTTCGACAGGATAGCGCGCGGGTTGTAACGTTTAGGATCGATGTCCAGGCTCTTGACGACTTGTTTGATTAGCGCCAGCTGATCATCGCTATCGTAGATGACATAGTCGGGGCGGTAACCGGCGCTTTCGGCTTCCCGCCGCAGGAAACGGGCGCAGGTGGCGTGGAAGGTGCCGATCTGTAAGCCGCGTAAGGGATCGCCCAGCAGGGCTTCCACGCGGCTGCGCATTTCGCCGGCTGCTTTATTGGTGAAGGTCACCGCCATGATGCGATGATGCGGGACAGAACCCTCGCGGATTTGCCAGGCGATGCGCCTTGTCAGCACACTGGTCTTGCCACTGCCGGGACCTGCCAAAACCAAGACTGGTCCATCAGCGGCGGTGATGGCGGCGGCTTGCTGCGGATTCATGCCCTCGAGCAGAGGATGTTGCACCATGATAGATCTCCAACGGGAAAATAGTGCTTCTATTTTAGCAGAAACTATGGGCTCGGCATCGGATAATGCCGGTGGATGGGCGGGGGAATTACCTACCTGATCTGATAGTGTATAATGAGAGAAGTTAGAAATTTATCGTAAATATATGAAATTTCATATTTGCAACTGTTGATCTTTGAGATAGTATAGCTAGGAACTCATCTTGAAATACCATTCTCAATGATGCCTGATCGTTTCCTATCGTATTTCTGTGTTCTTATATTCTCATGGAGGCATTTGTGGAAAACCTCAGCATTGGCCTAATTGAAGTTCTCATCGGAGCCGGTGGTCTTTGTATTGCGATCATCGGTTTGCTCAGCAGATTAATCGGGGGTTTACGCGACGAATTGAGCGCCAAAATCGATAGTGCCAACGATACAACGCGCAGAGAGTTGAGCGAGAAGATCGATATTGTCAACGAAGCAACGCGCAGAGAGTTGAGCGCCAAAATCGATGCAACGCGCGATGAATTGAGCACCAAAATCGATAGTGTCAACGCCGTAACGCGCAGTGATTTAGGCGCCAAGATCGAAGTAACACGCAGTGAGTTGAGCACCAAAATCGATGCAACGCGCGGCGAGTTAGACGCTAAGATCGATGATGTCAACGCAGTAACGCGCAGAGAGTTGAGCGCCAAAATCGATAGCGTCAACGCCGAAACACGCAGTGAGTTGAGCGCCAAAATCGATCATGTCAACGAAGCAACACGTGAAGAGCTAAGTAGCAAGATCGAAGCAACACGGGGCGAGTTGAGCGCCAAAATCGATAATGTCAACGATGCAACACGGGGCGAGTTGAGTTCCAGGATCGATGCAACGCGCGGTGAGCTAAGTAGCAAGATCGATACAACACGGGGCGAGTTAGGCGCCAAGATCGATAATGTCAACGATGCATTGAAATTGGACATAGAGGCAGTCAAGGTTGCCTCTGCAACAGCTCACAGCGCAATTCTCGACAAGCTGGATACAGTAACTGAGAACCATAATGATTTGCGCACTGAGTTGGCGGTTTTGCATGGAAAACTCAATACTAACCTCGCCGAGACACGTGGCGAGCTTAACACAGCCATTTCAGACGTACATGGCGATGTCAGCACGCTGGGTGCAGAAATAAAGCACATTGACAGGAACGTTTCCCGGATAGAGACCCAACTAAACCAGGAATAAGAGCGAGCTGGCGCTTCTCAAACAAGTATCTGCCACTATCCCCCGCTGGTTGGGGTCGGCAGGATATCATCCACAGTAGGTCCGGAGATGGGTTCGCCAGCCACGGGAGCGAGAGGCGAATTGTCGATGCTGATGTTCAAGTCATAATTGATGAAGCCCCCGCGCAGTGAACTCGCTGCCAGCCGCAAGATATAATTGCCATCCGGGATCTGCTGCTGGACAGTATCCCAGCTGCCGAGCGGCGTGCCGTATTGAGGCATCTGCACCAGCGAAGCGCTGATAGGATAGAACTCTTCCGGCGCCTCTAGGCGAGCGTAGAGCAGCTCAAATTTATCGAAATCAGGGGCTTGCACCTGGCCCCGAATCTCAACCGATCCACGCAAGACAGCGCCGTCATTGGGGCTGCTGATATTGACCAGCGGCAGCGCCTGGCCCTGGGAGCAGGCGGAGGCTGGCGGCGGGCGTACTGGCAGGGTCAAGCCGGCTTGTTGCGCGTAGAGCCGCCCTTCTTCGCTGTTGTTGAGCCAGTCGAGCGCGGCAGTATCGCTGATAGCGGCGAAGTTCTGTTCGACCACGTGGCTGGGACAAAATTCATTGGCGAGCAGCTGCGTCCAGCTATCGACTGTGAGGCTGCGCAAGAAAGCCTGCTCGGGCGCTGGGGGATATTGCTCATGCAGGAACAAGTCAGCGCCGGGTTCGGGACAAGCGGGATAACTAAGTGTGCCGGTAGTGCGGCAGATTTCGCGAGCGACGACGCCACCAGGATTGGCAATGGGCAAGGGCGGGTATTGCTTTGCCGCCGCCGTCATGACCGCATTCCAAACCGGCGCGGCGCTACGAGAACCGCTGGTGTTGAAGGTGGGCGAGTTATCCGATGTGCCCAGCCAGACGCCAACGACAACATCCCGCGTGAAGCCCATCGTCCACAGGTCTCGGTTGCCGTTGCTGGTGCCGGTTTTAGCCGACACAGTGTTCAGAGTCGGGATACCGAGCTGCGCCAAGGTCAAATCCCCGCCGGGGCTGAAGCTAGGGTTGCGCGCGTTGTCATCGCTGAGGATGTTCTGCATCAGATAAGCCAGCGCCGGCGAAATCGCCTGGGTAGCGACCGGGCGCTCGCGGTCAATTTCCACTTCTTCTTCAGCGACCGATTCGGTGATGCGTTCGATGGCATAAAGCGGGACGCGCTTGCCACCGTTGGCGAACAAACCATAGGCTCCCATCATGTCAAACAAGGTGACTTCGTTGGCGCCCAGCGCGCTGGCCAGCGAGATATGAGATTCGGGCGGGAATTGCAAGCCAACCGCATCGGCTGTGGCAGCGAAGCGCCCGGCAGCGACATAATCGCGGAAGACCTTGACCGCCGGCACGTTGTAGCTGTTTTGCAGTGCCATGCGCAAAGATACCGGACCATGGAAGCGCCGGTCGAGATTTTGCGGTTGATAGATGCCGCCAGCCCCGAGATCTTCCACCAGCGGCACATCCCAGATGATGCTGGCGGGGCTGAGAAAATGACCGTTGTCGTTTTGCAACGCCGTCATATAAACGAAAGGCTTAATGGCAGAACCCGGCTGTTGATAACTCAGCGCGTTGTTGACCTGCCCGGCGAAGTCGTCGTTGAAATCGTGACTGCCGACCATAGCGCGGATGGCGCCAGTTTGGGGATCGGTCACCATGACAGCGCCGGTGTTGACACCGCTGGCAGCGCCGACCAAGCGCCGCACTTGATCGCTAAGCGCCGCCTGTGCCACATCTTGCAGCGCCGGATTCAAAGTGGTGTAGATGGTGAGCCCCCGCTGGAAGAGGGCATCAGCGCCTAGTTCCGCCTCGACAACCGCGCGCACATAATTGACAAAATGGGGATAGCGCAGGGGCGCGCCGCCGGTGTCAAAATCGGCCGTTTCGATCTCCGCGATTTGCAGGATAGCCGCGCCACCGATGATCTCCCCTTGGGCGTTGGTGCGCAGGAGCAGCTCGCTACCGCCCGCCGTCGCCAGTTCAGCGCCGTCGCCAATGCAGAAGGGTCCACGCGCCAGCCAATCGCCATGCTGAAATTGCAAACAGCCGACCTCGATCATCTTGCCCATGGTGGCGCGCATACCCGCCACAGCTACCTCCCGGTTGGTCACCGGGTCGTTTTGCAGCGGCGATGGCACGATGCTGGCGAGCAGCGCAGCCTCGGCGAAGTTCAACTGGTCGGCGCCATGGCCAAAATAAAAATTGGCGGCCGCTTCCACCCCATAGCTTTGGTTGGCGAAGAAGATCTCATTCAAATAGAGTTGCAGGATCCTGTTTTTGTCGTAGCGATTGGCAATTTCCAGAGCCACCAGAATTTCGTTGACCTTGCGCTCGAGCGTCAATTCGCGGTCTTGCAGCACGAGGTTGCGGGCGATCTGCTGGGTGATGGTGCTGGCGCCGGATTCGATGCCGCCGCCGCTGAGATTCTGCAAGAAGGCGCGGACAATGGCCACCGGGTCGAAACCGGGGTCTTGGAAAAAGCGCTCATTTTCCTGCGAGACGATGGCGTGGATCATGTAGGGGCTGATCGCTTCCAGCGGGACGGCAGTGCGGGCGCCGGTTTCCTGGCTGTTGAGGGCGGCCAGCAAATTGCCATTGGCATCAAAGATGCGGGCGGTTTGGTAGGCGGGTTGGTAATTTTCCAAAGCGGCGATGCCATCCGCAAAGGGTTCGACCTGGTCGCGATACCAGATGATGATGGCGCCGGCGGCAACGATCACGGCGATCAGCGCCACAATCAACAAGCCGGTCAACAGCGTCACCAACAATCGCAGGCGGCGGCTGCGTTGTTCTTGCAACAGATCTTGGGCGATGGGCGATGGCTGTAGAGCGAAATCGGTATCAATGGCGCGGGGGATCACCGATTCAGCCTCAAGCTGCGCAGGCGCTGGCAAGGTGGCATTGGCTGACGCAGGCGACGACAGGGTCGATTCTTGGGCTGGCAATTCATCCGCCAGAGCTGAAGAACCGGGGACGGTGTACAGTTCGTCTTTGGTCGGTGGCGCAGTGCCAATCTGGACACCGCGGTCATCGTAGATCGGCTCGCCCGCTTTTGCCGCGCCGTAAGCTGGGGGTAGGTCATAGGCGCTGTCGGCTTGGGTCAGAGTGGCATCCTCATCGATCTGCTCTCCCTGCTGACGCTCGAACTGCGCCAGGACACTGGGATAGCCGGTCTCCCATTGATTGCTGTCAGGGTTGTGGCGATACCATTCGTCGTTTTCGGCATCGATCATCCACCACCAGCCCTGCTCGTCCTGCACCATGTTCTCATAGAGCAGGCGCTGATAATCATCGAAGCTGATTTCTTCTTTATTGAGTAGGTCGGTCAAAGTCGCCGCCTGGTTTTGCATGGCGATGAATCGCTCGGCGATCTGGCGAATTTCGGGGTCGAGAGCTGGGGAGGGCGCGGGCGGTGACTGCCAGGAGCTATCTTCCGGGCGAGCGAAACGTTGGTAGTCGCCTTCAGCTATCGAGGGGTCATAATCTTCCGGCGGCAACATTTCGTCGGGCACCGGTGTTGGGTTGAGCATCTCCCCCATCATCTCTTCGGGCGACGGGGGCGCCTGCTCCTGGTTGTCGTCGGGTGGCGGCTGCCGCGATGGGTCGTCGGGCATGGGTCGTTTCCCTGTTTTGAGCAGAGTTGTCTTGGGGCTATTATAGTGGAAGCTGGAAAATGGGGGAAATTGTTATAGGGCGGAAAGAGAGAGCGAGGCGCTAGGCTCACCATATTAGCGCTGCGCCAAGCTCTCAGTTGCTAAAACTACTGTGTATCCGGGTTGGAGGCTATCGGCTCGTATGCCACTCCCAGATGCACGATGATCGCTTGGACCATGTCTATCAGTTCTCTTAACATCTCGCCGCTGTCCCTAGAGGGTTTTTGGTTGCCTATGGTTATCTTCTGGTTGTCCAAGATCAGCTTTTGGATGTCCAGGATGAGATTCTGGATGCCCAAAGTAAGGTTCTGGCTGTCCATAATAAGCCTATGGATATCCATGCTGAGATCAAGATTGCCATCAGCATTCTGACCATTTTCTTTGACCGATGCCTCCAGTCTTTGAATCCAAGTGCCAAGATCATCGACTTTATTGATGATATTGTCTTGCGTCTCGCGCAAGCTTCCATACTCCTTCTTAAGCCGTTCCAAACGGATATCGCCAGTTACCATCATTTCATTGCTCCTTGAAACCACTATGTAGTTTGTGTTGCGCTACTGTGTGAAGTTACTATAACATATGTTCCGCCAAGGAACAAGTTAGAATTTTCGGCTTGGTTGGTTTGGGGAGGCCTCAAGCCAGCGCGGCATCGCCTTCCTCGACCAAGTGATAAGTTTGGTTGGCGAGGTAGCGATTGACATAAGGATTGCCCAGCACCGCCATATCGGCGACGACACCGTCACGACGGATGGTGAAGTGGAAGATCTCGACACAGCGCATGCCGGCAAACCAATGCCGTTTGCGCAGGACTTTGTCGTCGATGGTCCAGCCGCGGGCGATCGCCGTCAGCAGATTGTCGCCACCGGCGTAACGTTCGGAAGAATAGCTCCAATGTTGCGAGGTGATGTCTTGATACTGCGCATGGAAATTTTGCAGGTTTTGCTCTTTCGCCCTCATCATCGCCCCCAGGAAATCGATTCACGACTGTGATTATAACGCGGCGATGATTTAGGGCAAGTCAAGCGCAAATGACTTAAACAGGCTTTAACCGGTCATCCTGGCGGGATTAGCACGGGGTCGGGAGCGGCATCGTAGATGATGCGGATCTGTTGTTGGACGATATAGCGTTCGATATAAGGGTTGCTCAACACCGGCATGGTCATTAATTGGCTGCCGCGCACCAAGGTGAAGTCATAAATGGTTCGCGGACGATGACCCCCACACCATAACTGCCGGGCAGCGACGCGGGGCAGTGCCAGCACCCAGCCATGGCGCAGGGCGGTGATCAGTTGGCTGGCGGCGGCGTATTCTTCTGATTCGGGAGACCAATACTGGTCGCGCTCGGTAAATTTCTCGTGGCTATAATTGGCTTGTTCAAAATCCATAAGTCCTGCCTCCTGTGATAGCTGCCGCTGGCTGCGATGTTTGAAGACGCTTCACTGGGCGAGCTGGCGCTTTGGCAGTTACTAATTACGCGCTATTTGAAAAGAATGACGCTTAGGTTTTTCATCCTCACTATCTTCGTTCTTACTGAAATATTTGTGTGCAGCTGCCTCCAGGCCAAATATCCCAAGACAACAAACCCTGACAAATAGAGCAGGGGCAGCGTGTTGAGCAGAAACGTGTGCAAGGCATTCGGTTCAGAATAAACAACTTGCTCTATCACCAGGACCACCGACACTGCCGTCTATTTCAATTATACCGTGGTCGCTGGCGGAAAATGACAAAACTAGAATTGAATCGCCCCGAGAAGCCTTAACGGCTCACAATTGAAATGACTGAAATGGCTAGAGACGACTGGCGGAGGCGCTGAAATAGTGGGCGAGAGCCCGCGCCATACCCTGCAAGCCGGGCGTCGAGGGCAGGATGACGCGCTGGAAGCCGAGGTCTCGCGCTGCTTGGGCGGTGGCTGGTCCGATGCAAGCGGTCGGCAATTGCAACGCCACGGGGGATGGCCAGCGCTGGCGGAAAAAGTGCAGAGCTGACGGACTGGCGAAAGTCAAAGCATCGATTTGTTCAGCCTCGATCATAGCGGGCAGGTCTTCCCCGCCCTCGCCGCTGACCGTCTGGTAGGCGGTGACTGTCGTCACGGTGGCACCACGGGCGCGCAGGGTCTCTGCGGTCTCGCGATGGGCAAGGTTGGATTGGGGCAGCAGGATACGACAGGGCGCCTGCAATGGCAGGCTGGGCGCTAGTTGCCCGGTGCCATATTCAACCGGCATGAAATCGACATCGATCGCTGCCAGCCGTTGCCATTCGGCGCGCGTCTTGGGTCCTACCACGGCGACTTTGAGACCGGACCAGTCCGGCGCGAGCTGCAGCATCTCAAGACGTTTGACGATGGCGAGCGGGGCATTGCTGCTGGTCAGCACCAGCCAGTCATAATCGCCCAGCTTGAGCAGGCAGTTGTCCAGCGGGCGAGGATCGACAGGGGCTTTGATGGCGAGGCAGGGATAAGAGATGGGGATGGCGCCAAGATCACGCAGCAGCTTCAATAGCGGCGGCGCTTGCTGTCGGGCGCGGGTGACGGCGATGCGCTTGCCTTGGAGCGGTCTTTGCGGGGACATACTGTGCTTCAGCCCTGGTCTGAGGGTGGGCTTGGCAGCAGCTGGCTCGCGCCTTTTTCCAGCGCCTCTTCTGCCAGGCGAGCACCCAAATCCGCGGGAGTTGAAAGCGAGCTGGTTGCGCCGGCGACATCGATTTGCCGGCTGCCATCCAAGGCGATGACCCGCCCCCGCAGCTGCAGCACCCCTTCCGTGACCTGGGCATAAGCGGCCACCGGCAGGGAACAGCCGCCAGCCAACGCACTCAAGAAAGCGCGTTCAGCTGCTGTGGCTTGGGTTGTCGATATATCCGCAAGTGGCGCCAGCAGAGCCAGCAAATTGTCATCCTGGCGGCATTGCAAAGCCAGCGCCCCCTGCCCGGCCGCGCTGAGCATGCGCCCGGGGTCAAAGATCTCGCTGATCTGCCCTGTCAATTCCAGGCGCTGCAAACCAGCCGCTGCCAAAACGATGGCATCGTAGGGACTGTCGGTCGCCAACAATTTCTCAATGCGCGTCGGCACATTGCCGCGGATGCTCATCACTTGCAAGTCGGGGCGCAATGCCAGCAGTTGGGCACAACGGCGCGGGCTGCCAGTGCCGATACAAGCGCCGAGCGGCAGTTCTGCCAGCGTCAAGCCAGCCCGACTGACCAGGACATCGTGGGGATCGCCGCGCTTGGGGATGGCTGCGATGGTGAGACCGGCGGCATTTTCGACTGGCAGATCTTTGAGACTATGCACCGCGCAATCGATTTCGCCATTGCGCAATGCCTTTTCCAGCGCCTCGGTGAAGAGTCCTTTTCCGCCGATAGCCGGCAGCGGACTTGACTGATCCAAATCGCCACGGCTGCGATATTGGCGGATTTCGATGCGATGGGTGGGATGGTGAGCGCGCAGCAAGCTAGCCACATGCCGCGCCTGCCAGAGGGACAAGCTCGAACTGCGCGTGCCGATGCGAATGACCTTTTCCATAATGCCCGTCTGGCTGCCACTGCTTCAATGCCCTGAGTATACTATAGACGGGTCGATGTTCCTCCGCGGCATTTGTGCTATGATGGCGCCTTGGCAAAACCTAGTTCTTGATCGCAGCCAGGAGGCAAGCATGATACGTAGCTTGGTAATATGCTTCATCATTGGCTTTGCGCTGGTCGGGGGCGCAATCGCACAAGAAATAGGAGAGCTCCCGCTATACGACCCGAGCCTTTGCGCCGCGCCGGAAAACGCTGCCGGCGAACCGCTCGAGCTGGCAATTGAGGCGGCGGAGAGCGCGGACTGCCTGGCGGTGATGGAGGCATTCCCACAGCCTCTGCTGGAAAATATTCCGCGGGATATCTTCACGCTGAGCCACTATAGCTTTTGGCGCGTGGGACCAGAAGCGGTCAACCTCTTCGATGCGCCCGGCGGTCAGGTGATTGGGCAGATCCCGGCTGGCTTCAATTTTGTGCACGCGATCGATACCAGCGTCAGCGGCTGGCTTCAGCAGCTCGGCGGTCAATGGCTGCAGCAAACCGATGCCCGCCAGGTGAACGCCTCGCATTTTACTGGCAGGCTGCTACCGCCGGGTTGGGAACATCCCTTCGCCATCATCCTGGATCGGACAGGCATTCAGGCATCGCTGCGCCCGGGCGAACCCGGCAGCGCCGAGAGCGGCTATGTCACACGGCGTTATCGGCTGGTGAATATTTTCGCGCGGGCGGAAGATAACGATGGCAATGTCTGGTATTTGATCGGTCCACAGCGCTGGATTCGGCAGGAATACGTGGCGAAATTCGCGCCGGTTGAGCGGCCAGAAGGGCTAACAGGGCGCTGGGTGGGGGTGGATCTGTTCGAGCAGACCTTGATCGCCTATGAAGATGACAAGCCCATCTTCGCCACGGTCATCTCCAGCGGTTTGCCGGATTGGCCCACCGAAGAAGGCATTTTTCAGATTTGGGCGCGCTTAGCGCGTGATTCGATGAGCGGCGCTACTGGCGCTCCCGATGCTTATGATTTGCAGGATGTCCCCTGGGTGATGTATTTCGATGGCGGCATCAGCTTGCACGGGACCTATTGGCATGATGGTTTTGGTTATCGCCGCAGTCACGGCTGCGTGAATTTGAGCATCAGCGATGCCCGCTGGCTGTATGATTGGACCGCCGCTAGTGAACCGGATGAGGACGGAGAGATCGTCAATTCGGTCTATGTCTTTAGTTCGGGTCAGTACGCCAATGAATAAGCCGCCGGGACTTTCAGATGACGCTGCGCACCTGCGGTTCAAAGCCGAGCAGGTCACGGGCGCGGGCGATATCGACCGGACTTTCCACCCCGGGCAACGCTTTGACGCGGCGGGGCACTTCGCTGAAAAAGAGCGATAGCAGGGCTTCGGTTTCATAGCCCAGCGAGTTGAGATCGCTGTTGACGAAGAGGGCATGCGCGCCATCAAAGTCGGCGGTGAGCGCTTTTTCAAAGGCTTGGGTCGAATCATCGGTGTGGATGAAGGTCCAGAAATTGAAGCGATCGTAGAAACAAGCGCTGAAGAGCCAGTCGTCCTGGGGCGCTTCCCGCTCGAAGATGCCAGCTTGCACCGCTTCGTGTTCCATGACCTGACGGCTGCGCAATGCCAGCGCTTTTTCCTGGGCAGCCATTAGAGACGCGCCTTGCTCCGCCAGCGGCAACCGGCGAAACTCATCAATTTGGGCGCGCCGCTTCAGCAGGTTTTGGCGGATTTGCCGTTCCTCGAGCATGGCGTCGCTCCAGACAGCCGGCAAGCGCAATGAGAAGCTGCTGATACCGCTGCGCCGCCAGTAGTAATCGGCGATCTCCTCGACCATCTGTTTGGAGAAGGAATAGACATCGGTGGTGTGCAGGGGGTGCGCTTCGTCCAGGGGGAAGTATTCAAATAGGCGATCGTCACAGCCCCAGAAGCCGCCAATAGCGTTGATGGAGCTGGCTTGGGCGATGCGCTTGACGCCGGCGCGGTCGGCAGCGTCAAAGACGTTATAAGTGCCGGCGACATTGACCTCGAAGATAGTCGCATTGGGGTGGCTGCGCGTGTGAGCGATAGCGCCCAGGTGCACGATGGCATCACAACCTTCGACCTGCTTCGCCAAGGCGGGAGCATCCAAAATATCGCATTGGGTATAAGTGACGCCATCGAGGGCGAAATCGGTTTCGAGGCCGATGACCCGCACATTCCAGCCATTGCGCGCGAATTTTTGGCTGATGGGCGTACCGACCAAGCCGGTTCCGCCGGTGATTAAGACGCGCATCAAGCTAGCCTATCATCTTGAAAGCGATCGGCGCGGGCAAGGCGAGGCTGCTGCGGTGGGTCAACTTGCCGCTGTCGGGGTCAATGGCGAAGACGGCGGCATCATCCGTATGGCGGTTGCCGACGATCAGGTATTCGCCCCGGGGATCGATGAGAAAAGCGCGGGGCCATTGCCCGCGGGTGGATTCGTTGCCCAGGTATTGTGGCAAGCCAGCATCATCCAGCGTGTAGATGACGATGGAATCATGCCCGCGATTGGAGCCATAGAGGAACTTGCCATTGGGATGCACGTGTACATCGGCGCAGTAGTTGGGGTTGGCGGCTGGCTGCACATGACCGGCGGGCAAGGTGGACAAGATCGACAAGCGGGTCCAATTGTCATTTTCATCGAATTGCCAGCTTGCCATGGTCGAGTCCAGCTCGTTGATGACATACATGCGGGGCAACTGCGGATGGAAAGCGACATGGCGTGGTCCCGCGCCGCCGGGTAGGTCGAGCGTCTGCGACAGGCTGAGCCTGCCTTGGGCGCTATCCAGGGCGTAAAGATAGATCTTGTCGGTGCCCAGATCCGGCACGACGGCAAAGCGATTATCAGGCGTGGTGACGATCATATGCGGGTGGGATTCCCCTTGGCGCTCCGGGTTGGGTCCGCCACCATCGTGTTCGATCATCTCGCTGTTGGCTTGCAGCGAGCCTGCCCCATCAATGGGATAGATACGGATATTCCCGCGCGCGCCGTCAACGGTGTAATTGACCATCAGCACGTTGCGTTGGCTGGCTTCGACATGGACATAGCAGGGGGAGGTGCCGGCGGCGGGTTGGCTGTTGAGTTTGCGCAGCTTGCCGGCGCTATCGATGCTGAAGGCGACCACTTCCACCTCGTTGTCCATGGTGGTGGCATAGAGCAGCTTGCCGTTGGGATGGAGGTTGAGGTAGTGGCATTCGCTGATTTCAGTGACCTGCTGGACGATGTTGAGTGTGCCGCTGGCGTAATCGAGTTCGGCGATAGTCATGCCATAAGGGGCGTCGCCGGAGTTGGCGATATAGACGAGGTTTGCGCTCATGAGGATTCGCTTTCTGATACGGGACTGATTATTGAGCCACCAGTGTAGCCCAAATCGCCCGGACAAGCGACAGTCTAAACCAGCCTAGCGGGGAATGCCGGTGAAGCTACGCTAGTATCCGTTGGTTTCGTAACAGGACTTGAACGCGGGAGAGCGCTCTGTCTGAAAGGGGATGGCGCTAGCCGCCTACGACGCGCCATTCAATGTATGCGATCACCAAGCTCGCGAATACGCTCATCGCGAGTAGGATGCGCCAGGTCAACTCCGCCTGCAGCTTCTCAATGGTTGTTCGTAGCTTCTCCATCTCTGTCTGCAGTTTTTCCATTTCTGTGCGCACATCGCCAATATCTGCTTTAGTAGCGGGGTGTTTGCAATTAGCTTGCAGTTTTGCGATTTGCTTTTCGTTCTCTGTGACTCTGCCAGTTAAGCCGATATCGCCAGCGTTTGCTTGCATCGCCATGTTATGCTCCCTTTTCGACAGTGAGTACCACGATAAAAGATGTTAAAGCTTTGCTTGGTTAGGTTCTGTCAAGGAATGTTCAGAGGAAGCGGTTCGTTGGTAGCCGCTAGCCGCCCACGACCCGCCATTCGATATATACCATCAACACACCGGTATAAAAACTGGTGAACAGACCCATTGCGATGATAATCCGCCAGGTCATCTCCGCCCGCAGCTTTGCGATTTGGGTGCGCAGCTTCTCCATTTCTGTGCGCAGCTTTTCCATTTCTGTGCGCACATCGCCAATATCAGCCTTGGTAGCGGCGTGTTCATAATTAGCTTGCAGTTTTGCGATTTGCTTCTCGTTCTCTGTAACTCTGCCAGTTAAACCAATATCTCCAGCGTTTGCTTGCATCGCCATGTTATGCTCCCTTTTCGACAGTGAGTACCACGATAAAAAATGTTACAGCTTTGCTTGGTTAGTATAACATCTTGATGAGGTTTTAGCCGCCCACGACGCGCCATTCGATGTATGCGATCACCAAGCTCGCGAATACGCTCATCGCCAGTAAGATGCGCCAGGTCAACTCCGCCCGCAGCTTCTCAATGGCTCTGCGCAGTTTTTCCATCTCTGTCCGCACATCAGCAATATCTGCTTTGGTAGCGACGTGTTCATAACTGCCTTGCAATCTTGCGATTTGCTTCTCGTTCTCTGCCACTCTGCCAGTTAAACCAATATCGCCAGCGTTTGCTTGCATCGCCATGTTATGCTCCCTTTTTGACAGTGAGTACCACGATAAAAGATGTTAAAGCCTTGCTTGGTTAGTGTAGCGTCTTGATTAGGTTCTGTCAAGGAATGTTCAGAGGAAGTGGGCGGCAGATCGAAATCGAGTACCGCCCAGCTAGCGCAGTCTGGTCCCTGCTTAGGGAAAACTAGCTAGCGCGAAGCCACCTTGGCGTACTGGCGCACTGCCAGCGGCATAGACACCAGGAAAATGCCGATGATCCAAACCAGCGATAGCGTGATCTCATCTGGATTGACGGTGCCGGTCATCAGATCGCGGACGGTATTCGCCACGACACTGACCGGCTGATTGTCAGCGAAGACACGCAGCCAATCGGGCATGGTCGCGGTTGGCACGAAGATGGAACTGGCGAAGGTCAAAGGGAAGGCCCAGATGAAGCCGGCCACCTGCGCCGCTTCCGGGTCTTTGACGAACAAACCGATAGTGGCGGAGATCCAGGTGAAAGAATGGCCGAATGCCACCGCCAACAGCAAGCCGGCGATGCCACTGCCCCAGTCTTCAAAGCGAAAGCCGATGACCATGCCCGCGACCAGCATGATGAGGACGGTTAAGGTCCCGCGAGCGGTATCCGCAGTTGTCCGCCCCGCCAAGACCGCCGCCCGTGACATCGGCAGGGAACGGAAGCGATCGATCATCCCGCGCGAGAGATCTACCGACAGACCGATAGTGGTATTGATAGCGGCGAAGATGATGGTCTGGATGATGATGCCCGGCAGCAAAAAGCTGATGTAATCGCCACCGGTGGCGAAGCGGATGGCGCCGCCAAAGACATAGGTGAATAGCAGCAGAAACATCACGGGCTGAATGGTGGCGAGGAACAGCAATTCCGGCTGTCGCACATAAGCCATCAGGTTGCGGCGCATGAGCACGAAGGTATCGGTGAAATTCCAGGCAAAACGTTGCAACAGGCTGGCGTCCTGCTGCGAGGTCAAGAGTGATCCCGGGTTGCCGGGCTTGAGTATCTGTTGAGTCATATCTGTTTCCATCCTTATTGATTGTGTTTGGGGACTGCTGAGATCAAGCGCTGCGGCGGCGTCCACCAAAACCACGACGCTTCGGTTTGGCTTCTTCTTCCGTGATCGCCTCGCCGGTGATGCTCAGGAAAACATCGTTGAGCGTCGGGCGGCGCAGATTCAATTCCGCGATATGGATATCATCGCCATCGAGCAGGCGCACCACTTCGGCGATGCTTTGGGCGCCATTTTCCACTGCCAGGATGACATGACCGCGCTGGTTGTCGGTCTGCGGGGTATCGGTCCCAAGTCGGCTGAGCAGCTCCGATGCTTGTGCCGTTTGCAGCGGGTTGGCGATGGTGATATCGATAAAATCGGCGGCGAGGTTGGCTTTGAGTTGATCGGCAGTGCCTTCGGCGATGACCTTGCCATGATCGATGACGACGATCTTGTCCGCCAATTCATCCGCTTCTTCCAGGTACTGGGTTGTCAGCAGCAGCGTGGTGCCGCCGGAGACCAGAGTACGGATGGTATCCCACATGGCGGTGCGGGATCGCGCATCCAAGCCCGTGGTGGGTTCATCGAGGAAGAGGATATTGGGGCGAGCCACAATGCTGGCAGCCAGGTCCAGGCGCCGGCGCATGCCACCGGAATAAGTCTTGACTGGGCGATCAGCCGCATCAGTCAGGTCGAACTGTTGCAGCAACTCCTGCGCCCGCTGTTTGGCATTGCGCGGCGACATATGATAGAGCCGCCCGACCATGATCAGATTTTCCCGCCCGGTCAGGATTTCGTCGACAGCGGCGTATTGACCCGCCAAGCCGATGATTTCCCGTACTTGCTGCGGTTGTTCCCGTACATCGATGCCGCCAACTTGGATGATGCCTTTGTCCGGCTTGAGCAGGGTCGTCAGAATGCGGACGAGGGTGGTCTTGCCGGCGCCGTTGGGACCGAGCAAGCCCAGCACTTTGCCGGTTTCGGCAGACAGCGATACCCCGTCCAGCGCTTTGACCTCTCCGAAAGCTTTGTAGACATTTTCCGCCACGATTGAATGAGTTGACACGTTTTTGACCTCCTGTGAATTGTTGCTAAATTAGGATTGGGGGTTGCACCAGTTGGCGCCTTATTCCCCAATGGGCTGATGCTGTTGACTGGCTTGCTGAAAATCTTCCAACAGGGCGAGAACCCGCCGCAAGACACGAATGGCGGATTGACTCTCTTCTTCCTTGAATGGCTGGAAGAGCGCTTCGACCAAGTGCTGGTGACAAGCTTTTGCTTCTTGCAGTCGCTCGGCGCCGAGGGCGGTCATCTCAACGAGTACGCTACGGCGATCGCGGGGGTTGCGCAAGCGCGATACCAAGCCCTCCCCTTGCAAGCGATCGATCATCTGGGTGGCGTTGGAGCGTTTGGAAAGCACACCATCAGCGAAATAGCTGATGGGCTGTGGGCAGCCAGCTTCATCAAGGCGATTGAGGAACCACAATTGCGCCGGCGTCAAAGCATGGACCGGCGACTCTTGATCGGCCAGCTGAAGCAGCAAGCGGTTGATGCGGATCAGCAAGCCGAAGAACTCCTCCTCGAAAGGCGGCGCTTCCGCTTGTGATGAATCCGCCATTTTATTCATACATGAATTATCCATATGTGAACTATATATGGGATATTGCGTTTTGTCTATAAGAGAACTATTAGTATTTTTCGTGGCGACAGCAACTCAGCGCGGCGAGAAGGTGACTTCAAAGACCTTGTGCCAGTTCTTGCCGGTGAGGAAGAAGGTCTCGCTTTCGGGGTTGTAAGCGATGCCATTGAGGACGCTGCCGGCACTGAGTTCCTGCTTTTCCTCGGCGGTCAACAGCGCGCTGGCGTCAATCACCGCGTTGATATCCCCGGTGAGTTTGTCGATGCGGAAGATATAATCGCTATTCCAGGCATTGGCGTAGATCTGGTCGCCGACGCATTCCAGCTCGTTGAGCAGCTGCGGTGAGATGATGGTGCCCTGGTAAGTGACCGCGCCGCGAAAGATCAGCTCGAAGCTATCCGGATCTCGCAATGAGAGGTAGGAGCTGCCATCGCTCATGAAGAGATAGCGCCCATCGTAGCATAATCCCCAGCCCTCGCCCTCGTATTCGTAGCTGCCCACCTGCTCGAAGCTGTCAAAATCGTAAACCAAGGCGCGCCCGGCTTTCCAGGTCAATTGGATCAGCTGGTCGCCAACGCGCTCCAGCCCTTCGCCGAAGATGCTGTCATCCAGCGTCAGGATTTTGTTTGCTTCGCCAGTTTCGATGTCCACACGGCGCAGGGTGGATTGCCCCCAGAGACCGGTGGATTCGTACAAATAGCCATCATCCCAGAGCAGCCCTTGGGTGAAAGCTCCGTCATCGTGCGGGTAGACATTGAGCACCTCGGGAAGCAAGAAGGGGATTTCCGGTGGCTGCGCTTGCAAGGGATGCAGCAGCAAAACCAAAATGAGCGCTAGTATCCTTCGCTGCACAATGAGTGACCTCGCGGCTGATTTGCTTTGGGCATATCCATGCTAGCAGCCATAGGCGGGGGCTGGCTAGTGCTATTTGCCGCGGTGAGGGCGAAGCCTTTTCAGGAGGGTTTAGTGAAATCTCACAGAAAAAAACCAGCAATTTCCATAAGTTTCGCTGTGGTTATTGTAAGAAACGCCCAATACAATCTACACTTGTGATCTAATTTTGAACGTTTCTAGCAGAAGGATGGATGGAAATGGCAAGGTTTGTCCCCCCGGATTCAGCGAAGGAATCTGCCGCTGCCCTGCTGGCGTGGGCGGCTGAAAATGAGGTCGTCGAAATCGATATGCGTTTCGTCGATATTCGCGGCGTGCCACAGCATTTCAGCATGCCGATACAATCGGTTGACGAAGGCTCCTTTGAAGATGGCTTCGGCTTTGATGGCTCGAGCATTCAAGGTTTCCAGGCGATTAACGAATCAGACATGATTCTGCTGGCCGACCTTAACACCGCTTATATCGATCCTTTCTTCAGCTACAAGACGCTGGCGATGTATTGCGATGCCCATGACCCGATCAGCCGCGCCCCCTATGCCCTGGACGCGCGCGGCGTGGCGAAACGGGCTGAGGCCTATCTGCAAAGCGCGAATTTGGCTGATGTCGCCTATTTTGGTCCCGAAGCCGAGTTCTTCATGTTCGACAATGTGCAATACAGCACTTCGGAGAATAGCAGCTTCTACCGCGTCGATTCCTTCGAGGGCGATTGGAACAGCGGCAATGAAGACCCAGCCCAAGGTCACATGAATCGTATCAAGATGGGCTATTTCCCGTTGCCGCCGCTGGACAAAACCCATGATGTGCGGGCGGAAATGGTGCAGGCGCTGCTGGATTGTGGCATGGAGGTCGAGGTGCATCACCATGAGGTCGGTGGTGCGGGTCAAGCGGAAATCGACCTGAAATATGCCCCGCTGTTGGAGATGGCGGATATGATGGTGACCTATAAATACGTGGTCAAGAATGTCGCCGCCGCCAACGGTTTGCACGCCACATTCATGCCCAAACCGCTGTTTGAAGAGAACGGCTCCGGCATGCATGTGCACCAGTCTTTGTGGAAAGATGGGCAGCCGCTCTTTGGTGGCGATATGTACGCGGGTTTGAGCCAGATGGCGCTCTGGTATATTGGCGGCCTGCTGAAGCACGCGCGCGCGATCGCCGCTTTCACCAACCCAATCACCAATAGCTATCGGCGTTTGGTGCCCGGTTATGAAGCGCCGGTGAACCTGATTTATTCGGCGCGCAATCGCTCGGCTGGCATCCGCATTCCCATGTACAGCAACAATCCCAAAGCCAAGCGGGTGGAAGCGCGCTGGCCCGACCCGGCCGCCAACCCCTATCTGGCGATGCCAGCCCTGTTGATGGCGGGCATTGATGGCATCAAGAATCAGATTGATCCGGGCGATCCATCAGCCGCCGATCTCTATGAAGGCGAGCACGAGACACCAGTGATGCCGGGCAACCTGGGCGATGCGCTGCGAGAGCTGGAAGCCAATCATGACTTCTTGCTAGAAGGCGGCGTCTTCAGCGAGGCCTTCCTGGAGAATTACATCGCCTACAAGCAGGTGGAGGATCACGATGCCGTGGCGATGCGCCCGCATCCCTACGAGTTCGAGCTGTACTTCAGCATTTAGTTGGGCGAGCTACAACACTCTCCTATCCTCACATAAACTCCCCTTCCCTGATTCGTCGGGGAAGGGTCCGCGGGGTGGGGTTAGAGCGAGACTTTTCTCGCCTGCCCGCCCCCAAACACACTCTTGCCAAACCCCCGCACATGAGTTACACTACCCTCACCTTGCGGGCATAGTTCAGCGGTAGAACATTTCCTTGCCAAGGAAAAGGTCACGGGTTCGAATCCCGTTGCCCGCTCTGCCAAGCCAATCTCTTCAGATTGGCTTTTCTTTAGTAAGATTCCGGGCGTGCAGCCCGTCTTGCTAATCAGGCAAGGCATAATTGTTGAGGAGAGTGCGACTTGAATGCACTGGCGGAATCGACCGAATTGCGCGAAGATGCGCAGTTGGTCATCGATGTCATGAGTGAAAAAGAAGATGTCCAGCTGGACTTCTCGGCCGCTTCGGTTTACTGGCTGGATAGCTATATCGAAGCGCACCGCGCCGAGCTGGACGAGGGCGACAAGTCCTTGCTGCAGGAGAAATTCGGCGCCTTCCTGGGCGAGTCAATCCGCCGCAATTGTGGCGGGCGCTGGGTCAAGGATAGCGAAGACCAATGGATGATCGTCTTTGACGAAGCGCATCAAGCGGCGCCATTTGCCATGATCGGCGAGCACCTGGATCACCATACTTCGCTGGCGGGTGTCTTCCGGCATTTGCAGGGAGAGATGGGCAATCAGCGTAATTAGCCGATACTGAAATCACATGCAACCGATGGGGCTGGCAGCGATATGCCTCCCCTTTTCTTTTTACCTGCTCCCGCGTCAAGGCGGCTTTGGGCGATTGAGCAGGCGCCGCGCAAAAGCCAGATCTTGCTGAATCAGCTCATCGACGCGCCCCTCATCGCTATATTCAGCCGAGAAGCAGAGTGGTCCGCGATAATCGATCGCTCGCAACTTGGCGATCACCCGCGCCCAGGAAGCCCGCCCTTGCGCGCCGGAAGTCCAATAAATCTCCCAACCGGCGACCGGCGCTTCTGGTCCGCTGGTCCGCCGCCAGAAAGCATTCTTCAAGTTGACCAGGCAGAGATAAGGCGCGAGGATATCGAGGGCGGCATCGCTATCCATGCCTTCCAGCGCATTGTGAGCTGGATCCCAGACCGCCGCCACATAGGCTTTGTCGTAATCTTTGAGCAGCTGATAGGCGCCCATCTCGTTGACGGGCACAAAACGCCGCGAGTGGTTCTGGATGCCGATTTGCAGCTGGTATTGCTGGCAGAGCGGCAGGGCGCGGTCGAGTTGCCGGCGGGCTTCGCTTTCGGCTGCCCAATAGTCCAGCTCGCCTTGGCGGAACATGACGCGATTCATGCCGATGCCGGCGGCAGCACAGGCGCTGTACAAACGCTCGTCATCCAGCGGCAGGTCGGCGGTCACATTGAGGACGCCGATGCCCTCGTCAGCCAGCAGCTTGACAGCGGCCGGCAAGTCGCGCTCGATCTGCTCTGGCTCGACCGGGAAGCCCGGGCGGACTGGCAGCTCGATCAGGTCGAAGCCCAGCGATTTGACATGGGCAGCCAGTTGCGGCAATGGCAGCGATTTCCAGGGTTTGACGAATAGCGCCAGCCGGTTCATGTCCGCTCCGCTAGCTCTGCGTCGGCATCATCGAGAGGACATCGATGTTGACGCGCGCTGGCAAACTGGCGAGGAAGACCACGGTGGCGGCGATATCTTCAGGTTGGATCATTTTCATTTTCTCTTCCAGGCTGTGGCGGCGCGGTCGCCGGTCGATGATGGGCGTGTTGCCCGCGCCGGGGTTAAAGAGGCAAGCGCGGACGCCGTGGGGATTGCCTTCTTCGTTGGTGATGGTATTCAGCGCTTCCATACCGATTTTGGAGGCGCTATACGCCACGCCGGCGCCGAGCGCGGGGAACATGCCCGCCCGCGATGCCAAGTTGATGATGAGACCATCGCCGCGGGTTTTCATCTCCGGCAGGACGGCTTTGGTGAAGACGAAAGCGCTGCTGAGATTCACTTCCATCAATCTGCGCCACTGTTCGGCGGAGGTATCGGCGATGGAGCGCTCGGTCACATTGATGCCGGCGTTGTTGACCAGCACATCGACAGCACCGAAGGCGGCGCGGGTTTTTGACAGCGCGGCATGGATTTGCGCATCGTCGCTGACATCCGCCGGGCAGACCAGCGCCTCTGCATCCTCAGCGCGGACCGCTTCCGCCACCATTTCCAGCGCCTGTTGCCGTCGCGCCACCAAGCTCAGCTTAGCCCCCGCCGCGGCACAAGCGATGGCGATCGCTTCGCCAAAGCCACTGCTGGCGCCGGTCACAATAATCGTCTTGCCATCGAGTGAGCCCACAGTTGCCTCCTGAGTTCGCTTATGCCATGGTCGAGAGCATAGCGCGGCTGACTTTGTAGCGCAATTCCTCGGCACCCCCGCCGCTTCAGCCGCTTGGAAAATCTCGAGCTGCACATCAGTGTGCGTATTGACAGGCACCAGATCGGGTGGTTCACGCTGGAACAGTTCGCGTGACGGCGATGATAGCCGTTTTATACAGCTTCGCCCTCCCAAGGCTGCAAAATCACTTTGCCGCATTGCCCGGAGAGTTGTGTCTCCCAGGCGCGCTGAATCTCCGCCAGCGGAAAGCGATGGGTGATAAGAATGTCCAACTGGTCGCCGACCTCGCCGATCATGTTCATCAGGCGCGGCGCATGTGCCAGGTTGAAATGCCAGCTGCCGATCAGCGTCAAGCCTTTGCGGATCATATCGTCACTGATGCGCAGGGGCGTATCCTCGCCGCATTCGCCGACGAAAGCCACCTTCCCCTTGCGCCGGGTCGCATCGATGCAGAGGCGATGCGCCGCCACCACGCCGGAGCAATCCAGGGCTTTGTCAAAGCCGCGCCCAGCCGGCGTCAAGCGGAGCAGTTGCTGCAAGGCATCGTCAGCCAGCGGGCTGATGACCGCTTCTGCGCCGAGCTCAAGCGCCATGCGCGCGCGGTAGCTGTTGCTATCGACACCGATGACACGAGCGCCGCGATACCGGGCGTTGATGACGCCGCCCAAACCGACCGGACCCAAGCCGGTGATCAGCAGAGTATCATGGCGATCGACCGCCATCGTTTGCAGCGCGCCGAAGCTGGGTCCCAAGCCGCAGCAAGCCATCGCCGCATGCTCGTAGGAAATCTCAGGCGGGATCGGCAAGAGCAGCCAATCTTGCTTGAGCAGGTATTGCGCCATGCTGCCCAGGCCGCTGTCGCTGCCGTGGTAGGCGCTGAAATCGATAGTGTCTTGGCAGTGGATATAGTCGCCCTGGAGGCAAAGGGAGCAGCTGCCGCAAGAGGATAGCGGCATCGCCACCACGCGGTCGCCAACCTTGACCCTGCCCGCTTGCGCCAGCTCGACCACTTCCCCCGCCGCTTCATGACCGAAGGCGGGATGATTGACCCCAGCGGCAAACGCTTTGTATTCGGTGCACAGGGGCGCGACATGCACTTTGACCAGCGCCCAATTCTCTTTCGCGCGCGGCGGCGAGACCTGGTCAATGCCCGCTTGTTTTTTCGCTATGACGCTGACACGTTTCATGTGCGCTCCATGTTGGCGGGCTTGAGGACGCTTGGACTATAACATATGGGCATGGGCGCGGCAATGGGATGGGGGCTAGCGCGAATGCTTGCGGGTTTGGCAGTTCGTTGGAGCTCGCTCAGATCAGCCAGCTCAGCACAGGCGAAAAAAAGTCTCCCCCATGCAATGGAGAATGGGGCAGGTTTACGGTGAATTGAATCAATATGCTAATAAGTGATATAATAATTAGTAAGTAATATTTGTAAACAAAAAGAAAACAAGTAAGACTAACAAATCTCAAGATATATTGCCCGTGATACAGGAATTAGCTAGCCATTTAGAGACAGGAGCAAGCCGCGGAGTCCTGAATTTCGCGGCGCTTAGGCATACCAACCAGCCCAATATTAGCGAAAAAAAGTCTCCCCTGACTTGTCGGGGGAGATTTAGAGGGGGTTGCGTTTAGTCTCCCCTGACTTGTCGGGGGAGATTTAGAGGGGGTTGCGTTTAGTCTCCCCTGACTTGTCGGGGGAGATTTAGAGGGGGTTGCGTTTAGTCTCCCCTGACTTGTCGGGGGAGATTTAGAGGGGGTTGAATATCGAGAGGGGCTTAGACTTAGACCTACCCACAATCCCCATCCGGCGTCACATACGCGGCGCTGATCCAGCCAGTCACCCCGTGATAATCCACCTCGAACCAACCCGCCGTGCGCGACAGAGCGGTCAAAGTCACATCATAAGGCACGACATCGGTCACCTCACCGCCGGGTGCATCGCGGAGGTTGAGAATATAGTTCGTCGTCACCATACAATTCGACAAGCCCCAGGCCGATCCATTCAATGCCACCGCCCCTTCTTCCGGCGCAGCGCCCGGATGCAGAACCACCGAACCCGGTCCATCGATGAAGGTGCAGGTTTTACCCTCGATGATATAGAGCGGCAGGCTACTGACAGTCCGTGGAGAAGTCGCGGCATTGAGGAAGCTGAAACTGCCGCCGCTCGCTAGGAAGCAGACCCGCGTGCCAGCGCCCATGAAACCCCAGACATCAACCGCATTGACGATACCGCGGTCAATCACCGACTGGATGCCGATGCCCTCGGCGTCAATCCGTTGGGCTTCGGTGAAGCCGGTCAAGTCGCTGACTTCGATCTCTGGCAACAACGCTATGATCGAGCGAACAAATGGTTGCTGCGGCGGCGGGCAGCCTAGGCATGCGTCGTCTTCCCCGTCTTCCACCACTGGTGGCACCCATGGCCGTTCATATGCGCCGATATCGCAGGCTGGTCCACTTGGACGCGCGGCGCCGAGCTGATCTACCAGGAGGCAGTGTTCAGTGCTGGCGGCATCAATGGCGGGGCTGCCTGCTAGCAGCGGATAATAACCCGGCGAGCCAGTCCGACTGCCCAACAGGGGGTCAGCCCTCAGTGCATCCCCCGCGCCGCAATCGCCGGGATTCTCTATCAGATTGCCGACATTAGTGCCCCATCCCCTGTGGTCGCGGTCACAGTCATTGCCTACATCATTATTGCCCTGGCTGTTATTTGCCAGGATGCTGTTGCGAATGTGAAAGGTAGCCCCCGCCTTCAAATCGGGATCGTTGAACTGGATGCTAAGATGAACACCGCCGCCTTTGTCCTTAGCAGTATTATTGACGATAGTCACGTGAGTGAGTTCCATGTAGAACTGTGCAGCGATTCCGCCGCCAATCCCTCTACCGTTACTCTCACCGGTAGCCTTATTGCCGGTAATTGTGCTGTTGCGGATAAAAGTCTTGGTATCAGCGTGTGGCACAACCCACAAGCCGCCACCCCAGTCCCAAGCCTGATTGCCACTGATAATGCTGTTCTCGATAGTGAGATTGTGCTTGTCGTTGACTATTCCGCCGCCGTTGTCCGTTGCCTTATTGTCACTAATAATGCTGTTCCTAATCTGTACGACAGAACTTTTATCCTCATCACCGAGGTAGATCCCGCCACCATCGCCGAAACCGTAGTTCGAACTACCCAGCCATCTAGCTTCATTGCCGGTGATACTGCTGTTGTTGATGCGGAGGGTAATACTACCAGACTTTTCACTAATATTGCCAACCCCGCCGCCATGATTGGCCACATTGTCCCGGATCGTGCTGTTGTTGATGGTGAGGAAGGCCTGATTGAGGATCCCGCCACCGATTTCTGCGTCGTTGGAGCCGTTAACAGAGCCATCTTCTATGGTCACGTTATTAATTGTCAGGTTGCCGGACCTTCCGACATGGAGAACTCGAACTCGATCATTGCCGGAGATGGTGAAGTTCCCGCCTTCGATGGTGATGATGGACTGAATGCGCGATGGTGTTCTGCTCAGCGTAACATCCCCGCTAAGGGTGATGGTGTCGCTGCCGTCTTTTGTGTCGTCGTTGCTGTCGGGCGCATCGCCTGTTTCGCAATCGCCGTAATCCGTGTTAGGATCTCTGGTTTCGCCAGCATTGGCGGATTTGATCGCTTGATCCAAGCTGCAAGTGGCGTCCACATTGATATCGGCAGCAAAGACCTGCGATAGCGGCAAAATCAATAGCAGCGCCAGGATCAGAGCGAGCTTAACAAGAGGTTTGGCAAAATTCGGGAGGGGGGGGGGTATTTCGTAAGATTAAGGCAAAGAGGTTTCCGCAGCTTTTCATGATTTGACCTTTTTACATGATATAGCAACTAATAATAGAGTTTACTACCTCATCAAGCATATTACAAACGGGATTCTGCGCGCTGTGTCAGCGAGCTCAGTCTCAGCGAAAAAAGTCTTCCCCGACTCGTCGGGGGGATTTAGAGGGGGGGTCGATTTGCTCCCCCCTTGACAAAATTTTTAAGTCGGGCTAAAAATATACTTAATACGGCTAAATCCAGTTTCCAAGGAACATTCCATGCGCTACCGAACACTTCTCTTGCTGCTCTTCCTGCTCGCCTCCCTCTTCCCCAGCGTCAGCGCCGCGGCGGAAGACCCGCTCCAGATTGTCGCCACCACCACCCAAGCGGCCGATCTGATGCGCATCTTGAGCGCCGATCTCGATGGCATCCAGCTCAGCGCTTTGATGGGCGCCGGCGTCGACCCCCACCTCTACCAGCCAACCGAATCCGATATCGCCGCCATGAACCAAGCGGAAATGGTTGTCTACAGCGGCTTGCATCTCGAAGGGCAATTCGATACCGTCTTCAAGGCTTTGGCAGAGCAGGGCATCACCATCTATGCTTTGAGCCAGCCCGTCAAAGACGCCGGCTTCATCATTGGCGGCTACGACCTGTCCGATACCCTGACTGATGTGGACGATCCCCATTTTTGGTTCGATCCGCTCAATTGGCAACTGACCGTGACCGATCTCGCCGAAACGCTGGCGGGAATCGACCCCCCCAATGCCGCCGGTTATCGCGCCAATGCCACCGCCTATGTCGAACAATTGCAGTTGCTCTACGATTGGGCGGAGGCCGGCTTGCGCTCGATCCCCGCCGGGCAGCGTTACCTGGTCACATCCCACGACGCCTTTCAATACTTCGGCCTCGCTTTCGGCTGGCAAATGCAAGCCATCCAAGGGCTGAGCACCGAAGACGAAGCTGGCGTCGGCGATATCCAGGCGACGGTCGATTTTGTCATCGAGCACGATATCCCCGTGCTCTTCGTCGAGAGCAGCGTGCCGCCCGATACCATCGAAGCCGTCATTGAAGCCGTGCGCGCCCAAGGCAAAGAGGTGCGCATCGGCTTGCGCGAACTCTTCGGTGATGCCATGGGTGCCATCGATAGCTTCGGCGGTAGCTATATCGGCATGTTGGCGCAGAACGCCCTCACCATCATGCAATCCTATCAGTGCATGGGCGCCGAAGTGGAGATCCCGCCCTGGCATGAAGAGCTGCTGCCACAGCCGCCGGCTGAATTGTGGAACGCCGCTTGTGATGACTGATCGACAGGAGAGCTACCACTTGCAGCACTCAAGCGAGCTGGCGCTGGCGGTTGATGATCTGACAGTCGCCTATCAGCAAAAGCCCGCCATTTGGGATATCGACCTCAATGTGCCGGCCGGGGTGCTGATGGCGATCGTGGGACCCAACGGCGCTGGCAAAAGCACCTTGATCAAAGCAGTCCTCAACTTGATCCCTCGCGCCGCCGGCAACGTCTCCTTCTATGGGCTGCCCTACGAACGCGCCCGCTCCCAAGTCGGCTATGTGCCACAACGCGGCAGCGTCGATTGGGATTTCCCCACGTCTGTGCTCGATGTGGTAACAATGGGGCTCTATGGCAAGCTGGGCTGGTTCCGTCGCCCCGGCGCCAAAGAGCGCGAGCTGGCGCTGCAAGCTTTGGAACAGGTGGGCATGGTCGACTTTGCCGCCCGCCAAATCAGCCAGCTCTCCGGCGGACAACAACAACGGACCTTCCTCGCCCGCGCCTTGGTGCAAGATGCCCAAATCTACTTCATGGACGAACCCTTCGCCGCTGTCGATGCCGTCACTGAAAATGCCATCGTCAACATCCTGCACGAGCTCAACCAACGCGGCAAGACCGTCCTGGTCGTCCATCACGATTTGCAAACGGTCGCCGAATACTTCGATTGGGTCACCCTGTTGAATGTCGAGGTCATCGCCTCTGGTCCCACCGCCCAGGCTTTCACTGAAGAGAACCTGCGCCGCACTTATGGTGGGGCTGTCTCTTATTTGCATGGCGGTCAACTAGCCGCCGCGGGAGATTGATCTTGTCGCCACCATCGCTCTCGACCGAAGATAAGCGTGTCTGGCTGATCATTGCCGCGATCATACTGCTGGGCGCGCTCTTTATCCCCCTCAGCCAAGCGCTTTTTAGCCTGCGCTTCACCTATACCGTTCGGGTCGTCGCGCTGGGTGGGGCGATCTTGGGCGCGCTGAGCGGCGTCTTCGGTTGTTTTGCGGTCTTGCGGCGGGAGAGCCTGCTGGGCGATGCGCTCTCGCATGCGGCGCTGCCCGGCGTCGCGGTCGCCTTTTTGCTGGTCGGCAGGGAATTGAGCCTGTTGCTGCTCGGCGCCGGCATCGCTAGTTGGCTCGGCTTGCGTTTCAGCTCCGCCATATTGTCAACAACACGCATCAAACAGGACACGGCGCTGGGGGTGGTGCTAGCGAGCTGGTTCGCCGCCGGTATTGCCTTGCTGGCTTACATTCAGTCCTTGCCCGCTGCCAGCCAAGCAGGTTTGGATCACTTCATCTTCGGGCAAGCGGCCGCCATCATCGAAAGCGATCTCATGCTGGTCAGCGCTGTCGGTTTCGTACTGCTCATGCTGTTGTTGCTCTTCTGGAAAGAATTCAAGCTGGTCGCCTTTGATCCGGAATTTGCCGGCGCCAACGGCTTTCGCACCGGCTTGATCAATACCCTGCTCTCCACCTTGATCGTGGTGACGATCGTGCTGGGGCTACAACTGGCGGGGGTGATTCTGATGGTCGGCATGTTGATCGCCCCCGCCATCGCCGCCCGCCAATGGACGCATAAACTCGATCAAATGGTCATCCTGGCTGCTGTATTTGGCGCTTTTGCCGGCGGTACAGGCGCGGTCATCAGCGCCCTCGATAGCGATATTCCCACCGGTCCGATGATCATCGTGGTCGCCTTTTTACTGGTGTTGCTATCGATCAGCTTGGCGCCGGGCAGAGGTCTGCTGTGGAACCGCTTGCGCCATCATGCCAACCGCCGCCGTTTCGCCGCTCGCAATACCCTGCGCGATCTCTATCGCTACGCCCTGGCACATGGCGCCCCCGATTCGCCGGTGCCGGACAGTTTCATTCGCGGCGTCGCCGACCGCAGCGCCGAATTAGGCTTAAGCCAATTGCGAAGCGCGGGCAAGATCTCCTCCAGCAACGGCGGTTGGCGCTTGACCGCCGCTGGCATTGAACTGGCGCGGCAAGACCAACAAAACCAAGAACTCTGGGAGATCTATCGCCTGCATGGCGCCGAGCTAAACTTGCCCGTCCTGGACGAAGATCGGCAAGCCGATATCGCCTCTGTCTTGCCACCCGCCGCGGTCGCCCGCCTGCAAAAGCTGCTGGATCAGTCCGAAGGGCAGGGCGAGCCATGATGCCGCTGGAACGCTGGCTGATCGAGCTGCTGCTCAATTTTCTATCGCGGGAAGAACTCAACGCTTTCCTGCGCTCGCCGCAAAACACCGCCACCCTGGTCGGCTGCTTGATCGCGGTTAGCGGGGCGCTGCTGGGTGTCTTCCTGCTCTTGCGCGGCATGTCGCTCACCAGCGATGCCATCAGCCATACCGTCCTGCTGGGTATCGTGCTGGCTTTCCTGCTGATGACAAAAGTCTTCCAGCTGGAAGGCGATACCTCCTCCCCCTGGCTCATCTTGGGCGCTTCGTTGGCTGGGGTGGCCACCGTCTTGCTAACCGAAATGCTCTATCGCTCCGGCTTGGTCAAGCAAGATGCCGCCCTGGGTTTGGCATTCCCGCTCCTCTTCGCCATCGCCGTCATCCTGGTCTCGCGCTTCGTCGATGATGTCCATCTCGATGAAGATGCCGTGCTGGTTGGCGAGATCGGCTTGGCTTGGGCAAATACCAACAGCCACTGCTTCCAAAACTGCCAGTCGCTGACCATCACCCCCGATCATCCAGCCGCCAAAACCTCCCGCCAATGCAGCAACTGCCGTCAACTCGGCATCAGCCCGCGGGACCAACGCGCCCAATTCAGCGAAACCTGCGGCAACTGCGGCGACTATACACCGGCGCAAGCCTGGAGCGCCGGCTTGCTGGAGCGCGAACCGGTCTTGGTCTTCTTCCCCAAATCGATCTCGGTCACCTTGTTGCTGACCTTGCTGACCTTGGCTTTCACCCTGGTTTTCTACAAAGAGCTCAAGATCTCCACCTTTGACGCCGCTTTGGCACAGGCGCTGGGCTTCCGCCCTGGCTTGATGCACTATGCCCTGATGATCTTGGTCAGCCTGGTGGCGGTGGGCGCTTTTGATGCCGTCGGCTCCATCCTGGTCATCGCCTTCTTCATCATCCCCCCAGCCGCCGCTTATTTGCTGACCGATCGCCTGTCCCTCATGCTCATCCTGAGCCCGCTGATTGGCGCTGCCGGCGCCTTCTTCGGCTATGATCTGGCTCGGGGTCTACTCTTTGGCTTCTTCCCCCTCAGCAATGTCATCGCCGCTATCAATAGTCTTTTCGGCTTGGAATTGATCGAAAAATGGGATTCCTCAATCAGCGCCTCTATGGTCTTGATGATCTTCCTGTTTTTCTTGATCGCCTGGGTGCTATCGCCGCGTTATGGCTTGATCTCGACCATCATCCGCCGCGCCAACCGCCGTCGCCTCTTTGATGATCAAGTGGTGCTGGCACATATTCACAACCATCAACATACCCCCAGCCACGCCGACGAATTGCAGATCCAAACGCTGCATCAGCATTTTCGCTGGACGCGACGGAAGATGAACCGCGTCTTGATTCGGCTGCGTGCTATGGGCTATCTGAAAATCCTGGCGGGTCACGCCCTGCTGACCGAACGCGGCGATGCCCATGTGCATAGCTTCCGCAAAACCATGCTGGAAGCGCATAACATGCCCGATATCGAATGAGCCACGCCCGCTGCGGGAAATCCACTCTTTGGCGCAGCCCTATTTGCCGCTAGCATGGTTCTGCCCCGGCTTGCGGCCAGCGAGCAACCGGGTTTTCCAACCAGAAACTGGCAGATAAAGAGCCTTCCATGATTAGCTTGATCGCCACAGTGCTCAACGAAGGCGATAATATCCACCGCCTTTTCGCTTCGATCCAGCGCCAGACCCGCCCGCCAGACGAGATCGTCATCGTCGATGGCGGCAGCCGGGATGATACCCAAGCCATCATCCGCAGTTACCGCGAGCAACTGCCACTGCGCTTGATCATCGCGCCAGGCTACAACATCAGCAGCGGACGCAACCGCGCCATCGCCGCCGCCCGCTTCAATATCATCGCCGTGACCGATGCCGGCGTCCGGCTGTCGGATACCTGGCTGGAGCAGATCAGCGCGCCCTTGTTCGCCCAACCGGCTTTGAATGTCGTCGGTGGCTTCTTCCGTGCCGATCCCTCGACCGCTTTTGAAATCGCCCTCGGCGCCGCCAGCCTGCCCCTGGAAAACGAGATTGACCCCGCCAGCTTCCTGCCCAGCAGCCGTAGCATCGCCTTCCGTAAATCCGCCGCCCAGAGCATCGGCGGCTATCCCGAATGGCTGGACTACTGCGAAGATCTCGTCTTCGATCTACGCTTGCGCCAACACTGTGGTCCCTTCGCCTTTGAGCCCAGCGCACTGGTCTACTTCCGCCCGCGTCGCTCCCTGCACCAATTCTTCAAGCAATACCATCTCTACGCCCGCGGAGATGGCAAAGCCAACCTCTGGTTCGGACGGCATCTCATCCGCTATCTGACTTATTTCCTGTTGGCTCCGGCGATCTTGCTGGCTGGCGCCATGACTGGCCCGCTGCTCTGGACATTTCTAGTCATCGGCGCTTTGATCTATCTCTACCGCCCCTACCGCCGCCTTCCCCTTGTCATCGGGCGCTCTCCCCAGCGTGGTTTGACGCTCTGGCTCTATTGCATCTTTATGATCCCTTTGATCTGCGTGGTTGGCGATCTGGCGAAGATGATCGGCTATCCGCTAGGCTGGCGCTGGCGGCTGAAAAACCGCCCACCGGATTGGCGGCAACAGCTGTCACGCTCAACGCAACCTGAGTAGCGCTATTATTATCACTTGTTTTCTTGACTATTTTCTCATTTCATGTATACTTAGATTATACGAGACAGGGTTTAATAATTCTGATGAGCCGAAGCGATGGTAATGAATGGGTGAGCCTGCGGCATGCTGCCGAGATTTTGGGCGTGCATCCCGCTACTGTCCGCAACTGGGCGGATACCGGTAAGCTGCCATTCCGGCGCACCGCCGGCAAACATCGCCGCTTCAATATCAATGACTTGAACAATTATGTTCATGCCAAATCCGATATCCAGCCCATCGAGCTGCAAGTGATCATCCAAAATGCTCTGGGACAGACGCGCATGGAAGTGACCGGCGCTCGCCTGGAGACCGCGCCTTGGTACAGCGCCATGAGCGACGATGGCAAACAACGCATGCGCGAGCAGGGCAGGCGCGTCTTGGAGGCGATCCGCAATTATATCGCTGCTGGCGCTACCCATGAACAATTGGCAGACGCGATCACCTTGGGCAAAGATTACGCCGCCCAACTCATCGAAGATGGCTTGAGCTTGCCAGAAGCCATGCGCGGCTTCTATTTCTTCAGCGATTTTGTCATGGACTCCATCCTAACCTGGTCAGAATTGCCTCAACTCAGGAATACATCAGAATGGTCAACCCTTTTGCGCCGAGTCAACACTTTTATGCACGCCATCCAACTCTCCATCGTCGAATACTATGAAGAGGGCTGAGCAAAACCCAGCGCTGGATTGGCTGGCGCTCTGCCTCTCCCACAATATCGGCGCCAAAACCCTCAACAACCTGCTACAACATTTCAACCACGACCTGGCTGCCATCTTTGCCGCCTCGCCACCGGAATTGCGACAAGTCCCGGGCATCGGCAAAACCATCGCCGCGGAAATCCTCAGCCTCGACCGGGAAAAGACCGGGCGGGAAATGAAATCCTGGCGGGCAAAAGGGATCTCTATCCTGACCCCCCAGCAAGACAATTATCCCCCGCCATTGCGCCACCTGGAGGATCAGCCCTTGGCGCTCTTCTGCGCTGGAGACTTGTCGGACACGCTCTGGCAGAAAGCCGTAGCTATCGTCGGCACCCGGCAACCTACGCCACAAGCGCGCTACCTCACCCTGCAACTGGCGATGAAGCTGGCACGCGCCGGCTACGCCATCGTCAGCGGTTTGGCGCTGGGCATCGATAGCGCCGCCCATGCTGGCGCCTTGACCGGCGGTGGCAAAACGATCGCCGTGCCCGGCAGCGGTATCCTCAATATCTATCCAGAAGCGAACAGACAACTCGCCAACCGCATCTGTCAAAATGGCGCCATCCTCAGCGAAGTGCATCCCTACTGGGGCGCCAATGCACAACGCCTGGTCTCCCGCAATCGCATCATCAGCGGGCTGAGCCGGGCGGTGATCCTGGTCGAGTCCAAAGCCGATGGCGGGGCTATGTATACCGCCTGCTTCGCCCAAAAACAAGGAAGACCAGTCTACACTTTTCAACTGCCCGCCAGCGGCAATGATCAGCTAATCCGCGCCGGCACCGCCGTTTTACCGCGCGATCCTGATGCCGCCCTCCAACACTTGAATGACTTGCTCGCATGAGCATCCCAACCCGGCGAACACAAAAATACCAACAGAAGCGTTTGACATAAAAACATATGTTCTTGTATACTATTGAGAAGGACGACGGATATGGAACATAAGGAATGCTGATGAGAATCTTTGAGACGCTATCAAAACGGCAACAGAACATGTTGCGATTTATGCACAACTATACGCGAGAGCATGGCTTCCCGCCATCCATCCGCGAGATTGGTGAAGAATGTGATATCGGCTCGACTTCGGTGGTCAATTACAATCTCAACAGATTGGTGGATGCCGGCTATATCGAGCGCTCCGGCAAGATCTCGCGCGGCTTGCGCATCATCGCGGATGTACCCGGGGTGACGACTGTGCCAAACCTGCGAAGAGCTGCCAACTCCCATCGAGTGCCCCTGGTCGGGCGGATCGCCGCTGGCGAACCCATCTCCCTGCCCGATGATATCGCCCACCATATTGACGAGGATGACTTCATCACCGTCCCACCGCAATTGTTCGGCGGTTATGACGAAAGCGAAGTCTTCGCTTTGACCGTCCGTGGCGATTCCATGATCGACTCGATGATCCAAGACGGCGATACCGTCATCCTGCGCCGCCAAAACACCGCCGAAAATGGCGAGATGGTGGCAGCCTGGTTGCCCGAAGCCAACGAAACCACCCTCAAGCACTTCTACCATGAAGCCAGCCAAATTCGCCTGCAACCCGCTAACATGGACTACGAGCCGATCTATGTCCATCCCGCCAATTGCGAGATCAAAGGCAAAGTGCTATCTGTCATGCGTAGCTTCCGCTGAGCGTCTCAAGAAGAAGTGACAGCGCCTGAAGCAACTTCGCCCAATTCTTGCAGCGCGCTGCTACAAAGTTGCCCTCCGCCAGCTTCCATCCAGCGCTCGAAGGTATCGCTGCTCGCCCGCCCGGCGACCGCGTCACTGTAGATGCCGATTCCCCAACGGTAATATCGCTGCGTCTCCCCGTGCCAGCCTTCCCGCTCTTGCTGAATCACCGATGGTCCGCCATTGTAACAAGCCAGCGTCAAGCCAATCACCCCGCCAGCCGCCTGATAACAATAATTGAGGAATTCACCACCCCGCCTGGCATTGGTATCGGGATCCAGCATATTCTCGCCCTCATCGAAGTGAAATGGCATCACCTGGAACAATCCCTGCGCCCCGGCGCTGCTGACCACCTTGGGATGCCCGCAAGATTCAATCTGCATCACTGTCGCCATTAAATGCGGATCCACATCGGCTCCTGCCGACCACTCCGCGATTTTGCCCGACCAATATTGCACCGATGGCGCGAAGAAACCCGCCAGCTCAACCCGTGCCGGCTGCTGCAGCAAGCGCCCGGCAAGGGCGGCAACATCGCCCCAGATCGCCGTGGACGCCAAAACAAGCGCCAAGGCAATCGGCAACCACAGCGGCAGATAATAGACCTCGCCCTGTTTGATGATCCGCCAGCCGCCGCGAACCTGCCCCAGGCTCAAACGCAAGCCGCGCCAAGCATAAGCCCACAACAACGCCAAGTGCCGAACCGCGCCGCGGCAAAACCGCCTCACTATTGCCAGGCGCTCGCCAGGACCCCACTTCGTCATCTTGTCAGAGCTTTTGCTCAAAAACCCGCCCCTTCGCCCGGCGCGACAAGCCACATTAGAATGCGCCGCGCTTTTCTGATAAACTCATGATCGTCAATCGCCATCCCATCGCGAGCCTAGCGCTCCCCCAAAAGCGGATGGCAGGGGCATATCTCCCCTCTTAAGATACGCGCAATCAGCTTCTTGAGTAGCGGGGGGACGGGCAACTCCTCCCAAACTGAGTTGAGAGCGAGAACCGAGTTTGACGCCAACGGGAGGAATATGAGCAAGCTGCCATTTCGTCAACGACTCCATACCGGCGCGCCCATCCTGGCTGATGGCGCCATGGGCACCATGCTGCACCAAGAATCCCACGCCCGCCCCGATACCTGCTTCGATGCCATGAATGTGGACGATCCCGAAGTGGTGCTGGCGATCCACAAAGCCTATCTAGCGGCCGGCGCTGACTTGATCGAGACCAATACCTTCGGCGCCAACAGCTTCAAACTAGCCAGCGCCGGGCAGGGAGCAAACTTGGAAATCATCAACCGACGCGCTGTCGAATTGGCGCGCCTGGCTATCGCCGAGAGCGATCGGGATGATATCTACATCGCCGGTTCTGTCGGTCCCCTCGGTCCCGGCATCCATCCTTACGGTCGTCTGTCGCAAGCAGAAGCCAAAAGCGCCTATCGCGAGCAGCTTGCCGTGCTCATCAAAGCCGGGGTGGACGCCATCCAGTTCGAGACTTTTAGCGAACATCGGGAGCTGCTCTTGGCGATCGAGACCTTGCGCCAGCTAGATCCCGAGTTGCCCCTCATCGCCCAAGCCACTTTCTATCACGAAAATGTCAATTATGCCGGCTACCCGCCCGCGCGGGTGGCGAACGACCTGTTCAAAGCCGGCGCCGATGTCATTGGTGTCAATTGCGGTAGCGGACCCGCCGGCATCGCCGAAGTGCTGCGCCAGATGTGTTATGCCGTGCCCGATGCCATCTTCTCCGCCATGCCCAACGCCGGCTTCCCCGAAGTCATCGGCGGGCGCATCCTCTATCCCGCCACCGCCGAATATTTTGCCGATAGCGCCACCACCCTGGTCAATATCGGCGCTACCATCATCGGCGGCTGCTGCGGCACCCACCCCGAACATATTGCCGCCATGCGCGCCGCCCTCGACCAACCAGCCACCGCTGTTCTTGATCTTCATGTCCGCGAGCTCAACATTGAGGATGAAGCCGCCGCGCCCGACCTGCCCACCGAATTGTCCCAGCGGCTCAACAGCGGGAAATTCACCGTGACAGTGGAGATGGCGCCCCCGCGCAGCTACCGCACCGACACGCTGCTGCAAGCTGCCCGCGGTCTGCGCGCCGCCGGTGCCGATCTGATCAACGTCGCCGATACCCCAGCCGCCCGCATGAAAATGAGCGCCTGGGCTGTTGCCCACCTGCTGCAATCGCAACTGGGCATCGAAACTGTCCTGCATTTCCCCACCCGCGGCCGCAATATGCTGCGCGTCCAGGGTGACCTGCTGGCATCCCATGCTCTCGGCTTGCGCAATCTCTTCGTCGTCATGGGCGACCCCACCCGCATCGGCGATTTTCCCGATGCCAGCGATCTCAACGATGTCGCGCCCTCCCGCTTGATCGATGTCATCAAACATAGCATGAACCACGGCTTGGATATGGCTGGCAACAGTATCGGCAAACCCAGCAGCTTTACTGTCGGTTGTGCCCTCAACATGGGCGCGGAAGACCTCGATCGCGAAATCCGCATCCTCAAGAAAAAACTGACAGCCGGCGCCGATTTCGCCCTCAGCCAAGCCATCTTCGAGCCAGAGCGCATCCAGCGTTTCCATCAGCGCTATCAAGAACTCACCGGCGAAAATTTCGAGCTGCCAGTCCTGATGGCGGTCATGCCCTTGCATAGCCATCGACAAGCGCGCTTCTTGCATAATGAAGTCCCCGGCATCACCATTCCCTCCCCGATCATCAAACGCATTGCCAGCGCCGGTCCCGCCGCGCCAGGAGAGGGCATCTTGATCGCCCAAGAATTGCTGCAGCAAATGCGAGACCTGGTCCAAGGCGCTTATATCATTCCCGCCGCCGACAAATATGACCTGGCGGCTGAAGTCCTGGCTTATATCAAAAGCGAGCTACTAGCAGCGCCGCGCTAATGCCGTATTGACGCTGCACTGACACATCACCGGAGATCGAAAAGCTGGATTAATCTGCCAATTCTCGCTTGCCGCCCGCAAAGCGATACAATATTCCCAATGTTCGCCGCTGTCATGCGAGAAACCCGGCGGCAATATCGGTGGAAGGGGCATTATCTCATGACAAGAATTGGTAGCATCAACCTCAAAGTCATGGTGGTCGATAGCGATTTTTACGCCCGCAACGCCATCAACGCCTACCTCGCTTGGGATCGCCGTACCCGGGTCATCGGCAAAGTGGATGCGCTGGAGAGCTTCTGGGCGGGCTACCAGGCGAACCTGCTGGATCAAGCCCCCGATGCCATCATCTTGGATGCCAACCATCTGGGTGGCGCCCAACAACTCCAAGCCGCCATCAAGCGCCTGCGCGCTACTTTCGAAGATCTGGTGGTGCTCTGCCTGGCGCAATTTGCCGATCATAACTTGATCCAGGCGGCGGCTGAAGCTGGCGCCAGAGCCTACCTGCTGAAACAAGATGTGCAGATTCACATCGCCTGGGCGCTCTGCCACGCCTGCGCGCTGAACGACGATGAGTTTCTAATCAGCAAGAGCTTGCGCCCCGTGAAAGAAAACAGCTCAGATCTGCGCCTGCGCCAAGCTCGGCAATTGGCGGGACCACGGCACTACCCCGATTTGACCAATCGCACCCGCGAGGCCATCGTGCTCTTCGCTGTCGAAGGCATGCCACAGCGCCTGGTCGCCCACGAAATGGGCATCCACGAGAGCACCGTGCGCAGCTATATCAAGCGCGCCTATACCATTCTGGAAACCTGGCATAATGACGAAAACGATTACCCGCCAGAAATGAACCGGCAGGAAATCGCTTTCATGCGCCTGACCGCGCTTGACCTCATCGATCGCTGAAGCTTGCTGATAACGCAAATCCTTAGATGATCTGTGAGCAAGCCTCGGCGGGACCTCACTCTTCTTGCTGCTGCCGCATTCGCTTGGCTTGCACCACTTTGTTCGCCTGCGCCCGCGTCAACACGACGGTCTCATCTTCTTCGTGCTGCAGCGCTTCCGGCACCCGCACATGTTCTTCTTCCAGGTAAGAAGCGATCGCCCCGCTGAAGGATTCCACCGGCGCCTGGTTGCCATATTGATGCTGCAACTCCAGCAAATTGTCCATCAGCCACAGGAAGAGATCCCCCTCGGTGCGGGCGGTTTTCTTGCCTTTGACCAAGTCCAATACCTTGTGCTTGCGGATGAGGGCGATGGCCGGCTGGTAAATGCTGTGATACCAATCGGCAGTCACTTCTTCCGTGCTGAGCGCATGCCCCTCCAGCCGTTCCATCACCCGCTCGTGCATGAAGATATGCCCGATCAATTCGTGATAGCGGGATGGCACCGTCAGCTCAATCGATTCGTGATCGGGGACCGCCTGCGTCAAGCCAGTCTCATCCAGGAAATTGGCATAAGCCTCCGCCAATTCGATGTCTTGGTCGCTCATGCCTGGGCGCAGAGGCACCGTGGTCGGCAAGGCAATCACATGCGCCTGGATGCTCTTGGCGCCCAGGTGCCGCGCTACCGATACCCGATGATTGCCATCGCGCACAAAATAGGCATCGCCCACCTTGTATAGCTCGATCGGCGGCGGACCCTCCTGGCTATTCGCCAAAGCATAAACCCGGCTCCAGCGTTCCCTCATATTGCTGTTCTTAGGCAGGAAGGTCGCCGTAAAATCCATGTAACGTCCGACGCTGCCAACGATATGATCGAGCGGCACATCCTGTACCCCCTCGTAATGTTCTTCGTGCAGATGCAGGCGTTTGCGCAAGTCGTCAAAGTTCATCAATTCACTATGACGACCCACCAGGTGGTTCAAAACGTCCTGCCAGAATACCTTGGTCTGTAGCGACTGGAACTTGCTTTTGCCCTCCATGTAGAAGGCGCGGTAGTTCTGATCCTCTACCATTGTTGCCCCTTTTTATCTACGTGTTGTCATCATCGTTTCCAACTGACACGATGCTTACGTTGCTTCCCCCTAAAAGTTTCAGCCTCACTATGGATCGGGATTGGGATCGGGAAAGCGCGAAAGCCCCTTTCAGCCCTCAAAGAATATCAGTCATCTATGATTCCACACGTATTCAACAGCAGCCCGACGCTAATCGAGGACTACTATAAAAACACTATAACAGATATTGCTGCGCCAGAGGTAAAATGGCTTTGAAATACTGACAAGCGTGGGCAAAACAATTAAGGGGAAAAGAACATCTTCTCTTATTAGCCAGACGCGCTCTGACGCTGAATTCTTACCACAACTCCTGGGCGGTCCTGCCTATTAACCACAACTCAAGATGAATCCATCAACCCGGCGGCATCTCAACCAGATCAACCGCGAGTTTTACCAAATCACCGCCACTGACTTCGATGCCACTCGCCAACGTGCTTGGCAGGGCTGGGAGCGGCTGCTGGTGGCAATCGACCTGCCCATCGCCTCCGTTCTCGATCTCGCTTGCGGCAATGGCAGATTCGCCCCGTTTCTGGTGGAACATCAAAACGACCCCTTCGCCTATTGCGGCATCGACAATAATGCCGTTTTGCTCGCGGCAGCGCGTCGCCAACTGGCTGAAATCCCGCAGATTCAAGCGCAATTTATCGAGCAGGATCTGATCTTTGAAGCATTGCCGCCACAGCGAGCGCAACTGGTGCTGCTCTTCGGCTTGCTGCATCATGTGCCCGGCGAAGAACAACGGCGAGACTTGCTGCGTTCGGCTGCTGAATTGGTCTTGCCAGGGGGCCATTTGGCGATCGCAGCTTGGCGCTTTTATGAACAAGAACGCTTCCGCCAACGCATCCTGCCTTGGTCACCGGATCTCGAAGTCGAGCGTCATGATTATTTGCTGGATTGGCGCCGGGGGAAGCGCGCCCTACGCTATTGCCACTACATCGACGATGCCGAACACGAGCAACTGATCAGCGCCTCGGGCTTGACCAGCATCGCCGATTATCGCGCGGATGGCGCTACTGGCGATCTCAATCGCTATACCATCTTGCGCAAAGAGGAAATGGAGCGAGCCTGAACCCGCCCCGCCTACTATCATCGCTCTAGCCGCAGTTGCCCTTCTGCAATATGTAGGGCGCCGCGGCACTAAAATTGTCGTTCTCGTTGGATTCCACCACTTGGTTGTTCACATCCAGCCGCAGGTTGATGTGGTGTCTCTCATTATAGTAGAGATTAGCTGTGATATAGCCCTCCACAGTTTGCGCTTGCCCGGCCGCCAATTGACCAAAGGCGATTTGCGTCTTTTCGACAAATATGCTGCCTTCCTCGCGCGTATCAACCACCTCGATCAAACCGCCCGAGTTCGTCGTTTCGGTGCCAGTGTTCTTCACCGTCACCGTGATCTTATATGCCTCCCCGCATGTGGCGGGATGGGGATCAATGGTTGGGGGATCCATCACAAGGTTGGCGTTGGATGTGACGGCTGGCACCGCGGTGGCAACCGGGATCGGCGTGGCCGGCACCGGCGGCGGGTTGATGCGCGGCAGGTTGGTCAAGTCGCCCTCGGTGCGCACGATAGTGGGGTGGATAAAGCCGCTGCGACCACCAGCCAATTCGATGTAATACCAACCGGAACCACGGCTGCTTATCCCTCTGATGGTGGCGGTGCCATCAACCAGCAAGTTCCCCACGACCGGGTACAATGTCGAATCACCAGCGCGGACGTTGCTATTGACCACGGCGATGACCCGCGGTGTGCTATCGGGAGTGGCGGTTGGCTCCGGCATGGCGGTCGGCTCCGCTTCTATGGCCGGTTCCACTACCACGAAAGGCGGCGGATTGTTCTCGACGCGTATCGGGCTGACGCGGAAATACTCCTCAGTTCCAGCATCGGTGTTGATCCTCAAGCGCAATTCGTACAAGCCATCTCGTAAAGCCAGGGTATTCCAATCGCCCAGCACATCATCCACCACCGGGTCCAGTTGCGGCACCGAGGAGGGGAACCATTGGCTCTCTTCCTGGTTCTCTGCCGTTTCCATATCGAGCACCAAGGGGCGGAATTCGATCAGGAAGTTGCGCATGCTGGCCAGCGTCACTGTGCCGCGCACATCAACAATATCCCGCACCACATAGACCGGCGGCGGGAAACTGATATGAGCTTCGGGATTGACCATCTCTTCGCTTATCGGTTCGATAGCGTTGTTGCCCTCTTGCCCAATTGCCAAGGGCATCAGCATCAGCGCCAACATGGCAACGAGTAAAACTCCGAGCAATTGAATTCGATTCATGGTATTGCCTCCTAATCATCTGCCGGCAAGGCTCTTAGACAGGACCTGAGTATTATGATAATGGAAAATACTTTTCTGCGCTTGCGTCTATGCCCAATCTCTCTATTGACCTGCCGGATTTTTGGCAACTTCAAGGAAAACTCTACCCTATTCTCCACTTGTATATTAGGGTAAAAAGCGATGATGAATACTTTATTGGATCAACCCAGCTACGGCAATAGCCAAGATAGCATCCGACCCTGCAAAAACGGCGCTATCGTCCAAATACGCCAATTGCTCAAGACCTACAGCGAAGGGGATCGCAAGCTTTCCGTGCTCGCCGGCATCAACCTCGAGATCCATCAAGGCGAGTTCTTCGCTTTGCTCGGCGCCAGCGGCAGCGGCAAAAGCACCTTGCTCAACCTGCTCAGCGGTATCGATAGCCCGGATGCCGGCAGCATCTTGCTGGACGGCACCGATATCACGACGCTCAACGACAGACAGCAGACCCTTTTCCGCCGCGACCATATCGGCATCGTCTTCCAATTCTTCAACCTGATCCCGACATTGACCGTCCTGGAAAACATCACGCTACCGCAGGAGCTGGGTGGTGCCCGCTCCAACAGCGCCGACAAACGGGCAAAGCGCTTGCTGGGGCAGGTTGGCTTGGGAGACCGCGCCAATACCTTTCCCGATAAGCTCAGCGGTGGCGAGCAACAGCGCGTAGCCATCGCCCGCGCCCTCTTGCATGAACCAAAAATCGTCCTGGCGGATGAACCCACCGGCAACCTCGACGAAGACACCGGCAATCAAGTGCTGCAACTATTGCTCGACCTCACTTGTCGCGCTGGCAAAACGCTGATTATGGCGACACATAACATCGAGATGGTGCAATCTGCCGACCGCGTCTGCCGTATCCATGAGGGGCATCTGCAATTCGATGCGATCTCCAGCGACAGGCTCTCTTGAATCGCCAGCAATAACCTGCACTGGAACATGGCGAAGTATCTTTGTATATTTTGCTCAATTTCAAGGCTTGATCTGGATGGGAGATTGCGCCAAGAAATGTTACAGTATACAAAAGGCAAGTGAATGCTGTGACGGGCTGGAAAAGGGACAAGCTTGCAAAACCGACGAAAAACCGCCGATGCGGGAATTTGATCTTGGTCAATGCTTTGAAGGAGTGCTAAGATCAGGGGCGAAAGGCAAACGCCAATGGTTGACTCCGAACCAAACAATAAAGTGAAACACATCCTCTCCGAATTGCGGGATGTCAATAAAGACAAACGCCGTACCGCGGTCATGAAACTGGGCATGCTCGGCGGTGACCAGGCGCTGCGCACCCTTATTTTTATCGTCAGTAATAATCAGGAAGATCTCATCGTGCGCGGGCGTGCGGCGATGATGCTGGGCAAGCTAAAAGACGACCGCGCCGTACCCCATCTGATCCGCGCCCTGGAAGCGCCCGGTTTCCTCACCCCATATCACGCGGCTCTGGCTCTCGGCAAAATTGGCGATCCCCGCGCTGTTGATGCCCTGCTCGACTTGGCAGGCAACAGCCGCGACAAAACTCGCGATGCCGCCATCGAAGCTCTGCGCCAGTTGGGCTACGAATCCGATCGCGCTTATGTCGAACCCCAAGCGCCAATTTGAGCGCTAAGACTCCTTTTTTCCGCCAATAGGGCGATCCTGCGCGCGGTATTTTCTAACTCCACAAATCTTATCCCGATTGACCCACCGGCGCCGGGCTGGCATCGACGCGAACGCCGACGCCCATCGGTGTGCCATTCGTCGTTGTGGCTGTACCAGGCGTTGATACGCTCTCCAGCTCATTGCAAGCCAGCGCTGCCTGGTTCTGTTTGGCAGATAATGCGCCGCGATTGACCCGCGTATAAGCCGGCTGCAATTCCAGCGCCGCCGCATATTGTTCCTGCGCCAAGCAATGATCCCCTTGCAGCGCCAGCGCGTCAGCATAATTCTGTAGCGCCTCCTGCAACTCGCCCATCACCTGCCCGTTCATGTAATTGGGATGCCCCCATACATAGACAATATCGCTGAAAGCACGAACGGCTTCCGCGGGATTGCCGAGTTTGTGGCGTTGCCCCTTCAAATAGAGCAGGGCGATAGAACGCTCGTATTCCAAATCCGCGATGCTGCCAACCGCTTCAGCCCGCTCCGTCAGCACAATCGCTTCCGACAAATTGAAACTGCGATAGAGCAACAGCGCTTGAGCAACCAGCGCCTCCAAATAAAGCTGGCGAACCAGGGCTCGCTGGAAATCGCCATCCAGATTGATAATGGCATCCAGCGTATCAATGGCGGCGGGATAATCGCGCCGGTTGAGATCCGCCCGCGCCTCCTCCAACATGGCAGTGAGATCGTAATCAAATAGATTGTCCTCGCCAGGCGCCGCTGTCGGCTGTTGAGCGGGTGGGGCGGCGGTGGGCTCGATGCTGGCGCTTGTGGCTGTCGGTAAGGGAGTCGGGCTGGCCAGTGAACCCAGGTAATGCGCTGTGGCGGTCGGCGCCAAGTTGAACAAGCAGGCTGGCGCGGGGGTCACTCTTGCCAGCGCCTCGAAGCGGGCTGCCGCCAATTCCAACCTGCCGGCCGCCAAATCCGGCGCGATCAGCTCACATTGCTGCCGCAACTCCGCTTCCACAGTCGCGCTGCTATTGGCGCGCGCCGTCGCTACGCCGGCATTCCAGCCAGCATTGGCAGCGGCGATGACAATCACAAGCGCCGAGAGCAAACCAACGAACAAGAACCCTGACCAGAGCAGGCAGCCCGCGCCAAAACGCCGCCGGCTCTTCAACTCCGCATAATTGACAATATCCGCTTGATGAGACTGTAGCTCTCCCCCCGCGGTTGGGTAGGAAATTCGCCTGTCGTCGGGTCCTTGCATGGTGTATCGATCTCGTTTCTAGGAAAAGACAACAAGCGCTCATTATAATGCAGCTCAAATGCCTCTGCCAGACAGCGCTAGTTCCTGAACAAGCAGAGCGCTTGACGACTTGTCAACTCCCATGTTACACTGCTCCTATGAATATGCCTGCCAACCTAAGCATGCCGATGACCACCTCCACCGAGGACAGAGGGCTGTTGCGCTTCACCTAAAAAGTGCAAAGCTAAATCTCCATTGCCGTCTGTCCGCGACAGGCGGTTTTTTTGTTATGCTGATATTGTGTTGGCGGAAAAGAAGGGACGTACCATGACCGCAGAATATATCCATGTATCGGTGGCCTGGCCCTATGCCAATGGCGACCTGCACATCGGCCATCTGGCCGGCGCCTACCTGCCAGCCGATATCTTCGCCCGCTATCACCGATTGCGCGGCAATCATGTGCTGATGGTCAGCGGCTCCGATAGCCATGGCACGCCGATCACCGTCGAAGCCGACAAACGCGGCGTCAGCCCGGCCGAAATCTTCCACCGTTATCATGAACGTTTCTTGCAAACACAACAAAAAATCGGCGTCAGTTACGATCTCTTCACCCACACCGATACCGAAAACCATCATCGCGTGGCGCAAGATATCTTCACCATTTTGCTGCAACGCGGCTATCTCTATAAAGAGAAGCAAACCCTGCTCTACAGCCAAAGCGAAAAACGCTTCCTGCCCGATCGCTATGTGGAAGGCACCTGTTATATCTGCAAATTCCCCCATGCCCGCGGCGACCAATGCGACAACTGCGGCAATTTGATGGAAGCGACCCAACTGATCGATCCGCACAGCCGCAATAACCCGGAAGACAAACTGATCCGCCGCGAATCGGAACATTATTTCCTCGATCTCGCCCAATTCTCCGACCAGATTCTGCAATACCTGGCGCAACATGAAGACCATTGGCGCCCCAATGTCAACCGATTCAGCCAGAATTTTGTCAAAGAGGGCTTACGCGGCAGACCCATCACCCGCGATATCGATTGGGGAGTGCCTGTGCCTCTGCCAGGCTGGGAGGACAAACGCCTGTATGTCTGGTTCGATGCCGTCATGGGCTATTTCACCGCCAGCATCGAATGGGCGCAGCACATAGGAAAACCAGATGCCTGGAAGCAATGGTGGTATAACCCGCAAGCCAAGATCTACAACTTCATCGGCAAAGACAATATCCCCTTCCATACCATCATCTGGCAAGCCGAGCTCTTCGGCATCGATGGCATCTATAACGAAGACGACCCCGTCTATGGCGAGATACCCTTGCAACTGCCCTACGATGTGCCGGCCAACGAATTCATGAATATCGAAGGACAGCAATTCTCGACCTCGCGCAATTGGGCGGTCTGGCTGCCTGATCTGCTGGAGCGCTACCAAGCCGATGCTGTGCGCTTCTATGTCGCCCGCACCTTCCCCGAACGCCAAGATAGCGATTTCTCCTGGGATGGCTTCCTGGCGCGGGTCAATAACGAATTACTGGCGGCTTGGGGCAACCTGGTCAATCGCATGCTCGGTTTCGCCTGGAAACGCTTTGACAGCGCCGTGCCAGCTCCCAAGCAACTGACCGCGGCTGACGAGGCAATCATCGCCAAAACCGAAGCCGGCTTCGATACTGTTGGCGACCTGCTCGCCCAAGTGCGCCTGAAAGAAGCGCTGGAAGAGACCCTAGCGCTAGCCCGCGAGGTCAACGGCTGGCTCAACGATCGCGCGCCCTGGAAGACGATCAAAGCCGATCCTGAAGATGCGGCTCGCGCGGTTTATACGGCACTGCGCTGCATCGATAACCTCAAGATCCTCTTCGCGCCATTCACCCCCTTCAGCTCGCAACAAGTCCACGAGATGCTGGGCTACGAGGGGCAGCTTTTTGGCGACCTGCGCATCGAGACGGTCGCAGAAGAAACCCGTGATCACCTGGCGCTGGTCTATGACGGCAGTGGCGCCATCGGCAAATGGGCGAAGAGCGACCTGGTCCCCGGGCAAAAACTGCGCCAGCCATCGCCACTCTTCGTCAAGCTCGATCCCGAAATCATCGAAGAAGAACGGCAATACCTGGGCAAACCGCGCGTGGAGAATGAGATTGTGTAGGGTGTATGGCTCCAGACGCACCAAGGCTTTGACACCGACCTTTCGCGCTGCTAGTATATTCGCGGTAGCTCAACTTCGAGTTCAAGCTGTGGAGCTGGGTAGAATACTTTGCTTTGAACCACACAATTGTAGTAATGAAATTATCATCGGTAGCTTTTAATGAAAGTTAAGTATCGGAAGGGATACCTATGGTACATAGTGAATGCCCGCCTTGGTTAGATGGTATTGAAGGCGAAAAAGCTAAAGAATTGATTATGTCAGATGCTCCTTTAATACGCGTAGTCGCGGGACCGGGATCTGGAAAGACAACTTGCTTAAAGAGTCGTACACGTAGGTTGATTGAAAAAGACAATGTCGACCCAGAGAGAATTTTTGTTGGAACATTTACTCGAGCTGTCACTCAGGAATTGCGACAACGTCTCGGGGATGAAATAACAGTCTCCACATTACACGCTTTTGCCAGGAAACTACTCCAACAGGATCCAAGCCAAAGGAATTTTCATTTTCTACTAGAATTTGAACAGGATTCTATGCTTTACGATGTCAATTCAGATGGTTCATTCGATTCAATTGGAAATATCGGAAAACTCCGAGACGAACTTCGCAAAATACAATCAAGCCGATCACAAATAAGCGAATATCAAAATGCAGCTTTCTCTGGCGCAATAGATAGTTGGCTAAGAAGGTATAGATCCACGCTAATAGGAGATGTAGTCTTCAATTGTGTGTCGGGACAGGAAAGCACTGATATACATTCAAAAATGTTTGATCATGTCGTCATTGACGAGTATCAAGACCTTACAGCAGTTGAACATGAACTTGTAAAATATCTGTGGTCAGAGAAGGGGTCATTAACCATTTTGGGAGACGACGACCAATCGATTTATGGGTTTAGATTTAATCACCCTAACGGCCTTGCGGAGTTCGATCAAAATTGGTCAGGAAATACTGTCGTGGACTTCACTTTCCCTGATAACCGACGATGTGGAGAACGGATTCTTGACACTGCTAACTTGATTAGGGCCCAAATAGGAAACAATAAATCTCCGATGATTCCCAAAAGTGAACGACCAGGGAGCCAAGCATTTGTTCACTGGAACACAATTAACGACGAATTGTCGGGATTAGCTGAATACATTAAACGTAAAGACAACGAGTCCTTTCTAGTCCTTGTACCCCGCCGGTTTATAGGATACCAACTTGCAGCATTGATCGGGAATGAATCAAAAACTTATTTTCGGGAGCAAACACTCGAAAACACTATCGCAAAAGAGGTTTTCTCTGCGGCTTGTTTGCTTGCCTATCCTGATGATTGGCTTGCCACACGTATTTGGTTAAGTTTCCACAAAACAATTGGTGAGTTAAAACCGGGCCAAAAACGAAATGCGGAAGCAATTGCTAATTTGCCAAACGACGTGGGCGGCAGAGATTTGCTCTCAAAGATTGTGTCAGGGGAAATACCGGTTATGGGAACCGGTAAACATAATATAGAGTTTAGAGCAAAAAAGGCTCTCGAACTTATTGATAAAAATCTGACACCTCAGGAAGCCATACGGTATCTCTTTAACAAAGAATTCGCTCGTAGTGAATCTAGAAAGGAAGAAAGACGCTGGTTAGAGAAAGACTTAACAGAGCTTCGAGAAGCAGCATTGCAATTGCTTGATCGTCAGGAAGTTCCAAACCTCAAGGAAGTTATGGATTCTTTAAGGTACCGAATTGCTACGCGAACACCTCTTGTGGAAACAGATTCAGATCATCGAGTAAAAATTATGACATTGCACGCTGCGAAGGGACTTGAAGCCGACAATGTCGTGATAGCAAGCGCAGTTGATGAACTTATGCCTGGTCTAGATACAGAAGGGGATAAATTCGACGAACAAAGACGATTGCTCTATGTAGCGATTACTCGTGCCAAAGAGTCACTCATTGTATCATGGTCACGACAAATGAGATTCAAGTATCTGAAACGTTACGGTGGAAGAATTGATAAGGTTATTACCAGAGCTGGAGAAAAGCATGTTACTACAAAAAAGAGCTCGCTGTTACCTAAAAGTCTTAATGGAGTGATCTCTGGTCAAGAGTGGTTAGAGTGGTTACAAAGAGATCTCTAGGGATTAAAGTTTTATGTTTCTGTAAGAAATTGGCAAGTGTAATATGTATTGGCAAGTGTAATATGTAATGTAAATCGAATCCAACTTAATCTACCCCCAGCACGCAAGCGACCTCGTCGACCGACCGCACCCCCACTCTTCGCCAACAACCACACTCCCATGCTATACTCTCCACATGACCTGGCTCGAATCCCACTTCAACACCCCCAAACCCATCATCGCCATGTGCCACCTGCGCGCCCTGCCCGGCGACCCCGGCTACCACCACGACAAAGGCATAGACTGGATCATCCAAGGCGCCCGTGCCGACCTGCAAGCCCTGCAAACCGGCGGCGTCGATGCCATCATGTTCTCCAATGAAGCCAGCCTGCCATACCTCACCCAAGTCCAACCAATCACCCTGGCTTGCATGGCGCGGGTCATCGCCGAACTCCGCCCCGATATCGACCGTCCCTTCGGCGTCAACTTACTCTGGGATCCAAAAGCCTCGATCGATGTGGCGATGGCCACCGGCGCCTCCTTCGTGCGCGAGATCTTCACCGGCGTCTACGCCAGCGATTACGGCCTCTGGAACACCAATTGCGGCGAAATCATCCGCCACCAGCATGCGGTCGGCGCTCAACACATCAAACTGCTCTTCAACATCGTGCCAGAATCCGCCGTCTATCTCTCCAATCGCCATGTAGTCGATATCGCCAAATCCACCGTCTTCGTGGCGCAACCCGATGCCCTCTGCGTCTCTGGCTTGACCGCCGGCACAGAAACCTCCAACGAGACCTTGCGCCTGGTCAAAGAGGCTGTGCCAGCCGTCCCCGTCTTCGCAAACACCGGCGTCCATAGCGGCAACCTGGCAGACACCCTCGCCATCGCCGATGGCACCGTCACCGGCACCGCCTTCAAACGCGATGGTCACATCTGGAATGAGGTCGATGTCGAGCGCGTGCGCGATTTTATGCGCATCGCCAAATCAGTCCGCGGAGGCTGAAGCGATGGATCCGCGCTGGGGACAGGTCGCCGATGTCCTGGTCCATTATTCGACTGCCGTCAAACCGCGCGAACGGGTCATGATCGCCATGGTCGAAATCGAGACTTTTCCCTTGGCGCAAGCCGTCTACCAAGCCTGCATCAAAGCCGGCGCCTTCCCCCAAGTGCAATTCCTCTCCGAACAGCTGCGCCACGCGCTACTGAAATATGGCGATGCGGCGCAACATAACTGGCTGCCAGAAATCGAAGCCCAGGGCATGGAATGGGCGGATGTCTATTTCGGCTTGCGCGGCGCCAGCCATCCCCAGCAAATGAGCGATATCCCGCCGGCTGTCCTGGCTGCCAACCAACGCGCCCAAGGCGAGATCTCCGCCCTCCGCTGGCGGCAGACCCGCTGGTGCCTGGTCCGTGTGCCCAATCAGGCGCTGGCACAACAAGCCGAGACCGACCTGGAGACCCTGCAAGAGATGTTCTTCGCCGCCTGCTTGATGGACTACGAGGCCGCCGCGATCCACTGGCAAAAACAAGCGCGCTATCTAAATGGCACGCAACAGGTCCGCATTGTCGCCGCTGACGGTACCGATCTGCAATTCTCTGTCGTCGGTAGGCAATGGCGCGTCTTCGCCGGCAAAATCAACCTGCCCGATGGCGAGATCTATACCGCCCCCGTCAACAAATCGCTTAATGGCAGCATCCATTTCGATTTTCCCGCGGTCTTCGGCGGCAAGCTATTACACGATATCCGCCTGGAATGGAAAAACGGCGCACTCATCAATGCCAGCGCGGGCACAAATCAAGACTTCCTCCGGCGCATTCTGGAGACAGATACCGGCGCCAGCCGCCTGGGCGAATTTGCCTTTGGGGTGAATCCGCACATCAATCGCTTCTCTAAGGATATACTCTATGATGAAAAGATCTACGGCACCATCCACTTGGCGCTGGGTAGAGCCTATCCCGAATGTGGCGGGATCAATCAATCCAGCATCCATTGGGACCTGGTCAAAGATCTGCGTTCCCAGGGCGTCGTCTACATCGATGGCGAAGCCGTCCTGGAAAATGGTAAACTGCAAATTCCAACAGCTGAAGAGGAGGTGAATCGCGATCTAGATCTCGAAGTTCGTTAAAGTAAGCAGAATCAATATCTAAAGGAGTTTGTTATGTCAAAGCAAAGAATGAGCCGTCGTGATTTTCTTCGCGCAAGTGGAGCCGCCGGCGCAGCGCTGGCAGGTGCCACACCTTTGGGCAACCTCGCCCGCGTTGCCGCGCAAACCGATACCACCATCAATGTACTGACCGTTGGCGATCCCTGGGATCTGGCGCTGCAAAATGTGGTCGATCAATTCACCGAAGCCACCGGCATCGGCGTCAATATCGAATCGCTGGGCTACACCGCCCTGCAAGCTCGCCTGATCAACGCCTTCCTCACCCAAAGCGCGGATGCCGATGTCATCGCCGTCGACCAAATGTGGATCAGCCAATATGCCGACAATGGCTGGATTCGCTCGCTCGATGATTTCATCGCCGCCGATTCCGATGCCGCCATCGATGACTTCCTGCCCGAATGCCTCTATTCCCTCAGCACCTGGCGCAACCATGTCTGGACGCTGCCCATCGCCTCCTACGCCCAAGGCATCATGTACCGCACCGACCTCTTCGAAGCCGCCGGGCTCGACCCGCTGCCCCCCTCGGTGGCAGACGCCGGTTCCTGGACCTGGGAAGATTACTTCGGCATCCTGGAACAAATCAATGGCATGGACCTCGATGGCACCTCCATGTACGGCACCACCGTCATCGGCGCTCAACCCGTGCCAGTCGTCCACATGTATAGCCAGCTCTCCGCCAGCTATGGCACGCGCTGGTTCACCCAATTCCCCGAAGCCCCCTGGGACTTCACGCCAACCATCGACAGCGAAGCCAACCTGGCCGCGCTCAACGACTGGAATCGCCTCTATGGCTGGTCGCCGCCCGAATCGATCAACTACCTCTGGTTCGATGCCGGCACCCGCTTCTCCCAAGGCGATATCGGCATGTTCTATCACTGGACGCCCTATTTCTACCTGGTCAACAACGAGGGCTATCTGACTGGCACACCATCGCCAGTGGTCGATAAATTCGAGACTGCCGTCCTGCCGACCGTGACAGCCGGTGGCGATCAAGTGGTCAGCCTCGGCGGTTGGTCCTTGGGCATGCCATCCACTTCCGGCAATCAAGACGCCGCCTGGCAATTCATCAAATGGGCGACCGGCTCCGATGCCCAAAAAGCAATGGGCGAGGTCAACGTCAAAGGCTATCAATTCGCTGACTTCAGCCGCCAGTCTAACTACGATGATGCCGCCCTCAACGATATCTATCCCTTCCTGGGGACGCAGCTCGAGATGATGAAACTGGGCGATGGCAAGATCGTGCGCCCGCCAGCCCCCATCTACACCTCGCTGGAAGGCGTCTACGGCTTACAGATCAACCAGGCGATGACCGGCGCCGTCACACCGGAGCAAGCCCTGTCAACCACCCAAACGCTCTTCCAGAATATCCTGAGCGGCAACCAGATGATCCCATATGGTGTCGACAGCTTCGATGACACGCTGGACAATACCAAAGCGCTGATCGCCAGCCTGGCATCGATGTAAGCGTGCTATCGTCAAGCAACGAGGCAATTTGAGTTTCTGCTTTCTATCCCCTCCTCGGCTATCACTAGCTGGGGAGGGGGCGGGGGCTGGGCATGAACCCGCCTAAACGCTACACTTTCAACCGGCGCCTTCCCTATCTGCTGTTGGCGCCGTCCATCATCATCCTACTGGCTTTGATTCTCTATCCGCTGGCTTTCGCCCTGCGCAATAGCTTCTGGTTCTGGAATCTGCAAACTAGCCCCATGCCCCTCTATCACTCCGGCTTGGATAATTACCGCATGGTCTTCCAGGTCACGCCTTTCAACGAGGCTCTCAAGAACACCGCCCTGCTGGCTGGCTTGGGCACCTTCGCTCAATTCTGGCTCGGTATGGGCATCGCCCTCTTGCTGCACACCCATCTGCGGGGCATGGCTTTGATGCGCGCCCTGCTGATCATGCCCACCACCCTGGCGCCGGTGGTCGCTGGCTTCCTCTTCCGCTATCTGCTGGAACCCAAGGGCGGTCTCGTCCCTTGGGTCTTGGAAGGCATCGGCTTCCCCGTGCCGCCCCAAGGTTTCCTCGGCAATGCCAACACCGCCCTTTTTAGTATCGGCTTGGTCGACACCTGGCAATGGACGCCCTTCTTCGCCATCGTGCTCTATGCCGGTCTGCTCTCCATCTCCGAGGAAGTCAAAGAAGCGGCACAAGTCGATGGCGCTTCTCCCTGGCGCATGTTCTGGTCGATCACCTTGCCACTGCTGCGCCCCATCGCCGCCTTCCTGGTCATGATCCGCTTCATGCAATTATTCAACAGCTTTGACCTCGTCTATGTGCTGACCAATGGCGGACCCGGTACCTCCTCCCGCACGCTCAGCTTCAACCTCTATCGCGAGGGCTTGGTCAACTACAACATCGGCCTCACCGCCGCCATGACCTGGCTGGTGGTCATCATCGTCACCGTCATCATCAATCTCTACCTGTTTTTCATCTATCGTAAGCGAGAATGGTGAAGCGCATGACAACCCCAGGCAACCGCCAGCGAATCATTGTCTATGCCCTGATGGCATTGGTGATGTTCTTCTTTGTCGGTCCCATACTCTGGTTCATACTGCTGGCTTTCCGCCACCCCAGCGATGCCTACACCCTGCCACCCCAAATCATCTTCCAGCCCGATTTCGGCAACTTCATCACCACCTTCATCAACCCCGGCAACAACGCTCCCCAGCTGCTCAACAGCATGATCGTCAGCAGCGGCGCCACCCTGCTCAGCTTGCCCTTTGCCCTGTCCGCCGCTTATGCCCTGTCCCGCTTTGCCCTGCGCGGCAAAGACTTCATCATGAATTGGTATATCAGCCTCTTGATCGCTCCACCCATCGTCTTCATCATCCCATATTTCATTCTGATGTCATCCATCGGCTGGGCAGGCACCTACCAAGCCATGATCCTGACCCTGCAAACACTGGCGATTCCCTTCTCCGTCTGGCTGTTGAAGAGCTTCATGGACGAGGTCCCGCTCGATCTGGAAGAAGCCGCCTGGGTCGATGGCGCCAACCGCTTCGATGCCTTCTTCCGCATCGTCATCCCGCTAGCATTGCCGGGCATCATCGTCACCTCCATGTTCACCTTCGTCTTCAGTTGGAACAATGTCCTCTTCCCCCTGGCGCTCAGCAGGGGCAGCACCACCACCCTGCCAGTCGGCACCATCAGTTTCTTCGCGTCCACCGGCGTCTATTGGGGGCATATCGCCGCCACCGCCGTTGTCGCCATGTTGCCGCCTATGATCATCTTCCTGGTCTTGGGGCGCTATGTCGTCCGGGGCCTCACCTTCGGCGCCGTCAAAGGATAAGCGATGATAAACCATGAAAACCAGCGACTGCGACAGATAAAACGCTATTGAGCTTATACCAATGAGGAGTTGAAATGAAAAAACTTGGCTTTGGCGTCATCGGCACCGGTATTGTGGGCGGCGCTTGGCATGCGCATGTCTATCACCATATGCCGCGGGCGGAGTTAATCGCCGTCTGCGACCTCAATCAAGGGCGCGCGCGCGAAATCGCCGACAAATACGCCGTGCCCCATGTCTATAGCGATTATCGTGATTTGCTGGCTCGCCCGGATATCGCCGCGGTATCCATCGCCACACCCGATTTCGCCCACCGCGAGATCGCCGTCGCCGCCGCCCAAGCCGGCAAACACATCCTGGTCGAGAAACCACTGGCGACCACTGTCGAAGATGCTGAAGCCATCCTGCGCGCCGTCGAAGAGGCCGGGGTCAAACTCATGGTCGACTTCCACAACCGTGTCAACCCCGCCTTCGTGACCGCTAAACAATCCGTGCAAAATGGCGAATTGGGCGAGCTCAAATACATCTACGCTCGCCTCAGCAATACCACCTTCGTGCCGATGCAAATGCTGCCCTGGGCGAGCCAAAGCTCCGCGCTCTGGTTCCTCGCCAGCCACACCCTCGATCTCTCTTGCTGGCTGCTCAAAGACCAACCCAAGCGCGTCTACGCCGTCAGCCGTTCCGGTATCCTGCGCGAAAAAGGCGTTGACACCCAGGATTTCCATGTCGCCATCGTCGAATTCCAGCGCGGCGCCGTCGTCACCCTGGAAAATAGCTGGATCCTGCCCGAGACCGAACCCAACGTCTTCAACCTCAAAATGGAATTGCTGGGCAGCGATGGTGCTATCTACATCAACACATCCGATAATCGCACCGTCGAGAAATACACCAGCGATTTCGCCAGCCTGCCCGATACCCTCGGCTTCACCCTCGATGCCAGCTCGGCGCGCCTCAGCGGCTTTGTGCTGGAAGCCATCGCCCGCTTCGTCGATGCCGTCGTCGATGATCAACCGGTCTTGGCAACGGGAGCCGAAGCCGCTCTGGTCACCCGCGTCTTGACCGCCATCGAAGAATCAGCCCGCAGCAAGCAGCCGATCGAGCTGGACTGAAAAGCAAACCATGACCGACGATCGCCTGCTGCTGGGCATCGATATCGGCAGCTCCAGCTCCAAAGGGCTGCTGGTCGCCTTGGATGGTCGCATCATCGCCCAACATACCGTGGCTCACAGCTTCGATATCCCCCGCCCCGGCTGGGCAGAGCAAGATGCCGATGCCATCTGGTGGGGCGATTTCTGTAAAATCTCCCGCGCCTTGATCGCCACAGCCAATATCGACAGCACCCGTATCGCCGGCATCGCCTGTAGCGCCATCGCCCCCACCATGCTGCCCCTCGATGCGCACTACCGCCCCCTGCGCCCCGCCATCCTCTACGGCATCGACACCCGCGCCGCCCAAGAAATCGCCGAACTTAACGGCGCCCTGGGTGAAGAAGCGATCTTCCAACGCACCGGACACGCGCTATCGGCACAATCTGTCGGACCCAAGGTGCTCTGGTATCGCCGCCACCAACCCGAACTCTTCGCCAAAACCCGCAAAATCGTCACCGCCGCCAGCTATCTCGTCTTTCGCCTGACCGATCGCTTTGTCCTCGATAATTATGTCGCGCCGTATTTCACGCCATTCTTCGATGTGCATCGGCTGGCTTGGCATCAAGAATGGGTCGAGCAGGTCTGCCCGCTGGAATGGCTGGCGGAGACCGCCTGGTCCAGCGAGCGCGCCGGCACCGTCACCGCCAAAGCCGCCACCGAAACTGGCATTCCCGCCGGCACCCCAGTCGCCGTCGGCACCGCGGATGCCCTGGCGGAGGCGCTGGCTGCTGGCGCCACAGCCAATGGCGACCTGATGGTCATGTACGGCACCACCCTCTTCCTCATCCAAACAACCAAGCAATTCCACCCCCATCGCGATCTGTGGGCATCAGTGCATGCCACGCCCGGCGCGGCGATCCTGGCGGCCGGCATGGCCACCTCCGGCGCCTTGCTAGCCTGGTTCCGCGATCAGCTGGCTGGCGATGAACGGCAACAAGAAGCGGAAACCGGTCTCAACGCCTTCGCCCAATTATCCCAAAGCGCCACCAACATCAAACCAGGCAGCGATAGCTTAATCACCTTGCCCTACTTCAGCGGAGCACGCAGCCCCATCAACGATCTGCATGCCAAGGGCAGCTTCTTCGGCTTGACCCTCAGCCATACCCGCGCCCACCTCTACCGCAGCTGCCTCGAAGGCATCGCCTTTGGATTGCGCCACAATATCGAAACCATGGCACAAGCCGGCGCCTCGCCACAGCGCTTGGTCGCTATCGGAGGTGGCGCGCAAGACCCGCTCTGGCTGCAAATCTGTAGCGATGTCACCGACCTACCCCAAGATCTGCCGCGCCAAACCATCGGCGCCGCTTTCGGCGATGCCTATCTCGCTGGCATGGCGGCCCGCATCTTCAGCGATTGGGGACCGCTGCGGGAAAACTGGGTCAAAATCGAGCGCCGCATTCAACCTGACCCAGAGGCGAAAGCGATATACGACGAGCTCTATCCCGTCTATCGCGCGCTCTATCGCGATACCCGCCAACACATGCGCCGGCTGTCGCGCTGGGCTGGATGATGTATCATAGTGTCATGAATGCTTGTGACCATCGAGCAGGGAAAGGAATCCTAGATGACCAGCAAAAAAGCGAAAAAAGAAGCCGAGAACCAAGCGGCAGTGCTCGCCAAAATCGCCAGCTGGCGCGACCCCTACAATGCCATCGGCGAGCGCCTCCACCAAATCATCACGGAGACAGTGCCAGAGCTCAAACCGAGATTGTGGTACGGCATGCCCGGCTATGCCAAAGCCGGTCCAGTCCTGGTCTTTTTCCGCGTCGATGACTATATGACCTTCGGCCTCACCGAAAAAGCCAACTTCAGCCGCGAACCGGATGCGACCGATCAACTCATGCCCAACGCCTGGTTCTTCACTGCGCTGGACAAGGCGACCGAAGCCAGAATCGCCGAGATCGTCCGCCAAGCCACCAGCTGAAAATCCGCCGCTCTGCGCTGTTACCAGACATCGATTTCCTCAGCGGGAAAACACAACATAGACAAGCCGCCTCTTCTCCAGCAGAATAGTCGCCGTTTTGTGGTTCATTCCTAACCGTGGAGACCCCATGCCCCATCAACCCAACATGTATGACTCGCACATGCACACCCCCCTCTGCAAACACGCCCGCGGTAACCCGCCCGATTACGCCGCCCAAGCCGAACGCAAGGGACTGCGCGGCATCACCTTCACCTGCCATAGCCCCATGCCCTTCGGCTGGAACCCCAAAGCGCGCATGTCCATCAAGCAATTCCCGCAATATCTCGACCTGATCGCCGAAGCGCGAGACCAATTCGCCGACCGCATCGATGTGCGCTTGGGCATGGAAAGCGATTACCTGCCCGGCATGGAAAGCTGGCTGGAAGACCTGCATCGCCGCGCCGACTTCAGCTATATCCTCGGCTCTGTCCATCCACAGACCGACGAATACAAATTGCTCTATCTCGAGGGATCAACCCGGCTGGAATATGAAAAGAGCTATTTTGAGAACCTGGCAAGAGCGGCACAAAGCGGGCTGTTTGATTGCCTCAGCCATCCCGATATCGTCAAAATCGTTCATCCGGCGCAATACAAAGTGGAAGACCATCGCGATACCATCCGCCGCGCCCTCGATCGCATCGCCCGCGCCGGCACCGCCATGGAACTCAACACCAGCGGCTTACACAAACCCTATCGCGAAATGAACCCGGGCAAAGAAATTCTGAAGGAAATGGCGGAACGTGACATCCCAGTCGTCATCGGCTCAGATTCCCACGATGCTCACCGCGTCGCCGCCGATTTCGACAAAGCGCTAAACCAATTGCTGGAAGCCGGTTATCACAATGTCAGCTACTTCCTCGACCGTCAGCGCTACGACCTGCCCATCAACGAAGTCTCCTTGGCAGAGCCACAGCCGATCGTCGTCTGACCGCTAGCTCACAGCGCCGGCACATCCACATACCAGTCATCGCGGTTGAGCGGCAGATGCTCGTAAGCCCCTTTGCCATCGATCGCTTTGTAGAGCAGCGCTTGATGGATCGAGTTATAGCCAGATTCAAATACCCAGCGCGCCCCCGCCAGGTAAATGCGCCAACGCCGATAGCCGATCGGTCCCAGCATCTCCCGGATCGTCTCTTTATGCGCTTCGTAACGCTCCAGCCAATTCTTCAGCGTCAGCGCATAATGCTCGCGCAAGCTCTCCACATCCCGCACTTCGAAGCCTTCTTTTGCCGCCACATCCAAGACATAAGCGATATGCTGGCTATCCCCATCCGGGAAGATATACTGCTGCACAAATGAGTCCTTGGCTTGGTATTGCGGCAGCTTGGGCGCTTGAAACAGCGTGATGCCATGATTGAGGAAGACCCCGCCCGGCTTCAGCAGACGATGCGCTTTTTCAAAATAAATCGCCAGGTTCTGCCGCCCGACATGCTCCACCATACCGATACTGACGATTTTGTCGAAGAGCCGGCTCTCATCCACATTGCGATAGTCCAACAACTCGACCCGACAGCGATCCTCGAGCCCAGCCGCGGCAATCCGCTCCTGCGCCAATGCCAACTGCCTCTCGCTCAGCGTGATGCCCAACGCCTCAACGCCATAATGCTGCGCCGCATGCATGATTAACGCGCCCCAGCCACAACCAATATCCAACAGGCGCTCGCCCGGCTCCAGCCGCAGCTTGCGGCAAATATAATCCAACTTGCGGCTCTGCGCGCTATCGATGCTCTCTTCCGGATCTTTGAAATAAGCGCAGGAATAGACCATCTTTTCATCCAGCCACAATTGATAAAACTCGTTCGAGACATCATAGTGATACTGGATCGCTTGTTTATCCCGATTGACCGTATGAGGATCGCCGGACAAATGGGCGATCTGGTCATTGTTGGCATCCTCCCGCGCCGGCAAACGCAGCAACTTGGGCGCAAAACGCAGCGTATCCCAAAAACCCCAGCCCTCCCACAAATAACGCGCCAGATCGATCGCCTGGTACATATTGCCTTCAATCTCAAAATCGCCGAACATGTATGCCTCGCCCAACTTCCTCTCCGTCGGCGGGAAAAACATGCGGCGCAAAGCCGATGGTTGATTCAGCACAATGGTGAAGCTGTGTTCGCTGGTGCCTTGTGGCTCCCATATCGTGCCCTCCCACAGCCTGATAGCAAAATCACGCCCCGGGTAATCAGCGAAAACAGCCTGCAGCAATTCCAAAGTGTTCTTCACGTGTTTATCGCCAGCCATAACCAACCTCCTCTTATTGCACCCCGCCAAGCAATTCTGCCAGGGAGGGAAACGCAAATGCAACTCCCTTTATTTTGACACACACATTATAACAATAGTAACCGCGAAGTGCGAAACATCCCAGATACGAAACAGGATAAAATCCGCCCAGTCACCAAGCACAGCCAGAGAACCACGATTAGTCGTCAGCCAGCGCCAAATCTTCAGCTATAATGCGGTTCCATCACTCGCTGAGCCAGGTCCAGCAGGTATGACAACATCAGCCATACCCGAGATCGAACCACAATTGCTGGTCGCCGCGGAAAATCTCTTGACCCGCGCCGGCTTGAGCGCCCTGCTGGAAGAAGGCGGTTTCCCGGTCTTGGCACAAGTCGATGGACTAGACTTGCAAAGGCAGATCGATCGCTATCAGCCGGACATGCTAATCATCGATCTGGGCTGGGCTGCCTCCCCCATGCGCGCGAACCTCAGCCAAATCGAAACTGACCTGCCCATTCTGCTGCTGGTCCCCGCTGCTGACGCCGAAGACCTGGCGCCCCTGTTGCAATTGCTGCCGGCTTTCCCGCAATTTGCCCTGCTACTGCGGGATAGCGATGCCGATTTCATCATCGCCGCCCTCGATGCCCTCGCCAGTGGATTGACCGTGATCCAACCCCGCTTGGCTAGCCTGTGGAGCGCCTCAAGTTATGTCATCGACGGCAACTTACCCAGCCCACTAACCGCCCGCGAATCTGAAGTCTTGCAACATGTCGCCCGCGGCTTGACCAACCGCGCCATCGCCCTGGAATTGGGCATCACCCAGCACACAGTCAAATTTCACATCAACGCGATTTTGGGCAAGCTGGCCGCCCAAAGCCGCACCGAAGCGGTCGTCCGCGCCACCCAGCTCGGTTTGATCACGCTCTAGCGAGAGCGGCAACTATGATTCAAACTCTGTTCATCCCGTCCACTAGAGAGGAATTGGAATGAAAATCTTGGTGACAGGCGCCACTGGCTTCCTCGGCTCGCACCTGACCCGCTTGCTGCTCGAGACCGGTTATTCCGTGCGCGCCCTCTATCGTTCCGAGAAGAAACTGGACCTGCTCAGCGGCTTGGAGTTGGAAACGGTGCAGGGCGATCTCTCCGATACCGCTCTGCTGGAGCGCGCTTGCAGCGGTTGCGAGATCGTCTTTCATGTCGCCGCCAAAGCCGATTATTGGAAAGATGATGACCGCGAGGCTCTCTGGCGCGTCAATGTCGATGGCACGCGCAATCTTCTAAGCGCCGCCCAAGCCGCTGGCGTCCGCCGCGTCATCTTCACCAGCAGCGCCTCCACCATCGGCATCCAACCCGGCAAAGCGCTCGCCGATGAATCCCACAGCTTCAACCTGCCGCCAGAACGCTTCTGGTACGCCTATACCAAACTCAAAGCGGAAGAGGTCGCCGCCGAATTTGTCGCGGGAGGCTTGGATCTGGTGACGCTGAACCCCACCGTCATCATCGGTCCGGGCGATCTCAACGCCATCTCCGGCAGCTTCATTATCGAGACCGCCCGTTATCAATGGCTGACGCCCATGTCCTCCGGCGGCCTGGCTGTCATCGATGTGCGCGATGTAGCGCGGGCGCATCTGAACGCCATCGAGCGCGGGCGCGGAGGGCAACGCTATATCCTCAACAGCGCCAACCTCAGCTACCGAGAGTGGTTCCGGCTGATTGCCGCCGCTTGCGGAGCCCGCCCACCACTGGTCTCCACGCCCGACTGGCTGCTGGAACCGACAGCCCGCTTCGTCGAATTACTGCGCCGGCTGGGCATTCAAACGCCGATGGACGCCGATCAAATCCGCCTCGGCGGGCAGCATGTCTATTTCGATGGCGACAAGGCTCAGCGCGAGCTCTTCCAACCACAGATCGATATATCAACCAGCCTGCAAGAAACCTTCGATTGGTACCAAGAACATGGCTATATCAAACACAATTTCTTGACGCGGCTCATCGGCTCGCTTTAGCGCGCTGCACCAAATCCTCAAACAAGGGCAACGCCCGCCCCAGCATGCGCTCCGGATGAAACTGCACACCGATGACCCGGCCATCCACCGATTCAATCGCTTCGATAATGCCATCCGCCGCCCGCGCCGTCACCCGCAGGTCCGCGCCCAGCTCGGCAATCCCCTGGATATGATGCGAATTCACCAGCAAATGCCCCAGGCTCAGGATAGAGCGCAAGCGGCTACCCGAAGCAATCTCGATCTCATGCTCCGCACCGCCGCGTTCCAGGTTGTGAGCATCAGCCCCCGCCTGGGCTTGGGCATCGCCATAGATCCGCCCGCCCGCGATCGCATTGGCGAACTGCATCCCATAACAAATGCCGAGCACAGGGCGGTTGCCCATCGCCTCATAAATCAGCGCATCGCTGCGATCACGTCGCAGATCCACCGCCGGCAAATCCCCCGGCAATTCGCCGATCAAGCCGCGCGTGATGCCAGGTCCCCCGGTGATGATCAGCCCATCCAGCAGCGCAGCGAAATCCCGCGCTGAACTGGCCGATTCAAAAATTGGTGCGATCAAGGGAAAACCTCCCGCCGCTTCCACCGCCTGCAGATAGCGGATATCGAGCGTCTGCCGCCCCCGCTCAAAACTGGTGGTGATGCCGATGCGCGCCCTCATAAGCGACGCTCAGTGGGGCAGGTAAGGGGTATCGTTCTGGGGACCAACAAACTCCGGCAAGTCGCGGTGTCCCATCATTTGGCGGATGGCATGCGCCTCGCCCAAATGGAACCAATAGTGGTAAATCGTGCGATGCAACATCGAACCAATGGATTCCTCCAGTGGCTCGCCCTTCCACAGAAAATGCTCTTGCAGCTTCTCGGTGCTCAGCGTATCCAGAAAAACATCCGCCTCCGCCGTGACTTCCCGCCAAGCCGCCCACATCTCATCCAAATCCGGCGCCGAGGCTGGGCTGCCAAAACCGCAGATCGCCCGCAAATCCGGCTGAATCACCCGTCCCTGCGCCAAAAAAACAAAAAACTGATTCTCATGCGCCGCCAAATGCCCGATGATCCAACTGATGCAATTCATCTGACCATGCCGCACATAAGCATCTTCCGCGCTCAAGCCCTCCAAGCAGCGTAAGAATTGACTGCGCGTGAACCCTAGCTGCTGCACCATCGGGTGTGTCATATCCCGCCCCTTCAACTATTCGCCTGCTCCCGCCAGTCCGTCGCTCAGCAACAAGGCACAGCTTCCTCGCGCGATGGCAAAACATCATCAGAAATCGCAATATCAGCAATCGATAGCAAAGCGGGTTGCGCGGCCGCCGTCGGACTACAGCAACTCTCGTCTTCCAGGTAATCGGTGATGCAAACGCCGGTCTCCGGTAGCTTCAATTGCACATCTCTCGCCGCTTCCCAATCGCCACAAAGCCCCGCCACTACCGAGCGCACCTGCTCATAACCGGTGGTCAGCAAAAAGGTCGGCGCCCGTCCATAACTCTTCATACCGACGATGTAAAAGTCGCGTTCCGGCTGGCGCAATTCAGCCTCGCCATGGGGCCGCACAGTGCCACAGCTGTGTAGATTGGGGTCGATCAATGGTGCCAACGCCCGGCTGCTTTCTACTGCCGGATCCAAGTCGAGCCGCAATTCGCTCAGCATCGACAAATCCGGGCGTCCTCCCGTGCAAACGATGATCTCATCGGCTGACAGGCTCTCTGGCTGCCCAGCAAGCTCGCCATGCAAACGCAGCTCCCCGTCAACGGCTTCCACGCGCTCGCTGAAAAACGGCGCCACAATCCGCAATGCCCCGGCCTCGACCGCCGCCTTGATCCGGCTGCCCAGCTGGCCCCTCGCCGGCAAGGCATCGTTTTCGCCGCCGCCATAGACCTGTTGCATGTTGCTGCCGCGCATGACCCAAATCACCTCGGTGCGCGGGTGCTCGGCTCTTAAGCTGATCAAGTCCAACAAGACATTGATCGCCGAATGCCCGCTGCCCACCACGATGCTGCGCCGCCCGGCAAAGCGCTCCCGCTCCCGCCCTTTGACATCGGGAATGCCATAGACGATGCGCTCCCGCAGTGCCGTCTCGCCAATCGCCGGCAAGCCATTGGCGCCCAAGGGATTAGGCTGCCGCCAACTGCCGGTGGCATCGATCACCGCCCGCGCCTCGATCAGGCTCTCCCCGCCATCAGCGCTCAAGATATGCAACTGAAAGGGTGCTGCTTCTCGCCCGCGGTCTTTGAGCTTGTCATGCTCGCGCCGGCTGACGGCGATCACTTTAGTCCCCGTGCGAATGATAGCGCGCATGGCTGGCAAATCCGCCAGCGGACGCAGATAGCGCTCGTACAATTCCCCGCCAGTCGGCAAATCATCAAGCGGGGGCATCTGCCAACCCGCCCCCTCCAACAGGCGCGTGCAAGCCGCATCTAAATTGAATTCCCAAGGCGAAAACATCCGCACATGACTCCAGGACAAGATACTGGCGCCGACTGTCTCGCCAGCTTCAAACACCAGCGGATTTTCACCGCGTTCCAGCAAATGCGCCGCCGCGGCTAAACCTACGGGACCGCCGCCGATAATTGCTACAGGTAATGAACTCATCTGATTTTTTCCTTGGTCGATGTGCTTAAGCTATAGTCCATTGGATGGTCGCGCTATTTGATTTCTTACTTGGGAGGGGCGCAATAGGCATTCAGGCATCGCTCAATAGCCCAACTTCAAAGCCACTTCTTCCAAGCTATCGGTGGGTCCAATTAACGTCACCTCATCCTCCAAGTGCAAATTGGTATAGCCATGCGGCACGATCGAATGCCCGCGGCGGACGATCGCCAAGACCAGCACATCATCCGGCAAGATCAGCTCGCGCAAATGCAAGCCATCCACATTCGGGTCGGTGATCGTCACCTGCATCACATCATGCTCCGGATCATCCTCAAAGACCATCGTCGCCAGCTGCGGCGCCCGCACAAAATGATCCAGCAGATGCACCATCGCATTAGCCGGATCTAAGACATGCACGCCCAATTCACGGAATTCATCCACCAGGTTGAAGGCGTTCAGCCGGGCGATCTGCCGCGTGATACCAAATTCTTCATAAAAGATCTGACAGAGCTTCAGGCTGTCCTCATCGCTCGGTAATATGGTCACGGCAACTTCGGTCTTGGGCTCGATGACCTGGTGCAAAGCCTCTGCGGAAATCTCCGGCAACCAATATTCATGGCGCAAACCATCGCTGGCCGGCGCATTCGAAACATGCGATCGATCCACATCCAATAACTTCACCCGCCAACCATGCGCCAGCAAGCGCTCCGCCAATTGCCGCGATTGATTCTCGATGCCGACGATCACCACATCCAAAATCTCATCGGCTTGAATATCTTTGGGCAAGTGCGATTCGCCAACCAGCCGAATAGCATATTTGAAGAAAGGCGGTCCCGTCAGCTCGCTCAGCACAATGACAGAGACCAGCAGCGTGGTGAAGTCATTGCCCAACAAGGGAAATTGATTGGCGACCTCCTTTGCCAAGCCCAAGCCAACCCCCGCCTGCGTGATATAAGCCATCCAGCTAATCCACTTGAATTGCGATGGATCCCCCGCCACCACGCCACCCACATAGCCGCCGATGAACAGCGCACACAAGCGAATGAGATAAATCGCCACCGTGATCGGTAAAACGGTCGCCAAAATGCCAATATCCAGCGAGCCACCCACCAGCGTGAAGAAAACGACAAAAATCGGCATTTGCACCATATGCAGCAAATGGCGCAATTCGCTGCGATAAGGCGACCGATTCGTCAGCCAGAAACTGGCCACCAAGCAGATCAACAAAGGCTCAAACAAGATCTCAAATGGCAGGTTGTCATGGCTCCAATGACGCAGCTCCCCGGACAAGGCGAAGACCAGATAACCGATTAGCAGCAGCAAAGGAATCTTGATTCGGTCTTCCCAATGTGTGCGCAAGACCAAACCCAGCAGCTGTGCCACCAAGACACCGAGACCGATGGATCCCAATACCTCAAGTACCACCAGCAAGATGAAGCCGAGGTCGAAGCCCCTGCTCGTCAGCAGCGCCGCTGCGATCGAGGTGCTCAGCGCGAACAGCACCACGATCAAGACATCTTTGACCAGCGTCACCCCCAAGACCGTCTTGGTGAAGGGACCGCGAGCCCGCATTTCGTTGATGACGGCAATTGCCGAGGAGGGAGCCCGCGCGGCCAGAATCGTCCCGCCCATCAAGCTCGCCGCTAGTTTGGCTTCGGTTGGCAAGCCCGCCATAAAGGGGACGTAATCGGCCAAAATGAATATGGCAGTGCCAGTGATAATGTAGATGGCGCCGATCTGCGACAGCGTATTCCAGCCGATACTGCGTAAGCGCCCGCGCAACTCATCCAGCGCCATCTCGCTGCCCGCGGCGAATGCGATGAAAGCCAGCGCCATCTCGTCCAAAAAGCGCAATGCCTCGACATTAATCGCCTCGACGAATTGAAAGATGAAAGGTCCCGCTAAGATACCCGCTATCAGATAACCCGTGATCAAGGGCAGATGAAAGCGAGTCGCCAGTTTGCCTACTTGATAGGCAGCCAGGGTGATGAAGAGAAAACTGGCGAGGGAAAATGCCAGGAGATTGATATCCACAAACTTGTCCTCAGTTTTAAAGTTGATGAGAGATTGCTTCTGAACCGCGTGATCGTATTTTAGCAATTCAAGCTTCGCTGTACAGATGGCATTTTGACGGCCAGCTAAAATATCGCGTTGAGCGCGATCAAGACCAATGCCGCCAGCGCCACTTTGTTGAGCAACGGCTTGGAAAATCGGTCGCCAATGCGCAAGCCGACAGCGCTTCCCAGGAAGATCAACGGCGAAAGCAGCAACGCCATCAAAACATCATCGAGGCTCAATGTCTGTGACAAGAACAGCAGAATCAATACATGCACCGGCGCGTTGAACAGAAACAGCGTCATGGTGAAAGCCCGGGCTTGGCGCGCCTGGAAATTGCGCGTCGTCATCCACAAGACCAATGGCGGACCGCCCATCGCCACCAAACCTTGTAGCAAGCCGCTGATGCCAAAAGTGACGGCGGAGATCCCCAGCGGCAAATCCCGCTCAGCCCCCTGCCGCGCCAACACGCGAATGATCACCCCCAACAAAACCCCCATGCCAGCCAATTGCTTGACCTGCGCGCTATCCATATTCTCCGCGCTCAATAAGATCAACACGCCAATCGGCACCGTCAGATAGCGCACCAGCGCCGCCAGCTTGACATCCCCCCAAGGAATATCCGCCCGCAGCCGATACACCCCGAACATGACCTGAATGCCGATGACCAGCGTGGTCAGCGCCACCGCCTGCGACAAGCTGAAATCCGCTTCTACCAACAGCGGCACCGCGATCATGCCCAGCCCAAAACCGATGCTGCCTTGCACCAAGCTCCCGGCAAACATGATCCCGCCCGCCAAAATCAGTGACATGGATAAATCGATGACTGTACCTCACTCTAATTTCGCCGCCCGCAGTGTCACACAGACAGCCTCAATACACAAGTATCGCCCTGCTTATGGCAACGGTGCCAAGCCTTCCAGCTGCTTGAGCCAAGCGTCAAAAAGCGGGCATTCCCCTCGCATCTTGTCCAAGCCGATTTCAAGCGCTGCCAGAGTTCCCATTGTTGGTTTTTCATATTCAGCAAATAGGCTCTCAATGCGTTTGCTAGGTGCTGTCTGTGAGGAATCATTAATATGTTCAGGCGTGGGGAAGGAGCGGCGAATAGTTGTAAAATCTTGTTGCAAACCTGGTTTATTGATGCCACTCGCAAAACCGACGGGGTCACTGAACAAAAGTCCCTCAAATTCATGCATCTGCACATAGGGGATGAAACGCCTCATGGAGTTTTCCCCAATGTTAGCCTGGAGTTGGCTTACCAATTCAGTACGGACTATTCTTGCTTTGTCGGCCACACTGCGCTTGGATTTAGCCTCGGATTTACCCGGAAAATCTACGGGTAGCCCATAAAAATCGAAAAAAGTTGTGCAATATGGGCTGTGCCCCCCGGCTAACAAATTTCTTATATCTTTGGCTAATGGAGCAAAACGAACGTTTCCCCCTTTCCGGCCAATTAGTGTAGGTTTTAAATACAGGTTGAGCGCGGCAAAATGCGGCTTCAGCAATGCGTTCACAAATTCTGCTTCACTTTGCCCTTCACAGACCACATATACCGTTGTCATATGGGCAGTCTCCCGCCCAAGACATTTTTCTCCCACAACTCGCCCACCGTGTAGTCTTCCAGCCATAAAGCAAAGTCTTCTTCATTGAGACGCTTGAAAACCGATACGTCATCTTCCAGCTCGACGACAACCAGATCATCAATCGAGAATTGATTGATGAGCGATACAGACTGCGTGGCGACGATGATTTGCATTCTCTCCGAGGCCGAGCGCATCAAAGCGCCTAAAAGTGTGATGGCATAAGGATGCAAGCCGAGTTCGGGTTCATCAATTATGATGGTCGCTGGTGGGTCTGGTTGCAGCAATACAGTGACCAAACAGATGAAACGAAGCGAACCATCCGACAAGTGAACGGGCAAGAACGGATAATCGTGGTTTTGCTGTCGCCACTCAAGTCGAATGGTAGAGTCCCCTGGTCCTATTTCATTGGGCTCCAAAATGAAATCGCCAAAAAAAGGAATAGCCAGGCGAACAATTTGGCAAATCTGATCATATACATCCCGGTGTTTCTTTTTGAGCATATAAAGATATGCTGCCAGATTAGAGGCATCAGGACGGAGATAGCGATTGTCATTAAGCGCGCCCGGATACATGATACGAGCTCTATCACTCGTGTCATGAAAATGGAAGACCTTCCAACTAGAGATCGAAGCATAAGAATAATCAGCTCGCCTCGGTGATTCCGTCGAGTCCGCCCGCAGTTGTGATTTCAACAGTGATTCTTGATGCCCACTTCCAAGCGGATGTTTATATCCATACGATAAATCTTCATCCTCGAAAACAAAGCGGTCGCCAACCGCGTGTTCTAATCTAAATCCGTAAGCATTCTCCCCGAACTCGATATGCGAATAGAGCTGTGGCGTTTCCTTCACACCAAAAGTCAACAACCGATTCGCGCCACCCTGCTTGCCAACCCAAAACACCAAGCGCCCCTCCACCAGCTCGCGCAGCATATGAAAATAAGACACCAGATTGCTTTTGCCAGCGCCATTCGGTCCAATCAATATATTCAATTTATCTAATTTCAATTCCATCTTGCGGATAGACTTGAAACCCTCTACCGTCAATTTCTTTATCGGGCGCTTCTCAACCATGGCGGTTCGCCTGACACTTTCTTCCTTCAACTGAACTGCAATCATAGCATAGGCTGGCGCGATTGAGCATGACCTCTAGCAACTGCGGAAGCACCGCCCAGAATTTCAGGCTTATTACTAAGGTTTTCAAGCTTAATTCACTATATTTTGCAATATCGTCCAATAGCGGTTATACTGAAACTTAAATAAGAAATTCGCTCTATTTCGTCAAAATTGCGAAAGTATGTTTATGGATCTCCAAACGGCATCATCTGAAGAGAGACAGATGGCAAGTGTCAGCGGGACTTCTGGTTTTGTTCTGCGTGTCATTGTTCTCATGATTGTTGTCGGCATCCTCATGGCGATCGGCAATGTCAATATCGGCTCTATCGGGCAAGGTCTCGGTTATGCCCTGGCTGGCGTCTGCGTCTTTCTGACTTTTCGCGTTCTAGGCTTTGTTGACCTGACCATCGACGGCGCTTTTCCCATCGGCGCTGCCGTCTGCGCAATGCTCATCCTCCACGGAATCAGCCCCGAGCTAGCGATCCTGGCCGCTTTTGTCGCCGGAGCTTTAACCGGCATGGCAACTGCCTTAATCGATATTATCTTCAAAATCGAAGGCTTGCTGGCCAGCATCATCGTCATCACCGGCGCCTATACCGTGAACTTGCATATCATGGGCGGCCGCAGCAATGTCCCTCTGCTGGGCACGGAGACCATGATCACCCGCAGTTCTCAAGATTTTCGTAAATGGATGGTCGAGCAATTTGGCGATGAAATTCGGCGGCAAACGACAAATCTGCTGGAAATCATGCTCGTCGGCGGGATTGTGCTCATCGCCATGATCATTCTCTATTGGCTCTTGCGCAGCGAGATCGGCTTGGCGATACGCGCCACCGGTAAAAACGAACAGATGGTGCGGTCAATGGGCTTGAATCACTATCTGATGATTCTTATCGGCTTAATGTTAGCCAACGGCTTGGCAGGCTTGTCTGGCTCGCTCATCGTGCAACAATTTGGCTTTGCCGATGTCAACCTCGGCTTCGGCTTGATCATCCGCGGCTTGGCAGCAGTCATCATCGGCGAAGTCCTCCTACGCCCGCGAACCATCGGCCAGATGCTAGTCGCAGCCCTGGTCGGCATGTTGGTCTTCGATATATCGCGAGCCTGGATCTTCAGCGCGCTGGATCTGCCCACCACCGATATTCAACTGGTGAGCGCCTTGGTCGTGCTGGCCGCTCTGGGCGTGCCGCGAGTTTACGACCGCTGGAAAATTTATCGCAATCGACAAGGTGGTGAAAATACCTAATGTTATCACTTGATAATGTATCCGTAACCTTCAACGCCGGCACGCCAAACGAAGTTCGCGCCTTGCAGCACTTGTCGCTCTTCGTCGAAGATGGCGAATTTGTAACCGTGATCGGCTCCAACGGCGCCGGCAAGAGCACCCTGTTTAACGTGATCTCCGGCGCCGTGCCCGTCGATCATGGCAGGATCGAGCTCGATGGCGAAGATATTACCCATTGGCCCGAATATCGTCGTTCGAATTATATCGGGCGCGTCTTTCAAGATCCAGCTATGGGAACTTCCCCCGGCTTGACCATTCGTGAAAACTTATCCTTGGCCGCCCTGCATGGCAGGGGAGCAAGCCTGCGCCGTGATGTCAAACGGTCGCAGGAAAGTTGGTTCATCGAACAATTGGAACACGAGAACCTGGGCTTGGAACATCGGCTGGATACTGATGTCGCCTTGCTCAGCGGGGGCCAAAGACAAGCGATTACCTTGGTGATGGCGACCTTGATTCGCCCCAAGCTGCTCTTGCTCGATGAACATACCGCAGCCCTGGATCCCAACGCAGGCGAACAGGTCATTGAACTGACCAAGGAACTGGCAAACTCCAGTGACCTGACAGTGGTGATGATCACCCACAGTATGCAGCAAGCTTGTTTGCTCGGCAGCCGCGTGATCATGATGAACCGCGGCGGCATCGAATTCCAGATCGCCGGCGAAGAACGCAAAAATCTGCGACCAGCCGATTTGATCGAGCGCTTCCATGCCTTGGATACCGGTGCCGAATTGTCGGATCGTAATATCTTGAGTTGAGACCGGCTCCAAAGGAAGCCTATTTAATCAGTCCGAGTTTGCGTCTTTGCTACGCCGCAACCATATTTGGTAGGAGAGGGGACTAATGTTAAAGAAGATCTTGTTGCTTATCATCACCTTGTTTTTACTACTTCCCGCGGCATTAGCGCAAGATAGTGAGAACCCTACCATCGCTATGTTGCGTTTTGGACCCATCGAATCCTATGACATTGCCGAAGGCGCTGTTTTGGATCTGCTGGAATCCTATGGCTTCATCAGCACCGAAGAAAACAGAACGCTGGAAGAACGCCAGAAACTGGAAGGCGAAAATATCAATATTATCTGGGGCGACGCCGGCTGGGATTTGCCCACCATAGGTTTTATGGTGGAAACCGCCCTGGATCAAGAAGCCGATATCTTAGTCGTACTCGGAACCCCAGCCATACAACTCGCGGTCAACGCCACACTCAATATGGAAGATCCCCCGATTGTCTTATTCACTTCCTCCTATAATCCCTACCAAGCCGGTATCGCGCAGGACACTTGCCTCAAGCCCGCGCATGTCACCGGTTCAGAATCTATCACAGACTACGACTATGTCTTTTCCATACTCCTGCTGCAAGACCCAGACATGGACAGCATCGGTATCATCCACTCTTCCAATGAGTCTTCCGGGATTGTGGGAGCACAAACCATCACTGCGCTGGCTGAAGCGCGGGGCTGGTCGGTCGAAACAGTTGCTGTCGCTACCCTGGCCGATCTGCGCCCCGCTGCCGAAAGCTTGGTGAGCAAGAATGTCTCAGCAATCGTCATTCCAGTAGATTTGCTGACCACAGCCGGTTTACCAATCGTTGCCGCCGTCGCCAATCAGAATGGCGTGCCAATCTTCCATTCCTCAATGGGCGGCGCTTCCCTCGGCGCTGCTGTTGGCGCTGGCTTTTACCGCTACTATGAACAAGGGACCAATGTCGGCATTATGTTGACCGCATATCTCAATGGCGATATCGACATCGCCACCACAGGCATCAGTATCTCAAGCGATCAAGGCACTGCGGTGAACCTGACAATGGCGGAACAACAAGGCATTGAAATCTCCGATGCCTTGATGGCAGAAGCCGACCTGGCATACGAGGATGGCGAATATATCAAGATAACACCGGACATGATGGAGTCACTGGCGCGCAGCCAAGGCGTCGTGATTCCCCTGGAAGATCGCGCCGAAGGAGACCAGGCATTTTTGGCCGCGCTCCAATGCACTGGCGAGATAATTGCCGCGCAACAAGCCGAACTGGAGGCAGCGGAAGAATAAGACAAACATCCCATCAGCTTTCGCCCGCTATTCTGCCCGTCTTGCTCCAACCGGCGGGCGAGGCCCATTTATCAGTCACTGTTAGCTGTTTAGATTCGCAATTTCTAAGGAGGAAGTCTAAATGTTAAAGAAAATCTTGCTACTGGTCCTAATCGTACTTTTGCTGCTTCCCGCGGCGCTAGCCCAAGATGATGACAACCCCACCATCGCTATCTTGCGTTTTGGACCCATCGCATCCCATGACTTTACCGAAGGCGCTGTTTTGGATATATTGGAATCTTACGGCTACATCAGTAGCGATGAAAACAGGGTTCTGGAAGAACGTCAGGATCTGGAAGGCGAAAACATCAATATCATCTGGGGCGATGCCGGCTGGGATTTGGCCACCATAAATATTATGACGGAAAATGCCCTGGACCAAGGCGCTGATATCTTTGTTGTCCTTGGCACACCTGTGGTACAAATTGTTGTCAGCACCACACTCGATATGGAAGATCCGCCGGTTGTCTTATTCACTTCGGCATACAATCCCTACGAAGCCGGTATTGCGCAGGCGCCTTGCATCAAACCGACGCACGTCACTGGTTCGGAGTCTCTGATCGACTACAGCTATGTCTTTTCTCTGCTGATGTTGCAAGACCCGGGCATGGGTAGCATCGGCATCATCCACTCTTCCAACGAAGCCCCCGGGATTATTGGAGCGGAAGCTATCAAATCGCTGGCTGAAGCGGAAGGTTGGTCGGTGGAAGTCGCTGCTGTCACCGGCTTGGCTGATTTGCGCCCCGCTGCCGAAAGTTTGGTGAGCAAAGATGTGGCGGCAATTATCATTCCGGTAGATTACCTGACCACAGCTGGTTTGCCAATTGTTGCCGCCGTCGCCAACGAGAATGGCGTGCCAATCTTCCACTCCTCCGTGGGCGGTATCTCCGCAGGCGCTGCTGTGGGGGCTGGCTTCTTCCGCTACTATGTGCAAGGGACCAATGTCGGCATTATGTTGGCAGCATACCTCAATGGCGATATCGATATCGCCACCACAGGCATCAATCTCTCAAGCGAACAAGCCGCTGCTGTCAACCTGACGACGGCGGCGCAACAAGGTATGGAGATCAGCGATGAGTTGATAGATGCGGCCGACCTGGTATACGAAGATGGCGAATATACCAAGCTAACACCAGTTATGGTGGAGGCGGTGAGACGCAGCTTGGGCGGCGTCGTGATTCCCCTGGAAGATCGCGCCGAAGGAGACCGAGCATTTTTAGAGGCGCTTCACTGTACCGACGAGATGATTGCCGCGCAACAAGCTGAACTGGACGCCATGCAAGAATAAGACAAGCAATCTCAATCAGCTTTCGCCCGCCACGCTCTTCGACCTGTTCTAGCTGGCGGGCGAAACACGTTTATCAGCCCGACTTAGCTGGTTTATACGTCGCAGCTTGGCGTAGCGCAATTTGATTCACCATATTCACTAATTTTGAGGAGGAAAGTCTAATGTTAAAGAAAGTCTTGCTACTTGTCCTGATCCTACTTTTGTTGCTTCCCGCGGCACTAGCCCAAGATGATGACAACCCCACTATCGCCGTTTTGCGTCTGGGACCCTTCCGCAGCTATGTCATGGCTGAAGGCGGCATTTTGGATACCTTGGAATCCTATGGCTACATCAGCAGCGACGAAAACAGGGTGCTGGAAGAACGTCAAGACCTGGAAGGGGAGAACATCAATTTCATCTGGGGCGACGCCGCTTGGGATCTGGCCACTGCCAATCTCTTAGTCGAAAATGCGCTGGATCAAGATGTTGATGTCATGGTTGTCATCGGTACCGCCATGGCACAAACTGCTGTCAAAGCGACCCTCGATATGGAAGATCCGCCGATTGTCTTGTTCACCGCGTCTTTTAACCCCTACGAAGCGGGTATCGCCCAGTCAACCTGCATTAAGCCCGCTCACGTCACCGGCTCCGAATCCATGGCAGACTACAACTATGTCTTTTCTACGCTATTGCTTCAAGATTCGGATATGGGGAGCATCGGTATCATCCATTCCGCCAGCGAGACCTCCGGCGTTATTGGGGCGGAAACCATTAAATCGCTTGCCGAAGAACTGGGCTGGACGGTGGAAGTGGCAGGTATCAACAGCTTGGCTGATTTGCGGCCCGCAGCGGAAGGTTTGTTGAGCAGGGGCGTTCAGGCATTTGTCCTTCCAGCTGATGAGCTGACCTCAAGCGGTTTGCCCATCGTTGTGACGGTTGCCAACGAGAATGGTGTGCCAGTATTCCATTCCACTATGGTCGGCGTCCTCTCCGGCGCGACCGTTGGCAGTGGCTTTTTCCGCCACTACCAGCAGGGGACCCATATCGGCGTTCTGTTGACCGGCTACCTGAACGGGGATGTCGATATCGCCTCCACAGCCATCAACGTATCGAGCAGCCAAGCTACAGGTGTCAATCTGAGTTCAGCCGAGGAACAAGGTGTTGAGCTCTCCGAGGCTTTGCTGGATCATGCAATACTCGGCGTCAAGGACGGATCAGTCGCTTTCGCATCACCAGATATGTTGACCATTGTGGCAGAGAGCCGCCCGGGTGGCGTCGTGATTCCCCTGGATGTTCGCATCGAAGCGGATAAGGAATTTTTAGCCGCCCTGCAATGCACCGACGAGATGATTGCCGAACAACAAGCCGAATTGGACGCCAGCGAATAATAAGACCAGCATCTCACTAGCTTTCGCCCGCCATTCGCTGCAATCTGCTCTAACTGGCGGGCGAAGCTTATTTATCAGTCCGGGTTAGCTGCGTTGATGCGCCGCAACCCTAAATTTTTGGGAGGAAATCTAATGTTAAAGAAAGTTTTGCTACTTGTCTTAATCGTACTTTTGCTGCTTCCCGCAGCGCTAGCCCAAGATGACGACAACCCCACCATTGCCATCTTGCGTCTGGGACCCTTCAGCAGCTATGTCATAGCCGAAGACGGCATTTTAGATGTGCTGGAATCCTATGGCTACGTCAGTAGCGAAGAGAACATGCTGCTGAAAGAACGCCAGGACATGCAAGGCGAGAATCTCAATGTCATCTGGGGCGACGCCGCTTGGGATCTGGCAAGCGCCAACCTCTTAGTCGAAAACGCGCTCGATCAAGATGTCGATGTCATGGTTGTCATCGGTACCGCCATCACACAAACTGCTGTCAAAGCGACACTAGATATGGAAGATCCGCCGGTTGTCTTGTTCACCGCTGCCTATAACCCCTACGAAGCGGGCATCGCCCAGGCATCTTGTATAAAACCCGCTCATGTTAGCGGCTCCGAATCCCTGACAGACTACAGCCATGTCTTCTCTACGCTATTGCTGCAAGACCCAGACATGGGGAGCATCGGTATCATCCACTCCGCCAGCGAGATCTCCGGCGTGATCGGAGCGGAAACCATCACAGCGCTCGCCGAAGAGCTGGGCTGGACCGCGGAAGTGGCGGCTGTTGCCAGCTTGACTGATTTGCGGCCCGCCGCTGAAGGCTTGCTGAGCAAAGGCGTTCAGGCATTTGTCCTTCCAGCTGATGAGCTGACCTCAAACGGTTTGCCCATCGTCGTGACGGTTGCCAACGAGAATGGTGTGCCAGTATTCCATTCCACCGCGGTCGGCATCTTCTCCGGCGCGACCGTTGGCAGTGGCTTTTTCCGCTACTATCAACAAGGGACCGATGTCGGCGTTCTGTTGACCGGTTACCTGAACGGGGATATCGATATCGCCTCCACAGCCATCAATATATCAAGCACTCAAGCTATAGGTGTAAACGTGACGACAGCCGAGGAACAGGGTGTTGAGCTCTCCGAAGCTTTGCTGGATCAAGCAATGCTCGCGGTCAGGGGCGACGGAACAGTCGTTTCTGCATCAGAAGATATGTTGAAACTTCTAGCGAATAGCCTCGGAGTTAACACGCTTCCCATGGATGATAGCGGCGAAGTGGATTCGGAATTTTTGACCGCTATCATGACCGTCTACCTGACAGGGAGTGTCAATATCGCGTCCGGGGAGGAACAGGAAATGGAGGGCGACGGAGCAGCCGATTCTGTACCACCAGATTTGTTGACACTTGTGGTGGAGAGGCTCCAAAGTGCGACTCCCTTGGAATTTCGCGCCGAAGCCGACCAGGCATTTTTGGCCGCCTTGCAATGCACTGACGAGATGATTGCCGAGCAACAAGCCGAACTCGACGCCAGCGAATAATAAGACCAGCATCTCACTAGCTTTCGCCCGCCATTCGCTTCAATCTGCTCTAACTGGCGGGCGAAGCTTATTTATCAGTCCGGGTTAGCTGGGTTGATACGCCGCAACCTTAAGTTTTATGTGGAGGAAATCTAATGTTAAAGAAAGTCTTGCTACTGGTCTTGATCCTGCTTTTGCTGCTTCCCGCGGCGCTAGCCCAAGATGACGACAACCCCACCATTGCCATCTTGCGTCTGGGACCCTTCAGCAGCTATGTCATGGCTGAAAGTGGCATTTTAGATGTGCTGGAATCCTATGGCTACATCAGCAGTGAAGAAAACAGGCTGCTGGAAGGACGCCAGGATCTGGCAGGGGAGAACCTCAATATCATCTGGGGCGACGCCGCTTGGGATCTGGCAAGCGCCAACCTCTTAGTCGAAAACGCGCTGGATCAGGATGTCGATGTCATGGTTGTCATCGGTGCCGCGATGACACAAACTGCCGTCAAAGCGACCCTCGATATGGAGGATCCGCCGATTGTCTTGTTCACCGCCGCCTATAACCCCTACGAAGCGGGCATCGCCCAGGCATCCTGTATAAAACCCGCTCATGTTAGCGGCTCCGAATCCCTGACCGACTACAGCCATGTCTTCTCTACGCTATTGCTGCAAGACCCAGACATGGGGAGCATCGGTATCATCCACTCCGCCAGCGAGACCTCCGGCGTTGTTGGGGCAGAAACCATCACAGCGCTCGCCGAAGAACTGGGCTGGTCGGTGGAAGTGGCGGCTGTTGCCAATTTGGCGGACTTGCGGCCCGCAGCCGAAAGCTTGCTGAGCAAAGGCGTTCAGGCATTTGTCCTTCCAGCTGATGAGCTGACCTCAAGCGGTTTGCCCATCATTTTGACGATTGCCAACGAGAATGGTGTGCCAGTATTCCATTCCACCGCGATCGGTGTCTTCTCCGGCGCGACCGTTGGCGCTGGCTTTTTCCGCTACTATCAGCAAGGGAACGATGTCGGCGTTCTATTGACCGGCTACCTGAACGGGGATATCGATATCGCCACCACAGCCATCAATGTATCAAGCACTCAAGCTACCGCTGTCAATCTGACTTCGGCCGAGGAACAGGGTGTCGAACTCTCCGAAGCGTTGCTGGATCAAGCAATGGTAACGGTCAGGGGCGACGGAACAGTCGTTTCTGTATCACCGGATATGGTCAAACTTCTGGCGGGCAGCCTCCAAGCTCAAGGTGTCGCGCTTCCCATGACTGATAGCGGCGAAGTGGATCCGCAATTTTTGACTGTTGTCATGACCGTCTACCTGACAGGCAGTATCGATATTGCATCCGGGGCGGGGGATCAGGCAACGGAGGGCGAAGGAGCAGCCAGTTCTATACCACCGGAGATGATGAAACTTGTGGCGGAGAGGTTCGAAAGCGCGACTCCCTTGGAAGTTCGCGCCGAAGCCGATCAGGCATTTTTGGCTGCGCTGCAATGCACCGACGAGATGATTGCCGAGCAACAAGCCGAACTCGACGCCAGCGAATAATAAAACCAGCATCTCACTAGCTTTCGCCCGCCATGCCCATAGACCTGCTCTAACTGGCGGGCGAAGCTTATTTATCAGCTCGATGTTGCGGCGTATCAACGCAGCTACCTTATTTTCGTAGGGAGGAAATCCAATGTTAAAGAAAGTCTTGCTACTGGTCCTGATCCTGCTTTTGCTGCTTCCCGCGGCGCTAGCCCAGGATGACGACAACCCCACCATCGCCATTTTGAGTCTTGGACCCTTTCGTGGCTATGTCGCGGCTGAAGGCGCCATTTTGGATATGCTGGAATCCTATGGCTACATCAGCACCGAAGAAAATAGGATGCTGGAAGAACACCAGGATCTGGCAGGCGAGAACCTCAATGTCATCTGGGGGGACGCCGCTTGGGATCTGGCAACCGCCAACCTCTTAGTCGAAAACGCGCTGGATCAGGATATCGATGTCTTGATTGTCACCGGTACCGCGATGACACAAACTGCTGTCAAAGCAACCCTCGATATGGAGGATCCGCCGATTGTCTTGTTCACCGGTGTCTATAGCCCCTACGAAGCCGGTATCGCCCAGGCAGCCTGCATTAAGCCCGCTCATGTCACCGGCTCCGAAGCTCTGACAGACTACAACTATGTCTTTTCGGCGCTATCGCTGCAAGACCCGGATATGGAAAGCATCGGTATCATCCATTCCGCCAGCGAAGCCTCCGGGGTTATTGGAGCAGAAATCATCAAAGCGCTTGCCGAAGAAATAGGCTGGACGGTGGAAGTGGCGGCTGTCACCGGCTTGGCTGATTTGCGACCCGCCGCCGAAGGCTTGCTGAGCAAAGGCGTTCAGGCATTTGTCCTTCCGACTGATGAGCTGAGCTCAAGTGGTTTGCCCATCGTTGTGACGGTTGCCAACGAGAATGGTGTGCCAGTATTCCATTCCACCATGATGGGCGCTTCCTTGGGCGCGACCGTTGGCAGTGGCTTTTTCCGCTACTATCAGCAAGGGACCAATGTCGGAATTGTGTTGACCGGCTACCTGAACGGGGATGTCGATATCGCCTCCACAGCCATCAATGTATCAAGCACTCAAGGGACAGCTGTGAATCTGTCGACAGCGGAGGAACAAGGTGTTGAGCTCTCTGAAGCTTTGCTGGATCAGGCAATAATGACCATCAGGGATGGGGAAATCGCTTCCGTATCACCAGATATTCAGGCAATAATCACCACCAGTGGTGGGGAAAGGGACGGGGAAGTCGCTTCCGAATCACCAGATATGATGAAACGTGTGGCGGCGACCCTCCGAGGTACCGTGATTCCCGCGGAAGTTCGCGGCGAAGCGGATAAGGCATTTTTGGCCGCGATTCAATGCACCGACGAGATGATTGCCGAGCAACAAGCCGAACTAGACGCCAGCGAATAATAAGACCAACATCTCATCAGCTTTCGCCCGCCATGCTCTAGCGGGCAAATGCAATGGATTCCGGTAGCGCAAGCTGCTGGGATCCTTGTTTGCCTTGCCGCCAAAATTCCCACGCTCCTTCCCCCGGCTCATCCCAGCACAAGCATCAGCGCCGCAATCACAGAAAACCCCCAGCCCAGCATAGGCAAAACTGTACCTTCGGCGCTACAATCTCTCTATCGACCTAAAGAAACAGGCTCGTCCTCTGGGCTGAAAGAAGGGGATAACGATGCAAGTTTGGGAAGCTATTCAAAACAAACGAGCGATCCGTCAATTCCGCGATGAGCCGCTGCAACCGGCCCATATCGAGCGCATCCTCCAAGCGGGCAGACGCTCCCAAAGCTCAAAGAACAGCCAACCCTGGCATTTCATCGCCGTGCAAGACAAAACCCGCTTGCAACAAATCGCGCAGCTCGGTGCCGGCATGGGGCATGTGGCTGGCGCCGCCCTCTGCATCGTCATCATCGTACCAACCGAGAACGAACGCACACTCTGGCATTTTTTCGATTCCGGTCAAAGCGCCGCCTATATGCAACTGGCTGCCACCGAAATTGGCATCGGCTCCTGCCTCGGCACCATCTACCAACCGGACGACGTGCGCGACCTGCTGGGCTTCCCCGCCGATTATCAATCGCGGTTGGTCATTTCCTTCGGCTACCCCGCCGATGCCGCCAATGCAGCCCGACCGCTGCAAGCCGGTGGCCGCCGCCTGTTTGACGAGGTTGTCCATTGGGAAACCTGGTGATCCCCACTATGCAGACCGCCACTCACCAGCTAAATTCGCGTCCGCGCCGTTTACGCCTGTCCCGCGCCCTTCGGCAGCTGGTTCGCGAGAACAGCCTGCGCCCCGAAGATCTCATTTATCCGCTCTTCGTCCGTCATGGCGAAGATTTGCAAATACCCATCCCCTCAATGCCGGGGCAATTTCAATGGACGGTCGATAAACTGGCTGCTGAAGCCCAGGAAATTGCAGCCCTGGGCATCTCCGCTGTCATCCTCTTTGGCATTCCCGCGCATAAAGATGCTTGCGGCAGCGACAACTACAATCCGGCAGGCATCATCCCAAGCGCCCTGCGCGCTATCAAAGCAGCCGCGCCAGAGCTGCTGCTCATCTCCGATATGTGCTTCTGCGAATATACCGATCACGGGCATTGCGGCCTCATCAATACGCCCGATTCACCGCATTTCAATCCCAACTTGCCGCTCGGCTACCTGCTCAACGATCCCACCCTAGAGTTATTGCAACGGGCATCGCTAGTCCATGCCGATGCCGGCGCCGATATCATCGCCCCCTCTGGCATGCTGGATGGGAGGGTCAGCGCCATTCGCGCCGCCTTGGATACCGGCGGTTTCTCTCACGTTGCTTTGATGAGCTACGCGGCTAAATTTGCCAGCGTCTTCTACGGTCCTTTCCGCGATGCTGCCGAAAGCCCGCCCAGCTTCGGCGATCGCGCCCAATACCAGCTGGACCCCGCCAATCGCCGCGAGGCGCTCAAGGAGATCGATCTCGATCTGAAACAGGGCGCCGATATCCTGCTGGTCAAACCAGCGCTGCCCAGCCTGGATATCATCAGCCAAGCGCGGGATCGTTTCGATCTGCCCATCGCCGCCTATCAAGTCAGTGGCGAATATGCCATGATCCAGGCGGCCGCCCAGCATGGCTGGCTCGATCTGGAGCAAACTGCCCTCGAGAGCCTGACCTGCATCAAACGCGCCGGCGCCGATATCATCCTCAGTTATTTCGCCAAAGATGCTGTCAAGTGGCTCAGCTCGGCATAGATCTTCCCGAACCGCCAAACGAGGGGTCCCACGTGAAAAATATCCCACACAACCTGCGCCATCATCTGCACTTTTTCATCATCGCGCCGCTGCTCATCATCCTGATGACCTGGCCCACCGCGTCCCAACTCTTTGATACGCGAACTTTCTGGTTGACGGGACATAATATCGATACCAATATGCTGTTTTGGGATGCCTGGTACGGCAAATTGATCCTCAGCGGACAAGCCGACTTCTTTTACACCGACTTGCTATTCCATCCCGATGGCGTGTCGCTCGCTTTTCACAATTTCAGCCTGCCACACATGGCGCTCTTCGCTGGGCTACAAGAACTCATCCCAGCTCCCAATGCCTATAATCTGACCTATCTTCTGCTCGTCTTCCTCAACATGGCATCCGGCTACCTCTATCTTCAATACTTGTTCCGCGATAAGTGGATCGGCCTGTTTGGCGCGATCGTCTTCGGCACCAGCGCCTTCACCCTGGGGCGCCCCGCCCATCCCAATATAGCCTTCATCGCGACATTGCCTTTATCGCTCTATTTTTTCCACCGCGCTCTGCGAGAAAACCGCCACAATTTCTTCATCATCTCCGGTGTTTTGATCGGACTGACCGCCTTCATCGGTATGTACACCCTCGTCTGCCTGTTGATCACCCTGCTGTTTTGCATCCTCTACTTTGCCCGCCAACATTGGAAAGATATTTCCTATTGGCGCATGATCTGCCTGCTTTGCCTGGTGGTAGCTGCCTTCGGGTTGCTGCGTTTCTATCCCATGATTGTGGATTCCCAAGGCCTCGCTGACGCCTTAACCAAAAATGAGAACTCGGAAATCGGAAAAGATCTGCTGGGCTACTTCGTCAATACCGAGCATCCAATTATCGAACCGCTGCTGGACAGCCTGTTGTCGATTAGTGTGCTTGATAACAGGTGGCACCCGGCCGTGTTCCTTGGGTATATCCCGCTCTTCTTGATCACGCTGGGCTTCGCCAAGTCAACGCGGCGGCGCAAAATGCTACCCTGGCTGCTGCTGGCTCTGCCTTTTTTGCTTTTGCGCCTCGGCTCTTTTCTCACCATCAACGATGTAGATTACCACCACATACTCTTGCCCAAACATTATCTGACGCAAGTAATACCGCAGCTCTTCAGTCCATTCTGGGCGACCGATAATTTTCATGCCGGCACGCTCTTGCCCTTCGCAGTTCTAGCTTGTTATGGATTGGCGACGCTATTGCAATCCGTCCGCATCAAATGGCGGGTCACCATCATCCTTATCATTGCTGGCACAGTCGCCTTTGAATACTACCAACCACCTAAATCCAGAGTTATTCCAGATCAACAATTCGACTTCATCGACTGGCTAAAATCCGAGCCTAACCAGGAGTCCATTCGCCTGATCAATCTCCCCATGGGCGGGCAACGATCGAAACATTACGCCTTCCACCAGACTTTCACCGGCTATCCTCATGCGGAGGGACGTCCCACCCGTACTCCGACCAGTGCCTTCAATTACATCAATAACAATCTCCTGCTAAGCAACTGGCGGGCTTGGAAATCGGTGCATTGCTCAGCACTCAATGCAGAAGACTATCTAGCCGCAGCCAACCAGTTGCTTGACGACGGCTTCACGCATCTTATATTGCACCACTGGATAGTTAATCTGAACAGATTCACAAACAGCCTCGTATTTGTTCTGCCATCTTATGCCGATGACTACGTCACCATCTATAGAGTTAGAGATATACGCGAAACTTGCGCCAAGACCGCCGCCCAAAGTACGAATGCTCTGCCACAAATACGCAGCTTGCTGGACTCCGAAACCATCCCCAAAATAGCCATGTCAATCCTCAGCCTGCAACCAGCAAACCCCATCCAAGACAACACCTTCCACTATTTCTCCCAGGCTCTAACCGGCTGGAAAAGCTGGATCCACCTCTACACCGATGATAAGAATGTCCTCCACGCCCAAAATTCAGCTGAGCCAGACGCCGACTTGGACTACATCGTGTCAACCAATGATATTCTCTTGCTGACAACCGATAGGGGTCAGACCGCCTTCAGCCTACCGGACCAGCACCGACAATGGCTCGCCCGCCACTATCGATCCTGCGGCGCCGTGACAGCCTCGGAAGACCTCGTCATCGAATATTATCTGAAGCCGGCCATTCCCTGCGAACTCGTCTTCTCGCAGCAACCCTGGCAAGTGCGCTACCGGAACGGCATCCTGCTGGCGAATCTGCTGGTGGAAGCGGATGCCAAGAGCTTCAGTTTCTATCCCTTGTGGCAAAATCTGCCCAGCGAGTCGCATGCCATCTCGATCCAGTTTTTCAGCGAAGACGGCGACAAAGTTCAGGGGCGAGATTATGTCATCAGCTTGGGCTCACTAACGGAACGCCGCATCGATTTGTCAGCCTTGGCGCCCGGGGATTACATCGTGAAAATGATCTTGTACGATTATGCGACTCAAGCCAGCGTGCCCGGCACCGCCCTCGGCAGCAATACAGATTTTGAGCGCGAACTGGAAATCGCGCGGGTTACGGTCGAATAGGGGAGTTCAGGCGAGAGCAGTTTCTCGCTGCCGTTCACCAGCTTTCGCCACCAAAGCATCGAACAGCGCCTGCTGCGTGGCATCGCGATCCGCCGTCACTTCCGGATGCCATTGCACCGCGATCAGCCAGGGATGCTGGGTCATCTCCAAAGCCTCGATGATGCCATCAGTCGCCACCGCCACCACCCGTAAACCCTCGCCGACCTGCTTGACCGCCTGATGATGCCCCGACGATGTGCGTAACGCCGTCACCCCCATCACATCGGCGATCAAGCTATCCGCCACCACCTGCACCTCCTGCATCGCCCACAAACCGGCGCCATTGCGGTGGATATCTTCATCGCGGATATCGGGGATATGCTCGTAAAGCGTCCCGCCAGCTGCCACATTTAAGACCTGCAAACCGCGGCAAATGCAGAGCAAAGGCTTGCTCCGCTCCCCCATCAAATGCCGCACCAAAGACAGTTCACTAAGATCCCGCTCCTGATCGGCTCGCAATAGATGCGGATTCCAGCGATCGCCATCATATTCAGCCGGGTCAATATCGGTGCCACCAGTCACGATCACCCCGCCCAACAAAGGCAAGAGCTGCCGCCATTCCTTTTCACCGGGCGGCAACAAAATGGGAATGCCACCCGCCCGCCGCACCGCATCGACATAAGGCGCCGGCGTGCTGAAAAAAGAATCGTAATGACGGGACTTAATATACTCTTCGCGCCGCCCGCCAGTGCTAATGCCAATGATGGGTTTCTTCATCTCTCGTTCCTTGTGCAGAAGCTAATGCCTACTATGCCCAACTATAATCTATAAACGCGGCAGCTGGCAAGCGCCGCCCGCCAACTCAAGCCCGCCATCGAACAGCGGCTTCTGCAAAAGAAGCAATTCGTGTACACTCGGTTCATCTTTTATCAGGAGGGCGCATGATCCATCGATTCCGCTTCTATTTCATGTACGCGCTGCGCAATATCCAACGCGGCGGCCGCTGGACGACACTGGCAATTCTTTGCATCACCGCCGGCGTCGCCACCGTGGTCGCCTTGCGCTCACTCGGCTTGGCAGTCGGCGACACGCTGACCAACAATGTCCGCATCGAAGTCAAGGGCGACTTGCTCATCCGCAACGACAGCCTCTTCGGCGGCTTCGGCAGCAACGACCCCAACGCCTTCACGCCCGAAGAGCGAGGGGCGCTGCTAACCTGGGCGGAGGGCAAAGGCGCGCGCACCAGCGCTTTCATGAGCGGGCGCAACATGCAAATCACCAAAACCGAAACCAGCCAATTCGGCCGCCCCAGCTTCATCGGCAGCAATTTTATCGACCCCCAAACTTATCCGCCCACCCATACCATCCTCGCCCTCGACCCACCAGATCTGCCGCTCGCCCAACTCTTCACCGGCGGCAACGATGTCGTCATCAGCGACAACCTGGCAACACAGAGCGACCTCAACGTCGGCGATACCGTCCGCGTCAGTGGCGCCGAAGAACTTTTCACCGTCCGCGGCATCGTCTCCGTCGCCGAAGAGAGCAGCGTCACCAACTTCCTCAATGCCTTCTTTGGCTTCGCCTATTTTGACCTGGAAAATGCCCAAGCCGTTATCAATCAAGAATTTGCCCCCAACCGCATCGGCGTACTCTTCCCCAACACGGTGGACGAGGAACAGTTGGCGGGCTACGAAGCCGAGATCGAAGCCATCGCCCCCGGCGTCAACACATCCAATATCTACGACTTCCTCGAGCGTTACGAAGCGATCTCCCAATACCTCAGCGACTTCGTCGTGGTGATGGGCTTGGGCGCGCTCTTGATCGGCGGCGTCGGCATCATGAACACCATGCTGGTTTTAGTCCGGCGGCGCACCAACGAAATCGCCGCTGTCAAGACCTTCGGCTTGCATGGGCGCCAAGTGGCAGCTCTCTTTCTCACCGAGGGCTTGCTGCTCGGCTTTTTTGGCAGCCTGCTCGGCATCATCGTCGGCATCGGCCTCAGCGTCATCGTCAATCAATACGGCTCGGTGGCGCTGCGACAAACGCTGATCTGGCAAGTCTACCCCGAAGCGCTGATTTTTGGCTTCGCCCTGGGCATGGTCGTCACCGCGATTTTTGGCGTCGCCCCGATCCTGACCGCCGTCAAAGTTCGCCCCAGTATCATCCTGCGCCCCAACGAAAACCATCTGGTGGCTCTCGGCATCCTGCAATCGATCGTCTTGCTAATCTTCGTCACCATCAGCCTGGGTCTGGTCGTCGGCCATATCGTCCGCCCCTCGTTTGAGCTGACCGCCAACCGATTCGCCGAACCACCCGCCCAAATCGATACCGCCGAAACCGCTACCGAATCAGCTGATTTGGAGCGCTCCCGCCGCCTGGGACCAATGACCGAGCCAAGCGAGCTGACACTGCCTTCCCCCTATCTCGTGGGTGTCATCGGCGTCACAGCTACCTTTGCCATCTTTGCGCTGCTAATCTCGATCCTGTGGTTGATCGTCTTTCTCATCGGCAAGCTGCCCTCATTTGGCAGAGTTACCCTGCGCCTTGCTTTGCGCAACCTGTCCACCAATCGGCTGCGCACCGCCATTACCCTGCTGGCATTAAGCGCCGGCATGCTGGCATTGAGCAGCATCACCTTTGTGGGGGAGGGCACTCGCGAGCTGCTTAATATCCAGCTCAGCCGCAGCTTCGGCGGCAATGTGCTAGTCTTTCCCTTCCCCGGTCTGCCGGGAAGCATGATCGAAAATGCCATCACCGGCGCTTTGGCCGATGTCAATATCGACTATAGCACCACTATCGAAAACTACAGCGCCGCCATCAAGAGCGTCAATGGCGAAGCCCTCGCTGATGACACTTCCCTCGAATTCACCGTCTGGAATTCTGACAAACCCGATATCTACAGCGGGCAACCGCCGCTGGCTAGCGGGCGCATGCTCTCTTTGGAAGATCGCGGGCAAGCGCTGGCCGTCCTGCCCTTTGAATTGGCGCAAACGCTGGCAATCGAAGTCGGCGACAGCATCAGCATCGATATAGACAATGCCGCCCTGGAATTGCAGGTGGTCGGCATCAACGGCGAAGCCGATGGCTTAAGCTCTTTTGGCGACCCCAGCGGCTTGATCCCGCCCGCCGTCCTACCCGCAGCAGCCAGCTCCGATTTCACGCTCTATGCCTACCAAGTCCCCGCGGAAGACCTCAACCGCGCCTTGACCGAGCTGTCCGCCGTCATCTTCGCCCTGGCGATCGATGTCCAATTCATCGATGGGCTAATCGGCCGCCTAATCGACCAATTCGCCGCCATCCCCACTATCGTCGGCTTGCTCTCCCTCTTCGCCGCCTCGGTCATCATGGCGAATACCGTGGCGCTCTCCACCCTGGAACGGCGCCGCCAGATCGGCATCCTCAAAGCCATCGGCCTCAAATCCCGCCGCGTGCTTAATGTCATGTTCATCGAGTCCAGCCTGATCGGCTTGCTCAGCGCCCTCATCGGCATCGGTATGAGCGCCGTCTTCATCAGCCTGCTTTCAGCCGCCGGCGGCACCACGATTCCCCTGCCGACCGATGCCCGCCTCACAGCTGTCGCCCTGCTGGTCGCCGCTGTGCTGATCGGCTGGCTAGCCACCTTCCTCAGCGCCCGCGTCGCCCTCAAAGAGCGCGTCATGAATGTCCTGCGCTATGACTAGCTAAGCAAGCCCGAAGCACAGCAAATCCCACCCCAGCCATTGCCTATTGCATTCTCAACTTCAATTTGCTACATTGGCGCTCGTTGTCTATATCATTAAGCAGCTATTCATTATCCGGCTGCGCTGGAGACCAGGAGTCATATTGCATGAAACACCCATCCAAGGATAAATTCGGTCAGAGCGTCGTTGAATACATCTTGGCTTTTCTCTTGCTCGCCGTCGTCATCGTCATCGCTCTGGTACTGACCGGTCCCGCATTGGGTGATTTTCTCGCTGAACAAATCAGTTTCTTGTCCAGTCAATAAGCAGCGCGCCGCCAGAGCCAAGACAGCGCGCTCCCATTGCCCGCTTCACTAAGCTATGCTATAGTGATGCAAAGTCGAAAAGTGAACGCTCACTGATCATTCTCACCCGACATCTATCGTAGGAGTTTCCAAATGCCTGACAAAGCACGTGATCCAAAAGGGCAGGGGCTGGTCGAATACGCATTGATACTTGTGCTGGTCGCGGTAGTCGTGATCGTTATCCTGGCATTGCTTGGTCCCGCCATCGGCAACATCTTCACCAATATTATCGACAGCTTGAACCCAACCGCGACTCTCGCAGCCGCTCCAACTGTCACGGCGGCTCCCACAACAGCCATCGAGCCAACCCTGACACCGACCCCCGGCGTCTGATTTTCCCATTCACCAGCTCACTCTCGGGCGGTTGCCAAAGCCGCCCATGTATTGTTTTTCTCAACGAACTTCTCACTCCACCAGCCTGAGAAGGGACATATCTACAGTAATTTGAATCGAATCAATAATAAGTGATAGAAAAATTCATAAGTAATATTTTCTATAAAATAAAAAGGAAAAAACCAAATTAGACGAATCTCAAAATATATCATCATAAGTCAGGGATATTAGCTGGTCATTTACCATATTTGAATAAGCCCTCAATCCGGCATTCTTTAGGTAGAGACCCGGTCCTTGGCTGCCAACAGCTGCCGATCCTTCTGCCATCATGTCAGGCGTAAAGCCATTTATTTACAGTTCGCCTTTGTCTCCTCCCCAGCTCCACCAGCCCAGCGCTATTCGCTATCTCACAGCCGCCCATAATCGGCTATACTTGCGCCAACAGGACGGCAAGCTCGCCCGCTCACAATAAAAGGACGACCGATGATTTTGGAAGCATTGTCGAACGCTATCGGCATCAGCGGTGAAGAAGACGAGGTCCGCCAGCTTGTCATCGCCGCCATTCGCGATCACGTGACTGATATCACAGTGGATGCCATGGGCAATGTCATCGCCCTGCAACGCGGCACGGCAGATCCCGAATACCAGGTGATGATCGCGGCGCATATGGACGAAATCGGCTTGATGGTCACCGATGTTGATGCCAATGGCTTGATTCAATTCAGTAACATCGGCGGTATCGACCCGCGGATTCTACCCGGCCTGCGCGTCAAAGTGGGCGCCGAACGCAAACCCGGTGTCATCCTCTGGAAGCCAATCCATTTCGGCAGCAATATGAACACAGTCCCGCTGGATAACCTGCGCATTGATGTCGGCGCGACCGACAAAAAAGCCGCCGAAGCGGGCGAGCGCATCGCCTTCGATAGTTGCTATCGCCAGCTTAGCGATAAGGTCGTGTGTGGCAAAGCATTTGATGATCGTATTGGTTGCTCGATCCTGGTGGATATCCTGCAGCAAGGACCCTATCCCGTCACCGTTGCCGCCGCCTTCACCGTGCAAGAAGAGATCGGCTTGCGCGGCGCCCAGGTAGCCGCCCAACGCATCCAACCCGATGCCGCCATCGTCCTGGAAGGGACCCCCGCCTTTGATCTGCCCAACCCCAATCGCGAGGTCGATGCCGGTGATTTGCCAACCAACCCCGCCACTCGTATGGGCGAAGGTGTAGTCCTGACCCTGGTTGATGGAAGAATGATTTCCGATCCGCGCGCCCTGGCATTCCTGCGCGAGACAGCTGCCGCCAACGATATTCCCTATCAATTTAAGACGGCAGGCGGTGGCGGTACCGATGGCGGCGCTATCCACACTGCCCAAACCGGCGTCCCCACCATGACCCTGTCAACACCTTGCCGCTACATCCACTCGCCAACGGCGCTGCTCAATCTCGATGATTATGCCAACGTGCTGAGCCTGTCGCAGGCGGTCCTCAACAACATCACAGCATCCACTTTCCAGCGGGCCTAAACCGCGCCCAAAGCACTATGGATCCGGCAGCAAGAGCTCCTGCCCGACGCTGAGTCGATCCGGATCCGGCAAGTTATTGAGCCTGATAATCTCATTCACATCCGCCCGATAGCGCAGCGATATGCTCTCCAGCGTATCTCCAGCCGATACAATATGGATACGCGGACCGGGTGTCTCGACGATCTGCTCGCCCGTCTCGGCTACGGCGGTCGCTGGTGGCTCGCTCTGCTCCACTTCAACGGTCGGCGGCTGCACGATGATCGGCTGCGTCGCTTCCGGGCTGGGCTCACAATTTGGCATCAATACCAATTCACCGATAAATAGCGCATCGCTATCCAACTGATTGGTCGTCATGATCGACTGAACCGTCGTATTCCAACGCAGCGACAACTGGAACAAATTGTCACCAGATACCACCGTATAAACACACTCGTCATTCGGGTCAAGCTCTTCTACAAAGGAGGGCGTTTCAGTTGGCGCCTCCAAGAGAATAACTGCCGCGGTTGGCTCGCTTTCTGCCGCTGTTGTCTCGGTTGGCAACACGATAATCGGCTGCGACACCTGCCCCGGCGCTACTTCCGGCGTCACGAATACCACCGGCTCATCCGCCTCAGTATCGGCTTCATCAATAGGTGTATCTCCACCCCCCTCGACAATGACCGTCACCGGGGTCGGTTCGACATCATCGACGACCGCGGCGCTATCCACTTGTTGGAAGGGTTCTTCCGCCTGACGATAGCATCCGGCTAACAATAGCGTACATAGCAAAAGGGGAACAAACATCACAGGCTTCATTGGGTCTAGCCCTCTCGCTTTTGATACAAGCTAGCTCCCATTATAGTGCTATCGCAGGAGACGGGCTAGCGAACCAGCGCCCGATTCTGGCAGATCCCACCAGCCCTAGGGCAACAAAGCCCAATTTGTTCCCAGCGCGACCTCCGCGCCAATATCGAAATTGCCCCGCCGCAAGATCTCATCTGAAGCATCAGCGATGCTTTTCGATGGCTGCCCAGCTCAACAAACAGCCACTAACCAACCTGCGGCAGCGCTAGCATCGCCTGTTCAATCGCTGCTTGCGGATATTCATAATCCGACAAGTGCCCGCCCAGATAAGCATCATAAGCGCTCATATCGAAGTGGCCATGCCCGCAGAGATTGAAGAGGATGACCCGCTCTTCACCCGCCTCTTTTGCCGCCAGCGCCTCGCGAATCGCGCCAGCAATGCCATGCGCAGCCTCCGGCGCTGCGATGATCCCCTCAGCTTTAGCGAAAGTGATCGCCGCGCCAAAAGTCTCCATCTGCGGGATCGCCTGCATTTCCATCAAATCTTGATCCCACAACTCGCAGATGATCGACGCCATGCCATGATAGCGCAAACCACCAGCGTGCAAGGGCGGCGGCACAAAGCCATGCCCCAAGGTATACATCTTGACCAGCGGCGTCATGCCCACCGTATCGCCGAAATCATAAGCGTATTTGCCGCGCGTCAAGCTGGGGCAAGCGGCCGGCTCCACACCCAGCAAACGGGTCGCTTTGCCAGCAGTCAGATTCTGATGCAAAAAGGGTAGGGCGATCCCGGCGAAATTGCTGCCGCCGCCAGTTGGTCCCACCACCACATCAGGATATTCCCCCGCCACTTCCATCTGCTGCAGCGCTTCCTGGCCGATGACGGTTTGATGCATCAAAACATGATTCAAGACGCTACCCAAAGCATATTTGTATTTGCCACCACTGGTCGCCGCGACTTCCACCGCTTCGCTGATGGCGATGCCCAGCGAGCCAGTGCTATCGGCATCCTGCTCCAAGATCGCGCGCCCGGCATTGGTCTGGTCGCTCGGGCTAGGCGTGACGCTGGCGCCAAAACTCTGCATGATGGCGCGACGATATGGCTTCTGCTCATAACTGATCTTCACCATATAGACGATGCAATCCATATCGAAGAAGTTGCAAGCCTGCGCCAAAGCCGTGCCCCACTGCCCAGCGCCCGTCTCCGTCGTCAAGCCATTGATGCCTTCCTGCTTGTTGTAATAGGCTTGCGCCGTGGCTGTGTTGAGCTTGTGGCTGCCTGAGGGCGAAACCCCTTCGTATTTGTAATAGATATGCGCCGGCGTCTCCAAAGCTCGCTCCAGGCGACGCGCCCGCAACAAAGGCGTGGGGCGCCACAATTTGTAAATCTCCCGCACTTCATCCGGGATCTCAATCCAGCGCTCTTGGCTGACCTCCTGCAAAATCAAGCCCATCGGGAACAGCGGCGCCAAGTCATCCGGTCCCACCGGCTGATGCGTCCCCGGATGCAGCACCGGCGGCAATGGACGCGGCAAATCCGCCTGGATGTTGTACCACTGATGCGGAATCTGACTCTGTGCTAGATCAAAACGAATCGCTTCTGACATGGTGTTTTTCTCCAATGTTCAAACAAGACCAGTATTATGTCTGAGGACAAACAATTCTGCAACGCGCCCTTTCTCTAACGCCGAACTTACGAGGGCATATTGACCAGCTTACCGCCGCCGATTATACTCGCGGTGATGAGCCGGGTCCCTTGCGGCAGAAAATTCCGAACCGTGTCAGGGCTTAACGGCAGCAGCACTAAGGAAAACCTCTGGGTGTCTTGTGGTTTCCTGGCTCATCTTCCCGTCAGCGCTCAACGCAATGTCGCCACCGTGATCACCTTGTCAAAACGCCGACAGAATACCACCGCCGAGCGATAGACGCTCAAATCATGATCAGTCGGCAGGTGATACAGCTGGTCGCCCACATTGCCCTTGAGCCGCCCCAAATGCAAGTCATCACTCCGCAATTGCCGCGCTTCCAAAGGCTGCACATCTCGCGCCAGATACACATGCACATCGACCCCGGTCGCTGAAATGAAATTCTCAAAACGCAAGACCCGCCGCCCATCCACCAATTCATAGACCGTCGCGCTGCCCTCGCCCCAATATAAAGCGCTGATCGTATTGAATTCCCCACTGCTGAGCGCCCGCGCCCCTTCAAACATAGTCGCATCGCTCTCGCTCTGGGGGGCGGCCGCCGGTCCATCAATCGCCGCCAAGACCATCTCCAGCGCCATCGCCGGCTGATTGCGATACAAATCTAACAGCGCCTCCCGCTCCGCCCGCGCCAATGCCATGAACTCGTCTTGCAATTCCAAATCCAAGCCCGGAAAAGCCATCGCCTCCCCCGGTTGACGAAAATAACCGCGCCAAGCCGGAAAAGTCCAAACCGCCACCGCGATCAATGCCACCAAGCTCAAAAAAACAAAGCGCAGCCGAAACTCCATACCCGCCAACCTACTCCTCCACCGCCACCAACATTTTGGCACAGCCCAACCCGCCCGACAAGCCCGCCAGCGACCTTCCCGAAGCATTGACAATTGTTCGCATTATTGATACATTCTTAACTACTGACTGCTATATTCCAAACTTTTGGAAAAGTTGAGAAGCGGACGCCTGCCCATGCTTTTCATCAGCCACGCCTCTGCAGATGATGATTTTGTCACCAAACTCGATGCGCGCTTCACTGAAAGCGGTATCGACACCTGGTTCGACCATAAGAGTATTAAATCAAGCGATGATTGGGACGCAAAAATACAGGAAGCACTCAATGCTTGTGATATGGCCTTGCTGGTCTTGAGTAATGCGTCAGCAAAATCAGATCCAGTTAGAAACGAGCGCCAATACATTCTGGATCTAGGAATAACCCTCTTCGTCGCCAAAATCGAAGATATCAAAATGAAACACTTCCCTTGGCGCTTAAAACTGACTCAATATGTTGACTTGAGGGAAGACAATTATGAGGCGGGCCTCGCCGAACTTATCGAAGCAATAACAGGCCAACGCCCTCTTGATTTGACTAAAGATTATGTGCATGAGATCCCTAAATTCACCACTGACCAGGGTAGGGCAATCGACCCCCGACTCCGCACTATCGACCTCTACGGGCGCGACGCCGACCTAAAAGAAGTTCAAACCTCTCTCGACGCCGGGCAGCCCACCTTCATCACCGGCATCGGCGGCATCGGCAAATCCCGCCTGGCTTATGAAGTCGCGGACAAGGCAGAGGATATCGCCGGCGTCATCTGGCACCAATGTAGCGAGTTCTCGAGCCGTGACTCAGTAGTGGAATTGCTGAAGAAACATTTCGGCTTGCAACCCGACACCTCAGAAGACGAGACCCTGGCACAATTAGAACGCGCTCCACAAAAACCGCTGGTCGTCATCGACAATGCCGAATCGGTCACGGTAGAAAACCGCCAAGAAGGCTTCATTGATTTGGTCAATCTACTCAACCAAGCCGGTGCCCCAGTCTTGTTGACCAGCCGCGAAATGTGGCAGGATGATCGGCTAGTTGCACGCCCACCACATCACCTCCAACAACTTTCCCCAGAAGCAGCCATCGAAGTTTGCCGTTCCCTCTGCAAATTTCATGATCTGCCTCTCACTGACGAGCAACTGGAAGAACTAAGCACTAAAGCCCGTTTGCACCCGGGCTTGATTGAATGGTCAATGCCACGGTTGCGAGATCTCGGTTTTGAAGATGTCATCAAAGCATTAGAGAGTTTGGCAGGGCTCAACATCGAAGAAGCTATCGAAAAGTTGATTTTGCTCAATGTCGCGGAAATGGTAACAAGAAACGGTCCCATGACAGAGGCAACCTTAAAATGTCTCAATGTCTTTCGCGGCGACTTTACCATTGAAGCGGCACGTGAGATGGCTATTGACCCCAATAGCGATACGCTGCCACAGAACACTAACGATCTAAACAACGTTCTCAGGGTCTTGATACGCTGGCAATTCCTCCGTCGCGACCAAGACAAACAGCGCTACCAGATCGATCAATTGGTCATCGATGCGGTCGGCGAGAACCAGGTGCTACATGACCAGCATTATCAATTCTACCTGGCGCTCGCCAAAAAACATCGCGAGAAACAAGATTACCTGGGCTTAGACCCCGAATCGGAGAATCTCTACAGCGCTTTTGAACGCCAATTTGCCGCGGGTGATTTCGTCGCTGCTTTTCAGCTTTGCAATGCCTGTTTCCATTTCTTGGAAAATCGCGGCCGCCACAAGATCCACCTCGGTTGGCTGCTGCGACTAGGACCTAAAATTGAATCGAGTGATATTGATGCGTTAAAAGCCGACTTTGCCATTTTATTGGGGCTTGCCTATCAGCAACTTTCCGAACATGAGCAGCCAGTGGAGAATTTGGGTAAAGCCATCGTTACCTATGAGCGTGCTTTGGAGCATTACACTCCCGCCAGCGCGCCTTTGGACTACGCGATGACGCAAAACAATCTGGGCATCTCTTATTGCAGCCTCGCAGCGCATGAGAATCCGCAGGAGAATTTGCGTCTTGCCATCGCTGCCTATCAGCGTGCTTTGGAGCATTACACTCCCGCCAGCGCGCCTTTGGACTACGCGATGACGCAAAACAATCTGGGCAATACCTATGAGCAACTTTCCAAATATGAGCAGCCAGTGGAGAATTTGGGTAAAGCCCTCGCTGCTTATGAGCGTGCTTTGGAGCATTACACTCCCGCCAGCGCGCCTTTGAACTACGCGACTACGCAAAACAATCTGGGCAATACCTATCAGCAACTTTCCAATCATGAGCAGCCAGTGGAGAATTTGGGTAAAGCCCTCGCTGCTTATGAGCGTGCTTTGGAGCATTACAGCCCCGCCAGCGCGCCTTTGGACTACGCGATGACGCAAAACAATCTGGGGTGTGCCTATGATGAACTTTCCCAACATGAGGATCCGCAGGATAATTTGGGTAAAGCCATCGTTGCCTATGAGCGTGCTTTGGAGCATTACAGCCCCGCCAGCGCGCCTTTGGACTATGCGATGACGCAATACAATCTGGGGTGTGCCTATGATGAACTTTCCCAACATGAGGATCCGCAGGATAATTTGGGTAAAGCCATCGTTGCCTATGAGCGTGCATTGGAATACCGAACGTCCGCCAGCGCGCCTTTGTTCTACGCGATGACGCAAAACAATCTGGGGTGTGCCTATGATGAACTTTCCCGACATGAGGATCCGCAGGATAATTTGGGTAAAGCCATCGTTGCCTATGAGCGTGCATTGGAATACCGAACGTCCGCCAGCGCGCCTTTGGACTACGGGAGGACGCAATACAATCTGGGGTGTGCCTATGATGAACTTTCCCAACATGAGGATCCGGTGGAGAATTTGCGTCTAGCCATGGCGGCTTATGAGCGTGCTTTGGAGCATTACAGCCCCGCCAGCGCGCCTTTGTCCTACGCGAATACGCAAGCTAATCTTGGCATTTCTTTCGAGGAACTTGCGGAACATCAAGACCAAGAACCCAATTTGGAACAGGCAATCACCTGTTGGGAAAAAGCAAAAATCGTTTATGAGCAGGCGGGCGCTTCCAATGATGCTGAGGAAATGCAATCTTGGATCGACATAGCAAAAAAACAACTCTAACCTACGAGCCCCTCCCGCTCCACCCTCGGCGCCGCCGGCAAAACCATGATCAGCGGCAAGCACAACAACGAGATTAGCGCCGCCACCATGAAGGCATTCTGCAAACCCAGGGCATCCCCCAAGGCGCCCACGATCATCACATTCAGCGCGCGGATGCCAAATGCGTACAAGATGAACATGCCATTGGCCGTCGCCCGATTATCCGGCAACTGATCCTGCACCAGCGCCTGAAACACCGGCGTCACCGATAGCGCCGTCAACCCCAGCGCGATTAACACCGGGATCAGCACCGGTCCCTCTACCTGCACAAACACCAGCATCAACAATGCCGAGACCACCACCGCCCCCACGACCGTCCGCCGCCGCCCGAAGCGGTCGCTCAACGTCCCGCCAGCCAAGGCGCCGCCCACCCCCGCCAATTCATAGAGCGCCAAAGCCGCCGTCGCCAGCGTCAACTCATAACCGCGCACATTCACCAAATACACCACCATGAAAATGCCCAGGCTGCTGACCGACATATTGCGCAAGAACATCACCCCAAACAAGGGCGCAAATACCCGGGCAAATCGCTTCAAAACCGGCTTGGCAGTCCCCCGCCGCGGCGCCCGCTGGATAGTGACATCCCCCAAGCGCAGCAACAAGGCCAAACTCGCCAACCAGCCAAAAAACATCAAGCGCCACAAGCCCTCCATGCCCCATTGGGTCACGGCAAACGCCACCAGCAAGGGTCCCACAGCCCGCGCTAATTCCCCGCCCGCCATGAAAAAGCTCATGCCCCGCCCGACCTTGTTGCCGGCCACCTGGGCGATCATGGCTGGCGCCGGCGCGTGGAAAGCCATGATGCTCACCCCCACCGCGAACAACAGTAAAGCCGCTGTCCCATAACTGGGCATGAAGCCGATCAACGTGGCGAGCGTCGCCGTCACCCCCGGCGCCAAAATCACCAAATAGCGCAAGGTGAAGCGATCCGACAGATAACCGATGAACGGGCTCAATAGCGAAGGCAACTGCATGAATACCGGCAGCGAACCGGCCAAGACCAGCGACAAGCTCAACTTCTCGATCAGCAAGGGCAGCAACGGCGGAATAAAAGCGGAAAAGATATCATGCACAAAATGCCCGCCGCATATCAGCAAGATGCGGCTGTAATGGAAAGCGCCGCCCGCTCCCGCCTTTGACTCGATCTCCGCCGCTCCCGATGTCATGCGCCCGCTCCCCGCTCGCCAATCAATTAGCAGGAAATTATAACGCAGAACGCCCACTTGCCAACAAAGGGGTTGCCCCCAGAACTGCGCCGTAGAGTTGCCCGCCCGCCTGTGCTACACTGAAATCATGAAAACCAAGACGCCTCCCTTCAGCAACCGCCGCTACCTGGACGCTATCGATGACCATATCGTCATCTTCGATGGCGCCATGGGTACCAGCATCCAATCCTACACCCTCACTCCCGCCGACTTCGGCGACGAGGCACATCAGGATTGCATCGACTATCTCAGTGTCACCCGCCCCGATATCATCCGCGAAATCCACCTGTCTTTCCTGCAGGTCGGCTGCGAAGCGGTCGAAACCAATACTTTCCGCAGCAATCGCCTGACCCTGTCCGAGCATGGCTTGGGCGACCGCACCCTGGAGATCAATCGCGCCGCCGCCCAAATCGCCCGCCAAGCCTGCGACCAGATCGAAAACGAGAGCGGCATCCCGCGTTTTGTCGCCGGCAGCATGGGACCCAGCGGCAAACTGCCCTCCGGCGATGATCCCGATCTCAGCGATATCAGCTTCGACCAGCTCGCTGCTCTCTTCTACGAGCAGGCGCAAGGCTTAACCGAAGGCGGCGCCGATCTGCTGCTGCTCGAAACCAGCCAAGATATCCTCGAGGTCAAAGCTGCCGTCCACGGCATCAACCAATACTTCAGCGATAGCGGACAGCGTATTCCGCTGCAAGTGCAAATCACCCTCGATGTCAGCGGGCGTATGCTCTTCGGCACCGATATCGCCGGCGCTCTCGCCACTCTCGAAGCCCTGCCCATCGATGTGCTCGGCTTGAATTGCTCCACCGGTCCCGAATATATGCGCCAGCCGATCCAATATCTGCTGGAGCGTTCGCCGCTTCCTATCAGCGTCCTGCCCAACGCAGGCTTACCCATCAATGTCGATGGCGAAGCCGTCTACCCCATGCAACCCGTCCCCTTCAGCGAAATGGTCGGCGAATTCACCCGCTGGGGCGTCAATGTCGTCGGCGGCTGTTGCGGCACCACCCCGGCGCACCTGGCGAAACTCTATCAACAAGTGCATGGGATGACCTACCAGGAAACGCTGGCACAACATGCCCCCCGCCAAGCGCCCAAACCGCGCCAGATCATCCAGGAGCCACAAGCCTCCAGCGGCATGACCGCCACCCGCATGATCCAAGATCCCGGTCCCACACTCATCGGCGAGCGCGTCAACAGCCAAGGCAGCCGCAAAGTCAAACGCCTGCTGCTGGCTGACGACTATGACAGCATCCTGCAAATCGCCATCGACCAAGTGGAGGGCGGCGCCCACATGCTCGATGTCTGCGTCGCCTTGACCGAGCGCGCTGACGAAAAAGAACAAATGCAACAACTGGTGAAAAAGCTGTCCATGGCGGTGGAAGCCCCGCTCATCATCGATACCACCGAAGCCGAAGTCGCCGAAGCCGCTCTCGCCCTCTACCCGGGCCGCGGCATCATCAACGGCAATAACCTGGAAAATGGTCGCGAACGCATCGACCAGATCCTGCCCATCGCCCGCAAACATGGCGCCGCCATCCTCTCTATGACCATCGATGAAGAAGGCATGGCGCATACCCGCGCTAAAAAACTCGCCATCGCCCAGCGCATCACCAATATCGCCATTGATGAATATGGCTTATCGCCCCAAGATCTGATCTTTGATGCCTTGACCTTCCCGCTGACCACCGGGCAAGAAGAATTGCGCGAAGATGCCATCGAGACCATCGAAGGCATCCGCCTGATCAAACAACGCATTCCCGGCGTCATGACCGCCCTCGGCATCAGCAATGTCAGCTTCGGCGTCGGTGCGGCCGCCCGCGGCGTGCTCAACAGCGTCTTCCTCTATCACGCAGTCAAAGCCGGCTTGGATATGGCAATCGTCAATCCCGCCCATATCACGCCCTATTCCGAGATCCCCGCCGAACAACGCAAAATCGCCGAAGACCTCATCTTCAACAGCGATGCCGATGCCCTGCCGCGCTTCATCCAATATTTTGAAGACAATGAAGTGCAACTCGCCGGGGCAGAGATCATCGACCCCACCGCCAGTATGAGCAGCGAAGAAGCATTGCACTGGCAAATTGTGCATCGCAAAAAAGAAGGCGTCGAAGACCTGATCGACGACATCCTGACGCGCCTGGACGCCGTCAACGCTCTCAACACCGTCCTGCTACCAGCCATGAAAGAAGTCGGCGACAAATTCGGCGCCGGCGAGCTCATCCTGCCCTTCGTGCTGCAATCGGCCGAGGTGATGAAAAAATCCGTCGCCTACCTCGAGCAATTCATGGACAAGGTCGATGGTGCCAGCAAAGGCATCGTCGTCCTCGCCACCGTCTATGGCGATGTGCACGATATCGGCAAAAACCTGGTCAAAACCATCCTCAGCAACAATGGCTACACCGTCCACGACCTCGGCAAACAAGTGCCAGCCAACACCATCATCGACAAAGCGCTGGAATACCAAGCGGATGCTATCGGCTTGTCCGCCTTGCTGGTCAGCACCTCCAAGCAGATGCCATTGATTGTCAATGAATTGGCGCGCCGCAGCTTGCAGATCCCCGTTCTGATCGGTGGCGCCGCCATCAACCGCCGCTTCGGCCGCCGCATCCTCTTCCTGCAAGATAACCAAGAACCATACCAAGCCGGCGTCTTCTATTGCAAAGATGCCTTCGAAGGCTTGGCAGTGGTCGACCAACTGCTGGATGCCGAACGACAAGAGCAATTCATTGAAGAGGTCTTCAACCAAGCCTATGCCGAGCTCAATCGCGCACCCCGCCGCCGTCGCTCCCGCCAAGGTGGCAGCCGCAAAACAGTTCCCGATGCGCCCTCCATCCCACAACCACCCTTTTGGGGCAACCGCGTCGTCCGCTCCATGCCACTGGAAATCGTGCTACAATACCTGCACAAGCCGGAACTTTTCCGCCTCTCCTGGGGTGCCAAAAATACCCAAGGCACCGAATGGCAGCGGCTCTCTGCCGACTTCGAAAACCGCCTGCTACGCATGGCAAAAGAGGCTCAACGCCGCCGCACCCTGCAGCCACAAGCCGTCTATGCCTATCTCCCCGTCAACAGCTCCGGCGATGACCTAATCGTTTGGGATCCCGATACCTATGCCAGCAGCGGCAAAAAAGTGGAGCGCGCCCGCTTCAGCTTTCCCCGTCAACCCGATGGCGAATACCTCTGCATCAGCGATTATTTCGCCAGTAGCGAGCGTGACCTGGTCGATGTGATGATCCTGCAAACAGTGACCGTCGGTGATAGCGCCACCGAAGAATTCGAGCGCCTGCAAGACGCCAATGCCTACAGCGAAGCCTATTTCTTCCACGGCCTGGCAGTACAAGCGGCTGAAGCTACCGCAAATTATTTGACCCATCTTTTGAGCGGGCAGCTAGGCATCGCGGCAGGGCAGGGCAAACGCTACAGCTGGGGCTATCCCGCTTGCCCGGATTTGGAAGATCATCAAATTGTCATGCAACTGCTGCCGCAATTGTCATCCGAACTGGGCTTGTCGCTGACCGAATCCTGGCAGTGGCTGCCCGAACAAAGCACCGCCGCGCTCTTCACCCATCACCCCGCCGCCAAATACTACAGCATCGGCAACCTAGACCGCGTGGCGCAAATCCTAGCCTAGATTCTCAACGCTATCGCTGGTATTGCCTCAGCCTTGCCCGGGACCTGCTCTGCGGACTTATTCTTCTAACTGGTCTCCCAAGATGTTGACGCTCAAGATCTCGGCAAGTTCCTCATTCGTGACCACGCCATCGCTGAGAGCCGTCCGAGCTCTTTCACCGATGCCATATAATTGCGTTTCCAAGTTACCAACTCTGCTGTCCAGCGCCTCATTCTCAGCGGTCAATTTTTCGTCCAGCGCATCAATCTTGGCAGACAATCCTTCGTCCCCTACTTTGATCTCAGCGGTCAGTTTTTCGCCCTGCGCGTCAATCTTGGCGGACAATCCTTCGTCCCCTACTTTGATCTCAGCGGTCAGTTTTTCGCCCTGCGCGTCAATCTTGGCCGACAATCCCTCGTCTCCTGCCTCAATCTTGGCGGACAATCCCTCGTCCACTGCCCTAATCTCAGCAGACAATTTTTCGTCCAGCGCTTTGATCTCGCCAGACAATTTTTCGTCTACCGCTTTGATCTCGCCAGACAATCCTTCGTCCACCGCTCTAATCTCCGCAGACAATTTTTCGTCCAGCGCTTTGATCTCGCCAGACAATTTTTCATCCAGCGCTTTGATCTCGCCAGACAATTTTTCGCCCTGCGCGTCAATCTTGGCGGACAATTTTTCGTCCACCACTCTAATCTCGGCAGACACCCCCTCAATCTTGTTATCGAGGTGATTTAGACGACTATCGACGTTGGCGTAGGAATCACGTATGGTCAGCACCCCAATGATTAAGCCAATTACGAGGCCGATATCTCTCAAATACTTCACCGCATTCATCTCAGATACCCGATTCTGCCTCGCCTTGTCGCCCTTATTCGGCAAAATCTCCGCCGAATCCATACTTGCAATGCCTGCTGCTTTACTTCTTGGAAGCGAATTTTCACTCATTTCACACTCTTCGATGCTATTCTACCACGTAGTTAGTAAGTTTAAACCAAGTTATTTCTCCAATCAAGCCTGTCCCCAAATACTACAACATCGACAACCTGGACAACCTGGCTCAAATTCTAGGCTAGATTCGCTATCGCCGGTACTGCCTTCGCCTCGTCGTCCTTGTTCGACAAAATCCCCATCGTCTCTTTACCTGCAATCCCTACCGCCCCATTTCCCGGAAGCGATTTTTCACTCATTTCACGCTCATATATCAGATTGTACCATAATTCAACGATTCTAAACCAGTTTGTTTACCAATGCAATCCCGGTTAAATCGCTCTAACTACTCCCCATTCCGCAACCTTGTACTACCCAATACGTATCTGATAATGAACGACTTGCACAATTTTTCGGGGCGCAAAAAAAATGACTTACACACTCAAACGCATTGGTTTCATGTCCGCCGTCAAAATCGCCGCTATCGTTTCCGTCATCATCGCCATCCTGCCGATCATCCTCTTTCTCTTGCTCAACACCATCTTCAAATTCTGGGATGTCATCATCCCGCCCGATGTCCTTGGTCCCATGCTGGCTTCGGCCGCTTTCTGGGCAGCTCTCATCGGCGGGCTATCCACCGCCATCACCGTGCTCTGCTACAATATCTGCGCGCCACTCTTTGGGGGCATCACCCTGGAATTGAAAGCGCAATATCCCCCGCGCAAGCAAAAAGAAAATGTCGAGATCGACTAACAACAATTCCAACAGAGCAATCGCTTGACAATCCCCGCAAAACAATTCATCATACGCCCATATTTACGGCGGTCCAGCGCCACAAATCTACTATTCACCACGAAAGAGGTAACTTATGAGCACGTCATTACGACAACAATATGATGAACAAGGCTATGTGATCGTCCGCAATGCCATCGATGCCGATCTCGCCCGGGAAACTGCCGAGCATGTCCATTGGCTGGCAAAACACCATCCCGATACCCGCCCCGAACATTTTCATCACGATATGCTAGTGACCGATCCCTTCATGCACCGCCTGGTTGGGGATGATCGCCTGCTCGATATCGTCGAACAATTCATCGGTCCCAATATCGCCATGTTCGCCGCCCACTATATCGCCAAACCGCCAAAACATGGGCAAGAAGTCCTCTGGCATCAGGACGGCACCTACTGGCCCCTGGAACCCATGGACGTCACCACCATCTGGCTCGCCGCCACCGCATCCACCCGCGAGAATGGCTGCCTGCGCGTTTTGCCCGGCACCCAAGAAAATAAACTGCTGCCCCGTTCCGCTTTGCAAGATGTGCCAGACGGCAAGAATGTACTCTCCTCCGGCATCCATCCCTCACAAATCGATGACTCCCACGTGGTCGATCTGGAATTGCAGCCGGGCGATGTCTCCATTCATAACCCGCGCATCATCCACGGCTCCGAGTCCAATACCTCCGATCAATGGCGCATCGGCTTGACACTGCGCTACATCCCCACATCAACCTGGGTCAAGCGCGAAACCCACGCCAGTATCTTCCTGCGCGGTGAAAAAGATGCCAGCGTCAACAATCTCTATGCCCAACGCCCCAGCTTCGACCCCGCCCAGCACATGCCCTTCCGCGGCCAAGAAGCCTGGGCAGCCGTCTAAAAATTGACTATCTAGGGAGGATAGGTAGCCTGCCTATCCTCTTTTTACTTTTATTAACCAGAGGCGCGCTCAAATATGTCACAACCCAATATTCTTTATATCCATTCGCATGATACGGGCCGCTACCTGCAACCCTATGGCTTCGGCATCCCCACACCCAATTTGCAGCAACTCGCCGAACAAGGCGTCTTGTTCCGCCATGCCTATTGCGCCGCGCCCACCTGCTCGCCCAGCCGCGCCGCCCTCATGACCGGGCAATCGCCCCACAACGCCGGCATGCTGGGCTTGGCAAATCGACATTTCATCCTGGGCGATTTCAGCCAGCATATCGTCCATACACTCAAACCCGCCGGCTACACAACAGCTCTGGCCGGCATCCAACACCTGGCTGGCAGCGCCCTCCACCGCGGCGCCGCAGAAATCGGCTATGACCAGATCTTGACCACCAAGCACCAAGAAGCGCATACAGCCGCCATCGACTTCATCCAGAGCGCGCCATCACAGCCCTTCTTTTTGACTGTTGGTTTCTTCGAGACGCATCGAGAATTCCCAGCCCAGCACCAGGTCAACCCAGCCTACCTGCAACCGCCACTGCCCCTGCCCGATAGTCCCCAGATTCGGCAAGATATGGCGAACTACATTGCCATGGCGGGAATCCTCGATGACAAAATTGGGGGCGTCATAAAAGCCCTCGATGACAGCGACCTCCGCCAAAATACCCTCATCATCTACACCACCGATCATGGTCTCGCTTTCCCGGGGATGAAATGCAATTTGACCGATGCCGGCATCGGCGTCGCGCTGATCATGCAAGGTCCCAGCCCCTTCGATCGACCCAAAGTCATCGATGCCATGGTCAGCCAGATCGATATCTTCCCGACCATCTGCCAGCTGCTGAATATCGAAGCGCCAGCCTGGCTGCAGGGGCATTCGATGCTGCCCCTGGTGAATGGGGATGCCACCTCTATCCGCGCTGAACTCTTCGCCGAAGTCAACTATCACGCCGCCTACGAACCCCAGCGCGCCATCCGCACCGACCGCTACAAATATATCCGCCGCTACGACAAGCGCCAATCACCCGTCTTGCCCAATATCGATGATAGCTTGACAAAAACAGAAATGCTCGAAGCCGGCTTCAGCCAACGCCTGCCCGCCACCGAACAACTCTACGACACCTACTTCGATCCCCATGAGCAAAACAACCTCATCAACCAGGCGGATTACCGCGACATCCTGGCAGACCTGCGCCGCCGGCTCGACCAGTGGATGCGCCAAACCGATGATCCGCTCTTGCGCGGTCCCATCCCCGCGCCGCCCGGCACCATCGCCAACCATCCAGATGACTCCTCCCCCGCTGGACCCCTGCTGCCCATCGACACAATAGACCCTTGAATCAGGAGAGACTACCATGCCTACGCCCGATCTATTGCAGCGCCAAATCGAATATTATCGCGCCCGCGCCCCCGAATATGATGAATGGTTCTATCGCGAAGGACGCTACGACCACGGCGCCGCCTTCAAAAAACAATGGGAAGCCGAAGTCCAAATCGTGCGGCAGCAATTGCTCAACGCGCCTAAACGAGAGCAGATCCTGGAGATGGCGCCCGGCACCGGCATCTGGACCAGCGAGCTGCTCAAAATCGGCGATCACATCACTGCGCTGGATGCCTCCGCCGAGATGATCGCCATCAACCGCGCCAAGCTGCAATCGGACCGAGTCCACTATCAACAAACCGACTTGTTCAGCTGGCAGCCAGAGCAAGAATACGATATGGTCTTCTTTGGCTTTTGGCTCTCCCATGTCCCCACCAACAAATTGTCGCAGTTTCTAACAGTGGTTCACCGAGCGCTGAAAAAGGGAGGCCGCCTGTTCCTGGTGGATTCGCAAAAACCCGACTTTTCCAACCCGCAAACCCAAACGGAAAACCTCGGGGACGAGCGGCAAAAGCGCGTCCTCAAAGATGGTCGCCAATTTGAAATCGTGAAAATCTACTATCAGCCGCCAAAGCTAAGCGCAACGCTGCGCCAACACGGCTTTGATATCGAGGTGCAAACGACGCCAGACCACTTCCTCTATGCCGATGGGGTCAAGTTAGACTAAACCAGTGCCCCGCGGTAAAGCTCGATCAGCTGCTCCGCCATTGCCGCCCAAGTTCGCTCCTGCGCCAGCTGCCGCCCGGCCGCGCCCATCCGCTCCGCCATCGATGGGTTCTCCAGCAATTCCAACAGCGCCCGCGGCAACTCTTCCGCCACCCGCTCTTGCGATACTTTCAAACCGCTGACGCCATGCTCGATCGCATCCGCCACGCCACAGCCATCCGTACCGACAACAGCCCTGCCAGCCGCCCCGGCCTCCACCAAAACCAAGCCAAACCCTTCAAACCACCAGCCATCATTCATCGCCGGCAAAGCGAAGACATCCGCCGCCGCCAGCCAAGCTCGCATCAATTCATCCTCGACAAAGCCCATAATCCGCACATTATCCGCCAACTTCAATTCTTCTATGCGCCGCAGCACCTTGGCGGTATAAGCAGAGCCATATTGCGGATTGCCCATGATCAAGCACTGCACCCGCGGGATTCGCTCGCGCACCACCGCCAGCGCCTCCACCAATTGCAGCGTCCCCTTGCGCGGCTTGATCTCGCCGATAGTTATCACCGTTGGCGCTGTCTTATCCACGCGCAACGGCGGCGGCTGCAAAAAACGCCCGACATCCACCCCGTTGTTGATCACATGCGCTCGCGCTAGCGGAAATTGCTCCCGCGCCACCTGCGCCGTATAGTGGCTGACGCAGATCAAGCGCGCCCGCGCAAATGCCCGCCGATACAACTCCCCCACAGGAAAGCGTCGCATCCGCGGCAAATTGACATAACTGCCATGCGCCGTCAAGAAAAACGGACGCCTCCCCGCGATCGCCGCCGCCAAAATCGCGTAAGGCTCCGCCGTCGCATGCACAATGTCGCAATCGCGCAGCAGCGCCGCCGCCACCGGCAGCAGCCGCAACGACTTTATCAGGCTATGCTTTTCCGGGGGGGATACTGTGGGTAACAGAGGGTGACACTCAAAATCAACGCTCGTGCTGTTCCTGGCGCAGACTATCGTGCTGGCGATGCCCCGCGCCCGCAACTGCTCGGCCAGGTTGAGGCTGTATGTCGCCCAACCATTCCCCCGGCCCAGCTCGGAAGTGATCAACCCGATGCGCATGGCAAGAATGTCACCAGCGACTTAGCTCGCTCTTGTGGCTGGCTCCTCAAGCTTGGCTGGCATCGGCTACCGGCTCTTCAGCATCGGCACCGCGCGCTGCCAACCGCGCCCGCCAAGCCAATACCGCCGCCGAATCCTCCGGCGCCACTTCGTCATGGAATTCTTCCATCGTGCCGACCCGCATCACAGCCAGCAACAGGAATACATTCAACAAGATAATGACCACCATGACCGCTATCGCCATCGTCGCCCTCCAAACTCACCAGCGCCTCAGATACCCCTATATTATCACCGACCATCGCCTTTCGGTCTAGCCCTTTCCCGTCGCCAGCCGCGAGCTTGCATTTTTTGAGCTGCCCTAGAGTTTATGGATTTGGGAATTTCTGGCGCTCCCCTAGATCAGCCAGCCCAATCCCAACCCACCATCAAACCTTTGTGTTCTTCGTGTCTTTGAGGTTTACTTCCTCTGTGCTAAATATTTAGCCCCCAGCAACCATGCCTATTGCTTCTCTCCCCGTGTCCACTTATCATATCCGCCAGTTCAACCGACCCAAAGGTGAAAACCATGCCCCAGCCACTCGACCTCAGCGACAAGGCACCCTGGAAACAGCGTTTCCGCGCCCCCGCAATCTACTGGTCCCGCCGCGCTTCTCAAAACCCGAGCCGGGGCCTCGTCTGCACCAACAAGGATGGCCTCACCCAACTTTATGCCTGGCAAACCGATAGCAACACGCTGACCCAATTGACCGACCAGCCAGCCGGCGTCTCCTCCGGCGCTATCTCTGCCGATGGCGAATGGGTCTATTATCTGCACGATCGCCGCGGCGACGAGATCGGCCATTATGCTCGCCTGCCATTCACCGGCGGCACGGCAGAAGATCTGACGCCCGATCTGCCCGAATACGCCTCGCACTTCATAACTGAAAGCGCCACTGGCAACGCATTCGGCTTCACCGCCGCCGATGACCATGGTTTTCATATTCACCTGCTTGATACGCGCGCCGGACCCAGCGATAATGGATCGCTCTTTTCCCACAGCAAGCAGAGCCTGTCCTACGGTCCCATACTCTCGCACAATGCCGAAATTGCCGTCATCGCCTCCACCGAGAAGACCGGTGTCGCCGAATACGCCCTCGAAGCCTACGATGTCAACACCGGCGAACTAATTGCCGAACTCTGGGATGGCGCCGGCAGCGGCATTCAAGTTGGGAGCTTCTCGCCACTAGCTGGCGATACGCGCCTGGCGGCCTCCTCCAACAAGGGTGGATACCACCGCCCCCTCATTTGGGATCCGCGCAGTGGCAAACGCCAGGAGATCGACAGCGATCAATTCAACGGCGATGTTACCGTCTGGGATTGGTCTCCCGATGCCCAGCGCCTGCTGCTGCATCAGGTCAATCGCGCCTTGCACACGCTCTACGTCTATGAGCTCGCCACCGAACAGGTCCGCCGCCTGGATACACCCCCCGGCGTGCCCAGCCCCGGCAGCGGCTTTCTCGCGGATGGGGTGCTGCAAGTGCATTTTAGCGATTCCACCGCCCCCGCCCGCCTGCTGGAGCTGGATGGCGAGACCGGCGCCTTCCAGCGAAATGTCATCGACCTGGGAAGATCCATCCCCTCCGGTAGCGCCTGGCGCTCGGTCAACTACCGCTCAGGAGATGGCACCACCATTCAAGCCTGGCTAGCGACACCAGCCGGCGAAGGACCCTTCCCCACCATCGTCCATACCCATGGCGGACCAACCGCCGTGCAAACCAACAGCTGGAAGCCCGATGCCCAAGCCTGGCTCGATCATGGCTTCGCTTTCTTCAGCCTCAATTATCGCGGCTCAACCACCTTCGGCTACGATTTCCAGCACGCTATTGACGGCAACCTGGGCGATCTGGAAGTGCAAGATATCGCGGCTGGCGTAACTTGGCTCGTCGACCAAGGCATCGCCCAACCGAATGCCATCCTCAAAACCGGCGGCTCCTACGGTGGTTACTTGACCCTGCAATCCCTGGGCAAATGTCCCGATTTATGGGCGGGCGGTATGGCGATCGTCGCCATCGCCGATTGGACGCTGATGTACGAAGACCAAGCCGGCACCCTGCGTGGCTACCAGCGCAGCATCTTCGGCGGTACACCAACAGAGAAACCGGAAGCCCATCGCAAAGCCTCACCCATCACCTATGCCGAAAACATCAAAGCCGATATCCTGGTGCTTCAAGGCGCTAACGACACCCGCTGCCCAGCCCGCCAAATGCGAGTTTATGAACAGAAGCTCAAAGAATTGGACAAATCCATCCAAGTCCACTGGTTTGACGCGGGCCACGGCTCGCTTGATATCGAGGAAACGATCCAGCATCAAGAGCTGGTGCTGCGCTTCGCTTATCGTCTGCTGGGCTGAGCAATAGCTCAAAGTCGCCCGCTCGCTGTTGGAAGACGCCGCGTAGCCATAACCGAGGACAACTCATGAACACTTCAGCCGCAAAGCCACTCGATTCCATCCACGGTGTCATGACCGTAGCACTAGAAGCCTTTGGTGATGACCGGGGCCGCTTCATGGAGACCTTCCGGCTGGAGTGGTTTCCGCAGGTCAATTGGCATCGCCTGCAAAGCAACCGCAGCGATAGCGCCGCCGGTGTCTTGCGCGGTTTGCATTACCATTTTGAGCAAGTGGATTATTGGTGCGCCACCCGCGGCAATCTCCGCGTCGGCTTAGTCGATCTGCGCCGTTCCTCGCCGACCTATCTGCAATCCGCCACCATCGACATGGGGCAGGGCAATCCCATCGGTCTCTTCATCCCCACAGGCGTCGCCCATGGCTTCGCCGCTTTGACCGATTGCACCCTGATCTACTTCGTCAATAATTACTATGCTGGCGGCGCCGATGAGTTTGGCATCGCCTGGGACGATCCCCAAGCGGACATCGACTGGGGCATACGAGACCCGATTTTGTCCCAGCGCGACCGCAATAACCCGCGTATCGCCGATATCCCGCCCGAGGTACAACCCGCCTAGACAGCAATTCCAGGATGCCGCGCCACCGTCAGTTCCCGCATCCGCTCAAAAACATTCACACCCAGCTGCGCATAAACATCCAGCAAATCTACCAACACCCAATTCTCTCGAATCATCCCATTCTCGCAGCGCCAAAAATCCAAACTGCGCATGGTCAACTGCTGACCTGCTGGCGCAATGCCCAACCAGCCATCGCCGCTGAGCGTCATCTGCATGCCGGGCCAAGCGGTGAAACCCACATACTCCGCATCGCCAAACATGATGCCCCGGTTCAAAAAAGCTCCACGATCCGGCATCGCTTTCAAAAAAGGAACCTGATGCCAATGGCGAAAGCCAGTGATCCGCCGCATCGAGCCGATCCCCGCCGGTCCATACCACATCATCTTGGGATGCCAATAACGATCCAACTCCATCGCCGCAACACCCTCGGGCGAGCGCTTCAAAGCATCCAACATCGCCCGCACCAGCTTCTGGCTCGCCATCGACTGAGCTTCGTTGTACGGACCAGTGATGATCCCATCCGCGCTTGCAGGTCCCGGCACCACCCATTCCACCGCCAAACTCGGCGACATCGCCCAAGCACCCGCCTGCATCATCACCTGCGGGATATCCCACAGCGCCTGCATCTCGACGATGAACCCATCCTCAAAACGGAAAAACTCGTGATAGCGCATCGCCATCAAATGCTGAGTCGGCGGAATGCCAAGCCAAGGCTGCTCAAACACGCCCATATAATGCCCCGCGCAACCGACCCAATTCTGCCCCCGCGCCTCCCCAGCCATCACGATAAAATCCCGCCGCTCCAAATCCGGCACCGCCGCCAACAAGGGCAGGTAAGCTTCCTCATACAAACCAGCTACGCCATCCAAATCTTCTAGCGGATTCGCCAAATGCACCGCGCAATCGGCGGCAAAGACCTCCCCCAACTGCCGGCGCAACTCCCCCGCATCAATGTCGTACAGTGCCGCCCGCAAAACCTCAATCCGCTCTTTGTTTCTATTGTGAATGTGAATCGATGTCACAGTCCTCACCTGTTCTCTCCGGCTACCACAAAATGACCGCCCAGCTAACTATCCTTCACCAACCACTCGCTCGCGCTGGTCGGCTGATGCTGCCGGAATTGATGCCGCATGCGCCCAAAGATATCCACCCCCATCTGCAAGAGGATATGCGGCACATCAATCGGCACCCAATTTTCCACGATCGTCTCTTCATCACAGCGATAAAAATCCATCACCCGCATCTTGACCCGCTTGCCAGTCGGAGGCACGCCAAAAAGCTCGCCACCACGGTGCGTCGCCTGCAAATAACCCCAGCCGCCGGTCACGGCATAATCGCCATCGCCGATGCGGATGAAATGCCCCCGCGCCGAACCCGCGCGATCGGGGAATGCCACCAGAAAGGGGATTTGATGATAATCTTCAAACCCTTCCAGCCCCCGTGTCGTGCCAATACCCGCCGGCCCATACCACATGAAATTCGGATGCCAGTGCCGCGCCTGCTCCATCTCATCCAACACCGCCCGCGTCGGCGGCTCCCCACTGTAATAACCCAGGGCAGCGTGCATCTTCAGGATCCGTTCAATAGTGCGCTGGGAACGCCCCTCATCCTGCGGTTTCAAAATCACGCCATCCAACGTCCGCGGCGGCAACCAACGCATCTCCCTGCCCAAACTCGGCGCCAGCGGGAAATAACCCGCCTGCCGCATCAAATCCAAAAAATCCAGAAAAATATAACTGGTCGTGATCTGCCCATCACGCAGCTCATGCGCTTCGCAATACCGCAGGCAAACCGCCCCCCGCGTCGCCGGGATGCCCAGCAAATCCCGCTCGAAGCTGCCCAGATAATGCCCCATGCAAGCGACCCAGTCTCCATCGCGATAACGCCCGCCCGCCACAAAATGCTCGCGCCGCTCCACATCCGGCAGCGCCCGCCGCAATGGCAACCACAGCCGCTCCAATGCCGCTCGTCTCCCGCTCAGCTCATTGATGGGGTGCGTCACCTGAAGCGCGCTATCTTGCGCCAAACTCCCCCGCGCAATCTCCTCCAGTTTCTCGACCGGTCCCTCTGCCAGCCCCCGCATGATCTCGATCACACGCTGCTTATTGGCGATATTCCGCGCCTGGTCAATCGGCGTATATTGAAATGATGAAGTGAAATACTTATCTTCTTCTGTCATCACTCTTTGTCCATTCTGACGATCCGACATCGTACCCGCTATGACAGACAGAACTCCCCCAGCGCCGGATACAATTCCACTCGCGATTGCAACCCGGCATCGATCAAATCGATCAGCACCCAATTCTCCCGCAGCAAATCGCCCTCTCGCCGCCAGAAGTCCATGATATTCCAAGCCACTTTCTCCTGCGTCGGTGCCCAGCCCATGAAATCGAAGCGATGTGTACCCACCAGGCTGGGCCAACCAGTCGAAGCGGCGAACAAACCCTCGGCGATGCGCGCTTGATGCCCCACACCCTTGCGATCGGGAAAGCCCCTGACGATTGGTCCCTGCGCCTCCCGCTTGAAAGCCTCGATGCCATAAGTGGAACCATTGCCAACCGGTCCATGCCAGGCCATATCCGCGCTCCAAAACCGCTCCAAACCCTGGCTGTCCTGGTCTTTCTGGTCGTAACGGTTCAAGCCGCCGAAGATCATCTCTTCGACCAGCGCCAAAGTCGCTGCTGATTCAGCCTCATCAGCCATTTCCAGCGATAAGCCATCGCCCGCCAAAGGACCGGGAATCCAAATATCCCGCCCAAAACTGGCTGGCAGAATCGCCCGATCCGCTTGGCGGATCAAATCCGGCAGATCCACCAAAAAACGAATCTCGACGATCTTGCCCGCTTCAATGCGGCAGAACTCGCCATAACGAAATTTGACGCTTTGACGGCTAGCGGGGATGCCCAGCCAATCTTCAACGAAGGTGCCGATGAACTCGCCAGTGCTGGCAACCCAATCGCACCCTTCATAAGTGTTCGCTAGCAAGACATAAGGCCGACGCAACAAATCGGGGAAGGCGCGCAGCAAGGGCTGCCACAATTTCTCGATCAAGCAATCGGCGCCCGTCAAACGCTTAATCGGGTAAAATCCGTGATAGTCGATCTTCTCCGCAAATGCCGCCCCCAAAGCGCTCTCCGCCCGCGCTGGCGCAGCATTGCAAACCTGCCACAATTGCCAGACCAATTCTTTATGCTGTCGCTGCCTCACAGTGGCTTTTCCCTCGTCGATGTCCACAGAACGCGCCAAACCCTCACTGGGCAACTGCTAAGCATAGATCTGCTTTAACAAGGCAAATTCATCAAACAGCGTCCACTCACCGGCGATACGCCCCGCTTCGATCAGATGATGGCTGATGCCCAAGATGCGAATCGGCTTTCCCGTCGGCTCGCCATAGATGCCGTAGCCCGTATGCGTACCATGCATCGTCCACCGGGTCGCCGCTCGATAGCCCGCCTGCTCATCGCCCACATAACAAAAATGATCGACCTGCAGAGCCAAATCGGGGAAGGGCGACAGCAAGGACAAGACATAAGCCTGAAAATCGTTGATACCCTTGAAGGCGCGCTTGCTGGGACCCTCAAAAACGAAATTCTCGTGATAAAACTCCCGCGCCTTGTTCAACAAACGCCAATTCCAAATCTCGTGCATCATCTGCCCCAGGAAGTCCTGCGGGTCAAAATGCTCCGTTTCCGTGCCCTGCCATTTCGCCGGCGGCAATTGCCCCCGACCGCGCTCGATATCGCCGGCCACCCGTAACTGCTCACCAGCATCCCGCTGCTTTGCCGCCATCTCCTTGGCGGTCTCCACCGGATCCAAACCCAGCTGCAACACCAGCGTCAACTCATCGCGCACAATCCATTCTTCCACCACCATGTTGCGCTTGCAAAAACAATCGGCGATCGATCGATAACTGACCCGCTTGCCAGTCGGCGGACCATAAAGCGACCAGCCACGGTTGGTACCCGTGTGCCGCAAACGATGCGACGAATACAAACCATCCACATCGTTGCCGCCCCAAATCACCTCATCGCCATACAAACGCCGATCAGGATAAGCCGCCATCGCCTCGATAGTCGCCGCGAAAACCGCCTCCCGCCCATATATCGTCCCGCTGGAAGTATGCAAGTGAATCGTATTGGCATAATAATCGTAAAGCTTGCCGATGCCCTTCTCTTCCCAAATCTCATGCGTGATGCCGATAATATAATCAACAAAATCCTTGTAACGCGGGTTGAAGCCGGCCATCGATTGCTCCTGGCTGCCATCAGCCCCCTCCATAAATTGAATATCGATCTTCTTCGGCAACGTTATGCGAGCTTTCTCATCCCCAGTCGCCGCCACCTGTACTTCCCTGGTCTTGCGCTCTTCATCCACCATCACATCACCTGTATCCCAATCCTAGCGCCCGCCCGCTCCCCCGCGACCCGCGCCCTTTCGAAAACGATTTCGCCAACAGATTATCACGTTTGCCACCAGAATTCAATTCTAAGGCACCCCGCCCGGCAAATCAGCCGCCCAGCGCCCAATCCACCGCTGCCCGAGCATGCAACTCCGTCGTATCGAAACTGGGCAAAGAACTGTCCTCGGGCTTGATCAACAGACCAATCTCGGTGCAACCCAGGATGACAGCCTGCGCCCCGGCCGCTTTGAGCTCATCGATCACCGCCTGGTAAGCGCGCCGTGAACTCTCCCGAATCTCCCCCCGCACCAGCTCATCATAGATGATGCGATGCACCGTATCGCGCCCGGCCGCCCCCGGGATCAGCACCTCCAAGCCAAATCGCTCGGTCATGCGCCCGCGATAAAACTCCTGCTCCATCGTGAAGCGCGTACCCAACAAAGCGACCCGGCCATAACCAGCCGACCGAATCGGCAACGCCGTGGCATCGGCAATGTGGATCAATGGAACAGCCACCGCCGCTTCAATCTCCTCCGCCATCCGGTGCATGGTATTGCTGCAAATGACAATGCCTTCCGCCCCGCCAGACACCAACGTCCGCGCCGCCTCCACCATCCGCTCGCTCGCCCGTCCCCATTCTCCCGCCGCCTGCAATGCCTCGATCTCGGCGAAATCGAATGAGAACATCAGGCACTCGGCTGAATGCAAACCGCCCAGCCGCCGCTGCGCCTCTTGATTGATGATGCGATAATACTCAATGCTCGATTCCCAACTCAAACCGCCGATCAGCCCAATCGTCTTCATCACCCATCTACCTTCTTCAGCTTTATCATGCCAAGCACCGTCCCTTAAAGACGCGCCAGCCGATGCAATTCAATATCCTGCCCGGTCACGCCATCCTGCGCCAAATCCGCCATGATCTCGCCAACCACGCTCGCCATTTTAAAACCATGACCGCTGAAACCAGCCGCGACCGCTACCTGCGGCGCCCCCGGCAACACATCAAGCACCCAATGCTCATCGGCGGTGTTGGTGAACATGCAAACGACCAGATCCATCGTGGGACCCGCGCCATCAGGAAAATAACGTTCGGCAAAAGCGCGCAACAGCCGCTCGTCTTCCGCATATACCGCGCGATCCACCAAATCCGCATCACAAACTTCGTCCCGATGATGATACCTGCCCAGCTTCATGCCCGGCGTCTGCCCGCTGGGGTTGAACTCCGGCAAGCCATAAAAACGCCCCTCTTCCACCTGCCCATTCCACACTGGAAAACGCTCCAAACCAAACCACTCCGGGCGTTTCGGCGCCAGCCAAATCAAGACCTGACGTTCCGGCACTGCTTTGCCCGTCAGCTGCGGCGCCAGCTTGCTCGCCCAAGCGCCCCCACAAATCACCAACTTCTCGGCCACATAAGTCTCGGTCTCCGTCCGCACCGCCACTCGCTCATCCGGCAAAATATCCCAGCCCAGCACCCGCTCGCCCGTCTGCAAATGCGCCCCCCGCGCCACCGCCAACTCAGCATGGGCGCTGATGCAACGCTCCGGCAGCAGCAAGCCCCCTTGCGGCTGAAAAACCGCCATCGTCTCCCCCGGCATGCGATACCCAGGGAAACGCGCCCGCAGCTGCTCGCTATTCAGTACCTCATACTCAAATTCATTGACGATGCAACTCTCCAAGCTGCCGCGGAACACTTCGCTATCTTCAGGTCCCATATCGATGCTGCCCGTCTGATAAAAAAGCTGCTCCCCAAATTCAGCCTCCAACTCCGCCCACAAGCGATAAGCCCGACGCAATAAAGGCACATAAGACAGATCTTCGTAATAAGCCAGCCGGATGATGCGCGTCAACCCATGAGAAGAACCCAGCTGGTGCGGGATCTCGAATTGGTCGATGCCCAATACCTTCAATCCCCGCTTGGCGAGGTGATAGAGCGTCGCGCTGCCCATGCCACCCACACCGACGACGATCGCATCATATTCTCGGCTCATCTCCCGCTCCTCAATTGCATTGATCCCCCACATCCAACCACCAGAGACCACCCTCTCTGCCATTCGCTCCCAACGCCAGCCGGCTGCCATCCGGCGACAATGCCGCCCAAGCCCGCGCTTCCCGTGTCAGCCGCAAGGGCAGGGCGCTGATAGTGTGCAACTCCCGCGTCCGCCGCTGAAAACATTGCAAAGTCGCCATGCCATCGACAAGTCCAATAATATAGATGAAGTCCCGCGTCACAATCGGCGCTGGATAATTGTTGCCCGGCAGATCCGCCTCGAACAGCAATTCGCTCCCGCCAAAGGCATTCTGCCAGAAATAACCGCTGCCGGCATCGCTGTGCCGACCAACCACCGCCGCCAAACCATCCGGCGCTGGACCCGGCACAATCAGCGATGGCGCCAAAGTCTCCAGCCGACCCATCAGCATCTTTCCCGCGACATCGGCGCTGAAATAATAAACCGGCTCACCATATGACCCGAAATAATAGGCTAAAAACACCCCCGGATTGCGTCCCCACAAAAAACCGCGCAAGCTATGCTGGTGCAAGCCATCGTGAATCAAACGCTTGAAGCTGCCATCCGGCTCCGCCGAAAAGATCGTGTGCAAATCATTCTGATAGACAATGCGCCGCGCCCCTGGCGGAAATGTCAGCTGCGACCCAAAATACAAAGCCGGGTCCTGCTCGCCCGATTGAGTGATCAAGGCCGCATCACTACGCGCGATCATCTCCGCTGTCACCTGAGCCGCATCCGGATGTTCAATCTCCTCGGACCGCTCATCCTCCAACTGGTACGACCACCACTCCAACTCGGTGAAAACCTCCCCCGCGCAGCCGACGCCATAAAGCAGCGTCTCCTCATCCCGCCACTCCATCATCACCACTTCGTCACTGGCGATGCGCCGCACCCCCGGCACTTCCAACTCAACCGCCGGCGCCAGCATCACAGCCTCAGCTTCAATGCTCAAAACCACGCGCTCCACTTCGCCCTCGGCAAACACTTCAAATGGCGCGCTATAAGCCTGCGCTTGACCGGCCGGCAGGGCATAATCTAACAGCGCGCTGCCACAAGCATCCACCAAATAGCCGAAACCCTCGCCGATCACCTCCTCATCAGCATCATAAGCCTCGACATAGATCTGGATATCGCGATAAGCAGCGTCTCCATAATTGTAAAGTATGCCCCCCGCCACCGAGAGCTCGCCGCCAAATCCATCCGCTTGCGTCCCGATCTGCATCTCGAAGGGCATCAGCGCCGGCTCTTCCTGCGCCACCACAGCAACGCCGCCCAAGCAACAAATCGCTAGCAAAACATAAATCAAATTCCGCATTCGCACAGCCCGCCGTCAATCGACCAATCTCAAGAGTATAAGAAGCCGCCGCCAAATTACCAATACTTATTAAATGCCGCCCCAGAAAACAAACAGGGCGCGCTAGTAACAGCTACGCCCTGCATGCTCTATTGCGGAGTATCCCCCTGAACTAGCGGGGAGCCAAAGCAACCAAATCGACTAACCCGATACGCTCGCGCCGACCATACCCTCCAACAACTGCGGCAGGAACCAGATATCCAACAAGCTCACCGATTCCATCTCAGCCGCCAACGGGGTGCCATCTTGCAGGTTCAACGGTCCTTCCCACAAGAAGATCTTGCCCGCATTCATCGGGTCCGTCTGGAATGCCTCAATCTCCGCCGCGAATTCCTGCAAGGTCTCGATAGTCTCCATGCTCAAAGCATCGCCCAGCTTGAAGCCACTCACGCTGGTATCCGCGTCAGTGTAGAAGCCGTCTTCGTTGATCTCGTCCCATTTCGGCTCCAGCCACAGCCATTCCTGCGACCAGCTGCCATCCAGCACGCGCTGCATCACATCGAGATAAGCGGGACCCCAGTTATAGTAGGCCGCGCCCAGGCACGCTTCCGGCGCCTCCGAACAACCATTGACGTTGCCATAGGGAACACCATAACTGGCATCGCCCTCCGCCATGTATTGACCGGCCACCGTGATCGCCTCAGTGGTATCAATGCCGGAGATGATCACATCAGCGCCACCATCCAGGAAGCCAGTCGCCACTTCCGTCGGATCCAGCGTCACACCCGGGATATTGAACCAGAAGCCAATCCAGACCACCTCGAAGCTGATGTCATCGGCGGATAGATCATCGCGGTAATTCTCAGCGCAATAACGCGCCCCCAAATAGCTCGAAGCCGCCAGACGCCGCGTCTCGGGATTGATCAATGCGCCCAAATAACCAATGCTGCCCGATTCGCTCGTGAGCGCCGCAGCACAACCCGCGATCATCCGTGGCAGCTCCATATATACATTGAAGTTGCCGACATTCGCTGGCGGCAGCTCCGGCAATTCGTGCATTAGGGCATGCTCGCCTTCGACCACATCATTGGCGGCAATCGCGTTACTACCGGTGATATTGATGAAGGTCACATCCGGGAACGCCGCCGCCACCACATTGGTATCTTCTTCAAAACTATCGGAAGTGGTGAAAATGACCACAGCCCCTTCATCCACCATCAGCTCAACCACATCCATCAACGTCGTTTCCGGCGTATCCGCCGGGTTGAGGCTCTCAAAATCGAGCATCGTCGCGCCAGGCATATTCGCTTCCACATAGCGCCCGGCTTCATAATGCGAGGTGCTCCAACCCCGATCATCATTCGGACCCACCAATACAACGCCAAATACCACTTCGTCTTGCGCCAGCGCCGGCAAAACCGCGAGCGCAACCAACACTACTACCATCAACAAGAAGAACAACCTGCGGGACATGATTTCCTCCAAAACTGAGCATCGAAAACTTGAAACAAGCGACATACGCCATACATTAGTGAGTGTAACAAATTCTTAGGTCTCGGCAAGCGAAAAACCGCTCTCTCGCCAAACCAGCCTAGATCACGTTATAATGCTCACAGCTAGAAATCAACTGATTGAGGATAATGGAATTTCAAATTGTTTATTGGTCTTGCAATTCTAAATATAAGGCGTTATAGTGATCCTGTGGATGTTAACTCGTATTCAGTCAGGCTTTCCGCCCCCACGCTATCGCTAACCCTGGCAGGATTCGGTTGGCATACTTTCAGTACTTAATTGTGATTAGCTTTTACAGGTCCGTTTTCTGCGAGGTTCCGGGCTCATAATGCAACACCGAGCTAAACTGGCGATAAAAGTAATCCTCCTGGGTATTGTCCTCTTCTTCGCCTTGCCCCTGTCACAGGTATTCGCCGCCACCATCAATGTCGATGGTGATTGCACTTTATGGGAAGCTATCAACGCTGCCAACGACGACGCGAACAATCAGTGGTACCATGACGGCTGCGTGGCAGGCAGCGGCGCTGACACTATTAATATTACCGCAGCGGGTGTCACCAGCAATGGCGTTCATAGAGTGACACGTAGCCTCTACATTATAACCAGCGATATAACGATTAACGGCAATGGCTTTACAGTCAGTCCCGTTGGGAATAATATAAGCTTGTTCCGTGTAAATGGAAGCACGGTAACTATTGATAATTTGACCATAAGCAATGCCAGAGCTAATAACGCTACGGGCAACGCAGTCTTGCTCGAAAATGGCACTCTTACCATTAAAAATAGCACGATAAGAGATAACCGATCTTCTTATGGTCCAATTAATCATTGGGCCGGCACCCTCAATATTGAGAATTCGACCATAGCCAACAATGAAGCGACATCAACAAGTCAGGGTAACGGCGGCGCAATTTTTGCTAACGCTCACCTCGGCACACTGAACATCACCAACTCAACCATTCATGACAACAGTGCAACTGGTCAAGGCGGGGCAATATATGTCCAGACCACTGGTGCAGTCAACTTGACCCATGTGACAGTTGTCAATAACAGCGCGAACGGCAATAATACCGATGGCATCCATTTCTACTCGGGCGGCACGCTGAACATTCGCAACAGTATCATAGCCAACAATGGGGATTCCGATTGCGGCGGCAGATCGTTGAGTGAAAATGTCGGCAATCTGATTGAGAATCCCGGCAATTGCGGTAGCGGCGCCGTCTCTGGCGATCCGATGCTGGGTACACTGACCGGCTCACCTGCCTATTACCCGCTGCAACAAAACAGCCCCGCAATCGATGCCGCTGATACGGGCAATTGTCTGACAACCGATCAACCCGGTACGACCAGACCAGTGGGGACTGGCTGCGACATTGGCGCTTATGAATTTGACTTGCCGACGCCAACGCCGACCGCAACAAACACACTGACCAACACGCCGACCGCAACAAACACACTCACCAACACGCCAACTGCGACTAACACGCTGACCAACACGCCAACTGCAACTAACACACTCACCAACACGCCAACTGCGACTAACACACTGACCAACACGCCAACTGCGACCAACACACTGACCAACACACCAACTGCGACTAACACACTGACCAACACGCCGACCGCGACTAACACACTCACCAACACGCCGACCGCGACTAACACACTGACCAACACGCCAACTGCGACTAACACACTCACCAACACGCCAACTGCGACTAACACACTCACCAACACGCCAACTGCGACCAACACGCTGACCAACACGCCGACCGCAACAAACACACTGACCAACACGCCGACGAACACGCCAACGAATACACCGACCAACACACCAACGAACACGCCGATCCCGACAGACACACCAACGGACACGCCGATCCCGACAGACACACCAACGGACACGCCGATGCCGACAGACACGCCAACGGACACGCCGGTGCCGACAGACACGCCAACGGACACGCCGGTGCCGACGAACACGCCAACGGACACGCCGATCCCGACAGACACACCAACGGACACGCCGATCCCGACAGACACACCAACGGACACCCCGGTGCCGACGAACACGCCGATCCCGACAGACACACCAACGGCGACTGACACACCGACGGACACGCCGGTGCCGACAGACACGCCAACGGACACGCCAACGGACACGCCAACCAACACGCCGGTGCCAACGGACACGCCGATCCCGACAGACACACCAACGGACACCCCGGTGCCGACGAACACGCCGATCCCGACAGACACACCAACGGCGACTGACACACCGACGGACACGCCGGTGCCGACAGACACGCCAACGGACACGCCAACGGACACGCCAACCAACACGCCGGTGCCAACGGACACGCCGATCCCGACAGACACACCAACCAACACGCCGGTGCCAACGGATACGCCGATCCCGACAGACACACCAACGGACACGCCGGTGCCGACGGACACGCCAACGGACACGCCGATCCCGACAGACACACCAACGGACACGCCGGTGCCGACAGACACACCAACAGACACGCCGGTGCCGACGGACACACCAACGGACACGCCGATCCCGACAGACACACCAACGGACACGCCGGTGCCAACGGATACGCCGATCCCGACAGACACGCCAACGGACACGCCGGTGCCGACAGACACGCCAACGGACACGCCGGTGCCGACAGACACGCCAACGGACACGCCGATCCCGACAGACACACCAACGGACACGCCGGTGCCGACGGATACGCCAACCAACACGCCGATCCCGACAGACACACCAACGGACACGCCGGTGCCGACGGACACGCCGATCCCGACGGACACGCCAACGAACACGCCGATCCCGACAGACACACCAACGGACACGCCGGTGCCAACGGATACGCCGATCCCGACAGACACGCCAACGGACACGCCGGTGCCGACAGACACGCCAACGGACACGCCGGTGCCGACAGACACGCCAACGGACACGCCGATCCCGACAGACACACCAACGGACACGCCGGTGCCGACGGATACGCCAACCAACACGCCGATCCCGACAGACACACCAACGGACACGCCGGTGCCGACGGACACGCCGATCCCGACGGACACGCCAACGAACACGCCGATCCCGACAGACACACCAACGGACACGCCGATCCCGACAGACACACCAACGGACACGCCGGTGCCAACGGATACGCCGATCCCGACAGACACGCCAACGGACACGCCGGTGCCGACAGACACGCCAACCAACACGCCGGTGCCGACGGACACGCCAACGGACACGCCGGTGCCAACGGACACGCCGGTGCCGACAGACACGCCAACGGACACGCCGATCCCGACGGACACGCCAACGGACACGCCGGTGCCGACAGACACGCCAACGGACACGCCGATCCCGACGGACACGCCAACGGACACGCCGGTGCCGACAGACACACCAACGGACACGCCGGTGCCGACAGACACGCCAACGGACACGCCGGTGCCGACGGACACGCCGATCCCGACGGACACGCCAACGGACACGCCGGTGCCGACAGACACACCAACGGACACGCCGGTGCCGACGAACACGCCAACGGACACGCCGATCCCGACGGACACGCCAACGGACACGCCGATCCCGACGGACACGCCAACGGACACGCCGGTGCCGACAGACACACCAACGGACACGCCGGTGCCGACAGACACACCAACGGACACGCCGGTGCCAACGGACACGCCGATCCCGACAGACACGCCAACGGACACGCCGGTGCCAACGGACACGCCAACGGACACGCCGATCCCGACGGACACGCCAACGGACACGCCGATCCCGACGGACACACCAACGGACACGCCGGTGCCGACGAACACGCCGGTGCCGACAGACACGCCAACGGACACGCCGATCCCGACGGACACGCCGACGGACACGCCGATCCCGACGGACACGCCAACGGACACGCCAACCAACACGCCGATCCCGACAGACACACCAACGGACACGCCGGTGCCGACAGACACACCAACGGACACGCCGATCCCGACAGACACACCAACGGACACGCCGATCCCGACGGACACGCCAACCAACACGCCGGTGCCAACGGACACGCCAACCAACACGCCGATCCCGACGGACACACCAACGGACACGCCGGTGCCGACAGACACGCCAACGGACACGCCGGTGCCGACAGACACACCAACCAACACGCCGGTGCCAACGGATACGCCGATCCCGACAGACACGCCAACCAACACGCCGATCCCGACAGACACACCAACCAACACGCCGGTGCCAACGGACACGCCGGTGCCGACAGACACACCAACGGACACGCCGATCCCGACAGACACACCAACGGACACGCCGATCCCGACAGACACGCCAACGGACACGCCGGTGCCAACGGACACACCGATCCCGACGGACACGCCAACGGACACGCCGATCCCGACAGACACGCCAACGGACACGCCGATCCCGACGGACACGCCGACGGACACGCCGGTGCCGACAGACACACCAACGGACACGCCGGTGCCAACGGACACGCCGATCCCGACAGACACGCCAACGGACACGCCGGTGCCAACGGACACGCCAACGGACACGCCGGTGCCAACGGACACGCCAACGGACACGCCGGTGCCAACGGACACGCCAACGGACACGCCGATCCCGACAGACACACCAACCAACACGCCGGTGCCAACGGACACGCCGATCCCGACAGACACGCCAACGGACACGCCGGTGCCAACGGACACGCCGATCCCGACAGACACGCCAACGGACACGCCGGTGCCGACGGACACGCCAACCAACACGCCGGTGCCAACGGACACGCCGACGGACACGCCGATCCCGACAGACACACCAACGGACACGCCGGTGCCGACGGACACGCCGATCCCGACGGACACGCCAACCAACACGCCGGTGCCGACGAACACGCCGATCCCGACAGACACACCAACGGACACGCCGGTGCCAACGGACACGCCGACGGACACGCCGATCCCGACGGACACACCAACGGACACGCCGATCCCGACGAACACGCCGGTGCCGACAGACACGCCGACTGATACGCCGACAGCAACGGACACGCCAACGCCGACAGAGACCTACACGCCCAGCAACACGCCAACGCCGACGGACACCTTGACGCCCAGCAACACGCCAACGCCAGCACCTAGCATCATCTACGTCGATGATGATTGCAATTTAGTGCAAGCGATCAGTTCCGCCAACGATAACCCATCCAGCAGGGACTGGCGCTATGGCGGCTGCGAGCTAGGCAGCAGCACCCGAACCGACATCATTGAGATTACCGAAAAGGGGACCAGCAATGGCGTTCATACAGTGCCATCTGGTCTCACCATTATAACGAGCGATATAACGATTAAAGGCAACGGCTTTACAGTGAGTGGTGGTGGGAATAAAACCTTGTTCCGTGTAGAAGGGGCGGGCACGGCAGTTATTGAGAATGTGACCATAAGCGATGCCAAAGCTAAACATGAGGGCAGCGCCGTCTCGGTCGCAGGGTCCGGCAATCTTACCATTAAAAATAGCACGATAAGCAATAGCGTAGCTAATTTCGGTCCAATTACTATTTTCGGCGGCACCCTCAATATTGAGAATTCGACCATAGCCAACAATGAAGCGACATCAACAAGCCAGAATCAAGATCAAGGCGGCGGCGCAATTTTTGCTAACGGCGGCACGCTGAACATCACCAACTCAACCATTTATGACAACAGTGCAGCTGATCAGGGCGGGGCAATATATGTCCAGACCGCTGGTGAAGTCAACTTGACCCATGTGACAGTTGTCAATAACAGCGCGGCTGGCAACAATGTCGATGGCATCTATATAAGAAGTGGCAAGCTGAACATTCGCAACAGTATCATAGCCAACAATGGGGATTCCGATTGCGGTGGCAGATCGTTGAATAAAAATGTCGGCAATCTGATTGAGAATCCCGGCAATTGCGGCAGCGGCGCCGTCTCTGGCGATCCAATGCTGGGCACACTGACCGGCTCACCCGCCTACTACCCGCTGCTGCAAGGCAGCCCCGCGATTGATGCAACCATCTGCGCCGCCAAAATAACCACTGACCAGCGTGGTGCCACCAGACCACAAGGTGCAACCTGTGACATTGGTGCTTACGAATCTCCATTTACCGTGCCAACAGCAACACCGACGCCATCGGACACCCCCACGCCGACTGATACACCAACAGCAACAGACACGCCGACTGATACACCAACGGCGACAGACACGCCGACCGATACACCAACGGCGACAGACACGCCGACGGCAACGGACACGCCCACGTATACGCCGACTGCAACAGACACGCCTACGCCCAGCGACACGCCAACGCCCAGCAACACACCGACTGCAACGGACACGCCGACTGATACGCTGACACCCAGCAACACGCCGACGCCCAGCAACACGCCAACGCCCAGCGACACGCCAACGCCCAGCAACACGCCAACGCCAGCGCCTAGCATCATCTATGTCGATGATGATGGTTGCAATTTAGAGCAAGCTATCTATTCTGCCAACGATAACAGGCTCCATGGCAACTGTGAAGTAGGCAGCAGCACCCAAACCGACATCATTGAGATTACCGAAAAGGGGACCAGCAATGGCGTTCATACAGTGCCTGGGGATCTTCCCGTTATAACCAGCGATATCATTGTCAACGGCAGCGGCTTTACAGTCAGTGGCGTTAACACTCATTCCTTGTTCGATGTGCGGGAAGGAGGCACGGTAATTATTAATGATTTGACCATAACCGGTGCTTCCGCAGATGGAAATTTTGGCACCGCGGTCGGGGTCCATGGACCTACCACCAGTGTTACCATTAGAAATAGTACGATAAGCGGTAATATAGCCCCTATCGGTCCAATTTATATCTGGAGTGGCACCCTGACTATTGAGAATTCGACCATAGCCAACAATAGAGCGAAATCAACAAGCGCTGGTTACGGCGGCGCAATTTATTCCAGCAGCGGCACACTGAAGATCACCAACTCAACTATTCATAACAACAGTGCAGCAGTTGGTAGCGGGGCAATACATGTCCAGAGTAGTACAGCTACAGTCAACTTGACCCATGTAACCGTTGCTTATAACAGCAGCGATAGCAGCAGCAATACCGATGGCATCCATTTCACCTCGGGCACGCTGAACATTCGCAACAGTATCATAGCAAACAATGGCGATTCCGATTGCGGCGGCAGATCGTTGAGTGAAAATGTCGGCAATCTGATTGAGAATCCCGGCAATTGTGGCGGCGGCGCGGTCTCTGGCGATCCAATGCTGGGCGTAGTGACTGGCTCCCCCGCCTATTACCCGCTGCTGCAAAACAGCCCCGCTATCGATGCCGCCGATGATAGCCACTGTCCGGCAACCGATCAACGCGGTATGACCAGACCACTGGGCAATAGCTGCGACATCGGCGCCTATGAACTTGACCCGCCACCGACCAGCACGCCCACCAGCACGCCAACGGCAACAGACACGCCAACGGCAACGGACACACCGACTGATACACCGACGGCGACAGACACGCCGACCGATACACCGACGGCGACAGACACACCAACGGACACGCCGGTGCCGACGGATACGCCGATCCCGACAGACACACCAACGGACACGCCGGTGCCGACGGATACGCCGATCCCGACAGACACACCAACGGACACGCCGGTGCCGACGGATACGCCGATCCCGACAGACACACCAACGGACACGCCGGTGCCGACCAACACGCCGATCCCGACGGACACACCAACGGACACGCCGGTGCCGACCAACACGCCGATCCCGACGGACACACCAACGGACACGCCGATCCCGACAGACACACCAACCAACACACCGGTGCCAACGGACACGCCGACGGAAAGACCGACCAACACACCGCTGCCAACGGACACGCCGATCCCGACAGACACGCCGACGGAAAGACCGACCAACACACCGCTGCCAACGGACACGCCGATCCCGACAGACACGCCGACGGAAAGACCGACCAACACACCGCTGCCAACGGACACGCCGATCCCGACAGACACGCCGACGGAAAGACCGACCAACACACCGCTGCCAACGGACACGCCGATCCCGACAGACACGCCGACGGAAAGACCGACCAACACACCGGTGCCAACGGACACGCCGATCCCGACTGACACGCCGACGGAAAGACCGACCAACACACCGGTGCCGACGGACACGCCGACCGCAACAAACACGCCAACGGACACGCCGATCCCGACAGACACGCCGATCCCGACAGACACGCCGACGGAAAGACCGACCAACACACCGCTGCCAACGGACACGCCGATCCCGACAGACACGCCGACGGAAAGACCGACCAACACGCCGGTGCCAACGGACACGCCGATCCCGACGGATACGCCAACCAACACGCCGGTGCCGACGGACACGCCGATCCCGACAGACACACCAACCAACACGCCGGTGCCGACGGACACGCCGGTCCCGACAGACACGCCGACGGAAAGACCGACCAACACACCGGTGCCAACGGACACGCCGATCCCGACAGACACGCCGACGGAAAGACCGACCAACACGCCGCTGCCAACGGACACGCCGATCCCGACAGACACGCCGACGGAAAGACCGACCAACACACCGCTGCCAACGGACACGCCGATCCCGACGGACACGCCAACCAACACGCCGGTGCCAACGGACACGCCGATCCCGACGGATACGCCAACCAACACGCCGGTGCCGACGGACACGCCGATCCCGACAGACACACCAACGGACACGCCGGTGCCGACGGACACGCCGGTCCCGACAGACACACCAACCAACACGCCGGTGCCAACGAACACGCCGATCCCGACAGACACGCCAACCAACACGCCGGTGCCAACGAACACGCCGATCCCGACAGACACGCCAACCAACACGCCGGTGCCGACGAACACGCCGATCCCGACAGACACACCAACGGACACGCCGGTGCCAACGAACACGCCAGTACCGACCAACACGCCAGTACCGACCAACACACCGGTGCCAACCAACACGCCGATTCCGACGGATACGCCAGTACCGACCAACACACCAGTGCCAACCAACACGCCGATCCCGACGAATACACCGGTGCTGCCACCGACCAACACGCCGATCCCAACTGTCAGACCGGTGCCAACCAACACGCCAATGTCAGTAGATTCGACCGATGCAACGCCAGGCTTAGCTCCCACAGCGAAGCCGCGAGTGCAAACCTGCCCGTCGCTTATGCCCAGGATCGATGTGACTGATCTGACTGGGGCAACCCAATGCCAGCGCATCGGGGCGGAAGGCATCGGCATCCAATCGGTGATTGATCGGGGCGTCGTCGATGCGATCGATATCTGGAGCTACCTGGGCGCCGGCACGCGAGTCTGCTTCGAAGCCAGCGGCGGCAGCTTCACCTTCCTCGATGCGACAACAGCGCCGCGCGCGGTCAGCAGCCTGCCGCTATACATCATCGATGGCATGACTTGCACCTTCATCGATGGACCGGGTTCGGTGGTCTTGCATCCGGGGGTTCCATCGACGGTGTCGACATTGAGTGAACCAGCGCTGAGCTTGTCGAATTGTATGGTGACCACCAGAGCGATCCTCAACTTCCGCGATGGTCCCGCCGGCGAGATCATGGCAATCCTGCCATATAACGTGACCCTGACCGTCCTGTCCCGAACCACCAACTGGTTCGAGGTGGATTATCACGGCAGAAGCGGCTGGATCAGCGCCAGTTATGTGACGCCGCAAGGCAGCTGCTCTTAGCTTTACCAACTGAAGATGCTATTCTTGCGAGGGCGAGCTCTTTAGCTCGTTCTTGCTTTTACCGGCAATGACGAAACCCCGCTGCCAGCGACCTGCCGCCGATAACGCGCGATCACCATCTCACGGCGGATGCGAATGACAAAATCATCGGCTTCATCCGCCGTCAAGGCTTCAACCCGCCGCAACACTGCCTCCGGCGTGATGCTCCGCCGCAAGCTCGCCGCATACTCCCGCAGATCCGCCGCGCTATCGAGCTCGCTGACATATTCGAAAGCGGCGCGATGCTCCAAGCGAAACCTGCCGCTCGCCACAACCGCTGCCAGCGCTTCATCTGCCGCCACATGATCGGGAAAGGTGGGCGAAGAATCGATCTCGCCAATGTACAGCCGGGCCCTCGCCAACTCCAGCTCCACGCGACGATTGCGCATCGCGGGCCGCAAGTCAATCAGGCAACCGCCGCTTTTGAGCCCGCGCTCTACTTCCAACAGGGCATGAACCATGCCCTCAACTTCAATTCATCACAATGACAGGGAGAATAAGGCACAATCGAAACAGCCATCTTGAAAGGGGAGCGCCAACGCGCTGCCCGCCACGACATCGACCGCGTCCAGCTTTGCTTGTGAACCTGCCTCCGGCAAAGCGCGCGGCAAATCGATGCTGACCACCCGCCGCGCCCGCTCAAGATATTTCCGCGTTAAACGCCCATCTCCACAACCAATCTCCAGCATGCAAGCAATATCCTCAGCCAACATGTCCAGCAGGTAACTCTTCTCCAAGCCCGCTGTATCCCCACGTATCGCCATAATCTTTATCCCCCGCCCAGCCATTCCGACAATATTAACTGACGAATCAAGCGCCATCCAAGACTTGCGAATGGACATAGATGGTATTATAATTGGATTATACCATAAGCCCATGTCACCGTAGCTTGCGAGTAGCCACAGTTCTCGTTTACCAGCGGGGACTACGCAATTCGAAGCTGCGTGAAAGAGCTTGTCTGTGATGGTGAGAGGGAAGTGCCGCCTGGCAAAGTAATCGCGCCAGGCTGAAAAATGCTGACAGAAATCGATTAAGCGAAGGAAATATACCGCTCAAATGCTTTATCTCTGTGTCTCTGTGGTGAGTTTTTGTTTCCACAGTGCCTCCTATTCATTTTGATGCGATTACCCTGCGAGTTGCCCCATGCTAATAGAAACGCTCAACCTCTCCCTCCAACGCGATAGTGAAGAACCGATCTACCGCCAGCTTATCCAACAGATCCGCCGCGGCATCGAAAGCGGCGACCTGCCCGCCGGCACTCGCCTGCCCGCCAGCCGCGCCCTCGCCCGCCAGCTCGCCATCAGCCGCATCAGCGTCGTCAATGCCTATAGCGATTTGCGGGGCGCCGGTTACTTGAGCGCCCGCGCGGGCAGAGGCACCTTCGTCGCCCAACAAGGTCAGATCGCCCAGCCAGCGCCCTCACGACAGCCACCCCCAGCCAGCAACCAACGAGCCGCCTCCATCCGCCAGATGATGCGCCTCGCCCGCAAACCCGGCGTGATCGACTTCAGCCAAGGCTCCCCGCCGGACGAATTCTTCCCCGTCCGCTACCTGCAAGATGCCATCAATCATGTCATCGAGCGGGATGGTGCCGCCGCCTTAGCCTACGAAGTGCCAGAAGGCTATCTGCCCTTGCGCGGAGCAGTGCGGGATTATGTGAGCGCCATCGGCATCCACTGCCGCCTCGAAGATGTGCTGATCACCGGCGGCGCCCAACAAGCGATCGACCTGGTGCTGCAATCGCTGATGAGCGAAGGCGATACCCTGCTCACTGCTGACCCCACTTACCTCGGCATCATCGACATCGCCCAAGCCCGCCGCGTCCACATCCAAGGCATCCCCATCGATGAAGCTGGCATCCGCATCGATGCCCTAGAACGCGCCCTGCAAGAGCGACGCCCGCGTTTGATCTACGTCATGCCCAGCTACCAAAATCCAACCGGGCACCTGATGCCCCTGCATCGCCGCCGCCAACTGCTGCGCCTGGCTGCCCAACATCGTATCCCCATCCTGGAAGACGAGGTCTATCGTGAATTCCGCTTCGATGGCGAGCCGCTGCCACCGTTGAAAGCGCTGGACGAAACTGGCGTCGTCATCCACGCCAACGCCTTCACCAAGATGCTGCTGCCCGGCATGCGCATCGGCTATCTGATCGCCGACGGTCCCTATTACCAGCGCCTGGTGCGCGTCAAACAAGCCGCCGATATCTCCACCTCCGGCTTGAACCAACGCAGCATCCACCTGCTGCTGGAACGCGGCATCCTGGCAAAAGTGCTGGAGCGCAACCGCCTGGAATTGCGCCGTCGCCGTGTCGCCGCCCTGGCCGCCGCCCAACGCTACTTCCCGCCCGGCAGCCACTGGGATTCGCCAGGGGGCGGGCTCTACCTGTGGGTGGAGCTGCCCGCCGATGGACCCAGCGCTGCCGAGACCTTCATCGCCGCCATCCAGCGCGATGTTGCCTTCGCTATCGGCAATCTCTTCGCTACCGGAGACGGCTGGCAACACGCCATGCGCCTCAACTACGGCATTCACCAGCCAGCGACCATCGACGAAGGTTTCAAACGCATCGGCGCCGCCTGGCAAGCCCTGGTGGCGGACTACAAGGAAGTGCGCAAGCAGCCCGTCATGTGAAAGATCAAGACGCCCACAAGTCCCTATTTGCAAAACGGCAAGTTGTTTGCTATATTAGAGCCAGGTTTGTCCATCAACCACATTGATCACCACAAAGGAGCGCCGCAGCAATGGCAACAACCGATATCCGCTTTCAACGCATCAATGAAGAATACCTCACCGTGCGCAATGCCCAGGACAAAGTCATAGACAAGGTAGACACCTTCGAGAGCGCCGTTCTGGGATTGACCGAAGCTGTCAGTCGAAACGCCGAGATGATCGCGGAAAACCGAGAGATGATCATGGAAGTCAGCGCAAAGCTGGATGCCATCATCGAACACCTGGAAGTGCCTTATGAGAAACCGCCCATGGGCTTCCAAAAAGACTGACCCTCAGTCAACGATAGACAGCCTCGAGAGCACAGCTCTGACAGCGACCGAAGCTCTGGCGGAAAGTAGAATGTTGCTCCTGGAAAACAGAGCCATGCTGCTTGCCATCATCAAGCACTTGGGTGTTCCTTATGAGAAATCTCCCACCGGCTGCCAAAAAGACTGACCCTCAGTCAACGATAGACAGCCTCGAGAACACAGCTCTGCTATCATCCGCTGTACTAAGCATTTAGCTTCTACCACCCAGCTCACCGACTGAACAACAAATTCACCACCGCCAGGCTCGCCAGCAAACGCGCCGTCTCCCGCTCGACCAAGTCCCCATCAGCCCAATCCCGCAGCGTGCCACCCGCCTCGATCGCCCCCACCTGCCGGAAGCCCAGCTCCAACACCTCCCGCAACGCCTCCCGCGGCTGCTGCCCACATGCCAGCAAAGCCCCTGGATTGTACTCCATCACCAGCTTCAAATTGGGCGAGGCGGCGATCATGGCACTCATCCCGCGCAGGGCAGCCAGCTCCGCACCCTCGATATCCATCTTGACCAAATCCACCTGCGCCATACCCAACTCCCGCAGGCAATCATCCAGCCTCACCGTCTGCACTTGATAGCGCTGCATCTCAAAACCATCATGCCCGCGAGGCGCCACATCACCCTCGCCCATCTGCGCCCGCTGCTGCCGCGCCAGCGATTCGTCATAATGCAGCGACCCGCTCGCTGACATCATCAGATAATCATAAAGCTCCGCGCTGCCAGCGACCTCAGCCGCCGCCACCTGCAATGTCAGTACATTCGCCAAGGCCCGCGTATTCTGTCGCAGCACCTGATGCGTGCCCGGATGCGGCTCCAAAGCGATCACTCGCCCGCCATCGCCGACCAAGCCCGCTAATAGCCGCGTGTAATAGCCAACATGCGCCCCCACATCCACAACTACCATGCCTGGCTGCACCAAACGCTGTAACAACTGCCGCGTCTCGATCTCGTGCTGCCGTGTCAACAGCTCCAGCCGAAACCAAAATGGATCATCGGCGATGGTCTTGAAATCATGGGCGCGTTCCAACCAGGGGATCAGCAGGCTGTCCAACAAGCGATGCATGGCGATATGGGCGGGACCAAGACGTTTCACCGTCTTGCGATAGAGCCGGAGGCTGGTATCAAAAATGCGCATTGTTCCTATCTGTAAGAACCGTTATTCCTGTGAGCGCAGGGGACGACTTTCTTCCGTCCACGCCAGCGCTCCACCTAACCGGCTAGCCTAATCGAGCGACAAAACGCGGTCAATCCTGAAAGGGCTGTGGCGCAGCCGCTTCATCGATGCACTTGGGATCGCTGTTGATCGCGTCCAATCCCTGCAAGATGTTGCCGATGGTGGTCTCATCCGCCCCGGCCGCCGTCAAATCCAGCGACTCCCGCAACAGCGCCCAAGCCCGCGTACAATTCCCCGTGTAATAATGGGACAAACCCAAGCGATAACGGCAAGACAAATTAAACCTGCCATCATCATAATCCAAACACTGCTGGAAGGTTCCCTGCGCTCGCTCAAATTGCAGCTCACTATAATAGAGCAAACCCAGTTGGTACTGCGCTTGCGGGTCACTCCCGTCTTCAGCGACCGAATCTTCACAAAAGCCAAGCGCGCGCGCAAATTCCCCCACCTTCAAGTAAGCCTGGCACAGCCGTAACATCGCCCGTGCCTGCCGCGGATCGATCGACAAGATGCGGTTGTAGAGGTCGATGGCTTCCTGGTCTTCATCGCGCGACAAAAACAAGCCAGCCAGCTCAAATTGTGCCGGCAAATAACTCGGGCGCAGTTCAATAGCGCGTTGCAAATAATTGATAGCATCGTTGTACGAGCCGACCGCCTGCAGGGCGTAAGCGTAAGAGCGGATCAACTCGGCATCATCGGCATTGATCGACAAGCCGCGTTCCCCCGTTTCCAAAGCATCCGCCCAGCGCTCGGTATCCGCATAAGCCCGTGCCAACGCCGCATAAAGCGCTGTCAAACGCGGATTCACCTCCAAACCAGACAGCAAGATGGGAATGGCGACAGCGCCTTGTCCCTGCCAAGTCAAAGCGGCACCCTTGAGCGCGAAGCCCCGCGCATCACGCGCATCAATCTCCGTGATCGACTCGCCCAGCTCCTGCGCCTCGTCATAACGCCCCAATTCGATCAGCACCCGCCCATACTCATAGAGATAAGCGCTGTTCCGCGGACGTTGCGCGACCGCCCGCGCCAGCAATTTTTCCGCCTCGTTGAAGTCGCTCGCCTGGGTCAAGATTGCCGCCCGTGTCGCCAATTCGCTGGGCAATGGCGTCGGGGTAGGGGGGCTGCCCGCCAAGCTGTCCACAGTCTGCTCCACCAAATCCCACTGCGACAAGATCGCCAAACCCAGCAACACCCCCAAAATGCTGGCGATCAACAAATTGCGAATCGGATGACGTTTTGGCTGGCGGAAGAAAGGCTGCGAATAATCGCGCTTGATCTTCATGCCCTAGATGCCTCCGATCGGCGTGGGCGGTATCGGCGTGGGCGGTATCGGCGTCGGCAATTGCACATTCTCGTAACCCGGGCAATTGGCTCGCACCGCCCCCAACCCATCGTTGATGATGCTGATGATACGCTCTTCCGTCGTGTATTGCAGCGCTTGCTGCAAGACCTCCCAAGCTTTATCACAGTTGTCAAGCACATAATAAGACCAACCGCGCATGTAATAGCATTCAACCGCCGTGGAGCCCAGCCGAACGCATTCCTCCAAAGCCTCCAGCGCCCCCTCATAATTGCGGCGGGTGTAGCGCATCTGCCCCAACATCTGCCAAGCTGGCGCATACGCCGGGTCGATTTCCAGCGCTGTCTCGCAAAATGGCGTGGCGGTGCGGAATTCACCAATTTCGGCATAAGTCTGGCAAATGCGCAGATATGCTTTGGCGCTGTCCGGCTCCAGCTCCAAAATGCGATTGTAGATACCAACCGCCATCTCGTAATATTCTTCGAGCTTGTATTGCGCCGCCAGCTCAAAATAAGGCGCGGTCAAATTGGGATTGATAGCCACCGCCATCTCCAGCTCTTCGATCGCTTCTCGGTTTTGCCCGGTATAAATCAAGGGGCGGGAAAATGCGCGGTGGGCGAAAGAATCGAGCGGATCCAGCTCGATCGCGCGTAAGCCCCGCTGCAATCCATCGGCATAACGCCCAATATTGGTATAAGCGACTGCCAATACCGCATGCAAAGGCGCAAACTCCCGATCCAGCTCCAAACCCGAAATAGCCAAAGGAATGGCGCTAGCCGGGTCAGACCACATCAGCGCCCGCGCTTTTATGGCATAACCCCGCGGGTCATTCCCAGCCACCGCCATACCACGATCGCCAATCTCGACCGCCGCTTCATAGTTGTCCAGTTCGATCAAAATCTTGCCATATTCATAGAGATAATCAATATCATCGGGGCGCTGTTGCAAAGCGAGCTCGAATTGTGCCAGCGCCTCTTCCACCCGCCCATTGTTGTAATCGGCAATGCCTTGTTGAGCATACTGATGCGGGAATAAAGTCGGCGCCGGCGCCATACCTTGCAGATCGAGCAAGCTATACTCGATTTGACCGCGAAAGGCATAGGCAAGGGCGAGCAAGCCAAAGATCACGCTCAGAATTGCCAATAAAGAAAGCAAGCGCGGCAAACCAAACAAACCCCGCCGGCGATTGCTGAAGAACGGCTTGCGATAATTGCGCTTGATTTTGCGGTAAGGACTCAATGCCAAACTCCCGCGCCCAACCCTGAAGCCATTTTACCACAGCAGCGATACGGGCAAGCCGCTAGCGAGTGGCGACAAGCTCTCGTCGACTACTGGGGACTGCGCCATTCGACGATGCGTGAACGGTCCTTGACCTAGCTTTGATAGTAGAAGGGACCTTCTGTCCCAATGCTTTTTCTCTGCGTCTCTGTGCTGAGTTTTTAGTGCTGACATTGGCGCATGGTCAAGTTGATGCGCTCGTCCTCGGCGACCACCATCATACTACCCGCATCCGCTGTGTATAATAACAAATGGGCAGATAAGCGAGTGGAGCGGCGGCATGAGCAATCAAGTGGAATGGGCGAAGCAAATCGCAGCCCTGGCAAAAACCGGTTTACATTTCGCTGGCAACAATTACGATGAAAAGCGCTATCAGCAATTGCTCACCATCGCCGCCGACATGCTGGCGCAAGCTGCCGAGACCGATAGCGAGCGCGTCAAATTAATCCTGGCGCGCGATGATGGTTATATCACCCCCAAAGTCGATGTGCGCGGCGCCGTCTTTCGCGATGATAAGATACTCCTAGTGCGGGAAGCGATTGATGGCTGCTGGTCCCTGCCCGGCGGCTGGGCGGATATTGGCGATGCGCCCTCGCAAGCGGTCGAGCGCGAAATCCGCGAAGAGAGCGGCTACCAGGCAAAAGCGATCAAACTGCTGGCGCTGGAAGACCGCAAGCGCCGCCATCCCCCATCGCTGAACGAGGTCTATAAAGTCGCCTTTCTCTGTGAATTAACCGGCGGGGAAGCCAAAACCAGTCTGGAAACCACCGCCGTCGGCTGGTTCCCCGAGAACGAATTGCCGCCGCTCTCCCAAAGCCGGGTGACCAAAGAGCAGATCCAGCGCTGGTTCAAGCATTCGCGCCAACCGGACCTGCCCACCGAGTTCGACTAAAATCGCCCGCAACAGTTCAGAGTAAGGGAAGACGACAATCATGCTGCAAGAATTCATCGCGCCGGCGCTCAGCTTTGGTATCAGCGCCACCGTGATACCCGGTCCGCTAATCGCCTATCTGGTCAACACCACCTTGACCCAGGGCTGGCGCAAAGCACTCTTGATCCTGCTGGCGCCATTGCTCACTGATGCGCCAATCATCCTGTTGATGACCTTCTTCCTGGGGCAAATGCCCGCGGAGATACTCAAGTTGATCCAGCTCAGCGGCGGCTGCCTGCTGCTCTATATCGCCTGGGGCGCGCTCAAACACTACCAAAGCGGCAACCTGATAACTTTGGCATCCACCACGCCAGAATCCAACAACCAACAGAACCCGCGCCAGATCCTACTGACAGCCATCCTGATGAATCTGCTCAGCCCAGGACCCTGGCTATTTTGGGCGACGGTCAATGGACCGCTCTTGCTTCAAGCCCTGCAATTTTCCACTGCGCATGCCCTGGCTTTCTTGCTGGCATTTTACGGCACCTTGCTGGCCGGCTTCTCTGGCTGGATCTTGCTTTTCCATCATCTGCGCCGGGTTCGCATCGAATACCTGCGCTATATCATTTTGGCGACGGTCTTGCTGCTGCTCTGGTTCGGCATCGGCCTCATCACCGCCGCCCTCGGCATTGCTGACTTTCACGCCATTTTCGTCTTGGCGATCATGCTCGCTTTAATCCTGCGACAGCTTTTAGCGACCCGCTAGCCACGTCAGCACTATCCAAAGTTTGCGCTCATATCCCCAAACAACTCTCCCTGCTTGACAAGCGCTAACGCCGAGCATACAATTTTTTGAGCAGCAATATCTTTATCAGGATGATCCCATGCAAACCCGCCGCTATACCATTGGCAACATGGACTGCCCCGCCTGCGCCCAGGAAGTCGAGAGCGCCCTGGGCAAGCTGGATGGCGTCCACTCCGCCCAGGTAGATTTCTTCAGCCATAGTTTGCAACTGGTCGGCGATGTCGAATTCGCCCGGCTGAAAACCCAGGTCGAAGCTCTCGGCAAGACCATCAACGATAACGACGATCTCCCGACCCCAGAAAGCGCTACCGAAAAGCGCGGCATCCGCGGCTTTTGGGATTATCTGCGTGGCAAACCATCAGGCAAGCTGGCAATCGCCGGCGGTCTGCTGCTGCTAGTCGCTATTAGCATCGAGCTGCTACAACTCCTGCCAGCCAATCTGACGAATATGGTCTACTTGCTGGCCATGCTGCTGGCTATCAAGCCGATCGCTCTCAGCGGTCTCAACGCCCTGCGCATCAACCGCCAATTCAATATCAATATGCTGATGACAGTCGCGGGTGTCGGCGCGCTGATCCTGGGCGAATACCTGGAAGCAGCCACCGTCATCTTCCTCTTCGCCATTGGCGAGGCGCTGGAAGGCTATACCGCCGATCAAGCCCGCCACAGTCTGCGTTCGCTGATCGCCCTCAAACCGCCCCAGGCACAGCGAATCAGTGGCGACCAGGTCGAGCTGCTGCCAGTGGAACAGCTGCAAATTGGCGATCGTATCCGGGTACTGCCCGGCGAGCGCATCCCGATGGATGGCGAAGTTGTCGCCGGAGATACCACCGTCGATCAAGCCCATATCACCGGCGAAAGCTTGCCAGTGGAGAAGTCCCCCGGTGACGCGGTCTTCGCCGGTTCCATCAACGGTCAAGCAACCCTGGAATTGCACGTCAGCCGCCTATCAGCCGACAATACGCTCAGCCGTATCATCACCCTGCTGCAAGAAGCCCAATCACGCCGCGCGCCCAGCCAACGGCTGATCGACCGCTTCGCCCATATCTACACGCCGACAGTGGCTTTGACAGCTATCGCGGTCGCGCTATTCCCGCCACTTTTCTTGGGCGGCAGTTTCTGGGGCGAATCCAACGAGACCGGCTGGTTCTATCGCGCCCTTTCCATGTTAGTGATCGCCTGCCCCTGCGCCCTGGTCATCAGTACGCCGGTGACCGTCATCAGCGCCATTACGGCGGCGGCGCGACGCGGCGTATTGATCAAGGGAGGGGTAGCGCTGGAAACCCTGGCGGGCGCCCAAGCCATCGCCTTCGATAAAACCGGCACCTTGACCCAAGGTGAACTCCAGGTCGCGGCCACCTATACCGATCGTTGCGCCCCAGGTTCACACTACTGCCCGCCCTGCGACGAGTTGATCGCCCTGGCCGCCTCGCTGGAAGCCCAAAGCACCCATCCCTTCGCCGGCGCCATCTTGCAATCAGCGGCGGAACGAAACCTGGCTTATGCAAGCGCCACCCAAGTCGAAACCTTGACCGGGCGCGGTATGCGTGGCGAAGTCAACGGCAAACCGATCACCATCGGCAGCCACAGTTTCTTTGACCAATCCTTCGAACATGCCGAAGCGCTGTGCCAACTGGCCACAGAGGTCGAGGCGAAAGGGCAGAGCGCCGTTATGCTGCATGATGGCGCCGCCGTCCGCGGTTTGATCGCCCTGGCAGACGCCCCCCGCCCAGAGACCGCCGAAGTCCTCTTCTCGCTGGGCAAGCTCGGCATCAAATCAGTCATGCTCAGCGGCGACAACAGCCGTGTGGCGGAGTCAATCGCGCGGCAAGTCGGCGTCGATCACTTTTATGGCGACCTGCTGCCACAAGACAAGGTCGATGCCGTCGAGCGACTGGCAGCCCAACATGGACAAGTGGCGATGGTGGGCGATGGCATCAACGATACGCCAGCTCTGGCTCGCGCTGCTGTGGGTATCGCGATGGGCGGGGCCGGCAGCGCCCAAGCCATGGAAACCGCCGATATCGTCCTGCTGGCGGATGGGCTGAACCAGCTGCCGCCGACGGTCAAGCGCGCTCGTTTCGCCCGCCGCTTGATCCGCCAAAACATCATGCTATCCTTCGGTTTGAAAGCCCTCTTCCTGCTGCTGGCGTTGACCGGCAATGTGACCATGCTGGTTGCCGTCTTCGCCGATATGGGCATGTCGCTGGCCGTCACCCTCAACGGGATGCGGGCGCTGCGAAAATAACTAGTCGCCAAAGTCGCGCTCGATGACTTGCTCGAAGAATTGCCGCGTCAACGTCTCGGGAATCCGCTCGCGAACCGCGCTCTTGGTTAAAGCGACGAATCTGTTGTTTCTGATGTCGAATCCGATCTGAAACAAATCCACCGTATTTGGCTCTTCGATCTTTTGCAATCTCTCGTAGCCGGCGGCGCTGTTCTTTGCGATGATCAGCGCGACGGACGACCGTCGTTTCAATCTCTCATCAGCCGCGCCCACATAAAAAACGTATCTTGCGCGCTGCTCGCCACTAATGAACTCTATACCAAAGAACCAGGTCTTCTTTGCCCTGCCGCCGTCGCTCAAGCTCATATATTTTTCCAAACCAAGCGCTCCATAATCGCGGAATTTCAACTGAAGGTTCCCCAGCGTTTTCTCCGCATTGATGTTGTCTGCAACATATTGGAAGTGCCTTTTCAGGTATTGCATGGCATCATGCCAAGTGTCGTATTGCTCTTGCGCTTGCTTGCTGGCAGGTTGTTCCAGACGAGCAGTCAACGCTGTCAACCATTTTTGGCTCTTCCGCTGCTCGTTGACATTTTCCTGCACCAGCTCAATAAATGGCGTCAAGTCCCCTTCCCAAGTGTCTTCCAGGGCATTGATGTATCTGCTTCTATCATCTTCAGTGATGATGCAAGGCGGGTAACCCCGGCGCATCAAAATCAGATTCATCAGCGCCCGCGCCGTCCGCCCATTGCCATCGCTGAAGGGGTGAATTTGCACCAGCCAGGCATGAGCCGCCGCCGCCGCAAAAATCGGAAGATCGGGCTGCGGAGTATCCAAGTCAGTTATTTCCTTGAGGTAATCGCTCAATTCGGTCATATGCTGTTCAACCAGAAATGCCTCCGGCGTGGAATGCCTCGAGCCCTTGATTTTATTCTCGCTGTCCCGGTAGCTTCCGGCATCGCTCTGGATACCATCCAGCAGCGTTTTGTGGATGCCGCGCACATCGCCCTGTATCACCGCTCTCTCACTATTGATAGCGATCTCTTGCGCATAATCCAGCGCCCCTGACAGGTTCTTGGCTTCGAGTTGATCTTTGCGCGGCTTAGCGGGGATCTCCGCCCCTTCTTCGATAACCGCCTGCGTCTCTCCATAGCTCAGCGAATTGCCCTCAATCCTGTTGGAATGATAAAGCTCGTCGATCTTGGATTGCTGATAAATTCGCTTCAACTTCTCTGGATTCAGCTCACCTCGATCCCACATAAATCTAATGTCAGCATCAAAATCACGCAGACGCTGGTTAAGCGAATCGTCAAATTGAAAAGCGATGCCAGTGATCGTTTTTGGCTTAATCATCTTCCGTCCCAGTACCGCCGCGGCCGCCTCGCCCGACTATACTCATCACGAAACCCGCAGCGCTGCTTCAACTCCTCGTAAAGCCTCTCATAGCGCAGGCGCATCGACCGATCCAGCGTCACCCGCATATCGTAAGCATCCTCATGATCCTTGCGATAATAATTGCGTATGCGCCTATACTTGCGGAATCCATACTTATCATACAAGCGCTGCGCGACGATATTGCTCACCCGCACCTCCAGCACGATATATTCCGCACGCAACTCCAGCGCCTTGCCAAACATGCCCGCCAGCAAAACCTCCCCATAACCGCGCCCGCGACTCTCGGGGTGCGTGGCAATTGTGCTGATATGCGCTTCATCATCGATCTTCCACAAACCACCATAACCAAGCACCGCCCCGCGCCCATTCACCGCCGGCGATTCCCCCCGCAAGCGCCCGCCCAGCCGCGTCAGCCAACCATCGCCCTCGACCACCGGCGCTGGCATTGCTTGCCTTTGTCGTTCCAATACAGCCATATGGCTAATGCGCGACTGGTTAATCTCGAAAGCATAAGAATCCCGCGACCAAGCCGGCTGGAAGCACAGCGCATCGATCGCCGCTACAGCGCGAATATCAAATGGCATCATATAGCGCAGTTTTAGGCTCATGGCTTGCCCGAAAAGTTGACGGCTATTAGCGGAAAGTGTAACGCTCAATAGCGCACAGCACAAATCACCGGGCGGCAAACAACTGCCTGTTTCGCTGCGGAAATGGCGGAATGTGAATCTAAGGAGTGTGGGTCCCTTTGATGCGAAGCAATTCCTGCCGGGCAAGTCACTCGCGCCGCCCGACAGGCAATATACAATGCGCTAGTTCATCTGGAAGATCTCTACCACATCAAGAGCGGCTACTTCGACATAGGGGCAGCTCTTGGCGATTTCGATGGCGGCTTCCATATCCTCGGCTTCCACGATCGTGATGCCAGTCAAACGATCTTCCCGCGCTTCACTAGACACGCCCGCAGCAGTCACCCGGGTCGGCGGTCCCATAGGCATGCCAGGGTTGACCAGCGCATCACCCAGGCTGCCCACCCATTCGAAGAACACCTTCTGGTGCGCCTGTGCCTCTTCCGGGCTGCTGAACTGCGGCTCTCCTACATATAGCAATCCAAATTGTGCCACGATCTTCTCCCCCGTCTCGCGCCTATGCGCCTGCTAGTCGATTGATAACGCTAACCCCCGCCTGAAGCGAATTGCCGCCAAGCATAATCCAAGCAAGCTGAAGTGCAATACCTAAAACTTTTCTCCGTGTCTCTGTGGTAGGTCTTTAGTTCCAACATCCGCGCCTTTTCATTTTGCTGCCATTGTCCTCTCCCAAACTTGATTCACCCCGACCCACTATGCTACGATACCATCGCGGCGGGGGATCATTGCTAAAGATTCTGAAATGTGCCGAGCATACAACAGGCTGCCCGCCCACTTCACTTCATGAGGTCACCAGCCGTGTTAAGCATCAGCGATCTAGAAACCTTGCGCCAAGCCTATAGCCCCTCCAGCGAGCTGACACCGGCTGAAGGGATGCGCCAAATCGGCAATCCACCAATCGCCGAGCTGGTCGCCTATGCTGTCGCGCAAGTCGCTCATCCCGATCGCAATCGGCGTGTCCTGGCGCTGCGTATCCTGCAGCACCAGCGCGGGCAGCGGGCGATGCGCGGCTTACTGGCAGGCTTGTCCGACCAGAAACGTCGAGTCTGCGCCGCCGCCATTCAAGCTTGCCCCAACTATCTGGAATATGGCGAAATCGTTGAGCGCCTGGAAGCGATCGCGCAAGATGCGGCTCTCAAGCGTAAACTGCGAGCCCGCGCCCTCAGCATGCTCGCCGGCGACCAAGGGCGGGGCGAGCTGACACCAGCTACCGCCGAGGCTTTGCGCCGCTTGCTACCGCAAGATCAATATCGCTTCAGCATCGTCTTTGGCTTGGCTCGGCTGGAATTGCAGCCGCTGGTGGAGCAATTGTTAGAGGAATGCGCCAACTCAACGCATCTGCGGGAGCGGGCGTTGGCACGGCGAGCCCTGGGTGGGGAACGCATCATCCATATCGATGCCTACGCCGAGGACGAAGCTGCCCACCAACGCATCATGGAAACTTGCGATATCGCCCATGGGCGCATGTTCTACTGGTTGCCGCGCGCCGGCTTGCAGTCCCCGACGCCTCAATCGAAATAACCCAGACCCCGCAGGTTCTCAGCCACAGTCCCGTCGAGTTTCCCTGGCGGCAGCTCCGGTAACCGCACCCGCTCGATATAGTCAAGCAAGCTCTGTTGCATGCTCGCTGCGATCTCCGGCCGCTCCGCGGCGATGTTCACCTTTTCCGCCGGATCCCTGCTGATATTGTACAAGCCCTCCACCGCTGTCCCCAGCAAAGCCAACTTGTATTCTCCCTGATAGACGGCGCGCCGAGTTTCCCCCAGCTGCATTGCTTCCAACAGTCGCGGCGCCCGCCGTCGCAGCAAGTGCAAAACGATCTGCGGCGGGAAAGCTTCGCTATAGACCAACCCCTCTTCCGGGTCACTATCCCCGTTTAGCGATTGCGCCAGTGACAACCGCGCTGCCTCCTCCGCTAAATCGGGCGCGCTAACAGCGGTCCCGTTCAATATCGTGTGAAACAGACGCCGCGTGCTGACATTCTGCCTGATGCGCCCCGCGGGAAACTGCTGGGGAAAACGGATCAGCAACGGCACCTGAATCAATTCTTGATAACAGGAAAAACCATGCCCGAAGAAGCCATGGTCGCCATGCCCCTCGCCATGATCCGCAACGATGATCAACAATGTATTGTCCAGCTGCCCACCGCTCTCCAAAGCCCGTAATACCGCCCCCAGCTCTCGATCCTGCTGCGCGATTTCGGCGGCGTAAAAAGCCTCGATCGCCTCGTACTGCCAATCTTCCAGCGGCAGCTCGGCCGGGCAGGTCCAAGCCGCGGGATCCCCATTCAAGCTGTTGATGTATTGGAAAGCGCGTTGATCCTGGCAGAACTCTGGCGCGACCTGCCGCAATGCCTCTAGGGTAGGGCGGTAGGGCGTGTGCGCCCCCATCAGATTGATGAAAGCGAACAATGGCTGGCTGCTGCCAGCTTTGCGCGCCCGCCAATAATCCAACAAATCAGCCAGCGAGCGCCGCGTATCCCCCTTGTAATTGATCAGCCGCGCCATCAGCGGAAAGGCCAGCGGATGAAGCGATGCCCGAAAAAGCGCATGATGCCGCGCGAACAGATTGGTACCACGGCGAGCTTGACGGCGAAAATAAGCTGCCAGAGCCGAACGAAGGGGACCACGCGCCCTATCTCCCGGTCGATTCGGCGCGGCGGCGGCATAATTGTAAAAATTCTCGAAGCCGCGGGTCAAGCCATTGTCCAACACGCCAACCAGCGGATTGTTGGAAAAACCAACCGTGTGATAACCCTCCACTTGCAAGATTTCCGCCAAGGTCGCCTGTCGGTGGCTGAGCGCGCCCTCAGCCTGCGTCAATCCATGCTCGCTCGCATAAGTACCGGTGAAGAGCGAGGCATGCGCCGGCACCGTCCATTGCGCTGGCGAAATGGCGCGGTCGAAGCTGCTCATCCCCCCAGCGAAATCATCCAGCTGCGGTGTCGATCGGCGCCCATAGCCATACAGCGACATATGATCGCGGCGGGTAGTATCGAGGATGATCAGCAGAATATCAGGTTTTCTTGGCATTCAGAGGTAGGCTCAAAATAACGGAATGCCGGGGATGCGCGCCCGCACGCGATATAAAGTCGTGATACCAGTCAGATACAAACTGCACAGATCCCCATCGCCCCAGGTGAAATTCGTGATCTGCATCGGTGTGCGCAAACGCCCCAGCAAGCTACCATCAGCGCGAAAGACATGCAAGCCACCCTGCGCACAGCAATAGAGATTCCCCAAACTATCGATTTTCATGCCATCCGGAACGCCAGCGCCATCTCCCCGCGTCTCGGCAAAGAGCCTGCCATTCCCAATCGCGCCATCAGCCGCCACCTCAAAGACATAAATCTTGTATTCAGGACTGTCGTTGATATAGAGCAAACTCTCATCGGCGGAGAAGCACAAGCCATTCGGTCGGTTGAGCGCCCTGGTCAGCAGCGTCAGCGAGCCATCAGCGGGATGCCAACGATAGACGCCGTTGAACTCCAGCTGGGGGCGGCGAGGGATGCCCACTTTGGCTTCCCGCCCATAAGGTGGATCGGTGAAATAAACGCTACCATCGCTCTTGACTACGATATCGTTGGGGCTGTTGAGTTCCGCCCCACGATAATGCGCTGCCAGCACCTCCATCTCACCCTCGGCATCGGTACGCGTGACGCAGCTACTGGCATGGTGGCAGCTGAGCAAGCGCCCCTCGCGATCGTAAGTATTCCCATTCGCCATCTGGCTGTTGCGCCGGTAGCTGCTCAAGCCCGCTGCCTCCGACCATTGCAGGGTCGAATTGCCCAAGATGTCGCTGAAACGCAGGTGCTTCTCGTAAGGATGCCACACCGGTCCTTCGAGGAATTTGAAGCCATCCGCTATCGTCTCGATTTCAGTCCCAACCGCGAAGACCTCCCTCAATCGCTGGTCCTGCATCTCAAACTCTGCGGCTGACATCGGCATCCCTCATCCTATCTTCAGTTTTCTCAACCAAGTTGCCTACTTCTCTTTCTTGCCCGGCTTGGCTTTCAGCGTCTTAGCATAAGCATAGCTCTCTTCAAGATGGGGCAGCAGTTGCGCCGTATCTTCCAGCAGCTGGTCCGGCACTTCGACATATTCTTTCATGATCGTGCCATAAGTCTCGAACAATTTGCTGTCATACTGTGCGATGAAAGCCTCCCGCTCCGCCTTTCCCATCCGCAAGCCCACCTTGCCAGCCTTGCTCAACTGGCTGAACATATTGCCTTGATACGATGTATAAGGCAGCTTCAAACCGCCTTTCAACTCGATCTCCGGGTGTGCCTCAATAAGCTGTTTGTAGAGCGCCAACTTGTCTGCCGGCACCTGGTCACTTTGCTTGCTCATGGTCTGCCTCGTGAATATATTGTCTGGACTCAACATCATCATGCTTTGAAATCGCCCTTGAAGCAATGGTCTCTCGCGCCAATGCCACAAGCAAGTGTTACAATACTGACTTGGTTTTGCCTTGATCGAATCCATGCCTGCGAGAGAATGCTATTGTAAGCTATGGCGCAAAAAAACAAGCGCTAGCCTGACGGGTGTCAACATGGTCTTATATGATATTGCCGTGATCGGCAAAGGTTTGATCGGCAGCGCTGCCCTACGCCATCTGAGCCAGCGCTTCCCAGAGCTCGCCCTCTGTGCCATCGGTCCCGATGAACCGCAGGATCGCAAAACACATGATGGCGTTTTCGCCAGCCATTACGACCAAGGGCGCATCACCCGCGTGCTCGACCCCAGCCCGCTTTGGGGCAACTTGGCGCGTCAAGCGATCGCCCAATACCCACTCATCGAGCGGTCCAGCGGCATCCAATTTCATCATCGCGTCGGTTGTCTGCGCGCGGCCGATCTGCCAGAGCGCATCGCCGAGCTCGATGCTTGTGCCGCCCAATTGCAACCGCCGCATCAACGCCTCGATGCTGCCGGCTGTCGCGCTGCCTATCCCTTCCTCGCTTTCTCGGATGATTTTGTGGCTTGGGACGAAGGGGGCGCCGCCGGCTATATCAATCCCCGCTCCTTGATTGCGGCACAGCTCAAAATTGCCGCCGATCATGGCGCGACCATCCTGCGAGAGATTGTGACGCAAATAAATTGCCAAGACAATCGAGTTGAGATCCACACCCGCGCCGGGGGACGCCTGCAAGCGCGCAAAGCCCTGCTGACAGCCGGTGGCTATAGCAATACCTTGCTCCGCCGCAAGCTCGCCCTGGAGACCAAAGCGCATACGATCTTGTTGGCGCAAGTCCCCCTGTCCGAAGTTGCCCGCTTGCGCCACATGCCATCAGTCATCAGCAGCTTTCGCCACCAGGAGGTCGCTTCTTTATATATGCTGCCGCCGCTGCCCTATCCCGATGGCAAGACCTATATCAAGCTTGGCATGAGCGGAAGACCCGAAGAATTGCCCGCCCCCGAACATTTCTTAGATGCGACGGAAAACGACCAGGAGCTTCTCGCTTGGTTCCGTGGAGATGGGCGTGAAGATATCGCCGCTGCCATGAAAAGCGTTTTGCACCGCATGATCCCCGATTTGCAGGTCATCTCTTACCATTCGGTGCCTTGCTTGATCACCAACACCGCCCATGGCAAGCCCTACATCGATGCGCTGGAAGACGGCAAATTGTTCCTGGCGACCGGCGGCAATGGGGCAGCCGCAAAATCATCGGATGAGATCGGGCGTATTGGCGCCATGTTATGCGCCACCGGTCACTGGCACAGCGACCTGGCGCGCGAAGATTTTCGCCTGCGCTACGCCGATCACGGCTCGAAATCGAAGTAGGCTTCCCGCCGGTATTCCAAAGCCAGCGCGATGATCCATTTATGACGCGGCAACATATTTTCCGGCAGGCAATCAGGCGGGAAATAACGAATATCTAGCGATTCATCATCGTTGATGCGCGGCGCGGTTTCTTGCCGTGGTCTACAACGGAAAACAGTGGTCACCGTCGCTAATTGATCGCCATTGGGATAAGTGACACAATAATTCCGCCCCGAAAGCACGGCGATGACCGCTTCCGGCAGCGCTTCGATACCCGCCTCTTCCCAAACTTCGCGGATGGTGCTTTCCGCGGCTGTTTCCCCCGGCTCGACCCCGCCGCTCGGTGGCGCCCAGGTTTCGGTGTCCCGGCGCAATTGCAGCAAGATTTCCCCCCGCTCATTGATGACAACAGCGGTGACACCCGGCAGCAATAACAAATCCTTGCCGATTTTGGCGCGAATCTTCTTGATGTATTCCGATATGGGCATGCTGCGGCTCACATTAGCGGAGCAACAGACCGCTATTCACCCAGTGAGACAGTCAACTGCACCGAACCTTTGAGTGTGTTGGCGACGATGCAAGCCCGTTCCGACATGCTGACCAGCTTCTCCAGCGTGGCGCGGTCTTGGTAGTCGGTTTTGACAACCATATCGATCGAGGCAAAACGCGCCGGCCCCTCCGCCAATTCGCCACTGACCTCGATGCAAATATCATTGATATCAAGATCGCGAGCGCGGATAGCCGCTAACAGGTTGCTGTTAAAACAACCACCCAGCGACGCCAATAGCAATTCGCCCCCCATGGCGCCTTGATCTTGCCCGCCCTTGGCTTCCGGCCGGTCGATATTAATTCGGTGTCGTCGGATTCGCGTGGTAGTGGTCGAATCGCTGACTTGACTGAGGTTTACAGTGATTGTTGGCATAAATGACTCCTCGTTAGCTTCAATGGCAGAATTATCCCTTGACCGCTCCCATGGTAAATCCTTGCACCAAACTGTCAAGGAAGAGATTGTAAGCCAAGCCAACCGGGATCGCGATGATCAACGAAGCCGCCAGCAACGGCTGCCAAAAATAGACATCTCCCAAGATCAGCTCCGTCGGCACCCCGACGCTCAGGGTGCGCTGCGAAGTATCGGCGATGAAGACCAAGCCATAGATGAATTCGTGCAAGGTCAAAGTGAAGGTGAAGACGATGCTGGAGATAATGCCGGGCAAGGACAAAGGCAAGACCACCCGCAAAAATGCCTCAACCCGATTGTAACCATCCACCAAGGCGGCTTCTTCCAGCTCCGGCGGCACCGCCTTGAAAAAACCCTGCAACAACCACATGCTGAAAGGCACCGTGAAAGACGGATAAACGACGATCAAAGCCAGCGGACTGTCTTTCAAACCCAGCAAAACCACAATGCGGAACATGGGGATGAAGAGCAGGGTGGGCGGCACCAGATAAACCAAGAACATCAAAATGCCAGCCCGCTCTCCCCAGCGCCCGGTCAACCGCGCCAGCGCATATGCAGCCGGCAGCGACAAAACCAGCGTGATGATGACAACCGCAATCCCAACCACGACCGAGTTACGAATAAAATCGAGATAGGCGGTGTTGTTGAATAGCATATCAAGATGTTCGAGGGTGGGCTCCTGCCGGAAGACAAAAGGCTGCGGCCGCCGATAAAGATCGCCATCGGTCTTGAAAGTATGGAGAAACATGATCAAAAAAGGCGCGGCGGCGAAGAAACAAAATACCAGCACCACCAGATAAAAGGGCGAGCGCCGCAAAATATATTCGAGCTCGGCGCGGCTGGCGCCATACTTTCTGAAGCGCCAGGCGATGCGCCCAGTGACCAGCGCAACCAACAGCAAAACCAGCGTCAGCCAGAAGTTCTGCAAGATCCAGCCCAACAGCGCCATCAACGTACCTCCGCCCGGCTCGCGCTGCGCAACATGAAGATCGCCATCGCCAGCAACAACGGAAAAGCGAAAAGCGAAATCGCCGCCCCCTGCGCCAAGTTGCCGCCTTCAATGCCAACTTGGAACGAATATAAACCCAAGACCCGCGTATAATCGACCGGTCCGCCCCGCGTCAAGACATAGACAACGGTCATATCGCCGAACATGGTGATCATGCTGAAGAGCAAGGCGATGACCATGATCGGCAAAATCAGCGGCAGCTTGATCTGCAAGAGCGTGCGCATAAACCGCGAACCATCGACCGCCGCCTGATCGAGAATGTCAGTCGGGATGGAAGACAAACCCGCCATCAGAATCACCGTCGCCAGCGGTGTCATCCGCCAAACCTGCACGAAGATGACGCTGATCTGCGCCAACTCCGGCGATGCCAACCAAAACAGATTGCGATCGCTGCTCAAAATGCCATCAGGACCGAGAAAACCCGTCTGCAATAGCAGATAATCAATCGGGCTGTATTTGGTATCCAACATCCACAGCCAGCCAATCATCGCCAACGAAACCGGCGTCGCCCAAGGCAAAATGAAAATGAAGCGCGCGAACCACTTGCCCGTGAAATTCTGCGTGAAGATGATCGCCAGGACATTGGCGAACAACAAAATGAAAACTTGTGAGATCAGCGTGAAGCGGATAGTCGTCTCGAAGACCTGACGAAAAATATCATTCTCCCAAACCGCCTCGAAATTCCGCAAACCGACGAAATTGAGCGCGGTATTGCCCACAGTCACATCGGAAAAACCAAAGGCGACCGCCAATACAAAGGGAAAACCAACCAAAAGCAAAATATAGAGCAGCGACGGCGCCAAAAACAACACGCCAACCAAGCGCCGATTATCAAATGGATGGAAGCGACCAGCCACCCCAGCCATCAGCCAATCCCTTGCAGATCTTGCTCTTCGATCCGCCTGCCCGTCCCCTTGTCGAAGAATTTGATCTCGCTCTGCGGCACGGCAAATTCATAATCTTCTTCGATATCCAGCGAGACCCGTATGTTGGACGGCACCTTCGACAGGGTCAACTCATTATCATGCCCATGCACATAGCCATACACCAGCCGATCCGACCCCAGATATTCCACCCGCTTGACATGATATTGGAAAACGCGCGCGTTCTCCGGGCTATCCCTCTCTGTCCTCGGCAAGAAATGCTCCGGGCGGAAGCCGAATTTGAAGCCCTCAACACTGAGCAGGTTCATGCTGGGCGACCCGAGAAAAGTGGCGACAAATTCGTTGGCCGGGTCATCATAAATATTCTGCGGGCTGCCAATTTGCTGGATCCTGCCTTCCGCCATCACCACAATACGATCGCCCAAACCCATCGCCTCGATCTGATCATGGGTGACGAAGACAGCGGTGATATTCGATGAGCGCTGGAAATCCTTCAGCTCATCGCGGGCGTTGGCGCGCAATTTGGCATCCAGGTTCGATAGCGGCTCATCCAGCAAGATCACCGCCGGCTGCGTGACCATGGCGCGGGCGATGGCCACCCGCTGTCGCTGCCCGCCGGAAAGCTGGCGAGGCCGCCGATCAAGCAACATATTAATCTCTAACAAGCGCGCCGTCTGCTCCACCTTTTCGCGAATGCTGCGCCTATCGAGCTTTTTCTGGCGGCGCTGCGCTCGCAAAGGGAAGGCGATATTGTTGAAGACATTCATATGCGGGTAGAGCGCGTAACTCTGGAAGACCATGGAGACGCCCCGTTTTCGCGGCGGCAACTCGGTGACATCTTCGCCCCCGATGGAAATCCGCCCGCTGCTCGGTGTTTCCAAGCCAGCGATCATGCGCATCAAAGTCGTCTTGCCACAACCAGAAGGACCCAAGATGACCAGGAACTCGCCCTGGTCAATCTCCAGGTCTACGCCATCGACCGCGCGCACCTCATCAAAGTATTTCTTCAACCCGCTGATTCGCAGTACGCTCATCGGTTTGCGCTCGCGATGCTAAACTAATGATCGGTCCCCACACAGCAACCGCCCCTGCGGATTTACTCCTGTGGCGAAAGGGACAGCGCCTGGCTGCCCCGCCTTATTAAGCGAAGCGCTTATTCGCCACCGCCGACCAAACCCCTGGCGCGCCACTCGCTGAAGATCTCCTCAACCCGTTCATGCGCCTGCGCCACAGCCTCTTCCGCGCTCAACTCGCCCAGCGCCACCTTCGCCACCATGTTGGGAATGATGCTCTCTGCGAAGACCTGGCTGATAGCGGGATTGGTAACGCCCGGAAAACCCAGATGGACTGACCAGTCGTTGACCGTCTTCAAGACCTCAAACTTGTTAGGCGGCTCAGACCCCCAAGGATCTTCCTCCAACCAGCCATCCAGCTCCGGCACGGTGCTGGAGTAGCAGGGGAAATTGTACAGCTCGCTATAATAAACGGCATCGCTGTAATTCTCGGTGTGGTCGAGGATGAATTGCTTAGCAGCCGCCAGCTCATCGCCCTCAACATACTTGGGAATCACATAAATCTGCCAAACATGCGAAGAGGCATAAGCCCCGGCCGGTCCCGCCAGCGCGCTGCTGAAGCCGATATTGGCGGCCGCCCCCTCGTCAATCTTCTGCAAGCTGCGATAAGCCGAATTGGAATTGAGAATATAACTGACCTCGCCGGCGATCAGGGCTTGATTGTTGCTGGCGGCAGTCCAACCGAAAACCTCATCGGTCATCGCTTCATTTTGCAGCTGCGCCAGATACTTGACGGCGGCGATGGTCTCATCACTGTTCAGCACGACATTTTCATTCTCGTCCTGCACGCTACCGCCGAAGCTCCAAATCGCGGCGCGGTTCGCCATGCGGCTGTCCAGCTCCGGGCTCATGCCAATCCCCACCGGAATGCCAGTCGCCTCATAGATGGCGCGCCCGCCTTCCAGCAAATCGTCATAAGTCCTAGGTCCCTCGGGATAACCCGCCTCAGTCCACAGCTCGATATCATAATCGCCCGGATCTGGCACATAGCCGTGGGTATAAGCGTAGTAGGTGTCATTAATCGGCAGGTAAGACGCGGCTTGACATGTGGCAGCTCGCTCGCCATGCGCTGCCGCAGCGGCTTCGTTGATATCGCGCAAATCGTGCAAGCCATCGATGAAAGACGCGGGCGAGAACAAAAGCTCGACAATGCTATGCCCGTCGCCGGCGTCAATTTCAGCCGCCAGGGTGGAAAAGAGTTCGGTGAAATTGACATGATCCACCGTCACGCCAACGCCATTGGCTTCGCCCCATTCAGCGGCATAAGCATCGAACCACTCGTCGTAACGGGGCACGAAATGGCTCCACTGCAGCAGGCTGATTTCAGTGCCCTCGGCATAATTGCCTTGCCCGCTGACGCCAACGCCGAGCGCCACCAAAATGCTGAGTACAAGTAGCAGTCTTATCGCTCGTTTCATCAGAATATCTCCCTAAGTGTTTTGAAATATACAGTCTCGCCCGGTGCTTGTGTTTCAATACCGATTTTAACGAAAGCTAAGGCGGATTTCAACAAACGCGCGCGAGCGATGCTTGTTGTCAAGGCAGCATCAGCCACAGTTTTCTATCCTTTGCCTCCCTGTCACAAGTGTTACTGCTAAATCTTTACATCACTTATTATTGCCACAATTCACTATTTTATCCGACCAAGCTTGTATCAACTACACTGGAGGCAGTTCAAAATTCCCAAACCCGCCAGCTAGCTCCCCTTCCCAATTCATTTAGAGAGGGGAGTCTATGTGAGGATCTGGTAGTTCGTTGATGCTCGTCTAAACCAGCCAGCCCAATCCAAGCGACGCAAGTCTCCCCTGACTTGTCGGGGGAGATTTAGAGGGGGTTGCAAAATTTGCGCAGCAAGCCGCCAAGAATTAAACTAACACTCATGAACCAAAACACTATTGCAGGCACTTTCGGCAGAACCATCACCCTGCTTTTACTGGTGGCAGTCTTCTTCGCGCCCCTGCCAAAAACCCATGCCGACCCCGCCACCAAAATTGTCGAGGCGCTGCCCTATACGCACGACGAGCAAGAGTATGCGGGCGTCTTTGAAACAGGCAACTCGGATGCTGCACTCGATGCCACTGAACTCTCGACTTTAACCGGTCCTGTCATTTTCCGCACCGCCATCGCCATCAATTACGATGCGCTACCGAGTTTTGGCGTGGACGAAGACGATCTCCCTTCTTTCCCCGCTTGGGGTGGCTTGCTCTATCAGTTCAAAATAAATCTTAGGGAATATTCGGCACTACTAATTTTAGATACTGATACCAGTACCAGTGCTGATGCCAATTCCAATGCTGGTTTGGATACCAATACCACTACGAATGATGATACAAATCCCAACGCCGCTACCGCTATCAATACCGATTCTGATAACAATCCCGATGCTGAAACCAAGGCTAATACCAATACCACTACCAATGCTGATGCTGACACCAATCCCGCTGCCGCCACCAATACCGGTACCACCCCACTCGACTACGACATGCGCTCAAAAAGAGAAGCTGGCATATTCGAGCACGAACGCGATGGCGACTACTTGCTGGTGACCGCCCTCATCCCCGGCGATTACGCCAGCCAGCACGGCGGCGAATTTGCCCTCTACCTGAATGGTGAAAAAGTCCTGGCGATCGCGCCACGCTCTATGGGAATGGACGAACTCTTAATCGTGCATCCCGCCGGCGCCAATCTCTATCAGATGCCTCTGCCTCGCCCCGAAGAGAGGATAAGTCCCGCAGCAGGCGACGCGCCACTCTTGAGGAACGAGTATTGCCAAGGCGGCGAGCTGATTCGCACTTTGTATCAGGATTTGAATGGAGATGGGCGTTATCATGGACCCGATGATGGTGAGCTGCTGTCCTATGAAGTGATCGGTAGCGGGACCGACCTTTGCCCAGCGGGCAGTAGCAGCGCTGTCAATGCCGGCGGGGAAAGCAGTAGTAATCAGCCAGGAACAGAGAGCCCCGCGCCAGGGGATGGTGTTGATCCGTGTGAATTTGGATGTATAGGCGAAAGTGGAACTAGAGATCCAAACGAAGAATGCAGAACCAATCCTAGGATACCATGTATAAGAGAATAACATTTTTCTCAATAAAGTTTTTATAAGTCAATATTACATTCTTATTCTCGGACACCTATTCAAGCTCAGCTCCGGCACTTAGCCCCACTCTAAACCCTATTCCCCATCCCCTCCTCAGCAATAAACTAGGGAAAGGGAGTCTATTATTGTCGCCCATTCATTTTGATGCGATTGTCCTCCAGCGGCTCAACCAACTCAAAACAACTTCAGCTGCCGCACCGGCTGCTTACCATCCAGCAAGACATAATTCGCCACCCGCTGCGGCTTGCGAATGCCAATCTGCTTCAGATGAACCAACTCAGTCAGCTTCCCCCGCCGCCGCGAGCGAATGATCGCATTAGCGCCCACCGGCCCAATACCCGGCACCCGCAAAAGCTGCTCCCGTTCCGCGCTCATGATCTCAACCGGCTGCTGCAACAGATGCTCATCCGCCCAAGCCTGCTTCGGATCGACATCGGTGCGCAGGTTGCCATCCCGCAAGAAAGGCAACTCCTCCACATCCCAGCGATAATCCCGCAATAAAAAACTGGATTGATAAAGGCGAAACTCTCTGATCGCTTCAATCGCCGGCAAATTCTCAAACGGCGTGCCCGGCACCGGACCAAAAGCCGAATAATAGACCCGCGCCAACTTCGCCTGGCTGTATAGCTTGTCGCTCATCGACAACAGCTCCAGGTCGGTATCTCCCACCGCGCCCACCACAAACTGGGTCACGCTGCTCGCCAATTTCTGATTTGGATTGTCCCGCCGCAGCTGCTCCGCCCATTGCAACATGCGCAGCAACTCCTCCACGAAGACCTTCTTGGGCGCCAGCGCTGCCAGGCGCTCGCTGGTCGGCGCTTCCAGGTTGACCGAGACACGATCCGCCAATTGCATCGAGCGATACAGCTGGTCATACTCGATGCCCGGCATGATCTTCAGGTGAATATAACCCTTGTAACCCTGTCGGTTGCGGACGATATCAGCGGTATCGATGATCTTGTCCTGCGTTGCCACCGAGCCTTTGATGATCCCCGAAGATAGAAACAGACCATCCACCTTGCCGCTGCTCTCCAAAGCCTGGAAAGCCGATGCCATCTCATCGGGGGAGAAAGTCACCCGCTTGGTCTTAGCCCGCCCAGCACGAAAGACACAATAGTTACAATTGCGCTCGCAAGCGGTGGTCATCATCGATTTCATCACGGCTTTAGGTCCGCGCGGAGTGCTGAGGTGAGCGATGCAATCGTTGAGGTTGAACTCTTGCTTGCGGCTGCGTCGAACCCGTTCCGCCTGCGGGCTGTCCCCAGCCGGTTCATGCAGCGTCACATCGCCCATTTGGGAAAGTTTGGTCAAAGTTTCGTAAACTTGTCTGCCAGCCATGCCCCTATCATATAGAACATATTTTCTATTGTCAAGGGCAATTTGGAGCAATTTTGAGGAAATTTAGAAAATGTCGTCGCTCTCCAGCCAATCGAGCAAATTCTGCCGACTGACGAAGCGCAGCCCAGCCGAGAGCCTACCAGCGTAACTGCTATCCCGCTCGAAGCGCTCGATCGGCTCATACCCGCTCTTGTCCAAGGCGATGATGAAGCCAAAATGCTGCCCCAGCGCATTCCTGTCCCCATCCAACAAGCGATGAATCACCTTGGTCGCCCCATCGCTTTGCCCCTGTCGTGGCAGAATCAGGGCGATACCGCGCTCTTCCAGCCCAATTCTGTGCCGATAAATCAAATCATAAGCCGGCAACTCCAGCCAAGGCAAGCGCTCGCCCCATTCATATCCATGCGCCTCCAAATAAAACCGAAACAGCTGGTTCAATTGCTGCGACGTCAGTTCCTGCGCCGCCTTCAATTCCGCGAGTGTATCAGCGTGATCAAGCTCTGCTAGCTCATCCGCTTCGTCATCAGCCAAGGGCAGCGGTTGCTGGATGCGCAACCAAGCGGGACCCGCCTCCCGCAAAACTTGGAAGACGCTCGACAAAACCTCCGGGAAGGGCGGGTTGGCATCCACCTCGATCACCCTTTCCCCTTTGCCCCGCAAAAGCGCGATCCCCGCTCGATATTTCTCCGCCCGTTCCGCCAGGTTCCTCTCGAATAACTCGCGGTCCTGCGGACGCTTGCGCAGGCGTGCGTAACAATTCTGCGGGCTGACATCGAGATAGATGGTCAGATCCGGCGACAACGCCCAATGATTCAAGCCGTAAATATCGTCCATACTCAAGCCGCCAGCCGACTGATACACCAGCGAAGACAGCACATAACGATCACAGATGACGAGGCGTGGCTGGCTACCGGCGCTCAAGAAAGGCTTGATGATATGGTCGAGATGATCGGCGCGATTCAACGCAAAAGCCAAAGCCAGCGACAACGGGCTAACTTTGATGCGCTTGGTCAAGGCGTTGCGCGCGTACAAACCGGCCGCCGATGGATCATGCGGTTCATAGGTGAGGGCGATCTTGCCCGCATGCGTCTGCGATAGCGTAGCATGCAGCCCTCGAGCAATGCCGGTTTTGCCCGCGCCATCCATGCCTTCTAGCACGATAAAGAAGCTGTCACCCGCCATACTGAACTTCAATTCCCTCCTTCAACCTCGCCATCATAGCATAATTTCCCCCCGCGCGGATGAAAAGCGTAGTATCCAACTTTGCCCCCGCTCCCTACACAGGACTCCCCTGCCTGTGATAGATTAGATGAAAATGTGCCTAGGAGGATAGACAAATGGCGACTGCATTGAGCGAAGCGGAAATCCAGGCTGGCTTGGCAAATTTGAACGGCTGGCAGCGCGATGGCGACACGCTTCAGAAAACCTTCCAATTTGATAACTATCTGGCGGGCTTGGCATTCGCCTCCAGCATCGGGGTGATCGCCGAGGGCTTGAACCATCACCCTGACCTGAGCATCGGCTGGCGGCGTGTCAGCGTATCCTTCACCACCCACGATGCCGGCAACAAGCTCTCCGCCAAAGACTTCGCCGCCGCTACCGCGATCGATGGCTTGGGCTATCCACGCTAGCAACGAACGCCGCAGCATCGTCCGCAAAAACAATATGACCTGTGTATCAGTGAGATAAACGGCTGACTATCTCATAGCCTTGCCAAACGACAGCGACAAGTGCCCGATGCGCCTCTTGCTCTTCAACCTCATGACCGACGAACAAGACCCCGTGCTAGGCTTCGCCTGCAACTGGATTCGCCAACTAGCGCCACACTGCGACTATATCGATGTGCTGACCATGTACCACGGCAACGCTAAACTGCCAGACAACGTGCGCGTATTCTCCGCCGGGCGCGAACTCGGGCTGGTCAAACCGGCCCGACTTCTCCGCTTCTACCGCCACCTGCTGCGCCTGCTGGCGACGCGCCAATACGATGCCTGCTTCGCCCACATGATGCCGCTCTTCGCCGGCCTGGCGGGACCACTGCTGACCGCCCGTGGCATCCCCACCGCCCTCTGGTATACCCATCGCCAGCGCTCCGCCCAACTGCGGCTGGGGCTGCTGATGTCCCGCACCGTCCTCAGCGCCCACGCCTCCAGCTTTCCCTATCCCACCGACAAGCTGTGCGTCATCGGTCATGGCATCGACACCGACTTTTACACGCCCGCAAGCAATCCAACCACTCGGCCAGACGGGCGACCGCTAGTCCTGCAAGTGGCGCGCCTGGCGGCCATCAAGCACCAAAGCACCACTATACAAGCAATCGCGGAGACGGAAATTGAAACGGAACTAGCGCTGATCGGCGCAGTTCAAGCGGGCTATCCCCAATCCTACCAACAGCAACTGCAAGGCCTCAGCCAGCAACATGGCATCAGCGAACGCTGCCTCTTCACCGGCGATTTGCCCCCGGCACAAGTGCGCGACTGGTATCACCGCGCCACCGTCGCCGTCAATATGAGCCCACGGGGTCTGTTCGATAAAGCCGCGCTGGAGAGCATGGCTTGCGCAGTACCGACGCTGGTCTGTAACCCGGCCTTCGCCCTGCTACTGGGCGACTACCAAGACCTGCTGCTGACCGATGGACCGAACGATGTAGCCGGCTTGCGCCAGCGGCTGCTGCGGCTCTTGCAGCTTTCTCCCACAGAACGCGCGGCGATCGGCTCCCAACTGCGGCAAAATGTCGTGGAGGCACACAGCCTAACGGGCTTGACCGGGCGCTTGTTGACTGTGCTGCGAACGGGCGAGTTGCCCCGCAATCCCTAGCCGGCGTAACTCCAACCCAGCTCCGTCAGCGACAACACCTCCGGCGGACCACCTTCTTTGATGACCTCGGCATTAATCGCTTCGCCCACCACAATATCATGATCGCCGCCAATATCGACAATCTGCGTCACCTTGCATTCGATGAACGCGGCGCTACCAGCCAACACCGGCACACCTGTCTCCGGCGCCGCCGAGAACTCGGCATTCTCCATCTTCTCCGGCTTTTTTGCCCGCCCACTGGTCACGCCCATGATCGCATCAGAATCCGCCTGCAAGAAAATGTTCAAACCGAAGACGCCGCCAGCTTCCACTACACCGCGAGAATAACAGGACTTCTGGATGCCAACCGCCAGCAACCGCGGCGCATAAGACATCTGCGACACCCAATTGACAACCATCGCGTTGACATCAGCGCCATTTTTGCTGGTGAAGGCATAAAATCCATAAGGCATCATCCGCAAAGCCTCTTTGATCTTGTCATCCGACATAATCAACTTCTCCTGATAAAACAGCTAAAACAGAATGGATACGCCCCACTATAGCGCATCATGACGGGGCTGTCATGCCTTGTCCAACTGCGCCGACAATTTCTCCAAGACCGCCACCAACTTCTCTTCCGTGCTCGGTTCAGGCTCTGCCTCTGGCTCTGGTTCAGGTTCCGGCTCATCACCATCCAACATGTCTCCGATCTCATCGACAGCTTCATCCAACTTGTTGACCACCTTGATCAACGCGAAGACAGCCACCGCAATAATCATAAAATCAATCACCGTATTGACGAACAAGCCAATGTTCAAAGTCGCCGCGCTGGCTTCGGCAGCCGCTTCCGGATTGGCGAAACCCAAAAAACCGAGATCGATCTTCCATTCGGAAAAGTCAACCCCGCCAACCAGCTGACCCACAGGCGGCATAATCACATCGTTGACCAAGGATTTGGTGATGTCCTTAAAAGCGCTGCCGATGATAATGCCGACCGCCAAGTCAACGACATTGCCGCGCATGATGAACTTTTTGAATTCCTGGATCATCTTGTTCCTCCTCGCTATCTGCATTGGCTTCATTGTAGCAGGGGAACAATTTCTGATTTGCCCGCGGCGGCACAGACGGCTGTTTAGCCTTTACCTGTCATGTATTTCTTGAACGCTGGCATTTTGTCGGAGGGGAATAGCATTAATGCAGTTATTTTTGTGAGAAAAGCACTCACCATAGATAGTGCCAATTCTCTTGGTGGCACAAGCAACACATTATCCTTGCTCAGTTTCGGCGGGCAGTCAAAGCTATCGTCAAATTGAATCTTCCCGGGTTCTCTGCCGAACAAATTATGTCCAAACCCATTTCTGAGTAAGTTGTACATGGCATTCGCAGCGTCATCCTTAATACTGGGGAACATAGCTTTCAACCCTAATTTGTATCGAGTTTCTGGCTTGGATGTTTTAAGATTGTTGAGCCAGTACATAGTTTCTGGGGCAGGGTTTATATCCATGATAATGGCGAAACTGTTGCTCGCTTTATTGGCGTTGATTCGGTCAATTACTGGCATTTCCCACCAACTACTTAGGGTATAGATGAAATAACACAGCAAATCATGATCATCGAGTTGACCTAAAACCGAGTCCCCATGGACGGGCAGGTAAGAAATACTCGTAACCGATTGTGTAGCACACTGTAATCTCTCTGAAACTTCCTGACCTCTTGCCCATTGGTCTTCGAAGTTTTTCTTGATGATATAACTCTGCATTGCTACTTCGCGTAGGCGTTGATTCTGGTCATTATGACTTTGCAAAGCGACTCGGGAACAAACATGTCCTGCAGCATCGCCTGGACCGTATCCTTAGATATGTCGCTATGTTGGAAGCGTATTTGTAGTTCTGGATAAGGAACTAAATCCGATCTGCCGGGCAAAAGTTCCCATTTTACTGTGATGTATTCGTCGTCAACAGCAAAATCGAATTTATATTTCTGCGGGTTCATGATACTTGCACTCCTGTCATCGCTGTTGCGCATGGTATCCTCATATATAATTTTACATCACCAAACAAAGAATCGGCAGATGCCATTTCCAGCAGGGCAGTTTGATCTCCCAAAGACAATTAGCCCCGCTCCAAGTTCAACGCCAACAAATGCCGCAAGATTTCCTCTTCCTCCGCCAATATCCCATATTCCCAGCCATAAGCATCACAGACGCAAGAATGGCGAATCTGGTAATTTCTAATTTGCCCCAAAGCATCTTTGTCAAGTTTGAAGTGTTACTGCTAAATCTTTACATCACTTATTATTGCAAGAAATTCAAGTCACCATTAGCACCTCCCCTCCTCAAAAACTCATTGGAGAGGGGAGCCTGCTGGCGGATTTGGGAATTCTGCAGCCACCTATACCAGCGAGCTCAATCTAAGCGAAAAAAGTCTCCCTTATCTAACCCCACCCCCAGCCCTCCCTAAACTCATTGGAGAGGGGAGTTTGCTGGCGGATTAGGGAATTCTGCAGCTCGCCTATACAGCGAGCTCAATCTAAGCGAAAAAAAGTCTCCCCCATGCAATGGAGGAGACTCACAGAGGCTAAAATTTATCGAGCAGTTCTAACCACAATCCCCATTCGGCGTCACAAACGCAGCGCTGATCCAACCGGTTGTGCCGTGATAATCCACCTCGAACCAACCCGCCGTCCGCGACAGAGCGGTCAAAGTCACATCATACGCCACACCACCGATCACTTCGCCGCCGGGTCCATCGCGGAAGTTGAGCACATCGGTCGTCGTCACCATGCAATTCGACAAGCCCCACGCTGGTCCATTCGATGCCGATCCAGCGCCCGGATGGAGCACTACCGAGCCAGGTCCATCGATGAAGGTGCAGGTCTTGCCTTCGATGATGTACAACGGCAAGCTACTAACCGTCCGCGGAGAAGTCGCCGCATTGAGGAAGCTGAAACTGTTGCCGCTCGCCAGGAAGCAAACCCGCGTGCCGGCACCCATGAAACCCCAGACATCAACCGCATCGACAATGCCGCGATCAATCACCGACTGAATGCCAACGCCGTCGGCGTCAATCCGTTGCGCTTCGGTGAACCCGGTCAAATCGCTGACCTCGATCTCCGGCAACAGCGCTATGATAGTGCGAACAAATGGCTGCTGCGGCGGCGGGCAGCCTAGGCATGCGTCGTCTTCCCCGTCTTCCACCACCGGCACTGGCACTCCATAAGCGCCGATGTCACACATGGTTCTCAGGCGAGGCTCACCCCGTTGATCTTCCGGGAGGCAGTGTTCACTACTGGCGGCGTTAATGGCGGGGCTGCCTGCTAGCAGCGGATAATAACCCGGCGAGCCAGTTAGTAGACTGCTCAACCTGGGATCAGCGCTCACCGCCGCCGCGTCACAATTGCCGGACTCAATCAGGTTCCCAACATTCTCAGCCAGTGGGATTAGGAGACTACCTACCGAACAATCTTCCCTGCCATTGTTTGCCAGGATGCTGTTGCGAATATTCAGGTCGTTGCTAGAGTTGCTATAAATGCCTTTGCCAAGGCGGAGGCCTTGGGACGTAACATTGTTATTGACGATAGTCACATGGGTGAGTGTAGCACCACCCCCACTTGAACGGATACCACCACCAATACCCTCCGCAGTATTATTGGCAATTGTACTGTTGTTGATGGTGAGCGTACCAGTATTATGGATCCCGCCACCACTACCCTGGTCGATACCCCGACCGGTAGCTTCATTTCCGGTGATAGCGCTGTTGTTGATGGTGAGGGTGCCTCTGTTGAGTATTCCGCCACCTTGAGCATTTCTCACTTTGCCCTTGGTAATAGTCACGTTATTAAGCGTCAGGTTGCGGCCGCTATTGACATTGAGAACTCGAACTCGATCATTGCCGGAGATGGTGAATCCCCCGCCTTCAATGATGATGTTGGAAGAGATTGTTAGTTGGCTGCTCAGCGTGATGGTGCCGTTAGTTGTGCCTTCTTGGGTGATAGTGATAGTGTCGGTGCCGCTGCCGGCTTCGCAGTCGCTATTAGTGGCCGCATCGTCATTGGCATTCTGGATGGCTTCTGTGAGCTCGCAGTCAGCGTCCACATTGATATCAGCAGCCAAGACCTGCGATAGTGGCAAAATCAATAGCAGCGCCAGGATCAGGGCGAGCTTAACAAAAGGTTTGACAAAATTCGGGAGGGTAGGAGTATTTCGTAAAATTAAGGTAAAGAGGTTTTCGCAACTTTTCATGATTTGACCTTTTTACTGAATATGGCAACTAATAATAGAGTTTACTACCTCATCAGGCATATTGCAAACAGAATCTTGCGCGCCCTGGCAGCAAGCTCAACACAAGTCTCCGACAACAATCAGCCACCTTGACGCTCCATGCGCCGGATGGCGAATAGCAGCAGCAGCGCCGTCGCCGAAAGATAACTCAAAGTGAGCAGCACCCAAGGCGACAAGATGGGAATCGATAAGCCGTTGCTGGAAAGCGTGACCCGCATGATCACCAGTTGCTGATGATCAATCAGCATTTGTTGGGAACGCAGCGTGGCGAGGATCGGGTTCAAGCTGGTCGCGATCATATCGAGATAGATATAAAGCGCTTCGATCGCTGGATTATTGCTGACATTGGCGGCGATATTGTTAAGCACATTGCCATAGGCGTTTTGAAAGAGAATGGCAGCGGCGGCCGGCAGAGCAATGGTGATAGCGATCGCGACAGTATACGAGCGGATGGTCGCCGACAAGGTGCGTTCGGTGATGGAAGAGAAGAACATGCCAAAAGCGCCCAGGGTGATAGCCGATACCAACAGCACCATTAAAGCCAGCGCCATCTCCTGTTCGCTGACGCCGCCAAAAAGAAAAGCGATGCTCTGCAGGGGAATGGCGGAAAGCAGCAGCAGAACGATATAGCCGAGGGCGGATTGCATCTTGCCGATGAGGAAGGTGGCTTTGCTGATCAGCGTCGTCTGCAACAGGTCGTAGGTCTTGCGCTCGCGCTCGTTGGAGATGGCGCCGGCGGTCAAAGCCGGCACGATAAATATGATCAACATCAATTCGATGAAGAGCACGCCAATGAAGAGCTGCCGCCCCAATTCGCCCGTGACGACCACACCGCCAGCCGGAATTTGTAGCAAGTAGAGCAAGATGGTGAAGAAGCTCATCAAAGTCAGGAAGATCGTGATAATAGCGAAGCCGCGCACGCCACGCATGCGCCCGCGCAATTCTTTCACCATCACCGGGTTGAGGCGAAAAGCCCGCAGGTCGCCCAGGGTGAGCAAACCCACGGCGAGCAGCGGAATGATCGCCAGGATAGCCGGGCTGAAGCCAAAAACGAAAAATGCGCCCAGGTTGACGGCGGTCAACAGCCAAGCGCTGAAGACAGTCCACAACTCCTGCGCCAAGATCACCACCGCCAGCAACAGCAGAATTGCCATATTTACCAGGATGCCAGCGATGATCAACAAAGCGGCGGCATCGGCGCTGATGGGGAAATTGCCCAGGGCAAAACCATGCAAGCTGTCGAAGAGCCCCTTTTCCACGTTGGCGGCATGTATTGCTATGCCAATCACGAGCAAGCCAGCCAGCAGATTGGCAAACGCGCCCGCCAGCATGATCAAAGAGCTGCGCCGCAACAGGCGCTCTCGCGGGCTCATCAATTCTGGCGGCAGGCGATCCCAAGCGCCGGTCTCGGTCACGCTCTCGCCGAATAGACTGCGGATTAGCCGCGCCAGTTTCTTCAAATTATCGAGCATAAAGCGAGTATTTCTTGCCAATCCAAGACGGCGCCCTCACAGATTTGACTTCGACGAACCTAACTGCGCCGAGCGTCATATTGACTTCTGGCTGGCTTTCTCTTCCGCCAACAGGTCTTGCAATACTCGCGCCGCCTCAAAATTGCTGCGCAATCCAAGGGGGTCGTAAGCATGTTCTCCCACAGCCGGGTCGTAGGCTAGCATCCGAAACAGCGCCAACTTGTCATCCTCGCTCAGTGCCTTGACCTGTTGCAGCAATTCCTCGGAAAGCATAATCCCGTCTCTCAGTCGCCGAGCATCATAGCGATTATACCAGATGGCGCTTGTCCATGCGACGCATCAATTAGTCGCCAAAGCTACATCACCGCCCAGCTATGGATTCTCTAAGGATCGCTATAACAGCATCTCAGATCGTTTTTCCAGCTCGGCGATGACTTGTCGATCAGCTTTGCCGAAGCTGTAGCGCGCCAGTTCCGCTTCCGTCGCCCAAGCCCAGTCGATCACCTCGATCGCTTGCGGCTCGCTATACGGCGGCAAGGCAGCCAAATAGCGGCACTCAAAGGCGTGTAGCGTGATCTTGAAATGGGTGAAGGCATGGCCGACAACGGTGAAGAGCGAGTCAACTTTCACCTCGATGGCCAGCTCCTCGCGCAGTTCGCGCTGGAGGCATTCTTCCAGGCTTTCGCCCGCTTCTCGCTTGCCGCCGGGGAATTCCCACAAACCGCCCAGCAAGCCATCCAAAGGGCGCCGGGCGATCAGCAGCCGCCCCTGTCCATCGCGAATTAAACCAGCGGTCACATCATAATGCGGCGGGGGCGCGCGGCGGGAGCGGACCGGGCGCACGTGCTGATTGCTGGCGGCATAAGCGCGACAATCCGCCCTCAAGGGACATTGCGGACAGAGCGGATTTTTGGGGCGGCAAATCTTCTGCCCCAGCTCCATCAGCGCTTGATTGTAATCTCCCACAGCATGGCTCGGCAGCCAATCGGCGGCGATCCCCCACAATGTTTTGACGGTGGCGCTCTGGCTGATGTCCGCTTCCAGATCCAGCAGGCGCGTGAATATGCGTATCACGTTGCCATCCAGCACTGGCGCCGCCCGCCCAAAAGCGATGCTGGCGATAGCGCCGGCGGTATAAGGACCAATCCCGGGCAGCTTGAGCAACTCCTCAACCTCAGCCGGCATGACCCCGTCATATTCCGCCAGGATTTGCCGGGCAGCGCGATGCAGATTGCGGGCGCGGCTATAATATCCCAAGCCTTCCCACAGCTTCAGCACCTCGTCCAGGCTGGCGGCTGCTAGCGCCTCGATAGTGGGGCAGGCGCGCAGGAAACGCTGATAATAGGGGATGACCGCCTCCACCTGTGTCTGCTGCAGCATGACTTCCGCCAACCAAACGCGATACGGCGTTGGGTCGCGGCGCCAAGGCAGGTCCGCGCGGTTTGCTTGATACCAGCGCAATAAGGGCTCGGCGAAGGGAGCGGTCATGGGTTTAGAGCAGGGAGAGGGCGTGGCGATAGGTATCCAGTGCCGCGTCCAGGTTGCCCTGCCGCATGAAGGCATCGCCCAGCACCCGATGCACCGATGGCTGCCGGCGATATTTGTCTTGGGCGATCAAGTCAGACATATCGTTGATCACCCATTCGATGCCGGTGCTGGTGCGCAACAAGGTCTCATAATCGAGCAATGCCTCGCTCAACTCGTCGGCGCTGACTTTGGCTCGCGCTGAATTGATGGCGGCGGCCAAACCGGGCGGCGGCGGTTTCGCTTGGGAGCGGGCTGCTCTCTCGGTGGCCGGCTTCTGCCTTGCCCCAGCGCCAGCGATCGCGCGCAGCCGGCTGGCATACCAGGCTTCCAAGTCTTCTCGTTGCTCCTGCAACAGGAAGGCTTCGGTGAAGCTGTCGCTGGTTTCAGTGATGGCTGCCGCAGCCACAGCTGTCACCAGCTGCTCAGCTTCTGGTATGGAGCTGCCGGCGGATGGCTGCAAAAATTCCGGCACCGGCGCCATCGATTGTGTGCTGTATTTCTCCATCTCCTGATCCGGCAAGCCCAGCAGTGACTGGAGGAAGTTTATGGTCTGGTCGGCTCGCGGTGAAAACAGGCTTTCATCTTCCAGGTCATCCAGCGCTTCATCATCTTCATACTCTTCATCAAAATCATCGGGGAAGTCCTGGGGGAAGTTCAGCTCCTCATCAAATTCCGCCTCTACTTTCACCGAGCTGGAGCTATCAGCACGTTGCTGCGCCAGATTGTCCAGCCATTTCAGCGGGTCTTCGACATCTTCGGCGGCGATCAAATCAGACAGATTGCGCGGCGGCGAGTGCGGCGGCTGGTAATCGGTGATATCCGGCAGCTTGACCTGGCTATTATCGGCGGTGATTTCTTCCAGCCAGTCGATGGCATCGGCGGGCAAGACGGCATCGCTCTGCTCGAAGGCGACCAAATCGCTGGGTGTATCGTCATCGGCGGGGGGCGGGGCATCGTCAACGGCTCGCTGTCCCAAACCCGGCGATGCTCCCTCATGATCCAGCCACTGGGACCATTCTTCCTCGTCGGGCAACTCATCCAGGATCTCGGCTTCGGCGGCATCGATCTCGTCGTCAGGATCTTCGAGGAATTGGGAAGCAGCCTGGCGCCGCTCTTTGCTCAGCTCTTCCAGCCACTCGATCAATTCATCCTGGGACATGGAATCAAAATTTGGCAGTTCAGGTTCTTTATCCATAATCGCAAGTCACTCATGTTTGCTGCTCAGCACGGGAGCGAGAGAATTTCGTCAATAAGGCGCTAATATGACCCGGCGCGGGAATGGATTATACCGAAGATTTTCCGCTTGGGGGATCATGATCCTCATCTCCCGATTCATCCAGTTGCAGCCAGGTGGGCGTGTTTGTGTCGCTGTCCCCTGGCGCCTCGCCCAAGCCGATATCGTCAAAATTGAAAGGATCTTCGCCCTCATCAAGCGCGATGGCTTGCAATTTGTCCGTCGCCGATTCGAAGTCGAAATCGTCATCGTCCACGCCCAGTTCCTCAAATTCGATGGCGCCCGGTTCCTCGTCCAAGCTGATGGCGATGGTCTTTTCAGTCGGCGATTCCAGGTCAAAATAATCGTCCCAATCGAGCCCATCGAAATTGAGCTCTTGCGTCTCTTCGTCCAGGTTGATGACGTTCATCTTGTCGGTTGGTGTATCAAAATTGAAATAATTGTCAAAAGTGAGCTCGTCCAGTTGCAATTCGTCGAGGCTGTGGGCTGTGATCCCCGCGACCACTTCGCCACCAGCCTGTTCCGCCTGCAAGATTGTCAGCCAAGCCGGCGGTTTGTTGAAGCGGAAATACTGGCTGGTTTCGGTCTCCGCCGGGGCGATATCCACCGCTTTCATCTCGCCAGTTTCTTCTTCGATAATCTCGCTGACCCAGGCGAATTCCTTGCCCGGCGTGGCGATATGTCTGGCGTATTCATCTTCGTCTTCGGTGGATTTATCGTCTTCCCGGTCCAAACCGGGCACGATCGCGTTCAACCAATCCGAAGCTCCATCGGCTTCGCTCTGTTGCGCCTCCGCATCGATAAAGTCCGCCAGTTGCCCGGGATCATCCAAGCCCCAAGCTCGCGCCGTTTCCTGGGCGGATTTCCCTTCGCCCTCCGCGCTTTCCTGGCTCCCCTGGATTGTGGGCGCATCGGCCGGGGCGGCAAACCTGTTGAGCTCGTCGCCCATATCTGCGGCGTCATCGCGCAGCCAATCGACATAAGGATCATCGTCATCGTCATCATCATCGCCCAGCTCGGCTTGCCAACTATCGATCAGTTCGCTACTGAGCTGGTTGGGATCCTCATCCTCATCACCAGCGCTCGCCGCTTCTTCATCTTCCAGCCAAGAGTCCGCCGGCGGGGAATGCAGCCATTCGTCGTCGATGTCTAGCTGATCTTCGTCGACCGCCTCGGACCCCGGTCCATCTTCCAGCTGCTCCTGCTCCAGCCAATCTTCGATATCGCTGAGATGCAGCGGCTCGGTATCGGGGGCGCGGTTGAGCAAGGATTGAAACTGTTCGTCATCGCCGAAGAGGTCGAAGTTGCCCTCTTCATCCTGGTCGATCGCCTCGCGCATGGCAGCCGATAGCCAGGGAGCGCCAGCCCCCTCGGCGTCTTCATCTTCCTCCGGCAAAACCCATTCCCGCTCGAAGCCATCGAGATATTCCAGCGAGTCATCGTCAGCATCGCTATCGAGGCTGCCCTGTTGGATCTCCGCCGTCCAGTCATTTTCTTCCTCACTGGAATCCAGTTGTTCCAGCAGGCTCGCCAATTCCGCATCCAACTCCTGATTGAAATCGGCATCTTCGGCGCTGTCTTCCTCGTCCAGCGCGTCCAAGTCGCTGACGATATCGTCCAGGTCTTCGAAATCTTCCGCCAACTCTGGCGGCAATTGCAGCGGGTCGTCGTCATCGTCAATATCAGCGTCATCTTCTTCGGCGGAGGCGGCGCTGAGCAAACCGCGATCCTCCATGGCTTGCAGCACTTCTCCCGCTTCGTCCGCTTGCTCTATTTGCTCTACTTCGCTGACGGCGGCGACCGCTTCCCCGATTACCAATTCCTTGAAGAGCGCTTCAATCTGCGCATCCGAAAGCAAGTCATCCAGGTCATCGGCGATGCCACTTTCAACAGCGGGGGTTGCGCCTTCCTCTATGCCAAAGAGCGCGCCCAAGCCAGCGCCCGGGCTCTCTCCCGCAGTGTCAGCTCCCCCCTCGTCAGTATCGCCGCCGAGCCGGTTGAGCCATTCGGGATTGACGATCGCTTGCTCCCGTTGCGAGATGCTGCTGTAATCCAGCTCCTCCATGCTCAGTAGCGCTTCCGAGGTCCCCTCACCGGTCGCCAGTTGCTGGGCGAGTTGGGGATCCAGCTCTTCAATGCGCTTGAGATAGGGCTGGGCATCCGAGGGGCGTCCCTCCGCCAGCCAAAGATCAGTCATGATGCGGTTGGCATCGATGGCATAGGGCAGGGCGTCCAGCACCTCGACAGCGACTTCGGCGGCATCCGTTCGTTTGCCATCGAGCCAGAGCGCCCGCGCCCGCAAAAGCTGCAAGTCAAGCCGCTCGGGATTGCGCTCCAATGCCTGCGCTAGCGTGTCCAGCGCTTCTTGCAGCATGTTGTTGCGGATATGCTGTTGTGCCAAGGCGCCGGCCGTCAGTTGCAGGCGCTCGATCTCTTCTTGGCGCTGATCCCGATAGAGCTGCCGCATCAGCTCCTGGTTTTCTGGATCGTTGGGCTGTTGATCCAGCGCTCGTTCGGCATGCCAGATGGCGCGGTCAAACTCGCCGATGTGTTGGCAGGCTTGCGCCAACAGGCTATGCGCCCGGAAATCGCCCGGTTGTGCCCCCAACAAACGCCGCAGGATGCCAGCCGCCTCTCCCCAGCGCGCCGCCCCCGCCAGCGCTTCCCCCAATTGCCGGTAGGCGCGCAGGTTCTTGGGCTGGGACTTGAGGATGTGCCGGGCATGGGCAATGACTTCATCGAACCTGTTTTCCCGTAACAGGTTCTCCAGCTTATCCTGATAGGCGCTCAGGCTGATTTCTGCCATCTCGATCCCGTTTGTCATCGCTTTGGATGAATGTGCAAAAAATTATAGCACAGTTGCGAGCAACGGGCTTCGCGATAATTCAGCTTTTGGCTCCCTGGGGCGGCGACCTCAACGATAGGCGGCGATGCCATCTTCGAATTCGGCTAGGTTGTCATCGCGTAGGGCATAAAGCGCTTGAATCAGGGCATAGTTTTCTCGGTAAAAACGCGCCCGCGGCAAATGCTCTCGCAACGCTGGATAATCGCGGAAGACCGCTTCGATGAATAGCTCGCCATAACTGGAGAGCAAGGCGCCGAGATCTTGTGCGGGATCGCCCAGTTCACAGAAGCTCCAATCGAGGATGCCGCTGATATGCCCATTTTGATAGAGAATATTGCCGGTGCCAAAATCGCCGTGGATCGGGCAGGGCGTAAAACACCATAAGGTCTCGTCTTGCAGCGCCCGCTCAAAATGACTGGTGACCGCTTCACGGGCTTCGGCGCGCATATGCCGGAAGAGCTTTTGCCGCATTTCGTCATAGATTTCCCGCCAGGCTTGCCGCGCGCTCTTATGCTCTGGCGAGAAGCCGATATCCGCCGGCGGGAGACGGTGCAAGCTCAACAAGAAACCCGCCAGCTCACCCGCGATGCGATCGACGATCGCTGTGTCCTGCGCTAGCGCGGCGAATCTCTGGCGCAACAGCGGCTCACCAGGCAGCAGCGCATATGCCATGAATAGCAGCATCCCGTTTTCAGGATCGTAGGCGGCATACTGGGGATTGGGGATGGCGATGGGCAGCTTGCCCTGCAAACGCGGCAGGATCTCGAGCTCGCGGGCTAGCTCGGCGGCGACATGCTCACTGCGGGGAAAGCGAAAAATCCAAGCCTCATCCAGGCAGAGCACGACATTGAATTGCCCCGTATCCGCCAGATGCCGCGCTTCCGTCCAGCGGAAGCCGGGCAACTGCCGCGCGATCAAGCTGAGGTAGTGTTCGATCGATTCCGTTGGCATAATAATGCAATTGTAGCAATTCTTTTGCGCTGGTCCTGGTCTACGAAGCTCAACATCAGCGGAAAAAGTCTCCTCAGATGCAATGGGGGAGATTTAGAGGGGGTTAAATTTAACCGGCGAGATTGAGAAGGGGTTTGAAATTCAGAGGGGTCCTACGGCTAATTCGCCGCCGCCGATGGACTCCGACGCTTGAAGCGGCTCTGGCTCTTGCGCAAGACCCACTGCTCGCGCAGGCTCCAACCCAGCACCGCCGCGAATGACAGGGCATAAATCAGCAGGTAGAAGCAGAGCTCGCGCTGCAGTTGCCAAGCCAGCCAAGCCGCCCAGGTGGCATAAAGCAGGAAGGCGATCTCCAGCCAGACCAGCCGATCGGGCGACAAGGCATAGCCGCTGCGTTGCCAGCCCCGCTCAAACTTGGGGGTGCGGCGGAAGCCGGTCTTGATGCCCAACAGCGCGGCCAGCACTGCCAGGCTGTTGCTGAGCGAGATGCCGGTGCCGATGAAGAGCAAAGCGGGGAAGGCTCCCAAACCGCTCAGCCAGTTGTCATAGAGCTGCATCTGGCTGGCGAGGTACATCAACGGCGGCGCCAAACCCAGCAACCCCAATGGCGCCAGCGGCAAGCCGAGCAATCCCTCCGTCAACAGCAAGGGCGGCGTCAGCAGCAGCATCAGCAGCATCAAGGGCTGCGGCAGATATTGGCAGAGGTGCTGAATCGCCATGATCTTTTGCGAGAGGGTCAAGCGCGCCTTTAATAAGGGACGCGCCAGCTTGAGCAGGCATTGGGTATTGCCCATCGCCCATCGCGCTTGCTGCTGTTTGTAAGCCGCCAACTGTGGCGGGATCTCGCCCGGCACCTCCACCTGCGGCAGAAAGAGCGAGCGCCAGCCCGCCATCTGCGCGCGATAGCTGAGGTCGAGGTCTTCGGTCAGGGTATCAGCCGACCAGCCGCCAGCCGCTTCGATACAGCTGCGCCGCCAGAGCCCTCCCGTGCCATTAAAAGGAATCAGCCAGCCGCTGCGATTGCGCGCCGTCTGCTCGACCACAAAATGGGTATCGATGGAGAGTTTCTGCGCGCTGGTGAGGCTATTCTCAGCCGCGTTGAGGTGGCTCCAGCGGCTCTGCACGATGCCCAACCCGGGATCAGCCAGCAGATGGGGCAGCGTCCGCCGCAGGAAATCCGGCGCGGGCAAGAAATCAGCATCGAAGATAGCGATGTAATCCCCCTGAGCCCGCTTCAAACCCTCCGCCAAGGCGCCAGCTTTATAGCCAGTCCGTTGTTCGCGGCGGATATGTTGCACCTGGAAACCGCGAGCTTGCAAGGCTGCCAGCTTGCGCGCGACCAGGCTCACAGTACGATCATTGGAATCATCCAGGACTTGAATCAGAAATTTATCGCGCGGGTAATCAAAAGCCGCCACCGCATCGATCAGCCGTTCCGCCACATTGCATTCGTTGTATAGCGGCAGCTGCACGGTGATGCGTCGATACTCCAGCAGCGGCAGTGGCGCGGCATCGGCGCGGCGAACCCGCCAATAACGCCAGAGCAGCAGCGCCTGCCCGCAGGTGTACAAACCGAGCGAGAGAGCGCAGAGAGCATAGACTATTGCCAGCAGAGTCATCATCGGAGCGATTCTAAATTGCCATCATGCCGCTGACAAGATGCACCTGGGAATGACGCTAGCTGTTGCTGGCTGCTGCTGTATGGCAAGCGCAGGTTTGGCGTTGGTGTGGCATACAGGTAAATCCCGCGCGGGCTTGTACTATAGAAAGTAGCTGATCAAGAGAAGGGACAATTGCTGATGCAACTCTACTATGTCCGCTTTATGTTCTTGGTATGCGCCTGCGCCTTTGTCTGGTACGCGCTTTCTGTTTGAGCGGCGCCGGCAATTCGCTTTTCCTCCAGTTTCCCTTAAGGCGACCCTGCCGCTATAATGAATGCTATTCGCGCTGCTGATCTATGAGGAAGGGGAGCGATGTCGAACCAGCGTATCGCAGTCTTTGAGATCAAAAAATATATGGTCATCTGGCGCCAGTTGGAAGAGCGGGAATTTGGCGCTGTCACGGCGCGCATCCGCGGTTTGGTGCGCTGTACCGGCATCGGCACCGACGAAGAGGACAACTACCGCCTCGATGTCTATTTTCTGTCGCTAGATAGCCCATTGCCGGAGCCGCAAGTGGATATCGGCAACAAGCGCGGCGCTATCTTCATGCCAATCAGCGATCTTCAAGCTTTTGTTGATATCCTGCGCAATGAAAAGCCGATCTTTGGCCATCTGCGCGGCGATTATCCGCAGTGGACCAGCGTCACCACCACCAATGAGCCGGTTGGCACGGGCGATGAAGACCATCGCGCTGGTGATTGATGGTGTGCTTTAGAGTTTAGCGATCGAAAAGCATCAAGATGAAGCAGCCAATCCGCGTCTTGCATTTTGCCGATGTCCATATCGGCATGGAAAATTATGGCAAGACCGATCCCGATACCGGCTTAAGCAGCCGCGTGCTCGATTTTCTGGAGCGGATGGATGATATGATCGCCTTCGCCCGCGATGGCGAGGTGGATCTGGTGGTCTTCGCTGGGGATGCCTTCCGCAGCCGCAGCCCCAACCCAACCTATCAGCGGGAATTCGCCCGGCGCATAGTGGCGCTGTCGCAGTTGGCGCCGACGGTCTTGCTGGTCGGCAATCATGACTTGCCGATGAACGCCGCCAAAGCCTCCGCCATTGAGATTTATCGCACGCTCGATGTGCCGGCTGTCTGGGTGGCGCAGGATTATGCGGTCCGTCGCTTCTCGACCAGGCGGGGCGATGTGGTCGTAGGAGCGGCGCCCTACCCCGTTCGTTCGCGCTTGCTGGCAAATGTGGCGACTCGCGGTCTGACCATCGCCGAGCAGGACGAGCAGCTGAAACAGGTCTTGCAGCGGCAATTGGGAGAACTGGCGGAGCAGGCTGATGCGCTGGCGGATGGGGATACGGCACGCCTCTTGACCGGGCATTTCAGTGTCAGTGGCGCGGTTTGGGGTAGCGAACGTAGCGTCATGCTGGGACGGGATGTGGTGGTGGACTTGGATGTATTGGCGGATCCGCGCTGGGATTATGTGGCGCTGGGGCATATTCACCAGCATCAAAACCTGACGCGGGGACAGGATGACGCGCCGCCGGTGGTCTATTGCGGCAGCCTGGAACGCATCGACTTCGGCGAGGAAAAAGATGTCAAAGGCTTCTGCTGGGTGGAGTTGGCACGCCAGCGGACGGACTGGCGTTTTGTCAAAGCTGGCGCCCGGCCGATGCTGACGCTGCGTGTGGATTGCCGCGAGGCTGAGAACCCCACTGGCGAGGTCTTGGCGGCGATGAAGCGCCACCAGCTGGAGGGTACGGTCCTGCGCCTGGAGGTACGCTTGACGCCCGAGAACGAGGCGCTGCTGCAGGATGCGCTGATTATCGCCGAGTTGAGGCGGGCGGGTGTCTTTCATATTGCGGGCATTCGCAAGCAGGTCGATCGCCCAGTGCGGACGCGCCTGGGCCTCAGCCCGGAGGGTTTACAGCCGCTGGAATTGCTGGAGCGCTATTTCCAAAGTCGGGATGTGGAGACAGCGCGGCGGGAGGAGTTGCTGGGCTTGGCGCGGGAGATCATCGAGGGGGAGTAGTGAGCAAAATGTGGCTTTAACCCACATTTCTTGTATAATTTGCCAAACCTATAGTCCAAAAAGTGCTCGCCAACGTAGTTCTAACGGATACCAAGTACGTTTGACTTGACAATAAAAGCACAGAAAGATCCTGCTATCATGCTATTTCCGGAAACCGAGAGGGTTATCTACGAGAATAATCCGCTCAAAAATGTGATTTGCCAGCTAAGATTCCCAGTAATCTTGCGAATTGGCGAAGGTATGCCGGTAGAATTTCAGGAAATGCTTCGGCACGAATTTCCATTATTTGAGGAAGTGAATGATGAAAGTGATTTGACGCTACCAGAGAGTATTGCACATTTTGTTCCGAAAGAGTTGGTAGACTCTCTCACCAGCTTTGGAAACCGAAGATTTCAGTTAATGACAAAAGACGAGAATAGCATAATTAGCCTCACTAAGGATTTCATAGCTCTCGAAACAAAAAGATATCGTCACTGGGAAGAGTTTCGTAAATACATGGAATTAGCGCTAACAGCTTTTGTTGAAGTATATTCCCCCGCTTTTTTTACTAGGATTGGGCTACGCTATCGAAACATCATTGATCGGGGCAGTTTAGGCTTGGAATCTGCAGCTTGGCACGAGCTGCTTTCTAGTTTTGTTTTGGGACCGCTTACCGAGGAAGAGGCATTTTCTAGTGTAGTAGAAAACCATGGGGTGTTCTCAATTCGGCTGAATGACCAAGGAGATTTCGTAAGGGTACAGCACGGCTTAGGAACAGAAAAGAATAGTTCATCGGCAGAAGAGATGTACTTACTTGATAATGACTTTTACACTGAACTTGAGACTGCGACGGAGGTGCACAATGTTCTCGGAATACTCGACAGATACAATGCCTTTAATCGACGGCTTTTCTACTGGTGTATCCAAGAAAGATTACACGTCGCAATGGTACCAAAAATGCCCTGAAGTTGTTACCACAACATTGAGCAAGACCGGTGAACTTCAAGAACTTGATCAAGAGATTACCAGCTTAGCGAACTCTTTGTCGAAGTTGCTCCTGCGATTTCTAGTAATCTTGTATCGGCGTAATCACTTGCTTTACCCAAACACAGGTTTTGAGGAGTTGCTAAAGCGCTATTTCTTGGCTGTTGTCGCCATTAACTTTGTTGAAATGGAGAAACTTGACAAAACCTTAGAGCTAAATCTTCATCTGCCTACATTGCCAACAGATAGCCTCGACGAACTGCTAGGTACTGTTGATGATATACGCGACTTATATTCCTATGTCGATGCTGCGCCCACTACTGCGCCCCAAACGACGAGAGCCGTTGCTGGCAAACTAATAGGTAAGTTTGTTAGGCCCGATTTCCCGATCATATTTGATGACGACGAATAAGGTTTGCCAGACCTAACATGAAATACATCAAGTCCGATCCTCATTCCGCGTTGAGGCAAGCTGAACTCTTGTCGAATGTAATAGAGACCGTTGTTGATGTGAATACAATGACTTCCGCTTCTCCAGGTATTCGTTTCAAGATTCATCCTTTTGCCTTCGTCATTTCTCAAGACTGCGATTTGGACTGGGATTTCGCAGCAAGAAATAGCAACAGCAAGATAGACAGATTAATTCCCAACATATTGTTCTGTGAACTGAGGAGCGCCGAAGAGCTGGCACAAGAAATTGTGGATAAGGAAGGTTCAAAAAACTCGAATAAGTCGAGGCAATGGGCTAGGCTGAAGATAAACAAAGATGAAAGATATCACTTTTTTGAAAGCGTTGAACAGGAACAGGATTTGTTGGGGCAAGGAGTAGGCGAGTTGGTGAGCGATTTCAAACGATACTTCACTGTGCCAACCAGAGACGTATATGCCAGAATTTTGAATGGTGAAACGCTAAGGCGCTGTCATTTGCTAAGTCCATACTTGGAACACCTTAGTAGCCGTTTTGCCTACTTTCAAAGCCGTGTAGCTTTGCCAGAAGACCATATAAGTGAACCGGGGATGGTCAAGCGGCGAACTGATAACTAGATTACCCCCTACACCGAGCCCCGCGCCACCAGCGGACAAGGCAATTCCTGCTGCAGCGGCTCCAACGCCCTTCCCCGATTGTCAATCAGATACTGCACCGCCCACCTGCCCATCTCATAATGCGGCAATTGCATGGTGGTCAAGCCGGGCAACAAGCCATCGGCGATATGGATGATATTGTCAAAGCCGATCACCGCCACATCATCCGGCACGCGCAGGTTCAGCTCCGCCAGGGCGCTGTAGCAATTCATGGCGATCTTGTCATTGCCACAGAAGATGGCCGTCGGCGGCGGGGATAGCTCCATCAATTCGCGCGTATGGCGATAATTCTCTCGCGGGGTCTGGTCAGAAAAGCGGACCAGCGCTTCATCATAGTCCAGACCATGATCGGCCAGCGCTTGCCGATAGCCGCGCAAACGCCCGTAAATGGCGGGCAGCGGCGGCGTCACCGCTTGATTCGCTTCCCACAGATTGATGAAGCCGATGCGCCGATTGCCGGCACAGATGGCGGCTTTGGTCGCGTGGTAACCGCCATCGTATTCATCCGGCACCACCGAGGGCGCCGAGCGATCTTCCAAAAAACAGTTGGCAAGCACCGTGGGCAAGCCGTTCAAACCGGCGGGCAAGCTCACCGGGCGATGGTACATGGCGGCATAGAGGATGCCTTCCACCTCGCGCTCGCGAAAGACATCGACAGCCGCCTCAGCAAAGCGCCGATTGCCGCCCGAATCCGCCACCAGCAGCACCATATTGTGCGCCCAGGCGACATCTTGCGCCCCGCGGATGATATCAACCGCGTATGGCGTGGTGGCGACATCATCGGTCAAAAAGCCCAACAGACCGGAGGGGCTGCCGCGCAGGTGCCGCGCCGTCTGTGAGGGGTGAAAATCCAATTCCTTGATCGCTTCTTGCACGCGCCGCCGTTTCTCCTCGCTGACGTAGGGATGGTCATTGAGCACGCGGGAAACGGTGGTGGTGCCGACACCGGCATAACGCGCTATCTCTTTGATAGTGACTTTGGTCTCCATCAATCGCTGTCCTTTGCCCTTCAGCAGCGCTTTCACAAATTGCCTCTTGCGCTTTCGCTACACTTCTATTATACTATTCCTTTAGTGGTAACGTTACCATATCGATTTGACATAATTCGATTATTTATTGGTAATTTATGGTATCGATACCAGAATAGCAAATATAGTTTCTTCGGCAAATTAACAAATGTCTCCTATGCTTAGCACTCGATCTGATACAAACATAAGCGATATCCACCGCCCCCTCTATCATTTCTTGCCCGCTGCCAACTGGATGAATGATCCCAACGGGGTGATTCAATGGCGGGGGCGTTACCACTTGTTTTTCCAGTACAACCCCGATGGGGCTTATCACGCCAATATGCACTGGGGGCATGCCGTCAGCGATGACTTGATCCATTGGCGCGAGTTGCCGATCGCCCTGGCGCCCAGCCCCGATTCACCCGATCAAGGCGGCGTTTTCTCCGGTTCCATTGTCGATAACGATGGTGTGCCAGCCGCTCTTTATACCGGCGTCAATGACGATTATTCTGTGCAGCTGCAGTGCCTGGCGCTGGGCAATGAGGACTTGTCGCAGTGGCAAAAATATCCGGGCAACCCGGTCATCGGCGAAGTGCCGGCGACGCTGGGGCAAACGCGCGATTTCCGCGATCCATTTGTCTGGCGGCATAGGGGCAGCTGGTACCTGGCTTTGGCTGCGCGCATTGTTGGCGTCGGCGGTGCGGTGCTGCTATATCGCTCAGAAAATCTGACGGATTGGCACTATCTACATCCGCTTTATGTCGGCGAGCGGGGGCGGAATGGGTACAATTTTGAATGCCCTAGTTTCTTCCAGCTGGGCGACAAGTGGGTCTTGATCGTTTCGGCGCAGTGGGAAGGGGCGACCGATCAGACCCTCTATTTTGTCGGGACTTGGGAAGATGGGCGTTTCGTACCGGAGGTCGAGGGAGTTTACGATGCTGGCTACAGTTATGCTTCCTTGTGCCACCAAGACGAAAGCGGGCGGCAGCTGATCTATTCCTGGATCCGCGAAGCCAGAAGCGGCGCGCAGCAAGTCGCGGCTGGCTGGTCTGGCTTGCAAGCTATTCCGCGGGTCTTGTGGCTTGATTCGCGCAATCGCCTTTGTAGCGCGCCAGTGCCCGAATTCGAAGCGTTGCGCCGCGCGCATCATCGCTTCAGCGCCAGTGACCTGGGCGACGATCTCTTGCCGATTGGCGGGCGAGCGCTGGATATCGAAGCGGAGTTCGATGTCGAGCGGGGATCCTGTTGTGGCATAGAAGTGTTGGCGACGCCCGATGGAGGCGAAGGCTTGCGGGTGCTCTATGATGCCAACACGCAGACCTTGCGGGTGCAACGGCGCTATCGTGTCGACGACCCCGCCATCGACTGTCGGCCGCAGGGGATGCCGCACTCCCTCGACCCTGGCGAGCGCTTGCAGTTGCGCTTGTTGCTGGATGGCTCGGTCTTGGAGCTGATCGCTAACGGGCGCAGCCGCCTCACCAGCCGCTTCTACCCGACAGATGCGGACAGCGGGTCGTTGCGAGTGTTGAATCGGGAAGCAGTCCGCTGCCTGGATATTTGGGAGTTGTCGTCGATCTGGTGATTCCGCCAGTGTTGAGATGGGGATGCAAGCGAAGTAAGCAAAGTAACGAGGAGGCGCCGCTGATTTAGATAGAAGAAAGCCATGCTTAGTTCTTGCTAGGGTTCGTATATTTAGTCAAACAAACGAGGTCAAAATGAAAAAAGCACTATCTCTTGTACTTCTTGTGACCATGTTGGTCGCATTCAGCGGTTTAACAGCCGCGCAAACGGAGCTCAGCCTGTGGTATCACGGCGCTGGCAACTATGTCGAACGTGAACTGATTGTCGGGATCATCGATGACTTCAACGCCTCGCAGTCGGAGTATGTGGTTGCTTTGGAAGAATTCCCGCAAGAATCTTACAACTCCTCCATCGTGGCGGCTGCCTTGGCTGGCGACTTGCCGGATATCATCGATGTTGATGGTCCCGTCATGCCGGGCTGGGCTTGGTCTGGTTACATGGTCCCGCTCAACTTGTCGGAAGGCGCGCTGGATGACTTCCTGCCGGGCGCTATTGGGGAATGGAATGGCGAAGTTTATTCCGTTGGTCTCTGGGATGCCGCTGTCTCTATCTATGCGCGTCAGTCGGTCTTGGAAGCCAATGATATTCGTATCCCCACCCTGGATGATCCCTGGACTGGCGAAGAATTCGATGCCATCCTGGAGCAACTACAAGCCACCGGCGAATTTGAATATGCCCTCGACCTAGGTATGGCTTGGACCGGCGAATGGTATCCCTATGCCTTCTCGCCCTTCCTGCAGAGCTTCGGCGGCGACATGATCGACCGCGAGACCTATTTGAGCGCGGAAGGCGTCTTGAATGGCGAGGCTGGCTTGGCTTTTGGTAATTGGTGGCAGAGCCTGTTCGAGCGCGGCTTGGCGGCTGGCACTTCGCAAGATGGCGCCGATCGCGAAACCTGCTTCATCGATAATACCTGCGCCTTGCAATGGAATGGCAACTGGGCTGGCATCGCCGCGCTTGAGGCTGTTGGTGACGACCTGCTCTTCCTGCCCGCGCCCGACTTTGGCAATGGCTCGATCATTGGCGCCGCTTCCTGGCAATTTGGCATTTCCTCCAGCAGCGAAAACAAAGAAGGCGCCAACGCTTTCATCGAATTCGCCATTCAGGATGAATACCTGGCTGCCTTCAGCGATGGCATTGGCTTGATCCCCGCGACAGCCAACGCCGCCGCCATGAGCTCCAGCTACAGTGAAGGTGGTCCACTGGAGGTCTACTTCGGTTTGAGCGAAGCGCAGGCGCTGGTTCGCCCCGTGACACCCGGTTACGCCACCATGGCGCTGGTCTTCGAGAAAGCGCTGGCTGATATCGCCAATGGCGCCGATGTACAAGATACGCTGGATGCCGCGGTTGACGAGATCGATGCCGATATCGAGGACAATGGCGGTTACGGCTTCGGCGATATGTAAACAACATTAAAACGGGAGGCGCGTCGGTGGCTAGCGTGGCTGGCGGCGCCTCAAAGCATCACGGAGGGTGGCTGCGGTCGCCCTCCGCCAACGGAAATATTTTTTGCGAAGACAGCAAGTCTTCCATCCCGCCCCCGCAAGTACCCCAGAAAAGTAGAGCAGAAAAGTAGAGAAAGAACAAAGCGATGAACAACTCCAAGACGCGGGCTGCCAATGTGCCGTTTTGGGCGCGCTTGCTGGTGCCCAAAGAGGCGCCAACTTATCGACGCAACGAAGCCATCGTCGGCTGGCTGATGGCGCTGCCGGCCCTGCTCATTTTATTGGTATTTCTAGTCATCCCCTTTTTGATGGCATTTGCCACTTCCTTCACCAATCAACGCCTGATCTCGCCTAACCCAACCGAGTGGGTCGGCATACGCAATTTCGAGCGCTTGCTCAATGTCCGCGCTTTCACGTTGGAGCCTTTGCGGGACGAAGATGGTTCTATCCTTTACGATGACAGCGGCAATATCGAATACCCGCGCCTGCGCGAGTTCACCCGCAACAATCCCGATTATCCGGAATTAGACCGCCTGCGGGAGCTGGTCTCCTGGCAATCGGGGGAGAACCGCACGGTCATCCTGGCGGGGGATGTGGTGTTCATCCGCGCTTTGATCAACACCATCATCTTCGCCATTGTGATCGCGCCCTTGCAAGGCGGCTTGGCATTGTTGTTGGCGCTGCTGCTCAACCAGGCGCTGCCTTTCATCAATGTCTTCCGCGCCATCTATTTCGCGCCGGTGGTGGTATCGATGGTGGTGGTGTCGATCCTCTGGCGTTTCATCTACGATGGTCAAAACGGCTTGCTCAATTCCATCCTGGGCTTCTTGACCCTGGGCAATTTTCAACCGGTCGATTGGCTGGGTAATCCCTACACCGCCCTGCCAGCGATGATCGCCATGTCGGCTTGGCAAGGGGTCGGCTTCCACATGGTCATTTGGCTGTCGGGTTTGCAGACCATCCCAGCCAGTTTATATGAGGCGGCCGGTTTGGATGGAGCTGGCACCTGGAAGAAGTTCCGTTATGTCACTTGGCCCGGCTTGCGCAATACCGCGGTGCTGATCTTGATCGTGATTACGATTCAAGCGATGGGTTTGTTCATACAGGTCGATGTGATGACGCGCGGCGGTCCCCTCGATGCCACGCAGAGCGTCGTCTATCAGGCGGTGCAGCGCGGTTATGACAAGCAAGATATCGCCGAGGGCTCCGCTATCTCGGTCATCCTCTTTGTCTTCGTCTTCACCGTCGCCATGGTACAGCGCTACCTGACGCGGGAAAGGAGCTAGCCATGCAGACGCTGAGCTTTGAAAGCAGACAAAAATTGATCCTGGTCTTGCGTTATACCATTCTGATGCTGATCGCGCTGATCTTCCTGTTCCCGATCGTCTTCATGGTGATGTCTTCGCTGAAGCCGGATCTGCAGCTGCTGCGTGATTCAGCCTCATTCCGCGCCTTCCTGCCGGTGGGCGATATATCGCTGGTCAATTATGAAGATGCCTTCCAGCGCGTGCCCATGTTGCAATTCGCCTTCAATTCGGTCTTCACCACGGTTGTCACCGTATTGTTGAGTATTTTGCTAAATTCGATGGCGGCTTTCTCGTTCGCCTTTTTACGCTGGCGGGGCAAGGCGATTGTGCTATCGCTGATCATCGCGACGTTCATCGTGCCTTTCGAGGTCATCGCTATTCCCATGCTGCTGGTGGCGAACAACCTGCCCTGGATTGGACCCGAGGGCATCCAGATCGGCTGGCTCAATTCGTATCACGTGCAGATCATCCCCTTCATCGCCGATTCGCTGGGCATCTTCTTGTTCTACCAGTATTTCCGCGATTTGCCGGATGAGCTGGTGGAAGCGGCGCGCATCGATGGCGCCACCATCTGGCAGATCTATGCCCGCATCATCATGCCGATCGCCGGTCCTATTCTCGCCACCGTGGCGATTTTGAAATTCCTCGCCATGTGGAATGCTTATATCTGGCCCCTGATGGTCATCCGCTCGGAAGAATTGCGCCCGATCATGGTCGGCTTGCAATACTTCTTCCAGTTGGACACGGCTTGGGGCGAGATTATGGCTTATCTGTCGGTAGTGACGATCCCGGTGCTGCTCTTCTATTTGGCGCTGCAACGGGCTTTCATCGAGAGCATCGCTTCGACCGGCATCAAAGGCTAGCTGCTGCAATCGCTTAGCCCGAGCTTGTCTGCCAGGTGCTGCAAGTGTTCACTTTCGTGGGTGGCTAAGCCGCGCGCCAGATAATAGACGGTCTCCGGGCGTTGTTTGCCTTCCCGCCGGACAGCCCGTGCCCAACCGTTCTCATCCAAATTGCGCAAGAGGCCCAGCAGCACTCGCCGCCGAAAACTGAAGTAGGTCAGCATTTCCCCAAAGTCGAATTGCTCATAGCGCATCAACTTGCCCCAGTCGCGCTCGGCATGGATACGCGGGAGCAGGGGCTGTGGCAGCAGCAAGGCGCGATAGATCGGGTCTGCCCCCCGCGCTTCGCAATTCAACAGATGCGCCATGATTCGGCGGGGGCTCCATTCTCCTGGCGCCAGTGGAGCCTCCAGCTGGACGGGAGACAGTCGCTCTTGCATTCTCCGCAGCTGCTCTGGCGCCGTTTGCAGCATCAGTAGTAGCTGCTCGATATTGTCTTGGCTGGCGCTTGTGGATAGGCGTTTTTTCATGTGCTCTCGGCTATCCCCGGCAGATCAACCAGCCGCAACATGCGCGTTTTGCCATCGTCTCCGGCCACGGGCGTGTACAGCTCTTGCGGGTCGCGCAGGCGATCGAGGAAGAGGATGCCATCCAGGTGGTCGATCTCGTGATGCAGCACGCGCGCGTCCATGCACTCCACCCGGCGGAGGATCTCGCTGCCATCTTCGCCCCAGGCGCGAAAGCGAATCCAAGACGGGCGCGGGGTATCCCAGCTGTAGATATCGGGGATGCTCAAGCAGCCATCGAAGCCGGTTTCCAGCGGTCCCGCTTCCAGTATCTCGGGATTGACCAGCGCTAGCATGGGCTGTTCTTCGTCTTCATCGTTCTGCCCGAATTTGACGATGACAACGCGCTTGAAGGCGGCAATTTGCGGGGCGGCAATGGCAGCGCCGGGTTGGGTCTCCAGCGTATCTTTGAGATCCTGGATCAGCCGTTTGAGCGTCTTGTGCTTGAGGTTTGCCACCGGCTTGCTCGGCTGCCGCAGGCGCTCCTCGTCTTGCGGATAATAGAGCAGCTTCTTGACCGCCATGATGCTTGCTTTAACCCTCTACCCCCTCTAAATCTCCCCCATTGCCTGGAGGGGACTTGCTTTTGTTGATGTAGCAGCATCGCAAAATCACTGATTTTCTGGCTCGAGCAGCAGGCCACTTTTTGATAGATGAGGTTCGGTGCATTGGTTGCGATTGAAGCAGCAGGGTCTTTTCTTGCCTTCTGTTAACATGGAGCTAGCCACGCCGATGCGTTTTTCCCGCGTTGCCGGGCTTTTGGTCGAGCGAATCCAGCGAATCCAATCCCACTGCGCCTTGGGGGTGGTTTTCTCCCAGGTGGCGTTGGCTGCTGGGTTGGCAGCCAGAGCGTCCTGCAAATCCGCTGGAAGAGGCGGCGGTGTCCATTCTTTGGCTACTTCGATGGATAAGGAGACGCTATCCCCAACCTCCGCGGCAAATGCTGTTTTCATCGCTGGGGTCACTTCCAACCAATGGCTGCCTTTTCCATCTGGTTCCAGCGGGATCTGCACATCCAGATTATTGATATTGCTTTTCGCCATCACCATGCCTCTGGATGGCAGTTGAGCGCTGGCGCTTTGGGGCAGGATGATAAGATCGCAGGCGCCAATCTTAAGGACTTGAGACTCAAAATCGATGGTCATAATATATTCTCCCGTTTTAGCGGCTGCTCTTGCCAGTGGAAAGCCAAATTGCCTCAGCTCATTTGTCAAGATTATAAAAACTTTCGGCGGAAGTAGAAGATAAAACACTTCAAACTTAAAAGAATTATATCCATTTTGCGGCCAGAGAAGCAAAAGCGCCACCGGGACCTGGGGGCAGCTGACGCTCTGTTGTCGCCAGATGCTGTATAATGCTGAATCCCGATATTCTCGCCAATTCAAGGAGCCCCTTCGTGAAGTACCGCAGTCGCAAGTTCCTCTCTTATTATCGACCGTATTTGCCTTTGCTGGCGCTGGATCTGTTCTGCGCTTTCGTCATCTCGGCGATCACGCTGATCTTGCCGCTATGCGTGCGCTATATCACGGAGAATCTCTTGCAGGGCACTTCGGCACAGCCCTATGTGGAGCTGGCATTGATCGCCGCCTTGATGCTGGCTTTGGTCGCGGTCCACGCCATTTGCAATCGCTTTGTGGATTATCAAGGGCATATGATGGGCGCCATGATGGAGAGCGATATGCGCCGCGAATTGTTCGCCCAATATCAGAAGCTGCCTTTCAGCTTTTATGATGAAGAGAAGACCGGGCAGCTGATGTCGCGCATCACTAACGATCTCTTCGCGCTTTCCGAGCTGTTTCATCATGGTCCTGAAGATATCGCCATTGGTCTGTTGAAATTTGGCGGCGTCTTCGGCATCACGCTGCTGATCAATCCCCAGCTCAGCTTGATCATCTTTCTCTTTTTGCCCTTCATGTTCCTTTACGCCCTGCATTTCAATCGCAAGATGAACCGTGCCCTGTTACTCAGCAAGAGGCGCATCGCCGAGGTCAACGCCCAGGTGGAAGACACGCTGGCGGGCATCCGCGTGGTGCAATCTTTCGCCAATGAAGCGCTGGAACAGGCGAAGTTTGACGCGGCGAATGCCCGCTTTGTGGAGAGCCGCCGCCTGGAATACCATAGCGAAGCCTACTTCTATGGCGGCATGACCGCCTTCACCCAGTTGATCACAGTGGTGGTGGTCATCTTTGGCGCGATCGGCATCATGGGGGCATCGCTGAATCTGTCGGATTTGATCACCTTTTTGCTCTATGTCGGCATTCTGGTCGAGCCGATTCAGCGCTTGGTCAATTTCGCCCGCTGGTATCAAGAAGGCATCACCGGTTTCCATCGCTTCATGGATATGATCGAGCTGGCGCCCGCTATCCAGGATCCCGCCCCGGCGTTGGAACCGGAGCGACTGTGCGGGCGACTGGAGCTGCGCAATATCAGCTTCCGCTATCAAGAGGAGCTCGAGCCGATTTTTCGCGATCTGTCGCTGGATATCGCCGTTGGCGAGTATGTGGCGCTGGTGGGGGTCTCCGGCGTGGGCAAGACGACCTTGAGCAATCTGATCCCGCGTTTCTACGAGGTCAGCGCTGGGGGGATCTGTTTGGACGGGGTCGATATTCGCCAATACAGCCTGGCGTCTTTGCGCGGCAATATCGGCTTGGTCGATCAGGATGTCTACTTATTCGGCCGCACCGTGGCCGACAATATCCGCTATGGCAAGCCGGAAGCGACCGATGATGAGGTGATGGCGGCGGCGGTCCAAGCCAACGCGCATGATTTTATCATGGAGCTGCCCCAGGGTTATGCCACCGAGATTGGGCAGCGCGGCATCAAGCTATCGGCGGGCCAGCGCCAGCGGCTGAGCATCGCGCGGGTATTCTTGAAAGATCCGCCGTTGATCATCCTCGATGAAGCCACCAGCGCCCTCGACAACGAGAGCGAACGCGCCGTGCAACAATCGCTGGAGCGGCTGATCAAAGATCGCAGCACGCTGGTCATCGCCCATCGCTTGTCCACCATTCGCAATGCCGACCGCATCGTCGTGCTGAGCAAAGACGGTATCCACGAGCAGGGCAGCCACCAGGAACTGATCGCCCGTGATGGCTTATATGCCAAGCTATACAATTTGCAGTTGGCGCATTAGCTGGAGTTTGGCGGGGAAAAGGTAGCGGGAGAGGGGCTCGAACCCTCACGCCCGTTTGGGCAGGTGCTTTTAAGGCACCCGTGTCTGCCATTCCACCATCCCGCCGCAGAGACCAGTATAACGTCCGCGGGAATTTTGTCAATCATGTGCTCTGTCGCAAGTCCCTCTACGATCGCAAATCCCCGACAAGCCAGGGGAGACCAAAGCCAACCCCCTCTGCGATCGCCCCCCCCCCCGACAAGTACCTGAGGAGGGGACACCTTTCAACATAATCGTTATCGGCAATCAAGGTGAACTGCAAATAAATGCCTTTCCGCCTGACATGATGCCAAAAGAATCACTTCTATTCCTTGACTCTTGGCTAGAAGTGTTACTGATGAATCTTTATATCACTTATTATTCATACAATTCACTGTTTTATCCGACGAAGCTTGTGTCAACTAAACTGAGGGCAATCATCTCAAAAGACTTATCTCTGTGACTCTGTGTCTCTGTGGTAAGTTTTAATTTCGACCCGGCGCTGCAATTGCCCGTCCCGCCCGGCAAGATCAATCGCGCCAGCCCCTTGATTTGAAGTGTTACTACTGAATCTTTACATCACTTATTATTGCCACAATTCACTGTTTTATCCGACGAAGCTGTGTCAACTAAACTGGGGGCAATCACCTTCAAATGACTTATCTCTGTGCCTCTGTGTCTCTGTGCTAAGTTTTAATTTCGACCCGGCGCTGCAATTGTCCGTGCCGCCCGGCAAGATCAATCGCCCCAGCCCCTTGATTAGAAGTGTTAATGCGCTGGTTGCATGAGGCCTCAGACCTCGACAAAGGTCACGCGAAAGGATTTGAGAGATTGCTGATTCTCGCCATAGCAGCTGCCGGTGCGCAAGTTGACGCCCAGAGATTCAGCCGCGCCCGGCATATCGATGGCGTAATCGGTATCCGCTTCCATTTGAAAATCGGCATAGGCATCGCCACGGTCGATCTTGAGCCCGCTGAAGAAACTGTCTTGTTGACTGCCCCAACGGACGCGAATCCGCTGCCCGGGCAAACCCCGCCCCAGGTAATCCACCACATAGACTTCGATCACAGCCGGGCGGGCTGGATCACAGAAGCTGCCGGAAGAACGGGCTTCGAAGCGACGCTGTACTGGCGCTGGCGTCGGGATAAATGACCGCTGAACGATAGCTGGAGCATTGTCCCGCAGTGGCGCTTTGGTGGGTTGAGCGGTGGCGGGGGACCGCTGTTCTGGCAGCTCGCTATCCGGGCTTGCCGCCATTTCACCAGTTTCTTCTGGCAGCAGCAGCTCGGCACAGCCTTCCCTGCCCTGCGCGGTATAGAGTTGAACGGCACTGCGCAGAGCCGTGACGCTCCCGCGTTCTCCCAGGTAACCCCCGCTGCCCAGCTCGCAGGCGCCCTCAGCCAATTCATTTATGGGGTCTTGGGCGGGGCGCAAGGTGATCAGCTGGTCCAGCGCAGTCATCAGGTCGCCGCTTTGCTGATGTTGCAGGGCGATCGCCATCATGTAATGGTTGCGCGCTTCATCATGCAGCTGCCAGGGCTCGGCCTTGGCTCGATTGATGGGACCCTGTATCCGCGTCGCCGTCAAGCCTAATAGCAAGCCCGCGATCAGGCTGAAGGCGAATACCCAGTTGGAAACGAAGTCGGGGTCTGTTTTCCTTTGCTCATCGTCCTGTGGATATGGGCTTTGCGGGCGCATCAGGCATTGTCCCCGCCCAAATCGAGGAAGGGGCGCATCACGGGTGTCAGCTGTCCCAGATCATGCGCTAGCGCGACCAGCAAGCGGATATCGGCGATGGCGCGCGAAGAGCTGACGATGACCCGCTCGGTTGTCTGGCGCAGATAAGTCGGCGGATCGGCGAGATCCAGCTTTTGCAGGCGCTCGATGGCGCTGGCAAGGTCCTGGTCAAGGGCATAACCGGCGGCGATCATGACAGTGTAGTCATCGCGGTAAGGCTGTGCCAGCTCGCTCAAGTGGCTACGGCGCGCGTTGGAGGGGAAGAGAATCCAGCCGAGGTACATTCCCGCCAGGGAGCCCAGCAGCAAGCCCAAAATCAGCGATCGCAAAAAGCGCAACATAAGCCGCCCGTCAGTGCTTTATCGTATTTTCAATCTTATAACAGGAAGGGCTTTTCGGGTTCGCTGCGAGCCGCTAAATCTCCCGCGATAAATCAGAAGAGACCAAAATCAACCCTCGCGAAATCTCCCGTATTTCATGGGGGAGACTTGGGGCGTTTGTGTTGTACTCGCGGCACATCGGCGAGACTAGAAAAATCCGACTCCCCTGCTTTAGCGCTGTAAGCTGGCGATGGCGGCGCAGGCGGGGCAGCTGCCATCAGGACGGATGATAGCGTAGCCAGCTTGCGGATCCGCACCGTAACTGTCGAAATCGATATTCCAGACGATTGCCAATTCCACTGGCATCATGCTGAAGTTGGAGGCGACCAAGAGCGCCCCCGACAGCCATTCCGCCTGTTCTTCCACCGAGGTGCCCTGCGCCCAGGCAAAGTCCTCTGGCAAGGGACCATAGCCCTCTGGCGAGAGGTAGCCCATCTCGGTGATGCACATTGGGATACCGTGGTTGCGGAAGGGGAATGCCGCTCGTTGCAGCATCAAAGGCAGATAGCGCGTTGGATATTCGTCGCGAGGGTCGCCACCTTGGGCGGTTGGCGGCAGGATACCTTCGTTGTAGTGTACACCGATGCAATCGGCATAATCGGCGACGCCCGCATTCGCCATGCCGAAGTAATAGCGGTCGTCATTCCATACCTCATCCAGTCCAAACGCACCTTCCGCCCCGGTTGGTGCCAGCGCGCCAGTGATGACCATAGTCGCGGGATTGGCGGCTTTGATGGCGATATAGGCTTTGTTGAGCATGACAGCGTAACGCCGCGGGTCGATCTGCCCCCGGGGCCATTCGCGGTCGAGGTTCATCTCGTTCCAGACCTCAATGGCATCGACGCCCAGAGCAGCCACTTCGCCCAGGAAGCTGGCGTAGGCATCGAGGTAGGCATCGCCGCCTGCTGCCAGCGCCTCTTTCTCCCCGGTGATGCTCAATAGCACCTTGAAGCCGGCTTCATGCGACCAATTGATACGATCGCGAGCCACGGTCAGCGGTTCCTCCAGGTGGAAGGGGATCTGCCATTTGACCCAAGTCATGCCGGCGCTGTGCATGGCTGCTTTGGCTTCATCGCGGAAGTGCAGCACATGCCCGCCGACGGGCAGGGGCAGGCGATCATCCACTTCTGGCGAGGGGATCATTTCATGTGCAGGATCGGCGCCCGGTCCCTCGATGATTTGCACAGGCTCGATATTGACCAACGCGCCTTCGTCGTTCTTGACCAGGATCGGACCCAGCGTGTAAAAGTGGCTGTTTTGCGCCCCATCGACCACGTGCAAACGCAGCTGATAAAAACCATCGGTCAGGATGCGAGTATTCCAATTGCCGAGGCTGCCATTCAGCACGCTACCGAATTGCAGTGAGGTGACTGGGGTCCAGATAGTGTCCCCTGCCCCCGAGTCATAGGGCGCGGCTTCGGCAAAAAACCATTGCTGATCGGGGATGTTGGCGCTGCCAGTCAATTCGACGGTGCCGCTGACGGTGTTTCTGGCTGGGTCCCATTCCAGCAATAACTCGCTTGATTGCGCCTTGATTGCGCCAGCCAGCGAGGAGAGCGTGAGCAAGAGGAAAAGGCAAATGATGCGTCGCATGTTTACTCCGAAATTGTGTATTGGGCGATCGCCATCATTATAGAATAGAGCTATGTCGCTGGCTATGTTAGGAAGCGTGGATGTAGGGCAATCGCATTGCAACCGATGAATCAGGGTAGCCTCGCCTCGCTGTGCTTAAGCGATGCGGGACCCTCGCATATGCGCTTGGATCAGCTCGAAGAAGCGTTCTTCCGAATTGTCCTGCGGGTCATAGCCGATGACGCGGCGGGCATTGGCGATGCTCCAGATGGCATGCGGGTTGGCGCTGATGCCGTAGAAGATCTGGAAGGGCACCCCCAGTTGATCACGGATATCTTCGGTCTCGATGCTTTTGATGAAGAGCTGCGCCATATCGCGCTGGCTGATGTAGACGGCGAGCGCGCGGCGCATCTTGCGCAAGTCGCCCAGCGGCGCTTGTTCCACATCGGTCTCCCGAGGACCGCCGATGCGGATCTGCACATTTTCCAAGGGGCGCCCGCCATGCGTGACCCCGCTGGCGTAGACCTGGCCCACCTGTTCAAAGGCGATCTTGCCCCAGCCATACCAATTGTCAGAGGCGTTTTTGTCCGGCGTGACCATGGGCACAGCGCCGTCAAGCGCATAATTCTCATAGAAGTCGGCGGCATGGTTGGTGCTAGCGGCGACCAAACGCCGTACCCCCTCTTCCCAGGCGACTTGATAGACATTGTAGGTCAGCTGCAAGTTATCCAGCTCGGAGGAGAAGTAGATGTCGTCGCCTTGGTCTGTGATGCGATGATAGGCGCAATGCACCACGGCATCAGCGCCGGCGAAATGATGGCGATAGCTATCGCGGTCTTTGTTCAGCAGGTCGACGATTCTTATGCCTTCGATCTGGTTGCCATCACTGTTGGTCCGGCGGCTATCGAGCAGGGTCAGGTCATAGCGTTGGCGCAACGCTGGCAGCAGGACGCCGGCGATGGTGCCGCTGGCGCCGGTGAGGACGACTTTGCGTTTGGACATGGGGAGCTCCTTTTGTGCTTTGAATACGCCGAGTATAGCGCAGGCGGCGGGGTATTGGCAGTTGTTGACAGGCGGATAGCGCTCGGATAGAATGGCTGTGTAAAGTTTAGTCTGTACTGAAGGAGCGGCGAACATGGAAGATCACGAAAAGGAAATCGCCAGGAAGTATCTCTTGCCGGAGCGCCCCTTCTTGCATGGCATGGCGAGCGCCTTTGACCTGTTTGGCGTGTTGGGTAGTGATACGCTTGAGCAGCTGGCTGACCGTCAGTCTGAAATGTCTCGAACGGATGACATCGAGATTGAAGCGATTTTCCGCGAGGTGGAAGAGCTGCTTCTTTTGGCAATGGATCACTACGATGAAGCTGATGGTGAAAGCTGACTCTTAGTTCACAACAGCAAACTACGGTCAATCTCCCCTGACTACCTGATAAACCCGCGCCCCACCCTGCTCGAATACCAATTCCAATTCCCTATCCGCGGGAGGCTCTCTGCCCGCGCTGACGAAGATATAATCCACAGCGTCCTCGTCGGCGGCACTGCGCTCCAGCGGCGACCACTCGAAATAGCTGACCGCGCGAAAATCGACCGTCCGGCGCTCGGCGAAAACCGGCAGCCAGCCATCCCCATCGACAGCCAGTAGCAGGGCATCCTCGGCGCTGTTGTCCCGCAGCCAGGTCATCGCCGCGATGTCGTCCCGCGTCAGCGAGCTTGGCGGCAAATCGAGCAGCGTGCCAGCCAGCCCCCACCAGCTGGAAAAGGTGACTCCCATGAGAATCAGCCCCGCCCCAGCCAATCCCAGCAGCGGATAAGCGCCCCGCCGCAGAATCCGCTTCACGCGCGCCGAAAGCACAGTCTCCCACAGATGTAGCAGCGCCAAGCCACCGAAGAAGCTGAAAGGCAGGATCACGCCGTGCCTTGCCAAGTTGGGCGCATTGCTCAAGTCAGCCAAGGGCGGCAGCAATCTTGGGATCAAGCCAAAAAGCGCAAAATCACTCACTAGCAGCAACCAGACCAGCATCAGTAAGGATAGCCGGCGCATGCTGCCCGCTTGGCGCAGACCGATGACGATTCCCCAAAGCGCCAGCGGCAGGATGATGATGCCCTGGTCGCTGGTCATGCCCGCCAGATTGCCGATATCCGGGGGATAAGGCGAGGGACTGATGGGCAGGATCAGCGGGAGGTTGTCCCAGAGCCAAGGGGCGATGCCTATTAACGCCACCAGCGGCAAACCCAGCGTGACCGCCCAGCGTGAACTTGCGCTGGTCGCTCCCCGCCGGTCGAGCCAGACCAAGGCGCAAAGCGCGATGAAGGCAAGCGCCAAGACCAGGCTGATGCTCAAGTTGCTGTAAATCACGGCGCCCATCATCAAGCCGCCGGCGATCAGATCTGCCAGGTTGAAGCGGCGGAGTAGGCGCAAGGCATAGAGCAGAAAGGCTACGGTGAACAGCAACCCCAGCAGCTCGCTAAAATGCCCGGCGAGGTAACTGCGCTGCCAGCCGCCACAGAGCAGCAGCGCCACTGCCAGCGCCCGCCCGAAACTTTTATCGCGCAGCTCCGCGCCGAAGTCATAAGCCAGCCAGATGCAGAGGAAGAGGACGACAGCCGCCAAACTCATTTGAATCAGGGGGATCGATTGGGCGAGTTGTTGGCTGAGATAAGCGGAAAGCGCATGGAAGCCGGGGGAGACGATGGCGCGCCCCCCGGGCAAGAAGGGCGCCAGCGCGTTGAAAGATTCGCCTTCACGGGTGGTCAAGCTATGCAAGCCCAGGACCTGTCCCTGGCTGCCCAAGGGCGCCGGCAGGTTGACCAGCGGTATCAACAGGAGGATGGCGACCAGGGCGAAGAATGCCAGGTCTTCGGGTCCGGGCCAGCCCTGGTCGCGGTCTGCCAGTTGCTCGCCACGGGCTTCTGCCCGGGCTTGGGCGGTGGATAGCGTCCCGCCCAGGACGACCCCGGAAAGCAAGGCGAATAGCAGGTAATCCACCACCAGGGTATCCCACGCGAAGGCTTCGGCATAGAAGACGGCGCCGCCCATGACCAGCGCCAGGCAGAGCGTCGCGCAGAGCCCCACGCGGGGTTGGGCGGTATGCCAGGCGGGGGAGAGCATGGCGCCCGCGCCCAGCAGCACCGCGCCCAGGATAAAGACGATGAAGAGGCTCATCATGAAAGGCAGCCGTTACCAGATACGCTGGACCTGGTAGCGGTCGAAAGCGCTATCGCTGGTGATAATTGGCAACCCTTCAACTTGTGATTGCGCGATGAGTAATCTATCGAAGGGATCGCGATGCAAGAGTGGAAGTTCGGCAACACGCCAGAGATGCGCGATCCTGATATCCAGCATTCTGAAACTATTGTTGCCAGTCACTTCATCTACAACCTCGGCGAAGGAAAGCGGCGAGTCCAATTTTCCAAGATTGAACTTGATTGCCATTTCCCACATGCTCACCAAGCTAATATGTATGTTGTTTTCGGGATTTCTAATCCGCGATTTGTTGATGTTGGTCAACCTGTTGTGATCGGCAAGAAACCACAACAGTACACTCGTATCCAGGAGATAATTCATTCCATATAGGGCTCGAATTCCGGTAGTGGGGCATCAAAGTCATCGGCTATTTTAATCTTGCCCCGCAGGCTACCCGCTACCCGCGGTCCCTTCGGTTTGGGCAGCAAGGGCGTGATTGCCAGCTTGAATTGCTGTTCGTCATTGACTTGAATAATCACCAGCTCATTTTGCGCTTCTTGTATCAACTGCTCGAGCTGTGCTTGCGCCTCTTCCAAGGTGTAGGTCTTCATGAGTGTGCTCCCTCTGCGCTTCTCTGAGCCTGATTATACAGCATCGCCAGCAGAACTCAATGAAACGCTTTGCCCGCTAAATCTGCCAACCGATGTATCAGGGCAGGCTTGGGTCGCTTGTCCTGGGCGCGGCGTGGCGCTAATTCCACCACTGAATCTCTGGATCGTAGATATTATCGATCAAGAGTTGAAAATGCGTAATAAACCGATCCAGAGGGTCGATCACTTGGAGCACGTCAATTTGGTATTGCACGCACTCCGCTTCCGCTTCCTCAATGCTAATCGGCGGTCTGATTTTGTCGCGGTATATGTTTTCGTATTGGTATATGTGGCAGGCTTCATGAACGAAGGCGCTGATCAGCCAAAGTCGCTGGTACATAGTGTCGCTAATAACGAGATCTGGAGATAGAAAGAATGTCTTGCCATGCCCATAGGTACCCGATATCCGCGATGGGTCGATCTCTTCGATTCTGTCCAGCGCTATGGTTGCGTAGTCATACCACATTGGCGATCTGTCCTTCAACAGATCCAGCGCTTCTTTTACCCGGATAACAAAGATTTCTGACCCTTGGATGGCAGTCCCGCGATGTTCGCACTGATTGGTCTGGTAAGCATAAAACCCGGTTAGCCATTCGTCATCGCCCTGGCATTGCCAACCGAGGAAACAGCAATTGTCAACCTGCGCAGCATCATTGCTGGCGGGCTGCGAAGAGCTTTGCGGCTGAGATTGTGCTGGCGCGTTGCATTGGTTATTCTGGTACGCCCAATAGCCGCTTACCCAATCTTCGTCCCGATTGCATTGGCGATCGACGAAGCAGCAATTATCAACATCGGATGTTGTTGCGGCGCCGTTTTCCAGGCGGGTGTAGCTGAGCCAATCGGCCACCCAGGCTTCCTTTCCGTTTCTGTTGATCTTCAGCCAGCGGTTGAACTTGCCGATGACATGCAGCGTGGTATTGGCTGGCGCTGTTTCAATGATCTCCCCCTCGAGGCTGGCCGCAGCTCTCAAATTGCTGCGATTGGCGGTGCGGATGTAATAGTCTTGGGCGGCTGTCACCGTGCAGAGAAGAAACATGGCAGTCATGATTGCCAACAATTTGATTTTCATGATCAGCTCCTATAAGCATATTCGTTGCGCGCGTTTGGGGTTTCGTCCATATTAACCAGCGTCTGGTTTGCCGTGCAACCACCAGAAGGTATCGGGCGGGTAAACCGGTTGCAGGACTGTCGCCCAGATGAAAGCGCCGGCGTTGACATAAGCGCGCAGTGCCAGATCTGTCCGCTGCAAATCGCCCATCAGCCCGCGCTGGTCATAAGCGAACTCCTCCATTGCCAGCAGGATCTCCTCGACGATGGTGCGCCGCAGGGCTTCGATGGGATAGGCGGCGGCACAATCCCGCGGGCTCTCACGGCAATCGCGGAAGAAGGACGTCATCATTTTCAGGCGCGCGGGCACTTCTTGTTTCAATTTCTGTTCGTAATGCAGGGTCCATTCACTTTGGATGTCGTCGTGCCACTTCAGCGCTGTAGTCAGTCGAGCTTGCTGTGCCGGGTTCAAGCCCGAGCGCAACTGAAGCAGCCGTCGCCGACGCAACAACAAGGACCCGGCCGTCAATTGGGCTGTGGAGCCGCCACGGTAGGAGCCGCCGCCGATGGGCAAATAGAGGGCATCGCTCAGCAGATAAGCCTGCAAGCCCTCTGTCATCCGCTCGAGTTCATCGAGATCGCGCTCGAAGGAATAGGTAGCGGACATGTTGTAGTCACTCCGCGCTGTGAATCGCCTCCCAGATGCGGCGGGGCGACAGCGGCATATCCAGATGGCGGATGCCAAAAGGCTTGAGCGCATCGATGACCGCGTTGACCACAGCCGGTGTCGAGCCGATGGTGGCGGCCTCGCCGATGCCTTTAGCACCCAGGGGATTGAGCGAAGTCTCGGTCACGGTTTTGTCGATGGTGAAGGGCGGGAAGTTATCGGCCCGCGGCATGGCATAATCCATCAGCGAGCCAGTCAACAGCTGACCCTGGTCATCGAAGACGACTTCTTCCAGCAGCGCCTGCCCGATGCCCTGCGCCAAGCCACCGTGAATCTGCCCCTCGACCAGCAGCGGGCTGATCCGGGGACCGCAATCGTCCACCGAATAATATTCGCGCAGGCTGATGATGCCGGTGTCGCGCTCGATCTCGACCACGGCGATATGGGTGCCAAAGGGATAGATAAAATCGGGCGGGCGGAAGAAATCGGTGCCTTCCAAGCCGGTTTCGATATCTTCGGGCAGCCGATCGCTATAAGCGCGGGCGGCGATCTCGCTCAGCGTCAAGCTGCGGCTGGGGACGCCTTTGACGCGGTATTGCCCCTCGGCAAATTCGATATCGCCGGGCGCCGCTTCCAGCATATGCGCGGCAATCTTGACCGCCTTGTCCCGCACTTTGCCCGAGGCGCGGATGATGGCAGAGCCGCCGATCGCCAAACTGCGACTGCCGAAGGTGCCGACACCCATGGGACCAGCGCTGGTATCGCCATGGCGCACGACGATTTTGTCGTAATCGGCGCCGATTTGGTCGGCGACTACCTGGGCGAAGGTCGTCTGCAAGCCCTGCCCGTGGGGGGAGGCGCCGGTGTAGACAGTGACTGTCCCGCTCGGCTCGACGCGGACCACCCCGCTCTCATAAGGACCGAAGCCGCACATCTCGACATAAGTCGCCATGCCGATGCCCAGCAGCGTATCGGCATTATTGGTGCGGGCTTGCGCTTGTTCGGCACGCAGCGCTTGATAATTGGAGCTCGCCAAGGCGGTATCGAGGTTGGTTTGGTAATCCCCGCTGTCATAAGTGGAGCCGGTGGGGGTTTTGTAGGGGAATTGCTCTGGCTGGATATAATTTCGGCGTCGCAAATCGGCGGGATCGATGTCGAGTTCAGCGGCGATCAGGTCGATGGCGCGCTCAATGTAATAGATGGCTTCCGGGCGTCCCGCGCCGCGATAGGCGCCCACGGCGATGGTATTGGTGAAGACATTGCTGGCTTTGAAATGCACGGCGGGGATGTGGTAATTGCCGGTGGCCATCAAGCCGGTCAGGTGGGCGATGTCATAGAAAGGCGGGTAAGCACCCAGCTCGCCAATCACATGCAGGCGCAAGCCCAGGATCTTCCCCTCATCGTCAAAGGCGACTTCGACATCGGCAATCTGCGAGCGACCATGGGTGGTGGAGATGAAATGCTCGACGCGCGTGCCCGCCCATTTGAGCGGCAGCTGGTAGATCTGCGCCAGTTTCGCCAGGGCGATCTCTTCCGGATAGAGCTGGTTCTTGACGCCGAAACCCCCGCCGACATTGGGCGCGATGACCCGCAGCATATTCTCCGGCAGGCGCAGGACGGTCGCCAAAGAAGAACGCAATCCATGAGGAATTTGCGTGCTCGACCAGAGGGTGATGCCGCCGGTGACCGCATCAGGAGCAGCCAGCACCGCCCGCACTTCCATCGGCACGCCGGCCAGCCGTTGGCTCAACATGCGCTGGCTGAGGCGATGTGGGGCATTGGCGAAGACCTGGTCGACATCATCAGTTTTCTTCTCGCCAGTATCGACGATATTGTCGCTCATGCCGGCGAAGATCGGCGGGGCATCGCCATTGAAGGCGCTCAGCAGATCGGCCGCGGCGGGCAGCTCCTCCCATTCAACTTCGATATCATCGAGCGCGTCTGCGGCGATTTCGGCGGATTCCGCGATGATGGCGGCCACCGCTTCGCCAACATGGCGGACGCGATCGGTGGACAGGGCGAAGTGACTGTACTGCTCTTGGGCGATATCGCCGCCAGCCACGGGCACGGTCTCGTATTGATCGCGCAGGTCGTCGCCGGTGATGACAGCCAACACGCCCGCCCGCGCTGCCGCCGCCCTGGTATCGATGCTCAGGATTTTGGCATGGGCGAAGGGGCTGCGAACAAATGCCACATGCTGCAAGCCGGGCAGCTTGATATCGCCAACATATTTGCCGGCGCCGCTGATCAGCCCCGGGTCTTCCTTGCGTTTGACGCTTGCGCCTACCATCGAGCGTAAAACCATCGCCAGCAACTCCTTTTTCACTTAAGTAAATCGACAAGCTTTATTTGAAGCAGTTAATCGCGGCTGACTGGATTGCTCACGACCGCGTAACCCTGCTGCAGCCAGCCTTTGGTGCCCTCTTCCAGGTTGTACAGTTCCTCATAACCCATGCTCGCCAGATAAAGCGCCGCCTGGGAGGAGCGGACGCCGGTATTGCAGACCAGCACCACCGGGCTGTCTTCGCTGATTTCGTCGATGCGCGCCATGAACTCGCTCAGCGGCAGGTTGATCGCGCCGGGGATATGTGCTTTGGCATATTCTTCTTCTTCGCGCACATCGATGAACTGATAGTCGCCACGCTCGCCATTGGCGAATTGCTCGCGGTAGTCGTCGTTGCTGATATCGGTGTACATCGCTCCCCTCCAGCGAGATTTTTCCGCATGTCGGCATTATAGCGAAGTCGCTGTCATTTACCAAATGCGGTGCAATGTGAGCTCCGGTAAATCCGGTAAGACTTGCGTCGTTAGGGGCTGGTCGCGGCTGTGTATTGGATCGGCGCCTCTGTGTCTCTGTGCTCAGATTCTTCTTTTGAGCACGGTGTTTTAAGTCGCTGCGATTTGCCTGAAACCATATTGAGCAATTCTTGGGCAACGGGCGAAATTGCGCTACATTTGTAGCATCCATCCGCACAAAAAAAGGGAGACAGAGACATGACCGACCGTTCGCCCATGCACCAGCAAATCGATACCTTGCCGGCGCTCGTCCGCGCCATCGCCCAACCATTCGATGCCGCCGCCCGCCAAGCCCTCGACTTTGAGACCTGCACCTCGATCAAGCGCATTTACCTGGTGGGCTGTGGGGACAGCCATCATGCCCCCGTTGGCGCCGAGCTGGCTTTTCATCAGCTGACCAATGTGCCGACCCAAGCGTTGAGTTCCCTGCCCTTCAGCCGCTACACCGTCGGCTATCTGCCCCAAACGGGACCCAAGACCAATCTGGTGCTCGGCGTTTCGGTATCGGGCATGGTCAGCCGCACCATCGAGGCGCTGGACTTGGCGCGTCAAGCTGGCGCGGTCACGGTGGCGCTGACCGGCAACCCCGAGGGACCTTTCGGGCAGGCGGCGGAGAATATCTTGGAGACAGCGGTGCCGCCCTTGCCCGATGAGCTGCGGGGCATGGTGGTGCCAGGGATCCGCTCTTATCTGGCCTCGCAGATCGCGCTCTACCTGGCTGCCTTGCGCATTGCCGAAGTGCGAAGCCAGATCAGCACTACCGCCGCCGATAGCGAACGTCGCTTGATCGCTGCCCTGGCTGATGTCATGGAAGAGACGATCGCCGTATGCGAACCGATCGTCGACGAGCTGGTGGAGGAATGGCGCGGGGCGACCTTGTATGAGTTTGTCGGCGCGGGTCCGCTCTATGGCGTGGCGATGTTCAGCGCTGCCAAGCTATTGGAAGCGAGCGGGGATGCAGCGCTGGCGCAAGAGACGGAAGAATGGTCGCACCTGCAATATTTCGCCGCCGATGCCAAGATCCCGGCGGTCTTGCTCTCCGCCAACGGCTTTGATGCCGATCGCATGGCGGAGGTCGCCCGCGCTGCCCAGAGCATTGGGCGTCCGTTGGCGCTGGTTGCCACGGCTGATGCGGTTGAGATCCAACAATATGTCGATAGGCTGTTGCCGATCCCGCATGAGGTGCCAGAGCGATATGCGCCTATCGTCTATAGCATTCCGGGCGAGCTGTTGGCGGCTGCCCGCGCCCAAGCCATCGGCGCGCCCTATTTCCGCGATTTTGGGGGTGGGCGCACGGTCGATTGGGCGGATGGCGCCAGCCAAATCCGCTCCAGCCATATGCTCAAAGAGCTGAGGCGCTAAGCCATGTCCGCGCCGGATTTCATCGCCATCGGCAGCATCATCATCGATGATATCGTCTATCCCGATGGGCGGACGAGCATGGCTGTGTTGGGCGGCGGCGGCACGCATGCGGCTTATGGCATGCGCTTCGCTGGCGAGCGCCCCGGTTTGATTGGCTTGGTGGGCGAGGATCTGCCGGCGGCTATTCGCGCTCGGCTGGAAAGCGATTTTGACGCGGGGGGTCTGGTCACGACAGCGCATCCACAGGTGCGCGGCTGGCAAATCTTCGAGTGGAATGGCAAGCGCAACGAGATTTTTCGCGTCGATGTCATCGAGCCTTTCATGTACCACCCGCTGGCGGATAGCGCCGCTGTCCCCTACCAAGCCGCCCAGGGCATCACGCTCTTGCGCGAGCCGCATTTCGTCGAGAGCTGGCGCCGGCGTTTTCCCGCTGCCGCTTTGTTGTGGGAGCCAACCCGCGCCTTCATGATGGCCGGCGATCACGAGAAATTCTTGCGGGGCTTGCCGCATGCTGATATCGTATCGCCCAACCTGCTGGAAGCGCAGACCATGTATGGCATCGCCGATGAAGTGCAGATTCTGCGGCTGCTGCTGGCGGATGGGGCGGGGATCGCGGCGTTGCGGATGGGCGAGGCTGGCTCGCTGGTGGGGCAGCGAGGAAATCAAGAAGCTTATTATATTCCGGCGGTTGAAGTCGCGCAGCTGGTCGACCAGACTGGAGCGGGCAACACTTATTGCGGCGGTTTTGTGGTCGGTTGGTGTCAAGAGTGGGATTTGCTGGGGGCGGGTTGTTTTGGCGCGGCGGCGGCTTCATTCACTTTGGAATATGTCGGTTGCGCGCAGGTCCCGGCGAACCTGGAGGCAGAGTGGCAGCGGCGTTTGGCGGAAGCTCGGCGGGCTGCGGAGTCGGTGGCGCTTTGAGGAAAAAGATTAAAAGCGTTTACTTACCACAGTAATTAAAACCACAAAGACACAAAGGGACAATATTTCATCCGTCTTCGGCGACTGGTGCAGGCGTGGGTGGCGAGAGCTCGGGCGGGTCAATGAATTGGCGATGCCATTCTTCCAGCGTCAGTAGCGCCCATAGTTGGCGGTTGTGATCGCGCCTGCCCTGCGCGTGTTCTTTCACCAGGCGCTCGACCGTCTCCAGATCGAGCAAACCGCGTTGACGAGCGCGCTGGCTGAGCAGGGTATCGCGGACTACCCCCAGATCTCGGCGTAGCCAAGCGCCCAGCGGGATGCCGAAGCCGTGCTTTTGGCGCTCGATGATTTCCGTCGGCAAGAGGTCTTGGGCGGCTTCTTTGAGGATGTGCTTGCTTCGTGAACCATTGAGCTTGAGGTTAAAGGGAATGGTCGCGGCATATTCCGCCAGTTGATGATCGAGGAAGGGCGCGCGCGCTTCCAGCGATGCTTGCATGCTGCAGCGGTCGGCTTTGATCAGCAGGTCATCGGGCAGGTAAGAGTGCATATTGGCTTCGACCAGGGCGGCGATTGGATGGGCTTGTGAGGGGTTGAGATAGGCGGACAGGCTCGCTGCGGTTGGATTTGCCTGCGGGAGGATTTGTGCCAGTGACTCGGCGCTGAAGACCCGCACCAGGTCAAAATAGGCATCAGCCAGGGGCAGCCTCCCCGCTTGCAGGAAGCGCCGCGCTCGTTTGACCCGATCATAATAGGCGGTGCCTTCCGGCAGCATCCCCAGCAGCTGTGCCGCAGCCCCAAACGCGGAAGATGGCAAGAAAGCCAATTTGTTCAGCAAGGCGGCGGCATGGAAGCGTTCGTAGCCGGCGAAGAGTTCATCGCCACCATCGCCGGTCAAGCCGACGGTGACATGGTCGCGGGTGAGCTTGCTGACCAGATACGTCGGGATGGCGCTGCTATCGGCAAAGGGCTGGTCGTGATGCCAGACCAGCTCGGGCAACAGGTTGAGCGCATCTGGCTGGACGCGAAAGGGGTGGTGTTCGGTCTCAAGATGGCGTGCCACTCGCTCTGCCCAGGGGCTTTCGTCGAAGCTGTCAGCGTCCGCGAAGCCGATGCTGAATGTCTTGATCTTGGCGTTGCTGTGGCGGCGCATCAGGGCGACGATGAGGCTGCTATCCAAGCCGCCACTGAGGAAAGCGCCCAATGGCACATCACTGATCAGCCGCAGTTTGACCGCTTCTTCCAATCTCTCGCGCAAGGTGGGCAGATAATCAGCGGTCGCGGCATGGGGGTCTGGCGGGGCGATTTCTCCCAATTCCCAGTAGCGCCGCAACTGGGCTGCGCCAGAGAGATCGATGCGCAGGGTGGTCGCCGGTGGCAGCATGTGGATGCCTTGGAAGGCGGTGTCGGGGGCGGGCAAGTAGCCGAAACTGAGATATTGCGCCAGGGCGCTGGGATCAGTCGCCGAGAAGCGCGAGATACGCGGCAGTGCCGGGTGAGCCAGCAGCGCTTTGATTTCGCTGGCGAAGGCGAAGAGCTGGCGGTCGTGATAGTAATAGAGCGGCTTCTGCCCCAGCCGGTCGCGCGCCAGCAGTAGGCTGCCCTGGCGTCGATCCCACAGGGCAAGGGCGAACATGCCGCGCAGTTGCTCTGGCATGGCAGCGCCGTGGTCTTCGTAGAGGTGGGCGATTGTCTCGCCATCGCCGGCGGTTTGCAAACGATGCCCGCGCTGTTCCAGCTGGCGGCGCAGAGCCTGATAATTGTAGATCTCGCCATTGAAGACGACTTGAACCGAGCCGTCTTCGTTGCTCAGCGGTTGGTCGCTGCCGGCGATATCGATGATTTTGAGGCGGCGCATCGCCAAGCCGACCTCACCATCGATGAAGCGGTCCCCGCCATCGGGACCGCGATGTCGCAGCAGGTTGTTCATGGCTGCCAAGGTCTCACTGGCGACGGGTTTGCCATCGAGCTGAATGATGCCGCAGATTCCGCACATGGTTTCATTCTAGCACGGGGCGCGCCCGGCAATGAGAGCTTAATGGGTATGGAGAAAACTTGGCGATATCGATTATCATTTGCTATGGAACAAAATTGAACGTCAAAGACAAAAGAGGGCACCATGACATTGCTGAAAATATCACTATTGCTCTTGGGCTTGTTGTCGTTGCTGACCTGCGCGGCGCAAGATGCCTACAGCGCCAAAAGCGGCTTCTACAGCTTGACGCTGCCGAGCGGCTGGGAGCATGAGGCGGCCGACTTGAGCCTCGTATTGACCAGGCAGGAGGTGCGCATCACGATTTTGGAGTTGGAGGCTACCGCGCCGGAGGCTGCGCTGGAAGCGGCATTGGCTGAGCTGGAGATCAAGCCAGGGGCTTTGCTGAGCTCGGTAGAAGCGCCGCTGTCCAACGGCACTTGGAAACAGCAGATCTACAGCGAAGGGGCGCAGCTGGTTGTTGCCTTGGCGCAAGTGAGAGACGGGCAGGCGCTTGCCATAGTCATCGAAGGCGAACAAAGCGCGGTGCAGGCGCTCAATCCGCAGATTCTGCAATTGCTGACCAGCATCAGCTTCGGCGAGGCGAACTTGCCGGATTATGTCGACCGATCCAGCTTCAGCGAAAGCGAGGTGCAATTTGGCATGCCGCCCTTTGTGCTAGCTGGCAGCTTGAGCATCCCGCGAGGGGAGGGACCTTTCCCGGCGCTGGTGATTGTTCATGGTTCGGGTCCGCAGAGTCGGGATGGCACGCTGGGACCCTTGGCTGCTTATCGCGATATCGCCCAGGGCTTGGCGACGCGCGGTATCGCCGCTTTGCGCTATGACAAACGCAGCTTCAGCCATGCTGCCGAAATCACAATGGACGAGAACTTCACTGTCGATAGCGAATCAACCGACGATGCCCTGCTGGCGGGCGCTTTTTTGAGAGAGCAACCTGAGATCGACAGCGAGCGCATATTTGTCTTGGGGCATAGCCAGGGCGGGTCGCTGACACCGCGCATCCTCAGTCGAGATTCGACCATCGCCGGTGGTATCCTGTTGGCGGCGGCAACACAGGACTTCAGCCAATTATTGAGCGGGCAGATTGCCTATATCGGCGAGTTCAACCCGGCGGCGTTGGAGAGCCCGGCGATGGCGGGTTTGCAGCAGTTGGTCGATGCTTTTGCGGCGGTTGAGGCTGGGGCGAGCTATGCCGATGCTTTTGGCGAGCAGGGCAATTATTTTCAATCGCTGCAAGAATTGGCGCCGCTGCAGACCGCGCGAGAATTAGCGCGACCGCTTTTGATCTTGCAAGGCGAGCGCGATTATCAGGTGACGATGGCGAATTATGCCGACTGGCAAGAGGCATTCGCGGCTGAGGAGCGGGTCCGCACGATCAGCTATCCCGCCCTCAATCACATGTTCATGGCGACGGGGGATTTAGGCCGCTTGAGCATCCCGCAGGATTATGAGATCCCCGCCTTTGTTGATGCGGCGGTGATCGAAGACATCGCTACCTGGATTGAGCAGCAGGGACAAGCTTGACAGCGGGGCGCTCAAGCCAGTTCTGGCGAGCGCAAATGCCAATCGGTGGCTTGTTGGTAGGCATGCCCCAGGCGCAGGACACGCTCTTCGGTGAAGGGCGCGCCCAGGATTTGCAAGCCGATGGGCAAGCCAGCCTCGTCAAAACCGCAGGGCAGGCTCAAGCCGCAGATGCCAGCCAGATTGGCGGAGATGGTCAATTCGTCCGCCAGGATCATCTGCAGGGGATCGTCCATTACTTGACCGAATTTGAAAGCGGTGCTGGGCGCAACTGGGGCGATCAAGACATCCACCTGGCTGAATAGGGCATCGAAATCCTGGCGAATCAGCGTGCGCACGGCTTGGGCTTTGCCGTAATAGGCATCGTAATAGCCAGCCGACAAGGTATAGGTGCCGAGCATGATGCGGCGTTTGACCTCTTCGCCGAAGCCGGCTCCGCGCGTTTTCTTGTAGCTATCGATGAGATCGCCCCCTTCGAGGCGGGCGCCAAAACGCACTCCATCGTAGCGAGCCAGGTTGGCGCTGGCTTCCGCCATGGCGATGATGTAATAAGCGGGCAGGCAATAAGCGGCGTGCTGGAAGCTGAGTTGCCGCACTTCGGCACCCAGGTTTTCCAGCTCCGCCACCGCCGCGTTGACCGCCGCCGCCACTTCTGGTTGCAAGCCTTCGCCGAAGTATTCGAGCGGCAAGCCGATCTTCAAGCCGCGGATATCGCCATTCAGCTGCGCCAGATAATCTGGCACTGGGTTTGGCATGCTGGTGGAATCGAGGGGGTCATGCCCGGCGATGACGGCGAGCAAGCGGGCGAGATCTTCCACCGTGCGGGCGAAGGGACCCGTCTGGTCGAAGGAAGAACCATAGGCGATCAAGCCATAACGGGAGACGCGCCCGTAACTCGGTTTAATCGCCGAGACGCCACAGAAAGAAGCGGGTTGGCGGATGCTGCCGCCGGTGTCCGACCCGAGGGAGCCCAGCGCCATTTGTGCCGCTACAGCTGCCGCGCTGCCCCCGCTGCTGCCGCCGGGCACATGCGCGAGATTCCAGGGATTGCGGGTGGGGAAATAGCCGCTGTTTTCGGTGGAGGAGCCCATGGCGAACTCGTCCATATTGAGCTTGCCCAAGAGGACCGCGCCGGCTTGGTAGAGCCTGGCGACCGCGGTGGCATCAAAGACGGGATGATAGCCTTGGAGGATTTTGGAGGCGCAGGTGGTTTCGATGCCTTTGGTGGAGAGCAGGTCTTTGAGGGCGATGGGGATACCGAGTAGCGGTCGCCGTTCGCCATTCGCCCGCGCTTGATCGGCAGCCCGCGCTTGTTGCCGCGCCAAATCGGCTGTGACGGTCAAATAGGCGCGGATCTGGGGATCGAGCTGGGCGATGCGCTCCAGGTGGGCTTCGGTCAATGCCAGAGCGCTGAGTTCGCCGACCTCCAGCTTTCGCAGCGCCTCGGTGATGGTCAAGCTGGTTAATTCCGTCATTCAATCCACCCTTGCTTTGCCTTGTCTACACGGGAAGGCAGTATAGCACAGGGTCAATCGGTCGCTAGCGGTGAGATGGTGGCGCGGGGCGGGAATTTGAAGTTTCAACAAAGAGGCAGAGAGGCACCGAGATAAAGTATTTGGCGCGATTGATTTTTGGCGGGATATTGTGTTAGCATTTGACGCGCTAGCTCTTTGGACTTACAATTTGCTATGATAATGGAAATTAGCGAGGGTATTGATGATGTTAATTTCAAACGCTGGCCGGGAGCTTTTGCAGCGAAGCCGCTTTGCACTGGTTCTGCTTGCCCTGCTGATTTTGCCGGTGTCGCAGGCTCTTGCCGAGACAATTGATGTCGATGCCACTTGCAGCCTCGACCAGGCGATCCGCTCCGCAAATGACAACAGCGTGCATGGCGGCTGCAAGCCCGGCGATGCCCCCGACCGCGACGATCCCGAGAAGGACGGCGCCGATACCATCATCCTCAGTGGGGATATTGCGCTGAGCGCGACACCAGCGGACATCACTTCCATCATAACAATCGAGGGCGGGGGCTTCACCATTTCCGGCGATGGCGGCACTAGGAAGGTTCGTGTTCTCTCTGTCGCTAGCTCCGGCGACCTGACAATTAATAACTTGACTGTAGCTAATGGCTCTGCCAATAACGGCGGCGGGATCTACAATTTGGGCACCGTCGAAATCAACAACAGCACTATCCAGAACAATAGTGCCACCGGAAGCGGAGCGACTAATGGCCGCGGCGGCGGGATCTACAATGAGGGTACTCTCAATATCTACAACAGCACTATCCAGAACAACGAAGCAAGCTCCCAAGCCGGCGGGATTCACACTGTAGGCATCGTCAGAATCTACAACAGCACTATCAGGGGCAATAAAGCCAATAATGTAAGCTTCGGCGGCGGCGGAATCATCAATGAGCGTCTCGGTACTGAGAGACCCGGTGATTTAAAAATTTGGAACAGCACGATTAGCGGCAATAGTACTGAAGGGAACGGTGGTGGAATCCAAGTCTATAGCGGAAGTGCGGAAATTAGCAACAGCGCTATCACAGATAATAAAGCAATTCATGAAGCAGTTAGCACCACTTACGGCGGCGGGATCATAGTCTCAGCACTCGCTGAACTTACTGTCAACAACAGTACAATTGCCCATAATACCGCGGGTGAAAGTGGTGGAGGTATCGCTACAACGGGTGATCTTACTCTCACCCACGTAACTCTCTCGGACAACAGCGCCCCTGGTGCAGCTGGCCTTTACTTAACTGGAAACGTCACTGACACTGGCTTCACCCCCAAAATGAAAACAAGAATTCACAACAGCATCCTGGCAAACAATAACAATGGTGATTGTGGTTTTTCTAATAACACGGGCCACGTTATCGAGCAGAATGTGGGCAACCTGATTGAAAATCCCGGCAATTGTGGCGCGGGGGCGGTGAGCGCCGATCCCAGGTTGGGCAGGCTAACTGGCAGCCCCGCTTATTATCCGCTGCCAGAAAACAGTTCCGCCGTTGATGCCGCAAGTAGCGTCTACTGCCTGCGGGAAGATCAACGGGGGCGGTCTCGCCGCAGAAACGCCTGCGATATCGGCGCGTTTGAATGGTACCCGGAAATTGACTACGTGCCCAAGGCGCCGGAGTCGCGAGTGCCTACTTGCTCCGCGCTCTTGCCGGAGATTGATGTGACGGACCTGACCGGGACAACGCAATGTCAACGGATTGACGCCGCGGGTGTTGGCATCCAGTCAGTGATTGACCGCGGCATCGTCGATGCGGTTGATGTCTGGAGTTATATGGGCGCTGGCACGCGGGTCTGCTTCTTGGCGAGCGGCAGCAGCTTCAGCTTCCTCAATGCCGCGACTTCGCCACGGACGGTCAGCAGTCTGCCGTTGTACATCATCGAGGGCAAGACTTGCACTTTCATCGATGGACCTGGCTCGATAGTGCTGCATCCGGGGGCTGCGCCGGCGGGAGCGGCGACATCGAATGGACCGGCTTGGTCTTTGTCGAATTGTATGGTGACGACGACTGATGTGCTCAACTTCCGCGCGGGACCTGGCGGCGAGGTCATGGGTGGTGTGCCGCATAATGCGACTTTGACCGCGCTGTCGCGCACGGTGGGCTGGTTTGAGGTGGATTATCATGGCGCGACCGGCTGGATCAGCGCCGAGTTTGTGACGCCGAATGGGGATTGTGGGCAGATCTAAATCTAAACCCCTCTCGATATTCAACCCCCTCTAAGTCTCTCCCATTGCATGGGGGAGGCTTTTTTCTTTATTGGGCTTGAGCTGGCGAATGCGCTTGCGGCACTTGCGGCATAGGGTGTATCATCAGGACATTGCGCGGCTAACCTGAGGCACGCTTGATGAGCCGACCCAACATCCTCTTCATGATCGCCGATGACCATCGCCATTCCGCTCTCGGCGCGTTGGGGATAGAAGCGGTTACTACACCGACATTCGACCGATTGATGGCGGAAGGGATGTGTTTCCGGCAAGCGCATATCATGGGCTCGACTTCGGGCGCTGTCTGCCTGCCCAGCCGCGGTATGTTGCTGTCCGGTCGCCATCTTTTTGACACGCCAGATCCGCTGCCTGATGATGTCCCCCTGTTGCCGCAATTATTGCGTCAAGCCGGCTATACCACTTTTGGCGCTGGCAAATGGCATAATCGCCGCGGCAGTTATGCCCGTTGTTTCAACAGCGGTGGACGCGTCTTTTTTGGCGGCATGTCCGATCAATATGCCGTGCCGGTGCAGGACTTCGACCCCGAGGGCAGGTACGATCCCGCCAGAACTTATATCGCCGATGGTTTCTCCACCACAGTTTTCGCCGATGACATGGTCGATTTTCTCAAGGGGCGGTCCAGCGATGATGAGGAGCCTTTCTTCGCTTATATCGCCTTCACCTCTCCCCATGACCCGCGCACGCCGCCAGCGCCTTATGACAAACTCTACGCTGCCGATGCGATCGAATTGCCGGCGAACTTCTTGCCGGAGCATCCTTTTGATATCGGCATCCGCGATATCCGCGATGAATTGTTGGCTGGCTACCCCCGGGGAGAAGCGGAAATCAAGCGGCATATCGCCGATTATTATGGCATGATCTCGCAGATGGACGCCGCGATCGGTCGCATCCTGGAGACTCTGGAAACGCGGGGATTAAGCGAGAACACCATCGTCATCTATACCTCCGATCATGGCTTGGGAGTTGGGCAACACGGATTGATGGGCAAGCAGAATCTCTATGACCACAGCATGCGCATCCCGCTTATCATGCGCGGTCCAGGCATCCCGGCTGGTGTAGAAAGCGAGGCGCTGCTTTACCTGCATGATCTTTATCCCACCTTGCTGGAGCGGGCTGGCTTGCCCCTGCCGCCGACCTGCCAGGGGCGAAGTCTGGCGCCAGTGTTGCGCGAAGATAGCGGCGAGCATCGCTCTTTGATATTCTCCGGTTATCAAGGTGTCTTTGGGCATCCAGGGGGCGCACCCTACCAACGCAGCATCAAGGACAAGCGCCACAAGCTGATTCAAACTGTGCTTGCTGGGGAGACGACTTGGCAGCTGTTTGATTTGGCAGCTGACCCTTGGGAGAGCAAAAATCTTGTCCACGAGGCGCCTTATCTGCGGCAGGTCGAGCGATTGCAGCGCAGCCTGCAAGAGCAACAAGCGCGCGTTGACGACCCAGTCTGGGAAAACTGATGAGCGAGAACCAGTGGAGGAGAAAGATGAGCGAGAATATACGTGTCAATGGCGAACGCCTGTGGGACAGCATCATGCAGATGGCGAAAATAGGCGCCACCGCCAATGGAGGCAGCCACCGCTTGACACTCAGCGATGAGGACAAAACCGGGCGGGATCTCTTCAAGTCTTGGTGTGCCGAAGCGGGCATGAGCCTGCGTATTGATGAGATGGGCGATATGTTCGCCCGGCGGGCTGGCACAGACGACGATGCGGCGCCGGTCGGCATGGGCAGCCATCTCGATACCCAGCCTTATGGCGGCAAGTTCGATGGCGTCTTTGGTGTGCTGGCCGCCTTGGAGGTCATCCGCACGCTCAACGACCAGGACATCAAGACAGTCATGCCGCTGGAAGTGGTCAACTGGACTAATGAGGAAGGCGCGCGCTTCGCCCCAGCCATGTTGGCTTCCGGCGTTTATGCCGGGGTCTTCTCGCTGGAATGGGCACAATCTCGCCGGGCGGTGGATAGCGGCGCGACCGTCATCGAAGAATTGAAGCGCATCGGGTATCACGGCGAGGCGCAAATACAGGAACAAAGTTTTTCCGCCTTCTTCGAATGCCATATCGAGCAGGGACCCATCCTCGATAGCGAGGGCACCGCGGTTGGCGTGGTGAACACGGCGCAGGGCTTCCGTTGGTACGATATTTCGCTGGAAGGTTTCGCCTCGCACACTGGTTCGACCCCGATGGCGGGTCGGCGGAATGCGCTCTTGGGCATGGCGAAGGTGGTCCAAGCTGTTGACGAGATCGCCCAGGAACACGCGCCACTGGCTCGCGGCACTGTTGGCGGGCAGGTGGAGGTCGCGCCAGGGTCTCGCAATATCATACCGGGGCAGGTCCATTTCACTGTCGATATGCGCCATCCCGATGCCGAGATCTTGGCAGCCATGGATAGCGCCTTGCGGGCTGTCTGCGCTGAAGTGGCGGCGGATATCGGTTTGACGCTGTCGCTGGAGCAGATTTCCTACACCGCGCCGGTCGCCTTTGACGCGGGTTGCGTGGCGGCGGTCAAAAGCGCTTGCGAGCGGCTGGGGGTATCGCACCAGTACATCACCTCTGGCGCCGGGCATGATGCTTGTTATGTGGCAAGTCGCGTGCCGACTGCCATGCTCTTCGCCCCGTGCAAGGACGGTATCAGCCACCATGAATCGGAGAGCGCCGAACCGGATGATCTGGAAGCGGTTGCCAACGTTTTACTACACGCTGTGGTCGATTACGCTGGCGTGGCGGGTTAAGCTCAAGTGTGAGAGCAACTCAATTCATTTTGCTGCTCACCTATGCAGCCAGCCCAACCTAAGCGAAAAAGTCTCGCCCATGCAATGGAGAATGGGGCATGTTTACGGCGAATTGAATGGACATAGTAATTAGTAAGTAATATTTCTAAACAAAAAGAAAACAAATAAAACTGACAAATCTCAAGATATATTGCCACGAAACAGAGGAATTAGCTAGCCATTTAGAGACAGGAGCAAACTGCGGAGCCCTGAATTTTGCGGCGCGTCGGCATATTGCCAAGTTCAATAAGAAAAAGTCTCGCCCATGCAATGGAGAATGGGGCATGTTTACGGTGAATTGAATCGACATACTAATAAGTGATATAATGATTAGTAAGTAATATTTCTAAACAAAAAGGAAACAAGTAAAACTGACAAATCTCAAGATATATTGCCACGAAACAGAGGAATTAGCTAGCCATTTAGAGACAGGAGCAAGCTGCGGAGTCCTGAATTTCGCGGCGCGTCGGCATATTGCCAAGCTCAATAAGAAAAAAAGTCTCCCCCATGCAATGGGGGAGATTTAGAGGAGGTTAAATATAGAGGGCGCCGACCTAACCACACTCCCCAGTCAGCCGCACATACTCCGCACTGACCCAGCCAGAACGCCCGTAGAAATCCACCTCGACCCAGCCATCCACCTGCGATACCACATCCAGCGTGATGCCAGCCGCCAAACCCGTCATGATCTCGCCATCGGCGGATTCGCGCAAATTGAGCGCATCGGTGGTGACGACCTGGCAATTCTCCCAATTCTGCGGTGAGCTCTCCACTTCGACCGGTTGTGAAACCGGAACAGGCTGCGGGACCCCCACACCCGGATGCAAAACCACCGAACCAGGACTGTTGATGAAGGTACAGGTCTTGCCATCGATCAGGTGTAACGGCAGGCTGCGCACCGTCCGTGGAGCGGTCGCCGCATCGAGGAAGCTGAAGCTGCCGCCACTCGCCAAGAAGCAGACCCGCGTGCCAGCGCCAATAAAACCCCAGACATCGACCGCATCGACGATGCCACGCTCAATCACCGACTGGATGCCGATGCCCTCGGCGTCAATGCGCAGGCATTCGGTTGCCCTTGTCAAATCGGTCACATCGATCCCCGGCAAGAGTGGTGGGCAGGTAGGCGCCGGCAGTTGGGCTTGATCTGCCCCCAGTCTGGTTGACGTTGACTCCCCTGCCCCTTCACACACACATGGCGCTGTTGTTGATGGTGGTGTTGGCGTTGGTGTTGGTGTTGCGGGGTTCACTTCGAAAGCGCCAATGTCACAATCAGTTGCCGGGCGAATCTGACCCAGCTGATCTGTCATGGTACAGTGGTCATCAGCAGCTGCATCGATGGCGGGGCTGCCTGCTTGCAACGGGTAATAAGCCGGCGAGCCAATCAGACTACCCAGCTTGGGATCGCCGCTCACCGCCCCCGTGCCACAATCACTGGAATCTTTAATTAGGTTGCCGACATTAGTGCCCAATGTGCCATGACAATCGTTACCTGCCGCGTCTGAAGTGTTGTTTGCTAGGATGCTGTTAATTATGACTTTGTCCTCAACAATGCTCAGATTTGGGTCGATGAAGATACCGCCACCTTGGCCTTTAGCGTAGTTATTGACGATAGTCACATGGGTGAGTTTAACGGAGCTATTTGGGATGCCATTATTTATATCGAGTCCCCCGCCTCTAGCCGTGGTATTGGGAGTATTCCCAGTCGCCCTATTGTTGGCAATCGTGCTGTTGGTGATGAAAAGCTCTCCAGCAAAGTGTCTCAAGCCACCACCACCCCAGCCATCTGTAGAATTATTAACGATACTGCTGTTGTTGATGGTGACGGAGCCTAGATCAGTGTAAATAGCGCCAGCTCTCTCGGTAGCAGTATTTTCCTTGAAAATGCTGTCGTCGATGGTAGTGGTCCCAATATTGTGGATCGCGCCGCCTCTACCGTAGTTAGGTGTACTGCCAGTTTCGTCGATAGCCTTGTTGTTACTGAAGATGCTGTTCTCAATGAAGAGGTCGTCCCAGTTGAGGATCGCGCCGCCGGAGCCCGCTACTTCATTTTCTTTGAAAGTGCTGTCGATGATGGTCAAAATGCCGTAATTCCAGATTGCACCGCCTCCGCCATTTGCTTTGCCCTTGGTAATAGTCACGCTCTTAATCGTTAGGTTGCCGGAATGATCGACATAAAAAACTCGATATTTCTCAGCGCCATCGATGGTGAAGCCCCCGCCTTCGATAGTGATTTTGGAAGTGATTCGGGGCAGTGCCGCACTCAACGTGATCGTGTCGTTAGTCGCGCCGTATCTCGTGATGGCGATAGTGTCACCACCATCGTTTTGGTCATCGCCAACTTCGCAATTGCCGTATTCGTTGTTATTGTTTCTGTTATTATTGGCGGAATTGATCGCTTGGTCCAAGTTGCAAGAGGCGTCAACTTCGATCTTGGCGGCGAAAACCTGTGACACGGGCAAAATGAGCAGTAGCGCCAGGATCAGCGCCCCATAAATGAAAGGTTTAGCAAATTTCGGGAGGGCGCGGGTATTAAAGATGATTAAGAGAAAGAGCTTGCGACAACTTTTCACGATATTATCTCCTTGCGCGATAGATACTGATAAAAGTTTACAAGCGCTCAAAATACCTCGCAAGCGAATTTCAGGCGAGTTTTTATAGATTCTGGGAGAATCGCGAATGTTGGCGACTTCAATCTCTAAGTCACCCCCGACCCCTCTCCAAACTCATTGGAAGGTTGGTTTTGGTCTTCCCTGATTTATCGGGCTTGTCGAGTCAATATCGCGCCACTCAAATGCTTTTCTCTGCGTCTCCGTGTCTCTGTGGTGAGTTCGTTAGTTTCCAGATTGACGCCTATTCATTTTGATTAATATACGCAGACTTGCCGAGCTAGCTTTTGCTGTGGTATACTTCCCGCACTCTGTCAATTGAAGCTTGAAAAACCAGTGGACGACAAGACTGAGCCTCCCTCAGGGAAGCCCACGCACATAGTGAATCATCCCTCGCCGATCATGAATCGCCTTGTTCGGCTTTCTTTGTTTTTCCCCGAAACCAAAACAATGGAAGGGTCTTGATGAGCACCTTGCTCTTGCTGTTCTTGGCGCTCGCGCTTCATAGCGCCGTCAGCCTGATGAATGCCGTTCTGCACACGGTTTCGCCCAGCAGCCTACGCGAACGGGCGGAAGATGGTGACAACACCGCCCAGCGCTTCCTCTATTTGATGGACAATCCGCTACGCCTAAGCATGACCGTCAGCATCAGTCATATTCTCACCCGTTTCGCCATCGCCGTTTTGTTGGTCTTGCTCTTGATTGAGCCGATCACCACTGGCGATAGCTTGGGGCGCCTGTTAATGGGCATCGCCACGGTTGCCCTGGGCGCTGGCTTGACCCTGGTCATCGGCGATCTGTTGCCGGAAGCGGTCGGCAATGCCCATGCCGAGAGCCTGCTCTCCTTGTCGATCGCCTCAATGCGCCTGCTGCTGCTGGTGGTTGCGCCCCTTACCGCGCTGGTGCTGCTGTTCAGTCACTTGCTTTCGCAACTCTTCGGTGGCGGGGTGCTGGCAAACCTGGTGACAGAAGAAGAGATCGTCACCCTGGTCCATGCCGGGCATAGCGGCGGCACCATCGAAGCAGAAGAGAAAGATATGATCGTCTCTGTGCTGCAACTGGGGGAAAGCACCACCCGCGAATTGATGACGCCGCGCATCGATATCGTGGCGCTGGAAATACAAGATACTATCATGGATGCGCTTACGGCATTTGTCGAATCCGGCTTCTCGCGCATCCCCGTGTATCAAGACAGCATCGATAATGTGATCGGTTTGCTCTACGCCAAAGATATCCTGACCTTGCTCAAGAACCAGGACGATTTGGAAAGCCAGGAAATCGGCGATTTGATCCGCTCCAGCTACTTCGTGCCAGAGACCAAACGCGCCGATGCCCTGCTGAAAGAATTGCAAGAGAAGAATGTGCATCTGGCGATCGTGGTCGATGAATATGGTGGTACCTCGGGCTTGATCACCATCGAGAATCTGATCGAAGAGATCATTGGCGATATCCGCGATGAATATGACTTCGGCGAAGAAGAAGATTATAGCGAACTGGGCGATGGCTCCTATCTGATTGACGCCAGCATGGATCTGGACGATCTCAACGCCCTGCTGGATTGCTCGATCGATACTGGCGCTGCCGATACCTTGGCTGGTTATATCTACCTGATTTTGGGTCGCGTTCCTGAAGTCAACGAAATCATCGAAACCGATATCCTCCACATGACAATCGTATCCATTGATGTCCATCGCATTCGCAAGGTCAAGCTGCGCAAAATCTCGCCCCAGCCAGCCAATCTGGAAGACAATACCAACGATAGCTTGCTGACCGGCGGAAAAATATCGCAGGCTCAGCACCCCTAGCAAATGAGGAAAGTCGCATGACTGACCAAATCGAAAACCAACTGATCGAAGCCGCCATCGCCGCCAGCCGCCATGCCTATATCCCTTATAGCCACTATGCAGTTGGCGCGGCATTGCTGACCACTACTGGCGAGGTCTTCACCGGTTGCAATGTCGAGAATGTTGGCTATTCACCGACCATCTGTGCCGAACGCACCGCCCTGGTCAAAGCCATCAGCGAAGGGCAGCGACAATTCACGGCGGTGGCTGTGGTCACTCGCGATGGTGGTTCGCCCTGTGGTGTCTGTCGCCAGACGCTCTATGAATTCTCGCCGGAAATGAAAGTGATCCTGGCTGATCTCGAGGGCAAGCTGCACCTGCGCACGACGCTGTCGGCTCTGTTGCCACATGGCTTTGGTCCCGCCAATCTTGACGCCGACTGACCGGCAATTCGTGCTATTCAGGAGACAACAGAGAGAACAACAACGAGGAGAAGCATGACCGAGATCATCGTCAACGCGGATTGTGGCGATTCACCGCAGAAGCAACTGCTGAAAGACTTGAACATCGCCTATGCCCGTGGTGATATCGATGGGATTTTGCAGATATTCAGCGATGACATCCGTTGGCAGATCGTGGGACAATTCGAAATGCGCGGCAAAGCAGCGGTGCGCCAAACCCTGGAAGCGATGGGGCATGTCGTGACCAGCGAATTAGTGATCGACTCCATCATCATCGAAGGGCAGCAAGGCATGATCAGTGGCATCATCACCCCGGCTGGCGGCAAGCCCTGCGCTTTCTGCGATGTTTGCCAATTCACATCGGCCAGCGGCGGGCAAATCAAATCCATGAAATCTTATACCATCGAGATCAACAAATAAGGACTAGCAGATGCAGAAGATTGTCACCAATTTGTGGTTTGATGGCAGGGTCGAGGAAGCGCTGGAACTTTATACCTCCTGTTTCAAAGACTCGCGCATCAAACGTATCAGGCGCTACAACGAAGCGGGCAGGGGCGAAACGGGCGCTATTATGACCGCCGAGTTTGAACTGGCGGGCCAGGAATTTTGCATCATCAACGGCGGACCGCATTTTCAGCATAGCCCAGCCATCTCGCTCTGCATCAATTGCGTTGACCAGGCAGAGGTCGATGATCTGTGGGAGCGCCTGTCTTCAGATGGCGGCGAGCAGAGTCGCTGTGGTTGGCTGACCGATCGTTTCGGCGTCTCCTGGCAAGTCGTGCCGATCGCCTTGTTTGACATGATCAACGCCGATGATCCAGCGGCTGTCGAGCGCGTCACCGCCGCCATGCTCAAGATGGACAAACTGGAAATCGCCGAGCTGGAAAAGGCTTTTCGCGATGAGTAAATCCGGACCGAACCGCCAGGCCCCCGCCGAAGTGGATGAATATCTGGCGGCACAAGCGGAGGACTTCCGCGCCACGCTCGAGCAACTCCGCGCTATCATCAAAGCGACCGCGCCCGATTGCACCGAGCGCGTCAGCTACAAGATCCCCATCTTCCGCCTGCAGAAAGACTTCGTCGCCATTTCAGCCGCCAAGAAACACTGCGCCCTGCACACCATGAGCAAAGCCATACCCATCGCCATGAAAGACGAACTCAAAGCGGCGGGCATCTGGATTTCCGGCACCACCTTCCACATCAAGCCCGGCACCGAACTGCCGACCGCCTTGCTGGAGAAGGCGCTGCAGTCTCGCCTGGCAGAGCTGGCTGCAAGTTAGGAGCAACTGGCGCCGCTCAACCAACAGCGATGCGCCCCGCCCATTGCTGGTAGCGCTGGTAAGTGTCTTCATAGCGCGCGCGTAAACCGGCATCGGCAGTGGCTGTTGTCTCGCCATAATCGAAATCGGCTAAGAATTTGCCGACATCATCATAAAAACGAGCCGCCACCGCCGCGTGTGCCGCCGCCCCCAAAGCCGACATATCGGAAAAACTGCGAAAGCGCACCTCGCCGGCGAAAACATGGCTCAGGATCTCCCGCATGACTGGGCTTTTGGGCAAACCGCCAGTGAAGAGGATCTGCTTGCTAGCCAATGGCGCATCGCCCAGCAGCGCTTCCGCCGAGAGCCTGATGCCAAAAGCGACACCGTCCATCACTGCCCGCGTCAGCACAGCTTTGTCCGCGGTCGCCGAAAGCTGCACGAAACTGCCATGCGAGCCATCCAGCAGGTAGGGCGTGCCAGTGCCTTGCAGATACGGCAGGAACAAGGGTCCATCGGGCGCGGAGGGTTCTCCCGCCGCCAGCGCATTGAACTCGGCGTAGGACATCCGCTCGTCCAGCAACTTGCGCCACCAATCCAGCGAGTGCCCGGCGCTGTTGAGCGCCCCGATGGCAAAAGTCCGCCCGCCTACGCCCAGCTCAAATAGATAGCGAATGCTGCGCCCGGGATCAAATGGCAGCGGCTGGTCTTGCAATTCGATGATTTGCACAGCGGTGCCGGTGTTGATCATCAGCGTATCGCGATCGGCAATGCCAGAACCGACCACGGCACAGGCGGCATCTCCACCGCCATAGGCGACCACGGTCTTTGGCGACAAGCCCAAGTCCACCGCCGCTTCCGCCGTTAGCCTACCTGCCGCTTCCGCCGCTGAATGCGCCGGGGGCAACAAATTGGGCGCTACCCCAAGCTCCGCCAACAAAGCCCGATCCCAATCACGGGCGGCAAAATCCCAAGCCAGCGAACCGGAAGCATCGGAATAATCGGTGCCGATCGCACCTGTCATTCGATAGCGCAGGTAATCCTTGGCGAAGATGAAATGCGCAACTTGCTCATAGATCGCCGGTTGCTCTTGGCGCAGCCAGAGGATCTTGGCGATGCTATATGGCGCGATGGAGGGGTTCCACAGCGGACTTTTCGTCTCGCTGGCGATGAATTGCGCCTGTGCCCGGCTGCGACTATCCGCCCAGACAATGCAATCATGCGCGGCAGACCCGTCCGCCCGTAGCGGCACAATCGAGTGCATATGCCCGGACAAACCGATAGCGGCGATTGCCTCAGCTGGGATCTCGCCGTGGTCTAGCAATTGGCGGGTCAAACGACAGAGCGATGTCCACCATTGTTCCGGCACCTGCTCCAGATAGCCGGCGGACGGCGTCAAGTTTTCCACCGCTGCTTGTGCCGTGGCGATGATGCGCGCGTTCTCCGCCTCAACCGCGATGATTTTCAGCCCTTGCGTGCCCAGGTCAACACCGAGCAGGAGCGGCGCTCTCATCTCAAATCCCCCGCAATCGACTAAGATAGCGTGTTCGGTCGCGTAATCGCCCTGATCGGAGCTATAAAGCTTAACAATAAACTGTTTGAGTATATCATCAGAAGGGCGAAAAACAAAAAACCGCGCGCTATCTTAAGAATCAATCGCGGGCTACTGCCGGCTTAAGTTCGAAGCTGCGGAAACCGACGAGGATGATCCCGGCGCCAATCGCGCACATCAGCGCACAGAGCGCAAAAAACCAACCCGCCCCCAGATGATCAAAGGTCCAGCCGAAGAAAGAGCCAGTCAAAAGCAGCGAGATGCTGGGCATGGTGACTTGCAAGATGGCTTGGTTGGTGGCGACATTGCGGGGATGGCTGATGGTATTCACCAGCATGAAGGAAGACAGGTAAAAGCCGGGCCAAGCCAAGCCGCGGAACACGAGCAATAGCGCCAACATCGGCAATGTCTGCACGAGCCCTAAGGTGGCGGTAAAGACGGCGATGCACAACACGCTAGCGATATAGGCGATGCGGATGCGCACCTTGGGCAAGATGGCGTCCATCAAGAAAAAGAAGGGGATTTCCACCCCGCCGAGTATCGCCGCCCACAAGCCAATATCGGCCGAGGGCACGCCCAGGTTTTGGCTGAAGTGGATGAAGACAAAGGCGTAGGCATTGTAGGTGCCCATGGAAACGAAAAACTGGCTGGCCGCCATGACATAAAAACTGCGGTTGCGCGGTTGCTTGCTTTCCTCTTTGGTCTTCGCTTTGCTAGCGGCTTTGCCGGGGAACACGGTCGCCATCTGTATGCTGAGCAGGGCAAAAGCCGCCCCAACCCAGAACAACAGCGGATAGCCGCCCAGGGCGAACAACTGCCCGGCGAGCAAGCTGGCAGCGGCGAAACCCAAGGAGGCAAAAGCGCGCACCTGCCCCAAAATGGCTTTGCCGCTGTGGAACAAGTGCGTCATCGTCATTTGCATGCCCAAGGTCAAACTGGGGCTGACAGTGACGCGGAACAAAACCACCGCGAAGATGATCAGCAAGTGGATGTTGGAGCTAGCGAATATGACATTCGCCAAGGCGAAACCGCCCAAGTAGAACATGAACAAGCGCCGATGTAGCATCAGCCGATCTGCGATCTGGTTGAGCAGTGGCGTCAACACCAAGGAGAGCATGGCGCCGGCGCTGCCTAAGGTGCCGATCAGCGTGCCAGAAAAGCCCAGCTCGGTCAGGTAGACATTGATATAGGGCCAAGCGACACCAACCCCTGCCAAGCTGAGGAATTGCAGCGCGATTAATCGAATGGTGCCGAAGCGGTTCCGCCAGGCGAGAAATTTTGCCATTGAATCCGGCGCCCACCCTGGCTATCTCGGTCAATGTTTGATTGTCATTAGACGCCTTGACTGGACGATATCGTACTTAACAGTTCGGAAATTACGATGGTTTCAGTGATGGCTTTGAACGCATTATCCTGACACATACGAAGACAGAAATAATGATAGAATTTTCCCTTGCTTCGCAAATTTTCCTGATTTTGGGAGAGAATCCCCTTACATAATTCACACAGTATTGCTAATTTACTCAATAAAATAGCTATAGTCAGCCGACAAAAATTATGACATAATCATTGACAGATAAAGTGCAAAGGTAGTGGACAAATGGAATCGCATAATTTTATCAAATTCCCGCCAAACTTGGGAGAGCTCTCGCCCAGAACCTGGCTGCTATTGGGCGAGATACAATCAAAAATTGAGCAAATCAAGACTATCCCAATCCCGCCAGATGACAGCGATTGGCTGCGAGGAATCTATCTGGCAAAGGGCGTGCATAGCACCACCGCCATCGAGGGCAATTCTTTTTCTGAAGCGGAAGTCGCGCAAATTATCGCTGGAGAGATGGAGGCGCCCCCCTCTCTCGCCTATCAAGAACAACAAATTGACAATATGCTCGCAGCCTTTAACACAGTGGGCAAGAATCTGCTTAGTGGTGGAACGCTTAACTTCTCACCGCAGCTTTTGCACAGCTATCATAGGCTGGTGCTGGCGGAGCTTGAAGCATCACTGACTAACGGGGTGGTCATCGGCGATTTTCGTCAGGACCGCGTGGGAGTGTGGCGCTACTTGGCGGCCCCGCCAGCTGAAGTCCCCGCTTTGATGGGGCAATACTGTGATTGGCTGAACGACAATCCAGCAAGTACGCCAGGATATGAGCTTGCTGGCAAAATTATCAAAGCGATTGTCGCCCATGTTTATTTTGCCTGGATTCATCCCTATGGCGATGGGAATGGGCGCATGGCACGCCTAATTGAATATATGATTTTGTTGGGAGCCGGCGTGCCAGATATCCCGGCGCATCTGCTCAGCAATTTTTATAATAAGACGCGCGAACGCTATTACCGGCGCCTGCAAGAATCACATGGCGAGTTCAGCGAGGATTCTTACCCTGACGAGGGCCATTTGCAGCCCTTTATCGAATATGCGCTGGAAGGCTATCGCGATGAACTCAATGAGCAATTGTCCTACATATATGCCCGGCAAGTTAAAGTCATCTGGCATGATTTCATTCACAGCAGTTTTCCCAAAACGCCCACAGCCGTGCAGCAGCGGCGTAAACGCCTCGCTTTAGATTTAACTGATCGCGGTTTAGAGCAACCGTTAACAATAGCGGATATACGGGAACTGACCGCTGCCATCGCCTTGTCCTACCAGGGCAAAACTAACCACACAATCCAGCGTGATCTTGATCAATTGGTCGAGATGAAATTGCTCAAGCGTGAAGCAAAAGGCTACCAACCCAACACAGACATCCTCAGAGCTTTCTTCGCCAATACCCGCTCTGAACGCGACTAGCAGCCAAATAAACAAAAATGAGGGCGGCACAGAAAAAAATCTCCCCCATGAAATGAGGGAGATTTAGAGGGGTTAGAGATTTAGAGAACCTTGCAAGCGGCAACTACTCTTAGCTATCCTCTTCCATCATCATCTCGTCAATCAGGTTTTCGCCCTCGTGCAGCGCCGCCAGCGAAGCGACAATCACCTCGCCACTCACGACGAATGGGTCTTCCGGCAGCACATCCGCCAGGTTTTCCGCCACGAAATCACTCGCTGCTTCGGTGGATGCTGAAGCCGCTTCCTCCGATACATAAATGCTGGCGGCGCCCAAACCATCCTCACCGCCGTGCATCAGCAGATAACCGAAGAAACCCTCAGCCTCGCGCAATAGCGGCAGGAAACCATCATTGACCGTGGCCACCGTCTCTTCCAGGCTCATCATATCAAAGCCATCGTAAACGCGCACGCTGGCGTACAAGCCGCTGACCTCGTCGTCCATGCTCATATCGTCCATGTCTTCATCGGCGTCTTCGTCCATATCTTCATCCATCATCAGCTCGCTCTCGAGCAAGTCCAGGGAGTGAATATCAAGCGCGCCTTCGAGAATCACCGGCGGATTTGGCAACAGGTGCGTCATATATTCGACTACATACTCGCGAGCCATTTCATTTGAGGCGGCAGCTTGTTCCGCTGTCTCAAACAGGGTGATCGCGCCTAGCTGGTCTTCCCCATCAATTACCCGATAATAACCGACATAACCAGGCGCCGCGCGGAGGATTTCCAAAAAGCCGTCCCGTCCATCTTCGGCATAGACCAGCTGCCTGATCTCGGGCATATCGGCCGGATCAATGCCATCATATAAACGAATGCTGACGAAGACGCCCTCATCCATCATGTCGTCGCTGTCAGTGTCCTGGGCTTGGGCCGGCAGCGCCAATAACAACGCCAGCAACAGCAACAGCAACAATGCGATACTCGCAACTCTCTTATGATTGCGAACGATATATTGCATGGGGTTCCTCCTCTGGATGTGCTTGAAACAGCTGGTCAAGTTGGCTACATGATTTAATTCGCGACCAGCCCTTTACTTAAGTATACGCCAGTTTTCTCGCTGTCAATCGCTTTGTGCCAGCTATGAGCGCGAAAGCTATTGATATCCTTAGGCTAGCTTGACAATTTCAGTAAGCCGTCGTTATTCTCTGGACTTCAGAGTTGTCTACTGTCCGCCGCATTTCGCCGAGGGCATACTTGGGCAGGAGAGGGGAAACCATGCAAAACAGCGCGGACTTTACCACAGTCTTCGGGCGCAACCTGATTGCCGAGTTGCCTAATTTTGTTCACCTGCCTTATCTCGTTGTCACCATGGATGACCTCTGGAGCAAGTTCGCCCATCATTTCGATGACAATCTGGCGGGTCCCTATCTTGTGAGCACCATCGATGGTGATGAGCTGCGGGAGGAACTTGCCAAGCTGCCGCCCTGCAGATCTATCATCGGTCTGGGTGGCGGGCAAGCGCTGGATGTCGCTAAATACTTCGCCTGGTCCTTACAATTGCCGCTCTTCCAAGTGCCGACATCGATGTCGGTCAACGCCGCCTTTGGGCATCGCTGTGGCTTGCGCTATCAAGGCGAGGTGCGCTATGTGCATTGGGCAGTGCCGGAAGCGGTCTACGTCGATTTTGATGTGATTCAAAACGCCCCGCCGGTGGTCAACCGCAGCGGCATCTGCGAGATCTTGTGTTACCACACCGCCCATGCCGATTGGCGTTATGCTCAGGCTCGCGGCAAATGCGAGGCGAAATGGCAATACGATCAAGCGCTTGTTGATGAAGCCAGCGCGGTGATGGCGACGGTGATGGAGGCTCTCGATGATATCCGCGAGGTCAACGAAAAAGGCATCCGCACCTTGATGCTGGCAAACCGCTGGGGTGGGGCGGCTTTCCATAACGCCGGCTGGAACCCCCGCCACATCGAAGGCGCCGACCATTTCCTCTTTTATGCGCTGGAATATCACACGGGCAAGAAGTTCATCCACGGGCAGCCGGTCTGCCTCGGCATTTACGTCGGCTCGCTGCTGCATGAGGATCGGGCTGATGAGATGCTGGGGGCCATCCTGCGGGCTGGTGTCGATATCCGCCCGGCAGCCATGGGCATCACCTGGGATGATGTAAGCCATGCCCTGCTGAACATGCGAGACTTTGTGCGGCAAGCGGGCTTGTGGTATGGGATTTATCACGATGCCGAAATCGACCAGGCCTTCGCCGATACGGTGCGCGCCAATGTGGAAGCGGCATACGAAACTGCGGCGCTATAAACCATTGTTTGGGATATGTTGGTATCACTCTGACAGCAGTCAGTGATTGATCGACTAGAAATGTCGACACCGCGGTGCTCGCGACAACGCTTGAGCCGCTGCTCGGCTTGGGACTAAATCCACATACGCAAAAAAAGACCGCCACGCTCCCGCGAGATCGTGACGGTCTTTGCTGGCTATCTTTGCGAACGAGCTGCCTCTTTAGGATTCTGGTGTTGGTGTGTCCGTCGGTGGTATCGGTGTATCCGTTGGCGGCACAGGCGTGTCCGTTGGCGGAATGGGCGTATCCGTTGGCGGCACAGGCGTGTCCGTTGGTGGAATGGCCGTGTCCGTTGGCGGAATGGGCGTGTCCGTTGGCGGAATGGGCGTATCCGTTGGTGGGATGGGCGTATCCGTTGGGGGAATTGACGTGTCCGTTGGCGGAATGGGCGTGTCCGTTGGCGGCACAGGTGTGTCCGTCGGTGGTATCGGTGTATCCGTTGGCGGAATTGGCGTGTCCGTTGGTGGGATCGGCGTGTTCGTTGGCGTGTCAGTCGGTGTATCCGTTGGCGTGTCAGTCGGCGTGCTGGTGGGAGTATCCGTTGGCGTGTCAGTCGGTGTGTCCGTTGGTGTGCTGGTGGGCGTGTCTGTTGGCGTGTCTGTTGGCGTGCTGGTCGGCGTGTCCGTTGGTGTGTTGGTGGGCGTGTCCGTTGGCGTATCTGTTGGTGTGCTGGTCGGTGTCTCCGTTGGCGTGTTTGTTGGCGTCTCCGTTGGCGTATTGGTTGGCGTGTCCGTTGGCGTGTTGGTGGGTGTCTCTGTTGGTGTGCTGGTGGGCGTGTCCGTTGTCGTTGGCGTATTGGTCGGCGGTAGGTCAGCTTCATAAGCGCCGATGTCGCAGCCGCTGCCCTGCGGTCTATCTTCACCACGCTGATCTTTTGCGAGACAGTGGTTGTCGCTGCCGGCATCAATGGCTGGACTACCCGCCAAGAGCGGGAAGTAGGCTGGCGAGCCGGTTAACGCACCAAGCATGGGATCGCCGCTGATGTTGTTGGTCGAGGAGCAAGAACCGTCTTTAATCAGGTTGTTGACGTTCTCAGCGATGCTGCCAACACAGTCTCCGCCCGTATTGTTCGCCAAGATACTGTTGCGGATATTTAAGTTGCCACTACGTCGATAGATCCCCCCGCCACTCTGGTCCGCTGCGCTGTTCTCGGCGATTGTCACATGTGTCAGCGTCAGCGGACCTCCATATTGATAAATCGCGCCGCCATCATCTGTTGCCGAACTGTCATTGATGGTGCTGTTGCGGATGGTGAGCGTACCCCGGCTGTAGATCGCACCGCCATCGTCTGTTGCCGAATTATCGCTGAAGCTGCTCTTGTCGATGGTGAGCAATCCGACGTTGTAGATCGCGCCGCCATAGCTTGCCGAATTGTCGCTGAAGCTGCTGTTGTCGATGGTGATCGTTCCCCAGATGTAGATAGCGCCGCCAACACCGCCAGTTGCCGAATTGTCGCTGAAGCTGCTGTTGTCGATGGCAAGATTGCCGCCGGTATCTACATAGATAGCGCCGCCATGTGTAGTGCGACCTTTGGTGATAGTCAACTGGTTAAGCGTCAGGTCGCCAGTGCTGGGGACGTTAAAGACTTGATACTTGTCATCGCCGGAGATGGTGAAATGGGCGCCTTCAATGGTGATGGTCGAGGTGATATGGGGCAGAGCCGCGGCAAGCGTGATCGTGCCGTTGGTCGTGCCGGCTTGAGTGATAGTGATGATGTCGGCGCCACTACCAGCTTCGCAATCGCCGTAATCCGTGTCGTCTCTCCTGTTTGCATCATCATTTGCGGAGTTGATCGCTTGCGCCAGGCTGCAAGTGGCATCGATGTTGATGGTGCCGGGCACTGTTGTATTGGTGGGAATCGGAGTGTCAGTTGGCGTTGGCGTATCTGTTGGTGTGTTGGTTGGTGTGTCAGTTGGTGTGTTGGTGGGCGTGTCAGTTGGCGTTGGCGTATCTGTTGGTGTGTTGGTTGGTGTGTCAGTTGGTGTGTCAGTTGGTGTGTTGGTGGGCGTGTCAGTTGGCGTTGGCGTATCTGTTGGTGTGTTGGTTGGCGTGTCAGTTGGTGTGTCAGTTGGTGTGTTGGTTGGCGTGTTGGTTGGCGTGTCAGTTGGTGTGTTGGTTGGCGTGTCAGTTGGCGTTGGCGTATCTGTTGGTGTGTTGGTTGGCGTGTCAGTTGGTGTGTCAGTTGGTGTGTTGGTGGGCGTGTCAGTTGGTGTGTTGGTGGGCGTGTCAGTTGGTGTGTTGGTGGGCGTGTCAGTTGGTGTGTTGGTGGGCGTGTCAGTTGGTGTGTTGGTGGGCGTGTCAGTTGGTGTGTTGGTGGGTGTGGGGGTCGGCGTGAAAGTATGGGTGGGGTCATTTGACCCGATGTATTCATAAGCGCCAATATCACAGGCAGTGCTCGGTCTGGTGGTGCCACGCTGGTCAGTTGCCAGACAATGGACAACATTCGCGGCATCAATGGCGGGGCTGTCTACCAGGAGTGGGTAGTAGGCTGGTGAGCCAGTCAGCGGGCCCAGTATGGAATCGCTATCGAATGCGGGGCTGCTGTTGCAGCCATTGCTGCCGGACTCGATTAGATTGCCAAAGTTCTCGTTCAAAGCGCCATAACAATCTCCCTCCGCATTGTTTGCCAAGATGCTGTTGCGGATATTCAAGGCGCCACCCCTTCGAACGATCCCCCCGACATCCTGGTGCGGCGCGCTGTTGTTGGCGATGGTCACATGTGTCAGTGTTAGCGTGCCACCACTCGTGAAGATCGCGCCACCATAGCCAGTTGAAGAATTCCCGCTGAAGGTATTGTTGTCGATAGTGAGCGGACCTCGGTTGTAGATAGCGCCGCCATCGTCAGTTGCAGAATTGTTGCTGAAGCTGCTGTTTTTGATGATGTGCGTTCCCCAGTTGTAGATAGCGCCGCCACGGTGAGTTGCAGAATTGTTGCTGAAGCTGCTGTTGTGAATGTTGATCATTCCCCGGTTGTAGATCGCGCCGCCAGAGCTTGCAGAATTGTTGCTGAAGCTGCTGTTGTGGATGGTGATCGTTCCCCAGGTGTGGATAGCGCCGCCAATACCGCCAATTACAGAATTGTCGCTGAAGCTGCTGTTGTGGACGGTTAGAGTGCCGCCGCCGTCTACATAGATACCGCTGCCATATGCCGCGTTGCCTTTGGTGATGGTCAACCGGTTAATCGTCAGGTCGGCAGTAGGGTCGACGTTAAAGACACGATACTTATCATCGCCGGAGATGGTGAAATTGCGGCCTTCGATGATGATGGTCGAGGTGATATGGGGCAGCGCCGTGTCGAGGGTGATCGTGCCATTGTTGGTTCCGGCTTGAGCGATGGTGATGATGTTATGGCCGCTGCCGGCTTCACACTCGCTGTGGGTGGCAGCGTTGTTATTGGCATTTTCAATCGCTTTGGAAAGGCTGCAAGTGGCATCGACGTTGATGTTGGCAGGTGTGGGCGTTGGCGAGTTGGTTGGGGTTGGTGTGTTGGTGGGAGTTGGAGTATAGGTCGACGTATTCGTTGGAGTGAAGGTCGGTGTAGGTGTTTCCAACGGGTCATATTCATAAGCGCCGATATCACAGCCGTTTCCTTTCGGTCTTGCCTTGCCGCGCTGGTCATTTTTGAGACAGTGGCTGTCGCTGCCGGCATCGGTGGCGGGGCTATCTGCCAAGAGTGGGTAGTAGGCTGGCGAGCCAGTCAGCGGACCCAGTATGGAATCGCCATCGACAGCCGGGCTGCTGCTGTTACAGCCATCATTGCCAGATTCGATAAGATTGTTAGTATCCTCGTTCAAGATTCCAGAACAATCTCCTCCCGTATTCTTCGCCAAGATGCTGTTGCGGATCTTCAGGGTGCCGCCCCACTGATAGATCCCCCCGCCACTCCGATCCGGTGCGCTGTTCTCGGCGATGGTCACATGTGTTAGCGTCAGCGGACCTCGGTTGTAGATCGCGCCGCCATCGTCAGTTGCAGAATTGTTGCTGAAGCTGCTGTTTTTGATGATGTGCGTTCCCCAGTTGTAGATAGCGCCGCCACGGTGAGTTGCAGAATTGTTGCTGAAGCTGCTGTTGTGAATGTTGATCGTTCCCCGGTTGTAGATCGCGCCGCCATCGTCAGTTGCAGAATTGTTGCTGAAGCTGCTGTTTTTGATGATGTGCGTTCCCCAGTTGTAGATAGCGCCGCCACGGTGAGTTGCAGAATTGTTGCTGAAGCTGCTGTTGTGAATGTTGATCGTTCCCCGGTTGTAGATCGCGCCGCCAGAGCTTGCAGAATTGTTGCTGAAGCTGCTGTTGTGGATGGTGATCGTTCCCCAGGTGTGGATAGCGCCGCCAATACCGCCAATTACAGAATTGTCGCTGAAGCTGCTGTTGTGGACGGTTAGAGTGCCGCCGCCGTCTACATAGATACCGCTGCCATATGCCGCGTTGCCTTTGGTGATGGTCAACCGGTTAATCGTCAGGTCGGCAGTAGGGTCGACGTTAAAGACACGATACTTATCATCGCCGGAGATGGTGAAATTGCGGCCTTCGATGATGATGGTCGAGGTGATATGGGGCAGCGCCGTGTCGAGGGTAATCGTGCCATTGTTGGTTCCGGCTTGAGTGATGGTGATGGTCTCGTCTCCCAAGCCGGCTTCACAGTTACCGTAATCCGTGCGATCTTTTCTGTTTGCGTCATGATTTGCGGAGTTGATCGCTTGCGCCAGGCTGCAAGTGGCATCGATGTTGATGGTGCCGGGCACCGGTGTATTGGTCGGAATCGGGGTTTCAGATGGTGTTAGGGTATGAGTTGGAGTTGGTGTGTTGCTTGGGGTTGGCGTCTGCGTACCGGCATCTTCAGCTTCGATAGCGCCGATATCACAGGCGGATCCGTCTGGCCGCGTTGTGCCGGCCTGATCTTTTGCTGGGCAGTAAGTTCCATTGGCGGCATTGATGGCTGGATTAGGTGTGGAGCCATACGGTTTGTTGTCTATCAATGGATAGTGGGCTGGCGAACCGGTTAGGGTACCCAGTATGGAATCGCCATCAATGGCAGGGTCAGTGCTGCTACAGCCATTGCTGCCGGACTCGATTAGATTACTACTGTCCTCGTTCAAAGTTCCGGAACAATCTGCGCCTGAATTGTTTGCCAAGATGCTGTTGCGGATATTTGCGGTACCGTTAAGAATTACTTTTAAGCCCCCGGTTTCGCCTGCAGTCGCGGTGTTATCAGCGATGGTCACATGCGTCAGCGTCAACGTGCCATCATTTATAAAGATCGCGCCGCCACCATTGTTGACATAGGTGCTTTTGTTACCAGTCAAGGTGCTATTGGTGATCGTTGTCGTACCGCCCTCGATGAGGATGCCGCCGCCAACATTGCTGGTTTCGCTATCTCTGATGGTACTGTTTTTGATGGTCAATTCGGTTCCATTCATGTAGATCGCGCCGCCGCCAACAGAATTGCTCCCCTTAGTCAGGGTCAAATTTTTGAAGGTCAGGTTGCCAACACTGTTGCCATCATTACTGATCCAAAAAATAGGATAGGTATTATCGCCGCTGATAGTGGAATTGTTGCCGTTGATGGTGATGGTCGAGGTGATAGTCAGTTTGTCTGACAGGGTAATGTTGCTGCCTTGGTGGATAGTGATGGTGTCGTCCCCATCGCCGGCTTCGCAGTTACCGTAATCCGTGCGATCTTTTCTGTTTGCGTCATGATTTGCGGAGTTGATCGCTTGCGCCAGGCTGCAAGTGGCATCGATGTTGATGGTGCCGGGCACTGGTGTATTGGTGGGAATCGGGGTTTCAGATGGTGTTAGCGTATGAGTTGGAGTAAGCGTGGGACTTGGAGTCGGTGTCTTAGTGGCGGCGTCTACTGCTTCATAGGCGCCGATATCACAGGTGGCGCTGCCTGACCGCGTCACACCGCGCTGGTCAGTTTGGAGACAGTGATTTCCATCGGCCTCATCGATGGCTGGATTGACGGTTGAGCCATAGGCGGTGTCGAATTTCAAAGGATAATAGGCTGGCGAACCGGTCAACGTATCCAGTATGGAATCGCCATCGATGGCCGGGTCAGTGCTGCTACAGCCATTGCTGCCGGACTCGATTAGATTGCTACTGTCCTCGTTCAAAGTTCCGGAACAATCTGCGCCCGAATTGTTTGCCAAGATGCTGTTGCGGATATTAGCGATGCCGCTAAGAATTACGTTCACGCCCCCAACTTTGCCGTCTGGTGCGCTGTTATCAGCGATAGTCACATGTGTCAGCGTCAGCGTGCCTGCATTAATTAGAATCGCACCGCCACCGCCATCACCGGAGTGCCTGTTGCCAGTAAAGGTGCTATTGGTAATCGTTGCTGTACCGCCCTCGATAAGGATGCCGCCTCCAACATTGCTGGTAAAATTATTGCTGATGGTACTGTTTTTGATGGTCAAACCACCGCCAGCCATGTAGATCGCGCCGCCTCCAGCAAAAGAACTATGTCCTTTAGTCAAGGTCAAATCGTTGAGGGTCAAGTTGCCGGTACCATCATCTTTATCGATAATCCAAAAGATTGCATACCCACCGCCGTCATCAGCATCAGGGTCATGGTTGCCGTCGATAGTGGCATTGTTGCCGTCGATGGTGATGGTCGAGCTGATCTCGGGCAGTGAGCTTGACAGGGTAATGGTGCTGCCTGCGGAGATGGTGATGATGTCGGCACCATTGCCTGCGGAACAGCCGCCGGTGGCGGTGTCGGTATTGGCGGAAGTGATGGCATCGGACAGGCTGCAAGTGGCATCGACATTGATATCTGCCGCGAAGACCGGCAACGCAAGCAAGAATAATATCATTACAACAACAGTGGATTGAACTATATGATTCAAGTTTCGCATGATAAGCTTCCCAATATACTATGCTATGTATAAATCCTAACACATTAGTTTGACATAAGCAAACCTCATTAACCTACCAGTAGATTTTGGCATAAATAACAAACTTTTCCCTCTCAAAGTGAGAGAGCCGAAGAGGAAAATGTTAGATATTTGCTTGTAGAATCTAAGAGGGGGACCAGCCGCTCATTCTCCCGCAGCTGGCACGGTATCCAAGACTTGCAAATGCTCCTCGTTGGCTTCCAGCCATTGAATCGCCGCCATCGCCGCCGAGGTGCCTTGACCCACCGAGGTCGCCACTTGCCGCCAGATCTCGTCCTGAATCTCGCCCGCGGCGAAGACGCCATCTACATTGGTGCGATAGCGCTGGTCGGTGATGATGTAGCCATTCTCATTCAGCGCAATCTGGTCACCAAAGACGGCATTGTTGGGGTCATGCCCGATGAAGATGAAGACACCTTCGGTTGGCTCTACCGTTTCCTCGCCAGTCTCAAGGTTCTTCAAGCGCACGGCATCGACACCGCCATTATCGCCGCCGATGATCTCTTCCACCACCGAGTTCCAGGTGAAGCTGATTTTCTCGTTGTTGAAAGCGCGCTGTTGCAGTTGCACGCCAGCTCGCAGCTCATCGCGCCGGTGGATGATGTTGACGCTGGTGGCGAAGCGCGTCAAGAAAATGCCTTCTTCCAAAGCCGAATCGCCGCCGCCCACGACCACAATGTCTTTGCCGCGGAAGAAAAAGCCATCGCAAGTGCCGCAATAGCTGACGCCGGCGCCGATGTGGTCTTCCTCGCCCGGCACGCCCAGCTTGCGCGGATCCGCCCCAATAGTGATGATGACCGCATCGGCCAGATAGGTCTCGCCCATTGTCTTGACCGGGAAAGGAGAACCCTGGCTGAAGTCGACACTTTCGACCAGATCATACTCTACTTTGGCGCCAAAATTTTCCGCATGTTCTTTCATCCGCTCGACCAGCTCTGGACCGCTCAAGCCATCGGGAAAACCGGGATAATTCTCGATCTCATGAGTGATGGCCACCTGCCCGCCTAATTGACTGCCAGCGATGACCACCGGCGCCAACTGTGCCCGCGCGGTATACAAAGCAGCTGTCAAACCAGCTGGTCCCGAACCAATGATGACAACACGTTCCTTCTTCATCCCTAAGACCTCGTCTTCGATTGTGTCTTTTCTTTAGGCTGGCAAGAGCATCAAGCTCGTTATTGAGAGTTGTTTTCCAAATCCGAGAAATCGAAACTTTCAAGCGCTTTTTCTTGTTTCAAGACCGCCACCAGCGCTTCGAACTCTTCGCGGCAATCCCCCCAATAGCGCATGAACTTCTGCATCTCTGGCAGGATCTCCTGCAGGTCGGCTCCGTTGGCGACTTGTTCCGCCAAGCGCGCGATCTGCTCGCAACAATCATTGCAATCCATTTTGATCAGCGGTTCATCGGCTGGCGCGTTGACGATGAAATCGAATAGGCGCTCAATCTGGTCCTCATCATGTTCTGCTGTCATGGTGAATCCTCCCGCTTGCGTTTCCACATTCTATGGACGAATGACCTGAGCGGAATCTTACAGATTTTGCTTCTTGTGTTTGTCAGCCCCGCAGCGCCAGCTTGCGCGCCCGCGCCGCCTCCAGAATATCCTGCGCCGATCGCTTGCCAGCAGTGCCAGCCGTGCCCAGCATCTCTGCCAATTCGTCGATGCGCTCGCTTTCCTCTTCCAGCCGGCGCACTTGGGTCTCTGTGCGAGCGGCGCCTAGCTCTTTTTCTGCTTGGAAATGGACATCGGCATAACCCGCCAGTTGCGGCAAATGCGTGACGCAAAGCACTTGATGCGCCTCCGAGAGCGACCACAGCTTCTCGCCCACGACCGCGCCCATGCGCCCGCCGATACCTTGATCAACTTCATCAAAAATCAGAATCGGCGTTTCATCAGCGGCCGCCAGCACCCGCTTCAGCGCCAGCATGATACGCGCAGCCTCGCCGCCCGATGCCACCTTCGCTAGTGGCTGCACTGGCTCGCCTGGATTGGCGCTCATCATGAACTCGACATCGTCCATGCCTTTGGCATCGAATTTGTAGCGCCGTTCCCCGACGATACACCCGGCGGGATGTTCCGCTTGCGCCAACAGCACCTCGAAGCGACTATGTTCCATGCGCAGGTCCTGCAATTCTCGCAGCACCCCCGCGGCTAAAGCGTCTCCCGCACCCACCCGCGCCCGGCTCAAACGCTCGCAGATAGCGCCAATTTCTCGCAAGAGGCGTTCTTCCCCCAAGCGCAATTGTTGCAGCCGTTCATCGCTGTGGTCGATGCGCTCCAGTTCAGCCGCGGCACGCTCTCCATATGCCAGAATCTCGGCGATGCTATCGACTCGATAGCGGCGTTTCAGCGTTTTGATCAGCTCCAGCCTTTCTTCCAATTCGTCCAGGCGCAGGGGATCGTATTCCACTTGAGCGGCATAGCGCCCCAGGTTCAGCGCGAGCTCCTGCGCTTGTTGCGCCAAGTCCTCCGCCAGTTGATAATCCTCCGCCAGCGCCGTATCGATGCGCGCCAGCTTTTGCAACGCGGCCGCCACGCCCATCAATCCATCCAGCGCCGCCGCTCGCTCGCGGCTTTCATCGCCATCAAGCAAGAGCGCCGCTTCCCCCACCAGTTGCGCCAGTTGTTCGCTATTTGCCAGACGATTGCGCTCCAGCTGCAAATCGGCTTCTTCAGCCGCATCCAGCTCAGCCGCGTTGATCTCTTCCAGTTCATGGCGCAGCAAGTCTGCCCGCCGCGCCATGCTTTCGCGATCGTCGCGCAGGGTTCGCATCTCCGCTTGCAAGCTGGTCAACTGGGCGACTAGTTTGCCCAAGGCAAAGCGGGTATCCAGCAGGTTGGCAAAACGATCCAGCAAGTCAATATGATGACGCGGGCGAAAAAGCGAGAGATGTTGGCTCTGGCCGTGGATATCGAAAAGCTCGCGCCCGATCTCGCTGAGGATTTCACTACGCACTGGGATGCCATTGACGCGCGCGCTGGAACGCCCCCGCCGCCGTATCTGCCGCACGATGGTGAGGTAATCCGGCTCGGCGTCATCCAGCAGTTCTTCGCGTTCCAATATCTGCAGGACCCGCGCCCGTACCCGTCGATCGAGCGCGATGATGCCTTCGATGAGGCTGCTCTCGCTGCCGGCGCGCACCAGGGCGGGGTCGGCTCTGCCCCCTAAGAGCAATTCCACCGCATCGATCAAAATCGATTTGCCAGCCCCGGTCTCGCCAGTGATGACGTTGAAACCGGGCTCGAATCTCAACTCGAGCCGGTCGATCACCGCCAAATTCTGTATGCGTAACTCTTCCAGCATAGAGAGCTACTCTAACTATATCGATACCTTGAAGCGCGCATAAGCGGTTGAGCTCGCCAAACCCAGATAGAGCAGGGCGAACAAATTCAAACCGCCTATCAGGGCGACCCCGCCAGCCAAGCCACCCAGCAACAAGCCGCCGGCAGCCACATAACCGCTCTGCCGCCCCCGGCGTCGCCCGGTCAATTGCAAGGCGATCTGTGCTGCTGTGCCGCCAATGGCTGGGGCGACGATAATCCCCAAGAGCAAGAAACCACCGAGCATGATGGTCACCAGGGCGGTCAGCAAGCCACCTGCCCCGCAGACAGCCGCCACCACAGCATAATCGCGCAGCGTGCCTTCGAAGAATTTGTTCTCGTGCCCGCGCACGCATTCGCGGCAAGTATAACCGACTGGCGTTCGTTTGGCGCAGGCGACGCACATATAACGATCACAACGGTTGCAGCGCAGTTCTGTATCCCGCTCGGGATGCACCGCGCAATAATGTATCTCCCCTTCAAGGTTGGCGCTGGGCATGCTCTGGTCCATGGCAAGCTCCTGTCTACTTCGTCAGATATCGAAGGTCAAACGCCCCGGATCGTGGTCCCTAATTCGCGGTTCCATCCGGTCTAACAACGAGCGATAAAAATAATTGCGTTCCCGCAAGCGCACGAAGCTGCTGACCGGCTTCGCAGAGGTGATGCGAATATGTTGATTTTCTTTCAGCTTGCTGACACCTTTGCCATCGATAGTCAGCATGACCGGGTGGCGATTTTCCCGCGTCGGCTCGATATCCACCACAGCGCCTTTTGCCAGCACTATCGGGCGTTCCATGCTCAAATGCGGCGCCATTGGCACCATCAGGATATTGCGCAATTCCGGCGGCAAGATTGGTCCCCCAGTTGCCAGCGCATAAGCCGTTGAGCCCGTCGGCGTGGAGACGATCAGCGCATCGGCGTTGTAGGTGAGCGCCCAATGTTTGTCGATGTAAGCGTCAATCTGCACCATGCGTCCGATGTTGCTGCCGCTGATGACCACATCGTTCAGCGCGCGATGAGCCTCCACCACAGTTTTCCTGTTTTCCAGCAAGGTCGCTTGCAGCATCATGCGCTGCTCGATCCAAAATTGCCCAGCCAACAGTTGATCGAGAGCGCGTTCACAATCTGTCGGTTTCTCGATTTCGGTCAAGAACCCCAGCCTGCCCATGTTGACGCCCAACACCGGCACCTGGTGCTCGGCACAGACCCGCCCCGCCCGCAGCATGGCGCCATCGCCCCCGATCGCCATCACGATATCGGCGCTCGGCACATCTTGCTTGACGCTGTCTTCGTTCCAATCGGTATGCGCCCAATATGATATGCCGCGCTGGCAGAGCATTTTGGCGATCTCCCGCGCCACCGGGTGAGTATCTGGTCTCGCAGGATGCGCCAAGATGCCAATGCGCTTGATGTCGGTCAATCTTTTCTCTCTCACCTTATCCATGTTCATCAATCTCATTATGGCGCAGATTCGATGGCAATCCTATAGTGGCTGTGGCGTATTGGCATTGGCGAGTTGAATTCAATTTCTAACCGCATCCCCCGGCCTAAGCCCCGACGCATCAGGGAAGGGGAGTCTGTGTGAGGATCAGGATTCTAACCCCATCCCCCGGCCCCTTCCCCGACGCATCAGGTAAGGGAGTCTGTGTGAGGATTTGGGAGTTTTACAGCTCGCCCAGATCAAGCTCAAGCGAGAAAGTCTGGGGCAGTTTCCCGGATGTGATTCTCTTGGAGCCGTCTCTCTTTGCTTACAAAGGGCATCTCAACCAGTTCACCAATGTAGACTGGGGAACGAACCGGGCGGAAATCGAGATGGAAGGCAACTACGATATCCGTAACGATCGCGGCGTCAGCCAAGGTAGTATCTATGTGAAGGCTGGCTGCACTGTTTTCTGGTAGTTTCTATGCGCTTTAGGTCGATGCCGGCGGGGATCCGTCTCGCCGGCGCTATGAGCATCATAGGCGCTAAAACAGGAGTAACAGACAAAATCAATGCCAGCCCTAATGCGCATTTCAATGTGTTGACAAATCCAGCTGGTGTCATTTACTATATCAGTGAGCAATAGTTGCATCATTTGCAGGCATATTCTGTGGAGGCAAAGATGAAAACGTATCACATTGACAACCTTGCCACTCAGTTCCCAGGTGAAAGTTTAAAAGAGATATTGTATCAGCTGCTCACAGAAGTGCATGCTGGTGAAACCATCGTGCTTGAAGGCAAAGACAATTGGGCGATGGAATTGCTTCCTGTCACAACGCCTCTTCCCGAACCACGCATACCCGGCAGCGCCAAAGGGCAAGTTCAAATATCAGACGATTTTGCTGAGGTGCTTGACTGTTTCGTTGATTATATGGCATGAAGTTTATTGTTGATACGCATGCTTTTCTTTGGTTCGTTTCCGATGATAAGCGGCTAAGCCAAAACGCAAAAGAACTGATTGCCAATCGTGAAAGCGTCAATTACTTGAGTGTTGCCAGCGCTTGGGAAATGGCAATTTGCAGCAGCATCGGTAAACTCGAGTTCTCATCTCCATTCCCAACTTTTTACGTTGAAAATGTGATACGGAGCAATAAGTTCACTTTATTGCCCATTCGGCAAGAGCACATACTCCGCGTTGAAAGTCTCCCATTGTGAAAATTGAAGAGAGCAAAAGCAAAAAGCATCAGGATCCCTTTGATCGCTTAATTGTCGCTCAAGCTATTGCGCAAGGTTATCCGGTTATCACGATTGATAAAGTATTTGAGAAATACGGCATCACCAGACTCTGGTAGCTAAATCAGTACCATCGCCGATTCGTCCACCCAAATCTGCAATGACTTACTAACCAAAACGCCCGGCGATATAATCGGCTGTCTCTTGCTGCGCCGGGCTAGCGAAGACTTTTTCCGTATGGTCATATTCAACCAGCTCGCCCCAACGTAGCTCGTGACCATTATCCAGCGTTTTGCGGATGTTGTAAAAAGCGGTGAAATCGGAAGCGCGCTGCGCCTGCTGCATATTATGCGTCACGATGACGATGGTATATGCCCGCTGCAATTCCCACATCAATTCTTCGATGCGCTGCGTGGCGATGGGATCTAGCGCCGAACAGGGCTCGTCCATCAAAATCACATCCGGCTCGACTGCGATCGTCCTCGCGATGCAGAGACGCTGTTGCTGCCCGCCGGATAGCGCCAAACCCGACTTGTTCAATTCTCCGCTGACCTCGTCCCACAGCGATGCCCCGCGCAGGCTGCGCTCGACAATCTCGTCCAGGATGCTCTTTTTCTTGACGCCCAAGAGCCGCGGACCATAAGCGACATTGTCGTAGATGCTCTTGGGGAAGGGGTTCGGCTTTTGAAAAACCATGCCGATGCGCCGCCGCACCTCTACTGGATCGACCTGCTGTTCATAGAGATTCTTGCCGCGATAGACAATCTCGCCATCGACCCGCGCCCCGGGCACCAAATCCAGCATGCGGTTGATCCCGCGCAAAACTGTGGTCTTGCCACAACCGGAGGGTCCGATAAAAGCGGTGATCTTGTTGCTGTAAATCGGCAGGCTAACATCCGCCACCGCGCGATAGCTGCCATAATAGAAGCTGCAAGCGCGCAGCTCCATCAGCATCGGGGTATCGGCTTTGACTTGTTCTTGAATTGGCATAGTTAAAACCTTATCGAATAACGATTGCGCAGGACGATAGCCATGGCATTCAGTGTCAGCATCAATACCAACAGCACGATGATGGCGGCCGCGGCGATATCAGCGAATTGTCCCTGTGGGCGCGCTGTCCATTGGAAAATCTGAATCGGCATTGCTGTGAATTGCGAAAATGGGCTGGTTGGGTCGGTCAGCAAAAAGGTTGCCGCCCCCACCACAATCAGTGGCGCTGTCTCCCCGACGGCGCGCGAAACCGATAGAATCGTCCCGGTCATGATACCGGGCAGAGCAGCTGGCAAGACTTGATTCCAAATCGTCTGCCAGCGGGTGGCGCCCAAGCCATAAGACGCTTCCCGAATGGTGTAAGGCACGGCGCGGATCGCCTCTTGGGCGTTGATGACGATGATGGGCAAGATCAACAATACCAGCGTCAAACCAGCGCTGACCAGCGTGCGTCCATTGGGCGCGAAGCTGTTGATGCGCGCCAAACTGGCTATTAGCTGCTGATAGACCGCCTCATCAAAGTTCGACTCCGCCGCCACTTCAAAACGGTAATATTGACCGCGGACCTCGATATCGCTCTCCTCATCGGCGCGGGCAGGCAGCACATCAACCGCGATATCCAGCGCTTCCGCCAGGGAATCCGCTATCTGATGCAGATCTGAATTGCCCTGCATGGTCAAGCTGGGTGTGCCAAAATAGAGGAAAGTATCGACCAGGCGCTCAAGGGTTGGGGCATCGATCCTGTCCGAATCGCTGTGGATGCTGTTCCCATCGTAGCGGATCTCATGATCGAATGCCGGGGCGATACGCTCGATGACGGTCTCAACCGTCGGCAGATCAAAATTGTAGTGGAAGATTAAGCCGCTGGAGAATGGCGCCAGCGCTCGCACAAAAATCGCCAGACCCAACATGCCGTAGATGATAGAAGGGACGCCCGCCAGGTTGCGCACATTGGTTTCGATCAAGCGATTGAAGAAGTTATCCCGCGCGTATTCTTCCAGGTAGATCGCCGCGCCAACACCGATGGGCAAAGCCACCAGCACTACCACCACCATCAAACCCACCGAGCCGATCAGCGCTGTACGTACCCCAGCCAGCGCCGGCGTGCTCGACATGGGCGTCGACAAGAATTCGCCATCCAACCAACTGAAGTAACGAATCACCGTGACCTGGGCAGCGTCCAAGCGCTTTGACTTTTTGTGTTGCTCCAGGATCGGTCCCTCGATTTCAGCTTTGATCGCCTCAAAGTTGAAGATGGTATCGGATAAGGGGAAACTGGCGATGACCTGCTGCTCGACCACTTCTTCCAGCACCAAAGTCCGCAGGGCCGCGCTATCAGCGTACTCAGCTAGTAAACCAGCTTGCTGCTCTTGGCTGATATCCTTGAGCAATTGCTGGGCGATGTCGGGGTCGATGTTGGGGTCGCCAACGATCTCAGCCACGGTCACTTTGGTGAACTCATCGACGGGGACTTTGCTGATGGTATTGCGGATCAAAACGCGCAAGCGCCCGCCAACATTCTCCGCCAGGATCATCGCCAGCTCGTCGTTGTTGAGCGCCTCCAGCGGGCGACCATCAGTCAGCGTCTCCGGCTCAATGGTATTGACCAGGCCGATGGTGCCGAAGGCTTCGTTTGCGACATTAAGAAATAGCGCGATTAATGCCAAGCCAGCGACGGCGATGGAGAAATAATTGAAGAGCCGGCCGATATTCCCCCGCCGATGTCGCGCTTGCAACCGGCGGAAAAACTCCGCCTCCTCCGGCATATAATGATGAGTGCTTTTGCGTTTGCCCTCTTCCATTTAATAGGCCTCCCGGAAGCGGCTGATGATGACCCGGCTCAAGACATTGAGGATGAAGGTCATCACGAATAGCGTCAGACCAATGGCGAAGATGCTGTTGTAATCGATGGAATCGTAACTCAAGTCGCCGCCGCTAATGCGCGCGATATGCCCGGTCATCGTCTCGGCGGAGTCAAAGGGATTGAAGGTGAAATTGGGACCGGCCCCGGCCGCGATCGCCACGATCATCGTCTCGCCAATAGCGCGCGATACCGCCACGATGAAAGCCGCCAAGATGCCCGAAAGCGCCGCCGGCATCACCACTTTGGTGACCGTCTCCAGCTTGGTCGCCCCCAAGCCATAAGAGGCTTCGCGCAAAGCCTGTGGCACGGCGTGCAAGGCGTCTTCGCTCATCGAGCTGACCAAAGGGATGATCAAAATGCCGACCACGATACCAGCCGAACCGGTATTGTAGATATTCACCACGTCGACCCCAAAAAGGGCGCGCAGCAAAGGCGTCATGAAGGTCAAGGCGAAATAGCCATAGACCACTGTGGGGATACCTGCCAGGATCTCCAGCACCGGTTTGAGCGTGTTGCGGACCTGGGGCGCGGCGTATTCGCTCAGGTAGATGGCGGCGCCAATGCCCAAAGGCAATGCGACCAACATGGCGATCGTGCTGGTCATCAAGGTGGCGTTGATCAAAGGGATGACGCCAAACTCGCCAATAGCGGGAATCCAGCTGATATTGGTGAAGAATTCGATCAAGGTGGGACGGTCGTTATATTCGACAGCGACGCCGGCGTTATGTGGAGCGATGGTATTGTCGCCGCGGAGACCTCGCTTGACCTCGAGGCGGGGCAGATAGCCATCCTCGACGAACAGCTCGCTGATATGCTCGGTCAAGGGGAATACAGTGGAGCTGCCGACTATGCTGATGCCGCCAGCTACCTCCGCGGGATTGACCACCGGCGCGGCGCTGGCTTCAGTCGCTCGTATCCATTCGTTGCGGGCTTTCGCCAGAGCTGCTGTCGAGGCTTGGAAATAACCCAGATCAACGATGACTTCGTTGGTATGCGACAGATAATAACTGATGAAGTTTTTAACCTGCGGCTGCTCGCGCATGATAGCGGCATCGCTATAAATGAAGAGCGGGCGCGCTAAAGCATAACTGCCAGCTTCAACGGTATCGGCGGAAGGCACGACGGCATCCAAAGTCAAAAGCTTGAGATCGTCAATATTCGCCAAATAATAAGCGTAACCAAAAAAGCCGATGGCGTAGGGATTGCGATGGATAGCGCGTGCCAGCTGATTGTCGTTTTCCGACATGATCGGTTCTTTCGCCAGCAGCGCGGCGGGGTCTCCCGCAAAGACTTCCTCAACGAAGAAATCGAAGCTGCCGCTATCCTCGCCCGGGATCACCAGTTGAATCGGCTCAGCTGGAAAATCGGGTCTCACATCGGACCAGTTATCGGCGCCGCCAAATATCTGCTGCAATTCGGCGAAGGTCAATTCGCTGATGAAATCATTGTCCGCGCTGACGGTGATCGCCAGGGCATCGCTGCCGATGCGGAAAGCAATCGGGTTAATGCCCACCTCGGTGCACTGGTCAATCTCGCTCTGCTTGACAGATCGGCTGGCATTGACCAGCAGGGGACGTTCTTGCCCCGCTTCCGCCAGCGCTTGATCACTGGCGCACCAGCGTTTGAAACCGCCGCCCGTGCCTAAGACTTCGATATCGAAGTGATTATGATGAAACTCTACGATTTCCATCACCTCTTGCCCGACACGAATGACGCCGCTCTCTTCGACCGCTTCCAGCGCTTTGCCGGGCTGTACGGCGAAGACAGTGCTGTACTCGTCCATGTCTGTCAAGATGGCGCGATTGGTATTCACCCATTGATCGCGGGTGAAAAAGGCAATCGACTCATTGCCTAATACCAGGATGATGCCGATGGTGGTAAAAATGGATAACAAGCCACAGGCGAACAGGCAGATCTGGATGGCAATTTCATGGATCTTTAACTTGCGTTTTAGCTCGAGCGGTCCAGTAGCGGTTTGGACGAGCTGCTTCGTCAAACCTGTGGGCTGTTGGTCGCTCATTTGCTTTCTCTCAAGTAAGGCGCCCGCTCATCCGGGAGAGACGAGTTTCCCACAGGTGTCATGGATCTGGTGGCTGTGGGTGTCGAAACCCCTACATCAGGACTAATGCAGGTGGGATACGGCATCTCCAAAATGATACCGTATCCCCGCTAGAATGCCTATCGCTAAGCCGAAGAACTACATGCCCATGTTGGCGTCAAGGAAGGCTTGTTTGGCGGCATTCAGCGCATCGGGCGAGGCCGGGAAGTAGCCCACATCGAAAACCTCGTCATTGACATTGCTCAGGTAGAAATTGATGAAAGCGTTGACCTGCGGCTTTTCCGCCATGATGCCGGCATCGCTGTAGATGTACAAGGGGCGAGCCAGCGGGTAGCTGCCGTCATCGGTGGTTTGCTGATTGGCTTCGATACCTTCGATGCTGAGGATATTGAGCAGATCCTGGTTCTCAAGATAATAAGCGTAACCGAAGAAGCCGATGGCGTAGGGGCTGCCGGTGATGCCTTGTACCAGGACGTTGTCATCTTCGGACAGTTGCGGGTTCGCCCTCAAAACTGGTTCTTCATCTTCGTCGAAGACCGCTTCCACGAAGTAATCGAAGGTGCCGCTGTCGGTGCCGGGGATGAAGCGCTGGATGGCTTCGGAGGACCATTCCGGGCGGACATCAGCCCAGGTCTCGGCAGTGCTGAAGATCTGCACCAGCTCTTCCATGGTGACATCGCTGATGAAGTCGTTGTGGGCGGAGACGGTGACGGCGAGGGCATCGGTGCCGACGCGGAATTCGATCGGGTTACGGCCGATCGCGGTGCAAGATTCGACTTCGCTGTCCTTGATAGCGCGGGAAGCGTTGCTGATATCGGTTTCGCCTTGGACACAGAAGCGTTCGAAACCGGCGCCGGAGCCGATGGAAGCGATGGAGGGGGCGACGCCGCCGGCATCGGTCCACAACTCAGCCATACGTTCGCTCAGCGGGAAGACGGTGGAACTCCCAGCGGTGATGATGTCGCCTTCGGTATAATCCAGGGGATCAACATCCGGCAGCCCATGATCCATGGCAAAGGCGCTGGTCAGGACTAAGACCAATACGAGTATCAGTGATGCAAAACGTAGTTTCTGCATGTGAAGCACCCTCTCCTGAGTTTTTCTGATAAGCGAAAATGTGGAACTAACCACACAAGTAGAGTACCTGCCTACTGTTAACGGGAGCGCAGGCGAGTTTAATAACAAGCTATGATTGTGTTAAGAAATATGCGAAATCCCTTCACAAACCCTTGATGTTGCTGCCTTTTTCGCGCGCAACAGCGCCTGACTGAAAATCGCTCGCTTGGTGAATCGCCCAACTGGCGGTAAAATCATTGAGCACTTGCGGACTTTTTGGATGAACTGCCAATGTTCAAATATTTTCAACGCCGGCTGTTGCAAGCGATCCCTACCTTCTTTGGGGTCACCATCTTGTCCTTCCTGATTATCTTGTCGGCGCCGGGCGACCCGGTGTCGATGATTACTTTTTCGCCGCGCTCCGACAAAGCCACCATCGACCTGATGCGCCGCCAACTGGGTTTGGACCAACCGCCGCTGCTGCAGTATGTCTATTGGCTGGTCGGCAATGACTGGACGCTGATCGATTACGATGGCGATGGCGAAGGGGAAACCCCGGGCGAGCGTCAGGGCTTGCTACGTGGCGACTTGGGCAATTCGATCAAGCAAAAACGCGCGGTGACGGAATTAATTGCGGGGCGCATCCCGGCGACCTTGCGCCTCGGTATCGCTGCGCTGGTCATCGGCTATTTGTTCGGTGTCAGCCTGGGGGTGTTGGCGGCGGTTTTCCATCGCACTTGGGTGGACCAGATCATTCGCATCATATCGGTGATCGGCAATGCGGTGCCGGCTTTTTGGCTGGGTTTATTGTTGATCATCATCTTTGGCGTGCAGCTCGATTTGCTGCCCATCAGCGGCATGCAGAATATCACCCGCCGCGGCAGCTTCGACCTGGCTGATGCCCTGCGCCACATGATCCTGCCGGTCTTTGTGCTTTCGCTGAATACCATCGCTTTCATCTCTCGCTTCACCCGCACACAGATGCTGGAAGTCTTGCAGCAAGATTACGTGCGTACCGCCTACGCCAAGGGCTTGCAGACCAATATCGTCTGGATGCGACATGCCTTGCGCAATGGTTTGCTGCCGGTGGCTACTTTTCTCGGTCCTTCCGTTGGCACTTTGCTGGCTGGCTCGGTCATCATCGAACAGGTCTTCGCTTGGCCCGGCATGGGCAAGCTGATTATCGATGCTGTGTTCGCCCGCGATTATCCGCTGGTGATGGGCTCCGTGGTGGTGGCATCGGTCATGTACATTGTCGGCGTGCTGCTCAGCGATATCATGTACGTCGTTCTCGATCCACGCATCCGTTTGGAGTAGGCCGCCGATGACGAATAAATCCGATATTGCCGATCTCGGCAAAGCAGAGCTGCGCCCGCATTCTCGTTCCTTCTGGCGGGATGCCTTAGCTTTCATCCTGCGCGACCGCTTGACCATGTTCGCCATCAGCGTGCTGCTGGTCGCCACTATCATTTGCATGGGCTCGCCACTCGTCATCGATAACATCTTGGGCTTGGATGTCAACGAAACCAGCGTCTCCAACCGCTTCAAACAACCTGGCGAAAGTGGCTATATCTTGGGCACCGACCAGCTGGGGCGAGATCAGTTTCTGCGTCTGATTTATGGGGGCAGGGTCTCACTGAGCATCGCCTACCTCGCCAGCGCTTTGACCGTCTTTATCGGCATATCGCTCGGTTTGCTGGCCGGCTATTATGGCAGGCAAGTCGATGACTTGATTTCATGGGGGATCAATACGCTGAGCGCTATCCCGCCGCTGTTCCTGCTCTTGATCGCCTCGGCAGTCTGGGCGCCATCGACCGAAGTCTTGATCGTGGTGCTGGCGGCGCTGGGCTGGGTGGGGACCAGCCGCTTGGTGCGGGGAGAAGTGCTCTCGCTCAAAGAGCGGGATTATGTGCTGGCGGCGCGAGCCTTGGGCGCTTCGGACTTGCGTATTTTAATCTTTCACATTCTGCCTAATGTCGTCTCTATTGTCATGGTTACCATGACCATCATCGCTGGCAATCTGATTTTGATCGAATCTGGCTTGAGTTATCTCGGTGTAGGTATCCAACCGCCCACGCCGACCTGGGGCAATATGCTCACCGATTCACGCAGTTATTTTGTCACTGGCGTGCACCTGGTCTTCACCCCCGGTATCTTGATCAACATCACCGTGATCTGCCTTTATCTGGTGGGCGATGGCTTGCGCGATGCCCTCGATCCGCGGCGCTATCAACAGTAGAGATGAGCACTCCGGCAAATCAAAGCTATTGTCAGTAGATACAAAAAAAGGGCGAGTCATTTGACCCGCCCTTAGTGCTAGCTAGCAGAGAAACTGTCTAGCTCTCCAGCGTCCACTTGTGAATATCGGCGGTATAGCCATAGAAGACCCAGAATGCTTTCGGCTCGAAGCCTTTCACGCGCTTGTTGGCAGTCTGCCAGATATTCGGCACGAAAGTCCAATCGTAAGCCACGTCTTCATGGGCGATGCGCTGGATCTCTTTATAGATCTCGCCGCGTTCCGCCGGATCGCAACCTGGTACCGTCCGCGCTTGATCGATCAAAGCGTCAATCTCGGGATTGATATAAGACGCGGGGTTGGAGCCGCCGCTGCCCGTCGCCAGATCCAAACGACTGTCGAGATTGCCCATGAAATCATGGGGGTCGGGCGCGCCGCCGGTGCCGCCACTATTGCTCATCGAGGTGGCATCCATGTACTGGCCGAACAGAACTTCGCTGAGATAGTTCGCCCACTCGACCTTTTCCAGCGTCACATCAAAGCCGATGTCATTCAATTGATCTTGCGCCACCAGCACCGTGGTCTCGAACATCAAGAGAATATCGCTGTAGGAAATGGTGAATTCCAGGCGTTGCCCGTCTTTCTCGCGCACGCCATCGCCATCTTCATCGACCCAACCGGCTTCATCCAGCAGCTGCATGGCGGCTTCCGGATCGTAGGCGTATGGCTCGATGTCGAAATTGTAAGCCAAGGTATGGGCTGGGTTGACCGCGCCGATCAAAGGCGTGCCACCTTGGGGACCGCCCATGGTCTCCAGAATATCGGCTTTGTTATAGCCCATCGCTACTGCTTTGCGCACGTTGATATCGCTGAAGATGGGGTGCGGCGGTTGTTCGAGCAGGTTGCCATCGGCATCATAGGCTGGGCTGGGGTTTTCCGCATCCGCCCAGTTGATGGCGAAGTATTTCACCGACATCTGCGGGAAGATCTCCCATTGCAAATTGCTGGTATCGGCAATCTGGGAGAAGAGATCCCCATGCAAGTAGGTGTAATCTACTTCGCCCGCTTGAATCGATTGCAGCGCCACCGCTTGTTCTTTGATGTTACGGTTGATCAAGTAGGGGATACCGACTTCGCCACCCCACCAATCGGGATTGGCGTAGAAACTCTGGTAGGCATCCGGTTCCCAAGCGTCCATGATATAGGGACCGCCGCTGATCTCGAGCGGATTGGTGCTGACTTCGTTGGTGGAAAAATCGCTGAAATCGGCTTCAAAGCGGTGCGATGGCAGGAAGCGCGCGCCACCGAGTGCGCTAAAGGCGGCACAATCGACTTCGCTAAGGACCACTTCGTAAGTCTTGTCATCGACCACCCGGACATCCTCGACAAATTCGAGATCTGTCGCCATCCAGGAAGCAACCTCATCGGATTGGATCGCATCGATTACGAACTTCATATCATGGGATGTGATCGGCACGCCGTCCGACCAGTTGGCGTCTTCCAGAATGGTGAAGGTGTAGACTTTGCCATCTTCAGAGACTTCCCAGCTGGTCAAACCCGGGATCGGCGCCAAGGTGTCTGGGTCGATCTCGTAGGGCTTGGGCCACAACAGGCTGTAAGCCTGGAAGGAAGCGCCATCGCTGCTGACCACGTGGTTGAAGGTGCTGATATTGCCGAAGCCGCGGATGACGATGGTTTCTGAATCTTGCCCCATCACCACAGCGACCGACAACAAGAGCAAAACAATTAGCAGGTACTTCAAGATCTTCATGAGATTCTCCCTTTTGCCAAACGATGCAAAAATGTGATATGCCATCAACCATCAACTATACCAGCTTTGTCGCCAGTTTGCGAAAATTGGACCCATCTGTCGATTTCCCCCTTGCATCGCTAGAACAAATTTGCTATACTTCCACAATAGCATAATTATGTCAGAGCTACTACACTTAGCCTAAGACCTAGATGAAACGAGACAGCGCAATGGCAAAACGAAGACAAGCGGTGAAAGAGACGCAAAGCTTTGCAAATGAAGACCATGCAGCCCGGCAGAAAGCCCTCGATGCCACCCTGACCGATATCACCAAACGCTATGGCGATGGCACCATCTTCAATTTGGGGACCGGCAGCCACCTGCAGATCGAGGCGATCTCGACCGGCTCGCTGGGCATCGATATCTCCCTGGGCGTGGGTGGCTTACCGCGCGGGCGCATCACCGAAATCTACGGTCCCGAAAGCTCGGGCAAGACCACGCTCTGCCTGCATGTGGTGGCTGAAGCGCAAAAGACCGGCGGCATCTGCGCCTTTATCGATATGGAACACGCCCTTGACCCCGCTTATGCTGAGAAAATCGGCGTCGATATTGAGCAGCTCTATGTCTCCCAACCCGATACCGGCGAGCAAGCGCTGGAGATCACCGAGCATCTGGTGCGTTCCGGCGCGCTCGATGTCGTCGTGATCGATAGTGTGGCGGCCTTGGTGCCACGTGCCGAAATCGAAGGGGAAATGGGCGATTCCCATGTTGGCTTGCAAGCGCGCTTGATGAGCCAAGCCCTGCGCAAGCTGGCCGGCGCCATCAAACAATCGAATGTCTGCGTCGTCTTCACCAATCAATTGCGCGAGAAAGTGGGTGTCATGTTCGGCAGCCCAGAGACCACCCCGGGGGGCCGCGCCCTCAAGTTCTACGCCAGCGTGCGCATTGATATCCGCCGCATCCAGCAAATCAAACACAGTGGTGATGTCATCGGCAATCGCACCCGCGTCAAGATCAAGAAGAACAAAGTCGCCGCCCCTTTCAAAGAGTGCGAGTTCGATATCATGTTCAACCGTGGCATCAGCAAAACTGGCGAGATCATCGACATTGGCACTGAGCTCGACATCATCGACAAACGCGGCGCCTTCTATCGCTATGCCGATGAGCTGCTGGGGCAGGGCAGGGAAAACGCCAAGCAATATCTGGCGAGCAATACGCAGATGTCGAATGTGATCGAGGGGAAGATCCGTAGCACCTTCGGCTTGCCATCGCTAGCGGCTGAAGCGAGTGGCTAGCCTAGTAGTTGATACGGCGGCAATTCACTTGGGGGTATCATGAAAGCACGGGTAGATCAGTCAGAAATGGATGCCTTAGATCTGGTCACCAATCGTGAGCCTGAAGCGCCTCTCCGCGACACTCAATTTGGCGAAAGTGGTCTCCAGCAGCAGTCCCTCGTTTTTTCCGATTCCATCAGCGCGCCGTCCAACATCGCGGTATTGAAATGCCAAGACAATCTGGAATTCCTGCGCGGACAGCCAAATGGGAAGTTTAAGCTGATTGTCACCTCGCCGCCATACAACATTGGCAAAAGCTACGAAGAGCGTTCTTCGCTGGATGACTACTTGGCGAACCAGCAATCAGTGATCGCAGAGTGTATTCGCACCCTGCATCCAAACGGCTCTATCTGCTGGCAAGTCGGCAATTACGTCTCCAATGGCGAAGTTATCCCTTTGGATTGCTTGCTGTTTCCTATATTTCGAGATCATGGTTTGAAGTTGCGCAATCGAATAATCTGGCATTTTGGCCACGGCTTGCACTGTCGCAAACGGTTATCGGGCCGTTACGAGACGATCAACTGGTGGACCAAGAGCGATGACTATACCTGGCATCTCGATCCGATTCGCGTGCCTTCAAAGTATCCTGGCAAGCGCCATTTCAAGGGACCGCGCAAAGGCGAATTGTCCGGCAACCCCAAAGGCAAGAACCCCAGCGATGTATGGCAATTCCCCAATGTCAAGAATAACCACCCGGAGAAGACGATTCATCCCTGCCAATTCCCGGTCGAATTGGTCGAGCGCCTGGTTCTATCGATGACCGATGAAGGCGATGATGTCTTCGACCCCTACGTGGGCGTAGGCTCCTCAGTTGTCGCCGCCCTGAAGCACAAACGCAATGGCTATGGTTGTGACATCGTTGAGGAATATATCGAGATAGCGCAGGCAAGAGTGCGTGACTTCTATGCCGGCTCGCTCAAGACAAGACCCATGGGAAAGCCAGTCTACGATCCGATGCTGCCAAATGGCGGACATTGATGCAAATCGCGGCTCAATATTCTCACCTCAATGGACTGGAATACTTGCTCGTTCACCACGCGAATTTGTGGGATGAAGTGCAAAGCGTGATCGCAAGTGTTGATGCTGAAGCCTGCAAAACCAAGGTATCAAGAGAGAAAACCATGGCTGGCAGGCTGCTCTATTCCCCTCGTGACCTGAATAGAGCGTTTGCCGACAATTTTGCGAAGCTGGGTTGGGCAGAGCGCCGGCAAACTTTCTGGGTTACAGACGACGCGGCTCTTATGCGCGCTATCTACAGCCAAGGGGCCGAGCAGCAAAGAGCGGCTATTGAAGAGGCGGGCAAAAAACCAATTAAGTCTTATAACCAGACAGATTTTGTCAAAGATCGCATCGCGGTAGAGGTGCAATTTGGCAAGTATTCGTTTGTCGCTCACGATCTATTCGTGAAACACCTGAGTTTCTTCGTGGCGGACATCATCGATATCGGGATAGAGATCCTGCCGATGAAACAACTGGAGCGCCAAATGGCCTCTGGCGTACCCTATTACGAACGCGATCTGGTTAATGTGCTGCGGCAAGGGCGGGGAGTACCGGCCGTTCCCCTAATCTTGCTTGGCGTCATCCCCTGATTACGCTTGCGGAGGTTATCATCATGAGGATTGCCAAGCAAAGCAATTAGTTTCCCCGTTTCGCCTCGTCCCGCCGCGCCAGCCAGTCTTCCTCGCTGACCAGCTTGCCATCCGTCACTTCGCTGCGGACGAAACGCTTGTTCTTGTCGAAATAAAGCTCGACCTCCGCCTGAAATGGGCAGCGATGTCCGCTCGCCACCTTGCGCGCCCAATAGCCGTTGCCCTCATCCATGCGCGACAAATCGTTCATGGGGTCCACCCGAACCCGCAAGATCTCCTGGCACATCTTCGGCTGGACATAAAAGTAGATGCCGCGATCATCGGAGCGCGATCCCCCGCCGAACAAACTCTTGAGGATATTCACTGTTCACCCCTTTCCCACAGATTGCCCATGCGGAATCATCCTACTCATTATAGCGCCTGCACCAAGCCGGCATAGCGAACTCAAGGCAAGCGCAAATCCCAAGCTTCCAAGTTCGCCATAAATCGGTGCGCCGTCATATCGAGATGCACCGGCGTCACGCTGACAAAGTTCTGATGCACCGCCCAAACATCGGTGCCGATCTCGTCGGTCTTGGCTGTTGGCGGCTCTCCCTCGATCCGCAGCACACTGGCATCCACCTCCACCAGTTTGTCACGATAGATGCGCAAACCCTGCCGCGTCAGGCGGATGCCGCGTAAATCCCCCAAGGCGTCGACCGGCGGTATGTTGACATTCAAAATGGTGAAAGGGGGCAATCCCTGCGCCAAAACCATTTTTGCTATGGGGATGGCAGCCTGTGCCGCCACCTGATAATCGGCGCTGCTGTTGGCATCGTGCCGCGCCAGCGAAAAAGCCACCGCCGGGATACCATGAATCGCCGCTTCCAGGGCGGCTGTGACAGTGCCGCTATAGGTCAAATCCTGCGCCATATTCTCGCCACGGTTGATGCCGGAGACCACGATATCCGGTTGCCCATCCACCAAGCCCAACAGGGAGAGCGCAATGCAATCGGCTGGTGAACCGCAGACCGCCAAAGCATCAATGTCAGCGCCCACGGTTTCGCGCGAATAAGCGATATCTTGAAATAGCGTGATCTTGTGCCCGCTGGCACTTTGATTGGTAGCCGGCGCGCAGATCCGCACCGCGCCCAGTTGCTGCATTGCCCGCGCCAAGGTCAAGATACCGGGGGCATCATAACCGTCGTCATTGGTCACCAATATCGATGTCACAAATACTCGCCTTCCGCATAGGAATTATATAAATGATAGAGAATGACCCGCTTTTTGGGTTGCTATGGCAATGCGGGTGTTAGCCGCAAGTGCCGATCTGCAACATAAAAGGATCGCTATCCAAACTGTTGTCGTCTTCGTTGGATTCGGCAACTTGATTCCCGCGGTCAATCGTCACCAAAATCTTCTGTTCCCTATCGTAGTGCGCGGTTAAGGTGACCGGGATCGGCAGCGTGATCTCTTCGCCAGCGTGCAGCGATTCCGGCACCGGGTAATCCACCGTGTGCAAGACCTCGGCCGAACTCTGCAACAAAGCCTGCACACCGAGTAAGCCGATGCTGGGCGCGTCTTCACTGCCGTTGTTGACGATCGTGATCTGGACAGTGGCTTTTTGGTTACAGATCACTGGTTGCGCGACTTGCACATCCATCACCATCAGATTGATGCCTGGCGCTGTGGGGGCTGGGTCGCCAACCTCTACCGGCAAGCCGGAGATATCCCCCGCCGGATCTATCAACTCGGAATAAATCCAGCCATTGTTGGCATCGCCGAAGAAAATGCGATACCAATCTCCCGCGGGGTTGACCGCTACGATGACCACTTCCTGGTTCTCGGACAAGATGCTCACCAGGTCATAAGACGTGCCGGGACCCAAACGCAGCCTGGAAAGCTGGTTGACCGTCCCGGCGACGCGGCTGCCATTGTCGGGGCTGGGTGTCGTCTCTCCACTCGCCCCTGCCTCGGTCTCGGTTGGGCTACCCGCGCCAGTATCGTCACTATCCACGCTGGTTGGGGCGGGCTGGTTGGGATCCGGCTTGGGGATGATCAAGACGCTGACATCTTGGCGCGCGCTGCTGCCATCACCGCGCTCGGCGATGACCGAGAGTTTGTATTCGCCCGGATTGCTGCTGGGCCAATCGATTGTCAAGGGCAGGACGGGGGCCTCAGTCTCGTTGGGATTGAGCTTCTCGCCCAAGAGCGCTTCATCCAGCAGCACGCTCACGCGCGCCAGATCCGCCCCTGCATTCTCCACCCGCGCTTGCAGCACCACAGTGGTGCCCGCCAAAAAGGTTTGGTTGGGCAAAGGCGCGGCAATGCTGATCAATGGCGGACCCTCAAAAGCCGCTCTGTCAGCTGCTGGCATGACATTCAAATTGCAGCCAGCGCAAAACAAAGCAAGCCATAACAGCAACAATTTCAATCTGTAGACCCCTAGCCTCGTGGCGCAAGATCGCATTGCGGATCTCCTGCAAAATCGGCGCTCAATGGCACAACTCTAGCAGAATTCGCTTGATTTAGCTAATCCCTAACCTATCTTTTGCCTACAGCCCGCTGGGGGCAAATTGTCCAGCTCTCATGGGGACCAGCAGGCGAAAAGAGTATCTTGCCCTGTTTGTCGCCGGTTGCCGAGCGCTCTTTTGTTTCCCGCCAACATTGTGTACCATTGAGGTGGATTTATCGCGGGCTGGGAAATCCTATGGACAAGATTGCGCTCTTGCAAGACAAACGCATAATCCTGGGCGTCTGTGGCAGTATCGCTGTTTACAAAGCGGTCGACCTCGCCAGCAAGCTGACGCAAGTTGGCGCCGTGGTTGATGTGGTGATGACCGAGGCTGCCCAACGCTTCATCAAGCCGCTCACGTTTCAAGCGGTCACGGGCCGGCCTGTCTACACTGATCTCTGGCAAGGGGGAACTGCTGGCGCTTTGCCCAGCCACATCGCCCACATCGGCTTGGCGGAAGGGGCGGATCTATTGGTCATCGCTCCTATAACCGCGAATACCATGGCGAAGCTGGCGCATGGCTTGGCGGAGGATTTGCTCGCTGTCACCGCGCTGGCGAGCGGCTGCCCGATGATGATCGCGCCGGCCATGGACGGCGGCATGTATGGCAATCTCGCGGTGCAAGCCAACCTGGAAACCCTGCTGCGCCGCGGCATTCATTTGGTCGAACCGGAATATGGACGTTTTGCCAGCGGGCTGGTCGGTAGCGGACGTCTGCCGGATACCGATACGCTGCTGGGCAATATTCGGCGTGTCCTGGGTAAGGGTGGAGCGCTGGCGGATCACAAACTGGTCGTCACCGCCGGTGGCACGCGCGAAGCTCTGGATCCCGTGCGTTATCTAAGCAACCGTTCCTCCGGCAAACAAGGATATGCCATCGCCCAGGCCGCTTTGGATGTCGGCGCCGAAGTCATTCTGGTCTCGGCTACCGACAAGCTGCCGGTACCCATCGGCGCTAGCTTGGTCGAAGTGGATTCCGCAGAAGCGATGCTGGAGGCGGTCTTGCTGCATAGCGCCGGCGCTTCCGCCCTGGTTATGGCGGCTGCCGTCGCCGATTATCGCCCGCAGTCTATCGCGGAACAGAAGATCAAAAAGTCAGACGATGCAATGGCGGCATTGCCTTTGGCGCGGACGCCGGATATCTTGCTGGCGGTCCAAGCCCAACGTGAGGAAAGTGGCTATCCTGAGCTCACCGTCGGCTTCGCGGCGGAAAGCGAGAACCTGCTGGAAAATGCCGCTGGCAAGCTGCAAGCCAAAGGACTGGATCTGTTGATCGCCAATGATATCACTGCCGAAGATGCTGGTTTCGCTGTGGATACCAATCGGGTGCTGATCCTCGATCGGGAGGGTGGCGCTCAAGCCATCGGTCCTAGCAGCAAAGCGGACATCGGCGTCGATATCATCGGGCGTATCGCCGACCTGCTAGAGTGCTAGCTCAACTGCGCCAATTCCCACAAAGCCTGGCAATGCGCCACATAAGCGGATAAGGTTTGGCGACAGCCGATTTGGTAATAAGCCGCCAATTCTGGCACGCCCGCCCGCGCAAAACCATCCTGCTGATACAGGACCTGCGTCCCTTCACCTGTGGGAGCGAAGTGTAGCTGGATCTCGGTCTCTCCTTGCCAGTTTGGGTCGCGCCAACTATATGTCAAATTGGTCGGTGGCTGCCACAGCGAAATATGACCGATGGTGTATTCGCTATTATCGGCGAAGGTCTCGTAATAGCGCCCGCCCAAACCTGGCTCGAAGCGAATATGCAGCGGACGGGTGCCTGCCGGCGCGAAGCTGTAAGGAAATACACCCTGGCGGGGCCACCAAGTATCCATCTGTTCGACGAAGGTATCGAAGGCTTGCGCCGCTGCTAGCGGGATGCTGACTTTTAAGCGAACCTCTGCCATGAGCTTATCATTCTCCAGCGTCTTTAGCTCTTCTAGACCAATTCTATCATACCTTGTCCCTGCCGGAGGGGGCTATGTCGTGAACCCGAAAATGCCGTGCGCTTGCCTCAAGAGCAATATCTCGGTTACACTTTAGACTGCAAGCTTCTTAGTCGCTTGAGTTATGGATTGGATCTTCCCCCATGTTCCAGGATGTGCAGCAAGTCACCGATGCCTTGGGCGGGCAGCAATACATCGCCACTGACGAGATCTCCACCGTGGTCTTTCTGGCGGACAAGCTCGGCAAACCGTTGTTGGTAGAAGGTCCCGCCGGCGTCGGCAAAACCGAGCTGGCGAAAGCTTGGTCCGGCGCTACTGAAAAGCCGCTCATCCGCCTGCAATGTTACGAGGGGCTGGATGAAAACAAAGCGCTCTACGAATGGGAATACGCCAAGCAGATGCTCTATACCCAGCTGCTGCGCGATAAGCTGAGCGACTTGCTGGCCGCCGCCGAGACCTTGCGCCAAGCCGCTGACCGCCTGGGCGAAGAGGACGATGTCTTCTTCAGCGAGCGCTTTCTGCTGGCGCGGCCCCTGTTGGCAGCCCTGCTCAGTGAAGAGCCAGTGGTCTTGCTGATTGACGAAATCGACCGCGCCGATGCCGAGTTCGAAGCCTTCTTGCTGGAAATCCTCAGCGATTTTCAGGTCTCCATCCCCGAACTGGGCACCATCCGCGCCAAGCGCCACCCCAGCGTCTTGCTGACCAGCAATAACACCCGCGAACTCTCCGAAGCGCTCAAACGCCGCTGCCTCTACCTCTTCGTCGATTACCCCAGCCACGAAGCGGAGCTGAATATCGTTAAGATGCGCGTGCCGGAGCTGAACGACAAACTGGCGCGGCAGACGGTGGATGTGGTCCAAGGCATGCGCCGCCTCGACCTGAAGAAGAACCCCAGCGTTTCCGAGACTATCGATTGGGCGAAAGCGCTGGTGATGCTCAACGCGGATAGCATCGATCGCCAGACGCTGGAAACCACGCTGACTGTGCTGCTCAAACATGAAAGCGATGTGCAAAAAGCCCGCCGCCAACTCATGCGCGGCGATGATGATGAAGGCTATCGCGGACGCGATCGGCGTCGTTCGGACTGGAGTTGAAGCGCTTCTCAAACCCATCCCCCCGACGCACCCTTAGGCGGGGACAGCTTTCAACAGAATCGTTTATCGGCAACGAAGGTGAACTCATATAAATGGCTTGATGCCTCACATGATGGCAGAAGAATCACTTCTATCTCCTTGCCTCTTGATTAGAAGTGTTACTGATGAATCTTTATATCATTTATTATTGCCATAATTCACTATTTTATTCGACGAAGCTTGTATCAACTAAACTGGGGGCAGATCAACCCCCCTCTAAATCTCCCCCGACAAGTCAAGGGAGACTTGCGTCGCTGGGATTGGCCTCGCTGCCACAGCGCAAAACTCCGCTTGTAAGGCGCTTAGAGGTGCTGTACACTCTACAATATTAATTGTATATGCTAAAGAAGGTGAAACCATGAAAAGCTATGGAAACTCTTTTACTTTGGTTTTTTCTAATCGACTTTTCCCAAATTTTGTAAACCCTCTTGTTAAGCTCTGCCTGATCCTGGCGCTGTTGCTACTTTTTCCGCTGTCCCAGGTTTTGGCTGCCGATATCGAAGTGGACGCTGACTGCGAGCTCACAGAAGCCATCCAGAATGCCAATGACGATGCGGCCACTAATAGCGACTGCGAAGCCGGCAGCGGCACCGACACTATCACTATCACCCAAGAAGGCACAACTAACGGCACCATCACGCTGAGCAGCACACTAACAATCTCTTCCAACATCATCATCGAAGCCGGGGGCTTCACCATCTCCGGCAATAATGCAGTTCGGGTCCTGTTTGTCGGTGGCGGCAGTAACCTGACGCTTAATAACGTGACTATTACCGAGGGCAGAACATCACGTAATAACGGTGGCGGAATATACAACAATGGCACCCTCACCATCACCAACAGCACTATCAGAGACAATCGCTCTACCGGTAGAAGTATCGGTCAGGGTAGGGGTAGCGGGATCTATAACAATCATAATGGTACGCTCACCATCACCAACAGTACAATTAGCGATAATGAAGCGGACTATGATGGTGGTGGGATCTATGCACACTCCACCTTTACACTCACTCACGTGACTATGGTCAATAACAAAGCTGGTAACCTAGGCGACGGTCTCTATTTCAGCGGTGTCAACACCAGCAACAAAAAAATACGCAACAGCATCCTGGCAAACAATGGAGATAGTGATTGTTATGGGTATAGTAATAGAGTACCAACTGAGAATGTGGGGAACCTCATCGAGTCCGGCAATTGCGGCGGGGATGTGCTGACCGCTGATCCCCTATTGGGCAGTCTAACTGGCTCGCCGGGTTATTATCCGCTGCTAGCAGGCAGCCCCGCCATTAACGCCGCCAGCAGTGAACACTGCCTCCCAGAAGATCAACGGGGTGAGCCTCGCCTGAGAACCGCCTGTGACATCGGCGCTTATGGAGTGCCGGTGCCAGTGGTGGAACCACCACCAGTGGTGGAAGAAGAAGACGGGGAAGACGACGCATGCCTAGGCTGCCCGCCGTCGAAGCAGCCATTTGTTCGCACTACCATAGCGCTGTTGCCAGAGATCGAAGTCAGCGATTTGACCGGCTTCACCGAAGCGCAACGGATTGACGCCGACGGCGTTGGCATCCAGTCAGTGATTGATCGCGGCATTGTCGATGCGGTCGATGTCTGGGGTTTCATGGGCGCTGGCACGCGGGTTTGCTTCCTGGCGAGCGGCAGCAGTTTCAGCTTCCTCAATGCCTCGACTTCGCCACGGACGGTCAGCAGTTTGCCGTTGTATGTCATCGAGGGCAAGACCTGTACCTTCATCGATGGACCGGGCTCGGTGGTCTTGCATCCGGGTGCTGCGCCGGAAGGGGCGGTGGCATCGAATGGACCGGCGCGGGCTTTGTCGAATTGCATGGTGACGACGAATTATATGCTCAACTTCCGCGATGGACCCGGCGGCGAGGTGATCGGTGGACTGCCATATGATGTGACCTTGACCGCTCTGTCGCGGACGGCCGGTTGGTTCGAGGTGGATTATCACGGGGCAACCGGTTGGATCAGCGCGGAGTATGTGACGCCGAATGGAGATTGTGGTTAGAACTGCACGCGCTCTATATTTAACCCTCTCTAAGTCTCCTCCATTGCAGGGGGAGACTTTTTTCTTTATGGGACTTGGCAAGCCCCATCCCCCACAGTCACCTGGCAGGGCAGGTTCAAGCCTGCTACAATGGCGGCATTCTCGACCACTCGAGTACAGATGAGGGTCCACAAACTCATGAGCAATCCCCTGCTGGAGATCCAAAAATACGGGCAGAGCGCCTGGCTCGATTACATCCATCGTCAAGATTTGCAAAATGGCGATTTGCAGCGCCGCATTGATGAAGAAGGCATCTTGGGCGTCACCTCCAACCCCTCCATTTTTCAGAAAGCCATTGGTGATTCCGACACCTATGATGATGCTATCCTGACCATGCTCGATCTCGAGGCGCAAGAGATTTACGAAGCGCTGGCGATCGAAGACATTCAAAGAGCCACCGATCTCTTCCGCCCTATTTACGAGCGCAGCAATGGCGGTGATGGCTATGTCAGCCTGGAGGTTTCGCCACTGTTGGCGCGTGATACAGCTGGCACAGTTGAGGAAGCCCAGCGCCTGTTCCAGACGGTCGCTCGCCCCAACCTGATGATCAAGATCCCCGCCACGCCCGAGGGCATCCCCGCTATCGAGGATAGCATCGCGGCTGGCATCAATGTCAATGTCACGCTGATCTTCGCCATCGATAATTATGAACGGGTGGCGGAAGCCTTCATCCGCGGTTTGGAACGACGGCGGGCGGCGGGCGAGGATGTGACGCGGGTGGCTTCGGTGGCCAGCTTCTTCCTCAGCCGCATTGATGTGATGGTGGATCACATTCTGGAGAACAATATCCGCGCGGCACAAGTGCGGCAGGATACCGCGCGCATTGCCGCCAATAGCAAATTGCTGGGCAAAACCGCCATCGCCAACGCCAAGCTGGCTTACCAATCCTTCCAGCGCATCTTCCAGGGAGCGCGCTTCGAGGAGCTGCGTGGAGCCGGCGCCCAGGTACAGCGACCGCTTTGGGCATCGACCGGCACCAAGAACCCTGCTTATCCCGATACGCTGTATGTCGATAATTTAATTGGACCGCATACGGTCAATACCTTGCCGCCCAAGACCCTGGCCGCCTTCAAAGATCATGGGCTTGTCGCCGAAACCATCCTGGCAGAAAGCGACCATTCCCCGCCGCCGCAAGAGGTGCTGGATCGCCTGGCGGAAGTGGGTATCGACCTGGGGCAAGTGACCAGTCGTTTGCAGGATGATGGCGTCGATGCTTTCATCGAGGCATTCGAGACCTTGATCTCGCAAGTGGCGGCGAAGCGGACGCTCCTGCGCAGCGGCATCATAGAGCGCAGCAAACTGGCATTGGGCATCTATTCCCGCGATGTAGAAAGAGCCGTCGCCCAGTTGGATGCCGATTTCGCCAATCCGCGACTGTGGAACAAAGATGGCAGCCTGTGGAAGAACCACGGACCCACGATGGGAAAAATCGTCAATCGCTTGGGCTGGCTCGATATCGACCGCACTATCGACCGCCAACGCCTGCAAGCCTTGCAAGACCAGATGCGTGGCAGCGGCTGCCGACATGTCGTTTTGCTGGGCATGGGTGGGAGCTCGCTGGCGCCGGAAGTGCTGGCGGAAACTTTTGGTCCCCAAGCTGGTTTCCCCCGCTTGATCGTGCTCGATAGCACCGACCCCGCGCGCATTCGCCAGGTCGAAGAGCAAATCTCGCTGCCAGACAGTCTCTTCATCGTCGCCAGCAAATCTGGCGGCACGATTGAGACCATGTCGCTCTATCGCCATTTCTATCAAGCCACGGGGGCGGCGGGCGAGCAATTCATCGCCATCACCGATGCCGGCTCCCAACTCGAGCAGATCGCCCAAGAGCAGGGCTTCCGCGAGATCTTCATCAACCCGGCTGATATCGGCGGGCGTTATAGCGCCTTGAGCTATTTTGGTATGGTGCCAGCCGCTTTGATCGGTTTGGATTTGAGCGGCCTGTGGGCGAGCGCGGATACTATGATGGCTGCAAATCGTGAATCCATCCCCTCGCAATATCATCCCGGCTTGCTGCTGGGCGCGGTCATCGGCGCGTTGGCAAAAGAGGGGCGCGACAAGATCACCATCTACACCACGGAGTCGTTGGCGAGCTTCGGCAATTGGGCGGAGCAGCTGCTGGCGGAGAGCCTGGGCAAAGAGGGCAAAGGCGCGCTGCCAGTCGTGGGCGCCACCGTCGGCTTACCCCATGATTATGTTACCGACCGCCTCTTCGTTTATCTGCGCGTCGATAACGATGCCGATGTCGCCGAGAATGACGCGGCGGTGCGAGTGCTGCGGGAAGCGGGGCATCCACGCCTGACTATCCGGTTGGAAAACCCGCTGGCGATCGCCGGGGAATTCTTCCGTTGGGAATATGCCACCGCCATCGCCGGCGCCATGCTGCAGTTGAATCCTTTTGATGAACCGAATGTCACCGAAGCTAAAGAGGCTACCAAAACCCTGTTGCAGATCTATCAACGGGAGGGCAAACTGCCGACCGAGCAAGCCTCGCTGACGCGCGCGGGTTTGCAACTCTATTCCGACGAAGCCACGCTGGAGCCGCTACGTGTCTTATGTCGGCAGCATGGCTTCGATGGGGACGATGCCCTGCAGGTGATTGCCGCGCAGATGGCGGGCACCCACGCCGGCGATTATTTCGCTTTTTTGATCTATTTCACGCCGACCGCGGAGGAAGAGCGCCTGATCCAACACATTCAGCGTCGCCTGCGCCATGTGACCAAACGCGCCGTCACCATCGGCTTCGGTCCGCGCTATTTGCACAGCACCGGGCAATATCACAAAGGCGGGGGCAATAATGGCGTCTTCTGGCAATTGACGGCTGGTCCAGCGCCGGATGTGGCGATACCGGGGAGCGATTATAGCTTCAGCACCCTGTTCGCGGCGCAAGCGGCTGGCGATTTGCGGGCGCTGTATAATCACAATCGGCGGGCGATCCGCCTGCATTTGAGCGGCGACCGAGCGGTGGGCTTGCACAATTTGCTGACAGCGATTGATTTTGTGGAGTCACGGCGGAAGTAAAGTAGCGCGAGCTTCAGGAGCGGCGTCGCCAGCGCTGGATGATTTCGGCGAGAAACCAGCCAATCAGAATCGAATATAATGGCGCGAGCATGGAATAATAGCGCGGTTCAATGCTAGTCAGCGCGGCTATCACCGGCAAGCCTATCAGCAACATGATAGCCACTGTTATCAATACCCAGTCACGCCGCCAAAAAGCAGCGATTATGGCAAACGGCGTTAATAACTTGAATAGATTGAGCGGCTCAAAAAGGGCGCTGTACAATGTGATGCCAGGACGCCATACCAGATGGCCATTATATTGGCTGCTATGAGCGCGCTGGAAACCGAAACTCCCTTCATTCTCAAATTCTATCTCCTCTATAGAATCAAAGTACATATTCGGAAACGCTTCTTCATGGCGGAGCTGCAGCAACATCAATAAGGATCTTTCTATCGTTCCCAGCACTAATTTAGCCGGCTCTTTTGCAATGGCTTCTCGATATACATCATAGAGCAGCGCATTGGATTCGCAGGGACCTAGGAACCAGTAAAGATTCCCCGGAAAGACAATATGGATTTTTTCTTGTGCTTCACCAAAGGGCTGTGCCAGGAAGGTCTCTTTTTCCAGCTCGCTGACCCATGAGCCGGGATTGCGCCAATTCGGATAAACATCCCCGTAGAAACTGAGGTCACGATCTGTTGGCAGCGTCAAGAGGTTTGCATAATGTCGGGAGCGTGGTCCATTAGAGGCAAGCAAGGGAATTTCTGATGAAATCGCGCTTAGTAATTGGTTCGCCGCTGTGACGCAACTCAGTGCTGTCGTTTTAGTAGAAGGAACGTGAATCAAGAAAATGTACCCGACAAGGATGCCGCCGCTCACTATGCCTGTTAGCAAGAAGAGCCCAACCCTTTGACGAAGCGAAACATGGCGCCAGAGGAAAAAACTCAAGCCATACACCGCCACCGCCGGCGCAAAGTCAAAACGCGCGAAAGCCATAATGCCCAAGCCGACGGAAGCCAAAGCCACCAGTGCCCAGCGGCGTCGACGGGGAGCAAACCAAGCCAACTGCGCCAGCCACAGCGCCCATACCGTCGCCAGAGCGATCAACCAGCCGGGCAACTGAAAATGCGCCCACTGCAAAGCAAATGGATCGATCAATACAACTAGCGCGGTGATGATGGCGATACGCGGGCAAAATCGCCGCCGCATTAAATCGTATACCATGAAGGGGATGGTGCTATAGGGGACCATTTGCAGCAGCAGAAAAACTCGGTCGCCCAACCTGCCCATGGACCAGGTGAGCGCCCGAAACGGCGCCATGACAAAGGCATAGCCGGTGTGGTAACGGACGTTGCCAACCAACAAATTGCCGCTCGCCAATTCGTCCATCAAATAGGCTTGCGCCGCTTGGTTATCGTCATGGTTGGGAACAGGCAATGGGTAGCTCAGGAACATGACGGATTGAATGAGCAGCGTCGTGATGAGCAGAAGCCACAAGTAGCGGCGGTTCTGATTTTGGTACAGTTCAGATGAGGAGCTGTCGATGGCTTGCGGCATGGTATGTTTAGACGTGCTTGCTAGCGGGCAGGCAAGTGTAGTCTAATAGATTTTGGCTGGCGTGCAAGCTGGCGATAGTGACCGGATAAAAATAAAAACCCGCCCCTTGTTCTGAGGCGGGTTTACTTTATCTAATCCTAGTGGCGCTTAGTCAATGACGGTGACGGCGCTGGCTTGCATGCCCTTGCGCCCTTCAGTGACAAGGAACTCAACACGCGCGCCTTCATCGAGGCTGCGATAGCCGGTGCCTTGAATTTCGGAGTAGTGTACAAACAGATCATCGCCATTTTCCTGGGAGATGAAGCCGTAGCCCTTTTCGGCGTTGAACCATTTGACAGTACCTTGCATACGTTCTTGCGACATTCTTACTTACTCCTGATAGTGAAACGGAAAACCGGGTTTCGCCAAAATTCCCCAGACTATCGCAAAATCACTTGCAAGCGATTTGCAATACGGAAGGAAAAGAAGACGATAAACAACAAATCCGAACCCAAATGCCGTTGTAACGCTGAGTCAGTTACGCATGTTGCGGGGGACTTATCGGTGCGTACCCACTGCACCAATGTGGAAAAGATGCTCATATGTTCCTTGTACCACGTTGCATCTGTAGTGTAACAGCAAAATTTCCAGAATGCTATAGTGAGTTTGAACTTCTTTTGCAAGCGGGAAAATGCGCCCCGACGGTAGCCTCAAACCGATTTTGCCAATTGATAGAGGCGGGGCGCCTGCTCGGCGATGACGGACTCTTCACTGCGCCAGACGAATTTTTCACCGATGCCGCCATATTCGAAAGCCAGGGTATCTGGCTTCGCCCAATGCCCCTGGCGGATCTGTTCGATTGCCCATTCCGCCAACGCCCAATCCTCAGCGGTCATGGCGAAGTGATCATGGCGGATGCCATTTTCGTCCGGCTCTGGCGAGATACCCACGATATGCAATTCGCGCAGGGCATGCACTGGCATCGCATTCAGATAGGCTTTCACATCGGGGCGCCCGGTACCTTCACAGACGCGAACAGCATGGGCAAGATCCAACAGCAAGCCACAACCGCTGCGCCGTTGCACTTCCGAAATCACCGCTGGATCAACCGATGCCAGCAAGAGATCGTCCCCTTCCGCCCGCGTTGGATGGGGCACATTTTCGATCACAATGCGGTCGTAGCCAAAGCGCTTCCCCAATGTCGCCAGGTCGTGCAATATCGTTTCGATGACCAGCTCATCGGAAATGACTTCGCCGGGCGGAAAATCCGATGCACGCAGGATCAGATGCGTATTGATGACCAAAGTGTCGGTAGTATCCAGCCAGCCCTGCAACGTCGCAAAATCGACATTCGCCAGCCGACCGCGCCCGGCGAACAAGCTGCAATGCACATAGACTTTGTGAATTGCCCCGACCTGTGAAACCAGATCATGCCAATCCGGGCATTTGAAGAGATCGACCTGAATCTTGCCCGCCCGCCAGAGCTGCTCGGCTTGTGGCGAATAATTGATGGCGAATTTCATCGGCGTAGCTCCCATTCGATTTTCAAGCACAGTATCATACACCTAAGCCAAGCAATTGGCTTAGCGCGACTGGTTGATCCGCCCGTCGATATGGTATCATCTGGCAGAATCGAAACCACCTTAGATTGAAGCTGATGACAACGATTTTGCTGATCCGACATGCGGTGAACGACTTCGTCAAAACCGGCAAGCTGGCTGGCTGGACGGCGGGCGTGCACCTCAACGAAGAGGGGGAGGCACAAGCAGAAGCTTTGGGCAAGCGCCTGGCGCAAGCCCCGCTGCAGCATATCTATGCCAGCCCGATCGACCGCACTATGGAGACGGCCGCTGCCATCGTCAAGCATCATCCTCATTTGGAAGTGGAAGCCCATCAGGCGATTGGCGAAGTAGAATATGGCGAGTGGGAAGGCAAGTCCATCAGCGAGTTGCAGCGGCGCAAGATGTGGGCGGTAGTGCAGGAGTACCCCTCGCGCGCCTACTTCCCCAAGGGAGAAACGATGCGCGGCGTGCAGGTGCGTATCGTCAACGCGATTGAAGCACTGGCGCAGCAGCATCCGCAGCAGCTGATCGCCCTGGTTTTCCACGCGGATTTGATCAAGATGGCGCTGGCGCATTATTTGGGCATGCACCTGGATGTCTTCCAGCGCATCGTCATTTCGCCAGCATCGATCAGCACACTGCAACTGGGGCATAGCCGCCCCTTCATCGTGGGCATGAACGATATTGCGCATGTCTTGGAATTGAAACAAAAGCGGAGCAAGTGAATCAGGCAAGCGCGGGGCAAAGGTTAGCGGCAAGCGCGCGACCCAGGCTGGCAGACGGGGGAGAAAATGACAAATGCGATTGAATTGAATCCGGTCGATTTCGTGACCATCGGCACTATTGGTCCCAAAGGTCAACGCACTTTCCACCTGCAAGCGGGCAAGGACAACCGCATCATCTCTTTCACCATCGAAAAAGAGCAAGCCCAGGCTCTTTCCTCCGCCATCGCCGAGATGCTGGATGATATCGATGCCCATGATGATACCAAGACCGAAGCCGATTTCAGCACGCTGGATATGGCGCTGCGGGAGCCAATCGAGCCGCTCTTCCGTATCGCCCAGATGGGCTTGGCTTACGAAGCCAATGACAACAAGATCATCTTGGTGGCGCAGGAATTCCTGCCCCAAGCCGAAGAAGAATACGCTGAAGATAGCATCGATGACCTGGAAGACCTGGACACTGACGCCAGCGAAGAGATCCTGAATCTCTTTGAGGATAACGCCGGCGAACCACAGGTGGTGCGCATGTGGTGCACGCGGGAGCAGATGCGCGCCCTCAGCCTGCACGCCATGGACACGGTGAAATCGGGCAGGCCCGATGCCAAGCAAAACGGGCATATCATCTTCTATTGGACCTGAGATCTTTTACCCCATCAGCATTTTCTAACCCCATCCCTGTCCCCTCCCCAAGGTCATTTAGAGAGGGAAGTTCACTCGCGGATTTGCGCGCCGCCATAGCGCCAGCATGGTCAAGCGGCTACAATCATAGCCATACCCTTACTGACAAACGAGATCAGCCGCCATGAGCGTCACCCGCGTCCACACCGCCCGCGCCCTCGATGAACCCGTCTGCCTGCCACTGGACGAAGCCCGCGATATCATCGAACAAGGCGCGATGGATGAAGAAGTCGGCTTGATGCGCTGGGGCTCCAACTACACCTTCCTGGTCAACATCATCCACGCCGATAGCCGGCTGCTGGCGATCTACAAGCCGCGCCAAGGCGAGCGCCCGCTGTGGGATTTCCCCGATGGCACGCTCTGCAACCGCGAGACAGCCGCCTACCTGACCTCGAAAGCGCTGGGCTGGTCTTTCGTGCCGCCGACCTTCCTGCGCGCTGGCACCCGCGGCATCGGCTCGGTGCAGCTCTTCATCGACCACGATCCCGAAGAACATTACTTCACCTTGGACAGATCCCGCTTGGCGCGCCAACTCCAGCGCATGGCGATCTTCGATGCCATCGTCAACAATGCCGATCGCAAAGGCGGGCATTGCCTGGTGGACGAGGACGAACACCTCTGGGGCATCGACCACGGCTTGACCTTCCACCCCAGCGACAAGCTGCGCACCGTCATCTGGGATTATGCGGGATGGCAGATTCCGCCGGAGTTGCTGGACGATCTGGCGCGCTTCGGCGGTCGGCTGGAAGACGAGGCGGACGAGTACCAGGCGGGGCTGGCGGAGTTGCTCTCGCCGATCGAGCTGCGAATGTTGCAGCGGCGGGTCGAGTGGTTGGTGGAGGAGGGAGTGTTTCCGTTGCCGGGTGTGGGTCCGAATGAGCCCTGGCCCCCCGTGTAGTGGTAGAGTATTTGACATAATTCATTTCATTGAATAGCATTTTGCGATAGCGAATGTGCAGTTTTTACGAAACCCAGTAAACTCATTACAAGATTTAGGATCGTCATTCAGATAATTAATTCCCAAAGTTTGCTTTTTTAAATTACCCGAGTATAATCGCCATTATTCAAGATAAGCTTGCCGCCTGGAGAAAGATTTATGCCACTATTGTTCATCAGCCACGCTTCCCAGGATGATGATTACGTAGACAGACTGATTGAACATCTCACAGAAAAAGGTATTCACACTTGGACTGATCATCATAATATTGAACCAGGCGCTAATTCGACACAAGAAATAGAACAAGCAATGTTCGACTGTGACATGAGTTTGCTAGTTTGGAGCAATAATGCGGCGAAATCAGAAGAGGTTCGTAGCGAATGTCGTCGTCTGAAGTCTGAAGGCAAGACGGTCTTTATTATAATAATAGAAACGATAAAACCCGAGAATATAAGGGGCAAGGTGGAGCACGGATTGCCTTATTTCCTAACGGAAACTTTCTTTATCGACCTTAGGCATGCAGACGTAGCGGGCTGTTTCAAATTTTTCAAAGAACTCGAAAAACTCATCACAGCGATGAAGACCAAGGCAACTCCTAATTAGGATAGGAAAAAGCTTTATGTCGAAGCTATTCATCAGCCACAGTCCTCAAGATGACGAATTTGTCACCCAACTTAGCGAGTGCATCGCTGAAAAAGGTATTGATAGCTGGGTTGACCATAAAAATATTCAACCGTCCGGATCCGCGGTCTGGTCCGATCCAATACAAAAAGCACTCGATGACTGTGATATGGGCTTGCTGGTACTGAGTCACGCAGCGGCAAAATCGCGTCTCATTATGAGCGAGCCTTTGTACCTTCAGTCTCTAGGCAAGCCCCTCTATGTGGCATTGAATGAAGACATCGAAGCTGACTATTTCCCTTGGGATTTAAACCCAATTCAATATATTGATCTTAGAACCAATTTCAAAGATGGTGTTGATGAACTCATTAGGGCAATGACAGAGATAGCTGATCCAAATCTTGCTAGGGATTACATAGATCCTTCCAAGGTCTATGGCGAGTTTTTATTGGATTCCCCTATAGCAAAGTTGAAGAATAAAAGGAACGACCTTCAAAATACTTTGCGGCATTGCACATCTCAACCAGAATCTGGTGAATATGTTGTAATTCAATCCCGGCTAGGTGATGTTTATAAAGAACTTTCACAACATGAAAACCCAGTAGACAATTTGAGGCTGGCCATCAACGCTTATCAAGAGGCTTTACAATATCACACACCGAAAGACAGGCATCGATTCTATGCTAGCACGCAAAGCAGTCTGGGCGACGCTTATCAGAAACTTTCAGACCGTGAGCAGCCGCAGGAGAATTTGTGGCGGGCCATCGATGCTTATGAGGAGGCTTTAAAGTATCGAACCTCCGAAAATGCGCCATTGGGCTACACAATGACGCAACATTATCTGGGCAGCGCTTATCGGAAACTTTCAGACCATGAAAAACCGGTGGACAATTTACGGCGAGCCATCGCTGCCTATAAGCGGGCTTTAGACTGTCGAGCCCCTGGAAGGACGCCTTTGGACTACGCAATGACGCAAACCAATTTGGGGCTTGCCTATGGTTTACTTTCAAACCATGAGAAGCTGTTGCACAATTTGCGTGATGCTATCGACGCATTTAAGCGGGCTTTAGAGTATTTTTCTCCTGAAAACGCGCCTTTGGACTACGCAAAGACGCAAAATAATTTAGGCAATGCCTATCAGAGACTTTCCAGATATAGATACCGGGTGGACAATTTACGGGCAGCCATCACTGCCTATCAGCGGGCTTTAGAATATCGTACCCCCGAAAGCGCGCCTTTGGATTACGCGATGACGCAAAACAATCTGGGGATTGCCTATAGTGACCTTGCAGACCATGAGCAGCGGCAGGACAATTTGCGGCGAGCCGTTGCTGCCTATCAGCAGGCTCTGGAGTATCGAACTCCCGAAAGTGCGCCTTTGGGCTACGCGGCGACGCAAAACAATCTGGGCAATGCTTATCGGTCGCTTGCAGTCAATCACGAGCAGCCGCTGGACAATTTGCAGAAGTCCATCGCTGCCTATGAGCGGGCTTTAGAGTATCGAAGCCCTGAAAGCGCACCTTTGGACTACGCGATGATGCAAAACAATCTGGCGCGTGTCCATCGGGACCTTTCAGCCCATGAGCAGCCGCTGGACAATTTGCAGAAGTCCATCGCTGCCTATCAGCGGGCTTTGGAGTATTTCACTCTTGAAAGCGTCCCTTTGTACTACGCACATACGCAGAACAATCTTGGCTTTGCCTACGAGAAACTTGCGGAACATGAAGACTGGGAAGCCAATTTGGAACAGGCGATCGCCTGCTGGGAGAGAGCAAAAATTGTTTTCGAGAAAGAGGACGTTGCCGAAAGTGCTCAGCTCACGCAACTATTCATCGACCAAGCGAAAAACCGACTGAACCCTGTGCTATAATCCCCACAATCCACCCACGCACAGGGGACAGCCATGCCAATCACAGCCGAGGGACGCTGGTTCAAAGACGACGCCAAACGCACCTTGCTCCTGCGCGGGGTCAACCTCAGCGGCGGCAAAATCCCCGCCGACCCGCCCGGCGCCACCCACCTGCCCGACAGCCTGGCAGAACGCCGCGAGCTCTCCTTCGTCGACCGCCCCTTCCCGCTGGAAGAAGCCGATGAACATTTCCTGCGCCTCAAACATTGGGGCTTGGACTTCCTGAGGCTGATCGTCACTTGGGAAGCGCTGGAGCATCAAGCCCCCGGCAGCTATGACGAAGCCTTTCTCGATTACCTCGTAGCGCTCAGCGAAAAAGCCGAGTCCCACGACATCAACCTCTTCATCGACCCCCACCAGGATGTCTGGAGTCGCTTCAGCGGTGGCGATGGCGCGCCAGCTTGGACCTTCGCCGCGGCTGGCTTGGATATCGACCGTTTCCAGCAGACCAGCGCCGCCCTGCTGCATCAGTGGCAGCCGGACGATTTTCCCCAGTTGATGTGGGCGAACAATTATTATCGCTACGCCGCTTTCACCATGTTCACGCTCTTCTTCGGCGGGCGCGCTTTCGCCCCACAGCTGCTGGTCGATGGGCAGAATATTCAGGATTACTTGCAGGGGCATTACATCGGCGCGTATCAACAGTTGGCGCGGCGGCTCAGCCATTTGCCCAATGTGCTGGGCTTCGGGACGATGAACGAGCCGCATCCCGGCTTGATCGGCGTGCCAGACCTGCGCCGTCACGATCACGCGCTCTTCAAGCTCGGCATCGTGCCGACGCCAGCCCAAGCCATCTTCCTCGCCAATGGATTTGCCCAGGACTGCCTCGATTTCGGGCTTCCCTTGGTCGACCGCTTGCCGGGGCAATCGCGGACGGTGAGGCTCGATCCGGCGGGCGCGACGATCTGGCGGGAAGGCTGTGACGATGTCTGGCGCGCCCAGGGCATCTGGGATATCGACCAGGATGGCAAGCCGCGTATGTTGCGCCCGGGGCATTTCGCCCGCGCCGATTTCGCCCAGGATTTCCTCAAGCCTTTCACCGAGCGTTTCGCCAGCGCTATCCACGAGGTCATGCCAGCAGCGCATATTTTCGTCGAAGCCGAGCCCTTCGCGCCGCCGCCCAGTTACGAAGCGCCGGACAAGCTGGTTTACGCGCCACATTTTTACGATGCCGTCACCCTTTTGACCCGCCGCTTTCACCCCCAGTTCAATTTCGACTTCAACAGCATGCGACCCATCTTGGGCGCGGACAATATCAGAAAGCATTTCAGCCGGCAGATCGGGCGATTCCGCCAATACGCCGATGATAAAATGGGCGCCGTGCCAATCGTGGTGGGCGAGTTCGGCATTCCCTTCGACATGAACCGCGCCGAGGCTTATCGCAGTGGAGATTTCTCCCTGCAAGCCCAGGCGCTGGATTATAATATCTCTGCGCTGGAGGGGCATCTGTTGAATTTCACCATCTGGAATTATAGTGCCGACAACAGCAACGAGCGCGGCGATATGTGGAATGGCGAAGACCTGTCCATCTTCAGCCGCGACCAACAGAGCGACCCGTCCGACATCGATTCAGGAGGTAGAGCCTTGTCCGCAGTCGTCCGTCCCTATGCCAAGAAAGTCGCTGGCGAGCCCTTGAATATGCACTTTGATGCCGCCCGCGGTCTTTTCACCTTCAGCTTCCGCCACGACAACCGCTCGACCGAGCCGACCGAGATCTATGTGCCCAACTCGCAGTTTCCCAATGGCTACCGGGTCGAGGTCAGCGATGGCGAATACGAGCTGCTGGCGGATGAGCAGCGCCTGATCTATCGCCACAGCGACAAAGATGCCCCGCACCTGATTCGCATCATCTCCAACACGCCGCCGCCCGCCGAGCTCTCGCCTTATGATAAGCTGGCGATCGCGGGCTTGGTCTTGCTCTTCCTGCTGGTTCTGCTGGGCAGGGCAGGGAAGAAGCGGAAATAGTATACGTTGTTCCAAATGGGTCTTAACGATAGTATGATGAGCGATTCATACAGGATTAGTAAGATGCGGAAAGAAGTTGACATTTTCCTCGGTGATTGTACTGAGCAACTAGCGAAACTCGATACAGGCTCCGTGCAGCTGATCTTTACTTCACCTCCTTACGCTGATCAGCGTAAAAAAACATATGGTGGTATCCACCCGGATGAATACGTCGAATGGTTTATACCGAAATCACGCGAACTGTTGCGTGTCTTGAAACCGAGTGGAACATTCATCTTGAATATCAAGGAAAAGGCGATCAATGGAGAGCGGCATACTTATGTGCTGGATTTGATTAAGGCATTGCGTGAGCAAGGTTGGTTGTGGACTGAAGAATTTATTTGGCATAAGAAGAACTCATATCCAGGTAAATGGCCCAATCGTTTCCGTGACTCCTGGGAAAGGCTATTGCAATTCAACAAAGAAAAGCGTTTTGACATGTACCAGGAAGAGGTGATGATTCCTGTTGGCAATTGGGCGAAGGCGCGCCTCAACAACCTAAGCGAAACCGACAAGATTCGGGATGAGTCCAAGTCCAAGAGTGGATTTGGCAAGAACATATCAAATTGGGTTGGTCGCGAGATGGTGTACCCGACAAATGTGATACACATGGCGACGGAGACCGGCTATAAAGGACATAGCGCGGCTTTTCCACGTCAACTTCCGGAGTGGTTCATCAAGCTGTTCACGCTCCCCGGCGAGATAGTTCTTGATCCATTTGCCGGCTCCGGAACAACCTTATTTGTCGCGCTTGAGATGCAGCGTAGCGCCATCGGCATCGAAATCGTGCCAGAATATGTTGAGACAATAGAAGCAAAATTGGCACACTGCCAAAAACGGTTGATTTGAGGCGTAAATGAGAGACGAATTACTGCAAGCAGTTCAAGGTTACGTAGAAGAAAACATTGGCTCCTTCCACGAAAAACGCCTGAACACCGTCCGGAAGAAACAACTGAATGATGTGTTGAAACGAAAGAACCCTTATTTATTCAGAGCTAAATCGCAAAATGTCATAGAACTCGTTTATAGCATCATGAATGCATTTTTATCGTCTCAGGAAGAGACACTTTTTGGGGATTTTTTGGAAGGACTTGCGGTCTTCGTCGCTGAACAAGCCTCTAAAGGGTACAAACCTGCAAGAGACGAATTGCCCGGCATAGACCTGGTTTGTGAGAAGAATGAAACTATCTATATCGTTGAGATTAAATCCGGTCCGAATTGGGGCAACTATAGTCAAGTTCAGAGGATGCTCGTACATTTTAAAGAAGCCAGCGCAATGATGCAGGCGAGATTTCCGGGCAAAAAGATTGTCCCCATTAACGGATGTATGTATGGAAAAGACCGCAGCCCGCTGAAAACCGGCAAAATCAAGTCCAGCGCTCGCAGTGATCAAACAATCCTCTATTGGAAGCTCTGTGGTCAAGATTTCTGGTACTTTATATCGGGCCATAAGAACTTCTATACCGATGTTATTAAGCCTTTAGGATATCGAGCAAAGCAAAGAAATAGTGAGTTTCAAGAAGAATATGGCAACTTCGTTAACAAACTCGTCCGCGAGTTCCTGAACCATTATTGCAACGACGACGGCAGCATTGCCTGGGATCGCTTGACACAGTTTGTCTCCCAAAGCGAGGCCGCCGACATTATAGAAAATATCCAAAATAATTGACTGTGATAGTTTGCGCTTCTTTACTTTTATGAGGAGTCTCATGCGACACTTATTCTGCGTCATCCTACTCTTTTGCAGCGCTCTGGCACTCGCCCAAGACCTGCCAGCAGCCGAAACCATCACCCGGCAGTCAGCGGACGACATCGTGCTAGTCGCCGATTTCTACCCCGCTAGTACAAACGACGCGCCCGTCATCCTCGCCCTGCACATGCTCAACAGCAATCGCGGCGCTTACCAGCCGCTCCTGCCCGATTTGCGCGATGCCGGCTACGCCATCCTCAACATCGACATGCGCGGACATGGCGATTCCGGCGGGGCGCGCGATTGGCAAGCCGCTATCACCGATATCGCAGATTGGATCGCCTGGCTCGATGCGGAGCAGTGGATCGGCGAGAACGGGCTGGCGATCATGGGCGCGAGCATCGGCGCGAATGTCGCCTTGATCAGCTGTGCGGCAAATGATAGCTGCATCGGCGCCATCGCTCTTTCGCCGGGCTTGGATTATCGCGCGGTACAACCGGAAGCGGCGCTGGTCGAGGGCTTGGCGGAGCGCTCGTCATTGTTAGTGGCGGCACAGGGCGATGCCTATAGCGCGGGGACGATCAAGCAGATGTTCAGCAATGCCCCGGGCGATCTGACAGCGCGCTTGTATCCTGGGCGGGCGCATGGCACGCGCCTCTTCGATACCGATTACGATAGCCTCAGTCGTCTGATTCTCTTGTGGCTAGCAGAACAATTCAGCCCGACACCCGATAGCGAATAACTAAGAGCTTTTGAGCAAGGAGATGCACATGCAATACGACCTGAAGTCGGTAGATTACATCCTGGAGACCACCCGCAGCGTGCGCAAACGCCTCGATCTGACGCGCCCGGTCGAGCGCGATACCGTCATGCGCTGCATTGAAATCGCCCTGCAAGCGCCAACCGGCAGCAACCAGCAAGGCTGGAAATGGCTGATCGTGACCGATGCCGACAAGAAAGCCAGGATCGGCGAATATTACAAGCAATCCTGGTACGCCTACACTCGCGCTGCCATCCCCTCCCAAGGGTCGACAGAGCCATCGGCGCAGATGAAGCGGGTCATCAGCTCGGCACAATATCTGGCCGACCACATGGGCGAGGTGCCGATGATGATCTTCCCCTGCTTGCATGGGCGCGCCAGCGATAGCAGCCCGGCGGTCAATGCCGGCTTGTATGGCTCAATCATCCCGGCCGCCTGGTCCTTGATGCTGGCCTTGCGGGCGCGGGGCATCGGCGCGGCTTGGACGACGCTGCACTTGAGCTACGAGCAGGAGTGTAATCAAATCCTCGGCATTCCCGACAATATCACCACGGCTGCCCTGTTGCCGGTCGCATATTTCACCGGCGAGACCTTCCAAAAAGCCGATCGCATCCCGGCGGCGGCGCTTACCTATTGGGAAGCTTGGGGAGAATCCTGACCGCCCTCGCCAGACCAAATGCTTGCGCTTGGCAAAATCGCTTGTATAGTTAAGTTAGAGCGACAGCCGCATGACCGCAGCGAGGGGCTCTGCCGCTCTCAGCGATCGATAGCAGCAAGCATGGCGGTTTGTCAGCAAGAATGTGTCCGAACTGTCTGGATAGACGATGTCCACAGTAGAACGAGCAGAGGCTATACGCCGCCACTACGCGACTGACCGCAACCTACGCATTCACGAAGAAACACAGGCGAAGTATTCCGTTCCGCCAATAGATTATGTGCGCTGGACGCTGAGCACGGTCGAGTGGGCTGGTGACGATACCATCCTGGATATCGGCTCAGGCCGCGGCAGCCACTACTCCCGCTTGATTGAAGCGCAGCCCAATATCCGTTACTACGCGCTGGATCTGTCTGCCCAGCTGTTGCGCAACCATCCCGCGGCAGCCGATTGCCTGGCGCTGGGCGATGCCATGCAACTGCCTTACAACGATGACAGCTTTGATGTGGTGATGGCGAACAATATGCTCTACCATTTGCCCGATGTCGATGCCGCTTTGCTGGAGATCAAACGGGTGCTGAAGCCGGCTGGCAAACTGCTGGCGGCCACCGATAGCCTACAGACCCTACCCGAATTGCAACTGTTGATCCGCCGCGCTATCAGCCTCTTGAGCGCCAATCAGACACTGGCGAACGCATCGATCTTGCCTTGCGATAGCTTCGCGCTGGAAAATGGCACGCGGATTCTCGCCCGCCATTTTTATGCGGTGGTGCGCCACGATCTGCCTTGCCAGCTGGTATTTGAGGAACTCGAACCGGCTATGGAATACCTCAACTGCATGGGCGATTTGTCCCAAGGCAGCCTGCCGGGGGATGTGCGCTGGGACGATCTGCTGCTGATCATGCGCCAGCAGATGGCGCAGTTGATACAATTGATGGGCAAGCTGGAAATCAACCTCGCCCCCGGCGTCTTGATCGCCAGCGATTCCGGCGATTTCATTCATGAATTTGTCAACCGCCATCAAGCCAACTCGCGTGATTGAGCCCAATCTTATCCAGCTTTGAAAAAGGTCAAACCATGTCTGTCCTGTCATTTGGCGAACTTCTGATCGACTTTGTGGCGCTGGAAATGGGGGTGACCGTCGGCGAGGCTTCCGGCTTCGTCAAAGCCCCCGGCGGCGCCCCGGCCAATGTCGCCGCTGCTGTCGCCCGCCTCGGTTATGGCAGCGCCTTCATGGGGCAGGTCGGCGATGATCCTTTTGGCAGGCACCTCGCGGCTGTGCTGGCTGCCGAATCGGTGGATATCAGTGGCATTACCTACTCCCGAGAAGCGCGCACGGCGCTGGCATTTGTCTCTAACACTGCCGATGGCGACCGCAGCTTCATGTTCTATCGTCATCCCTCAGCTGATATGCTGATGAAACCGGAAGATGTCGATACCGCTGTCATCGATGCCCACGCCGCTTTCCACTATGGCAGCATCACGTTGATTCACGAGCCGGCAAAATCGGCGCTGCTGAGGGCGCTTGACCACGCCCAGCAAGGCGGCAAATTCATCTCCTATGACCCGAACCTGCGCTTGCCTTTGTGGGAAAGCCCGGCCGCGGCAAAAGCCGGTATGCTGGCTGGCTTGGAATATGCCAACCTGCTCAAGATCAGCGAGGAAGAATTGGAATTTCTCACTGGCGGCGACGATATCGCCCCATTATGGCGCGAGCGCCTGGAGCTGATTTGCGTCACCTATGGACCAGCGGGAGCGGTCATCCACCTGCGCGATGGGACCAGCATCAAACACGCCGGATACGCCGTGCCAGCGCGGGATACCACCGGCGCCGGCGATGCCTTCGTGGCTGCCATGTTGATTGGATTGCTCGAGCGCCGCGAGGAGTATCGCGCCCACCTGCCGGAGATTCTCGATTTTGCCAATGCCGTTGGCGCCTTGACCTGCCTGGAAAAAGGGGCGATTCCCTCCCTGCCGACGATGGCGGAAGCGCGGGCTTTTCTAGCAGAGCGCCGCGCGCAAAGATAAGCGCCTTGTATGGCGCTTGGGCCTATCGTTCATTCCTGGCTCGCCGGCTCTTGCCCCCAGATAGCATCCAACTCGTCCGTGGTTATTTCGCCATCTTGCTGAGCTGTATAGATGCCAAACAGTTTTCGATCCAAGTCGGAAACTCTCTCATCTAAGCTACCGACTTGAGTGGATAATTCTTCAATATCGCCCTTGAGTTCGGTGCGGATGTTATTAATGTCGCTCTTGAGTTCGGTGCGGACATTATCAATGTCGCTCTTGAGTTCGGTGCGGACATTATCAATGTCGCTCTTGAGTTCGGTGCGGACATTGTCAATATCGCTCTTGAGTTCCGTGCGGACATTGTCAATATCACTCTTGAGCTCCAAGCGGACGCTGCCAATATCACTCTTGAGCTCCGAGTGGACGTTATCAATTCTGGTATTCAAATGGATCAATATGGTGACAATAATCGCTCCCAGAGCCAATATAGGTCCCAGGATGGCTATGATGTCTTTTCGAGTCATCGTCATATTGTTAGCCCGTTTTTCCCTGTCCGGAGTTTCTGCCCGTGATAGTTCCCGCGCTACGCTGCCAGATTCGTCATTTGCAATTGCCACTTTTTGCTTTGCTTTCTGTTTTTGCATTAACGTCTGAAGCGGATCGGATTCTAAAGTTCCTTGTACTGCCTCAATGCCGGGGTTCTTTTCGCTCATTCCACGCTCTGTAATTTGTGTGATTCTATGACGCAAACGAGATTAAAACAATATACCTAATCAATCAAGCCCTGACAATACCATTTTTTCTCTACCGCTCCCCGCTAATGCAGTGGCTATCGGCATTTATATCTGGCTGACAGGCACTATGGCAAAACCGCAATTTTACCAACTTACCAATACAAATAAGGCTGATTCGATATATCCCCAATAAATCTAGTATCATTATGGTTGTTATTATATCATACATTGTGTTCAAAATAACAAAATTTGGCAATAGTGAACTGCGTTCATACTGGAAACAAGATCATTTTCCGTTGAAATGCTTTTTCTGCCTGTTTCTGTGCTTAGTTTTTAGTTTCGACTTTGGCGCCTATTGATTTTTCAGCGACAACCTGCCGGCATTTTGCTTGCCCGCTAACAAAAATATGTTAATATCTACTTCAATGCCCGCTTAGAAAAAAGAGGGGAGACAGAATGTATTCGGCACCGTTGACTATCGGCATTGAAGAAGAATACCAATTAATCGACCCGGCCACCGGCGAATTGGCGGCGGTGGTGCAGGAATTGCTGCATGATGAACGCATTCAGCAGATTGGCGAGCAAGTTAAACCGGAGTTCATGCAATCGCAGATCGAAGTCGGCAGCGATATCTGCCGCAATGTGCAAGAAGCGCGCTTGGAATTGCGGCGGCTGCGGCGGGAAGTCAACACCGTTGCCGAGCAGCATGGCTATGGTATCATCGCCGCCAGCACCCACCCCTTCTCCCGTTGGGAAGAACAAGTCGCGAACCCCGGCGAGCGCTATCAAGACCTCAAGGAATATATGCAAGAAGTCGGGCGCCAGATGCTGATCTTCGGCATGCACGTGCATATCGGTTTTGGCACCAGCCCCCGCCAACTCGATCTAATCATCGATATCCAGAACCAATTGCGCTATTTCCTGCCGCATATTCTGGCATTGACGACCAGCTCGCCATTTTGGCAAGGACACCCGACCGGGCTCAAGAGCTATCGTAGCATCATCTTCGAGAATCTGCCGCGCACCGGCATCCCGCCTATTTTCTCCTCCTTCGGCGAATTCGATCATCTGATTGAAACCTTCGGGCAGGTGGGCGCCTTGGGCAAAGAACGCGAAGATGGCAAAGCCGATTACACCAAGATCTGGTGGGATAGCCGACCCCAAGAACGTTTTGGCACGCTGGAAGTCCGCGTTTGCGATATCTGCACCACCATCGATGAAGCGATCGCCATCACTGGCTTGATCCAAGCGATCTGCGCCAAGCTGATCAAGCTGCGCAACCAAAACCTGAGCTGGCGCACCTATAGCAACGAATTAATCGCCGAGAACAAATGGCGGGCGGTGCGCTATGGTTTGGATGGCAAGCTGGTCGATTATGGTCAGCGCGAAGCCATCCCCATGCGCTTCCTGGCGCAAGAATTGCTGGAGCTGGTTGATGATGTGCTGGACGAGCTGGGCTCCCGCAAAGAGGTCGAATACATCAACAACATCTTAGATCACGGCACCAGCTCGGATCGACAACTGGCGGTCTATCAGCAATGCAAAGCGGCCGGCGCCAATGAGAGCGAGGCGCTCAAAGCCGTGGTCGATCACCTGCGCCAAGAGACCATGCAGGGCGTCGATTAAACCATCGCGTCCCAAATGGAATCAAACCTGCGGGAACTGAATCGCTAGGACTGTAAAATCCTCGGCGCTTTAGTCTCCCGCTGCGGTCAGCCCCCAACTCCGAGAAACAGCCGCAGCAAAATCCCCTTGGCAGAAGCCTCACTTCATTAAGAATTAGACAGGCTTTTTCACAATAAACTATTGTATTTTTGACATTTTTGCTAAGATACTATAATATATGCAGAATCTCGCTAGTCACTTAGATAGAAAGTAATCTTATCATGAAAAGCTTAAGCCACTTGTTTCTCGCTGGTATCGTTCTATCAGCGATATTTTTGTTGACCTTGCCGGTCTACGCTGTCGATGTTGATGCTGGCTGCACCTTGGCTGATGCGATCGAATCCGCCAATACAAACATTTTAGTTGGTGCCTGTACAGCAGGCAGCGGTATGGACAATGTTGACTTTATCTCATCCAGCGCCGGCAGTGTCGTCATGCTCAGCGCGCCACTACCCCCGATCACTTCACCGATCTTCATGGACGGCAATAATTTCACCGTCTCCGGCAACAACACATTTCCCATCTTTCATGTCACCAACGACGGCTACCTGAATGTACACGATTTGACCATTACTGGTGGGGTGGGCACTTCCCAGAGCGGTGGAGTCTACGTGCAGGGAGGCAAACTGGTTATCAGAAACAGCACCCTTAGCTACAATAGTAATTTGGGCGGTAGCGGTGGTGCCATTCAGATGGATAATGGGAGTACGGGGGAAATCGTCAACAGCACCTTCTACAAGAACACGGCTGCTGAAGGTGGTGGCGCAATCTCAGTGAGCAACGCGAGTGAGCTGGGGCTGGCGCATGTGACCATCACTCATAACAATTTCCATGGATCCGGTCACGGGGGTGGCGTGCTAAACTACGGCGGTACTTTGCATATTTTCAACAGCATCCTGGCGGACAATAGTCCTGACGATTGTCACGGACTTCTTGGTCAGAATGTTGGCAATCTGATTATGGTGGGAACTGGAGGTTGTGTTGGAGGTGCTCCTGCGCCCATGCTAGATCTCTTGGTCGGTTCACCTGCCTATTTCACGCTCCAACCTGGCAGCCCCGCTATCGATGCCGCCAATACAAACTACTGCCTGCCAGAAGACCAGCCCTACCAACTGAGGCCAATAGGTGTTGCCTGTGATATCGGCGCTTATGAATCCGAGTATTATAATACCCCGACACCCACTTACACATCAACACCAACACCAACGAACACGTTCACCCCAACAGCGACGAATACGCCCCCACCAACGAAAACACCAACGAAAACGGACACACCAACAGCGACAAACACACCAACAGCAACGGACACGCCAACAGCGACAGACACGTCTACACCAACGAACACGCCCCCACCAACGAAAACACCGACGAAAACACCTACAGACGAAACACCAACGTTCACACCAACGGACACGCCTACGGAAAGAGTTCCACCAACCAAAACGTTCACACCAACGGACACACCAACAGCGACGGACACGCCAACGGAACCGTTTACGCCTACATATACACCTACGAAATTTGAGACGAGGGTAACGAAAACGGAAGATCCCAGGCTAACAAAAACGAAAGACCCGGAGCTACCGAACAAAACCGAGGAACCAGGGAAATCCGAGGAACCCGGCGGTTAAGCGCGCTAGTGATATCGATTTAGATGGGTGAAATGAAGCTCGCGGGAACTGGATCGCTAGGACATATCAAATCCTCAGCCGGTCAGTCTCCCGCCTTGCCCGCTTTAGCGCGGTTGCTGGCATAGCGCCGGCTGAGTTCGGGCTCGGCAACTTGGAGGCGGCGCGGCGGCAAACCTTGGATTAGCGCTTCCAGATCATCGACCACCATCTCGCCCAACTCGTACATCCCCTCTTTCACCGAGCCAGCCCGGTGCGCCGAGAGCAACGCGCCCTCCGCCTCGCGAATCGGATGATCCGCTTCCAAGGGTTCGGTGGGGAAGACATCGGTAGCTAGCTTGAAACGCCCCGCCAGCACCAATTCGGTCAGCGCGTCAAAGTCGATGACATGGGCGCGGCTGGCGAGCACCAGCACGGCATTGGGCTGTATCTGTTCCAGCAATTCCCGCGTGAGCATGGCGCGGTTTTCCACCGTCGGCGCCGCCAACACGAAGATGAACTTCGAGCGCCGCATTAGCTCCGCCAGCGGCAGCGGCTGTACACCTTGCCGGCGCAGGTAGCCATCACTGAGCCAGGGATCATAAACCGAAATCTTCACGCCGAAGGGTTGCAAGAGCGGCTGCAAAGCCCGCGCCAGGCTGCCATAACCAATGAAGCCGACTGGCTGTTGGTAGAGCATGAAAGTGCCGACATTGCCCTCGCGCAAATAGACTTCCTCGCCGCGGCGCATCAAGCGATCGCCATAAGCGATCTCCCGCGCCGAAGCAAGCGCCAAGCCCAGCGAAAACTCCGCCACCTGGCGCGCGAAAGCCGGCGCCACACTCAATACGCGGATGCGCCGTTGATAGCATTTTTCATAATCCAGCTCCAGCGGGAACGCCCCCGATACGGTGATGATCGCCTTGAGCCGCTCCGCCTGGTCCAGCAGATCGCCATAGCGCCAACTTGAACAGATCACGGCATCGGCTGTGGGCAAAGCGCGGGAGAATTCTGCCGGCGGCATGGGCTCGTCCCGCCCCCAGATGACATCGACCAGCTGATACAAGCGCTGCTTATCGGCGGGGGAGAAGATCTCATCCATCTGCCGAAAGCTGGGATCGACGATCACTTTGCTTTTCATCTCGTTCTTCATCTTGTTTTTCATCAAGGGATTCTCGCATTAACCCCGCCGGTCATACCAGACGGGCAAATCCCCCAGGCAGATGGCGATCTGCACAGCAGCCGCTTGCAAGGCGGTGGAGGCTTGCTCAGGCTCCAAGGGAACCACCTCGGCTTCGCGCTCTTTCTCTGCCGATAGCTCGTGCCCGGCGAAGAATGGATTGCTGTTGCGATTAGCTTCGATGATCACCGGCATAAAACTGCCATTGAGCAGATGCAGGTTAATCTCGGCGTGGTCGATGCTCGCTCGGTCGCGACGCCAAAACGTCAAGCTGCTGTGGCTCTGCCATTTGACCCGCTCGCTGACATAGATGGATTGCACGCTGCCCGCCTTGACCCGCCAACGCAGTTGCCCCGCCTCGGTGTCATGCAGCTTACCGCCGCGCCAGGCGCTGATGCTCTTGTCGTGGCGATTGATGATGATGGCATCGGGCTCGCGCCAAATCAGCCAGATCTGACGGGCGATGGCCAGCAGCAACAGAACTCCCACCACAATGCCCAGCCAAGGCAGCCATTCGGGATTGGGGATCAAGGTGCCGGCATTGGGCAAGCCGAGATCGCTGGTCAATGTCCCGATGGAGACGCCCAAGTAGAGCGCCACCAAAAACGCATACCAGGCGATTTGGCGTCGCTTGCCCAACAGCCAGCCCCGTTCGCGCAAGAGCCGCAATTCCCCTCCGCCAGCCGCCTGCAAGCGCCACATGCCCAAATCCAGCGGCAGCTCCACCAGCGGGGACGGCGGTTTCTCGGGCGCCGACTCGCTCGTCTGCGGCAGCTCCAGCAAAGGGAGATCCAGCGTCCGCGCCAAAGCTTGAGCCAACTGCGTCGCGCTCTCCTCATGCAAGCTCCCATCGGGGTCGGCCAAGCGCAGCAGCTCGAACCAGCGGCTGGAACGCCCCGATGCTAACTCCGGCGACAAGGTCAAGCCCAGTTGCCAGCAAGCCAATTCTTGTGACCAGCCCAACATCACCTGCCCCAGGTCGCTCAACGGGATTTCCCCGGCTGCCGGCAAGTCGCGGCTGCTCCCAAAGTCCTCATGGTAACGAAGGGGAGCGCCACTCATGGCTTCCAGGAGTAGCTGCGGTTTAGCCGGATCATCGGCTTGAATCAGACGCCAGCGCTCCGGGCTAAAATCGACCAGCGCATTTTCGGATAAAGCGATACGGGGCATAATTCACTATCAGTTCACGCAACTCGCGCTCAGATTAACGTTAACAATGCTGCATTATGGCAGACATCAGCAGAAATTGCAGGCGCGATTTGCATTTGCACCGGGCTTTAGCCGGATGGTTCTTGCGCTGCCATCTGCCGCCAACGTAAGGCGATCAATGCGCAGAAGATCGCCAGCAACAGCAACAAAGCCAAACCCCCAATCAAGAGCGCCGGTCCTTCTTCTAACTGGCTGATCAAAAGCGCCACCGCGCCAAAGACAATCGAGAAGAGATAGAGCAGTGCCAGCGTCTGTCGTTGCGTCAACCCCAAGCCCAGCAGGCGATGGGAAACATGATCTTTGGAGGCAATCATCAGCGGACGCCGCTCCAACAAGCGCGTGAGGATAGCCAGGTTGATATCGAGGATGGGCAAAGCCAAGACAAAGACCGGCACCATCCAGGTCACATTCACAGTTTGCTCGCTGAATTTGAGCTTGATCGCCAACACCGCCAGCACAAAGCCCAAGGTATAGGCGCCCATATCGCCCATGAAGGTGCTGGAGGGGTTGAAATTGTAGATCAGGAAGCCGATAGCGCTGCCGAAGATGGCCGCCGCCAACATACTGACCAAGGTCTGCCCCTGCGTCAACGCCAATAGCAGGAAGAAGCCGGCAGTGATAGCCGAGGTGCCGGCCGCCAAGCCATCCATATTGTCGATCCAGTTGACAGCGTTGATCAGCGCCACAATCCAAAAGAGCGTCAGCGGGATATCGATCAGCGGGCTATTAAACAGCTGGATGCGCGCCCCCGCCATGATCACCACTAAAGCCGCCAGCGCCATCACCAGCAGGCGCAAGTATGGGTTAAGATGTCGGCGGTCGTCCAAATAGCCGATCAGCGCCAGCAAGGTCGTGCCAGCCACAATAGCGCCCAATTCCCGCAGGTGATCCGGCGGGCTGAAGAGCAAAATCGACAAGACAAAGGCGATGTAGATTGCCGCGCCGCCCATCAAGGGCATATGATGAGAATGGATGTTGCGCTTGTTGGGCGCTGCCGTCACGCCCAGGCGCATGGCGATCTGCCGTGTCAGCGGGGTCAAGCAGAGCGCGGCGCCAAAACCAACGATCATGATGGGGATAAATTGCAAGCTGGCGTCCATAGCTTCAGTATAGGGCAGAACGTTTCAAGCGCAAAGAGCGCCTGTCCCTGGGAAATGTGGGAAGTGAGGAAAGCGAAGAATCGCACTCGCCTACTGCTGGCGCCATTCCAGCACCGCGCTGACCGGCAGATGATCCGAGCCGAGGTCCCCGCCCACAGTTGCCGCCACCGCCCGCAAAGCATCGCTGTACCAGATATAATCGATGCGCAAAAAGGGTCGGATGACACGCGGCAAGCCGATCGCTTCCGCCAGGGGCCAGCTTCTGCCCGCGCCATTGCCGGCGGCGCGCCAAGCATCGTTGAGCACAGCGGCAATCTCGTCATAGATCAAAGAAGCATCGCTCATATTAAAATCGCCAGCCACAATATAGGGTTTGCTCTCCTCCCGCAGCAAATCGAGCAAACGCTGGATTTGAGCATTGCGGCGTTTTTCGTTATAACGCAGCAGCGCTTCGGGACCGATATCGGCATCCGGATCAAAGGTCCCGCGGGGCTGTAAAGGCAGGGTCAAATGCACAGCATAGACCGCCAGCTCTCGCCCATTGTAATCGAGCAACAGGCGCAGCGCTTCCCGACCGGGCTCATCCTCGATAGTCAAGATCTCCCGCCCCAAAATGGCATAGCGGGAAAAGACGCGCACGCTGCCTTCGATATGATCTTCGTGAGCATAGACATCGTAGAGCGGCGCCAAACGCTGATCGTAGCCTTCGGCGGTCTCTTGCAGCACAATCAGATCGGGCGCCAGTGCCAGCAGCCATTGCGTCGCCCGTTCTAATTCGCTATTGCTGCCCTGCACATTATAAGTCACCAGCGACAAGGTCTCGCCCAGCGGCGGCTCGACGGTCTGATGTAACGATGGCAGGGCGAACCAGTAGAGACCAATGCTGATCAGGCAGATCTGCAGCAAGACGCTCCAACGCGGGGGATGACCGGGATCGGCAGATTTTATTGCCAGGCGTTTCCGTGCTTGGGCGATTGAGGTTGTGCTGCCGCGCGTGACGATGATCGATAACGGGAAAGTGACCACCAGAGGCATATACCAATAGGGCGCGAAGGTATTCGCCAAGTCCAGCAGTGGCAATCCGCTAAGCCGCAGCAAGCGCAGCACCGTGAAGAGCGCCACCATCAGCGCATAAAAAGAGATTAGATGGCGAATCGGTGTGGAGATGCGGCGCAGGAAAATTTGCAGGGCTGACCAGGGCATAGCGCGCTCACTATCGTTATCCTTGGTCGCTTGCTTAGAGCAGCAGCAGCGAGACGATGATCAAAGCGGCAAAGAGCAAACCCGCCAAGATGCCCATATTGCGCAGGTCGCGGATGACAAAACCATAATCAGCCCGCAAATCGTCTTCGGTGACCACTTTGGTCGGGTTGGCGAGCAGCTCCGCCACGTATTCGGCATCCAGTGCGCCTTCGCCTTTGCGCCGCTCCAACTGGGTGGCTTGCAAGGCGCGACGGCGGCGGGGTGCCCGCGTTGTGGGCGATGGCGAGGCGGTTTTGGCGGGCGCGGCAGCTGATGTCTCCTCGGCAGCATCAGAGGCACCTTGATCGAGGACACCCTGGCGCGCTTGATCCAAGACCGCTTTTGAGAGATTTGGTTTCTTGCGTCTGCGCTTTGCCATGAGCAACACTCTCCACAATTTGCAATTTGACGATTCTATTATCCCAAAGGAAAGCGCTGCTGGCAAGCGCTCGCATTAAAAGGAGCTCAGAACTCAGGTCCCTTCATCAGAATCGCGTGTCAGCAGCTCCCGCAGCTGCTCGAAGCTGATGCCATACTGACGTGCGATCTCACGAGCGTAGCTTTGCCCATGCGGTGGAGCCGCCATCACTTGGTAAGTACGGCGCAGGCTATCCCCCCGCTCTTCGACTTGGGAGACCAAGCTCTGTACCCGACTATCCCCCGGCACTTCATGGTTGATGGAGTCGCTATCGGCTGCCAATTCATGCAGGTGGGTGACGAAGATGGCGCGCGCCCCTAACATGCGCAGGCAACAAACTACATCACGCGCCAGAAAATAACTCTCGGCGGCGCTGGTGCTGGCGAGGGATTCGTTCAGCAGCAACAAACTATGGCGGGTGGCTTGGCGGAAAATTTCGCGCAGGCGTCCCGCTTCTTCCCCCAGGCGGCCGCTCTCCATATTTGGCTTTTCTTCGGCCGGGAAATGCAGATAGATGGCATCCACCGGGCTTATTTCCGCCGACTCGGCTGGCACCCGCAAGCCAGCCTGCGCCATGATATGCAGCAGACCGATGGCTTGGGTATAGGTGGTTTTGCCGCCACGGTTGGGACCCGTCAAAATCTGGATGCGCCCCTTCTCGTCAAAATGCACATCGTTGCCGACGATATGCCTATTCAGATTCTCATCCGGCTGTTGCCGCCGCAAACGCAGCGCCAGATCCAGGTTGTAGAGACCGCGGGCTGTCAAGCGCCGCTCCGCCATGGGCAACAGATTTGGCTGACACATAGGCAAACCACAGGATCGCAGGTTCTCGGTCAGCCGGGCGCCACCCAGGTAAAAAGCGATTTCCGGCTCGATGGCGCGTAAGAAGCCGCTGTTCACCCGCGTATAACGCTCCAGCGCCCGCGCGATCGGGCTGATGACATCATCGAGGATTTTGCCCAGGTCGCTGAATAGCACATTGGCAGCCAGCCGATCCAGCGTTTCGCGGCGCCCCACCAGCATGTTGCCATTGCGATAGCGCTGTGCCTCTGGCGATTCGCGCAAGCTACTAATGCCGCGGCTCTCATCATCTTGCTCGCTACCCCAGAACTTGCGAAAGAAACGGGGACCGCGAAATTGCTGGCGATTGAGGGATAGCAAGGTCGCCGCCACCGGTTTTAGATCCGGCGATAGATTGACGCCGATGGTCACGCTGACCACTTCGCGGATTTCCGCGCGCAAACTGGGCAGTTCCGCCACCATCTGTTGGAACATCGGCTCGGCTGTCATTTGCCGCGTCGCTTCTGCCAGTTGCTGCCAGGCAACCGCTTTGAATTGCCCGCGAAAGCCCTCAAGCAGGTCCCCCAAGGCGCTCAAGCATTCGACATAATTCTCTAGCTCCGCCAAGCGCGAAAGCACCAGGGAGACCTGGTTGCGCCGCGCTCGAATATCCCGCACGGTATGGCGCAACCCGCGGATCAACGGCAGCAGCCCCTCCAAACCAGCGCTGAACTCGGCTAAGCGCAGACAATCTTCCAGCGCCGCTTGTCGATAGCGCAGGGTCGCTTCATCGGTCAGCAGGCTGGCGAGTAAGCTGCGGACCGCCGGCAGATAATCGACATGGGGCGCGATAACTTCGGCAATGACCTTGATGCGCAGATCATCGGCAGCGCCGCCCTGGGCAGATGGCGCCTCTTTGGCGGATTGACCTGCCAGCCAAAGCAGGCTGACCTGGCTCGCTGGGGAAAACTCAATCGAGGGCATTTGTCAGTTCTTCAGGGTGATAAACAGCATCGCCACCAGCTTGATGCTGGAAGCGCCGAGCGCTTGATTCAAATGATAACAGAATAACAGCGACCGTGACCGAAGCAATTATGCGCGCGGAATGGGGAAGAGGGCTAGCGAAGTTTCATCCGCCGCAGACCTTGAAAAGCCGGGTTGCCCTGGATCTCTTTCCAGCGAGCCTCGCCGCCATCGGTATGCCATTCGACCACGAACATGCCATCGGTATCCTGATAGGTGAAGACAGGCTTCAAACCGAGCAGCGCCTGCCGAATTGTGCCGATGACATCCCGACGCTCCTCACCCATGCGCAGGGTGAAATATTGCCCCGCCACAAATTCAAAATAGATGGGCATACCATCGAGGCTGCCTTCCATCGCGATCGGCGCTTCCGCCCGAGTACAACTCATGAACACATTCTGCAAACGGTTGTTCCACAGCGTGTGGTTGACGCGCTCTTCGATGTAATAAGGACGTGGTTCGGGCGTTGAATAGAACCATTGGCGGGCGGTATTTGCCATCCTGCATCTCTCCCCGGCTGGGCATCTCACAATCAACGCTAGTGTACCGTAAAAACCCGCGCCATCAAATAGCTAAAGGGAGTTGCAAATGATTAGAACTTATGTTCTAATTTGTGTTTGAATAACGTTCGTTTCATACATTGCAGCGAAAGGGCAGCTTCCATGAAATATCGTGACAATCGCAGTAAACTTATCTTTGACTTCATCTGCCGCTATACCAGAGAATATGGCTTTCCGCCGACCTTGATGGAGATCGCGCAGAACGAAGGCTTCAAGTCGAATTCTGGGGTCATCCGCCATTTAGACAAATTGGAGAAATGGGGTTGGATCGAGCGCTATCACGGCAACGCGCGCAGCATCCGTATCCTGCGTCGCTGTAATGAAGCAGCACCCAACGCAGCCACTGGCTGGCAAGACAGGACGAGGGGTCAGTAGAGATAACGCTGGCTTTTTTCGTCAATCGCTTCGGCGGCGATGATCACGCCGGATTGTGGCAAGATATAAAATTGGTACAAGTCGCCGGTGGTGAATTGCCGCGCCAGGGCGGCGTCTAGCAGCTTATAGTTCTGCACTTCGATGCGAATGCTGTAGTACAAGGGGTGCGTGCGCAAGGTGTAGCGGCTGGTCCGCCCTTTGATGATGCGCACCGCTTCCGCTTCGCGATCGATCATCAACCGTTGGACAAAGCGGTTGACATCGGCTGTCAGATAGAGCATTGAGCCGACCACTACCATCTCAATCAACAGAGCTACCGGCAGCCAAATCACCCGCACAAAAGCCAGGATCACCACCGCGATGGTCAACACTGCCGCCAGCGTGATCACCCTCCGCACCAATTGCGAGACCCGCGCTTCAAATTGATCGATCTGCTCTTGCAGCGCCAGAAGCTGCTCTTGGCTCATCAAACCAAGGCGATTGTTTTTCAGGTCCTTTGGCGAGGCTGCGATAATCTGTGGCGCTGACCGCCGCATGGCTCATTCCTTAGCAGACAGCTTACAAATCGTTGGCGCCCAAACTATGCCGGTAAAAATCGGGTTGCTCTCATTCTACCAGCCATGGGCGAGCTAAGCGGATTCCAGAGCGGGCATGAATTCCGTCAGATAAACCGCCAGCTGATCACGAGTATAAGCATAACAGGCGCGCTCGACTTCTGCCAATAGCGAGCGTGGCAGCTGTGACCAGAGGCAACCCTCCATCTCCGCGGGGTCATCGAGGGCGGCGCGGATGATGGCGGGATCGCATTGCAATCGCTTGGCGAAAATCTCCAGCGTTTTGCTCTCCCCGCCGGGCATCAGCTGATCCGCAACCAGGTCGCGCCAGCCGCGCAAGACCGCATCCGACATGAAAGGCAGCCAATCATCTGGCTCGCCCCGCGCCAGCGAAGCCGCTTGCCAACTTTCGAGCTGCCGCTCATCGCGTTCGTCCATCACCGTGAGAATCAAATGCAAGGCGAAGAGCTTGTCCCGCTGTTCAAAACCAAGCCATTCCCGCCCCCAAATCTGCGGTCGCACCAGCTTCAGCCCCCAGGCTTCATCAGTCGCCAGGTGCGCCACATAACCCGCCAAAAAAGCCAGCTGCACTTCGTCATGCACCGCAGTCAACGATGGGTGCAGGCGCAACATCCGCCGCCAGGGATGCTCACAGATGTAGCTGCCATAGCTGTAGAAATGGGTGACTTCCCGCCCGACGCCGCTTGCTACGCGGGCATCAGCGACGATGCTGCCCAGCTGGAAAGCCGGTCGCTGCCGCCGCATCAACTCGCGATAAAGCGGCGACAAACTCTCATCGACCAGCAAAGATTGCGCGATTCGAAGATGGGTGAAAGGCGTTGGCATGGGCTTGATTGTAGAAGGGATTGTTGGTGATGGCGAGAGGGAAGTGCCGCCCGAATGCTTTTCTCTGTGCCTCTGTGTCTCTGTGGTGGGATTCTGGTTTGACATTGCCCGCGACACGTGAGAGTTGGGGGAAGCCTCACTCGCCGCGTAAGGCATCGGCTGGCTTGATCCTGCCCAAGCGCCAGGCGGGATAGACACCAGCCAGCAGAGCCGCCAGGAAAGCCACCAGCAGCGCCTCGACAAATTGCGCTGGTTGTAAGGTGAATTGCATCGTCCAACCAAATGAGCGCAGGTTAATCACATAAGTCAAGACCAGGGACATCAGCAAGCCAATCGGCAGCGCCAGAATGCCAGCGACCAAGCCCATTAAACCAGTCTGAACCATGACATAGCCCGCCAGTTGCCGCGCTGTCATGCCAGTCGCACGCATCACGCCATATTCGCGAGCGTGTTCCAGTTGTAGCGCCATCAGTGCCGACAAGATGCCGATGAATGCCACCAGTGTCGTCAGCAGGCGCAGAGCCACCGTGATGGCGAAGGTGCGATCAAAGACCTCCAAAGCCCCCGCCCGCAAGCCCGCATTGTCTTGCACCAGCAGGTCGTAATCCGCCAGGCTAGCCCGCAAAGCTGTGATGACCGCGGCGATATCAGCCTCTTCATCGATGAATATGCCCAGGGAGCTGATAGAAGTATCGTCAAAATATTGGTCATAAACCGAGCGCGCCATGTAGACCGTGCCCTGATCGGTACTGTAATCGAAATAAACGCCGAAGATGGTAAAACTCTGTGCGCCCCGTTCGGTGATTAGCGTGATGCGATTGTTGCTCTGGTCAATGCCGCGGTGGAAAGCGAAGGGCTCGCTGACCATCACTTGTCCGGCATCCAGCGCCTCTTGATGATCTTCGGCTGCCACCGTCGTCCATTTGAAACGCCGCTTCTCCCCCGCGATATCGAAGTCGCTGGCCAGCAGATTGACCGGCGGCAGGTCAGGATAATCGGGCGCATCGACGCTGACATGCCGCGCCGAGGACACCGCTGCCACGCCGGGCACCGCCAGAGCCAGCTGCTTCACTTCCTGATCGACATCGACGCTGGCATTGTTGGAGGCGAAGAGCGGCGGCGAGACATAGATTTGCGCGCCCAGGGAATTCTCCAGCCAATCAGCCACGGTCGAGCGGAAACTGCCGATCATGGCATTGACGCCGACAATGACACTGACAGCGACGGTCAAAGCGGCCACAGCCACTGATGTGCGGCTCAGGGAACGGGTCAACGCCCGCGCAGCCAGCCGCCCCAAGACGCCGAAGGGCAGCGTCGCCAATGGCAACAGCAAGCGCAGCAACAGCAACATCGCCAACGGCGTGAATAGGGCGCCGCCAACGATGATGCAAAATAGCGCCGCGAAGCTGAGCGTGATGCTGTCTGGCGCACGCAGCAAAAGCAAACCCAGGAGATTCAGCAAGACCGCGCCGGCGGTAATGGCGGGCAACAGACGCCGAACCCCTTCCTCCTCATAAGAGCGTTTCATGACGCCGGCCGGTGGAGTGCGCGTGGCATCCCAGGAGGGCAGTGCTGCCGCCAGCAAGCTCGCCCCCATGCCAACAAAAGCGCCTTTTGACAATGTGAAAGGGGTAACGCTGATGCGCTGGACATTGATGCTGAAATAGAGATCGCTGATCGTCTGCGAGACCAGCGCCACCGTCCCCCGCCCGAAGATGATTCCCAGCGCCAAACCCAGCAGCGTGCCAAGCAAACCGAGGACAAATGCTTCCAGCAGGACAAAACGGAAAACTTGCCCTTTGGTGGTGCCCAGCGAGCGCATAATCCCGAGGACAGCCCGCCGCTGCACCACGCTGAAAGTGACCGTGTTATAAATCAGAAATAGGCCAACCACCAACGCCAACAAGCTCATCGCCTGGAGGTTAAGCTCGAAGGCGGCGATCATTTGGTCCAGGGTATTCGCTTGTTTGACATCCACCAAGCGCAGACCCTCCGGCAGCGCAGCGCTGAGCGGGGCAATTTCTTCCTCGTCTAGTATCAGATCAATACGGCTGAGGCGCCCCCCAAAACCGACCATCTCCTGCGCGGTGGAGATATCGCTGATGATGAGGTCATCAAGAGCTTGGCGGCTGGCATTGTTCTCCGGTTGCAGGATACCCACCAAGCGCGCATCGCTGAAGCGCCCGCCCGCGCCGATCCGCAAGCTGTCCCCCCGCGCCAAACCCAAGCGTCGCGCCAGCGATTCGCTGATGACGACCGCCCCCGGCTCGGCAATGATGCGGTTCAGCGCCGTATAATCTATAGCTGCGCCTTCACTCGCCAGATAAGAGCGGAAGGGCGGCTCCGCAAAGGGATCGACGCCCAGCAAGCGCAGAGCTTGGTCGCTGCCGACCACTCGCAGGAACTCGCTCACCACCGGCGCGCTGCGTTTGATGCCCAGCTCGAGGCGGAGGCTGGTATACCAGCTGGAAGGGAAGCCGTTGGGACCGCCGACGATTTGATGCGTGGCTCTACCGACCAGGCTCTCGCTGCTCAAGGTGAAGGCGCGTCTGGCTGATTCGTTGGCGATATCGATAGCGACCAGCACCGCAACGCCCAGCGCCACCCCCAGCACGAAGAGCGCGCTCTGAAACAGGCGCCGGCTGATGTAACGGATGGCGAGGCGAATGATGATCCTGCTCATAGCTACACAAGGCTGAGTTCACTGCGCCCGCAAGAACGGACACGCGCGAGTGATTTGGCGTAAAAAAACAACTTAAAGAGGAGAAGAATAGTTGAGCGCTGTGGAATCGTCCAGCCGGCAATTCCCGCCCGCCAAGTTGACAATTTTGTTAAAACGCCCCGAAAAGCCTGGTCAGCACCAAGGTCGCCAATGGTCCCGCAACAGCCCCTATCACGGCGCCGATGATCGCAACAAGCAGCCAAATTCTGCTCAAGGACTTGTCAAGCTTTTCGATTTTTTGGCTGATTCCGTCAACTTTGTGATTTAGCTGATTGTATTTATCATCAAGATCGTCGACCTTTTGGCTGAGTCGGTCAAACTTGTGATTGAGACTGTCGCTGACCCCGTCAACCTTGTGATTGAGACTATCACTGACCCCGTCAACCTTGTGATTGAGACTGTCGCTGAGCCCGTCAACTTTGTGGTCGAGACTGCTGACCCTTTGGCTGAGTCCGTCAAATTTATGATTTAGCTGATCGTGTTTATCATCAAGGCGACCGATTTGCTCCCTCATCTCCGCACGCAGGTCGTTATTTTGGCGCGTCATTTCCTCTCGCAGGTCGCTATTTTGGCGCGCCATTTCCTCTCGCAGGTCATTATTTTGGCGTGCCATTTCCTCTCGCAAGTCGAGATTTTGGCGTGCCATTTCCTCTCGCAGTTCGTCGCTGCGATGCGCAAAATCGTCTTTAAGATCAGCGCGGAGGTTGGCGACATCTTCCTTGGTCGCCAGGTGCTGATAAACCTTTTCAACGGCGGCGACGCGTTCCCGCACTACCGCGACTGGTTCGGTGATTGTCGGTTCGCTAGCCATGAGTCACAACCTTCTCTGCCGCCAAAATGCGACCTACCATGAAAGGGACGATGCTATTGTTAGATATTAGCAACAGCCGTCTTTTCTGTCAATGTGCCTGGCAGGTTGAGCAAATGGTCTAAATCCCGAACATATCCTTGAAGCGCCGCAAACGCGCCAGATATTCATCCAGGTCTGTGCCATGGGGATAGACCGCCAGCTCGGTCGCGCCTAATGCTGCCCAGCCCGCCACATAGCGCTCCCATTCGCTTTCGGGCAGGCGCTCGGTGATCAAGCGCGTATGCAAGCCCAAGCGATCGGCAGTACCGTAGGCGCCGGCATAGCTCCAGAATTTATCACAGAATGGTTTGGCGGCTGCGGGATCGCCAGCTTGCGCCACCCAGCCATCACTGATGCGCGCCGTCCGTTGCAGCACGACATCGGCGGTGCCACCGATCCAGATGGGAATCGGCTGCTCTGGCAAGGGGTTGATGCCGGCGTCATCGATCTTGTCGAATCTGCCATCGATATCTACCAATTCTCGCGTCCAAAGTTGGCGCAGGATCATGATCTGCTCCTCGACCCGCGCCCCGCGAGTCGCGAAATCCATGCCCAGCGAATTATATTCCACCGCGTTCCAACCGACGCCGATCCCCATACGAAAGCGCCCACTCGAAAGCAGATCGAGCTGCGCCGCTTGTTTCGCCACCAACGCCGTCTGACGCTGCGGCAGAATCAAGACGCCAGTCATGAAACCGATGCTCTCGGTCAAAGCCGCCATCCAGGAGAACAAAGTGAAGGGCTCGTGGAACATGTCTTGATAGGTGTAGGGTCTGTCAGCTTCCCAGCCTTCACGCTGGGGGTTGGCGCCCAAGACATGATCGTATGCCAGCAGATGGTGATAGCCCATGCCCTCGGCCGCCTGCACAAAATCCCGCAGCACAGCCGGGTCCGCGCCTAATTGCGTCTGTGGAAATACTACGCCAAATTTCATGTACACTTCTCCAATTGCGCCCGCAAGCCACAAAAGCAAGCGCATCATTGTCGATTATCGAGGAAAAGCCGGCGAAAGTCAGATCGCAACAGGGATGGCAGGCTATATCGCCGCGGCATTATCAGCCTTCAGTTCTGTGCGTAAGTGAGCGATGCTCACCCTAACATTGGCAATATCTTCTTTGGTGGCTACATGAGCATAGCCAGTTTCGAGGGCAGCAAGCCGTTCCGATTGTGTTGGTGTTTCGATCTGTGATTCGATTTCTGCCATGTGTTCCATCCTCGCGTAACGCTGCTATGATTATAGTGCATTTGCATGCGCATCACCATAGGTATGAAAAGTTTGTGACGGGAAAATGCCAGACCTCTCAGTTGTGATCGTCAATTACAATACGCGCGATCTGCTAGAAAATTGCCTGCGATCGCTGCGGGATAGCGCCGGGCTTTCGCTGGAAATCATCGTGGTCGACAACGCCTCCTCCGATGGCAGCGCCGCCATGGTGAGCGAAGAATTCCCCGAAGTCCAGTTGTTGGCGCAGTCGCTTAACACCTGGTATTGCGGCGGCAATAATATTGGTATCGCCCATGCCAGCGCCGATTATGTGCTGCTGCTCAATCCCGATACCGAAGTGGCGCCAGAGGCTCTCGCGCTGATGCACCGCTTCTTGTTAAGCCATCCAAACTATGTTGGGGCGACGGCTCAACTGTCCTATCCCGAAGGCGAGATCCAACCCACCTGTTCCCAAATCCCGACGTATCTTCACCTGCTTTTGCGTTACAGTCTGCTGGGCTACCTGCTGCCGGGAGCGAAGCGACGCCTGCATGACAGGTTATATTACGGCGGTTGGGATCGGCGCAGCGACCGCGATGTCGAGGTCATCCCCGGTTCTTGCGCCATGCTGCGGCGGGCGGATCTCTGGCTGGATGATGAGCTGCTACTCTATTTCCCCGAAGACAGCCTGGCGCGGCAGCATCGCGCTCCCATGCGCTTTCTGGCGAATGCTAAGATCAAACACCATGAAAAATCTTCCACCCGCAGTTGGTTCGCCACCAGCATCTTCTTCCGCGATTTGCTGGTCTATTGCCGCAAGCAACACGGCTTCCCGCGCATGCTATTGCTCTGGCTGCTCAGCCGGCCACTCTATTGGCTGATGTGGTTGAAGCGCCGGGCAAAACAGCCCTAACCAGCGAAAAGCGCCAGCGGCATATGGAATGACACCACCCAGTTGGGCGCATCGACAATCTCGCTGATCTTGAGATCCCCAGCCACGCTGCACAAGATATATGCCTGGCTGCGATTCAGACGCTGGTTGGCCACCAGCCAGTCAATCATATAGCGCAGGGCGTTCTTGGCATTCTCCATCAAGTCAGGTCCATGAGCGGTGGTGATATGATAACCGGCGCTGTCGAGCTTGCTCATTGGGCTGGGGCGGCGCAATTGCACTTCTCGCATAGACAGGTCTTTGCGCAGTTTGATGCGCATGGTCAGGGTCATCGGCGCTTCGACACCGGTGACGCAGACCTCGCCTTGTCCTTGGGCGGCGTGGCAATCGCCAGTAGCGAAGAGCGCCCCTTCCACCAGCACCGGTAGCCAGACCGTCGACCCCACCACCATATCGCGCACATCGAGGTTGCCGCCATTGGCTCGCGGCGGCGCTGTACTGAAACGACCCGCTTCCCGCGGCGCCACACCGACCACGCCCGGATGCGGCTCGAAGGGCAGCCGGATCTGCTCCAGCTCGGTCGAATAACAGGTATCGCCTTCGATGCGCCAATGATGCAGATAGGTATAGTCAAAGTCTTCCGGCAGCAAGCCGGCGCCAGCGCGATGGGCGGTCCAACCCCAGCCCTTGTGCTGCATATCCAAGATATCGATCTCCAGCACATCGCCCGGCTGCGCGTCGTTGATCCAAACCGAGCCATTCAGCGCGTGAATCTTGCTGCGGTCGATGCGCTCGTATTCCGCCACCGTCCAATCCGGCTGCACCTGTCCGTTGGGCTCAGCACACTCGAAGACGACGATATCGCCGCTATCGATCCTCAGCCGCGGCACCACCGAATTGTCCCAGAACGGTTGCGTGATGCTGTCGTCCAGATAATGTTCCGCCATGTCTTGGTTAGGTTTCCTCTCCATAGAGACGGGTATCAGCAAATGTCAGGCAAAAGCCGTACCAGCGTGTCAACAACTGCATAGGGCGAAGGCTCTGATCATGTTCATAGACTGCGTAGGGTATACGATCAATTTCGCCAATGCGAATAGAAATTGGCTGACCGCGCCAACTATCCCGAATGCCCTGCGGCGGGATTCGGTTCAGCGGATAAAAGACAGCCTGCTCGCCTTCAAATATCCCCAAGCCTTGGGTCATTTCTGGCAGGCGGTCGTCTACTTCGGGCATGGTGCGTCGGAAACCGCGTAGTGTCATCATCTTGCTCAAGTGCTTGCCATCGCTATGCACCAAGCTCCTGCCACCACCAAGGACGCGGCTCATCAAACCCATCTTCAGTCCCCCGATATCCGAGCGATGGAATTCCGGCGCATCGTATTCGGCGAGGGCGGCCGCAGCTGTCGTGATTTCGATACCCCATACATCAAGTTGCGCCCCTTTGAGCGGACCATGTAGTGCTTCACCGGTGATGTGATCCCAATAGCTGCCAGTCTCATAATCCCACATGAGCGCCAAACCGTTGATCATGCCAGCCACAGCAAAGCGATGCAGCCTGCCGTCCACGATCGGGGTCAGACCGACCCCGCTATTGCAGGGTGCTCAAAAGCTGATGAGGTAAGGTTCTCCCTTGACCTCGCCCTGTGCGATGTGATGGTAAACCATTTGCTTGAGGAGAAAGGTCTTGACGGCATCTTTCCGCTCCATCAACAGCAGCGCTTCTTCCGGCTTCAGATGGGCGGCACCCAAAGCTGTTCCAAGCTCTGGCACAGCGAAAGGCTCAAAGATGGGTTTGCCCTTGAGCGTGGCTCGAGAAAGCTCAAATTTAGGCATTGCAGCAGTCCTGAATTACACTGATAACATATTGTATGAGGGAATTCGGCAGGTATCAAGCCAATCGCTGGGAAAGAGTACATTATAGTATTTTGGCAAGATGGACAGGAAGCACGCAGCCCACTTGCTTGACACATCGCTTGCGCTCAAAAAATGTGGCAACCCCCCGCCAGCACATTGCTCCCAAAATACAAAAAAGCGTAAACCATAGTAGCCTAGTCAGACAGCAGCTAGCGCGCGAGACGCAATATCTAATCAAATGCCTTATCTCTGCGTCTCTGTGGTAAGTTTTTAGTTTTGACATTGTCGCCTATTCATTTTGATGCGCTTGCCTTGACCAGAGCCCATATCGCGCGAGCGAGCAAAAAATGGTAATATGCAAATAGTCATTGTCGAGCGGGAAAACAAAACATGCGCATCTTGGTCATCTCCGATATTCACGCCAATTACACCGCCTTTGAAGCTGTGCTGCAACACAGCGATGGCGATTGGGATTTTGTCTGGTGCCTTGGCGATGTGGTCGGCTATGGTCCCGACCCCAACGAATGCGTCGACAGATTGAAGACCCTGCCCCAGCTATGCCTGGCGGGCAATCACGACTGGGCGGCGCTGGAGCGGCTGGATATACGCACCTTCAACCCCGATGCCCGCCGCGCTGTCGAATGGACGCGCGACACCCTAACCGCGGAGAACACGCGCTTTTTGGAAGCCTTGCCCGTCACCTTCGTCATCGGCGAATATACCCTGGTGCATGCCAGCCCGCGCGAGCCAATCTGGGAATACATCCTGGAACCGACCATCGCCACCATGAATTTCCCCCATTTTGAGACGCCCTATTGCCTGGTCGGGCATACCCACCAACCCGTCATCTACACCATGAACGATGAGCAAGACAAAGCCCAATCTCTGCCGCCGCAATACAACCAGCCCTATCCATTGAATGGTCAACGGCAGATCATCAACCCCGGCAGCATCGGCCAACCACGGGACCAAAATCCCGACGCCGCCTATGGCATCCTCGACCTGACCAGCGGCATCTTCGAACACCGACGCATCCCCTACAATATCAAGGCGGTCCAAGGACGCATGCGCGAGCAGCAACTGCCCGACCGCTTGATCACCCGGCTCGAACACGGCTTGTAAATTGCCCATGCCCGCCACCGACCAACGCAAAACCAGCGAACTCAGCCAAAAGATGCGCGCCTACCTGGCGGAGATCTATCGCCTCATCGATCGGCAACCGCAGCGGGAAGAATACGTCAGCACCTCACAGTTGGCGGATCTGCTTTTTGTCAGCCCGCCAGCGGTCAACCGCATGGTCAATAAATTGAGCGAGCTGGAGCTACTGGTGCACCAACCCTACCAAGGCATCGCCATCACCGAAAAAGGACGGGTGGAAGCGCTGAAGCAGATCCGCAAGCAACGCATTGCCGAAGTCTTTCTTGTCCGCGTCATGGGGATCCATTGGCTCCAGGTCTATGAAGAAGCGCAGCGGCTGAGCGATGGCTTGAGCGAAACGGTCGTGCAACGTATGTACGAGCTGACAGAGCAACCCAGTACCTGCCCACATGGCGAGCCGATTCCCGATGCGGCTGGGGCGCTACCCGCCCTGGACGATATTTTCTTGTCGCAGATTAAAAACGCGGCGCGCATCCGCATCAGCCGCCTGATCACCCGCGAGCCGGACCGCTTGCAATATATCGAGGCGCTGGGCTTGGTCCCGGGTCAAGTCTGCGAGGTGATCCATGTGGCGCCTTTTGACGGACCGATGCAATTGAAGCTGGAGCGCGAGTTCCGCATCATCGGCAACAGCCTGGCGCGTTTGATTCGCGTCGAAGTCTTGCCTTGAGTCCCGCTCAACTTGTCGGCATAATAACGCCGCTTAGCTACCCCTGAACGAGAACTACCGGATTAATGATGAATATCGGCGTACTCGCCCTGCAAGGGGCATTCATCGAGCATATCAAGCTATTGCGGCAGCTGGGGCTGGAGGCGAGGGAAGTGCGCCTGCCAGATCAGCTGGCTGGCTTGGATGGCTTGATCATCCCCGGCGGGGAAAGCACCACCATCGGCAAACTGGCGACATCCTACGGGCTGATCGAACCGCTGCGCCGCTTCAGCCAAGCGAAGCCAACCTGGGGCACCTGCGCCGGCATGATCTTCCTGGCGAAAGATATCGGCATCGATGAACAGCCAATCCTGGGCGCTATGGATATCACGGTCGATCGCAACGCTTTTGGCAGACAGGTCGATAGCTTCGAGACCGACCTGCAAATCGCTGGCTTGGCTGGCGGTCCATTTCATGCTGTCTTCATCCGCGCCCCGATTGTCACCGCGGTGCGAGCGCCGGTGGAGGTGCTGGCGCGGCTGGAAGACCAGCGGATTGTCGCTGTGCGCCAAGGCCAGCTGCTAGCCACCGCTTTTCATCCTGAATTAACAAACGATTCGCGGCTACATTCTTATTTTTGCGCTATAGTGAGAGAGACGCTGGATTAAACATGGCAAAGGGAGGCTTGTGATTATGTCGCGCAGTCTGTCAACCTCAAGCGACCCGGGCGAACCCGAAGAGGAACAAGAAAGCCGGGTATCATCGCTGCTCGATTTGATGATGCAAAATGCCCGCAGCAAACTCGATGATATCAGCGAACCCTCGGCCGATGATCTGGCAGCCATCGCCGAGTTGGAAGAGCTGGACGATAGAGCGGTCCCCATCGATGCCCCCCTCGACCTGCCAGCGGCGCTCTCTTTGCTCGCCGAAGTGGAAGAGCCGGAGCTGGTCTCGCTGGAGACCCTCGATGATGCTGAGGTAATCGACGAGATCGACGAGCTTGAGAACGACCTCGACGAAGTCGACGACCTGCTGGACGATGAGGAAAACTTCATCGAGAGCGTCCTGGATGACGATGACGACCCCGATGACGAAGGCTACGACCTGGACGATGATGACATCGAAAGTTATCAAGACCTTTATGGCGAAGACGATGCCATCATCCCCTCTTTCCGCGAAGGGGAATTTGCCGAAGAAGACGATGGCGACACCGACTACTACAATGAAATGCGCTGACCACAGGCGTCCATGGACGGCATAATTCTGGCGGGCGGCTTGGGCAAGCGCATGCAACCGCTAACACTAACAACGCCCAAACCGCTGCTGCCCCTGCAAAATCGCCCCATCCTCGCTTGGTCCCTCGCCAGCCTGCTTGGCATTGTCGAGCGCGTGCTGATCGTCGTCCACTATCGCAAAGAGCAAATCGCCGATTTCATGGCGCGACAGACCCTATTCGCCGATTATCAACTGGTGGAACAATTGCCACAGCCGCTGGGCACGGGCCACGCCCTGCAATGCTGCCAGAGCCAACTGCGCAGCGATGACTTCCTGGTCATCAATGGCGACGACCTCTACAGCCAAGCCGCCCTGCGCCAACTGAGCCGTACTGACTTCGGCATCCTGGCGATCCGCCGCGCCGATTACCAAAAATATGGCGTAGTCGTGACCGGGGAAAAAGGCGAATTCCTGCGCATTGACGAGAAACCCCCGCCCGGTCGCTATCCCGCCCCCGCGCCCTGCAACATCGGCGCTTACAAGTTCCAGTCCAGCATCTTTGAGTACGCGCTGGAAAAGACAGAACGGGGCGAATATGAGATCAGCGATTATGTGACCGCCGCCGCCCGCGATCAGGCCGTCAGCGTGGTGGAAGCGCCCTTTTGGCTCCCCCTGGGCGATCCCGCCGCCCTGCAAGCCGCCCAAAGCATCGACCTCCAACGTTGGATCCCGCCAACAGAGTAATCGCTTCAAAGATACTGCCGGTCCCCAACAGCCAAAGCAACGGAAAGCGCTGGCTGTTAGCTTTATAATCGCGATTACGCGAAGGAAATATGCCACCCAGATGATTTATCTCTGTGTCTCTGCGCCTCTGTGCTGAGTATTTGTTTTGATATTGGCGCCTACTCATTTTGAAACGATTGCCTTGATCCCGCCAAACGCCAGCCTAGTTTAGCCGCCGCAAATATGCCAAAATGGACTGTCTTATCGGTCGCATAATGAGGCTAAGCAACACCGATGATCCACATTACCTACTCGCGGGCGCAAGAAGCGCTTGCCCAAGAAATCCGCGCCGATCTCTCGCATCCTAATCAAATCGCGGGACCGCTCTTGATTGTGCTGGTCTCACGGGAATCCAACACCGAGCCAGCTGTGCAAGCGGAAATCCAGCGCGCCCAACAAGAGCGCCATAGCATCCTGCCGATCCTGACCGAGGATGTCGCCTTGCCGCCTTCATTGCTGGGTCTGCGCCCACTCAATTTCAGCCAGGGTTACAATCCGGACAGCTTGCGACGCCGAGTGGCGCAGCTGAGCATGACGCCGAAGGATAAGCGCCGCGCCAATCGCCAGGCTTTAGCCGCCATCGGCGCGATCGTCGTCCTCGTATTCAGCATCGCCATCATCGCTATCCTCAACGGCTGGGTGGCTTTTCCGGTGGCGGAATATAATGAAGAAGCCACTTTCCAGGCACAATGGATCGATGGCTTGATCCGCGAAACGCTGGAATATGTGCAGCCTCGCGCTGGTGAAGACGCTCTCAATTTCGCCGCCACCTACGAAGTCGCGCCCACCCGCCTTCATTTCTATATCCGCGGGACCGCCACCGCCATCGCCCAGGAGGGATAATGCCAACCGCGGATGTCTTGGTCATCGGGGCGGGACCAGCTGGCATCAATGCCGCTTATGCCCTGCGCCAAGCCGGCATCGAATATCGTCTGATCGACCGTTCCCAGACGCTGGCAACAACTTGGAACAGCCTCTACCCCTCGCTGCGGCTGAACACATCGCGTTTCTTCAGCCACCTGCCCGGGCGCAAGTTCCCGCTGCATTGGGGGCTATTCCCCACCGCGGAGCAATACTACAGCCATTTGGTCGACTGGGTGGGGGAGCAGGGGCTGGAATTTGAGCCCGGCATTGAGGTTTATCGGGTGGCGCCGCGCGATGATGGCTTGTGGCAAGCTGAAACCAGCCAAGGCATCGAGACCTACCGCGCTGTGATTCCAGCGACCGGCGTCTTCGATAACCCGCAGCTGCCCCAGATCGACGGCATGGAACGCTTCCAGGGCGAGCTGATGCACTCGCGGGATTATCGCCATCCCGACCAAGTGCGGGGCAAGCGCGTACTGGTGGTCGGCAATGGACCCAGCGGCACCGATATCGCCGTGGCTGCTGGGCAGGTCGCCGCCGATGGCTTTGCCTGGCTCTCGATCCGTACCGGTGTCGACCTGCGCCCGCGCTATCCCTATGGCTTGCCGCGCCACGCCTGGATGCTGCTGGGCAGTTATCTGCCGGAGCAACTCTGTGTCTGGCTGCAACGCCGCACTGGTGCGCTCAAATATGATCTGGGCGAGTTTGCCGCTTGGGAAGCGCAGTCCAACAGCGGCAGCGCCGTCGGCTATCGGGGACCAGAATTGCTGGACGCCCTGCAGCAGCGGCGAGTCTTGCCCGTGCGGCATCCCATCGCTTTTGATGCCAAAGGCGCGACCCTGGCTGATGGGCAATATCTCGAGCTGGATACCGTCATCATGGCCACCGGCTTCCTGCCCGTCTTGCACCACTATCTCGATATCGAGATGCAATTCAGCCAGCAGCCTTATTTCCTGCCCGCCAGCTGTGACTGGGATATTGGACCCAATGGCTTACGCGGCTGGCCCCTGCGGGATGTCAGCGAACACCCCAACGGTCGCCAGGTGCTGGGCTATCCGGGCTTGTACCTGGTCGGTGTCTTCTACAAAGGGCGGGGCGCCTTCTATAACATGACGCTCGAAGCCGAGATCGCCGCGCAACAGATCAGCCAATACCTGCGCCAACGGCAGTTTCTGTCAATCGCCGCCTGATGCGCCGCCCGCTCACCCTCGCCGCTAGTCTCTTTGCCCTGGTCATCGCCGCCATCTTGCTGCGTTATCTGCTGGCGAGTCTGTTCCCATCGACAGTCGCTGCTTATATGACGCTGGAAAATGGCTTGCCGGTCATCATCGTGCAGGATCTGAGCCACAATCTGAAGCGCCGGCTGGCACATTCCAACCTGGTCGAACCCTCATTTTCCCCCGATGGCCGACTGCTGGCGCTGACGCAACTGCTGCGTTATGGCAGCGATATCGTCGTCTATGACCTCGCCAGTGGCGCGCTGCGCAAGTTGACGGACTCCCAAGCGATTGCCGAGTCGCCTGCTTGGTCCCCCGATGGAGAGTGGATCGCCTTCGCCAGCAACCAGGAAGGGGACAACAATATCTATATCATTCGCCCGGATGGCAGCGGCTTGCGGCGCGTCACCGCAGATGCCGCCGGCGATCGGCAGCCAGCTTGGTCCCCCGATAGCCAATCGCTGGCCTTCAGCTCCAATCGCGACCAAGGCTGGGATCTCTACCGCATCGACCTGGCAAACAGCACCGTCCAACAATTGACGCGGCACGCTGGTCCCGATACTTCGCCGGATTGGTCGCCCGATGGCGCGCGCATTGTCTTCGCCTCGGGGCGGGATGGCGCTTCATCGATTTATCTCTATACGCTGGATACCAACACGGTCGAGCCGCTGGTGCTGGAATTCCGCTATGATAGCCTGCCCCGCTGGACGCCGGATGGAGCGGCAGTCAGCTTCGCGCGCTCGGTGGATGGCGAATCGCGCATTATGCGGGTCGAGCTGGCGACGGGGGAATTGACGCAGCTGGCACTGGGCGAATCAAATGCCGATTCGCTGGTCTGGTGGCGGCGCTAATATCGCCATTTAAAGAAAATCAGCGAGAAAGTTCTTTACACCAGATAGCATTAAGTCTACATCGTCTCGCTTGAATTCATCAAATTTGCCATGCGCTGCCGAGTTACGAATTTTTACCCAAGATTGGAGTTGATCGCGCTTTAGTGGCTTAATTACATTTTCTTTCTTCAAGTCATCTATCATTGCAGCCAGCTTTTTGAAGTTGCCATTTTCCTTTTTTGTTGGAATGGGAGGTGATTGTCGATCACACAATCTACGTATGGCGTCTTCTAAAACCGCACCACATAGAACCGCCGCTGGAACGTGAGTATATTGACCATTAGCACTTTCATCTAACAATTGTTCGGCTTGTGACATATAATCTGAAGAAATATATGCAACAATTTGTTTCCCTAATTCGTCGCAAAAACCGTTTTCATAGTTATCTTTCAGACCTTGTAAGATGCCGACAATCTGCTGAACAGAGCTAGAGTCTTTTGTAAGTTTGTCTATACGCTTTTGGTAATTTCTTGTTTCTTCTGAATGACCCAACATGACTTTTATTAAGTTACGGGATTTTGTAACAAGTTGGTGGAATTCAGAAGTGTGACCAGACATCTCGCCCCCAACTATGTGGATGCGGGGATTCTTTAACTTCCAATCCGCATGTTGTTCTCTCATCTTATCAGCGAGTTTTGTTCCCTCTTCAATCAGCTCATCAAAGCGATCGAGAATCTTTTCATCCACTTCAGGTGACAATGGCATATTTGATCTTTCATTCCATCAGCTTACTTGATTACATCTATCGCATTATACAGCATCCTCTGGCCTCAACCACTCCTTCGGCTGTTCCTTGACCAGATAAATCCCCGGCATCGACACCAGCGACACCGCGAACTTGACCAAAATATTGGAGAAAAACAAACTGATGATGACCTCGACCGACAACTCGCCCCAAAATGCCAACACCACAAACAGCGCGCTATCCACCGGCACGCTGACCGCATTGCTCATCAAGACCCGCCCCCATTGCCAGCGCTGCTCAAAACGCCGCACCCATAGCTCATAAATCTCGGTATCCAGCAATTCCGAGACCACCTCGGCGACAATCGAGGCGATGGCGATGCGCAAGACCGGCGCCAACACCATGCCAAACTCCGCCTGGGGACCCACCTCCGGATCCGGCGGCAAGCTCGATACCAGCCAGAACAAACCCGCCATGAACAAGTTGATGCCCGCCGAGGCGAAAATCAGCAAGCGAGCGACGCTGGCGGTCGAGACCTTGTGCACCATATCGCGCAAGGTGAAGGTGATCGGATAGACCAAGGTGCCGCCGCTGATGCTCAAACCCGCAATCGACAAAATGCGCAACGCCGTGATATCCGCCAACATCTGCGCCGCCACGTACAACACCGAGACCAGGACCAATACTTGCAAAGAGCGGTTCACCATGCACCTCTACCCCCAAGCCAGCCAAGCTGCTATCAATATAGTAGCCCGAAGAACCGACTTGCGCTTGCTCAGCGAGCCGCCTTCTTTTGGTACTCCTGCTCTTGAGCGAGTAAGGCGCGCTTGCGTTCGATGCCCCAACGATAACCACCCAGTTCCCGATCCTTGCGGATGACGCGATGGCAAGGGATGACCAGCGCGACTGGGTTCTTGGCGCAGGCATTGGCGACGGCGCGGCTGGCGCTAGGCTGCCCCATGGCGGCGGCGATCTCGCTATAACTGCGGGTTTCGCCGAGCGGTATCGCCTGCAACTGCTGCCAGACTTTCAGCTGAAAAGCGGTGGCGCGCAGGTCCAGCGGCAAATCGAGCTGTGGCTGCCAACCTTCCAAAAACGCGATAATCCGCTGCAGCCAAAAGCCGATCCCCTCATCATCGCGCAGGCGCTCGGCACGGGCGAACTCCGCCTCCAAATCGGCGATCAGCGCGGCATCATCATCGCCCAGGCTGACCTTGCAGACGCCGCGTTCGGTCGCCGCCAGCAACAGACGCCCCAAGGGACAAGGCGCCAGACTATAAAAGATGGTCATGCCAGCGCCCCGCTTGCGATAGCTGGAAGGCGTCATGCCCAGCTTTTGGTCGCTTTGTTCGTACAAACGGCTGGAAGAGCCGTAGCCAGCGGCGTAGATGGCATCGGTGATGCGCTCGCCCCCGCGCACCTGGCTCTTGAACTCTTCCAGGCGCAGGTTGGCGGCATACTCCCGCGGCGAAATGCCAGTGGCGCTCTTGAACAGCCGCTGCAAATGAAACGGGCTGATATGGAAGCGCCGGCTCAATTCGCCCAGGCTGGCCCCCTGCGGATGAATCTCCCGCAGATAATCGCAGATCCCCGCGACCAATTCCGCTTTGCTTTGCTCTCTTGTCTCGCTCATCCGCTTGCCCCTTCCCATGCTACTGACTGACCCTCTTATCTTAGAGCAAAGCGATAGGCGCAACACTCTGATTCTTGCCCAATAGCGAGAGCGCTGGATTAGCATTCCTTATTATTGCCCATCCCCTCCGCATCGGCTATAGTCTGCTGGTATCAGCGGATGAGGGACTTAGTATTAATGATGAAACGATGGGAAAGAATACGGCGGATCCTCAAAAAGTACAAACTGTTCTATAGAATCTTGGGCGTCGCTTGTATTCTCGTAATAGGCATCGCAATTGGCCTGGCAGTGTTTGAGGAAAATGGTAGTTTCAGTAGCTTCACTGGCAAGTTCACTGACTATTTGATGAATCTCTTTACCGAGATGATCGGCGTCCTGGTTGGTGTGGCTATTACGGTATTCATCATCGATGGCTTGAACGAACGCCGCAATAGAGAACGCCAAGAAGAAGACGAGAAACAACGTTTGATTTCGCAAGCGGGCAGCCGCGCACATGATGTGGCTATCAACGCGGTCGAGCAGTTGAGCAGACAAGGTTGGCTGAATGGCGATAATGGTGCGCTCAAGGGCGCAGACTTGATTGAGGCAAATCTGCAAGGGACGAATTTGGTTGAGGCAAATCTGCAAGAGGCCTACTTGAATGAGGCAAATCTGCAAGAGGCGAATTTGGTTGAGGCAAATCTGCAAAAGGCGGACTTGAAGGACGCAAATCTGCAAGACGCGGACTTGAGAGAGGCACAAATGGAAAGGGCGGACTTGTATGGAGCAAATCTGAAAGAGGCGGACTTGAGAAGGGCAAATCTGAAAGAGACAAACTTTAGACAGGCAGATCTGCAAGGGGCGCACTTGAGAGGAGCAGATCTGCAGGGGGCAAACTTGATAGCGACAAATCTACAGGAGGTTGATTTGAGAGAAGTTCATCTGCAAGGGGCGATCTTGCTCGGAGCAAATCTCGAAAAAGCGATCTCACCTGATGGGAAAGAATGTACCGAAGATTTAGACATTTGGGAACTCACCCATCCTGAACACGTTGGCTATAAAGAATGGGTTCTTCAAGAGATAGACTTGAGAGAGTTAGAGCTGCAAGGCGCGGACTTGAGTAAGTTTAACTTGCAAGCGGCAAATCTTCAAGGGGCAAAACTGACAGCGACAAATCTACAAGGGGCGGACTTGCATTGGGCAAATCTGCAAGAAGCCGACTTGTATGAGGCAAATATTCAAGGGGCGGACTTGTATGGGGCAAATCTGCAAGGGGCGATATTGATAAGGGCAAAGCTGTGGCAGGCGCAGTTGAGTGGGACAGATTTGCAAAATGCTAACTTGAGTGAAGCAAATCTGCAAGAAGTCGACCTGTATGAAGCAAATCTACAAGGGGCTAACTTGAGTGAAGCAAATCTGCAAGGGGCGATATTGATAAGGGCAAAGCTGTGGCAGGCGCAGTTGAGTGGGACAGATTTGCAAAATGCTAACTTGAGTGAAGCAAATCTGCAAGAAGCCGACTTGTATGAAGCAAATCTACAAGGGGCTAACTTGAGTGAAGCAAATCTGCAAGAAGTCGACTTGTATGAAGCAAATCTACAAGGGGCTAACTTGAGTGAAGCAAATCTGCAAGAAGTCGACTTGTATGAAGCAAATCTACAAGGGGCTAACTTGAGTGAAGCAAATCTGCAAGGGGCGGACTTGAGTAAGGCAGAGCCACAAGGGGCGAACTTGTCGGGGGCAAATCTGCAAGAGGCGAACTTGTCGGGGGCAAATCTGCAAGAGGCGAACTTGAGAGGGGCAAATCTGCAAGAGGCGGACTTGAGAGGGGAAAATCTGCGAGAGGCGAAATTAGTTGCGGCAAATCTGCAAGAGGCGAACTTGTCGGGGGCAAATCTGGAAGGGGCGGTCTTGAGAGGTGCCAATCTGGAAGGGGCAAATCTGGAAGGGGCGGTCTTGAGAGGTGCCAATCTGGAAGGGGCAAATCTGCAAGCGGCGAACTTGTCCGGGGCAAATCTACAAGGGGCGATCTTGCTTGGAGTAAATCTGGAAAGAGCGATCTTACCTAGTGGGGAAGAATGTACCAAAGATGTAGACATTTGGAAACTCACCCATCTTGATAACCCTAATTATAAAGAAGAAGCTCTGAAAGAGGCGGACTTGTCCGGGGCAAATCTACAAGGAGCGAACTTAAGTGAATTTAATCTGCAAGGCGCGGACTTGTCCGGGGCAAAGCTGCAAGAGGCGGACTTGAGATGGACAAATCTGCAAGAGGCGGACTTGAGATTGACAAATCTGCAAGAGGCGGACTTGAGAGCGGCAAATCTGCAAGGCGCAGACTTACATTGGGCAAATCTGCAAGGCGCAGACTTACATTGGGCAAATCTGCAAGAGGCGAACTTGTTGAGGGCAAATCTACAAGGGGCGATCTTGTTGAGGGCAAATCTACAAGGGGCGATCTTGCTCGGAGTAAATCTGGAAAGAGCGATCTTACCTAGTGGGGAAGAATGTACCAAAGATGTAGACATTTGGAAACTCACCCATCTTGATAACCCTAATTATAAAGAAGAAGCTCTGCAAGAGGCGGACTTGTCCGGGGCAAATCTGCAAGGAGCGGACTTAAGTGAATTTAATCTGCAAGGGGCGGACTTGAGTTACTCAAACCTACAAGGGGCGCACTTGACAGAGGCGAATCTGGATGAGGCGAACTTAAGGGGGACAACCTTGCCCGATGGCACACCATACACTGAAGGCACGGACCTCGGCAGATTTACCAACCGCAAACACTCCGATTTCAACGAAACGCTTGAGAAAATCAAATCAATTCGCCAGGAAATCGGACTTGAGGATTAGCCACTCTTCCCGCCAACCGCGACCATTCAGTCGCCAAATCCTGCCCCGACCCCACCACAATAAGGACAGCAACTTTAACCGACCACGCCAGCTTTGCCAAAATAGATTTTGTTGCCGAAAAAACATTTTAGTCGGCAACAAAAACGGCAACGAAAACGCTGAACGCTGCAAACCTAAACTAGCGAATGACAAGGTTTTGTAATGCCCATCGACTATAGTACACTGGTATCATATTGATCATTGGGAGGTAGAAAAAATGTGGCAGAATATAAAAATATGGGGTGGCTTGATTATTTTAGCTTTTTTAGCTATCGGGCCCTTCCTTAGTTTCATCGGCCGATTAAGTGACTCACAATTAGAAGATTTTGTACTGAATCTTGTCGCCGAAATGATCAGCGCCGTGGTTAGTATCTTTGTGATCGTAGTCATTGTGGATCACTTGATTGTACGCCGCGACAGGGAACGCCAAATGCGTGATCAGCAACAGCGTGCGGTTTGGGAAGCGGGCAGCCGCACTCCTGACGTCGCTATCAGAGCGGTCAAGCAGTTGGCTACTAAAGAGCAGTTGGCTACTAAAGATAGGTTGACCGGTGATAGTGGACAACTAAAAGGTGCGAACTTGCACCGGGCAAATCTACAAAACGAAGACTTGCGCAATGCAAAGCTGCAAGACGCGAACTTGTATCAGGCTAATCTGCAAGCGGTAGAATTACAGAGTGCAAATCTGAAAGCGGCGACCTTATCATTTGCAAACCTGAAACAGACGGAATTGGAAGAGGCAAATCTGCAAGGGGCGACCTTGGTATATGCAAGTCTGCAAGAAGCGAACTTGACAGAGGCAAATCTGCAAGAAGCGGACTTGAGTTACGCAAAGCTACAAGGGGCGGACTTGGCAGAGGCAAATCTGGATGAGGCGAACTTAAGGGGGACAACCTTGCCCGATGGCACACCATACACTGAAGGCACGGACCTCGGCAGATTTACCAACCGCAAACACTCCGATTTCGACGAAACGCTTGAGAAAATCAAATCAATTCGCCAGGAAATGGGATTTGAGGATTAGCCCACTTTTCCCGCCAACCGCGACCATTCAGTCGCCACATCCCGCCACAATAGACGCGGCGCCCATCAAGCCTCACCCCAGGGACGGATGGAAGCCTCGGGTTCGACGCCCAAGGCATCAGCCACCCGATTGATGTAATTGAAAAACCCGATCACCTGGGTGGCATCGTGGATGGCGACATCGCCCAAGCCAGCGGCACGCAAGCGCTGCACATCGGCTTCGTCCATATCGCTTGGCTGCCGCGTCAGCTTCTCGGCATAAGCGCACAATGCCCGATCGACCTGGTTGAGCTCCGCCTCTCGCCAGTCCCGAGCGATCGCGTGCACGAAGGCATCGGCTTCAGCCTCGCTGGCAAATCCCTCGACCTCTGCCCGGAGGTCATGCGCGTGGGAGCGGATTCAGTAGACGCAATGGTTGGCTTTGCTGACCACCACCGCCAGCATCTCGCGCTGCCGCCGCGACAAGGGCGATTCGGCGAACATGGTGGCACCGTACATCTCCATCGAGGCTTTCATGGTGCGCCCGTTGAGCGACATGATCTGCACGATATTCCAGACCCGTCCCGCGCGCTTGACCGCTTTTTCCAGCTCTTTTTTGAGCAGACCAGTGGCTCGGTCGATGGTGATCTGTTTGATATAGGGCATGGCAGGGTCTCGCTATTTCCGCAAGCGCGGATCCAGCGCATCCCGCAAGCCATCGCCGATGAAGTTGACGCAGAGCACCGTCAGCGAGATCAGCAAGCCGGGCCAAAAGACCAGCGTCCAGGTCAGGGTCAGGTAATCCTTGCCATCAAAGAGCAGGCGCCCCCAAGTCGGGAAATCGGGCGGGAAGCCCAAACCGAGGAAAGACAGCGCCGATTCAGTGATGATGGCGCTGGCGATGCTGAAGGTGGCGGCGACGATGACCGGGCTCATCACATTGGGCAGGATATGGCTGCTGAGGATCCTACTATCCCCCGAACCCACCGCGTTGGCAGCGGTGATGAACTCGCGGGATTTGACCGTCAGCACTTCGCCCCGGACCAAACGCGCGGTCGGCATCCATTGCAAGCCGCCGATGACCGAGACCATCAAGATGAAGACCCCGCCTTCGACGCCAAAAGAAGCTTTCAACGGCTCGCGAAACAGCATCATCAAGACCAGCAGCAAAGGCAGCTGCGGCAAGGCGATGAAGATATCGGTCAGGCGCATCAGCGGATTATCCAACCGCGGGAAATAACCCGATAGCAAGCCGACCACCGTGCCGATGGTAATCGAGACCATCATGGCGGAAATGCCGATCATCAGCGATACCCGCCCGCCTTGCAAACAGCGCGCCAGCGTATCGCGCCCCAGGCTGTCGGTGCCCCAGGGATGCTCCGGCGATGATATCTGATACGCCGCGACGATATCGATATAGGTGGGATCCAGCGTCCAAAACAGCGGACCAAACAAAACGCCCAACAGAATAATCGCCAGTACGGCTATGGCAATCAGCGCCAGCCGATGTTTGCGGAATTGCCGCCAGGCATCGCCAGCCAGCGTGCGGGCTTGCTGCAGTTCCCCCGCTTCCAGGGTCTTCGGTTTGGTTTTGCCGATCACAGTCATAATCTTAAGCCTATGAATAGGTCACACGGGGATCGAGAACGCCATAAAGCAGGTCGGCCACGATATTAAACAGCACCGTCAATACCGCGAAGATGAAGGTGACAGTCTGCACTGTGGGCAGGTCCCCTCCTTGAATCGCGATGATCAGATATTGCCCGATGCCATTGACGCGGAAGATCTGCTCGGTGATCAAGGCGCCGGCGAAGACGCCCGGAATGCCCAAAGCCACCAGCGTCACCACCGGGATCAAGCTGTTGCGCACCGCATGGCGGTTCACCACGATACGCTCCGCCAAGCCCTTGGAGCGGGCGGTGCGGATGTAATCCTGCTGCAAATTATCCAACGTCGAGGCGCGGGTATAACGGCTGAGCTGCGCCGTGAAGTAGAGCGTCAGCACGGTGACCGGCATGAACATCTGCCGCAGTTGCTCTTGCAGCGAGGCCATATCGTTGATCACCAGCGTGGTATCGTAAACCGAGGGGAACCACTTCAAATTGACGCTGAAAATGATAATGAACATCAAACCGGTGAAAAAGGTCGGCACCGAGAAACCCAGCATCATCACAAAAGTGCCGACCTGGTCAAAGATAGAATATTGCCGATACGCGGAATAAACGCCGACCGGCACCGCGATCAAAATGCCCAGCACATAAGCCGAGCCAACCACCCACAGTGTCTGTGGCAGGCGCTCGGCGATGATATCAATCACGGGACCGCGGGTCGCCCAAGAGATGACGCGGGTGCGCTCTTCCGAGCCGGGGAAAGTAACGCCGATAGCCGTTTCAATAAAATTCAGCGGCTCGGCAATGAAGAATTGATTGAGCCATTTGACATATTTGACTAGGAAGGGATCATCGGCGCCCAGCGCTTCGCGGATTTTCTGTCGGGTTTCGGGTGGAATGGTGAGCGGGAGGTTGCCTGTCGGGTCACTGGGGGATAAATCTACTACGGCGAAAATAATAAAACTAATCACAAGTATCGTTGGTATGGCGGTGAGCAGCCTTCGGATGACGTATTTTCCCATGATGCTACTCCCCTCATGAACTCAAATTTTGCTGAAAGAGGGTGACAGCCGCCACCCTCTTTGTTAGCTATATGCTTCGAATGGTCGCGCTAGTTACGCACCCAATCCGCCACATTCCAAAGCTCGGCATCCCAGGCGTTCATTTCTACGCCACTGACCGAATTTGAATGCGCCGATACACTGCCGCGGTAGACCAGCGGGATCATGGCGCCACTTTGTACCAGCAGATCGTTCATCTGGATCGCCAGCGCAGCGCGCTCTTCCAATACCGCTGTCTGTGACATCTCGTCCAGCAGGGCATCATATTCTTCGCTATACCAGCGCGGAACATTCGAGCCCAGCCAGTTGTTCCAAGGACCGCTGATTTCGCTGGTACGCCAGTTGCCCATATAGGTTTCCGGATCGGTGCCGTTGGAGCCGTTGGTGTACATCTCGATATCGGTGTAGAACTTGCCATAGGTATCGGGGCTGGCGGGGTCGCCACCGAAGAAGACAGCCGCATCAATGTTGCGCAGCTCGGTTTCGACGCCAATTTCCGACCACCATTGCTTGATCAAAGCCTGCGTATTTTGGCGCACGGCATTGGTCGAGGTCTGGTAAGTTACCTTGAGCGGGATGCCTTCGTATTCGCGGATGCCATCGCCGTCGGTATCGAGGATACCGGCTTCGTCCAACATGGCGTTGGCGGCGTCAATATCCTGCACCAGGCAGTCATCATTGTTGCTCGAAGCATAGATCGGCGGACCGGGCAGCACGTTACAAGTCGCGACACCACCGGCACCATAAAGCTGACTCGCGATGACGTTGCGGTCGATGGCTTTGGACATAGCTTGCCAAACCGCGTCAACTTGCAAGAAGGGGTGACCATTGCTGCCATCTTCCATCCATACCGAGCGCGTATCCGCATCCAGCATAGGATCGGGGTTGGTCTGGTTGACCATCAAACGCTCAACATTGGTCGCGAAAGCCACTACCACCGTGCCTTGACCGGCAGCTTCCATCGCGCCCAGAACAGCCGGTGAAATCTGCAAGTTCCAGGCGTAATCGGCTTCGCCCGTTTCCAACACAGCGCGGGCAGCCGATTCGGCATCGCCACCGCCCTTGAAAATCGCGCGAGCGAAGTAGGGCTTGCCCTCTTCACGATAGTTCGGGTTAGCGACATAACTCACGACATCATTGGCACGGAAGTCTTCCACAACAAAGGGACCAGTGCCAATAGGCGCGAAGTTCTGCTCGGTGCATCCTTGAGCGGCCGCGCCGATGCAATCCTCAAATTGCGCCTTCTGCAAAATTGGCGTGAAGTAGCCGACAAAGGGTCCATAAGGGAAGGGCTTGGGACCGGTGAAACTGATTTTCACGGTATAGTCATCCAGCGCTTCAATCGTATCGACGCCATCAAACTGGCTGAGCACGGAGCAGCCGGTTTCCGGGTGCATGCAATATTCGCCGGTGAAGACGACATCATGCGCCGTGAAGGGCGACCCATCCGACCAGAGAATGTCATCACGCAGCGTCCAGGTGATGGAGGTCAAATCCTCAGAGATACCCCCATTAGCAACGGTGGGAATCTCGTCCACCAGCCAAGGCACCATCAGCCCATCGGGATCGTAACGCGCTAGTGGTTCAATCACGAGCGAGGCGGCTTCAAATTCCTTGGTGCCGCCGGAGAGATACATGTTCAGGCTGGATGCCGCTTGCCAAAACAGGATGTTTACAGTGTCTTCGCTTTGCGCGATGGCGATCCCACCAAAGGATGACAGCACCATCAACACAGCCAAGAGAACGGATAAAACACGTATTGCCTTCATTGTTTCCTCACTAACTAACTTGGTTGACTAAATAGCAATGCAAGAAGATTATACCGAATTTTGGGGCAAAATCGCAAATAGAAAAACCAAGTAAGCCGCCAGCCTAATATAAACCTCAATACAGTCGAAATGGGGGCATGCCGTGGCACACCCCCGGGGAAAGTCTATCCTTGGGTCGGGTTACCCATCGATACGATGCCAGTCTTCAATGTTCCACATTTCCGAATCCCAGCCGTTCATGTCCACGCCGCCGAGCGTATTGGAGTGAGCGGAAACGCTGCCACGGAAGACCAGGGGAATCAGAGCGCCATTTTCGATCAAGATATCGTTCATGGCTTTCACCAATTCGGCGCGCGCTTCGATGCCGCCAGTTTGGGTCAATTCCACGAACAAGCGATCATATTCTTCGTCGCAGTGGCGCGGCACATTACGCCCCAGCCAGCCGTTATCCGGATTGGGGTCATTGCCGCAGATCCAGCGCACCATGAAGGATTCCGCATCTGGACCATTGGTGCCGCTGGTGAACATCTGCACATCGCTGAAGAATTTCTGGTAGGTATCCGGGCTGGCGGGGTCGCCACCGAAGAAGACGGCAGCATCGATATTGCGCAGCTCGGTCTCGATACCAACTTCTGACCACCATTGTTTGATCAGCGCTTGCGTATTCTGGCGCACGGCATTGGTCGAGGTCTGGTATTGGACGCGCAAGGGTACGCCATTGGCTTCGCGGATGCCATCGCCATCGCTATCAACGATGCCCGCTCCATCGAGGATCGCCTTGGCGCCCTCAAGATCCTGCGAACAACCGAGATAGGTTTCCGATACATTGACCGGAGGACCGTTGACGACGTTGCAGGCAGGTTGACCACCGGAGCCATAGAGCTGTTCCGCGATGATATTGCGGTCGATCGCCAGCGACATGGCATCGGCAACCTCTGGGATGGTCAAGAAAGGATGGTCATTAGAGCCATCTTCCGCCCAAACCGAGCGATTCGGGTTGTCGGGGCTGACATCAGCCTGGTTGAGCATCAGCCGCTCTACACTTGAAGCGAACGCAACAACGACTTGCCCATTACCAGCGGCTTCCATCGTGTTCAAAACAGCCGGGGAAATCTGCAAGTTCCAGGCATAATCGGATTCGCCCGTTTCCAAAACAGCGCGGGCAGCCGATTCGGCATCACCGCCGCCTTTGAAGACCACGCGATCGAAGTGCGGCTTGCCCTCTTCACGATAATTCGGGTTCGCCACATAAGTCACAACATCGTTGGGGCGGAACTCTTCCACCATGAAGGGACCGGTGCCGATGGGACCAAAATTCTGCTCGCTGCAGGCACTGGCATTGGCGCCAAGGCAATCAGCGAATTGCTCGGAATTCAATACCGGCGCTTGCTGCGTCACAAAGGGATTGTAGGGGAAAGGCTTTGCCACGCCGAAGCTGATCTTCAGATTGTTGTCGCCGGCGTCTTCCACATTGACGACATCTTCAAAGAATTGTGCCGAGGCACAGCCAGCTTCTTCGTGGGTGCAATATTGCCAGGTGAAGATGAAATCTTCCAGCGTCAGCGGCTTGCCATCGGAGAAGGCAACACCATCTTTCACCTTCCAGGTGATCGATGTCAAATCTTCGGCAACGCCACCATTTTCTAAAGTGGGGATGTCCTCTGCCAACACTGGCACAAGAGAGCCATCAGGACCAAAATTTGCCAAAGGCTCCAACACCAGTGAGGAACCATCGATGTCCTTGGTACCGCCGGAAAGATAAGGATTCAGAATCGAAACCGCCTGCCAGTAGAGAATGGAAACTTCGCTGGTATCTTGCGCCATGGCGAAGTTGCCGAGGATGCTGCTGAGCAGCAAGACAAGAACTAAAAGCGTTAATTTGAGCCGCATATTGTTACCTCTCTGCTAGAGTAGTTTTACGAAAAATGAAACTCGCGGCTCCATTATATAACATGGAGGGCGGCAATGAATAGAGTGCAGCAATATTAATCTAATTCCGATTCGATTATAGTGAACAGCCCGTGAATACGCCCACCTAGCCGCCGGTGGGATCCCGCTCCTGCGGCACATTCACTCGCGGGGGACGCCGAAAGAGATTGATCAAAATCGCCAGCAGCACCTTGACCATATAATAGACCGAGCGCACTGGCGTGATGGACGAATTGCCGTGCCGGCGCGGGATCATCTTGACCGGGACTTCCAGCTGTCGCAAGCCGCTGCGGTGCAAGATGGCGATGGCTTCCGGCTCGGGATAATCATGGGGATAAGCTTGGGCGAGCAGCTGGATAGCATCCCGATTGAAAGCGGCGCAGCCAGAGGTCGGGTCGGTGACACGCTGGCCGATCACGCGCGAGAGCAAGCGCGCCAAGATCGCGCTACCCAGCCGCCGCGGCAAGGGCGTGCCATAATCGCCCTGGGCATCGATGAAGCGGGAGCCGATGACCACATCCGCCCGCCCCGTTTCCAGCTCCGCCAATAAGCTGAGGTTGGCTTCCGGCGCATGCTGTCCATCGCCATCGTTGCGTAAGACGATGTCATAATCATGCCCCGCCGCAAAGCGAAAGCCGGCCTGCACCGCCGCGCCAATACCCACGTTAAAAGGCAGATGCAAGACCTGGGCGCGGGCCTCCGCCGCTTCAGCCGCCGTATTATCGCTGGAGCCATCGTTGATGACCAAGATATCAGCCCCCGGCAGCAAGTCGCGGATGCGGCTCACCGTCGGCGCGATATTGCGCTCTTCGTTCAGCGCCGGTAGAATCACCAAGATTCGCCCAGAGTTCATGCTTCTTGCCCCCGTACCACTTTGATATGTGATCCTTGCGAGCAGCGCTTTTATGGTGTTTCCTCCGTTGTGTCTTGCCCGCTAAAGGTAGGGTCACAAGTCGGGATCACCGCCTCAATATCCGGCAGGTACTTCACGTTGCCGCTCTGTAGGGCGATGCGCCGACCCGGCTCCAAATAAGCCAGCGCCCGCGGACAATTGCCCAACTCAATTTGCGACCAGCCCGCCCAATAATAATGCTGCGGATCCTCACTGCCCAATTCGATGGCTTTTTCAAAGGCGCTGGCGGCATCGGGGATATTGCCCAGGTTGAGCTGGGCACGCCCTAGCAAGTAGTAGCAATAAAAATAGCTGGGGTTGAAATCGACACAATCTTGCAGGTAGCGCTCCGCCCGCGCCGGGTTGCCATCCTGGCTCAAGGAGATATCACCTAGGTAAAAAAGCGCGCGCGCGTTATAGGGGTCGGCTTCCAGCACTTGCTGCAAAAACTCAGTCGCCGTAGAAAAATTGTCGAGGTCTTTTTCGATAATAGCGATATCCACGGCGATCAGGTTCATATTATCCGCCATGCTATAAGCGGTGTGAAAATCGTCCAGGGCGCCGTCATAATCAAAAACCCCTTGCCATTTAATCAAGCCGCGGGCGCGATAAGCTTCGGCGCTGTTGGGATCAGCCTCCAGCAATTCGTCCAAGAGCAGCTCAGCCCGTTCCCGCTGGCCCAAACTGAAATAAGCTTCCGCCAGGTAGGCTTGGGCGCGGCTGCTATCGGGATCGAGCTCCAGCGCGTGGAGGGCATTGGCGATCGCTTCGCCCGGGCGCGCCGCCCAATCCAGTGCCCAAGCGCTGATTGCCCAGGCTTCCGCATCGAAGGGATCGGCATTGATCGCGCCTTGGGCATAAGTCACCGCCTCGTCATAGCGGCTGGCGTTGATCAAGCCAAGGGCAATCCGGCGATAGGTCTCAACGGTATTGGGCGTGGCAGCGGCGACTTCTTGATAAATCTCCACCGCTTGGCTGAGGGCGCCCTGCTGCCAATAATTGCCCGCTTCCACCAGTTTGTTGCGCGGGTCAACCGTTGGCGTTGGCGGGGGGGCGGCCATGGTGGCTGCCCGACCTTCCAGCTCGCTGACGGCGGTGTAGAGCGCCTCCTGCACGATCGGCGCCAGAACCTGTCGATTGAGAAAGATCCCGATGCCAAGCGCAATCAGCGCCATCATCAAAAGATAGAAGGTCAAGCGGCGGCAACTGAGCATGCTGCGTCGTTGCGGTCCTCGATATTTTTTGGGGGTGCGAATCTGCATGAGGATCGTCCAGGAAGCTCAATCTGACCGCGTTTTGGGCAGCGCGCTTAGCCCAGCACCAAGTCCATGAAGTTGCCCAAATCCGGCAACAGAAAATCGGGATGGCTGCCCTGCAATTGCTCGCGGCTAGTGTAACCGGTGCAGACGGCGACAGCGACCGCATCGATCGCGCGGGCAGCCTGCACATCAGCCGGCGTATCACCGATGACGATGACATCCACGCCATTCATGACCTGCCCGCTGTGATCCCGCGCCCGTTGCAGCGCCAGCCGCGTCAAATCATCGCGCTCGGCGGACTCGTTGCCAAAAGCGCCCAAAGCGAACCAGCCCGGATCATAACCCGCCATCTCCAGCTTGATGGCGGCAGTTTTGGAGGTGTTGCCAGTGACGATGCCCAGGATGATATCCCCGCGTTGGCGCAAGGCGGACAGCGTTTCCCTGGCATGGGGGAGGTCACTGGCGCTGTAATTGTGGCGGATTTCCCGCATGTGGCGCGCCATGATCGTCTCATAAGTCGCCATCCCGCGCCCGATTTCGGCGGAAGAAAAACCATGCGGCTCCAGCAGATCCGCCAGGATGCCCCAATCGGTTTTGCCGCCAAAAACATGATTATCCAGGTCGCCAGTCATGCCGAAGCATTCCTGCATGGCGCGGCGTTTTGCCTCACGCCCGATGCCGCGGCTGATGAGCAGTGTGCCATCGATATCGAAGAGGACCAGCCGTTTCATAGCGATTGTCTCTCTGTTGAACCTGACCGCCGTCCGCCCATCTATTCCAACCCTTCCATGACCAGGAAGGAGGCTTCGGCAGCGCCTTCCCGCAGCTTGATCGCCGCTTGATATTCTTCGGAGTCGTACATGCGCCGCGCCGCCGCCACACTATCGAATTTGACCATGACGATGCGTTCCGGCACCTCCGGTCCTTCGAGGACGACTTTCTCGCCACCGCGGATGACGAACTTGCCGCCGTATTTTTCCAGGATGGCGGGCGTCAATTTCATATATTGCTGATATTGCGCCATATCGGTCACCTTGGCGCGCACGATCAAATAAGCGGGCATGGCGCTTTCCTTTCGCCGCAGTTTCGCTGGGTACTCTTGCCATGATACTCGGAAATGCGCGGGTCTCACAGGGCGACACGCTAGACCAAGGGTTGCCGCGCCGTTATAATGGCGGGCAAGAGGGGGTGGATGTGTCCCGGTGGATGCCCCGGTCTTCAAAATCGGTGATCGGTTGCGCAGAGCAGGCGATGGTGGGTTCGACTCCCATGCACTCCCGAAATAAGGTCTGGCGCGACCACATCCCGCAAGCCAGCGAGAATTAGCGCCGGCGCGAGAACAAAGCCCAGACCAACCGCTGCAAACGCAAGAGCAGCAGATAACCTTGCGTCTCGCTGTGGTTGTCGAATGCCTTGCCGCCGCCACTGCGCAAGTAATAGCTCAAATCGGCGATGGCTTCATCGAACTTGTATTGCGCCGCCCGCATCCGCCCGCGCACCTCATAAGCCTCTAACACCTCGGGATTGAGCGCCAGCGTCCGCGTCAGATCGGCTTCCGCTTCGGCATAAAGACGCTGCTCTTCATAAGCCAGCGCCCGCTGATAATAGGCTTCTTCGTAGGTCGGCTCGCCCTGGATCGCCATCGTATAATCGTGGATTGCTTTGTCATATTGGCGCAACCGCCGCCAAAGGTTGCCCCGTTCAAGATGTGCCAGCGCCATATAGGGCTCGATTGCCAGCGCGTTGTTGAGGCTCTGCTCAGCCGCTTCCCATTGCTCCAGCCGCATCAGCGCCTCGGCGCGGGCCACATAAACCGTCGCCAGATCCCCCAAGCCGAGCTTGATGGCGCTGTCGAACATGGCGACCGCCGTTTCCAACTCGCCCGATTCCAACAGGTTCAAGCCAGACTCGAAATAATTGTCCTCGACCCTAGGCAAGCTCCGCAACCTCGTTCGCCACAATCCCCACTATGATTCAACTTTAAGCGCAAATCCACAGCGCCGCAAGCGAAAGCCGCGACTGCCGCCCGCGCTTGAATATGGACAGCCTTCCCGCCCCTCTGTTAGGATGTGGGGGATGCCCCCGGATCCATCCTGGAGTAGGCTCGTGGCGAGATTCTGGCTTTTTCCCCTGCTCATCCTGCAAACCCTGACGCACTTGTTTTGGCTGTCGCCCTCCGCCCATTCGGGCCAAGTCGCCATCCCCTGGATGATGAACCAGGGCAAGACTCTCTTTGCCGATATCTGGGAACAACATGCCCCGGGCAGTTCCTTGCTCGGCGCGGCGGCGCAAAGCCTGGTCGCTATCGACCCCGCCCTCTTGGTCAAGCTACTCAATACGCTGTTGGTGCTGGTCTTGACGCTGTTGATCTATCAACTGGCAAAACAGCTCAGCGGCAAAACAGCGGCTGGCATATTGGCGGCGCTAGTCTGGGCATGGTGGGAGCCGGTTTATGGCAATGTCATGCTCTATTTCGATACGCTGCTGGCGCTTTGTGTCTTGTGCGCGCTGCTCATCTATTCTCATAGGCGCACCGGCCCCTCAAGCAGGCAGCTCATCGCTCTCGGTCTCTGCCTGGGCTTGGCGACACTCTTCAAGCAGCAGGCTTGGCTGGCTGTCCTTTTGATGTGCCTCTGGCTATTGCTGCGCGAGCGAAAATGGCAAAGCTGGCTGCTGTTCGTCGCGGCGGCGCTAGCGTTGCCCCTGCTGCAATGGGTTCTGCTTTGGCAGCAAGGTCTTCTAAATAGCTATATCGACTGGAACTGGGCATTTAACCTGAGTGGCGCGATGGACGGCGTGCCGCTGGATGGCGATCTCTTTCGCAAGCTGCTGCTGAGCAATCTGCTGGTCTTTCCCTTCGCTTTGCTCGCGCGCCAAGGAGAAGATAAACGGCAATGGCTGCTGCTGCTGATGTGGCTGGCGACCTTGACCCTGCTCTATCCCCGTTTCGGCGAGATCCACGCTATGGCGCATCTGCCTTTCAGCGCTGTCATGTCCGGCATTGTGCTGGCGCAGCTGTTGCCGCTGCTGAGGAATTTCCGCGCGGGAGATATGCCAGCAACGATTTTGGCAGGGCTGCTGGTCGGGATCGGGATCGGCTGGCTTTGGACCGGCGCCGTCACTTATATCCCCACCGAATTGGGACCAGGGCGCATCCTGGCATATGACGAATTTCGCGACCTGGCAGCCGAATTGAAGGCGCGTAAGCAAACGGGCGATACACTTTTCCTGTTGCCGCAAACGGACAGCACACCACAGTTGCATCCGATGACGGACATGTTGCCCCCCGGCAGCTGGGTCAAAGGCTGGCGTTGGTACTTCCAGCCGCCTGAAGTGCTGCCGACCTTGACCCGAGAATGGGAGGCGAAACCGCCGGATTGGGTCGTCGTCTTCCCGCAATTAACCGAATCGGGCGCGCCGGGTATCCTCGCTTTGCTCGAGATCGTAGACCAGCGCTATAGCTTGGTCTTGGAGACGGGTGCGATTTTTGGTCACGGGCCGGCAGAAATCTACCAACTGAAGTCTCCTAGCGAATGAACGCGCCATGATCCAGCTGTCGCCGCGCGGTAAAGCCCTCTATCAATTGCTGAATCTGACTGTGGCTCTCTTGCCGCTCTACGCGCTTGGCTTCACCCTGTCCGCTTCCTACCAACTGCCGCAGCCCCCTTTCGCCAACCTGGTCGAGGGGTCCACCGCCCAAGCTATCACGGCGCAGCTCTTAAAACTGTCGCTACTGAGCGGCTTCATCGGCGCGGGCTTGATGATGGCGGGCAATGGATTAGCGGCGCACCGCGTCATCTGGCTGGGACGAATTTGGTCGGCGGTGGCGCTGGTCGCCCTGCTGCTCAGCCCCTTTGTGAGCGGCGCTTTACTGGATAGTATGTTGGCAATCTTCCTCTTGCTGCTGCTGGCTGTCAGCTGGAAAAGCGGCGCCTCTTCCCCCTATTTCCGCGTCTGGCAAATTGGCATCGCGCTGTTGATCTTCACCTTGCTGGCGTCACAGCTAGTCGCTGGCGATCTGGCTCAAGCGATCGCAATCTTTCAGACACATGTCGCTTACGCCATCTGCGGGCTGAGCATTGTCTTCTGGCTGATGCCGAGCTACAGCCAAGTCGAAAGCGAATGGGCGCGCGATGGGCTCCGCATCGTGGCGCTGCTGGTCTTTTTGGCGGGAAGCTTCATCAGCCTGGGACCGTTGGGATTGCCGCCAGCTATCAGCCTGGGCGCGACGCCCTTGATCACCCTCGCTTATCTGATCCTGGCGAGCCACAGCTATCGCGCCTTGCGCAGCCGCAACGAGAATGCCTCGCTGGCGCCGCATTATATCGCGCTGGCCACCCTGTTGTGGTTGGTCGGCGGTGGCTTCCTGGGCGCTATCAGCATCCAGCCGGGCTTTCACCAAGCGCTGCGCGGCACCGCCTTGGAGTCCTTGCAGGCTTGGTTGGCGGGCTGGCTCTTGCTATCGCTCGCGCTGGCTTTTGTCAATGCAGCCGCCACTTCCTTGCGCGGCGACAACCAGCGCGTGACCGGTTATGTGCCGCTCTGGTTGATCGCTTTTGGCGGGAGTTTAGCGGGGATCTTGCAAGCTTGTCGCGGCGTGGCGCAAGTCTATCTGCGTCAAGTCTCGGCGCTGGATAGTGCGGCGGAAAACGCGCTATTGCTGCCACTGAGCCTCATCTGGCTGCTCTGCTTGTTGGCTGCTGCCTTGGGCATCGTGACCTATGCTTTGGGCTTTTGGCTGCGTCGCCCGCGCATCCATGTCATCGAGAGCTAATCAGGCTCCCCAGCTGGCAAAAAAGCAGCTAGCAACACGCTGGCATAAGCCATCAGCAGCCAGGCGCCAAAGCTGCCCGCCGCCGAAGCCGGCAGATTGGGGAAGACCTGCGCGAAGCCTTCCGTGATGAAGGCATCCAGCACCATGCCAGAGATCACCATCAGGACCGCCGCTTCAAATCGCTGCGCCCGCTGCAAGCCCCGCCAGCGAAACAAGAACGTCGCCAGCGCCAGCATAGCAACGATGGTCGCCAGCCAAAGCAAAACTAGCACCAGCGGCTGTTCATGCAGGAAAAAGTGCTGCCCGCCTAAGCGAAAGACAATGGTCGCCAACAACCAAACCGAAAACCCCACTCCGAAAAAGAACGCCCTGTTCATCGCGACAACTCCCCGTTACGTCGTCAAGCGCGGCCGAATCCAATCCAGTTCGGGATAGCCCAGGTTTTCCCATTGGCGCAGGGTCGCTCCCACATCATAGGGTTGGCGCCGGAACTCGAGGGAGAGCGCGCCATCCTCCCATTCCAGCAGCGCCCACTCGGCATAACCCGGATTGCCGAAGGACATGCCGACGCTGCCCGGATTGATGACACGCCAGCTGCCAACTTGCCGATCCATCGCCCGATGGGTATGCCCACAGAGCGCCAGGCGTCCCGCGCGATCGAGCAGGGCATCAGCCGCTTCTTCATCGGCGCTATCAACCGCCAGCGATAGCGCTTCATCGTCGCCCGGTACCGCATGGAAACCGATGACAGCGCCAAAACCGGCGATCTCTTGTCGCAGCTCTTTGCCGAGGATGCTCCGCAGCAAGTTATAATCTTCCCAACTGAGCTGCATCATATTCCAGGCGATAACCGCGTTGCTGCTCAAGATATTCTGGCGAAAGGCGCTGAAATCGGCGGGGTCTTTCGCCCGTGAAAAGGGCAGGCGCTCGCCAGTGACCAGATAGCGATCGGTGTTGCCGCCGATGATTTTGAAGTTGTCCTCGCCCCGCTCTTGGCGCAGGGACAACAGCAACTGGATACATTCATGGGGTTGCCCTCCCATAGCTGCCAAGTCGCCCAAGCACCAGATCTGGTCGAAGTCGCCACAGCGCTTGATGTCAGCCAGCAACGCATTAAAGGCGGGCAAATTACCGTGGACATCCGCAAAGACCGCTAGTCGCATTTTTTGATTCATCCCCTTGCTATTGCCTAGCTTGTAGATAGAGTTTAACATTTATATGTTTAATCGGCAGACTGTAGGCGCTGGATGAAGCAATTCGATAAATTTTGGTCTTTGCCGTTTCACTGGCTGTTACCCGCGCTTTTCTTCGCGACCGGCTTAATCTACTTGTATGGGTCGCCACATTTTGAAGCACCGGACAATATTTCACATGTGGGTGTTATCAAGTGGATTGCGGAAAACAATGGCGCTCTCCCAGTGCAATTCGCGGATCATGATCATCTATACGCCCAAGAAGGCAGCCAGCCGCCACTTTACTACTTGTTGATGGCACCGATCTTCGCCATTTTAGACACATCTGACTTTGATGAATTCTACCAACCCAATCCTCGGGCCTTCATTGGCTTCCCGAAACAACTCGGGAATCGCAATCTCGTCTTTTACCAGCAGCCTTATCCACCCAATCTGAATGGCAGCTCGCTCGCACTATATGTCATCCGGCTAGTGACATTGGTCATCGCCACAGTGACCGTGGCGGCAGTGTATCAATCCGCCCGCACAGTGATGCCCGGGCATATCGGATTTGCCGTCATGGCAACGACGCTCGCCGCTTTCAATCCGCAGTTTCTCTTCATCAGCAGCTCTGTCAGCAATGACAACCTGGTGAGTATGCTCACCGCAGTCGCCTGTTGGCAAGCTTTGCTGCTGCTACGAGACGGTTTTGAGACACGGCGCAGCATCTTGCTCGCCATTATCATCGCCTTCGCCACGCTCTCCAAATTAGGCGGTTTGGTGATGGCGCCTGTTGTCTCGCTGGCTGGCTTGTGGCTATATATCAGAACGCGCGACCGTCGCGGCTTCTTCATTCTTGTCGGCTCTATCATAGGAGCCTGCCTGCTCATCAGTGGGTGGTGGTTTGCGCGCAACCTCTCTCTTTATGGCGAACTGTTTGGTACCTCCGCTATGCTTGATAACTTCGGCCGCCGGAGCATGACCTTGCCGACCTTGTTACTCGACGAATTCGAGGGATTGCGCATCAGCTACTGGGGCTTGTTTGGCGCGTTCAGCATTCTCACTCATGACATTTATTACAGAATTATGGACCTACTGTCCTTGCTCGGCGCGGCGGGCTTGCTCGTCTTCCTGGTGAAGAACCGTAAGAATGTATGCTTGCTTGCGGTTGTCAGCTTTCTGGCTATCCTGCTCGCCATCGGGAGCGCCATGCTAATTTGGTGGACCCTGCAGACATCAGCCAGCACCGGGCGACTGTTATTCCCATACATCACATCGATAAGTTTGCTCATGGCGATGGGCTTGCTAGCTTTGCGAATCCCCCCGCTACTCATCGCCTTGCCAATGCTTGCTTTCAGCATCGCCGCGCCATTTCTCTACATCATTCCGAATTACGATCACCCGCCACAAATGGACCAGTTGCCACCCAGCGCCACAGCCACGTTCGCCCGCTGGGAAGACATCACCCTAGTCGGTTATGAGGTTCCAGCATCACAACGATGGTCGGCTGGGGACGAGATTCCCCTCACGCTTTACTGGCGTCCACAATCGATATCCACTGTGCCGCTAGCATTCTTCATCAGCTTGATCGATGCTGAGGGCAAGTCGCTGGCGACCATTGATACTTTTCCCGGCTGGGGCAGCTTGCCAACAACTTGGTGGCAGCCCAACAAGATCTATCGTGACGACTACATTCTGCAGATCCCCGCCGATGCCAGTGGCTTCTCGACGGTGCAGCTGCATATCGGCTGGTACAGTTTTCACGATAGCGCCAATATTAAACCTGTTTCAGAATCAGGCGAGCCACTAGGAGCCTTTACCATCCCGGTGGGTGCTTTTGTCGGTGATGAGTATCGACAGACGCTCGAAACAGATGCCATGGTGAACGGCACCATCTTTGGCGAAGCAGTTCAACTGAACAAATATCGCTTCACCGAAGGGCACGTACTGGAGCTGGAATGGGAAATCTTGCGCGAGATCTCGGGGGATTTACGCATTTTCGCCATCGTTCTCGCTGAGCCATACCAAATAAATGAGGCATTCGAGATCCTGCACCAACAAGACACCTTACCACCCGTACCGCTCACCTATCTTGAAACAGGGGAGACATTTATAAGTAGACATGAATTCGACCTCCCAGCGGGATACCAAGCCGAACATAGTATCTATGTCGGCTGGTATAATGAAGATATCGGCGAGCGACTGACTATACCCTATCCCGCTAATATGCTCTCGCTGAAGGAAATCCGCTTTCATGGATGACCACCGCCGTCGCTGGCGCACCATTCGGATTTTAGTTTTACTTGCAGTCGCCGTTCTGTTGCTGAAGCTGCTGCACTTTGGCGTAGCTCGAGCGCGGGAACCGGATCAAGTCCGCGATAATCCAGAGGGACTTGCTATCGAGTTCGCGCTTGATCAAGCAGCCATTTTGACCCTGGAAGATTGCATCAGCGGCCGTTGGAATGTAACTGGGGAAACGGATGGGATACGTGTCAATGGTGAAGATTGGGAGGCGCGGGCCAGCGGCAGCTTCCGCATCTGCAACCGCCTTCAACCAGCGCTAACACTCGAAGTCCGACTACCCTCGACAGCGATCGCCTTCTATCAGCTCGAAATCACTGTTGTCTTCGGCGATGGGCTGCATGTGTTGATCGGTATCGCCCTGATATTCAGCGGATTGTATCTCACGGGCATCACGACTTGGTCCCACCGCGCCTTGTTGATGATCGTTGCCGGCGCGCATGGCGGCATCGTCTTGCTCTACCAGTTAGGCAGCGACCTCAGCATCAGCCACATCCATGGTTGGGGCGGTTTGCATACCCTGCCCATGGCAGATTTGCGGCACAACCTGTGGGAGACCTTTCTTTATCTGCACAGCCAGCCTCCTTTGTTTAGCGCTTATGGCATCGCGCTTGATACGCTCTTCGGCGAGTCTTGGCTGGGGGCATCCTATCTCTTGCAGGTCGCGCTGGGCATAAGTATGTGCCTGATGGCTTATGCCATCGTCTGGCAGCTGACGCGGCACAAGAGTTTCACGTTCTTCACGGCGCTATTGCTAGCGCTCAACCCAGCGTATTTCTTATACGAAGCGCTCAATCTTTACACGCTGCATTCGGCATTTTTCATTCTCTCCGCCACATTCTGCCTCACCTTGCACCAGCGCGAACCGCGAAATCGCTATCTTTACAGCTTCCTGCTCTGCCTAAACTTGCTCATACTCACCCGCAGTGTCTATCACCTTGCCATTCTTGGTCCGGCGCTCCTGCTGGTCTATCACCTTGCCCGGCAGAATATCCGGCGTGTCATGCTGGTTAGCCTGTTGCTTTGCTTGCTATCGGTCGGCTGGTATGGTAAGAACCTGCTCGTCAATGGTTCGTTATCTTCCAGCAGTTGGCTCGGTATGAGCCTTTGGAAGGTTGCCCGCTACGATTATGACGCGAACGAGCTGGTCGCCTTGCATAAGGACGGCATCCTAAACGACAAAACAGTCATCTGGTTCTTCACTTTTTTGAAGCCATCTGAATATCCTGGTTATGGTCTCGTTGACAATGGCGTCAGAATACTCTCCGGCGACAACTCAAACAGCGCTGTTTATCCCGAAATCAACCAACTATATCTCGACAATGCGCTGCAATTGATCAGCCACGATCCCTGGCGTTATTTTCGGGGCGTGCTGCGAGCATACGGCTACTTTTCCTGCCCCTCCTCAACATGGGAAGCGCTGAAGAAGAACATTGCCGCTTTGCCCGCTAGTCATCATGCGCTTAGCGTTGAGTTGTTTCACATGCAGGGCGCCGCGAAGCAAGTCGCCCGCCTTTTCGGCATGTCCTGGCAAGATTTTGGTGTATGTTCCAATTTATATTTCATCATGCCGCTGCTGATCCTCGCTCTTCCATGTTATTTGTTGATAGTCTGCGGACCACGTTGGGCATGCTGGTGTCGGCAAATTCGGGAGCAAAGCGTGCTGGTATTTATCTGGTCTATCGTGGCTTATACAGTGGTTGTCACCAGCCTTCTCGAAACCCCCGAAAATGTTCGTTACAAGTTCATGATAGAGATTCCGCTTTGGATCTTCATCGCGATCATCAGCTTTCGGCTCTTCCAGCAGCTGTCAAACCGATGGCAACGTAGAAGCCGTAGGGAGCGCAGCCAGCTACCCAATCGACAGTCAAAGTAAGATCACCCGCCCTCAAACCATCCCCAAGACAGAAAGTTGACAGAAACCACAAGCGTCGTTATGCTTCCACAAGTGACATAACAATCTGGAGACCCAGATGTCATACGCAACCTGTTGTTGCTGTTGCCTCGGTGAAACGGGAGTCTAGCCGCCTGAGTTAACAGCCAACAACATCAAACCAGCGAATGTTCAAAGTCAACTGGCAACAAGGCGCGCGGCACCGGCAAACGGCAGCCCGTCCGACGCTCTTGGAGGCAAGTTGACTTTTTTGTTAAAGCGACCGTCCGCTCGCCAGCCAAAATAACTGGCAAGCACGACCGATAGCCGAGGAAGTCATGACAATCGTAGCTGATGGCGAGATCGAGGCTTTGCCCGCAACCGAGGACTTGTCCCAGGGCATCGAGCGGCAAATCGGCAATACGCCCTTGCTGAGCTTCCGGCGCGTCACCCAGCAGCTACCACCGGAGATTCGCATCTTGGCAAAAGCCGAGTGGCAAAACCCGGGCGGCAGCGTCAAAGACCGCGCTGCTTACCAGATCATCCGCAATGCCGAAGCCGCTGGACAGCTGCAGGCCGGCATGACCATCATGGATAGCACCAGCGGCAACACCGGCATCGCCTATGCCATGATCGCCGCTGCCAAAGAGTATCGCGTCAAGCTCTTTTTGCCGGAGAATGTCAGCCCGGAGCGCATCTCCATCCTGCGCGCTTATGATGTCGAGCTGGTCTTCACCGATCCGCTGGAAGGCTCGGATGGGGCTTTGCGGGCTGCACGTGCGCTGGCTGCCCAGGCACCCCAACGCTATTTCTACGCCGACCAATATAACAACCCCGCCAACTGGCAGGCGCATTACCATGGCACCGGCGCCGAGATTTGGCGACAGACAGCGGGGCAGGTGACGCATTTCATCGCCGGCTTGGGCACCAGCGGCACGCTGATGGGCGCGGGACGACGCCTGAAAGAATATGACCCGGCGCTGCAGATCGTCTCGGTCGAGCCCGATTCTCCCTTCCACGGCTTGGAAGGCTTGAAGCACATGGAGACCGCCATCCAGCCCGGCATCTATGACCCGCAGCTGGCCGACCAAAAGCTGGCGGTGCGCACCGAAGATGCCCATGCCATGGCGCGGCGATTGGCGCGGGAAGAGGGCTACCTGGTTGGCATCAGCGCAGCCGCCGCCATGGTTGGCGCTCTGCAAGTCGCCGAGCAGCTCGCCCAGCGCGGAGCGGCCGGCACCATCGTGACGCTCTTCCCCGATAATGCCTACAAATACCTGAACGAGGCTTTCTGGCGCGCTTGATGTGGGGAGCATGTTCTAAGCCCATCCTCCAGCCCAGGCCCCTCTCGGTCTCCCCATTCGTTGGGGAGAAGCATCCCAAAATTCAGGGAAGTGGAGGCTGTGTGAGAATTTGGCAATTTTGGTAGCTCGCTTATATCAGCTAGCAGAACCTAAGCGATGCAAGTCGCCCCTGACTTGTCGGGGATGACTTAGAGAAGGTTGGCTTTGGTCCCTCCTGATTTATTTGGGGTTGCAAACTTGGAGAGATTGAGGTTTAATGAGTCTGTATGTCATAGAATGGAGTTTCCTGATAGCTATTTTGGTTGCACTTGCCCTATAGAATACGCTATACTGACAGTCACTAATCATTGGAGGCGCTCATGGACACTGGAACTGCTATCGTAAGCGTTGGCGTACTTATCTCACTATTTGGATATTTGGAAGTCATCCGCCGTGATTTGCGATCGGAGATCAAAGAAGTCCGCCAAGCATCAGAGAACATGAACCAAGAAACACTAGCCCGGTTAGGCGGTGAGATCAAAGATGTCCGCCAAGCATCCGAGGCATCACACCAAGAAACACTAACCCGGCTAGGCGGCGAGATCAAAGATGTCCGCCAGGCATCCGAAGCATCACACCAAGAAACACTAACCCGGCTGAGCGGCGAGATCAAAGACGTCCGCCAGGCATCGGAGACCGCGCATAAAGACATACAAACCCGGCTGGGCAATGTCGAGGTCCAGCTGGCCACCGTCAACGAAAGAGTAGAGTGCATTGACGGCAAAGTCGACCTGATTCAGCAACGGCTGGATCAAGAGCCGTCTGCCTAAATCCAAGCCCAAATTGGGCGAGCGACACAAGCACCAAAAAGACAGCCTCCCCCAAGGCGCCAGCGACCGCCTGTGTTAGCGCCTTTCCCCGCGATTTCCACCAGCGTAATATCACCAATTATTGGGGCTTTGTCCTACATTGTTTAAGGGATACTGAGAATTAACGCGCTGTTTCCGCTAAGCGCGACCATTTAGTCGCCAAATCCTGTTCGGACCCCGCCACAATAAACGCAGCACTACTTAGCCAATCACCAGAGCTTTGCCAAAATGGATCTTCTTGCCGAAAAAGTATTTTACGCGGCAAGAAAACGGCAAGAAAACGGCAAGAAAACGATTGTCTAAGTCACACCCGGTCTCTCTCCAAACTGATTGGAGAGGGGAGTCTATCTGAGAATTTGGGAGTTTTTATAGCTCGATAATATCAGCAAGCTCAATTCCAGCGACGCAAGTCTCCCCTGACTTGTCGGGGGAGATTTAGAGGGGGTTTGTATTGGGCTGCAGCGACCGACTGAGTTGGCGCTTTCACTGCGATTTCCACCAGCGCAATATCCCTAATCATTGGGGCTGCGCTGCACATTGATTAATAGTATGCTGGTATTGGTGTTCGACAGCGGAATAGGAGGCGCTATGGCGGAGATGAAACGATGGAAAGAGATACGGCAGTTTCTTGAAAAGTGGGACGGTCGTATTATCCTTTATGTTTCGTTTTTGATCTTAGCGCTTGTTCTGATCGCACGTGGTGCGGATTTCATCATCACTTCAGGCACAGCACACTATGGTGATGAGTTCGAAACGAATATTGTCACCGAGATGATCGGTGTAGTAGTCAGTGTCCTTATCACTTTATTCATTGTCAATCGCTTCTACGAGCAGCGTAACAAAAAGCGCCAAACACAAGAGCTAAAGGAGCGACTAATTCGGGAAGCGAGAAGTCGCGCGAATGATTACGCTATCAACGCGATCGAACAGTTACGCGACAAAGGTTGGCTGACAGAAGATGACAGTTTGCTTAAAGGCGCTCGGTTGATGCATGCCAATCTGGAAGGAGCTGGCTTGAGCTGGGCAAATCTTCAAGCGGCAAATTTGAGCGGGGCAAATCTGCGAGGGGCGCACTTGTGGAAAGCAAATCTGCAGGGGGCACAATTGCAGTCGGCAAAGCTGCAAGAGGCAGTCTTGCAAAAAGCAAACCTGCAAAGGGCGGACTTCTGGCAAGCAAATCTGCAAGAGGCGAAATTGCGAGAAGCAAATCTGCAAAGGGCGCGCTTTTGGGAGGCAAGTCTGCAAGAGGCGGATTTGAGTGGGACAAATCTGCAAGAGGCGGATTTGAGTGGGACAAATCTGCAAAAGGCGAAATTGATAAAGGCAAATCTGCAAGGGGCAAACTTGAGATGGGCAAATCTGCAAGGGGCAAACTTGTTCGAGGCAAATCTGCAAAAGGCGATATTGCTCCAGACAAATCTGCAAAAAGCGTCTTTTTGGCAAGCAAAGCTGCAAGAGGCGATATTGCGAGAAGCAAATCTGCAAGGAGCGCTCTTGTGGGAAGCAAATCTGCAAGAGGCGGACTTGTCCGGGGCAAATCTGCAAGAGGCGGGCTTAAGAGCAGCGAATCTCGAAAACGCAATCTTGCCTGATGGAACAACATATTCGGAAGACGTAGATATGGAGAAATTTACTAATCCTGAACACCAAGATTATCAAGCAACACTCGACGAAATCAATAAACTTCGCACAAACTATGGATGGCCCACACGATCAGCTGAAACCGAATCTCTCAATCAGACACTCGCAGCTGCCCAAAGCGTCATCGATTTTTTACGAAACCTCAGCTAAACTCAGTCCACACAAATACGAGGAAAACATGACCCATCCCAAACCTTATCGCGGGATATTCACCATCCCGCCGACGCCTTTCCGCCAAGACGGCGCGATCGATATCCCCAGCTTCCGCCGCTTGATCGACTTCTGCATCGACTGCGGCGCGCATGGCTTGGTCTACCCGGTCAACGCCAGCGAATTCTCGGCCTTGAGCGATGCCGAGCGCTTCACCATGACCGAAGTGCTGCTGGAGCAAAATGCGGGTCGGCTGCCAACCGTCATCGGCGTGACGGGTGTGTCGCAGCAAGTGGCGGTCCCCTTCGCTCGGCATGCCCGCGACCATGGCGCCGATGCTGTCATCGCCATGCCGCCCTATGTCAAGGCGGGTCGCTGGTTGGAAGAGTTGATCTTCGCCTATTACGAAGCGATCGCCGCCGCTGCCCAACTGCCGGTTTTCATCCAGAATTATCTGCCGCCCATCGGCCAGGATATGTCGGCGGACTTTCTGCTGCGGCTCTGTCGAGAAATCGAACAGGTCGAATACATCAAAGAAGAGACCCTCCCCACCACCACCATGCACAGTGAGCTGATCGCGGGGGATGATGGCTCGCTCAAGGGCATTTTTGGCGGGGCGGGCGGGCGCTACCTGATCGAAGAATATCGGCGCGGCACCGCTGGGCAGATGCCCGGCTGCCACTTGACCGATGTGCTGGTCTCGCTGTGGGAAGCGCTGGAAAGCGGGGAGGAAGAGCGAGCGCTGCAGATCTACAAGGAGCTGGCGCCGCTGTTTTTCTTCGAGCATCAGCTGCCGGGTTGCTACAAGGAAGTGCTCTATCGCCGCGGCGTTATCGACTGCGCGCTGAAACGCAATGGCAAGATGCCGCTGGACGAGATCGCCTCGCGTTATCTCGATGAATTGCTGGAGCGGCTTTCTCCCTTAATGACGTGGAGCGGCTGATCCCTGTGGCTAGGATTCGGCGTTGCGATCATAAGTGATGATCTGGTCCCATTCATCGGCGGTGGAGCGCGCCACAAAAGCCACCACCGGCTCCGTATCGCTCAGATTGAAGACCTCGTGCGGCACGCCCGGCTCAATGAAGATGAAATCGCCGGCGCTATTGTCCACCACTTGCTTGCAGCCCTCGCCATATTCATGCCGTACCTCGCCTTCGAGGATGTAGAGCATGACCTCGAAATCGACATGGATATGGGCATAAGCAACGCCGCCGGGCGGGATGGTGGCGATGTTGATGGACAAGGCTTTGGCATTGACATTCTTGCTCGACAAACCAGTTTTGTAATGGATGCCGTTCCAATCGCGCTTTTTGCCGCCGCCACGCAAGACGCTGATGCCATCGTCTCCTTCAATCAGCGCTTTTAGGTCAAGCTGTTCGCTCATCAATCAGTTGCTCCCGCTTCCATACTTAAACTTTGGCGCGAGTATAGCTAAGATAAGGGCGGCTATCCAGATGAAAGGACTGACGATGCGCGCAAAAATCGGCATCCTGACTGTGTCCGATCGGGCTTCCAAAGGCATCTATGAAGACCGCGGCGGTCCCGCGATTCAGCAATACCTGTCGGAAGTGCTGACCAACGAATGGGAAGCGCTGCCCATGATAGTGCCGGATGAGCTTGACCGCATCACGGCGGCGCTGATCACGATGGTTGATGAGGGCGGTTGCAGCCTGATTGTCACCACCGGCGGCACGGGACCGGCGGCTCGCGATATCACGCCCGAAGCCACCGAAGCCGTCTGCCAGAAGCTGATGCCCGGCTTCGGCGAGCTGATGCGGCAGGTGTCCTTGCAATATGTGCCGACGGCGATCTTGTCGCGCCAGACGGCCGGCATCCGCGGCAGCTGCTTGATCGTGAACCTGCCCGGCAAACCGAGCGCCATCCGCGATTGTCTGGACGCCGTCATGCCCGCCATTCCCTATTGCATCGACCTGATCGAAGGCGCTTACCTGACTACCGATGAGAGCAAGGTCGTCGCTTTTCGTCCTAAGCCGAAGTAGCTGCCTTTACAAGCGACGAAACCAGGTTATACCATCAGTGATTGGCAAAGGAAGCACAGAGCATGGCGCTCAAAGCAAAAGACAATAAACATCGCAAGAACACGCCGCAAATAGGCAATAACGCGCCGCAAATAGGCAAGAATACGCCGCAAATAGGCAAGAATACGCCGCAAATAGGCGAGAGCGTGCCTGCCGGCGCACAAGCTGCCTCGCCACGGGAAGAATTCATCGACGACATTCGTGTCAGTCTGCATCAGATGCGTGTCGGGCAGGTTTGTGATTCGGCTGAAAGTTTGCGGGATATCAGAACTGCTTTGGACATCGATGCAACCAAGTTATCCGCTTGTCACTCTCCATAATTATTCGCTAAGCGCAGAATCCGCCATTCAGCCCGCGCCATGCCGGCGCCAACTGCCATCCTCCAGAATATCCGCCATCGCCATTAGCGCCGCTCGGATTTCTTCATCGCTATTGTAAAAATGCGGGGCGATGCGAATGCCGGCTTTGGGGCGGAAATCGATCTTGATATCCCGCGCCAGCAGCTCGCAGGAGACTTCGTAGGCATGCGGCGGGTTGACCGTCACCGTGCCAGCCCGCTGGGCGGGGTCGCGCGGGGAGACCACTTCATAACCCAGCTGATCCGCCAATTTGATGATCAGCGCGGTCTGCCGCATGGACTTGGCGCGGATGGGATCGACGCCGATTTCCGCCACGATCTCGACACCGGGCTGCACCGCATGGAGGGAAGCGATGCCCGGCGTGCCATTCATCAGCCGATAGGCATCTTCGCGCAATTCCAGCTTTTCGACATCGAAGGCGAAGGGGGCGCGACTGGCGAACCAGCCGGTCAGCTTGGGGTTCAAGCTGGGCAGGAGGTCGGGACGCACATACATGAAGACGCCGCCGGGCCCGCCGCAGAGCCACTTGAGTGTGCCGCCGATATAATAATCGACATCCCAAGCGCCGACATCGACCGGGATGACGCCGACGCTGTGATAGCCATTGAAGACCACTTGGGCGCCGACTTGATGCGCCTTGGCGGTGATCTCCCGCGCTGGCATGATGAAGGCGCTGCGAAAACAGACATGCGAGAGGCTGACCAGGCGCGTGCGTTCATCGATAGCCTCAAGCAATTCGTCAATATCGATGCTGATACCATCGCGGGATTTGATCATCTGCACCTGCATGTGAGCGGGCAGCCAACTGCGCAGGGCATAGACATCGCTGGGGAAATCCAGCTCGCTGATGACCACCTTGTCGCGCCGGGGGTCGCTGAAGTCGAGAGCGCCGAAGAGGATGCTGTTGGCGATGCTGGCGTTTTGGTGGGCAAGCACGGTATCGGGCGCGGCGCCCATCAAGGGGGCGATCTTGTTGCCGACGGTCTGGGGCAGCTCGAACCAGCCCTCGCCCCAAGCCGAGACGCCCTGCTGCGCCCAGGTATCGGCATAGCTGCGCAGGCTGTCGTAGACCGCGCGGGGCATGGCGCCGAGGGAGTTGCTAATCAGGTAATTGCAGCGGCTGAGGATGGGGAACTCGCCGCGCCAGTTCAACAAGTTGTCGCTGGTCATGATCGCGCTTTTCGCTATTTTTAAGAGATTATAGTCCGCGCCGGGGGAGATTCAAAGTGTGGGCGGGGAATTATGATTCAGCGCTTGTTGCCGTTTTCTTGCCGAAGAAAATGTTTTTTTGGCAAGAAAATCTATTTTGGCATGGTTCTGGTGATCGGTGCTGACTTTATTGTGGCGGGACCCGGGCGGGATTTGGCGACTGGATGGTCACACTTCGTATCGAGTTATAGTGATACTGCCACTAAGTCCCATTGCCCGCCTAATGGATTCGATTTTGCTCCTCGTGTCGTCGAAATCGGGGTGATCGGAGTCGGTAAATCTGGCCAGGTCCATGCCTTCAGTGTATTGTGTCTTATCCGGCAAGGTTGCCCCTTCCAGATGTGCCCCTTGCAGATTTGCCTCACTCAAGTACGCCCCTTGCAACTTTGCAGCTCTCAAGTTCGCCCCTTGCAGATTTGCCTCACTCAAGTACGCCCCTTGCAGATTTGCCTCTGTCAAGTTCGCCTTTTGCAAATTTGCCCTCAAACTCGCCTTTTGCAGATCTGCCTCTGTCAAGTTCGCCTTTTGCAAATTTGCCTTACCCAAGATTGCCTCTTGCAGATTTGCCATTTGCAAATTTGCCTCTTGCAGATCTGCCTCTGTCAAGTTCGCCTTTTGCAAATTTGCCTTAAACAAGATTGCCTCTTGCAGATTTGCCATTTGCAAATTTGCCTCTTGCAGATTTGCCTCTGTCAAGTTCGCCTTTTGCAAATTTGCCCGAGACAAGTTCGCCTTTTGAAGATTTGCCTCAATCAAGTTAGCCCCTTGCAGATTTGCCTTAAACAAGTGTGCCTCTTGCAGATTTGCCTTAAACAAGCCCGTCTCGTGCAGATTTGCCCAAGACAAGTTCGCCTTTTGAAGATTTGCCTCAATCAAGTTAGCCCCTTGCAGATTTGCCTCAATCAAGTTTAATTCTTGAAGATTAAATTCACTTAAGTCCGTCCCTTGCAGATTTGTTTCACGCAAGTTAATCCCTTGCAGAACTTCTTCTTTATAGTCAGGATGATCGGGATGGGTGACTTTCCAAATGTCTATGTCTTTTACGAATCCTGCTCTTGTCCCGTCAGGTAAGATCGCTCTTTTCAGATTTGCTCCGAGCAAGATTGCCCTTTGCAGTTTTGCCGCTTCCAAGTCCGCCCATTGCAAATCTGCCCTTATCAAGTTCGCCTCTTGCAAGTTTGCCCCCTCCAAGTACGCCCCTTGCAGATTTGCCTCTCTCAAATCCGCCTCTGATAGCTCTGCCCCGCGCAAGTCCGCGCCCTTGAGTGCACCATCATCGCCGGTCAGCCAGCCTCGTCTAGCCAATTGCTCAACCGCTCTGATGGCAACATCATGCGAGCGGCTGCCCGCTTCCCAGACCAAACGTTGTTTCTCGTCTTGCATTTGGCGTTCTTGATTGCGGATTGTGTTCAAACGATCCAAAATGAATACGGTCGCAACGATACTAAACCCGACGCCGATCATTTCGGTGGCAAGATTCAGTTTAAAACCATCTTCATCAGTAAATTGTGTTTTACCAAATTCGTTGATGTAAGGAATGAGGAAAACCGCTAACCCACCAACTACAACAGATTGAATGATGAAGCCGATCCACTTTTGTAGAAACTGTTGTGTTTTGTTTTTTGCACGTGTTGATAAAACAACTCGAAAAGGTAATAGGATGGTTTCTTCCATGAAACGTAAAGTACCTAAGAACGTTTTTGCAACCGTGTAGATCAATCCTTTTAGAGCCTGTAGTATTCTTCTCCGCCATCGTTTCATCATTAATACTAAGTCCCTCATCTGCTGGTGAACGCCATGCCAGCAGACTATAATCGATGCTGTGGGCATCCGCAATAAATGTGGATTTCCGCATGTCGGTGGGCATCCCAAATCCATGTCATTCGCCAGTTTCGATTTTCAGCGTTTGACTTTGTTGCCGTTTTCTTGCCTAGGAAAATGCTTTTTCGGCAAGAAAATCTATTTTGGCATGGTTCTGGTGATCGGTGCTGCCTTTATTGTGGAGGGGTGCGGGCGGGATGTGGCGACTGAATGGTCGCGTTTGGCGGGAAGAGCGGGCTAATCCTCAAGTCCCATTTCTTGGCGGATGGATAGGATTTTCTCAAGCGTTTCGTCGAAATTGGGGTGATAGGGGTCGGTAAATCGGTCTAGGTCCGTGCGTTCAGTGTATTTTGTCTCATCGGGCAAGGTTGCTCCTTTCAGATTTGCCCGTCTGAGATTTGCGCCTTCCAGAAATGCCCATTCCAAGTGTGCCTCTTGCAGATTTGCCCATCGCAAGTCCGTCCCTTGCAGATTTGCCCCTATCAAGTCCGCCTCTTGCAGATTTGCATCCCACAAGTGCGCCCCTTCCAGATTTGCATCCCACAAGTGCGCGTCCTTGAGTGCGCCATCATCGCCGGTCAGCCACTCGCGTCTCCTCAACTGTTCGACCGCTCTAATGGCAACATCATGCGAGCGGCTGCCCGCTTCCCAGATCAAACGTTGTTTCTCGTCTTGCATTTGGCGTTCTTGATTGCGGCGTTCATTCAAGCGATCCACAATGGATACCGTAATAAGAACACTGACCACTACACCGATCGCCTCAGTGACAAGATTCGTTTCAACTCCCTTATTCGTATAATATTCTTCGACTAAAGGGCTAACACCTGTGATGAGGGCGAGAACAACGCTCAAGATCCAGGCGCAAAGAATGATGATAGAAATCCACTGTTGTATTCTCGTATTGCCCTCTATTGTTCTAAGTATTTTTATAGCAATTCTAAAGAGTTTTATGGGGAGTAGGACGGGGACCACGAGGATGAGCACAGCAAAGAACTCGATACAAGCCAGGATCAAATCTATTGGACTATTTATTTGCTGCTTTGTACTTGTCACGCCGCCCCCCTCATCCGCGGGCAAATGCGATACCAGCAGACTATAGCCAATGTTGAGTGGATGGGCAATAAAACACAATGTTGTCGATACTGCCTAAGCCAACATGTCCGCAGCGGCGGGCCTTTGACAGCAGGGGCGCTCCTCGCTACAATCGAGCGAGAAATCCACCAGTGCGGGAGAGCGACTCATGTCCGAATTGAATATCAAGACTGTCGGCGGCAATGGCGACTTCGAGGGTGTGATCGCCGCCGCTCCGCCAGAGATCCAGTCGCTGGCGCATGCCGCTCGCGCGCTGCTGGCGGATGTCATGCCGGGCATCACCGAGGTGCCCTGGGCGCGGCAGAAGATCGCTGGTTATGGCATTGGTCCCAAGAAGATGTCGCAACATTTTTGTTATATCGCGCCTTTCAAGCAGCATCTCAATCTGGGCTTCATGTATGGGGCGCACTTGCCTGACCCGGAGAATCTGTTGGAGGGATCGGGGCGGGATTTGCGGCATATCAAGATTCAGCGCTCCGAGCAATTGCAGCAGCCCGCCGTCCGCGAGCTGATCGAGCATGCCAGCCGCCATTTGCCCAAGTTGAAATGAGCGCTGAAGCTCGCCTGTCAGAAGCGCTGGAGGCTTTTGATGGCAAGCGCGTGGAGGCGCTGGAAGCCATTGTGGAGGGTTTGCCCGCCACTCCCGCGCTCATGCAACAGCTTTGCCGGCTCGCTAATAGTGAGGATGCTCGGCTGCAAATTGGCTCGACCTGGTTGCTGCGGCGTTACTTGCAGTTGGGCGCGGTGTTGACAGCGAGGCAAAGTGAAATGGCGCTGCAAGTGCTGCTGGGAGATGCTTGTTGGGAAGCGCGGTTGCATGTCTTGCAGATGTTGGGCGATGTGAGGATTCCGGTCGCTTGGCGCGGGGAGTTGTGGGCGGCGCTGGAGGGGCAAAGTGGCGATAGCAACAAGTTCATCCGCGCCTGGAGTTATCACGGGATGGCGGCGCTGGCGGAGCAGGATGCGGATTATCGGGCTCGAGCTTTGGTGTTGTTGGCGGAGGGGGAGGGTGATGAAGGGGCTTCGGTGCGGGCGCGTGTCCGGCGGATTCGGCGGGAATTCGCTTGGTTGCGGGGTTAGGGTGTTGATTAATTTCAAGCCCGTTTAAATCTCCTGGGACTGGGCTGGCTGATATCGGCGAGTTGCAAAAGTTCTAAATCGGCAAGCAGTCTCGCCTTGGCAGCCACGGGGAGCTAGACAATGCGAGATTGTGCGCTTGCGGAAGATTCAAACTGGGTGAATGGCTGGTGAACTCTTCTATCTCTTGTCTCTTGGTTAGAAATGTTACCAATGACCTTGGAGAGGCGTCGGGGATGAGTTGGAAGAGGCTTGGGTCGCTTATGTTGGCTTGTCACCATGCCGCTGCGACGGCGAAAGACGATGTAGTCTCCCAATAGCACTTTTTATGTTTAGCTTAAATTTTTGTCCACTCAACACCCGCCACTCTTTCTCTTGCCCAACACCTCGCCCACATAAGCGCTGATCCAATACACCGCCGCGACCAGATCCCCCAGCGCCACCGCCTCCTCGGTCGTATGCGCATTCGCCAGCGGGACGCCAATCAAACCCAAACAGCGCGACCAGGTGCTCAAGAGCATATCATCACTGCGGGAGACATAGCCGTAATTCAGCCGCACCGTGCCAGCCCGCCTCTGGTTGACCGCGCCCGCCAGCGACTCCGCCAGCGCTTGATAATCGAGCGGCACCACCGAACCGCGCCCCCGCCCGGAAACAAAAGCGTGTGAAGCGCCAACGCCGGGCAGATGCCCCGTGGCAGCCTCCAAATTATGCCCATCGATATTGATGAATCCCAAGCGCGGCTGTGGCAACCCATGCGCCAAACGCGCCGCACCCTGCCCAAAGAGACCCACCGGCGGTCCCTCTTCCTGGTCGGTGAAGGCGAAGACGATCTTCCCCCCGCCAGCCACCAAATCCCCGGCATATTGATTCAACATCCGCGCCGCCAGCAATGCCAGCAAGACCCCAGCCGCATTATCCAAACCGGCGCCAGTGACCATCCCCTCTTTCAAGCTGGGCTCGCTCTGCATCATCAGGGTATCCCCCCATTCCAGGCTGCCAGTTTCAGCCTGGAAGCGGATCTGATGCCCGCCGGCAGTCTCGCGGAAATGCAGCCGCCCGCGCGCGCCAACCTGCAGCACATCGCCCGCATAACGCAGGGCAACCGCTCCGCATTGGTAGCCATCGCCGGGCACCCGGATGGCGCACAGCGGATACAAGCTGGCTTCCGCCAAGTCCAAAACGCGGAAACAGGGCCGATCCATGTGCGCGCTGAGCAGCAAATCGAGTTCCGCCTCTGGCTCGCCGATTTCGATGATCAGATTGCCGCTGGCGCTATCAGTTTGTGCCGATAAGCCCAGCTCCCCGGCAATAGCGCGAATCACATCGCCCACCGCCCCAGGCAGCAGACAGCTATTGGCTGGCGCCGGCGCGTTCAGCAGACGCCCCAAAAAGCCGAAGACCGTCTCCGGCTGGCTGGCGGCATCCAGCTCAATTTGCGCCATCAGCGACGCGATCTTACCGGCGCTTGACATAGATAGCTCTAACCTTGCGACAGCGCAGCGATAAACATCTGATGAACGCCATCAGTATCCAATGCCTGAATCACGTTGACATTGGGCGCCTTGCCACTCATGTGATTGTAATCGATGACCGTCTGCCCGCGAGTATGAGCGCCATTCAACTCGACGGTGACATAATGCTTGCTGCTCTGGCGGATCAAACTCGGCTGCAGTGTGATCGCCATCGCCAGCGGATCCGGCAGCAGATAAGCAGGTTGCCTATAGGTCTCCTGCAAGCGCTCGGCACTCCCCTGCGAGATCTGGCGGAAGAAGCGCCCGTTGACCGTCTCGATAGCGCAGAGAGCATCAAATTTATCCCAGGCGAAACCATGGGCGAGCGTGGTCTCCCAACTGAGCATGGTGGCATCGGCGAAGGCAGCCAGCGTGATATAAGCCGCTTCCGGGTCGGTATAGATATTGTATTCGGCTGTCAAATTCGGTGTATTGCCATGCGCGGCGATGGTGCCGCCCATGAAGACAAATTGCTTGATGCGCGCCGGAAAACCGGGATCCAGGCGGATGGCGGCGGCGATATTGGTCAACGGACCCAAGGCGACCAGCGTCAACTCCCCAGCATATTCTCGCGAGAGCCGCAGCAGGGCAGGCACGGCATGTTCCGCTTCGATGGAGCGGCTGAGGGCAGGGCGATCGCGATAATTGCCCAAGCCATCGCTGCCGTGGAATTCGGTGGCGTCTTCCCACTGGGAAACCAGCGGACGATCAATCCCAGCATAAACCGGCAGATCCCGCTTCATAATCTCCAGAATCGTCAGTACATTGGGATTGACCTGGTCGATATGTACATTGCCGGTCAGCGTGGTGATCGCCAGCACCTCAACGGCGGGTTCGCACAACGCCAGCATGATCGCTTGGGCATCGTCCACGCCAGCATCGGTATCGATAATCATCTTCATTTCGCAAATTCTTTCTCCAAGTTGGAAACGATGCAGATAATTCCCCTTCAATAGTATAGCCATTCAGCGCTATCTGACACAGCCTTTGCTCGCATTTTCTCCAGATGCCGGCACTTCTTGACTTTCAACTGCGATTGAATTAAACTAAAATCAAACCAAATGCTGAATGAAAGGGGCGCGGGACATGACTGAAATTGGCGGAATCGGATTGGCAGTTGAGCTCCAAATCCTGTTAATCGTCTTGATCATAGTCTACGCCTTTCACAGACTGCTGAAGGCGATCGAAGGCATGGGCGCGCAAGGCTCAAAGCCGAAAGAAAAAGACTAGCCGCTAGTCACCCAGAACTGTCTGTGGGAGAGGCAAGATCTTCCACAGACAGATGCGCCCCCCGCTGCTAGAATCAAGCGCGATTCTGAAGCTACGCGCGAGGTTCCACATTGCAGCGACTCCCAGTCTTAAAGCGGCTTCCCCTGCAATGGCTGCTGCCCCTGTGCTTCTTGCTGGTCGGCTCCGTCTATCTTTACGCCGCCCCCAACTTCGAAGCCTCCGATAGCGTTCAGCATATCGGCGTCATCCACTGGATTGCCGAACAAGGCACGCTGCCGCTGCAATCGGCTGACCACGAGCAACTCTATGGACAAGAAGCCAGCCAACCCCCACTCTATTATCTCTTGATGGCGGCTATCTGGCGCGCCACGGACAGCGCCGATTTCGAGGAATATTACCGCCCCAGCCCCTTCACCATCATTGGTGATCCCCTGCGCCTGGGCAATCGCAATGTCGTCATCTACCCACAGGTCTATCCGCCAGACCTGCGCGGCTCCTCGCTCACCCTTTATCTGATTCGACTGCTGAGCTTGGGCATGGGCGCGCTAACGGTGGCGGCGGTCTATCGATCGGCGCGCATTGTCCTGCCGGGGCGCATCGACATCGCCCTGCTGGCGACAGCGCTCACCGCTTTCAATCCCCAATTCCTCTTCATCAGCGCCTCAGTCAGCAATGACAACCTGGTCAATATGCTGGCGGCGCTGATCACCTGGCAGCTGCTGCTCATGCTGCGCGATGGCTTCCAAAGCAAACGCAGCCTGCTGCTGGCATTGCTGATCGCCCTGGCGTCCCTGGCGAAACTCAGCGGCTTGGTACTCGGTCTTGTGGTGGGGCTAGCGGCGCTCTGGCTGCTGCGGGGCGGGCGAGACTGGCGCGGTTTCTTCATCCTGGGCGGGTCAATGCTGATTTGCTGGCTGCTGATCTGCGGCTGGTGGTATCTCCGCAATCTCAATCTCTATGGCGAGCTCTTTGGCACAGCTACCATGCTGGACAATTTCGGCCGCCGGTCGATCACCCTGCCACAGCTGATCGCCCAAGAATTCCAAGGCTTGCGGATTAGCTACTGGGCGGTCTTCGGCGCCTTCAACATCGTCGCGCACGATTTCTTCTACCTGCTGATGGACGCTTTGACCTTGCTGGGCGCGGCGGGTTTCTGCGCCTTTATAGTGAAACAGCGCCAAGCGAGCTTCACATTCACCCTCAGCGCGCTATTCTTCCTCGCTCTTGCGCTGCTGCTCGGGGCGGTGATGCTGCTCTGGTGGAGCTTGCAGACCTGGGCGAGCACCGGACGGCTGTTATTCCCCTATATCACCTCAGCCAGCATCTTCCTGGCGATCGGCTTATGCGCCTGGCGTATCCCGCCCGCCCTCATTGCCCTGCCACTGCTTGGCTTCAGCTTGGCTGCGCCCTTCCTCTATATCATGCCCAATTATGACCATCCGCCAGCGGTCGACGCGTTGCCCGCCTCCGCCACCATCGCCGATGTGCAATGGGAAGACATTCGCCTGACCGGCTACCAACTTCCCCAGCGGCAAAATTGGTCGCCGGGCGACGAAATCCCCATCAGCTTCTATTGGCGCTCGCGCGATCATTCGCCGCTGGCATACGCGCTGGTCTTAAGCCTGACCGATGCCCAGGGACAGGCGATCACCAGCTTCGAGACCTGGCCAGGTTGGGGCACCATGCCGCACCCCTGGATGGAGCTGGACACCGATTATCAAGACGACTACATCATGCAAATCCCGGCCGATGCGACGGCAACTCCCGACCTGGCGCTCCAAATCGATTGGTACGTCTTCCCTGATGGTCCCGATTTGCCGGCTGTCCTGGCTTCCGGCGAGGCGCTGGAATTCTTCAGCCTGCCGCTAGGGGCGCTCGCCGGGGGCTGAAGCACGCTAACGCTTTAAGCCGGTCAATGCCAAGTCCCGCTCCAGGTGATGCCCTGCCAGGCTCCCAAGCCTGTCGCTATCGCGCAGGCGATCGGCAGCGGCAGCTTCGAGCGTTTCACTGTTGGCGACCGCGCCCTTCATTTGCTGGCTCACTCCAGTAGCGGGTGAGGGGGCAGCCACCCGCATCATCGCCAGCGCTTGAATCAAGGCGGCCAGGATCTGGTGGATATGCCAGAACGGTCCCGCCAATAACGCTCCCAATAACCACAGTCGGCGGCGTGGCAGCTGGCGGGGCAGGGCGAAATGCTGAAAAACCGCTGCCAGCCCAAAGCGGAAAAAGTCGCCCATGGTGTAGTATGCGTTCCTGACAAACCAATCCCAGGAACCAGGCGGGGGATCGAAACGGGCATACCACCAGAAGCCCGCAGGCGGCGGTACAAACCCTCTCAATACCTCATAGCATAGCGCGCCAACAACCGCGCCGACCAGCGTCCAGCGCAGCCAATGGCGCAATTCGATGCCCAGATAACGGGCGGTCAGATGCCGCTGCAAGATAGCGTAGACGCAAATCGCGCTGACATATGGCAGCAGGCGCTCCAGAAAAGTCGTCTGCCCCGAGAAAGGAGAAAGCACAACGAAGGCGAACATCACCAGAAAAAAAGACGCGACCCAAGCCAAGCCCCAAAGAGCGAAAAAGCGAATCGAATCCTTTCTTGACACCGGTTTGCGTTTCATGATCACTTCTCCTCACTGACAAAACTCTGCTATGCCCAGACTAGCACCAGCTTTTCTCGCGCTTCTCATTGCGTAGGCGAGCCGCAGCTTGGATGCCCCTCATACTATTTGCCCTAAGCATACAATAATACAAACTGAAATTCAACTAAAGTGACACCGAAAACACGCGAAAAGCATTTCAAGAGTAAAGGCTCCACTTGCCAGCGATGCAAGCCCACGCCAATATTTTAGCGGACTATACTGGAAAGAGTAGAAAAATCCACGACATCTGCCAAGCTCATTTGGCTTGACATTGACATTTAATTCACATTAGAATTAAGTTAGAAAGCGCTGCCGAAAATCAGTTCGCGGCAGTCATCGATTTGTGAGGTGCGACATGTTTTGTGATCTAGATCCCTTCGGATGCGCCTTGATTGTGGTCCACCCTGTCACCGTCCTGGCCGCCTGGGTCTTTCTCTACTTCACAGCGCGCCCCCTGCGGGACCTGCTGTTCTGTGGCGTCATTGCGCTGGGGCTCCCAATTCTGGGACCCATCGCCATGTTGCTCTACTACATCGTCAGGCGAACAAAGCACGTGGACAGCTGAATCAGTGAACAAGTCCAAATCGCGAAGAAATAGCGTCCGCCAAGCGCGGACGCTTTTTTGGGCGCATCACGCTATCAGTTTTGTACTCTTTTTTGCTTATCGCGCAAAGGCGGGTATAATACCGCCATCAGAATTCAAATCTGATTCAACCTACATTCAAGCGGAGGATAAGAAATGAAAAAGCTAGGTTTTGTAGTTGTAGTGCTGCTTTTGTTCTTGCTGGTTTTCAGCGCCAGCGCCCAGGACGAGCCGCTCAAGATCGTATCCGTGGTCAACGGTACCCTTGGCGACAAGTCCTTCTTTGATAGCGCCCAACGTGGCATGGACGCCATTGCCGATGAATACGATATCGAAACTGACACGGTCGAGCTGGGTATCGACCCCGCCAACTGGGAACCGGGCTTGCTGGATGTCATGTCCGATACCGATTCCTACGACGTTCTGATCGCTGGTACCTTCCAGATGATCGACTTCCTCGCCGCCAACGCCCACAACTATCCGGACAAGCTCTTCATGTTCTACGATGCGCCGATGCCCTACGATAATGCCGATGTCTGCGTCGAAGGCTGCTCCAATGTCTATTCGATGACCTATGCCCAAAATCAAGGCTCCTTCCTGGCCGGCGTCTATGCCGCCGCAATCACCACCAGCATGATGGAAGGCACCAACGATGCCCCCACCATCGGCGCCGTCGGCGGGCAGCAAATCCCGGTCATTGACGACTTCATCGTCGGCTACGAACAAGGCGCCTGCCTGGTCAACCCCGATACCCAGAGCATCGTGCAATATGCCGGCAGCTGGAACGACCCCGCCCGCGGCAAAGAAATCACGCTGGCGATGTATGAGCAGGGCGCTGATATCGTCTTCCAAATCGCTGGCGGCACTGGCGTCGGCGTCTTCGAAGCGGCTTATGAGCAGGAACACTATGCCATCGGCGTCGATTCCGACCAAGCTGTCATCGTTGCCGAAACCGACCCCGACCAAGCCGAGCGGATCCTGACCAGCATGATGAAGAATGTGGATAACTCCATCTTCCGCGCGGTCACCCTGCACCTGGATGGCGAGCTGCCCTATGGCTCAGCCGAGAGCCTCGGCATCCCGGAAGGCGGCGTCGGCCTGGCGAAGAACGAGTTCTATGATGCGGCCACTTCCGATGACATCAAAGCCATGGTGGAAGCGGCTGAAGCGGCTGTCGTCAATGGCGATATCGAAGTACAAACTGTCTTCAGTGACGACCCCGCCGCAGTCGGCACAGCTTGCGCCGATATGCCCAGCGCCGGTATGGATCTCGCTGACATGATGATGGACGAGGGCTAGACCGTCCTCACGCAAAATCCCTTTCCCCAGGCACGGGTCTTGCTAGCAACGACTCGGCAGCCACGAAATCAGGGGGAAGGGTCCTTTCTGATATATGCTTCACATCCCTCCTTCTCTTTAGGGGGAGGGATCTGAGACTTTGAGCAAATGCTTATGACAATCATAGAAACCCAACAGATCCATAAAATCTATCCCAACGGCGTCCACGCCAACGACGACATCAACTTCTCGGTGAACCAAGGCGAAATCCACGCCCTGGTCGGCGAGAACGGCGCCGGCAAATCCACCTTGATGAAAATCCTCTATGGCTTGGAGCAGCCCACTTCCGGGCGCCTCTTCATCCGTGGGGACGAAGTCGAGATCGACAATCCCCAAGACGCCATCGAGCAAGGCATCGGCATGGTGCACCAAAACTTCATGCTGGTCAATTCCTTCACCGTGGCGCAGAACATCATCCTCAATCGCGAGACCAAACAAGGCATCCGCATCGATATTCAACAAGCCATCGCCGATACTACCACCCTCTCCCAAGAATATGGTCTGCACGTCAATCCCGAATCCAAAATCGAAGATATCCCCGTGGGCATGCGCCAACGGGTGGAGATCCTCAAAGCGCTCTACCGCGGCGCCGAGATCCTCATTCTCGATGAACCAACCGCCGTGCTCACCCCCAGCGAAACCCAAGACCTCTTCGCCGCTATCCGCAACTTGGTTGAGGCTGGCAAGACCGTCATCTTCATCACCCACAAGCTGAAAGAGGTCATCGCCATTTCCGACCGCGTCACCGTCATGCGCGATGCCCGGGTCATCGGCACAGTCAACACCGCCCAAACCGACGAGCGCGAATTGGCGCGTATGATGGTCGGGCGCGAAGTTTTTATGCAAGTCGATCGCCCTCCAGTGACCCGCGGCGAGTCAGTGCTGGCAGTCCATGACCTGACCTACGCCGATGACAGCGGCCACCAGCTGCTCAAGCAAGTCAGCTTCAATGTCTACCAAAACGAGATCCTGGGCATCGCCGGTGTCGAAGGCAATGGGCAAACCGAACTGGCGGAAGTGCTGACCGGTTTGCGCCCCCCTACCACTGGCGAAGCTTTCATGAATAAACAGCAAATTCTGGGGCGGGGACCACGGCAAGTGCGCGAACATCAAGTGGCGCATATCCCGGAAGACCGCCTGACCAACGGCGTCGCCCTGACATCCTCCATCGAAGACAACCTCATCATCGATCGTTATTATCGCCAGCCCTTCACTAACTATGGCTTGCTCAATATCAAATCCATCACCGATAATGGCGAACAGCTGATCAACGAATTCAATATCATCGCCCCCAATGGCAGCATCCCGGTCAACGCGCTTTCCGGCGGCAATATGCAGAAAGTAGTCGTCGCCCGCGAACTGTCTTCATCGCCCAAACTGCTGATCGCCGCCCAGCCCACCCGCGGTGTCGATATCGGCGCTATCGAGTTCATCCATCAAGAATTGGTCGACCAACGCACGGGGGGCTTGGCGATTTTGTTAATCTCAGCCGACCTGCAAGAAGTGATGAAACTGTCCGACCGTATCATGGTGATGTACGAGGGTGAGATCGTCGGCATCTTCCCCAACGATGACAGCCTGACCGAAGAGCGCATCGGATATTATATGCTGGGGGCAGAGCGCCAGCCCGCGGAAGAAATGGAGCAATTCGCATGACATTGATGAAGAACCGGCTCTCGCTTCTAATCGGCTTAGCCGCCGGCGTTATTTTTACCTTTTTCATCACCAACACCATGTTTGATGGATCGCTGGAAAAGATGACCACCACCGCCACCTGGGAAAATATCGTCCTGGTCAATGTGCTGGTGGGCGGCTGTATTTTGCTCTTCGTGGTGGAGCTGAAACGGCAAGCGATCCGCGTCTTGCTGACGGTCATCGTGGCGCTGCTGCTCGGTTTCCTGGTCACCTTTATCTTCAATCTCGATGCGGCTGACCGCTTCACCCAGGGCGAATTCCGCGCCCAAGTGTTGTCCGAAGCGGAGCCGATCGAGCGGGACGATGTCGATCTGGAATACAACCAGCGGCGCGGTGGCGATTTCAACAAACCCAACGTGGTCGAGCCCGTCAGTGAAATCGCCTGGACTTTCGCCGGCGGCGAGGGCGATCAGGTTTCCCTGCTGGCATACGCCAAGAATCGACGCTCGGAAGTGGATTTGCTGGTCGAGCTGCGCGATGCCTCTGGCGCCGTGCTAGCGGCAAGTACATCGGCGACAAACCTGCAAGTCGAAGAGACTTTTGACGACCTCGTCAGCATCAAAGACGCCGTCATCGAAAATTATACCCTGCCAGCCGCTGGCGTTTATACGCTCTATGCCCGCCCCGAAGAACTCGAGACCGACACCGTGCTGGCGGAAGCGCTGCAGCAATCGCAGCTGGCTTTCGAGGCGCTGCTGCTGGGACCCATCGAGCGGGTCAATCGCTGGGGCGTCTGGATCCAAGATGCCATCACGCTGATTTTGCTTGGTCTGTCCTTCGCCATCGTCTTCCGCGCGCAACAATTCAGCCTGGGCGCGGAGGGGCAGCTCTATTTCGGCGCCCTGGTCTCCGGCATTATCGCCCTCAATTCCCCCCATATCCCAGGCATCTTGCTCATCCCGATCATTATTCTGGCTTCGGGTACGGCGGGCTTCATCTACGGCTTGATACCCGGCGCGTTGAAAGCCTATCTCGGCGCCAACGAGCTGGTCTCGACCCTGATGCTCAACGTCATCGCCACCCGCTTTTTTGAGATGGTGCTCAACTTCCAGCTCAAGCCGCCAACCGCCGGGTATGTCGCCTCGGAGAAGTTTGCCGCCAATGCCATCCTGCCAGTCATCGTCGACAAGACCCAAGTGACCATCGCCGTCTTCATCCTGGTGATCGTCATCTTCATCTCCTGGCTTTTGATCCGCCGCACGCCCCTAGGCTACGAGATCCGCATCATCGGCTCCAACCTCAAATTCGCCGATTATGGCGGTGTCAACTCCCGCCGCACCATCATGCTGGTGATGGCGATCAGCGGCATCGTCGCTGGCTTGGCCGGCATGCACCTGGCAACCGGCATCCACCGACAGTTGATTTTGAACATCTCCTTCGCGCTGGCTTTTGAAGGGGTGGTGGTCGCCTTGCTGGCGCGTTTGAATGTGCTGGTGGTGCCCTTCACCGGCTTGCTCTATGCCTATCTGCGGGCGGGCGCCCAATTCATGGAGCGCGATGCCAATGTCAGCTTCGAAGTGGTGCGCATGATCCAGGCGATCATCATCTTGCTAATCACGGCGGAAGCGCTGGTGACCTTCTTCCAACAGCGCCAGAAACGCGCCGATATCGATGAAACCGGTCATGCCAAATTGGCTGCGGAGGGTGGCGATGTTTGACAATGTAGTGGATGGGATTTTCAGCGCAGTTTTCCTGGCGGCCATCTTACGGGTGACCACGCCGATCCTGTTGCCGTCCTTGGGCGCTCTCATCTCGGAGAAAGCTGGCGTGCTCAATATTGGCTTGGAAGGCATGATGCTCTCCTCAGCGTTCACCGGCGTGGTGGTCAGCGCTTATGCCCAAGATTGGTTCGGCGCTGAAACCGGCACCAGTGTAGGACCTTGGCTGGGCTTGCTCTTGGGAGTATGCGTCTCCTTGCTGTTGTCTTTTATCCTGGCGCTCTTCCACCTGGATTTGAAGGGCGATCTGTTCTTATCCGGCATCGCGCTCAATATCCTTGGCTCCTCCGCCACCGTCGCCATCATGTTCGAATTGACCGGCGACCGCGGCAATACCAGCACCTTGGCGAGCTTGCAAATGCCCTTCATCCAGCTGCCAGAATTCATCCAGGAGATCCCTATCATCGGCGGCTTCATCTTCGGCGTCTTCGACAATCAAAGCGTCATGACTTGGATCGCCTTCATCGCTGTTTTCTTCGTATCATTCTTCCTCTACAGGATGCCCATCGGCATGCACCTGCGCGCGGTCGGCGAGAACCCGGAAGCAGCGGCCTCGGTCGGCATCAACGTCAAGCGCATCCGCTACCTGGCGCTGCTAATCAGTGGTTTCTTCGCTGGCTTGGGCGGCATCCACATGAGCATGGGCTACTTGAATCTCTTCCAGCGCGATATGACCAATGGGCGCGGTTTCATCGCCCTGGTGACGCCATCGCTCGGCGGTGGCTCGCCAACCGGCACCATGATTGCCTCTTCCATCTTTGGCTTCTTCGATGCCCTGGGCATCCGCATCGGCTCGCTGGAGATCCCAGCCCAGCTACCCCAATCGATCCCCTATTTCGCCACCGTGCTGGCATTGGTGATCTATGCCCTGCAACGGCGCATCTCCCAACGAGTCAGCGAAATGCGCACGGCCTCCGGCGATACCTTTGACGCCGCCTTCTGGGGGGCGATCCAGCGCATCAGCATCCTGCATATGCTGTTGATGATGTTCGCGGTCATCGGCTTGGTGACCAGCGGCGCTATCCTGTCCGCGCCCAATGGTTTTGGTGGTGCGGAAGCGGCAGTGCCGGCCGGCTTGCTAATCGGCGTGGTATCCATCGTCCTCTTCCTCATCAGCCTGCCATTCGTCAACGATATCTTCCGCATTCAAAAGCGCTGGTCGGCGAGCGCGCTGGTGACCATCTTGTCGCTAGGCATCTATCTGGCGCTCTTCCTGTCGCTCTTCTTTGCGCCGCTGCTGGCGCTGCTGCTGGCGTTGCTGGCTGGCGGGGCAGTCTGGCTGGTCATCGGCGGGCGCGTGCTGATGCGGGCGGAGTGATGAATTGAGCGCTAACAAAGGAGATAACATGAACCGCATTCTATATGCTGACGACTGCCTGAACGTGCTGAATGACCCGGATAAACTGCCGGATGAATCGGTCGATCTCATCTACCTAGACCCGCCATTTAACTCCAACAGCAATTACAATCTGCCTTTCAAAGGCAAAGACAAGAGCCTTAAACCCGTTGAGGCTTTTGAGGACATTTGGCAATGGAAACCCCATGACGACCTCCAGTTGCAAGAACTTCGCAACAATCTGTTTTCTCGTCGCTTAGCTACGATCGTAGAATTGGCATTCGGAACCGAACAAATGTACGGGGGGGGGGGGGCGGAAAAAGGCTAGCCTCGCAGCGTATTTAATCAATTTATCAATCCGCTTGTCGGCTATGCAGCGTGTCTTGAAAGAAACAGGAGCTATTTTTCTACATTGCGATCCTACTGCTAGCCACTACCTCAAATTGATTTTGGATGTGATTTTCAAGCGAGATCATTTTAGAAACGAGATAGTGTGGAAGCGGAAACAAGAAAAGCACAACTTAGCTATACATCAAATGGGAAGTGTGCACGACACAATTTTCTGGTATGGCAAATCGTCTCGACACAAATATAACATCCAATACCTTCCGTATTCAGATGAATATCTTAAAAAGACATACAAATTTGAAGATGAGCGTGGACGATATGCCACGTTTCCATGTACAAACGATGCAGGCGGAAATCAACCTTACGAATTTCGTGGCATTACAAGGTCTTGGCGATTCAAACCGTCTAGGATGAAACAAATGTACCAAGAGGGAATGTTAGTCCAAGCTCGCCCGAATTCCCCGTTTCGTTACAAGAAATATCTTAGTAAAAGTAAAGGAGTAAAAATCCAAGACTTGTGGGATGATATCGAGGCAGTGAGAGGGAAAGAGTCTCTTGGATACCCTACGCAAAAACCGATTGCATTGATGGAACGAATTATCAAAGCATCTAGTAGCCTTGGCGATACGGTGCTCGATCCATTTTGTGGTTGTGGTACTACTGCACATGCTGCTGAGAAACTTGGTAGAAAATGGGTTGGGATCGATATAGCGCCATTTTCGGTTGAATTAGTCCGAGAGCGCATCGTTGGTAATTTCCAACATCTGAATAAAGATGATATAAAGATCATAGGTACGCCTGAAACAATCGAAGCGGCAAGAACACTTGCTGCACAGGACAAATTTGAGTTTGAAAAATGGGTCTGCGGCGCAATCGGTGCAAACGGCATGTACCAAAATAAAACTCCAGGAGATAAGGGGGCTGATGGCGGCGTGGACGGCGTAATGGAAATAGATGTAGTCCGAAAAGGCAAAGTTCATCACAAATACGCTATTGTTCAGGTCAAAGGAGGGAATGTAACTCCAGATTCTGTCAAAGCATTAAGCGAAACAGTTCGACGACTGGAAGCCGTAGCTGGCATTTTGGTGTGTTTTAAAGACCAAATGGGAACTGTCGAGAATCAACGGAGTCGAGCGACTTGGTCAGATGATTATGAAACTTATCCAGTGATTCAGGGCTATAGTATCGAAGCTCTTTTGGATGATAGACCCCTTAAACTGCCTCGCAGATATGGAAACCGACGGGGTGGGAGAATATCAGCGCTAGGACTGGTATAACCATGAACAACATGCTCAACAAAATCCTCGGCGGGCTCTACGGACAGGCACTCGGCGATGCCTTCGCCATGCCAGCCCAAGTCCACCCCGATGACACCGAACGCTGCTTCGGCTGGCTCGATAGCTGGCAAGACGCCCCCGCCGACCACATCGTCCATGCCGGCTTGCCCGCGGGCCGTATCACCGACGACTCCGAACAAGCTTTCTCCATCGCCCAAGCAGTCATCGCAGCCGGCGAGGTGACGCTCGAAGCGGTCGTGAAGGGCTTGATCAGCTGGTACGATCGCGTCGGCGGCGATGCCTCGCCTTATGTCGGTCCCAGCACCCGTCGCGGCATTAATGCCCTCAAAGCCGGCGAAGACCCCCGCCAGACCGGCTTGTGGGGCGATACCAACGGCGCGCCCATGCGCATCTCCCCCATCGGCTTGCTGCACCGGGGCGATCTCCCAGGCGCAGTCGCAGACACCGTCACCGTCTGCCTGCCCACCCATTTCACCACACCGGCGGTATCTGGCGCGGCGGCGGTAGCGGCGGCCGTGGCGAAGGCGATGGAAGAGGACGCCTCGCTGGATGCTGTGATCGAGGCTGGCTTGCATGGCGCAGAACTCGGGCGGTCACATGGAAGGCGCTGGTTCGGCTGTTCAGTCGCCTTCAAAATTGAGCAGGCGCTGGCCATCGCCAATAAACCTCAAGATCGCAGAACCCGTCTGCGGCGCATCTATGATGAAGTCGGTGCCACGCTGAATGTGCCGGAGACCGTCGGCGCTGCTTTTGGCTTGCTGGCAATGGCAGCGGGCGATCCCAAAGAGACGGCAATTCTAGCCGCCAATCTCTCCGGCGATGCCGATACCATCGGCGCCATCGCCTGTGCCATCGCCGGTACCTTTGCCGGCTTCGCTGCCATACCCGCGGGAGACATCGCTGTGCTGGAGCGCGACCCCGTCTTCCACAGTTACGATGTCCGCGGGATCGCCGCCGGCTTGGCAGCCATGATCGCGGCTGATGGCTAAGCGCCTGGTAACAGTCGGCGACCTGGTGCTGGATCTGCTGCTTGATGCGCGGCTGCCCGTTCTGGCAGACCAGCATCAAACAGCGCAGACATTTCGCTTTGAAGCGGGTGGCGCCTGCACCACCATCCTGGCCGCCCGGCAGCTGGGTCTGCAAGTCTCCGCCCTGGGCACGGTGGGCGACGATCTGCAGGGAAAACTACTGCTGGATATCCTCCAAGCCGCCACTGTCGATACTTCCGCGCTGCTAATCCCGCCCGGCAGCAGCAGCACTACCGTGCTGGCGCTCACCGACACCGCCAAAGGAGAACACGTCTTTCTGGGCAATTACGGCCTCGGTCCTCCCATCGAGCTCAGCGAGCGCGCCCGTGCTTTGCTGGCTGCGGCCGATGCCATCTTCATCCCCGGATACACGCTGGTGGAAGAACGCCTGGATGGCTTGGTGACCGCCGTCTTCGAGTGGCTGGCGCAGTCCGATTCCCGGCTCTATCTCGATGTTGGTCCCTTTTTCTGCCAGCTGCCACAAGAGCGGGTTAATGAAGTCCTGACGCGCACAGATCTGCTGCTGCTGACGGAAGCGGAAGTCCCCTTTGTCAGCGGCGAGACTGGCGACAGCCGCCCCCTCGCTGCCTGCCGGCGACTGCGCCAACAATACCCAGCGCTGACCATCGTGCTGAAACTGGCGGCCGCCGGTTGCCATATCCTGGCGCACGCTGTGGATCTGCCTTGTGCCGGCTTCAGCGTCGATGTGCGTGACACAGTCGGCGCTGGCGATGCTTTTGCCGCCGCTTTCATCTGGGCAGATTTGAACGGGTATTCTCTGGCAGAATGTGGCACAATCAGCAATGCGATGGGCGCGGCCAGCGTGCGCAAACTCGGCGCGGGCAGCAATGTCCCCACCGCCACAGAGCTGCAATTCTTATTGGATCGTGACGCGACAGGGATCAAGATCATATGCTGAAATTCCTCAAGATAAAAACACCACCGGGCGATGCGCTGGTGGATATCACGGCACAAGTGCGGGAGCTAGTGAAGGGGAGCGCGGTGCCAGCGGGTATCTGCGCCTTGGTTGTGCCGCATACCACCGCCGGCATCACCATCAACTCCGGGCTCGACCCCGCCACACCAACCGATATCGTGGCGGATCTGAAACGCCTGGTGCCAACGCGGGTCGATTTCGAACATCAGTATGACACCCCAGCCGATGCCGCCGGGCATATCAAAGCGACCTTGGTTGGTCATAGCCTGATACTGGTGATTGAAGGCGGGGAGCTGCTGCTGGGGCATTCGCAGAGCATCCTGCTCTACGAATTTGATGGTCCCCGCCAACGTCAAGTGCAAGTCAAAATCATCGGAGGATGAAAAAGCTGTGTTTCGAGCAAGGCTGCGATTCACGGCTCTATATGCAGATAAAGCCACTCATAGCCTTCTGTATTTAGAATGTCCAAAGGAGCAAAAATGCAAAAGCAAAAGATTGCTCAACCCAAAACAGACGGCACTGATTGGGCTGCGACTATTGGTAGGTTGCGCTCGGATGTGACAGTTGTCCGGGTAATCGGCCATGTCGTGATCTGGGCGATTACCTCCATTGTTACCTTGGGATTGGGGTGCTATTCTTCCCTTATGCATCTGCCAAACTCATCATTGGTTCGATACTCCTAGTGGATGAGTTTGGGCATGCTACCACTAGACTGGAATGTCAAATCGGCCTTGGCGAGCAGGTTGGTCATATCGTTTTGTGGTTTGTCTTGTGTTTCTTCACCTTCGGTCTTGCGGTGCCCTTATATCCTTTTGCGGTGGCCCATTTCGCGATAAACCGAACCACAATTGTAGGTTCATAGTAGGTATCATGGAGCAGTCTCTAAGGCTTTTTATGAGCGAGCAGGGTGGAAAGATCTCAAGCTACTGCTAGTGAGCCTCCGGAGATTATTCCGAGTTTGTTTCTGGCGAATTCCCATCTTCGGGACTGGTCATAAATCTGCAGAAATTCTCCCAAAATTCGCAGGATCTTCCCTCTTTCCATAGCTGTTCAATTATCTTATCTAAGGTCTCAAGTGTCTTTTCTGTATATGTGTAAGACAAAATAATGCAGTAGTTTTTGGAAAGAGCCTTTTTATATTCGGACTTGTTTTCGATTTTCGCAATCTTATCAATTTCCTCAGGGCATTCCGTGCTTGGGTATAGTACGGGTTTCATTTTTTGATTATGATCGATTCTAATACCATCTCTTGTGGTTGCCCGATGTACGCTGGCATTTCTTACATGGTGCGATAGCATAGTCACATAATGTTCAAAATGTTTGCTTGTTTTGAAATTGCAAAACACATGCTCTAGTCCGTCCTTAAATGTGTCTCGATCTTTGCCTGTAATTATCTTCCCTATAACATCAACGATTGGATGTGTGCAATTCAGCAATCCAAAGAAGTAATCAGGATCACCTCGATATATGCCACTTAATAGATTTAAGGGCTTCCTGTACCAGATTGTCATAGCGCATGCAAAGTATTCTACTAATTGTTCGTCAGATAATCCTTTTAACCCCTCTTCTCCCAAAACTAAAACTGTTGGAGCGTCTGGGCAAGTTAATTCCTTACTCACATCATAGATATAGCGCTTTGCATAAACACAGCCATGATATCTTTGGATATTTTTCGATGTATAGGTGTTTTCCATTTTCTGGGTCTCTTTTCAGCGTATACTACATATCCGGTCTCACCGATGGTGAGTTTAGCAGCGTCCAATTGTCTAATGAAGTGGTAGAATCTAAAGAGCCTAGACTTACTGAAGAACGAACACAATCTAATATCATCAACCAAAAGAGAGCCAAGGCTCTTGTCAGATCGCAGTTGTTTGATATAGTGAAATATTTATAACTTTTCTACCAATCAGTGAAAGCACCGTTTGCGTTGTCGAACAAGAAGTAAGGAGCTCACCAATGCCGCGCAAAATCATCATCGATACCGACCCAGGCGTCGACGACACCATGGCAATCTTCTTTGCCCTTTGTTCGCCAGAGCTGGATCTAATCGGCTTGACCACCATCTTCGGCAATGTCCATACTCAACTAGCCACCAAGAACGCGCTACGCCTGCTGGAGATCGCCGGGCGCCCCGATATCCCAGTAGCGCATGGCGCGGAAAATATGCTCACCGGACCCTTTGAAGGACCGGTGCCATTCGTGCATGGCAGCGATGGGCAAGGGGATATCTTCCTGCCCGATCCCGCTGGAAACCCCATCGATATCACAGCGGCGCAATTCATCGTCGAACAGGTCAAAGCAGCGCCGGGTGAGGTCACGCTGGTGCCAGTGGGACCCCTAACCAATATCGCGCTGGCTCTGCGTCTGGAGCCACGCATCGCCGACTGGGTTGATGAAGTGGTGCTGATGGGCGGCAACGCGCTGGTGCCGGGCAATGCCAGCCCAGCGGCGGAAGCCAATATCCGCAACGATCCAGAAGCGGCCGATCTCGTCTTCGGCGCCGATTGGCAGGTGACCATGGTCGGCTTGGATGTAACCCTGCGCGTGCACATGACAGCCGAACACATCGCCGATTACGCGACCCATAACAACCCCATGTCCCAGCACATTACGCGCGTCCTGCCGCATTATCGCCGTTACTTCGAATCCAATTACGATGCCAAGGGCATCTTCGTTCACGATTCCAGCGCCATCGCCTACCTGCTCGATCCAACGCTGTTCACCACACGGCGCTGGCCCCTCCGCGTCAGCACGCAAGGCTTGAGCCGCGGCAAAACCTGGCCCGCCACCGGGGGACGCATCCTGCCCGCCTGGGAGAACCGCCCGCTGGTGAATGTCTGTGTCGATGTTGATGGGGAAGCTGTGGTGGAGCTGGAAGCTGAGCGCTTGCGCAATGCCTGAATGCCTTAAACGGAAGCTATCAGAGACGGGAGGCTCCGCTGGACTTTAGCTATCCCTGCCCGGCAAGACACCGGATAAACCCAGCCCTTCCAGCAAGCCAACTACCCGCGATTGTTCGCTTTCAACAGCGCGAAGGCGATCGTCAAGCGAGCTAAAGCCGCTATCTACTTTGTCCTCCAAGCGCTGTGCATCATTGTGCTGCCGCTGCATGCCATCTTGCATATTACTGTCCAGCCGCTGCATGCCATCTTGCATATCATTGCGCAGTTGCTGCGTATTATTGTGTTGCTGCTGCATGCCATCTTGCATATCGCTGCGCAGTTGTTGCATATCACTGTTTAGCTGCTGCATATTGTTGTCCAGCCGCTGCATGTCGCTGCGCAGTTGCTGCGTATCATTGCGCTGCTGCTGGATGTTACTGTCCAGCCGCTGGATATCACCGTTTAGCTGCTGCATATTACTGTCTAGCCGCTGTATATCGCCTCGAAACTCAGCGCGCATATTTTTGTTATCGTTGCGCAGCCAATTGAACAAGCCACCTGTAACGGTTAATATGCTGACGATAGTGACGATGGTTTGCGTCCAATCTGCTTCCATGATGTATTCTCAGCCTCTTCTTTCTACGTGAACAACATTGTCTGCCAGTCTGGCTGACTGCATTGCCATTGGATGCTGTCATGATTGCCGGCGCTGCCTGCGCTGCCGAGCTATTCATTTCAGTATACCGCATTATACCACAAGAGAACCCGCTCTCACAATAAATTGTATCAACTAAACTGGGGGCAGGTCGCCTATACCTGTATCGGATTTGCCTGTCGCGCCACGGTCAACTCGCGCATCCGCTCGAAGACATCAATGCCCAACTGCTGGTAGATATGTAGCAGATCGACCAGCACCCAGTTCTCGCGGATCATGCCATTTTCGCAACGCCAAAAATCCAGACTGCGCCGCGTCAGCGCTTGCCCGCCTGGCGCAATGCCCAACCAGCCATCGCCAACTAAGGTCGATTGTCCGCCGGGCCAAGCCGTGAAACCCACATATTCTCCATCACCAAACATGACGCCCTTCTCCAAAAAAGCGAAGCGATCCGGCATCGCCTTGAGAAAGGGTTTCTGGTGCCAATTGTGGAAGCCGGAAATGCGCCGCATCGAACCGATGCCCGCTGGTCCATACCACATCATTTTGGCATGCCAATAGCGATCAAGCTGCATCGCCTCGACCCCCTGTGGCGAATTGCGCAGCGCTATCAGCATATCCATCACCAGTTTGACGCTGGTGGCCGCTTTTTCTTCATCATGCGGCGCGCTGATGATCCCGTCATTCGATGCCGGACCCGGGATGACAAACCAGTCGGGCGCCAGGCTCGGCGAAAGCGACCAAGCACCCGCTTGCATCATCAGCGACGGGATATCCCAAAGCGCTTGCATTTCGACAACCACACCATCAACAAAGCGAAAAAACTCGTGATAGCGCATCGCCACCAAATGTTGCGTCGGCGGAATATCCAGCCAGGGTCTTTCCATGACGCCCAGATAATGCCCGCCACAGCCAACCCAATCCCCACTCCATTGCCCGGGCGAATGCCCCGCCATCACGATGAAATCCCGCCGTTCCAAATCCGGGATCGCCTGCAACAGCGGCTGGTAGACCTCTTGAAATAATTCCTCTGGTCCATGTAAATCTTCAAAAGGGTGCGCCAGGTGAATCTCGCAATCCGCCGCCATGACGCGCTTCAACTGCTGCAAAAGCCGCGGCGCTTCGATATCGTAAAAGGCTTCCCGCAGCGGCTTAATCCGCTCCTTATTGCGGTTATGTATACCGGCTGCCATGCTTCCCCTTTTCTTAGCCGATGCTTGCCGCGCCGCTCCTGTATTGCGCCATTAATCACGGAATATCTGCTGCATGACGGCAAATTCATTGAAGAGCATCCATTCCTTGGTGATGCGCCCAGCTTGGATCTCTTGCTGCGAGATGCCCCACATGCTGACCCGCCGTCCACTGGGCGCGCCATAGATGCCCGTGCCCCGATGCGTGCCAACCAGGCTCCAGCGCACCGATACCAGATAGCCATCATCATCATTGCCCATCCAGTAGATGTCATCGATTTGCAGCATCAAATCGGGGAACATCGCCATCATGCTGAGGATGAAAGATTGGTATTCCCCGCGCCCATAGAAGACGCGCCCGGTGGAACCGCGGAAGAGCAGGGAAGCATCATAAGCCAGCATCACTTCGCGGGGACTGCGGCGATTCCAGATATTGTGATAGGTGCGGCGGATGAACTCCTCCACATCAAAACCGCTGGCATTGCTGGGCAGCAGATATTCCGGCTTGCCTTGCCCCGGCAGGCGCTCCGCCTCGCCAAAGCGCGCCTGGTCAAGGTCCCCCGCATCCAGCTGGTTGCCGAATTCCCGCGCCAGCTCGCGCAGATCAAAACCAAGCTGATGCACAAGATTGGCGGTATCATAAATCACCCATTCAGCGAAGATTTCATTCTCAATGGAGACACAATTGGCGATGCACCACAGGAAGACCTTCTTGCCAGTCGGGGGACCATAGCGGCTATAGCCAGTGTTGCTGCCGGTGATCACCGTGCGGTGCGAGGTGTGGAAGCCAATCTCATCGTTGCCAGCCCAGATAATCTCATCGGCGAACAAGCGAATATCGGGGAAAGCGTTGATGGTATGCACCGTATCGGCGACGATCTTGTCCCGCCCATACTGCAAACCATAATCATCGTAAACATGTGAGTTATGGCGGTAAGTATCGTAGATATAACCGATATCTTTCTCTTCCCAAATCCGATGGGTGATGCGCACGATGTAATCGATAATATCGACATAGGTCTCGTCATAACCGCGCATCCGCTGCTGGCGCTGGGTGCCAGGTTGTGATAACAAAGTATCACTGCCGCCTTTTGCCGCCAGCGAGATGGTAAAATCCCCCGGCATCACCTCGGCGCCATTCGCGATAGCAGTCGGTTCAGAAGCATTGCTGCCGATTGTTTTTCCCGCTTGTTGCTGGTCCATCATACTTACCCCACTTGCTTTTCTTGCGATCATGCTGGGCGAGCGGGGCAAGGTCCCCCAAAATTGGCGCCCCTAGCCTTTGACCGCGCCCGCAGCCAAACCTTTGACCAGCTGCTTCTGGAAGAACAAAATGACCACGATGATCGGTATCGTGGCGGAGACCGAAGCCGCCGCTGCCAAGGTCAGATGGCGCGGATCCTCCCCGCCGGTGAAGCGCGAGATCGCCACCGGCAGCGTCCAATTGGTCTGTGTCAGCACGCGGACAAGCAGAAATTCATTATACGCCAGCAACAAGGTGAATAGCGCGGTCGAGATAATTCCGGGCCAAGCCACCGGCACGATCACCTGCAAGAATGAAGTCAGGCGGTTGGCACCATCGACCATCGCCGATTCTTCCAGGTCTTTTGGCACCTCCATGAAGAAGCTGCGCAGCATCCAGATTGTGAAAGGCTGGTTGACGGCGACCAAAGTGATGATCACCAAGAGGCGGGAATCGAGCAGGTTCAGCGCGCTGCCAATCCAATAATAGGGCAGGACGAAAGCGAAACGTGGCAAAGCGCGGAAAGCCAAAGCCGCCAGCAACAAGAACACACCCATCAAGCCGACATAACGTGCCAGGGCATAACCAGCCAGGCAGCCAATGCTGATGGAAATCACAATTGTGCCCGCCGTCACGACCAAGGTATTGATGAAGAAATCGTAAAAACGGTCGGTATCCAGCAATTGGGGAATCGCCCAAAGCAACGCGGCGAATCCCAAAGCCACCAGGGCATAAATCAGTTGACGGCGCCTGGGCAGATAATGCGCGAAGAGCAAAAGCCCAACCAACAGCACCAGCGCCAGCAGCAAGAAAAATGCCATCGTTTCGGGATTCTCCGGCGTCGAACGCAGCCAGAGATCCTCATAATTTTCAAACGTTGGCGAAAATAGAAGTTTGGGAACCCGAGAACCAGCATCTCGAATGGTCTTGATGGATTGCAACGTCGTCCAAAGGAAGGGCACAATGCTGTAGATGGCGAAGAGAATCAGAATCAATTGAATGAGGATCCTGCCCCAGCGGCTGTTCACACGGTCCATAGGCTAACGCTCCGCAAGCTGTTCTTTCCAAGAGTAATAAAGATTGGGAATCAGCACCACCATAATGCCGATCACTGTCAGCACCGCCATGGCATTCGCCTTGCCCAGGCGCTGGAGACGCATCGAAGTTTGGAAGGTATAAGTCATGACGGTATGCGCCTTGTAGATTGGGTTCAGCTCGGTCAGCACGTAAACGCTATCGAAGACGCGGTAAGAATCCATGATGCTGAAGAGCAAGATGAACAACGTCAGCGAGCGCACATGAGGGATGACAATATAGCGGATCTTCTGCAGGCGGCTGGCACCATCGATGCTGGCGGCTTCCAGCAAGTCCTGCGGCAGCGTCTGTAGACCGGCGAAATACACCACCAGCGTGAAAGGCGTCACATACCAGATGCCGTGAAATAGCACCAAGCCCTTGACAGTTTGTTCGGTATAGCGGAAGCGCTCATTAAATATTTCTTGATACAGCCAGCGCAATATGCCAGATGGCTCAAATAACTGGCGGAACATGATGGTGCCGACGATCGGCACGATGATAAAAGGCAACAAATAGATGGAGAGGTATAAGCCGCGCAAAAACCCGCTCTGTTGATCGAGCAGCAGCGCCATGATGAAGCCGATGACGATCCAGCTAGGCACGACGACGATGATATAAGTCAGCGTGAATTCAAAGGATTGCCAGAATTGCGCGTCCGCCAGCACATCAACATAATTGCGCAAGCCCACCCATTGCGGCTCCAAGACATTGGTGAAGGTCATGAAGTGCATGCTCAGCCAAAGCGCCATCGCCAAAGGCACCGCCATCAGCAAAGTCATGATCAAGATGCTGGGAGAGGTGAAAACGAGGAAGACCCTGCGCTTCATATTTTCAAGCTCCTATGTGCTGCAACTGGGGGAGAGCGATCGCCCGCTCCCCCCAACAAGTATACTGAATGGCGTGGCTATTCGCTCTCGATATAGCCCTGGGCAGTCGCTTCTTCAATATAGGCTTCGGCGGCGGCGTCCAGCGCTTCTTGCGGGCTCAATTCCCCGGTAGCCGTCAGCGGCAGGAAATCGCTCAACTTGGCGATAACGATGTTGACAGCCGGGTTCTTGGCATAATTGCCGACACCACCAGCGGCGGTGGCGTTGGAAGCCGGCAGATAGGGACCACCGAAACCAGCGGCGGATTCCCGCGCGGGGATGCCGATCTTGGCGGCTTCCTGCTGTGAAGAGACATCCAGCGCTTCCATGATGACCTGGAAGATCAGATCTGGATCGCTGGTGACTGTGGCCGGGATGAAGTAGAAGTCGCTCCAAATCGAGCTGGCCAGGGGACCACCTTCTTCGACACTGGGCGCTGGGGCAAAGGCGATCACATCGACCAGGTCGGTGTTATCGGCGGTCATGGTGGCGGCGCGGCTCGCCCAGAGCTTGGTCATCGGCAAGGTGCCCTGTTGCAAGCCGGTTTCCATGCCATTGTTGCTCATCATGGTGGCGGCATCGCCCATGCAACGATGATAGACTTCCAGCATCAACTCGACAGCAGCCAAGCCCTCGGGACCATGGAAAGCGGGCATGTTGCCCTCGCCCAGGTAGCTGCCGCCATAAGCGCCCAAGACCATGAAGAATTCCAGTTCCCAACCACGCGGGCGGGAGAGATCGATGGCGAAGGGCGAATCCCAATCCATGTTATCCAAACCGACTGCATCGCAGAATTCGAGGATCTGCTGATAGGTAGTGGGTGGCTCCATGCCCATCTCTTCCAGGACATCGCTGCGATAGATCAAATGCAGCGTATTGCCGCTGGTGGGAATGCCATAGACGATATCGCCATAACGTCCGCCATCCCAGACGGCTTCGGGAATATCGCCCAGGTCATATTCGTCCCAATATTTCTCGACCAGGTCATTGAGCGGCATCAGCCAGCCATTCGCGCCCCAACCGCCGACCTGCCCGTTGGAAGCGTGCAAAATCTCGTATGGGGAATCCCCGCCAGCCGACAGAGCCAGCGGCACCTGCTCCAAGACATCGGTGGAGGAGAGCAGGTTGAGGTTCACTGTGATATTATCGACCTCACCGCAATTCTCGACCTCGCCAGCGATGAAATCAGCGATGGGGAAGCTCCAACCGATGAAATTGATCTCAACCGGATCGGCTGGCGGCTCGATATTGCAGCTGCCTTCCATCTGGGCGAATGCCGGGACGCCAACCAGCAGACCCAGCAACAACAAGACAATCATTAACTTGCGCATTTCAAACTCCTCAATCTGATTGGTTTTTACACTTGCTCGCGTTGCAAAAAGGCGCGCTCATGATAAGCGCTACCACCTTTCCCAAAATTTGAGGCGCTAAGTCCCCTTATCCATTTGTCCTCTCGCTCAGATTGCCTCGCACCTGGCAGCCAGGAACACTTCGGCTAGAGCGCGGCATCAGCCAGCCCAGGTCCCACGCGCTGCCCGTTTTTCAGCATCGGCTCGGCGCGCACCAAAACCTCGCTGCCATCTTTGGTCATGATGGGCTCGGTCGAATATTGTGCCAGGTAGCTGCGGCGATATTCGTTAGTCATATTGGCGCCACTGCGATGGAAGGTGCGGCTGCTGAAGACCACGATGCTGCCTTGGGGCACGATGGCGGGGTCGCCGGGGTCATCGCCCCGATAGCCGACTTTGTCATTGCTGTGCTCTTCTTCCGGGTGGTCGGTTATCTCGTCGAGATTCTGTCGCCCATCGCGGCTGTAGGGCAAGACGTAGAGCGTGCCGTTTTCCAGGCTCATATCATCCAGCGCGCACCAGCAAGACAAAAAGGGACTATGATAATGCCCGACATAACCCGAATCTTGATGCCAGCCGAACTTGGTTTCGGTATCGGCTGCTTTGACCACATACTGCTCATTGTAGAGATAGACTTCATCGCCCAGCGTGGCGCGGCAGATATCCGCCATCAGCTCACTGAACAGAAACTCGGTCATGATGGGGCTGTCGGGGCTGCGGTTGGCGACGAAATAGCGCTTCTTGTAGTGGTTGATGCGCAACTTGGTGAGTCCCTTGGCTTCCATCTCCTTATCATAGATGTCAATGATGCGCATGCACTCCGCTCGCAAAGCCTCGACGATCGGCTCGGGAATGACTGATTCCAAAATAAAAAACCCTTCACGCTGAAATTGCTCGATTTGCTCTTGAGAAACAATTGACATAAGAAACTCTCCCTTCCTATCCGTTTTTCAAAAAACCGAACCTGGCAAAGCGGCGGAAAACGACCATGTTCAGGTTCTCGGGTTGGGACCGGTCGAACCGCGCGCCAGCAGCTTGACTGGCAGGCTATGCTGAATCGGATCCCCAGATCCATTGCCGATCAAGTCCAACAGGCTCTCCACCGCCAACTTGCCCATCTCGGCAGCCGGTTGTCGCACCGTCGTCAGCGCCGGGTCGGTCAAGCCGGAGGAGAGAATGCCATCGTAGCCGGCGATCGATAATTGCTGCGGCACCTGGATCCCACATTCTCTGCTCAGCGACAAAGCGTGGATCGCGATCGGGTCGGTGAAGAAGAGGATAGCGCTGGGCGGGTCTGCTAATGCCATGAAGGTATCGAAGGACCTGCGCTTGTAATCCACATCATCGGTATCGGCAGCCACCACCAGCGCCGGATCGTAAGGGATGCCAGCCATGCACAGCGCTTGTCGGTAGCCCGCATGTCGGTCCTGGTCGGTCTCATAGACTTCTGGCAGGCGTTCGAAAGCAATCCGCCGATGCCCCAAGGCAATCAAATGCTCCGTCAACAAACAGGCGCCCTGAACATGATCAGCCGCCACATAGGAGACATCAGCATGGGGAACGCGGCGCGGCAAGACAATGTGCGGCATTTGCTCTTCTGTCATCAAGCGGGAGAGCGCGACAGTCTCGCGCAATTCGGGGGGCCAGGCGACGATGATGCCATCCACCTCGCGCGAGCGGCATAGGCTCTTGATGCGCTCGGCATTGCCCGCCATCGAGGTATACAAAATCAAGTTGTAAGCGGCTTCTTCCGCGCCAGAAGCCATACTAGGGATCAATTCCGCCAGAAAGTCAGACACCCGGTGAATGGGATAATTGAGGACAAAGCCAATCTTGTCGCTGCGCTGCCGCCGCAGGTTGCGCGCTGCCGCTGAAGGCTGATAACCTAGCTCTTGGGCGGCTTGCAGGACGCGCGCTTTTGTCCGCGGGGAAACATCGCCACGGTCGTTCAAAGCCTTGGAAACGGTCGAGCGCGAAACGCCTACTTTGTGGGACAGGTCTTCTATCGTTACCGGCATAAAATGTATTGATCTTGTCTAAAATAGTTTAACGCGCTTGCTCGAAATCGATTTCGCTCAAGTAGGGCAAGCATAACATGGATGTTTGTCCCTAGCAAGCCCAATGTAGATGACGCGAGTCTCGCCTTGTCTAAGTCATCCCCGGACCCCTCCCCAAACTCATTGGATAGGGGAGTCTATGTGAGAATTCTGGAGTTTTGTGACTCGCCCAGATCAGCCAAGCCTAAGCCCAACGGAAAAAAGCCTCATCAGCATGAAATGGGGGAGATTTAGAGGGGGTTGGTCCCCGCCCGCCGCGGCAGTTGTCAAGGCCGACGAAAAATATAATGCGCAACCCGAGCCGGCGCGCATAGACCTTCGGCGGCAAGCCCATCCAGTTGCAGAGCAGCTTCATCCCGGATAAGCGCGGCAAAAAATCATACTCATCCCGGCCACCATGAGAAACAATGCTGATCCGCACATCGTGCTTCTGAAATTCTCTTAAAAGAGCGGTCTCCAAATCAAAAATCCCCGCCTTTCCCCAGTTACCGCAAGTGATCCTGAATCAATTGCTCCAGCGGCTCTAGCGCCTGGGGTAGGCTACGCCGTCCAAAGCCCAAGCGGAAATAATTGCCCTCGAAGTGCATGATATTACCGGGCAAGACCAGTAGACCTTGCTCTCGCACAGCAGCTTCGGCAAATTGGGCGACGGGCAAATCGCTTTTCAGCTGCGCCAAGCCGATGGTGCCCCCTTGCGGATAAGCGATCCAGAATAGATCACTATAGCGCCCGAAGAACTTCCGACAGAGGGCGATGTTGTCTCCCACGATCTCGATGGCGCGCTGGGTCAATGCTCGCCAATTCTCCAGGGCGATCAACGCCAGGATCTCGCTGGGCGCGCTGCCACAGATGGTGACATAACTCTTGAGCTCCTCCAGCTCATGCCGGATGCCGGCATCCCGCGAGATCAGCCAACCCACTCGCAAGCCGGGCAAGCCAAAACATTTCGACAAGCCACCCAAGACCAGCGCCTGCTCATATAACTCGCAAGCCGATGGCAAAGGCTCGGCCGGGTCATGCTCGACGAAACGATAGATCTCATCGGAGAAAAGGATCAAATTGTGCTTTCGCGCCAAAGCGACAATCCGCTCAAAATCCGCACGGCTGGGCAGATAACCGGTGGGGTTATGCGGAAAATTGATCACCAACATGCGCGTGTTGGGGCGAATCAGCCGCTCCAGCGCCGCGATATCAAAATGCCAGCCCCCAGCCCGCCGCTCCACTTGCCAGTATGACAACTCGCAACCGCTCGCCCGCGCGATCTCCCACAGCGATTGAAAACTGGGATAAATTGCCACCACATGATCGCCCGCCTGCAGCAAGCTATTCATCGCTAGGAAGATGCCCTCTTCCGGCACTACCTCGATCACATCATCAGCGGCGATCCCCTCATGCAGACCGGCGATGGCGGCTCGCAATTCGGGGTGCCCCTGTGCTTCGGTGTAACCGAGCCAGAGCGTCTCAAATTGTCGCCGCCGCTCTGGGCTCGCGTAAGACAGCAATTCCTCCAGCGTCAGCGCTTCACAATCGGAGGCGCTGATCGGGTAAGGCGCGCTGAATTCGTATTGGCGGAAGAAGTTCTCGATGGCAAAAGGCGCATATTTCATTCGTCAGCTCCCGGGCTATCACCATTCCAGCGGCTGCTGATCGCGGAAGAAGCCACCGGTGGGACCAGTATCATCCAAAGTCGCCGCCCAGACAATACCAGCCGCGCCTTCCGGGATGGGTCTGCCACCGGCACCGCCCATTTCCGTCGCCACCCAGCCCGGGCAGATCGCATTGACCAGCACAGCATCGGCTTTTAATTCAGCCGCCAACATGCGCGTCAAGGCATTAAGTCCGACCTTGCTGACCGCATAAGCCGGCGTTCCCCCAGCCATCGTCGAGAGCGCGCCGGCGCCGCTGCTGACATTGACAATGCGCGGATGAGCGCTCTTTTTCAAGAGGGGCGTGAAGAGCTGTGCCATCTGCCATGGTCCGTAAAGATTGGTCGCCATTGCCTCGCGCACAACAGTGAAATCGGCATTCAGCGCGTTTTGCCAATTGTCATAATGAATCGCGGCGTTGTTAATCAAAACATCGAGGCGACCGTAGTCCCGCTCAACACTGTCGCGCAAACTTTCCATGCTCGCCAGATCGCCGACATCCAGCTGCCTGGTGACGATATTGTCCATGCCGAGCTCCTGCCGAGCCTTTTCCGCTTTGCCCAAATCCCGCGCGCTCAAAAGCGTCAGATAACCCCGCCGCGCCAATTGCAAGCAGACCTCCTTGCCAATGCCGCGATTGGCGCCAGTCACCAATGCGATCGCTGTCATAATGCTTTTCTCCTTCGCTCCTTCAATTGCGCTTAAAGTGTCTCGCGCAGCATGGCTGCCATAATCGCCGCCCGCTCTGGTAGTGAAGAAATCTCGCCATATTCGTTGACCGCATGCCCGCCATCGCCGACAATGCCCATGCCATCCAGCGTCGGCACTCCCAAAGCCGCCGTCTTGTTGCCATCCGAGCCGCCGCCCGTGCTGCCTTCGTCGAGACTGATGCCCATCCCCGCCGCCAGCGCCTGCGCCTGTTGGAAGAGCGCCGCGATCTCCGGCGTCCGTTCCATCGGCGGGACACCTACACCGCCTTCGATCACTAGCTGCGCCTCGGGATGCCGCGGCTGCAAGCTCATCATCTGCTGGTGAATCGCCTCTTGATTGACGCGGCTGGTCGCCCGCACATTGATGGTGATCTGGGCTTCGGCCGGCACGACATTGGCGCGCGTGCCGCCAGTGATGACGCCGACATTGGCGGTGGTGCCGATCTCGTAATTGGTCAGTGCCTGCACCGCCAGAATCTGGTGCGCCATCTCTTCAATGGCGTTGATGCCCCGGGCATGATCGGCTCCCGAATGCGCCGCTCGCCCTTTGGCAGTGATGACATACTGGCTGACGCCTTTGCGCGCGGTCTTGTATTTGCCATCTTGCGGCGGCTCGGTCACGAAGACGACATTATGCGACAGCGCCTCGGCTTCAATCTCGCCGCTCGAATGCCGGCTGCCCGTTTCTTCATCCGAATTGAGCAGATAGGTGATCGGCTGCTGTGGGAACAGACCCAGCTCCCGCAAAGCCCGCAGCGCCCAAAGCGCGATGACAATGCCGCCTTTCATATCCATCGCGCCCACGCCATAAATGCGATCGCCCTCGATGCGCGTCGGACGCCCCGCCACCGTGCCGACGTCCCAAACCGTGTCCATATGGCTGAGGATGGCGACACCGCCCGCGCCCGGGTTCCAACGCGCCCGCAAGACATCGCCGACCTCTCGCTTAGGGATGACCTCGACATCGCCGCCTAAAGCGCGCAATTCGGCCGCCAAAGCCGCGCCCAATTTGTCCACCGCCGGCTTGGAGAGCGTGGGCGATTCGAGCTCGATCAAGCGTTGCAAATCCGCCACCATCGCATCAGTGCGCTGGCGCAGATAATTCAAAATCTGTCTGTTTTCTTCAGCCATCACTATTTCCATTCCTCGTTCGCGGATATTGCGCAGGAGTATAGCAGATTGGCTCGCTCGCTGTCAGCCAGCTCCTTATCTAACCCCAGCCTCGGACCCCTCCCCAAACTCATTGGAGAGGGGAGGCTGTGTGACAATTCGGGAGTTTTTGTAGCTCCCTCAGATCGGCCAGCTCGATACACGCGAAGCAAGTCTCCTCCATGCTATGGGGGAGATTTAGAGGGGGTTGCTTTCTTGACAAGCATATTACAGATCTATTACTATTACTTGCGAACAAACTAATATCAGCCTTCTGTGTGAGCGCTTATGGAACGCTTTCTGCAAGTTGTTGCTTCCATTGAACAAAGTTCATTATTGACTACGATTATCGGTGGAATTGTCGCTGGCATTGTCGTATTGATAGTGGCGCTCGTTCTGCCAGAGCGTATTAATCCGTTTGAACCCATAAAAAAATTGATTCTGCCCCGCAAGCGTGAGGAAGGGCGCAAGCGCAGAGAAGCTGAAAATCGCGGGACCCTCATTAAGAGCGTCCGCGAGAGTTGGATCAAAGGCTTCAAGAACGTCTCACTTAAAGACGCGCATTTCTCCGATCTCCCAAAGATCAAATGGCAGAAGGCTGACGAAAACCCTGAAATAATAGACAATGCCCAGGATCGTATCCAAGAGATTTTCGAGAAGAGCATCAAAGATTTTTCGCATAGACTTTTGATACATGGAGACGCAGGAAGCGGTAAGACCATTCTATTATTGCAGCTGGTAGAGAAACTTCTGAATGAAGCCGAGGAGGATGATGAGAAGCGTATCCCGGTTGTTTTGAATCTATCTTCATGGGGCGCTGCGAATTCGGTGCAAGATTGGTTGAAATCGGAACTCAAGCGACAATACGACCTAAGTGGAGCGCATTGGATAACTAATAATCATTTAATCTTTTTCTTCGATGATTTGGACCAGGTAAAGGACAAAGAACGCCGCCAGATAGTTGTCGATAAGATAAACGAGTTCATTAATTCAAAGTACCAGCGGGTAGTGATATGCAGTCGGACGAAAGAATATCAAGAAGAACTAAGCAGGGGGCTTAATATCGACAACGTTGTCGAGTTGCAAGAATTGGAAGAAGCTGAAGTTGAATCTGCCTTGCGGGGCAAGCTCCCAAACGATATTGCCAACAAGCTTTTTGAAGGCCATGAAGTCGTTTTGGAGAGAATTAGGAAACCTCTTTTTATTAACATGCTCATCAAAGCTTACCCGGAAGGAAGTGAGTTCCCACAGAAGACAGATGTAGAATCGGTGGAGCAAAGGATTCAGCAACTAATCGTTGGACCATACGTGGATCAAATACTCAGCCAACCAACCAAACGCAACCCAGAACACATTCCGCGATACCTCGCCTGGATCGCCACTAATCTGATGCGGCAGGGTGCAACAGGCGATCAATTCTATGTGGAAGAGATTCAATGGGATTGGCTGGATGCTGGAAAACGGGATCCTAAAACTCAGTTACCCCCGTTAGCCATATTCATCAGGCAGCAAAAAGTTGATTTAAGCTCCAGAATTATTCCAATCAGGGCAGCTATTCAAAGGATGCGCGAGGATTTTTCCTTGGAAGAGATCATGTTTAAAGCCGTCGGTATAGTTGCATTTGTCATATTAATGGGGATGCCTTACTTTTTATTTGACAGAGAATTGTTTGCTGATCTAGAATCTTGGTTGCCTTCTATTTTAGTACCCATTATCGTTGTAATTTATGTTCTAATTCCTTTGATATATTCGTTTATAGATAAAAGCGCTGTCAATCAGCGCACAGGATTTAATCAAGGTCTTCGCGACACAATTTTTCTTGCAGCTGTATTAGCTGTATTAGCTGTATTAGCTGTATTAGCTGTAGGTGCTTTCGTAGCTGGAGGAGCTGTATTGACTGCAGGAGCTGTATTAGTTGTAGGAGCTGGAGTAGCTGTAGGTGCTTTCGTAGCTGGAGGAGCTATATTAGCTGGAGTAGTTTCAGCTATATTAGTTGGAGTAGCTGGAGGAGCTGTAGGTGCTGTATTAGCTTTAGGAGCTGGAGTAGCTGGAGGACTAGCTGTATTAGCTGGAGTAGCTGCAGGTGTTTTCGTAGCTGGAGGAGTTTTAGAAGTTGCATTGTCTGTAGGTGCTTTCGTACCTGGAGTAGCTGAAGTTGAAGTTGCTTTAAGAGGTTCAGCTCAATTAGCTTTAGGAGCTGGAGGAGCTTTAGGAGCGTTAGCTGTAATAGCTGGAGCCGATCCTTATGCAGTTATTTCTTTGTCATGGATTTTGCTAACACTCTACATCTTTTGGCACAACGTGATCAAGCACTGTGCCATTCGATTTATCTTGCTACGAAAAGGCTTAGCCCCACGCCGCTATGACCATTTTCTCCAAGAAATGGTCGATCTCCGGCTGATGCGCAAAGTCGGCGGCAGCGCCATGTTCCCCCACAACTACATCCTGGAATACTTCGCCGATGAATGGGATCGGGTGCACAAGGACAAATAACCGATCCCCACTTCCACCGCGACCCCTCCACACGTATCATAAGCTCCCAGAGAGACAATCCCAATCATGCGAACCTCACAACTGCTGCTCGCCATTTTCATCAACCTGCTGACCATCACCCTCTCGGCGCAAAGTCTGCCGGAGCCCCAGCCAGCGCCGCGCCCCCAGCCATCATCGCTGCACCTCGAGGGAGACCTGCGGCTGGAGCTTTACTTCCCCGCGCTCACCCAGGGGGGATTGGGCTTGCTGCGCCTCAGCGGCGATGCTATCCAAAGCGCCACTCTCGGCTTCCGCGGCGGGCAACAACCCTTCTTCTATCTCGAAGGCGATGCCTGGTACGCCCTGTTAGTGGCGGATATGAACCTGCGCCCCGGCACATACCCGCTCACGGTGCTGGCAGAGCGAGACAGTGGGACTGTCAGCTTCTCGCGTGACCTGCGCATCGAAGCGGCGAACTTCATCCTGCAGCGCTTCGAGCTGCCGGGCAACCGCGTTGACCTGGCGAGCGCCGATATCGAGAGCGAGGAATTCGCCCTGCTGGGGGAGATCACCGCGACCTATCGTCCCGAGCCACTCTGGGATGCCAGCGGGTTCACGCTACCCCTGGACAGCGAGCTCAGCTCACCTTTTGGCGCTTTCCGCCTCTTGAACGACACCTGGGAAACGCGACACACTGGCTGGGACCAGCGCGCCCCGACCGGCACGCCGGTCCGCGCCATGGCGGCGGGGGAGGTGGTCTGGGCGCAGCGGCTGGAAATCCGCGGCAACTATGTCTTGCTCGACCACGGCTTGGGCATCTACAGCGGCTACGCCCATCTGTCCGAGCTGCACGTGAGCGCCGGGCAGCGCATCGCCGCCGGGCAGATCATCGGCTTGAGCGGCAACACGGGCCGCAGCAGCGCCCCCCACCTGCATTGGGAACTGGCGGTTCGGGGTGAGTGGGTCGATGGCGCCGCTTTCCTGAGGACCTGGCTGCCAGCTTGATTGAGTCCCCCCGCGCTGTTAAGCTGGAGGAGAAGCGATAAATGGTAAAGCGCTGGGCGACATTCTGAATTTCGCCAAAGTACGGTACAATGCAAAAATCATATTGTGCGAGATTCCCTAGGCTACACTCCAACGCGCGCAGGAGGAGATGATGCAGCAAAACGACAACTTCCGCTTGGCGGTACGGCGAGGTCCACAACCCAACCAGACCTTCGAAATCAACCAAGAAGTCACCACCCTGGGGCGCGATATCAGCAACGATATCGTCATCAACGATCGCGAGACCAGCCGCCATCACCTGCGCCTGACCCGCTCGGACGATGGCTTGACCATTGAAGACCTCGGCTCGACCAATGGCACCTTTGTCAATGGCAAACGCATCTCTGGCATCACCCCGCTGCAAAATGGCGATATGATCGGCTTGGGCGAAACCGTCACCCTGGCATTGGAAATCCACCAGCCACTGCAGGAAGCCACCGCCATGCCCGCCGAGCCGACTCCGCCGCCAGCGGATCCACTGCCGCCAGTCGACCCACCAGCTCCCGTGCCAAGCTACACGCCGCCGCCGACCGAATATGGCTTGCAAGACGCGCCGCCCGCACCCGCTCCAGCAGCCGTCGATCCTTACGCTCCAGCTAACGCCGAAGCTCTTCCGCAAGCCCCGCCCGCCGATTACTACGCGCAACCACCAACCGGTTATGCCACGCCACCGCCGCCCCAACAATACGCCGGCTACGATTACGATCCCTACGCCGTCCGCGACGAAGGCGGCGGCACCTCCCCCTGGCTCATTCTCGGTTGCTTCGTCTTCTTTGTCTTGGTTATGGTCTGCTTCGCCGGCATCGCCTTGGTCATCATCGATGTGCTCAACCTTTGGTGCGAGCTGCCAGTCATCAGCGATGTCGTCAGGGCACTGGGCCTCGGCTGTTGAAGCTGAAGAGCCACGCCCTTGTCCACAATTATCAACACGCGAATATTCAGTCGCCAACTGAACGCGATGCCCTGCTAGCCTGCTAGAAAACCAGGTGAAGGAGCAATCGCAATGTTCAATTGGCTTGGCAATTTCTTTGCCTCCCGTCGAGGGCGGCTGCGTCGGCGCGCCCCTCATATCGAAAGCATCGCAACCCACAATCGCTATCGGCTCAGCCCGCCCATCGATATCCACAGCGCCCGTGTTTATGAGCAATCCCCCTGGGTTTATATCGCCATCAATCGCATCGCCGAGGCTGGCGCTTTGGTGCCGCTCAATATCTTTCGGCTGGCCGGCGAGCGGCGCATCGGCATTTCCAATCACCCAGTCGAGCAGCTGCTGGCGAAGCCAAATCCCCTGACCAGCCAATTCGAACTCTTCGAGCAGACCTTGGGCTCGCTGGAATTGCATGGCAACGCCTATTGGTTCTTGGCTGGCGATGCGGCTGGACAACCGCGGGAAATCTGGGTGCTGCGCCCCGACCGCGTTTCGATCGTGCCAGATGAGACCCGAGTGCTAGCCGGCTATCTCTACCAGATCGATGGCAAATACATCCCGCTCGATGCCCTCGAAGTCATCCATTTCCGCCGCTGGCACCCCGGCAACGATTTCTACGGTCTCTCGCCCATCGCCGCCGCCCAATGCGCCATACTCAGCGATCGCCACATGGCGGACTGGAATCGTGATACCTTCGGGCAAGACAAAGGCGTGCCAGCCGGCATCGTCAATGTCCGCGACTTCATGACCGATACCGACTTTCAACGCCTCAAACGCGAATGGTGCAACCAACATGGTGGGGGACAACGCAAGACAGCTTTCCTGCGCGGCGGCACAGTCGAATGGCAGCACATCGGCTTGAGCCACAGCGACCTCGATTTTCTGCAGGGCAGGGTGGCACAGCGCGATGAAATCCTCAATATCTTCGGCATACCCGTCGGCTTAATTAGCGAGAACGCCACCGAAGCCAATGCCAAAGTCGCCGAGCGCCAATTCATCGAACGCACGCTTTATCCCAAACTGGTGCGCATCGCCCAAAAAATCAGCCAGGAGCTGCTGCCCTTTTACGGCGCGAACCTGGTCGCCGCTTACGATGATATCCGCCCCACCGATACTCAAGCCCGCCTGGCGGAGATCCGCGCGGCTTATCCGCTGCTGAGCATCAACGAACTCCGCGCCCAATATTTTCAGCTGCCGCCAGTGCCTTGGGGCGATGTCGCCGTCGGCATGGAACCGCCGCAATCCGAGCCAGAAGCCGCGAGCAAAGCGCTGCTGGAGGAATTGGCGCAATGGGAGCGCTTCGCCCTCAATCGCCTGGATCAAGCGGAAACCCGCCCCTTCGAGGTCAAAGCCCTGCCGGATGAACTGGCGTTTGAAGTCTCGGCGGGTCTGCTCTTCGCGCGCGATAAAGAAGCGGTCAAATCAGTTTTTCGGGCGGCGCGGGAGGGGGTGTAGAAGTTGCTATGGGACAGAGGAATACAAAGTGCGGGAAACGAATCTCGCACTATCATTGCAATGTTTCGACCGGTCTAGGGTTTCCGCGGACCGATACGTTCCCATTTACGCTTTGGTTTTTGCGTCGGTGGCAATGGCGAATCTCCCGGCTCAATGGTAACAATCCGTGCTTTAGGTACTTTGCCACCACGAGGACCCCGTTCTACATACTCTCCTGGTTTATGAGGTTTCTGACCAGGGTTTTGTAGTTTTGTCATCTTTTGACCTCCTTAATGCTCAATTTGGGGTGCGAGTAGTACCATCTATATAAGTCTTCAACTCTTATTCTAAGTAGTTGTGCCAGCTCTTTGTCTGTATATCCCAACTGGCTCTTGTGTTTATTCAAGAGAATCTTGACAAGCTGTGGCTCTTCCCGAGGTATCGGAAATGGTTCCTGTTTTCGGTAGCCTAAACGACTAAGTTGTTGAAAAAGAGACGTAAAGCGCCTCTCTGTAATTATGCCCAAGTCCTTCGCACGGTAAATCAAAGCCTGCATCGACACTCGCCAGACTTGCTTGAGCTCGAGCATATGTTGGATTGTTACTGGCTGGAAATCATCAACGATGTCATGCTCGGGCATGAGAAAGTTAGCAGCGAATTGATCTGCCTCTTTTTCCATTTCTTTGTAAGGAGGTATGCTTCGATGCATAACCAGATGACCTAGCGCATGAGCCAACGAGAAGCGAACCCTATCTGCTGGAGCGGCGCTGTTTACAAGTATTATAGGTGGTGAAGGCGGTATCCATTGAGTGACTTCATCAATCTTGTCAACCTTGAAATCGGCAGTGAACACAAGGCATGAAGCCTTTTCAAGCAAGGTTATGAGATTTTTAACGGGACCAGTGGGCATTTTCCAGAATGACCGAACTGCACCAGCAATTTCACTTACGTCCTCGAAATCTTCTGTCGAGAATGTTGGGATCTCAAAAGCATCGACTTGTTGAAAAGCCTGAAGCAACCATGCGCTTCCGATCCGTTGTAGATTCACCAAACCATCTATGCGCTTAAGATCTCGGGCAGGTACATTGGACCGCCGCCGATGGAAGATCTCAGTTGACTCTGCGCCGAATTTCTGACCAACTTGAAGGAAAAATTCTTCGGGAAAATCCAGAGAGCGAGCAAGCACTCGAAGATGGTCGGAATTTACTTGTGAAATGTTTCCTTCATATCGTGATATTTTCGCCTGTCTAATACCGCTCTTCTTTGCAAGCTCTGTTTGTGTCATTCCCCGGATCTCACGCGCCAATGTGAGCATTTCAGGATTGACTATGTTGCTCATTCAGCCTCCTTGGTGTCGCTACTGTATTTGAGTTCGAAATCTAGTTGTGGTTGTGCAGGGATTGTGTCCAAAACATCGTGAGTCACGTCCAGCAGACCTAGCGGGTGTATCGCTCTAACACAGGAGGCATCTTGGTCGACGAAATAAAGTTCAACGACTCGACCCTTTAGCATGTAATAGCCTATATTGATGAGATTAAGATCAGATAACGGAGAAATGACTCTTATCCCTTCTACATCCGACGGAAAAAGTGACAACTGTGAACGCTGATTTCTGGCTTTGCTGAATGCTTTTGGCTCTGGAAAAGGTGGCATTTTGCTCACATAACTTGTATCAATCAAATTAGGGATCTTGAACAAGCGAGCAAAATGTATGCGATCAAACTGTATCCCCCACATGTTATTTACATGGCACATTATTATGTTTTCATCATAAGACAACGCTTCTGAGATGTGAGCGACGACCCAAGGTCGCTGGCCCATCGCTTGGTGCCAGCTATTTGTGTGAGACAACAAATGTTGCCGGTCTCGCAGAATTAATCGACTATCTTCATTGTAGCTTTGTACCCCAGATTTGAATGCAAGGATTCTTTCGGAAGTTAGGAACGGGAAGTGATTACAATTGCTCATCTACTTTAACCTTTCTTTATAGACAGAATACACTAAGCATAGCAGCTTAGAGAAAGGTTGTCAAGTTTTTTGTGTAAATTATTCATTATGATATTCAGGTATCGAGTCAACCGAAGATCCTTTTGATGTCTAAGAGCTTCTACCCTCAAACAACTCTCGCTGCGATTCAGCCCCACAGCCCTCACACCGGCGGAGAAGCTGTCACCACGAAAAAGACGATGAAAACCACAAGCCCACCAGCAATCCCAAAAGAGACCGCCGGCTTGATCACCTGCCGCTCGACCGCTTCCACCGCTTCTGCTCGATCCTGGCGCAGCATCCAGCCGGCGACCTGATGCGCCAACCAACTCATGGCAACCCCAGTCAACACAATCGCCGCCGCATAAGCCAGATCATCAGCCGAATCGAGCTGATAGAATCCGCGGATCAAGGGCAGATTAAGCGCCATGCCGATGATGACAGCCAGCGCAGTCCCGCGCCATTCCGGCTCCCGCCCGCGCAAGACAGTGCAATAGAATGTCCACAGGTCGATGGCGAGCAGGGGCAAGAGCGCCGCGACCCAAGCCACATATTGCAGCATGCCCGCATCAAAGAATTGGATCATGGCATAACGCAGCGCCAACGCCAACAAACCAGCCGCCGTAGCCGCCCCGGCACAACGCAAGAGCCGCGTCGCCAGCACTCCCGTCAAAGTCACGCAAGCCAGCAAATTGGCTCCCAACAGCCATTCCGGGCGATACAATCCCAGCCATTCCAGCTTGATGCCCATCAAAGTCGCGTCCCAATCGATCAGCATCAGTTGCAGCCAAATCAACAGCGTGGCAGCCAACAGCAACAATGGCAAGCCATCGCGGGACCGCAGCTGCAAGACTGTCCGCCATTCCCCCTGTGGGCGCGCCGAGATGTAGATGAACAGAGTCAGCAACAAAGTAAGCAAGAAACTTAATAGCAGAATCAAATGCGGTATGCTCCAGGCGGTCAGGTCTTCGCCAAAGGTCCAATGCCAAAAGGGGTCGGCTGGCAAGACATAGAGCATGAAGGCGGCGTTTAATATCAGCAGGCTGATGATGATGTTGGAGCGGAAGCGCTGCTGGAAATTCCCTCGCAAATGGCGGTTGAGATAATACAGCCCCCAAAAGCCCAGCCCGATCGCGCTGGCAAAACCAAAATACATCAGCAGATGCGGTCGCCAGAAAAAATCCTCGCCGAAGGGAATGCCATAGACCCGATGCCACAACTCATCCCAAAAAGCGCCTATCACAATCGCCCAGCTCCCGCTCCCCAGCAAGAGCACCAGCGTCCCCCGCTGCCGCAGCGACAAGCTATCCAGCGCCGGTTGACGCAGCTTCGGCGCCAATGGACGCAGCAGCAAATGCCAAAACAGTGCGACGAAAATGCAAATCACCACGAAGAACAAACCAATCTGCGCCCAAAATGCACCAGCCTGCGCTCCAGCCGGCATGCCGCCCCAAGCGGTGAAAGCCGCGAAGACGATAACGCCAGCGCCCCCCGCCAGCAGCCAGCTCAGCCGTTTTTGAATGCTCTCGTTCACCCAGTTCATAAAATCGCCTCCTTGAAACACGCGCTTGATTGTCTATAGCTTAACATCATTAAGTCGCCTTGGTTTGTCGTTCCACTATTCCGCCAGCAGTTGGCGCAGGAAGTGCTTGGCATCATCGAAGGTGGCGTGGTTCCAGAACTCATCTCGCCACCAGCTCATGTGAAAGACGTCTGACAAGTACCGCCTGTCGGAATCGTCACCATCTGAATTAGAACTGACATTTTTGCCGGTGACAAAAGCGCGTACACGTGCTTTGGAAAGTCTCTCCTTCACAGGTGCTTCGACTTCGCTTAGGCAATCAAAATACGAATCAACGCAGCCGGCAACCGGATCTTTTTGCAACACATCCATAATGAGATCTTCCAGCATACCTTCGCGATTAGCAGAAGGAAGCAAGAGAATAGTCATAGACGGGTTTCCTTCTGCTTCTTGCAAATGCCGACGTGGTTGTGGAAGTAGTGGCGGCTTATTTTCCCGGTTGGCAAAGTCAATATGGCTCAGCACACTCTGAAATGCGCCTCCGCTGTAATCTGCATCCCGAACGACCCCAATTTTGTGAATTTGATCGAAATTGGGATGTTTCATTAAACCACGCAAGAAATTGCCGAGTTTGTTTTTACCCCCGTACTTTTCGATATGCAGCTGCCAATTATCTATCACGCCTAAATTAATCGCCAGCTGGATGAAAAACTCTTTATCGTCTTTTCCTTCCACTAACATTAAGCGTGATTTATCTTTTGGGATTCTCGGTGTCATCCACGCACCTCGAAGTCAAACTCGAAAGCCGCCACCGCATTCAGATCGAGTTCGTTATAGGTCACCGCCTCAATCTCCCCAGTCTCAGCATCCTGATCCAGCCGATGATAACGAAACTCCTCTAGCTTCCCGTCTTCGTTGAATGCTTCATAAGCCGCGCGGATCATCTCCAAGCTGTGCGTGGTGGCGAAGACCTGGATCCCTAACTTCCGCGCCTCCTGGCTGATGGCTTTCCACAAATCCTTTTGCACGGAATAGTGAATGCCGTTCTCGATTTCGTCGATGAAGAGATAATCCGGTTCTTCCGCCAGCATGGTCAAAATGAAGCTGGCAAAGCGATTTGCCCCCTCGCCCATAAGTCTCAATGGAAACAGTTTATTGTTCACTTGTCCCCAAATAGAAGGCTCACCAGAGCGCGAAAGGACACGTATATCTGTTAGCCTCGGATCAAGCTTTTTAAGGTGACAGATCACGGATTTGGAATCCTCACCTAATTCAAGCCGGCTGAATCGATCTGCCAGGCTTTTGCTATCGAATCGACCTTGGATCGGGATAAAGTGAGGCGTCCCGAGATCCGCAGACAAATTTTCGTAAACCGGCATGTCAGGACTAGATGGAAGATAAACCGGTGAGAACGGCAACTCCTCGCTCTCAGTGGAGTTGCTAACAGCGAATCGCAAAAACAGTGTAAAGTGCCGGGTAACTTTAGTAGCATTGATCAACCCAAACCTAGTTGCTTCCGTGAAGTACTCGTTGACATGCTTCCCATAATCAGTATCACCGTCATTACGAATCTCAGTAATAGTTAGCTGGCGATCAAACGCTGTTGAGCGTGATCCTGTCCCAGAGATCTCGATAGCTGCGCGGGTGTCCATCCCACTGAAAAACAGTTCCCAAGTTTCCCGGCGCTCGCCTCTCGAGGCATCAATCCCGCGATGACCTTGCAAGACAGATAAGACTTTTGGCCTCAACGGTTTGGCAAGTAGATACATCGCCTCCATCAGAGCCGTCTTGCCCGTGTTATTCCGCCCTGCAATCAAATTCACCCGCCCCAAATCCTCAATCCGCAAGTCCTTGAAACAGCGAAAATTCTTCACCCGAAATGTCTGGTACATCGCGCGCCTCTCCCTCTATGCTGCTCTCTATTATACATCTCCAGCGCCCAATTTGATGCTACAATTGCCCCAGCGACAAATCCTAAGGAAAGCGCCAGCATGACCAAGATCCTCGCCATCGAAACATCCTGCGATGAAACCGCCGCCGCTGTCATCGCTGGCGGCAACAGCATCAAGTCTAACGTGGTTGCCTCCCAAATCGACCTGCACGCCCAATATGGCGGGGTCTTCCCCGAAGTCGCCTCCCGCGCCCATGCCGAAGCCATCAGTGTCGTCACTCAGCAAGCGATGCAACAAGCGGACCTGGCATACAGAGACCTGGACGCCATCGCCGTCACTCAAGGTCCGGGTTTGGTGGGGTCGCTGCTGGTGGGCATCAATTTCGCCAAAGGGCTAGCGCTGGCGGCCGACCTGCCGCTGCTGGGCATCAACCACCTGGAAGGGCATATCTATTCGCTGTGGCTGGCGCCGTCTTTCGTACCCGCTCCGTTCCCCATCCTGGCGTTGATTGCCTCCGGCGGGCATAGCGAGCTGGTGCTCATGCGCGATCATGGCTGTTATCAGCGTATCGGCGGCACCATCGATGACGCGGCTGGCGAAGCCTTCGACAAGGTCGGGCGTCTGCTCGGCTTGCCATTTCCCGGCGGACCCGCCATCGAACGCGCCGCCCATAATGGGGATGCCCGCGCTTATCGCTTCCCGCGCGCCAAGACCGCTGGTGCCTACGACTTCAGCTTCAGCGGCTTGAAAACAGCCGTCATGCGCGCCGTGACAATACAGCCAGCTGACCGCAGCCAACGCCAGGCTGGGGCGGAGAAGCGAGCGACTCTGCGTGATGATATCAACATCAGCGATGTGGCTGCGTCTTTTCAAGAGGCAATCACCGCTGCCCTGGTCGCCGTCACCTACCGAGCGGCGCAGGATTTTGCCGTCAACGCCGTCTATCTGGCCGGCGGCGTCAGCGCCAACCGGCTACTCCGCCATAAACTGCGCCAAGCAATCGAGCTGCCTCTGGCTTATCCGCCGCTCTATCTCTGCACCGACAACGCCGCTATGATTGGGGCAGCCGCTCATTATCGCTACCTGGCGGGGCAACGCAGCTCCTTGGATTTTGAGCCACGCGCCTCTTGGCGGCTGACTGAAGATACTTATGCTGATGCCTAACCGCGCAAAACCAACTCGGGACTGGTATAATCTTTATCCGCTAGCATCCGGAGAGCTATAGGAGATCCATGCCTCAACTGAACATCGGCATCATCGGCGCCGGCGCAACCGGTTTGGCAGCCGCCTGGGACTTCGCCCGCGCCGGGCATCAAGTCACCATCTTCGAAGCGGCTGACCGCGTCGGTGGCTTGGCGGCCGGCTTCCAAGACGAACGCTGGAGCTGGACGCTGGAGAAGTTCTACCATCACTGGTTCGAGACCGACCACGACATCCTCCAACTAGCCGAAGAGATGGGGACCCGCGACCAGATCATCTTCCCGCGCCCCAAAACCAGTTACTGGGTCGATGGCAAACCAGTGCGCAGCGAGATCTCCCCCTCAGCTATCTTCCTGCCGCTCTCGCCCATCTCGACCCTGCGCATGGGGCTGGCGGGTATGGCGATCAAATTCTCCCCCCGCTGGCAGCCGTTCGAGCGCGTCACCGCCGACCAATGGATGCGCCGCTGGATGGGGCAGGAAGCCTACGAGAAGTTCTTCCAGCCATTGCTGATCGGCAAATTCGCCGAGCAATATGATCAAGTGCCCATGTCCTTCATGTGGGCGCGCATCGTCAAACGCACCCTCAAACTCGGCACCTATATCGGCGGCTTCCAAGCCTTTCTGGATGAGCTGGCGCGGCAATTGCGCGACCAGGGCGTGACCATCCAACTCAATGCCCCCGTCGACCAGATCTGCCTCGAAGACGGGGCCCCCGCCTTGCGCATCGACGGCGAGCTGCAACGCTTCGATCGGCTGCTCTGCACAACATCACCAAGCCTGCTGCTGCGTTTGACGGAGGGATTAGCCGAAACGCCCTATGGCAAGCAAGCGGCGGCGCTCAAAAGCATCGGTGGGCTCTGCGTCGTCTTCGCCCTTAAACAGCCACTCATGCCCGATGATACTTATTGGCTCAACCTGCCCGCCACCACCGCCGACAAAGCCAAATCCGCCTTTCCCTTTTTGGCGCTGGTCGAACATACCAACTACATCTCCCGCGAGCATTATGGCGGCGACCATATCATCTATTGTGGCGATTATGTGCCGCCAAGTCATGAATATTTTCAGCTCAGCGAAGCAGAACTGGTCGAGCGCTTTTTGCCCGCCCTGAAGAAGATCAACCCCGCCTTCCAGCGCGATTGGGTCCGCAAATGGTGGGTCTGGCGCGCGCCCTATGCCCAACCCGTGCCAGAACTCAACCACAGCCACAAAATCCCTGATCTCAAAACACCACTACCCGGCTTGTATTGGGCGAGCATGTCCCAAGTCTATCCCTGGGATCGCGGCACCAATTACGCGGTCGAGATCGGCCGCCGCGCCGCCCAACGCGCTCTGAGCGAATTACCGGCATAGTTGAGGGTTGATGCGATTGCCCTGCTGTGAGCGGGGACAGCAATCCCCGCCATTTTGCAGTATACTCCTAGCAATAGAAACGAGGACGACTGACAACATGGCAGAAACCCAGGACAGCGCCAACACGCTGATCGCCGAGCTGCGCCAACTCGAGGACTTGATCGATCAAGTCAACAGGATGCTGGCAGCCCAAAAGGAGCAATTGCGCCGTCGCCGCTTGGCGATGCCACCCACCATCAGCAACAATCTCGACTTGCTCAAGCAAGATTTCAAGCGCCTGGAAAACAACGTGCTGGAAGAACAAACCGAGCTGCGGCAACTGCGTGCCCTGGCACAGATGTCCACCCGCATCACCAACTCGCTCGATGTCGATACCGTCCTGCAAGAAACCATCGAACTCGTGATCGTGCTGACCCAAGCCGAACGCGGCTACGTCATCCTCAAAAATGAGGACAGCGGCGAACTGGAATTCCGCATCAGCAGCGAGAGCGGCTTGTTAGGGCGGGGCATGTCAGCCGGTGACCGCCCGCAAATCAGCATGACAGTGGTCAATGAAGTCATCTCCTCCGGCGAACCCCTGCTGGCCGATAATGCCTTCAAAGATGAACGCCTTTCCGAAAACCAAAGCGTCATCAACTTCACCCTGCGCTCGGTGCTCTGTGTGCCATTGCAATACAAAGCGCAGACCATCGGCGTCGTCTATGTCGATAATCGCCTGGTGGCCGGTATCTTCACCCAGCGGGAAAAGAACCTGCTGCTGGCTTTCGCCAATACCGCCGCCGTCGCCATCGCCAATGCGCGCATGTACAGCCGCACCGAGCAAATCCTGGCGGAGATCACCCAGGTCAAGGAATTGATGGACAACATCTTCTCCTCAGTCGGCAGCGGCATCATCGCCATCGACTCCAACAATATTGTCCACACCTTCAACCGTGCCGCTGGCGAGCTGCTCGATATCCAACAAGAAGCCGCCATCAGCTACTCGCTGCAAGAGGTGATGAGCAACGCCGCGTTGCAACTCGACGATCATCTGGCGCAAGTCAAAGAACGAGACACCGATCAAACTTGGGAATTGAACGCGGAACTGCCCGGACGAGACCAAGTTGCTTTGGTGCTTTCGCTCTCCCCACTCAAAGACAGCAACGATAGCACCCACGGCGTCGCCCTGGTCATGGAAGATGTCACGCATTTACACGAACACGAGACCACCATCAATGCCATGAAGCGCATCCTGCCAGAGAGCATGGTCGAGCAAATCAGCGAAATCGCCAATATCGAGCTGGGCGGTATCCGGCGCGAAGTCACTTGCCTGTTCGCTGATGTCCGACCCTGGATCACATTGCCCGCTGTCGCCGCCAGCGAAAAACTCAAAATCCTCAATCAATACCAAGCCATCGCCACCGCCTGTATCCACGAATGCGGCGGCATCATCGACAAATACATGGGCAACGAAGTGATGGCGCTCTTCAATACCCAGCTCAATCCTCAGCCGAACCACGCCCAGCAAGCGCTGGAATGCGGCCTGCTGATGCGCGATCGCTTTCTGCAACTTTACAGCGAATTGGGCATCGACCCCGATCCTCATTATTACATCATCGGTATCTTCACCGGCCTGGCCACCCTGGGCAACGTGGGCAGCTTCCAGCGGCGGGAATTCACCGCTCTCGGCAACAGCATCAACACAGCCAAGCGCGTGCAAGAAAACGCCAAACGCGGCAGCGTCACCATCGGGCAGCCCACGCTCGATCACATCCGCAGCAACAGTAACAGCCAACTCCCCTATGAGTTTCGCCCTCGCGATCCTATCTTGGGCAAGGGGCTCTCAGAAGGGCTGCCAGCTTACGAGGTCTATCGAAGCCAATGATGGGACAAACCGGCTTAAGCGGCTTCAGCGCCATTCAAGACCAGCTCAAAAGCTTGAAGCAGCGCACCGACGAAATCAAAACCTTGCTGGAACAACAGCAGCAGCTATTGCGCCGCCGCGGCATCAACTTGCCCGACAACTCCAGCGACCGCTTGTTGACGCTGCGTTCCAACATCGACAAGCTCTCCCTCGGCTTGGTGGATACCCAGATGCAATTGCAGCAACTACGACGCCTGGCGGAAACTACTGCTCTCATCAATTCGGCGCAGGAAACCGACCAAGTCCTCAACCAGGTGATGGAGATCGTCATCCAATTGACACAGGCCGAACGCGGCTACATCGTGCTGAAAAACCGCGACAGCGGCGAGCTGGAATTCAAAGTCGCTCGTGGCTTAAGCGCGGAAGAAACCGCTGCCGGCGGACGCATCGTCAGTTGGTCGGTCATCAATATGGTGGTGGAAAGCGGCCAGCCCTTGCTAACGGTGAATGCCAGCGCCGATGACAAAATCAGCACCAGCGAGAGTATTGTCGGCTTCGGCCTACTCAGCATCCTGGCGGTCCCGCTGCGAGCTCGCGATGAAGTGATCGGCGTCGCCTATTGCGATAGCCGCATGATGGCGGGCCTCTTCAAAGAGAACGAACTCGGCTTGCTCACCAGCTTCGGCCAACAAGCCGCCACCGCCATCGAGAATGCCCGCCTGTTTGAAGATATTCGCGCCCAGCTGAATTTGATTGAAGAGATGCAGCTGCGCCTGTCCAATATCTTCGCTTCGATTAGCTCCGGCGTCATCACCATCGATGGTGACAACTGCGTCATCGTCTGTAACGAAGCGGCTGAAGAGATCATTGGCGTCAACGAGGGGTTCTTGGTCGGCAAGCCATTGCAAGCTGTCCTGCCACAGCTGACGCAAGACTTCCACGATTCTATCGAGCGCGTGCGTGGCGAACAGCTGCAACAAATTTGGGCGGAGCGCTTTGAACATCAAGGCCGGCAGCAATATTGGCAAATGGTCGCCAGTCCTCTGCGCGGCTATCATCAAGGCGTCGCCCTGGTCATCGATGACTTGACCGAGCGTAAAGAACAAGAAGAACAACGCCGCCTCCTGGGCACCTTTGTGCCGGAAGCTCTGCTGGAAAATATCGGCTCAATCAGCGAGCTGGATACCAGCCCTACAGAACGCGACATCTCCGCCATGTTCGCCGATGTCCGTGGCTTCACCGCCTTCAGCCAATACCTAGAACCGGAAAATCTCATGCGCATCGTCAATCGCTATCTGGGCGCCGCCAGCGATGCCGTCACCCTGCACGATGGTATCGTGGACCAATACCTGGGCGATGCGGTTACCGCCCTATGGAATACCCAATTCAACCAACAAGAAGACCATGCCCTGCGCGCAGTGCTGGCTGCTCAAGCGATCCGCCAGGAAACCGAAGCCCTGCAACAGCTGGTCGGCGCCGATGAACGCTTGCATTTCGGCATTGGCATTCACACCGGTCCCTCCGTTCTGGGCATGGTGGGCGGGGGCCAGCGTATCGAATTCGCCGCCTTGGGGGAAGCGCCCGATGCCTGCAAATTCCTGCAAGAAAATGCCGAACCCGGCGAAATCATCGTCAGCCCCAAGACCTATGAACTGATCAAAGACCACTTTGAAGCCGAGCCGCTCTCCCCAAGAAAGCTGAAACCCGGCTTCGAACAGTATCAGACGATTTACCGGGTTGGCGCGCGCAAGCAAAACGACAACGGCAGCTCATGAGACCAATACAACCCAATCCACTCTTTGTGCTCGGCATCATCATTGGCTTAAGCCTCGGCATTATTTTTGGCATTAGCATCGGCAATGTCGCCTTCGGCATTCCCCTGGGCGCTATGCTCGGCGTCATCACCGGCGCCATCATCAGCAGATCAAACGACGACCAGCATTGAGTTTCATTCGCATCAGAGAAATGCTGCCACTCCCCCAGCAGCCAAACCAACCCAAAGCGCTAGCCGCTCGTTTTATAATGCGATTTCTCTGTGTCTCTGTGGTAAGTTTTTAATTTCGACATTGGCACATGTGCGATAGCCCTGCCGCCCAAAGCCTTCTCGTAACAGACCTCTTCGCCAAATTCTGCTACAATGAAATTTGGATTGCGCCCGCCGGTGTAGCGCATCGTGATTTTACAGAGATGAGAGAAAGGCGAAGATGGAACTCAGCAGTCACCAGCCCGCCAAAACAGGCAACTTGTTCAAAACACTTGGCTTCGCCGTTGCCGCCGTGTTATTCCTGGCAGCCACCGGCTATCAAGCCATCAGCTCCGGCAATGATTACGTGCTGATTTTGAGCGTCTTCGCCACCCGCTTCCTGGGCATCTTTGTCGAAGCGGTGCCTTTTCTGTTGCTGGGCTCGATCACTTCTGGCTTGATTGAAGCCTTCATCAAACCGGATGATATCCTCCGCTTCATGCCGCGCAATCGCTTGGGAGCGGCGCTTGGTGGCGCTTTCCTCGGTTTGGCGTTTCCCGTCTGCGAATGTGGTGTGGTGCCGGTCACGCGGCGCCTCTTCACCAAGGGCTTGCCCATCTCCATGGGGGTGGCTTTCTTGCTGGCGGCGCCCTTTATGAATCCCATCGTTTTTGCCAGCACTTATATCGCTTTTGGTATCGGTCCCGTCTTCATCGGCCGCTTCATTATCACTATCCTGGTCGCTGTCTCCGTTGGCATGGTCATCGGTAGTTTCGCCAAACCGACCGCCGTGCTCAAACCGCTCTCGCTCGCCGCGTCAGAACACGACCATTCGCATCACCATCATCCTCCGCTTAGCTTTGCCGGCAAATTGATGCAGGCGCTGCGCATCGCCGGTGACGAATTTTTCGAGATGGGGCGCTTTCTTATTCTCGGCTCGGCACTGGCGGCGCTGATGCAAACGTTGGTGCCACAAGAGAGCTTGCTGGCGCTGGGCACTGGCTCGATCCTGTCCGTGCTTTTTATGCAGATCCTCGCTTTTATCCTCAGCGTCTGTTCCACTGTCGATAGTTTCCTGGCGCTGGCTTTTGTCAATACCTTCACCACCGGCGCCATCGTCAGCTTTCTCAGCTTCGGTCCCATGGTCGATATCAAGAGCACTCTGATGTTCACCGGGGTCTTCCGCCGCCGAATCGTCTTCTATCTGGTCCTGCTGCCTTTTGTCATGAACTTGCTGGCCGGCGTCCTGATCAATCTCGCCCTGGGCTATTGATGGAACGAGGAAAACAGATCATGACAGCGACCCATCATCATCATAAAGAACCGAAACAACAGCAGGTCGATTGGACGGCCTGGATCAAATCTTTGCTTCTGCTGGGTATGGGCATCTACCTGGCGTTGCTCATCCTCACCGGCAACCTGGACAACTATATCAACCAGCGTTTCGCCTGGCTGGCTTATCTGGGCGCGGCGATATTTTTCCTACTGGGCTTGGTCAATCTCTATAGCAGCCTCAAGCCAGAAGATGATGACCATCACCACCATCACTATCAGATCACCTGGGATATGTTGCTGGTGGCGGCATTCCCCCTGTTGCTGGCTATCTTGATCCCCTCGCGCTCCCTGGGCATCGAAGCGATAAACGGCGGCATCAGCTTGAGCCCAGTCGGTGTCGCCAGCGCCTCCGCCTTCACCCGCAGCCCGCTCGACCGCAATATCCTGGATTGGCTGCGCGAGTTCGACCGCGCCAACAGCCCAGCCAGCTTCAACGATCTGCCAGTCGATGTCACCGGCTTCGTCTATCGCGAGCCGACCTTTGCCGAAGACAGTTTCATGATTTCCCGCTTCACCATGAGCTGCTGCGTTGCCGATGCCTTCCCTATCGGTATGCCGGTGCGTTTTGACGCCGCCAGCGATTTCACGGCCGGCACCTGGGTGCGCGTCAGTGGAGAATTACAAGCGGCCGACTTCGGCGACGATTTCCTGCCCATCGTCTTCGCCAGCTCGATCGAAGCCATCGACGAACCAGAACAACCCTATCTTTATCCCTAACGCGCGAGCATCGCTTATGAAACTGGACAAGCTGGATCTGGCTGTTATCTTAATCGTCATTCTCTGTTTGGGGGGCTTGGCGATCGCAGCCTACCTAGGTGACCCAGCCCGCCAACCAGCGCGCCTCGCCTATCTCTATCCAGCTTCCGCCGCCCGACAAAATGTCTGGATGGCGAACTTGGCAGATCCCAGCAACCCGCAGCAACTGACCTCCAGCGAACACGGTGTCTACGATTTTGATGTCAGCGCCGATGGTCGCTGGCTAGCTTTCGCCGACCGCAGCGGTAGCGGCACCGTTACCCTGCGCTTGCTAGACCTGCCCAGCCAGCGCTTGACCGAGCTGGTCGATTGTGTCGCCCTCGATGCCTATTGCACCGCCCCCGTCTTCAGCCCCGATGGTAGCAAACTGGCTTATCAACGCGCGGAAGCCAGCGGCCTCAGCTACGGCATATCACGCATTTGGCTGGTCGATTTGACTAGCGGCAATTATGACACCGTGCCACTGATTGCCGATTCTCAGGTCGTGGGTCACAGCCCGGTTTGGTCCGACGACAGTAATACCATCGCCTTCTATAGTGGCGATACCACCCAGCCCGGCATCCTGCTCTATCAATTCGAGCCGCGCGGCGATGATGACGTCCAACTGCGCTTCATCCCCTCTTCGCATGGCACCATGGGCACCATCTCGCCCAATGGACAACAAATCATCTTCCCCGACCTGATCCGCCGTGGCGAACAATTCTTCTCCTACTTGCGCATTGCCGATCTCGCCAACAAAGAATTCAGCAACTTCACCGATCCCCAAAATCCCACCGATGATGTGGTAGCCCGCTGGAGCCCGGATGGCGATACCGTGGCGCTGGCGCGGCGCTATACCGATGGACGCTGGACAAGCGGGCACCAGCTTTATCTGCAGCGCCTATCCGCCACTGCTGCTGACCCGGCGCCGATCGCCTTCGACCCTCGATACAACACTTCGTATTTTCGCTGGAATCGCGCTGGCGATGCCCTGGTGATGCAGCGTTTCCCCCTGCTCAATGAAGACGGCAGCAGCAATCGCTTGGCATTGCCCGAGGTCTGGGTGCATCAGCTCGATAGCGGGACCAGCGCAAAAATCGCCGACGATGCCTATCTGCCGCGCTGGCTGGGGGCATAAATCCCCGCCGCTTTTTCCTTCATCTCCCTAAACAGCCTGTCGCCATCCGGCCAACGCCATTACAATAGCAGCTATATTCTTGCAGCTTATCCGATCAGTCATGCAGATCGACCATTTGTCGCTGACCAATTTTCGCAACTACGCGCGGCTGGAATTTAGTCTGCCGGCCGGGTGCCCCATCCTGCTCTATGGCGACAATGCCCAAGGCAAAACCAGCGCTCTGGAAGCCATCTACTACCTGGCAACCTCCAACTCGCCTTATACCACCAGCGACCGACAGTTGATCCACTGGCGCACCGAAGGCGAGCCCATCCCCTTCGCCCGAATCTCCGCCGAGTTGAGCAGCAAGGGAGGCGCCTTCCACCAACTCGATATCACTTTGATGTTGGATCTGACATCCGGCTCGCCCCGCTTCAAAAAATCAGTCAAGCTCAACAATGTGGAAAAGCGCGTGATGGATGTGCTCGGCTTGCTCAATGTCGTGCTCTTCCTGCCGCAGGACCTGTCCCTGGTTGAAGGCTCGCCCAACGATCGTCGCCGCTTTATGGATACCACATTGTCGCAAGTCGATCTCGATTATTATCTAGCGCTCAACGAATATGAAAAAATCCTGCCGCAACGCAATGCCCTGCTCAAACGCATCGCCGACAAGCGCGCCCATGCCGTCGAACTGGAATATTGGGACGAGCAACTGGCGAGCAACGGCGCCATCATCATCGCCGGGCGCCAACGCTTTCTGCGCGAACTCGAAGTCAAAGCGCGCGATACCCACCAAGCCTTGACCGGCGGGCGCGAATCGCTCAGCATCAAATACCTGCCCAGCATCCTGCCAACCGCCGCGAACGATAACAAACAACTCTCTTTTGATCTGCTCGGCTTGGACCTCAACCGCCAGCTCTCCCCCCAAGAGATCAAACCGCAATTCCTGGAGCAATTGCTAAGCCGCCGCCGCGAAGCTATCGCCCGGGGCATCACTGTTGCTGGACCCCATCGCGACGAATTGCGCCTCTTCATCAACGAGCGCGATTGCGGCTTGTACGGTAGCCGGGGTCAAGCCCGTACCGCCGTGATGGCGCTAAAATTCGCCGAGCTGGAATGGATGCGCGATCAACTCGGGGAATACCCCCTCTTCCTGCTGGACGAAGTCGTGGCGGAGCTGGATAGCAAACGCCGCGCTTTTTTGCTCGACCGGCTGGATGGTGTCGCTCAAACCTTGCTGACCACCACCGAACTTGATATCTTTGACGCGGATTTCCTGGCGCGCGCCCAGGTCTACCAAGTCGCCAATGGCCAGATCGAGCTGGCAAACCATTGATTTTGTGGTTTTATGAATTGGAAAAACACTTTTTGAAGGAGAAATCATCATGGCGTCAAAACTGGAATTCAGTTTGCCCAACGACACCGATATCTTAATTCGCCGTCGCTACCAAGCCAGCCCGCGGCAGCTCTGGGAGATGTGGTCCAAACCCGAGCATCTGCGCAACTGGTGGGGTCCCCATGGTTGGAGCCTGCCCGTCTGCGAAGTGGACTTCCGCATCGGGGGCCAGTGGTTCTATTGCATGGAGGGTCCCGATGATATGACCTCCTGTGGCAAGGCGATCTACCAGGAGCTCGACGAACCAAATCGGATCGTTCATGTGGATATCTTCGTCGATGCCGATGGCAATGAGCTGGAAGGCATGCCCGTAGCGCAGAACATCATTGACTTCATCGCAGAAAATGGAGAGACCATCGTGCATGGCATCACCCGCTACGAAAACAAAGAACAGCGCGATGCCGTGGTCGAAATGGGCGTCGAAGTTGGCGTCACCCAAACCTTTGATCGCCTGGAAGCCTATCTGACCTCGCTCGACTGAAAAAAAAACAGGTGCCAGTTCAGGGTTGCCGCTCAGCGCTCTCAAGGGCAGGGGAGGCTTGCAAGCTGACGTGATGGCTGATATTCGCGCCCGCTTCCAAAACCGTCAATGACAGGTCGATCGCTCGCGCCGCGCCACTGGGCAAGGCTGCCGCCAGATCGACCACCCGGTATCCGACAATAGCGTCATCTTCATCTTCCAGCGTGACCAGCAGACGAATATCAGCCGCCTCTCGCTCGCTGTTGTTCTCGATTGTCGCCCGGAAACGATAGCGCTTCTCCCCCGCCAGATACTGCCCCCGGGCATCTTTCAACGCCAATTCGAGGCTTGCCGGCGCCGGCGAACGAGCGCTGACCAGCTCAATCTCCAATGCAGCCGTCTCCATGCGCGCATGCGGCACTTGAATGCGATAGGGCGCTGTCTCTCCTGCTGCGATCCGCCGTTGTTCCAGGCTGAAGATCTGCCCCCCCAGCAAAGCGCCATCAACCGTTTTGAAACTCGCCCGCAAACTAATATCGCCGATAATTTCCCGCGCGCTATTAAAAACTTTGCCGAAGCAGGTCACTTGTGGCGATATCGTCTGGTAACAACGCGGCGGTGAAATGTTGATCTCGCGCAGCTCCGCGCTCGCCGGCAAGATGGTGGCAGGCATGGACACATCAGCGCTGATGCTGGTGGCAAAACGCGGATCATAACTTGTCAAACTCATCGGCGGGAAGAAGGTGCCTGGCAGCGCTGGGGTCGGCCTGCGCGGCATGCTGCAAGCAATCATGACGACGATCGTCGCCAGTAACGAAAGAAGCAGCAGCAATTCTATCCGCATTGCAATAGCTATTTCACTATATCAAAGAGGTACACTAAGATTATTATAGATGGATTCATATTCCCACGCTGATAATTTCCTCCCTAACTGACAGATGGCTTAATCTACACCCTCTCGCAAAGCCTCCCTCTGCCAAGATCTTGCTGGTCCAGCGGCAGGCGCGCCCAAATGGTCGCCATCTACTAGAAAATATGTTCTAAGCTGAGGACGACTATCCGCCTAAAGCGAAAGGACTTTTCATGGCTTGGACCACCCCAAAAACCTGGTCGAGCGAACCGCTGACATCGATCGACCTCAACACCTACCTGCGCGACAATCAGACGCATTTGAAAAACCGTCTGGATAGCAGCGCCAACGCCAGCGTCAGGGGTCAAAGCAATTTGACCACCACCTCCAACGATTTCGTCGATGTCGATGCGGAAAAACTAGCGCTCGCTTTGACCACTCACGGCGGCGATGTACTGCTGGGCTTCACTGGCACCGTAATGAGCAAGGAGAGCGGCGGCAGCGTTAACCTCAATGTCGCGGTCGATGATGTGGATTTCGTCCCCGATGGCGGCATCATCAGCCACTCGGTCAGCATGTCCTTCGATACCAACCGGCACAAACCCTTGTCCTTTGTCATGCTCATCCCCGGGCTCAGCCCAGGTCCGCACACTTTCAAGCTGCGCTGGAAAACATCGAAGAGCAACACCGCCACCATGGAGATTGTCAACCTGCACCCGCAATTTTGGGCGAAGGAGATTTAGACCATGACGATCACAATGTTCGGGGGATCACCCGCCCAACAATTGGACATAGCCATTAGCGAGTAAAGAAGGAGAGGCAATCTGATGGATTTCGAACAAGTATTTCAGATCTTGGTGCTGGCAGTGGTGGTGCTAGTCTATTGGTGGTCTTATCGCAGCTTCCCGCCCAACGAGACCGCCAAGCTCATCCGGCGCTTGGGCGAAGTCAGCCGGCGCACCGAGACGCAGCTGGATGACTTGTTGGTAGAAATCGCGCGCCTGCTAAACGAGCTGCGCATGGATGATCACGACAAGGAGCAACCGGGAGTCTAAATGGGAATGCAGAGGAGTGAGGGACAGTCCAAGCGCGGGCTGTCTCTCACTGCTCATCTTGATAGGGATCGCGCCCCAGCTGGGTATCTTTGCGGATCTCCTGCTGCCAGGGTTTGCGCGCCGCCCCTTGATAACCCAGCTCGCGCAATCTTTGCAATTCCAGCGCTTCCAGCTCCTCAGCGACCGCCGCGAAATCGGCACGCGGGATGCGCCTGTCCCGTCCATCCGCTTCACGATAGACATAACCCAAACCCGCGCACCAATCACAATCCTCGGCCTCGCCGGTGAAATCGTCCTCGAACCAGCCAAAACCCTCACAAGATACACAGCGGATGATCCGCTTGCCGGCATTCTCCATCTTTAACTCCGCGGCATTAGCCGATGCACGGCATACCAGGCAGCCAAGCCCGTGATTATCGTGATCCACATGATCGTCCACCAGATGCTCAACAACCCGGCGCCCAACAAGATGACCAACAGGTACAGCACGATCGCCGGCAAAACGATCATGCGCGTCATGCTGATCGCCATCGGCAGCAGCGGTCGCTTGATCCCGCGCAGCGCCGCGAAACCGATGAACCCCAGGGGCTTCGACCATAATGATAAGGCACTGATGCGAATATAGACCACGCCAGTTTCGATGATAGCGGGTTCATCGGTGAAAATGCCGATCAGCTCATAAGCGAAGAGGAAGACGATAATCCCGCTCACCGTCATCAAGATGAAGCCATAACGCAAAGCGGTGTTGAATGTCTGCCACATCCGGTCATAACGCCGGGCGCCGTTGTTCTGCGCCACTAATACCAGGGTCGCCACATCCAAGCCCACCAGCGGGATCCAGATGAGCCCGTCCAAACGACTGGCGATGCCATAAGCCGCCACCGCCTCACTGCCAAAGCGACTGACAAAATATGTCACCACAAAGCCGCCAATCGAAACCGTGCTCAAGTCCAAAGCTGGTGGCGCCCCCTGCTTGACGATTTCCCAGATCCGTCGCGAATCCGGCAACAGCATGCGCATTTTGAACGATTGGAACAAGGGCGAACGGCTGGCGGTCCAACCGAGATAGAGGGCGCCGATCGCCTGAATCAGCGAGGTGGCAATGCCGACCCCGGCAATGCCCATCGCCGGCAAGCCAAAACCGCCGTAGATGAACCAGGGATCTAAAACAATATTGAGCAGAAATCCCAAGATCAAAAAATTGCGGAAAGGTCCTGTCTCCCCTTGTGCCGACAAGCCAGCGTGAAACATGAACACCAAACTGAAAAAAAGCGCGCCCTGAAAGATCGGCTCGATATAGCTCATGTTGAAGCGCACACCATCGCCAACCGCGCCTAATATCTCAAATAACCTTGGCGAAATGGCGATGCCGATAGTGGCTACCACCAAGCTCAGCAGCGCCGTCAAGGTCAAACCCTGCGCGGCGAAATGCGCGGCTTCTTCCCGATCCCCAGCGCCCAAAGCATTGCCGATCAAGGCTGAAGCGCCGCTGCCCAAGCCACTGCTCAAACCGATGATGATGAAATAAATTGGGAAAGACAGCGCCAATGCCGCCAACGCTTCCTTCGACAATTCACCGGCGAAGAAGGTATCCACCACCTGAAACAGATTGTTAAACAACACGCCGATGCCCACCGGCACGCCAATTCGCCGGATCAGCTTCGGGATGCTCTCGCTAATCAGTGGATTGCCCGTCGTCATCACCCCGCCGTTTTGCCTGCGCCATCCTCGCGCGCGCTATCGCTCACCAGCTCGAACAATTGCTGATACCCCGCGACATAGTTTTCCGGCGAGAAGAACTCTTGCGCGAAGGCACGAGCTTTCTCGCCCATCGCCGCGACATCAGCCCGGTAAACCTCTGCCAGCGCCGCCGCCAACTCGCTCTCGTCGCCAGCTTCCACTAGCCAGCCAGTTTCCCCCGACACGATCATATCAGGGATGCCCCCAACGCGACTGCCGATGACCGGCATTCCCAGCAACATCGCTTCCACCACTACCCGCCCCAAACCTTCCGATAGCGATGGCAAAACCAGCGCCCGCGCCGCCGCCAAATACTCCGCCAACTCGCGCTGGCTGACAGCACCGACAAAATGCACCCGTTCGCGAATCCCAAGTTGCTCCGCCTGTTGCTCCAAAGCGCTGGCATAACTGGCGTTTTCCGCGCCGCCCACCAACCACAATTGCGCCCGCGGATGATCCAAGGCAGCGAAGGCATTCAACAGATGATGCAGCCCCTTCCGCGGGATCAGCAGGCCAGCGTAGACAATATCATGCGCCTCTCCCACGGGCAGCCGCCGTTCCAAGCACTGGAATACATCGGTATCGCTAAAGGTCATGAAGCGCACTTGCGGCAAATCAGGAGCATAGTGACGCGCGCGTTCCGCAGTTGAAGAAGAAATCACGCGCAAGGCATCGGCATGGCGAAAAGCGAATCGCGCTGCCGCCAACATCAAAGCGCGATACAAAAACCGCAGTGGGATCGCCCGCTGTAAAAAAACATCCTCTTCAAAATTATTGTGATTCTCAATGATCAAACTTGCCCGCCAACCAAAAAAACGCAGAGCAATCTTGACGACAGCGCCGATCGCCCCCTCGAATGGGCTTTGCGCCACTAGGATTTTCCCCCGCTGACGAAGGACCAGGAAGCTCAATAACAGCGGTGCCAAGACAAAAATAGTGGCATAGCGCAGCAACGAGGTGGGCGGTTGCGGTAACAGGTAGAAGTGGACATGTTGATGGAAACGCCGGGGGCGCAGGGAGCTGGAGAAACCGATGACGTGAACATCATACTCGCGCAAACCCGCCATCAACTGCCATTTGCGCGCGTTGGTGGCATCCAGTGGCAAGCTGTAACGCGCACTGCTGATCCAGCATACAGTCGTCTTGCTTTGGCGCACTGGCGCGATCCCGAATTCACTCTCCAACAATACTCAGGATGACTATACCAGCCGCTCGACAAAGGCGAAATGGTCGGGCTGCTGACGGCAAATATGCCACAGCGCGCCACGACCATTTTTTGTGTTTATTGCTTGTTGGAGGATAACTGCTCTAATCAGCGCCTTTGCGGATCGCGCGAGGCTTAAACAGCCAATCCAGCACGATGCTAACCGCGCCCATCACCAAGCCGCCCATGATGGCAGTCCAGATCCCGCCCTCGATGATCAGCCGCTCACCCGCCAGCGAATCAACAATCAGCAGCATCATGCCGTTGATGACGAAGATGAACAAACCGAGAGAAAAGAGGATCATCGGGAACATCAAGAACATCAACAGTGGTTTCAACAGGGAGTTCACCAAGCCAAAAAGCAAGCCGATGACCAACAAGGTACTGATGTCGTTGTTGAGCACATGGATATTTGGGATCATCATCGCCGTCACGGCAATGGCAATCGCATTGATCAGAACCCGCGTCAGAAACTCTCTCATAAGTCGCTCCCAGTTTGATACCCTAGCTCTTATACGCTCATCAACCCTCAGGGGTTGCGTCTGCCTGACCTCGGCGGCGCGAGACCAAGAACAGAATCAACAGCAACAACAAACCCACAGCCACAGCCGCAATAGCCACGGTGTTATCAGCGGTCTCGGGCTCATCAGCGCTTGGATCATCGACCTCGGTCATGGTCACCGGTGTCAAGGTTGGCTGCGCAGTGGGGTCCTGCAAAGCCTCTTCTGTCGGTACCTCGGTATCCACCGCTACCAATTCGGTCGGCTCTTCTGTCTCTTCAGCTTCGGCAGTGACGCTTTCCGCCGTCAAGGTGGCCTCCTGCTGCACCGCGGTCTGGCTCGATTCGACAGCCACGGTCTCGCTGATATTTGGTGTGTCAGTCGGCACCGGTGTGTCAGTCGGTGTGTCGGTCGGCACCGGCGTATCGGTTGGCGTGTCGGTGGGAACTGGTGTGTCAGTCGGTGTATCCGTTGGTAATGGTGTGTCAGTTGGTGTGTCAGTTGGCATTGGCTTATCAGTCGGTGTGTCGGTGGGAACTGATGTATCAGTCGGTGTGTCAGTTGACACTGGTGTATCCGTCAGCGGAACAGCAGTCGCCATTGTTTCAGTGGATACCTCGCTCGGCACTGCGGTGAATGTTGCAGCAAGCGACAGATCAATAGTGAAAGGCAAGCTGAGTGTGGTACTTTGCCCAGCTGCATTGCTGACGGTGACCTGCGCTTCATGCTCGCCATCGCCCAATTCTTCGGCTGGAATGGTGAAGGACCCGCCTTCCACCAGCTCAGGCGCGTCATTATTGTAAGCAACTTCGATGCGGCTGATTTCAGTCTGCCCGCCCGCCTCGATAACAACTTCTTGCGGACCCGCAATCAGGGCATCGCTGACCAAACCGCTCAACTCAACAGTGGGCGGCAAAGGCGCCACTTCAAACTCAATCGTCTCGCTGGTTTCCATGCCGGCTTCATCAACCGCGCGGATGGTGATGCTGTTGCTGCCCGGCGGCAGATCAACTGCAGCCAGATCGAATTCCAAAGTATCCTCATCGACCAGCGTGCCGATATCGGGGTCGCTGCTCAAGCTGACAATCGGCGATTGTCCCGCGACATTGACGCTGAAGCTGAGCCTATCGCTGACCACAGTCTCTTCCGGCAAGCCCACAATCTCGGTCCGCGGGGGCAGCGCCTCCACCTCAAAGCTTTGCTCCACCGTGGTGGTTTCCCCGCCAGCATTGGTCACGCGGATGCTCAAGCTGTGCCGCTCTGGCGATAGGGCGAAGGGATCCAACTCAAAGTCATATGGCGCTTCGCTATCGGTCTTGACAACTTCCCCATCGATGATGAATTCCACCTGGGTGATATCAGTCTGCCCGCCAGCCTCGACAGCGACTTCTAGCGGACCATCAATCAGGGCATCGCTGACCAAACCACTCAGCTCAACAGTCGGCGGCAAAGGCGCCACTTCAAATTCGATGGTCTCATTGGTTTCCATGCGGGCTTCATCCACCGCGCGGATGGCGATGCTGTTGCTGCCCGGCGGCAGGTCCACCACAGCCAGATCGAATTCCAAAGTGTCCCCATCGACTAACCTGCCGATATCAGGGTCGCTGCTCAAGCTGACAATCGGCGATTGTCCCGCGACCTCGACGCTGAAGCTGAGCCTATCGCTGACTACGGTCTCTTCCGGCAAGCCGGCAATCTCAATCTGCGGTGGCAGTGTCTCCACCTCAAAGCTTTGCTCCACCGTGGTAGTTTCGCCACCGGTATTAGACACGCGGATGCTCAAGCTATGTTGCCCTGGTGATAGTGCTAATGGATCCAACTCAAAGTCATAAGGCGCTTCGCTATCGGTCTTGACAACTTCCTCATCGATGACGAATTCCACCTGGGTGATATCAGTCTGCCCGCCCGCCTCGATAACTATTTCCTGCGGACCATCAATCAGGGCGTCGATCTCGAGCCCACGCAGCTCAACCATAGGCGGCAAAGGCACCACCTCAAATTCGATGGTCTCGCTAGCCTCCATACCAGCCGCATCAACCGCGCGGACGGTGATGCTGTTGCTGCCCGGCGGCAGGTCAACGGCAGCCATATCGAATTCCAAAGTATCCCCATCAACCAGCCTGCTGATATCGGGTTCGCTGGTCAAGCTGACGATCGGCGATTGTCCCGCGACCTCGACGCTGAAGCTGAGCCTATCGCTGACTAGGGTCTCTTCGGGGGAGCCCACAATCTCAATCCGCGGCGGCAGCGCCTCTATCTCAAAGATCTCCTCCACTGTGGTAGTCTCGCCACCGATGTTAGACACGCGGATGCTCAAGCGATGCTGCTCTGGCAATAGGGCGAAGGGATCCAACTCAAAGTTGTAAGGCGCTTCGCTATCGGTCTTGACCACTTCTCCATCGATGATGAATTCCACCTGGGTGATCTCGGTTTGCCCACCAGCCTCCACCGATATAGCTTCAACTTCGCCGATGGCTTCCCCGCTGACCGTCTCAAAATCATCGGAGACCGTCGGCGGCAACGCGGCAATCTCGAAGTCTGCCCGTAACCTGCCCACATCTCCTTCAACATCGCTGACGGTGATATCGAGCTGGTGTTCGCCCGGCAAGTTCCGCACTGGTTCAATCGTATAGCTCTCTTCGGTGGAAACCACTTCGCCATCCAAAGCGTATTCGATGCTGTCAATATCCTGGTCAGCTTCAATCTGCACTTGGATTTCGGTGTCTTCTCTCAATGCTTCGATGAACAGATCATCCGGCAAAAATAGCAGCGGCACGGGAATCGGCGCGCGCAAGGTGGCACTTCCCGCAGCTGTCTCGCCATCGTCCGTGCGAACATTCAGCGTGAAGTCGTAACGCTTGCCATCGCCAGGCACATCGGCGCTGATGGTGACAATGTATTGGCTGCGGAAGAGATAAGCGAGATGGCTATAAATATCTCCCAATTCCTCCGGGGTAGGTGAGTTGTAGAATTGCGCATTCGATTCCGCAGAGATCGCCTCCAAGAAACGCCGATCAATATGCCAGCCCAAACCGATGGAATAAACCGGCACGCCATGGATGGTCGCGGCGCGGATGCTTTCTTCGCGATCATACTGGCTGACATTGCCATATTCGCCGCCATCGCTGAGGATGATCACCGCTTTACGCGGCAGAGGCGCTTTAGTAGCGACTTCGATGCCGCGCAGGGTGGCGTCATACAAAGCGGTCCTGCCACCATAAGCCAGGTTATCGACCGCCTCTAAGAGCATGCTGCGGTTAGTGCTGTAATCGACAACCGTTTGCACATCATTGTTGAAAATAAGCAGAGCAACCGGGTCATCATCTTCCAAAGCCATGATGTAATCACGGGCGGCCGCTTGGGCTTTCCAGATTGGGTCCTCCGCCATGCTGCTGCTGGTATCGATCACCAGTACGCTGGCGAAAGCCAAATCGTCATCACTGACATTTTCTACCTTCGTCACCTGCGCGAAGCTAGCCAAGTCACCACCTATCGAAAAATGCTCCACACCCAAGCCCGATACCAGCTGCCCGCTGGTATCCAGCACGCTGGTATGGATGGCGACCTGGGACAAATCGGTCGAGTCGATGCCGATGATATCAAGCGTGACCCCCGCCTCGTCCTGCGGGAAAACAAGGCCGACCGACAACAGGGACAATAAAACAAACATGATTCGCAGCGCACGATGTGTCAAATCAAATTCTCCACTGGCAATAGCCGGATGAAAATACAAGCACTCAGTTTAACCTACTCTTAAAACTTTGCCATCATTATCTAACATATTGAAGCCTTGAAATACGCCTCCCCAACGCAATGGGAAGGTCCTGGAGAAATCCGGCTCGGGGCTCGGCGATACCCTCGGTTTTGACCATTCCTGGCAATGTTACAAATAGTATAAGCGAATAAGCGCTGAAATTATAGTCGAATCCGCCGCCCAAGCCGAAATTCGCTAGACGCCGCCAAAGCGCGCTTGCACCGCCGCCAACCATTTCAGCACTGGCGCCATCCGCGCAAAATGCTGGCTGCATTCTTCGATCAATTGCGTTGATGCGATGGTCGCCCAAGGAATACTCTCCACCGAGGCATAAAGGGCATTGTACTTCAACCAATCGACGCGGGGATGCACCTTGTCATAGCCGCGCGGCGCCTGCTTGTAATGCAGACCCCGCAGCGAATAACCCGCGACACTCACCGCTTCAACGGTTTCCAGCAGCGCCTCGCCCAGGGCATCATCCACAACCGCCTGTCGATAAGCCGCCAGCATTGGCTTGGCAAAGTGAAACATGCCGACCATCAAGCCAGCATCATCGGGCGTGACCTGCATGCCAAATGCCGGATGCTGCATTTTCTTGCCGCTGCCATGCCACCACATCATGGCGATATTGGTCTTATATGGTGATTTGTCCTTGCTGAAGCGGGTATCTCGCGCCATCCGCATCAAGTTGCCGCTGCCATTTGTGCGCAAATCCACCACCACATCGGCATCCAAATCCTTGAGCCGCGAGCCCATCGCCGCGACCCAAGCCAGCGCCGGCGCCTTGACCACATCCTCGTAACGCGCTTTGTTGGCGGCGAACCATTCTCGTTCATTATTCTCTCGCAAATCGCGCAGGAAAACTTGCGTCTCGGGCTGGAATCCGGGGAAATCGCTCGCTGCCATCACCATGTTCCGTTTCACTATCATCGCTGCCGACTAAATTGTAGCAGCCGCGCCCCGCCAAAACCATAGCCCCAATGCAATCTCGCAGACACATCCCGACTAGGCAAGCGCCAGCATCTCAGGCACAATGTGCCGAAATACCCGCCCCCAGATATAAGGACGAACATGATGAAGCTGAAATGGATACGCGCCCTGATCACGCTAACATTATTCGCTAGCTTGTTGCCCCAGGTCATCGCTCAAGACGCGCAGACGCCACAAGAACTCTGTGACACTGCCGAGCCAACTGCCTTGCGCATGATGCAATTTGAGCAGGCAGAACAAGTCATCGACGCCGCCAGCGATTATCGCGCCATTATCTGTACCAGCGCCGGCGCCATCTATGTCGATCTCTATGAGCAGCTCACGCCCATCACCGTCAACAATTTCGTCTTCCTGGCGGGTCAAGGCTATTATGATGGCACCAGCTTCCATCGCGTCATCCCCCAATTCATGGCGCAAGGTGGCGACCCAACCGGCACCGGACGCGGTGGTCCCGGTTATCAATTCGAGGATGAGCCGATCGGCTTCTTGACATTTGATCGCCCCGGCTTGCTGGCGATGGCCAATGCTGGTCCCGGCACCAACGGCAGCCAATTCTTCCTCACCACCGTGCCCACACCCCACCTGAATTACAAACACACCATTTTCGGTGAGGTGCTCGCCGGGCAAGAGATTGTCGAAGCGATCCGCGAGCGCGACCCCAGCAGCGCGACTGAAATGGGAGAGACCCTGCACAACCTGCTCATCATCACGGATGCAGACCTGGTCGAGAGCGATGAGCCGCAAATCGTGCCCGCCACTGAAGCGGATGTCGCCGCCGCTTTTGAATCCTTCAGCGCTGGCTTGCCGCCGACTTTGCCACTGGATGATGAGCGCTCCGGCTATTTCTCGACCGAGGACCTGGCAAGCACGGTGGCGGAAGAGCTGCAAACCGACTTCGCCAGCTTTGCCGAGGCGCACTCACACCAGTACCGCCATCGTATGCAAATCAGCAACGCAGAATGCGATACTGCGATTTTCTTTTCCGCGCTCGGTTACTGGGTCGATGTCTTTGCCGATGCCGAATCCGCCAGCGCCGCTGCCCAGGACGACTTCATGCAGCGTTGGCTGGCTAGCTACGACTATCAGCAAGATGTGGATTCTACCAACGTCTATCTGCGGGACGCCGATACCTGCGCTGGCGAAACAGGTGCCCATGTTTTGGGACTGGCTACCCGCGGTCGTTTTCTGGTGACGATTGACGCCCTGGTCGCCGAAGCGGTCTTGCAACAAGTGCCGGCGGAAGCGCTTTTGGACAATCTATCCTTGCAAATTGAAGGCGGGCTAGCCAGCATCTTCCGCAGCGAACTCCGCTAGCTTTGCGCTAGCGAAACAGTTAAAGGGCGAATCCTGAATCCTTTTCAGGTCGCCCTTTTTTAGCCCAGGCGTCGCCGCAACCCCTCTAGCAGCTCGTCTCGCAGCGGATGCTGGCAGATCTCCAGCGCTTCGATGAACAGGGGCAGATCCTCCTGTCGGCAAACCCGCGCCAGCCGCAGCAGCCGCTCGCTTAACTCCTCATCGCGGGCTGCCGCCATCATCACCAAGCCATAACGCCGCAAGTCTAGATCTCGCGTCGCCAAAATCACCTCTTCCAGTTGCCCGTAAAGCGCTTCCCGCCGCCCTTCAATGATGAAGTTGATCATGCCCATGCTGGCGGTTGGCTGGTCAATTTCACGATAAAGCGCGATCAAGCGTTCATATAGCGGCGAGGGGAAATCTTCCCCCAGCGATTCCAACGCTTTGCCAGTCAGCTCGCCCCGCCTCGTCCGCGCTATCTCCAGCCCATCGCGCAGCAAGAATTGATAAATCGGCAGGCGCTGATCCCCTGCCACTAGCACCTCAATGGCGGTCATGGCTGGCTCGCAATTAAAGACCGAGGTATGTGGCTCGCCCAGAAAGCGCGTGGCATAGAGGCAAGCCAGTGGCGCATCGATCGGCGCCAAACCCGCCAGCGCTACCGCCCGCAAATTCTGCGCCACATCGTCCACCGGCTGCAAATAATAAGTCTCCAAACCCAATTGGTAGAGGTCGGCATCTTGTGGATCGGCGATCTGCACCAGCAAGCGCAGGATGCCCTCGCGCAGCAAGCCGCCTTTATCTCGCTTGCTTTCGGCGAAGAAGCTGAGACATTTTTGGCGCAAGCCGGGGCGATGCCGCTCTTCCAGTGTGCTGATCACGCGCGGAGATTGCAAGATGCGCAGGCACTCGTCTAAATACTGCCGGCTATTCGTCCGCGCCAACAGCTGCAAAGCGAGGTCGCGCCGTTCTTCCGCTACGGTCGCGCGCCGCAAATCCGTGTAGAGCTGTGCCTGGGTCGCCATGCTGGTCTCTGGCTGGCTCAATTGCTGACCCGGCTCAAGCGGGGATCTCCAAGCCAAAACGCTCGGCGCAATCGACAATTTCTCGCCAGATTGCCGCCGGTAGCTCGATACCCCCAGCCAGCCGCTCTTGCCGTCGCCGCGCCTCCAGCTCGCCGGGGAAGAGCACCTCGCCATCCAGCGGATCGGCTTTGACAAATTCGATCACCGTATCAACCTGCTGCTGGAATAGATCCAGCGAGCCAAAGCGCGTAATATCGATCATCAGGATTACCGTGCCCCAACGGTCTTCCAGCGGCGGTTGCTTGTCGGAGCGCAATGACGCCATCATGCTGAACAAGCCCACCATCAACCCCAGCGCATAGCCCTTATGTCCAACCGAGGGCAAACCCAGGGGCCGCAAGGCACCGCCTTCGCGCAGTTGTGTCGGATCTGTGGTGGGGCGCCCTTCGGCATCAACAATCCATTCATCGGGGAGCGCTTCCCCTTTCGCCTGCGCCACCATCACCTTGCCCGCCGCCGACATCGAAGTAGCGAAATCCAGGATGACCGCGCCATGCCTCCCGCTGGGGAAACCCATGGCGATCGGGTTGGCGCCAATCTTGCGGCCGCTGCCATTCAGTGGCACCACAATCGAACGCGGTCCGCCGATGCAACCATCCCAAATCATGCTCGCCATGCCCGCTTCCGCCGCCATCTCGGCATAGGTGCCCAAACGCCCGGTATGCCCCTCGTGATACATCGAAACCAAACCGATACCTTGCTCGCGTGCTTTTGTGATGGCGAGCTCGCTGCCTTGCTTGGCGATCACCTGGCCAAAGGTCCAATTGCCATTGATCTGCGCCATGCAAGCCGTCTCTTCCACCACCTCTGGCAGGGCTTGGGGGTCCAGCCGGCCATCATCAATCGCGCTCACATAATGCGGCGCCCGCAGCACGCCATGCGAATCATGACCGGCCAAGTTGGCATTCACCAGATGCTCCGCCACAATCTCGGCATAATCGTCGCGCCCGCCAGCCGCTGCCAATATGCTGGCGATCAAGCGCTCGAGTTCCCCCGCTTGTATTCTGGGCATTTGCCATCCTTCCTTGCTGCTAGCGCTAGCCTCTATTTCAGCCGCACACTATATTCATTCCGCTCCCACATTTTGAGGACTTCGCCCTCCTCATCCAGCTCGAAGCGCAAAGTCTCGTTCGATTGCCCAGCCTGTTGCAAGCGGAAAACATGGGCTTGTTCAGTTGGCTCCAGCACGGTCGGCGGCGCATCGATATAATCGAGATTGACGATCTGCAACTGCCCCTCGCGGATGACCACCTTGACCCGCTCCCATTCGCTCTCGTATTCGCCGAGGTAACGCGCCCAATCAGCCTCCGCTTTCGGCTTGGCTGTCCCCGTCGCCTTGATGATCTCCGGCAATACCAGCTTATACGCTTGCTCCACATAATGATGTGGGTCGCTGCCCAGCGCATTGGTCAAGACGATGACAGCCGTTTTATGCTCACGGCAAAGGCTGAATGCGGTCAAATAACCCGGATAGCCGCCGCCATGCCCGCTGATCACCCAATCCTTGATTTTGTGCAAACCCAAGCCCAAGCCATAGCCGCCTTTCCAATGTTCCTCCAGCCAATGCACCCTGTGCATATCCAGCAAGGAATACGGCGATAGCACCTCAGCGCCAGCCAATCCCAGATGGAAACGGGCATATTTGACCAAATCCTTGACCGATGAGGCGAAATTGGCGGACGCCTCAAAGCCGTTCATCAGCCAGAAGGGCAGGGCATCGCGGCGATAGCCTTCCTTCTCCCGCGTATAGCCAGTCGCCAACAATGGATCAGTGGCGCTGGGCTGCGTCCGCGTCTGGTCCATGCCCAATGGATCCAGCAGCTTCTCTTGCAGATAGTCCGCCCAGGATTTACGAGAAACCGCCGCGATAATCCCGCCCAATAGCGAATAGCCCAAATTGCTATAAGCGTATTTTTCATAAGGGGACCGAGTCAATTCACGTCCCTTGGTATCGGCGATGAACTCTTCCCAGCTGGGCGCTCGGTATTCTGTCCACATGGGATTGACCGAATCGCGCGGCAATCCGGCGGTATGCGTCAACAAATTGCGGATGGTGATAGCGGGCGCATCCCGATAGCGCAAATCGAACCAATCGAGATGCTGCGCAACGGGGTCGTCCAACTGCAGCAAACCGGCATCGCGCAGCTGCATGATGGCGGTGGCGGTGAAGGTCTTGGTGATGCTGGCAATGCGGAAGCGCGTCTCCAGCGTGACTGGCGTCCGCGTCTCCAAATCGGCATAGCCATAACCCGCTCCCCAAAGCAATTCGCCCTCGTATACCAAGCCAATCGCCAAGCCCGGTTGATGCTGCTGCTTGGTCCGATGAGCGATCCAGCGGTCAAGGATATCCACCGCTGTCGCCAAATCAGCATGTGCTTCCAATAGCGGATGGGTCATGCTCTCGCCTCCAATTCGACGCTCTTGCCAATACACTCGCCGCATACTGTAACGCAATCGTCGCTCAAAGCAAATCAGATGCTTTGTCTCGGTGTCTCTGTGCTGAGTATTTTGCTAAAAGCCAGTCACATCCAGGAACCAGCGTTCCAGCGCGGCTTCCATCGTGGCGACCTTGTCGGGAAATTGCCCCGCCAAATCGACCCGCTCAAAAGGATCATCGGCGATATTGAACAGCAGGGACGGCGGTGGCTCGGGCAGGGTGCGCGCCGCTTCTGGCTCGCTGACGATATCGGCGAAATGCTCGGGGAAATACTTGATCGCATGATCCAACATGGTATCAACCGCGCTGACTTCCATCGCCTCGGCGATAGCGGGGCGCAGCAGCTTCCAATCTCCATCGCGCATGGCGGCATTGCAACTGCCCACGGGCGTATAACGATTCCACTGCCAGAAACGCTGTGGATTAACCCGCCCACGCTCGCCCCGCAACAAGGGACTGATATCGACCCCATCCAGCGGCAGCTCCCCCGGCACTTCGACCCCGACCAGCCCCAGCAGCGTCGGGAACCAATCGGTAAAATGCGCCATCTCCCCGCAGCGCCAACCGCCATCCAAGCCATCGGACCAGCGAATGATCAGCGGCACACGAATGCCACCCTCGTAAGTAGTGCCTTTCTGCCCGTTGAAGCCATAGTTGTAGCGCTCCTGCGAGAAGCCATTCCAAGTCCCCAATGCCGGTCCATTGTCGCTGGTGAAAATCAAAATGGTGTTATCGGCGATGCCGAGCTGCTCGAGCCTTTGCCGAATACGCCCGATGCCAGCATCCATCACCTCGATCATGGCATAGACCAGGCTGACCCCCAAGCTAAAGCCCAAATCGCAATATTTCTGAGCGATGGCATCCGGCGCTTCCAGGGGGAAATGTGGCGCGTTGTAAGCCAATTGCAAGAAGAAGCTCTCCTGTTGATGCCGCTCGACGAAGTCAATCGCCGCCTCAGTGAAAACATCGGTCAAATAGGCATTGCTCTCGCCAGATTTGGCATATTCAATCGAGCCGTTGCGCTCTAGCCGATAGCGATAATAAGGAATCCAACCGCCCTGAAAACCAAGAAATTCATCATAACCGCGGGCTGTCGGATGATAGCGCCGGTCCAGCGCGCCATTATGCCATTTGCCGATTAAACCAGTGGCATAACCCGCCGCTCCCAAAACATCCGCCATGGTGATTTCATCGGGACGCAGGCGATCCAAGCCGCGCGCTTCCAAGGTGTCGATGCTGCCGGTGCGATGGGGGTAGCGACCCGTCATCAAAGCAGCCCGCGCCGGCGCGCAAACTGGCGCAGCCGAATAATGCTGCGTAAAGCAGATGCCCTCCGCCACCAAGGCATCGAGATGGGGCGTGCAAGAAAGTTGGTCATTGAAAATGCCAAAATCGCCGTAACCCATGTCATCGGCGATGATAAGAATAATATTCGGTTTCTTCATGTCTCCCCGTTTTGCTCGTGCTCGGTTTCTTGTTGGGGCGGTGGAAAACCGAGGTGGAATTGCGTCATGCTGCCGCCGAACATGATGTGATCTCCATCACGCAGCGCCTGTGCCTTGCCGCCGCTGATCGGCTGATTATTGACAGCGGTGCCATTGATGCTGCCCAAATCGAAGAGATTCCATTGCTCGCCCTCCTTCACCAGCAGAGCATGCGGGCGGGATACGGTCGGGTCTTGCAGGGCGACCTCCCAATTGGCGCTGGGTGTCGAACGCCCGATATACATCTCTTCTTTTAATAAGGCGAAGACCTGCCCCGCCTGCGGTCCCTTGGTGATGCGCAAGCTGGCGCGGTCGCCCGCCACAGCCGCCACCAAGCCAGCAACATCGGCGTCTATTTCTCCCGTTGCCGCTATCAGCTTGAGCGCCGAGACAAAAAGGTGCACCTCATCGCCGATCGCCAGCGGGTTCTCGCCATAGACTTGCACGCCATTCACAAAGGTGCCGTTGGCGCTGCCGACATCATCAATGGTGAAGGCGCCATTTTTGCAAGCGACGATCGCGTGTTGCCGCGAGATATGCGCTTCGGCGATTTGAATATCATTGGAAGCCGATCGCCCGATCGAGAGGCTATCCCCGTCATGCAGGGCTTGCTCTTTGCTGCTGCCCGTGAAGGGATCCAGCCAAACCAATCTAGCTAGCGCTTTCGATTCTCGCTCATCCATCGCGGCGATCCTGCTCCCCTTGCCCTCAATAACAATTGTAACACAAGCAACAGGGCTAGGTTTCAAGGAAGGGCGCACTTCTTGCCTAGCCCTCGATTATCGCCCGCGCATCCTCCCCCAAAGCGATCAACACACCATCGGCAATCAAGCCATCGCCACTGCGGATAATGCGATCCTGCGGCAAGCCCATCAAGGCGGCCAGATAACGGGTCGTCCAATTATGCCGCCCATAATCACGGATTTCCGTCAACTGGCGTTGGCTGGTCACATCATTGTCAATCCCATCCACCCGCAAGCCCTTGGCGATCAGCCATTCGCGGGTTGCCCCAGCCAAACCGGCCAGTTCAGTGCCATTATAGACATAGAGCAAGGCATTCTCTTGGCTGGCTCTGGCTTTCAGCTCCGCCAAGGATAATGCCGTCTGGGGATAGAAAGTCTCCATGATGAGATCGCGAATGCCATTGAAATCGGGGTAGAGCACCTCGTCTCCCTGTGGGCTGTTGCCCAGCGTGACATAGAGATTGTCAATCACCTCGAAGCGGATATCCTCGCGCTCGATCTCGCCCATCAACCTGCCCAGCGCGATGACTTCGTTCAACTCGAGATTGCTGCGATAATTGCCCTGTAGCTCATCCCAGAGTGTAAATGCCTGGGAGATGAAATTGACGATGCCGCCCGCGCTCAAAACCTCCGCCCGCAGCGCGTCCAACACCTGCTGCTGCCGCCGCGCCCGATCAAAATCCCCGCCACTGGTGGCTCGCGTCCGCGCATATTGCAGCAAAGTCTCGCCATCCATCCGCTGTTCCCCCGGTTGAAATTGCACCTGGATCGTCCCATAACCGCCATCGGGATAATCCGGGTCATCGATGAATTCCGTCACCATAATTGGCACGCCATTTGGCGCCAAGGTATCGACGATCGTCGTGAAGACATCGAAGTTGACCAGCAAATACTTGTCCACGCGGATGCCGAAATTCGCCAGAATCGTCTCCATCGCCAGCGCCGGACCGCCACCACCCGGATAAGCGTTGGCATCGCCGATGAAATTGGCTTTGTTGATGCGATCCGATCCAAAATCAGGGATCTCCACAAACAAATCCCGCGGCAAGGACAATATCCCCACCGTCCTCCGCGCCGGATTCACATTTATCAACATCATCGTGTCGGTACGGAAAGGACCGAGCTCGCCCGTGCCACTGCGCTGGTCAATACCCATCAGCAAAATGTGCATTTGACGGGGGTCAGTAATCCGCGGCAATCCCGGCAGAGCCTCCGCGCTTGGCATGACGGTGGCGGTCGCGACTTGGTTTATCACGCTATCTGTGGCGGGGGTCGCGGTTGGCTCGGGTGTTGCTACAGTTTCTAGCGGCGGCGCCAGCAAAGGTGTCAGCACCAACATGGGCGCATCGCTGCCCCCAAGCTGAGCGCTGCTCTGACATTGACCGGTGATGGCGCAGCGCAACGTCGCCAGCGGATCCTCGACCTCGAAGCCAGCGGCATTCAAGTCGATCACGGTCTGCTGCGTCAAGCTGAAGCTGGTGAAAGAACACAAGCCCGTCAACAAGACCAGCGCGCCAAAAACAATCGCAAATGTTAAACATCCAGAAATGCGCATCAAATGCCGCCTTTGTCCCCGGGCAGGTGCTCCCATTCTCACTGGAAACAGCCGCGCATTATAACATAGCGCGCCGGCGGAACAGCGCTGAACTACCCTACGTTTTGGCTACCTGATTTTGCAATCCACAGCGGAAATCTGTTTAACGCAGGCTGCGCAGATAAAGCGCTGCATCGGGCACATGCACCGGCAAATGACGATACATCGGCCGCGGTGGCGTCACCATGATACTCTCGATCATGCCACCCAGGTCGGTCGCGCTGGCGCCGGCGAATGGCGCATCCCCCCGCCATTCGGTATCCGATAGTTGGGCAATGGCGCCCTCCAGTTGCACACTGACCCGCTGGTATTCTTCCAATTGCTGCCCCAAGCTCAAGCTCTCGCGCTCGGCAATCCCGCTGTAATGGATCTCGCGGCTCGCCCTTGGGTCCTGCACCGCCTCAATCACCCAGTGCTTGCGCCCAGCCCGCCAATCACGAATCGCCTCGACCGTGTAAAGCTCGTAGCAAATCAAATGCGCTAGCAAGTCCTTGAAGGAACATTGCTGGTCGTAATACAAGCCGTGACGAATGGTATCGGGGCGCGCCATCTCTTCGTCCGTCAATTCAGCGATCAAGTCGGCAACTGCCCCATGTTCGATCTTGAGCAAGCGCAAAGCTTCTTCCCGCTCCACTGTGGCGCGCATCTTCCCCTCCTCTTAACCTCGAAATTTCCCCTTGAGTCTAGCCCAATTTAGCCCGCCTTTCGAGAGGCTAATATGCCGCTCCAATGCTTTTCTCTGTGCCTCTGTGGCAAGTATTTAGCTTCCACCACAGCCTGGGGCAGATATAGCGAGGCTCGCAACGTCTCCCAATCGATGTTAAACTCTAGTGGGAAAGCATCATTGTCCAGCGGAGAACAACCACATGTCCGAACCCATTCTATCGGCGGAAGATGTCCGCGCCATTGCCGAGCTGGCACGCCTGGAACTCAGCGAAGCAGATGTCACCCTCTATCAACGCCAACTCTCGGATATTCTGGGCTATTTTCAAAAACTGGAAGAACTCGATACCGCGCATATCGACCCCACTTCGGCGGTGCTACCCCTGAGCAATATCATGCGAGCCGACCAAGCCGCTCCCCCCTTGCCAGTGGATGAGGCGCTGAGCAACGCCCCCGATAGCGATGGCGAGCAGTTTCGCGTTCGCGCGGTGCTGGAAAACAGCGAATAAACGCATGTCCAACATCGTTCGCGTCGCCGTGGTTCAAGCCCGCCCTGTCTATTATGATCTGGGCAAAACAGTCGCCAAAGCCTGCGCATTGATCGCTGAAGCGGCCGGGCAGGGCGCCCAACTGGCTGCCTTGGGCGAGACCTTCTTCCCCGGTTATCCCGCTTGGCTGGATTACGCGATCGACTACGCCCGTTGGGATCACGCCCCAACCAAACAACTGTACGCGCGCCTGGTCGCCAATAGCCTCTCGCTCGACAGCCCCGAAATGCGAGAACTGCGCGCGCAAGCCCGGGAACATCAAATCGTCCTGCTGCTAGGCATCAACGAACGTGTCCCCCAGGGGCGCGGCAACCGCAGCCTTTACAATAGCATCCTCACCATCGATGCTGATGGCGCCATCGTCAATCACCATCGCAAACTGCGCCCGACCTACACCGAACAACTCGTCTGGGCACAAGGCGATGCCGTGGGCTTGACTGCTGTCGATACCGCCGCGGGACGTGTCGGCGCGTTGATCTGCTGGGAACATTGGATGCCCCATGCCCGCCAAGCCATGCACATCAGCAACGAATCGATCCATATCGCCATGTGGCCCGCCGTCAAAGAAAGCCACCAAATCGCCAGCCGCCACTACGCCTTCGAAGGCAGAACCTTCGTGCTAGCCGCCGGCAACATCATGCCAGCCGCCGATTTCCCCGCCGAGCTCAGCCTGGCCCAAGACCTACGCCAAGAACCGGAGTCCCTGCTGCTGCATGGCGGCAGCGCCATCATCGCGCCCGATGGCGAATATATCGTCCAACCCGTCTATGGCGAGGAGACGATTCTCTATGCCGACTTGGATCTGAACCGCATCACCGAAGAGCAGATGGCGCTCGATGTCAGCGGACACTACGCCCGCGATGATATCTTCAGCTTCGAGGTCAATCGCCGCCGCCTCACTTAAGCAGATTCATTTTGCTACGATTGCCCTGCAACGCGCATCGCCTTTCTTGCGTAAAAGCTAATAATGCGGTTACAATCATATTGACGCACGACTTGCCTGGACGAAGGGAAAAGCCATGAACCCCATCCGACGCCTCACTTTTGTCATCAGCATCATCACCTTGTTTGCGCTGGCGATTCTGCCGGCCGCCGGCAGCGAATTCGCCTTCCCGCCGACAGAACTCGTCCCCGAGAGGCAAGGGGACCAAGCAGAAAATGAGGACAGCACCCGCGTCGTACCCGTCTATAATGCGTCACCGACTGGCAACTGGATCATCCATTATGACCCCGACACGCCCCTCAGCGAAAAATGGGAATATGTCAATCGCATCGGCGCCACCATCGTCGAGCGGATTGACGAGCTGGAAATCTGGGTGGTCGATGTGCCAGATTCCTTCGGTATGAACTTCAGCTTCGATAGCGATGTGGACTTGATCGAGCAAGACTTCTTCGTCAGCGTCCACTTCGACAACCCGCCCAATGACCCCGATTATGACCGCCAATGGGCGCTGCCCCATATTCAAGCGGAAACCGCCTGGGCTGAAATGGGCGAGCTGGAAGCGGTCACCGTCGCTGTCATCGACACCGGCGTCTGCATGGACCATGAAGATCTGCAAGACCGCGTCCTGGATAATGGCTATGACTTCGTCGACAACGATGATGATCCAGAAGATGTCTTCGGGCATGGCTGTTCGGTAGCCGGCATCATCGCCGCCAATATCGACAACGGCATCGGCATCGCCGGTTTCGCGCCCAATAGCTCGATTCTGCCAGTGCGCGTCTTGGGACCCAACGGCAGCGGCTCCATGGCTGATGTCGCCGCGGGTATCGTCTACGCCGCCGATGAAGGCGCCGATATCATCAACCTCTCCCTCGGCAGCATGGTCGGCTCACAAGTGACCAAAGACGCTGTCGATTACGCCCTGGAAAAAGGTGTCACCGTGATCGCCTCAGCCGGCAACAGCGGCGGTAGCCTGCCCGGTTTCCCAGCTCGCTACGAGAATGTGGTGGCGGTCGGCGCTATCGATTCCAACGGCTCCCGCAGCAGCTTCAGCAACAAAGGTGGCGATATCTGGGCGCCAGGTCGCGATGTCCATACTACCTACCTGGACGATGGCTACAAAGCGCTTAATGGTACCAGCTTCTCCGCACCCTATGTCGCGGCGATGGCGGCTGTGCTGGAAGGCATGGGCGGGGAATTGCACCTCGATGGCGGCGATATGACCTGGACTTGCATGCGGCAAGGCGCTTGCGAAATCGTGCCCGGCAGTTGATCCCCACCACAAAGCGAAAAAACACCATGGGGTGGATTTCACAAAATCCGCCCCTTTTTTGTCTAACTAGATTACTATTGGCATTCCGCAACTTTTGTGTTATAATATGTTCCAGATTGTCCCATTCATTACATTGAGTAACACTCTGCCAACTTTTCGATTTTCTGAGGTGCCCTAATGGAGCAGTACATTGGCGATATCGTAGTAGGTGTCATTGTCGTAATTGGCGGCGGGATCATTTGGGGTTCTGCCCGTAGTTGGTTGAATAGTTCCAAGGAAGCGACCAAAGAACTCGAAAGACATATGATCGGTGACAACGGAGAAGGCGGAAAACTGGGCGATATGAGAAGAGATCTCACCGACTTCAAAACGCAAATGGTGGGTGTGGATGGAACCCAAGGCAAACTTGGTGAGATCAGAAATGATCTTACCGACTTCAAAACGCAAATGGTGGGTGTGGATGGAACCCAAGGCAAACTTGGTGAGATCAGAAATGATCTCACCGACTTCAAAACGGAGATGGTAGGTGTGGATGGCACACAAGGCAAACTTGGTGAGATCAGAAATGATCTCACCGACTTCAAAACGGAAATGGTGGGCGTGGATGGCAGTCAAGGCAAACTGGGTGAGATCAGAAGTGATATGGCCGACTTCAAAACAGAAATAGTAGGTGTGGATGGGACGCAAGGTAAACTGGGTGAGATCAGAAGTGATATGACCGACTTCAAAACGGAAATGGTGGGCGTGGATGGCAGTCAAGGCAAACTTGGTGAGATCAGAAGTGATATGGCCGACTTCAAAACAGAAATGGTAGGTGTGGACGGGACGCAAGGCAAACTAGGTGAGATCAGAAGTGATATGGCCGACTTCAAAACAGAAATGGTAGGTGTGGATGGGACGCAAGGCAAACTAGGTGAAATGCAAAGAGATCTCACCGAGTTCAAAACGCAAATGGTAGGCGTGGATGGCAGTCAAGGCAAACTGGGTGAGATGAATAGTGATATTAAAGCAATAGGAGAAAGACTGGATAGGACGAACGAGCAAGCTGTGGAGCGAGACCTGAACATTATTCGCGAAGTCCAAGTTACGCGGCAAGCCTCCACAGAGGCTCACGAAAAAATTCTCACAACGCTTGGAAGTATGCAGGGCGACTTGGGGGAAGTAAAAGGCGAACTGAAAAGAATACCGACGCCAAAGGATTAGCAAAACCCAAGGCAGTTTGGATTAATCCTCTGTTATTTTGCAAACTGGAGTCAGACTAAACATCGCAGTTAGTGCTTAGCGCTCGTCTTCCGGCTGAATACGCCGCCGATTGCGCCGATAAATATAAACCGGCTGATATTGCCGCGGCGCCTCGCTATAAATCGCTTGATCCAAGGTCTCGCTGAAACCGGTGATCAAGCCGCGCAGATGCTCTCGCGCGTACTGCAAACGCTTCTTGACCGTCGCCAGCGGGATATTCAGCCGCTCGGAAATCTCACGCTGGGATTCGCCCATGAGATAGTAATCCCGCGTGACATCGCGCTCCCTCTCGGGTAAAGCCGCCACAGCCAGCCGCAAGCGTTGGCGCAACTCAAGCTCTTCCAGCTGCGCTTCCGGCGTCGTCTCCGTCGAAGCCAGGCAATCGCGCTGGTCAAGCGATTCCAAAGCCGGATCCTCCCCGCGCCGGATCCGATCGACCTTGCTCAGCGCAATCCGCTTCATCCAAGCGGGGAAGGCGCTGATATCCTGCAGTTGGGTGATACGCTTATAAGCGGTCAGGAAAGCTTCCTGCGCGGCATCCTCCGCCAACTGCCGATCACCCAAGCGGCTATAAGCCACGCTGTAGACCATGCCCTGAAAATCACGCACCAAGTGATCAAAGGCATCGTTCCGTTCGGCTTTGTCGCTGGACTGCGCCTGCAAAACCCAATCCCGATAGCTGCTCATGCGCCCTGTATCGATCCCCGCATCTGCCTCTTCAACAGACCATTACTTAGCATACAGCGTTCATTATCATGTCACTCACCATTTTTGTCAATTTGACCTGGGCGAAATAGAGACAACACCGGCGCAACCCGTCAGAAAACTCCTCAGCGAAGGAGCCAAGTCCCAAATTCTCAATCATGAACGGACGTGCTGAATCAAAGCCAGCGACGCTCCCCCCAGCAGCAGCACTTGAACCAGTATCGCCGCGCCCAACAGGAGCAACTCCGCCGTCGCTTGCCCAGCAGCCTCTTCGTCGCTGGCTGAAATTGCCGTTGCTGCTCCCCCCGCCCGAATGACGAGTGTCGCTGCCCGCGTGGGGATCGCGGTGGCAGTAGCGGCCCGCGTCTCACTTGCTGTGGCAGTCGCGCTCGGGGTAGCAGTCGCGGTCGCTGGCGGCGCTTCGGCGGTCGGCGTGAAAGTCCCATCTTGGGGCGGCACCAGGAAAACATCCCCAGGTTGCAACAAGCGGATCTCATCCTCAGTCATGCCGTTGAGCTCCAACATGTAAGGGATATCCTCCCAGGTATAGCCGTAAATCAGCGCGATATCGCCCATGGTTTGCCCGGCTTGTATCTCATGCTTGATATTGCCCCACTCGTCGATGCCCAGCACATAAGAGGGAGGAGCCGCCGGAGCCGCTACGCCCCCGCCAGAACTCGCCGCCGCTTGTGGCAGCCTGCCCGTGCTATTGCCAAAAACCGTGACAAAGGCATAGCCATGAGCCCCGCTGGCACTGCTGATGCCGATTTGGTCATAATTCGGGCTGACAATCCCGGTGTAGTGGATGGGCGAATTCAGCCACCAATTCCAAGCCACCGCCGGATTGCTGCTCGAGCCTTTGTAGATATTCTCGCTGACCCAATTGGTCGGGAAACCGGCGTTTTGAGCGCGGTTCCGCGGTCCGCTGCCATCATCCTGCACATGCTGGATCTTGCCAGTCGCCGCCATCCAGCGGGCATGATTATTGGCGGCGGCAGTCAAAGCCGGGTGAATGCCATAAGCCGGCAAGCCCTTCGATGCTCGTAAATTGTTGATGCGCGGCAAGAGATAACCCGCGGCATCCTGTGCCCCCGCCGGGAGTATCAAAGCTATTGCCAAGCCCAAAAATAACAGCAACCGTCCCATCTTGGCTAGCATTCTAGCAACGAATAGCCCCCATTTCATCCGACGATTGCCCTGCTACCCCGCCCGGCGACTGTGATGACAAAAGCGAGAGTAACCAGTATAATCCGCCCCATATCATAATCAGTCGAAATGGTGCAACATGAGCGTCTATTATATTGATGGCGAATACCTGGATGCCGAAAACGCGCGTATAGCAGCCACCGACCTGGCGATCTTGCGCGGCTACGGCGTCTTCGACTTTTTGCGCACCTACAGCGGCAAGCCCTTTCAGCTGGCGGCGCATCTGCGGCGTTTGCAGCGCTCGGCCGCTCTGCTGGCGCTCCATTGCCCTTGGGATCTTGAAGAGCTGGGCGAGATTGTGATGGAGACGCTCAAGCGCAACCATTACCCGGAAGCGGGCATCCGCATCGTGTTGACCGGCGGCGACAGTCCCAATGGCTTCATGCCACAAGGCAATTCCCGCCTGCTAGTGATGGTCAGCCCCGTCCACAAACTGCCGGGAGCCTATTATCAGCAAGGCGCCGAACTGGTGACGGTGGAGCGGGAGCGCTATCTGCCCGAAGCCAAGACCATCAATTATATCCCCGGCATCACCGCCCAAATCGAAGCGCAAAAACGCAATCCCCAAGCGATCGAAGCCATCTACCTCAGCGCTGGAATGGTGAGCGAAGGCACGCGCAGCAACACCTTCATCTTCAAAGACGGGCGCTGGATCACGCCGGCGGATGGCTTGCTGCTCGGCATCACCCGCGCCGAAGTCATCAAACTCATCGGCGCAGACCAGCTCGAATTGCGCGATATCAGCCTGGAAGAATATTATGCCGCCGATGAGATCATCCTCACCTCCAGCAGCAAAGAGGTCCTGCCCATCGTCAAGGTCGATGATAGGCGCATCGCCGATGGCTTGCCGGGCGCAAACAGCAAAAAACTGATGCGCCAATGGCGGGAAATGACCGCGGCTTATGCAGCAAGCGCGTCGCCTTATTAACTGTGGAAACGGGCGCCTGTCTTGGCGCGCAATTCATCCAGGCTGACACCCGGCATCAATTCTCGCAAGCGCATCTCGCCCCCAGCAAAAACGAAGACAGCCAAATCAGTGATCAACAGATCGACTGCGGCAACCGCCGTCAAGGGTAAGCTGCATTGTGCGACTACTTTGCTGCTGCCAGCGCGATTGCAATGCATCATCGTGATGATCAAACGGCGCGCTCCACTCGCCAAATCCATCGCGCCGCCGACCCCTAGCAGAGCCCTGCCCGGCACCGCCCAATTCGCCAAATTCCCGCTTTCATCGACTTGCAAACCACCCATCACCGCCACATCAATATGCCCGCCGCGGATCATGGCGAAAGAATCGGCGCTGTCAAAATAACTGCTGCCCGGCAAAGCGGTAACCGGTATCTTGCCGGCATTGACTGGGTAATCCAAGGCGCCACCGGCCGCGGGCGCTGGTCCCACGCCCAACATGCCATTCTCCGTATGCAGAATAATCTCGTGCTCCGGCGTGATCAGATCGGCAATCAAGGTGGGGATGCCAACACCGAGATTGACCACAGCGCCAGCTTCTAACTCCGCCAATGCCCGCCGCGCGATCCCCAGCCGAGTCGGGTCGCTCTGGCTTTTGACCGCGCGAATATCCGCCGATGAGCCCAAATCGGCCGCTGTCGTCTGCGCTTCCACCAGATAATCGACATAATTGCCGCTGGTATGAATATGATCCGGATCCAGCGCACCAACCGGCAAGATCTCTTCTACTTCGGCGATGACCAGGTCAGCCGCTGTCGCCATCGCTTTGTTGAAATTCTGCTCGGTCATGCGATAGACCAGGTTGCCAGCCCTGTCGGCATAACGAGCGCGAATCAAAGCGACATCTGCGCGCAAAGCCCGCACAAAAATATGAGGACGTCCATCGATCAATTTGCTTTCGGCATTGTCCGCCAAGACCGTGCCAACCGCTGTCTGGGTGTAGAAGCCGCCGATGCCAGCTCCGCCAGCGCGGATCGCTTCCGCCAGCGTCCCCTGGGGCATCAATTCAAAAGCGATCTCCCCATCCTGCGCGGCCGCCACCGCTTCCGGATTGCTGGTGAAAAATGAGCCGATCGCTTTCTTGATCTGCCCATTGCGCAGCAGTCGCCCGCCGCCCAAACCGGGCTCGCCGATATTATTGGCGATATAAGTCAAATCACGTGCATCAGTCGCAGCCAGCGCATGCAACAAGTGAACCGGATTGCCAGTCATACCGAAGCCGCCGGCCATCAGGACCGCCCCCGATTTGACCAGCTGAGCGGCTTCCCCCGCGCTCAATTGCGGCACGCTTTTCATCGCTCACTCCGGCAACATCTCGACCAGCGTCGCCTCGCCTTGTCCGACGCCGACGCACAAAGCCGCCAAGCCATAACGCATGCTTTGCCCCAACGCCGCCCGCCGCCGCATCTCATGCAGCAAGGTCGTCAAGACACGCGCGCCAGAACAACCCAGCGGATGCCCCAAAGCGATAGCGCCGCCGTTGACATTGGTGATCTCTTCGCCCAAGCCCAGCTCGCGCATGACGGCGATAGCTTGCACAGCGAAGGCTTCGTTCAGCTCGACCAAGTCAAGATCTGCGATCGCCAAACCCTGGCGCGCCAACAACTTGCGCACGGCCGCCACCGGACCCAAGCCCATCACCCGCGGATCCACCCCGGCCGCCGCACTACCAAGCCAACGCGCCAAGGGCTGCAACCCGAGTTCCCGCGCTTTCTCCGCCGACATCAACACCAGCGCGCAAGCCCCATCGTTCAAGCCGCTGGAATTGCCGGCTGTCACCGTGCCAGCGGCGCGAAAGGCCGGGCGCAATTTCGCCAGTTTCTCGGCGCTAGTCGCGATTTCATAACCAGCGGTTGTCAAGCGATAAAATGGCTGCTCATCGGTATCGACCAGCAGCGGCTCGCCTTTGCCTTGTGGGATGCTGATGGGGAGAATCTCGCGTTGGAAATAACCACGGTTGATCGCCTCAATGGCGCGTTGCTGGCTCTGCAGGGCGAAGCGATCTTGCTCCTCCCGCGTGATCTCGCCGCCAAGCAACTCGCCAGCGCAACTCAGCTGATAAATATTCTCAGCTGTCTCGCCCATCGCCTCCAGCGGATAAAGCGCCGCCAACTTGGGGTTGGGATAGCGCCAACCCAGCGTGGTATCCCAGCCGGTGATATTGCCCGAGGGACCAAAACCGATGGGATTCTTGGGCAAAGAGTAGGGCGCCCGGCTCATGCTCTCGACGCCCCCAGCCACAAAGATATCGCCCTCGCCGGCTTTGATGGCGCGGGCAGCTTGATTGACCGCGTTTAACCCGCTGGCGCAGAGGCGGTTGATGGTGACGCCCGCCACCCCCTGCGGCAAACCCGCCAACAACAGCGCCATCCGCGCCACATTGCGATTGTCCTCCCCCGCTTGATTGGCGCAGCCCAGATAAACTTCTTCGATCTCGCCGGGCTCAACTCCAGCGCCTTCGACAGCCGCGCGGATCACCAGCGCCGCCAAATCATCAGGGCGGATAGCCGCCAATACCCCGCGAATCTTGCCGATGGGAGTGCGCACTGCGCTGACGATGACCGCTTGCCGCTCCATCTCCACCTCAGCCAGGGCTGGCCGCCACATCATTATTACAATCCTGGCAAAGCCCGTAGAACTCCAGCAGATGCCCGCTGATCTCAATATCCAGCATCGTCTCCAGATTCTTCGCCAGCGCTTCCAAACCACAATCTTCAAATTCAAAAAAGCGCTTGCAAGCAGTGCAAATCACATGATGGTGATGCCCGCCGTGCATCATGACATAAGTCGGCGTTGCGCTGGTATCGATATAAGTGGGGCGGATGATGCCCAACTGTGTGAACAAATCCAAAGTGCGGAAGACGCTGGCGCGCCCGATCATCGGGTTGACATGCTCGACCCGTTTCAAGACATCGGCCGAGGTGATATGCCCATGTTCCGCCTCCAAGATGCCCAGCACAGTCAAGCGCGCTCGCGTCAAGCGATAACCCGCTCGTTTCATTGTCTGAATGTGGGGACTGCCCTGGCTCATGCGCCGCCCGATCTTGACCTCAATCTAGGGGCATTATACTCGCATTTCAGCAGCTTCCCAAAGGGCGCATCGGCATACTGCCAAGTTCAATCCTAGCGAAAAAAAGTCTCCCCCATGCAATGGAGGAGATTTAGAGGGGGTTGAATATCGAGAGGGGCTTAGATTTAGGCCTGCCCACAATCTCCATTGGGCGTCACATAATCGGCGCTGATCCAGCCAGTCACCCCGTGATAATCCACCTCGAACCAACCCGCCGTGCGTGACAGAGCGGTCAAAGTCACATCATAAGGCACGACATCGGTCACCTCACCGCCGGGTGCATCGCGGAGGTTGAGAATATAGTTCGTCGTCACCATACAATTCGACAAGCCCCAGGCCCGTCCATTCAATGCCACCGCCGCTTCTTCCGGCGCAGCGCCCGGATGCAGAACCACCGAACCGGGTCCATCGATGAAGGTGCAGGTTTTACCCTCGATGATATAGAGCGGCAAGCTACTGACAGTCCGTGGCGAAGTCGCGGCATTGAGGAAGCTGAAACTGCCCCCACTCGCCAGGAAGCAGACCCGCGTGCCAGCGCCCATGAAGCCCCAGACATCGACCGCATCGACGATGCCGCGGTCAATCACCGACTGGATGCCAACTCCTTCGGCGTCAATCCGTTGCGCTTCGGTGAAGCCGGTCAAGTCGCTGACTTCGATCTCTGGCAACAGCGCTATGATCGAGCGAACTGGCGGCTTGGGTGCATAGACCAATCCCGAGCTCCATTCATAGGCGCCAATATCGCAGTCGGTTATCCGACGAGCCTGCCCCCGTTGATCTTTCCTGGTGCAATAGGCACTGCTGGCGGCATCAATAGCGGGGCTGCCCGCTAGCAGCGGATAATAACCCGGCGAGCCAGTCAGACTGCCCAACAGGGGGTCAGCCCTCAGTGCATCCCCCGCGCCGCAATCGCCGGGATTCTCTATCAGATTGCCGACATTAGTGGCCCATCCCCTTTCGTCGCGGTCACAGTCATTGCCTACATCATTATTATTGCCCTGGCTGTTGTTTGCCAGGATGCTGTTGCGAATGTGAAAGGTAGCCCCCGCCTTCTCATCGCGATCGTTGTTCCGGATGCCAAGATGCAAACCGCCGCCTTCGCGCTTAGCAGTATTATTGACGATAGTCACGTGAGTGAGTTCCATGAGGAACCGTCCAGCGATTCCGCCGCCATACCCGTCACCGTTACTCGTACCGGTAGCACGATTGCCGGTAATTGTGCTGTTGCGGATATAAGCCTTGGTATCAGCGTGTGGCGAAACGTACAGGCCGCCACCCCAGTGCCAAGCACTATTGTTACTGATAATGCTGTTCTCGATAGTGAGATCCTGCGTTCTATGAAATATTCCGCCGCCGCGGTGCGTTGACGAATTGGCATGAATAATGCTGTTCCTAATTTCTACTTTAGAAGTTCTAGCTAAAAGATCGAGGTAGATCCCGCCACCATCGCCGTAACCGTCGCCCCAATCAGCCCTCCATTCAGCACTATTGCCGGTGATCCTGCTGTTGTTGATGCTGAGGGAAATACTACTCCCAAAATTATGAGCTCGATTATTATGGGCAATCCCGCCACCATAATTGGCCGTATTGTTCCGGATAGTGCTGTTGTTGACCCTGAGGATGCCCAGACTGTAGATCCCGCCACCTTTTTCGGCGTCTGGGTAGGTGGCTTTAGCAGAGCCATCTTCTATGGTCACGTTATTAATTGTCAGGTTGCCGGAGGTACCGACATAGAGAACCCGAACTCGACTATTGCCGGAGATGGTGAAGCCCCCGCCTTCGATGGTGATGATGGAATCGATCCTTGCTGGTGTGCTGCCCAGCGTGATGGTGCCGTCGGTCGTGCCAGCTTGGGTGATAGTGATGGTATCGGCGCCGTCCTTCGAGGGATCGTTGCTGTCGGGCGCATCGCCGGTTTCGCAATCGCCATAATCCGTGTTAGGATCTCTAGTTTCGCCAGCATTGGCGGATTTGATCGCTTGGTCCAAGCTGCAAGTGGCGTCCACTTCGATATCAGCAGCGAAGACATGCGCTAGCGGCAAAATCAGCAACAGGGACAGGATCAGGCAGCGCTTAGCAAGAGGTTTGGCAAAATTCGGGAGGGGGAGGGTATTTCGTAAGATTAAAGTAAAGAGGTTTTCGCAGCTTTTCATGATTTGACCTTATTCACTGGATATAGCAACTAATAATAGAGTTTACTACCTCATCAAGCATATTGCAAGCAGAATTTTGCGCGCTGTGTCAGGGAGCTCAATCCCAGCGATGCAAGTCTCCCTCTGATTTATCAGGCTTGCAGTCAAGAAGGGATAAGGCTGCTTTTCCGCCGTTACCAAGATTTAAGATATCTGTGCTAAGCTACTTACATCAATGTTCTTCAAAGCCAACAGGAACTGAATATGCTGCGCTTAATCTGCTCCTTGCTTCTTTTGACCCTGTCGCTCATCCCCACGGCGGCGCAAAACCCGCCAGCTGAACTCGTCTTGTCGCATACATCCGGCGTGGTGGCGGCTTCCTGGAATGCCGACGAAACGCAGATCCTCACCGGGACCGAAAATGGTCAGCTGCTGCTCTGGTCGGCGGATACTGGCGAAAGCCTGCTATCGATTGACTCCGACGACAGCCCGGTGACGCAGTCGCTATGGGTGCAGGACGATGCTGCCATTCTCGTCGCCCACGAAAGTGGTTCGCTGCTGCTGCGCTCAGTTGAAGACGGCTCGCCCCTGCAAAGCTGGCAACTGGAGGGCGTGCCCATCACGCTGGAATTGAATCAAGGGGGTACAGCCGCGCTGGCATTCACCGATACCGGCGCTGGTTCGCTGCTCTCCCTGTCCGATGGCGATACTCTGGCAACGGTATCGACTTCGCGCAAAACCAAAGGCGCCAGCTGGAATGCGGATCAAACCGGCGCCTATTCCTGGGCGGAAGATGGTGAGATCATCGCCTGGGACATCGCCTCGGGTGAAACAACCGAGTTCGCGCTGCCGCAGCGAAGCATGCTGATTGGGCTGAATTGGAATGCCGATGATAGCCGTGTCTTGGCTTGGTACTCCACCGGCGGCGTCAATGTCTATCAGACCGATGGTAACAGCGTCAATCGCCGTTCGCTAAGCGGCCTGCGCCACCGCAGCTTCGTGCAACAGGCGATCTGGTCGGCCGATGAATCGCTGGTGATGTCTTGGGCGGGCGATGACACCGTGCATATCTGGTCGGTGGATGGGGGACAAACCCAGCAAGTCTTCCGCCATGAAGATTGGGTGATCGGCGCGCGTTGGGATCCCGCAGAAAACCGCGTATTATCCTGGTCGCATATTTATGTCTATCTCTGGGATGAGGCGGAACAAGCGCAACGCTTCCGCCATGGCAACCTGGTGCGCGGCGCCATTTGGAATAGCGATGCCAGCCGCATCCTCTCTTGGTCTTGGGATGGCACGGCGCGCGTCTGGCTCCCGTGAGCGCCCGGCTAAAGCGCCAGATCCAAAATTGCCAGCACTGCCAACGGTGTCAGCAAGCCAATCAACGTGCCGGCCACGATCTGCACCGGCGTGTGCCGCTTGAGCACCAGCCGCGCCAGAATCACCAATAACAGCACCGGCAAAAACGCCAGACCACGGCTCAAGCCAAACATGATTGTCGTGGCAGAAATGATGCTCGCCATCGCCATGGCATGCAAACTGATGTGATTGAAGATTGTCCCCACCAGCATCAAGCTCAGCTCAACAATGCTGACCAGGGTGACCAGAATCAGGATCGGCTCCGCCTCAAAATGGATGAAGATCACTTCGCTCAAGACGCCCGCCACGATCGCCAGCGAATAGGGGATGAAGCGTTCGCGGCTGTGGGGCATGTGCAAATCGCCTATCTTGCCAATGCGCACCATATAAGCGACGAAGAGAATCGGCGCGGCGCAGATCGAAAAGACAAACAGCGAAGCGAAAACCAGCGCGCTACTACGATTCGCTGCTGTGGCAAAAGTTATGGCATAAACCCAGATCGCCCAGACCAGCGGTGGGCTGACCAGTAAAGAAACCACCTGCGCCCAGAAGTGTTCTTCGGTTTCAACACGATGGCGGAGTGCAGCCGGCAAGGGCAGTCTAATGTCCATTAGGCTCACCTGCTTAGCGAATCATGATCAGCATTATAGCATTCAAATATCAAGATTTGCTATCATTCAGTTAAGCTCTCATAATGCGATGAAAAGGATAACGGGTAGCGCCCGCGCTAATTAGAGCGTTTCCCAGCCCGCTCCAATAATTCGAGCAACCCCGCAGGATACAACGGCGGCGCAGCCTCCCCGCGAAAATACTCCAAGGATTTCCAACTGCCCTGGTATAATACTCGGTCGCCATCTTTGCCTTGCAACCGGATGTCATCCTGGTTCAAAGCTGGGTCAGCAAAGCGCCCATCATAAATCAAGACAATCTCATGCCCCGGCGCATTCTCATAACTGAAGATGTTCTCCAAAGCGCCCAGCCAAGTCAACTCTTCCACCGCCGCTCCCAATTCTTCCATCACTTCGCGCTTGACCGCCTGGCTGCCGTGTTCGCCAAATTCGATCTTGCCGCCGATCGGTCGGTAGAAGACTTGCTCCGTATGCGCATCATAGCCGCGCGCCACGAAGATCTTGCCACCCCGCCGGAAGACACAAAGCGCCAGGGGGCGTATCCGTCGCTTTTTCTTCTTCTTGTTCTTCTTGCCCACGGTCGGCTGTCCTAGACCGCGGCTCAGTCCATCTCGAAGCGCGTGCCCAAGGCTTTGGGCGGGTCCGAGCGCAAGAAGGCTCGCATGCGGCGCTGCACGGCTCTGGGCATATATTGCAGCATGCGGTCAGTGAAGCCGCCGCTGACCATCAGCAAAGTCAAGATCATCAACAGCCAGGGCAGGGTATTCAACAAGATGAAGGGGAAATCGATCTCTTGCCCGAATATGAACAAGCCATTGGTTTGGATATTGGTCGATACCGCGCGCAAGGCAGCGAAAAGCCAAGCGCCCAAGACCACGCGGAATGGATGCCAACCGCCGAAGATCACGATAGCCAGCGCAATCCAGCCATCCCCTTGCATGGCCGGCGGGCTCGACCAGCCCGGTTTGACATTGAGCGAATAAGCCGCTCCCGCCAAGCCCACCAGCGCCCCGCCCAGAAATGTGTACCAGTAACGCAGGCGCTGCACATCTGTACCGCGGGCATAAGCCGCTTCCGGGCGCTCGCCAATAGCGCGCAAAGCCAAACCGCCTTTGGTGCGGAATAGCCAGAACCAGATGGCAAACATCAGCAGATAGCTGAAATACACCAAGATATTCTGCTGGAAGAAAACTGGTCCTAAAACCGGTAAATCTTGCAGAATCGGGATGCCGAAGCGGGTGATCTGTGGACCGGGAATGCGGGTGAAATCAGCACCGAAAAAACGCGCCAGATCCGCCGCCAGCAAAGTCAGCACGAAGCCAACCGCGATCTGGTCCCGCCGCAGCTTGATGCTGGAAAAAGCGATCAACAGGGCGATCAAAGCGCCCACCAGCATCGCCACCATGACACCCAGCGCGACCTGCATCGGCACAGCGAGAACGCCGGCTTCCTGCGCCGTCCAAGCGGCCGCGAAGCCCAAAACCGCTGCCAGCGCCAAGCTGCCATCCAGCGACAAATTCACCACCCCCGCCCGCTCGGTGATGGTCTCGCCCAAGCTGGCGATCACCAGCGGAGTGGCAGTGCCGATAACGCTGCCTAGTGTATTGAGAAATTCTTCGTTCATAAGTCTGTCCTGCCGCTTTATGTATCGCTCATATCGCTTGTCTCGTGGTGCTCGTGCGGGTCAAAAAAGTAGACTTCTTCCACCCCCTCAATCAAGAGGACGCATAAAACCAGCATGCCCTGTAACAGACCGGCCAAGGAAGCGTCCAGCTTGAGCGATGGCATAATCTGCAAGCGCGTGCTGCCGGTGAGGATAGTCGCGAAAGCAAAGGCGATCAGCGGCACCCACAGCAAGCGAGTGCCTAACAACAGCACCACCAACAAACCCAAAAAGCCGATCCCGCCCGATGCCAGGGGCCGCAGGTTGTCAAAGGTGAACAAAACTCGATAAGACCCCGCGATACCCGCCAGCGCGCCACAAACCAGAAACGCGCTCATAGATGTGCGTTCGGTAGCGACGCCCAGTAACAATGCCGAGCGCATATTCTTGCCCACCGCCTTCAAGTTCAAGCCCCAGCGCGTGCCATTCAGCAACAGCAAGACAGAGATAAATGCGGCGATGACCAAAATGATCATGAAGATGTTGACGGGGAAGCTGCTGGAAAACTCCGGCAACAGCGCCGGCTGGGGGAAGGGCGCGGTGCCTTGTGCCGAGCCACCAATGCGCGGCTGCCAAGGACCAGATATCACATAAATAGAAATCACATTCACCAGGGAATTGAGCGCCACGCCGCCAAAAATCTCGTTGATGCCCAGCCGTACCTTCAAAAAGCCGACCACGAAACCCCAGAACATGCCGCCTAGCGCCGCAATCGCAATCAGCAAGATGTGCAACAAGGGCGAGAGGCTCTCGTCCAGCACGATAAATTGCGCGCCCCAACTGGCGAAGATCGCGCCCATCATCATCTGCCCCTCGACGCCGATATTCCATAAGCCAGCCCGAAACGTGACCACCAAGCCGATGCTGACCAAGGTCAGTGGGATCCAGAAATTAACTACTCCGCCGAGCTTGCGCGAATCTTTGAAAGCGCCTTGCCAAATCGCCTCGACCACTTCCAGCGGGTCCCGCCCCACGGCGTTGACCAGCAGCGCGGCGAACCCCAGCGAAATGGCAATCGGAATCAGCAAAAAGAGAATCTGTATCGCCAGTGATTTAGAGTTTTTCATAGGGCTTCTTCTCAAGGTCAAAAGGGCCAATCGAAGCCCATGCTGACTTTATCTTCAACCTCTTGGAAAGGATGAGGGTCAATTGTTTCAAATAAGGGCAGGTCTTCATCTTCTTGCTTGTACAATGACTCTTCAATTGCTTTTAATTTCCCATCTCTGTATACGATGGAAACGTTGTCAATCCGCGTCAGCGGCTGTGGAATCTCAAAATAGTTTTGAATATCATCCCAATCAATTGCTCTTAAGGTTGCGACTTGATCGAGATATAGGCTGACCCAAGAGTCTCCAATTTTTGAGCGTGCTTGAATGTCGTCAAGATGATCGTTTGCGATCTGCAAGTAATCTGAATCAAGCTCTATTCCAATAAAGTTTCGTCCCAGTCGTTTGGCGGCTACGGCTGTTGTTCCTGTTCCCATGAAGGGATCCAGGATGACATCGCCTTCGTCGCTGCTCATAAGTATGATTCGCTCAAGTAAATGCACTGGTAATTGGCAGGGATGTTTATCACGCCGTTTATTGTGCTTGATGCGATGTAAGTCCGTCCAAACATCCGAGACTATCGGCCCAAAGGGGTGAAGCCTGCTTTTTTTGCCACCATAATCTTTACGCAAGTAGCCACATTTTCGGCACCTGTGATGGGGGTAGCGGATGTCATAGAATTTAAGTTGTGAGGCATCTTTGGCGTAATACAAAATACCGTAATGAGTGGGCAACAGGGTTTTCCCAAGGGGCGTACTCATCGCTTCCCAAGCAATCCAATGCTTGAAATCGGCAATTTGATTTAGCAGCTGGCTATAGTAAGTCAGCCATCGCGGGATATTATGGATGAAGATGCTGCCAGTTGCTTTGGTCACACGGACTAGTTCACGCAACCACTCATTACACCATTCGACATAATGCGCTACCTCGAGATTGTCGCGGTAGGAACTATATCTCTTATTGAGATTGAAAGGTGGATCAGCAAATGCGACATCGACACTCTCGTCAGGTATTTCCCGCAAATGCTCAAGGCAGTCACCATGCAGTATTGTGTTGAGTCTCATGGCTGAAATATGTCCTTCAATAATTTGCGAAATCGCAGCAATTCCTCGGCATGAAACGTAAACACATCGTGAAATGCCGAGACCATAACCTCCAAGTCTTTTTTCCGCACATACCACCCTATGCCATCCACGAAGCCAATGAACAAGGCACCTGGATAAAGTGTTTTCAACCGACTGCTAATACTGACAACCGCCTTTGCTTTGTCACCCTGCCCGGAGCTTGTGGTCGACAGGAACGAACTCTCTATTATCATTCGTGGATTTTCCTGATCAGGTATGATGAAATCCATTGTTCGGTTGCTTCTGTCGTTTAGACCTAGGAAGCGATCTAATTTGATGCCCGATTTATACGGTATGCTCAGACTGCCTAATATCAGTCTAATTTCTTCCTCAGGATTGTTTGCTTTCTTTCCAGAATAGGATCCTTTCTCCTTATACCTTACTAATGTATCCAAAAACGCAGCCGTATCAAAGCTCAACTTTTCCGCCGACAGTTTTTCTAGTTCAAACGGCGGTAAATACCTATTCAGACAAGGATTCGTGATACCCTCATAGAACAAATTGACCATTCCCGCTCGAAAGGCGCTGTTCACCATTACTTCCCGTTCCATTCTATTTGCTCCCCACTCTGAAACGTTGTTTGGATCTAAGTCGTCCTCGATCTCCCATTCGTCGCGTTTGATCAGTTCATTCAGAGCTTCATCATTCAAGACTCGCGCCATCGTCGTGATGCGTTTTAATTGTTCATTCGAAAACCCGTTCAATGCCAAAACCGCGCGCAAGCCGTTACGCTTTTGCAATAGCTCGTCTACATGCTGCTTTCGTATCGCGCCATCAGCTTTTACCGCCAAGAAGAGATTGTAGAGCAAACCGCGCAACGCCCCGATATGCTCTGCCTTATATCTTTCTTCAAAGTCCTGGTTAAAGTAGTAGAATGTGTTCTTCTCGATCACTTTCCTGTAGAAGTCATCTACTTTTGCCATCAGTCACCACCCTCACTTCAACGTAATCTGCACCCGATGCCAGGCATTGTTCACATAGCCCTTGAAATTCCAGGTGCTGGCGATCGTCTCCGGCTGCGAATTCGCCGCGCTGTCCCATGCCCGCACCACCAGCTCATGCTGCCCCTGTGGCAACTCAAATTCCGCCCGCCACAGCTGCCAAGTCCACAATTGCGGCTCATTGAGAAACTCCGCCCGTTGCCAGCTCTCGCCCCCATCGGCCGAAACGCTGACCCAGGTAATCTCGTGCTCGCCATCGCTCATGGCATAACCCTCGACGACGATCTTGCCCGCCGCTAGCAAACTGCGATCTTGGGGCCGCACAATGACGGAATTCACCGGCAACTTGGTCAGCTGCATGCCATCCGAGTAATCCACGTTGTCCATATCGATATGCGGCGGAAACAGCTTATAGCCCACTTGCTGAAAATGATTATCGGACGGCTCCTCCTGTACGCGGATCTCGCTCAGCCATTTCACACTGCGCGCGCCAATATAACCCGGCACGACCACGCGCAAAGGGCAACCATGCGCCAAAGGTAAATCCTCGCCATTCATCGCATATGCCAAAAGCACCTCGCAGCCCATCGCCTTCTCCAGCGAGATCGAACTGCCAAAAGCCTGGCTTTCACCATCGTGCATCAAGACATCCAAGCCCAGGAAAGCGACATGCCCGGCGCGCTCATTTTCGATGCCGGCCGCTCTCAATACATCGCCCAGCCGCACCCCAGTCCATTCCGCCGTGCCAATCGCTTCGATATCCCAAGCGAGCTGATCGTCAATCGGCTTATGGCTGACCAACTCTTTGCGCCGATTGCCCGCGCATTGCAAAGTCGCTGTCAGTGTGCGCTGCTCAAACTTGTTCTTGATCTCATCGAGACTCAGGGAGAGCTCCTGCGATACCATGCCATGCACCCGCAGGCGATAACTATCCAGCTGCAAATGCGGGATCTGCGCGTGATTGCGCACGAAGAACAACTCCGTCGGCGTCACAAATTCTTTCGCCAGTTGGTTCAGCGGCGGACCAGCGTTGAGAATGTCATCATAAGTCTTGGTCTCATCGTGCTTTTCGCTTAGGGGCATGCTCCCTCCCTGCTTGTCAGTTCCCGCTAATGAAAAATGCTAATGCGCGCTAAAATTCTCCGCCAATCAAATGTCCTAACTCATCGATGCTCGTCTGGCTGACATCCGCGATCTCATAGACCCGCCCGACATAAAAGACATAGATGCGATCGCTATAGGTGACCAGCTCCTCCAAATCCGAAGAATTGAAGATGATGGCGGCGCCCCGTTGGCAGCGCTCCAACAATTGCGTCCAGATCCAACGCGCCGAATCCACATCCAAGCCCCGCGTCGGCTGCTCGAGGATCAGCAGCTGCGGGTCATCGGGCAGAAGCCCCATCAACACCCGCTGTTGGTTGCCGCCGGAAAGCTGTTCGATCGTGTTGCCAGCCCGCCCTTTGACGCGGTATTGATCAATCCGGGCATCCGTCTGCTTCTCCATCGCTTTCCAGTCGATGCGTAATTTCTCATCCGCCACCAGCGCCGTGTGTTCGGTCAGAGACAAACCGGCGATCAAGCCCTCTTCCAGCCTGCCAGCCGCGCCAAAAATGCAACCGCGATGGAACATCTCCCGATAGTTGGTATGCAGGATGCTATCGCCATTGAAGCTCAAGTTGCCGCTGTCGATGCGATGCAAACGGGCACAGGCGCGCATGAACAATTCTTGTCCGCTGCCGTCCAGCCCCGCGAACCCAACCACTTCGCCGGCATTCACCTGCAGCGAAATCGCTTCCATATCCAGCCGAAAATCATGTACGCGCATCTTGTCCGCTACCAGGATCGGCTCGCCCAATGCGATTGTGGGGCGATGCTGCGCTTCCAATTCTTCGCCAAACATCATGGTCACCAGTTGTTTTTTGATGGCGGCGATAGTTTCACTGCTGGTGTTCTGGTCAGTTGGCGGTATATCCATCGCGCCAACCAGACGACCCGCGCGCAAGACAACCACCTCATCGCACAGTTCGATTACATCTTCCAGCTTGTGCGAGACCAGCAGGACGATGATCCCCTCTTCCTTCGCCAAAGTGTGCAAGGCATCAAAGAGCAGGAACTTGTGCTCGTTGGAAATGCCAGTGGTCGGCTCGTCAAGAATCAAGGTTTGGACGCCCAAAGCCAGCAAGCGAATGATCTCCAGTTGCTGGCGCTGGGTGATCAGCAAGTTGGCAACCAGCTCGTCTGCTTCAAGGTCAAAATCAAGCCGTTGAGCCAGCCGGTGCAGGTTCTCTTCCGCCTCCTGTGGATGCAGCGTCATGCCTTCATGCTCGCCATAGATGAAGTTTTCCAGCACCGTAAACGCGGCAACATCCAGCGGATCTTGCTGCAACATGCCGATGCCATGCGCGATGGCTGCCGTCGGGTCGGTGTAATGAATGACCTCGCCGTCAATCAAAATCTCGCCTTCGTCCGCCGGCTGAAAACCCGAAAGGATCTTCATCAAGGTAGACTTGCCGGCGCCATTCTCGCCCAGAACGCCGATGATGCGCCCATGATTGAATGACACGTTGATATCGTTGTTGGCATGTATAGGTCCAAAGCGCTTATGAATATGGCGCAGTTCAATATCCATAGCCCGTCCCGTGAATACGCTACTCAAAAATGCGATAAGTAATTGTAGCGCAGACTGCCAATTTGACCAATTTTCCCGCGCGCAATCGCAGTTTCTGGCTAACCCGGCGGGATGACCTCCAGCGCGATGATATGCGGATGGCTGGCGCTGCCATCGCTGCGGAAAGCCAATGCGGTAAGTTTATGCCAGCCGACCCCCTTGGCGAACCAATTCATCGCGACGCGATATTCGCTGAGGGCGCCGCTTTCGGTTTCGCTGCTTTGCAGCAATTCCTCATCGACATAGAGCTCGATGCGTTGGATGCCCTCGGCCGGGTCGGAAGCGAGGATGTCAATATCAAAGACGAAACCTTCGATCACTTTCTGGTTGTGAGGCGGCGACAAGATCTCCACTTGTGGCATCGCTGGCGTCGGGGCTGCTGTCGGGATGACTGTGGGGCGCGAGAGATTGCAGGCGCTGGCGAAAATGAGGCAAAGCAGACACAGGACAAGGTTACGCCAGAAAATTGCGAATCCGCACATGCCGGGATCCATCCTCGGGTGGGAGCTGGTCCCCCAGCTCTCATTTCGCCTTCATTATGCAAATTGGCGCGCCATCCTGCTTGTCGAACGCCCCAATCACTTGTCTCGATGATAATCTAGCTCGGCAGTTGCGCCAGCAAATCGTCAACCAAAGCTTGCACTTGCGGGCGGATTTCGGCTATTGTGAGCCCGTCGGTCCCCGGGTTGGCTCGCCAAAGCAAGGCGTGATTGATGAGCGCCGCCCATTGCGGATAGGCAGCTTTGCCCCAATCCGCCGCTTTGAGCTTGGATGTCGGCTGTCCCTGGCGCACAGTGTACATGCCCCGCACCATCGTTATTACGATGTAGGACAGGTAGGCTTTGCTCTCTGCTGTTTTGACGATCTGGCGATATGTGTTGATATGCTCCGCGACCGCTTGGATATACTCCTCGGGCGCGATTGGCTCGAGCAGCGTCTCAATGGGAGGACCGTGCAGCGCCAAGCCCTGTTCGCGCAAGGCATACCAGCTGATCAGCCAATCCCTGCCCGCTTGTACCCGATGAAAGGGCTCGCCGGGGCTGATGATGCCGATGCAGCTGCTTTGGGTACGGAAATTGCGCAGCGCCGCGCGCGAGATATAGGCCAGCTCCAAGCGGTCATCCCAAGCGGGGAAAGCCTCTACGACGTCCTGGTGCAGTTGGTGCAGCGCCGCGAACTCGCGATCATCCAGCTCGCGGGTTAGGACAACAACCAGATCAATATCGCTGATGGCGGGGTCGAAGTCGCCAGTGATCAGCGAGCCATAGAGATAGATGCCGACCAGCTGCTCCGCCAGAATCGGCTTGAGACCCGCGCAGAGCAAATCCAGCACTGGCTCGACCTGTGGATAATCGGCGCTTTGAAAGGCTTTCTGCATCGCCTGCCATCCGAGGGGGTTCGTCGCTCAAGCGTTTGATACCCGGCGAATCTGATCTTGTGACGGAACAGCGCTCGATCCTAGCGCGAAAACACTTAGAATCCGCTACACTATAGCCTATTGTCCCTTCACTTGGGAAAGCGCGACAGGATGAAAATTGAGCATATAGAGACCTATGTTGTCGAACAGCGATTGCAGACCTCCTTCTATTTTTCGCAATTTGGCTTCGACAAACGCCAAATCTGCCTGGTCAAAATCACCGCGGAGGATGGTAGCTATGGCTGGGGCGAAGGCTATGGTCCAGCCACCGTGGTTCAAGCTGGCATCGAATTCCTGGCGCCCTTGGTGATCGGTGAAAATCCGCTGCACTGTGAAGCCATCTGGAGCAAGATGCACCTGCGTTCGCTGGATTATGCCCGGCGTGGTGTCTTGGTCGGGTCGATCAGCGCCATCGATATCGCTTTGTGGGATCTGCGCGGCAAGCTGCTGAACCAGCCGGTCTCGCTGTTGTTGGGCGGTCCCCGGCGGGACCAAGTCCAGGTATACGCCACTGGTTTATATTTCACCGAAACCGATGACCTGCTCGCTAAACTGGTCGAGGAGGCGCAGGGCTATGTCGCCCAGGGTTTCCGCGCCATCAAGATGAAGGTCGGGCTGGGGGTGGAGACCGATGTCCGCCATGTGCGGGCAGTGCGGCAGGCGATCGGCGATGATATCGCGCTGATGGTGGATGCCAACCACGCTTATTCGCTCAGCGAGGCATTGAGCTTCGCCCGCCAGATTGAGCCACTCAACATCGGCTTCTTCGAAGAGCCGGTCTCGCCCGAAGATTACGACGGCTATCGCGAGCTGCGGGGGCGCACTTCGATCCCGATTGCTGGCGGAGAATGCGAGTACCTGCTGGCTGGTTTTCGCCATTTGCTGAGCAATCGCTGTGTCGATATCGCCCAGCCAGATATCTGCGGCACTGGCGGCTTGAGCGAGGTCAAGCGCATTGTGGCGCTGGCGCAAGCCTTTCACACCAACGTGATTCCGCATAGCTGGGGCAGTGGCATCGCCTTTGCCGCGGGCTTGCACCTGGTCAGCACCTTGGATCCAGTGCCGGGCAGGTTGCAGATGCCGGAAGCGATGCTGGAGATGGACCGCACCGAGAATCCCCTGCGGGAAAACCTGACCGCGCCCAAATTCCAGATCCACGAGGGCAGGGTGGCGGTACCGCAGGCGCCCGGCTTGGGCATCGATGTGGATCTCGATTATCTGGCGCGCTTCAGCTAATCGGCCGGCGGGACTGTGGCGAGCACCGCCAAGCCAGCGAAGCCTTCCACATCTTCGCGGCGGCGCACGATGGCACTCTCCAGATATTCCAGGGCGAAGACGATAATCCCCCCGATGAAGAAGCCGGCGAGGAACCCGACCAGGGTGTTGATCCTGATATTGGGGCGGGCGAGGGCGATGACCGGGTTGTCTTGCAGCAGCGCCAGTATGCGGTCTTCCTGCCGGGCTTGTTGGTTGCGCAGGTCACGATATTGCAAGAGCAAGCCAGCCCAATCGCGGGCGATGGCGGCCGCTTGCCCCGGGTCTTGATGCTCGACATCGATCTGGATCACCAGCCGATCGAGGTCGGGGGCGATACGCACATCGGCGCGCAGCTGTTCCGGCGTCATATCCAGCTTCAGGTTGTCGATGACCTCGGCGGCGCGCAGGGAGCTATCGAGATGGGAGACGTGGCTGTTGAGCAGTTGCTTGGCGGCTTGGGTCAAGCCGAAGTCGGTGCGGCTGGGTTCGATGCGCACCTTCTGGCTGGCGCGGTAGACGGGGTCGAGCCCGCTGCTGAAGAAGAAGGTGGCGCCGGCGGCGATAATGCCGAGCAGCAGCATGATCCAGCCACGGCGGATGAGGATGCTGGCGTAGTCGATCAGGTTCATGCTGCCTATCTTACCACAAGCTCCAGTTGAGAGAGAGTGGGTTTCTTGCCGTTTTCTTGCCGAGATAAAAGTTTTTTTGGCAACAAGGTCTGTTTTTGTTGCCGTTGGGGCGGCTCGGTCATGTGATGAGGGTAGCAGAGTTCGCTGGCGGGGTGGTGAGTATATGGTCGCGGGTTGTTGGACAAGAGCATCACAATGTCATGAAATACCGGCCTCGTTGCCTCTCTTGTTGTCCCTAGCGCTCTATACTGACAAAATTCTTAACCGTGAAAACTATTGATGGATTGAATCACAATATTGGGTAGCGCTTTATTTTGGTTTTAGCTGGGTCTAGTTCGCTATGAATCAGAAGCTGGGTTTCTATTCGGGAGAAAAACAGTGACGCCCAAAAAACCTACCAGGATGAAGAAGCCTATTCCAATACCGATGTTGATTAAACGGTCGGTACTGACCAATCTGGGTGTAGAATCGCCTTGCAACTCGGCTTTGCTATATGATGCTTCGCCGACTATTTTAATATAGTCTTTCACAAGCAACTGCCCCCACATGGCAGCGACTTGCTTCGCTTTATCATCGTCTATGTGAAAGACATTGATATCGATCGACCGTTCCTCGTAATTTTGTGAGATGCGGACATCCGCATGCAAGGCGTGATTGAAAAAAGCAAATAGGTTGTTGAGCGTCTCCTTTGAGTCGTCTTCTTGGCTTTTGGGTACGATTTGGCTGTTGGTTAGGATCTTCACTTTTTGGGTAGCTTCATATTTTTTATGTACATTATAGTAAGTGTCACCGGCGATGTAGCCAATCAGAGAGCATATCATTATAATAAGTAATATCCATTTCAAACGGTCTTTAACATACAAAAATGGATTTTGACTGGACCGTTTCTCTTCTGGGCGTATATCTCGTGCATTATACAAGTGTATCCAAAACACCAAGAGAAAGATAATGACGATGAATAAAAATAATCCATTAATGACTTGAGCTATAGTCCCGAGCGGACTCAAAGTGGGTGAAATAAAATTGCGACCCAGTTCCAATACTGCAAGTAACAGAAATATCAAAGGAGCAATAAAATTGTAAAGTCGCCTGTGTAGGATCAATATCTTTGGACGAGCCACTGTGTAGAATTCACCTTGGTGGGTTATGAGTTGCTCGCCTGCTATTCTGTTGATTTTTTCCTCAAGCTTAAGTATGTAAGTATATTGTCGTTCCGTTATGACAACAATTTGTAGATACCGAACTAGAAGTAGAACTATTGCGAAAGTAAGTAGCATTTCGATAATTTCTAAATCTACGTTAGTTGGTATACGTAGAGCTTCGAAAAGAAATGATTTGAATGCTAGTATCGCGTCGCCAGGGAAAAACACCGTTAATACTTTAAGCATTTCGAGGATCAGTGTGAAAAAGAAATATCTATATCGAATCCGAGCATTGTTGCGAAGATCTGGGACTATGTTTTCATAGTGTCTATAAAGTCTGTCAAATCGTTCTGTGCCAGTGATTTCGGCTGTGGAATTCTCCAAAGCGCTTATAACAGACCTTTTAGTAAAACGTTTTGCCCACTCTACACTTTGACCACGCAATTCTTTTGGGATTGTATAGCTCTCGTCAATTTTTACTGCAATTATCTCGTTCCCAAATTTTCTGCTTCGAGCAATCGCATAATCGATCCAGTTTTGATAACCAATTTGTTCAGCTCTAGAATCAGTCTCATCATCATTATTTCCTATAATTACGAGTGTGTAATTGACCTGTCTTATTTTTTCAGCCAAGTATTCCTGACCATGGCAATTGTTTAAGGAAGCCATTTCATGAGATGGTAAATCATTAAAGACAAATTCAAAATCGGAGTCTTTGCCCCATGCGCTAAAAATATTTTCATAGCGCCGTTTATCTTTATCATCGCAAACTACAAAAACTTTCTCTTTAGACATAGTTCCCCACGCCTTTGATAAATATTTAGATTTTAGATGCTAACGTCAAAGAATATCGCATATGCGAAATAATGCAAACTTTGCCACACAATATCAAATATTCCTTCAGTATATGTAAGAAAACAGTAGGAAATTGGGTAAGATAGCGTAAGAATATTGCGTGAAGGGGTTTTCAGCGCTTTGAGAGGGGGAAGTCAGATATGGAGTGTTGGGTGTATGCTTAGCTTTACCACCTGCTGTGTTTCAATAGGACATGTTGCTCGCTTTCTTTATCAGTGCATTTGATCCCTACCCCTCCATATCAATCACAATCTTGACCGCGCCCTCATCCTGCAGCCGATGCAACTCATAAGCCTCGAAGACATCGGCGAACTTGAAGCGATGGGTGATCATCCGGCCGACATCGACTGCCCCATCGCTAATCCATTGCAGAGCCTGGCGGGTGCAAGCGTGATCCGGGTCATTGATCGTGCCGACCATCGATTTCATCGTCAGCGTCTTCCAGAATGCCTCGAAGATGGGGAAGTTCATGTCATCGAAGCGCGGCACGCCGAAGAAGAGCAGGAAGCCGTCCGGTCGCGTGATCTCGACAGCGAGCCGAATCGCCTCTTCTTCCCCGGCCGCTTCTACCACCACATCGGGCAGCTCGCCGCCGTTGAGTTCCCGCAGCGCCTCGGCTGGGGATCCATCGGCGTTGTGGAGGGTGTGGCTGGCGCCGAAGTGTTTGCTATAGGCGAGGCGATAAGCTTTGAGATCGAGGGCGATGATTTTGGCGGCGCCGCGTTGTTGTAGCGCGAAGTTGAACCAGAGGCCGGCTGATCCCTGGCCGATGACGGCGACAGTCTTGCCGCGCAGGTCGGGCAAGGTCTGGGCGGCGTAGAGCACGGTGCCAAATTGCTGGGCTTGCACCGCGTGTTCCAGCGGCGTGTCAGGCGCGAGCGGCAGCAGGCGGTCGATGGGCGCCAGGTAGTATTCCTGCATGGCGCGATGATCGGGCGCCAGGCAGAGCACGCGATCGCCGGCTTTTAAGTCGCTGGCGGGGTCGATGGCTTCGATGACGCCGACCATCTCGTGGCCCGTTTCGCCAGTCGCTGTGGGATAGCGGTGGTCGGGCAGATAGTGCAGGTGGCGGATGTCGCTGCCACAGAGGGACAGGCGCAGGGTCTTGACCAGGGCGCTGCCCGGTTGGAGGGTTGGCTTGGGCACATCGACAAAGACAGGTTGCCCGCGGGCGATAATCTGGACGGCTTTCATCGGTTGAATGCTCCGGTTAGCGGCACAATAGCGCCAGTATATCAGCTTCGCTCGTATTGTTCATGTTCCGCTTGTCGAGCTGGCTGCGTTAGAATAGGCGCATGAAGACTCTCGTCATTGGGATATTGCTCGGTTGTCTGTTGATTTGGTTGTCCGCCTGCCGTTCTGGTCCGCAAGCGACGCCATCGGCGACCGCGCCATTGCCAGTGACGGTGGAGCCGTCGCCGATAGCGACTGTGGTTGCCTGGCAGACGGTCACGCCGCATGTTTTCTGCGAAGGTGCGCAAGAGTCCTATCTGATTGTGGGGGAGCGCGGGCGGGTCACGTTGATCGATGATGGCAAGTGGCTCAATTTACGGGCGGGACCGGGCATCGACTTTGCTATCATCGCGCGGATGGCGCCGCTGGAAGATTTTCTGTTGCTGGATGGTCCTCGCTGTGGCGGACCCTACACTTGGTTTCAGGTCGATTATCGCGGCACGGTGGGTTGGATGGCCGAGGGGGTCGATGGGCAGTATTTTGCCGAGCCCTGGCTGCCGGGTTAGTTGTCGGGGTGATTTTTTATTTACTTCTTACGCAGTTGTGATAAAACAAAGGCGTTATTTTGCTGGAAGGCGTCGCTGTCGATTGGCGTTGGCGCCGGGACGAGCTAAGGACTTGCCATGAGCGAACAATTCACTTTTCAGGCGGAGACGCAGCAGCTGCTCAATATCTTGATCCATTCGCTGTACACGGAGAAAGAGATCTTCCTGCGCGAGCTGATCTCGAATGCGTCGGATGCTTTGAATCGGCTGCAATTCGAGATGTTGACCAATGATGAGGTGGCGGATGCCGGCGCCGATCTGGAGATTCACATCGAGCTCGATGAGGAAGCCAATACCTTAAAAATCACTGATACCGGTATCGGCATGAATCGCGACGAGATCATCGCTGGCTTGGGGACCATCGCCAAGTCGGGCGCTAAAGCCTTTATCGAAGCCATGCAAGATAAGCCGGACAACGCCTCGGCCGCCGATATCATTGGTCAATTCGGCGTCGGCTTTTATTCCGCTTTCATGGTGGCGCGGCAGGTGGATGTCATTTCGCGTTCGTATCGCCCGGGGGATGAGGCGGTTAAATGGTCGGCGACTGGCGGTACCAGCTACACGCTGGAAAATGTCGAGAAAGAGATCCGCGGCACCGAAGTCATTATCCACTTAAAAGACGACGAGCAAGAGTTCACCCGCGGCTTCCGGGTCAAGGATATCATCCGGCGGCACTCGGATTATGTGGCTTATCCCATTTATGTCGATGATGATGAAGAAGCGACCAACAAACAGCAGGCGATTTGGCGGCGTAGCCCTGCGGAGGTCACCGACGAAGAATACGACAGCTTCTACAAAATGCTGACCATGGATTTCGCCGGCGCCAGCCACCAGATCCACCTGCGCGCCGATGTACCGATGCAGTTTTATGCCTTGCTTTATCTACCGGGGAGCGCCGAGCAGAATATGTTCAGCCCGCGCAAGCAACCGGGTTTGAAGCTCTATGCCCGTAAGGTATTGATCGAAGAATACAATCGCGACCTATTGCCGGAATATCTCAGCTTCGTGCAGGGGGTGGTCGATAGCGAAGACCTGCCCTTGAGCGTCAGCCGGGAGAGCATTCAAGCCACCCGCGTGATGGCGGGCTTGAAGAAGACGATCACCCGCCGGGTGCTCTCCGAACTGAAGCGCATGGCGAAGAATGACCGCGACAAGTACCTCCAGATCTTTCAGCAATTTGGCGCTTACCTCAAGCAAGGCTTGGTCATCGAAAATGAAGATCGGAGTGACCTGGAACCGCTGATGTTCTTCCAAACCACCTACGATGACGACCCCAGCAAGTATTATTCGCTGGACGAATATATCGAACGCATGGCGGAGAACCAGGATGATATCTATTATGTGGTCGCCGATGATTACAGCAGCGGCTCGCGCAGCCCACACCTGGATGCCTTCCGCCAACGCGGCATCGAAGTGCTCTATTTCACCCACCCGGTCGATGCGATGCTGCCGATGGGCATGGTCGATTTCAAAGGACATAAACTGCTGAGCGTCGATTCGGCGGAACTCGAGCTGGACAATGTGGGCGAGTTGAAGGAGGCGGAGGATAGCGCGGGCGAATCGCTGGCGGGCGATACTTTCCAGGCGCTGCAAGAGCGGGTCAAGGCGATCTTGGGCGAGCGGGTCAGCGATGTGCGCGAGAGCAAGACCCTGGTCGGCAGCCCAGCCCGGTTGGTCAGCCAAGATGGCGGCGGCAATCGTTATATGTTCCGCATCAACCGCTTGTTGGACCAGGAGTATGAGCTACCGGTCAAAGCGCTGGAGTTGAACTCGCGCCACCCTTTGATGCACAATTTGAGCCATTTGATCGCCAACGCCGATGCCGATCCGCATTTGATCAATGCCGTGGTGGAACAGGTCTTCGAGACGGCGCTGCTGCAAGATGGCATTCATCCGGATCCATCGAGCATGGCGCAACGGCTGACGCTGCTGATGCAAGCGGCCACCGGCACCGCTAGCGGAGACTTGCCGCTCGACCAGGTGAAAACGGTCATCAAGGAACCGGAAATCGCCGAGCCTATCATTTTGGGGGCGGAAGAAGTGGATAGCGAGGATGTGGATCCAACATCCACGGAGAACGCACCAGGAGAATGAGAGAACTTAGCAACTCGAGAACTATTGCATAAGAGGGGGACCGAATCATGGCGGAAAACAAGACGCAACGCAACGCTGGCGATGTGATGGAATATCTGCAATCGGTGGACAACAAGCGCCGCCGGGAAGACTCGCTGGCGGTGCTGCAAATCATGGGCGAAGTCACGGGCGAACCCGCCGAGATGTGGGGGACCAGCATCGTTGGTTTCGGCAGCTACCATTACAAATATGACAGCGGCCGCGAAGGCGATTTTATGCTGACCGGTTTCGCCCCGCGCAAGCAATCTTTGACGCTGTATATCATGGGAGGCTTCGAGCGCCATGCGGAATTGATGGGCAAGCTGGGCAAGCATCGCACGGGCAAATCCTGCCTTTATATCAATAAGCTGACTGATGTCGATCTTGAGGTCTTGCGGGAGCTGATCAGCGAGTCGGTGGCGCATATGCGGCGTAGTCATCCAGCCTGATGGAGCCTCTCGCAACGGATAGGCGCGCGTTGCGTATTCCAGGGTAGGGCATCTTGGCGCTGAATCTGGCGGGGCTGGCTTGGCAATCGCCACGGTTTTACCACTCCCGCGCGGTCTACCATTTCACTGTCGCCCAGCCGATGTGTATAATATGGAATAAGCGATATGCAGATCTATAGCTCTGATGCGATGAATGGTTTGAAAATACTCGGTCAAATCGGCAAGGTCCTGGTCAAGACGGTGCAAGTCGTTGGCGAGGGCATTGGTTTGACTGGCAAAGCGATTAACGAAGGCTCAGTTGCAGTGAGGACAGCCATGCCGGTGACAGAATTAACTTCGGTCTTTAATACCACGGACGATACGATCAAATTTGTCAACCAGGAGTCCCCGCGGGATAGCAAGGAAATTCTGCCCCAGAGCGCGGTTTCGATGAAGACGGACAAGACCGCCGGCGCCTGGATCCCCTGGTTTCATCCACCCCGCTTTGGTCCCTTTAACCGCAAGCGCATGGAAATTGTGGTGGATGATATGGCGGTGATCTACCTTTGGCAACGTGATGATCATATCTATTGGTGCAATCGTCTGGATAGCCAGGGCAACCCCGCCAAAGCTTATGAGGTGCCGGGCATCTCTCATGTTGGCGGCAAGCGCATGTTGGTGGTGCGCAACGATCCCGAAAATGGCTATAGCGCCTTCTTGAGCGAGAGCGTCGAAAACAAATAACCGCCGTCCTGACCCGGGTTACGGCTGTTTGGCGGTTAACGTCAACAATATGATTACATTGACAAAATGGGAGGCTGATGATGATTAAGAGAGTTGGAACCGTTTCCATCTTCGTGGAAGACCAAGATCGGGCGAAAGCCTTTTATACCGAAAAGCTGGGCATGGAATTGCGCGCGGATAACGAGTTGTGGCCCGGCGCCGATTCTCGCTGGTTGGCGGTCGCCCCGCCTGGCGCCGAAACCGATATCATCCTCTACAAGTTCGATGATAATTGGGAGCATTACCGCTCCACCTTCCAGAAGTCGCAATCGCTGACCCTGCAATGCGAAAATATCGACGAAACCTATCGCCTCTATAAAGAGCGCGGTGTCGAGTTCCTGGGCGAGCCAGAGACGCAGTTCTGGGGTCGCTTTGTCATGATGCTGGATTGCGAAGGCAATACGCTGATCCTGGTACAAGTCTGATGTCGTCTGAGCTGATGGCGCTGTCGGAGCGGGTTGGCGCGGCGCTGCTCGCTCAAGGCGTTACGGTCAGCGGAGCCGAATCTTGCACCGGTGGTTTGCTGCTCAGCGCCTTGACCGACTGCGCTGGCAGTTCCGCTTATGTACAAGGCGGTGTGGTTACCTATTCCAACGAAGCCAAGATGCGCCTGCTCCAAGTGCGGGAAGCGACGCTGATCGTCCATGGTGCCGTCAGCGAAGCCACCGCAGCCGAGATGGCGCAAGGCGCGCGCGCCCTTTTCAAGACCGATTTCGCCTTGAGCGTGACCGGCATCGCGGGACCGGCTGGTGGCAGCCCGGAAAAACCGGTGGGCTTGACCTATATTGGCTTGGCTGGCGCAGATGGTCTGCTGCGGGTCGAGCGGCGGGTCTGGCAAGGAGACCGGGTAGAGAACAAGATCGCTAGCGCCGGAGCCGCTTTGCAGCTGCTGTTGAGTGTGCTCTCTAATGGGCATGAGTGAAATCCGGGTCTCGCCCAGCGCTTGATACTTCTCTCGCAAAACGCTCCCCAAACCCCCACCTTAAAACTGAGCCTCGGCAAATGTTTGGCAAGCGCGGGATCATGTGTTATAATCTCGGCTAATAGTGTAAGCAGCTGCAGCTCGAGTTATTTCGAGAATGCTAGCATTTTGCTCAAGATTGCGTTAAGCTGTTTCAGAAGGGTAAAAAGGCGGACTGAACTAGGAATTTGACAAAGACACTGCAATACACGCTATAATATGTTCAGCGAAGCTTGAGGGGAATCATGTACGATAAATATCCACTGCATGATGTGCCGCAGAACAATATCATCCAGCGCTTCTTCGCCCAACGTTGGAGCGCTATCGTCCTTGAGATTGTCATGACGATTGTGATTACCCTGGTTGCCGGCAGCGCCTTCGACCTCTTCGATCCCCTTGAGCCCCAGGCAGCTACTTCCGCGAATGTCCAGCCAGTTGAACTCCTCCCAGTTGAACTCCTCACTGACACTAAGGCTACGCTAGCTGGCGACCCGCTGGATTTGCTGCTGCAACGGGGCGCGGATTATCTTGGGCAACGGCGATTTGTCGCCGCGCAAGCCATCTATGATTTGGCGATTGCCATCGAGCCGGGGGCGCTGGACAGCTATCGCTGGCGCGCTTATGCCAAGCTGCAAGCCGGCGATTATCGCGCGGCGCTGGACGATTATCATCGAATACTGGAGAGCGCGGGGAGCGGCGACTTCGATAGCCATAACGCCCTGTGTTGGGCATATGGTGAGCTGGGTGATTTTACTTCCGCCCAGCAACACTGCGAGCGCGCTGTGGATTTGGCGGATTCGGGACTTCTCTACGCCTATGCTTTGGGAAATCGCTGTTGGCTGGGGGTTGAAATGGGTGACTATGCCGCCGCCGCGGAGGATTGCTCCGCCGTATTGGCAGCCAATCCGCTTTGTGAGCAAGAGCCTTGTGCCCTGGCGCATTACAACTTGGGGCGTATCTGGCTGGCGGGTGGAGAAGTGGACCAGGCGCTGCGGCATTTTGATCGGGCTTCCGCCCTGGGCTCGTCATATGCGGAGATGTATTTGAACATTGCGCTAGTACATGATATACTAGGGCATCGCTCGGCTGCTTCGGCGAGTTATCAGCAGTATTTGGCTTTGACTGGCGGCAGTAGGGCGAGCGTAGAGTAAAAGCAGGCGATGAACTGGCGACCCCCTTGACGGGTCAACAGCCAGATGTGTTATACTAACCGTAAGTTGTTCTGTTTATTGGTCGGTAGCTGAAAGTGCGAGGTATTTTATGATGAAACAATACCCGGAATACGACATCCCCAAACGTTCGATCAAAGATCGCATATTCAGCCAGCGCCCAAGCGCTCTCATCATTGAGGCATTGTTGGTGCTGGTTGCCGTGGTAGTCACTATCGGATTCCTGTCACCGGCGACACCTGTTGAAGACAATAGCGATGCGGTGATCGCCGAGCTGGAAGCTGTTATCGCTGCTCAAGATGCAGCTTTGGCTAAAGCCGCCGAAGCGGTGGCGCAAGCTGCGGAAGCGGCAGCCGCGCCCAAAGGCTTCTTGAACGCAGACGCCGCCAAGAACATGGCTTGGTCCAGCTTGACCAACGAAGAATATCGTTCGGCAATTGCCCTCTATAATACGCTGATCGCGGAAGGCGAAGCCGACCTGAATACGTTCTTCAACCGTGGTTATGCTTACAGCATGATCGGTGAGCATGCTCTGGCTGCCCAGAATTACACGGTTGTCTTGCGCGAAATTCCGCAGGACCTCGCTTCCCTCAACAACCGCTGCTGGGCATATAGCGAAATTGGCAAATACGAGCGGGCGCTGGCCGATTGTAACCAGTTGCTATCGCTGGACCCCGAAGCCGATTATCCTTATCTCAATCGTGGCATCACCTTCGAGAAGATGGGCAATATGGACGCCGCGCTGGAAGACTATGTCGAATGGATGAAGCGCAAGAAACAGCGCGTGATCCGCAATGACAATCTGGTTTGGGAAGGCAAGTTGGAAGTGGCAATGGGCGAAGGGTTGATCTACCTCTTCCCCTTCACCGCCAGTTCCGGGCAGGAAGTCGCTGTCTCCGCCATCAGCAGCCAGCGCGATGTCGATGCCGATCCTTTGTTGCTGATTCTGGATCCCCAGGGGCAGCCCTTGACCGCTAACGATGATACCGGCGATTGGTGGGATAGTTATGTCCACTTCCGCGCCCCGGTCAGTGGCGAATACGCTGTTGTGCTGATGCATGCCGGCGGCAGCACCGAGGGTCGGGTAGAAGTATCCTTCGATATTTCTGGCGAATTCACCCAGGGCAATGATATCGCCCGCTTCAAGAGCGATGCCTACCGCGCCTTGATGTCCGGCGATTATCCCGCAGCTTTGGAGAGCTTCCGCCGCGCCTTGATCCTCAACCAGCAAGATGCCGAAGCGATGAACTGGATGGGTGTCACCTATCGTTATCTCGGTGACTACGAAGCATCCGTCAGCCATATCAGCATGGCGATGCGCTTGGACGAAAGCTACTCGCTGCCTTATCTCTCCCGCGGCATCACCTTTGAAGCCATGGGGCAAAAGCAAGCTAGCGCCAACGACTACATGAACTACGCCATGCGCAACCGCAATCGCACTCTCTTCCATACCGAATTGGAGGGCGATAGCAATTTTGAGTTGCCCATGCGCGAAGGCTGGGTCTATAGCATCCCCTTTGATGCCAAACGGGGCCAGACAATCGATATCTCGGTGGACACAGTCGCCCCCGGTTTCGTTGATCCGCTGATCATCCTGATTGGTCCCGATGGTCGGGCGCTGGTCGGCGATGATGATATTTCCTACAGCGAATACGATGCCACCATCGAGGATTATAAACTCTCCAAATCTGGACAATATACCCTGGTCGTCAGCCATGCTGAAGGCGGCGCCAACGGTATGCTCCAGGTAGACCTGGATGTGACCGATCCGCTGCCGATGTCCATGATGCCGGATTATGGTTGCTCGGGTGGCGGGCACTAAAGCCAGCAATCCACAAGCAAAATGCCAAGAGGGCAGGTTAAATAGGCTTGCCCTCTTTTCTTTTCCTCTGCCTCCTCATTGCCGTGGCTTTCTCAGATGATGGCAAATCCATTCTTTAGAATCAGCATCCCTTGGCAGCAGGACTAGGCTCTAGCTAAACAGCGCCAATTGCGCGCCTGCCAAACATTCAAATTGGGTAAACGGCTAGCTAATCCTCATGTATTGGGATAATACATTTTTCGATTAAGAGATCTTCGCTCTTTTTGATATAGATGCGAATATAACTTATTAATCTTTTTATCACTTATTATTTTTACTTAAAATCACGATGAACATATTCCCTCCTCAGCCTTGCGACGTGGCTGTTACAATCTGCCTGTGAATCTTATGCCGAGGCGATGATGCAGCTATCTACTTTCTCCATCTCCGCGCTGGGCACAGTACCTTGAGCGACAGACGGATTTTAGCGTTGCGGCTGGCGCTGGTGCTGTTGGCTGCTCTGGCGCAGTTTCAGCAAGTCACGCGCGATCGCCGCTTCCACCCCGACGAAGCCTATTTCATGACCTTCGCCCGTGGCGCGGCGGTCAACGGCGACTGGCTCTTGCCCGGCAACTTGGACAAAGCTCCGCTAGCGATTTATTTCAGCGCGCTGAGCATGGTCGGCATCGGCGTGGGAGCGGATGCTGATGGCGTGCTGCAGCTTGATAATCTCCTGGGGGAGTTCGCTGGCCGGTTGCCAAACGCGCTGCTGGCAATCTTGCTGGTGGCTTTGCTGATGCGCTTGGCTGGGCGCCTTTATCGTAGCGAGTATGCCGTCTTTTTTGCCGGCTTGCTGAGCGCGACTTCTCCCTATTTGCTGGCTTATGGAGCCAGCGCCTTCACCGATATGAGCTTGCTATTTTGCTTAGCTTTGGCGCTCTATTGCGCGGTCAGCAATCGTTGGACGCTGCTTGGCGTGGCGCTGGCTTTGGCATTTTGCAGCAAGCAACAGGCGATTCTCTTTGTGCTGCCAGTCATGCTGCTGCTTGCGCGGGCGCCATCTAGGGATTGGTTGCGCGCCGGATTTGCCTTCGCTGCCATCGCTTGCCCCCTGCTATTGTGGGATGCCGCGCGACCCGAAACCAGTATCTTCCTGCAAGCTGCCGTCAATAATGCGCCGGCACAGTTTTGGGTTGCTCCGGCATCCTGGCTGGAGCGCTTGGGTGAGTGGCTGCGTTTGAGCACCTGGTTCTTCCCCCAACCTTGGCTGACTGTCTTGCTAATCGCGGTGGCTGGCTTGGCTCGGGTTCGCCCGGCGGGGCAGTTGTCGGCGTTGGAGAAAGCTTTCTTACTTTATCTGATCGCCTATCTCCTCGCCCACAGCGTCTTCAATTTCAATCTCTACGATCGCTATCTGCTGCTGATCTTGCCGCTTGCGCTGCTCTTGGTCGCTGGCGGCTTGGCACGGTTGTTGCACTCGCTTGGGCGGGGACCCGCGTGGATAATCGTTTTGCTCTTGTTGCTGCTGTTCGGCGGGAGCTGGGCGCTGGATTCAGGCAGCCCGATTGGAGCAGACCACGGCGACTACATCGGTATTGACCGGCTGGCAGATCATCTCAACAGCAAGCCGGTCGCCACGGTGATTTATGATCCCTGGCTGGGCTGGCAGTTGGGCTATTACCTGGGGCAATGGCATGACAAACGGCGCGTGCATTATCCGGATGCCGAATCACTGGTCGCTGGTGCTGTGGGGTTGGACGAGATTGGCGACCGCTATTTCGTTGCCCCGGTCGATCAGCCACATCAACACTGGCTGGCGGCGCTGCGAGCGGCTGGCTTCGGCATTGCGGTTGATTACGAGAAAGACCGCTTCATCAGTTACCGTCTGTCGCCACCAACAACGGATTAATACCCTAAAGATTAGGGCTGTCAGGACAAAAATCTCCTTTATACTGTAATTGTATATTGCGGCTCATACGATCTGCGGCTTTCTTGATCGCTCTCCCGTTAATAATCTGAGAGGAAGGCTTATGGAATTCCTTCAAGATCCGAATGTGATTTATTTGTTGCTGATGGCGGGCTTATGGATTAGCGCCACCGGGACTTATATCCCCGGCACTGGCGTGGCGGAGATCGCCGGCGCCGGTTTGATCTTGGGCGCTGTCTATTTGCTCAGCCTGCTGGCCACCAATTGGTTGGCGGTGATCGCGCTAGTGGCGGGAGCTTCTCTATTCTTTTTGCTGCCGTTGCTGAAATCGGAATGGGAGCCGATCGCTATCGCTGGCTTGCTATTGCAGGCGGTTGCGAGCTTCTTCCTCTTTGCCGGCGCCAGCGTCTCGCCAGTGTTGATCGCGGTCGCCGTCTTGCTGGCTTGGGGCTATCACCGGAGCATCTTGCGCTCGATCCTCAAACAACAGCGGGAGCTTTCTTCCACCCAGAAGGATGAGTTCCTGGTGGGGGCGCGGGGCAGGGTGATGGCGCCCATCGAAGATCGCGGCACGGTCCAGGTCAAGGGCGAACTGTGGACAGCCCGCAGTCGCTCGCGGTTGGAGAGCGGCACCGAGGTGGTGGTGACGCAGCAGGATGGCTTGGAGCTGCACGTCGAAAAAGCCAAGCGCCAGCAAAATCAATGACAGTTATCCGGATTCAATAATGCCAAAAAAGTGAGGAGATAAAAAATGAATGAGTTCCAACAAGCGATAAACGCGGGGGGACAGGGGGTGCTGCTGGTCATCGTCATTCTCGCCATCGTCTGGCTCTTGCGCACCACGGTTCGCGCGGTGAATGAATATGATCGGCTGGTCATCTTTTTTATCGGTCGCTTCCGCGCTGTTCGCGGTCCCGGTTTGACCTTTGTCGTGCCATTTGTTGAATCGGCGGTCAAGGTGGATATGCGCGAGTCGATCATCGATATCCCGCAGCAAACCGCTATCACCAAAGACAACGCTTCGATTGGCATCGATTTCCTAGTCTACTATCGCATCACCAATCCAGAGCTTTCGGTCACCAAGGTCGAGGATGTGGTGGAGGCGACTGGCAAGATCGCGACCACCACGCTGCGAGCGGTGATCGGCGATATCGTGCTGGATGATGTGCTATCGCGCCGCGACCAGATCAACGATGTGCTGCGCGTCAAGCTGGATGAGACGACGGAACGCTGGGGCATGAAGATCACCACGGTTGAAATCCGCGAGATCGAGCCACCGCGCGCCATCCAGGAAGCCATGAACCGGCAGATGAGCGCCGAGCGCGATCGTCGTGCTGAAGTGACGTTGGCTGAAGGCGAAAAACAAGCCGCCATCGCCCGCGCCGAAGGCAGCAAGCAATCCGCCATTCTGGAAGCTGAGGGGCAGAAGCAATCGCAAATCCTGGGAGCGGAAGGCGAGCGACAGGCGCAGATGCTACGGGCGGAAGGTTATGCCATGGCGCTGAAAGCGATTTATGAGCAGGCTCGCGACATCGACAACAAAACCATGGCGTTGCAATATATGGACATGCTGGAAAAAGTGGGCAGCAGCCCGTCGACCAAGTTCGTACTGCCGATGGAATTGACCAGCATGGTGCAAAATTTTGTGAGCACCATGGGCGCTGGCGCGGCACTATCCAGCAGCAGCAATGGCGCCGAAGCTCAAGAGCAAGAATCGCTGGCGGCGATCGCTGTCGATTAGCGGTGAGCACACTATCAACAAAGGAACAGGGGCGATCCAGCGCGGTCGCCTTTTTCTTTTCAAAACTACTCTAGGGTGATCTCCCAGGCACTGACGCCGATGACCACCCCGCCAGCTTTGACGAAGATCACCGGCGCGATCTCGGCATCGGCGGGGACAAAGTCGATGGGCTCGCCGATCTGCGAATCGTTGAAATAAGCGCTGATAGCGCCGTTTGACAAATCCCGTTCCAGCCGCAAGCGCGCGATCAGGTTGTTGACGCTGCGCTGGCTGATGATATTGGCTTGGTCATCTTGGTATAGCGCCAGGCTAATCACGTTTTGGCTGACTTGTTGGATTTGAATGCCGGCTTTGTCTTCCCCATCGATGCTTTGCAAGAGCAGGCCGAAATAAATCGCTGCTTCATCGTTGAGCAGGGCGGGGTTGGTGCTATGCAGGGCGAGTTCGGCTTCCACCCGGCTGATACGGCGGGGAGCTGCGTTGCCATATTGGCGCTCTAGCAACTCGGGCGGCGGGTAGTGAAAAATCGTCTCGCTATCGCTCTGGTCGCTGCGCCCCAATCGCCAGCTGCTCCCTTGCAAGTTGAAGTAGCTCTCATCCCAGAATGGCGCGTTTTTGGCACTGTCATAAAGCTCGAGCAGATTCTGTGAACCTGTTAAGCCTTCCGGCGGGAGAGCCAGCGTCGGCTCGGCAGTTGGCGTCGGGCTGTTGGCAATAGTAGCGATAGTGGTGGGTTCTGTGGGTATAGCGGTGGCTGTGGGTCTATCGGTGGTGTTTGGCGCAGGGCTCTCGGTTGGGCTGTTGTTGCCCTCGCTGGTGGCAGTGGTAGCTCCGTCGGTCGCTGCCGGGGAGCTCTCCTCCGGCTCCATTGCTGTTGCTTCCGTCGCCGCAATTGCTGGCATCGAGGTTGGGCTAGCTTCGCCCGGGTCGGTCTCGGTAGGGGTCGTTGACCTGCCTGGCAAAAGCGCCGTCAGCATGTTCTGCAAGTTGTTGCTGCCGGCTAGCGAGATGACACCGCCGATGATCAGCAAGATACCGATGATCAGCAGGGCGTTGAAGAGCTGACGTCTAGGTTGCTTCGCTTTTTCGCCTGCCTCGACCAGCTCCCTCTCTTCGCTCGATTCGTCCAGGTCGCCGCTTGGCTGCGGACTGACAGTTTCGGCGGTTTCGGGCGCTGTTTCTTGTTCTTCCAGCGGCTCTTCCGGCATGGCTTCCACCAGGCGATACCAATGGCGGAAGAGGGGATAGGCGGGGTTGCGATCGATGAACATGGCTTTCAGCAGCTCGTCCATGGCATCGAGCTTTTGGCTGCGGACTTTGTCACCGTTGTAAATGTTGAGGAAGGCTTCATAAGTATCCCGCCAGCCCAGCATCAATTGCGCGTGCTGGTAGCCGAGCAGGTCTTCGGTCACATCAGCTTGGAGGTGGATGGCGCCGCGGATGCTCGCTTGCGGCTCATCGAGTTGGCGGTCGATCTCTTGCAGCAGGTTGCGGCGCTGGACGCTGAGTTCGGCCAGAGCGGCTTGCAACTCCATCATCCAGGCGCGATAAGCCGCCATGTTGATATTGGCGTTGGATTCGCATTCGGTGATGCCTCGCAGCACTTGCTCAATTTTGTTGCCCGCCGCGCGAAATTCGGCATCTGCCCAATCTTGCAATGCCGATTCCAACGCGCGCAAGCTTTGAATGCCCGGCGCTAACAGGCGCGATTCCGGATTGTTGTCCAATTGCCGGGCGATCTCGCCGATGCTATCGATGACTCCCGGTCCTGTCAGCTCGGCGAAGGCCTTCTGCGCGCTTAGCAGGCTGTCCCGCCGCTCGACGAATTCGCCCAGCTGGCGCATTGCCACATGCCGCTCTGCCACCTTGGGCAGACTGCGCAGGGCGGCTGCCTGCCAAAAACGGGCATCGTTTATCATGCCGTCGTGGGTATCCAAAACGCCGGAGAGAATATATTGGCTGAAGAGGATGCGCAGCGCCGCCGTATTGCTATTGCCAAAAGCTTGTACCAAGCCTTGTCCCATCGCTTTGAGATAGGTCTCGGTGCTGGGCATCTGCGCCGCGAAGCTGTTGGTGCTGCGGTTTTCCTCATCTGTATAGAGGTCTTCAATCTCCAACAGACTTTTCTGGGTGCGGCTTTCGCTTTCGATGCCGTTGCGCTCGACCCAGTCGCGCAAGATGCGGCATAATAGCCAGAGCCGCTCGGCGATGAATTGTTCGCTATCGCTGCGGGCGATTTCCATCGCCTGTTGTCCCAGCCGTTGCGCATCCGCCAGTTGGCCACTGTCAAAAGCCGCCCAGCCATCAGCCAGCGTCCTGCCCAGGTGTCCCGGCACCGAATGGCGTTCCACATAGTCGGCATTTTCCACCACCTCGCGCAATTGCTGCAACCAGCTGGACAAGGTCGGGCTGATCCTGCTGACCACTTCAGCCGCTCGCTCCAGCAGGGCGGTGGCTTCGGCTCTGTTGCCGGCGACGATGACTTCGCGATAACGCGCCCAGCAGGCGGTCGCCGTTTCCAAGCCTTTCAACATTTCGCTGAGCAGCTCGTCAAAAAGCAGATCCATGAATGGCGCCAGCTCTTCCCGCCGCGCTCCCAGCCAATTCTCCAAGTCGGAACCATCGGCGGCTGGCACGTAGGTTTGGCTATTCTGCAAGATTTCGTAGAGCAGGCTGAGCAAGTCTTCCAGCTTGTCCCAGATCGGGTTCAGGGGATCGATGCTGCGGCTGGCATCAAGGGCGGTCAGGGCATCGCGCGGGTTGTTGGCGGCTTGTTTGCCGACCACATGCATATTATCCGCCAATGCCATCGCCGCGTTGAGCGCCCGGGTCAGCGCGTTGAGCGGCAGGCGACGCTCGGAAAATTCGTGCTGCAAGCTGAGCGTCTGCAAGTTGGCGTTGAGCGCCGACAGGCTTTCCACCACTTCACGATAGACATCGCGCAGGTCGCCGGCGCTGGGTTCTGCCAGCTTGATCGATTGCTCGAGCACGTGGCTGATACTCGCCAGGATGCCGCGCGCTTCGTCCACCGGGATATTTTCCGCCTCCAGCTGTTGCACCGCTTGGTCGAGCCGCTGGAGATTGGGTTTCAACAGCAGGATATCAGGAAAATGCGCGCTGATGCGTTCTGCCAGCTGCCATTGCAGGGGACCTGCCTCCTGCTCTTCCTCCTCTTCGTCGATGCCCAATAAGAGGGTATTGGCGGCTTTATCCGCCCGATATTCAAAGACGAAGGCGATCGCTTCGATGATGGCGGCGCTGGCGTCTTCGAGGGGGCTATCGATGAGCAGCCGACACCAATCCAGCAAGAGATGGACCAGGCCGCTGGTTTTGCTGCCGGCGCGTTCCCGCAATTCGGAGAGCAAATCGGCGGCGCTGGACCAATTGCTCTTGCCCAGGTAGATCTTGACCGCGTCCAGATCGGCAGCGACTTCCAAATCGCGCAAGCGGTCGGTGATCTCTTGATTGGCGCTGCGGGCGGGCGGGTAGGCGGGGTTTTGGCGCAGGGCAGCTTGCAGGTTGGTCTGTAGCGAGAGCAGGTCGTTGCGGCTGAGATCGGTGGCCTTCAGCTTGTCAGTGACGCGGGAGACGATGATATTACGATCGTGCTCCAGCGGTCGACGATAGCGCAGCAGGTCGGCGGAAAATTCGCTCAGGGAGTTATAGCGATAGCGCAGATTCGGGTGCACCGCTCGGGTCACAATAGCTTGCAAGCTGGGGCTGATGGCTTCGCTATCTTGGTGAAAGTCGACCTGAAAATCGGCATCGGCAGCGCGGGGGACCTCGACGCGAAAGCCGCCGGACAAGATGAAATAGAGCAGCTCCCCCAATTGGTAGATATCGGTTTGGCGGCTGATGCCCTGGGAAGTGGCTTCGTCCCCCTCCAGGAAGACGGCATTGCCCCAATCGATCACCTTGAGCTCGTATTTGTCGCGATTCCAAAACAGGTGCTTGGCATCCACATCGTTGTAGACGATATCTTTGTCATGCGCCGCGCGCAGCAGGTCGATCAGACGGCTGATGACCTCCAGCATTTCCAACTCCGGCAAGCGCTGATGCAAGCTCGCCAGTTGCGCAACTTCCTCAGCGATGATGACCCCTTCCGCCCGTTCCATCACGATGTATTGATGGGGGCTGCTGCCGACGAAGAATTGCCCGCTGCCGAGCAACTCGGTCAAGACGGGGTGGCCCCGCAAGCGCGTTAATGCTTCGCGCTCATTGATAATGCTGACTTCTTGCCCGGCGCGGATGGGCGGCGCATCGTTGGGGTTGGGGCGCTTGATGACAACCGGGCGATCATCAGCCTCGGTATCGACGGCGCGCAAAGTCTCTCCCGAGCGCCCGCGCGGGTAGATGTGGTTGTATAAATAACGGTTGTCAAAGAGGCTATCCGCCATGACCGTTTTCCTTGGAAATGCCGCTCGTTCCGCGCAAAAGAAAAGCGGCGCTATCTTGGGCTTGTGGGCATTTCTTCGGGTTTTTGCTTATCAAACTTAATCCATTGTAGACCGAATTGATAGGCGCGCAAGGGATATATCGCGCGCTTTTTGGGATAAAAGGGCGGCAACTTGGGATATCTCGCGGGTTATAGACCTGGCTAGGCAAAATCCGCCAGCCTGTGTATAACAGATGTAACTTATCCAGCTCCGATCAAATGCGAGAACAGAAACCAAACGATGCTATTGCGCCGCCCCGATCTATTATTGATTTTGTGTTTGCTGTTGGCGCCGCTGGTCATGTTCCACCAGCAGACCTTGGGCGACCGCACGTTGTTGCCCAGCGAAAATCTCTACCAGTATCCCCCCTATTCCGCTTATCGCGAGGTGGTCCAGGCGCCGCCACAACCCCATAATCACCTGCTTTCGGATCTGGTATTGCAGAATTACCAATGGAAGCAGTTCATCCGCCAGCAGATGGCGCAAGGCGAGATCCCTTTATGGAATCCGCATCAATTTTCCGGCATTCCTTTTTTCGCGGCTGGGCAACATTCCGCCCTCTACCCGCTCAGCATCGTCTATTATGTCTTGCCCTTGAGCGCCGCTTATGGCTGGTTCATCCTGCTTAACCTGTGGCTGGCGGGTTTATTCATGGCGGGCTACCTGCGCTCCCTGGGCATCAATCGGGCGGGGGCGGCTTTGGGGGGCTTGGTCTACCAACTCTCCGGCTTCTTGATCGCCAGCGCGGTCTTCCCGATGATAGTGGCGGCGGCGGTTTGGCTGCCGCTGATCTTGTGGATGATCGAGAATATTTTGCGCGGGCGCAGTTTGTGGATCTTTCGTGGCACAGCGCTGTTATGGGTGGTCATCGGCGCGCTTGCCATCGGCTGCAATATCTTGGCGGGGCATGTCGAACTGACCATCTATACGCTGATGATCGCCGGCTATTATGCGGCATTTCGGCTGCTCTGGGATTGCCTGAGCTCTTGGCGGACGACAGGGTCTATCGCGCTGGCTTGGGCAAGTACAAAAGCGTTCTGGCTGCTGCTCTTGTTGTTCTTGGGCTTGGGTTTGGCGGCGCTACAGCTGATCCCGCTTTACGAGTTCCTGGGGAGTAACTGGCGCGCCGAGCGGTCCAGCTTGGAGACGGTGCTCGCTTATGCCCATCCGGCTCGCGATGCCCTGCAATTCTTGCTGCCCAATTTTTATGGCAACCCTGCCCATCACGGTTATCTGGATGTTTTCAGCGGTCAGTGGATCACTGAGCTGCGCAATGCGGCGGGAGACAGCATCCACTATATCGACTGGGGCATCAAAAATTATGTCGAAGGCGCGCTCTATCTGGGCATATTGCCACTTTTGCTATCGGCTTACGCATTGATCTCTGGTTTGCGTCGGCGGGGACCACAACGGCAATATCTGCTCTTGTTCGCTCTGTTGGCTTTGGCGGCGCTATCTTTCATGTTCGGCTCGCCCAGCTATGGACTGCTTTTCGGTTTGCCGGGCATGAACCAGCTCAATTCGCCCTTTCGCTGGATTTACGCGCTGACGCTGGCGGTCGCCGTACTGGCCGGTATCGGCTGGCACATGTTGTCGGCGACTCCAGAACGAACGCAGCAGACGAAAGCCCTGGCGCGCTATTTTGGGCGTAGCTTGCTGGCTGTTGGCCTCTTCTTGCTATTGGGGCTCGCCTTGGCTTATCTCGGTTTCGAGCGCGTCGAGCCATTTTTTGATAGCGTCATCGAGCGCCTGGCAAAAGCGGAGGACGCCTTCGCTGATGGGCGCATGTTTTTTAGCTATCAGCTGCCGCAAGTCCTGACGCTGTCGGCGCTGCTTCTAGTCAATGGTCTGGTCTTTTTGCGGGCGGCGCGCTCTAGTTCGTCTCGCTGGCAGGTCGCCGCGCTATTGCTGACCGCGCTTGATCTGCTGATCGCGTCTTATGGCTTCAATCCGGCTAGTGATCCCGCTTTGCTGGAATTCAAGCCGCCGGCGGTGCAATTCTTGCAAAACCAGGACGGGCATTTTCGCTTCTCAACCTTGGAAGATGGCTCTGGTGGCAAGCCGATCTTGGAAGCCAATCTGGGCATGCAATACGGCTTGGACGATGTGCGCGGTTATGACAGCATCATCCCGGCCGGTTATGTGGCGACCATGCGCATGCTGCAGCCGCAATACCTGCTCGACTACAATCGGATTGCGCCCCTGTCTACTGACCCCAACTGGAATCATCGTGGTATCGAGCAGGTATTGAATTCGGATCTTTTGAACCTGCTCAATGTCCGTTATTTGCTAACTTCGCTCGATTTTCAAATGTCGCTGCCGGGCTGGGCGGAGGTGCACAAAGATGAAGCGGTCAAGATCTGGGAGAACGCCTCGGTCTTGCCGCGGGCTTTCCTGGTGGACAAAGCCGATTGGGATGGGCGTTGGCTGGCGGAAGTGGGCGGCGGCTTCAATTTTAATGAAATCGGGATTTGGTCCGGTGGCTTGCAGGTGCCGCGTTACCAAGCGGCCAGCATCACGCGGGACAGCGGCCGCGAGAAGTTCATTGATGTCAGCATCGCCCGCGATAGCTGGCTGGTGGTCAGCGAGAGCTATATGCCCGGTTGGCGCGCTTTCGCGAGACCGCGCGGCGCTGGCGAAGAGGAAGAGTTTGGGTTGGCTCTGCGCTTGGTTCTGGCGAATTTTCAGGGTGTCGAGTTGCCGCCCGGGGATTGGACTTTGCGCTTGGTTTATAGCCCGGCGGGCGTGCAGTTGGGCATGTTCGCTTCGTCAATCAGCGTGGCGCTGATCCTGTTTTTGTTGGGCGCCTGGTTTTGGCGGGCGTATATCGGCCTCAACAGCGAGGAATCTTCCGGCTTGGCGAAGGTGGCTCGCAACAGCGCCGCGCCGATCTTGCTCAACCTGTTCAACCGGGGCATCGACTTGGCATTCGCCATCGTCATGTATCGGCTGCTGCTGCCGCTAGAAGTGGGCATCTACAATTTTGCTATCGTGCTCTTCGTCGCTTTTGATATTTTCACCAATTTCGGGCTCGATCTGTTATTGATCCGCGAAGTTGCTCAAAAGCGGAAGCGAGCCGGGCATTATTTCTACAACACGTCTTTCTTTCGTCTGGTCTTGAGTTTGGCGGGCTTGCCATTGTTGGCGGGGGTCATGTTGCTATGGCAAAACTCCGGCGCCGAGGCCATCCCCGGCGAGGGCTTGGTCGCCATTGGCTTGCTCTATATTGGCTTGTTCCCGGCCAGCTTGTCCAAAGGTATGACCTCGCTGTTCTACGCCAATGAGCAGGCGGAAAAACCTGCGGCGATCGCCACCATCACCACCATGAATAAAGCTGTGTTTGGTGTCATTGTCTTGCTCTTGGGCTATGGCATCGTCGGTTTGGCCGCGCTGAGCATCTTCAACAATCTGCTCACCCTGCTGGTCTTGTTATGGACGGGACGCAAGTTCATCGGGCGCATCAGCTGGCGCTTGCCCGATATCCCGCTGATCCGTCAGATGGCGGGCGAGAGCTTCCCCTTGATGATCAATCACTTCTTGGCGACCGTATTCTTCCAGGTTGATATTCTGATTTTGCAGGCGCTCAAAGGGGCGGAGGTGGTGGCGCAGTACAGCACCGGTTACAAGTGGCTGCTGGCTGTCAATATCGTGCCGTCCTTCTTCACCCAGGCGCTCTTCCCGTTGATGTCGCGCCAAGCGGAGCAAGACCCCGCCAAGTTGAGCCAGACTTTCCGTTTCGGCATCAAGCTGCTCTTCGCCCTGACCTTGCCCCTGGCGCTGGCTTTTACGGTTTTGGCGGAACCGTTGACGCTGATCCTGGGTGGACCGCGTTATCTGCCGGATGGAGCTATCGCCCTGCAATTGCTGATTTGGAGCATTCCCATCGGTTGGATGAACAGCCTGACGCAATACACGCTGATTAGCCTCGGCTTGCAGCGCATGATCACCCGCGCCTTTGTGCTGGCAGTGGTCTTTAATCTGACCGCCAATTACCTGTTCATCCCCGAGTATGGTTTTCAAGCGGCGGCGCTCACCACCATCGCCTCGGAAGTGGTGCTCTTCTTGCCATTCGTCTACTTGTTGCGCAAGGCACTGGGGGAGCTGCAGGCGTTTGCCTTGTTGTGGCGTCCGCTAGCCGCGCTGCTCGCCATGCTGCTGGTGCTGCTGCTATTGGGGCAGTCGCTGCTGGCTTTGCTTTTGAGCGCGCTGGTTTATCTGCTGGTGCTGCTGTGGTTGCGCCCGCTGGATGCTGCTGAGAGCGAGGCGCTCTTGGCGTTGTTGCCGGCGTCCCTGCGAAAATTGCCGCTGGTGACCTGGCTGCTAAGTGATGCTGCTTCGGCTAAAATTTCTTGACCAAGTAAAGCAGTCCAGCGGGTAGAACTCGCCCGCGTTAGTTGCTCGGCGACGTCAGGCCGGCACTGGCAGCCCGCGCCCAGCGATTGCTGAATACCAGACTACTGATTTCCACCGTGTCTTCCAGCTCTCCCATCAACATATCTACCACGCTGATATCGAGATCATAGACTTCGCCACTATCGCTAGTCAGTTGCAAGGTGATTTGGCTTTGCGGCAACAAATCCTGCGTCAGCTTCGTCAGCATGATGTGCCTGCCGCCCGGCTGCAATGCGATGCTCTCGCCTGCTGGGATGAACAAAGCGTCCAGCGCTTCCATGCGCGCCATCTCATCTTCCACGATGGTCTGGTGGAATTCGATGTTTCCGGCGGCGGCGCTCTCGGCGGAGACGATGCTGATGTCCCTATCGCTCCTGTTGCGGATGGTCATGTAGATGGCGCTGGTTTCTCCCGCCATATCGCCGTGATCCATGTCTTCCATGTCGCCGTGATCCATGTCTTCCATGTCACTGTGATCCATCTCCGCCATGTCGCCGGCACCGGCTTCGCTCAGGATTTCGTAGTGGAAAGTCTGCTGGGCGATATCGCCGTTTTCCAGTGTCAGGCTGGCTTCGACAATCCACCCGCCGCCCATCGTCCATTCAAAGGGCACGGTGAAGAGACCATCGACCGCTTGTTGCGCTTCGCCAAAGACGGGCACCATGCCGGCATGATCCATATCGCCGCGCACACTGAGCGCCCCGGGGTTTTCTATCGCTTTGCCATCCTTGTCTTTGACAGCTACCAGCAGGGTGGTCTCGCCAACCAGCTTATCGCTGACCGACATTTCCAGTTGTACATCGCTGGCGGACAGGGTCTGTTGTCGGCAGGCGGCGCAGAGCAAGATAATGATGAGCAAAGCGCTGAGTTGAGCTTTTGAGTTCTTCATCTTCCCTCTGAATTTATGCGGCGGCTAAATCTTGGGGCGCGGTCGGTGGCTGCAGCAACAGGCTCAAACCGTAACCGCAGGCGCCAGCCAGCACTGGCACGCCCAACCACATATGAATCTCCCACCAGAGGCTGCCACTTCCCCAAACAGTCGTGCCTAGGATATGGATCACCAACATGGCGCCCAGGCTATAAGCGAAGGGTATGATGAAGGCGAAGAAACGCAGGCGGCTGACGCGGGCGAAGATGCCTCGGCTGAGCAAAATATCCGCCAGCAAGCCGATAACCCCGGCGTTGATGGCGTAGATGAACTCGGCATTGGCATCGACGCGATACCAGACCATCAGCAGAGAATTGACCACGAAGATCAGGGTGACCGTGCCAAAGGGCAATCGCCAGCGGCGCGCCATAAACAAGATGGCAGCCAGCAGGATATTGGTGTGAACCGGGAAGGCGATGATCCCGGCAATATCGTACATGGTGTGGAATTCGGGTCTGCCTCCGGTCAAGAATGCCAATTCACCGGTGATGGCGGCGAAGGTGGTGAAGAATGTGAAGATCGAAATGATGCAAGTGAAGCACAAGATCACCGGCAAGAGGTTGCGCCAATCATGCTCGGTCTGGCGAGACCACATAGCGCGTATCGGACCGGTGACGATCAGCAAACCGGAAATCGCCAGAAACAAATGCGATGGGCTGAGCAGGGCTTCCAGGCTTTCCTCGAAACCAAAAATCTCATGCCAGAGCAAATCGCCCAGGCCGCCGGTCGCGAAGGCGAAGAAACCGATCAAGGACAAGCTGTAACCGGCCGGCAAGGCTTTGCTCCAGCGGTAACCCCGGTTAACGTTGAGGAAATGGGTGAGGATCAGCGCCAAACCAGCCAGCCCAATCGCCCCGTAGAGCAGGGCGTGCCAGGGGGTAAAGAAGCTGTCATCCACCTGACCATGATTATGCGCCCAGCCATCGATGAACAAGCCAAAGACGATGGCGCAGGAAATTATGGCGAGCGGCCAATCCAAACGCAGGCTGTCGGCTGGGAGACCCGCGATCGCTTGCCTGGCTCTGCTCGGGATGAGATTCGCTGCCGGTCTAGTGGCTGCCATAGTGTTTTCCTTTCCAACTATTCCCTTATATTCATTGTATCGGCAAAGGGCTGAAGAATGAAGGTGTTTCAGCAGCGCACCCCTTAAGCAAATTCCCAAGATTAGGGCGACCTAGAACCCTGCGCGATTTCCGACATGATGTAAAATCGAGATAGTATATCGTCGAGCATGGAAACCAATAATGGTGTGGCATGGCATTTGAATTGGAAGCCTTGGTAGGGCATTTATATATCGTTGGCGGCCGGGTGATACATGTCAACCCGCCCGGCGCGCTGGCAGAGGTGGCGCCGGCATCGGCCGCGCCCGGTCGCGAAGGCGATACCTTCTTCATATTGATTGTGCCTTCCGGCGCGATCGCCCCGACCACCTTTTACGAGCAATTGGCGCGGTTGGCGGCTGAGCGCTATTTCAACATGAGCGGCAGTGTCAATATTGCCCTGCGCACCATGTTCCATCTGATCAATCGCAATCTCTACGAACACAACCAAGAACACGGCAAATCCGGGCAACAGCAATTTGAGACCAGCATGATCGCCGCTGTCTTGCACGAAGACGATATGTATGTCGCGCGGGTGGGACCAGTCGTCTCGGTTTTGCAGACCGCCGGCTTGACCCTGACCTTCCCGGAAGATCTCTCGGATGATGAGCCGCTCTTCAGCGTGCCGCTGGGGCTTTTGGCTGAACCAGAAGTCTCCATGGTGCGTTATGGCGTCAATGCAGGCAGCCGGTTGCTCTTGTCCGATGCCAACCTGGCCGATATACCCAGCGAGCGCTTGACCAGTATCCTGTTGGAAAACGATATCGAAAAAGTGCTGGATACCCTGCGCCATACCATCAAGATTCAGAGCCAGTTGATGTTGGTGGAGTTGGTGCCGCCGGAATTTGAGAGCCCTGTCTTGGCGGTCCCTGGCGAATCCTCGCATGAAGTCAGTCAGCGGCTGGGCGAGGCGCGGGTGCAATTGGAGCAGGAAACCGAAGAATGGCGGCTCCCGCGGCGTGGCAATTTTGGCTCTTTGCTCCGTTGGGGCTTGGCGCGGCTGGCGGGGCGGTTGGCGGCTGTCTTGCTCTTCTTCGCCGAGTTGTTTCAGCGGCTCTTCCCCTTGCCCGAGCTGGGACCGCAACGTCGCCTCTCTTCCGGCTCAGTGATAACGACCGTCCTGCTGATTCCGCTGGCTATCGTCGCCATCGTCGTCTTGTTCTGGGTGACGAACTTGGGCCAGACTGAATTTGAGCAATGCCTGGGCAGGTTGCAGAACACCGCCAACCTGGCGCGCTCGATCGACAGCAGCAATCGTCGCAGCGTGACCTCTGCCTGGAACGCTGCTTTGCAGGTGGCGGATGCCTGTGCTGACATGCGCGCTGATGACCCGGTTGTGGCGGGGATGCGGCAGGAAGCGCAATCCTTCCTGGATGTGCTGCACAATGTCAAACGGCGGGAAATTATCCCGTTGATCAATTTCGAGAATGCCGTCATCACCCGCTTGCGTTTGCGCGGGACCGATATGTACGCCCTGGATAAAGAGAACGAGCTGGTCTACCGCATCAAGCTATCGGACGCTGGCACTGAGGTATTGCACCACGAACCGGTGCCGCGGATGCACCTGGGCATTTCTTTTGATGGCTTCACCATCGGGCAAATTGCCGATATCGCCTTCGATGATTACACCGGTAATCTGGCGATGCTCGATGAAAATGGTACCTTGGTACGCTGTCAAACGCAGTTCATTTTGACTTGTGATGCCCAGCGCGTGCTCAATGCCGATACCTGGCAAAAGCCGACTTCGCTCACCATTTGGGATCGCAAGCTTTATATCCTCGATAGCGAGGGGGGGCAAATCTGGAAATATGAACCCTCCGGCAGCAACTATGTCAGCGCCCCGCGGGAATATTTCGCCGGCTCCGCCCAACCCAATTTGCGCAACGTGGTCGATTTCACCATCAGCGAAGATGGCAAGGTTTACATCCTCTATGCCGATGGCGTCTTGAAAAAGTATAGCGGCGGTATTGAAGAAGCTTTCGCCTTCAGCGGATTTAATGAGGGCAGCGAGCCACATGTCGTGCGCACCGAAGGCTTCTACTTGAACGATGGTCCCTTCACGCCGGGCTTCTTTGTCATCAGCCGCGGCAGCCGCACCATACTCGAGACCACCGTCGCCGGCACCTTCATGGATAGCTATCAACCCTTCGAACTAGAAAAGCTGGAGTTGATGTCGGCGGTGGTTGCCTATCCGGAGCAGGATGTGCTCTATGTGGCTTCCGGCAATACCATCTTCTTGCTCCAGCTGGACTTCTAATTTGGACTTTTGAGCAATAGCCAAGGTCTCTTAACTTGGAGCGGCTAGGGGCATCCTCGCCTGTTAGCCGGCGGCAATTGCGGGTATAGTAGCGACAAATAGTCATCAAGATTGAAAGCGGGAAAAATCATGAGCAAGAATGTGTTGATTGTTTATGGCGGTTGGCATGGGCATGACCCCCAAGAGACCTCGCATTTGTTCGCTGGCTTGTTGCAAGAAGCAGGTTTGCGCGTCAGCTTGTCAGAAACGCTGGACAGCTTTCTCGATGCCGACTTGATGGGGTCGCTGGACCTGGTGGTGCCGGTCTATACCATGAGCAGCATCACGCCGGAGCAGGAAGCGGGCTTGCTGGATGCGGTGCGCGAGCGTGGGCTTAATGTCGGCGGCTGGCACGGTGGCATGGCGGATGCTTTCCGCAACAACACCGAATATCAGTTCATGGTGGGCGGGCAATGGGTGGCGCACCCGGGCAATATCATCGATTATCGCGTCAATATCACCGACCATCAGCACCCGATCACCGCGGGCATAGCCGACTTCGATATGCACTCGGAGCAATACTATATGCACACCGACCCCTCCAACCGCGTCTTGGCGAGCACCACCTTCGCCGGCGATCACGCTTATTGGATCGAAGGCACGGTGATGCCGGTGGTCTGGATCCGCTCCTATGGCAAGGGCAAGGTCTTCTATAGCTCACTTGGTCATGTGATTGGCGATTTCGATGTGCCGGAAGCGCGGGAGATCGTGCGGCGCGGTTTACTCTGGGCAGTGGATAGCCTCTAGTATCGTCTAATATCTACTGGCTGCGGTTGGTTGGTTGCAGGGAGCGATGGCGGAATTTGATCTGCCAGACGCGCAGGGCGGCTTCCAGTGCGATCTTGCCGGACATCTTGGAGCTGCCATAACGCCGATTGGGGAAATGGATAGGGATCTCGCCGATGCGATATCCCAGGCGCTGGGCGACATAAATCAGCTCGACCATGAAGATATAACCATTCGCCTTGATCCGATCGATATCCATGCCGACCAGGCAGTCGCGGCGATAGATGCGATAGCCGCTGGTGGCATCTTTGGTCGCCAGCTCGAGGATCCCGGGCGTATAGACCCGGTTCGCCCACCAACTCAGCAGCTTGCGCAGCGCGCCCCAGCCCTCATCGACACTGCCGCCGCTGGCATAACGTGAGCCGATGACGATGTCGTATTGCTGCACCTGCTCTATCAGCTGGGGGATGTACTTCGGCTGGTGGGAGAGATCGGCATCCATCTGAATCACCAGATCGGCGCCCAGCGCTAAAGCCCGTTTGAAACCTTCGATGTAGGCGGGTCCCAAGCCTTGCTTCTGCGCGCGGTGCAAGATCTTGATTTTGCCGGCATATGGAGCTTGGCTCGCTAACTCCTCGGCGATTTCTCCGGTGCCATCGGGCGAATTATCGTCCACCACCAGCAGGTGAAAATTGGGAAGATCCAAGGCGAAAAGGGCGGGCACAATCTTGCCGATGTTCTCCCGCTCATTGTAGGTCGGCAGGACGACCATCACTTTCGGTGCTGCCGCGCTCATCTGGGTCATTGTGGGGTCATTCATCGAGCAGCGAATTGACTGCTTCCGCCAGGTGCCCGGCTGTTAAGCCAAAGGCTTCGTAGATTTTGGTATAAGGCGCGCTGGCGCCAAAGCGATCAACACCCAGCGCGATACCCGCCGAACCGATGTATTTTGCCCAGCCGAGCGTGGCGCCGGCTTCGATGCTGACGCGGCGGCTGACCTCGAGCGGGAGCACGCTCGCTTGATAATCGGCGTCTTGGGCATCGAAGAGTTCCCAGCAAGGCATCGAGACCACGCGCACGCGAATATCGGCTTCTGCCAGCAGGTCAGCGGCATCCAGCGCGATCGATACTTCGCTGCCGCTAGCCAGGATGATGGCATCGATATCGCCCGATTCATGCTCCCACAAGACATAAGCGCCGCGCGCGACACCCTCATGGATGCCGCCGTCGTTGCCAGCCAGTGCGGGCAAATTCTGTCGGCTGAGCACGATGGCGGCCGGATGATTCAGCTCGGCGATAGCAGCCCAGGCGCCAGCCGTCTCGGTGGCATCGGCCGGTCGGAAGACATGCAAATTGGGCATGGCGCGCAGTGACATCAACTGTTCGATCGGTTGATGGGTGGGACCATCTTCGCCCAAGCCGATGCTGTCATGGGTGAAGATGTAGACAGTCGGGATATCCATCAAAGCGCCAAGGCGAATCGCCGGGCGCATATAATCGCTGAAAGTGAAGAAGGTGGCGCTATAGGGTTTGACGATGCCGCCATGTAATGCCAAGCCATTGACGATGGCGCCCATGCCATGTTCGCGCACGCCAAAGCGCAGATTGCGTTCCCCAGGTTGTCCCGCTCCAGTATTGTTCGCGCCTGTGATCAGTGTCTTGGTGCTGCCGGCCAAATCAGCATCGCCGCCGATCATGGTTGGGGCAAAGCCCGCCAGCAGATTGAGGACCTCTCCGCCGGCATTGCGGGTGGCGATGGCAGCGTCAGCGGACCAACTCGGCAATTGTTCGCGCCAGCCGGGGGCGAATTCTCCCGCCAGCGCCCGCTCCCATTCCTGCGCCAGCTGCGGGTGAGCCGCGCTCCAAGCTGCAAAACGGCTTTGCCAGGTCCCTTCAGCAGCCGCGCCACGCTCGATAGCGCTCCGAAAATGCTCCAGCGCCTCGCCGGGGACATGAAAGCTGTCACTGCTGCTCCAACCTAGCGCCTCTTTCGCCAGCTTGACTTCAGCTTCGCCCAACGGGCTGCCATGTGCCGCGCTGCTGCCTTGCTTGTTGGGGCTGCCATAACCGATGATGGTGCGCACCGCGATTAGGCTCGGCTGGTCGCTTGCCGCTTTCGCTCTGGCGATAGCCTCATCGATGGCGGCGATATCATTGCCATCGGCTACCCGGCTGACCTGCCAACCCATGGCGCGGAAACGCAGGGCGATATCTTCGGTGAAAGTCATTTCTGCTTTGCCATCCAGGGTGACCTGATTGTCATCGTAGAGGAAGATCAGCTTACCCAGCCCCCAATGACCGGCCAGCGCAGCCGCTTCCAGACAGACGCCTTCCATCAGATCGCCATCGCTGACCAAGGCATAGGTATTATGATCGACGATCTCATGCCCCTCGCGATTGAAGTGTTGCGCCAGGTAGGCCTCTGCCAGTGCCATGCCGACAGCGGTGGCGGCGCCTTGCCCTAAGGGTCCCGTGGTTGTTTCCACGCCGGGGGTATCGCCATATTCCGGATGCCCGGGCGTTTTGCTGCCCCATTGGCGGAAGTTCTTGATATCGTCCAGCGTGACATCGTAGCCGGTGAGATAGAGCAGGGAATAGAGCAACATGGAACCATGCCCGGCGCTGAGGATGAAGCGATCGCGGTTGAACCAGGCGGGGTTCTTGGGATTGAAGCGCAGGTGCTTCATCCATAGGGTATAAGCGGTGGAGGCCGCGCCCATCGGCAAGCCCGGGTGCCCACTGTTGGCTTTTTGCACCGCATCCATCGACAGCGTGCGGATCGTATTAATCGCAAGGTTGGTCAAATCTGACACCGGAATGCTCCTGTCTATCAAGGGGAAGTTGACAAGCGAAGTGAATTATAGCAGGCGCTTGGCAAAGGGGGAAAGGTCTTACCAAGCTGGTCAAGCAAAAAATACCCGCTTGTAGACAACGCGGGATATCTATAGACAAAGAAAAAATATAAGTATGTAAAAAGAATATAGTCGGGGAAACTACGGCTCATTATGCTGCTAATGAGCATCTCAAGTAATTGTTACCACTGATAGTTTCCCAAGTGGATTGGGCAGCCTTATTCCGGTCGTGGTTCCACACGGAAACGCACGGCGGTCCTTTCTTGCCCATCGATATCGACTTCCGTGAAGTACGGTGTAGTCACGATATCCATTTCATCTCGTTCCAAGTACCCGCGCGCGATCGCCAAGGCTTTCACCGCTTGGTTGACGGCGCCCGCGCCTATCGCTTGTACTTCAGCGGAGTTATGCTGCCGCATTACTCCAGCGATGGCGCCAGCGACCGCGGTTGAACGCGAACGAGCTGAAACCTTTATAATATCCGGTCCTTCTTCCAGATATTCATCACCAACGTCTTCTGCGAGAGAATCGGTTAGGGGTGCAAAGCTTTCATATTCGGACATGGATCCCCCCCTGTGTTGAAAAGTAGTCCCTTGTGCAACGTTACCTATACAACAGATTTTACACTGTGCTAGTTAATGTGTCCAGAAAATCTGAACAATTATACAGAATAATGAAATACATACTATTAATGAACCAGGATCTATCTCGATACTATCTTAATTCGGCTCGAATTAGCCAAAATTGGGTTTTATGAGACAAATTTCGCTGTTAGGGCGGAAGTAAATTTTTCTGCCCGCGCCGGTCAATTTCTCATTTTGACCTGTTGATCCCAGGCAGATATCCCAAACTTCGCCATCTCGCCTGAACAAGATATGCAGTTTATCTGATTATAAAACATCTTGAACAGGCTGGACTTTTGTCTTTTGTCGGCGAATTCGCCCCGGCATTTTGGGATAACTGGGAAAAAAGCGGCAAAATCAGCTTGGTGATCGCCCATATCCCAAATTTTCTTCCCGCGACGAGGTGCAGATTTCAGCCTCGAATAGCGCCGGATATCCCAAAATTGAGCGCCGGATATCCCAAGCTTAAAATTTTAGGATTGCTCCGCCAGCTGGTTGAGCGGTAGCTGCTTGTCGGCTATACTAGGTTCACCTGCAGTCAATAGGACCCCCGCGTTCCTTGCCAAAGGCGCAGCGGGCGGCAGCGAGAGAATCGCCTCATAAGTAGTGGCGGCGCTGTCGGGAAAACTCTGCAGGTTGGCTGGTTCGATCTGGCATCAGTGTGTAGCTGACAAACACCCCGGTTAGCTGCAAGACCAGATGACAGCCGCCCAATTTAATGCAACTTGCGTCAGAAGCCAAGGCAGGCTTGCGATCCTGTGCGATGTATATTCTGTATCGCCAGCGGAAGACAAGCGCATCCTTGGGGAATCGTGGAGTACGTCACCATGACGATTGAGGCAGCGAGAGCCTGGGATTCGGCAGCCAATTTGCTGGAAAAACGCTGGGATCGCGCCAATTATGAGACTTGGCTGCGCCCGGCTGTTTTCAAGCGCTTTGAGGATGATACCTTCATCATTGGTGTTCCGGACAGCTATGTCTTCGATATGTTGACCCATCGCCTCTATCATGATGTCAAAGCGGCGTTGAGCGAGGTGATGGAGCGCGAGGTCGCCATCGACTTTCGGGTGCAATACAACCCGGAGAGCGCCGATAATGACAACGAGGCTGAGATGCCGCTTTTCCGCTTGTTGGAACAGCAAGAAAGCACCGATGACGCAGGGGAGAATCGCTCTTTTCAGGAGGCGCTGGGGGGGATGCAGCGGGCCGAGCCAATCGGCAGCGCCATCAACCCCCAGATGATCTTCGAGCGTTTCATCGTCAACGATTCCAATCATTTGGCGGCTGAAGCGGCTCGCGCTGTCGCCGAACACCCAGCCAGCATCTATAACCCCTTCCTGGTCTATGGCGGCGTTGGCATCGGCAAGACGCACCTGCTGCAAGCGATCGCCAATTCCTGCCAAAGCCGTGGCTTGCAAGTGCTCTATGTCTCATCAGAAGCCTTCACCAACGATTTGGTTCACGCCATCCGCAATCGAACCTCGGCAATCTTTCGGGAGAAATATCGCACTGTCGATGTTTTGCTGGTCGATGATATTCAATTCATCCGCGGCAAAGATTCCACACAAGAAGAATTCTTCCATACCTTCAACACCTTGGTCAATTTCAACAAGCAAATCGTCTTGGCTTCCGACCGGCATCCACGGGAATTGCAGACGCTGGAAGATCGTTTGCGCTCGCGCTTTCAAGGCGGTTTGGTGGCGGATATCGCCCCGCCAGAGTTGGAGACGCGCATCGCTATCATGGAGCTGTGGTCGCGGGAGCGTAATCTGCAAGTGCCGATGGATGTCTTGCATATGATTGCCGAGCGGTCATCGAGCTGCATCCGCGAGTTGCAGGGCTTGTTCAACCAGATCGCCGCCCGCTTGCGCATCACTGGCAAAGTAGATCTGAGCAAGGGACGTGCCGAAGCCACCCTCAATCGCTATGAGAAACCAAAAGAACAGGTCACCATCAGTCATGTCATTGATGTGACAGCGTCTGTCTTCGATTTGGACAGTGCGGCTCTCAAAGGGAAGAAACGCATCGCCCGCATCAATCGTGCGCGACAGCTGGCAATGTTTCTATCGCGGGAGATGACCGAGTCTTCCTTGCCGCAAATCGGTGATGTCTTCGGACGCAGCCATACCACAGTCTTGCACGGCTGCAACAAGATCGAGGCGGAGATCAAGGTCGATGCTTTGCTGGCTTCCCGCGTGCAGCAGCTGCGGAATCAGATCTTGCGGGTCTAGCCTCGCTTCGCTGGGGACGCTCCTGTCCACTTCTTCACCAGCGCTCACCCTGTCAAGGCGCTGGTCTCGGCGTTACAATCGCCATAATTGCCCAACTTCGGGGCAAGCCAAGCAAGCTGAGTTGGATGGGTCATGCAGCTCACTACACCGAATGCGGTGCTGCTACTGCTGATCGCCTTGCCGATTATCTGGTTTATCGGTCGCCCGCGTCATGCTTTTCGCCGCCGGCGCGATATCGCCAGCTTGTTGTTACGTAGCGCGATCATCGCCCTCTTGGTATTAGCTTTGGCCCGCTTGCAAAATATTGGCGCGGTCGATCGTCTGGCGGTGGTGTTCCTGGTGGATGCCTCCGACAGTATGGGCAGCGGCAACGAAGACTTGCAGCTGGCATATATCCGCGAGGCAATCGCGAGCAAAGCGCCGGAAGATGAATGGGCGGTCTTGCTCTTCGGCGATAATGCCGTTCCGGAGACCGACTTCAGCATGGGCGGCGAGATCGAGGGTTTCAGCTCTATCCCTTTGACCACCGGCAGCGATATCGCCAATGCCATTCAAACCGCGCTCTCGATGTTTCCAGCCGATGCCTCGCGCCGCATCGTCCTTTTAAGCGATGGCCAAGCCACCTCTGGGGATGCCATCGCCCGAGCCCAGCGAGCCGCAGTGGCGGGTGTCGAAATCAGCTATGTGCCTTTTGCTCGTGAGGCGGCGCCAGATGTGCGGGTGACAACTTTGGATGCCCCAGCCCGCGTGGCGGAAGGGCAAAGTTTCGATATCACCGTGGGCATTCACGCGGAAGCCGCCACCCCAGCCACCCTGTTAATCTTCTCCGGCGGCAGCTTGATCCACGAAGAAGCGCTCAACTTGCAAGCTGGCGATACCCGTTATAGCTTGACCCAGACTGGCGAAGACAGCGGCTTTCTCGATTTCAGCGCCCAGATCGTGGTGCCGGGCGAAAATGATAGTTTTAAGCAGAACAATCAACTGGGGGCATTCAGCCAGGTGCTAGGTCCCGCCCGGGTTTTGCTGGTGAGCAGCGAGCCATCGGAGACGCAGTTTTTGCTGCCGGCGCTGGAACAGGCGGGCATCCTGGTGGATCTGGTCCCGCCAGCCAATCTGCCGGTCAATATGGCGGGCTTGGCAAATTTCAAGAGCGTCATCCTGGCGAATGTGCCAGCCACTGAGCTCAGCCACGCCCAGATGACACTGCTCGATCAATACGTCAGCGATATCGGCGGCGGCTTGGTGATGATCGGCGGACCCCAAAGCTATGCGCCCGGCGGCTATTATCAGACGCCGCTGGAACGCACCCTGCCAGTTGATATGCAAATCAAAGACCAGAAGCGCCTGCCGCAATTGACCATCGCCTATTTGATCGATCGCTCCGGCAGCATGGGGCAGATCGGGCGCAGTGGCGTGCCGAATCTGGAATTGGCGAAGCGGGCGATTGTGCTTTCGCTGGATTTGTTGCAAGCGACTGACCGCGTCGCCATCGGCACCTTTGATACTGGCGGCGCCTGGGTGGTGCCCTTCCAGCAAGTCAACGATGCCCAGATTTTGATCGCCATGACCAATACCATTCGCTCCGGCGGTGGCACCGATATCCTGGCCGGCTTGCGGCTGGTGGAACGCGATATCGTCAATGAACCCTCCCAGCTCAAGCACCTGATCTTGCTGACCGATGGCGGCGCCAGTTCAACCGGTTTGATCGAGCTGACCGAGCTGCTGCAGGATCAATACGATGTCACCTTGTCGGCGATCGCGATTGGGCGCAGTCCCGCCAGTTTCCTGGAGAAGATGGCGGCGGCCGGACAGGGCAACTACTACAAGGTGGACAATGTCGAAGAGATCCCCTTGATCTTCGCCCAAGAGACCGTTTTGGCTTCCCGTTCTTATATCGTGGAAGAGAGCTTTGTCCCCCGCGTCACTGGCAACAGCGCCATCATCGATGGTATTAGCACGGTGCCGCCCTTGCGCGGTTATGTGGCGACCAGCCCAAAAGTCGCCGCCCAGCGTATCCTGAGCGGACCCGAACCCTATTCCGACCCGATCTTGGCTTCCTGGCAATATGGCTTGGGCAGGGTGGTCGCCTGGACTTCTGATGGCAGCGCGCGTTGGGCGAACGAGTGGGTGGTATGGGAAGATTTCTCCCGCTTCTGGGGGCAGGCGGTGGCTTGGAGCATCAACGCCGGCGCCAACAATAACCTGGAAACCCGCATCTCCCTGGAAAATGAACGGGCGCGTATCGTGGTGGATGCCCGTGATGCCGCCGGGGGGTTCCTTGATGGCTTGGTCTTGAATAGCGCGGTCTTGAACCCGGGCGGCGATAGCCTGCGCCTAGCCTTGCAACAGACGGCGCCGGGTCGCTATGAATCGACTTTTGTCCCACAGAACGAGGGCGCCTATTTCCTGACCATCAGTGGCGAGGGAGCGCTCGATCAAGCCGAAACGACGCTGACGGATCTCAATGGCTGGGTCATGTCCTATTCGACGGAGTATATCCCGCGCCCCCATGATGAGCGCTTGCTGGCGCAGCTCGCCGAGATCACCGGCGGGCAAAACCTGGCGGGGCAGTCGGCCGATGTCTTTGCGCACAATCTTGGCGAACGACAAGCCGCCACCGATATCTGGGAGCGCTTGATATTGATCGCCCTACTGCTGCTGCCGATTGATATCGCGGTGCGTCGTTTGATCATCACGCGCTCCGATCTGTTGCGTTTGCGCGAGTTTCTGGCGAGACCTGGCAGGGCGGGCGAACGTTCCCAACGGATAGCGGCGCTTTTTGACGCGCGGGGTCGCAGTCGGGAGACAACTGGCTATGGCGAGCGTTACACCTATTATGCCCAGCCGCAACCTGATGATGATCCTTCGCCGAGCGCGCCTGCATCAGCGCTGCCTCCAGCGCCGAGCGCCGCCAGCGAAGGGGAGAATTTGGGGGCGCGCCTGTTGCGCAATCGACAACGCCGTCGCGATAGTGGAGATAGTGTGGATAGTGTGGATAGTGAAGACGATGCTTGATGCTTTTATCGAGCTCAATACCGCCGCGCGCTAAGCTCCAGCTATTGATTTGCCCGAGTCAACCCGCACTCAGAAATCGCGTGAAATCCAGCTCGCCCGGCGAACAGCCCAAGCCGGTCAACATAGCCGCGCATTCGCTTCGATGTTGTGTCCCGTGATTGACCACGTGAACGAGGCAATGCCAGAGCACGCGCCGCCTCGTCTCGCCACCGGCTTGATAACTGATGCTGGTCTCCAAGTCCTCATCACTCAACCGGCGTAGATATGCCCACAGCGCCTGCGATTCCAGCTTCCAGCGCGCGCGGAATGCCGCCACATCGGGGAAGTCCTCGATTTGCAGAAAGTCGGGGATGACCTGCTCAATCAGCAAGTGGCGCCAGACGATCTCGGCTTCCAACAGGTGCAGCAGTTTTTGCTGCAAGCTCTCCTGATCGAAAGGGCTGGGCTGGCGAAACTGCTCGGCGGATACTTGCTCTGCCTGGTTGAGGATGCGCTGGTTCGCCCAATCCTGATATTGATAGAGCAAATGGATATCTTCGATTCTCATGGCTTCTCCTCAAAGGCGCGCGCTTATCCAGTGGCAGCCGAGCGCTGGCTGAGGAAGACCGTGAAATCCATATCGCCCGGCGAAGCGCCGAAGCTGGTCAACAGAGCGGCGCATTCGCTGCGGTGTTGCGTCCCGTGATTGACAACGTGGACCAGGCAATGCCAGAGTATGTGATGGCGCGCCCCCCCTTTGACTTCATAACCGACTCTGCCGTCCAAATCTTCATCGCTCAAGCTATTCAAGTATTCCCATAGCGCCCGGTTTTCGGCTTGCCAGCGTTCTCGGATCGCTGGGAGATCGCTAAAATCTCCTTCTTTAATCCAGCCTTCACCTCGATTTGACAGATACAGCCGCCAGCCGTATTCGGCATCCAAAATATGCACCAGGGCGCCGCGCAAGCTGCCCCAACCGAAGTCATTGGCTTGCGTCAATTGCTCTGGCGAGAGTTTCTCGGCGGCATCCAGGATTCTGTTATTCGCCCACTCGTTGTATTGGTAAAGCAGTTTGATATCCGCGCTCTTCATCTTAATCCCCTCGTTCCGCACTCTGTCGCGCAGCATGCCTTGAGGCTAATGTTATAATCGCAGGAGTTGCTTGATTTGAGAATAGCGCATCGCCCCTAAACGCGAAAGCGCTGCCGAGCCGACGGAGGAAGGGACGTTGCATGATTGATATCTTGGCGAGTTTGGCGCTGATTCTGCTTTCGGTCTTTGTGCTCGCCGTGTTGACCGACCATTTCTTCATTCCCAGCCTGGACCAGATCTCGCGGCGTCTCAAGCTGTCGGACGAGGTGGCGGGCGCCTCGCTGATGGCGATCGGGTCGTCGGCGCCGGAATTGGCGATCGCGCTGATGGCGCTTTTCAGTGGCGGTGGCGCACATAGCGATGTCGGTATCGGCACCATTGTCGGTTCAGCCGTCTTCAATATTTTGGTCATCACCGGCGTGTCGGCAGCGGTGGCGGGTCGCTTGCAGATCCATATCTTCGCTGTGCGCCGCGATATTCTGTATTACCTGATAGCGATCGGCTATCTGGGTTGGGTATTCTTCGATGGCAAGGTCACATTGATCGAAGCGCTGCTCGGCTTGGCGCTCTATGCCGCCTATCTGATTGTGCTCGTCTATTTCAAAGATCGGTCAGCCGCTGATATCGAGCCGGATGCAGAGATCCCAGAGGCGGAAGCGGAGCAAAAGACAGCACTCCCCGGCTGGCGCCAGCTGGAGTCCCTGGTCGTCCCGCTGCTGCGGCGTATCACCGGGGCGCCAGAGAAGAACTTCATTTGGACCTTCGTCGTCTCGATATTTTTGATCGTGCTGCTGAGTTATACTCTGGTGGAAGCGACCATCGTCTTTTCCGCCGGTATCGGCATTCCGCCGGTCATCGTGGCGCTGACGCTCTTGGCGGCCGGCACCTCGGCGCCGGATCTGATGGCATCGCTGGATGTGGCGCGGCAAGGGCGGGGCGGCATGGCGGTGGCGAATGCGATCGGCTCCAACACCTTTGACCTGCTGGTCGGCTTGGCGCTGCCTTGGACGGCGGCGGTCGCTCTGCGAGATCTGGCGGAGATCCATGTCGGCAGCGACAATCTTTGGATCTCGCTGGGCATCCTGGTGTTTACGACCTTGGTGCTATTCGTTTTTCTGGAGACGGGACGCGCCTTAACCCGGCGCGAAGGTATAGTGTTACTGCTGCTCTATGGCGCCTTTGTCATCTATACCCTGACCAGCGGCATCGCCCTTTGATCAAGCGCTAGAGAAAGAGGCGGACGGATAGCATGAGCGCGGACATTCGGACTATTCCGCAGCAAGCCGTCAGCGGCAGAGATATTCTGCGATTGCCACTTATCGGCAGATTGCTGCGCGCCAGGCAGGGTCGCCTCGCTCTGCAAGTGCTTTTGACCGCGCTGGCGTTGGCGTTGATGATTGATGGCTTCACCGGACCGCAATCCGCCGCGCGCAACTTGGCAACGGTGGCGCCCTGGGTGCATTATCGCGGTTTGGTGGTCTTGGCGCTGTTGTTGGCGGGCAATCTGTTTTGCATGGCTTGCCCCTTCACTTTGCCACGGACCTTGGCGAAGAGCCTCTCGATTCGAGGACGGCGCTTTCCCAAACGCTTGCGCAATAAATGGCTGGCGATCTTCAGCTTGTTCGCCCTCTTCTTCCTCTACGAATATCTCGACTTGTGGGCGAGCCCCTGGTTGAGCGCCTGGCTGATCCTCAGCTATTTCATCGCGTCTTTCCTGTTGGAAGCGCTCTTCAGCGAATCGGCCTTCTGTAAATATATCTGCCCGCTCGGCTCTTTCAACATGGTCTATTCGACCCTCTCGCCGACCCAGATCGCGGTGAAGTCGCATGATATCTGCGCGACTTGTGTGGGCAAGGAATGCGTCAACGGCAGCTATGCTCCGCAAGCGACCATCCGTCTTGACCAGATCCCGATGGAGCAGGCTGGAGCCACTAAGACCATTGAAGTCCGGCATGGACCCGAGGGTGTCCTGGGTTGCGGCACCGAGTTGTTTCCGCCCCAAATGCGCGGCAACCTGGATTGCACCATGTGCCTGGATTGCGTCCGCGCTTGCCCGCATGACAATGTCAGCTTGTTCACCCGTTTCCCCGCCGCCGAGCTCAGCCGCCCCGATAGCTGGTCCCGCCGTTGGGATCTGTCGCTGCTGGTGATCGCCCTGGCATTCATGGGGATCTCCAACGCTTTTGGCATGGTGCCGCCTTATTACGAATTGCAAGAGTGGCTGGCGCTCAACCTGGGCATCAGTAGCGAATTGGTTGTGCTGCTGCTGATCTTCGGCTTGGGCAATTTGCTCTTGCCGCTGCTGGCGGCTCTCGCGGGGGCAGTGCTGGCTTTGCGCCTGACGGGCATGCAAAAGCGCGATTCAATCCGGGATACCATCGCGGCTTTCGCGCCGGCTTTTGTCCCCATCGGCTTTGGTATCTGGTTCGCCCATTACAGCTTTCACTGGCTGGTGGGACCTGGTTTGATCGTGCCAGTGCTGCAAGAATTCTTGGGCGGCATTGGCGATTGGCAGACCTGGAGCTTCAGCCTCGATGCCTGGCTGATTGCGGTGATTCAGCTGATCGCGCTGCTCGGCGGTTTCGCCTGGAGCCTGCGTTTGGCACAAAAAACAGCCTTACGCCTCTATCGACGCAAGGCGATGCTGGGCTGGCTGCCTTGGGCGCTGGTCTTCCTGCTGATGATGCTGCTGGCTTGGCAGATCTTTACTCTGCCAATGGAGATGCGCGGGACTCTGGAGTTGTTCGGTTGATCCTCTCAGGATTTAGCCGGGCGCGCCAACACGCATCCCATTCTGCAACACTGGTTCAGCCCGCTGCCACAAAGCGCTACCATCGCGATTCATGATCGGCTCGGGAGAATACTGCGCCAGGTAGCTGCGGCGATATTGATCGGTGCTGTTGGCGCCGCTGCGGTGGAAGGTGCGGCTGCTGAAGACCACAATGCTGCCGGCCGGCACAATGGCGGGATCCCCCGGATCATCGCCATGATAGCCGATCTTGTCATTAGTCCCTTCCTCGACGATATGGCTGGTGATTTCATCGCTGGAATGTCGGCCATCGCGCTGATAAGGCAACACATATATCGTGCCGTTTTCCAGGCTCATATCGTCCAGCGCGCACCAGCAAGAGAGGTAGGCGCGGTGATAATGCCCGACATAACCGGAATCTTGATGCCAGGCGAATTTGCTATCGCTATCGGCCGCTTTGACCACATATTGCTCGTTGAAGAGAAAGGCATCGTCGCCCAGGGTGGCTTGGCAAATTTCCGCCATTAGCTCGCCAAAGAGAAACTCGGTCATGATCGGGCTATCGGCGCTGCGATTGCTGATGAAATAGCGTTTCTTGTAATGATTGATGCCGTGGGTCTTTAGCCCCTTGGCTTCCATTTCCTTGTCGTAGATATCGATATGGCGCATGCACTCCGCTCGTAGCGCTTCGAGCACCGGCGCCGGGATCACCGCCTCCAGGATAAAATAGCCATCACGCTGATATTGCTCGATTTGTGCTGGGCTGACCAAGGACATCTTTCACCTTCCGTATTTCTTTTCTATTTTCCGGTTTTACGCGGTATATTAAGATCATTGCTGCCCAATTTTAACCGATTGCCAAGTCTCGTCAAGCGCGCTGCAACTGGGTAAATCAGCCTCCCTCCGCTAAACTGCCAGGTGCGATTGGCTGACTAGGAAAAGCAACATGAAGCGAAGACCCAATATCCTGCTCTTTCTCACCGATGACCACGGCGCCTGGGCGACCGGCTGTTATGGCAACAGCGAGCTAGAGACGCCGATTCTCGATGCCCTGGCGGAAGTTGGCACGCGCTTCAGCCAGGCTTTCACCCCGACGCCAGTCTGTTCCCCAGCCCGCGCCTGCCTCTTGACTGGCAAGGTCGCCTCCCAGGTGGGCATTCATGATTGGCTGCAAGAGGCGCTGCCAGCGGTGGGAGAGCGGGATTGGCTGGCTGGCGCGCCCACGCTCTTCGATTATTTGTCCGGTGCCCGCTATTACACTGGCTTGAGCGGCAAGTGGCACCTGGGGCAATCGCATTTGCCGCCAGCCGGCGCCGATTATCATTTCGGTCTGCCAGGTTGGCAGGGGGCGCACAATGGTCCCTACACCTATGTGCGCAATGGCGAACTGGTCGAGCTGGATGGCAACAAATCGCGTTTCATCACCGACCATGCCATTGAATTTCTGGATCAAGTACCGGCTGATCAACCCTTCTTCCTCAACATCGGCTATATCGCCACCCATTCGCCCTATCAGCAGCAAGCACATGATCCCCAGCAGACAGCCCGCTACCAGGATTGCGCTTTCCAACAAATCCCGCCTTACCAACCCCATCCCTGGGTCAAGAACGAGGGCGGCGGCAACACCTTGAGCGAACAGGAACTGCGCGATCGGTATATCGGCTACTACGCCGCTGTCAGCGAGATCGATGACAATATCGCCCGTGTCATCGGCGCCTTGCGGCTGCGCGACATGTGGGAGGATACGATCATCATCTACACCTCAGACCATGGCTGCGCTATCGGGCATCAGGGCTTTTTTGGCAAGGGCAACAGCACGCGCCCGCTCAATATGTACGATATCTCCTTGCAGGTGCCGCTGATAATCGCTGGCGCCGGGGTCGCCGCCCAGCCTTGCCATGCCTTTGTCGATCATTGCGATACTTTCCAGACCATCTGTGACTTGGCGGGCGTGGAATTGCCGGAGGATGAGCGCTATGCCGGCACATCTTACGCCGATGTCTTGCGCGGACGCGGCATGGTCTGGGACAACACCCGCTACGGCGAATATGGCGACCTGCGCATGATTCGCGATCGCCGCTGGAAGCTGGTTTTTCGCTATCCGGATGGTCCGCACGAGCTCTTTGATTTGGGTGAAGATCCGGACGAGCTGGTCAATGTCTATGCTGACAATACCGATGTGGCGGCGGGGCTGAAGTCACGCCTGGACGAGTTTTATAATGCCCAGGAAGATCCCGAGCGAAGTGGCTTGCGCGTCAAGGAATTGCCGCTGCATAACGATGGCAACGAAGCTTGGCGCGATGGCAGGCGCGAAGCCCGTGGCTTGCAAGTCTATTAAGCGCTGCTCTAGGGACGTTGCAGCGAGACCTCCAGCGAGATCCCATCAGCCCGGCCGACCTTCTCCAGCGTCAGCAACACGCGCCCGCTCATGGGCATGACAAATGCCAGCGGCAGCTGATCTGGCACGCCCATGGTGCTGTACGCCATCACTTCCATGCCCTCGACCGTGGCAGTGACAAACAAGTCTTCCACATCACCGTAGAGCTTGTCCAAGTTGAGGATCAAGAGCTCGTCTTTTTGGGCATCGAATACCAGAAAATCGCGAAAGGCTTTGTCATTGAGCGTGACGACAGTCTCACCCGCTTCCAGCCGATGCACCGGCTCCCTCACGATGCTGAGGCTGCCGCTGCCGGACGCGGCGCCATCAAAGCTGGAGAGCGTCAGGATATAAGTGCCAGCCCGCTCAAACAGCAACTGGTTGAGCTCGGCATCAAAACCGGGTCCGCTGTCATCATCGAAGGCGTATTCGCTTCCATCCGGCGCCAACACTTGCAGCAGCGTATCGAGACTGCCGTCGCTGTCGCTGCTGATACTCAGCCGATCTCCCGTTTCCAGCGGCAGCGCATAGTAGAGCGCCGACGCGCCCGCCTCCAGCGCGAAGGGCAACTCGCTGTCAAAGCTGGGGGATGCAACCTGCACCTGCGCGACCCTGGCGACGAAATCGCCTTGAATGTTCACCTGTTCCGCCAGCCCAGCCGAGGCGGAAATTTCCAGCTGGTATTCGCCGGAGTAGGGCAGTTGCAGGGGACCAATGCGCGCCTCTCGCCCGCTGCGGGTGTTATCAGCGTGAGCGATTTTGAGCTGATCACGATCGTAAATCGCTATAGTCGGTTCGAAGTCATCACTGCTGACCGCAATCAGCAGGTATTGCCCGGCTTCGGCAGCGAATTCGATCAGCGCGCTGCCATCCTGCAAACGCCCTTCGATGACCTGGTCCAATCCCACGCTGGCGCCAGTCGGAGCGGGCGGCGGCTCGCTGCTGGTAACCGCTTGACTCGCCGGGCTGCTCCTATCCTCTTCAATCTCGGCAGTGCTGGCTGGCTCGATGGTGACAACAGTTTCCAACTGGTTGCTGGCGGCTTCACCAACGACAAAATCGGCGCTGGCGCTTTTGATGCCTTCCACAAAAATATCGACAATGTATGCGCCATTCCCAAGATCGTCGGCGGTCAGGAAACTGAGGGTCACTTCCCCCTGGCTGGATGCCCGCGCCGATACTGTATCGATCAGCACCCCAGCATCCGAAGTCAGCTGGGCGGTGACGCTGGCGAAAGCTGGCAATCCGCTGACCGCGATCTCAACTTCTGCCCCCGCTTCGATCCAGGCTGGTCTGACATCAAGGGAGATAGCGCGCTCCGGCGGCGCTTCGATGGTGAATTCTCCTTCGGCGATCAATCCCCCTTCACTGTCGTAAACAGCGATAGAATGGCGACCGGGGGCATCGCCTTCCTGGGCAAAGATCTCCAGCTCGATGACGCCGTTTTCATCGCTGTTCTGCTGGCGGCGATATACCAGCTGCGCTGTCTCGCTATTGCTGATTTCCACGCTGTAGGCTGTCTCCGCTTGCAATTCGGTGACGCGCAAGGTTTGTAGCTTGCCAAAGGGGACTGTCGCCGGCATGACGCTGACATTGCCGTGCGAGTCTTCCACTTCGTCCTGCTCCCTGCTTTGATCGGCGGCGGTCAGCTCGAAGTCGGCGCTAGCGAGCACTTCATCCCCGCTCAGCAGCTGGAGGGTATAGATGCCGGCCGGGTCGCCCGCGGTACTGCTGATGGAATAGCTGATCTCCCCCGCGGCATCGCTGGTCTCCTGGCTGCTGAAGACCACTTCGCCCCCGAAGACGATCGCGATGCTATAGCGGGTATCGGGCTCTAATCCGGCGACCTCGATATCAAAAACGGCTTGCTCCACCAGCCCCGCTGCCGGCGATATCGTCGCTCGTGGCGCGTCTTGCGCCAAGATGGGCAACACCAGGGCGCAGAGCAGTAGCTGAAGTGAAGATAGAATCCAAAGGCGCATGAGAAGATCCTTGGCGCGGCAGTTTATTCTCACGATGGCAATAACTTACATTGTATTCAGCACCGCGCCAGAATGACAGGGTTGTGATCTGCCCTGCGCATCAAATGCTTTTTCTCCGTGTCTCTGCGTCTCTGTGCTGAGCTTTTATTTTCGATACTATTGCCCCTGCCTGTTCCCCTGGGCAGCCGGCAAGTGTATAATCGCGGGCATGGAATCTACAGTTGACAACGGGGCAAACTGGGGGCTGATCGGGCATGAATGGGCGGTGGATTTCCTGCGCCGGGGCCTGCTCCACCAGCGCAGCCGCCATGCCTATCTGATCACCGGCGCTCCCTCGCTGGGCAAGATGACACTGGCTTTGGCATTTGCCATGGCGCTTAACTGCGAGCAGGCTGACATCGCCGCTCGTCCTTGCGGGGTATGCCGCACTTGCCGCTCCATCAGCCAGGGCAACAATCCGGATTTGATTGTGCAAGGGACGGAAGCTGGCAAGCCGCTCAAAATTGATGCCATCCGCCATGTGGCGCGTTTGCTGGCGCTCCAACCTTATGCCTCGCGTTATCGTATTGCGATCTTCGATGGCTTCGACCTGGCGCCGCCGCTAGCGCAAGATGCCCTGCTGAAAACGATGGAAGAGCCGGCCAGCTATGCTGTCATCCTCTTGCTGGCGAATTCTAGCGAGCGCCTGCTACCGACGATTCGTAGCCGCGCGCAGACCATTCCACTGCGCCCCTTGCCCCTGCAATTGGTCAAGGCGCAGTTGCTCCGCCAAGGTTGTGCCGAAGAACTTGCCGATTTGATCGCCCGCCAAAGCGCTGGTCGTATCGGCTGGGCGCTGGCCGCTTTGGAAGACGAGGAGGTCCTGGCTTTTCGTCAGGAGATGCTGGATCTATTGCGCGATATCCTGGCGGGGGCGCGCCTGGCTCGCCTGAAAGCCTCGGAACAGCTCAGCCGCAAGGTCGGGCGGGACAAAGCGCTGCTGCGGGATATTCTGGAAATTTGGACGACATTTTGGCGCGATGTCTTGCTAAGCTGTTACGATAGCCCGGTCAAACCCTGCAACAGCGACCGCATGGAGCAAATCCGGACGCTGGCTGCGCGGGTCGAGGCTCAAAGCGCTCTCCAGGCGCTGACAGCGACACAAGGCGCGATCGCTTCACTCAACACCAATGCCAATATACGCCTGCTGCTCGATGCGCTGATGTTGGATTTTCCGGGGCTGGACTAAGGGGCGCCTATTCGATGGGGATCCAGTTGGCTGGTTTTTCCGCCGCTTTCAGGATGGCATCCGGCACCAATACGATCTTGCCGAAAATCCTTGTTTTCTCCAATTTTTGATGTGCCCCCCGCGCCTGGCTCAAAGGCAGGACCTCGGCAATCAACGGCTGAAAACTGCCTTTCGCCAAATTTTTGAGGATGGATTCAAAATCCTTGGGTTTGATGCTGCCATAAGAGCCAATCACACTCAGATTCTTCAGGTAGAGCTCCGTAGCGTTCAGGCGGGTCTCGGGCTTGCGCAAAGCGGCGCTGATGACCAGCCGTCCGCCATAAGCCAACATATCCAAGGACTGCGGGAGATCGATATCTTCGCCGCAGTGCAAGATCAGGCTGGCGCCATTCTCATCGGTAGTGACTTTGACTTGGCGAACCAAATCGTCATTGGCATGTTCCAGCACGATATCTGCGCCGATCTCGCGCAGCTGGCTCGCGAAGGCGCTCTCGCTGATAGCGATGACTTTGGCGCCCTTGGCACGGGCGATCTGCACCGCCGCAGTGCCGATGTCGCTGGCGGCGCCCTGGATGACCACTGTATCCGCTTTCTTCAATTTACCATTGCTGACCAGCGCCAAATGGGCTGCGGCGAAGGAAGCGCCAGCAGCGACAGCCGCCTGAAAATCGAGCTCCTGCGGCATCCGCGTCAACTGGTCGGCTGGCAGCGCGCAGAACTCGGCATAAGCCCCATCAATTTCGCAACCGAGCTGCTCGAAACAGGTCGCCGCCCGATCGCCAATCTCCCAGTCAGTCACATCGTCAGCGATTTCCACGATTTCGCCAGCCAGGTCGCCCCCCAAGATATGCGGCATCGGTTTGCGGACAATATAACGAGAGCGGCCCCGGCGTAACAGCAGGTCGCGCGAGTTGACTGAAGCGGCATGCACTTTAACCAGCACTTCGCCAGCGCCCAGCGCCGGTAGCGGCAAACGCGAATATTTGAGCACTCGCGGTCTGCCGATATTCTCCATGATGACGGCGCGCATGTTTTCGCCGATCTCCGCCATGGTTTCTCCTCGTCTGACGATAACGATTCTGCCTGTAGTCTAGCGCAAGCGGGGTAGGCTGTAAACGGCTTATGCCTTGCCGAAACGCTGAGCATTGCGGGCGCGCGCTTTGGCGATCTCTGCTTCGCGATCCCGCGGCGGGGCAGTGGTTTGCAGGGAGCCGAGCAAAACGGCGGTCGCCCGGCTAATCTCAGCCACCGCTCGCTGGAAGGCGGCTTCGTTGGCGGCGGAGGGTTGGCGATAACCGCTGACTTTGCGCACATATTGCAAGGCTGCCGCTTCGATATCGGCTTCGGTGCTGGCTGGCTCGTAGTTGAAAAGTGTCCGGATATTTCGGCACATGGTCGCTGTCCCGACTAATTTGTCTGTCTGCGCTATCTTACCATGCCGCTTCGTCTTAGTCGCGGTACAGCTCGGCGCTCAAATCACGATAAGCTGGCGGCTGGTATTCCCGCGTATCCTCCAAGCTCAGGAAAGCCTGCAACAGATCCATATCATCGGGCTGATCGAGATGATGCGCTTTTTTCCAGTTGAGATAAGGATGTAGTTGCAAGCGAGCGCTGCGAAATTCTTCGATGACTAGCGCAGCTGTTATGCCGCAATCTTTGACAAAATCGCGCCGCTCGAATTCAGCGAACAAGCTGTCATAGTCATATGCCACCCGTCGATGCTCTACTAGCTGCCAACCTTGATGATCGCCTTGCAGGATCATATAACTGGCGCGGCGATCGCCATCCACTGGCACGCCGACGGATCCCGGATTGAAGATCTGCCAGCGGCTGACATGGCGCTCCATGGGGATATGGCTGTGGGCGCAGACGATGGTGCTTTCGGGAATATCCCGCAGCCAAGTCTCTATCTCGCTGGCGGGCGAGTCGGGAAAGATCGCCACCCAGGGATTATCCGGTATGCCATGGAAAACGCGCAGGGGCTGCGCATCGATGAAACGCAGCGGTAATGTATCCGGCTGGCAGGCAATCAGCCGCAGCCAGGCATCACCCAGCTGTTGGCGCAACCAAGGCGGCATGGTGAAGTCAGCCCAGCCGGCGGGCATGCGCGGAGTAACATAATCCAGCGCATAATATTCATTGTTGCCGCGCACCACTGCCCATTGACGCGCGCTGATAAGCTCCAGCACTTCGCGCGAGAAGGGTCCCCAGTTGACGCTGTCGCCCGCCACCACAACCTGGTGGATCTGGAATTGCGCCAGATCCCGCAGCACAGCTTGCAGGGCAGGCAGGTTGCCATGGATATCCGCCAATAGAGCCAGTCGAGTCATTGTCATCTCCTCCCAATTGATGGAGATGATACAAGCCGACTTGACGATTTCATCACTTAGGATTCATATCCCCTGGGGTGTTGCCGATGCCAATTCCAAGCGGTTTGGATGATGGTCTCCAGGTTGTTGTATTCAGTCTCCCAACCCAGTTCCCGCCCGATCTTGTCGCTATCGGCGATCAGCACCGGCAGGTCGCCAGCGCGGCGTGGTGCCGCCACCGCGGGGATGGGATGGCGGGTCACTTTGCGCGCGGCTTCGATGACCTGGTAGACCGAATAACCGCTGCCGCTGCCAAGGTTATAGGCGCGGCTTTCGCCATCAGCCAACGCTTCCAATGCCAGGATATGCGCCCGCGCCAAATCCAGCACATGCACATAATCGCGGATGCAGCTGCCATCCGGCGTATCATAATCGGTGCCGAAGATCTTGATCTGGTCGCGCTGCCCCAAAGCGACTTGTAGCACCAGCGGGATCAGATGAGATTCGGGCTCGTGCGCTTCGCCGATATGCCCGTCCGGATGGGCGCCACAAGCGTTGAAATAGCGCAGGCAACAATATTTGATGCCATAAAGCCGATCCATCCATGCCAGCAGCCGCTCCGCCATGTACTTGGTTTCGCCATAGACGCTGCCGGGGTTGAGCGTCTCGCTTTCGTCGATGGGTATGCGACCTGGCTGGTCAAAGAGATTGGCGGTGGAAGACAAGATAAAGCGCTTGATTCCGTGTTCTTTGGCTTGCTCGAGCAGGTTGATCACCGTGTAGAGATTATCGCGCAGATAGGCAAAAGGTTGCTTCATGCTCTCGCCAACCAGGATTTGTGAGGCGAAATGCAAGATACCATCGAAGCGATGCCCCGCGAAAACAGCTTCCAGCGCCGCCCTGTCATGCAAATCGCCGACGACCAGCGCCGCATCCGGATGCACCGCTTCCCGATTGCCCTTGATCAGGTTGTCGAAGACGACGACCTGGTAGCCGCGTTCGACCAACAGCTGCACCACATGGCTGCCGATATAACCGGCGCCGCCGGTCACCAACACCTTCATCATGCCCACTCCCTTCTGCCCTGCATTATAGCCCACTTCGAGGGCGATCAAACAGCATGGCAGCAGAACAGGAGTTGCGCCTAAATGTATCCCGCGCACCAAAGCCGGAGCGCAAGCGTATATTGTGGGGGCGGCTCATTTTGTGGTTTAATCGAATGGATCCATAGACATTGGTGGCGGGGCGATGACTGGAGAAGACAAAAACAAGCGAGGCTGGACCGAAGCTGAGCGAGCGGCTTTAGCCAAGCTGATTCGCATGGCGCTGGTTCTACTGGTGGCGATCGCTTTGGCCGGCGCTATCGCCGCTTTCTTGAGCTCCTCTTTAGGCACTTTGTAGCCGGTCCGCCAGCTGCACAGCAATAGGGAACGATAATTTGATGGACGCGCAAGAACTGCACTTGATCGCCGAGCTGCCCAAGCAACGCTTGGACAAATTTGTGCTGGCGAACCTGCCCGGCTATTCGCGGACGCAGGTGCAGCATTTAATCCGCCAAGGCTTGGTCTTGGTCGATGGCGCGCCCCAGAAAACCGGCTACAAATTCAAAGGCGGCGAACAAGTGACGGTGATGATCCCCGCAGCCGAAGAGCGCTCGATCGAACCGGAAGAGATCCCGCTGGATATCGTCTACCAGGACGATCAGCTGGCGGTCATCAACAAAGCGGCTGGCATGGTGGTGCATCCCGGCTTGGGCAATCAAAGCGGCACGCTGGTCAATGCCCTGCTGGCGCGCTATCCCGAATTGGCGAATATGATGGATGATGTCGAAACGGGAGAGCGGCTGGGCATTGTGCATCGGCTGGATCGCGGCACCAGTGGTTTGCTGGTGGTCGCGCGGGATAAGCCGACCCTGCTGGCGCTGATGCGGCAATTTCAAGAGCGCACTGTCGAGAAGGTCTACCTGGCGCTCTTGGAGAAACGACCCAAATCCAAGGCAGGTTTGGTGGATGCGCCCATCGCCCGCGACCCCCGCCAACGCCAGCGTATGTGGGTCAATCGCGCCGGCAAAAGCGCCCAAACCGAGTTCACGCTGCTGGATGATAATCTTCAGGGAGAGCGCGCTTTGGTGGAGCTGCGCTTGCTGACCGGGCGCACGCATCAGATTCGCGTACACATGGCATTCATCGGCTGCCCCGTCGTCGGGGATACGGTCTACGGCTATCGCAAGCAGCGGCTCAAACTCAAGCGGCAATTCCTGCACGCGCAGAAGCTGGGCTTCGAGCATCCAAGCACTGGCGAGCGTATGGAATTTGTGAGCGAGTTGCCGACTGGTTTGCTGAATGTGCTGGAGAAGTTGCGTTAGGTCTTGCGTTTTCCTCGGCGTATTACAGAATTATTTGGGCGCAGTTCATTAATGTAGTGATCACCGCCGCCATCAGAATTGTGCATCCGCCACCAAGTCCACCCATTCCAGCTCCTAATACCGGGATTGACAGTTTTTATTGCTTTGATGGCGGACGCAGAAACTGCCAAATCTTCTCCATTAAACTGAATTCTAGATTTGCTTGGTTCTGATTGATTGAGGAAAAGAATAGCTTCGAATCGCTCACCTTTGTATTTGGCGAATACGGGGATTTCTACAATGTCTTCTGGTTGGGGAGTTGTCGGTGTTTCTACAACGGTAGCTGCTGCCTCCGTTTCAAGGACATCAGCCTCGGATTCCTCATGCCGCTGCAAGCGATTAGCGATTTCTTGATCCACAAGATCTCGCCACACTTGCTTGACGATGGGTCTAAAACTTCTGATAGCTTGTTGAGTCATGCGTCCCGAAGAAATCTGCGCTGCAAAAAACTTGACAAATTCATCTGATGGCTGATTGTATTCCCGTTCCACGAGGCTGAATAATTTCAACTTATAGGCAGTGCGTTCGGGGTCAAAGCCAGATTTTGTAAATGCTTCCAGTACACTAACCAATTTTGGATTGGGCTTCAGCATATTCAGGATAAGAAATGGTTCATTGTCCATGATATTGCGTTTTTTGTGGTCGGTATAAAATCGATATTCGATACCGTTGGTAAGAATGCCAAATTCCACATCCAAAGCGCCAAAATAATCGTGCAACTGTCTCCAATGGTTTTCTGTGAGCGATATATTTGCCGCCTTGACTTCAATCAATACAATGGGTTTTCCCTGTTGTTTAATCGCATAATCGACCCGCTCACCGCCTTTAATTCTGGCATCGGCAGTATATTCCGGCTGGACTTCATGCAGGTCGTAAACATTGTAACCGAGGGCTTGGATAAAAGGTCGAATGGAGACTTGCTTTGTGGCTTCCTCAGTTGTCATGAGGTGATGCTGCTCATTTATCTGCTTCGAGATTTGATTCAACTTATCAATTAAACTCATATTACATTCCCTAAAACAGGATGGATAAACAAACTGAAGGAAGTATAACAGTCTTAATATATCCGTGCAATTCGCCTCCCTCTCCCCGCTTTATACGTCTTTGCCACAAATCATGCTATACTCCCCACCATGCAAGCGACAACTGCACAACCCACCGCCTTCCATCTGATGACCAAGCCGCGAGGCGCCATCTGCAACCTCGATTGCAAATATTGCTATTTCCTCTCCAAAGAGCGGCTCTACCCCAACAGCGAATTCCGCATGTCGGACAACTTGCTGGAAGAATACATCCGCCAATACATCGCAGCGCAGAGCGTGGACGAGATCAACTTCGCCTGGCAGGGCGGCGAACCGACCTTGATGGGCATCGAATTCTTTCGGCAGGCGGTGCGCTATCAACAAAAGCACAAACGCCGGGGCATGCGCATCACCAACGCCTTGCAAACCAACGCCGTCACCCTCGATGACGAATGGTGTCAATTCTTCGCCCAAAACGACTTCCTCATCGGCGTCAGCCTCGATGGACCGCGCGATATCCACGACTATTACCGGGTGGACAAGGGCGGTAACCCCACCTTTGACAAGGTGATGGCGGGTTTGCGCTTGTTGCAAAAGCATAAAGCCGAGTTCAATGTATTGACCACCGTACATGCCGCCAACGAAGGGCAGGGCGCCCGCGTTTACAAGTTCTTGCGCGATGAAGTTGGCGCCCAATTCATCCAATTCATCCCCATCGTCGAACGCGACAACGACACTGGCTATCAAGAAGGCGACCAAGTCACCGACCGCTCGATCAGCGCCGCTGGCTACGGACAATTTCTAATCGATATCTACGAAGAATGGCTGCGACGAGATGTGGGCACCGTCTTCGTGCAAATCTTCGATATCGCCCTGGCTGCCTGGACTGGCGCGCCGCCCGGTCTCTGCATCTTCGATGAAACCTGTGGGCTGGCGCTGGCGATGGAACACAACGGAGATGTCTTTTCCTGCGATCATTATGTCGAGCCGGATTACAAGCTGGGCAATATCATGGATGTGCCGCTCAGCGAAATCGTGATGATGGACGAGCAAGTCGCTTTCGGCCGCGCAAAGCGCGATACCCTGCCGCAATACTGCCTGGATTGTGAAGTGCGTTTCGTCTGCAATGGCGGCTGCCCCAAGAATCGCTTCATTCACAGTCCGACGGGCGAGCCTGGCTTGAATTATCTCTGCGCCGGCTACCGCGCCTTTTTTAATCATGTGCGACCGACGATGAACTATATGTCGAAGGAACTGGGGCAGCGCCGCTCCCCAGCCAATGTGATGCTGCAAGTGGCGCGCTATGATGCCGAGCTGGAACGCGCTTTCGCCCAAGCGGGCCGCAACGATCCCTGCCCCTGTGGCAGCGGGCTAAAATTCAAACGCTGTCATGGCAGACGGGGTTAGCAGATGTGAAGCACAAATAATTTTGTTGTAACAGTTTATATGGGTTGCAGTATTGGTTTTATAACATGTCGTTCAATATTTGCCGTATCTCGTTATTGTGGATATTTGCGCGGCCTGTCTTTGAATAAATGGTGATCAGAATCACATGGCTTTGTGATTTGACATAATAGACGACGCGAAATCCACCACGTTTGCCGCGCCTTGCCGATGGATTCCGCAGCCGTGCTTTATAAACGTCAAAACCTGTTCCGGGTATTTTATCCCCGGGGCGACGCTCTTCTTCCAATTCGTCGATTAGATGCTCTACCTGATCTAGCACAGCGGGGTATTTGCGAGCTAACTTTTCGATCTCTCTGTCAAAATTTGCGGTGGTTTCAACGTGTGTCAGCATCAGTCGCTATTTTAGAACGGATTTCATCAAGGGCTTCTCTCGCAGGGCGAGTTTCACCAGCAAGCGCTTGCCGCATACCGACGCGGATGTTTTGTATTATCTCGTCTTTTCCCGGCTCATCAGAGGCAGGCACAACGGAGATTTCCCTGCCAGTTTGACGGGGTTTAGGCACGCGCTCAGGATTTGCTGGCATCATTGAAGTATCCTCTTCCTTGCTTGTTCATTGTATAATAACACAATTATCTGCCAGTACGCTAGTTGTCGTTTCACAAGCAGAATATGTGCAAGCTTCCCTTCAAATTGAGGTTATAATTGAATCAATGAGTGAAAGGTCCGGCGTGAATGACCCAATCTACCATTGAACTGCAAATCCCGGATGACATTTATCAACGCGCTCGCCAGATTGCTAGCGATAGCGATCGTTCGGTGGAATCAGTTTTGTTGGATGGACTAAAATTGCTTTTTGCCGCGCGTCCTGAACTTGAGATTTCTCCCGATATGCTCAAAGAATATGACGATGAGCAGCTACGGGCGGTGGTGCAGCGGCGACTTGCCCAAGAGCAGGATACGCGCTTGCGTGAACTGATCGCCCTTGGCAAAAAGGGACTGATCACTGATGACGAAAAGTCCGAAATGGAAGCGCTCATCGCCCTGGTGGATCATCAGATGCTACTGCGCTCCGAAGCTTTGTTGCTGATGAAACAGCGCGGCTACGATATCGAAGATCAACTCAAATTCGGGATCTAATGAATGGCGCGTATCCCGGATAATTTGCGTCAGCAAGTTATTGAACGAGCGCGTGGGCGCTGTGAATATTGTCAGACGCAACAGATTATCGTCGTTTCAATGGAAATAGACCATATCATTCCGCTATCTGCCCAAGGCGCAACGGCGCTCCACAACCTATGTTTTGCCTGTGTTGCTTGCAACGGCTTCAAACTCGATTTTCAGTTTGGCACCGACCCCGAAACACAGAGGGAAGTAGCGCTGTATAACCCGCGTACTCAAAACTGGGCCGATCATTTCCGTTGGAGCGACGATGGGTCAAAAGCGCTTGGTTTGACTGCCGCAGGTCGGGCGACAATTGCCCGTTTGAAAATGAATCGCGCTGCCGTTGTCAATTCTCGGCGACGCTGGGTTGCGGTAGGCTGGCATCCACCATCGGCGGATGATTGAAGACGGTGTTAAAATAGCCGCTAACTAATTGATATAGAGATATAGCAAGAAGGAGCATCTCATGCCAAAGCAAGTCGTCTCGACCGAAAACGCGCCGGCCGCGGTAGGCGCCTATTCACAAGCCATCATCGCCAATGGCTTCGTCTTCACCGCCGGGCAGATCCCGCTCATCCCCGGGACCAAGACCCTGCGCGAGGGCGGCATCCAAGCCCAGACCCGCCAATCGCTGGAAAATATCCAAGCGGTCTTGGAAGCGGCCGGTAGCAGCATGGACCAAGTGGTCAAGACCACCGTCTTCCTCGCCGATATCGCCGATTTCGCCGCTTTCAACGCCGTCTATGGCGAATTCTTCCCGCAAAACCCGCCAGCGCGCTCGACTGTGCAAGCCGGCGGATTGCCCATCGGCGCCTTGGTGGAGATCGAAGCGGTCGCCCTGCTGGAATAGCGATCTACGCAGCCTGCCCGCGCTTTGATATACTGGCGTCCTGAAAACTGGACGAGTGCTAACTGAGGAAAACGACAAAATGATCGATGTCAATCAATTGCGGAAAGGCACCACCTTCACGCAAAATGACAATCTCTATCGCGTGCTTGAATATCGCCATCACAAACCTGGGCGCGGCAAAGCCACCATTCGCGTCACCGTGCGCGACTTGCGCAATGGCTCCACCATCGAGATGACCTTCAACTCCGGCGAGCGGGTGGAGGATATCCGCGTCGAAGCCAACAAGGTCGAATATCTCTACGCCGATGACGATTTTGTCACCTTCATGAACACCGAAACCTACGAACAGCCCCAGCTCAACCGCGCTATCTTCGGCACAGATCTCAAGTACATCAAAGACAGCATGGAGATCAAGCTCTTGAGCTACGAGGGCGAGATCATCGATTATGAATTGCCCAAGACGATGGAGTATCAGGTGATCGAAGTGGAAGCGGCTGTGGCCGGGGATACTGCCAATAGCCCGACCAAGAAGATCAAGCTGGAGAGCGGCTTCGAAGTGAACGCGCCCATGTTCATCAATGTCGGCGATGTGGTCAAAATCAACCTGGAAGAAGAAACCTACGTCACCCGAGTGAGCAAGTAGGGCAGTCCTCTATCAACCGGGAGACAAACCCGGCACGATGACCCAAAAGAGCAAATACAAATCCAGCGCCATCAAGCAGAGCAGCACAATCACAGGCAGCCAACGCGCCCATCCCCAGCGACCGAAGAGCCGCCCGCGCCAATAATCGATGCCATAGACCAGCATCCAGGCAATCGGGATTAGCGCCGGGAACAGGTAACGCCCCTGCCATTGGAGAAACTCGAGATTGTAATAGAGGTATTGCAAGCCGACTAGCAAGGTCAAACCCAGCAGCACGAGCCAAATCTCAGTGACGATATCGCGGGAGCGGGCAGCCAGCAGCGCGCCGGCCATACCAGCCAGCGCAAAAATGGCGAAGCCGCGATACAGCCAGCCATCTAAGACGCTATCCAGCGGCAGCGCCATCCAGCCGAATTGCCCCCAGAAACTCTTGAAGCTGACGCTGGCAAATTGCGCCAGATACATCCCAACCCCCCGCTCGGCAATATAATCCGCGCTGCGCGGTTGATCGGCAACGACGGTATCGTGGGCGGCCAAAGCGAGAAAATCGGGGAAGCCATAGACGCTGATATTGCGCAACCACCACCCACCAGCAATCACCACAGCCACCAGCGCCAAAATAAACAGCGAACGATAGAGCGCGCTCCGCCGCTGTTTCTCGCGGCGCCACCTGAGCCAGATCACTAGCGGCAGCAACAAAGCCAAAAAATAGATGGTGAGTTTGGTAAGCAGCGCGATGCCTAGGATCAAGCCCAATTGCCAAACCGGCACTGAATCGCCCTTCAAGAAGCGCAGGCTCCACAACAACGCGACAGCCACGATCAATTCCGCCAGCGCATCGTTGTTGACCGCGCTCATCATGCTCAAATGCTGCGGGGTGAACCCGACCAGCGCCATAGCCCCCAGAGCGATTTGCGGTTGCCCCGGCTTGATGCGCTTACCGATAAAATAAGCCAGCCAGACCACACCCGCCCCCAGCGCCACCGAAAACAATCGTAGAGTGATCAGCTGCCCGGCGCCCAGTTTATAAACCAGCGAACCCAGCAGATAATAGAGCGGCGGATGATGATCTTCGTATTGAATGCGATCCAAGCCATCGAGATAGTCGCTGGCGAATTTGCTGCTGGTCAGCAATGACAATTGCTCGCTATCCCAATCGCCTTCTTCTATTCGCGGGCAACAGCCAGCTTCCGCCACTTGCCGCAAATAATTGAAATGCGCCGGTTCATCAGGAGCTTGCCAAGCTGGCGTGTATAGGGCATAGAGCCCGCCAGCGAGCAAATAACCCAGCAGGATGGTGACAAACAGCGCCTTTTCGATTGGAGAACGGGGCATATATGACTCGTTCTACTGCCTTATCACAGACATCATTATGATGGCATAGAATCGAAGATTTACGAGTGCATTTCAATGTTTTGGCTCTACCTTCAGCCAAGTATCGATTGAGAATAATTCAAAGTGGCACGACGCTCAAAAATGCGACAACACCCCCCGGCCTGATGTTTCGGGGCGGGGTTGGGGTAGAATGTGGCAGGATCGCCCGATTGCCAATCATCTGGAATCCCCAGGGTTTACCAGCGCTATGTCTGGCATTAATTTCTGCGCTATACTAAAACAATATCCAACGGCAGCTACGAGGTGAACATGGGCAAGAGCGGGATCAAGGTGGTATCCATCGGCGGCGGCTTGGGCGCGGTGCAGATCATGCAAGGCTTGCAACGCCACACCGACCAGCTGACCGGCATCATCGCAGTCACCGACACCGGGCGCAGCACCGGCATCGTGCGCGAATTCGCCCAGATCCCCGCCCCTGGGGATATTCGCAATGCCCTGGCGACCTTGGCGCTCGATGACGATTCGCTGTTGACGCGGGTGATGCAACATCGAATCGCGGCGCCCGGCGACCCCAAGCTCGATGGCATGGCATTCGGCAATTTGTTCATCGCCGCCTTGACGCAGATGTCCGGCAGCTTTGTCACCGCCATTGAGCAAATCAGCGAATTCCTCGATGTCCAAGCCAATATCTATCCCGTCACCGAGGAGAACACGCACATCTGCGCCGAGCTGATGGATGGCACTATAGTCGAGGGCGAGTTCAAGGTGCGGCAGCTCGACAAAGCCGCCATCAAACGCATCTTCGTCCAAAACCCAGAAGCCATCGCCTATGCGCCCTGCATTGATGCCCTGCACCAAGCCGACTTGATCACGATAGGTCCCGGCAGCCTCTTCACCACTGTCATCGCCTGCCTGGCTTTTAGGGAGATTTCCCAAGCCATCCGCGCTTCCGGGGCGCTCAAAGTTTACGTCTGCAATACCACCACCCAACCTGGGCAAACCGATGGCTATTCGCTCTCCGACCATGTGCAGCAAGTGGTCTCCTACCTGGGCATCGGCATCCTCGATTATGTGGTGATCAATTCATCGATACCGAGCGAGGAGCTGATGCAGCTCTACGCCCGTGAAAAGGTCGATGTCCTGCTGCCGACGGAGCAGGAATTGCACAAGATCAAAACGATGAATGTGAAACCGGTGCTGGCTGATGTCGCCGATACCAAATCCGGCAAGCGCGCGCTCTGGCAAAAACAAGATACCATCCGTCACAATCCGGATTTGATCGCCGCGCAGCTGATGGAGCTGCTGGGCGAGCGGCTGGCGCTGGATCCTGTCGATTAGTTGTCCGCTGGCAACTGCAGCAAATCTACCTCGCCCGCCGCCAACTCATCGCTTTCAACCAGCGCGTCAATCTTGTCAAACTTGCGATCCATTTGCCGCGTGCGAGTGCCGGTCAAGCTCTCGAAGTCCCTCTGTACCCCTTGGAAGCTCCGCTTCAGCTTGTCCATTTGGCCAGTATATTTTTGCCATTCGTCCCGGATATCGTTGACAAGACCGATGATCTCGCGCGATTTCTCCGCCACATTAAAATTCTGCGATGCTTGCCGAATCACCGCCAGCACGATATAGAGCGTCAATGGCGAGCAGAGGATAACCTTCTGCCGCAAGGCGCTATCGATAATTGAATGATCCTGTTCATGGATGAAACGATAAACCTGCTCGTTGGGAATGAATATCAGCACGCAATCCAGCGTTTCGGCATTGATATAGCCCCGCTTCTGTATTTCAGTCACCCGCGCATTGACATCGCGCAGGAAGTCATTGAGGTAAGCCCGTTTGTCAGTGTCTGCCTCCGCTTCAAAATAGCGCTGATAATTTGCCAGCGGGAACTTGACATCCATATTGAGCGTCAATTGGTTGGGAAGCAGAAAGGTGAAATCGGGCAAAGTCCCCGCTTCAATAGCCGATTGTTTGACATAATTGACGCCTTCCACCAAGCCCATGAATTTGAGCATGTCTTCCGCCATACGCTCGCCCCATTGCCCGCGCGTCCGGTTGTCGCCCAGCGCTTTCTCCAGTGACGAGGTCGTGCTGGTCAGGCTCTGCAATTGTTGCCCCAGCGCGCTGTACTGCGCTTTACGGTCGCTTTGCAACTCCTGCACCAATTGCTCCACTTTGCCCAGTTTCACATCCATTTCCGTCAGCCGCTGGTCGATGAGTTCTTTTTTGCCCTCCAGCTCTTTGCTCTGTTCTTTGGATTGCGTCTCCGCTTTTTCTGTTAGCTGGTTCAAATAATCTTGATTGGATTGTCTCAATTGCGTGGTGGATTTATCCAGCGCTTCACTGACTTTGCTCTGGTTCTTCTCTAATTCGCCGGGGACGGTCTTCAGCGTAGCCGACATCTGCTCAAGCTGTTGGTCGATGAGTTCTTTTTTGCTTTCCAACTCGCTGCTGTGTTGCTGCGTCTGGCTATCGAGTTTGTCGTTCGCCAAGCTGAGGAAACTCTGCTGATTCTCGCGCAAAGCCTCGTTAGACATATTGCCAAAAACATTCTTCAACTCATCGGAAAGCCGCTCAAAGGTATGGCGAAAATTCCTGCCATAAAACCGGTAGGTCAACATAGCGAAGACGAACCCGCCCAGCAAGCCAATCCCTAAACCGAGCAAGAGGCTGAAGCCATGCAATCCATTGATTAGCGCGCTCGCATCATCCATTTTGCCCACCTTCCAGTTATAAACATTTTCAGCTTACACTCATTTAGGCACTTGTCAACCTGGCACGCTCTTGCCCTTTTACCCGCGGGCGCCCGTGCTATAATAACTCTCGTTGTTTGGCTGCTGAAGTGATTAGCCAGCAAAAATCGCTGAATGGATTGGGAAAGGCTATTTCGTGACTTCTCTTGCGCTAACCGTCAGAGAGACCTTGCGTTATCGTGGCGCCATCGGGCAATGGAGTTGGGTCTTGCATCGGCTCACCGGCGTCGGTGTTGTCCTTTTCCTGGCGCTACACGTGGTTGATACCTCATGGGCGGTCTTTTATCCCGATTTGTACGTCAAAGCCATCGCCGCCTATCAATCGCCCATCTTCACGCTGGGCGAATTCGGCTTGGTCTTCGCTGTGGTCTACCACGCTTTTAACGGCTTGCGCATCATCATATTTGATTACAAGCCGGAGCTTTGGCGCCATCAAGCGCAGGCGGCGGTCGCGGTGCTGGTCTTGACCTTGTTGGTCTTGGCGCCAGTCTTCTTGGGCATGGCTGCCCATGTTGTCGATTTCTATTTCACCGAACATGCTATCGCCGGCGACAGCTTGTTGGATGTGGTGGTCTTTTCTATCATCGAGCAACTGCCTTTCATCGCTGGCTTCATCGGCGTCTTGGCCGGGGCTATTGTGCTGGCGGCGGTCTATAGCCTGGTCCGCGGCGAACCAGCCCCGCGCGGCAAATATCCCCAGTCCAGCCCGGTCGAACGTTTTTGGTGGGCTTTCATGCGCCTGAGCGGTGTCATGATCCTGCCGCTGGTCTTCACCCATCTGGCGCTGATGCACGTGGTGCAGGGCGTCTTTGATATCACCGCCGCCCAAGAAGTGGTCGGCACCCTCGCCAGCAATGGGACCATCGGTCCCGTCCCCAGCGCGGTGGAATTTGTCTACCATCGCTGGAATTATGCCGCTGGCGGTTTGTTCGTCTGGCGCGTTTTTGATTTCTTCCTGCTGCTGTTGGTGACCTTGCACGGCTTCAACGGCTTGCGCTATGTCTTGACCGATTATACCAGCGGCAATGATTTCGCCCGGCGAACGGCGGTAGCCCTCTGCACTATCGTCGCGGCGATCCTGCTGACGCTGGGGGCGGGGGCGCTCTTCGTGCCACTGGAAAAAGATATTATTGACGAAGCCATGGCTGCCACCGCCGAAATCTATGAGCTGCGCGGCGAAGAAGTACCAACCGAGCTGGAAGCCTATTTGAGCGCTGAAGCCGAAAGCGAATAGCTGCCCGGCATAGTGAACATGTTTAGCGACAATCAACACTGGCGAGTCTAATGAAGCCCAGGAGCAAGGATTAAATGCAAATTCATAAGCACGATGCGATTATCATCGGCGCGGGTGGCGCGGGTTTGATGGCGGCGCTCTATGCCAGCAAAGGCGGCGCCGATGTGGCGGTGGTCAGCAAACTCTACCCCACCCGCAGCCATACCGGCACAGCCCAAGGCGGTATCGGCGCGGCGCTGGGCAACCTGGACGATGACAAACCGATCTACCACACCTATGACACCATCAAAGGTGGCGATTATCTGACCGACCAGGCCGCTGCCAAAATCCTGGCGGAGAACGCCGTTGAAGCCGTCATCGAGCTGGAACACATGGGCTTGCCCTTCGATCGCACTTCCGAGCAGCGCATCAGCCAGCGACGCTTCGGGGGGCATACCCGCAATTTCGGCCAAGAATTGGTGCGGCGCGCCTGCCACGCTGCCGATCGCACCGGTCACATGATCTTGCAGACGCTCTATCAGCAATGTATCAAGAACGAAGTCAACTTCTTTGACGAATTTCAAGTGGTCGATATGATCGTCGTCGATGGGGCGGTCGCTGGCGTGGTCGCTATCGAGCTGGGCACCGGCGAGTTCCACATCTTCCATGGCAAAGCCAGCCTCTTCGCTACGGGTGGTTGGGGGCGCTGCTGGTCAGTCACCAGCAATGCCCATGCCTTGACCGGGGACGGCGCCGCCATTGCCCTGCGACGGGGCATACCCTTGCAAGATATGGAGTTCTTCCAATTCCACCCCACCGGCATCTACCGCATGGGCATCCTGATCACCGAGGGCGTCCGTGGCGAGGGCGGCGTACTGCTCAACAGCCAGGGCGAACGCTTCATGGAGCGCTATGCCCCCAGCGCCAAAGACCTCGCCAGCCGCGATGTCGTCAGTCGCGCTATCTACCTGGAAACACGGGCGGGCAGGAGCATCAAAAACCGCGGTTATGTCCACCTGGATGTCCGCCCACAGACGGTCAACCGCTACTTCGCCGAAGAAGGGCGAGACAAAAAAGATTTCATCGATGATACCTATATCGAGCGCAAACTGCCCGATATCCTCGATTTCTGCCGCACTTATCTGGGCGTGGATCCAGTCAAAGAACCGATGCCAGTCCAACCCACCGCTCATTACGCCATGGGTGGTATCCCCACCAATGTGGAGGCGGAAGTCATCAGCGATGCCGCCGGGGCAGTTGTCCCCGGTTTATACGCGGCTGGCGAGACGGCTTGCGTCAGCGTGCACGGCGCCAACCGCCTCGGCACCAATTCCCTGGTCGATCTGGTTGTCTTTGGGCGGCGTGGGGGCTTGCGCATGGCGGAATTTGTCAAACAAGCCGATTGGCTGCCGCTGCCGGCTGATGCTGGCGCCGAGATCCATGCCGAGTTCGAGCGCATTCGCAACGGCTCCGGCAAGTCCCGTCCCGGCGCTCTGCGCGCCCAAATGCAACAGACGATGATGGACAATGTCGGCGTCTTCCGCACTGAGGAAACCTTGCAACAGGGTATCGAGGAGCTGGCGGAATTGCGCGAGCGTTTCTACCAAGACCTGCAAATCGATGACAAATCCCGCGTTTTCAATACCGATCTGATGGAAGCCTGGGAGCTGGGCTGTTTGTTAGATCTGGCTGATGTCACCGCCCGGACCGCCATCGAACGCAAAGAGAGCCGCGGCGCCCACAGCCGCGAGGACTTCAAACAACGTGATGACCAAAACTGGCTGGCGCACTCGCTGATTTATCAGAATGGCGCCCCCAGCAGCCCAAGCTTCGAGACCAACTTCAACAAGAAAGTGGATCTCTCGCTGTGGGAAGCGGAGGTCGAGCAGGGCATACCCGAAGATGAGCAAAAATTCCGCCCCAAAGAGCGCGTCTACTAAGCGGGCGGGCAAATCGTTGAATGGGAGATAAAGGCAATCATGGAAGTTACCTTTAGAATCAGACGACAGAACCCGGATCTGCCCGGCAAGGAAAAGCCCTATTGGGAGGAATTTGTTCTGCAAGATGTTGACCCGACTGACCGCGTGCTGGAGATGCTGCACCGCATCAAGTGGGAGCAGGATGGCACGCTCTCCCTGCGGCGTTCTTGCGCCCACGGCGTCTGCGGTTCCGATGCCATGCGCATCAATGGGCTCAATCGGCTGGCTTGCAAGATCCTGGTGCGCGATGTCGGCGAGAAAATCCAGGTGGAACCGATTCTGGGCTTACCAGTGATCAAAGATTTGATCGTGGATATGGAACCCTTCTTCGATCACTACAAACAAGTCATGCCCTTCTTCGTCAACGATGATCCCTTGCCGGCCGATGGGCGCGAACGACTGCAAACCCAGGAAGACCGCGAGCTTTTTGACGATACCACCAAGTGTATCCTCTGCGCTTGCTGTACCACCGCTTGTCCCAGCTTCTGGGCGAACGGGCATTATGTTGGTCCCGCCGCTATCGTGCAGGCGCATCGCTTCATCTTTGATACCCGCGATCAGGCGGGTGAAGAGCGGCTGGCGATCCTGGGCGAGCCCAACGGCGTCTGGCGCTGCCGCACCATCTTCAATTGCACGCCGGCTTGCCCGCGCGATATCGAAGTCACCAGAGCCATCGGCGAGGTCAAGCTGGCGATCCGCCGCGGCAAGACTGACGGCATCATCCAACCGCAGGAGATCAACTAATTCAAATTGCCAGTGATAATGATACACTGCCAAGAATCTCGAATTTGATTGGCTCTCTCTTGACATCCCGCCGCTTCTATCGCAAAATAATCCTCGCCTATCATGGGGAAACCAACCTTGAGTTCGCTCTGCCCGCGTGGTACACTTCCCAAGCTGTGCCACCATAGCTCAATTGGCAGAGCACCTGTTTTGTAAACAGGTTGTTCTGGGTTCGAGTCCCAGTGGTGGCTCTGGCTTAACAGCCGAATCAAATTGGGTCGGTGCCCGAGTGGCTAAAGGGGGCGGACTGTAAATTCGCTGGCGAGAGCCTACACTGGTTCGAATCCAGTCCGGCCCATCTTTTTGGTTTATCCGCCGCCTCGCTTCTATACTGGCGATCGCGGCACTTGCCTCCGTAGCTCAGGGGTAGAGCGCTCCCTTGGTAAGGGCGAGGTCATGAGTTCAAATCTCATCGGAGGCTCTATTCTTGTCACAACCCGAGTAGATAGCTGAGGTAAAAATCATGGCGAAAAAAGGACAGCGCATCGTCGTCAAAATGCGCAGCACCGAAAGCGGTCATATGTACATCACCGAAAAGAGCCGCCGCAATACCCAAGGGCGCCTCGAACTGCGCAAATATGACCCCTACCTGCGCCGACATGTGCTCTATCGCGAAACCAAGTAGATTTACACCGCGTAATGGTGTATAGTAATTAGGGGACGCCTAGCTGACATAGGGGTATAGCTCAGTTGGTAGAGCGACGGTCTCCAAAACCGTAGGTCGAGAGTTCGAGTCTTTCTGCCCCTGTATCGAAATGCTTAAACACCGTCCTCCGTGGCGGTGTTTAGCTATCAAGCGTGGGATCCAAAGTTCAAGTGAGGAGCGTTTGCCAATGGCAACGGAAGAACAAGCAACCAGCGCGATGACCGAGAAAAAGGGCAAAGCCACCCCAGGCAGACGCACGCGCAAGGTCAAGAAGACCAAGAACGAACCACAAGGCAACGCCGTCACCCGCCCGCTCTATCTCACCGTCGATTACTTCGGTAATGTCCGCTCCGAGCTCAACAAAGTAGCTTGGCCCAACCGCGAAGATACCCGGCGCTTGACCATCCTCTGCATCAACGTCACCATCGCCTCCGCCATTTTCTTAGGCATTTTGGCTGTCATCTGGTCAGAGTTTATGCGCATCGGCTTGAACCCGGGCAACGCCTGGATGCTGCTGGCGGTAATTGTGGCGATGTTGGCTGGCGCATTTTATATGATCCGCCGCGGTTCGATTTAAACTTGCCAGCGCGCTTCTGTTTAGTCTGAAAGAAAAATCATGAGCGAACAATTAGAAACCAAGCCATTGACCGATTATGACCCGGAGCCGATCATCCTCGATGAGGAAGATGAAGTCGAGGGCTTGAACATCACCCTGGATGATGGCACTGCCCCCGACGAGATGGAGCGCAGCTGGTTCTTCATCCATTGCTATTCCGGTTACGAGAAAAAAGTCGAGCATGCCCTGCGCCAGCGCATCGAGAATATGGGCATGCAAGACCAAATCTACGATGTCTTGATCCCGACCGAAGACGAAATCGAAGTCAAGGATGGCAAGCGGCGCACGGTCGAAAAACGAGTCTTCCCCGGCTACGTCATGGTGCAAATGCGCTGGGCTTGGGATGAAGGGGAGGGTGAACATCGCCTGGATGAAAATGCCTGGTTTGTGGTGCGCAACACTCCGGGGGTAGTCGGTTTTGTCGGTGGCGAAAATCAGCCGACGCCGCTACGCCCAGAAGAAGTCAGCCGCATCATGGATCGCATGGATTCCGAAGATATGGTGGTCAAGGTCGATTACAAAATCGGCGAACGGGTGCGCATCGTTGGCGGTCCCTTCAACGACTTTCCCGGCACCGTCGCTTCCATCGATTCCGGGCGCGAGAAGGTCCGCGTGATGGTCGATTTCTTCGGGCGCGAGACCGCTGTGATGCTCAGCTTCATGGAAGTAGAGCGCATGTAAAGCCGCGTTATAGCAACAGTTAAACATATAGATCAACTCTTGCCCGCTGATGCCGGGAGAGTGTTAAGAGCGAGTGAGGAAACAGGATGGCGAAGAAAATTAAAGCGATAATCAAATTGCAGATCCCGGCCGGCAAAGCCAACCCAGCCCCGCCGATTGGTCCCGCTTTGGCGCAGCATGGCATCAACCTGATGCAATTCTGCAAAGAATACAACGGCAGGACCTCGAGCCGCATGGGCGAGATTGTGCCGGCCGAAATCACCGTCTTCAGCGATGGCTCATTCAAATTTGCCCTCAAAACCCCGCCAACCTCCTTCCTGATCAAAAAGGCGGCTGGAATTGACAAGGCGGCCTCCAATCCCTTGACCGACACCGTCGCCACCTTAAGGCGCGACCAAATTCGCGAGATCGCCCAGGTCAAGCTGCCAGATATGAACGCTTTTGATATCGAAGCCGCCATGCGCCAAGTTGAGGGCACTGCCCGTCAAATGGGCATCAAAGTTAGCGATTAGCGCCGGGCGATTGTCCTTCTGGGCAACTCCGCCGCGATCATAAATTGAACGTGGGAGGGTGCCATCCACCCGCTAACCACTTAGGAGAGATACAATGGGAAAACGATATAAAGACGCCAGCAAAACCTTCGATCGGCAGAAGTATTATCCGCTGGAAGAAGCGCTCAAAATCGCCCATGGCAATGCCAAGGCGAAATTCGACGAGACCATGGAAGTGCATTTCCGCCTGGGCATCGACCCGCGCCACAGCGATCAACAAGTGCGTACCACGGTGATGCTGCCGCATGGCACCGGCAAAAGCGTGCGCATCCTGGCTTTTGTCGATGAAAACCTGGAAGAAGCCACTTTGAACGCCGGCGCCGACATTATTGGCACCGACGAGGTGATCAACCAGATACGCAATGAAGGTTGGCTGGAATTTGATGCCGCCATCGCCACCCCGCCGATGATGCGCAAAGTTGGGCAGATCGCCCGAATTCTCGGTCCCCGCGGCTTAATGCCCAATCCCAAAGCGGGCACGGTGGTGCCGCCCGATGATATCCCCCGCGTCATCAACGAACTAAAAGCGGGTAGGGTGGAATTCCGCAATGACAAAACCGGCAACCTGCACGTGCCTTTTGGCAAAGCCAGCTTCGCCCATGAAAACCTGCTGGAAAACCTGCAAGCTGTTGTCAATTCAGTGCAAGGCGCTAAACCAGAATCACAAAAAGGCGCCTACATCCGCCGCATGGTCTTGACCTCAACCATGGGTCCCGGCGTGCGTGTCGAAGCTATCGCCTAGCGGCTGTTTGAGCTTCACCGCCAGGGTTGTGAAATGTGAAATCCACAAAGGGTGGAAGCCAGGTGCTTCGCCCTTTTTCCTTGCCGCAACACAACTTCAGCAACAAATTATCGCTTGAGCCGCTCGAAGTGCTGCTTGCGGAACTTCGCTACCTTAGGCGCGATCACGTAGGCGCAATACCCCGCCCGCGGGTTGTTGACGAAATAATTCTGATGATACTCCTCCGCGACCCAAAAGGTGCTGGCCCGCGTCACTTCGGTCACGATCTTGTCCCGATACAACCCTGCCGCATCAAGCTGCTTGATGGTCTCTTGGGCGATCCGCTGCTGTTCCTCGCTGTGATACCAAATTCCGGAGCGATACTGCGGTCCATGGTCGTTGCCTTGCCGATTTAGCGTCGTGGGATCGTGAACGGTGAAGAAGATATTCAAAATATCCTGAAAGCTGATGACCTCGTTGTCAAAAGTTACGTTGACGACTTCCGCATGGCCAGTGGTCTTGGTGCAGACCTGCTCATAGCTCGGGTTATCGACATGCCCTCCCATATAGCCCGAAATCGCCGATTCGACGCCGATCAACTGATTGTATACCGCTTCCACGCACCAGAAGCACCCGCCGCCTAGCGTTGTCACTTCCTTGCTCATGATTTCCATCCCCCTGTTTCTGCTCTTTTTTATCACTATGGACGATGAATCTTGCCAAATTCCTACGGGAGCATAAGTCTCTTATCAGAACCGCGGCGGCGACATGTGTCAAAAACCCTCGTGCAGCAGTCAATTTCCGATTTTCATTGGCTCGCTCTCGGCGATCTTGCGGCTTAACCGCGCCCACTCCTCCAGCGTCAAGGTCTCGGCGCGGCGCTGTGGATCGATGTCGGCGGCGCGCAGCAGCTGGCTGGCGGTGGCAGCTGGCAGGCTCAAGCCACGTGCCAGCGCGTTTTTGAGCTGCTTGCGTTTCAGGCTGAAGCCCGCCTTGACCACGCGAAAGAGGGCGGCTGCCGATGGCACTTCTACCGGCGGCAGCTCATGCGTCTCGATGCGCAAGACGGCGCTCTGGATATTGGGACGGGGCCAGAACACCGCCGGGCTCAACTTGCCGACAATGCGCGGGATGCCATAGTATTGCACCGCCACCGACAGCAAGTTCATCGCCCCGGGTTTGCCGATGATACGCTCGGCAACTTCATATTGCATGGTTAGGATCAGGCGCTGCGGGGCTTGGGCTGCCTCCAAAAAATGCCAGAGAATGGCGCTGCTGATGTAATAAGGCGCGTTCGCCACCACCAGATATTCCTGCCCGCCCAGCAAGGTCGCGATATCGGTCTTGAGCACATCATTGAAGACCAGGTAGACATTCGGCAGCTCCTCAAAACGCTCTTCCAGCAGCGGCTGCAAACGCTGGTCAACTTCAATGGCGAAGACCTGCCCAGCGACGCCAGCCAGCAATTCTGTGAGCGCGCCAGTGCCAGCCCCAACTTCGACCACGGTATCCGTCGGCTCTAAACCGGCTGATGCCACGATCTTCTCCAGCGCTTGTGGATCGTGCATGAAATTTTGCCCCAGGCTTTTCTTGGGGGACAAATCGTAGCTATCGAGTAATGCTTTGGGGCTAAGAGACATTCCGCACCTTTTGGGGCTGCTCATGGCAAAGTTCAGTTGACCATATCCGCCCTGTTTTGAGTAGGGTAAAGCTTTCAGCCGCCCGCGACTTTTGCTAGAATGATGCTGGCTACTATTACCCCAGGCAGAGCGATGATATTCCTTGAACCGCAATACATACCCCTGCTGATTTTTATCCTCCGCGTGAGCAACAACGTCATCGGCACCGTCCGCCTGATCTTGGTGTCCCGCGGTCGGCGGGCTTGGGGCTTTGCTTTCGCCTCGTTGGAGTCGCTGCTCTTCGCTTATACGGCGGGGCAGGTCATCACCGATCTGGACAACCTGCCAAAGCTGGCGGCTTATGTCTTTGGTTTTGCAGTGGGCGGCTTCGTCGGCATGCAGGTGGAAAACCGCTTCGTCAGGTCTTATGAATCCGTCACGGTCATTTCATCGCCAAAGTTAGCGCATGATATGGCGGTGGCTTTGCGCCGGGAAGGGCATGGCGTCACCGAGATCATGGGCGAGGGCGCCCAAGGCAAAGTGGAGGAGCTGCGCATCATCGCTCATCGGCGCGATCTGCCACAGGTCTTGCGCATCATCTATAGTATCAAGGAAGATGCCTTCGTCACCGTCGAGCACTCGGAATTCATCCGCGGCGGCTGGATCCGCGCTCACCGGCGTTGAAACGACTTACTCTTCCGCCAGCGCCAGCTCGACGAAATAAGTGGGGTTGGCGAGCAAGCGGTGGATCGGGCATTTGCCGGCGATATCGTAGAGGCGTTTCCGCTGTTTGTCATCTAAATCGCCATGAAAAACCAGCGCCTTGCGCACTTCATGCACGAATAAGTCGCTACCTTCGTGGGCGGGATAATCGCTGCCCTTAAAGCGCTCATAATCCACCTTGACCTCGACCCGCTGCAAGTCCCAACCTTTGCGCTCGGCATACAGGCGGCAAGTGATCGCCATGCAAGAACCAAGCGCTCCCAGCATCATCTCCCCCGGCGTCGGCGCGCTATCAGTGCCGCCATCCTCGATCGGTTCATCCGCATGCCAAGTGTGCCCGCGGATGCTCACCGTAGTGCGCGTGCCTTCGTCCAGGGTGATATCAACAGGCATGGAATATTCCTCCGGTTGCTTCGCTTTATGCCTTAAGATAGTTAAGCTAGTGATGATACCAGTAATAGAGACTCATTCGCTGGAAAACAAGAGCGCAACATCCAATTCGAAGCCCGGCAGGACATTCTCACCGCTCAGCTTGTCTCCCTGCCCACTGGCGACATTTCAAATAGTTCTGCTTCGATGAGTTCGTAGCGACCAGCTGGATTGCCCGCATCATGCGCGAAATGCCAAATGTCAGCTGCCGTGTACAGTTGCTCTTGAACAACCATCAGCTTTCTGTCTCCAAGCGCCCACTTTGCCCAAGTGTATCACAAATGCGCCTGCCAAGGACTATTCGTTTTTCCTATTTTGTTCGTTCTGGGGGGGCAATAGTGAGGAATAGTGAGCCCGACGATTTAGAGGCCATAACCAGTCGGCGGGATCGCCAACAAGTACATGATCGACAAAGTAGCGATCAACAAAGGCAGCAACAACACCACAGCCAACACTGGCTTCTCATCCCGCAGGTGCATATAAAACCAGATGACCAGGCTCGATTTGATGATGGCGATCGCCAACAGCAAAACCGCTTTGATCGCTTGCAAGCTGGCCGCCGCTGTGGGGGTATCATGGATCGCGCCTTTGAGGTATTCCGCGCTCAACACTTCGATGATGGTCAACAGCGCCAAGCCGGCAAATACGACCGTATAGATGCCGCCTTCCACCGTGATTTCCCGCCCCAACAGTCGAACGGTATTGCTGTGATGCCCCTCTTGCTGATGTGATGCGTCTGCCATCTGTCGCGTCCTTTTTCTATTCAGGTGCTGGCGCGTATCTAGTCAAACAATCTTGATACTGCTGCAAGGCTATACCAGATAAATCAGGGTGAAGAGCATAATCCAGACCACATCGACAAAATGCCAATACAAGCCGAACATTTCGATGCCGATGGGGTTGTTGTCATAGCGACCCTGGGCACCCCGCCGCAATACTTCCAGCGCCCAAATCACGCCGACAAAGACATGCGCGCCGTGGAAGAATGTCGGCGCATAAAAGCGCATGCCCAAGGTGCTCCATTCGGATGCGGTATCAAAACCGAGCACAATGCCGAGATGCGATAGCTCGCTATATTCGATGTATTGCCCGCAGAGAAATACGATGCCACCGAGCGCAGTCGCCCCAATCCAGCGCAGCATGCCATTGCGATTGCCCCGCTGCATGGCGCGCAAGCCCATCACCATGAAATAACTGCTGGCCAGCAGAACGAAGGTATTGGCGGTGACCAAACCAACACCCAGCTGCTCATGCGCTTCAGCCACTACATCCGCTTCGTTGATGCGCAAAATCACATAACCGACGATCATTATCGAGAAGATCACAATCTCTGAAGCCAGATACAACCAAACGCCCAGCTTCAAATTGTTGTTCTTTTCTTCTTCGCTCAAATACCCATCATCGTCATGAGCGGTCGCCGCTAGCTGATTTGCTGTCAGTTCTGCCATGCTCTATTTCTCACTCTTTCTCGTTAGACCGACCTGGCTCACCACAATTGCGCGGCTATTTCTGATAACCGATGGCGCGTGGAATAGCGCGAATCACGTTGACGACACCGCCGGCGATTTTGCCCGCCTCGCGAATCGGCAGGATCTGCGTGCGATCACTCTCAGTCGGTTCGATCTCATTCACTTCCTTCACGCCACGATGCGCCAGATAAAAGAAAATAGCGATCCCCCCGGCTGCCAGCGCCAGCGAGACAAAGATGATCAAAATGAAACCCAGCAGCACGGTAAATTGGCTGGTGCCTTCGATCGTATGATTGGCGAAATCATCCGGCGGCAAGACCAAGCCCAAAACCTCCTGGATCGGGATGACAAAATCGGCGAATCCATTGGCGGCGAAATCCGCATTGGGCTCGTTGGCAACCTGCAAACGAAAGCCATGCGGCAATAAGGCAAATGTGAAGAGGACAATCGTCGTGACAACCGCGATCGTCAGCACCAAAAACAGCTGACCGGAATAAAAGGCGATGACCTGCCACAAGCAGGAGATGGTCATCAAGAGCGCGCCCAAAGTGCCGGGGATACCCGCGACCAACATCAGCAAAGCTCGCCATCCCAGGAAAAGCAGCCCGAACCAGACCAAGAACCAGATGACATTAACCACCCAATTGAGCAAAAAGAAGCCCAGCTTGAGGTAGGGGAAGCGCCAAGGCTTGGGACTATCGTTGATGATCTGCCAGGTTAAATCCCAGAGCCACTTGCCCAGCTTGAACACCGGTCCGCTGGTCTTGAGGGCAAATTCACTTTCCGGCGCCGGCTCTTCTTCTTCATGCGCATGCTCGCCATGTTCGCTCATCTTGGGGTCAAATGCGCCGACGCCCCACATGAAAGTACCCATGGAAACAAAAGCCGCCAAGACCATACCCACCTGCGCGCCTTCGCTGCTCTCGGTATTCATCCAAACCGGATCCATGTCTTGCAAAGCCCGCAACGCATAGACAAAAGCCAGCGAGGCGATGAACCCTACGATCAGCGCCGGTATCGCCCTTGAGAGTCCTGGTTTGTCCATCAACTGCTACTCCCTTACCTGCCTATTGAGCCGAAGTATACCACTCATTCGTCAAAGTTTCAGTCGCGCTAATCAGCGGATCCAATAGAGCACCAGGTAGAACAAGATCCAGGCAAAGGTGACAAAATACCAGAGCTTGGCTGTGCCTTCCACCGCCCAGGAATCGTGCTCATCGCCGCTGTATCTGCCTAAAGCGCCTTGCCGCTGGACCTGCCAGATAATCAGCAAAATCACTAGCGCATGCAAAAAGTGAAAGCCTGTCATCAAGCGCAATGTGATACCGTACTGGGTGGCGAGCGCCGCTTCGGAAACGCTGATAAATTCGTATACAATCATCGCCATGAAAGCGATACCCAACACGATCGCCAGGCGCCAACTCAGCAAAAACTTGCCGATCTCGCCAGCGCGCAAAACCTGCCACCCTCGCCGCACCAAGACTGCACTGAGCAGCAGCGCCAGCGTGGCCACACTTGGCAATAGCGGGTCGAATGGCGCCACGCCGGCGGGGGGCCAAGTCGCATAGCTGTAGCGCAATTGCCAATTCACGATGATCATGGCGAAGAAAATCATGATCCAACTGGCTTGGAAGATGTTCATGCCAAGACGATTATTCTTGAGGCGTAGCTCTGCCTCGCGTCTCTCATCAAGTTTTGGCATTACCTGCCGCTCGATCCTGCTGCTCATCGCTGTTTCGTCTTACCTTCTCATCGACTGGGGGCGCGCAATCAATGGCTGCCCGCTGGCTGACCCCCGCGGAACCCGGCATCAATCGCATCCAAATAGGCGGCCGAAGCCTCGGTGCCATATCCATAAGGATCTTCAAAAGGAATGGGATCTTCGCTGAAATTGGTCGTTGGTGGCGGTGATGTCGTTGCCCATTCCAGCGTCAAAGCCCGCCAGGGATTGGCGCCGGCGATCGGTCCATGGTTGTATGAGCGGATGATGTTATAGACCACGATAAAGGTCGAAAAGCCCAACACAAAAGCCGCCAAACTAATCAGCTGATTCCAGGAGGTGAACGCCGGATCATAGACCGCCACTCGCCGCGGCATCCCCAACATGCCAACGATGTGCATGGGGAAGAATGTGAACAGGAAACCAAAATAGGTAAACGCGAAGTGGATCTTGCCCAGCCGCTCGTTCATCATCCGCCCCGTGATCTTGGGGAACCAGTGATAGAGCGCGGCATAGATGGCGAAGACGCTGCCGCCGAACAGCACAAAGTGGAAATGGCTGACGACAAAATAGGTATCGTGCACGTGGATATCAAATGGCAAAGCCGCCAGCATGACGCCGGTGATGCCGCCAATGACAAATAGCGACAAGAAACCGAGGGCGAAAAGCATGGCGCTGGTGAAGCGAATCTTGCCGCCCCAAATTGTGCCTAGCCAACTGAACATCTTGATCCCAGTCGGCACAGCGATGATCATGGTGGTGATCATAAAAGGAATGCGCAATTCCGGCTGCAAGCTGGTGAACATGTGATGCGCCCACACGGTGAAACCTACAATGGCGATCGCCATGCTCGATAAGCCCACCATGCGATAACCAAAAACCGGCTTGCGACTGTGGATCGCTAACACTTCGGACAAGACGCCCATGCCGGGCAGCACCATGATATAGACAGCGGGGTGGCTGTAGAACCAGAAGATATTCTGCCACAGCAGCGCATCGCCACCGCCGGCGGCGTCAAAAAAGGTCGTGCCAGCCACGCGATCCAGCAGCAGCAAAGTCAAAGCCCCAGCCAAAAAAGGTGTCGCCATGACCGCGATGATACTGGTCGCCAATATCGCCCAACAGAGCAGCGGCATCCGCCAAAGTGTCATCTGTGGCGGGCGCATATTCAGGATCGTCACGATGAAATTGATCGACCCCAATATGGAAGAAATGCCCAGCAAATGCGCGCCCAACGCCCAGAGCGTCTGGCCATCGCCGCTGAACAACGTCGATAGCGGGGGATAAGCCGTCCAGCCAGCTTCGGCCGGGCTGACAAAATAACCCAGCAAGACCACCACAGCAGCCGGCGGGATCAGCCAAAAAGCAAAAGCATTGAGCCAGGGGAATGCCATATCTTTGGCGCCCAGTTGCAATGGCACCACAAAATTGCCAAAAGCCGCCCACATCGGGATGATGAAGAGGAAGATCATGATGGTGCCGTGGATGGTGAACAGGCTGTTATAGGCAGAGCCTGAGACCATCAAATCCAGCTCCGGCGTCCACAACTCCAGGCGAATGCCCATCGCCATCGCGCCGCCGATGATAAAAAAGAGCAGGGCGCTCACCCCGTATTGCACGCCGATAATCTTGTGGTCAACGCTCCAACGCAGATATTCGCTTAATGCCGGGCGCTGCACCGCTTCCAGCTCTTGACTTTGACCTTGTCCCCCCAATGGGACAGCGATTGTTGCCATAGTTGCGCCTTTTCACTCCAGTCGGTTAGCTATGTTTTAGCGAGCGCAATGCCGCTCGTCGTTTGATCCTTAATCCCTATGCTGATTCAGCGCCTTCTTCGCTCTCATCCGCCGCGCTTTCGCTGCTTTCATCGCCTTCCGCCTCACTATCGCCTTGCCCGAAGCTGATATCGACATCGAGGCCGAAGACTGTCTTAATCGCTTGCGGGATGGCAGTGGTCTTGTTTTCATTGTCACAATCGGATTGCTCGCCTTGGGTGCAGAGATAAGCCACGATCGAATAGAGCTGCTCCGCGTTCATTTGATAAGCATCGGGCTGGTCCGGTCCAAATTGCGCCATCTGCTCGGTATAACCCGGCACCACAAATGCCATCGAATTCCAGACCGAAGTGGCGATATATTCCTCAGCCGATTGCCCGGCGACCCGTTCCCCTGCGCGATCGGCGATGCCATTCAACGAAGGACCAGTCCGGCTCGACCATTCCAAGCTATCCAGCGCGTGGCAGCTGTTGCAGATGTATTCTTGAATCACAATCTCGCCCCGCAGCACCGGATCAGCCGGCGGGTTCAAGATAGCGTAGATAGCGGGTTCGTAAAATTGCTCCAGGAACTGGCTTTCGTCTTCATGCACGATCACTGTGCCGCGCATCCGCCCGTGGCCATCGCCACAGAGCTCGGCGCAGACGATCGGGTACTCGGCCGGGTAACTGGCGCCCTCAACGCGAATCGGCGTGAAGCGCAACTCGGTCTGGCGTCCTCCCGTTGCCGGATTGCCAGGCAGCAAATCCTGCTTGACGCGCATGGCTGGCACCCAATAAGAATGGATGACATCCTGCGTCTGCAATTTCAGGTCGACGTTCTGCCCAATATAGGTATGCAATTTGTCGCCACTATTGATGACGATGGGGTCGCCATCCGGATCGAGCTGGCCCGTTTCGTAGGTATGCGTCCAGGCATAACGGGCTCCGGCGACATTAATGGTGATCTCTTCTCCGTTGATCATGTTGATGGCTGCTTTGGGCGCGGAATTCTGGCTCCAGACATTGAAGCTCACCACCGCCAGGAAGACCACCACCAGCGCCGGAATAATCGTCCAGACGATCTCCAGCAGCGGATTGCCGTGCATGCTAGGACCATCGCTGTAATCATCGCGGCGGGCGCGGAAGAAAATCACCGAGATCAAGAGCATGCCTTGGATCAAGAAAAACACGACGCCGCCGATGATCACCAATATGTAAAAGAGCTCATCAACGCTGCGTGATTCCGCCGAGGCTGGTGGCGGCAAGACCGCCGGGACAAAGCTCGTGAACCAGTTGATGCCGATGACGCTGACCAGCAAAAACACGGCGGTAACCACCACCGCGGCCGGGCTTATCGACGGGATGTTAGAACGATTGTTTTCCATACAGGGCTACCACCTGAATTCCAGAGCTGCAAGTCTCGCTGGCGAAAATTCGCCTACGTTATCTTGGTCGCACGAACAACAGAATCGCATTATCCGTGCAGAAATATCTCGCTTGTTACATTTATCACAATTCTACCGAAAAGCCATCCGCTTTTCAAGTTCAACTCCACAACTTTTGTGGAATCCAACAGCTTTGAGCTCTTATGGCTTGAGCGAGCGCCAAGAACTGAGGTATCATCGAGCCTGGAGCGGGCTAGCTAATGGTAAAGCGATGGCATTCCCCCAAGAGAATTCACGGGCATCATCGAAGGCAAACCGCCTGATCAATCTGTTGCTCTTGCTCATCATCTTGCCGCTTGGCTTTCTGACCTTCTTTTCGCTGCAGGAGCTCATCTGGACCATTGGCGCGGCGGTCATCTTGCCCGGCGGGGAGGGCTCTGTCCGCAGCCACTACGCCCTGGTGACGATCCGCAATATCTGGTTGCTGTTTGGCGGGGTTGCTCTGCTCGCTTTCGTGATCGGCAGCACCGATTATTTTTTCAAGCACTCGCGGGAGCTGCGGGCGCGTCGGCTGTTCTTGCGTCTGCTGGCGCTGGAGCTGGCGCTGATCGGCTTGAGCGGGTTGGTGACTGCTTAAATCAAGCCCCACCGAAAAAGTAATACTCCAAGATATCCCGCGTCAAAGGCGCCGCCACCACCGAGCCCTCCCCAGCATTTTCCACCATCGTCACAATGGCGATCTGCGGCTGCTTGGCTGGCGCATAGGCGATGAACCAGCTATGCGGCGGCTCATCCTCGCCGGGCACCTGCGCCGTGCCAGTCTTACCACAGACCCCCAGCTCCAACAGCGGCGAGGCATAAAACTGATGCGAAGCGGTGCCGCTATAAGCACTGACCACATCGCACATCCCCCCCTGGATGATAGCCAGAGTATTAGCCTCGATCTCGGCATCAAGCATGACATCGCGTTTTGCCAAGCGACTGCGCTGATCGAGGATGCCGCGTTCCCGCACCAGATGGGGCCGCAGGAGATACCCACCATTGGCGATGGCGGCATACAAGCGCAGCATCTGCAATGGCGAGGCTTGCACCACGCCTTGACCGATGGACAAATTAACCGCATGGGCATAAGACCAAGGCAAGCCGGTGAAGCGGGTGATATTGTCCGGCGTCGGGACATTGCCGATCACCTCCGGAATCACCTCGACACCGGTCGGTTGCCCCAAACCCAGCTTCAGGGCATAAGAAGACAGCAACCAGGGATCTTTCGCATTCAGACGAAAGCCCACTTCGTAAAAGAAGGGATTGCAACTGTTGGTGATGCCGCTCTGCGCAGACATGATGCCATGCCCGCTGCGCAGCCAGTCATAGCGCAGGTCGGCTCCATAAGCCCAGCTACCCGTGCAGAGATAGCGCGTGTTTTCATCGTAGACCCCACTCTCAAGCGCTGCGATGGCGCTCAAGCCTTTCATCACCGAGCCAGTGGGGTAGTTGCCCTGCGTCGCTCGGTTGAGCTGGGGGCTGCGTTCGTCTTCAACCAGTTCTTTCAGGCTGAGCAGAGCTTCCTCCCGCCCCATAGACGGGAAGGGATTGAAGATATTGTTGTCGTAGCTGGGCTGGCTAACCATCGCCAGGATCTCGCCATTGTTGACATCCATGATGACCACAGCGGCGCCATCCGAATCTTCCGCCCAGGGACCGCGCTCATAGGCTCCCTCCAACAGTCGAATGACTTCGGCTTGCAAGTCGCTGTCAATAGTGAGCCAGATGCTCTGCGGGATCTGTGAGCGCACCTCGCTCAAAACCCGAATCCGCCTGCCATCTGTTCCCACCAGCGACAACCGACCACCGGGTCGCCCGGCCAGAATCTCATTCATGCTGGCTTCGATACTGCCCTTGCCGATGATCGTCTCGGCATTAAAACCGATCGCTTCCAGCTCTTCAATCTGGTCAGCATCAGGATAGCCGACATGACCCAGGACATGTGGCATCAGCCCGCCATCGAGATAGCGGCGGGTGGGCTGTTGCTGGAAATTGGCGCCACAGGGCTCTTCGATGCGATCGTTGAATTTGATGTAAGCGCTCGGTTCGATAGTGCCGGCATCGACAATCCAGTCCGCGCCGGAACGTAAGTCAAAGAGCTCGGTGATCTCCTCCTGCGGTTTGTTTAGAGCCTGCGCCAAAATCTCAAAACAAGCCCCGCGGTCAGGAATACGTCCGTTATCGACCAGGATCCGCGCCACGCTGCCATTTTGGTCGGCCAGCGCTTTGCCATATCGATCGTAGATATTGGCGCGGCTGGGAATCTGCGCTTCAAATACCAAGCGAGCGCCTTGCCCCATCTCGGGGAAGATATCAGCTTCTGACCAAGCCACCCGCCAGCCGCCCACTTGCGAATCGACCACCAGGTGCAGCAGCCGCTCGTTATCATCGAAACTGCCCAGGATGCGCGTATGAAAGGTCATATCGTATTGCAACATCAGCACGGAGCCCTCGCTGGTCAAGGTCTTGGGCTTGTAGTCGATTGATTCCAAGCTCATCTTGTCATGCGCGTTTTGATAGAGCGCCCGGAATTCATCCAGCGGCCGCAGCTCGCGATTGCGATAGGTCAGCAAGCTGTGCATGGCATCAAAATCGTTCGCTTGCCAAGCATCGAGGAAAAGACGCGCTACCTGGTCGGCGGAAAGCAAATCTGGCTCAGCCTCGCTCGCTTGCGCCTGGATTGGCGGGGGCGCGCTGGCTTGCTCCGCAGCTTGGCGGCAGCCAGCCAGTATCAAGAGAGCCATCAAGCAAATGTAAGCGAATTGGCGCACGACAACCTGCTCTGTGATGGGTGGGTCTGCACATCAATTATAGTGGAATCGCGGAAACGGGCGCGATGCTTTGGCTTGATCTCAACGTCAGCTCTCCGCTTCAGTCACAGTGATTTCAGCGATGCTCAGATAATCCCCACCCTCGGGCGATCTCAAGCGCTGCCAGGTATCGGGGTCATATAATCCGCTGACCAGCTGATAGACGCCCAGCGGCAGATCTGGCGGGAGCTTCAATACAAATTCACGACCCAGCAGGATTTCTTCAGGATCATCCCATAATGTGGTATCGCGGCGGGCATCCCATAGTGGGACATAATCAACTTGCGTGACAATCTCGCCCGCTTCATCGAGCAAGTGGTTGAAAACATGATGCGCGGTTTTGGTCGGCTGTTCCGCTTGCCAATAGTGGCGCAATACAATCGCTTCGCCAGCCGCAAGCACTGTCCCATTGATGTCATAACCGAGCAGGCGAATGGAGCCTAGCTGCCCCTCGTGCGCATGCTGCATCGGGTACAGACGCAAAACGACCATGTCGGGTCCCCGGAAATCTGAACTGACCGGGTAGGTCTTGAGCAGTACCGTCTCTTCCGGATAGTAAATATCCGGATCCTCCAGCATTGGGGCGTGAGGTACGATGGCATAGAGCGCTCCATGTGCGCGCCAAGTCTCTAAAGGCTTGTCAAGAAGATTGTAGACTTCCTGCGCTACAGGGAAATCGTGCACGCCGCTATACCCGCCCCAAGCGCGGTTGAATGTCTTGTGATTGCCCCACTCCCTATCTGTGAGATACTTGCCCCAGCCGCTATAACCGATGGTCCTGTCTGCCTCCCTATCAGTGATGTACTTGCCCGGCGGCAAGGAGGTATCCATGTATTCCATCAGATCGTTGCGGCGATCGTGTAGAGTAAAATTATGCGCCAACGCATCGGATTCTCTATAAGAGGGCAGTAGAGCAGCGACCAACAAAATCCCTATCGCGGCCCGCGCTAGCAATTCACGCAGGCGCGGGGGCAAAGGCGGCAACTTAAGCCGTGAAAGCGCTTCCTGCCCGACGAAGAGCAAACCTGTCAGACCGCAGGCATAGAGCAGGGCGAGCATCGCTCCCAGCGCAAAATAGTGTCGGAGGCTCTGTACATTAAACATACTCATACCTAGCAACCAAGCCAGCCCCGCCAAGACTACGGTGACAAGCGCGATGGCATTCACTCGCTGCCGATAAGGCCACAGCAGCCCGCCCGCCATTGCCACCAATAACCAGCTGTCCAGCGACTGAAATGTCCGCAGGACGTTTCTTAAACTTGCCCAGGCCGATTCCAGCGATGGAAAACTTATACTGCTATATGACATTGGAAAATAGATGACCTGATCCGCTTCCAGCGTCGGGTAAATCAACAGTAGCCAGAATAAGAACACAGCGAAGCGAACCCAATTCCAAAACAACTGTTGCCAAGTATCTTTGCGCCTTGCCGGCAAGCGCCACCAATTCAGCAGCGGTAGTAACAGCACAATAGGCGCGACAAACAGCGCCTGAGTCTTAAACACAATCGCCAGCATGATGCTGTAAACCGCCGCCGTGCTGAAGCTGCGTCGTCCTTGCAAACTGCCAACCAACGCCAGCCACAATGCCAACAGGGTAAATAGCGTCAAATAGCCATCGGGCAGCGTGAAATGCGCCCGTTGCACGACCCAGGGATTGACAATCCAAATCGCTGCCGCCATCAAACCGGTCAGCGGATGTACCATCATCGCGCCAAGCAAGGCGATCAATACGACCACCAGCATCCAAGCGCTAATCGTAATCAAACGTAGCGCTGGTAGCATCGTACCATGATGTGCGTCTACGGGTTTTATATGCTTCAGCAGCAGGTAATTGACGGTCTTCATGCCCGGCGGATACGCCTCGTGAAACACCCCGCGCGCATGCCCAAAATCGATTGTGTGTTGCGCCGCCAGCAGGTGGTGTACCTCATCGTGATGCTCGATGAATGGCAAGCTCACATTGTAACCGCGAACATACAACCAAGCCGCCAACAGCAGCAAAAGCCCAAGCCCAATCCACCACCACTTCGAACGCGGCAGAATGGCTTGGCTATCACCTGAGTTGTTCAACACAATACAAAGCCTCTATTCCGGCTTATTTCACTTTCCGCAGGCGATACCAACTCGCTGGCATACCCAGCGCCAGATCATCGCCGCGCTGCTCCCAAACCAACTCCAGCCAGCGCCCAAAAAGCCGCTCGACCTCCTTCGGCTGCCAACCCACCGTCGAGTCAGGTCGGGGATGACTAGCGTAGAGCATGAAGACACCACCCACTTTCAGCCGAGCAGCGATGCCGCGGGCATAATCGATGTTGCTGGCTTTATCCAAACTGTGACCGCAACCGATATCGATGATCAGGTCGTAAGGCGCGCGCAAACCAGGTAGTTCATCCAGCCGAGTCACATCATGGCAGAACAAACGATGGGCATCGCCATTGAAATCGCTGAGCTTGTCCCCCGCCAGTTCGATCGCCCGCGCCACAAAATCCAGGCCATCCGCCCGCCAGCCCCCTCGCAGCAGATCGCGCAGCACCGTGCCAGTGCCGCAACCGAGATCAAGCGCCAAACCAGGCGGCAACGCCCCCAACAGCTCGATGATTTCAGGCGGGGTGATACCGCTATCCCAAGGCATTTCGCCGTTGGCATAGCGCTCGCTGAACATTTGGCAGCGATTCTCGCTCATACTCGGCTCAGCTTGCCTCAAGTAATCGGCACCATATGAATCACCGTGACACCAGCGCCGCCTTCATTCTGCAAACCTTGCGTCACCTTGCTGACCAGAGCGTGGTCATTGAGATAACCGCGGACGGCATGGCGCAACCTGCCCGTGCCTTTGCCATGGACGATCTTGCCAAAGGGCAAACCCGCGTTATAGGCGGCGTTGATATAACGATCGAGGATTTCCAGCGCTTCATCCACCCGCTTGCCGCGAATATCGATCTCCATGCCCGGCGATTCGGCGGGCGGCGGCGGGATGTCAGCCGGCTCATATTGACGCACATGCCCGCGTTCAGCCGCTCGTTTTTCGCTGCGGGCTCGTTTGCGCATATCGCTGTATTTTGCCCGCACCCGCAAAGCGCCCACCTGCACCTGCGCTTCTTTGGCATCGAGCTCGACGATGACCCCCTCGGCATTGAGCGTGTCCAAAAAGACAGTATCGCCAACCCGCGGCAACCAATCGATATCCTCCAGTCCTTGCACCTCTTCCGCCTCATCCAGCGGCGCTTCCGTCCAGCTCGCCATCTTTTCGGCGGCCGCTTTCAGCGCATTCAAGGTCTCCGCCGGCATCCCAGCCGAGCGCAGCTCAGTGCGCATCTTGCGTAGCTCTTTGTTAAAATCCGCCAGCTCTTCTTCGGCATGGCGGCGGGCAGCGCGGATGACATCGCGGCGTTCGTCTTCGATCTGGTCCAAGCGCGCTTGCAAGTTATCGCGTTGTACCGTCAACTCTTGACGCAGGCGCTCGCTCTCCTCCTGCTGCAGGCGAACCTCAGCCCGGGTGCGCTGGATCTCGTCCAACAGGTCATCAGCCGCCAACTCTTCGGTAGCCACCATGCCGCGGGCGTCTTGGATGATTTCCTGCTGCAAACCCAGCCGCTCAGCGATTGCCAAGGCATTCGATCTGCCCGGCAAACCGACGATCAAGCGATAGGTCGGGCGCAAGGTCTCCAGGTCAAATTCGACGCTGGCATTGCGCACGCCGGCCGTCTCCACGCCATACACTTTCAGCTCGGGATGATGCGTGGTCACCATAGTCGTGACGCCGCGATTTCTGAAATCATTGAGCAAAGCCCGCGCCAATGCCGAGCCTTCAGCCGGGTCGGTCCCGGCGCCCACTTCATCCAATATCACCAGCGAGCGATGGTCTGCCCGCGCCAGAATCTCGATGATATTGGTCATATGCGAAGAAAAAGTGGAGAGTGATTGTTCGATGCTCTGCTCATCGCCAATATCGGCGAAGATCCCCCGAAACACCGATAACTCGGCCCCCTCCGCCGGGAGCTGCAAGCCGCATTGCGCCATCAACACCATCAAACCAACCGTCTTGAGCGCCACCGTCTTGCCGCCTGTGTTGGGACCAGTCACCACCAAGACCCAACTGGATTCATCAAAACTGAGATCCAGTGGCACTACCTGCCCCCCCAGCAACGGGTGTCGCGCCGCCTTGAGCTGGATGCTGCTGCCCGGGTGAGACAGGTTCGCTTGCCCAGCATTGATGGCCACCATCTTGGGCTGCACGCAATTGTTCTCCACCGCATAGCGCGCTTTGGCGAAGGTCAAATCCAGATAACCAAGCAGCTGCACCGTGCGCACGATGCGTTCGCTCTCCAGCGCGATCTCCTCGGTCAATTCAGCCAGAATGCGGCGGATCTCCTTCTCTTCCTCAATTTGTAGCTCCCGCCATTTGTTGTTGAGCTCAACCGTTTCCAGCGGCTCAATGAAGATGGTCGCCCCAGAAGCGGAGCTATCGTGCACGATGCCCTTGATTTTGCCTTTGTGCTCGGCTTTCAAAGGGATGACATAACGACCATGGCGCATGGTGACGATGGCTTCTTGCAGCTTGTCTTGATTCGCCTTGTTGGCGACGATGCGATTGAGCTTGTTCTGCAAGCGCTCGAAAGCGATTTTGAGCTCGCGCCGGATGATCGCCAGGCGCGGGCTGGCGGTGTCTTTAATCTCGGCGTTGTCATCAACCGTCTTTTCAATCGCCTGCTGCAAAGCCGTGCTTTCTTCGATCTCATTCGCCAGCTCAGCCAGCAGCGGGTAACTCGCTTTCATCCGTCCCAAAGTGCGCTTGAGCGTGGAGCCCCGCCGCAGCGTATAACGGATATCGAGCAGGGTACTCGGCTCGACGATGACGCCGCGCTGCGACCGCATCACCGGCTCGCGTACATCCCGCGCTCCCCGCACCGTCACATTCGAGCGCTCTTCCAACAAAGCCACCGCTTCCGCCGTTTCCCGCTGCCACAGCTGCACCTCTTCCAGCTCGGTCGAAGGGAAGAGCTCCATAGCGAACTCCTCGCCCGCGCCGAAAGTGGTATGCCGAACCAGCTCTTGCAAGATCTTATGCAATTCCAGGGTGATGATGGTCTTTTCGCTGATCATGTTCCTGCAAGTCCGCCTTGTTGCCCTCGCCCGCGCGGCAAGATTCCAGTAGAAGCGCCTGTCATTCTAGGCTAGGCACAGGGCGATGTCAATCAAAGGTCTGCCACTACAGCACACAAACTTCCCCCTAAAGCTTTACCCCCTCTAAATCTCCCCGACGAGTCAGGGGAGACTAAATGCAAGCCCTCTAAATCTCCCCCCGGCGAGTCAGGGGAGGCATTTTTTCGCTAATAGTGGGCTGGTCGGTGTGGGCGGGATTCGAGTTGCAAGGCGCTTGACGATGCAGTATACTCTGTAGCGAGTATTTTATTGATAAGGACGCGAAACTATGAAAAGCTACCGAGACTCCCTCCCGAATTTTGCCAAACCTTTAGTTAAGCTCGCTCTGATCCTGGCGCTGTTGCTGGTTTTGCCGGTAGCGCAGGTCTTCGCCGAAACCATCTATGTTGACGCTGATTGTGAGCTCACAGAAGCCATCCAGAATGCCAATAACAATGCGGCCACTAACAGCGACTGCGAAGCCGGCGTCGGGGACGACATCATCACCATCACCAGAGCTGGCACAACCAACGGCACGATTACAGTCACCAGTCAACTGACTTTCGCACGAGAGTCAAAGCTGACTATCAATGGTGGCGGGTTTACGATCTCCGGCGGTGGCAGCACTCGGATTTTCAATATCACTGTATCCTCCACCACTCTGACGCTTAACAACATGACCATAGCTGATGGCAGTGCCATCGAGGGCAGCGGGATCTATAGCAGTGGCACACTCACCATCAACAACAGCACTATCCGAAACAATGATGCCGGAAATAGAGGTGGCGGCATATACATTGACAGCGGCACACTCACCATCAACAATAGCACTGTTCGAGACAATGATGCCGGAAATACCGGTGGCGGCATATACATTAACAGCGGCACACACACCATCAACAACAGCACTATCCGAGACAATAGTACCACATCAGGTAACGGTGGCGGCATATTCATTATCAGCGGCAGCCTCACCATCAACAACAGCACGATTGCTGACAATGACGCTGAAATCGACGGTGGCGGGATCTTCTCACACGCCATTAATAATTTGGCTAATGAACTCACCATCAACAACAGCAGGTTTGCTGGCAATACAGCAGTGAAGGGCGGTGCGATCTACGCAGGCTCAACTGAACAACTCACTATGATCAACAGTACCATTGCCGATAATAAGGCGCACGACCGTATTGGTCTTGGCGGCGGGATCTATGCATTTAGTCCCTTTGAACTCACTCACGTGACTATGGTCAATAACACTGCTGGTAACGGAGGCGGGGGTCTTTATATCACCGCTAACAACGACGACACCCACAACAAAATAATTCGCAACAGCATCCTGGCAAACAATGGAGATAGCGATTGTAAGGCGGGTGGTAATAGAAGACCGACTGAGAATGTGGGGAACCTCATCATGTCCGGCGATTGCGGCGGGGATGCACTGACCGCTGACCCCAGATTGGGCAGTCTGACTGGCAGGCCCGCTTATTATCCGCTGCTAGCAGGCAGCCCCGCGATTGATGCGGCTGTTGCTGAGCATTGTACTGACAAAGATCAGCGCGGCACCTCTCGTCCCTATGGCGCAGCCTGTGACATTGGCGCTTATGAATGGACGCCGGTGGAAGAGGAATGTGTAGGCTGCCCGCCACCGAAGGGGCCATTTGTTCGCACTACCATAGCGTTGTTGCCGGAGATCGAAGTCAGCGATTTGACCGGTTTCACAGAAGCGCAACGTATTGACGCCGGGGGCGTTGGCATTCAGTCGGTGATTGATCGCGGCATTGTCGATGCGGTTGATGTCTGGGGTTTCATGGGCGCTGGCACGCGGGTCTGTTTCTTGGCGAGCGGCGGGAGTTTCAGCTTCCTCAATGCCGCGAATTCTCCGCGGACGGTCAGCAGTTTGCCGTTGTATGTCATCGAGGGCAAGACCTGTACCTTCATCGATGGACCGGGCTCGATAGTTTTGCATCCCGGCGCTGCGCCAGCATCGAATGGACCGGCCTGGGCTTTGTCGAATTGTATGGTGACGACGACCGATGTGCTCAACTTCCGCGCTGGACCTGGTGGCGAGGTTATTGGTGGAGTGCCCTATAATGCGACCTTAACGGCGCTGTCGCGGACGGCGGGTTGGTTCGAGGTCGATTATCACGGGGTGACTGGCTGGATCAGCGCCCAGTATGTGACGCCGAATGGGGAGTGTGGCTAGGTCGGCTAGCCCCTCTAAATCTCCCCCATTGCATGGGGGAGATTTTTTTCGCTAGGATTGGGTTGGTTGATCTGGGCGAGCTGGAACAATTGTCAAATTCTCAAATAGCCTTCCCTCTCCATTACAAACCCGCCCCCAGCAACCGCAAGCGATCGACCACCTTGATTAAATACTCCGCCTCCGCCAGGCGAGCTGCCGTATCATATTCCACCCCCGCCGGAAAATCGGGATCGGCCGCCGGGCTAGGGTGAACGACGATCTCCAGCGTGCCCTCCAGCCCCATCACCGCTTGGCAGAAGTCTTCCACCGGCTGCGACATCACCGCTTGAATCGCGATCATATAATCCGGCATGGCAAAGCGATAGCGATCATCTTTGCGCTGCGCCCGCAACAAAGGATGGCTCGGCGATAGCGAAGCGCGAAAGTCATGCCCGCGCACCCAATCCACCCCATAATCCGCCGCCAGCTCATGTACGATCCGCCGCAACGATGGGATGGTTTGAAAATGATGATGGGTGGAGATGTGTTGCAAGCGGAGGCTCGCATCGCTGAAACGACGCAACTGCGCATCCAGCTCCTGCCGGATCCAGTCCAACGTGGCGGAACCTAAGAATTGCCCGCGCAGGTACAGATTGAACTTGTTGCGGAAGCGGCCATCACCCCTCAGCAGCTGTGGCTGAGCGCCTCCCCGCCGGCTGAGGGGAAAACCATCCGTCAGCGTCAAATGCGCGCCGATATCGAGCGCGTCGGCAGCGCGAAAAAGCTCAAGCGCGTGTTGCTGCGCCGGGAAGTTGGTCATCACACTGGCGGCGCTGATGTAACCACGTTGATGCAGGTCAAAGACTGTCTGGTTGATGCCCGGGGATAAGCCGCAATCGTCAGCGGTGATGATCAGTTCTGGCATGTCCCGGCGCCTCGCTGCCTCGCCCATAGCGATGCAAATTCATCGAGTGTCTGCCGTTGTGCCGGCGTCAGATGGACGAAGGGGCGCACCCGCTTGATATCCCGCAGCGCTTCCGCTGGCGATAAACCGAGCGAGATCAGGTAAGCCGCCGCCATGGTTGGCGCCCGCCCCACGCCGATGCCGCAATGGATGTAGACCGCATCGCCATTTTCGATGGATTCGCTCACAAATTCAACGCCGCGCAGCAAATCTTCCAACAGCGGGGGCGTATTGTCGATAGTCGGCAGATGCAAATGCCGTTGCCCGCCAATCTGCTTCGTCAGATCACAATGATGCGATTCGCGCATGTTCACGATGGACTTGATGCCATAAGCGCTCATAGCGGTGTAACCGCGGGGATAATGTTGCCCGCCCAACAGCAACTTGGGCTTGACCGCGCTCAGCGTCCACAAAGGCGCCCCGGTCAACCGGCGATAAAGCTGATCGATGAAACGCAGGGCGATGGCGTAGGGTCCCGTCTGCGCCAGGCTGCGCATGCGTGCCAGGGCGCCGGGCGGCTTGATTGCTATCTTCATACCAACATTGTAGCATAATCTACCCGCGAGATTCGCCGCTCGCAAGCATCCAGCCTTTGTGCTAACTTAGGGCGCATCATCTTCCTGGCGGGAGCAATGCCCATGACCCCAATAAATCGCTTGGCGCAATATGCCCAACCACTTCTCCTCAATCCCTATATCCTGCGCGTCCGCCGCAATCACGGCTTGGAACACGCCACCATTCATATCCTCAATCGGCGTCGCTACCGGCTATCGGGCCGCAGCAGCGACGGCGGCTTCCTGCTCTTGGGAGAAGTGCCGACAGAGCAGGTCGAGAGCGCCGTCGCGGAAGCGCTGCAACGCCTGCAAGCCGGCGAACACAAACTGGCAGTCCATCCCAATTGCGGCACAAACCTGGTGACGACCGCCTTCTTGGCAACTGCGCTAAGCTGGCTGGGTTTTGCCGGCAGGGGCAGGCTCAAAGCCTGGGAACGCTTCCCCCTCATGCTAAGCTTGATGATGGCGGTTCTCTTGTTCTCGACGCCGCTGGGCATGAGCTTGCAACGCCATTTCACCACCGAGGGCGATCCCGGGGCGATGCAACTGGTCAGCGTCACCCGCCAGACGATCAACCTGCCTTTTACTGGCAATCAACTCACAATACATCGCATCGTGACCGATCAAGGCTAGCTATCCAAAATGAGCGCATCACCGACATTTTACATCTTCCACGGCGATGACCACATCAGCCGCGCCGCCGCCTTGACCCGCATGCGAGCAGCGCTGGGCGAAGATGGCGATCTCAACCGCTCGGAATTCGATGGGACACAAACCCCCGTGCCAGATATCCTGGCGGCGGTGAAATCTTATCCCTTCTTGGCGGATAAACGCCTGGTGATCGCCAAAGGACTCATCAGCCAGATCAGCCGCAAGGGCGCCGGCAAAAGCGGCAAGACCGCGGTCGACCGCCTGATCGACGAATTGCCGCGCTTGCCAGATTATGCGCGCTTGGTATTGGTGGAGGATGAAGTCATCCCCGGGAACAACCGGCTGCTGAAAGCGGCGCGCAGCATGAAAAATGGCTATATCCGCGAATTTCGCAAACCGCAGAATCTGACGCGCTGGATTATCGAGCGTGCCAGCCAGGAGTACGATGCCGAAATCAGCCCACAAGCCGCCAACGCCATCGCCACAGTGGTCAACGATGACCTGCTGCGCGCCGATAACGAGCTCTACAAACTGGTCTGCTATGTCGATGGCGCCCGCCCCATCAGCGAAGCAGATGTCGCCGCTTTGACCCCCTACCTGCCCGAAGCCAATATCTTTGAGATGGTTGACGCCCTGGCGGATGGCGATGGTTCGCGTGCGCTGGAATTGATCCATCAATCCCTGCATGACGACCCGCGCGATCCTGGCTTCCGGCTCTTCACCATGATCGTGCGGCAATTCCGCCTGCTGTTGATGACCCGCGACTACCTCGATAACGGCGGCGGGGCAAAAGGAGCGGCGATCGCCAAAGCGGTCGGGGTACACCCTTTTGTGGCGAACAAGCTAGCAGTGCAAGCGCGGCGCTTTCAAACCCAACAATTAGACGCCGTACTCAAGCGATTGCAGCGCTATGACCAGGATATGAAAACCGGGCGCATCGAACCGCGGCTGGCTTTGGATCTGCTGGCCACCAGCCTGGCGCAGACCTGAAACTATCTCTCAGACAGAATATATGAATGGGTAAAGGACGGCATCTATGGATCAGGAAAATGCGAAGCAAGTGATGGAAACGGCGCCACCAGCAGAAAAGGCAGAAGCCGATTCAACCGACAACCCCCTCGCTACCGAGGAATTGATCGCCAGTCTCTTGGGATGGCGCGAACAACTGACCGATACGCTGGAGCAGATGCCCGCCGATGCCTTCCAACGCCTGATTTTGCAAATGCTGGCGCGGGACGGCGTCCGCGATATCGATATTTCCAGCGCCAATGGCAAGATCGAAGGCAATGGCACTTTTGGCGGTGGCGGCTTCCTTTCTTTTCGCGTCGCCTTCCGTTGCATCCGTGGTGGCGGGCGCATCAGCTCCGCCGAGGTGGAAGACTTTCGCCGCGAAGTGGTCGTGGGCCGCGCCGATAAAGGATTGCTGATCACCACTGGCAAGTTCACCCAGGAAGCGATCCTGAAAGCAGCCAGCGACCGCGCCCCGGAAATTCTGCTGATCGATGGCGAAGAGCTGATCGAAAAATTGAAACAACTGAAGCTGGGCGTTCGCACCGAGCAAGTCATGGTCGAGCGCGTCATCATCGAGACCGAGTGGTTCGGGAGTATCTGACGCGGCTGGAGATGAAGATAATATGGCAGATTCGCAAATACCGATTTTTTCAGATCTGATGAACCCAACATTGCAAGCTCTTCACCAACTGGGTGGCTCTGGCTCAGTCAGTGAGATTTACGACACCGTAATTCAGATCATGCAGCTCACTGACGACCAACTTGATATTCTTCACAATCCATCAAAGGGAAACCAGACCGAAGTGGCTTATCGGCTTGGCTGGGCGAGGACATATCTCAAGAAGGCGAAACTGATTAGCAACTCCAGCCGTGGCGTCTGGGCGCTTACAGCAGATGGAAACCGAACAGGCAAAATCGACCCGAAGGAAATTGTCACGCTTGTTAGGCAGCTGAGCAAAAATACAGAACAGGCGGGTCAAGACGAATTGTTATCTTCGAGTGATGCCGAAGATCTTGAGCAATCGTGGCGGGAAGAGCTGGCTTCCGTTCTCTCCACGATGCGTCCCGAAGCGTTCGAGAGATTGTTTCAACGCATACTGCGAGAGAGTGGTTTCACCCAAGTTGATGTCACCGGGCGCAGTGGCGATGGGGGTATCGATGGCAATGGTGTTATTCGTATCGGTGGTTTTCTGTCTTTTCGGGTGCTATTTCAATGTAAGCGATACAAGGGGACAGTAGGTGCAGGGGTCGTGCGTGATTTTCGCGGCGCGATGGTTGGGCGCACCGACAAAGGCCTCATAGTGACAACGGGCAATTTCACCACGGCTGCGCAACGGGAGGCCACACGCGATGGCGCCCCAGAAATCGATCTCATCGATGGTGAACAGTTGATTGACAAACTCAAGGAACTTTCGCTTGGCGTCCAGACAGAGGAAGTCATTGTCGAACAAGTCACCATCAACAGGGATTTTTTCGACCATCTTTAACGAAGGCCGCTTCAGTTTCTACGGGGAGCCAGCTGCTCGACATACTGGCGGGCATTGCGGCGCAGTCTCTCCCAATCTCCGTCAGCCACGGCATCATTGTTGATCAGCGATGAGCCGACCCCCACAGCGAAAGCGCCATAATCCAGGTATTCGCGCATATTATCGGCATCGATCCCGCCGGTCGGCATCAAGCGCAAATGCGGCAACGGCGCCAAGACATCCTTGATATAAGCCCGCCCCAAGTGATGCGCGGGGAAAACTTTGACGACGCTCGCCCCCCATTCCCAGGCTTGTTGAATCTCGCTCGGGGTGAAAGCGCCCGGCATGCTAGGCAAATCCAGCGCCAGACAAGCTTCGATCACAGCCCGCTTGCTGACCGGCGAAACAATGAATTGCGCCCCAGCCGCCGCCACTTCTCGCACTTGTTCCGCCGTCACCACCGAACCCGCGCCAATAGCGACCGACCCATCGACCAACTCCCGCATTTTGGCAATCGTCGGAGTAGCAGCGGGGTTGGTCAAAGTGAATTCGATGGCGCGGATCCCGCCTTCGATCAAGGCTTCGCTGATCTGCTTGGCGGTGGACAAATCGTCCAAGCGCACGATGGCGACGATTTTCTGCTCCGCGATGATATCCAAAGCGCTCATGTCATCCTTCTCACTCTAGCTGCTCTATCCGCGGGCAAATATAGCAAGCGCCCCGCCAGACCGCAATGTGAAAACGGCAATCTGACCCCCATTGCCGCGCGCTAATCATCATCAAAAAAGAGATCGGGGTCGAAGCCCGGTGGCAAGTTCTCCAGCCCCTGCAGCTCGTTTGATTGTGCCGGGGGCGTCGCTCGCCCGCCGCTTTGCATCGGCAATTGTGGCTGTGCCGGGTTCTCTTGTGGATAGAAGCTGGGGGTATCCCGCTGGTCGATGGCTTGCGAGCGCCGATATTGCGATTCGCGGAAGTTGTGCAGCCAAGTGGTGACGATGCTGGCAATGGCGCCCAAGCCCATGAAGAGGGCAGCCGCGTTGAAGAGGAAGCCGATCACCGGCAGCGATGTCAATAGCGCCAGCACGACCGCGCCAACCAACAGGCTAAGGCGGGGCATCTGCCGAGTATTTCGCTGCCCCAGGACGAATCGCAGGATCAGCCGTCCCAAGCCGAGCGCGAAAACCCCCCGCGCCAGGAAGATAGCGGCGAAATAAAAGATGCCGATCATGCCGATATCCAGCACCGCCAGGAACGATGCCAAGACCAGCAATACCCCATCCAAATGTAACAGCGCCAAGACCAATATGATCGTCCCCGAAATCAGCAGCAGTATCAGCGTGATGGGGAAGGAGAGAATGAAGAGCAACATACCGATGACAAAACTGGCCACCGGCTTCCAGCGCAAATACGACACCGAGCTTCCGAATAGCGGACCCGCCAAAGCCAGACCCAGCAAACCCACAGTCAGCAAGACCGCCAACTCGCGTCTGAATTGATCGACAAATAATGTGGCAAAACCTGGTTCGGGCAAGCTGGGGATGATGGCCGGCGTCGCCTCATAGCTGATCGATCCATCAACTTCGCCCTCGATCAGCGCCTCGGCGGGACCAACATATGCCAATTCCCCCTGGATGCGCCCGCGGCTGGAGATCGACAAACCCGGGACCAACACCGCCAGCTCCATATTCAGCGGCAACAGCAATGTCTCCAAATCCGCCGCGTCCGCTTCGGGATTGCCCACGGCCGCGTAGACATCGCCAGCGATCACAGAGTCGAGCGCAAAAGCGGAACCCCAAAAATTGACCTCTCCCCCGACTTGCCCATCGATCACTAGCTGATACCCCAAGCCCGTGACGGCACCGTGAATCGCGCTGGCTGGCTTTATTTCTGTGGAGAGCGTCGCAAAAAGAACTTGACCGAACACCGGGCTGGCTGGCTCCACTGCGGATCCCAACTCCAGCATCAAGCCGACATAATGCAAATCGCCCTCGACCCTGCCCGGCAAATCCAATTCCATGCCCGCCAGATAGACATTGCCGCCGACCTCGCCACTGATGATCGTCCGCAAGCCGATGCCGATGACATTGCCCTCGACCCTGCCCGCGATGCTCAGGTTTTGGCACAGCGTGAACAGCGTGCCTTCAATCACCATGCCAGCCGGCACCTGACAATTTTCGCCCTGCTGCATGCTGCGGGCAAAGGCACTGCCAGTAACCAGCAAGCTGAGCGCGATGGCGAATAGAAGGGCAAATCTAAACGGCTTGAACATCAGAGCCCATTTCACTGTCCTCGTATCAAGACCATTATACAGCAGGCGATACGGGGACAATCCGCTCGATCTTCAAACTGCGGGAAAGATATTTACCAAGCTTTTACAATTCCAAAACAGGCTCCCGAACTTTTTTTACACCTTCTTTCTATCATGAAGCGGAATCGATTCTGATTCACTTGTCCAAATTTCCCTCAAGGAGAAACAGCATGACTTTCAAACGATTTGCCCACTTCGCCCTGATCTTGGCATTGTTCGCTGGTGTGCTAGCCGCCGTCAGCGCCAAAGACGATAATCCCCGCTTCGGTCGATTTGGCTCCGAAGCGAGCAGCGCCATCCTGCAAGAAGCGACCGGTTTGGATGCAGACGGCATCCGAGCGGCGCTGGCAGAAGGCTCCACCCTGGCGGAATTGATTGAAGCCAATGGCGGCGATGTCGCCGGAGTGATTGAAGCATTGATCGCCGAAGCCAGCAGCACTATCGATGAAGCGATGGCGACCCGCAAAGCCGAACTCGACGACCGCATTACCGCCTGGGTCAATGGGACGCATGGCATGGGCGGATATCGCGGCATGGTCGGTGAAATGCTGCCCCTGGTGGAAGCAGCGACCGGCTTGGACGCCGCTGAGATCCAAGCCGCGCTGGCAGATGGCTCCACCCTGGCGGAATTGATTGAAGCCAACGGTGGCGATGTCACTACGGTGATGAGCGAACTCGCGACGACGGTGATGGAATCCCGCATGGAAGCGCTGGCCTCGGGCGACCTGGATCAGCAAGGCAAAGCCCCTTGGGGACGCCGCGGACCAGGGAGAGGGCGCCGCTAAAACCGACCAGCCGTACCTACTACAATCGAGTGCAGGGCGAAACCGCTCTGCGCTCTTTTTTATGGTGGGCTTGCCGCCGGGTCAAAATTTGGATTCATCGGCGTCCAAACCGGGTACAAGTCATCGCTATACGCTTGAGCCCGGGGGCGCAGCGCGATGATCCGCCCGCCTGTCATGCTGATATAAATCCATCCCTCTGGGCTGACAGCGACCGCCAAGGGCTGCTGCGGAAAGAAACCCCAGCCCAGCTCATTGATATGGATGAAGCGCTCGAAAAACAATCCCTCAGCTCGATAAGGCAAATAGGCTTGCCGCTGACTATCGAGGCGATAGGGTATCAGGATCGTCGCGCCCAAAGGCTGATCGTTTTGGTCAAAATTGATCATGATCACTTTGTAACCGACGATATCGATCTGGCTCGGCTCGCCACTGAGAACGACAATCAAGCTATCCGCCGTGCCCTGCCAAGTATCATGCGGATACGCCGCCAAGCTGCTGGGTACAGCGCCAGTGCCAAACAACATAACCGGCGAGATGCTATCCGCGCAGTCGATCTCGGCAGACGCGATCTTGCCAACCCCCGCCCCCAGGCAATAGGGAAAACCATACCAGCCACCCGCCTCCACCCGATTCAGCTCGTCCAGCGCGCTCCGCTCATTTCCCAGCGCCGCGCTATCCAGCGTCCAAAGCGCGCCGCGATAGAATTCCACATCAGCCGGCTGGCGGAAACCAGTCGCCAGGGCTTGCCGATCGCTACCATCCAGCTCCATGCTCAAGATGACGCCCCGCTCGGCTTGATCAAATTCGCAATCGCTGCAGGGCGCGCCGACCGCCACATACAGCCGTTCATCAGCGCCAATCGCCAATCCGCCAGTCCAAAAGCCGCTACCGCTGGGCAAATCATCAACCACAGTCGTCACTTCAGCCCGCCCGCCCGGCTCCGAAATGCGATATATGTTGGCGCCGCCGCTCACATAGAGATCGCCATCGTGATAAGCCAAGCCATTGGGCAAGGTCAATCCAGCGACCAGCGTCTCCATCGCATCCGGCAGCGCATCGCCATCGGAATCGCGGATGACCATGACCTGCCCGCTGAGAGGGCGGGTGGCATACAGCACCCCATCGGGCGCGACCTCCAGCGCGGTGAAAGCGAAAGGCTCGATCTCCCGCTCATGCACGATGCTCTCCGTACACCAGCGCACGTTGTCGACGGAGAGTTCGCTGTCGATGACGGTCGGCCTGCGGCTGCACCTGCCCAGTTCAGGGTACTGCGCCGACAAGGACGAACTCACGCCGACCAGCAACCATAACAAGCTGACAAACAGCGGCACCCGCTGCTGGCTCAATAACGCAGGGACAGGCATGTCAAGCCACCATCCATTTTGACAAATTCGCTCATATCCAAAGTGATCACCCGCTGATGAACCTCTGTCGCCGCTTGATAAGCCCGCGGGCAATGTGCCGCGATAAAAAGCCTGTCATTGACCGGCATGACATCAGCCGCATAACCTTCCTCCGCTGGCAGGGTGATCACCCGCGCCCAAGACAGGTCATACTCAGTCTGCAAGGCGGGGTCGCGAATCAAGATGCCCGGCGCCAATTCGGTCAAGCCACTCTTGAGATGCAAGACGCCGGCAAAAGGCACCGCCTGCACCCGAATCCCCGGCGCTACCGACCGCAGTGCCTCCGCCAAAGCCCGATAGCCAGCCAGGTTGGTCCGCCGCGAGATGCCGACCAAAACCCGCTCAGCGCAGAACAACACATCCCCGCCATCAATTCGCGCTTCCATTGGCGGCTCGACGATCTGCAAGTCGGACAGATAAGGCTTTAGCGATTCGCCCTCGCCACGGCGGGATACTGCCCCCGAGCGGCAGTGGAAAGCCAAACCGCGGAAAATCACAAAAGGGTCTTCCACAAAATGCCCATCGGGAAAGCGCTCATCCGCCGGCAAGACAGTGACGGCAAGCCCACATTCCCGCAAGGCAGCTACATAAGTTTCATACTGTGCCAGCGCCAACTCATAATCGGGAGCGCCAAGATGCGCCGCGCTGGTGATGCCATCGGCGAAGTTGCTGGCGGGGCGCCGCGCCAAAGCACGGGTAAAAGGTGGGAGCAAATGCGACATTTTGCCTCGACCACTCTAAAACGGAAACAAGTTTAGTGTAACGGAAAAAAGGACCTGCGCAGATAGCCACCTTGCTCCGCATCTCTCTCCAAGCTTGCACTCTGTCTGATTTTGCATTAGCATGAATAGGTGTGACGTCTCAAGGAAAACATCCGTGACCATTTGTCTTCTCTTTCCTCCGAATTTTATCAGGAATATCGTTGGCGGAAGCCGCTGGGTCTTGCTGCTGCTAGTCCTGTTCATTTTGCCGCTGTCGCAGGTCTTCGCCGCTGAGATCATCGTGGACGCCAATTGCAGCCTGCCCCAGGCTATCCAGAATGCCAATGACAATGCTGCCACTCACAGCGGCTGCGAAGCCGGTGAAAGCAACGACGACGACGACGAGGCCGGCGATATCATCACTATCACCAGAGCCGGCACGACCAATGGCACCATTACGGTCACCACGGACCTCACTTTCGCACCATTCTCAAAGCTGACTATCAATGGTGGCGGGTTTACGCTCTCTGGCAATAACGGAACACGGATTTTCTATATCGAGTTCAACAATACCACCCTCACACTTAACAACTTGACGATCACCAAGGGTAGCGAAAGTGGGGCAGGTGGCGCGATCTCCAGTAATGGCACCCTCACCATCAACAACAGCACTATCACCGACTCTAGAGCTAAAGGTCCTAGCGGCGACGGGGGCGCGATCGCCAGTGGGGGCGCACTCACCATCAACAATAGCACTATCACTGACAATTATGCTTACAAGTCGGCTGGCGGGATCGCAATCAGTTCTGATTCCACCATCAACAACAGCATTATCACTGGTAACCGTGCTGGAGACGGCGGCGCGATCTATCTGGAGAGAGGCAATCTAACAATTAGCGATAGCTCTATCACTAACAACAGTTCATTTGGTAATGATGATGGGGCTATTAGTGGTGGTGGGGCTATTTTCGCAAGCATTCCTAGTAGCTTGACTATGACCAATAGCACGGTTGCCGACAATCATGCGGGAAGTGACAATCATGCGGGAAGTGTTGGTTATGGTGGCGGGATCTACGCCTGGGGAGCCTTTACCCTGACTCACGTAACTCTCGTCAATAACACTGCTGAGGGGCAAGGCGACGGCCTTTTTATTGATAGCTGGCTGGACACTAAACCGGAAAGAGTCATAGAAAACAGCATCCTGGCAAACAATGGAAATAGCGATTGTGCGCTGGATGATGCCAATATCGTACTGAATGAGAATGTTGGGAGCCTCATCGAATCGGGCGATTGCGGTGTTGCAGCAGTGAGAGCCGATCCCATGCTGGGTAGCCTGAATCGCCAAGCATCCACCTGGTATTATCCGCTGCTAGCAGGCAGCCCCGCCATCGATGCGGCTAGTGCTGTTGATTGTACTCCCAAAGACCAGATCGGCGCCTCGCGTCCCTATGGCAAAGCCTGTGACATCGGCGCTTACGAATATTACCCACCGCCCGAGGTGGAAAACTACGTGCCGAAGACGCGGGTGCAACATACTTGCCCGACGCTCTTGCCGGAGATTGAAGTCACAGATCTGACCGGAGCCACCCAGTGTCAGCGCATTGATGCCGGGGGCGTTGGCATCCAGTCGGTGATCGACGCCGGCATCGTCGATGCGGTCGATGTCTGGAGCTATCTGGGCGCAGGCACGCGGGTCTGCTTCCAAGCCAGCGGCAGCAGCTTCACTTTCCTCGACGCCGCGACAGCCCCACGGACGGTCAGCAGTTTGCCGCTCTATCTCATCGAAGGCAAAACCTGCACCTTCATCGATGGACCCGGTTCGATAATCTTGCATCCAGGCTTTCCACCGGCGGGGGCATCGACACTCACTGAACCCGCACAGCGCTTGTCGAATTGCATGGTGACCACCACCGGCAGACTCTTCTTCCGCGCCGGACCTGACGGCAAAGCCATAGGTGGCGTGCCCTATGACGTGACCTTGACCGCCCTTTCGCGGACGGCGGGTTGGTTCGAGGTGGATTACCATGGCGCAACCGGCTGGATCAGCGCCAATTACGTCACGCCCGATGGGGATTGTGGTTAAACCTCCAACCCACTCACAAAGCCTCCCCCCTAAATGAATTGGGGAGGGGCTGGGGGTGGGGTTAGACATACTGCCTTGACTAAACTAGCCAAATCACAAAACTCTCAGATCCGCACACAATCTCTCCTTCCCTAATTCATTGGGCAAAGTGTCCGGGGGATGAGCCTAGAAACCGAGACATTTTCTACCCGTTCATATTCCGCCCCATCGCGATTAGAATAGAAAGACCACAGGGCGACAGGGTGGCAAATGCTGAACGATAGCAAATATGCCTTCGATGTCGAGGCACACCGCGAGCAGTTGATCCCGCTGCTCAAAATCATACTCAATGCGCCGGGACGCCTCAGCTCGCGCGAGCATCAGCAATTGATGCGGCGCTATCCCAAACCGGCCGGCGCCGGCTTCTACAGCCTCGCCAACTTGGTCGATGCTTGGCGCCTGCTCGCCGGGCAGGATGGCTTGCCCGCCTTTGATGAAGCCTCGCTCTACAAACTACGCCGCAAACCGATCCGCACCATGTCGGGCGTCACCCCGCTGACCCTGCTGACCAAACCCTTCCCCTGCCCAGGCACCTGCATCTTCTGCCCCAACGATGTCCGCATGCCCAAGAGTTACCTGGCGGATGAGCCCGGCGCCCAACGTGCCGAGAAAAACGCCTTCGACCCCTACCTGCAAACCTGGATGCGCCTGCAGACCTACCACAACCTGGGTCATTCCACCGACAAAATCGAGATCATCATCTTGGGCGGCACCTGGTCCTTCTATCCGGAAACCTATCAGATCTGGTTCGTCAAGCGTATTTTTGACGCTATGCACGATTTTGGGGCAGGCATCGACCGGCGCCAACAAGTGGTCGACGCCTTGCGCCAGAAGTCGATGTTCGCCGGCGAACCGATCAGCAATGTCACCATCCAGGGCGCTGCCATGACCGCCTCATACAACCAAACCGTACAGCAGATTTATGCAGCGGAAATGCGCCGTTCCCGCGACCTGGCGGAAGAAATTGCGACGGGCATACGAGCGCGCAACATCGCCGACGAATACGCCAGCTGGGGAGAACTGGAAGCGGCACAGCGGGAAAACGAATCGGCTGCCTGCCGGGCAGTCGGCTTGGTCATCGAGACCCGCCCCGACCACATCAGCCAAGCCGAAATCATTCGTATTCGCCGGCTGGGCTGCACCAAGGTGCAAATCGGCTTTCAAAGTCTGGACGACCGCGTGCTAGCGCTCAACAAACGGGGTCACGATGTCGCCGCCACCCGCCGGGCGGTCAAGCTGCTGCGCCAAGCCGGCTTCAAAATCCATGCTCATTGGATGCCAAATCTCCATGGCGCATCGCCCGCCAGCGACCTAGCCGATTATGAGAAGCTCTTTGGCGACCCAGATTTCCGCCCCGATGAATTGAAGATTTACCCCTGCTCGCTGATCGAAAGCGCCGAGCTGATGCAACAGTATCAAGCCGGTGAATGGCGACCATACAGCCACGAGGAATTGCTCGATTTGCTGGTCGCCTGTTTCCAGCAGACGCCGGAATATTGCCGCCTGACCCGCGTCATCCGCGATATACCAGGCACCGACATCGTCGATGGCAATAAAGTGACCAACTTCCGCCAATTGGTCGAGCGCGAACTAGAACACCGCGGGAGCCGCAGCCGCGATATTCGCGCCCGGGAAATCCGCAAAAAACAAGTGTCCCGCGCCGACCTGCAGCTGGAAGAACTCCACTACAGCTCAAGCATTGGCGAGGAGATCTTCCTGCAATACATCACCGAAACCCGCGATATCGCCGGCTTCCTGCGCCTGTCACTGCCCGCTCTCGCCGGAGAACCGCTGCTGGAAGAATTGCGCGACTGCGCTATCATCCGCGAAGTGCATGTCTACGGCTTGGCGTTGGGCATTGGCGCGGCTTCAGAAGGGCGAGCGCAACATGCGGGCTTGGGCACGGGCTTGATCGAAGCAGCCCACGGCATAGCGGCGTCCCGCGGCTACCAGTGGCTGGCGGTCATCTCAGCGATCGGCACCCGCGAATACTATCGCAAACGCGGCTTCATCGATGGCAAACTTTACCAAATCCGCGATTTGCAGACCGAACCAGCGCAAGATCTCGCTATTGGGCTAGAATAATCTTGATGCCCGCAGGGATGCCCGCGCGCCACCCACAATCACCAGCCCGGCCGCTAACATGAGAACGATCGATGTCATCCAAGGGAAGAGCAATCGCAATCAGAGCTTGCGTCTCTTGCTGATGCTCGTCATCATCGCGACCTTTCCCTTTTATTGCTTTGCCGCTCTCTTCATCGGCAGCGCCCCGATTGAAGTATCAGCGACGCCATTGACGCAGACAGCCACCGAAGTCCCCTCTTTCACCCCGTTGGCCACTGAGGGACCTCCCTCCGCGACACCTGTGACCGTTCCGGGGCAAATCGCGACCTATACGCCGCTGGCTTTCTTGCCGCCCACGCCAGTTCAATTCGTGCCACCCACGCCGATACCCGCCCAAACCATCGTCGCCCAGACCATCGTCAGCCCATCGCCCACCACAGCCGCCGCCACCGCCACTTTAGCCGGGGCGAGCACCGCCGCTATCGCCGACTTCGATTTTGATACCATAGCCGACGACATCGATAACTGCCCCGATGAATTTGGCTACGCCGACAATGCGGGCTGCCCCTATCCCGATGATCCCGACCGCGATGGCTTGCGCGGAGATACCGACCGCTGCCCCAATGAATTTGCGCCGGAAAGCCCGCGCGGCTGCCAGGATAAAGATGATGACGGCTTGGATAGCTCCCAGGATGATTGCCCAGCCCAAGCCGGACCCACCTCCAACAGAGGCTGCCCAACCGACGATGCGACCAGCGGCGGCTAGAAGCTGACCCGAGACGACTGGAGACGACGATGGAAACAATGCGAGTGGCGGTGGCGCAGGTGGCATCGGTCTTTGCTGACAAGACCGCCTGCATCGAAAAAACGGTCCAGGTCATCATGGAAGCTGGAGCAGCCGGTGCCGACCTGGTCCTCTTGCCCGAAGTGATGATCCCCGGTTACCCCCGCGGCTTCACCTATGGCGCCTATGTCGGCAATCGTAGCAGGGCAGGGCGAGCCGACTTCGAACGCTACTGGAAAGCCTCCATGACCCTCTCCGCTGACGAGACCAACACACTGCGCGCCGCCGCCAAAGAAGCGGGCATCTACGTTGTGCTTGGCATCTCCGAACGGAGCGAAGCCGGCAATGGCGGCACCCTCTACAACACCATGCTTTACCTGGGACCGACGGGGGAGATCCTGGGCAAGCATCGCAAACTAATGCCGACCGGCGCCGAGCGCTTGATCTGGGGCAGCGGCGATGGCAGCAGCTTGACCGCCATCGATTCGCCCTTCGGCGTGATCGGCGGTTTGATCTGCTGGGAGAATTACATGCCCCTCGCGCGCATGGCGATGTATGGCAAAGGGGTCAGTATCTACCTCGCCCCCACAGCCGATCAGCGCGATTCCTGGCAAGCGACCCTGCGGCATATCGCTTGTGAAGGGCGTTGTTTTGTGCTGGGCTGCAATCAATATTTCACCCGCTCGATGTACCCGCGTGACCTGGCGCTCTACGATGAATTAGCCGACCTGCCCGAAGAGCTGTGCCGCGGCGGCAGCGCCATCATCGACCCCTTCGGCGACTATGTCTGTCAACCGCTTTACGGCAGCGAAGGCATCCTCTACGCCGAACTCGATCTCAACAAAATCCACCAAGGGCATTTGGACTTTGATGTGGTGGGCCACTATAATCGCCCCGATGTCTTTAAGCTCACCGTCAACGAAGCGCCCAACCCGCCCATGACCATTGAAGAAGGCTGATACTCTCGCGCCGAAAACTGCGGTATTATGGAAAGACTTCATCATCAAGCTAAAGGAATGAACCATGACGATTTTAGATAAAGCCAAAGCAATGGAAGAGCAGTTGGTATCCTGGCGCCGCGAAATTCATATGCACCCGGAACTCGGCTTCGAGGAACAGCGCACCTCGCGCCTGGTGGCGGATACTTTACGCGAGCTGGGCATCGAGATCGAAGTTGGCGTCGCCGAGACCGGGGTGGTGGCCCGCATCGGCGAAGGCAGACCCGCCATCGGCATCCGTGCCGATATGGATGCCTTGCCCATCCAGGAAGCCAACGATGTGCCCTATAAATCGCAGACGCCCGGCTTGATGCACGCCTGCGGCCACGATGCCCATACCTCCATGCTGCTGGGCGTGGCGAAGCTGCTCAACGACCTGCCCGATCGACCCGCTGGCGAAATTCGCCTGCTCTTTCAGCCCAGCGAGGAAAAATGGCGCGAATCGGATGGGCATAGCGGCGGCAGCCTCATGGTCGAGCAGGGTGCCCTGGCTGGCTTGGATGCGGTCATCGCCTGCCACGTCTCCAGCGGCTCGCCAATGGGCTTGGTCGAAGTGACCGATGGCTTCACGCTGGCCGCGCCGGATACCTTCGAAGCCACCATCATCGGTGAAGGCACGCATGGCGCCGCACCCCACGATGGCTTGGATCCCATCTGGCTGCAAGCGCAAGTGGTCAACGCCCTGCAAGCGATCCGCTCCCGCCGCCGCGACCCAACCGAGCGCTCCGTGGTGACCATCGGCTCCATCCATGCCGGCATCGCACCCAATGTCATCCCCAACGAAGTCCATCTGACCGGCACCATCCGCACCTTTGAGCAAGAAGCGCGTGAAGAAATCCACCGGCTAGTGGAAGAGGCTTTTGCCCTAACGCGGCATTTTGGGGGCGATTATAAATTGAGTATCTCCACCGGTTATCCCGCGCTCTATAACGATCCTGCTGTGGCGCAGTTGATCCGGCAAGTGAGTACCGACCTGCTCGGGGAAAGCAACTCGGGCGAGGGCGAGCCGATCATGGCTGGCGAGGACTTCGCCTTTATGACCCAGCAAGCGCCCGGCGCCATGCTGCGTCTAGGCGCCAAACTCGATGAGTTGAATCGGCCCCACCACAGCCCCATCTTCGATATTCACGAGGGCTGCTTGCCCATCGGCGTCGGCGTCATGGCGGAAAGTGCTTTGCGTCTCTTGCAACAGGGCGGGGGCGGATAATCAATCGTCCGCGCTTAACCGTTAACCGATCTTTACCTGCATGATCTGAATCAGATTGCCGCAGGTATCGTTGAAGATCGCTATGAAGGCGGTTCCAATATCAGTCGGTTCCATAGTGAATTCGACCCCCAGCCCTTTCAACCGCTCGCATTCCGCCGCGCAGTCACTGACAGCGAATGAATTCGCCGGTAAGCCCTGCTCGCGGACACCCTGCTGAAAGGTGGCGGATACCGGGTTGCGATTGGGTTCCAGCAATAACTCGGCTCCATCCGGACGCTCCGGCGAAACAACAGTCAGCCAGCGATCATTGTGTTCGTTGCCAATCGGGATATCGTACTTCACTTGAAAACCGAGCACCTCGGTATAAAATACCTTCGCTTTTTCCTGGTCATCGACTATTACTGTGCTGAGATTGATGATCATCCTGCTCTTCCTTTCTATTCCACCAGAGCTTTCCCATCACGGGAGTGTATCACGTTTACTGCCGTTTTCGTAATTTGATCTGCTCTTGATAGAATGCCAGCAAATCCTCATCCTGTTCTGCGCCCCAAGCCATCGGCACCCGGCTGACATCGAGGGTGTTGCCGCGCGTGCTGACTCGCTGCCGCAAACCGACTTCAGTGCCATACAATATCACCGGCGGGTTGGGCAAACGAAATTGTGCCGCCGCCGCCCGCTTCAGCGCCGCGCTATCGTTCTCCATAATGTAGGAAAAGCGATCCATATCGTGGTTGTCCAGAAAACTGGGCAAGACGAATTCCGCACCGAAGAATTCGCTGTGGCTATCGCAAAAAGCGCTCAAACGCCGCTCATCCCATGCGCCCCAAGCGAATGTCTGGCGCAGCGCTTCGTTGAGGAAAAAATCGAGACAGCCATCCAAGCGACCTCGATACCTGCGCAGGTACTCTGGCGTATCAATAATCTCGCCTAACAGCAGACAATCTGGCTTGACCGCTTTGACCCGCGGGCGGAAATGTGTCCAAAAATTAGGACCGGCGCCGCTGGCATAATCGAGGCGAAATCCATCGACATCGAATTTTTTCAAATTGGCGATCCCATTGCCGATCATCCATTCCCGCGCGGTCCGCACTTCCAGATTGATCTCTGGCATAGTCTTGACATTGAAAAACCCACGATAGCCATGGGGGTATTTCTGATCAAAAGTGAACCAATCGCGATAAGCGCTACCCCCATCGCTGAAAGCATCAAGAAAGATGGGGTGTTCGTTGGAAATATGGTTGCAGACCAAGTCAAGCAAAACGCGCATTCCCCGCCGATGCGCGCCTTCAATCACGGCATGCAGCGCCTCGTCCCCGCCCAAGCGCGCTTCGGTCCGCTGGTAATCGACAATATCATAACCATGATTGCTGGGGCTCTCCCAAGTCGGGCTGAGCCAGAGGCAGTTGATACCCAGTTCCGCCAGATAATCCAGTTTGTCGCGCACTCCCCAAAGTGTCCCGCCGCAAAAGCCTTGCATATCGCCCGTCTGCAGCCAGTCGACACCATCGCCGGGATAAAACCGATCGAGAAAGATATGATAGATGATGGCGTCCTGCGCCCAATCCGGCGCGCTAATGTCATCGACATGGTAATAGAATAACGGCGGCGCCCCCGCTGGGCTGGGACTGAAGACCGAATCGGCTTCGATGTTTTGAAAATACAACATAGTGGCATGCTGCACGCGCTCCTCGGCATCGGGATAATCGGCATAGACCACCTCGCCAGCAGCCGTCACTCCGGCGATGTAATAGCACACCATGCTGCCATCCTCTTGCCCGGGGATCACCGCTTCCCAATGCTTGATGTAATCCCATACCAGCGTGTCCCACTCGCTGCTGACCGGCTGGAACGGGATTCTCTGCGCGTCAGCATCGCTGGCTCGCGGGTCAGAGCCATCAATCGTGTAACTCAGCCAGGCGCGCTCCAGCGGCATATCGCTGGCGCTGACCAAATGCGCAGTGACAGCTTCCCCCGGCGCCGGATCAAGCGGTGAGATACGATGCTGATGCTGAATGCCATTCAAGCTGGCGCGATGATTGGTCAGCTTCAGTTCATCGCTAATCAGTTTGCCAAAGGTGAAATCCATGCTCCACGCCCCCTCTCAGTGCCAATGATTTGCTTATACTATCTTCTTGAGCAAGCGCCTGCCAATGCACAACACTCGCTTGTTGGAAGGGATCGGATTTTAATACCGATGAAACTGGATCCTGAATATGTTATAATCCTCTTGAAACAGGAGAACGGGATCGGTGAACAAGAAATGAAGCTCAATCAGGAAGCGAAAAGCATGATCGCGATGACAGCTCTAGTGGGGGCAATTATAGTGGCGCTCAATGAAATTGTCTTGCCCGCTAGCGACCGCGGCATGATTCCTTGGTCGGTTGGCTTGTTGGCAGTGGCAGTCCTGGTCTGGGTTTGGATGCGGCGCGATGCCCTGGCGAGCAAGTCCACTAAAGCGGCTCACAGCGCTGAAGAAGCCGCCAACCAGGCAGAAGCTTTGGCGAAACGGGTTGAGCTAAAAGAGGAGACCGTCGAGGCAAACGCCGATGACCAGGCAGAGCAAACTACGCCAGACGACTTGACCCAAATTAACGGCATCGGTCCCGTCTATCAAACCGTGCTCAACCAAGCCGGTGTCCACAACTATCAGCAACTGGCTGCCATGTCAGTGCCGGAGCTGGAAGCGATCTTCGAAGCGGCTCAGCGCAGCCGCCCGCCACAGCTGGAAACCTGGTCGCCACAGGCAGGATTCGCCGCCGACGGGAATTGGGACGGCTTGCGGCAATATCAAAATTTACGCTGACTAACGCGCAATCGCGCTTGAAACGCCCGTCTATCTGCCTTCTCTTCAGGCGCGCTCCGCTCAAAAACCAATATACTTTAATCGTAAATGACCCTTCCATCCCATAGATCGCTATATGCCTTCCATCGCCCATATCATTCGCCGTCGTCACAATCGCAAGCGCAATCGCCGCAAACAATCGATGCGCTCGACAGTGTGGCTTTCCCTGCTGCTATTGCTGCCGACTATAGCGGCTTTGGCGCCGGTTCTGGCTCTGCTCGGCGTGTCAGTTTGGCTCTACGCCAGCGCCGCCAGCCACCTGCCAACCCCGCCAGCGACGGTCTTCCTCGGCTCGGCTGATGCTGGCTCGCGCTTTTATGACCGTACAGGGCGCGAGCTGCTCTATTCGATCAATGATCCGCTTGGCGCCGATCGACGCTGGCTGCCATTGGATGCGTATCCAGCTGCTCTCGTTGATGCGGCGCTGCTGGCTGAAGATCCCGATCATTTGACCGCAGCTCAAAACTTTGACCCGCTCTCGACGCTGGTGCAACTTTGGAGCTATATCATCGGCTTGCCCTTGGAGGCGGATAGCAGCCTGGCAGCCAACCTCGTCCGCGATACCATCTTGCCCTTGGCGCAATCCAGCGGCCTGGACGAGAGCCTGTTAGAAATCGTTTTGACCGCCGAAAGCCGCCGCCTGCACTCGGCGGAGCAACTGTTGGAATGGCGGCTCAACAGCGCCTATTACGGGCGGGATGCTTACGGCATCGATGCTGCCGCACAGGTCTATCTGGGCAAACCGGCCGAATCGCTAACACTGGCGGAATCGACCCTGCTGGCGGCTATCGTGACGCAACCCTCCCTCAACCCCATCGATGCCGAGCTGACCGCCCGCGAGCGTGGAGCCGATCTGCTCTTCGATATGTTGAACACCGGGTTGATCGACAAAAACCAGTTTGATCAGGCATCAGCCGCTACTATCTTTATCCAACAGCCCGCTCAGCCACAATCTGACATCGCGCCGACCTTCGCCGATTATGCGCGAGCCCAAGCGGAAGCAATCTTGCGCAGCCAGGGTTTCTCCGCCGCCCGGCTGCTGGCTCGTGGCAACTTGCAGATCAAGACCACGCTGGATCTGGACTTGCAACTTGTGGCGGACTGCCTCCTCGATGCCCATTTGGACACTCTTGCGCCTGCCTGTACCCCATTACCCGCTTTGCCAGCGACCGCCACCGACTTGACGGGGTCGCCAGATAGCGCCGCCCTGGCGCTGATCGATGTCAATAACGGGCAAATTCTGAGCATGGCGGGGGATGCGATCGCTCCAGGACCCCAGCCCGCTATCGTGCTGCAGCCCTTTGTCTATATGGATGCTTTCCTGCGCCGCGATTATACGCCAGCCTCGATGGTCTTGGACCTGCCACGCGCCTACCCAGGACCAACTGCCGACTTGATTTACAAGCCGACCAACCCCGATGGGGATTACCGCGGACCGCTGAACCTGCGAGATGCCATGGCTGCCGCTCTCTTGCCGCCGGCCGTCCAAGTGGCCAGCACTAACGGCATGGAAAGCGTGATTCAAACCGCGCGGACACTGGGCTTCACTAGCTTGGCTGCTGAACGCTTTGACTTGGATCTCTTGGAGCGGGGTGGCGCTGTCTCGGTTTTGGATACCGCTTATGCCTATAGCGTCTTGGCATCCATGGGAGTGATGCGCGGCTTGCCGGCCGAACCGCTAGCGGCCAGCCCCCGCCAACGCGATCCAGTCGCCATTCTGCGCATAGAAACTGCGGGTGGGCATCTGCTCTGGTCCCATGATCAGGAGCTGCATCAGACTGTTTTGTTCGAGCCGAGCCTGGCTTATATGGTCAATGATATTTTGGCTGATACAGCGGCGCGTCAAGCCACCTTGGCGCAACCCGATCCCATCTTGCAGCTCTCAGGTCCCGCGGCGGTTATTGATGGCATGAGTGGCGACAAGCGCGGCAATTGGACCGTCGGCTATACCCCCGACCTGGTACTGGCTGTTCACAGCAGTCGCCAAGATGGCGCCCCCCTGGGTTTGGCTCCCTACGAGCGGGCTGGCTCCGCGCCAATCTGGCGTTCCTTGATCGATTATGCCCAGCAACACCTCAGCTTGCCACCGCGCGAATGGCGAGCCCCAGCGGATATCGAAGAATATCTTGTCTGTGATATTTCGGGCTTATTGCCAGCCACCACTGACCATTGCCCAACCCGCCGAGAAATTGTGCCAGCCGGCTCCTATCTACAACCCGACAACTTGTGGCAACTCTTCGAGATCAATACCTTGACAGGTCAACTAGCCACCGTCAACACGCCGGACGACCTGCGCCAGGAAGTCCCTTATTTTGTGCCGCCGGATGATCTCTTGGCTTGGTGGACGGAGAACGGCAAAACCCTGCCCCCCAGCAGTTACAGCACCGATAGCCAGAGTGAAAACGCTAAACCAGTGCGGCTGACCGCGCCCGCCGACTACGCCTACCTGGGCGCCACAGTAGATATTGCCGGCAGCATCAACCGAGCCGGCGCCCAAACCTGGACGCTGGAATATGGCGCCGAAGTCAACCCCGACAGCTGGTTCACTATTTCCGAGCCGCGAGCTGTCGAAGACAACGGCGAAATCTCCGCCAGCTGGCAGACGGCGCTTTTGAGCGGCATCCACACCTTGCGCTTGACCGTGACCTTCGCTGACGGCAGCATCGAAACCGATATCAAGCTGCTGACTTTTGATAACACCCCGCCCGCCATCACATTGCAGACCAGTCAAGCTGTGGACACTCTCCGCTTTCCAGCCGATAATGCCATTTCCTTGCTGGCTGATGTCCGCGATAATCTGACCATCGAGCGCGTCGAATTCTATCGCGACGATCAGCTCTTGGGGGTAGATCGAGATTGGCCCCATGGCTTTGAATATCAGTTGGAAGGCACTGGGCAGCATGTCTTCCGGGCAATAGCCTTCGATCAAGTGGGCAACCGCGCCGAATCCGAATTGATTGTAGATGTCCTTGAAGAGGAACAAATTGATGATTCAGAGCAAAATTGACAGGGAGACTACTCGCGGACACTCGCTCATCGCCTGGCTAATGGCGTTGCTGGCGCTGCTGCCGGTGGCGCTCTTCGCTTACCTGGGGACCTTCAGTCGGCTGATGCGAGACGATTTCCGTTGGTTTTCCAAATTGCAGGATCTCAATGTTTGGGCGAACATGCTCTATTGGTGGGAAAACTGGAACGGAAGTTACTCAGTTAACATTCTTCATGGTCTGTTGGAACCGCTTGGCGCTGCAGCGGTCCCACTGCTTTTCCCAGTCATCATCATAATCTTGTGGTTGATAGGCTTGACATGGCTGATTTCGCACCTGCTGCGCATATTGCAGTTCCAAGCACAATATCTTCCCATTGCCATCGCATTGGCTGCGCTAATACTTGTCGCGACTATGAAGGCGCTTTATACCTGGGAATCTATCTACTGGTATTCCGCGAGCGCCCGCTATGCCTTTCCTGTGGCGGTGCTTTGTATTTGCCTGGCGGCCGTCTTTCAATTCGCCGGTCAGCCACACTCAAAGCGATCAACGACTTTGGCAGTGTCACTAATGGCGCTAACCTGTTTCCTTAACGCTGGCTTTTCAGAGTTGTATATGCTGTTTCAATTATTGTCTTTCTTGCTTGTTGCCGCCGGGATTCACTTGTTTATTCAACGATCGCAACGAAGGTCGCTTCTCATATTAGCCGCAGCCGGTTTTGCCGCCAGCTTCGCTAGTTTTATCGTACAGATATCCGCGCCAGGTGCCGCAATTCGAATGGCTAGCGCTGACGCTGCGCAATGGGCTTATCCAGTACGCCAGCTGCCCGATCTGCTTGCTCGTACCTTGAATCTGACTTTTCAATACATCGGGCATCAGGAAGCTTTCGCTGGATTCATGATGTTGTTCGGTATTGGCTTGTATTGCGCTATGGTTCTGTATCAACCAAAGCCTCGCCTTGTAGCATCCAAATCAGCTACTTTATCGCTTTCGCCATTCTGGCTTGCTTTGATAATGCAGCTATGTTTTGTACTGGTTTTGTGGACACACTATAGCGATTCCCCACAGTTTCTCGGGAGATTCAGCTTAGCGTTTATGTCCGTAGTGTGTATAAATACTTTGATGATTATTAGCTTGGTTTTTTTGATTCTTCAAAAGCGTCGTGTTGACAAGCTATTCAAAACACATGCCAACAGCTTAGTAATCTATTGTGGCTTAATATTGTTAGCTGTAGTCGCTCTTTTCCTCATTACACAGTTGCGAAGTATTCATTACAAAGCCGCCAGCTATCTATTTTTGACCGCGCTCACATTACTGACGATGCTAGTATGGCAGTTGTCCACTATGCTGACTGATACACGTGTTTGGAGATTTGGGGCATATACGCTGTTTTCTTCTGTAGTGGTGATAGCCGCGATCGTAATGCCAGCTGCGGTAGGGCTCTATGTATATGGCACGGTGTTTATTCGGGTCCTGACTCTTACTGCATTTTTGCAAGTCAGTTTAGGATTGGTCTGGGGCGTGTATCTAGGCTTCTTGCTCCAGCGTCTTGATTGTGGACCCGCCGGTAAAACTTGGAAGCAGCGGTTCAGAGGATTGGGCTTCCTAATCGCATTGATTATTATGGTTAGCATTGTGTCAGACCAACTAAGATTGATCCCCTTATTCTCAACTTATGCTGATGAATGGGATAAACGCCACGAACAGCTTGTAAGATTAAGCGATAGCGATGTGAAACGGGTTGAAGTTCCCCCATATAGCTTTGACTTGACAGCTTATCTATCAGTTGTTTATACCCCTCTGCAAAACAGTGAGTGGGCTGCGGAATACTATGGCTTAGACGCCATTGTGCTCAGGAGAGGCGAAAACTGAACCTCTCCCTGCCGCCATCACCTCCTAACATAAGAAAATCATATAATTCCTGGCAACTCTCCCCAATCTCTGCCAAATCCATTGACTGCCTTCCCCAAATATGATAATTTATGGCTGCTAATTGGCACTCTCAGTGAACGAGTGCTAGCATCTCGTAAGCCGAACACACTGACAGTTCACATTTATCCATAGTTCCAGAGGGAGAAAAAAATGGCTATAACGATCCGCCCACTTGGTGACCGTGTCTTGGTCGAGCCAGTAGAGTCCGAAGAGACCTTTGCTGGTGGCGCGTTTGTCTTGCCGGAAACCGCCAAAGAGAAACCACAGCAAGGTTTAGTCCGCGCTGCTGGTCCCGGCAGGTATGATGACGAAGGCGAAAAACGGGTCCCCATGGATGTCCAGGAAGGTGACCTCGTCCTCTTCGCCAAATATGCTGGCACCGAAGTCAAGCTTGATGGCATCAAAATGCTCATCATGAAAGAATCCGACATCCTCGGTATTGTCGACGCCTAACCCAGGCGCAGGCAAAACGAGGACTATTCTTGCACCCAGATTAAACGAAGTAAATTCAGGAGGAATCCATGGCAAAGCAACTCGTATTCAAGGAAGATGCTCGCCGTAAACTACAAGCCGGCGTTGACAAAGTCGCCAATGCAGTCAGCACGACCCTCGGTCCCAAGGGACGCAATGTCGCGCTCGACAAAAAATTCGGCGCCCCGACCGTGACCCACGATGGTGTCACCGTCGCCAAAGAAATCGAATTGGAAGACCCCTATGAAAATATGGGCGCGCAACTGTTGAAAGAAGCCGCCACCAAAACCAATGACATCGCCGGCGATGGCACCACCACCGCTACCGTCCTGGCACAAGCCATTGTCAACGAGGGCTTGAAAAATGTGGCTGCCGGCGCCAACCCGATGCTGCTGAAACGCGGTATCATCCACGCCGCCGATATCGTCGCCCGCAATATCCTCGAACAGTCGACACCAATCGATACCAAAGATGAGATCGCCAATGTCGCCAGCGTTTCCGCCCAAGACAAAGAAATTGGCAACCTGATCGCCGAAGTGATGGACAAGGTGGGCAAGGACGGCGTGGTCACGGTCGAAGAAAGCCGCGGCTTGGAATTCGAGACCGAATACGTCGAAGGTATGCAATTCGACCGCGGTTACATCAGCCCCTATTTCGTCACCAACAGCGAAACGATGGAAGCCGATATCGAAGAACCCTATATCCTCATCCACGACAAGAAGGTCAGCGCCGCGCAAGATATCATCCCGATCCTGGAAAAACTGCACCAGATTGGCAAGCGCGAGCTGGTCATCATCGCTGAAGATGTCGATGGCGAAGCTCTGGCTACCATGGTGGTCAACAAGCTGCGTGGCGCCATCAATGTTCTGGGTGTCAAAGCCCCCGGCTTCGGCGATCGCCGCAAAGCCATGCTGCGCGATATCGCCGTATTGACCGGCGGCACCGTCATCAGCGAAGAAACGGGTCGCAAGCTCGATAGCGTCACCGTGCAAGATTTGGGCAGGGCGGCCAAAGTCGTCGCCACCAAGGACGACACGGTGGTTGTTGATGGCGCTGGCGAAGAACGCGCTATCGTCGGGCGTATCGATGAAATCCGCCGCGAAATCGATAACAGCACCAGCGACTACGATCGCGAAAAGCTGCAAGAACGCTTGGCGAAGCTCAGCGGTGGCGTCGCGGTCATTCGCGTTGGCGCAGCCACCGAGACTGAACTGAAAGAGAAGAAACACCGCGTCGAGGATGCCTTGAGCGCAACCCGCGCCGCTGTGGAAGAAGGCATCGTGCCAGGTGGTGGCGTCGCGTTGATCAATGCCGTCAGCTCCCTCGATGGCGTCAGCCTCGATGTCAGCGATGAAAACACCGGCGTCACCATCATGCGCCGCGCCCTGGAAATGCCGATGCGCAAGATCGCTGCCAACGCTGGTGAAGATGGCGCGGTCATCATCCAAAACGTCCGTCGCGCGCAATCCGATAGCAGCAACCACCGCGTCGGCTTCAATGTGATGAACGGCGCCTATGGCGATATGATCGATGCCGGTATTCCCGATCCCGCCAAGGTAACCCGCGGCGCCATCGAGAACGCTGCTTCCATCGCCGCCATGATCTTGACTACCGAAGCGCTGATCACCGATGTGCCCGAAGAGACGCCCCCGCCAATGCCCGGTGGCGGCATGGACGGCATGGGTGGCATGGGCGGCATGATGTAAGCCGGCTCCAAGCCAATACTCGTAATTTCAAGAGGACTGTCCAAACGGCAGTCCTCTTTATTTGTTTTCTTGATAATTTGCTATGATATTGATTATCTTTATGTAGGAGCTGAGTATGAAAGAATCGCAGTCGCGTCGGCGACACATTACCGATCAAACAATTGATGATTTACAGATTATTGGGCAGGCAACGCCCAATCAAACCGCACACATTGATATCATGAAGCTTCACCCAGCTACTAGCGATCGCAAGATAGAAGAGCGATTAGAAAAGCTGGAACAGCGAATGACAACCTGGAAAAACTGGCGGCGAGAGTTCTGGATCAGCTGACTGTCATCGCGGAAGAGTTGGCGGGGATCAACAAGAAATTGGAACCCCCCAGACGGGATTTGCCACAGATTATGATACTAGTGATTAGTACACTTCCGCTGATATTGGGAACTAAGCCAAAATGCGAAAACCTAAAGAGGACTGTCCAAACGGCAGTCCTCTTCAAATTTTTATTGGCTAAATCCGGCTGATTACCGTTGAATCCCAATAAGTCTAAACCGGCGCCTCTAGTTCGTCCGGCACTTCGTCATCCTCAATGCAATACATCGTCAGCGCTCCATCCTCATCGGCATCGACCCGTACAACGCTGGCCAACCCAAATTCTCCTGTCAAGATGCCATCGGACAAGCGATCTTCCACTTCGTTTTGAATCAACCGGCGCAGCGGCCTAGCGCCAAACTCGGGATTGTAGCCATTTTCCGCCAACCATTCGATGGCGCTCTCGCTGGCTTCCAGCGTGATCGCATGCTCCAACAAGCGCTCCCGCACCTTGTTCAATTCCAAATCGACAATCTGCTTGATCTCCACCCGGCTCAACGAGCGGAAGATGATGGTGGCATCAACACGATTGAGAAACTCCGGACGGAACAAGCGCTGCAACTGGTCGGTCACATTGCGGCTCATATCTTCGTAAGCTTCTTCATCGAGCTTGTTGAGATCCAACTGCGTAGTGAAACCCAAGCCGCTATTCGGCTTGATCATCTCGGCGCCGACATTGCTCGTCATCACGATCATCGCATTGCGGAAATCCACCCGGCGACCGCGGGCATCGGTCAGTGTGCCTTCTTCCATCACCTGCAGCAGCATATTAAATGCTTCGGGATGCGCTTTCTCCACCTCGTCAAAAACAACGATGCTGTAGGGACGGCGGCGCACTGCTTCCGTCAACTGCCCGGCATCTTCATAACCGATATAACCCGGCGGGGCGCCTACCAAACGCGCGACCGAATGCCGTTCCATAAACTCGCTCATATCGAGTTGGATCAGCGCCTCTTCGCTACCAAAAAGGAACTCCGCCAGCGCTTTGGTCAGTTCAGTCTTGCCAACACCAGTGGGACCAAGGAACATGAAAGAGCCGATCGGCCGACGCGGATCCTTCAAGCCGGCCCGGGCGCGGCGCACCGCTTTGCTGATGGAAACGATAGCCTCATGCTGGCCCACAATCCGCTCGTGCAGCCTGTCTTCCATCTCCAGCAGCCGTTCGCTCTCTTCATTGGCGATGCGCATGACCGGGATACCCGTCCACATCGCCGCCACTTCGGAGATATCTTCGCCCACCAGGCGCGGCTGCCCCGTCTCCTCGTTCCAGTTGATACGGATATCCGCCAAAGTCGCTTCCAGCGATTCCTGCCGCAGCTTTAAAGTCTCCGCTTCTTCCTGCTCACCAGCATCCGTCGCCAATTCGATTTCTTCATGCAATTCTTCCAGCTCATCAACCACGCGACGCACAGCAGCCGCTTCCGGGCTTTTATACATGCGCAGGCGAGCGGCTGCTTCGTCGATCAGGTCGATGGCTTTGTCGGGCAAAAACCGATCGGGGACGTATCGGGCGGAAAGGTTGGCTGCCGTCTCGATGGCATCATCAGTGATTTCGACATTGTGATGATCTTGATAAGGGAATTTGATACCTTGCAGGATTTCGATTGTCTCTTCGATCGTCGGTTCCGCCACTTGTATCTGTTGAAAACGCCGTTCCAGCGCCGCATCGCTTTCGATATGCTTGCGGTATTCGTCTAGCGTCGTCGCGCCAATACATTGTAGCTCCCCACGTGCCAGCGCCGGCTTCAGTATATTGGCGGCGTCAACGCTGCTGCCGGCCGAACCTGCGCCCACCAGCATATGCACCTCATCGATAAACAAGATCGTGTCCGAAGCTTTCAACTCCTCGATGACACGTTTGAGGCGTTCCTCAAATTGACCGCGGTACATGGTACCAGCGACCAAGGAGCCAACATCCAACTGCAAAACACGCTTCCGCAATAATGGTTTCGGTGTGTCGCCTTCGACGATGCGCTGTGCCAGCCCTTCGACAATCGCCGTTTTGCCCACGCCCGGTTCACCGATCAAAGCCGGATTGTTTTTGCGCCGCCGGCTCAAGACCTGGATGACCCGCTCGATTTCCATTTCCCTGCCCACAACCGGATCCAGCTTGCCAGTTTCCGCCAGGCTGGTCAGGTCAGTCGCCAGTTGGTCGACCAATGGTGTGCTTTCTTTGCGCGAAGACCTGCCGTGGGGGCGGTCATGGCTTTTCTGTACTGACTGCACCGGGCTTTCTTGCAAAACCTTGCTGGTCTGCCGGCGAACCTCTTCCGGGCTCACCCCCAGCCGCCGCAGCACATCCAGCGCGATGCCTTCCTGTTGCCGCACCAAACCCAATAGCAGGTGCTCCGTGCCAATGTAATGATGGCCCATCCGCCGCGCTTCATCGACAGCCAACTCAAGCACCTTCTTGGTCCCCGGCGACAAGTCCAGCTGCTCGCTAGATCGCCGCTCTTCCGCCGTCGATAACCGCGTCACCAATTCTTCGACCCGCCGCGGATCCAAGCCCAAATCCCGCAGGACCCGCCCGGCCACGCCGCCTTCTTCACGCATCAAACCCAGCAACAGGTGCTCTGTCCCAATCTGATGATGATGCAGGCGTCCCGCCTCTTCCTGTGCCAAGCTTAATACGCGCCGCGCCCGCTGTGTGAAGCGCTCCATTTTATTTGGCACGGTCTATCCCTCCATCTTCCCTGTTCGTTAGCTGGGCAGATTCGGATTCTCTCGTATCGTCTATTATAGCAGCGGTCCGAATATCTTCACATAGCTCCGGCAGGTCCCCATTTGAAATCTGCTCCCCGCCGAATTTTGCCCCAGCAATGCCATTATACTAGCTGATGTATAAAAAATAATCAACGGATATTCCAATCAGCGCAAGGTTTGCGAATACTAACCCACGGACGTAGCCCAAAACAAAAAGAGACACCCACAAGATGCCTCTTTGTCAGCTACGCATTTAGTAATAGAAGGTCACTCTTCGGTACTTTCTTCGCGTTGTTCAGCGCTTTCTTCGCCTTTTTCGGCACTGTCTTCGCCTTTTTCGGCGTCTTTGTCGCTTTGTTCGTCGCTATTGCCGGACGCTTGTGGCAAGCTGGCCGATTCTTGCAGCGCCATCTCCCAATCCAAATCCAGATACTCGGTCGAATTCACCGATTTCAAGCTCAAACCCAAGCGGCGATCACTGATGTCGATGTTGATGATACGCAAAGTCAGCTCCTTGCCGCGTTGGACAACTTCGCGCGGATGCGTAACTCGCTCGGCGGACAACTCTGAGATATGGATCAAGCCTTCCACTGAATCGTAGTCGAGCAGCTGGGCGAAAGCGCCGAATTTGGTCAACTTGGTCACCTTGCCGCGCACCAATTGCCCCCGCCGCAATGAGGTGGCGATTTCATCCCAGGGGTCGCTCATGATTTGGCGGCGGCTCAAACCGATGCGTTTCTCTTTGGGGTCGATACTGATGACCTTCACCTCGAATTCGTCGCCGATGTTCACAGCTTGTCGTGGGTGGGTGATATGTCCCCATACCAGCTCAGTGCGATGCACCAAGCCCTCACCCCCGCCGATATCAACAAAAGCGCCAAAATTCTCCAGACTGACGACCTTGCCTCGGCGAATATCCCCGACTTTCAGCTCGGCAATCAAAGCTTCTTTGCGGCGCTGGCGTACCTGGCGCGTGGCGGCGCGTTCCGACAGGATCAGCCGATTACGATGGCGATGCACCTCCATCACCTTAACAGCGATTGGCTTATTGACCATCGGTCCATAACGCTCTTCCGGTGTTTCGCCGCTCATGTTCTTGCTGCGATCTTCCGACAATTGACTCTGCGGTACAAAACCCCGCAGCCGCCCAAAACGGACAATCAAGCCGCCTTTGTTATAACCGCCGACCGAAGCCTCATATACTTTTTTGTTCTTGGCATATTTTTCGGCATTGCGCCAGTCGAGCTCTTCCAAGGCGTGATTGATCGACAAGACAATCTCGCCACGATGGTTGCGCGGGTTGACGACATAAACATCGATTTCGGCGCCTGCTACTAGAGATTCCAACATTTTCCGCGTCATCAACTCCAGCTCACGGCCCGGCACCACACCTTGATCGCCATCGCCCAAGTCCACATAAACAGCGGTGGGCGTGGTACTACTGATAGTGCCTTGATAGACCTTGCCGCGTTGGTATTTCGCTTCTTCTTCGGCAGGCTCTTGTTCAGCGGGTGCTTGTTCAGCAGCCACTTCTTCAGCGGGTGCATCTTCAGCAGTCACTACTTCAGCGGTGGCATCTTCAGCAATCGCTTCATCGGCAGTCACTACTTCAGCAGCCACTTCTTCAGCAGGTGCATCTTCAGCAGCTACATCTTCAGCAGCCACTTCTTCAGCAATCGCTACTTCAGCTACGGTATCTTCAGCAGTCGCATCTTCAGCAGCCGTTTCTTCGGCTACAGCTTCCGCAACCGGAGACTCCTCCGCCGGGGCTGTTTCCGGTTCTGAGGAGTCTTCAGTGGGCTGGTTGGCGCCATTCACTGGCTCAGCCTCGGCACTTGCCGCGCCATCTTCCGCACCTGTGGTTTGTTCCGTTGCCGCATCCGCTGTTGCCGCGGTTTCAGCTGATTCTGTTGGCGATAACTCGGCAGACGAAGCTTCCGCAACCAGTTCTTCGTCCTTGCCAGGTTCTTCTGCAGTCATAGCGATTTCCGTTCATGCTCAAAATATGCCACGCCATTATAGCCTTTGCGCGCCCATAGTCAAAGGACAAATTGAATATTTGTGGGGACTGGCATTCCCAGCGACCGTCAGCAGTCCTCGGCATCATCCCATTAAGTAAGATTTGAGCTAGGGAATAGGCTGATCAGACCACTCGCTGCCCGTTTCTTGCGAGGGTAAACCGTCAGTTGCTCCAGTTAATCATAATCTTCCGGGCGGCGGGCGGGCGATGTCGGGTAGGGGTCGAATTCATCATCATCGTCCGTCTGCGACAAGAAATCGGCGAAGTCCTCGTCTTCATATTGCGCCTCATAATAATCGCCAGCCGGATAGCTGTCCGCATAATACTCCTCATAGGCATCCCCCGCTTCACCCATGTTCTCGGCGAAATCGCTATCTTGGTCGGAATGGCTGGTAAACTGCATCTTGTCATCCTGTTCGTCAATCAAGATCAAATCGCCGGCGTTGAAATTCCCTTGCAGCAACTGAATGCTCAGTGGGTTTTCGATATGGCGCTGGATAGCCCGCCGCAGGGGACGAGCGCCAAATTGAGGATCGTAACCTTGCTTCGCCAGCCAGTAACGCGCCGGCTCCGTCAAGTGGATCGCCAAGCCCGATTCATTCATCCGCTCCGCCAAATCGCGAATCTGCAAATCGACCATTTTTTCCACGGCTTTCAGTGTCAATGGCTCGAAAATGATGATCTCATCGATGCGATTGAGGAATTCTGGTCTGAAAGTATCCCGCATGGCTTTTTCAATTTTTTGGTGATCGGCAACCGCTTCATCATCGCGCGGCAAAAAGCCCAAAGCGCCCCCATGCCGGGTGAACTCGGTGCCCAGATTGCTAGTCAGAATCAGCACGGTATTGCGGAAATCGACCGTGTGCCCCTGCCCATCAGTCATCCTGCCATCTTCCAACACTTGTAGCAGGGCGTTCCAAACATCGGGATGCGCTTTTTCAATCTCATCAAAGAGGATCACGCGATAGGGGCGGCGGCGCACCGCTTCAGTCAGTTGCCCACCAGCTTCGTAACCTACATACCCTGGTGGCGCGCCGAACAACCGACTGACCGTATGTTTCTCCCGGTATTCGCTCATATCAACGCGCACGATATTGTCTTCGTCATCGAACATGAATTCAGCCAGCGCCTTCGCCAGCTCTGTCTTGCCGACCCCGCTCGAACCCAGGAAGACAAAAGAGCCGATCGGCCGTTTGGGATCTTTCAACCCACTGCGGGCGCGGCGGATCGCATCGGACAGAGCAGCCACCGCTTTCTCTTGTCCGATGACGCGCTCGTTGACCACCTCTTCCATCCGCAACAGTTTTTCCGATTCGGTCTCCAGCATGCTCTGCACCGGAATGCCAGTCCATTGTTCGACCACCTGCGCCACATTGTCCGCCGTGACCAGCTCATCCAGCGTGTTCTCTCGCCGCCAGGCTTGATGTTCCTGTTCATATTCTTCCTCAAGCTGGATGCGCTGCATCTTGCAATCGGCAGCCCGTTCATAATCGCGCGACAAACCCGCAGCCTGTTCTTCCATCGCCAGCTGGTTGATGGTTTCGCGCATCTTTTTTAGATAAGGCGGCATGGAGAAGAGGGCGACGCGCAATTTGGCAGCGGCTTCATCGAGCAAGTCAATGGCTTTGTCCGGCAGCTTGCGCTCAGTCAAATAGCGAGCTGAAAGGCGCGCGGCCGCTTCAATGGCATCATCGGCGATATTGACATTATGATGCGCCTCATAACGATCGCGGATGCCATAGAGCATATCGATGGTATCTTCGATATTGGGCTCCTCGACAAAAATCGGGGCGAAACGCCGATCGAGCGCGCTGTCTTTTTCGATATGTTGGCGGTACTCGTCCATGGTGGTGGCGCCGACCGTCTGCAATTCGCCACGCGCCAGAGCCGGCTTCATCATGTTGCCAGCGTCCATGGCGCCGGCCGCTGCTCCCGCCCCGACCACCTGATGCAGTTCATCGATGAAAAGGATGATTTCTCCTTCAGAACGTTGGATCTCTTCAATCGTGCCTTTGAGGCGCTCTTCAAATTCCCCACGAAAACGGCTGCCCGCCAGCATGCCACTCAAATCAAGGCTGAGCACGCGCTTGCCCAAGAGCAAATCCGGCACATCATTGGTGGCGATCTTCTGCGCCAAACCTTCAACGATGGCGGTTTTGCCCACGCCAGCTTCCCCGATTAGCACCGGGTTGTTCTTGGTGCGGCGGCTAAGCACCTGGATCACCCGCAGGATCTCGCTGTCCCGCCCGATGACCGGATCGAGCTTGCCCTCCTGCGCCATCCGCGTCAGGTCGCGGCTATATTTTTCCAAGGTGCGATAGCGGCTCTCCGCCTGTGGATCTGTAACCCGCTGTCCACCACGAATATCCTTGACCGCATCAGCGATCCGATCGCGGGTTACATTGTATTCCGCCATGGTTTTGGCGACAGCGGTGTTCTGTTCGCTCAGCAGCGCCAGGAAGATATGCTCGGTGCTGATATATTCATCGCGCAGCCGGTTGGCTTCTTCATTGGCGCGGTCGATGATGCTCTTCAGTCGCGGTGTGATGAAAACTTGATTGGTGCCTTGTCCATAGATAGTGGCGGTGCGAGGGCTGCCCCGCAAGATGTCATCCACCCGCGAACGCAGCGCGCCGACATCCACCGCCAGGCGCTCCAATATTTGCGGCACAACGCCATCCGTCTGTTCCAAAAGCGCCAAAAAGATATGCTCCGCATCCACTTGGGAGTGGCCATAACGGTGGAGAATCTCGTAGGCGCGGGCGGCGGCATCCTGCGCCCGTTCGGTAAATCTGTCAAATCGGATCATTTGCCTTCCCTTACTGCCATGAAGAGCGTCAATAGCCTCTCGAAATAAACTGCGCTGGATACCTGACGATACCCTGCGTAGGCGGCGACAGTCGAATCATCCACTATTGTACTGTTGTGAAGGATTTTCGCTCACGATAATTAGTCTAGCAGGGGAGTATTAGATTTATGTTGACGACAAGCGACCGTTTTGCTTGATGAATCACCTCTAGGGGACCGAGTGTGGCAGTGTGTGGCCGATACAGAAGGCGACTGTCAGGCTGTACTATAGAGATCCTCGGGTTCGTAGAACTCGTTCGCTTCAAATATTTCGAAGTCCTCTTCTGCTGCCAGTTCAAATGCCCGCTCCATCACAGCATTACGCTCTTCTTCAGGCATCGCCATTAAATCGCTCGCGGTCAAATGCTTCGATTTGGGCTCGTCAACTTGTGGCTCATCCCAGTTCACATGCACACGCTCAATCCGTTCCCGACTTACCAAGCCTTCTACTAAAACCCGACCAATCATCTGCTCAAGTCGCAGCGGTTTCTCATCGCCATCGTATCTCATCGGTTCTTCTTTACGCCAGTTTCGTCGGCTGAGTTCGATGTTGAGTTCAGTGTAATGAGCCTCGCTGATGATATTGAGGTCTTTTGCTCGGCGCACCCACGCAGCCATGCTCAAGCCATATTTTCGCTTCAGCACCATCAATTCGCCCCAGTCAAGTTGACGACGTTTCCGCCCCAATTCATGAAAAGCGTGCTCAGCTGGAACCAAGAGCGCCGCCCCAAATCGATGCGCCAGAGCCTCTTCATCATCCTCCGCGTCAGTCGTATCCATCACGAGATGTCCTATTTCGTGTGCTAAATTGAATCGAATCCGGTCCGAACTTCTTTTTGTGTTTATCACGGCTATAGGATAGCTCTCGCACCAACCGGACAAGCCATCGAACTTGCCATCATCATCCTCCCACGCGATGATAATGACCCCTCGGTCCTCCGCTACTTGTACCAGACAATCAAGCGGACGATTGCCCAAATCCCATTTTTCGCGCAGGCCGATAGCCGCTTGTTCCGCCTCTGCCAGCGTGGTCACTGTGAAAGATGGCAAGTCATAATTTGCTTTCGGGTACAACAATGTTTGCAACTCAATTTGCAATTCCGCCAAGTCCCTGGAGTAATCTTGTATTGTCCGCTGTTTCTTTTGTGACAACTGACTGCGCCGGCGGTAAGCTACCCATTCCACCGACTTGTCCGGCTCATGAGTCAGATATGTGGAGGGCACATCCAATATCATGCTCGCCAACAACATAAAACGCGCCGATGGGAAGCTCTTGCCGGTCTCGTATTTTGAGATCGCTTGCTTGGTGATCGGATAGCCCTGCTCGCCCAGCCGCTCCGCCAGCGCTTCCTGGGTCAAACCCGCCAACAAACGCGCCTGCTTAATCCTCGCCCCAATCATGGCTCGCCCCCTTTCTCTGTTGACAAGTTTATCATTTTTGAGCAAAAGTCAACGGACAAGGCTTTGTTTCAGCTCATAACAAACCCGCGTAGACCCGATCCAACTCCAGCGCGATCTTGTCCCAGCTGTACTTCGCATGCACCAGTTGCCTACCCGCCGCTCCCATATCTCGCCTTAAGCCAGCGTCCCTCAGCAAGAGGCGCAATTTGTCCGCGAACGCCCCCACATTCGCTGCAGCCACATAACCAGCGCCACACTCAGCCACTTCGTCCATGTGGCAGCCCGGCGACAGCAGCACCGGCAAACCCGCCGCCATCGCCTCCAAAGCCGCCATCGGCTGTCCCTCGCCAGTGGCTGGCAACGCAAAAACATCGCCAGCCGCTAAAGCCTCCAGCCGAGCATCGCCGTCCAGGTAGTCGGTGAATATGATGCGACTATCGCCAGCCGCTAGCGCTCGCAAAGCGGGCATCATCCCCTCGTCGGGTCCTACTAGCAGCAAGCGCGAATCGGCGATATTGACCTCTCGAAATGCTTGGACCAGCACATCAAGTCCCTTGCGCGCTTGTAAACGCCCCAAATAGAGGGCGATAGGCGCCTCCCCCAAGCCATAACGCTTGCGGAAGTTTTCGGCGGGCGGCAGGGACCCGAACTCGCTCAAGTGAACGCCATTAGGCGCGATGCTGAATCTGGTCGGTTCTCGCCTTACGCCAAACGATCGCCACAGCGCCTGGGCTTCAGCCAACTCGTTCTCGGTCAAAGCCAGCACCTGGTCGATACGCAGGGCAACCCCGGCGCTAAATACCCGATCCCAAACCGATTTCAAGCGCCCACGCCCGCTATTCAAATTGAGTGTGCCATGCGGCGAAAGCACAATCGGCTTGCCCAAGGCGCTGGCGACCGGCGTCACCAGCAGATTCTCCAATGTGCGAAACTCATGGATATGCAGAATATCAACCGCCGGCAAGATCGACTCGGCTGTCTTTCTCATGCTGCGCGGGCTCGACAAATTCAGCGCGCCGCGCAACCAGGGCGAAACATTGGGACGCCGCAACACGCGAACGCCATCAATAATTTCGTCGCCTTCTCCCGCATAACGCCGCCTCTGGTCATAAGCATCGGTGGTCAAAATTGTCACTTGATGCCCACGCGCTGCCAATGCCGTCGCCATACCCTCAACCGACCTAACCACGCCGCCAAAAGCATAAGCTGGCTGATAATAAGGCGTCAGATGCAGGATGCGCATGTCGAGATTACCAAGTCAATTCGACATCGCGTTTCCAAAAGCGGGACAAAATAGCCCCGCCCGGAGACGCAGCTGCCAAGCGATAAACCAGATCCCAATCTTCCCCGCTCATGACCCTGCCCAGGATGATGCCGGCCAGGTAAATGCCGCAGCCACTGAGCGCGGGAATCAATATGAATTGCTCGCGGGTCGCCAGTATCACCAGCCCCGTCGGCAGGGCGATGATCAATAGCCGCAGTGCGCTCCCCGCCACTTGACGCGCCTGCCAGCCCTGCGCGCGGAAGCCCCCCAGCAGCAAAGCGACAATCAAGATTTCGCCGATGATCGAGGCGATGACAGCGCCGCGCGGATCCCCCCATTGAAAGAGCAGGTAGGCGGTCAATATGATATTTAGCGCCAAGCCCGCTGCCCGCATCAACAACAGCCGCCCTTGCCGATTCTGTATCAGCATCGCTTTGCTGAAGACATTGCCGAACATGGTGATGGCGGTGTACCAAATCAGCAGGCTCAGAATGCCGGCCGATGGCGCATAGTCCTGCCCCAACAGCGGCACCATAATCTTGTCAGATAACAAGCTGATGCCCAGCGCCAGCAGCAAGCCAATCATCAGCATATAACGCGCCAGCTTCTCGATCATCGTACCGAAGAAGCTGCCCCGCCCCTCATCATAATAGCGCGCCATCAACGGATAAGCCGCCACCAAAACCGTTGTGCTGAACAATTCAATCACGCCGAAGTTGATGACAAAAGCCGCGGTCAGATAACCCGTGACCGTTTCATCGAGAATGCCCGTCGTCAACAATTTGTCAGAATGCTGATAAGCCAGGGTCAGAAAAGCCGACATAGCCAACGGCGCGCTATTGATCAACAGCGGCTTGCCAATTTCCCAATCAAAGGGAAACTCCGGCTTGATGCCAGCCCGCCAATTAAAATACACCAGCGCCAGCGAGCGCAGTATGCCCGATACAATTGCCGCCCCATATACGCCCAGCAATCCCCAACCGAGAGCCAGCGCCAATAACGCCAAGCCGATGCGCAAGGCAATATGCAGAACTTCGACCAGCGAGGTCTTGAGCATCTCCTCTTGCGCCAGCAACAAGTCATAGCTCATATTGCCGAAGAGATCGATGAACAAGTTGATGCCAGCCAGCGCGGCGAAAGCCCGCAGCGTCTCGCTGTAGCCTGTAGCGGCGCCATTCATGCCAACATAAGCCAGCAAAGCCAAGATCGTCTGCGTGAACAGCATGGCAGACCAATACTTGCCGGCTTTGCTCACATCCTGCGCCACATCACGGATGACGATCAAACCCATGCCAAAACTGGCAACCGAAGCGGCAATCACCATCATGCCGCCGACCGTGCCATAGATGCCATATTCGCTTGGTCCCAACCAAGTCGAAAGGACCAGCTGCCAGATATATAGCGCCCCTTTGCTGATGACGCTGGCGACCATCAGCGCGCTGATATTGCGGGCGGCGCGTTTGCTATCGCTGGCGGAGAGCCTTGCCGATTCGGACATAGCGCTTAGACTCGTCATCGTTTCTCTTGCCAAAATCTAGCCCAAAGGGCAGTATAAACACAGGGGCAAAGGCTGCTGCCTCAGCCCGCCCGGACCCTTCGTTATCATGGAGCTAATGACGGAAAAGGCAAAATCGCTGATGATCACTGATATGGATGCGGCTATCCAATACATATTCCAAACACGCCGCCGCCTCGACCAGGCAGCCCGCGCTCTCGATGAATATACACGGGACATCAGCCTCACCCGTAGCCTGCTCGAACGCGCCCAGCTGCTGAACGTGAAGCGCGAATATGTCGTCGTGACCGGCAGCCGCGGCAAAGGCTCGGTCACTGCCATCATGGCGAAGCTGCTCCAGGCGCTGGGCTATCGAGTCGGCGTCATCACTAGCCCGCACCTGTTGCACTGGAACGAGCGCATCCGTATCGACGGCGCCATGATCCCGACGGAAGACTTCTTGCGCATCACCCGCGCATTACAACCCAGCATCGATGCGATTGTCGGCCAATTGGGACCGACGCAATACCTCAGCCCTCAGGGGATTTTCCTGGCGATCGCCCTGCACTACTTCGATGAGAATGCCGTTGATATTGCCGTGCTGGAAGTGGGGCGGGGCGGGCGTTTTGACGATGTCGCAGTGGTGCCCAACAAGCTGGCTGTCTTCACGCCCATCATGCTGGAGCATACCGCCCTCTTGGGCGAGACCCTGGAGCGCATCGCCTGGCACAAAGCCGGCATCATCAAAGCCGGGAGTCACGCCATCAGCCTGCCACAGGTCCCCCCGGCTTTCCAAATGCTGGACCAAGAAGCTAAAGAACGCGGCGCTCATTTGATGACCTTGTCCCAAACCGAGCTGGCGCGCTGGATCGCCGATCAGCCCGCGGGACAAGTGATCGACCTGCCCCCCTACGGCGAGTTATTTCTACCCTTGCTCGGTCGCTATCAAATTGATAACGCCACCCTGGCAATCCGCGCCGTGGAACTGATCAGCCAGCAGCTGCCGGGACCCGCCCCCGCTTCCGCTGCCTTCATCAAAGCGATTCGCCGCGGGCTGTCAGAGGTCGTTTGGCTGGGCCGCGCCCAAAAAATGGCTGAGCAGCCAGCAATATTTATCGACGGCGCCATCACCGTCGCCTCGGCGGAGTCCTTTGTGGCGAGCTTGCAAAACCGCCTCAGCGCCCCGGTGATTGCCATCGTCGGCATCCCGCGCGATCGAGACTATCCCGCTGTCTATCAAGTGATGGCAGAAATCAGCCACAGCATGGTCATCACCGAAACCGATATCAACCCCAACACGCGCTTCCCTTCCCAGGAAGAAGCCATGCGTGTGGGGAGCAAATTGATCGACGATTGCCATTACGCCGCGAATCTCTCGACCGCGCTTGATCTCGCCCGCCAACTCGCCGGCACCTCCGGCACGGTCCTGCTGGCTGCCTCGCTCATGCTGGTCGGCGAGTGCATGCTAATTTGGGATATCGACACCAGCCAAATCTAAGAGCTGCAACAGAACATTAACGTCCTCAACGATTGCGGATCCGGCACATGCCGCTCATACTGTAGACTGGTCAAAAAACCAAGGATGGTCAGCCAACGATGACAAAGCAGGACGACCGATATAATAGTACCCGCACTGCTTGGGAAGCGATCTGGCAGGGCGCCTCCATCGAAGTGGAATTGGAAGCGGTGCGCTACCGGCGGTCACAAGAGACAATCCGCGCCTACTTGCCTTTCCTCTCCAAGGACGATCTGCATCTGGAAGCCGGCAGTGGCTTGAGCGCCGTCCTCATCACCCTGCGGGAATTGGGCTATCGCGCCCAAGGCTTGGATTACGCCCTCAACGCCCTGCACGATTCCCGCCGCTATGACCCCTCCCTGCCTTTGACAGCCGGCGATGTCCATCACTTGCCCTACAGCGACAATTGCTTCGGCAGCTACCTCTCCTTTGGCGTGCTGGAACATTTTGAGCAAGGTATGCTGCCCGCCCTCATAGAAGCGCATCGCGTCTTGCGCCCCGGCGGTGTCCTGGTCTTGACGATCCCCTATCCCAATGTCGTGCATCAATTGTTGCGCTTTCGACGCTGGCTAACCGGCGCCGGACCGCTGACCGATGATGCCTTCTTCGAAAGCACCTACACCCGGCGACAATTGCTCGATATTGTCTCCCAAGCCGGCTTCACCGTCGAGCTGGCACAAGCGACCAGCCATGCCTTCACCCTCTGGGGATTAAGTCCCTTGTTCCGCGCGGGAGGATACTACCAGACCAATGACCTGGCGGAGACCCTGGGCGAGCTGCTCAAACTATTGCTGCCCTGGGCATTTAACTTCAGCACCTTAATCATCGCTCGCAAATAAGAGCTAGCGCGGCAACTTTCGGGACCCTGTCAAATGCTTTTTCTCTATGTCTCCGTGTCTCTGTGCTAAGTTTTTGTCTCAATCAAAACGCGACCCTTTAGACGCCCTTCCGAAAAAAACTGCGCTACTCTCAGTGTATGACCGAACCCAGCCCAACCTGGATCCAGGCAAATTCACTCTTAAATTAGGGGAAAAGAGATCTTGTTGCCGAAAAAGTTTTTATTCCGGCAACAAAATGGCAACAAGAAAACTCGCTAAGATCATGCTGAACTGCAATTTTTCTAAGGAACTCAAGGCAATCGTTACAGAACGGAGGGCTAGCCCTTAGTTTTATAATTGCTTTTATCAGTCAATTAAGTGAAGGAAATATGCCGCTCAAATCCTTTTCTCTGCGCCTCTGTGCCTCTGTGGTAAATATTTGGTTTCGCCAACTCACCTCACTCGCTGATTGACAAAAATCCCGCTTTTCGCTAGGCTTCTCTCATATTGTTTCAGCAGCGAACTTGTGAGGAGCATGCTCAAGATGGGACACCCAAAACAGACGCAGGAAAGCATGGCGGCGCGCATCATGCGCTTTGATGAGCTGAAGCACAAGGGCATCCCCATCATGTTCATCGATAGCATGTTGCCCGGGCATCATCGTATGAACTACGCCGTCATTGGCGATACCGCCGCCGAAAACCCCGATTACAGCATCCAACGCGCCATTACCGAGCCGCACAAATACCAAATCGGCATGGCTTGGGCGCCGCCCGGTTGCGGTCCCGCTTGGCATACCCATGATTATGTCGAGTCCTTCTTCATCCTCACAGGACCCTGGACCTTTTATTGGGGCAATGAAGACGATCCGGACAAGGTCGAAGGCGAATTCGTCCTCAACGAATGGGACATGATCTCGTTGCCGCCCGGTATGTACCGCAGCTTCGAATATTCGGGGGATGCGGTTGGCTGGTTCTTCGCTGTGCTGGAATCGCACCAAGTCTACCAAGGCAAGGATCCCTACTGGTCGCCACAAATCGAGCAACAAGCCTTGGCGAATGGCTATCAAGCTGATGCCAAAGGCAAGATGCTGCACCCTCCGGATTATGAAGCCCAAAAAGCGGGACAAAACGAATTCCTGCTGAAGACTTTTCGTGACTTGACCGGTGTCGAATTGAAAGATTTCCGCCCGCCCCGTTTCAACAGGTAGGTAGCTATGAAAACCAGTACCGAACGCATTCTCACCACCCATGTCGGCAGTATGCCGCGGCCTCAATACGTGGTCGATCAGCTCTTCGCCCAAGATCAAGGCGCCGCATACGACCAGGACGAATTCGATCGCGTCATGCAACGCTCCGTGCGCGAGGTCGCCCACAAGCAGGTGGAAGCTGGCGTCGATATTATTAGCGATGGCGAGATGAGCAAAATCAGCTATGCCACCTATATTCGCCACCGTTTCACCGGCTTCGAGATCGACGAAGTGCCCCGCGCCACCCCCAAAGACCTGGACGATTTTCCCGCCTATAAGCAGCGGCTGGCGGAGGCCGGCGGCACACCCAAATACCATCGACCCGTCGTCCGCGATGCCATCAAAATCAAAGACCTGACGCCCCTGGAAAAAGACATCGCCAACCTGCTGGCGGCTCAAGAAGCAGCTGGCGCCCCCGAAGCCTTCATGAACTCGGCCTCGCCCGGTGTCATCGCCGTCTTTCAACCCAATGAATATTACCCTGACGATGAGCAATACCTGGCCGCGCTGGCGGAGGTGATGAAAATTGAATACGAGAAGATCACCGAAGCCGGCTTGATCCTGCAGGTGGATTGTCCCGACCTGGCAATGGGGCGGCATATCCGCTTTCGCGATGTTGATACCGCCACCTTCAAAAAAGCGGCACAGGCTCAAGTCGAGGCGCTCAATTACGCCCTGGAAAATGTGCCAGCCGAGCGCGTCCGCATGCACCTCTGTTGGGGCAATTACGAAGGACCACATCACCACGATGTTGACCTGCGCGAGATCATCGATATTGTGCTCTCCGCCAAGCCCCAAGCTGTCCAATTTGAAGGCGCCAACCCGCGCCACCAGCACGAATGGAGCATCTGGGCGGAGGCGAATATCCCCGAGGACAAGATCCTCATCCCCGGGACCCTCGATACCACCACCAACTTCGTCGAACACCCACAGCTAGTGGCGCAGCGCATCGAACGTTTCAGCAAAATCGTCGGCAAAGAGCGGGTCATCGCCGGCACCGATTGCGGCTTTGGCACCTTTGCCGGCTTCGGCGCAGTCCACCCCGATATCGCTTATGCCAAGCTGCGCTCTCTAGCCGAAGGCGCCCGCATCGCCAGCGAACGGCTCTGGGCTTGACCTCGCCCGCTTAACTTAACCGACAATCATAAACGAGGGAACAGATGGCAATTCGATATATCAAACGCGGCAAGACGGTGGAGCAAAAAGCCGATGCCGATGCCCAAGTGCAAGAAACCGTGCGCGGCATCCTGGCGGATATTCGCCAGGGCAAAGATGATGCGGTGCGCCAACTTTCGGCAAAATTCGACAACTGGTCTCCAGCCGATTTCAAATTGTCCGACCAACACATTGAAGAGATCGTCAGCAGCTTGCCCGCCCAGGTTATCTCCGATATCAAGTTCGCCCAAGAGCAAGTCCGCAATTTTGCCATAGCCCAGCGATCGGCGCTGCAAGATATCGAAGTCGAGACCCTGCCCGGGGTCGTGCTCGGTCATAAGAACATCCCCGTCAATCGCGTCGGCTGTTATGTCCCCGGCGGGCGCTATCCCATGGTGGCATCAGCCCACATGAGCGTGGTGACAGCCAAAACCGCCGGCGTCCAACATATCATCGCCTGTACGCCACCGATCAAAGGAGAGCTGCCCGCCGCTACCATCGCCGCCATCCACTTTGGCGGGGCTGACGAGATCTACATCCTCGGCGGTGTCCAAGCCCTGGCAGCGATGGCTTATGGCGCGCTTGGCATCCAACCAGTTGATATGATCGTGGGACCAGGCAACGCCTATGTCGCCGAAGCCAAACGGCAGCTATTCGGTTTGGTGGGCATCGACCTGCTGGCGGGACCAACCGAAGTGCTAGTCGTCGCCGATGAAACCGCCGATGCCGAACTCTGTGCAGTAGATCTCCTGGGGCAAGCGGAACACGGTCCCACATCCCCAGCCGTGCTCTTGACCACCAGCCCAGCGCTCGCCGAAAGCATCGAAGCCGAGATCGGCCGCCAACTGGAGACTCTGCCAACAGCCGATTTGGCTGGCGTCGCCTGGCGCGATTATGGCGAAGTCATCCTGGTCGATACCGACGAAGAGCTAGTCCAAGTCGCCGATGAGATTGCCAGCGAACATGTAGAAATCCTCACCCGCGATCCCAATTATTTCCTGGAAAACCTCAGCAATTATGGCGCGCTCTTCCTGGGTCCGGAGACCAATGTCGCCTATGGGGATAAGGTCATCGGCACCAACCACACCCTGCCCACCAAAAAAGCCGGACGTTACACCGGCGGTCTATGGGTGGGCAAGTTCATCAAGACAGTCACCTACCAACGAGTGACCGAAGCAGCCAGCCTACTCATCGGCGAATATGGCAGCCGCTTGTGTGACCTGGAAGGCTTCATGGGGCATAAAGAACAGTGTGACTTGCGTCTGCGGCGCTACGGCGGGTCCAAGTAGCCGAACGCTTTCAAGTATGGAGCGATTCGCTACAGATATTCCACGTGGCTCCACATATCTGCTGCCGAGTGATTTTGGTGCAATTCGCGCAACCGGCTTATCCATATCCCAATAGAATGATTGTTTTCTTGGCCAAATACGATTCCAGCATGCGGGAATCCAGCAGCTGCCATACGGAGAAAATCTGTGTCTGAGGTGCATATTACGCGACCTTGTTCAGCGGCACGGCGGAAATGGTTTAGGTCACTATCACCCAACTTGCCAATATCGCGGACCGTAACCACGTCAATTCCAAACTTATTTAGTTCCCTCGCGATTGCCAGCGGCATATTTTCGTCAAGATAAAAGCGGAGGGTGCCGGCTTCCAATGCGTTTTTCCTTGTATTCCCGCCCTAGGCGAATATCTTCACGGATATCTTCGTCGATTTCCTCACGGTGCTCATGGTAATATGCCAATGCCGCCTGCACTTGCGTCAAGGAAATTTGATAATCTTCCGCCATCTGTTGCGGGCTACGTTTGCCGTATTGCATCGCCATGATGATGTCTATCACGCGCAAACCCGTCCCCACAATGCAGGGGCGTCCGCCACGTATCTTGGGATTGCTTTGGATCATATCAATGTTTTCTATCGCGCTCATTCCCGCCTCCCAACAAAACATCCCTGGATCACGATTTGGCTTTTGGCTCCACCACCACAATCGTGCCCGCTATCTTATCATGCCAAGCCTGCTGTTCATCGTCAATGATCGCCCATAGATAACCCAACAGGAAAACCTGGCTCAGCGTGTAACCGAGGACATTGCGCAGCATAGCATCCAAAATGTTGATGCGCCTGCCGTTTTTCTTGACCACCCGCAAATCGAATAAGATCTTGCCCAGCGTCCGCCCATTGAATACTGTCATCAAAACCACATTGTAGACAGCGCTGATCACCAGATTGACACCGATTGTATCGGTTTGGAATTGTGCGATCGCGGCGATATATGCCTGTTCGTCACTGCCGCGTAGCGCATCATAAAGAGGCTCCAAAGCACCCGCGGTGGACAAGAAGATGAAAGTAGCGATACCCACGATGACCCCATCGGTCAAAAGGGCGAACAATCGCTTGGTGAGGGAACCCAGTTCGGTTTCAGCCTCTGCCGGCGCTTCCTCCGCTATTGCCGCCGGCTCGTCCGCTTCAGGGGGACCTTCCGGCAACTTAATATCCTCCATCTCATCCAGCGCTTGCTGGTAAGTGGGGTCGAGCTCCAGCGCCTTCCGCAAATATTCCAGCCGCTGCCCATGATTGAGCGCCGCCTGCGATGCCAAATAATATGCCGCCGCGCTGGGCTGCTCCTCCAATTCTTCTTGAACCAGAGCTCGCGCCTCATCCATCCGGAAGCGCTTTATCGCTTGTTGGATTTCCGCTAACCTATCAGCCATGTCCGTTTTCCAATGCCTCACGCATCCAATTCAATAAGCCCCCGCCACTACAACTGTGAGCCACAGCTCCCCGCGAAGAGCAAGCGTATTTATCATACCTGATTTTGCCCCGCTTGTGTTATGATTTAAGCGCTCTCTCAAGCCGATCGCTTCAACAATACAGAAAAGGAGAAACCTATAGCAGAGTAGCCAGACAGTAGCTAATCAGCGAGAGGCAAGATCTGATGTCTGCTGCTTTATCTCTGCGTCTCTGTGCTAAGTATTTTGTTCGAGTTTTGGCATATGCAACAAATCTAAATGCATCCAATGATTGAATCGCGGAATATGGAAGAACTACAAAAACAGATCGCCAGCAGCAAAGCCGGCCGGCGCTTCATCGCGCAAATGCGCTATTACAACGAGGGCGACTTCCGGCGCTTACGCGGCTTTATCCGCAGCGGCTATTACGACCTGATACTGATGGAGAACCCGCTCGAACGGCGCCTGCTCGATTTGAAAGGGACCCGTCGTTTGCATGGCCGCCTGAAAGTCGCAAAAGTGGAAGTGGCTGATGACTACGCCATTCAATTGATCATGACCGCTGAAAAAGCTGGCGCGTGCCTGCGCCTTTGCCTGAAAGTCAACCAAAGCTATCCGCACCAGATCTGCCATTATTCGCTAGAGCCGCTTGACTGCGAGAACGAGGGATCATCATGACCGCTGCTCAGACGCGCTCCATACTGCCGCGGCTCAATATTAATACCGAACTGGCCACCCGCATCCTGACCGGTTTCATCCGCGATAGCATCACCAAAGCCGGCATGTCGCGCGCGGTGGTCGGCTTGTCCGGCGGGATCGATTCCGCTGTCTCCGCCTACCTGGTCGCGCGGGCTCTCGGTCCCGAAAATGTGCTGGCGCTGCGCATGCCCTACCGCAGCTCACCAGCCGACAGCCTCAGCGATGCCGAAGCAGCTATCGAAGCTCTGGGCTTGGCACACCAGACCATCTCCATCACCCCAATGGCGGACGCCCTTATCGAGCGCTTCCCCGAGATGAGCAAGCTGCGCCGAGGTAATATCATGGCGCGCATGCGCATGATCACCCTTTACGATCAATCCATGGCATGGGGCGGCTTGGTGCTTGGCACCAGCAACAAAACCGAATTCCTGCTGGGCTATAGCACCATTTATGGCGATAGCGGCGTCGCCCTCCATCCAATCGCCGATCTCTATAAATATCAGGTTCGCCAGCTCGCCCGCTATCTCGGCTTGCCCAAGTCCATCATCGAAAAACCGCCCTCGGCGGATCTATGGCTGGGGCAGACCGACGAAGACGAACTAGGCTTCACTTATGACCAGGCAGATCAGGTGTTGTTCTTGTTGGTGGACGAGCGCTACACGGTGGAAGAAGTGGCGGCTGAAGGCTTCGACCACAATTTTGTCGTCCAGATTTGGGAGCGCGTCAAAGCCAATCATTATAAGCGCACCATGCCCAATATCGCCAAACTGAGCAAGCGTAGCATCGGGCATGATTTTCTCTACTTGCGCGATTACACGGGCAGAGCTGGCTCCGTTTGAGCGGTCTCACATCCCGTTGATTTTTGACGGCTGAATCTTGTAGATAACCCGCTGTTCTTTGCCTTTGCCATCGGGATTGAAAGCATAATAATCATCGTTGCCGGCGTAGATGCCAGATAGCTTGTTGATATGCGCCAGAGCCGCTTCGGTGGCATCAAATTCAACCACCTCACCGCGGATCTCCACCCAGTGAAAAGCATTTTGCGGGTCGATGGCAAGCACCGTCACCTTGGGGTTGGCGCGGATATTGAGATCTTTGCGCCGCCCAACTGCCGAATTAATCCACACCTGGTCGCCCTCCAAGCTCGCCCACACTGGCGTCACCTGCGGCTGCCCATCCGGATTGCTGGTGGCGAAAGCGACAACAATCGGTCGCTCGAGCAGATCTTTGAACGCTTCGGGTATCTTCACGGACATGGTTTAAGTCTCCTTTATGTAAATGACTTCACAGCAAAAACATCATCTATTTCAGCTCTATACCGCATTGTCGCTGGGGACTGCCTCGGCGCTGGCGGGGGCTTCTTGCTCCAATACCACTGGGTTTGTATCATTTAGCTGTTCTTCCGCTTGATGGTGGTAGAACATGCCAGATAATAATTGCGTTACTTCCTCGCGCAGCCGCCACTTGTATTCGCGATAATTCTCGCCGGGCAATTGCCCATTGAGCGTGAAGCTGTACTGCTCTGGCACGCGACTGCCCACTTGCCCCATCTCCGGCTCCCATTGATCGATCAGATGCCAGGCATCGTTGCGGCATTGATATAACTCAAACAAGATGCGCATCTCTTCGTTGATGCTCTCGAAACGCAAATCCAGCGCTATCGGCAACATCCGATTCTGCTTCTCAATGGCGGAAAGGGCATATTTGCTCAGGCTCTTGGCGATTGGCGCCACCGCCTTGCGCAACTCCGGATTGGAATAGTCAGGCGCCCGTCGCTGGACGCGATTGAGCTGGTTGATGATCTTGCGCGGCATGGTCACTTCAGTGCGATTGATGCGCCCATAGATGTCATATTGCACCGTGCGCGCCGCCTTCACCTTCCAACAGCCAAGCGCCACACCGTCTCTATCAAGCAAGCGCTTGATCACAGTCACCTGCTCAGGGATGCAAGGTCCGCTGATGCTGTTGTTCTGGGCATGAAATTGCCAGCTCTGGCGCCGTCCCAAAGCCGAATTGGGGTCGTACCAATTATTCACCGCGTAGGGCGGTTGCCAGGTATCAAAAGCTGGGGGCCGGCGGAAAATGAGCCGCAAGATCAAACTGAGCAACCACAAACAAAAAAGCGCCACAGCCAAGAGCACGACGCCCAACAGAATCTCGCCGCTGCCATAACGATTGTCATTCAGCTGGATGCCATCCGCACCAAAGTTGATGCCGATATTGACCAGCGGGATGAACAGGTCATATGACGGCTGCGCTGGGGCAGGGGAGCCAGCGACCGAGTTGTTGCCCGCGCGAGCATCGGCTTTGTTGATGCGAAACAGTTGTCTATTGTTGCGGGCGATTGGGCTGCCAGCCAATTCAAAAGAGTCGATACCGGCTTCAATCTCAAAAAAGAGATCCCCCTCCGGCAACTCTGCCAGCGGCACGGGAATCGAAAAAGCCCGCTCTTCATTCGCCGCCAGAGCCGGTAGAATTTCTTCCACCCAGATACGTCCCGTCAAATTCTCGATGATGATGATTTGGGAGGCTTCCCTGGCAGCACCACCCTGGTTGGTGATACTGAAATTGACGATCGCCGCGACGCCATCTTCTGCGTAACTCACCCGTGGCAGCGAGATCGAGTAATCGCGCGGGGTGGCTTGGGCAGCGCCAACGATGCTCATGGCGAAAAGGCAAATGAGTATCGTCACTTTATGCAGCCAATACATCGCTTTCATAAGCTCGAGGATCGCGCTAGCCAGCTTGTCGATTCAGCCATTACTATAATGCTGAATCCTCGCTTTTCCAAGCCCGCCCGAGGTGGCTGCTGCGGAGGGGACACCTTTGTCTCTTGGTTAGAAGCCTTACTGACGAATCTTTACATCACTTATTATTGCAGAATTCACTATTCATCTGACCAAGCCTGTGTCAACTAAACTGGGGGAAGATCATGCCTTATCTCTGTGCCTCTGCGTCTCTGTGGTGAGCGTTTAGTTTTGAATTGCAGCGCTCAATCTTCTTCGCCTATCATCGCGGCGCATTTTTCCCCGATCATGATGCAAGGCGCATTAGTATTGGCGTTGATGATGAACGGCATAATCGATGCATCAGCCACCCGCAAGCCCTCAATCCCATGCACGCGCAGACGTTCATCCACCACCGCCGCCGCATCACTGCCCATCTTGCAAGTGCCGGTCGGGTGGAAGATATTGTCGAGTCGCGCCCGAATAAATGCCTCGATTTCCCTATCTGACTTTACAGCAGGTCCCGGCAAATACTCTTCACCACGCCAAGCATCAAAAGCCGGCGCCGCTAAAATCTCGCGCGCCAGCTTAACGCCATCCAGCAAGACCTGCAGATCCCGCTCCTCCGCCAGATAATTGGGATCGATCAATGGTGGCACGCGGGGATCAGCCGATTGCAATGTCAAGCTACCGCGGCTCTTGGTGGCCACCAAACCCGGCGCCAGCATGAAGCCATGCGCGGCTGGGTCAGTGGGATAATCGATGCGTGGCAAGAAAATCAATTGCAATTCCGGCACCGCTGAAGCCGCATCGAGCTTGACAAAAGCGCCCGCCTCTCCCAAATTGGACGTCCAGATGCCGCGCTTTTCCCTCTGATAACGAGCCCGTTGAGCCGCATCCAGCATCAGCGCGGTCGACACCGGCTGGCGCGCGAAATGAGAGACGAAGACCCGCACATGATCCTGCAAGTTTTTCCCCACGCCGGGCAAATCCGCCACCATCGGGATGCCCAAGCGGCGCAAGTCCTCCCCCGCGCCAATGCCCGAGAGCATCAATAACTGTGGCGAGTTGATGGCGCCGGCGCAAACGATGACTTCCCGCCGAGCCTGCGCTTCCTGCTTCCCGCCATCTTTCTGGTAACGCACCCCGCTGCAACGCCGACCATCGAAGAGCAAGCGCGTGACCAGCGCAAAAGGCACCGCGCGCAGGTTGCCTCGCCCCAGCGCCGGGTGCAAAAACGCATCAGCAGCGCTGCAACGCTCGCCTTCTTTCTGTGTCACCTGGTGCAAGCCGACGCCCTCTTGCTCGCCATCGTTGAAGTCTTCATTGCGCTGGATGCCCACTTGCTGCGCCGCCTCGACGAATGCCAGCGACAAGGGATTGGGATCCCGCAAATCGCTGACATGCAACGGTCCCTCAACGCCGTGAAAAGTTGAAGCCCCGCGCGCCTGCTTTTCCGATTTGATGAAATACGGCAGCACATCGCGCCAAGCCCAACCCGCATTGCCCAGTGCTGCCCAGCCATCATAATCGGCCGGGTTGCCCCGTTGATAGATCATGGCATTGGTCGAGCTCGAGCCGCCATAGACCTTGCCCCGCGGCATCTTGACAACGCGATTATTGCAATGCGCTTGTGGAGTTGTCTGGTAATCCCAATCGACTTCGGTTTCGCGCAAGCTTCGCCAAGCCAAAGGGACGCGGATATCCGGGTGATCATCGGGTCCGCCCGCTTCCAACAGCAAGACGCTGCTATCAGCCCGCTCCGACAGCCGGCTCGCCAAAACACAACCGGCCGAACCAGCCCCAATCACGATATAGTCATATTCCATCCAGTTGCTCCAGATAAGGTAAAATAAGCCCCATTAGCATGACAACTATACCCCTGCCGAACCGAGCTGACCACATGGCGAGACCATGCGTTTGAAAACACCCGACGCAACAGAGATCGACCAGCTCATCCAACAGCTGTCGCAGACCGAGTTGGCGCCCGATGCCTTCAATCAATACGCGCCCGGGAATGCTGACAACGCCATCCGCCGCGCCAACCTGCGGCTCTATCTGCAAGCGATGCGGCAACGAACGCCCAGCACCCTGCTGGTCATGGAAGCGCCGGGCTATCGTGGCTGTCGTTTGACCGGCGTCCCAGTCACCAGCCGCAAGATCCTCTTGCAAGGCTTACCCGCGCTGGCGATGTTCGGGCGGGAAGCGGGTTACCGCGATCTGGACGATGCTGGTTTCGAGCGGGTCAATGGCGAGCAATCCGCCACCATCGTCTGGGGAGCCTTGGCAGACTTAAGCGCGCTGCCCTTCATTTGGAATAGCTTCCCCTTCCATCCGCACAAAGCCGGGCAACCTTTGAGCAATCGCAAACCACGCGCCCCCGAGACGCTGCTGGGGCTGGTCTTCCTGCGGCGGATAATGGAAATGTGGAGCTTCGAGCGGGTGGTCGCGGTCGGCAATGTCGCCTACGATACCATGCGCCGCGATGCGATCGATTGCCACAAGCTGCGCCATCCAGCCCAAGGCGGCAAAAACGACTTTGTCGCTGGCTTGTCACGGCTGTTTTCAGTTGGCGCTTGAGGCAGTTCCCTCGTCTGCAACAGTTTCGCCTTCCGCCTCACGATCAGCGTCTGCCTCTGGCTGGGGCGTGCTGCCGCCCTCTTCTTCGTAGACATCGGCGAATAGCAATTGCACCGCGCCACTGGGCAGGCGGCTCAGCTCCTTGCCCGCTTCTTGCCCAACAGCCGACATCAGCGCCTCCCGCTGCCTATCGACATTATCAAAATAGAGTTCCAAGGCGCGATAGAATTCCGGCGCCCCCTGTGGGCTACCGGTGATATGTACCACTTGGCGGCGCAGGATATGCGGCATCCGCTCGACCAAAGCCAAAAAGTCCTGATACACATCTTCGAAGCTCTCGGCATCTTCCACTTGCCGGAACAAGATCATGAATTTGATCATCTCGCGCTTCATTCTCATCAGGTGTCATTCGCCCTTACCATACGCAAGAAGCGCTTGATATTCAAGGGATCTTCTATGATTACGTCAAGGAAATAAGCCCCTCAAATGCTTTTCTCTGCGCCTCCGTGCCTCTGTGCTAACTGTTTATCTCAATCAAAACGCGACTCTTTAGACGCCATTCCGAAAACAAACTCCGCTACACTCACTATATGACCGAACCTACGCCAGCCCGGATCCGGACAAAATCACTCTCAAATTAGGGGAAAATAGGTTTTGTTGCCGAAAAAGTTTTTATTCCGGCAATAAAACGGCAACAAAACAAAGAATCCTCGCTAAGATCATGCTGGACTGCAATTTTTATACGGAACTCAAGGCAATCGCTTCAGAACGCAAAGCGCCAGCTCTTAGCTATATAATTGGTTTTATCAGTCGATTAAGTGAAGGGAATAAGCCCAATGCTTTTTCTCTGCGTCTCTGTGTCTCTGTGCTGAGTTTTTGTTTTGACTTTGGCGATTCTCTCTCATAACCTCGCCGATAAGCCATCCCTGAAGTAAACTCAATCAAGCCCGCCCAGAAAGCAGCACAGGAAGAGACCATGCCGCACTTGAACGAGATCGCCCGCCTGCCAGACCCGGCCGACAACTGCGCCATCGCCATCCATGATCTGCCAGCTGGCACTCCCGTACAACAAGCGGGGACTGCCTATCAGCTCTCGCATACAGTGTTGGAAGGGCATCGCTTCGCCACCCGCCGCATCGCCCAAGGCGCTGATTTGACATCCTGGGGGCAGCGCTTTGGCATCGCCCTGCGCGATATCGAGCCTGGCGAATACGTCATCAACGCCGGCGTCGCGGTCGAGTTGGAACGGCGCAATGTCGACTTCCCCCTGCCAGCCGAGCCCAATTTCGACAACTTGATCAAACCCTATGAATTCGACGAATCCAGTTTTATCCCCGCGCCACCCCTCGCGCGCCATGACCATATGCGCCACTTCCTCGGCTATTCGCGCCCCGGCGGCCGGGGAGTCGGCACTCGCAACATGATCGTCCTCTTGGGTACTTCCTCCCTGGTGGCCGGTTTCGTCCGCACGCTAGCGAGCTTGACCGCGAATCTGGCGGATGACTATCCCCAGGTGGATGGCATCGTGCCAATCGCCCATACCGAAGGCGGGCATCGCGACCCCAACAATCGCGAGCTGCTCTTGCGCACCCTGGCTGGCTTTATGGTGCATCCTAATGTTGGCGCGGTCGTCGCCATCGATTATGGCAGCGAAGCCATCACCAATGCCGATCTACACGGTTATCTGCGCGAAAATGACTATCCGCTGGAACACCTGACCCACTGCTTCCATTCCCTAACTTCCAACTTCGAAGCCAATGTCGAATGGTTCAAGCAGCTGCTGGCGGGATGGTTGCCACAGGTCAACCGCTGCCAACGTTCTCCACAACCTCTCAGCCAACTCAAGATCGCCCTGCAATGCGGCGGCTCCGATGCTTTTTCCGGCATCAGCGGCAACCCGCTGGCCGCATGGGTCGCCAAAGAAGTGATTCGCTATGGCGGCTCAGCCAACCTGGCGGAGACCGATGAATTGATCGGCGCCGAGTCTTATGTGCTGGACCAGGTCGAGCGGCTGGAGACAGCCCACAAATTCCTGGCCACCATCGAGCGATTTAAAGAATGGGTCGGCTGGCATGGGCAAACGGCGGAAGGCAACCCCTCCGGCGGCAATAAATTCCGCGGGCTTTATAATATTTATCTGAAGTCGCTGGGCGCCGCCGCCAAACGCTATCCGGCTGTGCCACTGCACGATGTGATCGATTACAGCCAGCGGATGACCAGCCCCGGCTTCTACTTCATGGATAGCCCCGGCAACGATCTGGAGAGCATCGCGGGTCAGGTAGCCAGCGGCTGCAACATGATCTTCTTCGTCACCGGCAACGGCTCGATCACCAATTTCCCCTTCGTGCCGACCATCAAAATCGTGACCACCAGCGCTCGTTACCACCTGCTACGCCACGATATGGATGTCAACGCCGGCGAATATCTCGATGGCAGGTCCCTGGACGAGCTGGGCGCGCGCACCCTGGATCTGACGGTGGAGGTGGCTGGCGGGCAACCCTCGGTCGGCGAGCGAGCCGGGCATTATCAAGTGCAGATCTGGCGCGATTGGCAACAGACCCGTCCCGCCAATGTCAGCTTGCTGGAAAACAAGAGCTATTCCGGCGCCCCCATCGCCATTGACGCCGATGTGCCAGTGCCGCGGCTAAAGATACCGGTGTATGAGCTCAATGGCGAGCTGACGACAGAGCAGATAGGCTTGATCCTGCCGACCAGTCTCTGCTCCGGGCAAATCGCCAAAATGACAACTGATGCTCTCAATAGCGGCGGCTTGGCGGAAAACAGCGGAATTTCCCGCTTCGTCACGCTGGTCCACACCGAAGGCTGTGGCGGCACCGTTGTGCCCGAATACAAAAATATGCAGATCGGCTACCTGCAACATCCCAAACTGCGCCACGCGCTGCTATTGGAGCACGGCTGCGAGATCACCCACAACAGTTATTTCCGCCAGTTGATGGCGGAGCGCGGCTTGGATCCGGCTGATTATGGCTGGGCGAGCATCCAGCTTGATGGCGGTATCGATGCCGTGATGCAAAAGATGGTCCGCTGGTTCAGTGAGCGATTGCGCGCGGATAAATCCCCAGCACAATCGATCGCCGGCCTGGAAGCGCTGCGCATCGGCTTGTTGACCCAAGGCGACCCGCCCGAACATGTAGCGCGGGAATTGGCGCGGCTCTGTCAGACGATTGTCGCCGCCGGCGGCACCGTCATCGTCTCGGACCAAGATGCCCTGCTCACTACAGCTTTCGTCGCGGAATTGGGCTTGTCAGGCGATGCGACTGCCTCCCTCGGCTATGGACAGAAAGCCTCCCAAGCTGGCTTCCATATCATGGCGAACCCGCGCCAGCATTGGGGCGAGACCCTGGCCGGCTTGGGCGCGGGCGGTCCCGAAATTATGCTGGCTTATGTCGGGGACCATCCCCTGGCTGGTCATCCTCTCGTGCCAGTCTTGCAAGTGAGCGATAGCGGGGCATCCGCAGCCGATCTCGATGCTATCCTCAGCCAAGACGATGATATCGCCGGTGACCTGCTTGCTTTGCTGGTGTACGCTTTGAAAGGCGAGCATCTGCCCAAACATCAGTTGACCGGCAATCAGGATTTCCAAGTGACACGCGGTTTGCTGGGTGTGTCTTTCTGAGGCGGGCCGGCTCAGCCCCGTCGCAATGCGAGCTTCCGCCAAAGTTCGACGATCTGTTCGATCAATTGCGCTTCGGTGATATAGGTGGCGTCAAATTCGTGGATATTGTCCAGCTCGCGGATCTTCCATTCGCGCTGCAATTCGCCGATCGCCCGCGAGCGCTCCGCCGGATCATGATAGCGCGCCCCCAGCGTCAGATGGATGCGCCGCAAGATCGAATCCAGCGAAGCCACCAGGCAGACAATCACGCCGTTGCGCTGCAATTCTGGTAGCTGCCCGCTATTGAGCAAAGTGCTACCAGCCACGCGGATCAAAGCCCGGCGATGCAAAACGACTTCATCCATGATCTCGGTTTCAATCGCTTTCAGCCGCCGTTCCCCATAACGCGAGCGCGCATTGGCGACAGTATCGCCCAGCCGCTCTTCGATCTGCCGCTCGACATCGATCATTTCCAAGCCAAGTGTCTGGGCGAGTTGACGGGAAATCCGCGGGCGATTCGGCTCAAGATAACCGGTGACGATCAGGTTGAGCTCGCCATGCAACGGCAGCTCAACCGCCACTGTTGCGCCAACCCGGATACCATTCGTCCAAAACAGCCGGCAAACCGTCCAGCGAATGCAAACAAGGATGACTTTCAGATAGCTCGCTGTCCATGCCAGCGTGGCTGAAGACCCGTTGCACCGCACGCATGCCAACCCCCTCCGCGCCGGCGATATCGGCTGTGGGGTTATCGCCAACGAAGACGGTCTCGGCGGTTGAAGTGCCCATGCGCTCCAGTGCGCATTCAAATATCTGCGGATGGGGCTTGAGATAACCGATATCGGCTGCAGCCAGGCGACAATCGGGGAAATAATCTAACAAGCCATGCGCTTCCAGCTCGGCATCGCGCATCGACATCGGCTGGGAGGCATTGGTCACGATACCGAGTTTGATGCCGCTCGCGCGCAATGTTTCCAAGATCCGCGGCACATCGGGGAAGACGACCGTACCGGGCACCGCAGCCCAATCGTAAGCGCGGATGACTTCCTCCGTCTCAAGCAGCTCGACAGCTACCCCGAGTTCCTTCAGCGTATTCATTAGAATATTGGGCATATGTGGCGCGTGTAACGTGCTCCGCGCCTCCATCCAGGCGACACGGGTGTGCTGCGAATATAGCTCTCCCAAGCTACTTAGATCAGGGCAAGACATACCCATTTTCTGCTCGATGAACTTGCGTACCTGCGCGAGATGCGGCGCTTCGATTTGATGCCAACCGATCTTGACACCGCTCCAGTCGATCAATGTGTCGTCAAAGTCGAAGAGCACAGCTTTTAGTTGCTCAGCCATGCCCTAGCCTCCGCCGCTTTTGGCTGCACGCTTCGCCTTACGCTCCAATGCTTTGCGGCGGCGTTCTTCACGTTTGGCTTCGTCTTCGCTCCAGGGCGTTGGTCCATCAGAGGAGGGCGGGGGGTCCGCTTTAGTCGGCGTCGGTTTTGGCGCGGCGACATCTTCGGCTGGCGGCGCCTTCTCGGGGACCACCACTGCTGGCAGAGCAAGCCCGCTTTCCATTGCCGCGATCGCTTCCGTCGCTTTGTCATCATAAACATTGTAAAAATCATCAGCCGCTGCCGCCTCGCCCATGCGCCAGACCAGCGCCGTGGCGTTCATGCCGCTTTCGATGCTGTCATGCGCCGGCTGCCAGCCGAAGTTCTCCCGCATCCTGCTGCTATCGATGACGACTTCCCGCTCCAGCAATTTGTCGCGCAGGGACTTTTGCCGCAACCTGCTAAAGAATCCAGCCGGGGCAAACCGAGGATCCTCGCCCAAGCCCATGCTCTGGCTGAGCGCGCTGGCGAAAGCATTGGGGCTGTAAGCTCTATTCCCCGCCACATTGATGATCTCGCTGCCCTCGGCTTCAACCAAGATCGCGATGGCTGCCCCAAGGTCGTCTTCATGAATCCAGGAGGCTTCTTGCACTCCCCCAGGCAAACGCCGCGATTGCTTGATCAAGTTGGCGAGCGCGGTCGTCGAAGAGCTATTGCCGCCGTAGATATAACCCGCGCGGATGACAAAACCATTCAAATCACTATTGAGCAAGGCAGCTTCGGCAGCCAGCATGGGCGCATACTGATCATCATGGATATCGTGATCACCCTCGCTGGCGGCACCCTGGCTGCTGTCATATAGATAAGCGAAGCTAAGCGAGATGACCCGCTTGACGCCGTGTTCCGCCGCCGCTGCCATCACCGCCCGCGTGGCATCGAGAACTCGCTCTGCCCGGAGGGCATGATCAATATCTGCTTGTGGCGCGCCACCCAGGTCTTGTGGGGCGGCATGCACCAGCACATCTGCCTTCGCCATTTGCAACACACTCAGCACTTCGCTCGGCCGGCTCAAGTCGGGGTAGACTGGCAGAGCGCCTATTTGACGAATCGCCAAGGCGCCAGCGGCATCAGTCGCTGTGGCAAGGACTTTGTGCCCTCTGCGTAGCAAGGCTCGAACGGTCGCTAAACCGGCACTTTCCGCCCCACCGCTGACCAGAATATTCAATGATTCACTCGCTTCAGCCATCGCTCACTCTCTTCATCGTGCCGACAATATCCGCTATTATGCCATAAACCGCCGCCATTTGGCACTGTCTATTGACAGCTTTCCACATCGTCGCTAGGATTGCATGTGCAGCAGGGGGGCCTGTAGCTCAGTTGGGAGAGCGCCACAATGGCATTGTGGAAGTCAGGGGTTCGAGTCCCCTCAGGTCCACTTCTAGTGCCTGAATCCTTGTTGTCGGCATGAAAGGGCAATATCGTGGCGAAACACAAGCGCAATGTCTGGGATGAATTGCTGGAATTGGGACGGCGCATACTCAAAGAATTGGACGACTTCCTCGACCCCAAAGCCCAGCAACCCCGTAAACCCGCCCGTGTGCCGGTACCAGTCAAGAAGCGGCGTCAACGCTACCCGGACAAATAAAGCGCTATCTCTCTCGGCTCTACTCGCGCAGCTTATTTCAGCTGCGTTTTTGTTTTCTGGCGCTGTCCATTTTGCTATAGTTGCGAACCATCAGTTTTACTGACATCATTAGAAGACAGCAAATGCCTGCTAGGGGAGGTGCAACCATGCCCGAGTTCAAAATCTTTGATGGCCACAACGATACCTTGCTGCGCTTTTATCAAGACGATGATGTGGTCTATAGCGACTTTTTCAGCGAGATGGATGGTGGGCATATCGACCTGGTGCGCGCGCGTCAAGGTGGCTTCGCTGGCGGTTTCTTCGCCGTCTACGTGCCCAACCCAAAAAAGAGGATCGCTCCCGATTCACTGCCCGATACCTCCAAGCCCTTCGTGTCGGAAGCGGTCGAACACCACTATTCCCAGCGTGTTGCCACCCGCATGATGGCGGATCTATTCCGGCTGGAAGCGGAATCGGCTGGTCAAGTCAAAGTGGTGCGAACGGCAGATGAATTGCAAGATTGCATCGACAAAGGCATCTTCGCTGCGCTGCTGCATTTTGAAGGCGCGGAAGCCATCGATGAAGATCTCAACGCGCTGGAGGTCTTCTACCAAGCGGGTATGCGCTCGCTCGGCATTGTTTGGAGCCGCCCGACCATCTTCGCCCATGGCGTTCCCATCGCTTACCCCTCATCGCCGGATATCGGTCCCGGCTTGACCGCCGCCGGCAAACGCCTGGTCAAACGCTGCAACGAGCTGGGCATCATGATCGATTTGTCGCACATGAATGAAAAAGGCTTCTGGGATGTGGCAGAGCTCAGCGATGCGCCACTGGTCGCCACCCATTCCAATGTCCATGCTCTTTGCCCCATATCGCGCAATCTCACCGACCAACAACTGGATGCTATCAAAGCCAGCGATGGCATGGTCGGTTTGAACTTCGCCACCGGCTTTCTCAACGAAGATGGCGCTTGGGATAATGATCGACCGCTGGATATCATGGTCCGCCATCTCGATTATCTGGTGGAACGCCTGGGCGAGACGCGGGTCGGCTTGGGCTCGGATTATGATGGCGCGCGAGTCCCACAGGCGGTGGGCGATGTCTCCAAGCTGCCCAATCTGATCGCGGCGCTGAAAACAGCCGGCTACGATGACAACCTGTTGCACAAAATCACTCACCAAAATTGGTTGCGCGTCCTGCGCAAAACCTGGAAATAATCACACTTCCTGCTTGACAGCGGATTTTCCGCTTTATACTAAAAAGGAGAGATGAGTCAAAAAGCGCGAGCACAGCTTGCATCACCGCCTCAATCGATTTCTCACGGAGGACAAAAAATGAGAGGCTGCCTTTTGCTAGCGATCGCCATACTAGTCATCGGTATCGCTCTGGTCGGTTTTGTATTTTTGGATGGCGATTTTTCCAAATTGCCCGATCTAATAACCAAGTTCAACGAAGAAGGCATTGAAGGCTTGCTGCGCATGCTTCAAGACGAGCCGAACATCAGTTGTGACGACCGCCTGCGCCAAATGATCGCCACTGGCTCCGATGACCTGGGCCGGCTGATCGAAAGCGGCGTCAACGATGGCTTTACTGGCTTGCGCTGGGTAATCGAAAGCGGGGAAGACAGCCGCCTGAATCAGCTCACAGAAGCTTGGTTGAATGCCGATTGCGATAAAGAGCTGCTGCGGACAATCGAAACCGAGATCGATGCCGGCTTGGATAACCTGTTCGAGGCGATTGAAAACTTGCTGGATAGCAATCGCTGAACATATCCCTGTCATTTGCCTTGAATCGACCAAAGGCTGCCTAAAATCTCCCTAAAGCCCGCAAGGAGAAAATTGCCGCTTTACAGAATGGCTTTTCCATACTAAACTATTTTCCGTTCTTGGCGGAATTGATTCTGAAAGCAGGCTGAAGATGAAAGTAATGACATTATCGGGTTTCGGGGTAACCCGCTCTTTCCTTATTTGATAAATCGCCTGTTTCCAATTCTCGCTATCCCCAGCTTTTTTTGCTGTACCGCCCACTTCTTGCATTTGACCAACACTAACCCGCTGCCTTGCGCATCCCGCAGGGTGCTATCCGCTTAAACTATAATAATTGACGAGGGAATGGAGAACATGTCAGACACTTACCAACCGCGCGCAATAGAAACCAAATGGCAGCAGAAATGGGACGAGAGCAAATTGTATCGCTCCACAGTCGATTGGGAACGCCCCAAGCATTATGCCTTGACCATGCTGCCCTATCCATCGGGAGACCTGCATATCGGTCACTGGTTCGCCATGACCCCCTCCGATGCCCGCGCTCGCTGGATGCGCATGCGCGGCTATAATGTGCTCTTCCCGATGGGCTTCGATGCTTTTGGTTTACCAGCCGAAAACGCCGCTATCGCCAACAATATCCACCCCTGGAGGTGGACTTATGACAATATTGAGCGCATGCGCGTTCAACTGCGCAGTATGGGCGCCATGTTTGATTGGGAACGAGAAGCCATCTCTTGCACTCCCGAATATTACAAATGGTCGGAGTGGTTCTTCAATAAATTCTACCAAAACGGCATCGCCTATCGCGGTTCAGCTCTGGTCAATTGGTCAGAGACCATGCAGACCGTGCTGGCAAATGAACAAGTCATCGATGGCAAGGACGAGCGCACGGGCCAGCCAGTCATTCAAAAGATGATGGAACAATGGTTCTTCGCCATCACCAAATATGCCGACGAACTGCTAAACTTTGACGCTCTCGATTGGGCCAGCCCCATCAAGATTATGCAAACCAACTGGATCGGCCGCAGCGAAGGCGCCCGCGCTACCTTCCGCACCGCGATCGACGGGCATCCGATCGAAATCTACACCACCCGTCCCGACACGCTCTGGGGCGCGACCTTTATGGTGCTGGCGCCGGAACATGACCTGGTCAACAAAATCACCACCGCCGAACAGCGCGAAGCAGTCGCCGCTTATGTCCAGCAAGCAGGGCTGCAAACAGAAATCGAGCGCATGGCAGTTGATCGGGAAAAGACCGGCGTCTTCACCGGCGCCTATGCCATCAACCCGGTCAATGACGAAAAAATCCCCATCTGGATCGCCGATTATGTCATGATTACCTATGGCACCGGCGCGATTATGGCGGTGCCAGCCCATGACCAGCGCGATTTTGAATTCGCCCGTGCCCATGATCTCAAGATCAAAGTGGTCATCCAACCTGAGGATGACGAGGGGGAGCTGACCGCCGAAACCATGACCGCCGCTTACGATGGTCCCGGCCTCATGGTCAATTCCGCTGTCATGGATGGCAACCGTAGCACAACGGCAAAGGGCCGCCAGAACCCCGCCATCAATCGCGTCATTGATTGGCTGGAAGCGGAAGGCAAGGGCGAAGCAGCCGTCAACTATCGCCTTCGCGACTGGCTAATCAGCCGCCAGCGCTATTGGGGCAGCCCCATTCCAATCAACTACGATGGCGACCAAATCATCCCGGTGCCAGATGCAGATCTGCCGGTCCTGCTGCCGGAAGATGTAGACTTTGTCCCCACGGGCCGTAGTCCGTTGACCTATCATGAACCATTCTTCAAAGTGGATGAGACCATCCGCCGCGAGACTGATACTCTTGATACCTTCATGTGCTCCTCCTGGTATCAGCTGCGCTATCTGTCGCCAGATTGTGATACAGCCCCCTTCGACCCCGAAGAAGCGGCTTACTGGTTGCCGGTCGATGTTTACACCGGTGGCGCCGAACATGCGGTGATGCACCTGCTGTATACCCGCTTCTTCACCAAAGCCATGCGCGACATTGGTATCTACGATGATGCTGCCGCCGCCATGCGCCAGCACGGTCGCGATCCCCAAGGTCTCTTTGATGAACCGATGATTGTGCTGCGTAATCAGGGGCAGGTACTGGGCGCGGAACGGCAAGGTGATTTTGTCCTCTGCAGCGGCTCCCTGCTCGGTAGCAAAATGCTGGCGAACCGCGTTGAAGTCGTCGATTGGAACCAGGTGCCGGCCGACTTTGATGGCTATTTCGGCGAGATTATGCGTCGCACCGAAAATGTGCTGCATGTCAACATGGATGGGGTGACGCAAATCATCGAGATCCAGCCAGATGCCGAGGTCATCATCCCCGCTATCCCGGGCAGCAACACCGTCAATCAACTGCGGCACCACCTGGAAATCCAGCGCATGTCCAAGAGCAAAGGCAATGTTGTCAATCCCGACGAGCTGGTGCAGAAATATGGCGCCGATGTAGTCCGCTGTTACCTGATGTTCAATTTCGACTGGCAGAAGGGCGGTCCCTGGAACGAGAACAATATCAAAGGTCCGCAAGGCTGGCTGCACGATGTCTGGGAGATTGCCACGGCAGGCGCTCCAACTCTGCCCGGTGACGCCGCCGCCGAGCGTGACCTGGAACGCAAATTGCACCAGACCATCGCCGTCGTCAATCGCGGCTTGGAAGAATTCAGCTTCAACACCGCCATCGCCGAACAGATGAAATTCAAGAATCACTTGAAAGCGGCGCTGCGGGAAGGGACAATCGGCGCGGAGACCTGGCGGGATTTGATCAGCCAGCTGATTCGCCTGCTGGCGCCTTTTGCTCCACATATCGCCGAAGAGTTGTGGATGCGCCTGGGGTGGGACTACAGCGTGCATACCCAGCCCTGGCCCGAGTATGATGCCGAGAAAGCCCGCGAAGAAGTGGTCGATCTGGTGGTGATGATCAATGGCAGACCGCGCCAGACTATCAGCGTGGGGGTCGATATCGCACAGGAACAGGCGCAAGAGCTGGCACTGGCCAGCGATGCCGCGCAACGCATTCTGGCCGGCAACGCGCCCAAACGCACCATCTTCATCCCGGGTCGCAATGGGACCGATCCCAAAGTCAATATCGTGGTCTGAGCTAAGGGGTGATGGATGCGGCAAAACGTAATATCAATGTTGCCGTGCCCAACACAAGCGACCCAAGTCCCCTGATTTATCGGGGGAGATTTAGAGGGGCTTGGAGTCGAGAGGGGATATCAAAGTCAAATTTGCAATCCCCTTCAATCTGCGCTATGCTTAAGTTATCGATCAAAATGAGTTGCTAAACAGGAGCGTGCGACATGCAAGACGGAAGAATGGATATCGTCGTCGAATACTGCGCCACTTGAAACCATACCCCTATTGCCGTCAGTTTGACGGACGAAATCTTGAAAGAACGCGAATTTGAGTATTTCACCAAAAGCTGGAAATTGATCCCAGCTACCGGTGGCGTGTTTGATGTTTGGGTCAATGGCGAGTTGATCTTTTCCAAGAAGGCTGTAGGCAGGCATGCCGAACCGGGCGAAATTAGAGCGGGCATTATGAAGGTCCTGGAGACAGTCCGCCCCGCCGATTTTGAAATGTCCGCCACTTAGGCAAGCAACGCTTAACAGCGCTCTCTGCCATAATTGTCTTTGGCTCCATCAACGCCGTTCTGTTAAGTCCTCTTTAACAGAACGGTATGTTTTGCTCGCATTCAACCTAATTGTCTTGACAGATAAAATGTGAAGCAATAAAATCGGAATACGCTTGGCGAAGCAGCGCCGCGCCATTGCCTATATCGCCCAAGTTTGTGTTTAACGTAATCTGATAAGAGAGGGAAATTCCACATGAAACGCTTGGCACTACTTGCAGTATTGTTGGTTTTCGTACTCGCTATCGGCTCGGGCTTGGCTCTGGCGCAGGATGATGGCGATATTCTAGCGCGGATTCAAGAACGCGGAGAGTTGATCTGCGGCGTGAATTCCAGCCTGCCCGGTTTTGGCACTCAAAATGACGCCGGCGAATTCGAAGGTTTTGATGTCGATATCTGCCGCGCTATTGCCGCCGCTATCCTCGGCGATGCCAATGCCATTGCCTTCCGCCCCTTGACGGCTGCCGAACGCCCGACCGCCCTGGCTGGTGGCGAGGTTGATATGATCAGCCGCAACACCACCTGGACGCTAAGCCGCGATACCGAATGGGGCGCCACCTTTGGTCCCACCGTTTTCTACGATGGGCAAGGTGTCATGGTCAAAGTTGAATTCGGCGTCTCCACCATTGCCGAACTCGCTGAAGAAAGCATCACCATCTGCACCAACGCCGGCACCACCACCGAATTGAATATCACCGATCTCGCCGATAGCATGATGGCGGATTGGGAATTGAACACCTTCCAAGACTTTGATGCGGTCATGGATGCCTACGAAGCGGATGCCTGCGATGCTGTCACCACGGATATGAGCGGTCTGCTCTCCCGCAAAGCTTCTGCTTCTGACCCCGCCGCGCACCTGATTCTGCCCGGCACCATCAGCAAAGAACCACTCGGTCCCCTCAGCCCACAAAGCGATGCGCAATTCGCTGATATCATTCGCTGGACCGTCTGGGGTCTGATCACTGCTGAAGAATTTGGCATCGACAGCATGAATATTGGCGACTTCATGGATAGCGAAGATGCCGGTATCGCTCGCTTGCTCGGCATCGGCGACAGTGTTGCCGGCGAATACTTGGGTATCAACGATGAGTTCATGGTCGATGTGATCACCCAATTGGGCAATTACGGCGAAATCTTCGACCGCAACCTCGGTCCCGATACCATCTTCGGTTTGTCCCGCGGGGTCAACGCCTTGTGGACGGATGGTGGCTTGCTCTACGCAGCACCCTTCCGCTAAACCGACGAAACGGCATAACTGCCAATTAACCGACGGGGTGCGTTACAACGGTGGCGCATCCCGTTTCTTTTTCTGTCAACTTCGATTCAATGGAAAGGGGAGGGCTTCCCCTCACCATCCTGGCAAATTTGGCAGAGCATCGTTTTTTGCATAAAATACAATAATAGCTCCGGCATCTTGGTGTTCTAACCGTCTTGGGGAGCAAGCAATGCAGATGCAAACCGAAACACCTAGCCAGAATATTTTGCCAGCCGTCTTCCGCGATGGCAGGATTCTCCAAGGCTTCGCCCAGCTGATCTTTGTTTTTACTATTGTGCTGGTCTTTAATGATTTGGGCGGGCGGATTAATGCTGCTCTGGAATCGACCAACCAAGTGCCCAATCTGGAATTCTTGCAAAACCGTGCCGGTTTTGAACTGTCCGATTCCGGCGATTATTCACCCAGCGATCGCTATATCGATGCTTTCCGCGTCGGGTTCATCAATACGTTGCGGGTGGTTCTGCTCGGCTTGTTCGCCACCACAGTCCTTGGAGTGTTGGTCGGTATCTTGCTGCTGAGCCGCAATTTCTTGGTCAGATCCCTAGCGCGGGCATACGTCGAAGTCCTGCGCAATACACCCATCTTGCTGCAGATTTTCGCTTGGTTCTTCATCGTGATCTTCTCCCTGCCGCCACAGCAAGAATCCTTCGCTTTCCCCCAAGAAGGCATCCGCAGCCTGCCACTGCTGCAATACGCCCTTTCACTAGTTGTGATTTTTTTCATCTGGCAATACAGCCGCAGCCTGCGTCAACCCGCCCGCCGCACTATCGTTCTGGAACTGGGCATCGCTATTGTTGTCATCTTCAATCTATTGGGTATCGTGCTGGTTGGAACCGGCACGCCGATCGAATTCCAACCCGGCGCCTATATCAGCATCAAAGGCGTCGCTATCTTTGAGCTCATCCCATCCTCGCTCTTCGGGCTCTGGATGGTTTTTGTCGTCATCGGCTTTGTGGTCTCGGTCATGCTCTGGCGCTATTTCAGCTATGTCACCGAATCCACCGGGCAGCCCATCGCCAAAACTCGTTATGCTGTCATCGCTTTGTTTGGTTTTTCTCTCTTGGGCTGGCTGATCGTCGGTATGCGCCCGACCCCGTCAGTCATCGCGGTCTACGATGATGAGCGCGATGCTCTTGTCGAGCTGCCGTATAACGAGGCATTTGAATCGGGCAAGCTCACGATTGAGCAAGAATTGGCATACACCCGCCAACCGCTGATCTTTCGCCCGCCCACGCTCGATCGTCGGGGCCGCAATATCGAAACCGGCATCGAGATCTCGCCCTCTTATCTGGCGGTCTTTCTGGGTTTGGTAATTTATACTTCCGCCTTCATCGCCGAGATTGTCCGGGCAGGTATCCAGGCAGTGCCAAAAGGACAGTTGGAAGCGTCCCGCGCACTGGGTCTCTCCCAAGGCGATATGCTGCGTTTGATCGTCCTGCCGCAGGCTCTGCGTGTCATCATCCCGCCGCTGGGCAACCAGTTTCTCAATCTTTCCAAGAATTCCAGCCTGGCAATCGCCGTCTCCTATACTGATGTCTATCAGGTGACCAATACGATTATCAATCAGTCTGGGCAATCGGTCACTGGCATCTTGATGGTTTTGCTGGCTTATCTTTTTATCAGCTTGTGCATTTCCCTGTTGATGAATCTAGTCAACCAACGTTTCCAATTGGTGACGAGGTAGCTGCCCATGTCGCAACGGGCTAACGTGGACGCCACGAAGACGATCATCAATTATCAGGATGAGGAATCTCGCTCTCCGCCCACGCTGGAGGTCGGCGTTTTCGGCTGGCTGCGACAGAATCTGTTCGGTTCCCCCTCAGATGTCGTGGTGACCATCTTGGCATCTCTCTTGATTTTGCTATTGACCGTCACCTTCTTCACCTGGTCCACCCGCAGCGCCAACTGGTTCGCCGTTATCAACAACCAACGCCTCTTCATGATGGGCTCCTTTGAATCTGTTTTTGAGTGGCGTATCGCGATTACCATCTTGGTTTCCGCCTTTTTGACCGGGCTTAGCCTGGCTGCCTGGGCGCGTCATTTGCTGCAACTCATGACGGGATTCTCCTTGATTGTGCTAGCTTTGCTGGCGCTCTTGCCTCCCGTGATCGAAGCGACTGTGCCGCAACCAACTTCGTATCTGACCGCCGGCAATGTCGAGATTATCGACCGCGCCTCCACCCTGCAGCCCCAAGCGAACCTCGGTTTCATCGCCCAAGCGGGCGAGACTGTCTCGTTGCGCCTGGCATTGGAGGAAGTTGGTGACATCGATACCTTGAGCAACCTGGCTGGTTTTTCTGACCGGGCAACCAACGCCCTGGCAAACGCCGCCCGCAATCGCCTGGAGCAGCAAGTCAAAACCGGCGAAACCTTCGACCGCATGCTCAGCCGAGAATTGACCGAATCGCTGGAAGAACGGACCAGGTTGAATATCCGCACTTTCACCCGCACCAACGATATGCTCTCCGCGACCGGTGATTATGTCAATCATATCGGCGCCCATTTGACCGGCGAACAAGGGACTATCGGCGAACTGCGGCTCTGGCTGGAACGGCTGGAACGCGCTGCCAGCGCTTTGGACGAGCGCCCGGAAACAATCCTAGCCGCCCTGGAACAAGTTGAGGACGCAGCCCAGAATCTGTCCGTCACCGACGAGATGACGGCTGAAATCCAAGACGCCATCACCCACTTGACAGCCACAGTCAAAGCGAGTGAACAACTGGAGGAGCTGGGCGAACTGCTGGTCCTGCAACTGTCGGAAGATCTGATCGGCCAACCCGATCAAAGCGATGAAAATGAAGAACTGATCCAACCATCGGCTTGGGAAGCCGCCTTCCTGCGCGAGCTCTTTGTGCGCCTGCTGACGCCACCATCCGTCTTGGATTTGTACCAGCTGGGCCAAACGCCCATGTACGTGGCAATCCGCGATGGGGAGACCCTGGAAGTGCTGGCGGAAACTGTCTTGAGCAACGCCGATGATGTCATCACTTTTGATATCTCGCGCGCTGGCTGGTATGTCTTGACCAAAGATGCGGCACCAGGCGAGCAGGGCAGCGCTATCCTGGCCGCCAGCGGCATCCACCCCATCCTCGAGCGCACTTTAAGCGCCACCGAATCTCGTTTTGTGCGCCTGACCGATGATGAATTGGTCGTCACTGCAAATCGCCCGCAGGTCGAAGGCAAAGCCATCCCGCTTCTCGTGCTGATCGATAATCAATATCGTGGCTTGCGTGACTTGCAAACGTATTTCATTCACTTCATCCCGCCTTTCTTCGCCCAAATTGAAGCCTTGCTGCTGCCTTTCTTCATCACCGTCGCTTGGGGTTTTCTCTGCGGGCGCACCTTGTCCCACCTGTTGGGCGAAGCTTCCGTCTTCAATAGCAACGATGGTCGCCTAGCTATGCTGCTTTGGTCGCTGTCGCCGCTCTTGATCCTGCTGGCTTATTTCGCCCTCTTGGATGGCGATAGCTTGGTGTCGGGTCTTTTGGCGAGCTTGCTAAAAATCCTGGCGGCTTTTGGCGTTGTCTGGCTCGTGCGCCGTGTTCATCACTGGCTCAACCACACCAACAACGGGGAAGATGCCGAAGCATCGCTCAATCGCTTGCTCATCTATGTCTGGGGGATTTTCCCCTTCGTCATGTATGTGCTGGCTTCCGGCATCGGTGGTTTCTCGGGCGCGACCCTGGGCAGCTTGGCTGGTGGCTTGGCTTGGCTGCTCTTGATGTATTTCGGGGGCCAGCATTTCCGCGGCACGTTGGGCTATGCCTTGTTAATCGGCGGATTCTTCTTGCAAATCGCACAGGGATTTGTGATTAATCTGGTCTGGGACGGCTGGAACACCGACCCCGCCAGCTCACTGCTGATTTGGCTAGTGGTCGCTATCATCGGCCTCTTCGCCGGCGCCCGCGGGGCAGCGCTGCAAACTAGCATCTCTCCGCCAATCAAACGCTATGGCTATCTGCTTTCCTGCATCGTTTTCCTCTTCCTTTTTCTGGACAGCAATCTGCTGGCGGAAAGCGCCGATGCTTCAGCGCCTTTGCTGGCGGGTTGCGCCATCATCTTTTGGCTGGCTTGGATGTTCTTCAGCGGGGCAACCCGTTGGACGTCAAACCGCATCATCATCGGCTTGCTGCTGCTGACCTTCTTGTGGATGCAAAGCTGGACCCTGGTCGATCGCTGGTCAATTATCTACTTCATCATTTGGCTGGCTGCTGGCGCCCTGGCTTTCAAGCGTGGCGAGCGAGCCCAGGATGCTCCGCGGAAAACAGCCAGCTCGGACAGCCGCCCCCTCTTCGATCGCCTCCCTGTAAGCGGAATCTATCTGGCCGCGGGCGCCTGGCTGGGGACCATACTGCTTTTGCCCAGCTTGGTAACCGGCATGGATTCCCAGGGCATACTGCAAACTTCCCCGGATGACCTGCTGCCGCTATCTGATAAGCGGCTCTGGGGAGGCTTGATGCTGACCATGCAACTGACCATCCTCGGTATCGGGGCCTCTTTCCCCATCGGCCTGGCGCTCGCGCTGGGCAGGCGCAGCAGCTTACCGGTCGTGCGCTACGCCTGTATTCTCTATATTGAGTTGGTCCGCGGCGTACCCTTGATCACGGTGCTCTTCTTGGCAACCCTGCTGGTGCCGTTGGTCGACCCAACCTTGGCCACCATCGAAAATGCTGTGCGCGCCTGGGTGGGCATTACCATGTTCAGCGCCGCCTACCTGGCGGAGAATGTTCGCGGTGGCTTGCAATCGATCGATCGGGGCCAAACTGAAGCGGCACAGGCAATCGGCTTATCCACCTGGCAAACGACGCTGCATATCCTGCTGCCACAAGCTCTGCGGGCAGTGATCCCGGCGCTGGTCGGTCAATTCATCTCGCTCTTCAAAGACACCTCGCTGGTCTTTATCGTGGGCTTGGCGGAGATCACCGGCATCGCTGTCCGTGTCGTCGCCCAGCCAGAATTCTTGCAGCGCCGCCAAGAAACTTTTCTGTACGTGGCAATCATTTATTTTGTCTTCAGCTATATCATGTCTTATATCAGCCGCAAGGTCGAAGCGACTGGCTCGGGAGCGGTACGGGCGCAACAGCTCTGACCCTGCCTTATGCCCGGCAAACATGGAGTCCTGGAGGTTCCAAATGGAAGATAACAACAAACGCCACCTGGCGAGCGACGAGCCGATTATCATCTGTCGCGATATGAACAAGTGGTATGGCGATTTCCATGTTTTGCGCAATGTCTCGCTGGAAGTGATGCCGCAAGAAGTGCTGGTCATCATCGGACCATCGGGTTCCGGCAAATCCACCTTCATCCGCTGCATCAACCGTTTGGAGGAACATCAAGACGGCCAGATCATCGTGTACGGCATCGAGCTAAGCCACGATGTACAGAATATTGCCGAGATCCGCCGGGAGACCGGCATGGTATTCCAACAATTCAACCTCTTCCCACATTTGACCGTGATCGACAATATCACCCTGGCGCCGATGAAAGTCCGCCACTGGTCCCGCGACAAAGCCGAGCAACGGGCGATGGAATTGCTGGAGCGCGTCGGCATCCCCGAACAAGCCTACAAATATCCCGGACAATTATCTGGCGGGCAACAGCAGCGCGTGGCAATCGCCCGAGCCCTGGCGATGGAACCGAAGATCATGCTCTTTGATGAACCCACCTCGGCGCTCGATCCCGAAATGATCAAAGAAGTCCTCGATGTGATGAAAGAATTGGCGCGCTCCGGCATGACCATGCTGGTCGTCACCCACGAGATGGGCTTCGCCCGGGAAGTCGCCGATCGCGTCATTTTCATGGATATGGGGCGCATCGTCGAACAGGGTCCGCCAGAGAATTTCTTCAGCCCCGATATCGTACATCACCCGCGCACCCAGGAATTTCTCGATCAGATTCTCTAGCGCCTTAGAATGACAAAACAGCCGAAACATATATTCAGCGTTCTCGCGTTCATCGGCGCGGCTTCCTGCATTCTGGGCATCTTTCTTGACCTCATCCCCGGCACCAGCCCCGGCTTGAACGCGCCACAACTTATCCTGATCATCGGCGGTCTGTTACTGTCGGTTGTCAGCTTGCTCTTGCGCCGTTCACAGACCCGCCAACGATTGTCCCTGGCGCTCAAGCGGCATCTCCTCGCCAGCCTTATCATTGTCGCCGTCACCCTGCTGGCTCTGGAGCTGATCCTCACGCTGGCTGGTCAGCCTACCTATTTCCCACCGGAGATACCAGAGGAGTTCCTTGACCCCGTGCCTTGGTGGACCTGCGACGCAGCTGGCTGCCATTATGTCTATGACGAGATGATCGCCGCTTGCGAGCGTGGCGAACTATCCGACCTGCGCTGTATCGTCAACGAGCAAGGCTTTCACGATACCCAAAACTTTGTGGTTGATGAGTCTTTTGCCGGGCGCCTGCGAATCCTGGTCTTGGGCGATTCCTTTGCCTTCGGCGGCTCGGCAGATTTTGGCAACTCCTTTGTGGAGATCATCGAGCGCCATTTTCCTCAGGCGGTAGTCTGGAATACTGCCATCCCAGGCGCGGGCACCAACCAAGCCCTGGCGTCGTTCGAGGTCTTCGCCCCGGCGCTAAAACCTCAAGTGACGATCTTGGGCTTCTATATGAACGACTTTGATGACAATATGATGCCAGTCGATAGCTATTTTATGGGTGTTGACGCGGTAAATTTCCCACTTTCAATTCGGCAATACCAAATCGATTTGCGGGGGAATCTGATCAAGCTCGATCAGCAATCCGATTTGTTCTATCGCTATCATAGGGTCGATCCGCCAGTCAACGAATTTCACCGGCTGGTCGGTATCACACGCTTGGGATCGCTCGGCTTGCGCGTGATCGATGCCCTGCAACAGATGATCAGCCAAGCCGAGGGATTGCGCCTGAGCCGCCGCGTCGAAGTCACGCGGGAGTACCTGCAAGCTTTAAGCGAGGCCGCCGCAGACAATGAAACCCAGTTGCTTGTCTTGCTCATACCGCGGCGTGATGACATCGTGGCAGCGGGAGCGCTCTACCAAAACGCCATCCGCCTGCTCGAAGAACTGGAGATAGCGTTTCTTGACCCCCGCGCTTCACTAGACAGTCAACTTGATTACGCCAATCCACCGGATGTGCATTGGAGCAACGCTGGTCACCAAAAAGCGGGACAGCTCTTGATCGCCTGCCTGGAAGTTTTTCAAGCCAATGCCGCCGATCTTAGCAACTGCGCTGGCTAGCCTTTTTGCCGACTTGCTCACCCATCAATTCAGACCATAAACTTCCGTTTCAGGATGAAAAGCCGCCCAGGCAAACCAGAAGTGCGGGAAGGCATGGATCCAATTCAACTGGCTGCCTTCCAGCTCGCCCGCCGTCGCTTCCCCAAATGCATTCCAGCTGGATCCAGTCTGTACATCGCTGAAGCTGCCATCATCATTCGCGCTGAACTCCAGCAATTGTCCGTCGAGCCTGGCTTCGTACATGCCGGCTGTGCCAATATCCCGAGCCTGGTCGATGATCGAATCGCCCAAGGCGCTGGCGACCCCACTCTGAAAGAAGATCACCACCGCTGTCTTGCCGACCAAATCGTTGACCACCAATTCCTGGCGCAAGAGATTGAAAGGATAAGCTTTGGCAGTATCGCCGATTGTCGCCGCCAAAACATGCTCCACCGGCGATGCCAGGCGGCTATCTAGTTCTCCGCGGAACAGGAAAGGTCGCCCAGCATAGCTGTCATAGTTGCTATAGGGGTTGATGCCGTATTGCCGGTTGTGACCCGTATCGCGCGACATCACCAAACCCTCCGGATGCCGCTCGGCGAAGTCCGCGAATCCGATAACTTGCGAAGCCACGATATCCAACAGTGCCCCGGCATACTGCCCAGCCAAACCTTCGCCGGTCAACTGCTGCCACCAGGATTCGCTCTGCCGATCATACATGACCAGATCGCTGTTGCGCAGCAATCCGCTGACCCCGAAGTCCAGCACGTCATCGCCCACCCGCCGATCAAAGGTGATCGAGCTGTTGCAGAGCGGGCAAAATGTCACCGCCACCGGTATACCGGCGATTTCGTCATTGGCGATTTCATGCCACATCAACACCGCCAGCGGGTAGGCTCGCGCTTCGTTTTCAAGTTCCAGCGCAATCATCGGCGAGCGATCGCTCAGCCACTCGGCAGCCTCCTGCACCGATTCCATCCGCGGATCGGTCACAGCGGGGATGCCATCCTTGACCGGATTGCCTACCAGTATTTCGTTGAAATCAACTTCGCTCTGGCAAAAGTCAGTCGACCAGTTCACTGTGTTGAGATGGCGAGGGCGGCAATTTTCCCCCGCCTGCGCCAACGCCGGCATAGCGCTCGGGACAATCAATCCAATACTACATACGATAAAACCGAGCAGATAACCGATGTGCCGCCGCAAAATGGTGATCATTTCAGCATCCCTCCGCACCTGTTTATTTTGTCCACGCTAACAGCGATATATTATAGAAAAGTTACATTCGCCAGGCTCTGCCCTTGTCAACGCTATCATATCCAGCGCATCCGCCCCTCCTAGTAAGACGTAACGGCTTTCGCTATAACCTGCTGCCCATCAAATTGTGAGAATGTTATAATGCCCTAAAGCGGTCATCAGCATACTTGCGCACACTAGACTGCTCGGGACACCATGGCAAAAAGACGCAGCATCTACATCTGCCGCAATTGTGGTAAACGCAGCACGGGCTATTTCCGACGTTGCCCCCAATGCGCTCAATTCGATACCCTAGCGGAACATAGCGAAGAATCCCCTCGATCAGCGAAGGGGCGCCGGCGCCAGGGCAGCGATACCCCGCGCTCACCGGCTACGCTGGCAGAAATCGACCACAAACCGGAAGCGCGTATCCCCGTGCCCATCGCCGAGTTCAGTCGTGTTTTGGGCGGCGGTTTGGTGCCCGGCTCCTTGGTCTTGCTCGGCGGCGAACCGGGCATCGGTAAATCTACCCTCGTGCTCGAGCTATCCTCCCAGCTCGCCAACACTGGCGGTTCGGTACTTTATATCAGCGGCGAGGAGAGCGCCCAGCAAATCAAAATGCGAGCCGATCGCCTGGGTTTGAGCGCCCCCGAACTCTATCTCTTGACCGAGACCGACCTCGATAATATCTTCGACCAAATCAAAGCGCTTGACCCCATGCTGGTTGTCATCGATTCGATACAGACGACCCAGGTAGCCGAATTGAGCTCATCGCCTGGCTTAGTGGCGCAAGTACGCGAATCCGCCATTCGCCTGCAATCCCTGGCGAAGTCTTCCGGCATTAGCATCTTAATGATTGGGCATGTCACCAAAGATGGCAGCATCGCCGGTCCCCGCGTTTTAGAGCACATCGTCGATGCTGTGCTCTATCTTGAGGGCGACCCCTTTCAGCAATATCGGCTCTTGCGCAGCGTCAAGAACCGCTTTGGCGCCACCAGCGAGGTTGGTGTCTTTGAGATGCGCGGCAGCGGCTTAGCGCCAGTGGAAAACCCGTCTGAGGCCTTTCTGGAAGAGCGCATGATCAACGCCTCTGGCTCCGCCATCGCCATCACCATGGAAGGCACCCGCCCCTTGCTCGTTGAGCTGCAAGCCTTGACCAGCCCCTCCGCTTTTGGCAACCCCCGGCGCACAGCCAACGGCGTCGATTTGAATCGCCTGCTCCTGCTCAGCGCGGTTTTGAGCAAACGCCTGGGATTGAAATTGTGGGAACAGGATATCTTCGTTAATGTCATCGGCGGCTTGAAAATATCTGAACCAGCATCAGACCTGGCGATGGCGCTGGCGATCGCTTCCAGCTATTACGATCGCCCCTTGCCCGCCGACCTGGCGATCGTTGGCGAAGTCGGCCTCAGTGGCGAGCTGCGCCGGGTAGGGCAGTTGGCAGCGCGGCTGAATGAAGCGGAGAAGATCGGCTTCAAGCGCGTCGTTGTCCCCAAGTTACGACGCCATAGCGAAGACCTACCCGCCGGCATTCAGTTGATCCAAGCGCGCAGCCTCGCCGATGCTCTGCGCATCATCGGTCCCTCAGCTTGAAGCTGGGCCTTGGTTTAGGCTTTTAGGGATACTTGCGGTTGAGCAGGCGCGCATAGGGAATTGTCTCCCGCACATGATTGAGCCCGCAAATCCAGGCCACCGTGCGCTCGATACCGATGCCAAAGCCCGCGTGCGGCACCGTGCCAAACTTCCGCAAGTCCAGATACCATTCGTAAGCTTCCCGCCCTAAGCCCATTTCGTCAATATTGCGAGCCAAGAGCTCCAAGTCATGTATCCGTTCGCTGCCGCCGATAATCTCGCCATAGCCTTCCGGCGCCAACAGGTCGACGCTGCGGCAGATTTCCGGGCGCCCCGCTACTGGCGTCATGTAGAATGCTTTGACCGCGGTCGGATAATGGTAGACGAAGACGGGCTTGTCAAACATCTCCGCCAGCGCCGTCTCCTGGGGACTGCCAAAATCTTCGCCCCATTCGATAGCGATCTCCTCCCGACTTGCCGGGTCATCAATCTGTTGCTGTAGCGCCTGTAGTTTCTCCACCGCTTCATCGTAACTGATGCGGGCGAAGGGCGCGCTGATAGCTTCCAACTTGTCGATATCGCGCTCGATGATCTCCAGTTCCTGCTGATGTTTCTCCAAGACTTGCGCCACCACATAGGACACCATGCCTTCTTCGATGTCCATCAGTTCTTCCAAACTGCAAAACGCGATCTCCGGCTCCAGCATCCAAAACTCGATCAGGTGCCGCCGCGTCTTTGATTTTTCGGCGCGAAAAGTTGGTCCAAAGCAATAGACCTTGCCAAATGCCATGATGTTGGCTTCGTTGTAGAGTTGCCCTGTCTGCGCCAAAAAAGCCGACTCGCCAAAATAATCCACTTCGAACAGGGTGGTGGTCTCTTCACCGGCGGCTGGCGTGATGATCGGCGTATCAACCAGCAGAAAGCCCTGGTCATCCAGCCAGTCACGCAAGGCTTTGATGATGGTCGCGCGGATGCGCAAGATTGCCCACTGCCGATTGCTACGCACCCAAAGATGACGATGATTCATCAGAAACTCAGTGCCATGTTCTTTGGGCGTGATGGGGTATTCCGCCGATTGTTGCACCAGCTCCAGCTTGTTGATGCCAATTTCGTAGCCGCCGGGGAAACCGGGCGCCCGTTCATCAGCTCGCACAACCCCGCTGATAATGACCGATGATTCTTGCGTCAATCCCCGGGCGATCTCAAACTCAGCTGGGTCCATTTCCCGTTTGAAAGCGACGCATTGCGCTTGGCCACTGCCATCACGCAATAAAATAAATTGCAGGCGGCCCTTGCCAGTCTTGTGGTGGACCCAACCCCGCACTGTGACTTCCTGCCCTTGGTAATGCCCGATATCCTTGATCTGAATGTGCTCTGTCACGATCTCTTCCTTCTATGTTCTATCGAAATCACCAGTGGAATTATAGCACAGTTATGGGAGAATCTGTGGTTTTGTGCCAGGAGCAGCCTGTCATACCCGCAGCCACAAACTGCCACCGCCAATCTGCTCGCTGCCGGGGAAGACTTCGATCATGAGCTGCTGATGCGACTCGATCATGAAGCGGTTAGCGAACAGGATCCGCGCCCGCGCATTATGTATTAGGTACGCTTGCACCAAGTATTGCTCATTCCAAAACAGCCGCCGCTCTTCCAGCCAGCTTCGCGGGTAATCAAAGGGCAGGAAGATATCATGGAAATGCACTATCACCCCCGGTTGCAGGCGCGGCAACACCTCCAAGACCAAATAACAAACATCGCTACCCGTCTTGACCACATGCGAACTATCTATGAAGAGGATGTCATTTTTCTTGAGCGTCTCGAAGAATGTCAGGTCAATTGATTGTGCTGTCTGCTTGACCAGGTCAATCTGATCCGAAATCTGCCGCAAGAGTTTCTGTGGATAAGGTTCAATAGCGGTGATGCTCGTTTCCCCATTGAGTTGCGCTGCATTTGCCGCGACCAAGGTCGAGAATCCGGCGCCGACCTCGACCACTTTCCTCGGTTGGAAATGCCGAATCATACAATGGTAGACATATGGATCATGACCCACGAATTCAATTCTCTCCCCAGCGAAGCGCTTATCAGCGAGGAAGTTTTCATAAAACTGCTGATACTCGGCGGTGTAAATGGGGAAGATATCCCGCAGCAATTGCAGTTGGGTTGCTTCGTTCCAATCAATGCCCGCCATTGAGAATGAAGACCGCGCTCGATAAACATTGTCCAAGGCTGATGTGTCGGGTATTGGCTGATAGAAATGAACCGGTGTCACATGATAGCCCCGCGCTTCCACATATCGCCATAATTCGGGATTGTGATAAATGAAACGTAAACGCGGCGTCATCCATTCAACCAAGCGCTTGATCAACCATTGTTTCATGATGCCATCACCAGCTTTTGCTCATAACTCCACCAGCGACCCGACCGCCGCTCTTAACAGGCGATCCCAAACCGCCAGACCCAGACCACCTTTGTCCGGCACCCGCGCCAGGATCAGCTCCACCTCGCGCTTGTCGAGGGCGCGCAAAGCAGCATACAAGCGCAGCGCAACTTCATCATTATCCGCTCCCAGGCGCTCGATCGGCAGATCCAGGTCGGCAAATGCAGCGGCATCGGCATCTGTTGCCATCACCCCGACCTTCCCGTTGCGGGCGATCTCTGCGCGCATGGCAGCGTAGACAGCGGCATCATCGGCGCCTTGATATAGCATGACCCGAGCCGACGGCGAATAATGCTTCAACATGCTGCCTGGGGCGGGCGCGGCAACGCTATCATCATCGCCCAGGTATTGCGGCTCAAAGCGCAAATCCGGCAGCAGCTCGCGCAAGGATTCCAGCGAAATCCCCCCCGGGCGCAACACCCGCGGAGCGCCATCGAGCAAGCTGACTATGGTGGATTCGACACCGATTTTGCTGCTGCCGGCATCCAAGACCAAGTCAACCTTGCCCTGGAGATCGTCCAGAACGTGTTGGGCATTGGTCGGGCTGGGGCGGGAGAAGCGGTTAGCACTCGGCGCCGCGATTGGCACCGCGGCCGCCCGCAACAAAGCCAACGCCACTTCATGATCTGGCATGCGCACTGCAACCGTATCCAAGCCAGCCGTCAAATTGTCGGGTATGGCATGTGCTTTTTTCACGACAATGGTCAAGGCCCCGGGCCAAAATCGCCGGCACAGCTCGATGGCTCCGGGCGGCAACTCAGCAGCGACCTGCGCCAACTGGTCGAAATTGGCGATATGCACAATCAGGGGGTCATTGGCGGGTCTTCCTTTGGCGCGGAAGATCCCGTCCACAGCCGTCCGATCCCAGGCATTGGCGCCTAAACCATAGACAGTTTCGGTCGGGAAAGCGACCAATCCGCCCGTCCGAATGATTTCCCCGGCGCGCTTGATAATCCCCGCATCTGGCGCTTCCGCATCCAAACGCAGATGTAAGGTCTTTCTTCTCATGCTCATCAGCAGCTCAGCTATCGATCGTCAAGATGATGATCAGATTTTGCCAACTCAAATGAAACTATTTTACCATGCTGAACACTTTGTATAAATCGCCCAAATATGCTCTTGAATCTCCATATTATTAATTGACATGACACCATTGCGGTTATAATGAAATTAGGACGATATGAGTGGGAGGCAATCAGCATGACAATCTTGGTGACAGGCGCCGCTGGATACTTGGGTAATCAAACGGTTAAAAGACTGGTCTCGATGGAAAAGCCTGTGCGCGCGCTGGTGCGGCAGCGGGCGAAAGCGGCTATCCGCCTGAAGGATGTCGCCGAGTCCATCGAAATCGTCGAGGGCGATGTGACGCAGCCCGAGACTTTGAAACCAGCCATGCAAGGCGTCAACACCGTCATCCATTATGTGGCGATCGCGATGGAAAAGGGCGGGCAGACTTACGAAGAAGTCAATTATCAAGGCACGATTAATATCGTGAATGCCGCCGAAGCCGCCGGTGTCACCCGCTTCATCAACATGAGTCAAAATGGCGCCCGCAGCGATTTGCCCTATCGTTTCCTCGCCAGCAAAGGACGCGCCCAAGAATATGTCGCCCGTTCCAACCTGCAATGGACGGCGTTGCGCCCCTCTGCCATATTCGGTCCCCAAGACGAATTCTTCAATACTTTCGCTCGACTGCTGAAGGTCACACCCATAATCTTCCCGCTGATCGGCGGGGGCAAAGCCCAATTTCAACCCGTCTCCGTCTACGATGTGGTGGAAGCGGTCATACGCAGTCTCGATGATGACAGCACCATCGGCGCCGAATTAGCCCTCGGCGGACCCGAAGTCTTGACCCTGGGCGAGATCGAGCGGCGCATTATCAAGACCATGAATACTTGGCGGCTGCTGTTGCCAGTGCCAACCGCACTGCTGCGCCCTCCAGTGATCTTGATGCAAGCGCTGTTGCCTGGCTCGCCCGTGAGCACCGGATTGCTGGATTTACTGGCGGTGCCTAATACCGTGCCGGACAATGCGCTAGTCAATCACTTCGGCTTGGAGCCCATCCCATTCGCCGGCGAGCATATCGCTTACCTGCGCGACAATACCCTATCCGACAGCCTGGCGAAATTCTTCCAAAACGCCACCATCAACTGAAGCGCAGCAACTCTTCATAGATTTTTGTGTGAGCGATGGCAGCGGCTTCAGCGGAGAAAAGGCGCAACACGCGGTTTCTGCCCGCTTTGCCTAACCTTTCGCGCAATTCCTTGTCTCGCAGCAATCGCAAGACCTGCTCTGCCAGCGCTTCAGCATCGTTGGGAGCGACCAGCAAACCGCTGACCCCGTGTTCGATCGTCTCTGCTGGACCACCGCGCTCCGTGCTGACCACCGCTTTGCCGCAAGCCATCGCTTCCAGATTTGCTTTGCCATAACTCTCAAATTCTGAAGGGCAAACCAAAACATCGGCAGCGGCGTAAACCATTTCCACATCGTGGCGGAAACCGATGTAATGCAAGTGATTGCGCAGCAAAGGGCTGGAACGAGCCCTCGCCAATATCTGATCGCGATAGCGCTGATCCGCCGCCACATCAAAGACATCATCCCCCGCCACGATGAATTGCGTGTCCGGCTGCTCCACCAGTATGCGTTCCGCCATCTGCTGAAAAACATGATGCCCCTTGACCCGTTGAAAACGCGCCACCAGCGCCACCACGGGGGCATCCTCAGCTATCTCGAGCTCGCGGCGCAATACCCGCCCATCAAGTCGGGGATGAAAGCGCTCGGTATCCAAGCCCGAATATATGACGGGTAGTCTCTCGGCGGGCATGAAGGGAGGCTCACCCAGAAAACCAGCCCGAACGACTTGGGAGCGCGCCACAGCGTGGATAGCGCGGAAAAATGAGCGTTGCCAGGGCTTCGGTTGAAACCACCAGCCACAGATAGTCCAGGTCACTGGCAACCCCAGCTCCCGAGCTGCGGGCGCGATTAGCGGCAGCGTATGATAATCGCTCTGTATCAGATCTATGCGCAACTCGCGCAGCAAGCGAGCGAAACGCCGTACCACGGGAAAGCGCGCCCAAATAGCTGGCACAAAATAGGTCGAAGCGCCACGATAAGGGATGATATGCGTTTGCCAACCAGCCTCTCGCCAGCGCTCAGCCAGCTTCCCTTCCACCGGCAACAGCAGATGCGGCTCGAAACGGCTCTTATCCAGCGAATGCGCCAACGTGAGCAGGTCGGTTTCCCCGCCACCTAAACCGGTATACCAGGAAGTGTAAAGGATACGTTTCATAGTCACTCGCAAAGCGGCAGCAGTTGATACTGCTCGCGTTCGGGGCAAGTCAATGCCCGCGGGCTGTACATCGTTTCGATACGCGCCAACAATTCCGCCGGGCTCTCGACCCGCCACAGCCGATGCCTATTCCCCGCATCCAGCGTCAAAATGCGCTGTCCATCTTGGCTGACGCTGAAATCGGTGACAGTGCGCGGATGCCTGAAGCGCCATTCCAGCTCACCCGTTGAGACATCCCAGATGGTCAAATCCCGACGATCCGCGGCGATCAACAAACCCGCTTCCGCAAGATAGCGCAGCTTGCGCGCCGAATGCAAGCCCGCGCCCAGCCGGTATACTGTTTCCCCGCTCGCTGTCTCAATGATCTGAATATCCCCATCCGCCAAAACCAGCGCCAGATAAGCGCCGTCATCGCTGAACTGCCCAAATTGCACATCAACAAAAGTGTGACGCCGGACACTATTATCAGCCAGCGTGACAGCGGTCAAGCTCGCCAGACCATCGTCCAAGCGCAAAAAGAAAAACAGCGTTTCACCAGTTGCGCTGAAAGCCGCTTCGAGGGTGGCGCCCGCCCCGCCGAGTGGGTAAGCGCCCAGGGCAGTCCCCGTCTCAGTATCCCAAAGCACCGCCCGCTCTTGATGCAAGCTCACAAATGTCTCGCCGCTTGGAGCGAATGCCAGGTTTGCCGGCTGTACTAATCCACCAGCGTCCAGCCGCTGCGGGGCATCATCATGCAAGAGCCACAGCTCATCGCTATCTAGGGCGAGCACCAGCATTTGACCATGGGCCGACAGATAGAGCGCCCGCGCATCGCCCCCATCCAACTCCCAACTCCGCAGCTGCTCACCAGTATCGATGGCGTAAATCGCCGCGCTACCATTGCCATAGGTCGCGAAATAATCGCCAGCCTGGCTGCTTTGGCTCGCTTCCATTCTGGCGATGATCTCCTGCCTGCTCAAGCTATAGAGGCTGATGCCACTTTCCTCTGCCAACAGCAGAGACCCGCCACTCGGGCTGATGCGGGTGCCGGGCAAGGCGGCTTGCAAGTCGGAATCACTGGTCAATATCGGGTGTTCAGCAGCGGCCTGACGCAGCAATTGATAGGCAGGTCCCGCATCTTCCAGCGCCTCTTTCGCTTCCCATGCCAATGCCAACGCGAGTTCGTGATCACCCGCCGCCAGCGCCTCGACACCAGCCGCGACCAAACGCCCAGCCTGTGCCTCTCGCGCCAATGCGAAGGCTTGCGTCGCCCGCGCAGCCGCAGCACGCCTCTCAGCAAGTGCCTGCGCCGCTTGGGTAGACTTCGCTGCTTGGGTGGCGGCCATCGCTTCGGCTTGCACAGTCTCGCGCATCGCCTCAGCCAGGCGAACGCTGGTCGCCGCGATCATATCGATAGTCGCGATTGCGCTATCGCTGGCCGCAGTCGATTCCGCCGCGATCAAAGCCAACTGCTTTTGGGCTTGCTGCGTCTCCCTGGCGGCCGATTCAGCTGCTGCCCGATTGGCTAAAGCGATGCGCAATAAAGCAAGAACCAGCAAGACAGCGATGATGCCGGCGATGCCCAATTTCAAGTTGCTTGAAAGAATGCGCCAACTCTTCGCTCCCTGGCGCCGTCCGCTATGAATGTATTCGACTTGCAAGGGTGAAGGTTTGGGCAAGCGGGTCCCGCGCTCTGCCAGCCATTGTCGCGCTTCTTCTAGGCGGTCGGCGGGCAACAGCAGCTCCGGCGCTCGCCCATGACGTTGCCATTCATCGGCAGCGACCAATAGCTCGGTATGCAATTGCAACGGGCGCTCAACCTGTAAATAACCGCGTAATTCTTCGATGCGCTCTACCAATTCGTCACTCTCGCGAAAGAAGACAAAAGGATTGTCGGCGATGGCTGGGTGTACCTCCACCTCGATGTCTTCGTCCAGGATCAGCGTCACCAAGCGCTTGCCATTGCTAACCGCGTATTGGATCAGCTCATTGCAAAGCTGGCTCACTGCCGAATCAGCCGATAGCACCATCCCCACCGTGTAAGAGCGCAGGATGCCGGCTTTGAGCTGCTCAATATCCGCCGCTTTCTTGCCCAGTGGCTGTTCGAGGAAACCGCAATGGCTGCCCAGAGCATCCAATTGCGCCGCCACCCGCCGCGTCAATTCGATATCGATCGGGTGATAAATTAAGAAAATATCGTAGAAATGATCCCTATCGTCCACAACCAAACCCGCTAGTCAAACTTTGGCACTCCCTTATACATTCTATAGCATAGATGTATCATGGGCATTTCACTACCGGCGATATAACAGCCGAACGCCAACAAAAAAACCGCCAGCATCTGCCAGCGGTTTTGTGCTTGCGAATGAGCGGACCACTGCCCGCCAAGTGAATTATCCCGCCGCTTGGTGGAGGATGCGTCCCTCGAGCTCGACATTTAGCGGGCTGTTGGCAGCGATATAATCCGCCACCACTTGATCCAGGGGCCGGCCCTGATCGTAGGCGTTGATGGCATTTTCTTCCAGCACAGCGAAACCATCGCCGCCGCCGCGCATGTAGTCATTGCTGGCGACGCTGTAGCTGGCTTCGGCATCAATCGGTACGTAAGCGCCATCTTGCATCACCTCGGCACTGACAATCCGGCTGCCAGGCTCTTGCGTGGCGTCAAAGACATAGCGCAAACCAGCAACTTGCAAGAAGCGCCCCGAAGCGCCCTCAGTCAGCGGATTATTGTCCTCGTCAACTTCGACACGACCGACGCCATTTTCCAAGGCAGCCAGGACATCGGCGCCGCTCAACTCAAAGGTGCTGATCAAGTTGCCAAAGGGCAGCACAGTCAAAACATCGCCAATCGTGACTTGGCCCCCGGCGATATCAGCGCGGATGCCGCCGCCGTTTTGCAAGACAATATCAACGCCGGTCTCTTCTAGGACCGCATCGGTGATGACATTCCCCAGCAAACATTCCTCAATGCGGCAAAGACGCGGGCTGGTCCCAGTTAAGTCCACCGCGCTCTCGCCAACAACCTGCGCCCGCAACTCGGCGATCGGTTCCGCCAAACCGGCGATCAAATCGCTGATGGCGGGGTCGGGGCTGATGTAACGACTGAGCAGAATGGCATCGCCATCCCAATCTGTCAGCAAGCCCGCCGCGTCAAACTCCACATCCAACCGCCCCAGGTAAATCGTCTTGGTGCTGGCTTGCACGACCAAGACCGGCTCGCCACTGGCGCTCTCCAGCACGGTGGGGTACTCGCCCAGCACGCCACTGTAGGCATTGCTGAGGAAGGTATTGGTATGCCCGCCGACCACCACATCAACCCCGCTGACAGCCTGTGCCACCTGCAGATCCGCCCCGTAGCCAATATGCGTCACCAGGATGATTTTGTTGACGCCTTCCGCCGTTAGTTTGTCCACCTGCTCCTGTGTGATATCGACCAAGTTGTAGTGGAAGACCAGCTCATCACTGGGCTTCGCCAGGATTTCAGTTTCCGGCGTGGTCAAGCCGATGATGCCGATGCTTTCCCCACCGACCTCGAGTATGACCGAGGGCTCGATCAAACCAGCCAACAGCGGATCTTCGCTGAAATCGATGTTGGCGCTCAACGCGGGGAAGTTCAATCCTTTGACAAAATTAGCCAAAATCTCGCTACCATCGTCAAATTCGTGGTTGCCCAGCGCCATAGCGTCATAGCCGATCGCGTTCATAATCTGCACGCTATCCTGGCCCCGATATTGCACATGGAAGAGCGTACCAGTGAAGCGATCGCCCCCATCCAACAGCAAATGATTATCCACTTCATCGCGGATTTGTTGAACAACCGTCGCTTGACGGGCGGCGCCGCCGTTGCCATCGCGTTGCGGTTCATGGTGACCATGCACATCGTTGGTGTGCATGATCGTCAGTGAAAAACTCTCGTCTTGAGCGCTCGCCAAGCTGACAAGCAGTATCAGCACGAGCAATAGTAAAAGGGTCTTAAATTTCATGACTATCCTCCAATATGATTCACAAAACTGTACAGCTAGTCGAAAAAAATCGCCAACGGAATAGTCGCTGCTCCAGCTTGCAGCGTTAAGATAGTGTTGTACTTTTATAAATCTTATCCACAAGCCGCCATTTATTCAATGCGCAAGCCAAATCAGCTATGCAGTGGATTCAATTTCTTGCCCACCACCTGGCACCAAGCGGGCTCGGTCAAAGGATTGCTGTGAAGCTCCATACCCAGTTTTTGCATCGTCCGCTGGGAAGCGATATTGTCGCTCCTGCTGGTAGCGACGACCTGCCGAATCCGCAACTGTTCAAACAGAAAATCCAGCAGCGCGCCCGCTGCTTCGGTCGCGTAGCCTTGGCGCTGATATGAAGGCAGGATGCCCCAAAACAAACCGACTTCCGGGCTGAGCAAACTATCGGAGGGATCGCCAGCCAGCGCGCCCCAAGGCACAACCGTAGGAACGATAGCAACCGAACCAACCACAATAGCGCTATCTTTTAATTCAACTGCATAGTCGGCATAAGGTGGTTGATCGAGTTGCGACAATTCACGATAACTGTCGATGGTCCAATTCAGCCAGCTTTGCACGGCTGTAGGCTGCTCTTCCATACCCAAGACTCGGCGTCTAAAGTCCAGGCAGGCTTCCAGGTCACGCTGTTCAAACTGGCGGATGCGCAAACGCGCCGCCTCTAGCTCAAGCCAGTCCATCATGGCCACCGCTCCTTCATCTCAGCTGCGCAGGTAGGAAGCGCCATTGACATCGATGATCGTGCCTGTGGTGAATTCCGCCCCTTCGGAAGCCAAAAACAAGGCGACATAAGCGACTTCTTCCGGCTTCGCCACCCGCTTAAGCGGGGATTGTCGCCGGATCTCCTCTCCATCAGGTTGGGCTAGCCGCTCCGCTGCCATATCAGTCTCGACGAAACCAGGCGCCACCGTGCCAATGAAGATATTATGCGGCGCCAATAACTTCGCCAGCGATTGCCCCATGCTGTTTAAGCCCGCTTTGCTGGCGCCATAAGCCGCTGCCGTCGGCTCTCCACGAAAAGCGCCGCGCGAAGAAATATTGACGATGCGCCCGCCGCCGGTCTTCATCATCTGCCGGGCAGCACAATAGGTGGCGTTGGCTGCTCCCAGCAAATTGACGCCCACTACATCATTAAAATGCGCGATCCATTCCGCGTAACTCACCTCGGTCAAGGGACGCTCTTGGTAGATGCCGGCGTTGTTGAACAGGATATCTATCCGCCCCCAGCGCTCCACAACCCCGTCCACCATCCGCTTAACCGCACCAGCATCAGCCAGGTCCGCTTGCAAAATGCCATGCCCGCTACCCGCCAGCATCATCTGGGTCGCCCGAGCTGCTGCTTCGTTGCCCTTGTAATGCACCGCCACGCTGGCGCCACGCTCCGCCAGTCCCTTGGCGATCTCCCGGCCGATACCTCGTGAACCGCCGGTGACCAAGGCAATTTTGTTATCAAAGCGCATGTGAATACCTCTCTCGCTTTCTCAATAAATCCCCAAAGATTGTAGCCGCTGCGAACTTGAGCGAACAGAGGCGACAAACAAAAATGCCTCCCCCGAACATATCCGGGAGAGGCACGATCTTGCCCTGAATCTGGCTAGGCTTTATTCGCAAGTGCCAGAGCTGTTGAGATAATCCTGATGCAACCAGCCAAAAATGCCGTAGTAATCCACACGGAACCAGTAGGTGGTCTTTTGATTGGCAGCTAGCTGGACATTGTTGAGCACGTTGGCGACAATGCCACTGCTGGTTGATGGCTCAGCCCGCAAGTTGAGAATATCTGTCGTGGTGACCGTGCAGCTGTTGATATTCCAAATGGGTTCGACAACCAAACCGGAGGCGAAAAAGTCGATCGGCATCAGCACCGCCGTGCCGGGTCGGTCCACATTGGCGCATCTCATGTTGCCTTCGGTCCTGGTCTGCAGCGGGATAATGTTGCGTGGCGAATTAGCTGCATCCAGCAGGGCAACCGCGCCCGTGTGATATTCGAAGCAAGCTTTTACTGTCCCTGGAATGTATCCAAAAATATCGACCGCGCGGTAGAAACCATAATCGACCAAGGTCTTGTTGCCCACACCAGCCGCATCCACTTCCTTGCACTGGACGCTGTTGGGCGCGCCCGGCACGCTGATGTAAGAGGGAAGGTCTTGACAGGTTGAAGGCGGGGCGCTCGGCTCTTCTTCCCCCTCCTCTGGCTCGGGCTCCACTGACGCCGCTGGTTCAGGTCTGGAGAGCAAACGCATGGCGCTCTGAATCTGAAATTCGAAGATGCCCGGCTGGAATTCGGCCGCGCCTATATCACAAGCTTCCGGCAGGCGGTCAATGTCGCGTTGGTCGGTTGGCAAGCAATAATCAGCTAACGCGGCATCAATCACCGGGCTGCCTTCTTGCGGCAAATAATAAGCTGGCGAGCCACCCAACAACAGCAGGTCAGGGTCGGCGCTCAACTCCTCATGACTGCAAGATAGATCCCTGATCATGTTGCCCAGGTTGGCGTTCAATGTGCCAAAACAATCTGCGCCAGTGTTGTCACTGATGATGCTGTTATAGAGCTGCATCAAATGTGCGTCAACGAGGCCACCACCAGCGGCAGCCACATTATCGACGATTGTGACATGTGCGAGAATGCTGCTGCCAGCATTGTAGATGCCGCCGCCATCGACCGCTGCGACATTGCTGCTGATCGTGGAATTACTGATGTCGGCGCTACCACTGGCGATATACAAACCACCACCATCGGAAGGCGATACATTGTTGTCCAAGCCGCTCTTCTCGATCACCAAGCTATTGGCTTTGCCGGCGAAGTAAAGCCCACCGCCGAAACTGTCCACCCATACCTCAACAGCTTGCGCCGCTTCACTTTCTTCGACATCGCCGTCTTCTTCCGCATTGTCGTCTTCTTCTGTCGCGATCGCTATCTCGGCACCGGTCTGATTGCCACTCAACACGCTGCCAACCAGCGTCACATCGCTATCGAGTGCGTAGATGCCCCCGCCAAGTCCCGCTGCGCTACTGCTGCTGACGACGCTGTTATTAAGTGCCAAAACGGCGCCATTCACCGCGATCGCGCCGCCGTTGCCAGCGCTGAAGCCATCGCGCATTGTCAGGTTGTTCAGTGTTAAGGAGCCAGCGCTCACGTTGAAGATTTGAAGGCTATTGCCACCGCTGATGACAAAACCGGAACCTTCGATCACCACTTCAGATTGGATATCCAGCGTCTCATCCAGCGCGATCACCCCTTCGTCTGTGCCGCTGATATCAAGCATGATCGTGTCGGAACCATCGGCGTCAACATCGCCAACCTCGCATTCCAACAGCGGCTCGACCAGCTCCTCCCCGTTGGCGGAGCGGACGGCGTTCTGCAGGCTGCAATCGGCATCCACCACAATATCGGCCGCCAATGCCTGCCCAATCGGCATCATAAGTAAAAGCAACAGCGCTAGACAAAAGTACACTATGGGTTTCAATCTACCTGTCTTCACGATCTGTTTTTATCCTTAACTCCGGTTTATTGCCCTTGAGGACCCTCTCACAGCCGCTCAGTACCGCAAAACAATCTCGGGCGCAAACACACTGTAGCTGAATGCTCCCCACAGCCAATCTAAGCCCTTGCTGGAAGCGGCATCATCCTGACTTATTCTATTTAAGTATGAATCGAGATATCGCACAAACGTATCTACCGCTTTTTTGCCGAGGCTGTGGCAAGAACGCACGAGATTGATCTTGTTGTGCTTGTTTTGCGTATTCGCGGTCTAGCTCGTTGCCGCCATTTTGCTGATCAGCGCCAAGGTCATGCGTGCATCATCGAGGGCATCATGCGCTCTGCTGATCTGCAAGCCTTCTTGCTTCACAGCATTGCCCAGCTTGTGCCAGACATAATTGCGACCATTCGCTTTGCGCAGTCCTTTGTAACGGGCGTATTGTTTCATGGCGCAATCACGCTTGCCCATGCGCACATCCGGCAGCCGATAGCGTGCCGCTGTCTGTTGCAATAGGCGCCAATCGAAGTCCATGTTATAGGCGATGACCACTTGCCCCGCCAGCAAGGTAGATAGCTTGATATAGATGCCTTTGAAATTGGGCGCGCTAGCCACATCGTCATCGTAAATGCCATGTATCGCCGATGCAGCGGCGGGGATAGGGCGGGTGGGTTTGATTAGCTGGTTCATGACAGGCTTGCCCTGCTTGTCAACGATGCCGATCTGCACGATCTCGTCCGCCGCGCTCAACCCCGTCGTCTCAACATCCAGCACATAAAAATCCCGCAGCAGCAAGTTGCGCGCCCATTGGATCGCCTGCCGCCGATGCGCCGGGTGGAAATGCCGTGTCACCGTTCGCTCACTCTCCGCCTGCATTGCCGGCTATTGTAGCACAGTCACAGCCGCGGTCCTCCGTTGTCGCGCTGGCGCTGTCAAATAGGGGTAATCGCATAAATGTGAACAGAAACTTGCACTTGGCTCTAGCCTGTGCTATACTTTTCTTCAATCGCTGGCTGAGTAAAGGAGGTGATTCGAAATGTTAGGTGATAAGGGTGCTACCCTCTAACTGATTCACACCTCTAGGGGAACTCCATTAGGGGGTGAACCCGAAACCGTAGACTGTGAATACAACAGTCGAAAGACCGTAGACTAATCCTCTGCGGTCTTTTTATTTTTTGTGCTGTTGCTTTTGTCACGATCGGCATCATAATCCCCGCGCAGGATGGCGTACCAAATCACATCCTTGTACTGCTCGCGATGCAACGCCGACTCCCGCCGCAAGCCCTCGTAAAGCATACCCGCTTTTTGCATCACCCGCCCGGAAGCCGGATTGTAAGTAAAATGCCCGGCCTCGATGCGATGTAGCCCCAACTGTTCAAAGCCAAACTGAATAATCAAACGCAGCGCTGCCGTCGCCAAGCCCCGCCCGCGGTAGCCTTTGCCAATCCAATAACCCACTTGCGCTCGGTTGTGTTTCGGCTTTGGATGAATACCCATGCAACCGGCAAATTGCCCGGTCAACCTGTCGTTGATAGCGAAAGTGAACCCTTCATCCCAACGCCAATGTTCCCGCGCTTGCTCGACAAATTCCCGCGCCACCTCGGCTGAGTAGGGATGTGGCACAAAAGTGTTCTTCACGATATCGTTGTCATCCACCAATTCCAAGATCTCGCCGATATCCCCGATTTCCAAAGGGCGCATCCACAACAATTCCCCTTCTAGCGTTACATATTCCAAGACTTTTCTCCTTATTGCGCCGTGCTACAATCCAAGCTATCAAGATTCCCTTCCAGGGGCCGAGCTTCCAGCGTCAGCGTCAGCTCAAAACTTCGCTTGTTGCGTATCACCAACAATTCGACCTCGTCACCCGGGCGCGTCTTTTGTACCAGATAAGTGACCAGCCCATCCAGATCGGCAAAATGATAATCGTTGATCGCCACGATCAAATCACCCCCCGCGCAGACGCTTTCCCCACGCAGCTCGATGACAGTGTCTCCGCCACGCAAGCCAGCCGCCGCTGCCGGCGAACCCGCTTCCACCGCGCGCAACAGCACGCCACGTTCCACTGGCAAGCCCAGCGCTTCACTCAAGCCAGCCACGCCAAAACCACCATCTTCCCGCATCACCGAAATGCCCATCCAGGAATATTCCACTCGCCCGCTGCTGATTAAATCAGGTATGACACGGCGCAAGGTATCGGCCGGCACAGCAAAACCCACCCCCTGAAAAACGCCATTATCGGTGCGAATCGCGGTGTTTATGCCGATGACCAAGCCTTGAGAATCCAGCAGCGGACCGCCGGAATTGCCCGGGTTAATGGTCGCGTCGATCTGAATGATGGAAGGGTTATCGAAGCCCGGCATGACACCGGCCTCAAGCAACTCGGCGGAAGGCAAAGTGCGCCCAAGCCCGCTGACAATGCCAGTGCTCATCGAACTGTTCAGCCCAAATGGATTGCCAATCGAGATCGCTCGCTGCCCGACCTCGACCGTGGCTGATGTGCCAATCCGCAACGGCACCAAACGCTCCGGGTCAGTATCTACTCTGAGTACAGCGAGATCGCTGAAGCTGTCCCAGCCCAGCAATTGCGCCGCAACAACATAGGCATTCCGCAAAGTCACATTGATCGCTTCAGCATCTTTGACCAGGTGCGCATTGGTGATGATATGCCCCTGGCGATCGTAAACAAAACCGGAACCCCGCCGCGCGGCCGCGCCTGTGCCATCCTGCGGCAGTGATTCGATATTGACCACCGATGGGCTGGCGCGCTGGTAAATATTGGTCAGCAGCAAATACTCGGCATCGGCTGCATCGATGATCGCCTCGGGCAGGGCAGTTGCTGTTGCCCCCGCCGCTTGTACATGCGTAGCGACAGCCGTTGGCGAGCTGCTATCGGCGTTTTCAAAATTGCAAGCCGCGCATAGCAATAGGCTGATTGACAAGAGCAAGAATTGTCGCATTCCCATTCCCAAGTTTCAAACTGCCGCCACCATTCTAACAGCAGAATAGCTGTCTATGAACCTGTCCTTGTTGGAAGCTGAGTAGGGGCAGATTTAGAGGGGTTGGCTTCATCAGGGTCTTGCAGACTTAGAAGGGCTCATATCAACCGCTTTAGTGCTTTATCTCTGCGTCTCTGTGCTAAGTTTTAGTTTGCAATCACGCTATCGGGGTTGCTGCTTCTCTAGCCGAGACTGTCGCGCAGAGCTTCCGCCAGCTCGCGCTGCACCTCATCAAGCTGCCCAGGCACCGTGATCATGACCCGGGCATAGAGATCGCCATAGGCATTTTTCTCGCGCAGTTTGGGCATGCCCTTGCCAGCTAGCCGCAGCTTTTGACCCGTCTGCGTCCCTGGGCGGATCTTCATGCGCAGAGACCGCGTCAAGGTCGGCACCTCAACTTCACCACCCAGCATGGCGGTCAAGGCGTCAACTTTGACATCGACGTGGATATCATCGTCTTTGCGCTTGAATTGTGGATCCGCGGCGATATGGACTACCAGATACAGGCTGCCCGCCCGTCCGCCATTGATCCCGGGATAACCCTCGCCAGCCAGGCGCACTTTTGTCCCCTCCGCCGCCCCTCGCGGAATTTGCACCGTGATGTCGCGCCCGTCTTTGGTGACGATGCGCTGCGTGCCTTCGTAAGCCTCGCGCAAGCTAATAGTAATATCTTGCTCGATATCTCGTCCAGCGCGCGGGCTGTTGGCGCTACGGTGGAAGCCGCTGCTTGCTCCCCGCCGTCCACCGGCGCCACTGAAAAAATTCTCGAAGATATCGGACATGTCGGTGTAATGAACTTCACCGGCCTGCGCGAATGGATTCTGCCCGTTAAAACTTTGATAATCCCGCCAATTTTCCCCGAAGCGATTATAAGCGCTGCGTTTTTCTTCATCGCGCAGCACTTCATAAGCTTCATTCACTTGCTTGAAGCGCGCCTCCGCCGTCGGATTGTCCGGGTTGGCATCAGGGTGATATTGCTTCGCCTTCTGGCGAAAAGCTTTTTTGATTTGCTCTTCGCTGGCGTCTCGACCAACACCGAGCACATCATAATAATTTCTGCTCATGGCACTATACCATCGCGATAATCGGGAGCGCCCTCCCCACTAATTTTACGTCCTCTACCCCTGCTGGTCAATTGGCGAGCTTGCGCCGCAGCGCCAGGGCATATAGAGCATAGCGCATTTCTATTAGAACATCGTTGGTGAACGCCGCTCTGCCGAACAAAAGATTTTCTGTGCTATGATAAGCTTGCTCGTCACAACAGCGATCTGATTGCCCAACCCACAGCCCGGCAGGCTTGCGCATAACAATCGCTTCCTATTCTCGCGGACAAGTTGCTTCACCCAGCGAGAGACTACCAATTAGCAACACCACGGCAGCTACATTGAGGCGAACCAATGACTAGACGACCCATCTCGGCGGGATCATCCCAATCAGTGGAAGACTTCCTCAAAGCAATTTACACTTTGCAGCAGGAAGTTGATCGCGTCTCGACCAATGCCTTGGCAGATGCTTTGAACATCAGCGCCCCAGCTGTGACCGATATGGCGCAGCGCCTGATGGAAGATGGCACGGTCGATTATCTCAAATATCGTGGCGTGCGCCTCACCGCAGGAGGAGAACAGGTGGCGCTCAAGATGCTAAGGCGGCACCGCCTGATCGAAGCCTACCTGGTGCATGACCTGGGTTATCAACTGCACGAGGTGCACGAAGAGGCTGAAGCGCTGGAACACACCGTGTCGGAGCGCTTTGTCGAGGCCATTTCCCGCAAGCTGGGCAACCCCCTCTATGATCCCCATGGGGACCCAATCCCGGATTTGGATGGCACCATGCCCGAACGTGATTTGCAGCCCCTGTCCAATTTGCCGCTCAATACACCAGCTCGCATCCGCCGCTATATCATGGACGACCCAGCCATGCTGCAGCACAGCCAAGAGCGCGGATTACTACTTGGTAAGACCTTGGAAGTGATCGCCCACGATCCTTTCGAAGGTCCGCTCACCATTCGTCTGCATCCGGAAAACTCCATAATTATCAGTTACAAAATGGCTTCCTTAATCCTTGTTGAATTTTTTGATGTAGTGTGCTATCATCCTAAGCCCATTTGATCAGGCGCTCGACGGCGGTCAAATGGGTAGGTGATTTTCAAAGGTGACACAGTAGCCATGTTAGCGGACATCAAACCTATCAGCGCCATCAACCAGCGTGTACGTGCCATACTCTTGACTGGCAAAGGTACTGTCTTGTTGATTAAGCGCATCAAGCCAAATAAAACCGCGCCCTACTGGGTGGCTCCAGGTGGCGGCGTCGAAAGCACTGATGTTGATTTGCTGGCGGCGTTGGAACGTGAACTCTATGAAGAATTGGGCGCCAATGCCATTGTCTTGGATTCCGCCTTTGTCTTGGAACATCGAAAAGCGGGCAAGCAATTGGAAGAACATTTCTTCCTTTGCCTGCTGGAAGATTATGATCTCAGCAAGCGCTACGGTCCAGAATTTTTTGATTCCTCCCGTGGCGAATACATTCCCGATGAAGTTGCGCTGGATGTGCAAGTATTGCGGCGTCTCAATATCAAAACCCCAGAACTGAGGGATTGGTTGGTCGAAAGACTGGACGACCTGCGCCGCTTTCATTTCCGATCCAGGCAAAATTTAGCGCTGCAATAATCTCTAAGTAAAGCTTGGCAGATTTTGTCAATTTCAGTCTTACCAAGCCCTTCCGTAACGTGTATAATATTAGAAGTTTCTTATTTTGGGGAGGAATTCAAAGAATGGCTCTCTTTCCGTTTGACAAATACTGTAAAAGGTGTATATTTTTTGGACAATGTAACGCACAAACACGACTACTAGACCATCGAGGGCTGAGACGATTATGAAAAAGCATACTGTCTTGATTATTGAGGATGACCAGCTCCTTAGCGAGTCATTATCCACTTCCTTGAAGGAAAGCGGATACAGAGTTAGAACTGCTTCTGATGGGGAAGCCGCCGTCGACTATTTGCTAAGGAGCAGGTTGCCGCAAATCGTTTTGTTGGGGCTGCGTTTCCCAAATGAGAGTCCCATCGAAATAGCGACCCAAGTGAAGTCCATCGCTGATATGCCGATATTATTCATGGCAAACGCCGACGACCAAGAGATCATCGCCGACGGATTGAAGAAATTTGCCGAAGATTTCCTGGTTAAGCCCTTTGAAATCTGGGAGCTCGAGGCGCGGATTAAGATGGTGCTGGAAGGGATACCTACCCTTGATTACGGCAATGAACCCTCCGTCCGCATCGATGACAATTTGGAGATCGACCTCGCTCACAACAAGATAATCGTCGGTGGGAAAACCATGGGCTTGACACCCATCGAATCTTCCCTGTTGCATGTGCTGCTGCGTAACGCCCCGCGCGTGGTGGGGAGTAGTACCTTGCTGGCTCGCGCTTGGCCCTCGGAAGATGTCTACGAAGACACGCTGCGGGTACATATGCACCGTTTGCGACGTAAAATAGAAGAGGATGCCCACCACCCCCACTATATTCGTACCGAGCGTGGCGTCGGCTATCGCTTCGCCCAGCTGCCGGCGCTCGAAGACGATGACGACGACTAATTACAGCTCCTCTCTATCAGCGACCAACTTAACAGGGCGGCCTTCAGCACTAACTTGCTGAAGCTGCTCTGTTTTTTTGTCGGCACCTGGCGTAGGCAAAGCGGTGGTTTCCTGCGCGCAACTTGCCTGCCTCGCAAACAACACTTCCTGAATCTCAAGAATTGCCGCGCGGCGGTCCCTGCGTTATTATGCTGCCAGGCACCCGGCAACTGAGGCTGTCAAGGAGCAGGCGCCATGCGCATCAAAGTTGGCTTGGCACAGATTTATCCCAAACTTGGCGATTTGGGGCATAATCTGGCTGTCCACCTCGAATACATAAGACAAGCTCGCACTAGCGGTGTCGATCTGCTGGTCTTCCCCGAGCTATCGATGACCGGCTATCAAGTGCAAGATCTGGTGCCGGAAGTGGCGCTGCGCAGCCAACCGGATGATCCTGTCTTCGCCGAATTGTTGACCGCCAGCCAAGACATTGACCTGGTAGTCGGCTTCGTACATGAAGACGCCCGCAACCGCTTCTATATCGCCAATGCCTACCTCTCCGCCGGCGAACTGCGCCACCTGCATCACAAGCTCTATCTACCCACCTACGCCATGTTCGATGAATCACGTTATTTCGCCCAAGGCAACAGCGTCCGCGCCTTCGATACCCGCTTCGGCCGTTTGGGCATGCTAATCTGTGAAGATTTCTGGCATGTCTCCCCAGCCTATCTGCTCTGGCTGGATGGCGCCGATATCCTGGTCCTGAATAGCGCCAGCCCCTCCCGCGGGCTTAATGAGAGCGCGCGCCTGGGCGGCACGCGCTGGGTGGAGTTGGTCAACCAAGCTTATGGCAGCATGTTCACCTCCTACATCTTGCATTGCAATCGTGTCGGTTATGAAGATGGCAAAAATTTCTGGGGCGGTTCCTCCGTGGTCGATCCCGATGGCGAGTTCATGACCCACGGTCTCTATTTTGATGAAGCGCTGATCACGCAGGAGATCGATCTCAATCAGCTGCATCGCACCCGCGCGCGCCTGCCCCTGCTGCGGGACGAACGCCCTGGTCTGGTAAGGCGCGAACTAGGGCGGATCTTGAATGAAAACTTGGGTTAGAGTGTGTTGACTAAAGACGAATTTCCCCTTTATCGACTTGAAATCTTGCAAGGCTAAATTATGACGAACCATACCATCCTCCTTCGTAATGGCATCATCTTCGATGGCACAGGCGCTGATCCCGTCCGCGGCGACATCCTCATCAGTGGCGACAAAATCACAGAAATCGGCGATTTTTCTAAGACCGTCGCCTCCCAAGTCATCGACCTCGAGGACCTCGCCGTCGCCCCCGGTTTCATCAATATGCTCAGCTGGGCAACCGAATCGCTGATCGAAGACGGACGCAGCATGAGCGATATCAAACAGGGCGTCACGCTGGAAGTGATGGGCGAGGGGACCTCGATGGGTCCGCTCAACGACGAGATGAAGCGAACCCGCGATACCATCCTCTCCACCGCCGATATCCACTACGATATTGAATGGACCACGCTCGGCGAATATCTCGAATTCCTGGAGCGCAAAGGTGTCGCAGCTAATGTGGCATCTTTCGTCGGCTCATCAACTTTGCGCATCCACGCCGCCGGTTATGACGATCGCGAAGTGACCACTGACGAAATGGCAGAGATGAAAAGTCTGCTGCATCAAGCAATGCGCGAAGGCGCCATGGGCATGTCGGCCGCCTTGATCTACCCGCCCGCCACTTATCAGACTACTGAAGAGTTGATCGAACTATGTCACGTAGTTGCCGAATATGATGGCATGTACATCACACATTTGCGTAGTGAGGGCGAGCAGTTCATAGCGGCTTTGGATGAGCTGATTCAAGTCATGCGCGCCACCGGTGTCACCGGCGAAATCTACCACCTGAAAGCATCGGGCAAATCCAATTGGCACAAGATGGACGAAGCGATCAAAAAGATTGAAGCGGCTCGCGCCGAAGGGCTGCCCCTCACAGCCGATATGTATACCTATCCCTACAGCGGCACCGGTTTGGCTTCCTGCATCCCGGCCTGGGCGCATGATGGCGGCTTCCAACGTATGATTGAGCGGCTCAAAGATCCGCATCTGCGCGAGCGTATCAAAACCGAGATGAGCTTGCCCTCTGACCAGTGGGAGAATATGTTCTATGAGAATGGCGCCGATGGCATCTTGCTCGCCGGTTTCGCCAAACAAGAACTGCGCCAATACCAAGGCATGACCCTGCGCCAAGTCATGACAGAGCGCGGAACATCGGCGGCCGACACAGTTATCGACCTGTTGATCGAGGACAATAGCCGCATCTTCACCCTCTATTTCAGCATGTCGGAAGATAACCTCCGCCAACAGATGAAATTGCCCTGGGTCAGTTTCTGTTCCGATGCCGGCTCAATCGCGACCGAAGGCGCTTTCCTCAGCTATCATCCCCACCCCCGGGCTTATGGCAGCTTCGCCCGCGTGCTTGGTAAATACGTGCGGGATGAAGGCGCAATCACCCTAAGTGAAGCCATCCGCCGCCTATCTGGCTTCCCCGCCGATAACCTCAAACTCAAACACCGCGGTTATCTCAAACCGGGCAATTTCGCCGATCTCGCCATCTTCGCCCCAGAGCATATCCAAGATCACTCGGTACCCGGCAATCCGCATCAATATAGCGAAGGCATGGTCCATGTCTTTGTTAATGGGGTGCAAGTCTTGCGCGATGGCAAACACACTGGGGATTTGCCCGGGCGTGTCCTGCGTGGACCAGGTTGGGTCCCGGGCTGATTACCGCCCAGCAACCAACTGAGAACCACTGCGTAAATACAGTCAGGCGCCCACCGCGCAAAACCCTAATAATTGGGGGATTAGTCTGGTGCGCCTATCTGGTATGATATAATCGATAGACATAACAACGAAAACAAAGGAAATCACTCTAAAGGAGTTGTCATGAACTTTGGTGGAATCTTGAGTCTAGTCGCCTTACTTGCCTTTGGCGTCGGCATCCTCGGTGTCGCATTCGCCTTCACTTTGGCATCACAAGGGCGTTCGGCGCGCGGCGGCGTTTTGCTCGCCTTGGTAGGTTTTGTCGGCGGCATCGTCTTGTTCATTATCAGTTCGGGCATTTTGATTGTGCCACCAGCCAGAGCCGCGGTCATCGTCAATGTGCTCACCGGTGAATTGGAAGACCCCGCCCGGGCACCCGGCACCTCGATCATCATCCCCGGCCTACAGGAAGCGATCATCTACCAAACCGACCAGCGCGAATACACCATGTCCGGCATCACTACTGAAGGACGCCTGCAAGGCAACGATGCCGTTGAAGCGCTCACGGTCGATGGTCAAGAAGTCCGATTGGATATCACCGTGCTCTATCGTATCGATCGCCAAGATGTCAATCAGATTCACCTGAATTGGCAGAGCCGCTACGAAACCGACTTTATTCGTCCGACCGTCCGCGCCGTCGCCCGCGATGTCGTCTCCCAATTCCAGGCGGAAGCGATCTACGGCTTGGAACGCGAAGCCCTCGGCGGGCGAATTTCCGAACTGGTCAGCCAACGCATGATCGACCAAGGCTTGACGCTGACCTCGCTCTTGGTGCGCCAGATCGACTTCAACGACTCCTTCTCGCAATCGATTGAAGAGAAGCAAATCGAAGAACAGAAGCTGCAACGTGCCCGTACCGAAGCCGAACGTGTTCGCACCGAAGCCAGCGGTCGTGCCGATGCTGCCGAAGAAGCAGCCCGCGGTCGCGCTAATGCCCGCCTGATCGAAGCCGAAGCCGAAGCCGAAGCCCTGCGCGTCATCAGTGACCAGATCGCCGCCAACCCCAACCTGATCCAATATCTCTACGTGGCGAACCTGTCCGATAACGTTTCCTTCGCGCTCCTGCCTTCTGATTCGCCCTTCATCTTCAACGTTGATGACTTCGCCGACTTGGGCACGGAATTCGAAGCGCCGGAAGTGGAACTATCGCAATCGCAATAAACGGCGGCAACCCATCCCCGGTTGCTTGCCACTGCGCAAGTTTCTAGTACAAAGCAGAGAAGGCGTCCTCGACCAGGGCGCCTTCTCTCTTTCTGCTTTTGTCTGTGCCTCTGTGTCTCTGTGGTAAGTTTTTAGTTTCGGTGTTGGCGCATATTCACTTTGATGTGATTGCCTTGGCAAACAGAACAATCAACCTTTTCCCATCTTGCTATTAACGGCGCTGCTGCTCTCGGGTACACTGATGCCCGCTCAGGAGACAAGGTCCGTGCTCGATCGCTATTTCTACACCTTTCACAATCCCGCCGGGAATCATTTCCTGCGCGGCAGCGGCAGCTTCCCCGATGTCATGACCATCGATGTCCCGCTGCGTGGCTCGCCGGCTTGGGCGGTCGCTTATGCCATGGAAACAGCCATCTGGCACATCGTGCTCCAAAATGGCGACCTGCAAGTGATAGAAGTCACAGCTGGCGGCAAGGCGCAAACTCTTGCCTATCAAGCCGGCTGGTTCCAAGGCGCGCAGCCCCCGCTGGTCGGCGTCTCCATGCTGGAAGGCGCCTACGTCATGCGCAGCGATGCCAGCGTCTCCCCCTTAACACATCCTATACCAGTCAACGACTTTGAAGTGCTCTACATCAATCGTGACGGTGATTTGGTCTTGGGGCGGGAAGAAGGTATCGTGACCAGCTTGCCGCTCCGCGCCCAACCCGATGCCCGGCTGGTGATGAATAGCCGAGGGCAGGTGGCGCTCTATGCCAATGCCACCGACCAGCGCTATGCCCACGGCATCATGGGTGATCGCTTGGAAGCCGCGACCCTGCTCGTGCTGGATGTGCATGATGGGCAGATACGGGTCCTCTCACGCATCGACCTACCAGGCGAAGATGTCTACGAAGGCATCGCGCCTTTCTGGGCAGATGTCGATGGCGATGGCCTCGAAGATTTGGTCACCACCGTCTCCAATAGCTCCCTGGGTGCGCGCCTGCGCCTCTATCTCTGGGATGGGGCCGGCATTCGGCAAGAGGTTGATGGACCGGCGGTCGGCAGCGGCAATCGCTGGCGTCATCAGCTGGCAGCCGGTCCTTTTGGTCCAAACGGCGAAATCGAAATTGCTGCCGTCCTCACGCCACATATCGGCGGCGTCCTGGAATTTTTCCGTTACAGCGCTGCTTCCCTGCAACCCGTTGCGCGCTTTGACGCTGTCACCAGCCATGTCATTGGCTCCCGCAACCTGGATCAAACGGCGGCCGGCGACTTCAGCGGGGATGGTCAACCCGAGGTCCTGCTGATGGACAAGTCGCGCCATGCTATTATCGCTGTCCAACATCAAACCACCGGCGCAACTGAAATCTGGCGGTTGGATGCCGGCGCCGAAATCGTCAGCAATTTCGCCCCGGTCGAATTGTTGGAAAATCAGCTGGGGCTGGCTGTGGGCACGGCTGATGGACGCCTGCGCGTCTGGCTACCACGCTGAGAATCGATAGCAGCGAAACTGAAGGAGGAATAGCCCAATGGATCTATCCGCCCCCGAAACAGTCGGCATGTCCAGCGAGCGATTGGAGCGTATCAACAGCTATCTGCAAGGCGAAGTCGCAGAGGATCGCCTGCCCGGCATCATCGCAGTCGCCCAACGGCGTGGCAAAATCATCCACTACAGCAGGCATGGCAAAATGGACATCGAAGCCAACCGCCCGATGACTCCAGACGCGCTCTTCCGCATCTATAGCATGACAAAACCGATCATCAGCATGGCGCTGATGCTGCTGCACGATGAAGGTCGCTTGCAACTGCATGACCCTGTCTCGCGCTACCTTCCCAGCTTCGGCGGGACCAAAGTCTACAGTCACATCAGTGATGGGCAGCTAAAGCTCATCGAGCAAGATCCGCCGATGACCATCTTCAACCTCTTGACGCATACTGCTGGCTTGACCTATGGCTGGGATCCCTGGCACCAGGTGGATAAGCTCTTCCGCCAATCGGCTGAAAAACATGGCTTTTTCCGCCGGGATCGGCTGCTGGCTGATATGATCGAGCATTTTGCCGAGTTGCCGCTCAAGTTTCAGCCCGGCGCCAACTGGGCATACAGCGTCGCCACCGATGTCCTCGGCTATCTGCTACAAGTCATCGCCGATATGCCGCTGGCGGATTTCCTCCAAGAGCGTATCTTCGCGCCGCTCGGTATGGACGATACCGCCTTCCACCTGCCCCCAGAAAAAACCCAGCGGCTGGCAGCTATCTACCGCTCCGAGGCGCATTACGACCCCATCCTGATCCCCCCGGACGAGGTCGCCAATGGCGATGTGCGCCTGCCGACATCCTGCCCCTCCGGCGGTGGCGGCTTGGTCTCTTCCACCAGCGACTACCTGCGCTTTGCCAACATGCTATTAAACGGGGGCCAGCTCGATGGCACGCGCATCGTTAGTCCTCTGACCATCAAACGCATGACCACTAATGCGCTATCGCCCAATATGCTGCCGCTTGGGATCGGCATCGAGCGCTATGGTTATGGTTTCGGTTTGGGCTTCCGCGTCATGCTCGATCTGGGGCAAGCCAATGGCTACAGCTCGGTCGGCGAATATGGTTGGTCCGGCGCCGCCAACACCCATGTCGTCATCGACCCGCGCCAAGAGTTGATCACGCTGATGATGACGCAAATCTGGTCCGCCGAGCCCTATCGACCGCGTTCCATCTTTCCCAATCTGGTCTATCAAGCGATTGAGGAATCCTACAGCGACTAATACGAAGTGAGCCAACTCAAAGATCGACATCCATCACATCCAGCACCGTGTCGATTGGCGTGAATATGGTCGCCCGGCGCGAGCCAGCAAAAAGCAAACCGACGGCATTGAGGCTGCCATCTTCGACGACCAACGCACCTGAATCACCACCCTGGCTCATTGGCGTGGTGATCACCTGGCCCACGAAACGCGCCTGCAAGCCCTCATCATAAGCGACATCGACGGTGGCATTCATCAGCGTGACCGTGCCCTCGGTGTACCCGGTGGTGCGCCCATGCTTGCGAATTTTCATCCCCAGTTGAGCGAGCTTCTTGCCATTGGGCCTCCCAATCTCGACAATGCTTTGTTGGAAAAGCATGGGATTGTTGGGGCGAGCCAGCGCCGCATCCACCCGATTGGGATAGATCGGCAAGGCTTCCGTCTGCGCTTTTGGCGCCGGCACACTGGTCAGCCGTTTGGAAGAACCGCTGATCTTCCCCAAGGTATTGCCCACCGTGACAAATAACTCAACAATATCGCAACCCCCCGGCGGAAATAACGGCGGCACGCTTGGCGGCGTCGGACCAGCGGTGCCCTTGTCATAAAAACGCAGCAGCTCAAAACGATGCAATTTAGCCACCACATCATCGGGGCGTACCCCATGATCGGTTGGTCCCGGTTGCAAGATCGCATCGCCAATTTCCGCATCGTTGCTATTGGCTAGCACATGATTGTTCGACAGCAGCAGCGGCTCCCCAGTATTGCGATCGAAGACGACGGCGCCCAGTGTGCCAGCGGTCACTTTGTAATGACCAATGCTGACGCCAGCAGGCACGTTGGGGCGAAAACGATCACGCGGATTGACCAAAGCCTCCAGCCTGCCTACTTCGATGACATCGGTACGCGCGCCATTCACATCGGGCGGCACCAAATCCTCGGCGCTCAAAGCTTCGATCGGCTTCTTCTGTTCGACCAGTACCGCCATCGCCAACTGGTCGGTCACTTGCTCTTTATAATTGCGAAAACCGATGGCAACGCCCACCACACCGCGTCGTTGTAGCAGACCTTCCTGCCCCAAGCGCTGCGCCTCGAGCAATTGGCGGAACAGATCCATTGACATGCCGCATCATCCTCGTTGTTGCCCATCCCATAAATCCAGGCACATTATACAATAGATTGCCTTTCGGGAATGCGGCGCTGGTGAGAGATTGAATAATGCTCCATACCTCGCTACACTATAGATATAACCATTGATCTGACAGATGAACATGACTCTGCACGATAAGTTCAACCGCCCCCTGCGCGACCTGCGCATCTCGGTCACCGACCGCTGCAATTTTCGCTGTCCCTATTGCATGCCGGCTGATATCTTTGGCGAGCGCTATCAATTTCTGCCCAAACCGCAATTGCTGACCTTTGAAGAAATCGCTCGTTTGACCCGCATCATTGTTCGCCTCGGCGCGGTCAAACTCCGCTTGACCGGCGGTGAGCCATTGCTGCGGCAAGACATCGAACAATTGCTGACCATGCTCAGCGGCATCGATGGGGTGGAAGACCTGGCGATGACCACCAATGCTTACCTGCTGCCACAGAAGATCGCCGCCCTGAAAGCCGCCGGCTTAAAACGCCTGACCATCAGCCTCGACACGCTGGATGATGAGATCTTCCGCCTGATGAATGGTGGACGCTCCGGCATCGACAAAGTGCTGGCTGGCATCGCCGCGGCCGAAGCTGCCGGTTACAGACCCCTAAAGATCAACGCGGTGGTGCAGCGCGGTATCAACGACCATACGCTGGTGGATCTGGCGCGCTTCTTCAAAGAACGCGGGCATATCCTGCGCTTCATCGAGTATATGGATGTGGGAAATCGCAATGGCTGGAAAATGGACGAGGTGGTATCCGCCGCCGAAATTGTCGAGCTGATCAATGCCGAACTGCCCCTGGAACCGGTCGCCGGCAACTATTTTGGCGAGGTCGCCCGCCGCTATCGTTATGCCGATGGCGACGGCGAAATCGGCCTCATCAGCTCGGTGACGCAACCTTTCTGTGGCTCCTGCACCCGCATGCGCCTCTCGCCAGAGGGGCAGATCTTCACCTGCCTCTTCGCCACCGAAGGCAAAAGCCTGCGCGACCCCCTGCGTGCTGGCGCCAGCGACGATGAACTCGAGGCAATCATCCGCGCCACCTGGGGCGACCGCATCGATCGCTATTCCGAAGTCCGCAGCTCCTTGACCGACGATATCCGCGACCAACGCAAAAAGGTCGAGATGTATCATATCGGCGGCTGATAAACCACTCAACTACTTTATCTCTGTGTCCCTATGCCTCTGTGGTAAGCATTTAATTACAACTTTCGCACCTATTCATTTTGCCGCAATTCCCCCACCGCTTGCCAACAGCGGCGCTATTGTGGTATTGTCGCGGCTGAAGAAACAAGCGCATTCAAATCACAAGAGGAAAAAATGAGCAATTCGGACTTTGATCTCACGGGACAAACAGCTCTAATCACTGGCGCAGGGCGCGGTATTGGCTTGGCGACAGCCCGCCGACTGGCAGCCGCCGGAGCGGATGTGATCATCGCCGAATATATCGCTGAAAATGGGCGCAAAGCAGCGGCAGAAATCCAGAGCATGGGCTGCAAATCAATGTTCATCGAGGTCGATGTGCGCAGTTCGGAGAGTGTCAATCAGATGGCGGCTAGTGCCTTGGCTGCTTTCTCGCAGATTGATATTCTGGTCTGCAACGCCGGTATCGCCCAAGCGGTGCCAGCCGAAGAATGCAGCGATGAAGACTGGCTCAATATGATAGCCGTCAACCTCAACGGGGTCTTCTGGTGCTGTCGGGCGATCGGGCGGCACATGCTGGCGCGCGGCAGTGGCGTTATCGTCAACACCGCCTCCATGTCCGGCATGATCGCCAATACACCTCAACCACAAGCCCACTATAATGCCGCCAAAGCCGCTGTCATCCTGCTGACCAAATCCCTGGCTGGCGAATGGGCAAGCCGAGGATTGCGCGTCAATTGCGTCTCCCCCGGTTACATCGGCACCGATATGACCGCGGAAGGCTTGAGCAATCCGGATTGGGCGCCCACCTGGCTGGCGATGACGCCCCAAGGACGGGTCGGCGCGCCAGAAGATGTCGCCGCCGCAATTTATTACCTGGTTTCGCCCGCCGCCAAATTCACCACCGGCACCAATCTGGTTGTCGATGGTGGCTATACATCTTGGTAAGCTTCAGTCTCTGACCTGCGCAAACGGCAGAAAACGTTATGTTGCGCTGCACCCTCGGCGCTATCCTTATTCGATCTCGGGGCAGCGCGTACTTGGGTCCAAATTGACGATATCGCTGCGGATCCAGCCCGATACTTTGGCATCGCCCACGGTAACGCTGACGAAATACCAAATAGGACCCGTCGGATTACGTTCTTCCCGCTCTTGCCGCAGTATGGGGAGCACTGTGCCGGTCCCCAACCACCCAACAATTTGAGACTGGGTGGTGGGCCTGGCGCGCACTCTGATGGAATTTTCACTGAAGATAACTGCCCGGCAGAGCACGCGCGGCGTTGCTGTGGCTGTTGGTGTATTAGTAGCCGTAGGGGTATTGGTGGCTGTTGGTGTATTGGTGGGTGTATTAGTGATGGTCGGCGTATTGGTGGCTGTGTTAGTGATGGTTGGCGTGAAGGTCTCAGTCGGTGTCGCAGTATTGGTGGGTGTATCAGACGCCGTTGCAGTGTAAGTGGCTGTGGGGGTGGTGGTCGGCGTGTTGGTAGCTGTTGACGTCGGGGTGGGGGTGGGGAAGAAAATCACCTCCAACTGAGGGCGAGCCATGATTAAAGCGGCGGCGCCAAAACCAATCATGATGATCAAGATCAGCAATCTGACCAGGCGGCTGCGATTGCGGCGATGGCGGATAATACCATCTATGCGAGAAATATCGGCGCGTCGCCCCAAAATGCGGAACGGATCCTCCCGCAAGATATCCAGCCAAGTCTCCGCCTCGCGGTTTCTGCTTTCCTGGAGCGCCTCATCCGCCCGCTCCAGATAGCGTGTGAAAAGGTCATTGACTGTGCCGCGATAACGCTCGTCTTGGGAGTAATCGCCCACCATCTCCGCCAGCATTTGCCGCGCTTGTGCCAATTCGGCATCAAAATTCTGCGATACCAGCGCTTGCGCCCGTCTGATCGCTTGCTGTGCCCGGCTGACATCCGCCTGTTGATTGCGCGCCCGCATCAGCATTTCCGCGAAGTTCCCATCCGATGGGTCGAGCTCCAAGCCAAGTTCCAACAACTTGATAGCGGCATTCATCAACAAAATGCGCTCGTCCAATGTCGTCGAATTGCTGGCGTGGTTCAGCGATATCTGCGCTTGATCATTGACCTGGCTGCGGATGCTCGCCAGCTTGTTATCAAGCTCCTGCTGCATCTGCGCCAAGCGCTGACTATTTGGCAACAACTGCCGCGTATGCGAAAGCAAGGTGCGCACATTAGCGATCTGTGCCACCTGTTCTTCCAGCGTGCCACCGATCGTGTTCATGCTGACGGCAATCTGGTCATAATCGCGCTGAATCCGGCGGATCATTTCCAGCCGCTCTTCCGCCTGGGGATCATTAGGCACGACCCGCAAAGCCCCTTCATATTTCCGCAGCGCTTCAGTCCAGTTGTCGTTCGCCATCAAGCGATCGCCATCGGTGAACAATTCCCGCGCCAGCGCCAGATCCTGAATATCCAATAGCGCCTGTTCAACATCTTTCCAAGTCAAGATGCCATCGCGCTCCGCCAGTTCCCGCGCCTCTCGATAAAGCCCGGAAGCCTGTTCATAATTGCCCGCGCGCACCAGTGAATTGGCGCGGTTGTAAGCCACCCTCGCCTCAAAAGGTATGCGATGGTCCGGCACGATACCGCGGATCAGGTTGTCTTCAGATTTCTCGCGATATTCCAGCGCTGTCGAGTTGTTGGGCTGTATCGTCAAAATGCGGTTGGCGACATCGATCGTGCCTTGATACTCGCCCGAATAGTAATTCTCGGTCAAGCGCATCATCAAATCATCGATCGTCGACGATGGTGGGGCGGGGGCTTCTTCGGGGGTCGCTGGCGCAGTTTCTCTCGCGCTCGCTTCCGGCACGTTATTGCTCCGAGTCGCTGGAGCCGCTGCTTGGTCTGGCTCCTGCTCCGGGGCAGGTTGGGCTGGGGCAGGCTCGCTAGCTGCTTGACTTGCCGCTGCCGGCACATCATGGCGTTCAAAGAGTTCTTGCACCCGCTGTTTGGCTTGCCCGCTGTGGGAGCCGGCTTGTTGCAACAAACCGATGACATCGCTATTGCTGTTATCCATCTGCAAGGCATCAGCCAGAATGTCGATGGCTTCGTCGATATCCTCGTCATCGCCAGCAATCTCAATGCGGATGCGCGCCCGGCGGATTAAACCGCGCAATGCCACCGAGCTTGGGCGGTTGCTTGATTCCCGCCTATCCGCGATCTCAGCGAAAAGCGCCTGCGCCTCCTGCTCCAGCGGGGTATTCTTGGCTTCGGTAAGCAGGTCCCGGGCTTCTTGCTCCAGCTCGCTCAATGCCGCCGCCGCAACTGCTGTCTGCGCGCGTTGGCGTAACTCTTCAATTGCCCTTTGCAATTCCTGCATGGATTGCATTCCTGTATCAGAGCTCCCGATCCTGCCTGTATTTGGCAGGGGACCTCGCGGTCAAGGATTACTTCGATAAGAGCCGTACCGCTTCCAAAGTTTCTGTGATAGAGTTGTCCCAGGCTGGAATCTAACAACCATCAAGCAATTATGGCATCATTTCAACAGATCAGACCCAGGTACAAACTGATCTTATTCTATAATATCAAGCCCGATAAACAAGACCAATACTACCGCTATATGTTGAGCAGCTTCGTCCCCGCGGTACAACAATTGGGCGTCTACATGCACATGGTCTGGCATGTGACCTATGGCGATTATCCCATGCGCAAAATCGAATTTGTCACCGAAAATGCCGATATCTTGCGCCGCCTCTTCCTCAGTCAAGAATGGGATGATCTGGAAAACAGGCTTCAGCAATATGTCGATGATTATGAGCGGAAAGTCGTCGATTATCGCAGCGGTTTCCAAATCTAAGCGCCCCCAGCCCCAAAGCCAGCCGCCCTCTCGCTTGCAAATCGCGGTCGTCTACGTAGAATGGAATATATCGTCAACAGCATGATTTGAGAGCATTGACCCCAGATGAACCCGCGCGACTTGTTGCCATTTCTTGAGGACCTGCCACCATTCATGCAAGAGATCGTGCTTGGCCTTTTGCTGGTGGCGATTTTCTTGCTGATCATTTTGCTGCTGCGCTGGCTGCTGACGGCGATAGTCTTGCGACCGCTGCGCACGATTTTCCGCCGTACCGATACCGAAGTCGATGACCTGCTGCTGGAAGAAAGCGTAGCGCCGCTGCGCCTGGCTGTCTTTGGGTTCTCCCTCATCTTCACTGTCAATCTCTTCAGCTTTGGCGCGGAATTACAACAGATCGCCGAGACTGTCGGCAGGACGCTGCTCATCAGCTCGGTCTTCTATGGGCTGATCAAATTTTTCGAGGCGGTCTCGCTCCAGCCAACCCTGTTCCACCAGCTGACGGGCTTGACCATTCCCGAACGTTTGCTGCCCTTTCTCAACACGGTGGTCAAATACCTGATTATTGCTTTGGGCGCGATCTTTGTCTTGCAAGAGCTCAACTTTGATGTGGCTGCTCTCATTGCTTCTCTAGGCGTGGTTGGCATTGGCATATCTCTAGCCTCCCAGGATACCGTCGGCAATATGTTCGGCTTCGCGGCGATCGTCTCCGATAATCCTTTTAAAGTCGGCGATTTTATCAAAACCCCCAGCGTCACCGGTATCGTCGAGACAGTCGGCTTGCGCTCGACCCGTGTGCGGCAACTCGATCAAGCATTGGTCACTGTACCCAACAACCTCTTGACCAACGCCGTCGTGCTCAACTGGTCGCGCTTGGAAAAACGTCGCCTCAACGTCACCCTAAATTTTACCTACAGCACCAGCTCAGAACAGCTGCGCGCGCTGATCAAAGAGATTCGCCAACTGCTGGAAAATGCCGAGCAGGTGGATCCCGAATCGGTGATCGTGCATTTTGTTGATTTCAACGAAAGCTCGCTGGATGTCTTGGTCATCTGCCAAATATTGCTGGCGGATTGGCGCGAATACACCGCCGCCAAGGAGACCTTGTACCTGGAGATCATGGAGATTGTCGAGCAACTGGGCATCGACTTCGCCTTTCCCAGCCGGTCACTCTATATCGAATCGACCCCAGCGCAGCAACTGGAAGAAATCCTGGAGTCCAATGCCGGGGTGGAGCATAAACCCGCCACGGCGACTGAGGACAATGATGAAGACAATGACGATGCCGCGGAAGCACCCAAGCCATGACCTCGGAAGTAGAAGCACTGATGTCGGCAATGGATTTCACCTCAGCCGATCTGGAAGCCAACCGGCGCGGCGACCTCAGCCCAGCCCAGGCGGCAATGCTGAATCGCAACCGCCGTCGGCAAATCGCTATCGCAATGACCTTGTTCCCGCTTTTGGTCATCGCCGCCACAATCCTGCTCTACCTGGGACAAATCAACAACAATGCAATTCTGGGCGGCGCCGGCGCTCTGATGATCCTGCTAAACGCGCTTCTGGTCGGTATCATCGGCCGTTCTTATATGCGCCTAAGCCAAGACCTGCAAGCCGGCAATGTGGACAAACTGACTGGTGAGGTAGAGCGCGTCCTGCAACGGGGAAGACAAAGTGATACTTACTTGTTGCGCATCAATGGGGACAACCTGCAGGTCAGCCAAGACATATTCCGCAGCTTTCGCCACCAAGCGCTCTATCGCATCTACCGCGCCAATCACTCGGGCTTGCTGCTATCCGCCGAGCCTCTCGGCTGAGGGGGGGGGGAAGCCTTGTTGAGCAGGTCCCGATATCAGCGCCCCTTGATCATTTTCTCGTATCTGCTGGTCGCGCTCTATTTGACCGCGCCGATGCACGCCTCGCTGTCGACCCATTTTCTGGGTGGTGAAACCGGCGATGCCTACGAAATGGCGCGGCATATCTGGTGGTACAAGACAGCCTTGCAAACCGGCACCGATATTTTCGAACACTCTTTGCTCGGCTATCCTGAAGGTCTGCCCGCCGCTCAACTCTGGGCGAACCCCCTGCAGTTTTTCCCTACCTGGCTCTTCGCCTTCATGATGCCACTGCCAGTCGCTTATAACATCTTCATCTTGATCACACTCCTGCTGAACGGCTGGTGCATGTATATCCTGGCGCGCCGCCGGTTAGGCACCGTCCATCATTTCCCGGCTTTTATAGCGGGTCTGATCTTTATGATCTTCCCCATCATGCAAGGGCATCTCTTCGATGGACATTTGGGCTTGCTGGTGCAATGGACCCTGCCACTTTTCTTGATCGCGCTTTTTGACTTTGCCGATTTGGGTGAGTCCCGCCGCTTCATGATTGCCGTTGGCCTTTTCCTGCTGGCAGCCATGGGGCATACCCTGCAGATTATCTATGCCTTGGCGCCTCTGTCAGCACTTTTTCTCTTGGCGCGCCTGCATCGCCGCGATTTTGTCGGCGCGATGCGGCTGCTCGCGGTGGCGCTAACCGGCTGCCTGCTGCTGCTGCTATTCCTTTCGCCAATCATCGGGGTGACGCTCAATACCCCGCGATACAGCGAGACGGGCGGCTATGTGCGCTACAGCATTGATCTGCTGGGCATCGTATCCCCCTCTTTCGCCAACCCCTTCTGGCGCGATATCGCGACCCATTCCGCGCAGGTCTTAGGCACCAACCTGGGCGAGAGCGCCAGCTATATCGGCGTCCTGGGAGGTTTTCTGGCGCTACTGGGTTTTCTCTTTCGCCGCGAATCGCGTTGGTGGCTGCTGGTCGCCTTGCTGGCTTGGCTGCTGGCGTTGGGACCCGTGCTCAAAATCTATGACCGCGCGGTCATTGTGACGATCGCCGGCTACGATGCCGTCGTTCCTTTGCCTTACGCCCTTTTCATAAATCTACCGTTATTTGAGCTGGCGCGGACGCCCGGTCGCTTTATGTTCCTCTTTGCCGCCATGTTCGCCTTGGTGGCTGGTTTTGGTATGGCCGTATTCTGGTCCAGCCAACTCATCCAAAACCGCCATCGCTATCTGCAAGCGATCTTGGCGCTGCTCTTGGTCTTCTTCTTGATCGAAGATTACAAGCTCTTCGATCAGTTCCCCAGTGTGCCAGCGGCAATCCCCGATGCCATTCACGATCTGCGAAGACGCCGCGATATCCGTGCTGTCTATAACGTGCCTCACGACAATCTGCTGGCTGCCAAGGAAGCGATGTACCTGCAGACGGCGCATGGCAAACCCTTAATCGCCGGGCATGACACCCGTGCCACCACCGTGGATCCCGCCCGCCTCGAAATCTTGGCGCATTTCCGCCCCTATTTGCTGACCGATGCTGGCGCCGATATCGTCATCCTCAACAAAACCCGCGCCCAAGAAAGTGGACCAGCCAACCTGCTCCAGGATGCCCGACTTTGGCTGGGCGAGCCACTTTACGAAGATGAGCGCCTCGCTCTTTTCGAAACGCCACAAGTGCCCCATGCGATACCGAAGTTGGAGTCTTCCAAAGTCGACGGACAGTCCCACGTCACCTATATTTACAAAGAACAACCGGGCTGGCTGGAATTCAACGCCAGCTTAAATGCGGTCAATCGGCGCGTGAACCTGTCGCTCAATGACACGCCATTAGGCTCGCTGCTGGTCGACGGCGCCCTGAGTACCTCGATCCCATTGCCAATCGCCCGACGCGGTTATAACACCTTTCGCATAACGCTGGATCCCCCTTGCCCGGAACGAGTCAATACCGCCTTTTTGCTCTGCCAGCGCGTCACAGTGGAAGATGTGGAAGTGCGTGTTTTGTCCAGCGGCGCCATCTACGATCCCATCCGCATAGCAGACGGCATCGTCCTGGCCGGTTTCTTCATGCCGCAAGATGTCACGGAAGAATTGTCGATCCGCTTTTGGTGGCGCTTTGAAACCGACCGCTCGGCAAACGATGTGCGCTTCATCCATGTGCTGAACGAGAAGGGCATCTCGCAAGAATCGATGCAAGACGATTATTCCCATGGCGAACTGGCGGCGGGTAGCGAGTTGACCGAAACGGTGACGCTCAGCACAGACGGGCTGGAACCCGGCGAATATCGCGTTTTGACCGGCTGGTACGCCTTGCCCGATCTAATCCGCTATGATGTGCTGACCGATATCGAAGGCGCGCAGGACGATACCATCGTGCTCGGCACCATCCGAGTCCGCGATTGATGGGGGACTGTCTTCTACCAGCCGGCTTTCTTACCGCTCTAAAAAGGCTTGCATGATTCCGCGTACCTCATCCGAAACCAGTCGCTCTGCCATCAGTTCAAACTCCGCTTCCATCGCCTGTTCTATTGCCAGACGATTTCCCCGGCGCAGTAGCATCTTGGTTTGCCGCAGTGCCTGCCGGGGCTTGGCTGCCAATTGCCGCGCTTTTCGCCAAGCCAGATCCTCCAATTCCTCCGCCGCCACTACCTGATTGACAATGCCATAATCCAGCGCCTTATCCGCTTTGAAAGCCTCGCCCAGCATCAAGAGCTCGGCAGCGCGGCTGTAGCCCATCATCCGCGGCAACAAATAAGTAGATGCCGCTTCCGGCACTAAACCGAGGTCGATGAAAGCGAAATTGAATTTGGCAACTTCGGCAGCATAGACCAGGTCACAATGCAGCAGCATCGTCACACCGACCCCGACAGCCACCCCATTGACCGCCGCCACGATCGGCACTTCCGCCGTCGCGATAGCTTTGATGAAGCGCCCCGCTGCCTGGGAAGTCGGCTCTTGCAGGAAGGTATTCAGGTCGTTGCCAGCGCAAAAACTGTCGCCGCTGCCAATCAGCATGATGACATGAACATCGGCATTGTCATTGGCGGATTCGATAGCTTCACGCAGGGTATCGTACATCAGCGGTGTCAAGGCATTCTTCTTCTCAGACCGATTGAGCTGGATCCGCAGAATCCCCGCTTCTTTTGCGATCAGGATATCTGGCATAGTTTCTCCTTCGTCTAGCGACGCCAACGCAGCTTACAGCGACGCCAACAGCGTCTCCACCCGCTCCAAACGCTGGTCACAGCGATGATGCGCCAACACATGCACGCGGGCCGCTTCCGCGATAGATCGCCGCTCTTCTTCATGCGCCAGGTAATAGCGCGCTTTCTCCTGCAAATCCGCTAAATCGCTGTATGTCACCAGATGCTCACCGACAGTGAACCACTCATGCACGCCGGGCAAGTCATCGACGATCTGAAAAGCGCCTAGCGCCGCGCTCTCAAACAGGCGCATATTCCCGCCGTAACGCATGAAATCGCCGTGTATGTTGATGCTGATCTTGATCGATGACAACACTTGGATCATCGTTTCGCCCAGCGCCGCGCCGCGATAAAAACCTTTGAGCGATTCTGGCACTTCATGCACACTCCAAATCCCCAAGTCGAATTCGCGCAAGCTTTCCAAAGCGGCGACCCGCTCGCTATACAGATTGCCCGGCAACACAGTCCCCACAAATCCAATATCGCAGAGATATTGGGCAGGCACATCAGTGATGGGCTGGGGAATATGCAATTCGGGATCGACCGCCACATAAGGCAGGCATTCCACCCGCCTCGCCCCCAGCTCCAACCATTGCACGCCGTGGTAATAATCGTTGACCAGTACCAGGTCATAGAGGTGGGCGGCAGCTCTCTCGATGGGATGCGAAAAGACAATCGGCGAAACACCGCTGACGTAGATGATCTTGCAATCATGAAGTTCTTTCAGGCGAGCCAGAGTGCCGGGCAAGATGACGCGATTATCGCCAGATAGCCAGATGATATCAGGTTGAAAACGTCGTGCCTGTTCAAGCAATAATTGATTGCGCCGTCGCAAATCCGGGTGCAGCTGGGGCGGCAGGCGACGCATCAAAGCGGCAGCCACTTTGCCGGGCGAAATCCCTTGGCGAAAGGCATCGTTGCGCAAACGGGCGATATCGCGCTTGCCGAAACCGGGCAGATTGCGCCAGAAGACATCCAGCGTATAACCCGCGGCGCGCATGGCTCTCTCCCAAGCCCGTTGTTGCATGCTGCGCGGGAAAAGTGCTGGGGGCGCCCCCTCGGGTCTGGTTTGACTTTCTTGCAACAATTGTTGTGGATGATGCAACGAGGTGACAAACAAAACCCGCGGCTTGTCCCCGCTTTTGTCAGCTGACCGCCGCTGCGCCCCTGTCATGTTTCTGTTTCGCTCGTGGTTAAACTGATCCCAAGTCCAGCAACCGCAATGGATTCTCAATCAAATCGCGCAACTGATTCATGAAGGCGGCTCCCTCTGCGCCATTGCTGACACGATGATCGATGCTGACCGTCATATTCATGCGGCTGCCAACACCCAGCGTCCCATCCGACTGCACCACCGGCACCCGCTGCGCCGAAGACACCGCCAGAATACCCGCTTCCGGCGGGCTGATAATGGCGGAAAAATCCTTGATCTGGAAAGGACCCAAGTTGCTGATGGTGAAGGTAGCGCCGCGAATATCGTCGGGCTTGATCTTGCCGCTGCGAACGCGTTCATACATCGCTTTGTTCTCGACCGCCATATCGCTCAAACGAACTCGATCCGCATCATGGCAGACCACATTGACCAAACCATTTTCCGGCAGAGCCACGGCAATGCCGATATTGACGCGATTGTGCTGTACAAAACGGTCGCCGTAGTAGTGAGTGTTGAGGTTGGGATAATCGCGCAGGGTTAACGCCAGCGCCTTGATCAACATATCGTTGACGCTGACCTTGATGCCACGCTCGGCCAGGGCGCCATTGATCTCCGCGCGCAATGCCAACAGCGGCTCGACATCGACTTCCACCGTGATATAAAAATGCGGCGTGTTGCTTTTGCTCCTGATGGTGCCATCGGCGATGGCGCGGCGCATGCGGGAAATCGGCAGGATTTCTACATTTTCTTCCGGCAACTTGCCCCAGGTCGCTTGACCCACTGTCGCCGGCGCGGTGTTCGCCAATGGAGCTGGCATCGCTGTGGGGGTCCAATTCTCCACATCGGCTTTTACAATCCGCCCGCCAGGTCCCGTCCCCGAGACTCGGCTGAGGTCAATGCCCTTGTCCGCGGCAATCCGACGCGCCAACGGAGAGGCTTTGATGCGGCTATCATCCGCCATGCTCTTGCCATTGCTGCTGCTGGTCTCCGGCGCCTCAACTTCAGCCGGTGTTTCGCTCTCAGCGTCGCTTTCACTCTCGATGCTTTCACCACCAGCGCCAATGACCGCGATCACAGAGCCTTCGCCGATTTCATCACCCGGCTCAGCTCGCAATTCCAGCAATTCGCCAGCGCTGCCCGCTTCAACCTCTACCGTCGCCTTGTCCGCCTCAAATTCTGCGATGATATCGCCCGCGCTGACAGTATCGCCAATCTCCTTGAGCCAGTTGATCAGCAAGCCATCCATCATGAGCTTGACTTCATGTGCCATTTAAACAATCTCCTTGACCGCGCTAACTACCTTTTGGGCATTAGGCAGCGCCAGCAATTCGATCTCTTTTGAATAGGGTAGGGGAACATCCTCGGCGGTGACTCGCTTGATGGGCGCGTCCATATAATCGAACATATGCTCTTGCAACAAAGCGGCGATCTCGCTACCGAAGCTATACATCGGCAGCGACTCTTCCACAATCACGCAGCGGTTGGTCTTCTTGAAGCTCTCATAAACCAAATCCATATCCAGGGGCCGCAACCAGCGCAGGTCCACCACTTCCGCTTCGATACCATCGCGCGCTAATTCCCGCGCTGTCTGCAACGCCCAATCAACCCCGCGAGCATAAGCCACCAAGGTGACATCCGCGCCCTCGCGCTTGATATCGCCCTTGCCAATGGGAATCAGATACTCTTGATCTTCCTCGTCTGGCACAGGTCCCGGCTTGGGGTAAAGCGCGATGCTCTCGCTGAACAGCACTGGATTGTCATCGCGGATAGCTGTCTTCAACATGCCATAAGCATCCATGGCGTTGGAAGGGCAACCGACATATAGGCCGGGAAAATGCGCGAAGATCGGCTCTGGCGCATGCGAATGAGAAGCCGTCGCTTGATTTCCCCAGCCGCTCGCCGCGCGATAAACCAGTGGCACCTTGAACATGCCATCAAAAAAGTAGCGCACTTTCGCCGCATGATTGACGATGGCGTCCAATGCCAGAAAAGCGAAGTTAATTGTCATGAACTCCGCCACGGGTCTTAAGCCAGCCATCGCCGCGCCCACCGCCACACCGCCAATCGCCATCTCGCTAATCGGTGTATCGCGGACGCGCCGCTCCCCAAATTCCTCCAGGAAGCCCCGCGTGACCCGGTGCGTACCCTGCCAATATGCCACTTCTTCGCCCATGACAAAGACATTCTCGTCACGGCGCATTTCTTCCTGTAGTGCCCTGCGGATCGCTTCCCGCATGGGGACATTTCTCGCTGCCATCGTCCCTACCTTATTCGCTGTGTCTCGCTAAAGTCCTTGACTGATATCGCGCTGGTATCCCGCGAGCTATTCCCATCCCGCCGCTCAATCGATGCCAGCCCCGACGCTCTCCCCAGTTTTATACACCGCCTCAGAAGCGACATAAGTATTCTGCCGCAGCTCCTGGTAGCTCTTCGGGAGCTCGCTCGCTTCGGCAAAATCGACCGCCTCTTCCACAATACGTGCCGCCTCAGCTTCGTGACCCGCCAGAATATCGCCGACATCGTCGTATTGAGATTCGATGCAATCGCGCAAGATCTTGATCGGCTCGCGAGTTTCCATCCATTCTTTCAACTCTGCCGACATATCCTCGCGCGCATCATACTGCTTGTCTGAAACGCCATGTCCGCGATAGCGATAGGTCACATGCTCAATCACCGCGGGTCCCTCCCGCCGGGCATATTCCACCGCTTTTGAAGCGACCGCGTAGACTTCCAGCGCGTTCTGCGCATCGACCCGCCCGAAGCTCTTGATGCCATAAGCTTCCGCCTTGCGATGCAATTCAACCTGCCCGCTGGCTCGCTCGACCTCGGTGCCCATGCCATAGCCATTGTTTTCGATGATCCAGATCACCGGCAAATCCCAAATCGCGCTCATATTCAGCGCCTCATGAAAATAGCCATTATTGGTCGCGCCATCGCCGACATAGGTCATGGTCACATCATCTTTGCCTCTATAGCGCGATTCAAGCGCAATACCAGCCGCCAACGGCAAATGCCCGCCTACAATGGCATAACCGCCCCAGAAATTGTGCGCCGCCGAAGCCAAGTGCATGCTGCCGCCCTTGCCCCCGCTGGAACCGGTCTTCTTGCCCATCATCTCCGCCATTAGCGCTTTGGGGTCCATGCCCAAGATCAGCGCAATACCATGATCGCGATAGGCCGTGATCACATGGTCGCTCTCCCGCAATGCCCCCATCGAGCCAACACCGCTGGCTTCGTGACCGCTATACAGGTGCATATAAACGCCGGTGATGCGCTTCTCTTGATAGAGCTGATGACAAGTCTCTTCAAATGCCCGGATCAGTACCATCTGCCGATACCAATCGAGGAGCATCTCTTTTGTGGGTGACGCCATAAAATCCCCTTCGCCACACTACAATTAGCGCTTTTCACTATAACACGCAAGTATACCTAGAAAATAGCAGTTTTTGAATTCTGGCTTCAAGGCAATCGCTTCAAAAATCCTAAAATGGAGAAATCATAGCAGCCTGGCTAAGCCAGCAGCTAGTCGGCAGAGACCGTGCAATAAGAAGGAAGATCGATGAAAGACCCTGGCACGGGCTTGATTGTAGAAGGGATTGTCAGTCAAGACGAGAGGAAAGTGCCGCCCGGCAACTCAACCATGCCGGATCAAAATGCTGGCAGAACAAGCAGCCAAAAAAAGGGAAAGTGCTAGCTCTTAGTTATCTAAATACGTTTTCTTATTCGACAAAGGTAAGCGAATATGCTGCTCAAATGCTTTCTCGGTGCCCCTGTGGTGGGTTTTTAGTTTCGCCTTGGCGCAATTCCAAACCTGGGTCAACCAAGGGAACCTGTAACTACTCTTCCGCCTCGTTGCCCAGCAGGCCAGCAGCCACCACCACAACTACCGAACCCAGCACACCCACCAGGATGCCGCCGAAAAACGGCAACTTGACCAAACCGGTGATGCCAAAAATCGTCACCAGCAGCGAACCCACAAAGCCACCGACGATGCCCAGCAAAATATTGCCCAGCAAGCCATAACCCTCACCACGCAACAACTGGCCCGCGAAATAGCCACTCGCGCCCCAAACCAGCAGCGAAACCACCAAGCCAATCAACTTGCCCAGCATGCCCGGCAATATCAGCAATCCAATCAACACCACAATAATGATGCCAATACCGATTTTGAAGTTCATCTCTAATCGCCTCTTTCCCTCATATTCTGCTAATTATACGCGATATCCCGCCCAACAGTTGCAGCCCTCCTCCAAATTTGTCGCATTTCCGCCAATCTTAAAGTATCATTATTACAGTTGAGTTGCACCTTTGCGAAAGCGAACGATTGTTATGGGCGACATCCCAAAGACTCAGATACCGGAACTCAATCCCGACAATTTCATCAATCGCGAACTGAGTACCATAGACTTTCAAAAGCGGGTCTTGGCATTAGCGGAAGATGAATCCACCCCCTTGCTGGAACGGGTGAGATTCATCGCCATCGTCGGCAACAACCTCGATGAATTCTACATGGTTCGCGTCGGCTCCTACTTTCAAAAACTGCATCTGAACAACCCCAAGACCCGCCCCGATGGCATCACCGCCATGCAATTGCTGCACCAAATCCACGAAGAAGTCTCCACATTAATCGCCCGCCAACGCCGCCTCCGCCGCGAAGTATTTGAATTGCTGGAGCGCGAAGGTATCTATTTCATCACCACCAGCCAACTCAATCAAAATCAACGCGATGCCATAACCTATTATTTCCAGACCGAAGTTTACCCCCTCTTGACGCCGCTCGCAGTAGACCATGCCCGCCCTTTCCCCTTTATCTCCAGCCTCAGCCTCAACCTCGGTGTCTACTTGGAGCGCCATAATGACGAAATGCACCATAATACTGACTTCGCCCGGGTCAAGGTCCCTGTCGATATGCTCCCGCGCATTGTCCGCTTGGAAACCATACTGTCACAGTACACCGGGAAAAATCATCACGGTTACCATTTTCTCTGGATAGAAGACGTCATCGCTGATTATCTCTCTGACCTTTTCCCCGGCATGCAAATTAGGGAGGCTTTCCCCTTCAGGATCCTGCGCAATGCCGATATTGACTACGAACACGAACAAGACGAAGACCTGCTGGATGTCAAATCGATCATCGAGCAAGGCGTGCGCGAACGGCGCTTCGGCTCGGTGGTGCGCCTAAGCGTGCCACAAGGCATCAGCCAGCGCATGCTCAAGCGGCTGACCGATTCCCTCAAAGTTGAATCCACCGACGAAGTCTTTCAAATCGATGGGAAGCTAGGTTCCTCCGACCTGTTTGAACTGCTGCGAATCGACCGCCCGGATTTGAAATATCCGCCTTATGTCCCGCGCCTGCCAGCGCCCTTCGCCCAATCCTCAGATTATTATGAGGTGATCCGCAAGCAAGACATTATCGTGCATCATCCCTACGATTCCTTCGCCCCGGTTGAAGACTTTTTCAAGCGAGCCGCCCGTGACCCCGCTGTTCTGGCGATCAAAACCACGCTCTACCGGGTGGGCAAAAATTCGCCAGTGGTCGATGCCTTGATGGAAGCGCGTGACAACGAAAAACAAGTTACCGCCCTGGTCGAGCTTAAAGCCCGCTTTGACGAAGAGAACAACTTGGAATGGGTGACAGCGCTGGAAAAGAAAGGTGTGCATGTCATCTACGGCGTCGAAGAACTGCCCGTCAAGACCCATGCAAAGGTTTCCCTGGTCGTCCGCCGCGAAGCAGATGGGCTGCGTCGCTATATTCACCTCGGCACCGGCAACTACAACGCTTCCACCGCGCGCCTCTATGCCGATGTTGGCTTGTTCACCTGCAACGAAGAAATTGCCGATGACGCCTCTCGCCTCTTCAACCGCCTCACCGGTTACGCCCCCGATACCAACTACAACCGCTTGCTGGTGGCGCCAGAATACTTGCAAGAATTGCTACTCGAGCTGATCGACAGGGAAATTGAAGCCGCGCATCTTGGCAAGGACGCCCGGCTGATTTTCAAGATGAACCAGCTGGAGGAAGATCGCGTCATTCAAAAGCTCTATCAAGCTTCACAAGCTGGCGTCAAAACCGACTTGATTGTGCGCGGGCTCTGCTGTTTACGCCCGGGCTTGCCCGGCTTGAGCGAGAATATCACCGTGAAAAGCATCGTCGGGCGCTACCTGGAACATAGCCGCATCTACTACTTCCGCAACGCCCCGCAACATCAACAAGTCTACATGGGCAGTGCCGACCTGATGCGACGCAACCTGCTCAATCGCGTGGAAGTTGTCTTTCCAGTGCTCGATCCGCGCATCCAGTGGCGTGTGCTGCGCATCCTGCAAACCGACCTCTGCGATGTCAAAAACTCCTGGGTGCTCAACAGCGATGGCAGCTACCAGCAGCTTTGGGATCCCGATGATGAGCAAGCTTTTGATTCGCACCAGGCTTTTATGAAAAACAGCTTCGGCCTCTGCGAAACACCTGACTGACCAAAGGCAGCACCATCACACTACCAATTGCGCGGGAAATTGTACTCCACTGTGTAGTTCAACATTGCCTCGGCGCCCGCTTCGATGGCGACACGAAACTCGATAGTGGAGGCGTCCAGCTTCTCGAAATCCGCGGAACTCTCGATAATTTGCCAATCGCTCCAACGATAGAGCCGCTCTGGCACGCGGATTTCCACTGTCTCATCTTCTTTGTGATTGCGGAGGCGGATCTCAAAACTCTCCCGCACCACCCTGCGCGAGACAGTTTCGAATTCGGTCTGCACCCGTTCTCCCGCCAAATCAAAAGCTTTGCCCAGCAAGATTCGCACATCCTCACCTTCGGCTCTGTGTTCCAGGCGGTCCTCGCCGATCAACAAAAGCGCGCCATCCACATCAGCCTGATAGACACGAACCCTCCCAGCCGGCAGAGCCATGCCCAAGCCGCTCTCCTCACCAGTATTGAATTCCAGCCAAGTGAGCACATCGCCCCCGCCCGCGCCAAAACCCTCGGGATAATCGATCGGCGAATAATAAGCGCCGAATTCCGGCGAGCTATCAAAGATGAACGAGCTGCTCGCTACAACGCTGCTGGCGCTCAGGAATTCGATCTGCTTGCTCTCGCCGCTGCTGATGGAAAGGGACCGCGCCATGTCATAGAGCTTATATTCAAAGAGCTCACGTTGTTCCGCCGGCGCACTTTCTTCCACAGCGGCGTCCATTGCCAGCATCCGTGTCTGAGCAAACACAGGTTCCGGCTGAACCCGATTGATCTGTCCAGCCACCAACTTCAACCGGGCATTCTCAAACGCTTTCCCGCTATGGTTGTCTAGCGTCACCCAGCTGGTCAGATCCAGCGCTGTCTCATCGCGATTCAGCAGCAGATTATAATCCGCCGTCCAATTCATGCCCCGAGCCAGGTAGCTCAGCTCTAGATCTTGCTCCCCAGCGATCGCGCTCTGCAACAGCCAGCGCAAGCCCGGCTCTGTCACCAAGGTATCGGATTGCCCGGGAAAACGAATATCCCGCACATTATCCAAATTCACCAGGACAATCTCATCATCGCTCAGGCGCAAAATCGCCTCTCTGCCCTGGGCTATGACCAGTTCGCCAGTGTAAACTGTGCCATCTCCAGTGGTAATGCTGATAGTCTCGCCACGCTGACGCGCTAAGAGCAACTCCGAATTGACGCGCCCATGAACATAATGCTGCTCCAGCAGGGTCACGCCACCAGGCTGGCTCACTGACCGCAAGCTGACTGATGCCGGGTCGATCGTCTCGGCAATATTGCCGAGTTGGATGTCGTTAATCCCCTCGTCCAAAGCCAACCGGCGCTGCTCGCGGATCAAGGCGCTGCCTTCGTTGTAAACGGTCACGAAGAGCTGTTCGCTGCTTTCCTGCGCCCCTGCCATCAAAAAACCTCCAAAACACAAAATCGCCAATAGAACCAAGACTCGCGTTCGCATGATCTTCTCCTTTGGTATTTACGAGATCTACGAGATGTCTACGCTCTGGCTATGTGTGTTGACATTGATGGTGTATCTGCCTCCCTCGAATCTGCCATCCAGCGAAATGGTGTCCTGGTATGGCTTCAAGATCATCGGGCAAAAGACATCGGCCGGCAGCTCGCGATACACTTCGACAGTGACAGTGTTGCCCTCCCGCGATTGGCTGACCTGCACCGGATAATCACAGCCATCAGGATGCTCGCCACTCACATCGAGCAGGATTCTTGGTGGAGCAATTTCCAAGATTCGGACATCTACACTGTGTATATTGGTCAAGACCTTATCGATTTGGCTCATATTCGGCATCCCCAGTTGATTGATAATTGCGTTATTCACTCTCAATAACGCATCAGCGGGCAATTCCGTCGCAGGCAAGCCGATGGTCTCATCAATTTCAACCAGCATATCTGGGCAAAAGGCATCTGCCGCTATGGCATTAAACACCCCAATGAGGGTGCCCTCTTCGCTCTCCCGCCGAGAATAGATCACCGCCAAATCACAGCCCACTGCCTGACTGCCGCGGATCCGCAACTCCTGGCGCTCAGTTGCCCCATCGACCATTTGCAGCTCCGCTTCATCGATATGCGCCGACAGCAAAAGCAATTCCTCGAAGCCCTCTCCATCGGTGATACCGTCATAGGGGATTGCCCAGGCTTGATCGTTGATGATCAAAAACCGCGGCTGTCCATCGGTCATCTCGGCAGTCAGGGTTAAGCTGATATTAAAGGCTTCTTCGCTGGCGCAAGTGGAATTGGGAATACCCTCGTGATAGAGCTGGATATCGATGTTTTCTGGATAACGCGCCAACTCCTTGTGTAGCTCGAGCCCACAGATATCGCTGTATTTGCCCACGATCTCCAAATTCCACTCGCCGCTGGCTTCCCCGCCCAGTGTAAAGCTGACCGTATCAACTTTGAGCCAGGCGCGCTCAATCGAGGGAACCGCGTCTGGCAGCAGATTGAACCAACCCAGCAACATAAACAGCAGAGCCAGCAAGAGATTGATATTAAGCATAACCTCTCCTTTTTTTGAAACGCACTGGCGAAGCGTCATTCATGTTGTCTTGATTCCATTCCGGTTGATCAAAGACGACACAATCAAATGATCTTATTCGACCGCCTGCCAGGCATCATCGACCAGCTGCCAAATGTCGATTCCAAGCTCATCATCACCCCAATCGGCAGGATGCGGTACCAGCGCCAACCAGGCAGACCCGCCCCCAGCCGCAAAAGGCACTTTGAGCGTCTCCAGCAAGTTATCGCCGCTGTTATCCCGCGCTAGCAGCAGGAGTTTCTGCGCCGCTTGCCCGCTATTCAAGCGATTGATGGCGAAGATGGCTTCCCGCCAATCCCGCGAGAAGTTGATTTCGATTTGACACAGTACCTCCGCTAAGTAAAAAAATTCCTCCGGCCTGCGTTCGGCTGTTTTGCCAAGCGCGACCCGACAAACAGAGATATCAAAGAGCAATCGCTCCGTCCCGAAATCAGCGACATTGCCCCGCTCATATGCCGACAAAACTCGGATGCCCTCACCATCATGCGCCGCTTGCAACTGTTCAGCCAGCGCCTTGATAAATACACGTTCCCGCGCCCGAATCAAAGCAGCCGGCGATGTGCCCATCACCAAGGACTTGAGCGCATCCTGGAAACTATCACGGATCAAGCGATTGATGTCCATCTTTTTATTATAGTGGAGATAATGGACTTTGATGCCATTGCCCTGGGCGCACAACCGTTAAGCAAAGAGTCTCCCACTATTCTCTGGTATGATAATGACAGAAAAAGATAGCAATACCATAACCTGGAGTAGGGCATCTTGAAGAGTTTGCCGCCCAAAGAATATGCGCAGTTACCACAGCTGGCAGCCCCAGCCGGCTATATCTGCGTCATTCGTGATGTTGACAATGGCGATTACCGCATCGAAGGCACAACTCACCCGGCCGCTTTCCTCCAATCGGTACTGGCGGAAGCGGATGGTAACTTTGGCATCGAGTTGCTCTCCATCCTCCAAACTGACAATCTGCAAGCCAGCCAATCCGAATTGTACGACCAGCATCAAGCGTTGCTCAGCAGCGAATGGCTGCAACTGGATCCCTATCAGTTGCAAGAATTACAAAGATCGATACTACAAATTAACGCCTATAACAGCTGCTACCTGACGTCGCAACACCTTGCCACAACGGAAACGGCAACTCGCCTGGGAGATATCTTGCGAGCGCCGCGCCCAGCGCCCGCCAAAGTTGAACGCCCCATCAGCAGTAAGCGCCAACCAAGAACCAGCCCTAAAACTTTGGCGTCCAATCATTATGGGATGCGTGCTCTGGCACAATATCGTGAAGTGGATTCCGCGACCCGCGGCGAAGCAACAACCACGGAGACCAGCTGGAAAATGAAGCTCGAAGACAAATTAAACGATCTCTGGCACAATCACCCTGGATGGTGTATCGTCGCGTTATTACTTACTTTGCTGATTTGCTACTTAACTTTAGATTATTCATGCGAAGCTTGTGTGAACTAAACTGAGTGCAGATCAGCCGCCTCGCTCCCGCCGCCGCATCTACACATCCAGCGTCAAACTGATCGGACAATGGTCGCTGCCCATCACATCGGGGTGGATCTCCGCCGTCACCATCTTGTCCAGCAGATCGGGCGAAATGAAGAAATAATCAATCCGCCAGCCGACATTCTTCTGCCGCGCGCCGCTGCGCAGCGACCACCAGGAATAAGCGCCTTCTTGCTCCGGATTCAGGTGCCGGTAGCTATCGATATAACCTTGTTCCACCACCTTGTCCATCCAGTCGCGCTCTTCCCGCAGGAAACCCGAATACTTGGAATTCGGCTTGGGATGCGTCAGATCAATCTCGTTGTGCGCCGTGTTGATATCCCCACAAAAGACCACCGCTTTGCCCGCCGCTCGCAAGCGATTGGCATAATCCAGAAAGACATCTTTGTATTCCATCTTGTAACGCAGGCGCTCCTCGCTGGCTTTGCCATTGGGTAGGTAAGTCGTAATCAGCGTAAAGTCTCCATAATCGGCGACGATGGTGCGCCCTTCGCTATCGAATTTTTCAATCCCCAAACCGAGCTTGATCTCCTGTGGCTCGGTCTTGCTGAACAAAGCGACCCCGCTATAGCCCTTGCGTTCGGCGCTGACCCACCAAGTGTGATACCCTTCCGGCTCTCGCAATGCAGCCGTGAGCTGTTCGGGATGCGCTTTGGTCTCCTGAACCGCCAGCACATCTGGTTGCTCCGCATGCAACCAATCGAGAAAGCCCTTTCGCTGGGCGGCGCGGATACCGTTGACATTCCATGAGTAAAGTTTCATACGATTTTTCCTTAACTAGGTAGACTGCTCCCCGCTTATTATAGTGCAGCAAGTCCATGGCGGTAGGGCGCAATCACGATTGAGCAGGGCAGGGCGCTTTGCTAAACGTCCCAAATACGCTAAGCTAAGCACAAATCACTTGAAACAGGAACAGAACAATGCTCACAATCAATCAAAATCGTCTGCTCAACGACCTGCAAGAACTGGCAAAAATCGGCGCCACAGCCGATGGTGGTGTCTCTCGCTCAGCCTTGACCGCCGCCGATATCGAAGCCCGCTCCTGGTTTAAGCGCAAAGTGACGGAAGCCGGGCTCGCTTATGCCATGGACGGCGCCGGCAATCAGTCCGCCATCTTCTACAGCGACCCACCCAGCAAAAAACGCATTCTGGCCGGCTCGCATCTGGATAGCGTCCCCAACGGCGGTCGCTACGATGGCGCTCTGGGTGTCTTGGTCGTTTTGGAGGCGCTGCGGACGCTCAAGGAAAATGGGATTAAGCCAGCCGTCACGCTGGAAGCCATCAACTTCACTGATGAAGAAAGCGCCATCATGGCTTTGATGGGCAGCCAAGCCTTGGTTGGGCAATTGATCGCGGAGGATTTCGTCCATTGTAAGCTCGATGCTGATGCCTTGACCGCCCGCCTGGATGCTATTGGCATCACTCGCGAATCCATGTTGGCAGCCCGCAGAGATGATGTGCTGGCTTGGGTCGAGCTGCATATCGAACAAGGCACCCGCTTGGAAAACGCCGGCATCGATATCGGTGTCGTCAACGCCATCGTCGGCATTCGCTCGCTGCACGTGACTTTTAGCGGGGAAGCCGCTCATTCCGGCACCAAACCGATGGAGCTGCGCCGCGACGCGCTCTGGGGGGCGGCACAATTTCTGCTCCGTGCCCGCCAACATATCATGGACAACTATAGCCCCGGCGTCTGCAATGTCGGCATCATCAATGCTGAGCCCGGCGCTTTTAATATCGTGCCAGCCAAAGTCTATTGCGCGCTGGAATTCCGCCACGGCTCACAAGAAGAGATGGATTGCATGCAAGCAGATCTGATCCGTCTGCTGGAAGAATCGGCCGCCGAGTTTGATCTCGAGGTCCACTATCAGCCAGCGCCAGCCGTTCATCCCGCTTTGATGAGCGAAACGGTCATGAGCGCCATCGAACGGGCAGCCGATCAGCTGGGCTTGTCCCACCAGCGCCTCTTGAGCTTCGCGGGCCACGATACCCAGAATCTGGCGAGCATCGCGCCCTCAGCCATGTATTTCGTCCCATCCGTCAAAGGCATCAGCCACAATCCCAATGAATTCACTAAGGACAGCGATTGCATCAATGGCGGCAACCTGATGTTACATACACTCTTGGATTTGCTGGAGTCCCTGGCTTAAGCGCCGGTCGGCACCCAGATATTTTTCACCTGAATCGACTCTTGCATGAACTCGGCGCCAGCGCCTTGCTGCGGGTCATACCAATCCCGTGCTCGCCCACAATTGACCCAGGTGCGCTTGATATTGTGTATCGAGCGCAGCTCCACTTGTCGGCTGCCTTCCGCATCGCCGAAATACCACAAGCTGTCCACATCGTCATGCTCGACCAGCGTCTTGACCAGATGATCGCGATCGCCGCTGATAATATTGACCACACCACCCGGCAAATCCGATGTGTCCAAGACCTGATAAAGATCGGTCGCGCTAAGCGGATAAAGCGGCGAGGGAATGCAGACCACCGTATTTCCGCGAGAGATAGCGGCGGCCACCAGCGACACAAAAGCGAGCAGGGCGGGCGCATCCGGGCAGGCAATGCCGATGACGCCAACTGGCTCATGGACAGCAGCCACCAAACCGCGAATGACCGTCTCCTGCACGCTGCCGCCGGCTTTGTCAGCCAATGCTGCCCAGTGAAACAGCCGCTCAATGGTAGCATCCACTTCCATGCCGGCGCTTTCGAGCGGCTCATCAGTCATCTCGCTGATACGCCGGGCAAATTCTTCGCGCCGTGCCGATAGATTCTCGGCGATGTAATACAAGATCTGTGCCCGATTATGCGGCGCATAATATGCCCAGTTCTTCGCTTTGCGGGCAGCTTCCACTGCATTGCGTACATCCTTGCGGTTGCCATCGCCAACTTGCCCCACCAGCGTGCCCGAAGGGGAAAGCACGGACCGCGTATAATTGCCATCGGGACGTTTCTGCGCGCCACCGATATAGAGCTTGGGGCTGCGATCCAACTTGGTCCCACGCTGCGCCTCACCCAATTTCAGTGGCACCGGCGGGATATGCGCGCCCCAGGTCGCCGGCGCCTCGCCCAATTCCGGTCGCCCGCGTGATTGCCAGCCTGGACGCAGATAAGCGAACAAACCCTCTTTGCCGCCTTCACGCCCATAACCACTCTCCCGATAGCCGCCAAAACCAGCTGCTGCATCAAAAAGATTAGTGCTGTTGATCCAGATGCTGCCCGCTTTGACCTCCCGCGCCGTCTCCAGCGCCAAGCTGATATTCTCGCTCCAGATCGACGCCGCCAAGCCATAGCGTGTGTTGTTCGCCAATTCAATCGCTTCTTCAGGGGTGCGGAAGCTCATCGCCACCAATACCGGACCAAAAATCTCTTCCTGCGCTGCTGCCGCGCTCCCTTCCAGCTTGGTCAACAGGGTGGGCGGATAATAGCAACCCTCGGCTGGCAAATCGACTGGCGGCTGATATACATCCGCGCCTTCGCTGATGCCGCGCTGCACCCATTTGTCAATCGCCTCATATTGCACCGGATCGACCACCGCGCCGATATCAATCCCCTTGTCCAAGGCATCTCCCAAGCGCAAACAAGACATGCGCCACTTCAGCCGGGCGATAAACTCCTCAGCGATATTCTCCTGCACCAACAATCGCGATCCCGCACAGCAGACCTCGCCCTGGTTGAAAAAGATCGCATCGACCAAACCCTCAAGCGCGCCATCCAGGTCAGCATCATCGAAGACAATAAAAGGCGACTTCCCGCCTAATTCCAGCGTTAGCTTGATACCCGAACCCGCTGTGGCTTGCCGGATGAGCCGCCCGACCGCCGTGGAACCAGTGAAGGCGACCTTGTCCAGGCCTTCATGCGCCACCAATGCCGCCCCCGCTTCGTCTCCACCGGTCACGATGTTGACCACCCCTGGCGGCAAACCAGCTTCGGCGATCACCTCGGCGAAGAGAAATGCGCTCAATGGCGTATAAGGCGCCGGCTTGATCACCACCGTATTACCCATGGCGATAGCCGGGGCGATCTTCCAAGCCAGCATCAGCAGCGGAAAATTCCAGGGGATCACCTGTCCAACCACACCCAGCGAACGATAGTCGCGCAGCTCGCTATCCAGCAACTGCGCCCAACCGGCGTGATGATAGAAGTGCCGCGCCACCAGCGGAATATCAATATCGCGGGCTTCGCGGATCGGCTTGCCATTGTCCAGGCTTTCCACCACCGCCAGCAAGCGCGCGTGCTTTTGAATGTTGCGGGCGATCGCATACAAATGCCGCGCTCGTTGATGCGGCTTCAACCCGCTCCAACTTTGATAAGCTACTCGCGCTGCCTCGACGGCCAGGTCGATGTCAGTTGCCGAGGCGCTGGCAGTCCGCGCCAAAGTTTCCGAGCGAGCTGGGTTCGACACGGTCAAGTATCTACCCTCGCTGGGTGCTACCCAGCTGTTGTTGATGAAGAGCTCGAATTGCCGCCCATGGGTATCGAGCCAGGCGACGGCCGCCGCATCGGATTCTGGCGCGGGTCCGTAGCTCATTGTGTGGAAAAGTTCGGCTATTTCTGGCATGGCTGGTGTCCTTGAAAAGTATGAGGACGTTAAGATTCTAGCATGTGCTGGGAAAGAATCATTTGTAGCGCAAGACCGCTTTCACTTCCTTCGTTGGATTCGCCTCTAAGAACCGGGAGATTGTATCTGGCATCCTGTCCCGCCATATTGTAAAAGGGCCATATACCCGCATTGAATGACTAACACATTCTGCAAAAGTAGTCGCGAGCTGTTCATCGGTGAACTTTGAACCTAGCAACTTGTGTCTTAGTTGTGTTTGATTGATCATGCGATCCATAATGGGCACAATGCGATCCAGATGGTATAAGCGGAAATATGGCCAAGCTATAAAGTTTTTGTTTTCACTGAAAGCGGCGCCGCTGTCAATGAGACAGTGTAAGAAGTCAAATTGACACAATTTATCTATAATCCCCTCTTCATTAAGAAATTGTTGGAAAAAGTACCTGCTGTCGGTTGAGGAAGCAATTTCATCAACCATGAACGCGATCAATCTGTTTAGATTCCCTATTGGTAATCCGCTGATTTGCATGTATTTCACCCAGAAAAATGGCTCTGGTTTCCGTTCTACTTGATATTTGATTAAGTTTGAAAGCCATTCAAACTTTTTCTCGGAGACTATCATGGCTCCTAGAAGATAGAGCATTCGCAGAATCTCATACCAAATTTTCCGCTCGATGTTATTTCGAAATGGGTTCCGTTTGGAAACCTCATCAAAAATGTCTTGTAGTGACCGTAGATATTTCTGATAAAGCTCGAATTGATTATATTTTATGAAAACTAAGCCAAAAACTGTAAATGCGCTAATTTCATCATTTGGCACATCGTCGATTTCGGATATTTTGCCAAGAAAATAGCCAGGGAACTCTCCAAGGTGTTTCTCTATCCGCAATGTTTTTTCTGCTTCTAACAGATTGAAAATGTAATTCTCGAGGTCATCAAACGGCATAGATAAAACTTCACCAAGGTCCCTCGAACGTTCAGTTTGGAAACCGCGTCTTTCCAACTCTTTTTCTATATCATTCATTACTTTGGAAATGTTACCTAGAAAATTTTCTTCGTCATTTTGAAAGTGAGGTATTTGATACTCAAGCATATCTTGTATGTTCTCAGGAAGGTCGGATTTGCGCGGGATATCTGCACCACCAATACATATGGTAGCTACCATTGTGTGACGTTGACATAATGCCTGTGCGATCTCGTCTACTAAGTAGTCTGGTTCGTCGCGACCGGCTCTGTCATTGAGTAAATCGAGCCACCGCGGACCTATGAATGCTACAAGGACATCTGCTTCTTTCACTTTCTCTTTTAAGTGATCTGGAAAGCTGCTGAAATTGGGTATATCGAGATCCATAAAGACATTGTCTTCCCTATATCGAAGGACAAATCCGTCACGGATTGATTTGACGATTTTGGGCCGATCATCTCTTCGATAATTGATAAAAATCTTCAATGGCGATGATGACATAAAGTCATTCTCCTGGACAATAAGATTATGGTCGCGAAAAAGCGAAGGTAATGCGATTGTACCTGTCCAATTCTATCACATTAGTTTGTAATGCTGTTTTGGAGTTTTGTTTATATCTAACTCATCGACACTACCTCCGCGGCAATTTCTCTGCTACCCTTCCGCCCTATTGCTACTCATTCGATAAGGAGCCTCTCGTGCCAAAACAATACACTAGCCCACCCGCCATGCAAATCGACCCCAAGAAAACCTACCGCGCCAAAATGGAGACCAGCAAAGGCATGATCGAGATCGATCTCTTCGCCGATCGCGCTCCCATCACCGTCAATAATTTCGTCTTTCTCGCTCGCGATGGCTTCTACAACGGCGTGATTTTCCACCGTGTTCTGGATGGCTTCATGGCACAAGGTGGCGACCCCACCGGCAGCGGCCGCGGCGGTCCCGGCTATCGCTGGGATGACGAACCATCAGCCCTGCGCATCCCGCACGATGCCCCCGGCACGCTCAGCATGGCAAACGCCGGACCCAATACCAATGGCTCGCAATTCTTCATCACCTTCGTGCCAACGCCTCATCTCAATGGAAACCACGCTGTGTTTGGTTGTGTTGCCGATGAGGAGAGCCTGCAAGTGCTCAACGCCCTGCAGCGTATCGATCCGCAACGCCCCAATCGCGGCATCACCCCCGACCAGATCACGACAATCACTATTGAGGAATCCTAAGACACAGCAAAAGCCGGCTGGTCCATTAAACAATACGCTCAAAAATGACAGTTTTGTTTTTCCCTGAGACTAGACTGTTATTATCTGTTCCGCATGATAAACTGTGATAACATATTTTCGCGGCTATTATCAGCGAAGTTATTAAATGCTAAGATAGCGTGCTACATATTTTCATCCCAGCTTGAAGCATAGCTGAAAGGTATCTAAATGCTGCCTCATAAAATCACAGATGAACTGTTCGGCTCATTCAGAGCGGCCTCGGCGGGTAAAAAGATCATTCTTCTCTACCCGCGGGCGCATTATCGCAATGTATTCCTCAGCTATCTTCTCACTGATTTTGGGGAAGGTTTGCTCTACTATCGCATTCCTGAGCAGTGCAAAAACTTGGCGGGCTGGCTCAGCGGATTGCTGGAAGAGATTCCCCTAATTGCCGAGGGCTTCGGCGCGCGACTTGCGGGCGCTTTGCCAGCTGGTGCCCCGGCGGATCTGGGCGAGGCACTTGCCGCCGATATCGCAGCGCTGAATCTGGAAAGGGCGGTATTGTACCTTGATGAGCTCGACCGCGTTCCTCATGACCAGGACTTCTGCCATTTCATCGCCGCGCTGGTGGATAACCTGCCGGATAATGCGCAAATTGCGGTCAATGCTCGCTTCCTCAACTCCGCGCCCTGGATCAGCTGGGTCAACCAGGACGATGTGGCTATCCTCGGCACCGCCCACCGCAGTAGTGACCTACTCCTAACCAAAGGCAACGGGACCAAGCCGCAATTGGAAATCTACGCCTTTGGCAGCGGACATGCTGTCTCCAATGGGCAAGAGATCAACAATTGGGATGGCCGCCTGCCACGCAACCTCTTCTTCTATCTCATAGACAATCCCGAAGTCACCCGGGATCAGATCTTTGAAATCTTCTGGTCTCAGTTACCGATCAAAGAAGCCACCAACGTCTTCCGTGTGACCAAACGCAAAATCACCGAGTGCATTTCCCTGCCCGTCGGCGATGGCAAGAATTATGAATTGACCACCTATTCAACCGGCTACTATAAGCCCAGCGCCAAGCTCGTCCGCCATTACGATGTTGCCGACTTTGAGCAAGCCATCGAAGCCGCCCGACTATCGCAGGACCCTGCCGAACAGGAATCGCTTTACTGCCGCGCCATCGATATTTATCAGGGACCATTCCTGGATACGATCGACCTTCCCTGGGTAGAAACCCGCCGCCAACAACTGCAAGAGATTTACATCGGCGCGCTGGTCGGGATGGCAAGCCTAAAATGCGATCAGCGAAAATGGGAAGAAGCCCTGGGCTTTTACGCCCGCGCGCTGAGAGAGGACCCACAGCGCGAAGATTTGCATCGCGGCGCTATGCAAATGTATATCAATCTGGGCCGCACCGCCGACGCCCAACAACAATACACCCTGCTAGAGCGCCTGCTCAAGCAAGATCTCGGCGTTAAACCTTCACTTGAAACGCAAGCAATGCTGGAACTTCTGGGCTAAATGGGATCGACAATCTTTGCGCTGATTGAGCCACCGATAAAACATTTGCTGCTATACTGAAATAGGTGTCCAGGAAACTTCTCACTCTCATGGCAGATCAGTAACGGGTGAAAATCATGCTGACCCATCGCTCAAAATCCCATCAACAAACTATCGATAATCTAACCGCCTCTGGCTCCCCAAACGAAAAAAGAGGGCTGCTGTTGGCAGCGCTGCTGATGATTATCATCGGTTGGGCTGGGCTGGCATATCTGGTGATCACCACCCGCCCGCGGATCGGTGCGGAAATCTGGCTTTTCTTTATCCTGCTGCAAATCGCGGTGACTGGTTCCGCTATCCCGCTGGTCCGCTTGATCACACAATATCTATCCCCGGCTTCTGACAAGGCGCCACTGACCAGCTTGGTAGTTCGGCGCAGCGTTTGGATCGGCATCATTGTGGTGATTTCCGCCTGGCTGATGATACCGCGCTATCTCACCTTGCCCATTTTCCTGATACTGATCTCGCTCTTCGTTGTGATCGAAGTCTTCTTGCGCAACCGCGAGCTGGCAAATGAACGATAAGCAAGCGCTATTGCGGAGCTTGCCATCCGTCGATTCCCTGCTCGCGCAAAGCCCGATACAAGACCTGATCGCTGAATACAACCGCAGCCTGGTGCTAGAGGCAATTCGCCTCAACCTGGCTGATGCCCGTGAGGCGATTCTGCAATCACAACAGGTCGATCTCGGTCAATCCGCCTTTATCACTGGCATCTCGCAGCATTTGCGCCGCCAACGGCAATCCAGCTTGCGCCCAGTCATCAACGCCACCGGCGTCATCATCCATACCAACCTGGGTAGAGCCCTGCTATCAAAGTCGGCGCGCGAAGCCATGTCCGCGATCGCCGGCGCCTATAACACGCTGGAATTCGACCTGCAATCCGGGAAACGCGGCAGCCGCCTGGTCCATGCTGGCCAAATCCTGCGCGAGCTGACTGGCGCTGAAGCTGCCCTGGTGGTCAACAACAACGCTTCCGCCTTGATCATGATTCTGCGCGCGCTGGCGCAAGATCGTGAAGTTATCATCTCCCGCGGTCAACTGCTAGAAATCGGTGGCGGCTTTCGTATCCCCGCTATCATGGAAGAGAGCGGGGCGCGCCTGGTGGAAGTCGGCACCACCAACCGCACCCGCATCGACGACTATGCAGCGGCTATCACTGAACGCACCGCCCTGCTGCTCCGTGTCCATTCATCAAACTTCAAACAAATCGGCTTCGTGCAACAACCATCGTTGGCAGAGCTGACAACCCTGGCGCATCAACATGGCTTACTAATGGTCGATGACCTGGGCAGCGGAACCTTGATCGACACCCAGCAGTTTGGCTTGGACCACGAGCCAACTGTGCAAGACAGCGTCCAAGCTGGCGTCGACCTGCTCTGCTTCAGCGGGGACAAGCTGCTCGGCGGACCCCAAGCGGGTATCATCATCGGAAAAACCGCCGCTATCGCCCAGCTCAAAAGCCATCCCTTGGCTCGAGCTCTGCGCAGCGACAAGCTCACCTATGCCGCCTTGATCACCACTTTGCAGCACTATCAACGGGGGGAAGCCCTGCAGCAGATCCCCGTCTGGCAAATGATTTCTCGCTCGCTTAACGATATTACCAGCGTAGCGAAACATTGGTCTGCCACACTGGGCGGAAGGATAATCAGTGGACAATCAACCATTGGCGGTGGCAGCTTGCCCGGCGCCTCGCTGCCTACAACCTTGCTCGCCCTGGATAGCCAAGCGCCTCATCAATTGCAAGCGACCCTGCGTCACTCGGATCCGCCGGTGATCGCCCGCATCGCCGCTGGCTGCCTATTGCTTGACCCGCGCACAGTATTGCCAGAGCAAGAAGCCGATTTGCTCGCTGCCCTGCAAGCTGTCATCTAAGGAAGCGCGGCAGCGACATATAAACTGAGGAAAACCACTATGAAAGCCGATCTTGACCGATTGATGTCCCAGCGCGACCTTGACGCCATCATCGTCAGCGGTGGCGAAGAATTCAACACGGCGCGTTATTACCTCAGCAATGGCGCCCATATCACCCACGGTGCGATCTTCAAAGTGCGCGACCAAGCGGCGCTGCTGGTTTGCAATCGCATGGAATTGGAAGAGGCAGCAAAAAGCGGCTTGCAAGTGCAGACCGATGTCGAACTCGGTTTTTATGACTGCCTCAAAGAGACCGAATACGATAGCATCCGCGCCACTGCCTTGTTCTGGTCTGATATCTTGACCCGCCTTGGTTTGAGCGCCGGACGGGTCGCCCTCTATGGCACCTGGCAGATCAACAAGACAATCGCTCTCTATGACACCCTGCTCGAAGAACTGGAACAATACGACTTCGTGGCGGAAGCGCAGACCACCGTGATTGAAGCAGCCATGTTGACCAAAGATGCCGAAGAAATTGCCCGTATCAAATCGGTGGCGCAGCGCTGCAACGATGTCATGGCAATCGCCTGGGATTATATTGCCTCCCTGCGGCAAAAGGGTGGCTTCCTGCTGGATGACAACGGGCAGCCAGTCACCATTGGCGATATCAAAACCCTGGTGCGGCGCGAATTGATGCAGCGTGGCTTGGAAGATACCAACATGATCTTCGCCCAAGGGCGCGACGCCGGCTTCCCCCATAGCCGCGGCGAATCCGAAATGCCCCTGCAAATGGGGCAGACCATCGTCTTCGACCTCTTCCCGCGCGAGCTGGGCGGCGGTTATCACCATGACATGACCCGCACCTGGTGCATCGGCTACGCGCCCCCGGAAGTGCAAGAAATCTATGACACCGTGATGGAAGCCTTCGATATCTCAATCGAGACTTTTGGTCTCAACAAACCCGCCCACTTAATGCAAGAAGCCGTGCTGGATTATTATGAGAGCAAGGGACATCCCACCACCCGCTCCAATCCCTCCACCATGGAAGGTTACCTGCACAGCCTCGGGCATGGCGTCGGCATCGATATTCACGAACGCCCATCCCTCAGCCATCACAGGCGCGACGATGTCCTGCAAGTCGGTAATGTCTTGACCATTGAACCCGGTTTGTATTATCCTGAACGGGGATATGGCTTGCGCATAGAAGACCTCTTCATCGTCGACGACAATGGCGAGCTCGTCTCCCTGACTCCATTTCGCAAGGATTTGGTGATACCAATACAAAATGCTGACGGATGATCTATGACTGATACCAACAATCTCACATCACAAGTCCGGGTAGCCATCATCGGCTCCGGTCCCTCGGGCTTTTATGCTGCCGACCACCTGTTAAAGCAAGATGATCCGCCGATTCACGTGGATATGTATGAACGCCTGCCAACTCCCTTTGGCTTGGTCCGTGGCGGTGTCGCTCCAGACCATGACAAAATCAAATCCGTCACCAAGCTCTACAGCCGTATCGCCTCCCATGAGCGCTTCAGTTTCTATGGCAATATCGAATTTGGCAGCGATATCACCCGCTCCGATTTGAGCAAGCATTACCACGGCATCATTTACGCGGTCGGCGCCCAGACCGACAGGAAACTCGGCATACCGGGCGAAGACCTGCCCAACAGCTTCGCCGCCACCGAATTTGTCGGCTGGTATAACGGGCATCCAGATTATCACGATTATGACTTCGATCTGACTGGTATCAAGCGCGTCGCCGTCATCGGCGTTGGCAATGTGGCGATGGATGTCGCCCGTATCCTGGGTCGCACACCCCAAGAACTCTATCAAACCGATATCGCCGATTATGCGCTGGATGCGCTTAGCAAAAGCGAAGTCGAGGAGATCATCATCTTGGGCAGGCGCGGACCAGCCCAAGCCGCCTTCAGCAATCCCGAAATCAAAGAACTGGGAGAAATGGCAGATGCCGATATCGTTGTCACCTGTGAAGAGGCTTCCCTCGATGAGCTGAGCGCCGACGAGCTCAAACAGAGCAGAGACCGCGCCGCCATCCGTAATGTCAAAATCCTGCAATCCTATGTCGAGCGCGGCACATTAGGCAAATCCCGCCGCATCATCATGCGCTTCCTGGTTTCCCCCACCGAGATCATCGGCGCCGATAAAGTCGAGGCGATCAAAATCGTCAAGAACGAATTGCACCGGGACCAGCGTGGCAGCCTGCGCCCACGTGCCACCGATCAATACGAGATTCTGCCGGTCGATATGGTCTTCCGCTCTGTTGGCTATCGCGGCGTGGCACTGCCCGATGTGCCCTTTTATGAGCGCTGGGGTACCATCCCCAACCAGCACGGCCGCGTACTCACCAAACATGAAGGCAAGCACTGCCTGACCGGCAATTACGTCGTCGGCTGGATTAAACGAGGTCCCTCCGGCATCATCGGCACCAACAAACCCGACGCCATCGAATCCGCCGATTGCTTCCTGCAAGACCTCGCCGCGGGGCAAGTTCTCCAGCCCTTAGATACTCGCTCGGCATCCATCCTCAACATGATCGAGCAGCGCAAACCGACCTATGTTACCTTTGGTGACTGGGAAACCCTCGACCAGCTCGAGTTGCAGCGCGGCGCCGAAAATGGCCGCAGCCGCGTCAAATTCACCACTGTCGAAGAAATGCTTGAAGCCCTGGGCAAATAAGCTCCCGCCATGCTCGCCAGAACAAGCACAATGTTATAGTATCTAAACCAAATGGTATGAATATGGTTTAATCTGCTTGACAAACCGAAATGCCTAATGTTATTCTATGGTGACGGAATATCTTATTGAAAGCAGATTTATTACATCCCCTCAACGCCTCGCACTCCGCGGGGCGTTTCTTTTTTTGCTGCTTAGCGCCTTCAAAAATGAGCCCAAATACGCTAATCTCTGGTTTTACCAATTGACGAGACCCGCAGGAGCGCTGATGAACGCTAAAGATATTGTGCTTAACCACATTAAAGAAAATGATGAAGAACTGAGCTATATCGCTAAGGAAATCTGGGATCACCCCCAAGTGGCGTTGCAGGAGGAATTTGCCTCCAAGCTCTTGGCGGATAAGCTCTCGGCGGCCGGCTTTTCCCTCACCTGGGGGGCCGGCGGTATGCCCACCGCTTTCATTGCCGAGTGGGGTAGTGGGGAGCCCATCATCGGCTTCCTCGGCGAATACGATGCCTTGCCCGGCTTATCGCAAGAGCTATCCAGCACCAAAACCCCTATCGAAATGGGGGGACCGGGTCACGGTTGTGGACACAATCTCTTTGGCACCGCTTGCATGGGCTCGGTCATGGCATTAAAAACCGCCATGCAAGAACAAGGTATCGCTGGAACCATCCGCTTTTATGGCTGCCCGGCAGAAGAAACCCTGGTCGGCAAAACCTTCATGGCGCGCGATGGGGTATTTGACGATCTGGACGCCGCTATCAGCTGGCACCCTGGCGATAGCAATATCACCTGGAACGGCTCCTCGCTGGCGATGAATTCTTTCAAGGTCAATTTTTATGGTGTGGCTGCCCATGCCGGTGGTTCCCCTTGGTTGGGGCGCAGCGCTCTCGATGCGGTCATGTTGATGGACGCCGGCGTCAATTATATGCGCGAGCATGTTCCGCCGGATTCGCGCATCCACAGCGTCGTCACCAGCGGGGGCCAAGCGCCCAATGTGGTGCCGGCTTTCGCCCAAGTCTGGTATTTTGTCCGCGCCCCACAACGCGATCAAGTCGAGGAGATCTATGGTTGGATGCAAGATATTGCCCAAGGCGCAGCATTGATGAGCGGCACCCGCCACGAGATCGAATTCATCACCGGCTGTTACGACCTGCTGCCCAACCAAGTGATGTCCGACCTACTCTACGAAAAGATGTTGGAAGTCAACGACATGCGCTTCACCGCCCAGGAACGGCAATTCGCCAAAGAACTGCAAGCTACCTTCCCCCAAGGCTCGGTGCAGCGCGGCTTTGACTGGATGCAGCTATCCACCAGCGCAAACCTCGATCCCGCCGCCATGGATGACCCATTATGGGAAGCGGTCTATCCCCATTCGCCAACACCCCCGCTGATGGGAGGCTCGACCGAAGTTGCCGATGCCAGTTGGATCACGCCCACCGGGCAGATCACAACCACCTGCTGGCCCCTCGGCACACCGGGGCATAGCTGGCAGACCGTGGCATCTTCAGGCTCCAGCATCGGCGCTAAGGGGATGATTTTCGCCGCCAAAGCGATGGCGCTGGCCGGTTTGGATTTGCTGACCAAAGCAGATCTGTTGGCGGATGCTCAAGCCGATTTTGAGCGTGCCCGCGCCGGTCGAACTTATGTCACGCCCCTGCCACCAGAAGCAACGCCACAGTAGATGAACCCGCCCACTGTCTCGCAAGGCGTCGTAGCGGGTAGCATCCCGCTCTTCGCCGGGCACCCATCACCGGAGCTGCTGCCCATCGAGGGCATTCAAAGCGTTCTTGATGCTGCCTGGTCCGAAAAACATATCACACGGCTCTTTAACTATGGTGATGAACAAGGCAACTCCCAGCTGATCGATTTTCTGGCGCAACGCCTGAATCACCAGGAGCGCCTGGGCATCAACCGCCAAAACCTGATGATCATCGGCGGCTCCACCTTGGGCGTCAACATGGTGACTCAACATCTCACCCAGCCCGGCGATACCATTCTGGTGGATGCCCCCTCTTATCGCGATGCCCTCCATATCTTTCGTGATCAGCGATTAAATATCTGTTCCGTGCCCATCGACAACGGCGGCATCATCATCGCGGAGCTGGAGCGCGCGCTAGAATCGCTTGCCAAGGATGAGAGCTCGCCCAAGTTCTATTATGTCGTGCCCAATTTCCAAAACCCCTCCGGCATCACCATGTCAGCAGCGCGCCGTCAAACCGTCATCGCCCTCAGCCGCCGCTACCAATTCGCCATCCTCGAAGATGATGTCTACAACGATATTCGCTTCTGCGCTTCCTTGCCGCCCAGTTTCTATGCCCTGGCTGAAGGGGAAAATGTGCTGCGACTAGGCAGCTTCTCTAAAACCTTGGCGCCGGGTTTGCGCATCGGCTGGTTGATCGCCTCCGCCGAACGCATATCCCAATTTGTCACCAGCGGTGCCCTGCGCATGGGTGGTGGTGCCAATCCCTTCACCGCAGCCATAGTCGCCGACTATTGCCAGAGTGGCGCCTGGGAAGCGCACCTACACTGGCTGCGCCGACGATATCAAGAACGGAGAGACCTCGCCCTAACCGCGCTTGCGGATTCCATGCCAGCCGCTGTGAAATGGACTAATCCAGATGGGGGTTACTTCATTTGGCTGCGGCTGCCACCGACGCTGCATGTCGATCAGCTGGAACAACGTGCCCAGGATCATAATGTCTACTTCGCCTCTGGCAAAGGATTCTACGTCGATCCCGAAGCCGGCGCACATCACCTGCGCTTATCTTTCAGTTTTGTCTCATCGGCAGATTTGCGCGCCGGTATCGACATCTTGGGTCAACTAATCGGGCAAATGACGAGCTAAGCAAAATGACAGCCATCACAACAACGCAGGACATCCGCGCCGAAATCAGCAAGACCGGATACAGTCTGGTCCCAGCCAGTGAACTCCTCATCCCCGAGCAATTACAACAAGCTTGGTTGAGCTTATTGATCGATTACGCCGATTTGCCGCCCGACGACTATCTGCCCGCCGCCGCCAAATACCGTCACCGGCGTTATGGGCGTTTCCACTTCAAGCCCACCAGCGGGGGACTCTGTCGCTTGCCACACCAAGATTATTTCCAGAGCGCGGACATCAACCGCGTCACCGGCGGCATTATCCGCAAATTTGCGCCCCTGCTCGATACCAGCTTCGACAATTCCTTCTTGCGCGAACTGATCCGCTTCGACTTTCATCACTTCCCCCTCGCCGACCAGGCAGCCACCGAAGAATGGGAAGTTCAGGTACATCTCATCCGCGTCACCGCCGATAGCAACACACGGGGCCATCCCACGCCGGAAGGCATTCACCGCGATGGCGCCGCTTTTGTCACCGTGCACCTGGCCGAACTGGTCAATGCCGGCGGGGGCGAAGTCTCGATCTACGACGATGATCGCAAAGAGCTGGCTACTTTTCGCTTGGGACAGATCCTGGATAGCTACCTCTTCAACGATGCCGCCCTTTGGCACGCCGCCAACCCCATCTATCCGCTAAATCCAGCCCATGGCGCTATCCGTAGCATCTTGACCTTCGACTTTCATCCTCTGGCAGGATGATCGGCTCAGCACCGCCATGAACCCTGCAACGCCAATAGAAAAGGAAAAACCCACGCGCTGGTGGGTTTTTTTCTTGAGTATCACAGGGAAGAAAGGACTCGAACCTTTAACCTTGTGCTCCAAAGGCACCTGCTCTGCCAATTGAGCTACTTCCCTATCCCCGCATCATCATAACCCGAAACGCCTGCCTAACTCAAGTGTTAAATCTGCGCTTTTATGCTTGGTCAGACCCGTCACCCGGCTGACGAACCCCGATCGCCTCATCCAATGGCACCACAAAAGCGACGCCGTGATTCGGCTGCATCAAATCTCCCATCACCGCCCGCGCCTCATCCAACAAGGTCGGCACCAGCTCCTTTGGCACAACTGAAAGCAAGACATGATTGGTGTGGTCAATCTGCCGCAGCATATATTCCATCACGCTGGTCATCGAGCTGGCGATATGCAAGGGTATCTCCGGGCGATCCTGCGATATCTTCTGCTGCAAGCTATAGAGACCAACGCTCTTGATCACGGTGACGCCCGGCGCGCCCGCCTCTTGCCAACGGGTGGCGACATCGAATCCATTTTCGATATTGGAAGTAATCAAAATCATGAGTTTCACAATTATTCTCCTATTGCAGTCGCGGTGAGAGGGGGCACACTCTTTGTGCCAGTTTCTTTACCTTGGAATACCCAGCGCACCATTGGCGGGGTCAAAACCGTTGTCAGCAGGATCACCATAAAAAGGGAGGCATAGAGTTCGCTGCCGCTATCTAGGATGCCGCTCGACAAACCGATGGAAATGATAATCAGCCCAACTTCGCCGCGGGATACCATGCAAACGCCAACGCACAGCGATTCCCGCAGGTTGAAGCCCCCCATACGAGCGCCCAATCCAGCGCCAAACACTTTGCTGATGACCGCCATCAACAGCAGCAACAGCATGAAAGGAATAGCATCCAGCGGGAAAGCGCTCAGATCTGTCTCCAAGCCAACATCAATGAAGAAGATCGGCACCAGGAAAACATAAGCCAGGTGGCTCATGGTCTGCTCGATCTCATGTTTCATCTCACGCGCCGAAAGTTTGCTCAAGCCCACACCAGCGATGAATGCCCCGGTGATCGCCGCTACACCACCCAGAAACTCTGCCGACCAGCCGAAGAATAGAGCGGCAATCAAGGCGAAAATCGGTACGCCATAAGCCTGCGATAGTTCTGAGCGCTCTTTTATCCACTCCATGATCCGCGGCAGCACGTGCCAGGCAAGCAGAAAGGCGATCACGATATAACCCGCCATCTGCGCGATAATCACCAAAAGCTGGCTGATATCGCCATTCCCCTCGCTGTCATTGGCTCCCGCCAGCACCAGGGTCAGCGATACCGCCAAAATGGCTAAGACATCATCGATCAGCGCGGTCGCCAGCAGGGCGTTGCCTTCTTTGGTGTGCAAGTATCCCAACTCCAGCAAAACCTGCGCCGAGATGCTCACCGATGTAGCAGCCAAAGTCGCGCCAGCGAACAGGGCGGGGATCCACTCGTGACCCGCAGGCAGCAAGACCATGGCGGTCAAGGCAATCGGCACCACCACCCCTAGCACGCCGGCGAATACCGCCACCTTCCCCACTTTCACCAACTCGCTGATATGCACTTCCAAGCCGATATTGAACATCAATAGCAGCACACCCAGCTCGGCGAACTCTTTGATGGTATGCTGCAAGTCGACACCCTGCAAGATGCCCCAATGCAGCATGTCCAATACGGTTGGTCCCAACAACAGACCGACAATCAACTGCCCCAGAACACGCGGCTGATTCAGTCGCCGGGCGATGGCGCCGCCCAAACGCGAAGCCAGCAAAATGACGCCCAAAGCGAACATCAGCGGAATAAAGGGATTTGCCGTCGCGACCTGCTCCCCCGTCGTTTCCGCGAAGACCAAAACCCCGCCGTTGAAGAAAAACCAGGCACAGGGCAATGCCAGCATCAACAAACGCCGACAGCACAACCCACTCAATCGATTCAACCTGGATCGCCTTTCTCCATCGTTGGTAATTTCCTAGGCGAGTATTATAATCGACAAATCTCTCGCCGGTAATGGATATTCGAGTTAATCATGCAAATCGCCCAGCTTGAACTCTTCACCATTCCACCACGTTGGCTCTTCCTCAAAATCTCCACCGATGATGGCTATTACGGCTGGGGCGAACCCATCGTCGAAGGGCAGGCTGGCACAGTCCGCGGCGCTGTCGAAGATATGGCAGACCTCTTGCTAGGGAGTGACCCCCGCCAAATCGAAGACATCTGGCAATCCCTCTTTCGTGGGCGCTTCTATCGCGGCGGACCAGTGATGATGAGCGCCATCGCCGGCGTCAACCAAGCCCTCTGGGATATCAAAGGCAAATATCACGACGTCCCCATCTATGAATTGCTAGGCGGCAAGGTGCGCGACAAAGTGCGAATCTACGCCGGCATCGGTGGCGATCGCCCCGCTGATGTCGCTCGCCAGGCACAGTTGCGCCAGCAGGAAGGCTTGACCGCGGTCAAGATGGGCGCGGTCAACGAAGTGCATTATATGGATAGCTTTCAGCATATCGATGAAGCGGTAGCGCGAGTGGCTTCCGTCCGCCAACAAGTCGGCAACGATTTCAGCATCGCGGTCGATTTTCACGGGCGCGTGCACAAACCCATGGCGAAGATGCTCATCCGCGAACTTGAACCCTATCATCTGATGTTCGTCGAAGAACCCATCTTGCCGATGCACAACGAATCCCTGCTCGATCTCAAGCGCTCCACCTCCACCCCCATCGCCACCGGCGAACGCATGTACTCCCGCTGGGACTTCAAGACCATCTTGGCAGAAGGCAGCGTCGATATCATCCAGCCCGATGTTTCTCATGCTGGCGGAATCTCCGAAGTGCTGCGGATTGCGGCAATGGCGGAAGCCTATGATGTGGCGCTAGCCCCGCATTGCCCCCTGGGTCCGATTGCCCTGGCTTCCTGCCTGCAAGTGGACGCGGTCGCCTACAACGCCTTGATTCAAGAACAGAGCCTGGGCATTCACTATAATCAAACGGCTGATCTGCTGGATTACCTGGCCGATGACTCAGTCTTCGATTATCAGGACGGCTTCGTCAAGCTGCCAACCGCCCCCGGGCTCGGTATCGAGCTGGACGAAGCCAAAGTGCGCGCCGCCTCCGACCATAACTTCCGTTGGCGCAACCCGCGCTGGCGTCGTGAAGATGGCTCAGTAGCCGAGTGGTAAAAACAGGCTGACGGGGTCAATCAATCAAAACGCGCCACATCGATCGCCCCCGCTGAGCCACCCTTGAGCAGCTTGTCTACCGCCCGCTCGACAGCCGCGGCGCCCAAAGCCAAGCCATGCCCGGTGAAACCGACAGCGAAACCCACTCGCGGCTTGTCCGGCAAACTGCCCACCAAAGGTAATCCATCGCTGCTGAAACCCATGATGCCGCTCCAGCGCTGTGCCACCGGCGCCGTCACATCCGGAAAATACTTGGCGAGATATTGGTCAAGATAACCCTGCACCTTGGGATTGAGACGATCTTCGGTGCTGTCATTCTCCTCACTGCGGAAATACTTGCGCCCGCCACCTAGCAGGAAGCGCCCATCAAAAGTACAGCGATAATACATATAGCCATAATCGCTATAACCGCAATAGGGAAGCGGCACATGATCCAGCGGCTCTGTCACCAGGCACTGCGCCCGAGTCGGCACCACCTTGCCAATAAAGTAAGGATCAATCAGCGGCGAATAAGCATTGGTACACAGCATGACATACCGTGCCTTGAAGATCGCCTGGCGAGTGTGGACATAGACACAATCCCCCACTTGCTCCAAACGATAAAGCTCATTATTGCTGATCAGCTCAGCCTTGCATTGTGCAAAGACTGACTTTGTCAAAAGATAAGGCTGTACGCCAGCATCTATCGGCTGCTCGATAGCGGCGTAGTACCCGCGTCCCAAGGGGTCCCGGCTATAATATGCCATATCGATTTTGTCAGCCGATAAAGCTAGCGCGGCGCGTTCCAGCTCCTTCGCTTCTTCTTGACTTTCAGCCAGCAGCATTGACCCGCCGTTGTCGATCGGCACCTCGAAGGGGCTGTTCGCGATCAACTCGCGCCAAATCGCGATACTGCGGTGGGACAAATCCCACATCTCGCGGGCGACTTTGTGGCCGAACCACTCAATCGCACGATGATAATAAGTATCCAGCCCGCTAATCATGAAACCGGCATTTCGTCCGCTGGCGCCCAAGCCAATATCGCGGGCATCAATAACCACCACATCGCGATCATGCGCCTGCTCGGCAAAATAAGCAGCCGCGCCACCGGCCAAGCCAGCGCCAACCACCAGAAAATCGACCTCGCGCTCCTTCTGTTCCACCCGCTGCCAGTGCGATACTGTCATCTTGCGCTTTCCTCAGATCATCAGTAATGTCACTACTCAGGCGGACAGCAGCTCACGCTCCACATGGGCTTTCAACGTCAGCACTTTTTCCCATTCCTTGTCGGTGCCATCGCAAATCAAAGCGATATGCCCGGCAAATCCCGCCGCCTTGACCAAGGAGAGACTATGCTGAAATTCAGCCACATCGAGCGCATCGCCATCGAAATTGCCCTTGCAATGCAGCGAAGTGGCATGCGGCAACAGCGCCCTCATAGTGGCGTATTTGTCATCGGTCTTGGCGGCATTGCCAAAGTCAACACAAAGTTGCAACGGTCGCTCGACCTCGCGCATAATCTGGAGCAAGTTTTCACTTTCGACGCTGGTCTGCTGCCAATTCTCGGTGGTCGTCGCCAAGCCAACAGCCTCGCCATAATCGATCAATTCTCGCAAAGCATCACAACTGCGGCTGATCGTCTCCGCTGTCGGGGCTTCATTGCCGCAATCGATGCGGACTCCCCGCGCGCGCAGCTTGACGGCGATCTCTTGCCAGCGCTTGGCGGCCTCAATATCGCCTCGCCAACTGTTATCGTCCATCGACGACAAATTGCCGGTATCGATCAACAAATTGACCAGTGTAACCCCGGCCGCTTCCAAGGCAGCGCGCAATTGCGCCAAATACTCATCCTCAAGCGATGGCAGATGGAAGTTACAAATCTCCAGCAGCTTGATGCCCTCGGCGGCGATGAAGGCTGGCAATTCCAGCAAGCTCATCGCGGCGGGTTGCCCCGCGTTATGATTGACCATCACACCGTCCTCATCCGGCAGATACCAGACCGAGCCCAGTGCCCCGTGCAGCGTCCAGGAAGATATGGCAAGTTGGATCATGGCGACAATTCCTTTAAAACCTTCTCGAGTACCTTGATGATAGTGTGCAATTCCCGATTGTCAAATAGCAGCTGGGGTTCTGTTATCCCAGATGATTAAGTGTTACAATGTCAATGCTTGGACATTTCAACTGTGCTAGGGTTTCCTTATCGAAGGAGGTTACAACGATGAAAGCTGTTCTGAAATTGATGATAGTCGCTCTGCTGTTCTTGCTGATGCTGCCTTTTGCGCCCGCTCTGGCGGATGGGCACCTGCCCGATCTCGGGGGCCGCACGGTGACAGTGGCTGTGGAAAACGCCTACCCGCCCTTCAACGTGATTGACGAAGAAACTGGCGAAGGCGTCGGTTGGGATTATGACACCCTGGGCGAGATCTGTGCCCGCCTCAACTGTGTGCCGGAATACATCGAGACCAGCTGGGAAGGCTTAATCGTTGCCGTATCCAATGGCGAATACGACATGGCGGCTGATGGCATCACCATCACCGATGAGCGCAAGCAAATCGTCGACTACTCCGATGGCTATATCGATGTTATCCAACGCATGATGGTCCGCGTTGGTGAAGATCGCTTTGCTGATGCCGAAGAGTTTGTGGCTGGCGACTTCATCATCGGCGTGCAAATCGCCACCACCAACTACATCGCCGCTTCCGAACTGCTCGATGGGGACGAAGAGCGCATCGTCGGCTATGGCGAATTCGGCTTGGCGGTGCAGGCGCTGATCACTGGCGATATCGACGCGGTGGTCATCGATGATGTGGCGGGCCAAGGTTACACTGGCTTGAACGCCGACAAGATCAAACTGCTGCCCGATGACCTGATTAAGCAACAATTGGGCTTCATCTATCCACAAGGTTCAGAGCTGGTCGAGCCATTCAACGCGGCTTTGGAGAGCATGCGCGCTGATGGCACGCTGGATGCCATCAACACCAAATGGCTGGGCGATGAAGAAGAAGAGATGGCGTTGCCTGATCTCGGGGGGCGCACTGTAACGGTAGCCGTAGAGAACGCCTACCCGCCCTTCAACGTGATTGACGAAGAAACCGGCGAAGGCGTCGGCTGGGATTACGACACCCTGGGTGAGATCTGCGCCCGCCTCAATTGCGTGCCAGAATACATCGAGACCAGCTGGGAGGGCTTAATTGTCGCCGTATCCAATGGAGAATACGACATGGCGGCTGATGGTATCACCATCACCGATGAGCGCAAAGAAATCGTCGATTACTCCGATGGCTATATCGATGTCATCCAACGCATGATGGTCCGCGTTGGCGAAGATCGCTTTGCCAATGCCGAAGAATTTGTGGCTGGTGACTTCATCATCGGCGTGCAAATTGCCACTACCAATTACATTGCCGCTTCCGAACTGCTAGATGGTGACGAAGAGCGCATCGTCGGCTATGGCGAATTCGGCTTGGCGGTACAGGCGCTGATCACCGGTGATATTGACGCGGTAGTCATCGATGATGTGGCGGGTCAAGGTTACACCGGTTTGAACGCCGACAAGATCAAGCTGCTGCCCGATGACCTGATTAAGCAGCAATTGGGCTTCATCTATCCACAAGGTTCAGAGTTGGTCGAGCCCTTCAACGCGGCTTTGGAGAGCATGCGCGCCGATGGCACGCTGGATGCCATCAACGCCAAATGGTTAGGGGATGACGCCTAGCAATCGCGGTCATCACCCGCAACTGAGAAACTAAAAGGGTGGGGCAGGGTTCGCTCTGTCCCACTCGCTCATAGCCATAAATTGCCCATAATCGACAGGAATTTTGAAGATGTCCGCCACTGGCTCCCAAAAGCCCGATAGCGCCAACAATCAAGAACCAGATCTGGAACAAATCATCGCTGAATCTCGCGGACGCGCCATGCGCTACTCGCGGCTCTATACCTTGCCCTATTGGTTCATCGCCTTGGTGATCCTGGGTATCTTGCTGGCGATCAGCATCATCACCGACAAAATCTATTCCAATATCTTCGCCCAACTCACAGAGGGCATCGTCATGACGCTCTTTGTCAGCGCCGCCTCCTATATCTGTGCGTTGACGGTAGCCATCATCGTGGGGATCATTCGCTCGGTGCCGCCGAGCCCACCGCAAACCCGCCAGACACCCCGCAAGTTTCTGCTGCGTGTCCTGCGCATCGTCATTTATAACCTCTGCACCATCTATGTCAGTGTCATGCGCGGCATACCGATTTTGATCGTGCTGCTGGTTACCGCCTTCATCGTCATCCCAGCCTTGCGCGATTTGGTCAACGAGGTGCTGCTGGCTGGCTTGCGCGATCTGCTTAACGATCCCGCCATCCCCGATTTAGCCTGGCGCGGCAGCTCTCCACCCACTGCCATAGTGGCTTTGGCGATGACCTATGGCGCCTATATGTCCGAGACTGTGCGCGCCGGCATCCAGTCCATACCCAAAGGGCAATCCGAAGCGGCTTATTCAGTGGGCATGACCTACTGGCAGACCATGCGCTCCATCGTCCTGCCCCAAGCCTTCCGCAATGTGCTGCCGCCGCTGGGCAACGACTTTGTGGCGATGATCAAAGATTCATCGCTCCTGGCGTTCCTGGGCATCCGCGATATCACCCAAATCGCCAAGACCTATTCCGGGCGCAGCTTCCGCTATGTCGAAACCTACGCCGTCACCGCTTATATCTATCTGACCTTGGTGATCCTGGCAACGACGCTGGTCAACCTTTTAGAAGACACCATCAATATCGAGCGCGAGACCCCGCCATTGGTTCAACGGCTGAGCGCCCTGCGACCCGGCAAGAAGAAACGCGAATATATCGCCGAATCCTTTGATTAAGTCTTAGACTTGCGAATAGAAGGCGACCTTGTTGCCTTCCGTATCCCGAACCCAGCCAACATAACCGCCACCGGCATTTTCTCCCAGCGCGGTCTTGGGCAAGAGCACTTCGCCACCAGCATCCGCCACGCGCCCCAAGACCTCATCCAAATCGCCTGACACATTCAGATAGACCAAAGTGCCATCTGTCGAAGGCGTATAACCAAATTGTGGGTTATGCACCAGCGCCCCGCCAGGTCCGCCTTCATGTGGGAAGACCCCGAGCATGCTGCCCATCGTCTCCCGCATATCGTTGACGAAAAGCTGCACCGCCATCACCGTCTCATAGAACGATTGGGCGCGCTCGAAATCGGATACAGGAATCTCAAACCAGTTAAGTGCCGACATTTTAATCTCCTTGAAGTGTAACTGCCAAGGTCGACAGCATAATACCAAGCCGACCAGATAACAAGCGTCAGCCCGCAAATTGGGGCAATTGCTTCAAAATGCTGAAAAGGGAAAATCATAACAGAGGTATCAGACCACAGCTACTGAGCGAGCAGCAAAATCTGATCTCTGCTAATGCTTTTTCTTTCTCTGTGCCTCTGTGTCTCTGTGGTGAGTTTTAGCTTTAGTGTCAGCTTTGGTTGGCGCCTATCCTTGTTGGCTCTGACTGCTTTCGGCATCTTGTTCCGCCGCGATCGCCAACTCATCCATCTCGCTCGCTACAGTGCTCGCCAAACGTTCGCCCTCGCTTTGCATTTCGCTAACGCTGTGGGCGGCGGTCCATTTGTCAATTTCGTCTTGAAAATCATCGGTCAGGCGCTGGCTATGCAGATGCACCTCGTCCATCGCGTCAATCGTGTCTTGTAGCTTGTCAATCTCGTCCTTGATCTCGATGCTAAGCCGCTGACGCCGGGTGCTGTCGGTGTCTTTAGTGCCCAGCAGCGACATTTGCGCATATACTGTGCCTAGCGCGGAGAGCGTACTCTCGAGCTGAATCTCGGCGCGTTTGATGATGCTGGCGCTGGCTTCCAGGCTAACCAGCTGCTTCTGCAACAATCTTAATTGCTGCTGCAAGTCTTGGCGTGTCCGTTCGTCGTTTTCTTGCTGGATGCGCTGCTTGACTTGGGCGATTTTTCGCGGCACCTGCTGTAAATCGCGCGCGGCGAGATCGTTATTCTCGAAGTGGTCAATCCGGTTCGCCAGGTTGTACATATGGGCGATCCAATCGTTGATACCACTGATCAAGTTGCGCTGCCGGGTACGCATCGCCCCCCGCGCCACATCAGCCAGCTTGAGCATATTGCGCCGATATTCAAATGCATCACGTAGCCGCTCGCGCGAGATACGGTTGCGAATATTGCGCAGGTCATATTCCCGCTCGAAGTCTTCCGCCAGCGCTTGTTCAGTAGCTTCCGGGTCGGTCAAGGTGGATGCCACCAGCACCGCCTCCGCCAACCCACCGAGGACCAACCAAAACCAAGGCTGCCATTCCATGAAGGGTAGGTTGACATCCTGCACGAACAAAAACAGGATCGCCGTGACCATGACAGTGACCAGCGTTTCCCAACGCAGCAAGGCGCTTGCCAACAACGTGCCAAAGACCTTTTGCCGCGCTTCGCTATCGACTGTCATAATCCAAACATCCCCTGTCTAAGTCGATCACCATCTGGAGAAGTTAATGCGGGATGCTGGGCTCCGCTTATGCGTAACACATCATGCCAACTAATTGTTCAAGAGGCGCTGTCTGCGTTCTTCCAGTTGCAATTCCACCTGCCCAATGCCGACCGTATCTTCAATATGGTCAGACAGTTTGCGGCTGGCCAATTCGGCGCGAGCGTCTTCCTCATCGATCTGGGAATAGATGGAATCCAGCAAGCTGTCAATTTCCTGGTCGCCGGAGGTATCGATCTTGTCCATGCTCCTCAAAGTCTTGGTCATGACTTTCTTGGTCTCCGCCAGTTCAAGCAGGGAGCGCATCTTTTCCCGTTCTTGCTTGATGGTGACCAAGCGCCCCTCCAGCTTCAAGCGCATATTCAGCATGCCCTGGTACTGCTCTTCTTGCGCTTGCCACTGCTCGTAATATTCCTGCGCCAATTCTTGCTTCGTGTTCAGCTCAGCTTGCGCCGCCGCCGCCAAGTCATCCTTGCCGCGCAGAATCAAGGTGTCGATATCACGATCTAACTTATCCGACAAATTAGAGAATTCCTCATACTTGCGCTTGAGCGTCCGTACCGAACCGCCGACAGTCGCTGCCGAGTCTTCCAGCGCTTCCAGGTTGCGCTCCACCTGGCGGATGTATTCATCCATGACTTTTAAGGAATTGGTTTCCAACGCACGGTCGATCATGCCGTGCATATTGGCGCTAAATAGCGTTTGGACTTTCTGTAATATGGATGGCATTTTGACTTTATCCCTTTACTGAGCTAAACAACCCAACCGATGAACTACCGTAAGTATAGCATAGATAAAAACAGCCTATCAAAACCCTGTCGGCTTTGCATATATTCCTTTACGAAAAACTTGCCAATGCGTCGCGCGGGTGCTTAAAGCTCAACAACAAGGCGCTCTATCGCCAGCAAATCTGCCAGGATCGCCGCCCCAGTCTCCAACTTGCCAGCCCCAGCGCCAATAAGGGTGACTTCGCCCAGCAAGTCCGTCTCCAGCGTGATGGCATTGGTCGCGCCAGCCACACTGGCAAGCGGGTCGCTAACAGGCAAGCGTCGCGCACGAACCTCTCCACCTTCCGGCGTCGCCCGCGCGATCAGCTTGTAACGTTGCCCTTGTGAGCGTGCCTCCTCAATATCCGCCAGGCTGATATCAGTAATGCCGCTCACCTCCAGGTCAGCCATGGTCAGCCCACTTCCAAAAACGGCATTGGCGAGAATCAAGACCTTGCCAGCCGCATCCCAACCTTCAACATCGCCACTTGGGTCAGTCTCGGCATAACCCAAATCCTGCGCCTCCGCCAAAGCGTCTTGATACGACATCCCGCCTTCCATCTGCGTCAGAATATAATTGCTGGTGCCATTGAGAATGCCGCGGGCGGAGCCTATCCTGCAACCAGCCAAAGCCTCTTCCGCCAATTGCATGGTCGGTGTGCCCGCCATCACAGTGGCTTCATAGCGCAGCTGCAAGCCCTTGGCGCGGGCTTTCGCTTTCAAACCGGCATAATCCAGCGCCACTGGTCCCTTGTTGGCCAGCACCAGGTGCAAGCCCCCCTCCAAAGCCCAATGGCAATAATCCAGTGCCGGTTGAGCCGTCTCCAGGTTTGTCGAGCTCATCTCCACCAGGACATCAGCGGCGCCTCTGGCGATCATATCAGCGGCTGCCAGGTCTCGTTGCAAGCCCGCCTGCTCGGGATAAACATCAAAGCTGCCCGCTTCCGCTGCTTCCAGCAAGCCATCGATCGCCAAACCCTCGGGGCAAAATAACGCCCCTTTGGAAGCGGTAACGACGCCGACAATCTCCGCTCTGAAGCCATGCTGCTCTTCTAGCTCGGTGGCCTTATCACGCAAGATGCTGGCGAAACCCTGCCCAACAACCCCAAAGCCAATCAGAATCAACCTCATACTCGCTCCCCAATGTCCCAGCTCAATATCGCGCTATCATACATCTCTGCCGACAAATCGACAGTGGAGAATCTGCCCCCTGAAAGCGCAACTCCAGAAGAATTAGCCTGCCGCCGCTAGCCGTTCCACCGCTGCCAGCGCCTTGTCCACACTCTCCTGTGGGCGCACGCCAATCTGCTGCTCGACCATAATGCCGTTCTCATCAATCACCCAATAAGAACGGGTAGCCGATATCGGCAGCTTGATGATGAACAGATTGAAGCCCCAAGCATCCCAGGCATCCAGCATCTTGTGCTCGGGGTCGGACAGCAAGTCATATTGCAATTGCTTGCGTCGCTTCCAGCCTGCTAGCGTCGCCACACTGTCGGAGCTAACGCCCAAGACGACGGCGTTCTGTGATTCGATCTGCGGGAAAACATCGCGGAATGAACAAGCTTGGTTGTTGCAGCCCGCAGTGTTGGCTTTGGGGAAAGCGAAGATGATCACCCGTTTGCCGCGATAATCACTCAGCCGCACAACCTGCCCATCTTGATTCAACAATTCAAAATCCGGCGCTAACTGCCCAACTGTTGGCATCAGATCCTCCTCTGCTCAAATGCTTTAGCTCTGTGTCTCTATGGTAAGTGTTTACTTTCGATTTATCCCTCCATGCCATGCGCGGCATCTTCTTCGCGGGCGACGCGCTGTCCCTCAGCGATATCTACCCGGCTGAGCAAGTAACCGCCCAAGACAAATAGCAAGATCAAACTGAGAATGGCGGGGCGGCTGCTGCCCAGCGCGATACCAGCGAAAGCGAAGATCAACGGACCCACAATCGCGGAAAACTTTTCCATGATGCTGTAAAAGCCAAAGAATTCGCCACTCTTGGCTTTGGGACACAAACTGGCGTAGAGACTGCGGCTCAGCCCTTGACTGCCGCCTTGCACCATTGCCACCATCAAACCCAGCATCCAAAATTCCAAGGTCGCATCGAGGATGTATCCCCAACAAGCCACAATGCAATACACCAGCAGCGAAAGCAGAATGCTGCGCCGCGTATCCAGCCAATTCGCCAGCCTTACAAAGCGGGAGCGCACTAGCCAAGCCAAAACCAGCGCCACTAGCTCAAAGGCGACGATGATGCCGGCGATCGTCGGCAAACTGCTCTGTCGCGCTGCTGGCAGCACTTCAATCTCCGAAATCGCGATCACGTTGGCCTCGCTTTCTGCTGAGACATTCACAATCTCAAGAACATGCGCTCCCGGCGCGCCAATTTCGATGATCGCAATTTCGCCATAACGCAGCGTCTCGCCATAAGTGTCAATGGTGACCGCAGCGCCATCCTCCAAATCGGTCAAAACCTCGCCATCCAACCTGAAACCGATCACCCCGCCATCCGGTGACAAGCGATAAGTCAGTTGGATATCTTGCCCATTGAAAGCGAAAGATTGTGCTGCGCCAGCTTCTTCACTGACGCTATACGAGAGATCCTCCGGGGTCCCCGTCAGCAGCGTCGTCAAGCTGCCGAGAAAATCCTCGCCGATCAATTCAGCGCCCGGCACAACCAGCTCGCTCCATTCGCCCAGCGTATCAAAGGCGTTAGCACCAATACCATAGCTGCCCTCGCCGACATAATCGCCTTCATCCACATAAGGTGCTGGCGCCGCGCCAACCACATCCGCCGGCAGGGCACTGACCAGCGCGATGCCAAGGATGGGCAGGGCGATGGCGTTGATCAATATGAATGCCAAATAAAAAGGTGCTCGTCTATCATTATGCGCGGGCAAACGCCCAAAGATGATGCTGAAGGGGATGCCGACGAATTGGACCATCAAGATCGCCAAGATCAGCTCTTCCAGCCCAAAGCCCAACTCAGCCCCATAAATAGCCGCCACCGCAATGATGGTGCCAATGGCATCGTTGTAGATGAGAAAGGCAACCAGATACTTAAACAATTCACGATACTTGGTGATTTCGCCAAAAGTTTGACGCAACCGCTTGAGGCTGACCCCCAGCACGGTCTCGTCGCGCTGCAACTTGGCAGTCACCGAAGGCGGCTCGGGAATCTGCCGCAAGATCGGCAAGGAAAATACCAACCACCAGATCGCCACGCTCAAGAATGACAAGCGAATCCCCGCATTTTCAAAGACGCTATCCGGGATGAAGAAAAACATCACGACATTGATCGCCAACAGAATCCCGCCGCCAAGATAACCCAGCGCGTAACCCCGCGTGGACACCCAGTCACGATCTTGCTCCCGCGCCACATGGGGCAACAGCGCATCATAGAAGATGACCGAGCCACCAAAACCAATACGCCCCAAAACAAAAAATAGTGATGCCATCAGCCAATCGCCCGTGCTCACTAGCACCAGCAAACCTGTACCTATGACCCCAGCGCCGATGAAAATAGCCAGAAAGCGCTTCTTGCCGCGCATCACATCCGAAATGGTGCCGAGGATTGGCGAGAGGATGGCCAACACAAATAATGAGAAACTGATAGTCAATGACCAATAAGCGGTGGCGGTGGCTTCACTGGGCAAGCTGCTGCCCGCCACCGTGCTGTAATATACCGGCAACAAGCTGGCGAGAATGGTGGTGGCGAATGCCGAATTCGCCCAGTCATACATCACCCAGGCATTGATTCGTTTTTTATAAGTGGCTTCGTCTCGCGCTTGATCGCTTGTCATCACGGCTTCTCCCCGGCTGTCCGCTCGCATAAGCTAAAGATACACCAAAGCAGCGCCTTTGGCACTTCGGAATGACTATTTGTTTCGATGTCACTGGCACTCGCCTGGGAAAACCGCTAATACCCGCCAGCTGGGTCAGGATAAGCGTGACCACCGCCAAAGCTGAAGAAGCTATAGGAGGGCGTCGCCGTCGGGCGTATCGGCAGCGGCACATCATAATCGATCGGCAATGAGCTGATCACGGTCTCCGTCGCTAATGTGAACAGCGCCATCCAACCGCTCTCAGCGCCCGTATCTACCTTCACCCAGGGACTGTAGGGGCTGCGCGCCAGCAATTTCAATTCCATGCCATAAGGCAGTGTCCGCTTGATGCCGAAGGCAGTGTCCGGCGCGGTACGCAAATTGCCGCCGGCCGGCACGTTGACGATGGCTTGGCTGGCGAATACCCCATAACGTTGCGGTGGCTCCGGCGTGAGGTCATAAACTTGCTCGATCTGCCCCAAATTGCGCGCCAGCAACTCCGCGCTCATCCAACCGGTTTCGCCATTGCCCAGGCGAATATGCAACCATTCGCCATCGCTGCTGCTGCCCAGCACACTCATCGTTTCCCCCGCCGGCACTTGATACAACAAGCGTGATTCAATATCAGGCGCCGCCCGCATATTGACGAGACCCTGCGTCTGGACGTACCCCGGTTGCGGGATCGGTAGCGCCCGATCGAACAAGAGGGTCGGCAGATGCTTGATCAAGTCATAATCTAGCAGCACCGGATCACCCGGCAGCTGCAGGGGGCGACTCCAATCATCCGCCGCATATTGCAAATTCAACTGCTGCCCCACATTCAGCGTGACCGTATGCCCAAATGCAATCAGGGTAGCCTGCCCCTCGATGACGATGAACTTGGTGAAATCGGCTTGGGTCAAAACGATCAACGTGCCATTGATGACAGCCGATACACCGTTGATGACCAACTGCGCTCCTTGCCCATAAAGACCTTGCACCACCAAGGTCCCCAGCGCCGGCAACGTCCCACAATCAGCCGCCGAAGCCCCGCTCTCGATAGTGAAAGAGCGCCACTTGGCTGCTGTCTCGCCCGGGCTGACCCGATTGCGAATCTGAACATCGCCCACCAGCAGAGCATCCATCAAAATATTCTCTTCCAGCCGCATCCAAACCAAGCCGCCCCCTTCATACGCTGACAGCGGCGCAGTCTCCAAGCTATCAAATTTCACGATTTCCGCCAGGTCCCCCGGCTGACTCAAGGCATCCGACTCCGGCTGCAACATCGATGCCAATCCTCCATTGCAGAAATAACCCGTCGGTCCTGTCAGGCACTGATCGCTAGCGGCGGCATATACCTGCGACAGCGCTTCCTCGCAGCTGATAGAACGGTCGATCTCGGCTGTGGAGCTCGTTTCGCTGGCTTCCGCGAGCGTCGCCGTCGGCAGGGAGCGTGCCACCGTCGGCACCAAGGTAGGCACAGCTGTGGGCGTCACATAGATGATGACGGCTGTCGACTGGCTGTTCGCGCTGATCTCTCGACCAGCATCTCGCGAACCACAACCAGCCAGCAACACAAGCAGAACAACGGCAGTGATAAGTTGCGCTCTCAAGGCGGGTCTTCCAGCTAGGCATCGTGACAAGGGGCTGCATTGTACCAGCAATCTTGCCTCCGGTCATGGCTCAGCGCACCGAGCTTGACAAAGGCGCACTCTCGGCGTGATATAATGCTCGAGGATAACTTAGGAAATACAAGATCCACTGGATTCACTACGCAAAAATCTGATGATGCTTGACAAGCGCGACTACCAAAACATGACCGATTACCTGCGGCATTTGTATCAGTGCGATGTCTTCAGCCGCGATGGTATCGAGCATCCGGCTCTGGTTTATTATCCGGCGGCGGAGCAGATCGGCGATATCGACAGCTTGCTGGACGCCAGGCTGCCGCGACGGGAAGAGCGCCAATTCGCCGTCTACGATTATGGATATCTGCATGACCTGCAAAATAGCAAGCCGAGTTTGCACAACGGCGCAACCTTCACGCTGAAGGAAATCCGCCAGAAGCCCTTGAAGTTGCGGGGAGCCATCGGCAATTATTATGACATGCTGGCAACTTGCGCCGCCTTGGAGCGGGAGTTGCGAGACGCGGTCGAAGAAGGGGGGATGCGGGCGCCATTGCGGGTTACGTATCATCGGCAGCTGCCGCCGACTGAGGCATTGTGGCGCGGGGTGGGACGAAGCGCCGCCATCGGCATCGGCACTCTTTGTGTGTTCAACGATGGCGGGATTTATAAAGCTATCCTGGCGCGGCGATCCGACCAGACTGCCCTAGACAATGGCATGTTTCATGTCTTGCCAGCGATGATGTTCCAGCAGACGACGGAGAGCTTCGCGGATGCGGGCGAATGGAGCATCGAGCACCAGGTACTGCGCGAGTTGTTGGAAGAGATGTTCAACCTGCCCGAGGTGCGCGCGCCGCAGCGCTGGGACTTTTTCTATGATCACCCGGCATTGCGCTATCTGCAGGAGTTGCTGGAAGCGGGGGAGGCGAAGCTTTACGCCACTGGCATCATCCTCAACTTGTTGACATTGCGGCCCGAAATCAGCAGCTTGTTGCTGGTACATGATCCAGCCTGGTGGGCGCGGATTTCGGCGCTGGATAGCGATATCCCGTTCGTGACCGCCGATGAGACTCTGCGCGGGAGCGTGGTAATGTCGCCGATCGCCAGCGATGAGGAGTTCCTGGCGCGCTTTCCGCCGGATCTGCACCTGCTGATGCCGATCCAGGCGACTGCGACGATGTGGCTGGGCATCGATCTGGCTCGGCGGGAGATTCGGCAAAGCGCTTGAACCTGGGGCAAGCGGAGTAAAGCGAATAGCTGTCAATGTCGAAAACAAAAACTTAGCACAGAGACACAGAGGCACAGAGAAACTGCTTCACAACTCGTCTGGTCTTAAGATAAAATTGTGTAGGAGCGTATTGTGTACAGGAGAGTTGAGGGAGGATGGAGTTATGCCAGGTGTAGGAGAGCTGGCGCCAGATTTTGAATTGCTGAATCAAAATGGCGAGGCGGTGAAACTGAGCGACTATCGTGGCAAGAAGGTCTTGCTTTTCGCTTATCCCAAAGCTGGGACTCCGGGTTGTACCACTCAGGCTTGCGGCTTCCGCGACAACTTCGCGCAGATCGAAACAGCCGCTGCCGTTGTGCTGGGCTTGAGTCCGGATGAACCGGGAGCATTAGCCAAGTGGATTGAAAAAGAGGGCTTGCCCTATGACCTACTGTCGGACCCGGAACATCAAGTGCTGGAAGCCTGGAGCGCTTGGGGCGAGAAATCGATGTACGGCAAGAAGTACATGGGGGTGATTCGTTCGCATTGGATCATCGGCGAGGATGGCAGGGTGCTGGACGAGCAAGTCAAGATCAGCCCCAAGAAGAGTATCGAAAAGGCGCTCAAGTTTCTGGGGGATAGCTAAGAGTATTGCGCTGGCGCAAGACGAATCTGCGCCGAGTATGTGATGCCTAATGGGCATTGCGGTTAGGTTGGCTCGACAAATTTTACCCCCTCTAAATCCGCAAGCAGACTCCCCTCTCCAATGAGTTTGGAGAGGGGTCCGATGCTGAGGTTAGACAGAAGCTTAGTGGGGCAAGCCTAACCCTGTCTGTCAGACAACCTCACAGCCAGCCTCATCATCCCATCCGCCGCCAAGCCTAGCAGCAACAGCATCATCCCCATGATCCCAGGGATATACGCGCTATAAGCTACCCGGCTCCAAACCTCTCCCAGCTTTTCCAACTGTGCCAGCATCAAACCCCAATCGCCCAAAAAGCTATAACTCAAGAACAGCGCCAACTCCGCCTCGTCAGCCAGGCTCAAGCTACCCTCCATAATCAGAGCCGTCGAAATCGCCCCGCTAACAACAAAAGCCAGCAAGAACAACAAAAACAGCAACTGGATCGCCGCGACGTAAATACGTTCTTTGATAGCCGCCGATAGCAAAATGCCAAAAGCGGATACTGCCGCTAGCATGAACAATGGCAATAGCAAACTGACGGTCATATTTGTGGCAATCAGCAAGATAACAACTCGGCTATCCTCGAGCGTCGGCAGGGCCTCCGCGCCTAGCATATCCGCGTACAAGCCGCCAAAAGCGCTTAAATCCAACAACATGCCAAGCACCAGCAGCACTCGTACCAGCAGGAGCACCAGCAGCGGCGCCCGCAAACGATACAGAACCCCAATACAGCGCGCTCGCAAAGCCAAACCCGCCCCCAGCTCAGTCACCCGCAAGCTGTCCCAAGTTCTTCGGCGGCGCGCGCCTTTGACAGTATCAGCGCTCAGCGCCAGCACAACAATCAGCAGCAGCATTTGCAACAACAGCAGCGGATAATACAGACTGTGCCAAAGAATATTTGTGATCGACCCGCCGGCCACTCCCCTGCTTGCCCCAATAATATAAGCGGCGCCAACCAGCAAGCTCGACAACAAGACAAATTGCCAAGCGAAATTCCGCTGCGATCCAACTTGCCGATAAGCCGACAATTCATAGTGCAAAAGCGGATGATCTGACCGCGCCCAAGTCGACAACAGCCACGTCAGCAAGCCCAACATCTGGCGCTCCGCCTCCATCTGCTCCTATCGATACAGCAAGTTGACCACTTCTTGCACACTGTTCCCGCCCAACCGCGTCTCGGCAAAATAGCTATCGCTAAGCCCCGCGATCAACCCACTGGCATAGACCACCGGCACCGCAGGATTCTGCACTTGAAACAAGGCATCCGGCGCCTCCCGCGTGAAGACCACCGCCGCGTACACCGGCGCCCGCTGCAACTCAAAATCCGCCAGATACTCTTTCAGCTTCATGGCATCGGCAACCACCTCTCGCGTGGGGTTCCAGCGCAGGGGACGCCATCCGCCCTGGCGCCGCCGTCCTAACCAATGCCCGCCTTCGTTGAAAAAAGCCCCTTTGCGTTTGTTGATGCGCAAGACCAAGATGCCATGTTTGCTGACCAGAGCCGCATCAATATAACCAATGCCGCGTTTGCTGATATTGCGGATGAAGACAAACTGCTGGTCGAGCTGGCTGCTCAGCTGCTCCCCCACACCGCGCGCCAAGCTATTATCCGTCTTCCAAGTGACCGCCCGCAGCGCCATCAACATCGCCGCAAACTGAACACCGATGCCAAGCGATAGCAGCGCCTTCCGCGTCAAATCATAAACGCTGTAGCCCTCGTTGAAAGGCACCACCACGCTGAAGATATGCAAGGCAATACCCAACACAGCGATGGCAGCCCCCAGCAGAAATACCAGGGCGGCTCCCATCAAAAAATCGCGCGAGCGTCTGTTTAGGCGGCGCGTCGGGGCGATACTTTGCATGGCTATCTCTCAACTTGCCTTAGGAATTCGCCACTACACCTACGATAATAGCCGATAAGCGGGGAGCTGCAATCTGCGCGCGCTGCGATTCGCGGGTTGGACGACATTGACTATAATCAAATATTAGAGTGCTTTCTGTCTGTTTTCTTGGTGTCGCGGGCAAAAACACATCTTGTCAATAGAGCGGCTGATAATTGATGAGCGGGTTGCGAACTGAAGTGAACAGCATAGTGAACAGCCAAGTGAATCGCGAGCTGGGCGGAATTCATCGTTTTGGCACCGCCAGCGAATCGCTGTTTCGCCGTCTCTACAGCGGCCTCAACCGTCGCCGCCAACTCGAAGCGGAACTGCGCGGGCAACGCTCCCAAAGGGAAGAGCTGCAAGACCAATTCCAGCGGCTGCAACGCGAACACAAGCAGCGCGGCAGCGAATTGGAACGCCTGCACACCGTCCTGGCTGGGCTCGATGACGGCATCATCGTGCAAGATGCTAACGGCAAAGTAACCATGCTAAACTCAGCGGCGCAAGCTATGCTGGGGGGCAAAAAAGCCTTCTGGGGAAGCGCCCTCGGCACCCTCTTTGAGCAATATCGGGATGTGCGAGAAATCGATACCGCATTGATGCCCCTGGGCGAATCGGTTGAATTGTCGCTCAATCATCGTATCCTTCGCGCCCAGCTCATTGCGATTGGCGATGAGGACAAACAACGCATCGGCACCGTGATTCTCCTGCGAGATATCACCCACGATGCTTTGGCAGAGCGGCTCAAAGATGGCTTCGTCAGCCAGCTGGCGCGGGAAATCGAAAGCCCGGTCAGCATCATCAAGCTGGCTACCGAGTTGTTGAGGGGTCAACCGGAAGATGCCGCTCTCAATCAACAGCTGCTGAGCAACCTGCTGCACAATGTCGATCTCCTCGATCAACTGGCGCTGGAATTGCTGGATATCGCCAACATGGACACCGGCAGCTTTGATGTCAAGCGCGAGCCAGTCTCTGCCGAGCAAGTCATCTGGTCAGTGGTCAATGGCATCGACCCGGATCTCAAAAGCCGCGGTATCGATTTCTGGGTCATGACCCGCGGTTTGAGCGCGGTCCAGCTGCGCGGCGATAGCGCCCGCTTGCAATGGGCGCTGGGGCATCTGATCCGCAATGGAGCCGATTATAATCGCCAAGGTGGTTATGTCGGCTTGGCTGCCCGCATCGAAACCCACAATGCCAAAGACTATGTCATCATCCGCGTCAGCGACAATGGCATCGGCATCAACCGGGCAGATCTGCCGCATATCTTCGAGCGCTTCTATCGCGGGCGCGTAGCAAGAGGGCAGGGCAGTCCGGCGATTCCCGCCAGGCTAGGTCAGGGCTTGTATGTCGCCAAAGCCATCTGCGAAGCGCACGGCGGCTTTCTGCGCGCCCAAAGCCAAGAGCATATCGGCAGTATCTTCACCATGGGCTTGCCAGTCTATCAGCAACAACGTAGAGACTAACCGCAGCACTTCGCTTGTGTTAGACTGTCAGAAGTCGAAGATCACAAGTTCCTGCCCATGCCCTATCTAATCGATGGACACAATTTGATCGCCAGCCTGCCCGATATCGACCTGGCAGACCCCGACGATGAAGCCAAACTGGTCCAGAAGCTGCGCGGCTTCGTCGCTCGCCAACGCAACAAATGCACCGTCATCTTCGATGGGGGCCTCCCCGGCGGTTTTTCAGCGATGTCTAATGCTTCTGTCAAAGTGATCTTCGCCGCCTCCCAACACAGCAACGCCGACAGCTTGCTCAAACGGCGCATCAGCAAAATCCCCGATACCCGCAACTGGACGCTGGTCTCCTCGGATAATGAACTGCGAGATTTTGCCCGCCGCCGCCAAATGCAACTGATGAGCTCGGCACAGTTTTCCATCGCTTTACAGCGCATCCAATCCAGCGCGGAAGCCCAGGGCGACAAGATCAATCCAACACTGTCCGAAGAAGAATTGACGGAATGGCTTGAGATCTTTGGCGATGATCAAGCTTGAAGTGAAGCGGCCCACCGCTGATTTCCACATTTGCCTTCCCAATGGTATTTCCGCTTTACTTCTACGCCGATAGAGAGTAAGATGGTTGACAGTTCGGGGCGTGGCGCAGTCCGGTAGCGCGCACGGTTTGGGTCCGTGAGGTCCCCGGTTCGAATCCGGGCGCCCCGACTTCACAGTGATTTGCCGCTGCCACTATGCGGGTATGGTGTAACGGTAGCACTCCACCCTTCCAAGGTGTCAGTACGGGTTCGAATCCCGTTACCCGCTCTCAGGCAACATCAAGCACGGGTCCATAGCTCAATGGTCAGAGCAGTCGGCTCATAACCGATTGGTTCCAGGTTCGAGTCCTGGTGGACCCACTATCCCCAAACCCTGGCAGAACCTGCTCTAGCTGTGGAAAAATTCAACTCCATCGCCGGTGCGACTTGATGCGGTCATAAGCCGATTTGACTTCTTTGAAGCGCTTCTCCGCTTCCGCCTTTTCATGCGCGCTGACATCCGGGTGGTATTCCCGCGCCAGCTTGCGAAACGCTTCTTTGACCGCTTCCTGCCCCGCGCCAACCTCAATCTCCAGCGCCAGGTAAGCCGCACTGATCTGTTCAGCTGGCTCCAGATCCAGCTGCTGCCGCTCCCGGCTGCGATAATGAAAGCGTTGCCGCGCCCGTTCTTCGCTGATGCGGCGCTTGAATTTTGGCGAGGCGATATCGCCGATATACCAATTCCCGCGGATCTGGCTTTGGTACTCTCGCCGCCGCACGGAAACCGCATCAAAGGGAAAATCGTCGCTATACCAAACCCGGAAGTGATTGTGTTCCAGGGTCTCGTCAAAATTGACCTGGATCAGGTGCACTGCATCGTCCCCGCGCTTGAAGGCATAAATCGCCCCCAGGTTCATCACTCGCAAGTCGTGCTGCCAATCTTGCAGCTTGCCGTAATAGTCGTCCCCCGGCAGCAAAACAGCATCCACCAAAAAGAGCGAGCCGATGCTGGCGCTAGTGTTCTGCTTGAGGATCGCTCTGATGCTGCGGGTCTTGGGCGCTCGCTCGAGGATATAGACATAGAGGCGGCTGTTCATCCAAGTTTCGACCACGATGTCCGGCTCATAACTGCGCGAAACCAAGCTGGCTGACGTCTGGCTGCTGGCGAACTTGACATCCTGGATCGCGCCAAAGCGCCTCTTGATCTGCTCGGCAATCGAATCTGTCACTGTTGACCTCTTTGCCTTCTGAATGACGCCATCATACGGTGAGCGGGGGGCGTTGTCAAATCTGTCTTAGGGCAAGACAAACAAAGTACCCTTGCGCGGCTGCTCAAAATTGGGTAGACTAAGAAGATGTATGAGGGGGGCCGTTAGCTCAACTGGCAGAGCGCCTCGTTGACGTCGAGGAGGTTACAGGTTCGAGTCCTGTACAGCCCACTATTCAACAAATGACCGGCTACCAGCTGGTTATTTTTCTTTGCGCCGCCTTACATAATCCCAAATTTCTCGAAGGCTTCGACCGTGCTCATGCCAGTTTCCAACGCTTTGCGCACCAGCTGTTCTCCCCGCGCTTTTTCCAAAGCCCGCCTGAACACTTCTTCATGCGCTTCTTGCGGCACCACGCAAACGCCGTCCAAATCGCCGAAGACGATATCCCCCGGCGCAACCCGCACCCCGTCCATCTCGATGGGAACGCGGTAATCGATCACCTTGCCGCGCGGACCTTGATCTTGGGCATAGCCGCCGTAGGAAAAAGTGGGGAAGTCCAATTCCAGAACTTCATTGGTATCGCGCGAATAGCCATCCACCACAGCCCCCGCCGCGCCCAGCAGCCGAGCCCGCGTGCTCATCAAGCCGCCCCACAGGGCATAAGTCGGCGAAGCACCAGCGCAGATATACACCTCATCTGCTTTGAGATCATCCAGCGCCTGCAACATCAAACCAAAAGGCTGGCGCATCCATTCGTTGACGTTGCTATTATAGGATTCGCCGGGGATATCAGCTTCCAGCACCGGCATTGCCCGACCGATGACGACCATCCCGCGGGTCAGCGGTTTGATCTGCGGAGATAGGAATTGCCGCTGCAAGCCTAGTTTGTCCATGATGTCGCCCACCACGGCGGGAAATAACTCCTGCCGCGCCAAGCGGAACAACTCCTCATCGGTCTTCCACAATGCCATAATGACGATTCCTTTTCTATAATGAACCAAACAATCGCACTATCAATTGTAACGCCGATTGTAACGCGCTGGCAGCCGTCTCACAAATGCGCCCTCCAGCCCGTTGCTGATTTTCTTGCTTATCCCAAGTCCCGTTCTAACTTATCCAGCACCGCCTCTATGCTGGCGTGTTTGCTGCTCTGCCCATTAAGGCGCAACACCCAGCCACCGCTGCTACCATTCCCCAAAGGCGAAACTTCGATCTCGTCAGGCGTCCCATCTACGACATAGCCAGCCCGCTCCAATGCCCGCCGCATCCAAACAGCCTCGGCGCTGTTTCCTTCAACCCTCGCCGTTGGTCCAGTCCCTGGTTCGAGCAGGAAGAGACCGCTGCTGCGATCGAATTGCATGCCATCCGCTTGGAAAGTCTCGCCCAGGCGACCCGCCAGCACCAGATCTTCCGGCGCGCCCACCTCGATGCCGGCTCCACTCATCAGCCACAAACGATCACAACTGCGCAGCGCTAGATCGAGATCATGTGTGGAGACCAGGATGGCGCGCTCGGCTTCCTGTGCCAGCCGTTTCAGCAACTGCATCGTTTCAACTCGTCGGGGCAAATCGAGGTAGGCGGTGGGTTCATCGAGCAGCATCAGCTCGCTTTCCTGCGCCAAAGCCCGCGCGATCATCAACTTCTGCCGTTGTCCATCGCTCAACTCCGCCACCGGTCGCTCAGCCAGCTCATGCGCATTGACAGCGCCGATCGCCCAATCGACCGCCGCGCGATCCTCCGCCCCCAAGCGCCCCAGCCAATCAGTATGCGGATGCCGCCCCAATGCCACCAGCGCATAGCCATTCAGCAAGCCCACTGGTGGTGCCGCCGTCAACACCAGGGTGAGCCGACGCGCCCTCTCCAGCGGGCTGAGCCGCGCCAGCTCGTCCCCAGCCAGCAAGACCTGCCCAGCCAGCGCTTTCTGCATGCCCGCCAGTGTGCGCAACAAGGTCGATTTGCCGATGCCGTTTGCCCCCAGCAAGCCCACCAGCTTCCCCCGCTGCAAAGCCAGGTCAAGCCCGCGCCCCAGCTCAATATCACGTTTGCCACGGCGGCGATAACCAATTACTAAATCCCGCGTTTCCAGCGCGTTCATAACTTACCTCGCACTTGCCGCAGCAAGACCAGCATCACCACTGGCGCGCCCAATAAAGCGGTAACCACGTTCAATGGCAAGACCAGATTGTTGCCCGGCAATTCGGCAATCAAGGAAGCACAGAGCGCCACCGAAGCACCAGCTAAAATCGTGCCAGGCAGCAACAAGCGATGATCCGAACTGCCCAGCAAACCGCGGCAGAGATGTGGCACAGCAATGCCGATGAAAGCGATCGGTCCACAGAAAGCGGTCACCGCGCTGACCAGCAGAGCCGTCGCCAAGATGATGCCGACCCGCGTTCGCCTCAAATGGATGCCCAGGCTGCGGGCATACTCTTCGCCCAGTAACATCGCGTTCAAAGGTTTGACCAGCGCTGCCGATAGCAGCAAGCCAGCAAGCACAATCAAGGCGAGCAGGGGCACTTGCTGATTAGTCACAGCGTTGAAGCTGCCAAAAGTCCAATTGATATAGGCCTGAATCCGCTCTGGCAGGGCGAAATAGAGCAACAAGCTGACCAGCGCCGAGACCAGATAGCCGAACATCAGCCCGAGGATGAGAAGCGTGACGCTGCTGCCCACCCGCAGCGCCACGATCAGCACCAGCGTCATGGTGATGGCTGCCCCGAAGCCGGCCGCCACTGTCAGCAGCAAGTCCCCCGCCAAGCCCAAACCAGCCAGCAAGCTGCCGCCCGCCGCCCCAGTTGTCAAGACGACCAGCGCCACCCCCAGGCTGGCTCCCGATGAGACGCCCAGGACAAAAGGTTCCGCCAGCGGATTGCGAAAATAAGTCTGCATCAACAAGCCACTGACACCCAGCGCCATGCCAGCCAGCGCCGCCGTGATGGTCTTGGGCAGGCGAAACTTGAGCACGATGCTGCTCCAGGCGTCTCGCTCTGCCTCCCCACCCAGCAAAATCGTGATAATCTGCTCGAGCGGAATCGATGCCGAGCCAAGCGCCAGGCTCAGCAACAGCAGCAACCCCATCAGCGCCAAGAGCAGCAACAAAAGCAGCGGTTTGGCGCCGACAAATTCACCCTTGCCCGATGCCCCCCAGGGGTCTGCCGCTCTCATCTCATTGCTCCGCCAATCGCTGATAGAAGCTGAACTCATGTTGAGGCAGCAATTCGGGATGGAAGATCGCCACCAAATCCGCTAACACCAGTTGTGGGCTGGTCACGCCCAATTCGTAATAATTGTTGCCGCCATTGGCGTTTTCATCGCGATTGTTATTCCAGGTATTGCCCGCTTCTAATGCCGCGAAGTCGCCAAAGCGGCTGTCCAGCGCCAGCAGGTCCGCCTGCGAATAGACAGCAAAGGTCTCCAGCAGCCAAACATCCGCGTCCAAGCCACCTTCGTAGACGACCTCGAAGCTCAAGCCCTGGCTGGCGCTCGATTCCGATTCTGCCAGCAGCAATTCACCGCCGGCATCGCCAATCAGTTGACCCGCATAGCTGTCGCCGCCTGGGATGAACCAGGCATCGGCATAGCCCAGGAAGGAATTGAGCAACACCTGCGGGCGGTCTGCTTCGGGAACAGCCGCCGCCAATGCGGCAATCTTCTCGTACTCGGCGACAATATCGGCGTAGAGCGTGGTCGCCAGTGCCTCTTGATTGTAGAAGAGCGCGATGAACTTCAGCCATTCAGCCCGCCCCAATGGTGAGAGCTCGCGCCAGCTGGCATCCAGCGCGGTGAAAACCCCCGCTTCCAGCAAAACTGGATGCGCATCGCTAGCGGGGTTGAAGCCATAGGTCATCACCAGATCAGGCTCCAACTCCAGTACCAATTCCACGTTGATCTCGGCGCCAAAGCCGACCTCGGCGATTTCGCCTTCTGCGACCAACGCGCTGACCTCCCCGGTGCTGATGTAGAAGCCACTGTCCACCGCTACTAAATGATCGAGCAAGCCAAGCTGCAATAGGGGAGGCAGTTGCGTGGTGGATAAGGTGATCAAGTCTCCCGTCGGTACCTCGATGAATTGCGTGCCTTCGGCGAAATCAGCGGGGTTCGGCACCGGCGTGCCGCATTGCACCAGCACATAATCAAAACTCGGCGCGCCCTCAAAGGCATTAGTCACGCTGAGCAGCTTGTAATTGTTGAAATACTCCACGGTGAAATTGGCTGCATCGACGACTTCGATCTTCTGCGGGAAATAATCGACCTCAGTCGAATAATCGCTGACGCAACCATCAGTCAAATTGCCCGCCTGCCCAGCCACCGGCAGCAGATTGAAGAACCATAGCAGCAATACAGATGTGACTAGCCATTTGGATTTCATTTGTTCCTCCTATGGAAAGCGCGCTACTTAGGAGGAAACGGGGCTGGTATAAACTTCCATCAAAAATGCCCGCTCAAGTCGGGCGGGCATTGGTTGTTTGTACCATGCTCGCTTCCCTTTTGACGCGAAAGATATACGAGCTAAGTCTCTGGCAGGCATTCGGACTTCTGATGAGACATCAGTTACCGTTGCGCGACAGTGTCGGACTTACACCGACTTTCCCTTTATGTGTCGAACATCCGGGTTCAGACACGCCTGAGTCTTAGATATGTAGACAAATGCACTCTAACATGGCGGCGCCAGGCTGTCAAGCTTTAGGCGCCCTTCGTTTCTTGTCAACGCGAATCAAGAACATGGGCAACAAGACCAGCAAAGCAACCGAAACGAGCAGCAGAGCCAAGTCCTGCGCCACCACGTTGATCACAAACAAACCCGCTAAAACCGCCAAGAGCAGCGCCATCAAAATCGCCATCTTGCCTTTGAAGCGATAATCCCGCTCGAGCGTGACTTCCTTGTCACGCAGCAGGAAGAAGACCGCCGGCAACAAGCTCACCCCGGCGAACAAACTGATAGCGCTGATCAAGATATTCCCATCCATCCCGTCAGGTCAGCCTTCCACCGGATACCGCAAACCCCAATCCGCCCGCATGCGATCCATGGTATCCATGATGGCAGCGGTTTCGTCCAGCGGCATCACCGGGCTCTCGGTCAAACCCGCACGAATACAACGACCAACCTCCGCCGCCTGATAATTGTAACCATTGCCAAGGTTGTCAAAGCGAAGGGTTTCGGCGGACTGGCCACTAATGGCGACTGTCATCTCGCTCGGATGCCACCAATCGGGAATGGCGATATGCCCTTTGCTGCCCATGATGCGGGCTTCATGCGGCGTATTCAGGCGAATGGCTGTGCTGATAGTCGCCAGCTGATAATCGCTGTATTTGAAAACGGACACCGACAATTCATCGACCCCCGTGCTGCCCAAGGTATACTGCGAGCAGATCTCGCGAGGCTGCTTGCCATAGACCATCGAAGCCAATTGCACGCAATAGCTGCCGACATCGAGCAGGGCGCCGCCCGCCAGCTCGAGATTATAGATGCGGCTTTGCGGCAGGATTTGCCCGGTGCGATAACCGAAATCCGCCTGTAGCAAGATCACATCGCCAATGACTTTCTCAGCGAGCAATTCCCGCAGCTTGATCATGCCGGGGAAAAAGCGCGTCCAGAAAGCATCCATCAGGAAGAGCTTTTTTTGCCGCGCGCGGTCGATCATCTCTTGCGCTTCCGCTCGATTGACGGCGAAGGGCTTTTCGCAAAGCACATGCTTGCCGGCTTCCAGGCACATCAGCGTATTGGGCTTGTGATAGGTATGCGGCGTGCCGATATAAACCACATCGACCGCTGGATCAGCCACCAGCTCTTCATAGCTGCCGTAGCATTTGCTGGCGCCGAATTCCGCGCCAAAAGCCTCCGCCTTGTCTTGCGAGCGCGAACCGACCGCATAGATCTCTGCATCTGGTAAGAAGCCGAGACCAGTGGCGAATTTGCGCGAAATGCTACCCAGCCCGATCAAACCCCACCTGATTTTCTCGCTCACGCCGGTTTCTCCTCAGTTTTCATTTCCAGCCAGGCAATCTCAGCAGGGCTGAGTTCGATCTCGGCAGCGGCGGCATTCTCGGCGATTTGCCCTACTTCCCAGTTGGCGACGATGGCGTGATAGCGCGGATTGCTGCTCAGCACATAAGCAACGGCAATTTGCGCCGGCGATGCGCCCTTGTCTGCCGCCAATTCCAACACGCGATCCAGGCGCTGGAAATTGCTCTCATAAGCATATGCGCCGATGGGGTTGGTATCCCAATAGTTAGTGAAGCTGTCCAGGTTGTCACGTCTGAATTTTCCGGTCAGGAAGCCGCCCGCCAAGCTCGACCAGGTGAAAAGCGAAATCTCGTTGGCATCATACCAGGTGCGGTCTCCCTCGCCTTGGGCGCCGCTGACGCTGATGCAACCTTCCCAAGGCGGCTGGATCATCTCCGCGGCGCTGAATTGCGGACTGCTGATGGTGAAGGGTGTTTTGCCGTTGGCTGCTGCATATTCGTTGGCGGCTTGCACGCGATCTGCCTGCCAATTCGAGCCGCCATAAAGGCCGATATTGCCCTTTTGCTGAAATTCATTGAGCACATCGACGATCTCGCCGACGGGATATTCGCGATTATCGCGATGCAGCAGATAGAGCTCGACATAATCAGTCCGCAGGCGCTCGAGCGATTCTTCCAAGTCCCGCCTGATATATTCCGGCGCCACCCGCCGTGGCTCACCTTGATAGGGATGCGCGCCTTTGGTCAAGATCACCACCTGGTCGCGAATACCTCGCTCGCTGATCCAGCTGCCTAACTCGGTCTCACAAACGCCAGCCCCATAACCATGGGCGGTATCGAAGGTGGTGAAGCCATTCTCGAAGCAAGCATCCAGCAACCGTCGATTGCCATCCCGATCCTCAGCGCTCAGCATCACCGTGCCCTGCAGCAATCGCGCGACGGGCTTGTCGATTCCATCGATTTGCTTGTATTTCATCAGACATTGTCCTTTCTGTTCGCGCCCCATTGTAGCGCAACCCAAGCCAATGCGCAGCAGGACATTGCGAGAGCTGATTTATCGGGGATTGCAGTCAAGAGAGGGTTGTATTTTGAAATGCCTTAGCTCTGCGTCTCTGTGGTAAGTTTTTAGTTTCAGCATCCGTCGTAATGCGAGCGCCTAAGATTCCGGCAGCACATCCCGCGGTTTGGAACTGCCTTCCTTGGGCGGTCCCACCACCCCACGCTCTTCCATCATATCCATCAACCGCGCCGCCCGCGTGTAGCCAATACGCAAACGCCGCTGCAACAGTGAGATCGACGCTTTCTCCAGCCGCCGCACCATATCGACCGCCGTTTGATAGAGCTCGTCTTCTTGCGGGTCCAGATTGCCCGTTTTCCCCTCCATCGCCATCCCAGTCATATCGGGCTGCGGCGACATATCCCAAAAGGCGGTTTGGCTGCCGCGCTGCCTTTGCGGGCGAGCGCCGCTGTCTGACTCACCGTCCGATTCGACCGGCAACCTGATCATCTCGATTCTCCCGACTCCCGCGCTTTGCAGCTTCCAGAAGCGACTGATGCGTTTGATCTCTTCATTGGAAACATGCACCCCCTGCATGCGCAACGGCGCCGGCGAATCTCCTGAAAGATAGAGCATGTCCCCCTTGCCCAACAGCCGTTCCGCGCCAGGTTGATCGAGGATGACGCGGCTATCGACGCTGCCAGCCACAGCAAAGGCGATGCGCGCCGGGCAATTGGCTTTGATCAAACCAGTCACCACATCCACCGACGGACGCTGGGTGGCGATGACCAGGTGAATGCCAGTCGCTCGAGCCAAGGCAGCGATCCGGGTGATGGCGCGCTCAGTATCGTCCGGCGCCATCATCATCAGATCGGCCAGCTCATCAATGATCACCACGATATAAGGCATGCTGGCGAGTTCTGGCTCCAGATTGTTGTTGTAGTCGATGATATTGCGCGCGCCCGCCTGGCTGAATTTTTTATAGCGCTCGTCCATCTCCGTCGTCACCCAGCGCAAGACCCCGATGATGCGCTCAAATTCCACCACCACTGGCGCCACCAAATGCGGCAAACCATTGTAACCGGTCAATTCGACCCGCTTGGGATCGACCATGATGAACTTGACCGTCTCCGGCGAATTGTTGATGATGATGCTGTTGATGATGGTGTTGATGCAGACCGACTTGCCAGATCCCGTGGTGCCAGCGATCAGCAGATGTGGCATCGCCGTCAAGTCAGCCGAGATCGGGGCGCCATCCACCGACATGCCCAGGGCGATCGCCAAGGGAGAATCGATCTTCCGATAACTCTCCGATTCCATCACATCGCGCAAACTGACCAGCGCTGCCCGAGGGTTGGGCACCTCAATGCCGACATAGCCCTTGCCTGGCACCGGCGCTTCCACCCGAATCGAACGCGCCCCCAGCGCCAACTGTAAGTCTTTGTCCAGCTTGGCAATAGCGCTGACTTTTACCCGATTTCGCTTGCCAGTCCGCCCGGTCAAATAGGCCGGCTCAACGCCATACTGCGTGATCACGGGACCGGTATTGATCTCCACAACACGCCCCGGCGCCCCGAAGCTCGCCAAAGTATCTACGATGATCTGCGCTTGTTGCAGCAATGGTTCGCGATCCAAATTGCTCGCCGAGCCACTGTTGAGCAATTCCCGATAATCTGGCAGCTTCCACTCGATCGCCCCCTGCCGTGCCCCGCTTGCATTGGCTGCTGCGGGCTGCTCGGGAACTGGCGCTTCCTCCGCTAGCGGTGGATCCGCGCTTGCTGGCTCAAGTTCAGCCAGCCCTTCATCCTGTAACGACCTGGCTTCTTCTTCAGCCAAGGGTGCCGCTTCGAGATCTTCCAGCGGCTCAAGGGCATCCGGCAAAGGCTGAACCGGCGGTGGTGTAGGCGGCTCACTCGCTGGCATGGGCGGCTCGACGATCTTATCGCCAAGGGAAGGTTGAATATCTTCAATCGGGCGCTGGACTCTCCGCCGGGGTGGCGCTGGCGAGACTATTGCAGGAGTTTCTGGTCTTTCAGCAGCGGTCTGTGGTGGGCGTGCTCTCGCCGGACGCGCTGGCGGTGCGGTCCGCTCTGGGACTGATTCGGCTCTTGCTTGACTTGGCAGGTCATCGCCGAGATTGAGAAAACGCTCCAAAACGTTGCTTCTGGGCGATTGTGTCGATTTTGGCACGGCATTTTCATCAGGAGCAGTCGAGGAATCTCTCTTCTTGGATCTAGCGAAAAAACGCTCCAGCCTGCCGGGGGACTGCGCTTCTTCCCTCACAGTTGGCTCGGCCGGCAAGGCTACTGGCTCCGCCTCCAACTCGCTTTCGGGCTTTGCCCGCCGACTCAACAACGAGCGCAATCGTGCCGGAATCGGTATTGGCATGCTGTTTGGCTCGGGCAAAGCGCGGGTCTCGGAAGCGGGACTCGATAACTGTGCCGCTTGTGGTTTGGATACCCGCAGCTGGGCTCCCTGTTGCGGCAGCGCCATCTGTTCTTGCGCCTGCAAAAGCGCCGCCCGGCGCCGGGCGAGGTATTGCGCGACCTGGCTGCGCAGGCTCCTGCCCGTGCCAATGGCGACCACCGCCAACTCCGCCATGCTCGCGCGTGTGATCATCATGGCGGCAAAAGTCAATACCATGAAGACGATCAGCAAACCGCCGATCTCCGTTAGATTGTAAACCAGTGCGCTGTAGAGCTGCCCCCCGATATAGCCGCCGCCGCGGCTGGCGAGATAAGATTGTTGCACCAAGTCCCGCATACAGGCAAAACTATTGGCATCGCGACATGGCGCCAAGCGCGACATCGGCTCGGCATAAGTCAAACTCTCAACGAATTGGAACAGCGCCAACATCCCGACGAATGCCAGTGCCATGCCAGCCAGCCGCAGGGGATCGATAGTCGGCGCTTGGTCGCCAAAATGGCGGACAATCAACCACATGCCAACGGCGAACATGCTGACCGGCACCGCGAAAGCGCCCCAACCGAATAATTGACCAATCAAAGCGTGTACCGCGCCGATGGTCGCTTGCTCTTGTGACAATGCGCTGACCAATAGCACAATCGCGCCGAATACCAAAGCAACGCCGATCAGGTCCAGCTTGCGATCGAGATCCAGCCAATCGCTCGCTTCGATCTTCGGCGTCATGCTGGGCTGGGCAATCTGCCTCCCTGTCGCTTTGGCTCGCTCTTGCCGCGCTGAATAAGGGGCGTTTTGCCCGATGTTGTCACGTTGACGCCCGTAGCTAGCAGCAAAATTGCCGCGTTCTCCCGCCTTGTCAGCGGTCCGCCCTTTGTCGTCCTGGCGCCTCCGCCAGCTGCCTATCCGGCTCGCAATCGCCGAGAAGCGAGACGGTTTCTTGCCCTGTCCTGAACGGGTTTTTGCCTCTCCCGCTTTATCCCCGCGTGACAAACGCCCTCGCAAGCTGCTGAAACGCCCTCGCTTTTTGCTATCGTTTGCAGCTGGGCGGACGGTTTCAGTTTTAGTCGGTTTTTGGCTCTGGGCGGCTTTGTGCTTGCCGGCTAGCCTGGCGCGCCGTTCTTCACTGCTGGCGCTAGCTGGCGCTGGATTACGCCCTTTGGTTCCACCTGGCGCAGCCGCCGGACGATCCTTGCGCGAGCGTCTCGAACCGCGGCTGCTTGGCGGGCGCTCTTCCTGCTCCCAAGCTGGCCCATCTTCGGGCGCTTGATAAGCGGCATCACGCCCCCCTATCGAACCGCTGCCGCCCAGCACATTCGAAGACCGCCGCTCCCCGCCATAATCGTCGGCATCGTAGTACTCATCATCGTCGATGTATTCGGGCTCGCCCTCGTCGCGATATCTCATGAGGAGACCTGTTCTACTCAGCTATATTGGCGATGGCGCTATCATCACGCACATCAAAATAATCCCCTCTTCAGCATAGCATAGAATGCTATATCGGGCGATTCATAATAGAACATATTTTCTCGATTTTGGGAATAGCGGGCTGCCTTGGTGTCCTAGACCCTGAGCAACGCCTTGCCCATGACGCGCCGTCCCATCAGTTCGCCCAAGGCAAGGGCGGCATCCTCAAGTGGGAAACTCTTGTGGATGTGGGGAGAGAGTTGACCAGCGGCGTACCAGGAGAGCAGCCGAGCAAAGCAATCGTGAATCACAGCGGGCTTATGCTCCATATAAGGACCAAAAAATACCCCAACCAGTGAGGCATTCTTGAGCAGCGCGATATTGGCGGGCAAGCTGGGGATGCGCCCACTGGCGAAGCCGATCACCAGATAACGCCCTTCCCAGGCGATGCGCCGCACCGCTTGGTCGAATATGTCGCCACCAACGGGATCGAAAATGACATCGACGCCGCGATCCGCCGTCAGCGCTTTCAGTCGCTCGCGCAAGTTCTCGCTGCTGTAATCGATCACATCGTCCGCGCCGTACTCCCGCGCCAACGCCAGTTTTTCCCTGGTGCTGGCCGCGGCAATCACCCGCGCTCCCAAGAGCTTGCCCAATTCCACCGCTGCCAAACCAACGCCACCAGCCGCCCCCAATACCAGCAAGGTCTCCCCTGCCTGCAGCTGCCCACGCTGCACCAATGCCACATGGGCTGTGCCGTAAATCAAAGGGAAAGCCGCGCCATGTTCATAACTCATCGTGGCTGGTATCGGCAAAGCGGTCTCCGCCGGCACCACCACTTCTTCCGCGAAACCACCATACATCATAGGCGCCAATACCCGCTGCTTCAATCGCGCTCGATCGACATCCGCGCCAACTTCGATAATATCCCCAGCGACTTCCATGCCCGGGCTGAAAGGCAATTGTGGCTTTAGCTGATACAAGCCTCCGATCATCAGAATATCAGCGAAGTTGACCCCGCAAGCCCGCACCTTGATCTTGACCCCACGGGCCGGAACTGGCGGGCTGGGAATATCGCCGATGGCCAAATTGTCAGGCGAGCCGAAGTCGTGGCACAGTATTGCCTTCATAGCTGCCTCTTTTGTGCCTCAAAATTCGATGGGGTTGGACAGCAAACCGCTCAGCAAGTCGATACAGGCGCGTACATCGCCAATGTCAACGGTCTCGCTGGTGGTATGCAGATAACGCGTCGGGATCGAGATACAGCCACTGGGAACGCCGGCATCCGTCAGTTGAATCGCCGCCGCATCAGTGGTCCCGCCGGCCAACAACTCCAGTTGATAAGGGATATCATCCGCCTCACAGCGCTCCACCATCCAATTCTTGATCGCGATCGGCACCACCAAACCCGGATCATGCACTTTGATCGCCGCGCCCCCACCCAGCTTGACCAGCATCTTGTGACCTCGGATCTGGTCGCCGCTGCCAGTCACATCAATGGCGATGCCAATATCAGGATGCACCCCCTGCGCCGCGGTCTTGGCGCCGCGCAAGCCAACTTCCTCTTGCACCGTGAAAGCGAAATAGAGTTCATGTGGCGTCTGCTGCCCGAGCCGTCGCATGGTCTCTATGGCGACCACACAACCAATGCGGTCGTCCAACGATTTGGCGATAATGCGCTGATTGCGGATCTGCATCTCTCTCATGAAACCAGCCGGCTGTCCCACAGTGGTGGCGTTGCCATTGTCATCGCCTTGCACATCGATATAGAAATCGCTCAGGGATTTGCCGCCGCCATTCTGCACCGCGATCACACCAATCGTGCCATCTTCGAATTGCACGCGGTTGCCATTCAAGGTATCATTGCGCAAGCCACCCAAATTGGTGAAGCGCAAATAGCCGCTTTCCGGCTCTTGATAATTCGCCATCAAGCCAATTTCATCCATGTGCGCCGCGATCAGCACTTTTTTGCCGCCGCTGCCAACCCGGCAAATCAAATTGCCCAAGCCATCCACCCAAATCTCATCAGCCAGCTCAGCCACTTCCGCGCGGATTACTTCGCGAATTCGATGTTCATAACCGGGCGGTCCCCAAGTCTCTACCAGCTTTTTGGTCAATTCAATCACAGGCAAACTCCTCAGTCATCATCGCCAAATAGACCATATCCTAACCTGTTTTCTATTTCCTGCGGGGGATCTGGCAGGTTCCAGCACTGCATCAAACCAGCACTTCCAAGGACGCAGGCTCTTCTAGCGGCAACTTTGCTGCAGCCGCGTCGATCTCCCGTTTTTCCAAGCGCATCGGCAAGCCATCGCGCGGGAACATGGTGATGAAAGGCTGTGGCTTAATCTCCACCCCATCAATCAAACGTAGCCGATAGCGCCCCGCTATCGTCGCCAACAGCAGATTGGCTTCCATCATCGCGAAGCTATTGCCAATACAGATGCGCGGTCCCCCGCCAAAGGGCAAATAAGCGTACCTGGGAATATCGTTGATGCTGGCATCCGCCCAGCGCTCCGGCACAAATTCATCCGGTCGCTGCCAAATATCCGGATGCCGATGCACACCATAAATCACAATCTGCGTGCCAGACCGTTCGGGGAAGGGATAACCCAACACTTCTGTCGCTTCCCTGTTGAAACGCCCAATCGACCAGACCGGGGGCATCAAGCGCATCGATTCTTTGATGACCATCTCGGTGTAGGGCAAGCGCCGCAGGTCTTCCAATTCCGGGGGATTCCCGCCCAAGGCGCTGTCCAATTCTTGATGCAAGCGCGCTTCCGCCTCCGGATACTGCGCCAGCAACCAAAATGTCCAATTGAGCGCGTTTGCCGTGGTCTCATGACCCGCCAAGAACAGGGTGACCGCTTCATCGCGGACCTGCTTGTCTGTCATCCGCTCGCCATCTTCGTCTTGGGAAAGCAACAGCATCGATAGCAGATCGCCGCGATCTTCGCCCGTTGCCCGCCGCTGGTTGATGAAGCCATAGACAATTTTGTCCAACATGGCGTTGGCTCTCCGCGAACGGATGCGCAAGGGAGTTGGCACCCAGGCCGGCAGCAAGTTTGCGGTATTGCTGGCTTTCTGAACCACGCTCACCGCTTTTTTGACTTGATTGACCGTTGTAGAAGCATCGGCATCAAAGAGCGTGCGCCCCACAATCATCAGCGTCAGTTGCATCATTTCTTCATCGACATCGAGCACCTGCCCATCCCGCCAATGCTCCATGCTCTCCAGGGCGTAAGTCACCATCGTCTCGGCATAAGCGCTGATCCTGCCGGTGTGAAAGGCAGGCTGTACCAAGCGACGCTGCCGCTTCCAAAAGTCGCCATTGCTGGTCACCAAGCCCTGACCCATGAAGCGCGCCAAGCCTGTTTTCTCGCTGGTATAATCCGCGCCCTTGATGAAAATATGCGATTGCTTGACCAGCACTTCGCGGATCATATCCGGATTGGCAATCACATATTGGCTGCGATCCCCGACTTTATAATGGATGACATCGCCATATTCAGCCATCCAGCTGGTCACTCGCTTCAGCGGATCTGCCAGAAAATGGCGATAGTTCAGATACTGCTCGATCGCGCTATGACCAATATCGGGCGGACCGGGCGGAAAATTCAGTTCGGTCACTGTCGTCAATCTTTGCTACTTTCTCCAAGCTCTCGCTTGCTCCAAAACTTCAATACAAGCATAGCATCAAATCCCAAAGTTACCAATCAGTATCGCCCAACCCATATTTGCGGATTGCCCGCGGATTAGGGACAATAGAAGCGATCGGATTTGCTAGAGAATGAGATTAGTCTATGTACACAATCGGGCTTGATTTTGGAACGCTCTCGGGCAGGGCGGTATTGGTCGATACGCGCGATGGCAGGGAAGTCGCGCAATCCGTCTTCGATTATCCCCACGCCGTCATCGATGAACAGCTGCCTTCTGGGCGCAGGTTGCCGCCGGATTGGGCGCTGCAACATCCGCAAGATTATCTCGATGTCTTCGCCCATACTGTGCCCGCGGTTTTGCGCCAAAGCGGGATTGACCCCGCCGCCGTCAAAGGTATCGCCATCGATTTCACCGCCAGCTCGCCCATGCCGGCCAAGGCGGACGGCACTCCGCTCTGCTTCCTCGATCAATATCAAGACGAACCCCATGCCTACATCAAGCTCTGGAAGCATCACGCTGCCCAACGTCAAGCCGACCAAATCAACCAAACCGCCCGTCAAATGGGCGAGATCTGGCTGCCCCGTTATGGCGGCAAGATCTCCTCCGAGTGGTTCTTCAGCAAATTGTTGCAAATCCTGCAGGAACGCCCCGATATCTACGCCGAGATCGATCGCTTTATCGAAGCTGCCGACTGGGTCATCTGGCAATTGACCGGCATCGAAACCCGCAACACCTGCACCGCCGGCTACAAAGCCATGGTGCAAGATGGCGATTTCCCCAACAACAGCTATTTCAAAGCGCTCGACCCCGCCTTTGAGCATGTCGTGGACGAGAAAGTCGGCAGGGACTTCGCCGAGCTAGGCAGCAAAGCGGGGGAGCTCACGGGCGAGATGGCCGCTATGATGGGCTTGCCCGCCGGCATCGCCGTGGCTGTCGCCAATGTCGATGCTCATGTCACCGCGCCCGCCGTCAAAGCCACCGATCCCGGCATCATGGTCATGGTCATGGGCACCTCCTGTTGCCATATCCTCTCCGGCAGCGAGCTGAAAGTGGTGGATGGCATGTGCGGGGTGGTCAAAGGCGGTGTCATCCCCGGCTTATATGGCTACGAGGCCGGTCAAAGCGCGGTCGGGGATATTTTTGCCTGGTTTGTCGATTATGCCGTGCCGCCGGAATATCATCAAGCCGCGACCCGCGCCGGCTTGGGTATTCATGACTATCTCGAGCGGGAAGCGGCAAAGCAGCAGGTTGGCGAACATGGCTTGATCGCGCTGGATTGGTGGAATGGCAATCGTAGCACCCTGGTCGATGTCGATTTGACGGGTTTGATGTTGGGCATGAATCTGGCCACCCGCGCCCCCGATATCTATCGCGCGCTGATCGAAGCGACTGCTTATGGCACCCGCGAGATCATTGAAGCTTTTGACGCCCAAGGTATCGCGGTGAATGAATTGGTAGCCGCCGGTGGCTTGCCAGAGAAGAACCGGCTGCTCTGCCAGATTTACGCCGATGTAACGGGTAGGACCTTCAAACTCTCCGGCTCGGCACAAGCGCCAGCCCTGGGCTCCGCCATGCACGCCGCCGTCGCCGCCGGCATCTACCCCGATATTCAAGCGGCTACCGAAAAGATGGGCAAGCTCAAGGATGAAGTGGTCAAGCCCATACCAGCCAATCAAGCGATTTACGACAAGCTCTACCAGGAATACAAGGCGCTCTATGATTACTTCGGCCGCGGCGCTAACGATGTGATGAAACGACTGAAAGCGATCAAGCGCGCTGCCATCTCTTAATCTCGTCCAGGTACAAAAAAGAGATGCACATATTTATTTGGTGAAAAATAACAAGAAAACTTCCGCTGTCTCACTTGATCTGCGCGGCACTCAATTTTCTTATTAGAAATGCACAAAAAATCTATTCCTATTTGAGATATAATTGGGCTTAATCTCTATTCCCGACTCGGGCTACACTTCGACCTGTAACGTCATTTATCTAGTTTATTGGTTTGAGGGGCAGGGGAAATGACAAGAAGCAAATGGCTAAATGTGAACAAGCGGAAAATGCTCTACCGGCTGATCTCACTGTTTTTGGGATTCGCCATATTGTACAGCTTTGGCTTTGGCGCCAACGCCCAGGATGAACGAACTACCGAAACAGCCGCCGTTGAAGAAGTGATGGCTGAAGTGATCACCGCCGCCGAAGTGCAGAGCAACCTCGATCTCATCTGGATCTTGCTAGCTGGCTTCCTGGTCTTCTTCATGCAAGCTGGTTTCGCCATGCTGGAAGGTGGCATGATCCGCGAAACGGGGGTGGTCAACTCCCTGGCGGAAAACTTCATGGACGCCTGTGTCACTGGCTTGGTTTTTTTCATCGTCGGTTTTGGCATCGCTTATGGTACCTCCGGTGCCGGTTTGGAAGGCGGCGCTTGGACACCGGCGGAGATTCCGCTGCTGCTTGGCGGGGCTGACGGCAGCAACCCCGGCGATGGCTCGCTGATGATAAACTTCTTCTTCCAATTTGCTTTTGCTGGCGCGGCCGCCACAATCGCGACCGGTGCCATGGCGGAACGGACGCATTTTGTCGGCAAGCTGATCTACAGTGGCATCCTGGGCGCCATCATCTATCCGATCGTCGTATTTTGGACCTGGGGCGGTGGTTGGCTCGCCGCTCAAGGTTTTATCGATTTCGCCGGTTCGACTATCGTGCATATGACCGGCGGCATCGTCGCTTTGATTGGCGCCTACATGGTGGGTCCCCGTGCTGGGCGCGTCTTTGGGCGTCCGCCGGCGGCCTCCAATCTGGGCATTGCGGCGCTCGGCACTTTCATCCTCTGGTTCGGCTGGTACGGCTTTAATGTCGGCTCGACCCTGGGTGCTTCCGATCCTAATCAGCTGGGTCTGGTGGTTGTCAATACCACGCTGGCGGCGACGGCGGGTGCGCTCGGTGCCATGTTCCACGCCTATTTTATCACCAGGCACTGGAATGTCAGTTTCATCTTGAACGGCTCTTTGGCGGGCTTGGTCGCGATCACAGCTGGCTGCGCGGCTGTCACACCGGTGAATGCCATCGTCATCGGCGTATTGGCTGGTATCGTTCTGGTCGTCTCTATGGGCATTGTCGAATCCATGAAGATCGATGATGCGGTCGGCGCGTTTTCCGTGCATGGCGTTTGCGGCGCTTTCGGTACCTTGATGATCGGTATCGTCGGCTCCCAGGCACTGGGTGCGCCCAGCTTGTTCGATGGCGGCTCTCTGGATACCCTGGGTGTGCAGGTCATCGGCGTTGCTGTGGTGGCTCTGTGGGTCGGTGTGGCTAGCTTCCTGATGTTTGGCGCCTTGCGAGCCGCCAATATACTGCATGTCAATCCCGAAGCCGATAGAATTGGTATTGATGCCTATGAGCATCATGCCTCGGTCTGGCCCAATGTCTTGCCCTTGGTAGAGCTCGAAGACGAAGACTGATATTGCGCCAACCTGAAAAACTTCAAATAGAGGGCGGCTGAAATTCGGCTGCCCTTTTTACTTTATCTGCTTGCCGCCTAGAGTTGATCGCTATCCAGCATGATGGTCACGGGACCGTCATTGTGGATTTCCACCTGCATCATCGCGCCGAAGACGCCATGCTCCACCCGCTTCACCCCCGCTCGTGACAGGCACTCGGCGAAGTATTTCACCAGCGGCTCGGCTGCATCCGGCGCTGCCGCCTGAATATAGCTGGGTCGCCGCCCTTTGCGCGCATCGGCATAGAGCGTGAATTGGGATACCACCAGCATGCCCCCAGCCACATCCAAGAGCGACAGATTCATCTTGCCCGCCTCATCGGAAAAGACACGGAGATTGGCTGCTTTCTGCGCCAGCTTCTCCGCGATCACCTCAGTGTCGCTGTGAGTCACCCCGACCAGGGCGACGAAGCCTTCGTCGATTTCACCCGTGATTTGCCCATCGACGGTGACTGACCCGCCGCTCACACGTTGCAGCAAGACTCGCATCTAACTTCCTTTCGCCTAGGCACGCTGATTCATAAGCTGCATCACGCGCAACAAAAAGTTTTGGCAACAAGTATCCACATGATACTGAAGCTCCATCTCTTCTCGTTGATTGTCGTAAACTCCGCTGATCTTGAAGCTCGGCGTTTCCCCATGCTGCTCACAGGTGATCTTGTCGAATTTCCGCCGCAAGCCGGCGCTGATGGACTGGCGCGTGCTATCAAACATCTGCTCCAGCTCGTAAGCATCCAGAAAGGCATCGGGCAACTCCTCCCCCTCAACCCGCAAGTCGAACAGAATTTCCAGCATCGCTCTGGCGCCCCGCTTAATCGATCATGCGCGTCTTGCGCTGCACCAATTGAATGGCGTATCCCCAGGGGTCGCGCAAGAAAGCCAGTTTGTCGCCGGCGGCAGTCTCATCAATATCCCCATCCAAGGTAGCGCCGGCCGCCAGCAAGCGCTGCCGCGTCGCTTCCATATCCTCGACCGCGAAGGCCAAATGGAAAGTGACGGGGTGATGATCGCCATAATTGATGAATTCGCCCAGCGGATTGCTATAGATCTCGATCAGGCTTTTGCCAGCGCGATCCGCCAGAAAATGAATATAAGGCGGCTCGGCGAAAGAACGCAGGATTTGCATATCGAGGTTGGCGACATACCAAGCCGCCAGCCCAGCCGGATCCGCCACATTAAAAGCTACATGTTCCAGTCTCATCACATTCTTCCCCTATTCCAATTCAAAATAATCGAGCTCTTGTCGCGATTCTTCTTCTTGCTTTTCTTCTTGCTTTTCGTCGAGCTCCTCGGTCAGCTGCTGGCTGCGCACCCAGCTGATCGCCATCATCGCCAGAAAAACCACGGCGATGCCCAGGAAAATGATTTCGTCGAACGGTCCCAAAGCGCCATGAGCCAAAATGGCGAGCATAGTATCCCCCGATGAACCCGATTAAGCGCCCGTATTATAAACCAGCCAGCGCAGAATCTGAACCGAAGCTTGCCTATCAAATACTTCATCTCTGTGTCTCTGCGTCTCTGTGGTAAGTTTTTAGTTTCATCAACCGAGGAGCCGGCATGTCGAGCCAAATCTTGAGCATAAGCGGGCTGCAAAAATATTATGGCGCCAAGCTAATCCTGGACGACATCAACCTGATTTTGAACCGGGGAGACCGCGCTGTCCTGGTCGGCGAGAATGGAGCCGGCAAATCGACCTTGGCGCGCTTGATACTCGGTCAGGAAGAATCTGATCGCGGCGACATCCGCTTAGCCTCTCCCATACAGCTGGGCTACCTGCCGCAAGAAGTGCAGGTGGACGCGGATATCAGCGTGGCGCAATACATCGAGCGCGGCTTGGGGGAACTTAATCGCCTGCGACAACGCCTCAGCCAGCTGGAAGAGCAGTTGGCGCAAGACGAGGATATCGATGCGGCGCTGGAAGAATATGGCAGAGTGCAACAACTGTTTGAAGCCCGCGGCGGTTATACGCTGGAGAACCGCTTGGAGCGGGTCTTCGCGGGTTTGAATCTGCATCATCTCGAGCAAGGGCGAAGTATGATCTCCCTCAGCGGCGGGGAAAAGACTCGCGTCGGCTTGGCGGCTTTGCTTTTACAAAATCCCGATCTGCTGATCCTGGATGAACCGACCAACCATCTGGATTTCGCCGGCATCGCCTGGCTGGAAGAATACCTGCAAGACTATCCCCACACATTGCTGATGATCACCCATGACCGCCAGTTCATCAACCGCCTGGCACAACAAATCCTGGATCTATCGGCAGTCAGCCACAGTATCACAACATATTATGGCAATTATGATGAGTATCTGGCGCAACGAGAGGCGCAATATCAAGCGGAGGTCGAGGCTTATCACAGCCAGACCAATCGCATCAAAGAACTGCGCAGCCAAATGAAGCGAGAGGCACACAGCCCCCGCAAAGCCAAGCGCCCCGACGATGGCGACAAATATATCAAATTCGGCGGTCAACAATCTTCACAGCGCACTTCGGGCAAATTGATTCGCTCCGCCCGCCAGCAAATCAACCAGCTGGAAGCCAACCGGCTGGAAAACCCGCGCCATGTCTGGCATATCGAATTTGCCTTCGACCCTGTGCCATTGCCGAGTATGGAACCCCTGCGCTTGCAATCTCTGCGGATGGACATCGGCGAACGTCAGCTGATGACCCGCGCTGATGCGGTCTTACGCAAAGGCGAACGTATTGCCTTGGTGGCCCCCAACGGCAGCGGCAAGACGTCACTCTTGCGGCTGATCATTGGCGAACTGCAAGCGACCGCGGGCGAAATCAAGCTTTCCCCCGGCGCCCTGCCCGGCTATCTTGACCAGACGGGTCAATCTTTTGATGAGCGGCGCAACATCGTCGACCTGCTCGCAGAAATCAGCAGCGACAGCGCCGACAACTTGTTGAGTCTCTTGCACCGCAGCGGCCTATTCCGCGATGCCCACCTGGCTGGCAAATCAGTGGCGGATTTGAGCTTGGGGCAGCGGCGCAAACTGGGTTTGGCTTGCTTAATCCATAGCCGCGCCAATTTGCTCTTGCTCGATGAACCCAGCAACCATCTCGACTTGATCAGCCTGGAAGCCTTGGAGCGGTCGCTACTGCAATTCCCCGGCGCACTACTGGCCGCCACCCATGACCGCTGGTTCATCGACAAAATCGCAACGGGCATTTGGCACTTGCGGGATGGCGAATTGATTGTTGAATAGAGTGGTCGACGATCGACGAAAACGATTGTTTACCTCAGTCCACCTCGATGGGGATTTTGAGCTTACCAGCCTGCGCTGGTGGTTCATCATCGTCTGATGCGGGCTTGTTCAGTTCTTCCGCTTCCGAAGTGATTTCGATGCGCCGGGCTTTGCCGCTCTTCCGGCGATTTGGGCGCTTTTTCTTGGCTGGCGCTGATTGCCGAACTTGCAATTGCACTTCGTATTCATCCGCTTCGTCCGCCACATCTACTAGCGGAATCTCGCTGGCTGGAGCGCTGTCGTTCTGCTCGCCCGGCAGATCAGCTGCTTCGCTATCCACTGCTTCGGCGGCTGAATCCTGCTGGGTAATCGTTTCGTCTTCCGTGCTTTCGCTGGTCTCCTGCGCGGGGATTTCGCTCACTTCACCTGGGGCCGAGCCAGCTGGCAATTCCTCGAGCTGCGCGCCCATCTCCGCCACCACAGCGACGATATCATCCTCGAAGATATCCCAACGGGAAGGGGCAAGCGATTCCAGCATCAATTCCAGCGCATCGACCAATGCGGCTTGGGGTGCGCCGCCCCGATGCCAGGCGAAAATGCGCCAGGCGCGCAATGGGCGATAGCCTGGGTGCGAGCGCAGCCCTTCTTCAATCACTGTCAGAGATTCTTCGGTCTCGCCCAAGATCAGCAAGGTGGCGCCCAGCTGAGTGTATAGACGGGGCAGGTCTTTTGCTGGCAAGCCCTCTCCTTTGGGCATCATCAGCAATTCGCGGTAGAGCGGCAGAGCCTGCTCCGGCACACCCATGGCGCGCCAGGTCCCCGCCAACTCAAACATGATACGGGCATGCCCGGGGTAGGTTGAATGCAGCTGGCGAAAATGCTCGATGGCGCCTTGCAGATTGTCTTGCTCTCTCAGGTGCAAACCCGCTTCGATCAACTCGGTGATGACAGCCATAACCTTCAATCCTCACTGCCGGTCTCTTCAACATTATAACACGCCCCTACTTCTTGCTAGGATGTCGCGCCATCGCTACTTGCTCATTCCGGTCCTCAAGCGCATAATGTCTATGTTGCCAAGCCGATAGCGAGGATGAATCCATGCGCCCTGCGTCACATCTTTTGCCGATCATAGTTTGCGCTGTCTTTTTCTTTTGCGCCAATCCTCCCGTGCTGCAAGCGGTTGACGAGGCGATCGAACTGGGCGATGCGTTCGCCAGCGTCAACGGTGTCTTGATCGAACCAGCCGCCTTCAATCCCGTTTTTGCCCGAGTCGCCGCTTTTTCCAATGCCGCCGACCAGAAAACCCTCGCCCTGGATCTGCTCAACAGCCTGGTGGAGGCTGAACTGATCCGGCAATACGCCGCCGAAAACGAAATTGAGATCGCTGAAGAGCAGCTGGAGGCGGAAATTGACCAGCTCAAAGCGACGCTGCGGGACAGCACTTGGGTGGCTTGGCTGGAGGAGAATTTATACAGCGAAGCCGAATTCAGAGAGACCATCCGCCTGCAGTTACTCACCGAAGCAGTCCACCAGCAACTGACCGCCCATCTCGCTGACGAGCTGGAGCATGTGCGCGCCCGCCATATTCTGCTCTCGCAGGAGAGTGGCGCGCGGCAAGTCTTGGAGCGGCTGCGGAGTGGGGAAGACTTCGCTGCCCTGGCTGCCGAGCTATCCCGCGATGTATCCACCCGCGACTATGGCGGCGATCTGGGTTGGTTTGTGCCCGGCGAGCTATTGGAGCAGAATTTGAGCGATGCGGCTTTTTCCCAACCGATCGGGAAAATTAGCGCTCCCATCGCCACTCGGCTGGGTTATCACATTCTGCAGGTCATTGACATCGCTCCCCGCCACGTGGAAGCGAGGCGTCTGCCGCACCTGCGAGAGAGTATCTTTCAGCGCTGGCTACAAGAACAGGTCGAGAGAGCGGAGATCTTGCTCAATCTTGAAGCTCTGGGCGCTCTCCGGGGGACCTCGCCTTAACCAGCGGCACAATATAACCATCATCGAGCCAGGTGCGCAACTGACCAGCATCGACCATGGCGCCGGCGAAGCCCTGCGGATACTCCCGCGCCAGCTTGATTAATTCTGTTTCCGCCCGATAGCAACTGCGAAAATCGTGATAAATGCCGCGCTCCTCCGAGATATAGCACCAGGGCGACAATTTGTATCTGGTTGCGCTATCGATCTTTGGCACACGATACGCTAAGGGCGACCGCTTGGAAGCGTTCAGGATGACATCGGCATAGCCCTTGACCATTGATTCCAGGGAAAAATGCGCTTTGAGATAGTGCAGCGTGGCGGCGGTAGTGCGCCGTCTCTCCCGCAAAATCCCGTCAGCCAGCGCTACTGTCGCCTCTATATCGCCATAATCGACGCGGTCGATATGCTCATCGGGCAGCAACTCGCGATAAGTCGCCACCCGCGAAACGATAGGTAAGCTGCCACATCCCAGCGATTCAAACGGGGTGTTGCCGAAGGTCTCGACGGAGCTGCCGATACACATGGTGACATCCGCCAAGCTATAATATTGTGCCAGCAAGCCTTCCTCGACCCACTCATGAAAAACGAAGTTCTCGCTCAGACCTGCTTCGCCGATGGTCCGCCGCAATTCTTGGTAGTAATCGCGATTGCCGGGCTCGCTATCGGCATCCAGCCAGCGCGGCACCAATACCCGCAAATCGCTCCAGCCATGTTCGCGCACTAGCTTCGCCGCCACTTGAACGACTTGGTAAATGCCCTTGGCGCTTTCCGGACGATGGGGAAAGAGCATGACCGGATGCTCGGCAATCTCCCGCGGGATCACCTCGAAGATCGCTCCTGGCTCTGTAAAACGGAAAACATCCCAATCGAAGCCATTGTGGATGGCATGCATGCGCTCACCCACTTCCGGCGCAAATTGTGATACCGCCGCTTCATAAGAGGCGCGGGTATGCTCCGATGGCAAGATCCATTCGTCCCCTTGAAACAATAAAGCGGATTGCATCGTCTCCGGATAGATGATGGCGCGCAGGGAAATCACAGTGGGCTTGTCTTGATAAACATAAGGGAAGATCAACCCGCCATCATGGCTGTAATGGATATCGGCAGCGGCAATCGCTCCCCCAACATAGCGGATGGCGTTGGCGATGTGGTAAAGCGGTGTGAAATATGGTTCCGGGTAGGGCTGTTTGAAACGCAGCAGCGGCTGTATCTCGACATTCTCATGCCACTTGAAAGCTGTCATCGAGCCCTCGCGCTGGGTCGAGAAGATGGTCAGCCGGTGCCCCAGCTCGCCAAGATATAGCGTAATCTTCTTGAGCTGCGCCTGTCCCCCGCCCATGGCAAATTGGGGGAACAGCGGTGTCATGGAAAAGACGACGATCTTCTTGCTCTGGCTCATGGTCGCGGCACCTGCGCGCTTGGCACGATTAATTGGGCCAGAGTGTAGCATTTAGCGCTCGCAAGACAAAATCCGCCCCGTTTGTCAAGGCATTCAAACAGGAGAAATGGCTAGCTAAGTCCTCTCAAACATTGTAAACGTGTCTCTCCCCGGTGATGCAAATCTCGCCTTGTCTAAGCCCATCCCCCGGCCTAGGTCCCCTCTCGGTCTGCCCATTCGTTGGGGAGAAGCATCCCGATGCATCAGGGAAGGGGAGCTAGGTTGCGGATTTGGGAGTTCGTTGCAGCTCAGCCAGATCAGCCAAGCTCAGCGAAAAAAGTCTCTCTCATCATCATAACAGAGCGGGTTGGCGCCCCGGCAATTCGCCAATCAACGTGCCAGCCGAGGTATCACCCTTCAGGGCTTTCACCAAATCTTCAGCATTCCAAAAATTGAGCACCACAATCGGCATGCTATTTTCCTGGCAGAGGGTGAAGGCGGTGGTATCCATCACTCGCAATTGTTGATCCAACACATCTTGATAACTCAGCCGGCTATAACGCACGGCATCAGGATCTTCCAAGGGATCAGCCGAGTAAACGCCATCCACTTTGGTCGCTTTGATGATGACATCCGCGTGGATCTCGCTGGCTCGCAGCGCCGCCGCCGAATCTGTGGTGAAATATGGGCTGCCAATGCCGCCGGTCAAAATCACCACCCGCCCCTTTTGCATGTGGCGGATCGCCCGCAGCCGAATATACGGTTCCGCAACCGAGTTCATCTCGATCGCCGTTTGCACGCGGGTGATGATGCCCAGCCGCTCGATGGCATCTTGCAGCGCCAGACCATTCATGACCGTGGCGATCATGCCCATGTGATCAGCCGTGCTGCGATCCATGCCCAGTTTGGCGGCCGGCTCCCCGCGCCATAGATTGCCGCCGCCGATGACCACCGCAATCTGCAAGCCAAGTTCATAGACTTCCCGCACGCGCTGGGCGATGTAGGCCGCTTTTTCTGGATCGATGCCCACGCCATTTTCGCCGGCCAGCGCTTCCCCGCTCAACTTCAATAAGATGCGTCCGTATTCTAGCTTACTCTCTTGACTCATGGTCGTTCCTTCTCCAGTGCAATCCCACAGCTTCTCTATCATGCTAATCAATCTAACGAATCTAGCGCTGGATTTGCCCGCGCAAAATGTGTATAGAAAAAGGACTAGCCATCGGCTAATCCCCCAAACTGTCTCTTGTAGCTCTTTGCTACTGCGCTATGTGAGCTCCTTGCGCGCAACGCTCTAACTCTCCTCGCCAATCACGAAGCGCTGGAAGCGACCAATATTAATGGTCTCGCCGACTTCCGCCACCGTTTCCTGCAAGTACTGGCTGATGGTTTTGCCATCGTCTTTGATGAAAGGTTGCTCCATCAGCACAATATCTTCGTACCATTTGTCCAGCCGCCCCGCCACCATCTTCTCAGCGATATGTTCCGGCTTACCTTCGCTCATGGCACGCTCCAACTGCATTTTGGTTTCTGCGGCGACGACATCCGCCGGCACATCTTCCCGTTTGACATAACGCGGGTTTAGATTGGCGATGTGCATGGCGATGTCTTTGGCGAAGGACTTGAATTGCTCGGTGGCCGCGACAAAGTCGGTCTCGCAATTGACTTCGACAATCACCGCCAAGCGATTGTCAAAATGCAAATAATTGCCGATGATGCCTTCGTTGGCGCTGCGTCCCTTGCCCTGCAATTTGATGCCGTCTTTTAATGCCTTCTCGCGCAGGAACTCCGCCGCTCGCTCGATATCGCCATCGAATTGCTCCAGCGCTTTCTTGCAATCCAGGGGACCGGCGCCGGTCTTGTCCCGCAGTTCTTTTACCTCTTTTGCACTCACTGCCATTTGTCTATCTAGCTCCCAGAGATCACTCAGTGCTTACTCTTCGTCTTGCTCGCCATCGTTTTCGGCGTTCTCTTCGTCTTTCTCAGCTTCAGCGCCGTCAGCGTCTGCCTCAGCTTCTTCAGCTTCAGCCTCTTCATCATCCCCGAAGAGTTTGGAATCGCGCAGCTTGGCAAGGGTGGATTCGCCCAAGAGGTCTTCATCAGCCAGTTCTTCGTCATAAGCACCGGCGAAAGGCTGTTCTTCCTCTTCCTCAATGCCGGCCGATTGACGCAGGTTATGCCCTTCCAACACCGCATCAGCCAAGGCGCCGATCAACAGGCGGATCGAGCGCATGGCATCGTCATTGGCGGGCAGAATATGATCGACCATATCCGGGTTGGCATTGGTATCGACCAGCGCCATCACCGGGATCTTGAGGATGTTGGCTTCTTTGACGGCGGTGTATTCCCGCTCAGCATCTACCACGATCAGCAATTCTGGAACGCGCTTCATCTCGCGGATGCCACCCAGCCGCAATTGCAACTTGGCTATTTTCCGCTCCAGCACCAAGCCTTCTTTCTTGGTCAGCCGGTCGAATTCGCCGGCATCCCGCCGTTGCTCCAACTGCTTCAAAGTATCGATGCGGCTGCGGATCGTCTTCCAATTGGTCAAGGTTCCGCCCAGCCAGCGATAATTGACATAAGGCATGCCACAGCGGCTCGCTTCCCGCTGGACGATCTCCTGCGCCTGACGCTTGGTGCCAACGAAAAGCACGCTGCCGCCACCGGCCACCAACTTGGCGATCATGTCATGAAAATTGTGCAAGTTCTTGAGCGTGATCTGCAAATCAATGATGTGTATCCCGTTACGATCGGCGAAGATGAACTCTTCCATCTTGGGATTCCACTTGTTGGTACGATGCCCGAAATGCACACCAGTCTCGAGCAAAGTTCGCATTTTTACTGCTGAAGGCATGACTGTTCTCCTCAGATAAGCGGTGTTTTAGGCTCGCACACCCTTCATCCTCCGGTGAAAATCCACTCGCGTGAACAACACCCACCGAGAGTCCGGATGTGTGGGATTTTGGAAATCCAGCTCGTGGCTAGAATTCCGCGAAGGATTCTATCATAGCCTTTTGGCGAGAGCAATGATCGGTTTGCTGCCGCTCTGCTCAGGGACAAATCGCCTTTTGCTATTGATGGTATTCCCGCAATATCTCTTCCAAAGCGCTGATGAACGCTTGATTGGCTTCCCGCGTGCCCAAGCTCACCCGCATGCCATAGGGCATATTATTGCGCGTCTGTGCCCGCAAGAGGAAGCCGCGTTCCAGCAACTTCTGATTCAGCTCTTCCGCCAGCACCCGCGTCTCAAATAAGATGAAATTGGTATTCGGTCGCCAATGCTTGATATCAAGCCGATCGAATTGACTACAAACCCAGCCCGCTTCCCCCCGCAGATAGTCCACCGCCCGCTTGACATGTGCCTGGTCTTGGCAAGCGGCGATCCCCGCAGCCAGGGACAACTTGTTCTGATGAAAACCACGATGCAAGCCGCTGATATAATTGGCGATCGCTGGTTTGGCAATGCCATAACCCAGACGCATCCCGGCTAAACCATAGGCTTTGGAGAAGCTATGCACGATGACGATATTCCTGTCTTCCAAGACATATTGAATGGAATCGGGAAAATCGGGCTCGGCAACAAAGTGATGATAAACTTCATCCACCACCACCAACACCTGATCGGGCAAGCCGCGCATCAGCTCGTCCATTACTTCCGCCCGCATGATCGTGCCGGTGGGATTATTGGGATTGCAAAGCATGATCAGCCTGGTCCGGTCGTTGACAGCAGCCAAAACCGCCTCCACTCGATACTCGAAAGTCTCCGGCGCCAATGGCACATCGATGATCTTTGCCCCCAAAGGACGCGACACCTTTGTGTAAGCCCCCGCGAATGTGGGGGAGGACAAGATCATTTCATCGCCGGAACTCAAGAAACCGCGGGCGATCAATTCCAATGCCTCGAAGCCGCTACAACCGGTGTAGATATGCGCCGGCGTCAAGCCTCGTCCCAATACAGCAACGATTGCTCGCCGCAATTCAATATCGGAATAATCGGGATAGTAGGACAGGGTGGGCGCTACTGCCTGGATCGCTTCGATAACATGTGGAGAAGGACCCAGCGGATTCTCATTATTCGCCAGTTGGAATACCCGCTGAAAGTTGTATTTCTGCCGAAGATCCGCTTCTGATGCTTCTGGATCAGTCCGGGCGAAATCCTGAATATGCGGGTTGAAATAGAAATTGTCCATGCGTCGCCCGTCGATAGCTAGATGCTGATGAATTTGAGGGAGAAATCATAATCGATTCAGCGAGCAATAGTAAGTATTGAATTGTCCAACTGGCGACAACGCTCACCTGGGATTGTAAAGCACCATGGATGACAGGTCTTTGACTTTGAAGCCGAACTTGCCATAGAAGTCGCAAAGTTCCGGGCTGCAATCGAGCATGATCACTTCAATATGCTGCAAGCGCATCAGTACCTTCTCGATCATCTGCGAAGCGATGCCACGCTCACGATAAGCGCTTTCGACGACCACATCATCAATCACCGCGCGATATAGATCATCGGTGATGACACGCGCAAAAGCAATCAAGCGATCTTCATCCCAGCCGCCCAGGGTGAGCTGGCTGCCATCCAGCATTTGTTGAATATCAAGCGGGCTGCGTCCATCCGCCCAATCGGTCTGTTGGAACAACAGGTAGAGTTCTTCTGGATTGATCGGTTCGGTGAAAGAGTAGATATAAGGTGTTGGCATCATCCGCTTCCTCTCTGCGGTCTGTCGCGCTCTCCACGATCGCCCATTGTCAAATCTGCTGCAACTATCCATTATCATAGCGCTATCATACCGCTTCTTGCTCGATTAGGTGAAGCAAATATGCCGCTCAAATACTTTACCTCAGTGTCTCTGTGTCTCTGCGCTAAGTATTTTTCACTTTGGCGCCTATTCATTTTGCTGTAATTGCCCCCCTGTTCTGATTTTTGCATTAAGGGCGCTGATGCTAAAATGATACTGTCACTCTTATACTAGGGGGGGAACGCGGCTTGCCTGCAGCGAGATGGAATTCTTTCATCCAATTTTTGTGCGAAGTCTATCAAACGGAGACCGCAACTCGTCAGCGGCTGGTCGATGAACTACTCTCCACCCATCAACATTGGCCCTGGGTCGAGCGCGATAAAGCCACCTTTGTCTACGATTCTTGGACGGCGCAGAATGTCGCACTCAATGTCGATATCATCAATCGCGATCCCCCTTTCGAGAACATGGTCCGGCTGGAAGACACCTCGCTCTGGTATTACCAGCGCTATTTTGAACGGGATGCCCTGGTCGATTATATGTTCGCCGTGGATGACCCCGGCACCCCACTGGCGCAAGAAATCAACCTGATGGGGCGGGTTGAACAATTCTGGCAGCGGGATTCCCGCAATGCCATGTCGATACGCAGTAACCAGGTCCAGACATCGGTCTTGCAAATGCCGCGAGCCCGTCCATTTCCCAACTGGCAGGCAATGCCAGCCGTGCCCCGGGGCCGCGTCTATCGCCATCGCTTCAGCTCCAAACAACTCGATTTTAGCAACCGCAGTCTCTGGGTCTATACGCCCCCAGGTTATGAGCCCGACGATGGCAGAGAATATCGGCTCTTGCTGCTGATGGATGGGCAATGGGCGATGAATACCTTGCAAGTGCCCTATATCGCCGATGCGCTGATCAAGCACGGGCGGATGCAGCCGATCATTATTGCCATGCTCGCCAGCGGGGGGCAATCGCAGCGCTTGGCGGAATATGTCGGCAACGACAAGCATTACGCCATGATTGCCGCTGAACTGTTGCCCTTTTTGCAAGCTCAGCACCGCATCGAGCTGCTTGACCTGGGCTTGGGCGGGGTAGGGGAAGGGGCGGTGGCCGCCGCGCACGCAGCCCTCAAGAACCCCGCCATCTTCGGCCATTTGATCATGATCTCCCCACCGCTGGGTCGGGAACCCGCTGTACAATTGCTGAAAGAATATGCCCAGCGCTTCCGCGATTCGCCTATTTTGCCCAATCGCATTTTCCATTCCGTCGGTCGCTACGAACAGGATCTGCGCTTCTATCAACCGGCTCTGGCTTTGCGCGGCATTCTGGAGCGGCGTATGTCCCATGATCCCGATCTGAAATACAAATTTGTCGAGCTGGGCAGCGGGCATAGCCTGGCGGCTTTCAAGAGCGTCATGCCGGAAGCGCTGGCACACGCTTTCCCCGCCAAATAGCGAACCCAGCGGAGGACAATGGGCAGCCTCTATATCGTACCCACGCCAATCGGCAACCTGGAAGATATCACGCTGCGTTCTCTGCGCATATTGCGTGAGGTCTCGCTGATCGCCGCTGAAGACACCCGCACTTCCCGCGTGCTGACCCAGCATTACAAGATCGAAACGCCCATGACCAGCTATCACGAACACAATAAACTATCCAAGCTGGAAGAGCTCTTCGCCGCCCTGGCAGTTGGAGATGTGGCGCTGATTTCCGATGCTGGCACTCCCGGCATATCTGACCCTGGTTACGAGTTGATCAAAGCCGCCATCGAGCGTGGTTTCGCGGTGGTGCCGCTGCCAGGTGCCAATGCCATCACACCCGCCTTGACCGGCTCGGGCTTAGAGAGCGATCGCTTTCTCTACCTTGGCTTTTTGCCGCGCAAGACCAAGGCACTGCAACAGCTTCTGCGTGATCTGGCCGGACGCAGCGAAACCATCATCGCTTACGAAAGCCCCTACCGATTGCGCGAGACCCTCACACAAATTGTCAATGTGATGGGACCAGAACGCCGGGTCTGCGTCGCCCGTGAAATGACCAAAAAGTTCGAGCAATATTACCGCGGGACAGCGCAGGAAGTGCAGCAGATCTTCGCCACAGACAATCCAAAAGGCGAGGTCACATTGGTGATCGCCGGCGCCGACGCGACCGCTTCCATTTGGACCGAGGCTCAAGTGCAAGCCGCCTTGTCCGAGCGTCTCGCCGCCGGTGAATCCCTCTCGCGGGCAGCCAAAGCCATCGCCAAATTAGCCGGCTGGAAGAAAAACGCCGTCTATGATTTGGGTATCGGCGGCTCCGACATCAACGACAGTTGAAGCGGGGCAGCCTCATCCTTCTATCTCCTGCCTCTTGATAAGAAGTGTCACTAGCTAATCTTTATATAACTTATTATTACTTAGAGTAAAAGCTCTTGAAACATACCGCCTCCTCAGCCCCCATACTGGAGGGTCATCGTCATTCAAATGCCTTATCTCTGTGCCTCTGCGTCTCTGTGGTAAGCGTTTAATTTCGACTTTTGCGCACACTCATTCTATCGACAATTGCGAAATATCGACCTCAATACCATGCTCGCCCAATTCGGCGCGCAACGCTTCCCACTGGTCCGCACGTATCACGCAGGCAGTCGCCCCCAAGCGCGCTCCCAAGTAACGACGAAAAGCGGGAGCGCTGAAGATCTTCTCCAAAACATCTTCCGAAGTGCTGCGCAAGACGATCATTGATTCAAAGGTCACCGTCGTCTTTGGTCCATCCTGCCACTGGCGTAGCAGCTTGGCAATCGATTGCGGCAGCGGCGCGCCATCCAGCTGCCGGGCGACAAATGCCTCAATCTGCTTGGCGCTGATATCTTGCGAGGCCGCGCGTTGAATGCTCTCGGGATCAATCAGGTAAACATATGGATCTCCCGCCTGCAGGCAACGGGCGAAGCGCGCCAGTTGAAAGCGCTCAAAACGATTGACACGGCGCGATACCCGCAAACTGCCATCATTGCCGATTTCAATCTTGGTCGCTGGCTCGGCTGGTTGGGGCCAGGTGCTAAGCTGCAAGAAAGCCCGTCCATAAGCGGTCAGACGTATGACATCTTCGCCGATATCCACTAAGCCCAGCCAGTGCATGGGACCAAGGAGGTAGAATTCTATCAGCGCGCCTTCCACAGCATCCCAGCTCTCGAAGCCTTTCAAGAACTGCCCCGCCTCATTACGAATATACCAACTGTCAAAGTCTCCGTAAGGTCGTTGAAAATCGGGCTCGAACTCTTTGATAGTGCCGATAAGCTCATTGATCGATGCCCAATCATGCTCCGGCAACAAATCGCTTAATAAGCCCATGATCGTTTGGCGTGCCGCCGCCGCATCATACGCAAAACCAGAATCGTCAGGGTAAAGACCGGGGATATGCCACATATCCCGATAGGCTTGGCTCTCCAACCAGGCTCGCGCCAACTCGCGGATCTGCTCGGCACGGGTAGCATTCAGCCAGGTTCGCGCTTGCTGACGCTGTGGATAGGCTTTGCCATCTTGCGTCGCGATCAAATTGGCGCTGATACCCAGGTAAAGCATGAATGCCAGGCGCTCTTCTTGCGGTCGTAATAACAAAGGCGCCAAGTTATCCTGGATCGCGGGCGCAAATCGCTCTCCTTCAATCTCGGCGGGTCTCATTTGCAGGCTCGCTAACAAGGTGGTCATATCATCGACAATACTGGTATCCGCGGGTTGGATCTCCCCAGCATCGTCAATGGGATCCAGTGCCGGCAAGTCCTCAGCAAACCCTCCGCCATCTCCATCCAGTTCCAGGTAGCTTGTCTTGTGCAAGGGCAGGGCGGGGATCAAATCCTGCGGGACATAGATGAAATCCGCCAGTTCGTCTTCAACCTTGTCAAAGTCTTTGCCGATGAAACCGAGATAATACAAGCTCTCGGCAGTGCTTTCTCCTTGTAGATGTGGCTTCTCCCGTTCGACTTGCCCCCTGCCAAATATGCGGATCTTGCCATACAACCGCTCGAATTTTACACTTCTCGTCCGCCCCCGCGGGCTGCTAACCAGAAATTGCAGGGCGCCTTGCCCCTGCTCATCCAGCGCATCCCAATTTGCCTCCATCCGCTCTGGATCGAGCATCGCCCGCCCCAGCTGCTCAATCAGCTCATCATTCGCCAGGCTCTTGCTATTGACGCCCCATATCTCCGCCAAAGCGGGCAGCATACCTGGGTCATAATTATGCAAAGTATCCAGCAAGCTTTTCATTGCCGGGCTAGCCTTTCGCCCACCAACACGCCATAAATCTCAAAATGATAAACATTCTGCGTATGACCCTGCGCCCTGAAGATGATGCGGGTTGCCGCGCCACAACTGGGACAGTGAAAATCAAGAAAGCCCTGTTCGTCAGCCGGCAAGTTGGGTGTCAAATCATCGAAGACACCCCGCAATTTCTGCTTGAAAATGGATCTGTTATCGGCGTGATAGAAGCTGCGCCAGCGAAAGCGAACCCCATGCTTGCAGTGTGGGCAGCGATAAATGCAGCTACCAGCCACGCGATTGCGAAAACCCTCACCATCAAGCAAACCGCGAAAGACCGCCCGAGGTTCATACTGGTCAATGATTCTGCTCTTCATCTTCCTCGCCGCCGCCTCAAGACAACTTCATTCTAACATAATATCTCTCTACGCCCCGCTAATCGATCAGCAGAGTGCCATATCCCAGGTAGGCGCATTTCCCCCCAACAGCCACCTCTGTGATTTGCTCGCCTTCCTGCCGAATTCGGATCTGGATGAGACTGCGCCGGCCCATTTCAAAACCTTGCTCGCTGATCATATCGCCACTTTCTGCCAAGGCATAGCGCAGCAGATAGGCGCCCAAGGGACCGCTGGCGGAACCAGTCGCGGGATCTTCGCTGATGCCCAGCGCTGGCGCGAACATGCGGCTGTGCACGGTCGAGCTCTTGAGTACGGTCTCAGTCGTCGTGACAAAGATCTGCTCCCCATTGCTGCCCGCCAGTTGCTCTTCCCACTTGTCCAAACGCAGCTGAATCTTCGCCATAGCCGCCAGAGAATCGACGACTACAAAGAGAAATGGCAAGCCACTGCTGAGTACTTGAATCGGCACGTCCGCCCGCAAGTCAGCTTCGGTCAAGGACAAGATTTCGGCAATCGCCGCCCGATCATGATAAATCTCAAGGAATTGCGGTTTTGGCTGCTGCATCCACACCGCCGCTAGCTCGCCCCGCCGGTCGGTTTCAATCGTGACAGGTATGGGACCAACACCTTTCTCGAAAACGATGCTGGTTCTTTCCCGCAATTCGCCGATTCTGCCCAAATGTGCCAGCGCCCAGGCAGCCCCAACGGTAGGGTGGCCCGCTATTGGCAATTCAGCCGCCGGCGTGAATATACGCAAGCGAAAGTGATTGCTCGGTGCATCCGGCGGGAAGACAAAGACTGTCTCGGACAAGTTCAACTCCTTGGCGATTTGCTGCATCAATTCAACCGGCAAGTCCGGCGGTGGTTCGGGGAAAACAGCGAGTTGGTTGCCGCCGAATTGCTGTTCAGTGAAGACATCCAGCAGGTGATAATCAAGTCGCATCACTATCTTCGCTTTCGATTGCTCTGGGCTCTTGAGCTTGTTATAGCATGGATAGCGAGACCGCAACGGCGATTTCTGCCCGAGCACAAACTTTTTCGCAAGCCAAAACTCAAAAGTGGTAAACTGGTGAAAACTTGGCATTGTAGATTGCAGGAGGCAGATTGTGGCAATTGATTATCTGGCGCGAATGGACGCCTTGCTAGAACGCAGTGGAGCAGACCTGGTAGCCTTCGTCCCCGGCGAAAATATGGTCTACTTTACCGGCTTGCATTTTCACCTGTCGGAACGTCCCATCCTCGGCTTATACAGCGCTGAGGGGCTTTCCTTCATCATCCCCGAGCTGGAGGTGGCAAAGCTGGAAGCGCGCCCGGAGTTGGAAGCCCGCCGCTTCACCTGGTCGGACCAGAGCGGTTATCAAGCGGCATTCCACCAAGCGATGGCCGCTTTGGCAACGGATGATAGAAAATGCGCCCTCGATGGCCAGACCCTGCGATTCTTCGAGTGGTTGGCGCTGCAACAAGGGGGACTCTCCCCGCTTAACACCCTGGATATCGGCGACCTGTTCTTGAACATGCGCGCCCGCAAAGCGCCGGAAGAAATCGCCAGCATGCAGCGCGCCATCGATATCAGCGAGCAAGCCCTGCAGGTGACCATGGAATGGGCGCATCCCGGTCTGACAGAGCGACAAATCGCTGACAAACTGTCAGCGGAAATGATGGAGCGCGGTGCCGAAGGTATCGCTTTCATGCTGGTGCTGACCGGCGAAAAAACCGCCTTGCCACATGGCAATACCGCCGACCGCATCTGGGGCGAAAATGAGTTTCTGCTGATCGACTTTGGCGCCTATTATCAAGGCTATCCGGCCGATATCACCCGTACTTTCTGCGCGGGCCAACCATCGGAAAAAATGCGCGCTATCTATGAGGCTGTCTACGCCGCCAACAAAGCCGCCCGCGAATTCGCCCGCCCCGGCTTGACCTGCGAACAGGTCGATCGCGCTGCCCGACAAGTGATCGAGTCCGCTGGCTTCGGCGATTATTTCATCCATCGCCTGGGGCATGGTCTTGGTTTGAGCGTACACGAATTGCCCAATATCGTCGCTGGCAATCAGCAAATCTTGCAACCTGGCATGGTCTTCACCATCGAACCCGGCATCTATATTCCAGGCTTCGCCGGCGTGCGCATCGAAGACAATGTCCTGGTCACGGCAGATGGCTTGGATGTCATGACGTCTTACCCGCGGGAATTATGAGGCAAGCGCTTCAAAATCCGCCGGTCAACCGCCAAAACGCGGCTGCCCTAAATTGCCTGGGCAGCGTGCGCTTCGGTTGGATTTCGCAATTGCGCTGGTCACCCACCGGCGATATCTTGGCGATTGGTGGCGGTGATGGCATCGCCCTTTATATCGGCGGCTTTGGCGGAGCGCCAACACTGCGCTTGAGTGCCCACATCGCCCCCGTGAAAGACATCGCCTTCAGCCCCGATGGACGTTGGCTGGCATCCTGCAGCGCCGATATGGCGGTAAAACTATGGTCTATTTCAACCGGTGCGGCTCTCGAAACCAACACCCTGCTCGGTCATTCAAACTCGGTGGAAGCGTTGGCTTGGGGACCTGATTCGCGGCTGCTGGCCACAGCCGGCGCTGATCAAACCATCAGATTGTGGGATAGCTTCGCCGGCGCCCAACTCGCTCTATTGAGCGGTCACAGCGACCAAATCACAGCGCTGGCTTTTGATCGCACTGGGGAGCGCCTGCTCTCCGCCAGCCGCGACAAGACCGTCCGATCCTGGGCAGTTCGCGCCGGCTTCAACAGCACCCTGCAAGGCGAACACGATGATTGGATCCGGGATCTCGCCATGCAACCGGGTGGCGAACTCCTGGCGACAGCCAGCAAAGACTCGATGATTCGCCTGTGGCGCTTGGGGGAGGAAACTGCGGCGGGCGGCTGGATCGCTCATGCCGGCGGGGTAGACGCTTTGGCATTCTCGCCGGATAGCAGATTGTTGGCTAGCGGGGGCCGCGACCACATGATCCGAATCTGGGAAATAGAGTCGGCGCGGGAGTTGGTCGCCCTGGATGCCCATTTGAAGCCGGTTCTGGCGCTTGATTTCAATCCCGCGGGTACGATGTTGGTCTCCGGCGCCGGCGACAACCGCGTCAGCTTGTGGGCGATTCGCTAAATATCCCGCCAACACTGCCATGACATCAGTCCAAAATTGGATTACACTATCTCATATTAAGACACCTCAACCGGGAGATACACCATGACAACAGCGAACGCAAGCTGGGGGCAAGTTCGCCAGCGCCACATTGCTCTGATGCGCCTATCCTGTGTGACACTGGGCAACATCCTGCAAAACTTGCCGGATGACCTGGCGCGCCAGCTGCGCGATGGCGACGATGGCTGGTCCATTATCGAGATCGTCTGTCACCTGCGTGATTTCGATCAGATTTTTTATGACCGCGCGCTGATGATGTTGAATCTGACCCATCCACAGCTGCCCGCTTTTGATCACGAGGCGATGGCGATCGAGCGCGATTATCAAAGCCAAACGCTGGACGATGCCTACAGCGCCCTGACTCAATCTCGGCAACGCTTCATCGCCTTCTTTGAAAGCCTGTCTCCCGAACAATGGGAGCGGGGCGGAATCCATCCCGAGCGCGACAGTTTCACCATGACCGATGCCGTCATGCAAGTGGGCTTGCACGATCTCGACCATCTGGAGCAAATCACCCGTGTGCTCGCGCACGGCTAGCCAGCGTCTTTGAATCAAGTCAGAAATTGGATTTGTGAGTAGCGACCATGCAAGCATTAATTGAACGTATCCAAGCCGAAGGTGTCAACTTAGGCGGCGGCATTCTCAAGTTGGACAGCCTGATCAATCACCAACTCGATCCCCACTTGATGGCTGCTATGGGCGCTGCCTTCGCCCAACGATTCGCGGGTTTGAATATCGATCGCATCCTCACTGCCGAGATCTCCGGCATCGCGCCCGCCCTGATGACAGGCATCGCCATGAATCTGCCAGTGGTTTATGCCCGCAAGAAAAAGCCGATCACGATGGCAGGTCCAGTGTTTTTAGAAACTGCCCCCAGCCATACCAAAGGTGGAGAAACGATGCTGCTGGTCTCCGCCGAGTTCCTGCACGCCGGCGAAAATGTGCTGATCATCGATGACTTCTTGGCCACCGGGCAAACGCTGCTGGCGTTGGCACGTATCATCGTTAGCGCCAAAGCCAACCTGATGGGTGTTGGAGTGCTCGTGGAGAAGTCATTCGAAGGCGGTCGGGCAGCCATGTTGCAAAAATACGATGTGCCCATTCACGCCCTGGCTACCATTACCGCCATGCAAGGCGATACCATCACCATCAAGTCATGAAAACAACGCGCTAGAGCTTGACCGCTTGACCAGTTCTGGCAGACTCCTGCGCCGCCAGCGCGAACCGCAGGACTTCCCGCCCCTCTTCACCGGTCAGTTGCGGCGCCTCACCAGCAAAATACGCATCGATGAAATGCCGCGTCGAATTGATGAAGCTATGCTCCCAACCGACCGGCATGTCTGAAAAGCTGCGCGTCTGCCGATCTTTATACATCAGCACCGGTGGCAGATCCAACATCTTGCCATGCCCCCGCATCACCCAGATCACGCCTTTGGTGCCAGTGATTTCGATCCGATCATCCTGCGCGTAATGCTGGGTATCGAGCACCAAATCCGGCGAATAGACCGCTTCCAGCGAGCCGTAACGATTCCCTGGGAATTTCCAGGAGACGATGGCCGGCGCATCCAGGTACCTCTCCGGCGCCAGCTCGGTACTGCCAATCCAGGCGTGAACTTCTTCCGCCATGCCCATAAAATGCCAGCCCAGAGCGAATTTATGATGCCCGTCATCAAAAACCAGCGGACCGCCACCGCATTCTTGCGGATTCAAACGCCAAGCTAAAGCCGAGTCCGGCACTTCCCACATGGTCGGGCTGACGCCGGAATTGCTCTTGATGCGAATGGTCAACGGCTCCCCAATCTCGCCATTGTCGATCAGCGCTTTGGCGCGCTGCACCGGCGGATAGAAGATAAAATTCTCATAGACTTTTAAGATAACACCGGCATCCCGCGCAGCGACGACCATCTCATCGGCTTGGTCCACCGTCAGCGCCATCGGTTTTTGTACCGAAACATGCTTGCCCGCCGCTATCGCATCCAGCGTCGCCGGATGGTGCAAATGATGCGGCAACAAAATCTCGACCAGATCAATCTCTTCCAGCGCCAACATCTCTTGATAATCGCTGAAGATACGCCCATCCGCCACCGCCCAGCGCCGACCGCGCTCCTTAGCCAACTCGATATTGCGATCACAAAGGGCGACAATCTCGGCTCGCTCATCATCGAGATAGGCGAGGGCGTGCAAATCGGAGATTCTTCCCGTGCCAACAAAAGCCACCCGCAGCTTGTCCACCGCCATTGTGCACCCCTCTCTCAGAATAGCAGCCTGTCGCAATACTATAACAGAAACGCCACTTATCCTCGAATTTATCCCAGGGCAGTCGCTTCAAAAATGCCGCCGTTCCCCCCAGCAGCCAATCTTTATATCACCTATTATGTGCGCAATTCATTGTTTTATCCGACGAAGCTTGTGTCAACTAAACCGGGGGCAGATCAACTTGAAACCATACCATCACTAACCGTATTGTTCCGGATAGTGCTGTTTTTGATGGTGAGAGTGCCAGATACATTTCGGATCCCGGCGCCACTGCTAGAGAGCCATTGGCTACCGTCAAGTTATTAATCGTCAGGTTGCCGTCACTACCGACATCGAGAACTCGATATTGACCAGCGCCGGAGATAGTGAAGCCCCCGCCTTCGATGATGATGTTGGAATCGATTCTCGGCAGTGCCGCGCTCAGCGTAATATCCCCGCTGCGGATGATGGTGTCGGCGCCGTCGTTAGCTGCTTATGCAACAGGTCCCGTGCCAGACCCACGCAAGCAGGCAAACAAGCGTTGAGAATTAACAGTTTCATCGCTTGTTAGTTTCCATTTTTGATAGCGGATTGTGGTGCTAAAGCTCTAGCGCGTCAAATGCTTTTTCTCTGTGTGTCTGCGTCTCTATGCTAAGTATTTACTTTCGCCAGCGCCTATTCATCTTTAAGCGATTGCCCTGCAACTCCCCCACGTCGCTGTCGCACAATCTGGGAAAATGGTACAATAAGACTGTGCTTATCTAGCCCGAATACGCTATAACGAGACCAAAGATGCTTAACCATACAGATACGCACTCGATCAAATTGCGCGACCTGCCGCTGATGTTGCGCCTCAAGCAAAATGCCATCGTCTTGCACAGCGAGCTTGGTTTAACCGAAGACGCACGCGGGCAAAGCAGCGCTTTACTTTCCAGCATTGTCTTCCCCCGTGGCTTGCACACGCTGCTGGCGCAGCTGGCTGACAAGAATGTCGTTGGCCAATTCCGCTATCGCCCAGGGGATACCAATGCCCATATCGTTTACCTGGCGCCCACCCTCGAAGATGAGGAAGAGGACAGCATCTGGTTACATATGCTCGATGCCATGGCGGAGCAGGCGGGCAAGAACGGCGCTCAAACGCTAGTTGGTGAAGTCGAGCTGAGCCATCGCCTTTTCGAAACCATGCGCCGCGCCGGCTACGCAGTCTATAGTCGCCAGGTCATCTGGCAGCGGGATCCGCTTGACGGCGACCTGGCGCCGCCAGAATTGACGATCACTAACGAAAGCGATGAAGATCAGATCGGCATCGCCGCTTTGTTGGGCTGCACAATCCCCCGCATCCTGCAAACCGTGCTAGGTCCATCAACAGATATGGCTGGCTTGGTCTACCGCAAAGCGGGGCGGGTCGAAGCATATCTGGCTTATTCCGAAGGCAAACACGGTGTTTATGTCATGCCCTATTTGCACCCGGAAGTGCTTGAGGAAGCGCCAGACATCGTCTCCGCCGCCTTGCAACAGATCGAGCGCTGCCGCAAACTGCCCATATATGTTTGCGTACATGGCTACCAAGGCTGGCTGGAAAATGCCATGCTCGACCTGGGTTTCGCTCCCTGGCTGGAACAAGCTGTCATGGTCAAACACCTGACCGCCGGCGTCCGTCAAGCTAGCTTTGAGCGCGTCAAACTCAGCGCCAGCGCCGGGCACAAACCAGCCGCTACCCTGCAAATGGTCAGCGTCAACCAAGATCCCGCCGCAGCAGAAAGAAGCAACCCGCCTTACCCGTTTGATCCACCAGCTCTGAATTGCAAAACCTAGACGGGATGCGGGCTTTATCGACAAGGTATGGAGATAACCATCTGCTACATGGATAAACATATAACAGACGATTTTGACATCCTCCGGAGCATCTTGCCGCCGCGCATACGCTATGCCATTGATGAATATGGCGATACCAGCCAACTACTTGAAATTGTACTCGACATGGGGCGAATCCCCACCGCCCGTTTCACCGACAAGGAATATGACCTGTCCGACCGCGAAGTAACAGCCGAAGACTTACAGCAGCTGGTTGAGGAATTGGGCGAATTTGATGATGACAATCGCGCCGGTATCGAACGCTCCCTGCATCGCATCTCCGCCATCCGCAACCGTCGCGGCAAGATCGTCGGCTTGACTGTTCGCATCGGCCGCGCTGTTTATGGCACTATCGATATCATCGCCGATCTCATCGACCCGGGTCAGAGCGTGTTGATCGTGGGTCCCCCCGGCGTCGGCAAAACAACCATGCTGCGCGAAGCCGCTCGCGTCCGCGCCCGCGACAAACGGGTGGTCATCGTCGATACTTCCAACGAGATTGGCGGCGATGGCGATATCCCGCACGAAGCCGTCGGCAAAGCCCGCCGCATGCAAGTCTCGCAGCCCGACCGCCAACATGAAGTCATGATTGAAGCGGTCGAAAATCACAATCCAGAAGTGATCGTGATTGACGAAATCGGCCGCGAGCTGGAGGCAAAAGCAGCCCGCACCATCGCCGAACGCGGTGTCCAACTCATCGGCACGGCACATGGCAATACCCTGGAAAATCTGATGCTGAATCCCACCTTGTCCGATCTGATCGGCGGCATCGAATCCGTCACCCTCTCCGATGATGAGGCTCGCCGGCGCGGCACCCAGAAAGTCGTACTGGAACGGCGAACAGCCCCCACCTTCGATATCATGATCGAGATTCAAGCCCGCGATCGCCTGGTGGTGCATCCCGATGTGGCTTCGGCAGTCGATGCCATGTTGCGCAACCGCCCCTTGCCAGCGGAATTGCGCACCCGGGACGCGGCCGGCGCCATCCATGTCAGCGAGCATCTGCCGGAATTTGGCTCGCGCTCCGCCCCCGCCCGTGAAGGGAGCCAAAACACGCGCGGCAAAAACGCCGATATCAATGCCCACCTCGTCCGCGGCAACCGCGATAATGGCTGGACTCGCAGCGAAATGCAAGAAGATCTGGCGCAGGTCGAGTCCCGCAATTTACGCTCCATCCCTGTCTACGCTTATGGCGTCGCCCGCAACCGCCTGGAACAAGCCGCCCGCCGCTTGGCTGTGCCATTGCTGCTCACCGATGATTTTGGCGAGGCCGAAGCCATCGTCACCTTGAAGATGCACTACCGGCGCCGCCCTCGCTTGATCACCGATGCCGAAAATCGCGGTCTTTCGATCTATGTGCTGCGCGCCAACACGGTGACGCAAATGGAGAACTTCCTGGTCGATCTGTTTCGATTGAACGGGCGCCAAGATGCCGATCCTTTTGGCGAGGCGCTGCAAGAAGCGGAACACGCTATCAAACGCATCCGCGCTGGCGAAGATTATATCGACCTCAAGCCACAAGCATCACAAATCCGCAAGCGGCAACATCAACTGGCGCGCCAGGCGCATATGCAATCCGCCAGCGTCGGTGACGAACCCCAGCGCTACGTCACGATTTACCGCGGCGCCTGACGAGAAACCTCACTATCCAAAGGACATCCAAGCTAAATTATGAGCCTGCATCTTTCTGCGCCAGCGCCAATTCGTACCGACCACAGCAACGCCTTCGCCCACAACACCATGCGCCAACGCCTGCCCGCCATCATCGATGAGACCATCGCCCTCAATCACGATTATCCTGCCAGCATCAAAACCAGATTGTCGAACCTGCGCGATGCTATCGCAACCGGCGACCCAATCCCACAACTCGAGATCGAATCCGCGCCCGATCAACCAGCCTGGTCGGCCGCCATCCAGTTGCAAAACACCAAAACCCCGGGAGAACTGACCTGGCACAATGCCGAATGGTTCTTCGCCGAAACCTATGCCTATCGATGTCTGATAGAAGCTGTCCGCTGTTTGGAAACGGGGCGAGATCCCTTCCTGCCCCAAAAAAGGGAAGAACTGCAGAGCGAGGCATTTTGGCGCCTGCTCGATCGGTCCCTGGGCGAGGCTGGCTCCCCCGAAGAAGAGTTGAAGGCGAGTGTTGCCTTCGCTCTCTGGGCGAACCGCATCGACCTAAGTTACGCCGCCTCCACTGCTCGCGGAACCGACATCAGCGCCGACGACCTGCTGGTGGATGAGCGCGACCAGCTACTCAACTATCTGGCTCGCTCGGCTGATGACAACGCGGGATTCAAAAGCGCCAAGACCGTCTACATCGTGGCGGACAATGCCGGTTCCGAATTGGCGATGGATTTGTTGCTGAGCGATTGTCTGTTGCGGCAGGTGACCGACTGCGTGGTGATCTGCCTCAAGGCGCACCCGACCTTCGTCAGCGATGCCGTGCCGCGGGATGTCTGGATGATGCTGGAGCAGATGCAAGGGCGCGGTCAATCGGCTGCTGAGCTGGCGGGGCGACTGCGAGATGCTTGGCAACAAGAACGCCTGCGCTTTGTCACCGAGCCTTTTTGGAATAGCTGTCACTTCCTCTGGGACCTGCCAGCCAACCTGCGGCAAATATTTAATGCAGCTCGCCTGGTCATTATCAAGGGCGATGCCAATTATCGCCGCACCGTGGGCGATTGCCTCTGGTCCCCCGACACTGCCTTCAGCGATTTGCTGCGTTATCTGGATGCCCCAGTGCTCTGCTTGCGCACGCTCAAGAGCGACCCCGTCATCGGCTTGCCCTCGGCGGATCTTGCGGCACAGCTCGACCACAGCGATCCACAATGGCGGGTCAATGGCAAGCGCGGCTTGATTCAGTTCAAAGGTCCCACATCAAAGAGCCAATAGGTGGCTGTGGCTGGGTAATCGCTTTCCAACCATGCCATGACCTTGCGCGGAATCAGTCGAAAACTAAGCGCACCTTCTTCACCAATTCGGGGTCAAAGCCATATTTTTCAGTGTAGCATTTGTCGATCTCTCGCTGCAAAGCGGCCGATGCCCGCGCTTCAACCAACATGCCATGGAAGATCACAGTTTCATCGCCGCTTTCGAGGTGGATGACGACGCGGTTGTCACGCTCGATATTGCGCGCTTTGACCGACAATTTGTCAGTGCCGAAGTATAAACTGCCCTCGACCCATACGCCCCAAATCGGCACGCTGTGTGGGCTGCCATCAGGATTGACGCTGCAAATCCAATAATTGCGCGCCATCGTCATCTGTTGCGCCACCCAATCCCAAGTCAACATCGAGTCGTCCTTGTCCGGCAACACCCCGTAATGAGGCATGTTGGGCCGCAGACGCCGACAATTCTCTGGCGCAATGATCATGATACTAACTGGCTTCTCTGGTGGTATTACTTGCTCATGGGCATGATGACGTGCACAAAGTCTTCCCGATTTTCTGGCTTGAGCACACCTGGGTTCTCCGGTCCATTGCTCTGGAAGACGACCCGCTCTTCTCTGATCACCCGCAGCACATCAATCAGATACTTAATGTTGAACGAGATATCCAGGGCTTCACCCTCCGCCGTGGCATCCAACAAACCTTCGCTATCGCCCCGCTCGGCGCTCTTGCCCACGATCAAAACCTCGGCTGGCTCGCCGGGATTGGGCGCTGGTTTGACGTGCAGATTGGCGCTATTGGCGTTGTCACGGGCGAAGATCTCGGCGCGTTGACAGACGACCAACAGGTCATTGGTATACATCACCGTCGAGGTGACAAAGGAACGCGGGATAATCGAGGCGAAATCCGGAAAACGCCCATCCAGCAGCTGCGATGAAATCAACACATTGGGCGCGAAAACGGTGATGCTGTTGCGTTGCGCCGGTACCGCGATGCCTACCTCATGATCGTCTTCCACGATGCGCGCAATCTCGTTCATCGTCCGCGCCGGCACCACCATATCATGCTGCTCGCTGAAATTCTCGCTGATTTCAGCCGTGCGCACCGCCAGTCGATAGCCATCAGCGGCCGCCAAGGTCATTGTCGTCCCCTCCAATTGCAGGTAGACCCCGGTCAAGATCGGGCGATTCTGCTCGCGTGCGGCGGCAAAAGCGGTCTGCAAGATCATCTCCCGCAGGATATCGCCTTCCACTTGCAGATCAGCGCGTTCGTTGTGATTGATCGGCGGGAACTCATCGGCATCGATGCCGCGGATATTGGAAGTCTGCACGCCACAGCGCACATGCACGGTATGAGTGGCGGCCTCCAGGCGCAGGTCGACGCGCTCGCGGGATAGATTGTTGACCAATTCATTCAAGGTCTTGGCGGGCAGGGTGATGCTGCCAGCCTGTTCCACCTTGGCGCCAATCCAGGCGGTGATGCTCAATTCCAGGTTGGTGGCGGATATCTTCAGCCGCGAATCTTCCGTTTCCAACAGCACATTGGCGAGCACCGGCAAAGGCGGATTGCTATCGACAGCTCTGGTAACGATATTCAGGCTCTTCGCCAAATTCTCTTGCAAGACACTAACGATCATGGTCTACCTCTTGTTTCGGTTTCGCAATGCTGACCTAGCTTTCCCTTGCACAATGAAGCGATCAGCCAGCTTCGCATGGTACTTATATCCCAATAGTATAGCCCAAGATGCCCCGCTTTCCAATGCGTGGCGAAAACAAACCCGAGGCTCTGGACAGCCGGCAACGGATTGCTCAATTATCGTTGATATGGCTCGCAGGGGCAACTGCGGAGGCAGGTCAAATTTGGCGCTGGGCAAAGAGGTATCCAGCACTATTCTTCCGGCGTGATATTTATCACCTCATCTTCTGAAATTTCGATAGTTTCCGCATCTTCATCGATATCTTCCACCCGCACGATTTCGATCTTAAGCCTGGCGATCAAAGCAGCCAAAGCGCCCAGCGCCGCCAAAACGGGATTGATGATGGTGGCCACGCCCCCTACTACCACGGCCGGCGTCAGCGGTACTTCGAGCAAGATCTCGTCATTGGCGTTGCGGATGATCAGACGGCGCACATTGCCTTCCGCCACCAAACTCTTGACACGCTCGACCAGATCGCTACCCGCCACTTCCATCTCTTCGACCCAATCGCGTTGGTTTTTTGGCTTTTCCGGTTGGTAACTCATATCGCTCCCCTTTGCCTCCCTGCTGATCTATACGCGCCGTTCACCTTGCGGTTGCGGCAGCTCAGCCCAGCAACCGATACAGCAACGCTTTCCAACGCTCCGCATCCAATTCCCAACAGATTGACGGCTTCTTCGCGTTGGCTAACAGCTCGCCCCATACCGCCGCATTGCGCACATCATCAGCCAAGTTGAGCCGGTCCACCACCGTCATGCCGCGCGTTAATTCGCTCTTGCATTCGACATCGACATAATGATGACTGCTGCTAGTGCAGATCGAAGGATCAATCGCCAGCGCCATTGCCACGCCATCCGGTAACGAGATGCCAATCTCGCCCGTTTGAACCTCATAACCGCGCATGCCCTTGATATTCGAGTCAATGGTGAATTCAGCATAAGCGGTATCAATGCGCCTTACCCGCTCGATATCAGCAAGCGAAAGCACAAATTCTCCTGTGCTGAATTCCCAACCGACCATCTCGATGGCTAAGCCAGAACGGAAGACAATCTGCGCCGCTTCCGGATCGCACCAAATATTGTATTCCGCCGCCGGCGTCACGTTGCCATAGGTACAAGCAGCGCCGCCCATGATGACGCAGCGCGAAACCAACGGCACAATATCGGGTGCCTTGCGCAGTGCCAATGCTAAGTTGGTCAGCGGACCCAAGGTCACGATCACAATCCCAGGATTGTCCAGCGCTGTCTCGATGATGGCGTCTACCGCGTGGGGTAGCTGCGCTTGACTACGGCGCGGCGTATAACGATCGCCCCAATCGCCCAAGCCATCTTCGCCATGAAACCAATCCGCCGAGACGTATTCCCGCAGCAAGGGGCGCTCTGCCCCACTATAAACCGGCACATCGGCTTCACAGAGTTCAGCGAAATAAAGCGCATTCTGCACGCCCTGCTCCAAAGGGACATTGCCCGCCACCACCGTGATAGCGCGCACATCAATATCAGCCTGGCGCAAAGCCATCACCACTGCAACGGCATCATCCGAGCCAGCATCGGTATCGATCAAAAAAGGGCGCGGCATCATCTCCCCTTGATCATCAGACGGTCAGCGCCAACTGATCCACCGCCGCCTTCAAGCGTTCCAAACCCTCTTGCAGCGTCGCGCGGGGACAACCAAAATTCAAGCGCACAAAACCCTCGCCAGCTTCGCCAAAGAATGGTCCCGGCGTCGGCGCGATGCCAGCGCTCTCGGTGCAAAACTTGAATACATCGCCTTCAATTGGTAACTCACGGAGATCCATCCATAACAAATAAGTCGATTGCGGCACCGTCGTCTTGATTTGGGGCAAATGCCGCCGGATGTAATCGATAGCGAAATCGCGATTATCTTTGAGGTAAATCAAGAGCTGCCGCAGCCATTCATCGCCACCAGTGTAAGCACCATAAGCCGCTTCGTAACCCATGATGTTGACGTGGGCGCTGATGCCCTGCAATGCCGCCGCCATCCTCTCGCGGATCTCTTTGTTCTGCGCAATCAACACCGAACAAGCCATGCCCGCTAGATTGTAAGTCTTGCTAGGTGCGATCATGGTCAGCGTATTCTGCGCGATCTCCTCAGACAATGTGGCGATGGGAATATGCTTCCCTTCCAGGATGAGGTCGGAATGGATCTCATCAGCCACGATCAGCACCTCGTTTTCCAGGCAGATCTCGCCAATCCGCTCCAGCTCCTCCCGCGAATAGAGGAAGCCGGCTGGATTCTGCGGATTGCATTGCAGATGGATCGAAGTCTGTTCCTCCCGCGCTGCCCGCTCAAAAGCATCATAATCGTTTTCATAATGGAAACTGTGCTCGCCATCGGCACTGTAATCCATATCGATGTTATAAGTGAATTTCTGATTGCCGCTGACTGCCTTGAAGAAGGAGCCATAGACCGGCGTTTGAATCAGCACGGCATCGCCCGGCTTGCCAAAACCACGACAGACCGCGCACAATGCCAGCACCATGCCCGGCGAAAACAAGACATCATCGGGCTCGATCTCCCAATCATAAAGCCGGCTCATGCGCTCAACCACCGCTCCCTTGAGCTTGGGCGGGTCAATGGTGTAGCCGAAGACACCATGCCGAGCCCGCTCGATCATGGCATCGATGGAGGAGGGCGGAGAACGAAAATCCATATCCGCCACCCACATCGGCAGGCAATCCCCTTCGACCATGCTCCATTTGGCGCTGTGATGCCCCCGACGATCAATGATTTCGTCAAAATTGTATGCGGTCATAACTGGCTTTCTCTCCGGTATCGAAACGAGCGCCTAGAAATATAACCGATAGAATGCCATCTTGCACGGGAAGGTTCTCGCGACTTACCAAAACTGCGTCCACCAATCCGCTTGCTTTTCCCGCCGAAAGCGCTGTACCCATGCTTCCGTCAGCTCGTCAGCCATGCGTTCAAATCGTGGCGTAGGAGCGGCAAAACCTGCCGGCAGTGCGATATCGAGATATTCCAATATCCCCCGCAGCGTGCTCGACGGCTGCTGCACAAAATCTTCGTAGACGATGACGTGAGGGCGAATATCTTTAACCGCGAAAAACTCCGCCCAGACCGCCTCTCGCATGATCAGCTCTTGCAGCAAATGGTCGATTGCGTCGTAGTTGTATGCCGGCGCTGGATTGTTCACCGCATCCGGCGAATGCCAGCGGCCGCTTGCTATCGCCATCCAATGGGAGACCGCCTGGCGTACTTTGTTGCGACGGGTGAGCTGCAGGTAATGCAGGTCCGGGAAGATGCCATCCAATAGCTCCTGTTCCGGCAACTTCGCCATCCCCTCAAGCCGGCGCAAACGCCGCACAAAGTCATGCCAATAGCCGCCGCCCACCTTGCTGCCGAAGACGCCGTTTGCTGTGCGGTCTTCCGCCATGATGCGTTCCAGATAAGCGCGGTAATCGGCAATCTCATCACCGGTCGGCTTATCCGGACTGATCCCGTGGTAGAAATGCTCTTTGGGCATACCCGCCAACCTGGTGTCCGCCAATAGCTGGCACAAGAGTGTACTGCCGCTGCGCACCGTGAAACAGATGAAATAGGATTTCTTGACCTCAGACAGCTTGCCACCTCTCCTGCAGTCTTGTGAGAATATCCTCGATATCGACAGCTTCATCCCCAACTCTACATTGAATCGCGCAGACCTGCCGCGGGTCTTCATAGAGGCGCGTGATTTCGACCGGCGCGCCGAAAATTCCGCTCTGGATCTCCGTCAGCGCATCCCGCAAATCGTCAAAGATCTGCGGCTGGTTGCGATAATGCATGCGGTCGAGGAAAGTAATTTTGGCGCTACCATAATCAAACTCGATGTCGCCCGGCGCCTCCACCTCCAAAGCGCGCGCCGCCTTCAATGCGCAATGAAAAGCCAGCCGCAAGGCTCCCGCCAGGTCAGCCGGCAAAGCCCGCTTGCGCAGATAATACAAGCCGATTTGTCCATCTGTTAGATCATAGGCATAATCCGCCTCATCGGCGATCAAGACGATCCCTGGTCCCGCCGGCACATGTTTGTAGTCGATCACATCGATCAACATGCCCTCGACAGTGTGCTGCTGTATCCAACGTTGAAAGATCGGCACAATATCATCGGGCTGGAGTTGCGGTTCTCGTTTCAAGCTGAACTTGACCCCCAGCCGTTTTGGCACAATTAGCATAGTATCCTCTCTATAATCGCAAAGCTGCCTAACCGACGATCACGCCATTGATGCGTTGTTCGGCGCTGTGGATATTCTCGATGAACAGTTGCGTCTCATCAATGATCTGATGCGCATAATCTTCATCGATCCGCGCTGGCTCGCTGTCGTGGCGCTTGAATAGATAACGGGCGAATTTACCTTTGGCGAAGCGATCATAAACCAACTCGGTATCATAAAAGCGCGAGCGGAATTCCTGCACGATCGTGTTGTAGTCATCGCCCACATCCAGGTACTTGGTGCGCACCAATGCCCGCGCTGCTTGAACCATCGCCTTGTAGGCATTCTCATCCGCCCGGCTATAATCGCCATCATCCAGCGCCAGCAGCGCCTCGAAATGGGTTGATTCCGCTTTGGAGATCTCCATGGAAAACAAAGAGACCACCTCGCCAGCGCATTCGCCGACGCCGATATCATCGATGGTGTACACGCGGGAATCCCCCCAATCGCTGAAGAACTCGGGCTTTTCCTCAAAACTCGGCAACTGCATATACGGCTTCAGCATCGCTTTGATCTCTTTGCGCCCCAGGTTCTTGACCCAGCTTTGAAAGTTTTCGCCATCCCCGCGCTCGGCGACATAACGCTCGGTCAACGCCGCCAGCACCGCCGGCACATTCTTGGCGGGAACCGCGCCCACCGCCAAACCATAGCTGCCGGCGTTCTCCTGCCATTGCCCGCCCAGCACCACCTGAAAATGCGGCATCTTGTGGTTGCCGCTGCGCCGACTATTGCCAAAAAAGCCGATATCCGCGACATGATGCTGCCCGCAAGAATTGAAACAGCCGCTGACCTTGATCTTGAGTTCTCGCACGGCATCGGGCAGCAAATTGATCTGCTCGATCAAACGAGTCCGCAACTCCGCCGTCAAACCGCGCGAAGAGGCAATGCCCAGCTTGCAAGTATCTGTGCCCGGGCAAGTGGTGATGTCGACGATGCTGCCAGCCCCGGCATCTCCCAAGCCGATGGCGCGCAGTTCGCGGTAAATCGCCGGCAAATCAGCATCCGCCACCCAGCGCAACACCACATTCTGTTCCACTGACAGGCGAATATTATCACCGACATAACGCCGAGCGATATTCGCCAATTCGAAGCCCTGCTGCGCCGTGAAATCCCCCAGCGGCGTGTTCAGCGTGATGCTGCTATACCCGCTCTGTACCTGCCGATAAACATTGCTGCCATACCATTCGGCGAAGCCATCTGGCAGTGCCGCGCCATTGAGCGCCATCCCCGCTTTTGGCTGTTGATAGCCGAAGTCGCTCAAGCTGTTGAGGTAAGCGCTGTGCCGTTCATCGGGCGGCAGAATCTCCAGCTCTTGTTGTACCTGCTGCCGAAATTCATCGATGCCCAGTTTAGCCACCAAGAATTTCAAGCGGGCGCGGTTGCGATTCTTCTTTTCGCCCAAGCGAGCAAAAACCCGAGCGATCGCCTGGGTCAGGGGCAACAATTCTGCCTCGCTGACAAAATCAGCCAGCACCTTGGCTTGATGAGGCACCGTGCCCAAACCACCGCCAACAAAGACGGTGAAGCCCCGCCTGACCTCGCCATCGATTTCCCGCGTCTGCGCCAGCAAACCGAGATCGTGCATCTTCACCAAGCCGCAAGCATGACCGGCACAACCGGAAAAAGCGACCTTGAACTTACGCCCGAAGTCCTGCACATCGTCATGTCCCAGCAAGAATTGCGTCATCGCATCGGCATACGGGCTGACATCAAAGACCTCATCGTGGCAGACCCCAGCCAAGGTGCAAGCGGTGATATTGCGCACCGAATTGCCGCAAGCTTCCTGCGTGGTAATGCCGACCGCCGCCAGCCGCCGCATCAAATCCGGCGTGTCATCGATGTGCACATAATGCAGCTGAATATCCTGCCGCGTGGTGATATGCAAGATACCGTCTGAGTATTCATCCGCCAACTCCGACAGCACCTCCAGCTGCTCGGCAGTCAAACCACCGTAAGGGATCTTGATGCGCTGCATGCCCGGCGCATCCCAAAGCGTGTCAGGTCCCTTGACCACATCGCCCGAAGGATAGTGCAACTCGCGGGTACGGGTGCCATCGTGCCGCTGCCCATTGTCATAACGCTGCCCATAGACGCCCTTGCGCAACCGCGCCTCGGCAAACACCTTTTCGTCCAGCTTCCCTTGCTTGCGCAGCTCGATCTGCGCCTCAAAGGTATCGATGAAATTCGCCATTTCGGCTGGAATCTCATCCTTGAGTAGCTCTTTCCAGGTTCTCATGTCGCTCATTTCCCTTTCAATATGACTTTTAGAGAATCTGTCTCTTGCTGTTTCACATGAATTAGAAAACACCCGCCAATTCCAAGCTCGGCGTTAGCAAATCCTCCGGCAACAAGTCGAACCAAGCCAAGCCTTGCTCCCGCAGGCGAACCACCTCGCCAATCACTGTGATCGCTGGCGGACGGATATCATATTCCCGCGCGATATCCGCGATGCTGCCGACAGTGCCGCTCACACCCCGCTGCTCTGGCAAAGTCCCCCATTCGATGATGGCTGCTGGCACTCCCGCGTCCAAGCCTCCTGCTATCAATCGCGCGCAAATCAACGGCAATTGTTTGACCCCCATCAAGATGACAATGGTGCCACCCAGTCCCGCCAGCGCCTCATAATCGATGCTGCTTTCGCCTTTTGTCGGCGCTTCATGCCCAGTGATGACGGTGAAGCCGCTGCTGATACCGCGCTGTGTCAAAGGGATGCCAGCATAAGCCGGCACGGCATAGGCGCTTGAGATACCCGGTACGATCTCGAACTCAATACCATGCTGGCGGCAAGCCAGGGCTTCTTCGCCGCCACGCCCGAAAATGAAGGGGTCACCCCCTTTCAGCCGCAGCACTTCCTTGCCCTCCAGCGCCCGCTCGATCAACAGGCTATTGATGGCTTCCTGCGCCAAGCGGTGACGGGTCGGTTCTTTACCCACATTGACCAGCTCGGCATCCGCCCGCGCTTCAGCCAGCAGCTCAAACGGGATCAGCCGGTCATACAAAACCACATCTGCCCGTCGCAACAGCCGCAAAGCCTTGACTGTGATCAGATCAGGATCCCCGGGTCCAGCGCCCACAAGATAGACTTTTCCAGGATGTATCATGCCGCACCTCCTAATTTCCGGGCGGTCGATAACCAAAGATTGCAAGCCGCTCTACAAGGCAAGTCAGCCTGCTCATTCGGGGCATACCAAGTGGGCTGGCGAATGCAGTTGCCGCAAACTGTCTCCACCGTCCTTCTGACGACCGGCTCCGGTAACTTGTCAATATCCTTGAACATGCCACCCTGTCGCCCGCTGATCCCCACTAGCGATTCCGTCTGCAAATCTCCCCGCTTCTGCGCCGCCCAATCCGCCACCAAACCAGGATATACCGTCTCGATAACCGCATGCGCCTGCCGCTGCTCCGCCAAATCAACATGCCAGCCACTGGGCAAGTCAGTGCTGGTCGGCAGCGGACGAAAAGGACGCTCCCGCAAATGAGCCCGCAAAGCCGCCGGCGAACCGATAGCTCTGCTGGCCACTGCTTCCTCACCATGCCAGACGCGCTCCCGGCTGACTATGAGCTGACCAAAGCGCAGGGTTCCCTCCCGTTCCAGCGCTTCCATCAACTCCTGGCTGCCTGCCAGGGGGAAGCCATCCCAACTGCCCACAGCAGCCTCAGCGACGGGGAATGGTAAGCCGCTTTCCCGTGCCAGCTCCAAGATGACTTGACAGATAGACTCGTCGGTGCCGACCGCCTCGCCATAATAGATGTTTCTGCCCTGGGCGCGCTCAGGCACTTTCTCGCCCGTGATGCCCAGCGCCCGCGGCAGGTCTTGCGTCACATGCGAACCTTGCGCCAGGAAATAGGGCAGAGCGATGATATTCTCGGCTCGTGTACTGTGATAAATGCTGGGGATAGTCGGCTCATCATCGAGATAGACAGCGACCACTTCGCTCAGCCAATTCAGCGCTCTAATACGATCCGCTTGCTGCTGGGTGGCGTCCCGACTGTGGCGATTGCGCGGCGTGCCATGACCGATGATCGCCGCTGCCGTCTCCTCCGGGCGCAATCCATACTCGGCCACCAGATCCCGCAAGCGTCTCTCCACAATCGATTCCAACAAGGGGTGCTCGCCAATCGTCGCCATAAGCTGAACAGTCTTGCCGCCGCATTCTGTCACGCTGCCCCGCAAACCCATCTCAGTCGGGATGACTTCGCTGCTGAAATAACCCCGCGCCGTGAAGACCGGCACCACCACCACCTGCTCAGCGCAGACCGTCGCCAGGATTTGCGAGAAGGCCGGCGGCTCTTTCCAAAAGCAAGCGCTGACCTCAGCGGCAACCCCCCAGCTGCGCAAGCGATCGACATAAGCCCAGACGATGCCAGCCGTGTTGGGGCTGATATGCGAGCCATGCCCAGCCAGAATCAAAGCGACCCCGCTCATAGCGACTTTCCCTCCAAGCGCTTCCCTGCTGAAACGATCTCCTGCAAGGTTTGCCGCGCCTCTTCTCGTTTGCCAGCTCGCAACAGCGCCAACACCTCCGAATCCAATATTCGCTGGTACAGCTGCCGCCGCCGGCGTTGCGATTCAATGTCCTCCGCCAGCGAAAGGCGGATCTCTCCCAACCAATCCGCCAGCAGCGCATATTCCTCGCCGATTTCCCCCGCCAGCCGCTCTTTTAACAGGCGCAGAAGCGCGGGGGATCTGCCATTGCTGCTCAAGGCAATCGTGAGCGGCGGCTGTTCGACCAGCGCCATATTGCTGAAATCGCTATCTTCGCCGTTGCAGCTTGCCACATTGCAGAGCGCGCGAATGCGCTGGGCATCTTGCGCCACTGTCTGGTTGACGCGCTCGTCATCCGTCGCCGCGATGACCAAGATCGGCATGGCATCATTCAACATGTCGCGCCGGTATCTCTCCGTCATCCATTCGATTTCGCCGGCAGCCGCCAAAGATTGCAACACAGGGCTGGCATCAGGGCTAATCAGCAAGATACGTGCCCCTGAACGCAACAGCTGCCCCACCTTGCGTTCTGCCACTTTGCCCCCGCCAATCACAGCCACCTGCTTGTCTTCCAAGTGCAGCAGAATTGGGTAACCGCTCCCCCGCTCAGACATGGACGCCCTCCTGCGCCGGCTGCGCCAACGGCAAATGGATGCCACATTCGGTCTTGCTTCGGTTTGCCCAGCGGCCGCTGCGGCTCTCGGCATCGTCACTCACCGCCTTGGTGCAAGTCCAACAGCCAATGCTTGGATAGCCCAAATCGTGCAATCGATTGTAGGGAAGCTCATGCGCCCGGATATAACTCCAGAGCATCTCTTCAGTCCAATTGGCAAAAGGCGCAATTTTGATTAAACTATTGCGCCGATCGCGGCTGATGATTGGCGTCTTCGCCCGGCAGGCGGATTGATCGCGGCGCAAGCCCGTGACCCAGGCTTCAAAGCCGACCAAGGCATCGCGCAGTGGAATCGTCTTGCGGATATGGCAACAGCGATCCGGGTTGCGCTCCCACAAGCGATCGCCATAATCGCGCGCTTGCTGCTTGGTTGTCTGCCGCGCTTTGATGCGCCGCAAATTGAGCTGGAAGCGCGCTTCCAACTGGTCGATTAAATCCTGCGTCTCGGGGAAGAGCAAGCCAGTATCCAGCGTCAGAACCGGCGTCCGCGGCGCGATGCCCTGCACCATGTGCAAGCTGACGATACCAGTGAGCTGGAAGCTGGTGACAATAGCCAGCCGCTCGCCATAGGTCTCGCTCGCCCAAGTCAAAATTTCAGCCGGGTTGGCAGCCTCAAAGCCTTCAGCGATTTCTTCGATCTGCTCTCTTAACATGTGGACTCCAAGTGTCTGTGGATGATGCGAAAAAGCAAAAAACGCTCCGGATTATCCGAAGCGTCCCAAAATTCCTGAACCCTTACTGGCAACATCGATCAGCCAGCCCCGGATAACCCCGCCTTATCGGCACGGCACAACAACAACATACGGAGGGACAGTACAATGAGATGATATTCATAATTGCACCTCTGCAACGCTCAAAAACAAAAACGCCCCGCGTCTTCACGGGGCATTTGGATTTTGCTTCATTCACGTCAATCGCAAGCTAGCAAGGCACCACCGCAAGACTCTCGGTCGATAATGTCTGACAACAACAGGCGGCGCCACAAACGCGATTCATCGATATTCCTTCATTTCACTCTTGAAAGCACTGATAGCTTAGCGCAGCTTGACGGGTTTGTCAAGCGATTTGTCATAATTGCCACAAATTGCTCGCCAGCCACCAATCAAAGCGCCTAGCGACCGTTGCCGCCGTGCAAGCTGTTCAGGAAGGCTTCATTGGTGTCATAGAGCCGGAAGTTCTGCAATAGTTGCTCGGTGGCGCCGACGATGCCCTCCGGCTGTTCCGCCAAGTGAGACCACATCCGCCGCATGGTGTAGACGCGCTGCAAAACATCGGGACCCAGCAACAATTCCTCCCGTCGGGTCGAAGATTGCTCGACATCGAAAGCGGGGAACACTCGCCGTTCTTGCAGCTTGCGGCTCAAGTGCAATTCCATATTGCCGGTGCCCTTGAATTCCTCATAGATCACATCATCCATCTTGCTGCCGGTGTTGACCAGGCAAGTCGCGACGATCGTGAGGCTGCCACCTTCTTCCACATTGCGGGCTGCCCCAAACAAACGCTTCGGTGGATGAATGGCGGAAGGATCCAAACCACCCGAAAGCGTGCGACCGCTGGTGGGAACCACCAGATTGTAAGCCCGCGCCAATCGCGTGACGCTATCTAGCATCATCACCACATGCCGTTTGACTTCCACCATACGCTTGGCACGTTCCAGCGCCATTTCAGCCACCCGCACGTGATGATGCACCGGGTCATCAAAGGTCGAGGCGATCACCTCGGCATCCACCGAGCGATCCATATCAGTCACTTCTTCGGGCCGCTCACCAATCAGCGCCATCATCAAATGCACTTCTGGATAATTGGTGCTGATGGCATTGGCAATGTCCTTCAGAATGGTGGTCTTACCAGCTTTTGGCGGCGAGACAATCAAGCCACGCTGACCAAAACCAATCGGCGCGATCAGATTGAGCATGCGCGTCGATATAATCCGCGGGATGGTCTCGAGGTTGAAGCGCACTTCAGGAAAAATCGGCGTCAAACGCTCGAAATTGGCGCGGTTCTTGATTTCATGCGGGTTCAAACCATTGACCGCATCCACTCGCAACAAACCAAAATAACGCTCGGTATCTTTGGGCGGGCGCACCTGCCCGATTACCATATCCCCAGTACGAAGTTTGAACTTCTTTATCTGGGTTTGGCTGACGTAAATGTCGTTCTGGCCCGGCAGATAACCCTCCGCCCGCAAGAAACCAATCCCATCATCAACGACTTCGAGCACGCCGCCGCGCAATTCGTTGCCGCGCCGCTCCGCCTCTTGCCGTAACAAACCAATGATCAGATCCTGCTTCTTCAAACGACTATAACGCGGCACATTTTGAGTCCGCGCCAAGTTGCGCAATTCGGGTAGGGTTTTAGCTTCAAGTTTAGCGATGTTCATATGTCTTTCCTGGAGAACTCGGTTGCGGCGAGGCTGGTAAAAGAGAAATGCCGCGCTTTCTCGTTCGTTTCCGCTTGTCTTGAATTCGGAGGGAAACACTCCGCTAAGTGCCTATCTGGCAGGTCAGGCAGAACGCCAAAGGAGTTTTCTAACAATTTGCCTAGCAGGATGAAAATGCTAACCGGTGGAAATGTATCCAAACAATAATAATCATAACAGATAAATTAAAATAAGTCAATTCCGAAAGCCAGGAGTATTACGATACTGTATTCTAACAATATTGCCCGCAACGTCAATAGCTATGCCAATATCCTCTCGAGCCATATTCTAACATTACAAGCTAAAATGCGCTAGCCCATTCGCCTATTGTTTTGCAAGTGTTATTTTGAAACTCCCAAACAGCCAGCAAACAGCAAAGAAGACCCCGCCAAAACGGCGGGATCTTCTATATTCGCATTACTTCGCGCTAGCTATCGAGCTCTTCATGCAGCTCATTGGCTTCTTGGTTCAATTCCGCCAAGGCATCCGCCACCGCTGCATCACCATTGACCACTTCGGCGATGGCGTTGGGCACAATACCACGCACCGCGCTGTAACTGGGTAAACCAGGCGAGGCGTATACGCCGACCGCATCATCCTGCAAGATACCCTGCACCTCAACGAAGCGCTGGTAAGGCATGCGTGGCTCAGTGAAATCGTCCTCTGTCACTTCGACATCGTTGCGAATGCTGAAATAGCCAGTCGCGCCAGACCAAGCCAACTGCGCCTCAGCCCCTGCCAAGAACTTGACAAAGAGCCAGGTAGCCAATTCTGCCTCCGGCGTTGCGCTCAAGATCGCCTGGCTAGGCACAAAGAGCTGGATAGTCGCCCCCACTCCCTCCGCGCCCGGGAAAGCCGTGACCACCCATTCATCGGTCATCTCGGCGGTGGCAGCATCGGCAGTGATGAAGGGAATACCAGCTGAGCTGCCCGCGGCGAAAGGCGTGATGCCGGTAGCGAAGTCACCCGTGTTCTGGTAAGGCGCGGCGAAGAGATAAGCGCAACCCTCCGCCAACATGCGCGTGAACATCTCCATAGTGGCGACCACAGCCTCAGACTCAAAAACGTATTCGCCGGCCTCGCCATCGAAGATCCCGCCACCGTGGGCAGCCACAAAACTCTCGAAATGCGATGTGCCAGTATCCAATGGATAACCCTCGTACATGTCGCTGGCGCCGGCGGCACAGGAGATCTCTTCAAATTCCGCCAAGGTCTCTGGCGCCCGCCGCTCAAATCCCAGCGCCTCTATAACATCCAGGTTGCTATAAAAGACATTCAGCGAATTCTGATTCGCCCAAGCCAGCCGCATACCATGGAAGGGCGGGAAGTCCAACTGATTGACATCCAGCAGATTGAAGTTCAATTGCGCTTGTTCCTCCGCCGCGATGCCCCATTGCGGATTATTGAGCAACAGATTGATATCGACCACCACGCCTTCATTCGCCCAGCCAGCCACGGCGTTGGCATAACCGGCCACTAGATTCGGCAACTCGCCCGACAATATGGCGGTATTCATTAAATCCTGAATGGGACCATAACTACCCTGGTGAATGGCTTCGACGGTGATTCCATATTCGTTGCTGCTGTTGAATTCAGCGATCAAAGCAGCTATGGTATCACCTTGGGAACTGTCTTCCGAATATTGATGCCAATAAACGATGTTTTGCCCACTGGGGTCAACCCCATCGTAACTGGCATCGCCCTGCGCCTGGACCAAGCCAAGCCCAAGAGCCAACAATAGTATTGCCACAATCCATGCTCTCTTCATGACGATTCAGCCTCCTTAAAGTATAAAAACGAAATTCAGACAAATTGGCTATCACAGCCCATTTTGTCCATCAACCACTTTAACATGATCGCGCCTCTCACACGATAGCGAGTCATGATTACCCTCGTATCCCGCTTTGGGCGATGCCCTCGGTGAATTGCTTCTGCGCCAGGAAATAGAGCACCAAGATCGGGATGACGGTGATTACCGATGCCGCCATTTGCAAATTCAAATCCCCCGGTGTATCCGCCGTCACAAAATTGGATAAGCCCACGGCGATCGGACGCCAGTCATCATTGATGGTCACCAGCAGGGGCCACATCAAAGCATTCCAGGAGCCGATGAAACCCAGCGTGACAATGGTCATGATCGGCGCCTTCGACAGCGGCAGCACCACGCTCAGCAAAAAACGCAAATGCCCCGCGCCATCGATACGGGCGGCGTCCCACAAATCATCGGGTATTTGGATAAAAAATTGACGCAACAAAAATATGTTGAACACCGAGGCAAAAAATGGAATGGTCAAGGCGGGCCAATTGTTAAACCAGGCGCCGGCGGGTCCAAACAAACTTTCGCTTAATCGCCCCAGCCAGATCACCGTCAGCAAATGCGGTATCAGCATCACAATGCCAGGGATCATCATCGTCGACAAGAACAAGCCGAAAATGAAGTTGCGCCCGAAGAATTTCATACGGGCAAAAGCATATGCGGCGGGGATGCAAACAACCAGAGAACCAACCACCGTGATCAATGTGATCCGCAAACTATTCCACAAATAACCCGACACGCTGATCGCTTGCAGCATGCCATTATCAGGATCGCGCGACAATTCAATATCGAGGAAGTTGGCGCGGCGCAAGGCAGTGGCATAATTCTCCCAGAGCAAATTCTCCGGCAACAAGCGCGTGAGATTGACCTCGCTGACGGTCATGAAGGAAGCGCTGATCATCCAGAGGAAGGGTCCCACAGCGATGATCACTCCACTGAAGAGCACCGCATAAATGGCGATCTTGTCCGGCTGCCCACCTTTCAACGGCAGCTTCCCCTTAGCCATAAAACACGCGCCTCCCCATGATACGATTCTGGAACAATGTCAACATCAGGATCATGGCGAAGAGCACAAATGCCATCGAAGAGGCGTAACCATAGCGATTGCTGTTCTGCAACTCATCGAAGATATAGACGCTCGCCGTATTGACCGCGTTTCCCACAGCCCCCGTGCGCAAAATCCAAATCTGTGTGAAAGCCTGGAAAGTCCCGATGATAGCCACCAGTGAGAGGAAGAAGATAGTGGGGGACAACAAAGGCAAGGTGATATGCCGGAAAATCCGCCAGCCATTCGCCCCATCAATGCGTGCCGCTTCATAAAGCTCGCCGGAGATATTGCCCAAGCCAGCCAGAAAGATCACCGCATCATAACCGATATAGGTCCAAGTCGAGTAGATCATGATGACGATCAATGCCAGGCTGGGTCCCGCCAGGAAGTCCGGCAAACCCAGCAACTCGCCAATCGACCCGCGTTCCAGTATCCAGCGCTGCGGCTCTATGCCCACGATCGCCAGCATGCGGTTGGCGGGCGCATATCTGCCCGCATCAAAAATGATGCGAAAGACAATCGAAGTGGCGACAAATGGGGTGATATACGGGATGAAATAAACCATGCGGAAGAATGCGCGATAGCGAATCGGCTGAAACAACAAATATGCCAGCAGCAAACCAATCGACAATTGCACCGGCACCGTGCCCAAGGCATACATCACCGTGACCCAGAATCCTTGCAACAAGTCGTCATCGGCGCTCGCCAAAGCCGCCGGCAGCTCCGCCATCAAGAGATAACCGCCGATCGCCAGCGTGACCCCAGCCAATATCAGCAGCAGAAAACGCCGATTCGATAGCGCGTTGATGCCCCGCTGGAAGAGCAACCAAGCTGCCCCGATCAAGCCGAAACCGGCGCTGATGAAAACCAACTGCGACCAGATCGGCAGGTTTTCGCCCTCTTCTCGCGCCAAGGAAATCGCCATCGCCGTCTCCGATAGAGCCAACCATAACAGGAAAAACGAACCCAGCAGTAAGATTGTGGTGGTGGCGCTGACAGAAATAATCCGCCAGGTATGCAGCGAAGCCCAGCGCCAGCCAACCACTAGCAACACGATGATGGCGATCAGCAGAGCGGCAATCATCAAGTTGCCAGCGGCATAGACCTCATCACGTAAAAAGCTCTCGCCCAGTTTCTCCATGAAGAGCGCCAGCGAAGTATTCTGCCCGCGCACCTGTCGTGGAATCAACATGATGGCCGGCATGAGTTTGAAGAACCAGTCGATGAAGAGTAGGGCGGCGTAGCCAGCCAGGAAGCCCGCCAGCATGGAAACAGCTCTATTGGGAACAGTGCCGCTCTTGATCCTCCATAGCAGACGCCTTCCCATGACCGTAGCGCCGAAGAAACCCAGTAGCGCCAACCAAAAGAAGAGAATATAACCCAGGTTGCCCAGTGCCTTTTCATAATTCGCCAGCCCAATATATTCATCGGGGAAGCGTCGCCAACGATGTAAGCTGACAAAAAAGGCAAAGCCGACGGGAAACAGCCCGAAGAGCAAGATCAACAAACCCGCGGGCGCCAAGAACAAATAGGCTATCAAATTCTCTTGCAGGATTCTGCCGCGCTTACTATCTAACAAGATGCTCTCTTAATGAACTGGCGCTCACTGACACTCAGTAGCTGAAGCAGCTGGCTTGCCATTGCTTAACTATCAATCGACTAAATCAGCTGAATTATAACCCGCCCCGACAACAGTTCAATCTAAAATCGCTGTCTTCACTTGATTTTAGCCTGCTCTTAAAATGGAAGCGCCGCTGACGTTGGGCTGGACAGTATGCTGATACGCCTCAAAACTCCAAAATCCGCCAGTAGTCTCCCCTTATCCAAATGACCTTGGGAAGGGGCCGGGTGGATGGGGTTGAATATGGGCAAAGCCATGGCATTGAAGCACAGCCCTTCGTGATACAATAAAAGCGCGTATCAAGACATCAAGGGATGATGCAACATGCCGTGCATTTATGTCATCGGGGCGTTGGTCTACGATATCGTTTTTGACATCCCCGATTGGATCGAGCCAAACCGGGCGGTACATGCCAGCCAAGTGACCATATCGCCCGGTGGCAAAGCGCTCAATCAAGCGGCCGCCGCCCGGCGTTTGGGCGCCGCTGATGTCCGGCTGATCGGTTGTGTCGGCGATGATATCTTTGGCGCCGAAATGCTGGCCGCGCTAGGAAGTGAGGGCGTCAATGTCGACCAGGTACATGTGAATCCCACAGCGCGCACCAGCTTGGCAAGCATCGTGGTCAAAGATGGCTTGCCGGCTTTTATCGGCGCTCCTGATGCCAGCCGCCAAATCAGCCAAGCGCATCTTACAAGTGCTCTGGCTGCTATGACCAGCGCCGACATCCTGTTGGTCGATTTTGAAATTCCGCAAGCACTGGTGCAATTCGCCCTGCAGACCGCCAAGGACGCCGGCGCCACCACCGTGCTCAACCCGGCGCCCTTCTTCACGCGGGATTCCTTTGTGCTCAATTACCTGCACCTGGTCGATATAATCATCCCCAATATGCTAGAGGCGCAACTGATCTTGAATTCTGAGTCTACCGATGTTGACGAACTGGCGCATAAATTGGAGCAGCTCGGGATCAAGCGGGTGGTGCTGACGATTGGCGAAAGTGGCAGCCTGCTATACGAAGGGGACCAGAAAATCGAGCAACCAGCTTTCTCTCTCGATGTCATCGATACCACCGGCGCCAGCGATGTTTTTGTGGGTGCTTACGCCCATGCTTTGGCGCTTGGCTGGGCGAGTGAGCGAACGCTGGAATTTGCCTCGGCAGCGGCGGGCTTGGCTTGCACTAAACGCGGCACCATGTCCTCATTACCCGATCAGGATGAAGTGCATTCCCTGATTGCGGCAGCGCGCCTTTGAAAGCCATAAAGGATCTTGTCGCGTAACCTGGCTGCTTGTCCTGTGTTTAGGAATGTATAGTATGTATAAAATGAAGAACCCTTTTAGCCGGCGTATCGATTACCGAGAACTTGACGACATGGCGCTGGTCCAGCTGGCGAAAGAAGACAAGGAAGCCTTTGGTGAATTGTACCTGCGCTACTTGCAGAAAATTTATAACTATATTTTTTATCGCACCGGCAATAGTCATGACGCTGAAGATCTGACGGCGAAAGTGTTCTTGCGCGCTATGTCGCATATCGGCAACTATGTGGATAAAGGACTGCCCTTTCAAGCCTGGCTCTATCGCATCGCCCATAACCTGGTGGCCAATTGGCATCGCGACCAGGGAAGGCGGAAGATCATCGCCCTGGATGATTATGTGGCGCATTCGCTAAAGCTGGAAGGACCTGACCATTTAACCGAAGCCCGAGAAGAACACGAACAACTGATGGCGGCGCTGCGGCGCTTGCCCCAAGATCGGCAACAACTGCTTCTGCTCAAGTTCATCGAAAAACTATCCAATGCCGAAATTGGGCGAATCATGGGGCGAACTGAAGGTGCTATCAAATCGCTCTATCATCGAACGCTTTTGTCATTGCGGCAAGAACTGCAAATGCGACAAAAAGACGAAGACAACCAGCCAATCGATCAAATAGGGGTGGGAAGCGAACGATGACTAAAACATCCGATGTCCAGCTGCAAAACACGCTTGATGCCGTCACGAACGCCCTGCAAAACGGGGATCAGCATGATATGGAAGCGATGCTGGCAGATTCCGCCATTGACCAAAATGCACAAAATGAAATTCAAGACCTGGTCGCCATCATTCAGTCCCTTCACTTGGCTTTGACGCCAGTCCAACCTCGCCCCGCATTCGCGGACAAGCTGCAAGACGACCTGCTCGAACGGCGCGGTATGGTTATGGTGAGCCGTGTGCGGCAAGTACCGCCCCGGCTGCGTCTGGCGGCGCTCTTGGCGTTAATCGCCGGTTTCCTTCTGTTGGTTTGGCGGCGTCTGCTCGGCTCGGATTCGGAAGGCAAAATTCAAGAAGAGGTCATCCCAACTTCCGCCTAATCCCCGGCGCTGTTTGGCAACTGTGCTCGCTATTGTTATACTTCTCCACAATCGTTCAATTGCCTTCATCCCGCAGATGACACCACCAGTTCTGTCCACACAACAACTGAATCGCACGCTGCTGGCGCGGCAACACCTGCTGGAACGCCAGAGGCTGGATAGCAAGACCGCCATCAACACATTGCTCGCCCTACAATCACAAATTCCTAACCCGCCCTATATCGGCTTGTGGACGCGCTTGCAGGGCTTCGCCAAAAACCAGCTGACCGAATTGTTGGAGACCAGGCAAGTGGTGCGCGCTCCTTGGATCCGTTCGACCCTCCACCTGGTCACCGCGGAGGATCATCAGCGCTTTCAAGCCGTGATTCAACCGGCGCTGGCGCGTGGCTTGCGCTCGTTTTTTGGCGGGCGGGGGAAGGACTTGGATATCGAAAAATTGATCGAAATCGCCAAACCCTATCTCGAAGCCGAGACCCCCGCTATAGGGGCATTGCGCGACAAACTCTTGGAACAGGAGCCGCAGCAGAACAAAGAGGCGATGGCTTATGCCGTGCGTAGCTATCTGCCGTTGGTGCAAATCCCGCCCAGCGGCACCTGGGGCGTCGGCACCCGCGCCACCTATACCACAGCCGAAAGCTGGTTGGGCAAGGCGGCACCGGCGGATCTGCCAGCTCTATTTCGGCGTTATCTGGCGGCTTTTGGACCAGCTAGCATCATGGACTTTCAAACCTGGACCGGCATGACCCGTCTGAAGCCGCAGCTCGCCCCCAGCCTCAAGCAGCTGGTGACATACCGCGATCAAGCGGGTCAGGAGCTTTATGACCTGCCCGATCATGGCATCAACGACCAAGATAGCCCGGCGCCGCTGCGCTTCTTGCCCGAATACGACAATATCTTGATCGCGCACAAGGACCGCGGGCGCATCCTGCCGCCAGCGCATCGCAAGAAAGTCTTCGTTTCGGCGGGCAGGGTCTTGGGCTCTGTCCTGATCGATGGCTTTGTCGGCGCGATCTGGAAAGCCCAGCGCAGCAAATCCGAGGCGCTGCTGCAGGTCACGCTTTTTGATCGGCAGGGAGATGTCCTGTTGGAGGCGATCGAAGCGGAAGGCTTGGCGCTGCTCCGTTTCATTGAGGATGAGGCGGCGGCGTATCGCGTGGACTTTGACCTGTATGGCTGATGCGGCGCGGGCTATCGCATCTGGCAATTCAGTGGTAGCCTGTTTTGCTGTAGAGTGTTCCGCAAAATTAGCGAAACGGGTGAGGTGGTCATGGCATCGGCTGACAAGATATCCTCTTTGCGCGGCTTGCGCGATGTCTTCAGCGCCGAATATAGCCACTGCCGGCAAATTGAAGCAGCGCTCGAGCAGCACTTAGGTCGGCACAGTTACCTGCCGATGGACTTTCCGATCCTGGAAAACACCGAACTCTACCTGCGCAAATCGGGCGAGGATATCGCGGCGCGTCTCTACGAATTCAATTTCAAGAGCCGGCGCATCGCCCTGCGCCCAGAAGTGACTGCCTCGGTCCTGCGGGCTTATGTGGAGCATTTGCAGGATGAACCGCTGCCGCTGCGGATTCAATACAGCGGACCGGTCTTTCGTTATGAAAAGCCGCAACAAAACCGCTATCGCCAGTTCAAAGTGATCGGCGCCGAAATGCTGGGGGCGGGCGGAATCAGAGCCGATGCCGAAATGCTGTATCTGGCTTGCAGCGGCTTGGAAGCAATCGGCATTCGCGATTATCGGCTGGTGATTGGCACTACCGATGTTTTGGGCGGTTTCTTGCAAAAGTTGGGTTTGCGGCAACAGTTGCTCAATTTTTTGCTGCGCAATATGGAAAACCTGCGCAAACATGGCATGGATCACGTAGTTAAATCTTTGGGCGCGGTCTTCCCCGAGTTCGAATTCACGGCGGAAGATCCATCGGGCACGGCGCAAACAGCCGAAGCAAAGAGCCAGGGACTGATCAATGTCTTGCGCGAGATGACTGACCAGGAGGCGCAGCAAGCCATCGCCGATTTCCTACATAGCCTCAATATTCGTATCGCCGCTAACCGCGATAAGAGCGAAGTCATCGATCGCTTGCTTCACAAAATCCGCGAGGATGAGCAAGGTCCTAAACTACAAATCGCGCTCAATTACATGCAGCGTCTTAGCGCTTGCCAAGGTCCTCCCGCTGCTGTCTTGGCTGATGCGCGGGCGCTGGCGGCTGAATTTCAACTGGATACCAGCGCGCTGACCCAGCTGGATGAAACGCTTGCCGTGCTGGGGCAACATGGCGACTTGGCTGGCGAGGTTCGGTTGGATTTGGGCTTGAACCGCGGCTTAAATTATTACACTGGCTTGATGTTCGAGATTCATTGCCAGACAGCCGTAGATGAAGAGATTCAACTCTGTGGCGGCGGCAGATACGACAATCTGGTCAGCATCCTGGGTGGCAACGAGCCAAGTCCTGCATTGGGATTCGCTTATGGTCTGGAGCGGATCGCCAGTGTGCTGGATGCCACTGATGCCCCGTCGCTAAGCGGCCCCGCGGTCTATATGATTCCCATCGCTGATGAAGACTTCGCGGCTGCCTACCAAATCGCCGGGGCATTGCGGGCTCGCGATATCGTGGTGGAGGTCAGCATCGATGGACGCAGCTTGCGCCGCAGCTTGAAACATGCCGATCGCCGTGGGGTCGCTCTGGTGATTATCATCGGCGAAAGCGAACGCGCCAATCAAGCCGCCATCCTGCGCGATATGCGCACTCACCAGGAGTGGCAGATCCCCTTTGCTGGCTTGCCAACAAAGGTTGAGGAGTTATTAGAAGAGTAACGGAGCATGGTTGACACGATGGCGCCGGACAAATTGATTATCGCCCTGCCCAGCAAAGGCAAGTTGGGCGATGCTTCAGCCAACTTCCTGGGGCGGGCGGGCTTGCAGATCTATAAACCAAATCACCGCCAATATACCGCTACCATCCCCAGCCTGCCACAAGTAGAAGTGGTCTACCAACGCCCGCGCGATATCCTCAACAAGGTCGAGGAAGGGCGGGCGGATCTCGGCATCACGGGCTTGGATATCGTGCTGGAACACAGCGAGGATTCCGCCGATATCATGGTGATTGAGAAGCTCGGTTTTGGCGAATGTGAATTGCTGTTGGCGGTGCCCAATTCCTGGATCGATGTGACTTCCATCGCCGACCTGGCCGATTTGAGCTTGCGCAACCAGCAATGGGGCAGGCAATTGCGTATCGCCACCAAGTACAGGAATTTGACCAAGAGCTTCCTCTATCGGCAAGGGATTTCGCATTTTTTGCTGGTGCATGCCGATGGCGCCATGGAAGCGGCGCCGCGCATGGGCTACGCCGATCTGATCGCTGATTTGTCCGAGACTGGGACGACCTTGCGCGAAAATCACCTGCGACCACTCGATGGCGGCATTATCGTCGCCTCGGAAGCGGTCTTGATCGGCAATCGTCGTCAATTGCGGGAGTCGGCAGCCAAGCTGGAAACCTTGCGCGAGATGATCGAATTGATTGAGGCGAATCGGCGGGCGCGGCAATTTGTCTCCCTGCGCGCCAATATCATCGGCGAATCGGTAGACGATGTCCAGCAGCGCATCCTCGCCAATCCCGCGCTCAGCGGCAGCAAAGGACCCGGGGTGGTGGCTGTTGCCAGCCCGCCAGGCACAGAGGAAAAATGGTTTGAGACCAATCTGCTGGTGCGGGCTAATCTGATCCACAAGACCATGCAGCACCTGCGCGATCTGGGCGGTACCGATATCATTGTGACGCGGCCCGATTATGTCTTCGACGAAAAGTCAGCGACATATGATCGCTTCGAGCGGATGTTGCAGGGCAAATGACAAGCTAATCTCCCAAGGATAAAGCATGACAAGAATAGGCATCATCAATCCAGGCGCTATGGGGATCTCGATAGCCGCCTCTGCCAAAGCGGCCGGTCACGAGGTTTACTGGGCAGTTGCCGGGCGTAGCGCCGCCACCCGCCAACGCGCGACTGAGCAGGGCTTGCTGGAAGTTGACACGCTGGCGGAACTTTGCGCGACTTGCGAGGTGATACTGTGCATTTGCCCGCCTCATGCCGCCGAAGCGGTCGCTGCCTCGGTGGCCGAGAGCGGATTCAACGGACTTTATTGTGATGGCAATGCCATCGCCCCACAAAAAGCACTGGCAATTGCCCAGCGCTTAACGGAGGCTGACATCGATTTTGTGGATGGTAGCATCATTGGTCCCCCCGCTTGGGAAGCTGGCGCCACCCGTTTTTATCTCTCCGGCGATTCCGCTCCGCAGGTTGCCGAACTTTTCTCTGGCTCGCTCACCGAAGCGATTGTGGTTGGAAAAGAGATCGGGCAAGCCTCGGCTCTGAAGATGGTCTTCGCTGCCCAGACCAAGGGCGCGACGGCATTGCTCTCGGCGATTCACGGGGTGGCGGAAAAACTAGGCGTGCGGGCAGAGCTGGATCGAGAATGGGAGCGGCGTCAACCGGATGCGGCGCAACAGCGGCAGCAGCAAGTGCGAAAGGTGACAGCCAAGGCATGGCGCTTCGCCGGCGAGATGGAAGAAATCGCCGCTACTTTTGAGCTGGCTGGTTTGCCGGCCGGCTTCTTCGAGACGGCGAGCGAGGTGTATGGCCGGATGGCGCATTTCAAAGATGCGGATGAATTGCCGGCGCTGGAAGAGGTGCTGGCGGCTTTGATGGCTGAGGATGCCTAATTTTCTTGTGGCGATATCGAGGAGAGCTCATGACTGACAAAACAATCTCCAACTTGGGAGAGCTGCGTCAAGAACGCGAGCGGATAGTAGCGCTTGCCCGGCAATTTCATGTTCGCCAGATATCGGTTTTCGGGTCGATAGTGCGTGGTGAATTGCTTGCGGATAGTGATGTTGACTTTCTGGTAGGGTTTGAGCGGGACTACAAATTGCGCGACCAGATCCGCCTGACACAAGCTTTGCAGCGCTTGCTCGGCAGGCGAGTGGAAGTGGTTGATCGTCATAGCCTGCGCGAAGAATTGCGTGGGGACATCTTGCGGGAAGCTCTGACTTTGTGATGAAAGACCAGCGGATTTATTGTGAGCTGCTGTTGCCTTTGATGGCTGACATAAATTAAGTACGAGAATGGGTAGTTTAAATGATACGAATATTAAAACGCGGTTGTATCTTTTTTGTTTTGGGATCCTGCATTTTAAGTGTGCTGGCTACCTCTCTGTTGAGAAATGATGAGACCACGCCAGTTTCGAGCAACAGAGCTAAAGATGTAGCGACAATAGCCCGCTTAGCTGCGACACCAAATTTCACTTCTGCCCCTGCGAAGTCGAACAATGCTCTTGCTACTATAAGCAATATAACCCCTTCTACAGCGCCAGTAGCAACGGATCGCGAACTTGTGCAAGATGGGATATCAGATCAAATTACAGCCTCGAACCAAATAACTACTGCAGAGCTTAGCACTGTTAAATATGTTTGCCCTGATAGAGATATGAATCTGCGCGCGGGTCCAGGTTATTCAGAGTTTGAACAAGCTGGGCAAATCTATTTTGGCGAACGCTACACGGTGATTGGCGAAGCCCAGGGAGAAAATGTCTTTGGCAACACAACCTGGTATTTGATAGATTATGACGGGGAAACTGCTTACGCAACAGGGCATTATGCTCAACCATGCGATGAACAAGGGCAAACGCTAGTGCAACCCTCATCACCCTCACAAGTGCAGCAACCGCAAGTGCAACAACCACAAGGGCAGCAGCCGCAAGTACAACAACCGCAGGAAGTGTATGATACCAGAACCTCATGTACTGAACTGAAAAGTCGAGGACAAGTACCGGCTGGTGGCTGGCCCCGTGGTCATGCGATGTATACCAGTAGACGGGATAGAGATGGAGATGGTTGGGCATGCGAATAGGCTAGCTTTTTTCTGCGAAGTCGTTTCTCTGACTTTTTAACGCCCCCAACAACTCCGGTAGACCCGCGAAAACCCAATCTGGTTGCACTGCGCTTGCTTTCAGGCTCTCCGCCGTCTCCACCCCAGTCAAGACCAGCGCCGTCTTGATACCTAATGCCTGAGCGCCGGCGATATCCGTGCTGATGCGGTCGCCAATCATCAAGGTCTCGCTGGGGCAAGTCCCCAACTGGCGCAGGGCGGCATCGAACATCCCGCGCTCTGGCTTGCCGATAATGGTGGGGGATTGTCCCGAAGCCGCTTCGATCAACGCCAGGATGCTACCGGCGCCCGGCACCAAGCCCTCGGGGCTGGGAAATGATGAATCGGGATTGGTGCCGATAAAGGCCGCGCCTCCGCTAATTAGCAATGTCGCCCGGCGGGCTTTATCGTAGGTGAGGTCAAAGTCGATGCCGCAGACCACCACTTCGGCATCTTCCTCCACCAGCTCGAAACCGGCGCGAACCAGCAATTGCTTCAAGCCATCGCCGCCGACAACATACAGGCTCGTGCCGGGGCGATAATGCGCTTGCAGATAGCTGACGGTGGCGGTGCCGCTGGTGACGATATGCCGCGGTTCTATGCCGGTCACGCCCATGCCGGCCAGCTTGTGGACGTAATCGGATGGTGTTTTGCGGCTATTGTTGGTGGCGAGGATGAAGTCGATCTTTTGAGTGAACAAGTGCGCGAAGAGCGCCTTCAAGCCCGGCAGCGCTTGCGTCCCCCGCCAGAGCACGCCATCCATATCGGAAATCACAGCTTTGATGGAATTGAACAAAAGTGGGCAGCCTCTCACTGATTGAATGCGCGCCTCATTCTAGCGGATTTCCAGTCTGGCGACAGGCTGCGTCTATTTCAAGCGATCCAGCGTGCCTTGTTCCAGCGCATACAGATCAAGTTTCTCCTGGGCTTGTAGCAGGCTGGTTAAGCGCGGATAGCCATTTTCGTACTCGCGGGACCATTCGATGGCGAAATCTCCATTGCGAATCTCCTCCAGCGTCGCCTCCATCAAGCCTTCCAGCTTGAGCTCTTGGAAGCGATGCAAACGGCTGAAGATGCCGTATTGCCCGGTCAGCGAAGACAGGCGCAGCGCATGCAGCAGTCCTCGTTCTGAAGCTCGCGAGAGATAATCAGTGAATTCGCCGGAGATGATCAGATCCATCATCACCGCTTCTGGCGGATAACCCAATTCCAGCAGCACCACTGCGGCGGTGGTCATCACATGATGAAAGGCGGGCAGGATCGCCTGTTGCACGAAGAGATCCAGCTGCGCTTCCTGCTGCATCGAGATTTCGATCGCGCCGGCTTGCAGGCTGCCCATGGCTTTCGCCAATGCCAGCAGCGTCTCCAGCGTGTTGCCGGTGGCATCTTGCCCGACACCGACAAAGCTGAAATAACCGCTGCCATCGAGAAAGCGCGAACGGACTGCTGCGCCGATCGTGCGGGGGGCGATCATGCCGACATCGACAAATGGCGGCGGCTCGACAAAACCAAAAGCGATATTGTAGCCACTGGCGAAGACCAGCAGATGCCCGCGCTGCAGGAAAGGCGAAACCGTCTCCAGATAGACTTCTGGCAGCACTTCATCCGGCAGCAAAAACAGGATGATATGGCAACGCGGGATGACCTTGTGAATGTCTTGCGGCTCGAAGCCATCCTGCCGGGCATGATCTCGTGTCTCGTCTTGGCGTAAGCCGATCAGCACGCGGATGCCAGAATCGCGCAGATTATTGGCGAGGGGGCGCCCCAGATTGCCGTATCCGATGATGCCGACTGTCTTGCCGCTCAAGACATTGAGATTGGCGTCTTCTTCGCGATAAATGGTCGCCATTTGCTGTCTCCCTGCTTTGTTTCAGCGGCTTGCTCCACAATTCCATGTCGTAGCCGTTGCGGAAGAAACCATGCTCTTGATAAAGATACAGTGAGGGTGGATTGCTCAGCTGTGTATTGACGGAAAATGTTTCAACGCGCATCGTTCGAAGATCCTGCAGCAGCTGACGCAAAAGGATGGAAGCGATGCCACGGCGCTGATAAGCCGGGTCCACCGCCAGCCGCGCTAAATGCCCAACTTCTTCATGCCGCGTGCTGAGTTGATAGCCCACTACCTCCCCCGCGATTGTCGCTACCGTGGCAATAGTGGAGAAACGAAAAGCCTGCCAAAGTTCAGACTTTGACATGCGCCAGGGCGGTTGAAATGCCTCTTGATCGATCTCGTTGATTCTGGGGAGGTCTTCGGCTTCGGCGGCTCGGATTGTTGTGGCTGTGGGTTTCTCTGCTGGCAGGGTGGCGCCGATATAGTTGAGCGTGATCACCTGATCGACATAAGCAAAACCTTGCAGGCTCAAATACGTCGGCAGCCAGTTGGTGATCATCAGAATCGCCACTTGGGCAATGTCCTGCTGCTTGCAATGCGCTTCGGCTTGTTCCCACAATTCCCGCGTTATCTGGCCCGGCATCCTGCCATCGCGAATGCCGAACAAGCGAATCCAACACCAACCATCAATCGGCAGCGACAAGCCCATATAACCGACCAGCTGCTCCCCCTGCCAAGCGAGAAATACCTGCCCTCGGCTTTGATCCAGCCATTGGCTGGGTTGGTACCAGTCCAGATGTGTATGCGCCCACTGGCTGTTGCTAATTAGGTCGAGCAGAGCGCCCCGATGCTGCCGCTGATAAGCCCCGATATGCAGCTGCTCGCCCAACATCGGGATTATTTCTTGATCCGCTTGGCATAGCTGCGCGCTTCTAGGGCGAAGGGCAGGCAAACGCGCCGATCCATCAGCCGCGTCGCCAGGCGAGGATCTGTCTTTTCCATCGTTTCCGAAGTGGTGATGACGGTCGGTTTGCGCGCCAGGTAGCGATAATCGATGATTTGAAACAACTTTTCCTGCGCCCAGCTAGTCGCGCTCGCCATGCGCAGATCATCCAGGATCAGGATAGGGATATTAAGAATATCGTGAAAACGTTTGTCAAAGCGGGAATTGGAGCGCGGATCGAATGCCGTCCGCAGATAATCCAGCAGGTCTGGCACGGTCGCGAGCATCACATCCTTGCCGCGTTCATGCAGGTCATTGGCGATGGAAGCCGCCAGATGCGTCTTGCCACAACCATATTCCCCCATGAAACAGAGCCAGCCCTGTGGTTCCGCCGCCCATTTCATGGCGAACTCCAAAGCGCGCTTCAAGTTGGCGGCTTCATCGAGGAAGATGCTCTCGGTGGAGAAAGTGTCAAAGCGCATGCGATGATAGAGCTGCAAGTCATTGAAGCGCATATCCAGCGATTGTGAACGGGCCATCCGCCGAAAATCTGGCGCGCTGATCTTGATATGTTTGACGATCTCGCGTTGCATCATGCGGCTGCTGATACGCGGGTCTAGTTCGTCAAAAGAGGTATTGGTGGTGATAACTGTCGGCAGAGGTTGGGCGTGGCGAAAATTGAGCAACTGAAAGAGTTTTTCTTTTGCCCAGGGGCTGGGGTTTTCCACCCCCAAGTCGTCCAGCACCAGCAATGGCACATTGCGGATGCGCTCAAAATATTCATCGTAGCTGGCTTCTGCGTGCGGGCTATAGCTCATGCGCAGAAAGTCGAGCAGGTCAGGCGCGGTGATGAAAAGAACTTGCTCGCCAAATTGTTCCAGCCGCGCATTGGCGATGGCTACCGCCAAATGGGTCTTGCCACAACCAAATGGTCCTTCATAGACCACCCAGCCCTGGGGGTTCTCGGCATAAGTCTGGGCGCTTTTTTTGGCGATTTCCAGCGAACCGAGAGCATTTTCGGTATAGCTCCCGCCCAGGTGTTCGGTCTGGAAATTGGCGAAAGTCTTGTTGCGGTAAGCTTGCAGGTTGCCAAAGCGCCGCAGCCGCTCTTGCATGGCATGGTCGTCGACTACAGGATGGTTGGGGCAGCGCTGGAACTTGCCATAACGTGGGTCAGCCACTGGCACATCGAGCATGTAGACGCCTTTGCCAGCGCAGATTGGGCAGGGCTGATCCCGGTTTTCTGGATCGTGACAGACAAATTCGGGCTCAGCCCAGGCATCCTCGCCGGGTTCAGCTCTCGATGAGCTCTTTCCATTCTCCGTCGGTATAGCGTTTGCGCCGTTTAGTATGTCGCCCATGTTTTTCATGGCTGCGTCCTTCCTGCCGCCATCCTTCAAGTACCTTTTGAATATAGCGCCAATTGCGCGCATTTCTCTCGACAGCGTAGCGGATCGCCTCTTCAATCCAAGCCCGTGGATAACTGGCCTCGGTATCTTCGATCATATCGGCGAGCAGCGGTGTCAAGGGACCGATATTCTCTTCGTAGAGCTGATAGATGCTTGGGCGCGGCGGGAGCAGCTGGATCTCGTTCGCGGCATTGGGCTGCCACTCCCCGGCTTGCAGGCGCCGCTGCAGTTCCCTCCCTTGCTCGTCATTGAGAAGATAATAAGACTGCCTGTTGCCGCTCAAAACGATCTCCGCTTTTAGCAAGGTGCTGCGGTCAATGGCCATCGCCAGAGACCGCTCTAATATTTTTGGCGCTGGCAAGGCTGTATCGATGGCAGCCAGACCTCCCATCAAATTCTGATCGGATAAGAATTCCGGCAAGCGCAGGTAGCGGTAGTCCCCCTCTTTTTGTTGCAGCGCCGCCAGGCAGAACAAGGTCGTCTTGAATTCTGCTAGATCGTCAACCTCCGCCAAGAGCCGGTTGAAAAATTGCGCCGGTAGCGGGATGGCTTCCAGATCACGTGCCGGGTATTTTGGGATTTTAGCTGGCATATCGCTATCCCAGATCTCTGAGGTTCACTGGCTTCATGTTGACATCCTGGAAGCGGGTGATCTTCTTGTCGAAGAAGAGTTGGATAGTGCCGGTCGGTCCGTGGCGATGTTTTAATAACATGATGTCCGCTTGATTGGGGAACTCGGTAGTATCCGGATTATAGACTTCATCGCGATAGAGGAACATCACGGCATCGGCATCTTGCTCAATGCTGCCACTTTCGCGCAGGTCGGATAATTGCGGGCGTTTATCCTGCCGTTGTTCCACGGCACGCGATAGTTGCGCGGTGGATAGCACGGTGATATTCAATTCTCGCGCCAGCTCTTTCAGCGAGCGGCTGATATAGCTAATTTCCTGCACGCGATTGTTTTCATAAGATTTGCCGGCCGACATCAACTGCATGTAATCGACCATGATCAGATCCAAGCCTTGCTCATGCTGCAAGCGGCGACATTTCGTCCGCATCTCAGTAGGGTTGATCGATGGTGTATCGTCTATGAATAGCTGTAGATTAGCGATGCGCGCGATCGCTTCGGTCAAGCGGGAATGTTCGCGGGGGCTGATTTTGGCAGTGCGCAATTGCTGGACATTGATGCCGGTCTCCATCGAGATCAGGCGCTGCACCATCTGTTCCACGCCCATTTCCATAGTGAAGATACCGACGCGGCGCCCGCGTCTCGCTGCATTCAGCGCCACGGTCAGCATCCAGCTGGTCTTGCCCATGCCGGGGCGTCCCGCGAAGACGACCAGATCCGACTTTTGAAAACCACCCAACAAACCATCTAAAGCCTTGAAGCCGGTGGGCAGCCCAATCGTGTCGGCATCGGTGTTCAGCAGTTTCTCGAACTCATCGTAATACTGGTCGACAGCTGTCCAAATCGGCACAAACTCGCGCTTGATTTGGCTGTTGCTGACGGCAAAAAGCGCTTCTTCGGCTTGGTTGACCACCATGTCAATGGGCAGCTCTTCATCCAATGCCGTTTGGCGGATCGTGTCAGCCGCTTTCATCATCTTGCGCCGGGTGGAAGCCCGCGCCACGATCTCGCCGTAAACTTCGGCATGCATGGCGGTCGGTGTATCATTGACCAAGCTGGTCAAATAAGCTTGCCCGCCAATCTCATCCAGCGCGCCATTATTCTGCAATTCCTCCGTCAGCGTCACATAATCGATGGCATCCTTGCGCTCATTGAGTTCTTCCAACGCTTGCCAAATCAGTTCATGCCGCTTGAGGAAAAAGTCTTCGCTCTTCAAAAAGGAGGAGACGCTGACGTATGCTTTAGGGTCCAGCAAAATAGAACCGAGCAGCGCCCGCTCGGCTTCCAAGCTCATCGGTACTTGCAGTTGTGTTTGTGGTGCTTGCTGATCCATCATCGATTTCCAGGACTTGGGGCAATAAACATTTTAGTAGCCCAATGCCCGCAAGCTGGTGGACGGCCGGGCAAGATACTCGATTATATACAGGCTAAGCGAGGAGCTACGGATTTACTCTTCGTCCTCGAGATCTTCCAGATTGAGGGTATCAACAAAATCGGCGAAGGCGCTCAGCTTGCTTTCGTCAACGCTCTCGTCATGCTCACTTCTCTCGTGCCAGTCATCCGCCATCCCCAATATCTCTGACTCGACATTGCGGTCGGGGCGGATACCAGCCCGGTCCATCACAAGTTTATCGACGTAGATCGGCACGTCCAGGCGTACTGCCAAGGCAATGGCATCGCTGGGTCGCGCATCGACTTCAATCGATTTTCCATTCACCTCGATATTGATCAAGGCGAAGAAGACATCTTTGCTGAGGTTGTTAATAAAAATGTATTGCACGGCGCCACCCATCTCTTGGATGGTGGATTTGAGCAAATCGTGTGTTAGCGGGCGTTCGCGGATCATCCCTTGCAGTTCAAGCGTGATCGCTTCCGATTCGAATTGGCCCACCCAAATTGGCAGGTAGCGCTCCTCATCGATATCCCGCAAAACCACTAGGCGATGCTGCGACATGAGACTTACTTGAATCCGATCCACGATCATTTCAATCATAAGATGGTCCGCCTTACTCGCACTCGATCTATCGCTTAGTATACACCCTTATTGTGCCGCTTGAAACAGTTGCTCCGGTGTTTCGTACAATTTGACAATTGGCTGGGCTAGCTGGCTCCAGCGGTGTCTACTATTTACCGGGCAGATTGGCTACACTGAACTCAAGATAAATAGTGAGCTAGCGGGGTAGCGACTTGCGAATTTTACTCTACATCCTCTTCTTGGCGCTATCGGCATCTTGCACAAAGATTCAGCCATTCGTGCAGCCGAAGCAACTGCCGGCGGAAGGTTATCGCTATCTCGATCTTTTGCTTGATGATCCCTTCGAGGTCCCCGGCGATTGGCGCAGCTATGACAATGGCGCGGACTTGTTGCTGGCTGTGGTCGATGGCGCTTATCGCATCGATTTTAGCCAGCGCCAATATGTCTGGAGCCAAGGCGAGGGGCAATTTGCCGATCTGGTGATCGAGGCGGAAGTGGAACAGATCTCGGATTATGAGCACAACGCTTTTGGTTTGGCTTGCCGGCTCGATTCCGGCAATAGCGGGCGTGGCTATTTCTTCCTCATCAGCGGCGATGGTTATGCCAGCATCCGCTGGAGCAATGGGCGCTCGCTGGAGTCAATCGTCCCTGCGGCGCCCTCAGAATATATTGAGCTTGGGCAAGTTTCCAACCACTTGCGCATCGTCTGTATTGAGGATTATCTGGCGCTTTGGGTCAACGGGCAATTCGTGGCGGAAGCCCGTGATCGCCGCGCTGGCAAAGGGGCTGTCGGCATGGCTGCTGTGATGAATTATCAAGGGCGGCGGTTGACCGTAGCATTTGACAATCTCAAAGTGTGGCGGGCTGCCTTGGATAAAAGCGCTCCTTGATGCCGTAGTCCGCAACCGTTTCTCTGGCGGGAATGCAACATATTTTAAGAGATTGCGTATACTGTGCAGGAGAGACGTGGGACAGAAAACGGAAACAGCATATGGGACTTGAAGACACTATAGCGGAAGCCATCTTGATGGCGATGGATGAACTGGCTGGCAATCCTCAAAAAGCTGTCGCCGCCGCGGTGGATTGCGAATCGGCATCGCAATGGATCAAGCAAGAGACGACCAAGCTGGCGATTATCGGCGGGGCGGAAATGGTCGTGCCTGGTTTGCATGCCTTCACCATCCCCACCGGCGTCAGTTACCTGATCCACAAAATGGGTTATATCAGCTGGGGCATTGGCGCGCTCAAAGGCGCCTACATCATCGAAACGGAAGCCTATTCCGATTTGCGCAATATCTTGGCGCTGTGGGCGAATGAAGGGCATTTTGACGCCAGTATCATCGAACATCTGGCGATTTCGCTGGAGGCATTCAGCTGGGCACTAAGCGCGGAAGGGCAGGCTGCCATGCCCGACTTGTTGGACTCCCACAGCGACCAAGCTACCCGGCGCAGCTATCATATCTTGCAGGCGCTAGTGGAGAATTTTGTGGCTGGGGATGAGCGCGGTTATGCCATCGCCAAAGCCCTGGCTGGCGACCAAACCGCCGCCGAGATGTTGGCAAGCGGCAAAGAAAATGTGCAACATCTCAACTGCGAAGTCATGTTGACCCGCCCATTGGGGCGTAAGCTCAGCCGTCGGTTAGCCAGCAAGTTGGCTTCCCGTCTCGGTAGCCGGGTTCCAGCGCGCATGATCGTCGGTTTCCTGCCCGTTGCCGGCGCCATCGCTAACGCCTTCTTTAACGTGCAGACCATTCAGAGTATGGCGGAAGCGGCTGAGAAGTATTATGACCGCCGCTTGCGTCGCGAACATTTGGAAGCCGCTTTGAACTGAGATTGCTCAGGCTGGCGGATTGGCTTCCTGCAGTTTATCCATCAGCTCTTCCACGATTGCTTTGAAGCCCCCCAATCTCTCCGCCTGATTGAGGTATTGCAAGGCAAAGCTGGGGCGTCTCTTGGCGCGCGCTGCTTTGATGCGCTCCGCCTGCGGTAGCAGTTGATTGAGCTTTCCCAGCAAAGCCTGCCGTTGAGCGAGTTGCTGGTATGGTGGCTGCGCTGCCAGATAATCCAGCGGCACTTGGATTGAGGGTGTCTTGGGGTATGCCCAAAGCGAGAAAAGCGTCACCATCTGCCCGCGCAGCCGCAGCCGTGCGTGAAAGCCGGGGTAGACCTTGCCAGCGAAAATGACTTCATCGACGTTTTCCCGCGCCCAATCGAACAGATCTTCCGCGACCAGCATGGCATCGGCGCCGCCCGGCAGCTGCTTGATATAGGGGAAAAAGTTAGCGGCGGATGGACGGTTGGAAACAGATTCCGGCGCGTAGTCAATTTCTTCGCTCCCTTGCAGCAGTGATTGGAGCGCGCTCGCCAGTTGCGCCAAGCCAGCAGCGCTTTGCTCACGCAGGTCGCAATAATCGATATTGATAAGCTGCAAAGGAATCAGCACATCAGCCAGCAGCGCTGTCATGACCGGTTTCTTCAGCTGAAAGGCATGCCGACATTCCCGCTCTTGCCAGGTCGATTGCGCGCTCTCTTTGCCCAGCAGCGTCAGCAGCGCGCCAGAGCGCTTGATGCCGGCTTCCATCTCGCAAAGCCACTCCGCGCTGCCACGGGCATTCTCGAAATCGATCCAAACGCTGAAGCCCGCCGCTCTCAGCGATTCGACAATGCGCAAGGCTGTCTCGTGATCTTGGTTGCTGTGGCTGAGGAATATGTTTGGCATGTGCTTCCACTATGTGGCAAGATCGCCTGTTAGGGACTATCGCTGGCATACTTCTTAATCACATCGCGAGCTACCACCATGCGATGCACCTCGGAGGCGCCATCGTAGATACGGAAAGCACGGGCTTTTTCGTACCAGGTGGACAGGGGCAAATCGCGCGAGATGCCGCTCCCGCCACAGATCTGCACACAGCGATCCAAAACTCGGCTGACAATCTCTGCCACCTGCACCTTGGCGATCGATGTCTCGACCCGCGCCTGCTCCCCTTGCGCCAACCGCCAAGCCGCTTCCTGGATCAAGAGCCTGCCCATCTTCAATTCCATCTCGGAGTCAGCCAACATCCATTGCAGCGCTTGATGGCTGGTCAGCGCTCCGCCAAAAGCCTGGCGCCTGCTGGCGTAGTCGGTCGCGATTTCCAGCGCGCGTTGGGCGATGCCGGTCCAGCGCATGCAATGGGTTAAGCGCGCCGGACCCAAGCGGGATTGCGCCAGCATAAATCCCTGGCCCGCTTGCCCCAGGATGGCGCTATCCGGCAAGCGCAGATCTTCATACAAGATCTCCACATGTCCGCCGAAATCTTTGCTGCCCATCACCGGCACATCTCGCAGGATATTGATGCCAGGCGTGTCCCGTGGTGCCAGGAAGAGGGTGCAGCCCTGGTAAGGATGCACATCGGGATCGGTTCGCGCCATGATAATGAAGAAATCCGCGATTTCGCCATTGGTGGTCAACCACTTGTGCCCGTTGATAACCCAGTCGCTACCAGAGCGGACGGCGCTGGTTTGAATCATGCGCGGGTCGCTACCGGCCCCTGGCGGTGGTTCGGTCATGGAAAATGCCGAAAATGTCTCTCCCCGTGCCAGCGGTTCCAGGTAGCGTTCGACCTGCTCGTCGGTCGCCCACTGCTGCAGCAGGTGCATATTGCCTTCGTCGGGGGCGGCGCAGTGAATGGCTAGCGGACCTAGCAGGCTGCGCCCTGCCGCTTCGAAGACCGGCGCGATTTCCTGAATATTCAAAGCCATGCCACCCCATTCTTTGGGCATGGTCGGCGACCAAAGCTGTGCCGCCTTGGCTTTGGCGCGCATAGATTGCAGCATATCAGCACTGAGGTCAGCACCGCTGCGCAATAATTCCGTTTCCAGTGGGATCACTTCATCATCGACAAATTGCCGGACGCGATGAGCGATCGCTTCGATATGACGTGGAATAGTGAAATCCATGTAGCTAACCTTTAAGAGCTGCGGGCAATTTACTTTGTGAGTATATCATAGAGCTGGGATGCGGTTCGGGGCATTGGGCGTGAACTGGCGGCGCATTTGCGCGATGTCCTCGAACTATTTATACTCGCTGCATATTAAAGGAGAAATAGATGCGCAAATTCATCATCGATACGGATACCGCTTCTGACGATGCTGTGGCTTTGGTCATGGCTTTGCAGCAGCCCGATATTTCGGTTCTGGGGATTACCGTTGTCGCTGGTAATGTGCCTCTGCCCCAAGCCGTACAAAACGCGCTGTATACGGTTGAGTTATGCGGCGCCGCGGTCCCGGTTTATGGCGGTTGCGCCAAGCCGCTGCTGCGCCAATTATCCACCGCGCAGGAGGTGCATGGCAGGGATGGCATGGGCGATATTGGCTTGCCACTGCATGGTCGAAAGCCAATGGCGAGCCACGCTGTGGACAAGCTGCGGGAAATGATCCGAGCGAATGCCGGCGAGATCACGCTGGTGACACTGGGACCCTTGACCAATGTCGCCCTAGCATTGCTGCTGGAACCCGAATTGGCAGGGATGGTCTCGCAATGTTTCATCATGGGCGGGATTGGTTCCGGGCATGGCAATGTGACGCCGCTGGCTGAGTTCAATATCTGGGTCGATCCGGAGGCGGCCAAGATTGTCTTCGAATCTGGCATGAACATCACCATGGTCGGTTGGGATATCTCTTGGCGCTATGCCACCTTTGACGCCGCTCAAGCCGACGACATCCGCTCCATTGGCACGGAGCTGGCGAGTTTTGTGGTCGATATTCAGGCGACCTTGACCGAATACGCCCAGGCAGAAACGGGCTTGGCCGGTTTCGATCTGCCCGATCCGATCACCATGGCGGCGGCGATTGACCCCAAAGTCATCGATTACCAGCGCTACCGCGTCGATGTGACCACGGGGGAAGGCTTGGAACGTGGCTTAACCGTCGTCGATATCCTCGGCGTCACTGGGCGCCCGCCTCAAGTTGAGGTGGCGACCCGCGCCGACCGTGAAGCCTTTGTCGATCTGTTGAAGCGCAGTGTGAGCTGATCAGCGGGCAAGCCCGGATATGCGCGGGCTGGGCTAGCGGGTGGGCGCGGATACCGGGGCATTACGTCCGGCGAAGCCACTGCCCGGGTTCGGTATGAGTAGTTCGGTGCCGATGTGCAAAGGCGGCGTCTCGACCGCTGGATTGGCGGCGATGATGCTGGCGACACTGGTTTGAAATTTGCGCGCGATAGCAAACAAACTATCGCCTCTTTCTACCAAGTAGAACAATTCCGTCGGCATGTGGAAAGTCCCGTATTCTTCCCAACCATTGGCTCTCGCCAGGCTGTTGAGCGCGTCTTGCGCCCGTTGTCCACGCGCCAACTCACTTTCAGAAGCGGGTAAAACGCCGCTCCAATCCAACACTTCGATATCGCCCTCTGCTGTCTTGCCCAAGATGCCGATGACACTGCCACCTTGTGGGATGACCTGCCCGGAACTGGTGCTGGCTTCCCCACGGTGCACGGTCAGGCTGAGGGCGTGGCGATGCGCCTGTTGAAAGGTGACCATCGATCCCATTTGGATTTCGACCCCATTTACAATCAGGTTCAGCGGCAGGTCTTCCGACATTTGCAGCGCGACCATCGCTTCGGCTTCGGCGCAGTCCGGAAATTCGCTACTGGTGGATAGCGAGATCGCCGCTGTCGGCTCAAACTCAGTCACCACCTCGGCGGCGCCCGCCAGCATCACGATCGCTCCCGGTCCCTGATAGCTGCCTGGCAAATTGCCGCCCAGGTTGAGCAAGGCGATTCCCCAATTGCCCACCTCGAGATCCAGCTCGCTAGACCTGACACGCGCGATTCCCGCAACCGGGGCGCGCTCTCCGGGCTTATTGATTTCAACTGCCCGGTCTTCCGCCCTGAAGCCGATTTCAACCTGGGGATGACCGTAGCAGAGGCTGTTGAGCTCAAAACCAAGACAATGCTGTTGGAGGCTCTGGAAGGCGCTCGCGACTATTTTCTGGCAAGCAGAATCTTGCGCCGCTACAGTGGCAAACCCAACTACCAGCAGCAAACAGATGACAAATTGACGGGGTACTATCAAAACAGTTCTGCTTTCCCAAGATTTGAATTCACTCTTTATGCCCGCGCAAAGGTTTTCTCGCTATCCGCTGTTTTGCTTCCGGCGGCGTTTTTGTTTCGGGCTTTTGCGCGCTTGTTTTTGCACTTTCCGCCACTGGTCGCGCAAAGTCACGGTGCGATTGAAGACCAACTTCTCCGCCGTGGAATCTTCATCGACCACAAAATAAGCCAGCCGCTCAAACTGGTAGCGTTCGCCAGCCTGTGCGCCTTGCAGATGTGGCTCGACATAAATCGGATCGACAACCTTTAGCGAATTGGGATTGATGAATTCGGTGAACTCTCGCTCGCGGTCGCCATCTGGGTTCTCCACTGTGAAGAGATTTTCGTACAGACGGGCTTCGGCTTGGAGGGCATGTTCTGCCGAGACCCAATGCAAAGTGGCTTTGACACGTCGACCATCGGGCGCCGAACCTCCGCGCGTCTCGGGGTCATAGCTGCAGCGGAGTTCGATGATCTCTCCATTTTCGTCTTTGATGACTTCGTCGCAGGTGATGAAATAGGCATAACGCAGGCGCACTTCCCGCCCTGGCGCCAAACGAAAGAACTTGCGAGGTGGCTCTTCCATGAAGTCCTCACGCTCGATATAGAGCACTTTGGAAAATGGCACTGTCCGCGTCCCGGCGCTTTCATCTTCTGGGTTGTTAACCGCTTCCAGCTCTTCGACCAGGTCATCCGGATAATTGCTGATGACGACTCTCAGTGGGTTCAAGACCGCCATCACGCGATTTGCCGTTTTGTTGAGGTCTTGCCGCAGGTGGTATTCCAGCTTGTGCAGGGCGACGGTGCCTTTGACCTTGCCGACGCCGGTATCTTCGCAGAATTCTCTGATGGCGGCTGGTGTATAGCCACGGCGGCGCAGACCCGATATAGTGGGCATGCGCGGGTCATCCCAGCCGTTGACGAAGCCTTCTTGCACCAGGCGAATCAGCTTGCGCTTGCTGAGCACAGTATGGCTGAGGTTCAAGCGGGCGAACTCGATCTGCTGTGGATGAAAGATTTCGATATTGTGCAGATACCAATCGTAGAGCGGGCGGTGATCTTCATATTCCAGCGTGCAGATTGAATGGGTGATGCCCTCGATGGAATCCGACTGACCATGGGCGAAATCGTACATCGGGTAAATTTTCCACTTGTCGCCGGTGCGCGGATGGCTGGCATCGAGGATACGGTACATCACCGGATCGCGCAGATTAATGTTGCCGCTGCTCATATCGATTTTTGCCCGCAACACGGCTTGCCCCTCTTGGAAGCCACCAGCCCGCATCTGCTCGAATAATGCCAGATTCTCTTCTATCGGGCGGTTGCGCCAGGGGCTTTCCTTGCCGGGTTCGGTCAAGGTGCCGCGATATTCGCGAATCTCATCCGGTTTCAACTCATCCACATAGGCTTTGCCGAGGCGAATCAACTCCACAGCCATCTCATAGAGCTGATCAAAATAATCGGAAGCGTAGTAGAGGCGGTCGCCCCAATCATAGCCCAACCAGCGCACATCCTCAGCGATGGCGTCGATGTATTCCTGCTCTTCTTTGGCGGGGTTGGTGTCATCAAAGCGCAGGTTGCACAACCCGCCATATTGCTCAGCAATTCCAAAATTCAGGCAGATTGATTTGGCATGCCCGATATGCAGATATCCGTTGGGCTCCGGCGGAAAGCGGGTATGCACCCGGTTCTCGAAGCGACCGCTTTCATTATGCTCATCGATGATATCTGTGATGAAGTTCTTGCTGTTCTCGCTATCCGTCATGGAATCGCTCTCTTATAGTCACCAGCTTGCTCGTGGGCGTTGCCAACTCAAAATCCTTGCCAAACGCTGGCGGATTATCTTAAACAAGCTTGGTGACTCCTTCAATGGGCTTTCCTCATTTGTTGCCTACCCATTGTCGCAGGATGCTCGCCGTCAAAAGCCAGAGACATTCAGGTACAATGACGTGATGTGCAAAAATGGTTATTGTATGCCAGCTATGAAATGGCAAAAACTGGCGCTGTTCTTACTGCTGCTCGGCTGCTCGGCGCTGCCGGCACTAGCGCATGGGTATGTTCTGCGGGCTATCCCAGCTGACCGCAGCACTCTGGCGCGCCCGCCCACCCGCCTGCAATATTGGTTCAGCGAAGATTTGGAACCGCGTTTCAGCGAGATCAACCTGCGCGATCAAACCGGGAGTATCATCGCCAGCGGCGGCGTCGATAAAAAAAATCATGCGCTGCTCTCGTTGCCGGTCCCGCCAGATCTGCCCAATGGCGCTTATATCGCCGAGTTGCGCCCCGCTTTTGCCAGCGATGGGCATGTCGTTGTGGAAAGCCGCGTCTTCTTTGTCGGTGAGGAAGTGGGCGGTGTCGCTGGCAGCGCCGCGGATGACCGCGCCATTCCACTGGAAGTGTTGTGGCGGGCTACGCTCAACCTGGCGAATTTCTTATTCTTTGGCGCATCCCTGTTTTATTCAGCAGTGCTCCTGCCAGCTTGGGGCAACCCACGTTATCCCGCCGGAGGTTTGCCACCCAGGGTCATGGACCGGCTGCGGTTTTGTTTGATTGCCGCGCTATCTTTGGCAGTCGGCGCTAATATTGTCGCCCTGTTACAGCAGACGATGGTCTTTTTTGATGCCGATGTCCGCCAAGTGATTGAGCAGAATCTGTGGCAAGTGGTGCTACTTGGTTCGCGTTTTGGCGATGTCTGGACTTTTCGCTTCGTGCTGCTGGTATTCAGCGCCGTGCTCATCTTTGTCTCGGTCTACTATCGCCAATTGATGCCCGGTTTGGCGAGTGGAATTTGGCGGGGCATGCCCTGGTTAGGCGCTTTGCTGATCGGCTTGTCCATGGTGACGAGCCACGCGGCTGGTTCCCTGTTGCTGCCTTGGGTGGCGATTGCGGTGGATTGGTTGCACGCGCTGGCGACCGCATTTTGGTTGGGTGGAGCGCTGACGCTGGTGCTGCTGATTCCGCCGGCGCTGGCGCCATATCAGGGCGAACGACGCATTCAGGCTTTACGGGCAGTCTTGTTGCGCTTCTCCCGCATTGTCACGCTGCTGGTGGCTCTTGTGATCCTCAGCGGAATCTATAACGCGCTGAATTATTTTGTCACGCCGGCGGATTTGGCTACCAGCTATGGACGCAGCTTGGGTTTCAAGCTGTTGCTGGTCTTGCCGCTCTTGATTCTGGGAGGCTGGCAGCATGTCGCCCTGCGCCCACAACTTGCCGCTCGCATGCAGCCAGTCTTAGGCAGGTTGCCGCAATCGATGAGCTCCTGGGTCGCGCGCGCGACGGCGCTACGGCTGGAAGTGCTGTTGATGTTGGCGACGCTGGTTGCGGTCGCCTGGTTGAGCGCGACGCCCATCCCGGAACCGCAATCCTTGCAGGCGGAAGTAGAGACGCCGCAAGCCACTCAATCAATCGGAGAATATACGTTGAGCTCCGCAATCATACCGGGTGGACCGGGTGTCAATACTTATGATCTTTTGCTCAAGCGCGCCGACCAGCCAGTGACGGATGCGCAAATATATCTGCAAATGGTGCATCCAGAGCTGGGGATGCGCAGCGCCTGGCAGAAAACCGAGCAAGTGGAGAAGGGTTTGTATGTGCTGGCGGGCGATGATGTTGACCAAGCGGGCTCTTGGTGGACGCTGGTTGATATTGTGCTGGCGGATGGTCAATCGATGCGCGTCGCCCAAGATTGGGAGATTAGCGATTCGGCCGCCATCCAGCAATCGCGGGAGCCCGGTTTGATCCATTGGCTGATGCTGTTTACCATCGGCGTTGCGCTTGTGGCGATGGTATATCCGCGGGCGCGACGATTAGTTGCTGGCTGGCAGGTGAGCGCCGTCAGTGGCTTGCTAGCGCTGGGCATGGCGGTGCTGTCCATCGGCATCATGGGATTCGGCGCTTTTCTCATCAGCGAGCAGCAACGTAATTACGAGCTCACGCTGAATCCGCCTCCAGCAATCATCAACACCGTCTTGCCCGATGCCGCCTCTTTGCAGCTAGGCGCAGCGCTCTATCGTGAATACTGTCTGGTTTGGCAGGGGCAATCGGCCGATTTCCGCGCCCTGCGGGGGCGTTTGGATAGCGCCCGCGACGATTTTCTCTATCAAGCGTTGGGGGAGGGCTGGCGTAACTTGCCGTCATGTGCCGGTGACTTGAGCGAGGCGCAACGCTGGCATATCGTCAATTATTTCCGCAGTTTTGAAGAGCGCGCTGAATAGGTGGGCTGGCTAGCGCAAGAAGCCCTCGTGCAAGCCGCCATCCACATTGATGATCTGCCCGGTGGTCTTGCTGAAGGCATCGCTGATCAGGAGATAGGCCACTTCGGCCTGGTCTTCAGGGCTGATGGCGCTTTTGGTCAAGGTACGCCCCGCATAGAACTCCGCCAGCCGCCCGCGCAGGGTCTCCGTATCTTCGTCTTCACTATAGTTGAGATTGTACTTGTTGAGAGAGCTGATGACGCGCTCCCGCGGGAACAAGCTGCTGCCTTTGACGACGGTGGCCGGCGCCAAGCCATTGACCCGCACCAGTGGCGCCAGCTCGATCGCCAGCTCCCGCACCAGGTGATTGGCGGCGGCTTTGCTGCTGTCATAGGCGAGCGAGCCCTGCTTCGCCACCACAGCGTTGACGCTGGTGGTTAATACCAGCGCGGCGGGCAATCCTTGCGCTTGCCAAATCTCGCGGGCGGCAGCGGCAACGACATAACCGCCGCGCACGTTGACTTCGAAGGTGCTGCGCCATTGGCTGGCGGAAATACGCCCTGTCTTGTCTGGTGGGAAGAACACGCCGGCAGTGACGATGATGTCATCAAAGCCCCCATAAGCCAGCAGCGCCTGATCCATCATCGCACCCACACTATCTTCCGAGGTGATATCCGCTTGCATCGCTATTGCCATGCCGCAGCCAGAAATCCCCGAGCCAGCTACTCCGATGCCCTGCCCGTGTATCTCGGTCAAAGCCTCAGCGGTGCCGCGCGCCCCCGCCAAATTGAGGTCAGCACAGACGACATGAGCGCCTTCCGCCGCGACCCGCGCTGCAGTGGCGACGCCGATGCCACTACCGGCGCCCAGCACCAGCAGGACCTTGCGCGCCAGAGGCTTCTCCGGCGGCATACGGCGGAGTTTCGCTTCTTCCAGCGCCCAATATTCGATATCGAAGGCTTCCTGCCGCGGCAGCGCCACGTATTCGCCGACCGCTTCCGCCCCGCGCATGACAGCCACGGCGCAATTGTAGAATTCGGCAGTGACGCGGGATTCGCTTTTGTTCTTGCCATAGGCGATCATGCCGAGCCCGGGGATCAAGATCACGCGCGGGTTGGGGTCGCGGATTGGCGGGCTATCAGCATGTTTGCAGCTCTCATAGTAAGCGCGATAGTCGCGGCGATACTGTTCTATGCCGTCGCTCAACTTGTCCAACAAAGCGACGGTATCTTCACTTTGGGGATCCCAATCGACATAAAGCGGCTTGATCTTGGTGCGCAGGAAGTGGTCGGGGCAGGAGGTGCCCAACTCCGCCAGGCGGGGCGCATCGATGCTGTTGACAAAAGCCAGGATATTTGCGTCGGATTGCAGGGTACCAATGAAGCGGTTCTGCTGTGAGACCAACCCGCGCAGCTTCGGCAGCAATTCGATCAAACGACGTTCTCGCTCACCCGCTGTGAGATTGGCATATTTGGCGCCGCCAAAAGCCCCATCGCTTAGGTCGCGTTCGCTGAGATAACGTGCTGCTTTTTCGATCAGGGTCAGCGAGAGCTGATAGCATTCTTTATCGTCATCCGCCCAGTTGATCAAACCATGCCCTCCCAGAATGATGCCGACGATGCCAGGATTATTGGCGATGGCTTCGCCCAGTAGCACACCAAGATCGAAGCCGGGGCGCTGCCAATCCAGCCAGAGGACTTCGTCACCATAAATCTCTTGGGTCAGCTGCCGCCCCTTATTGCAAGCGGCAATGGCAATGACGGCGTTGGGATGCGTATGGTCAACATGGCGAAAAGGGATGAAAGCGTGCAGCGGCGTGTCGATCGAGCTGGCGCGGGGGTTCAGATCGAAGACGCAGTGCGGGTACATCGAAACCATCTGGTCTTCAATCGCGGTCTTGACGCCCTTGGTCTCCGCCCTCTGATAATGATCCCGCAATTGCATCAGCTTGTCCATGTAGAGGGAGGCGAAATTGCCGCGCTTGGCAGTGCGCAAATCGCCACCGGAGCCCTTGACGTACATGACATCGACTTGCTCGCCACTCAACGGATCGGTCGCCCAGATTTTGCTGGAGGTGTTGCCGCCGCCAGTGTTGGTGATGCGCTGGTCATCGCCGAGCAGGTTGGAGCGGTAAACCAAGCGGTCTAACGCATCGAGGGTATCAGCCCGCTCATCATCCCAAAGATAATTCACATGACGGTATTCAGATGGCTTGAACAATTGCATGGATTCTCCTTATTACGAAAGCACAAATTGAGATGGTATTTTTGCATCCCCTTAGTCGCGATTAGCCAGCACTCTGCGCTCATAATCGCGGATATCGTCCATAAATGCCATGCCCACCGGCACTTCTTGCAGCAGGCAGTATTGATCCCAGATAGCGCCGAAGGGCAAACTTTTCAGCTCTTCCAGCAATGCCAGACGACCGGTGTAATCACCATCGTTTTCGTATTGCCGCAATAGCTCCCGCGGTTCCAGCAGTGCCATCAGCAGGGCGCGCAGGGCATTGCGGGTGCCGATCACCCAGGCGCCGATGCGGTTGATGCTGGCATCGAAGAAATCCAGCCCGATATGCACCCGCGCCAAGGCATCGCAGCGGACGATCTCTTGCATGATCGCTTGCAGGTCATCCGTCAGCGTGACCACATGATCGCTATCCCAGCGGACACCGCGGCTGACATGGAGCAAGATCTCCGGCACATAGAGCAGGACTGAGGACAGCTTGTCGGCGATGGTCTCCGTCGGATGGAAATGCCCGGCATCGAGGCAGAGCAGCTTCTGACGGGAAGCGGCGTAGCCCAGATAGAATTCGTGCGAACCAACCACATAACTTTCCGAACCCAAGCCGAAGAGCTTGCATTCGACCGCATCGAGGTTATGCGCCGGATCCAGCTCTTGCTCGAAGATGCTATCCAGCGCGTCCAAGAGTCTTCGCCGCGGACCCAGGCGATCGGCCGGCATATCTTTGTAACCATCGGGTATCCAAATGTTAGTGATGCAAGCGCTACCCAGTGCAGCGCCAATATAAGCGCCAATTTCACGACAGCGGATGCAATGGTCGATCCAGAATTGGCGGATGCCAGCATCAGCATGTGCCAGCGTGAAACCATCATCAGCCAACTCATGCGAGAATAGCGTCGGATTAAAATCAATGCCGTGGTCATGTTCTTTCGCCCAATCCACCCAGCTTTGAAAATGCTGCGGTGCAATCTGGTCGCGGGGGACTTTACGCGGGCTATCGAGATACGAAGCGTGCAAATTGAGCCGGTGCTTGCCCGGAATCAAGCTGTAGGCTTTGTCGAGGTCGCCTTGCAGCTGCTCGAGCGTGCGAGCTTTGCCGGGATAATTGCCAGTCGCCATGATGCCGCCGCTGAGCCCTCGCTCCGGGTCTTCAAAGCCGCCGACATCATCCCCTTGCCAGCAATGCAGGCTAATCGGCACGGTCTTCAAGGTATCCAGCGCCGCGGAAACATCGACGCCAAAAGCGGCATAGCGCTCAAGCGCGATTTTATAGGCTGTCTCAATTTGTTGATCCGATGGTTGGAAGCTCATATTTTTGTCCTGTTCTGGTTATTGTATCCTAGCGCGCACCCGCCGCTTGCAGGCAGGCTTGCATGTGCCCGCGCGATTCCGCAGCGATGATACAGCATTGTTCCAGCGAATGCCCCTGCGCCTTGGTGCCGATGACTTCCAGGTTCAGCGGACCGGTGAAACCATGCTGGTGCAAAACGCGAATGTAACCGACCAAGTCGATATCGCCGCGTCCATTGGCTTGGTCTTCGGGGGCGCCGGGACCTTGCTGCCGTCCCTTGCAATCGCGGATGTGCACATGCCTGATATGCGAGATAACCGCTTCAATCGCTTCCACCGGGTTCTCGCCCGCCCGATGCACATGGGAAGGATCCATATCCAAGCCGAAATAAGGCGACTGGATAGCGTTCAAGACCTTGAGGCTGGTCGCGGTATTGTAGACATATTGTCCCACATGCGCCTTGATACAAAGGGTCACGCCATATTTCTCCGCTTTGTTAACCAAAACGCCCAGTTCATCCAGGACTTGCTGATAAGTGGATTCATCGTCCGATTTGCCGCCGGGTCCACAATTGATGATGGGAATACCAATCTCGACCGCCGCCTGAAAAGCCTTCTCCATCAAATCGGCATCGCGGGAAGATTGTTCTATCGCCAGCAATTCGAGCTGATAAACTTTCGCCAGTCGTTTGACTTGCGGCGCAATCTCTCGCCAGCGATCCAAAACCAGATGCTGGCTCATGCTGTCTATGGCTGATAGTTCGATGCCGTCATAACCCGCCATCGCCAGATATTTGAAGGCGGTTTCTAGATCCCAAGCGCCGAATAAAAGTGAATTTGCCCCTAATTTCATTTGACTTGTCGCTCCTGCAATCCCTTAGATTATTTGTCGATGTATACGATCGATTCCGTCTCCAGCGATTGGATCGCCGCCGCCAAGACTTTCTGCGCCGCCAAGCCCTCGGCTCCGCTGCCATCGATAGCTTCGGGTGCGACGCCATCTGTCACTTGCCGCAAAAACGTATGAATCCGCTGGCGAAAGGTGTTCTCAAAATTGTGAAAGCCGTCAAAGAGCGGATCGGTATAGACTGTCTTCTCCAAATTGCCGGCGGGATACAGGGTCAGCTCCCGCCACATATCATCGAGGACGAAGCGCCCCTGTGTGCCCGCCACCTCGCAGCGCTCCATCGGATGTCCGCGTTCGATATCATAGCTGCCGGTCAAGGCGCCGACCACGCCATTGCGGAAGCGGAAATTGAATTGGGCTGTCGACCAGATTTGTCGCCCTGGCGCCTTGGTCGCGAAGCAATGCACCGCTTCGATATCGCCGCAAAAATAACGCATGACATCGACCGTGTGCGGGTGCAGCGATTTGATATGGTAAAAAGGCGAGGTCTCCGCCCGATTCATGATCCACATCGCCATATTGATGAAGAGCAAATGCCCCAAGCGCCCCTGCTCGACCCAGGACTTCGCCAAGCGCGCCGCCGGCGTGAAGCGATGGTTGAGGTTGATGCCGTAACACAAGCCCAGCTCCTGCGCCTTCGCCACCATCTCTTCCGCTTGATCAATCCGATTCGAGATCGGTTTTTCTCCGAGCACATGGCAACCAGCTGCCAGCGCTTGCATCGTCGGCAGATAATGATCGCTGCTATTTTCAAAACCGCCGGTGGCGATGCTGACAACATCCGGAGCCAGCTCGCGGAGCATGGCTTCCGCATCGTAAAATGCCGGGGCTCCCAAGAGCTGCGCGGCCCTGTTCGCCTTTTCTTTGATGATATCGCAGACGCCAACCAACTCCGCCAGTTCATCCTGGGCGTACAATTTGGCGTGGCGATTGCCGATTGGTCCCAAGCCGATGACAGCTACCCGCAAGGTCATGGATGCGCTTCGCCTTTCTGTCTGTCGCCGGCCGATACAGCAGTCGGTATCTGATAGTTATATTCGCGCATGGCGGCTGCCAAGAAGTCAAAATAATTTGTGCCATTGTCGCGCTGCCAGCGATTGACGGTACCTTGCCGTATGATGATGCGCGCCAGCGGAATCCCCAAAAATGCCTCCAGCCGCTCCAGCGTCTCTTCCTGCTGGGTGACAAAATCTTCGAAGCGCACCTCAATCCAGCGCTTAGGCTTGGGGGTGGATTTCACCAAATCATATTGGTACTTCCAGGAGATGGCGCGGCGCAAACGCTCGTCGTCGGTTTCGGGATATTGAATGCCAAAGTCGCGCATGTCATCCGTTTTGTGTGCCCCGATGATACAATCGCGCGGGTTGCGAATCCAGAAGATGTAGTGAATATCCGGGAAGATCCGCGCCAGCCAGGGATAAATCAAAGTGCTCTCTGGAATCTTCCAGCCCTTGAGCGAGCCGCGGTGCTCTAATACCGATGCCAGATATTGCTGGAGCAGGGTGATGAAGCGCTGCGGAATCTCCACTTGATGGACACGGCTGAAATCCCAGCTCAGGTCGCCATTCCAGCTGACATAGCGGGCGAAAATCCGGCAGGCGTTATAGATGGCATGCGGCGGGACCAAATCGCCAGAAGGGTTGAGCTGGGCGCCCATGAAGACGCCGGAAGCGTATAAAGTATGCGAGATGGTGCGGGTGCCGCTGTGTCCGCGGCCGATCACGGTAATCACAGCGAGATGACCTTTCCCGTCTCCCAGGATTCGATGGTCGCTTCGATCACCCGTTGCACGCGCAAGGCATCGGCGCCGGAGGCATCGATCTTCTCTGGGGGGACATTGGCTAGATTCTGCTCCACCCAGTGGGAGATGCGGCTGAAGAAAGTCTGGCTGAAATGGCTCATGCCACCATAATTCTCGTGCCGTTCCAACTGGGTATCGAAGCGTGGATAGAAGGTCAGCTCTTCGCAGGCATCGCGCAGGATGAAGCGCCCTTCCGAACCGACCACTTCCAGCGTCTCCAGCCCATAGGTGCCGGCGGCGCCAAAATTGCCATCATAGCTGCCGCGCAAGTGACCAATGATGCCGTTCTCATAGAGCAGGTTGACCTGCGCATTCGACCAGATCGCCCGTCCTTTGCCTTTCTTGAAAAAAGCCTGTACATTGCTCACATTCGCTTGGGCGAAATAACGCATGACATCCAGCGAGTGTGGGTGTAGGGCGCGCATGTGGAAATGGGGCGAGCTTTCGTTGGGATTGTTGATCCACATGGTCATGTCAATCATATTGATTTCGCCCAAGCGCCCCCGCAGCAGCCATTGTTTAGCCAGTAGGGCGGCCGGTGTGAAGCGATGGTTGAGGTTGATGCCATAGCGCAGGTTCTGCTCGCGAGCCAGAGCCACCATCTCCTCCGCTTCAGCGATGCTATTGGAAATCGGCTTCTCGCCCAAGACCGGATAACCAGCCCGCAGCAATTGCATGGTCGGCTGATAATGGTCGCCGCCGTTTTCAACCCCGGCTGTGGTGACGCTGGCGGCGTCAAATTCAATCCCGCTGTCCAGCAGCTCTCCCAACGAATAGAACCCCCGGCAGCCATAAGCTTCAGCCGCATTGTCGCAGCGCTCCGGGATGATATCGCAAACAGCGACGAGCTCCGCCTCCGGGTGCTGGCTATAACAGCGGGCGTGGTTATTGCCAATGCCGCCCATGCCCACTATCGCCACTCTCAATGTCATCATTTTTCTCCTGTTTTCTTAAAGCGCCCGTTATTGTTCCAAGAAATCGCTAGTCTTCTTGCTCGCCGGCGTCACTTTCCTGGCTTTCCCGCGATTCAGCCTGCAAGCGGATGGCTTCCGACAGGCTGCCGATATAGAGCGTGTCGTAGGCTTGCTGCGAGCTTTTGAAAGGGCCAATGCCTTCTTTCCCGTGCCAATCGCCTTGGGTCAACATCGGGTTGGTGAAACCGGTTTCAGCCTCGCGCAGGGCTATAAATGCCTCCATCCGCCGCCGTAAATCCGCTACCACCTCCGGCAGTTCCTCCGCCAGATTATGGTTCTCTGCGGGGTCTTCCGCCAGATTATACAGCTCGATCGCTGGCTTGAAGTGGAAATCCGGCTCGAGCGCGATTATCAGTTTCCAACTTGGGGTACGCCAGCCATGCTTGCGCATCCAGGTGCATTCGCTGATATAGAACTCGCTTTCAAAAGAGGCGACATCGCCATTCACCAGGGACATTAAACTCCGACCATCGAACTGGAGGCTATCTTCAGCCGCTGGTTGCGCTAAATCCGCCAAATCCAGCAGGGTAGGCAGCAAATCTTTGTGCTGGTTGAAGCCGCTCACACGCGCGCCAGCCGGCAGTTTGGAGGGATAGCGGATGATCAGCGGGACATGCAGCACGTTGTCATAGATGCCGTGATGGTCGAACCAGCATTCGTGTTCGTAGAGCGTTTCGCCATGGTCGCCATTGAGGGCGATAATAGTCTCGTCCATGATGCCCAGTTGTTCCAGCGCGGTGAAAATGGATTGCAGGCAGGCGTCCATATAAGCGATGGCTCCATCGTACTGGGCGATGATGTAATCCTTGTCGCTGATGCCCGGCGGCATCCAAGACGCGAAGAAATCCGCAAAGGGCTTAAAAGCCAGCACTGGGTCCATCGAGCGATTGTTCGGATCCGTTTCGTCCCCGTGATAAAACATGCGCTCATAAGGCTCCGGCGGCAGGTAAGGCGCATGCGGATCCATATGTCGCAGCATGATGAACCAGGGCTGGTCCTGGGCTGTGAGCCGTTCCAGCTCTGGTAATGCGACTTCGTTGAGATTCTGCGCTTTCGGGCTTCTGCCCGCGTCCCAGCTGCCCCAGCCGGCATAATCAATATAGGTATCGAAGCCGCGCGAACTGGGGTTGCCGGTGAATCCGATGCAACTGCTGTTATAGCCATGCTCGCGCAGGATCTCGGCAGCAGTCGGCACTTCCGGGCGCAGCGAACCCTGATGGCGCAGCGCTACCACCTGCGTGCCGAAGCAATCTCGCCCTGTCAGCATGGAGGCATAAGCTGGCGTGGTGGGAATATGGGGGCTGAAGGTATTCTCAAACAGGGTCCCACTCTCGGCGAAGCGGTCGATATGCGGCGTGGTCAGGCGCTGGTAGCCATAGCAAGACATGTGATCGGCGCGGATTGAATCGATGGCGATCAAGAGGATGTTCGGTTTTTTTGCCATAGGTGCTGCTCCCGTTTGTGTGAAGACCGCGTATGTTGCTCAAATGCTGTTGATGTGTTCTCTGAGTGCCTTCATTTCCTATGATATATCATCGTATTTTATCGAGCCATATTGCAGGCAATGGCAGCAGAGTTCATTGTCAAATAAAATATTTAGCCGATGGATGTGACCAAGGGCGGATTTACTCGGCGGAAACCATGATGGCTCTGGCTTGCCGCAGAGCCGAAAATATTGTAAATACTTGCTGAGTGTAGCCAAGGGAGAGGCAATAGTCGATGAAACATGAAATCACCAAAGAGCAAATTGATCAGTATCAGCAAAATGGCTATGTCATCATCGAAGACTTTCTGGATGAAGACGAGTTGGAAGAATGGCGCCAATGTGTTGCTGAGGCTGTTGAGAGCCGCGGCGAACGCAAATTGGCTGATGGCAGATTGGTGGAAGAAGATGATTATTATGCGCGGGTTTTCGCCCAGCGCATCAATCTCTGGACCGATCACCAAGGCATGCGCCGGTTGATGATTGACAATCGGCTGGGCAAAATGGCGGCTCAGCTGGCATGTGTCGATGGCATCCGCATCTGGCATGATCAAGCGTTGATCAAACCGCCTTGGGGCAACCCCACCGGTTGGCATCTGGATAACCCTTATTGGTCTTTTTACTCGCCAGATGCCATTAGCATCTGGGTTGCACTGGATGATGTGACCCGCGACAATGGCTGCCTCTACTTCATCCCCGGGACACATAAAACCGCCAGCTACGACAATGTCGATATCGGGAGCAACATTGGCGATCTCTTCAATTCTTATCCACAATGGAGCGGGCTGGAGGCGGTAGCAGCTGAGATGAAAGCGGGTTCTTGTTCATTTCACAATGGTTTATTGGCGCATGGAGCCGGCGCCAATATGACACCGCGCTATCGCCGAGCCATGACCTGCGCCTACATGCCCGATGGCAGCACCTTCAATGGTCAACAGAATATCCTGTCCCCAGAGCAGGTCGCCAGTTATGAAATAGGCGATCTGCTGGATGACGATGCCCAATCGCCTCTGATCTACCATCACAGCAAAGACTACCTGCGCTCCTAAGATGCTAAGAAGGGGAAGCGCTAGTTCCGGAAAGCATCCCATTCCTGGCGAAAAGCGTGCAAGCCTTCCACCACATTGAAGGCTCGCCGTCCTAGCGCTTGGGCAGTGCGTTCGGTGCTGGCTATTGTGCGATAGGGGATGCCGATGTGGCGATGGGCATCGAGCACCGCTTGATCGGTGCGCACCGGCGCGATTAAGGCGGGGTCGGCTTCAAAGACGGAAGCGATTTGATGCGCCAGCTCAACCCGGCTGATGGCTTCGCTGCCGAAACAATGGAAGATGCCCGTGCCATCGTGTTGTGCCAGTCGCAGCAGCAGATCGGCACAATCGGAAGCCAGCGTCGGGTGTGCCACATCATTGACCTTGGGTCCAGTCCAGACGGCCGCCGGCAAGCCCGCCGCCAGGCGATGGATCACATAGACTGAGAAATCAAAGCCCAATCCGTTTTCCTGGCGCAGCAGCGAGGGAGCGGCATAATTCAAGCCGTAGACGCCAGCCAGCCTGCCCACAGCATAATTCAAGCCAGCCATGGCGCTTAATTCGCGTTCCGATGCCATCTTCATCACGCCATAAAAATTGACGGGAAAAGGTGGCGAGGTCTCGTCGACCAATTCGGCGCGCCCGTCAAAGACCCAATCCGATGAGATGAAAACCAGCCGAGCGCCAACTTCCCGACAGGCTTCCGCCAAGACCCTCGTCCCATCGACCATCAACGACCAGGACAGCTCGCGCCTGGTGTCCATAAATATCTGGTCGAGGATGGCGGCGGAATGGATGACTGCCTGGGGCTGGTATTTTCGCATCGAGTTGCGGATGCTCTCGTGGTCAGCCAGATCCAGCGGATCCAGTTGATAATCGACTTCCCATTCTGGCTGGGGACCGTATTGCGAGGCGATGACCTCGATGCTGCGCGCCCGTGCCAGCCGAATGATATTGCTGCCCACCAGACCGGTTCCACCTGTCACATAAAGCCGCATCAGCGCCTCCTTATTGCTCTATTCATTATCGACGCAGGCGCTTGCCCAAAGCCGCCACTCGTGCCGCCATTTCGCCATAGGCAGCGCGCAATTCCACCAAGTTGGTCGATCCACTTTGCGCCAGATCGATCACGATTGCTTCAGCCGCGGCATATTCCGCGCAAGCATCTGGCAGATCAGCGGCAATCTCGATAGGTATGGTGGTCACGCCATTGCCATCGCCATGCAGCAAAGTGTTGGGCTTGATGCTGATGCCGCCAACTTGAATCGGCACTTGTAAATCCAGCAGGTGCATGTAGCCATGCGAACAGACGATGCCATCACAAAATACGGGAAAAGCGATGCGCTCAACTTGTTCCAAGTCTCTCCCTGCTCCATCCGTGACCAAGCCGGCCGCGCCAAAAGCATTGAAGGAATTACAGAACACATCGCCAAAAGTCGCCGCCGCACCATGGGTATCGAGATTTTGCAAGACGATGACGGCAGGTCCCGTCAGTTCGTCGAAGCGGCTGATGAGATCAGGTACATTCGGGACATCGCGCTTTGGTAATTCCGCGAATGTTCGGCAAGTCGCTGTCGCGGCGAACCCGACCATCGGCGGCAAATTGGGAAAAGCGGCTTTGACTCGGCGATTCATGAATCCACGGTTGCGCGGACGAATCTCAAAAAGTTCGATGACGTTGCAAATGGTGGCGCTTTCATATTCTCGTAACTGGTTCAAAACATTGTTGTCCATGATAGTAAATCCTCGTGGTCAATTACCTGGTCTTAGGTGGCGTTGCATTGGCGCGCATGGTTTCGACATAGAGCGCCTGGCTTGGCATGATGTTGGCGACATTGCAATCTTGCCCGAAGAGCTTGAAATAGAGCTCGAGGTTATCGCGCCAGATCATTTGTCCTTCTTTTGGTGATGTGGCTTCAAATACCAGCTTCTCCAAGCCCAGGGCGGCGACAACTTTGCCGATTTCTTCGCCGGCGCGTTCGCCTTGCAAGTCAAATTCTTCGTGATCAATCATGACAATGAAAGCGCCATCCTCCAGAAAAGGTTCCGCTTGGCGCAGGATTTGCTCCGCCGAAGTCGGGCACGCTGGCAGGGTTTGGTCCCAGTGCCAGATGGGATGATGCTCAAAGATGATTTTCATCCTGAGTTCTGTTGCCAATTTGCGCCAGGCTTTCCATTGCTTAGCGCTGATTTCATCGGTGGTGTTCATGAACTCGATTACCCGGAAGCCCAGTTCCCGCGCGGCTCTAATGGCTTTTTCAACTGCGCCTTGCCGGTGGGCGAGCATAAAAAATGTGTGATCGAGATAGGGCTCAATGGCGAAGCGCTTATATGTGGCGATCTTGCGCTGGAGCCAATCGGCGGGACTATGAAGGACCTGCGTCGAGACGATTTTGACATAATCCAGGCGCTCCCCCGCCACTTCCAGGAAGTCCGCCAATTCGACCAAGCCCATCCGCTCCAGATAATGCGGCGCTTCGTCAAAGCCAACATCTTTCAACCAGGTCTGGCGCAGATTTCGCGGTTTTGGATATTGTGGAATTTCAAATACATCTCTCATGGTATAAGTCTGCATATTACCAACCTCATCATTTTTCTTTTGCCAGGCGCAATCAAAAAACTGCACCTTTTAAGTGTCTGTCCAATTGGGCGGCTCTACAAGGTGCATTTTCCGCAATGCTCGCCAATTACTGCTGCGGGGTCAATCACTAGAAGACATGATGATTTATCTTCCGCTCAGTGTTATATTTGCTTTCAGCGGCACAATGATATTTCGGAACGAACAATGCGAAGCTCCAAGCTGATTCATATTGTCAATTGTCATGCCGAAGGCGAGGTGGGGAATGTCATCGTCGGTGGCGTGCCAGCACCGCCCGGCGATTCGCTGTGGGAACAATCTCGCTGGATCGCCCGCGATCAAAGCCTGCGCCGATTTGTCTTGAACGAGCCCCGCGGCGGTGTGTTTAAGCACATCAATCTGCTGCTGCCCGCCAAAGATCCACAAGCGGCTTATGGCTTCATCATCATGGAACCGGAGCACACGCCGCCCATGTCCGGCTCTAACGCTATCTGCGTGGCGACGGTGTTGTTGGATACGGGCATGGTCGAGATGCAAGAACCAGAAACTGCATTTTATCTGGAAGCGCCGGCCGGTCTGGTACAGGTGCGCGCCTTTTGTGAGGATGGCAAAGCGCAAAGTATCGAAATTCAGAATGTGCCGTCTTTTGTCACTGAGTTGGATGCCAAGCTGGAACTTGAGGGCTTCGGCACGCTAACAGTGGATCTCGCTTATGGCGGCGACAGTTTTGTCCTGGTCGATGCCCGCGCCTTGGGTTTTGAGATTGTGCCGGAGGAAGCGCTGGACCTGGCGCGATTGGGCGCTAAGATTACCGCCGCCGCCAATCAACAACTCCGCTTCCAACATCCGATACATGCGGAATGGAACGCGATTTCTTTCTGCCAGTTTACGCTGCCGATCGAGCGGCAAGGCAATGTGCTGAGCGGGCGCAATACCGTCGCTATCGATCCTGGAAAATTGGATCGCTCCCCTTGTGGCACTGGTTGTTCGGCGCGGATGGCGGTGCTGCGGGCGCGGGGAGAGATGGACATTGGCGATCACTTTGTGGCGCGCTCGATCATTAACTCTCGCTTTGATTGCCGCATCGATAGCCTCGCCGAGGTTGCCGGGCGCGCTGCCATCGTGCCTCGCATACGCGGACGAGCCTGGATCACGGGCACGCAGCAACTTATGCTCGATCCCGATGATCCCTGGTCGCAGGGGTATCGCTTGACTGATACCTGGTCTCCCAAAGGCGGATAATAAACCGGCGCTTGTCAATCATCCTTGTTTCAACCAGACCGTCATGGCTCCAGTCTTTCGATGCCCCCAGGCATAATAAGGAATGGCGGTGAAGGGGACCGGGTTGCGAGCCGCATTCAGCGCTTCACCGCGAAGCACCGTAAGCCCGCCCAGAAGATCAGCCCGATGCTCCGCTTGGATTTGCGCCGAATCGGACAGCGCGAGCTCCAGCACCGGCGTCGCATTATCAGCCGCCTCAACCGCATAAACGACCGGTCCCCGTTCCAAAGCGACTAGGTCCTGTAATTCTGAAACCTTGTCGTGCGCCAAGACCCGGCGAACCGCCAGCGGCAGCTCCAGCTTGACGTGCGTCCTTCCTTCCCAGCGACGCCTGATGCTGGCGTAGCCATCGCGTATTTCCAAGGGCTGCGCTACACCATCGACGTGCAAACTGATGGGATCGGCGGATTCTTCAACATAGCGATAGAGGTCGCTAGACAGGGGCTGCCCCTGTGCGAATGAAGGGATCCTCAATTTGAGCGTGAATGCGCTTGGTTCTTCGACCGTCACTACGATTTCGATATCCCCATCCCAGGGATAATCCGTCACCTGCTCCAGAGAGACGCTGGTCCCATTCAGATCACAAACTGCTTCCCCGGCAATGTAGAGATTGACGAAAAGCTCTTCATCGCGAGTGGCATAGATGTAGCCGGATAAGGATGGCAGCAGGCGCACGATATTAGTCGGGCAGCAAGAGGTCTTGAACCAGGGTTGGCGCGTGATTTCGGAATCACGATTGAAACGATATTCGCCATCGCAAGCCAGCGGATTGACATAGAAGAAAGAACGCCCGTCCATCCCCACCCCAGAGAGGAAGCCGTTGTACAAGCTGCGCTCCAGAATATCGATGTACTTCGCCTCGCCGGTGAGCAAGAACAAACGATGATTCCAGAGTATGTTGGCTTGCGCGGCGCAGGTTTCGTTGTACGCGGTCAAGTTGGGCAGTTCATAGGCGTCGCCAAAAGCTTCGCCTTCATGGCGGGCGCCAATGCCGCCGGTGAGCGCCAATTTCTTGCCGACAACATTCTCCCAAATCGTTTGAATTGCCGCTTCGTAGGCGCTGTCGCCGGTGGTCGCGGCGATATCTGCCATGCCGGCATACATATATGCTGCGCGCACGGCATGCCCGACAGCTTCTTCCTGTTGCGTCACTCGCAGATGATCCTGGCAGTAGGGACCATAGATTTCACGCCCGTTGCCATGACCGCGCTCGTCCAGGAAGAACTTCGCCAAGTGCAGAAATTTTTCCTCGCCAGTCACACGATACAAACGCACCAAGCCGATCTCGATTTCTTGATGCCCCGGCACATCGCGCAGCTTGTCCTCACCGAAGACAGCATCGATCAGTTCGGCATTTTTAATGGCGACATCGAGGAATTTGCGCTTGCCCGTCGCTTGAAAATAGGCGACTGCGGCTTCATACATATGCCCGACATTATAAAGTTCGTGATTGAAAATGAGATTGGACCAACGTTCTGGACCGCAACGATCGGGTGGGTTGGCGGGGTCGATAGTGCGAGCGGTGTAGAGGTAGCCATCGTCTTCCTGGGCGGCGGCGAATTTGTCAATCAAGTTGTCAACATAAGCCTCCAGCTCGGCATTGGGCGAAATCTGCAGGGCGTAGGCGGCGCCTTCCACCACCTTGAAGACATCGGAATCGTTGAAGAAGATGCCCTCGTGCGCGCCCTCCATCCAACCGGCGGCTTTGGCAAAATTGTCGATGCGGCCCGTTTCTTCACATTTCTCAAAGTCATAGGGAATGGTGATGTTGACGGCGGTATCGATGCGCGGCTGCCAGAAGCGGTCTTGGATCGACACTTCTGTGAAAGGGATCGGCTGAACTGGGTAATCTCGGATTTGGCTTGGCATACTCTGTCCTATTCGTGAAAGTGGAAAATTTGGGTCATTTGCGCTCAACTCTTGACGGCGCCGCCGATCAACCCGTTCATGTAGTAGCGTTGCAAGAACAGGAAAATAAGCAGGCAAGGAGCAATGGAGACGATCAGACCGGCTTGCAAGGCGCCCCAATCAACGATGCCAAACAAACCGCTGCGGATGTTCGCCAGAAAAACAGGCAAGGTGAAATTGCTTTGATCGGTCATAAAAATCAATGCGGCCAGAAACTCGTTCCAGGAATTGATGAAGGCATAAATGGCGACGGTCACAATGCCCGGCAAGACCAGCCGCAGCATCATCTTATACAGCACGCTCAACGAGGTGCAGCCATCGAGCAAAGCCGATTCTTCGATCTCGTAAGGCACTGCCAGAAAACTGTTGCGCATCAAAAAGATGCCAAAAGGCAACTGAAAAGTGATGTACACCAACGCCAGACCCCATAAACTATTGTGCAAGTCGACCGCGACCAACATCACAAAAAGCGGGATCAAGATTGACTGAAAGGGGATCATCAGCGTCGATAGCACCATGATGAACAGCATGTTCTTGCCCGGAAAGCGAAAACGAGCGAAACCATAACCGCCCAGCGTGCTTAAGACCAGCGTTCCGGCCACCGTCAGCAAGGAGACAAAAGTGCTATTGTAAACATGCTGCATCACCCCAAAACGCCCATAAGATGTGAGCTCAACATAATTGTCAAAGACAACTTCGGTCGGCAGGTAAGTTGGCGGCACAGCCAAGGCTTCCGCTGGCTTTTTGACCGAATTTAATAGTGACCAAGCCATTGGAAAGAGGAACAAAAGCCCCAGCACAATCAAAATTATATAGCGCCCGCTCAAGGTCAAGCGTTTGCGCAGCTGCCGAATTTCTTGCTGTGTATAACCGCTTTTGTTTTTCATTATGTTCTGTGCCATTTAGGTATTGTCCCGTAGCAAATAGAATTGAATCGTGCTGAGTATCACCAGGATGACCAGTAATACAATCGACATTGCCGAGCCATAGCCCAACTTGAAAGAGGTGAACGAGTTCTTAAAAATCCAGTAGACAATGGAAATGGTGCTGTTGCGGGGTCCGCCGTTTGTCATGATGTAGAACTGATCGAATGATAGCACCGAGCCGATCACTGACAGAATTAGAGCCAGGGCAATCGTCCGTCGCATCAAGGGCAGGGTGATAAAGAACAGCTTTTGAAAATAATTGGCGCCATCTACCTCGGCCGACTCATATAGCTCATCTGGTATGCCTTGCAAGCCAGCCAGCAACAGAATCATGGTGAAGCCGACGGTTTTCCAAACCACCGAAATGATGACTACCAGCATGGCGCTGTCGGGCTTCGCCATGAAGAGCTGTGGTTTGCTGATTAGCCCCATGTCGATCATGATCTTGTTGAAAATGCCGACCTGGTCATGCAACAGCCAGACCCACAACAAGCTGGAAACCCCCAAGCCAATCACAACTGGCATAAAGAAGACAGTGCGAAAGATGCCAATACCCCGGATATCATGGCGAACTAAAGACGCCAAGATAAATCCCAAAATGAAGATTGGCGGGGTAATCAACAGGGTATAACGAGCCGTGAAGCTCAAGCTTTTGAGGAATTGGCGGTCATTTCCTAGCTCAATGTAATTGTTGATGCCAATAAAATCTCCCCCAGCCCCAATCAGCGACCAATCATAAAAGGACATGAAGAAGGTCATCAGCAACGGTATAATGAAGAATACGATCACGAAAAGCACAGTTGGAAGCACGAAAAGAAAACCAGTGAGCTTGCGCCCTTGTTCCCAACTCAATTTCTGAAACCAGAGTACTGATATCAAAGCGCTTATCCTTATTACCGAGCTATTGAGTCTGCCAACTGCTTGTAAGCCACAGGGTAGCTTGGTCTTCAGCCAAGTTCTGCCTGTCACGCCAGATGATAACCGATTTGCCTCGCCGACGCTTATCCAGCGTATTCTAAAAGAGTATCCATACCCGGCAGCGGGCATGGATACTCTGGCTAGCTGGTATTAGCCCTCCATGATTTGGGTGAAGCGATCTTGCGCTTCTTCCAAAGCGGCATCAATATCACCATCGAGGATGGCGACTTGAAGCATGAGCAGCCAGGGACCATTCGGATCATTGAACAGGTCGTTGTAGACCAGGCTATAGGGGGTATGTCCCACAGCCAGCGTGCCGGCAGCGACTTTGAGCCGCGGATCAGCATCAAAATACTCGTTGTCGGCGAATGTGGTGCGGACTGGCAACAGGTCATTAGCCGCGTAGATATCCAGCTGGACCTCGTCGGAAAGTGCCCAGGAGATGAATTCCCAAGCTTGTTCCGGATAGCGGGAGCCGCTGGGAATACCGACGACATCGCCACCACCAAAGGAGGCGGCGCCACCGTCTTTGCCCGGGATGTAGGTCACATCAAAATTGAGCTCGGGATGGTTGACCTTGTAATTTCTGATGCCAAAAGCGCCAGTCCCTGCCATGCCGATATTGCCAGCGGCAAAAGCGTTGGTGAAGTTGCTGCCGCTGTCGATGCTCGCGCCTTCCGGCATCAAGCCTTCTTCCCACATGGTCCGATAGAGCTCAAGCGCTTCACGCACGACCGGGTCTTCGGTCAAAGTGGGGGCGGAAGCGTCTTCGCTCAACACATCGCCGCCACTTGCCCAGATGAAGGGCAGGAAAGTGAAAGCATTGCAGCCGGCGCAGGCTCCAGCGTAGTAGTAGCCGTAGATATCATCACCGAGCGCGTTGATCGCCCGGGCGGCTTCCAGCAATTCGTCCCAGGTCGTGGGCGGGCTTGCGGGGTCCAGACCAGCTTGCTCAAACAGGTCGACATTGTAGATGATGAAAGACCCTTCCGCGGCGAATGGCACAGCGAAATTCCGCCCTTCATACAAACCAAGGTTCATGTGCGCCGGGCTGAGCTCATCGATATAGGGCAATTCTTTCACCCAGTCAGTAATATCCAGCAGCTGCCCTTCCGAAGCGAAGGCTGGCGTGTAAATCAAATCGATGCTGGCGATATCCGGCGCCTCACCGGCGGCGATCGCGGCAGCCATTTTGGTCACAAACTCGTTGGATGGCACAGCAGTGAGCTCAACCTGGTTTTCATGGGTTTCATTCCAGGTATCCACCATGGTTTGCAGGATCTCACTGATGCTGCGCGACCACATGGTCATGGTAACGGGCTCATCGTCCTGTGCCGCGAGTGGCATGGCGCCCACAGTCAAGACAAGGATGAGCATGACAAGGACAACTTTACGCAAATTCATTTCCTACTCCTTATTACCTGCTTTGGCTGACAAAAATTCGATAGGTCCTTCTACCATCCCTCAATAAACCCTCCTTCAATCTCTGATCTTCATCTCAATCAATTAGTTGGCATAACCTCAATAGAGGGAGATCCTGCTCTCTCAGGTTGTCGGCTGCTCTTCGCTCTTCCTGTGCTGAGTATTTGATTGCAATTTATAGCCCCGCTCATAATGCCTGGCATGCACATTTTTGCCGGCCGGCGCGCCGCAGGATTGCCGGACGATAAGCTGGCTCCGGACCAACTGCTCGGTGAAGTCCCGTTTGGCACCGGCAAGCTGCTGCAACAAATTCTCCGCAGCGATTTGCCCCATCTCAAATGTTGGCAGAGTTACAGTGCTGATGGTGGGGTTGGATATTCTGGCGATTTCATCATTGTCATAGCCGACGATCGCTATATCTTCTGGCACTCGCAAGCCCTGATCCTGCACCGCCAGCAGCGCGCCATAAGCCAGGCTATCGTTGGCGGCGATGATGGCAGTAGGCAAGGCGTCTTGTGACAAGATCTGCTGGGCGCATTCATAACCGCTCGGCACGCTCCAATCCCCCCGGACGATCCACTCCGGGCGAATCGCTACACCAGCATCGCGCAAGATATTTTGATATGCCAGCAGCCGCTGCTGTGAGGAAAAGTAATTTTCCGGTCCGGCGATATAGGCGATTTTGCTGTGCTTCAAAGACACAAGATGCTCGGCAGCGACTGCGCCATTATGATCTTCATCGGGTATGACGCTGTATGGATCGGTTTCATCAAAGAGCCGATGCACAATCACATAAGGCTTGTTGTTGAGGATCTGCAAACGCTCGCGAACAGGATGCCAGGTTTCCACAAAGATAAAACCATCCACCGAATGGCCCAACAAATCCTTGACAACATCGGATTGGGAATGGGTTTCCCAAGGGATGTTGACAACCAGGGAAAAATAGCCCTTTTTATGCAGCACATCCTGCACGCCGCGAATGATACTTGGCGCCCAATTTGAGACAAAATTGTCGAGGATGACCCCGATAAGCGAAGAACGATCAGTTCGCAAACTGCGCGCGGCACGGTTGGGCGAATAGCCCATATCCGCAGCCACTTGCAAAATCATCTTTCGTGTCTGCTCACTAACCGGGTAGCGACTGTTGCTCAATACTCTGGAAACAGTGGCAATCGAGACACCGGCGGCTTCCGCAACTTCTCGGATGGTGACCATGGCAGCGCTCAAGATCCATAGAAAACGTTTACCTGATACAGACAGTCTAAAAGAAAACGTTTTCTATGTCAAGCGATTTTTGCAAATTGGCTAAAATTGCTTTTTCCAGCCGCGACTTTCTACCCGCTTAGAGCAGGTTGGGTGGGATGCCCAGCTGACGGAAGGCCGCCGCAGCCGCGTCCAGATGCTGCTTGCCGCCGGATAGTGTCATCTGCAAATGCCCTGGGATCAGGGCGTCAAATTCTTGCTGCTCCATTTTGAACATGCTATTGGCATAGGCATCGATGCGACAGTCGTGGATATTCTGCCAGACCACTTTGCCGCCCCAAAAGACCAGATCGGCGCCCAGCAGATAGACGCGATCGCCGCCGCGCATGATAAAACTCAAGTGCCCATCGCAATGCCCGGGTGTCTCGAAGGTCTCCAGCTGCAGATTACCCACCTGTATCACGTCGCCTTCGACCAATTCGACATCCACCGGGCAAGGCGGGAGTTGATAATCTTCGGGATAAAAATTGGCTGCTTTGGCGACATCCAACGCCACCGCTTTTTCATCGGCATTGCGGATGACGGGTGCGGCAAATGCCGAAGCATAGACTTCCACATCCAGACGCTTTTGCGCTTCGGCCGCCGCCCCAATGTGATCGCAATGGTAATGCGTCAAAATCAGCTTGCGGATCTTGCGGGGATCCAGCCCATCGCCGCGAATATTGTCGAGGATGGTATCAAAATCTCTCCCCATCCCCATGCCGGGGTCGACCAAAGCCAGCTCGCCCCCACTATTCAACAACAAGACATGGCAATCCAAATCGCCCGAAATGCCAAAGCCAAAATAACCGCCGCCGACAACATGCAAATCGCCCGTGAGTTTCATATCAAATCTCCATAATGCCTTAGTACACTATAAATAGAACCGATTCATCCCCCTACGTCAAGCGAGAAGCGGCAGTTGCTCGCGCCTGACACCATCGTGATATACTGGCAGCGAGGCGCGATAGAAAGAGAGGCGAGCATGATTCAAGGTATCGATCATATTGTGATAGCGGGACCGGATTTGGATCTGTTAAGTGAAACGTTTCGTGGGCTTGGCTTCAATGTGCAAGCCGGCGGCAAACATCCGATTGGCTCTTACAACACGCTGATCGCTTTGCAGGATGGCGCTTATATCGAATTGCTGTCCTTTTATGAAGAATGTCCCGAACATTATTGGTGGGATTTGGTTCATAGTCGTGGCGGCGGCTTGATCGACTTCTGCATGCAGACCGATGATATCCGCGCCGATTATGCGCTTTTTGAAGCCCAAGGTGTAGCAATGAGCCCCTTGGTTGGCTTGGGTCGCCAGCGCGTTGATGGCTATCAACTGTCCTGGATCAACAATAAAATCTATGGGGACTATCAGGGGTTGATTCCTTTTATTATCGAAGACCAGACTCCACGCACAGAACGAGTCCCCAAAGAAAATCAACACGATAATCAGGTGACTGGCATTGATACCATCACCTTGGCAGCGCGCGATCTTGAATTGGCGAGCGGCATTATGAGTGCCGCGCTGGGCACAACGGGGGTACCCGTGCATGATGATGCGTTGAATGCGGCTGGCATCGTCTTCGAGGTGGGTCCACATCGGCTGGAGTATCTGAGTCCAGCTGACGTGACTAGCCCCTTGCAGGCGCATATCGCCGCGGATGCCCCCAGACCTTATCGGATCCGCTTCAAAACCGCTGGCGAGAAAATGTTCATCGTGCCCGGCGACGCTGCCGGCACGCGCATAGAATTCATCTGACTCGGAGTGGCTCTCGGCGGAGGCTTTGTTTGTGTTGCACTCCTGACTTTGGTTATACTCTGCATACGGAACTGTCTGCTGCAAATGGATGTGCAATTGTGCATTCCAGCGAGCTGGCTTGGATGGGTAGGTGAGAGGAAAAGTTAATGAGCGAAAAACGAGAATATCCAGAGTGGATGGGCAAAATGCGTGCTTTGTATCCGCCGGAGATCCAAGAGTTTCTGGATGGACCAATCGTCGCGCGCATCGCCACCATTGATAGCAAAGGTGATCCTTATATCACCCCGGTCTGGCAGGAATGGGATGGCGAAGCGATGTGGGTGATCCCGCGTGCCAAGACTGTCTTCGTCCAGCATCTCAAGCGCAACCCGCGGGTGGCGGTATCCTGCGCTATGGATAGTAGCCCCTATACCCGGGCGCTCTTCCGCGGTAGTGCGGAGATTGTCGCTGGACCCGCCTTGATGGAAGGCGAATGGTTGGAAATGGGGCGGCGGATGGCGCTACGTTATTTTGGCGAGCGGGGACCGGAATATCTGGAGCCATCACGGGTGCGCCCGCGCTATTGGGTCAAAATCTTGCCGGAGAAGACAATTTCCTGGGAAGGCGTCGAGTGGGCGGCGAAGTATCTGGAAGACTAGCCTCGTTAGCCGAAACCAGCGCCAACCTTGCTGACTGATAATCCCTTGCCTCGAGGTGAGTTTGAATGAGCCTCGCTGAACCGAAGCACCTGCTAGCTCCCAGCATTGATAATCGCTGGCGCTATCGCAAATTCGTCGCCGATTATGGCGTCTATATCGCGTTGGCGATCTTGCTGCTGGTCGCCCGCTTTTTGACGCCCAAGCTCTACGAGGTCGATACGATTGCGGTGGTGATGCGCCAAGCCTCGCAGTTAGGCATCGTGGCGATCGGGCAGACCATGGTCTTGTTGGTGGCGGGCTTGGATCTGTCTGTTGGCGGCATCTTCATCATGACCTCGGTGGTGGTGGCGGAAGTCGGCAATGGGCAGAATGAGATGGTGCTGCCGGCTATGTTGACCGCGCTCGGCTTGGGCGCTTTGGTTGGCTTGGGCAATGGTCTGCTGGTGACCAAGCGGCGGGTGCCGCCATTCGTCGCCACTTTAGGTATGCTGGTCTTGGTGCAAGGCGCGACGCAAGCGTATACTCGCGGTGTGCCGGGCGGCTTCGTGCCAGAGATCCTGGGCATCGTCAATCAATCCTGGTCGGTGCTGTCGCTGCCGCTGGTGTTGTGGTTGGGGTTGAATGCCATCTTCATCTTCATTTTGCGCGGCACTTCTTACGGGCGTCGGGTTTATGCGGTGGGCAGCAATATTGAAGCGGCGCGTTTATCCGGCATTTCGGTAGATGCCATCCGCATCTCGGTCTATATCTTCGGCAGCTTGTTCGCCGTCATCTCGGGCATAGTGCTGACGGGTTATGTAGGCTATGTCGATCGTTTCATCGGCAGCGGTTTGGATCTCGATTCGATCGCGGCGGCGGTCGTCGGTGGCACCGCTTTCATTGGCGGGCGCGGCGGATTGCTGGGCACTATCGCCGGCGTCTTGATCATTCAAATCCTGAGCACTATGGCTGTGCTGATGGGCTTGGATATCGAGGTTCAGTTTATCATCAAGGGCTTGGTCATACTCGGCGCTGTCACCTTGTACAGTGTGGCGAATGTCGAAAGCTAAGCTGGCAATGGGGCGAAAGGAGCTAGATTATTGACAAAGCCGAAAGCATCAGCCTAATTCACAGTGTTCTAGTTCTGTACATTTGTACTAAAGAAAGGGAATTTGTCATGAAGAAGCTGCTTAATATCCTGCTGATGCTGTCCTTGTTGGTCGGTCTTTGCGCTATATCAGTGGCGCAAGACGATGATATGGACGGCGGGCTGGATTTTGAAATTAGCGAAGAACATATCGCCGCCTCGCCCTATTTGCAGAGTGTGCTTTCACGCCTGGACGAGACCTATGACACCAGCGATTTCGCCAAAGAAGGTCCTTATCGGATCGCCTTTGCCGCCCAAGGGACCAGCAATGCCTGGTCGGCTTTGATGGATGCCCATGCCTACTGGTATGTTGAAGAATTGGGTGAAGGGGTCGTTTCTGAATTGCTCTATGGCGATGCGCGAGCCAGTGCCGATGTACAAGTGCCGCAGGTGGAAGACTTGCTGGCGCAGGAACCGGATGCGCTGATCCTGGTGCCGATGGGCGCTGCGGCATTATCGGCGCCGGTGGAACGCGCCATGATGCAAGGCGTGCCAGTTGTCCTGTGCGCTAGCGCGGTGGAGACCAACAATTTCGTCACCGAAGTCGGCACTAACCTCTGGGTCGTCGGCGCCAGCCTGGCGCAATATGTGGTTGACCAACTCGGCGGTGAAGGGGATATTGTCATCATGACTGGCATCCCCGGCGTGACCACCTCCGACATCATGGAAGAAGGCGCCGATGCTGTCTTCGCTGCCAACCCGGGCATCAACGTGCTCGACAAGCAACCGGGCTTCTGGTCCCCGGCTGATGCCAAAGGCATCATGGAAACCTGGCTGGTGCAATATGGCGATGAGATCGATGCTATCTGGTCGGGCGGCGCGCAGATGTCCCAGGGCATCATCAGCGCCTATCTCGATGCTGGCTTGGAGATCCCGCCCATTGGCGGCGGCGAGTGGCAAAATGGCTTCCTGCGTTTGGCGCAGGAACATGATATCAAATACCTCGCCTGGCAATATCCCAACGCCATGATCACCATGTGTATTGATGCCGCGCTGCAGATCTTGGCGGGCGAGCCCACGCCGCGTTTCATCGATTTCTCCGGCGTCATCCCCAATAGCGAGCCCTTCACCGATGTCGAAGGCGCGGACTATTTCCGTGAAGATTGGAGCGATGATGTACACGGTCCTATCACCATGCCGGAAGAAAAACTGGCGGAACTGGGCTTCAGAGTCGTGGAAGATGATGGCTAAAATGCCTCGGCGTCGCTAATTTTCCTGCGGTATCCAAGGCGCTCTCTCGCCCTGGATGCCGCTTTTCTCTTACTGGCTGGGCTGTCTTATGAGCGATTACATTCTGGAAATGCGCCATATCTCTAAGGCATTCGCCGGCGTCCAAGCGCTGAAAGATGTATCTTTTCAGTGCAAGCCCGGCTTGGTCTACGCCTTGGTGGGCGAGAACGGGGCCGGCAAATCGACCTTGATGAAAATCCTCGCTGGCGCCTACAAAGCCGATGCCGGCGAGATCATCTACAAGGGGCAACTGCGCGAGCAAGCCAGCACTGGCGAGGTCATCGACAGCGGCATCAGCATCATCTATCAAGAGCTGGCGCTGGTGCAGCAAATGTCAGTCGCCGAGAATATCTTCCTCGGTCGTGAACCGCGCAATCGCCTCGGCATCTTGAACCTGAATGAATTGCATCGGCTCGCCGGCAACTTGTTGGAGCGCCTGGGCATCTCCCTCGATCTTCAGCTGCCGGTCAGTGAATTGACCATCGCCCAACAGCAATTGGTGGAAATCGCCAAAGCGCTCTCGCAAAATGCCGACCTGATCGTGATGGACGAACCCTCCGCTATTTTGGCTGGGGGCGAGCTAGATCAACTCTTTCGTATCATCTCTTCACTGGTGGAACAAGGCGTCACCATCATCTACATCTCGCATCGGCTGGAAGAAGTATTTCGCATCGCCGATGAAGTCACGGTGTTGAAAGATGGGGAAGTGGTCGGGAGCCATCCCATCGATCAATTGGACCGCTCGAGCCTGGTGGAATTGATGGTGGGGCGGTCTTTGGATGAAATCTTCCCACAGACGAAACATCAGCAGGGTGAGCTGGTATTAGTGGCGGAAGATATCACCACCGATACTATCCTTGATGGCGTCAGTTTGCAGCTTTACGCTGGCGAGATCCTGGGCATCGCTGGCATGGTTGGCTCTGGCAGGACGGAGCTGGCGCGGGCGCTCTTCGCTGCCGATCCCTTGACGCGCGGCAAAATCACGCTGATCGACAAAAGTGGCAAAAGTTGGAGCAACCCGGCACAGGCGATTCAAGCGGGGCTGGTGTTGGTGCCAGAAGACCGCAAAGCGCATGGCTTATTCACGGCGCTTTCTGTGCGCATCAATGTCACCTTACCAATTTTGTCTCGGGTCACCCGCTGGGGCTTGTTGCAAGGGCAAAGCGAAGACCGGGTCGTCGCCGAGGCAAAAGAACGGCTGTCGATTGTGATGGTCTCGCCAGATCAAGAGACACAATATTTGAGTGGCGGCAACCAGCAGAAGGTGGTGTTGGCGAAATGGCTGGAGACTGATCCCGCCGTCATCATCCTCGATGAACCAACGCGCGGCGTTGACGTCGGCGCCAAGTTCGAGATCTACAAACTCATGCGGCAATTGAATGACCGCGGCATCGCCATCTTGATGATTTCATCGGAACTGCCCGAAATCATCGGCATGAGCGATCGCATTCTGGTCATGAATGATGGGCGGATCGCTGGCGAACTCTCGCGGGAAGAGGCGGGTGAAGCGCGCATTATCGAATTGGCGACCATGAGCAAAGCGAAGGAGCGGCTGCCGTGAAGCTATTGGCGTCATTTTCGCCCGCAAAGACGTCTTCGTCTTCCTTGTTCCTGCGCCGCCATGGACCGATCATCATGGTCTACGCCTTCATTGCGCTGCTGTGCCTGATTGGGGCGACTCAATCAGAACGTTTTCTCAGCGAGCGCAACCTCGCCAATGTCTCCCGACAAGCGGCTTTTCTCGGGATCGTCGCCTTGGGGCAGATGTTGGTGATATTGACGGCTGGCATCGATCTATCGGTTGGCTCCCTGGTCAAGGTGTCTATCCTCGTCTCCGCCATTGTCATGAATGGCGAAAGCGCCAATGTCTTTATCGCGATCTTCGCCACCCTGGGCTTGGGCGTCTTGGTGGGCTTGATCCATGGCTTCTTGATCAACGAGTTGCGCATTGCGCCTTTCATCGTCACATTGGCTTCTTTGGTCATATTACGCGGCATCGGCTTGACTATATCCTCATCACCAGTGGGGAAGGCGAGCCGGGAAGTGATGATGTTTTATGATCAGAAGCTCGGTCCCGTGCCGATTATTGCTTTGATGTTTTTTGTCTTAATCCTACTGACTATCTTGTTATTGCGCTTCACAGCATTTGGCAAATATCTGGTTGCCATCGGCGGCAATATCGAAGTGGCGCGGCTCTCGGGTTTGCCGGTCAAGCGCGTGCGCTACGGCGTCTACGTCCTTTGCAGCATTACCGCGTCCATCACCGGCTTGCTCTGGTTATCGCGTATGGGCGTTGGCGACCCGGCTATCGGCGATGGTATCGAGCTGCAATCGATCACCGCTGTCATCATCGGTGGCACCAGCTTATTCGGGGGCCGCGCCAGCGTCATCGGCACCTTGGGCGGCGTGCTGCTCTTGGGCATCACCGCCAATTTGCTGGTCATGCTGGGCGTAAACTCATTTATTCAAGGTCTCGTTCAGGGTATCATCATTGTGGCTGCGGTGGCGCTCTACAAACAAGAGGGGGATTGAAGTCGATGGCGATCCGGGCAAATCGACCAACTGTGCAGAAGCTACAACCGAGCTTGATCCGCAAATTGGCGAACAGCGCCATGGGCAGGACCGATGTCATTCCACTTTGGTTTGGCGAGCCCGATAAACCCACACCGGCTTTCATCCGCCAAGCCGCCAAAGATGCGATAGATGAAGGGCAGACCTTCTACCAACCCAACCTGGGCCTCATGGAATTGCGGCAGGCGCTCGCGCTCTACCAGAACGGGCTCTACCAGACCGATTTCAGCGCCGACAATATCGCCGTAACGCCATCGGGCATGACAGCCTTGGCGGTCGCCTTGCAGTGCATTGTCGCTGAGGGCGATTCTGTCATTGTGCCATCGCCGGTCTGGCCCAATTTGCCTTCAGCCGCCGAGATCCTGGGCGCCGAGATCGTCCGGGTTTCGCTGCGCCCGCGGTCTGGTAGCTGGAGCTTGGATTTGGAGGAACTCTTCGGAGCCTGCCAAGCAAATACAAGCGCGCTGTTGATCAATTCTCCCAATAACCCAACTGGCTGGATGCTCGAAGACGAAGAACAACGGCAGATTCTCGATTTCTGTCGCGAGCGTGATCTCTGGCTGATCGCCGACGAAGTCTACAATCGCATAGTCTATGATCGTGACCATGCCCCCAGCTTCGCCGACAAAGTAACCGATGATGACAAGTACCTGATCATCAACAGTTTTTCCAAATCCTGGGCGATGACGGGTTGGCGGTTGGGCTGGTTGACGGCGCCAACATCGCTGATTAGCGACTTGGAAATGGTGACCGAGTTCAATTATTCTTGTATCTTCGCCCCCACACAAGTTGCCGGCATCACGGCGCTGCGGGAAGGGGAGCCCTTTTTGGGCGCCTCGCTCGAACGCTATCGGGTAGCGCTGGAGACGGTCAAAGAGGCCTTTGCCGATTTGCCCCGGGTGAACTTCCCACAACCACAGGCGGCATTCTATGCTTTTTTCACCGTGGATGGCGTGTCCGATAGTTATGCCTTCTCTCAAAAAGTGCTGCAACAATCTGGGGTTGGCTTGGCGCCTGGCGCGGCTTTTGGTCCCCAAGGCGAAGGGTATCTGCGGCTTTGCTTTGCGGCTGAGCGAGATTTGCTGGAACGCGCTTTTCGTCAAATGCGCCCCCTGCTGGTCTAGGGGTTGACCTTTTGGCGCAGGCGCTTGAGTTCGCTTAGATGATATCCCAAACTGTTTCTACCAGCCCTCGACGAATGCCATAGAGCTTTCGGTGCAGAAACAAGGTGCAATCGGTATAGCCCACCACAAAGTCAAGCAGATCCCCTGCTTTGACGCCATCGTTGGGCGAATCCACGGTGATGATGCCATGTTCAGCCGAGGTCACATGGCTGGTGACCCCTTCCAAGCCGATCGCTCTCGGTTGCACATGCCAGACGGGCAAAGTCTTGAAGCCGGCGTCAATCACGATGCGGTCGGCTGTGGGTCGGCTGCTGACGATGGTCTGCACAAACAGGCAAGGTTGGGTATCCACTCCCCAGCCTTGATAAGCGACATCGGAAAAGATAGCGCCACCGGCTTGTATCTCGGTCATGCCCTCGACATAGGGTGTTGTTTTGTAGGTGCCGCTGCCGCCGCCACTGACGATGGGAAGATCCAACCCAGCTTGTCGACAGCGTTTTGCCAGGTCGGTCAATTTACTGACAGCAGCTAGTGTTTCCCGTTCTTTTTCTGCGGGATTGTTATATGCCAGGGCATGCCCCTCCCATGCCATCAGACCAGCCAAGCGCAAGTTGGGGCATTGTTCCACCATTTTGGCGAGGTCAATCACTGCCTGCCCCGGGACGAGTCCCGTGCGCTGCATGCCAGTATCCACATCGATCAATATGCCGATTTCTACCTTGCCGTCGGCTGCGGCCTTTTGCAGTTGGTGGACATTGGCTTCGCCGTCGACGATCACTTTGGCATCGGCATGGCGACATAACTGAGTCAGCCGCGCTATCTTGCGCTCGCCCACCAGCTCGTTGGCGATGAGAATATCGCGGATGCCGGCATTCGCCATTGCTTCCGCTTCTCTAATGGTGGCGCAGGTCACGCCGATAGCGCCAGCTGACAGCGCCAGATGAGCGATCGCCGGGACGCGAACCCCTTTCATATGGGGCCGCCAATCGACGCCGGCGGCGGAAAAATGCCGCGCCAAATCGACAATGTTTTGCTCCAGCAAATCCAAATCCACCCACAGGGCGGGGGTATCCAATTCAGTTTTCGCAGATCCAATTTCGCTCATATCATATTCCCAATTTCAATTTCTTCATGCGCTCGGCACGTTTATCTTTGGCACAGTATCTTATTCCCAGTGGTCATGGCAATCCCCAGCGGCTGGGATCCAGCAGGTCGGGTTCATCGCAGCGGAGCTCTTTGAAACGAGCAAGCAAATCAGCACTCAGGATCTCGCCACGAGCCACCGCTAATGCGAAATCCAGTTCAGCGATATCACGGGTGCCAAGCAATGCTGTGGAGATCTCCGCTTGCGCCAAGACGAATTTCAGCGCCGCTTCAATCCGATTCATGGCGGGCTTTGACTTAGCGGCCCCCTGTTTCACCGCCTCCGAATAGGTTTTGAGCCGGCCAAGATGCGGCGGAAAATAATCGATGCTTGGGGTGAGCGCTCCTTTGAGAAAGACCGACCGCACGATGACGCCAATACCTGCGGCGGTTGCCAGCGGGAATATCTCGTCCGCCATGCGCTGATCCAGAATATTAAAGGCGACTTGTAGGGCGTCAAATGGCTTCCCGATGGCGATGCGCGGCGCCTCCAAGCCATAGGTCGAAGCCCCAAGATAGCGCGCCTTGCCTTGCGCTTGAAAGGAACGCAAGGTCTCGAGCGCGGGGCTGTTTTCCAGCAACTCGACGGTGGCATTATGCAACATCAGCAGGTCTACATAATCGGTCTGGAGCAGGCTTAAGCTGGTATGCAGGGAATCGCTCATGTGTTGGACCAGCGTCGACTTGGGCAAGAGTTTGCCGCCGGCATCGTGGCAGCTTATCTTGGTAGCGATCAGCAGGTTTTGCCGCTCGCTTCTAAGGGCTCTGCCAAGGATTTCTTCGCTGTTGCCATAGTCGCGGGCAGTATCAAAGAAGTTGATGCCCTGCTCAATTGCATGCTGAATCAGCCGGGTGGCGTCGGTGTCGGATGGCGGCGCCACTCCCTTGATGGCGCCGCTCGATTGCTTGGATCTTGCTCCCAAGCCGTATGGCATGCCCAGCGCGACGGTGCCCAGCGACAATTCCGAGACCTGCAAGCCAGTCTTACCTAAACTTCGATAGCGCATGTGTGCCCTTCCATCTTGCTCAATGACGGCGTGCGAAAGCATCTTCTTGCCGCAATTTGCTATTGAGATACTCATCAACCGCGGCGCCAGCAAAGCGACCTGGCGAAAATGACCCGATATCCAATTCAGTCTCCCCCGTGAGCGCCAGCTGCGCCAACAACAAGCCTGCGACTGGGTTATAGGCGAAGCCACCGGAATGAAACGCCCCGGCGACCAAGAGACCGGGCAACTCTGGCAAGGCGCCCAAAATCGGCTCGCCATCCATTGAGAAGCAGATTAACCCCACTTGCTCGCTTTCCCATTCCAATTCAGCCAGCGCTGGAAAAACTGGCAGGACCTGTTGTCGTAATTGAGCGCGGAATCCGTCCGGCGCGCTGAGTTCTGCCATACGAAAATCCGCCGCCGGCAAATCGAATTCGTTGCGTTTCGGGGTTTCACCGCCGATCAACAAGCGATTTCCCAGCGCGGGTCGCAAGTAGGCGCCATAGGGGTTGGCATTCACCGCCGGCAGTTGAACCGGCTCGCTTAATGGTTTTGTCAGATAGCGCTGATGCACAAAGGATTTCATCGGCAAAGCCTTGCCAAGGCTTGCCAGCAAACGATTCGTCCAGCTGTGGACCGTGCAGATTACCATGTCGGCTTCGATAAGTTGGTCGGACAAGACGACGCCGCTGATCTTGCCGCGTCGTTGTGAGAAGCCGGTGACGGTCTTATGCTCGCGGATGTCGACGCCGAGGTCGCGGCAGCGTCGCGCCAAAGCAGGAATATATTGATCTGGCTCGCTATAGCCGCCGAGGGGGTCGAACAAGCCAATGTGATCTCCCCTGGTCCGTAAGCCCTGCCAGCACCTGCTGATCGTCTTGGCATCGAGGACCTGGTAGGCCATATCGCAAGTGTCATAAAGCGGCAGTAGCTTTTCCCGCTCGCGCCATTCCGCGGGTCCACACAAGTTCAGGCAGCCCACGCCGTGAAATCGATAGCCATAAGCCGCCAGTTCATCGGACAATTGGCGATAGAGTTGCAGGCTGATCTTCCGCGCTTCGATGCCGGTCTTGGTCCAGAGCAAGCCAGTGATGATGCCGCCAGCGCGTGAACTGGCGCCAGCGCCCAGTTGTTCTTTCTCCAACAATATGATGCTAGCGCCGCCCAATTTCGCCAAGTGATAGGCTGCGCTCAACCCGATTACCCCGCCGCCGATGATGACGATTTTCATTGATTTGCCAGTGCTCATAGACAATCTCTTTAAGTGCCAGGTTGCTGCCCCAATTCTGGGCGCAATATGCGAAAAACGCGGTTCTGCGTTTGTTGCTGAATGGGGAGCGAATAGTGGTTTACTGAGATCTCTTCGTTTAGCGCTGTCGGGACTTGCAGAATAAATTCCGCCCAGTCAGGTTGATTGAAGGCGATATAAGCCAGGCGAAAACTGTCGATCCAGCTTTGGTCATTTGAATTCAAATTTGGATAGAGGATAGGTCCCGTGTCTGTCTGGTAGATCCATTCGCGTTCGTTGGCGTTCATGGTTTTGATGGGAAAGTCGATTTCGATGTCATAGCGACCCTGCAGGGTAAAACGGCTGCGCCCAACCAGGATTTCATTGTTCAAGGTGGCATTGACAATGGCTTGCGCGCTGGTGAGTTCCTCGGCGCTTTCCAGGCGGAGATCGATTTTGACATGGTCATAAGTATCGGCAATGCTACCGCTTTGCCGTTCCGGCTGCTCGCCCAACGATGACGGATAGCGCATGACGCCTTTGTTGTTTTGATCCCAACTTTTTAAGATGAGAAAAGAATCGGCGGACAAAATAATACAAAAATCGGCATTGGGCTCGGTCCAGATATCTTTGCTGACGCCGACATATTCTGTCTTGCAGGAGGCGCCCAGCACATATTTGACTTGCTGCTGGGTGAGGCGATCACTGATTTGGCAGGTGGACTCGATTTGAATGCGGGCGTTGTTGAGGGTAAAGGGCGGTTTGTGCGAGGCGGTCAGGCTTTGTTTGCGCCCCCAATCAACGCGAAATGTCAAGAAGGACGCTGCAAAATTTGGTAGATCCATCGGCTAGCTGATCCTCGATCCGCCCCTGCCGTCGCCGTAGCGATAACGAAGCCTGAAATATAACTCGAGCTGGTGGTGCTGGGCGTTGGAGAACTTGGGAAGCAAAGGGACTAGCCTTTCAGCGCGCCGACGGTAATACCTTTGATGAAATAATTTTGGAAGAGCAAGAAAATCAAAAGCATGGGGATGAAAGCGAAAGTAGCCCCCGCCATGCCAACCCCAACATCAACGCTGCCGACGCCGGAAGCGGTCAGCTTGGCAACGCCGACCGGCAGGGTCAGCCACATTTCATCGGTTGCTGTCACCAGCTGCCACAGATAGTCGTTCCAGCCAGCCATGAAAGCGAAGATAGCGATAGCGCCGATGGCGGGGCGGCTCAAGGGCAAAATGATATGCCTGAATAATTGTAGTTCCGATGCGCCATCCATCTTGCCCGCTTCCAACAATTCGTCGGGTATGGACTGCATATATTGCCGCATGAGAAAAACGCCAAAAGGATAGACAATATATGGCGCGATCATGCCCTGATAGGAGTTGAACCAATCCAGGTTTTTCATCAGCACAAAGAGGGGGATCATATAAATCTGCCGCGGCAGCATCATGGTCATCAGGATCAGCCAGAAGAAGACCGTGCGCCCGGGGAATTGCTTCTTGCCAAAGGCGTAGCCGGCGCAGGTACTGGTGATGACGCCGAAAAGGGCGATCCCGCCAGCGACGATGAACGAATTGAGCATCCAGCGCAGGGAAGGGCGATCGATCAAGAGCCGTTCCCAGTTGTCTATCACTGGATTGCTGGGGATGAGTTCCGGCGGATAAGACATGGCGACGCGCTGTATCTTGAATGAGCCGAGGATCATCCAAATAATGGGCATCAGCAAGATAATCGCCAAAGCCACCACGATCGCCAGCGCGAGATAACGCAGCCAACGCCCTAGCAAATACTTGCGGCGCAGGGCATTATCGCCGGGCATTAAGATGTCATTTGCGTTGATAGATGTCTGCGTCATGGCTATTCTCTCATGATTCGGCGCTTAATCAGGTCAGTTGCCGATCGAGTAGTTTGAATTGGATGATTGCTAATACACTCACTATCGCCAGTAAGATGACCGCCATGGCGGAGGCATAGCCGAACTTGAATGCGGTGAAGGCGCTCACCCAGATGCGATACACAATGGTTTGCGTCGCGTTGGCTGGTCCGCCAAGGGTCATCAATTGGACAACCACAAATACCTGGAAGACGGCAATGGTTAGCACGACCAGCACAAACAGAATAGTCGGGCGCAGCAAGGGCAAGGTGATCTTCCAAAACGATTGCCAGGAGTTGGCGCCATCGATCTTGGCGGCGTCATAGAGCGTTTCCGGTATCGCGCCCAAACCCGCCAGAAACAGGATCAGTGGCTGGCCCAAGCTCCAACTTAAGACGACGATGGCGAGAGACATCAAGGCGGTATTCGTCTGTGCCAACCAGCCAATCTTTTCGCCGGAATTCAACAAATCAAGCAAACCGAGCGACTCGAAGATATAGTTCAGCAAGCCATATTCCTGGCTGTAGATATAGACCCAGACCATCGCCAAAACGACCCCGGCTGATACCACCGGCATATAAAATGCGGCGCGGAAAAAGGTTTGCTTGCGTTGGCTCAAGGGATAAATCAGCACGGCGACAAAGAGGCAGATGACCATGGCCGCCGGCACCACGCCCAAGACAAAGAGAAAAGTATTCTTAATGGCGGTGGGAAAGACGGGATCCCGCGTTAGCAGGTTCGTATAGTTCTTTAATCCGATATAAGTCCACTTATCGCGATTGACGCCGGCTTTATACAGGCTCAGCCAGAGACCTTGCACCAGCGGATAGATGGTGAAAATCAGAAATGGAATCATGGCGGGGGCAATGAAGAAATAACCCCAGCGACCCTCCCATACTTTTTTGAGAAAGTTCTCGATCATTTTCATCTTCTTTGACTAGAGCTTCCCCAACAACAAATCTATCGCCGCTATCCATTTCGGCTGCCACCCGCCCTGGAGAGACAAGCGGCAGCCTAGTGGGATGAAGGCATCTGACAGTTGCCAGCCAGACACCTTCACTTCGGTTAACTCGGCGCTATTGATCCAGGATGAAGGCCGCCTCGGCCGCCAAGGCTTCAAGCGCTTGCGCCGGGGTTTCTTGACCCAGGAACATCGCTTGCCAGTGCGGCGGTTGGGAGACGCGGACTTCGTAGAAGCCCGGGCAAGCCAAGCCGAGATTCTCGGTGCCGCGCTCCTGAATTAGCTGCAGCGTGAGCGCGTAGTTGGCGTCTTCCGCCAGCGGGACGCCGGCCGATGCGCGAGCGGGGAACTGGGCGTTGTTTTGGGTGTACATAATCTGCGCTTCGCTCGAATTCAGGAAGAGCAGGAATTCGGTGATCCATTCCATCTCGTATTCGGAACGTCCCTTGTCGAAGACGGCAAATCCAGATGGACCGACGCCAAGACCAGATACTTCCCCTTCAGCATGCGGGTAGGTGACAATGACGGGATCCATATCAACGGTGACCTCGCCATTTTTGATGGCGTTGCCGATGGTGTTGTTCAAGACACCCATGCCGCCGCCCATGATGGCGCTCTTGCCGGTAAACAGGTTGTTGGTTTGGTCGGTATAAGCGGCAGTGGTGGCGTCAGAGTTGATCAACCCTTCTTGGTAAAGCATGTTGACGAACTCGAGACCGGCCAGCGTCTTGGGATCCTCAAAGCCTGTCGTACAATCCGGATACCAAATCTCGCCACCCGCGCCCCAGATAAAGGCGTGGAAATCATAATCCCCTTGTTCGGAAGCAACTTGCAAAGTATAGGGGAATTCGACGCCGATATCAGCCGCTTTGATGGCGGTGGCGGCTGCATAGAAGTCGTCAAAGGTCCAATCGCGATCATCAACCGGGACCAGATCGCCCAAGCCTGCTTGATCGAAGAGGGCTTTGTTCACAATCATGGCATGGTTCCAGAAGTAGGTTGGCATTGCGTGTAGCGCGCCATCGATGGTGTAGAGATTCACCAAGCCGGGCAGCAAGTCGTCAATATCTTCTTGCGGCAACACGCTGAACAGATCTACGGTGACCCCTTCAACGCCGTAGCCGGAAGTCCGCCCCAGGTAATCCTTGAGGATATCGGGCGGGTCGCCAGCGGCTAGCGCGGTCGGCACGACAGTCGCCAAATCGGGCCAATCCAAACCGCGCACTTCAATGGTCACATGGGGGTGCATTTCCATGAATTGTTCCGCTTGCCAGGTTTCAAATTCAGCCAATTCGGTGAATTCTGGCATAGTCGTGGGTTGTGCTAAGGCCGGGTCAGTCCAATAGGTGATGGTCACCGGCTCCATATCTTGCGCTTGAACTGGCACGAGCAGGGCAAGCACGAGAAAAGATAGAACAGCAAGCAGTCTTACGATTTTCATGATATCTCCTGTTTCTCCAAGTGTTTTCGATACGCTTTCATCTTACCAAAAGCGCATTGGGTCTTGCTATCGATACAATCTGTTCGCCCATCACCTCCTGGTCTTTTTAGGACACAATAAATAGCGCGGTGACCGCTTTTCAACGGTCGGCTTCCACGGGATACACTTTGAGCACCAGATCATGTTCGAAGTCCATATGTCTCTGCATGGCTGTCCTGGCGCCGATTCCGTCACCGTTGGCAATTGCCTCGAATATCTGACGGTGGATTTCCAGTTGCGATTGGCGCAATTGCTCCAGGTTCATCTCTTTGGGGAAAGTGAATTCTCGTTCGCGCAGCGTCTGGGGAATGGCTTGCAAGATTCCCTTGACCAACATCAGGTTGAAGGGATTCTGTGTCATATCCGCCAGCAAGATATGAAAGTCATTATGGGCGGATATGTAGCGCGGGTCACTGAAATCGTCAATATATCTTGCGTATAAATCGAAGGTGGCGCGGCAATGAGCAATCTGCTGCTCTGATGCTCTGGCAGCGGCTTGCGCGGCGATATCCACTTCGATCATTCGCCTGGTCTCGATCAACTGCAATCTCATCTCCCGCTGCAAGTTGCCGGACAAGTTGGGCTTGGACAGGTCGGGAATATAGGTGTGTAAATTTTGCTTGACATAGCTGCCATGCCCGGGGCGAATCTCCACCAGCCCCATCATGACCAACCCTTGTAATGCCTCCCGCACTGAGGAGCGTCCCACGCCCAACATCTCGATCAATTGCCGCTCCGATGGCAATTTTTCGCCGGGTTGCAAGGTCCCATTTTGAATGTTCTCCACAAGTTGCTCGACAATCGAAGCAACCAGGGTGACCTTGCGCGGGTGCTTGAGCGTGATACTTGGTTCTACCATGAGCGAATTATCAGTACGCACCTATGCGAGATTTGACAGAATCCTGCAATGGGTCATAATGAGCATATCAGCTAGTCAGACCAGTCATATGAGTTGACTAAGAGTATAGCTTGTATTTTCGTCTTGTCAAATCTTTTCATTTGTCATGGCAAAAGCTATGCGCAGCAGCGGGCGCAAGATCACTATTGATAACTGGCAGCTGGCAGTTGAGGAGGGTGATATGAGTTTGGCTGGCAAAACGGCGCTGGTCACAGGGGGAGCTCGCGGCATCGGCAAGGGCTGCGCGCTGGCATTGGGGCGCCGTGGCGCCAAAGTCATCGTCAATGATCGACCGTATAATCCCGATTTGGCCGCCACTATCGCCGAGATTGAGGCACTCGGGAGTCAAGCGCTGGCGGTGGAAGCGGATGTGTTCAGCCGGGCCGGTTGTGAAGCGCTGCTGCGGGAGGCGCTGGCTGCTGCTGGAACAATCGATATCTTGGTCAGCAATCCAGCATTTAGTCGCAGGGGCGCCTTCCTGGAATATGACCCCGCACTGTTTGAGCAGGTAATACAAGCATCGTTGACCGCCGGCTTTCATATCAGCCAGCTGCTGGCGCGGCACCTGGTGCAACAGGGCGAAGGCGGCAAAATCATCTTCATTTCCAGCGTTCATGCACAGCTGCCTTACCAAGGGTCAGTCGCCTACAATGCCGCCAAAGCAGGGCTTAATCATATGGCGAAGACTATCGCCCGCGAATTAATCCCGCATAAAATCAACGTCAATGTCATCGAACCGGGCTGGATCAATACACCGGGCGAACGAGAAACTTTTGGCGCGCTGGAAATGGAGCAACAGGGGAAAACGCTGCCTTGGGGGCGGTTGGGAACCCCTGATGATATTGGCAGGGCAGCGGCATTTTTGGCTTCTGATGAGGCCGATTACATCACCGGGACCATCTTGCGCGTGGACGGCGGCTTCTTGCACAAAGATGCCTGAATTTACATCCCTTTGCCGTCAGCGCCAATTGCGTGCGCCCAAGACGATTCTGAGCTAGAATCAGCGGTCTATTTATGAATACGACAACGGAGACCAAAAATGAGAAAGAGTAAAGTCTTGGCGAAATGGCGCAGCAATCGCTTCGCCCGCTTCTGTGCCATGGGGCATGTATTGCCATTCTTCATCCGTTATGCCGCCCACTACAAATACGATGGCATCTGGCTCGACCTGGAACATCGCAATCTCGATAACCGCGAAGTGCAGCATTTGCAAGCGCTCTGCCATCTCTATGACATCGATTGCATGATCCGCCCGCCTACCGTGCAACGCGGTCGTCTCTACCGTTACCTGGAAGATGGCGCCAGCGGTTTGATGATTCCATTTGTCTCCGATGCGGAGATGGCGCGGCAAATCGTGAGCGCCACCAAGTATCCGCCCTTGGGCAATCGCGGCCTCGATGGCGCTGGATTGGATTGCAGCTTCGGCGGCGATAGTTGGCGTCCCGGCAGCACCTATATCGCCGATGCCAATCGCGAGACCTTCATCGTCGCTCAAATCGAAACGCCGGCGGCAGTGGCAAATGCGGAAGAGATCGCTGCTGTGCCGGGCATCGATGCCCTCTTTGTGGGACCATCGGATCTTGGCTTGCGCTTGGATGCCGATCCAGCGATCGAGATGGATGTTGATGAAGCGGTGGCTCTCGTGGCAGCGGCCGCCGACAAGCACAACAAAGTCTGGGCGCGAACAGCCTCCTCAATCAACGAAGTCGATAAATACCGGCGGCAGGGCGCCAAAATGGTCCCGCATGGTGGTGATTTTGCGCTGATCAATATCTTGAAAAATGCCAGCGAGGAACTTGATGGGATGCTGGGTGAATGACGTTGCTTTGAGAGCCTGTTGTTCAGTCGAGCAGCCAATCGGCGTACTTCGTTTCTAGCAGCGTTTTGCAGGCTTGGAATTGTCCCTCGCTAAACCCTTGATAGGGGGAAAGTAGGCGCAGGGGCATCTCTTCGAAGCCGCCCAGGCGCAGCCAGAGCTTGTCATAAGCGCCATCGATGTGCCGCTCGCCGGCTAGCAGCTGGAACAAATCCGCCAGTAGATCGTGAAAGCCCCGCTGCAAAGCCAGCATTGTGGGCAGATCATTGTCTTGTGCCGCTGCAAAATAAGCTTTCACTTTCTGCGGGCATAGGGAGCCGAAGCTTGCCAGCAAAGAACATTCGCCATATAGACAGCCCTGCAGAAAATTGCCTTCGCCCAGGAAATGCTGCAATTCCCCAACTTGGCTGACGAGTTCGGCCGCCCGTTTGTGCCCGCCGCCTGTATTCTTGGTGGCGACAAGATTGGGGATGGCATCAACCAATGGGCGATAATCTTGGGCTTCCAATACACGTCCCGCTCGCGGCAGGTTGTAATGCAGGAATTGCGCTTCGGGATAAGCGCCGCAGACATCGCGGAAAAAAATCATGACTTCGGCATTTGTCAATTGACCCCAAGGTGGTAGCGCGATCTGGAAACGGCGGAAGCCCAGCGCGTAGGCATACTCCAGTTTTTCCAGCACGATAGCGGTTGACATGCCAATCAAGCCGACCATTGGGTAGACGCCGTCTCCGCGTGTCTCTTGATAGAAAATATCGACGATTCGCCGGAATTGCGCCTGGTTCACCGCATAACCTTCGCCGGCGGTACCAAAAATATAGAGATGATGATAATGCGCCAAAGTCTGCTGCACCGAGCGGCGGAAGACAGCTTCCATCAATTCGCCATCTTCGTCCCAAGGGATCTCGCAGGAGACCAGGATGGCTTGCGGGTATCGGGTTTGAAAATTTGTCATGACGTGTTCTCCTGATCTCGTGGTAGTGGCAAGCGACCGGAGACATATTCCTCATGCCATAGCGCGATGGTCTCTTCTATAAATTGGTCCAGCGGCAGATCGATCTGGTTTTGCGCCATCAATTCGGGCAGCCATTTGGTGCCAAAAGCGACATGCTGCCGCTCGTCCGTCATATCGTAACTGACGTATTGCGCCGAGAGCGCATCGCCGGCCGCCTCATATTGGGACAGGCTCTGTTGACGGAACGTGAAAGCGTGGGCTTCATTGCCGCGGGTGAGCAGGCAATATTGGGTGGCGGGGTCATATTGGCTGCGCCATTCATAAATCCGCGTATTTTGTGGCACGGTTTTGTAATCCAAACCATGGCGCGCCAGCCACTCAATGCCCAGCAGACAATGCCGCGTTTCGTCGTAACAATGGCGGGCGGAGTCATAGACGAATTGCCAGGGCATATCGGGCGAAAGATGGATGATCAGCGCTACCGTCTCCGCTGCCAACATCTCCTGGCTGTAATTCTCGAATTCGGATAGGCGGCGGGCGGCCGCTTCGTGTTGAGTTCGCGCTTCGGCATCGCCCCAGGGTTGTTGCAGAATCTGAAAGCGTTGGTCGCGGGCGGCGGTTTTGGGCGTCGTGAAGGGCTTTATGCAAGCGGGCTGGGGCGGTTTTTCAATGCGCGTTTCATCGCCAGAGATGCCCCCGGCGCAAGACAGCAAGGCGGCGATATACTCTTCCCAGGCGCCCGCTGGGTGTCCCGCTAATTCCGCATCCGCCCAAGCCAGGTGTTCCTCTTCGTCCAGCAGAATGTGTTTGATGGCGTATAAGGTAGGCGCATCGGGATTGGCGAAGGTCTGTTTGAGATGCCAGCGATATGCCTGGAGCAAAGCCGGTTTGATGACACGGAATATCCCCGCCAACAGATCCCGCTCGCAAGGCGCGTGCATCACTTCTGCCATCAGCTCTTCCAGCGCCAGATCCCCGGGCGGGCGAAAAGCGGGGGTTTGCACTTCGCGCAAGCGGCGATAGAGATGCTGCACATGCTGGGCTTCTTCCCAGATAAAGCGACCCATCGCCAGCTTGTACTCCATGCGCGCTGTCGCCGGCAGCCAAGCAGCCAGGATGCGTAGCGTCTCGTATTCAATGAAGCGATAACGATTCAACAAGTTCTTATTCTTCGCCAGATCCACTTCTTCGGTGGGAGATACAATTTGCATCATGCTGATTCCCGTTCTCATGCCGACTATCACCAACAGATGAAATAGAGGGCTGCGGCGAATAGCGCTGGCTTCACCAAGCGGTCCAACCGCCATCCACCAAAATATTTTGCCCGGTGATATAGCTACCGGCTTCGCTCGCCAACAGCAGGACAACTCCTTTGAGTTCTTCTGGCTTGCCCATCCTGCCTAGCGGGACCTTGGCTTCCAGACGCGCGATAAATCCCGGATGCGCTTCATCTATGGCGGGAATCTTGGGAAAAGGACCCGGGCTGATGCAGTTGACGCGGATATTGTCCGTCGCCCAATAGGCGGCCAGATGGCGGGTCAAGTGGACGATGCCGCCCTTCAGCCCATGATAATTGGGCGGGCTGTTGATGCCCAAGCCTTGGTAAGCATCGGGATAGCTGGCCACGACGCCGTACATGCTGCCGATGTTGATGATGGAGCCGCCTATTCCCCGTTGGCGCAGATGCAGCGCGACATCGCGGGCGAGCAAGAAATAGGCGGTTACGCCCACATGATAGGCTTGGTCAAAATCCTCGGCGGTGGCGGTGTCGATGCTGGCTGGCGGTCCACCATAAGCGTTGTTGACCAGGATGTCGATCTTGCCCATCTTTTTGACGACCTGCGTCACAAAAGAGGGTATGCTGTCGGTATCGCCTTGGGAGAACCCCAAGCCCAGATGCCCTTCACCGGGCAAACTGGCCGCAAAAGCCGCCGCTTGCTCCGCTTGACGACTGGTGACGACCAGCCGCGCCCCTGCCTCCGCCAGCGAACGGCTCATTGCCGACCCCAGCCAGCCAGCCGCCCCGGTCACGATTGCGACCCGCCCCTTGAGATCGAGCAGGTCTTGCACTGGGCGTTCTCGATTATTCATCTTGTCCCTCACATTCAGCCACCATCGATGGCAAAAAGCTGAAAAGCATTGTTGCAGAAGATATCTTCTATTTGGCTATCGCGCAGCTGCAAATGCCGACAAGCCAGACTCAAGCAGCGGATGGATTCCAAACCGACCAGGACCGGCTGCAACTCTGTGTGCTTTTCCGCCAGCTTCATTTCATCGGCGTAGAACCAATGGAAAGAATCGCCAATGGCGACGCAACGCCCGCGAATATGGCTGACCGGGAAATCGCTGCCATACAAGAGCTTTTGATGTCCCATGGTTTGGATTATCGCTTCGAATGCCCCCGCTTCCGTCACTGCCGAGCTATCGAAATAGACATTGTCGATGCCCTGCAAACTTTGGATGCCTTCAATCGTATGCCAGGGATTAAAGCCGCGGGCAGCATGCGCCAAGATCAAGCGCATCTTGGGGTAGGTTTGGCAATAGCGCCTGATGGTCGCTTGATTGAGCGGATCGGCCAAAGCGCGATCTCGCACCAGGTGCAAGGTGATGGTCAACCCCAGCTCATCGGCAACCTGCACCTGCGCTTCCGGCAAATACGCTTCGATTGGCGCTTGCCAAGTTGGGGCGCAGCCTGTCGCCATCGTATGATAGCATTTCAAGCCGACGAATCCAGAATTCCGGACCGAATCATAAACCTGCTCCGCCGTCATATCAGGCGAGACGATCATCTGGGCGCGGGCACTGCCGCCGAGAGGTCCTGCGATTTCTCCGGCGACAAATGCGTTGTTCTGCACCCGATCGCCGTTGAAAGCCAAGCCAAAGAATAAGCCGCCGATGGTCCGCTCATTTGGATGAATCTGTTGGATGCAATCGTAATACGCTGCCAGCCCGATGCGTGCTGGCAAGAATTGATAGGCGGGCGAGTTAGCCTCAAGTTGCTCCTGACAGAATAGATGGGCATGGGCGTCAAAAATACGATCGGGCAGAAAAGTTTCTACTTCGCGCGCTATCAGGGCATAATCGGCATCAGTCAGCGTACCGTTGGGCATGTCAATTGTCCCAAGCTGCATAGAGCAAGCGCAGCCAGTTTCCATACATGATGTTGCGGATATCCGAATCGCTATAGCCACGCCCAGCCAATTTGGCCGGCAGCTGCTGCAAATCGGCGATCGTATCCAGGTCGCAAGGAGATTGTTCGCGTCCGAAGCCACCATCGAGATCAGTACCGATGGCGGCATGGCGGCTATTGCCCGCTAGCTGGCAGATATGGTCAATATGGTCGATGACCATGTCAATGAAGACGGCTTCATTGCTATCGCCGCGGACGAAACCGGGTTGCAGCATCCAAATATCGAAGGCGGCACCAATCACACCATCGCGTTCAATGATGAGCTGGAGCTGGGCATCGCTGAATTGACGTTGATGCGGCACCAGCGCCCGACAATTGTTGTGGCTGGCCAGCACCAAACCATCGTAGATGCTGACCGCTTGCCAGAATGCCTCATCAGAAAAATGCGTCAGATCCAGCAACATGCCAAGGCGCCTCATCTCTTGCAGCAAAGGCGCGCCCAATTCGGTCAATCCTAGCTCGGTGCCGGTGCCGCCGGCATAACGCCCGCTGCCATAATGAGTGGGACCCAAGAGCCGCAGACCGGCTTCCCACCAAGTTTCCAGCTGTGCCGGGTTACGAATCGGGTCGGCACCTTCCATGCTGATGACAAACCCGAGGGGAGGGGTCGAGCGGAGATCTGCCCCAGCCGCCTCCCAGTTTTCCCATTCGGCGATATGCTCCCGCAGGCTTGTTCCATCTTCGAGTATGCGAACCTGCCCATCCATTTCCAAGGCGCGATAATAAGCGAGCTGCCCCATCGCCATGCCATAAGATTGCGCTTGCGATCCATAATCGAGATGCTCCACCTTCTGCCCGGTGGAACGCGCCAGCAAAGTGGCAAAACTGAGCGCAACCTGCCCTTCCCGCAGCTCGGGCAGGGCGACCGTGCCACTGGCTCGCCCTTTGCCGGGCATGCCAGCTTCCCCCGCCCGAATGGTATAGACCGATTCCAGCAGATTCCGGTTCCACTGCAGGGCATTCATGGAAAGATCAAGGTGGGCATCGATAACAAGCATGTGCTGTCCTTTTTCAATTTAGAATATATTCACAATGATAATTTACCGCATCGCGGAATTAGTGGCTATTTTAGCGCACCAGCCGGCGAAATGGCTCTTTGGTCAAATCGCTTTCCAACAGGGCATCGAGATCGCCGCTGTCCAAGCCGGCTTTCACCACGGCGAAGGCTTCGGCGGCAGAGCGCGCTGTCTGTTGGATATCCGCTTGGGAATGCGCCAAGGTCGCTTTGAAACTCATATTGCAGTGAATGCCGCGACGTGCCATTTCTTGGATGAACAAGGTATTTGCCTTGCCGCGCAAACTTTCTTCGGGCAAATCCAGCGTGATGACAGGATTCCAAAATGGACCGGCGCAGGAGCCAGCCAAACCGACATCGTCCAGGGCTTTGTTGAGTTGCTCTTGTAGCGCTGTGCCGATCTCTTCAAATCTGCGGGTAGAATCCCGGCGGATCAGTTCGCGGATAGTGGTCAAGCTGGCGACTAAACCCAGGTTGTCGCTCCAATATGAACTGGAGATGAACATGCGGCTGGCGGGTTCCATCACTGCGCGCGAGCCGACCACAGCCCCCATCGGATAGCCGTTGGACATGGCTTTTGCCAAGACTGTCATATCCGGGGTGATGCCCAGCAGCTCTTGCACACCGCCGATGCGCGGGCGCCAGCCACAGGAAACTTCATCGAATATCAGGATGACATCCCGCTCGCGCGCGAGGGTTTGCACCCCTTGCAAATAACCATCCGGCGGCATTTCCGTGCGCATGGGCTCCATCATGATGGCTGCTACTTGCCCCCTGTGCTGGTCTAGCAAGGTCTTTAGCGCCGCGAGATCCCCCCAAACGAACGGGATGGCTGTGCCCGCCAGCGCTTTGGGGACGCCAATCGGTTCGATACCGGCGAAGGGGAATTCCCCGCTCTCTGGATCGACCAGGTAATTGGCGGATTGATACCAATCATGCCAGCCGTGATAGCCGCAGAACAAAATCAAATCTCGCCCGGTTGCGCCACGGGCGATGCGCGCCGCCACCGCATTAGCCTCGCCGCCAGCTTTGGTGTAGCGGACCATTTGCGAGCTGGGAATCACTTCATTGAGCAATTCGCCAAGCTCGATCTCTAGGGCGCTATTGAGGGTGTAGATGCTGCCGCGGTCGATCTGTGTTTTGACGGCATCGTCAACGGCATCGTCGGCATGCCCCAGAATGATCGCGCCAACGGCATTGACCCAATCGATATATTCATTTTCATCGACATCGAGGAAGTGAGCGCCCTTCGCCCGCTGGGCATAAATCGGGCTGATGCCATGCGCAAATTGGCTGGAGCGGCGGCTAATCAGCTGGGTGCGCCCGGGGATCAACTGCTCGGCGCGTTGATAGATTTCCAGCGACTGCGCCACACTGTGCTTTTCCGCCATCTGCTTCTCCTCTACAGATCCCCTCTCGCCCCAATCACCAGACCAAACCGCGGGCGGCGACCTCCCATACGGCTTCAACGGCATCGCCGCGAACGCCATGAAGCTGGTTGTGCAAGTTGCTTACGACGCAAGTGTGCACCGGTATGATATGTACGATATCGCCCACCTCCGGCAGAGCCTCACAAGCGCTGCAATCGACATAGCCGTGTTCTTCATTGACGCGATGCAAGCGCGCTTTGGGATATTCGGTGATGTAGCCATAGCAGCCATCGACCGTTTCGGAATGGATCGTTTTGCTGCCGCTATCGAGGATGACGCGGCTGGGTTCATTGGCGCTCACCACCGTCGCGCGGATCCGCATGGCGCAATCATCGAACTGCGCCCAACCGCTATTCACGCAATTCCAATCTCCAAATACATAGGTGCCGACCCGCATCTCAGTCAATTCCGGCAGCAGGTGAGATTCAAAGATGGCGCCGCTGCCGCCACCGCTGACCATTTCGACCGGGATTTCATTCGCTTCCAATAAAGCCAGCGCTTCCAGCAAGCGGGGGCGGACCGCCGCGTCCGAGGGGTAAATCATCAAGCCGGCAAAATGCAGGTTCTCCGTCGCCACGATATGTTGCGCCAGTGCCAGGGCAGCTTCCGGCGTTGTGCCGGTCCGTTGGTTGAGGGCGACCAATTCTGCCATCATGTTGATGGTGGCGCCGATTTCCTGTGCCGCCTCGGCAATACCATCGATGACCGCCCGGCTATCGACTGTGACCGTGACGTTCGCCAAGGTCGCCAGAGCAGCCAAACGGCGCACTTTCCGCTTGCCAACGATGTTGTAGGGGATTTGGATATCGCGGAAACCGGCCGCCAAGAAGACTTCTGCCTCACTGACTTTTTGACAGGCGATGCCGACAGCGCCAGCTTCGAGTTGTAGGCGGGCAATGGCGGGGATCTTGTGCGTCTTGATATGCGGGCGGAATTGAATCCCAAGCTCGTCGCAGCGGCTTTGCATGGCGGCGATATTGCGCTCCATCACATCCAAGTCGATGAGCACGCTGGGTGTTTCCAGGTCCTTGACCTTGTTAATAGCCACGGTTGAAGTTTCTCCCACTTATGTGTTCTCAGATTGGTAAAGGTAATACCTAGAGTGCAGCCGCCGCTTTCCACATGACTGATCCTAGGGATGCTTTGGGCAGACCCTGTCAGCCAGTGTAATATCAGCGACGCAAGTCTCCCCCAGGCAACGGGGGAGACATAGAAGGGCTGAGATTTAGCGGGAGAGCGTTACCAACCACGCTTGCCCAGGATGACCTCTTCCGGCGTCACGTTGATGCCGACCATCGCTTCACCCAGGTTGCGGCTGACATCCGCCAGAATCTTCCCATCGTTATAATGCGTCACCGCTTTGACGATGGCTTTGGCGCGCTGCTCTGGATTGCCACTCTTGAAAATCCCGCTGCCGACAAAGACGCCATCGACGCCCAATTGCATCATCAAGGCGGCATCAGCCGGGGTGGCGACGCCACCAGCCGCGAAATTCACCACCGGCAAACGCCCGAGCGCAGCCGTCTCTTTGACCAGGTGATAGGGTGCGCGGATCTCTTTGGCATAGGTGTAAAGCTCGTCTTCGTCCAGGCAGCTGATGCGGCGGATATCGCTGTTGACTGCACGGGCGTGGCGAACTGCTTCCACCACATCGCCAGTGCCGGCTTCCCCTTTGGTGCGCATCATGGCGGCGCCTTCGTTGACTCGCCGCAGCGCTTCACCCAGGTTACGACATCCACAAACAAAAGGCACTGAGAATTTCCACTTGTTGATATGGTGTTCTTCATCAGCCGGGGTCAAGACTTCGCTCTCGTCGATATAATCCACCCCCAGCGCTTCCAGGATCTGCGCTTCGACAAAGTGGCCGATGCGCGCCTTTGCCATCACCGGAATCGTGACCGCATTGATAATCCCTTCGATCATATCGGGATCGCTCATGCGCGCCACACCGCCTTGCACGCGGATATCAGCCGGCACCCGTTCCAGCGCCATCACAGCGACCGCGCCGGCGTCTTCGGCGATTCGCGCTTGCTCCGGCGTGACCACATCCATGATGACGCCACCCTTGAGCATCTGTGCCAGACCACGTTTTACCTTGTCGGTACCTTTCTCGCTGCCATTTTGTTGATGTCCATTGCTAGCCATGTCATACCTCTTTTCTTCGTCAATACCACTATCAATACCACTGATGGCTATCCTACGCCAAGCGCCAGCAAATCTCTATGTCCAATGCAGTCCATTCAGACCACTCCCCGAAAATGCCCTCCCGCAAGATTTGACCCGCAACCAGGGCTGAAGCTACACTATTATCACAGTAGCTGGCTGGGAGGTCGCTGGTGGCAGCTGAAACAATAGAGATCGAGACGATACGCCCCGCGTTGGCCCCCGCGCTGGAACAGCTACAGCGGGATTGCTTTCCTACGCTGGCCCCTGCTGAACTGATGCGGGAAGAACATTTTCTCAATCATTGCCGCCTGTTCCCCGAAGGCAACTTTGTGGCGCTATGCCAGAGCCGCGTCATCGGTTTGGGTTCGGGCTTTTTGCTCGATTTTGACTTCGATCAGCCGCAGCACAGTTTCCAGGAGATCATTGATGGCGGCTTTTATAGCCATCACGATCCGGCTGGCGATTGGTATTACGGTGGGGATATCAGTGTACATCCCGATTTCCGCAGGCGGGGTGTTGGCTCGCTGCTCTACCGGGTGCGGAAAGCGTTGGTCAAGCGCCTCAATCGCAAAGGGATTGTCGCTGGCGGGCTTATCCCGGGTTACGCGCGTTATCTCACTCAGCTGAGCCCGGGACAATATGTTGACAAAGTGATAGCGGGCGAATTATACGACAGCACCTTGTCCTTCCAGTTGCGTCGCGGTTTTCAAGTACGCGGCTTGCTGGAAAATTATATCGAAGACGAAGCCTCCGCGAATTGGTCGACCTTGATTGTCTGGGAAAATCCGGATTATCAGCCGGGTTGACCGGCTCGCTCCAGATCATGATCATCCCGCGACTTGATTATCTGCTGGTTCGATCCAGTATTCCTCTCCCTCGCCAGCGGCGATCCATCCCAGGATCTGGCTAAATTGGGCCGGATACCAGCGGATGCCTCCCTCATCACATTGTGGCGGACCCGTGATCAGAAACTGATTTCCAGGGGATAGGACGGTGGTCACCTCTGTATTCACATTGCCGATGCCGTCCCGCAGATTGCCCGTCCGTCCCTCGGTGACCGTCGCGGTCATGCTGGTTGTCAAGCGAATCGGCGGGCTATTTGGGCAATCGACATGATAAAGCAGCCAATACTCGCCATCATTGCCTTCGGCGGTCCAACCTGCTATCTCCTCGTTGCGAATAGCGTACCAATGGTAGCCATCGGCACAGACGGGTTCGCTTTCAATCGTCACGATTTCCCCCGCTTCGATCCTGCCGATGATCTCGGCGTTGGTGGTGGCTGCGCTACGCACGCGATTGGCGAGACCGGGGCTGACGATTGCCCGCTGCCCCGCGTTCAATAAAGGCGTCAATTCACAGGCTGAGGCGGCCGGCTGCGCAATCAAATCCGCTTGCTGGGTCATTAGGCTGCCGGTCGTCACCCATTCGCTGGGCGCCCAGACCAGGCTGACTGGCTCTGGAATCGGGAAGGCTCGTTTGGCGCTGGCATCGCTTGTTTGAGCGCGGTTGCTTTCCGCAATGCCAAGATACCAACTGCTGATGCGATCGCCATTGTGCCAAGCCACTTGCCTTCCATCGCTTGACAAGACCGGCAGCTGGCCGATGTCGGTGCCGCGGCTCACATAACCGGTATGATAGAGATTGTTGCCAGTCGTCGCGTACCAATGGATCTCCCAGGCGCCATGCCCATCGGCGATCGAGGCTGGTATTAACTCGATTCCGCCAGAGAACAGGCGATTTTTCAAATGTGGTGGATCGGTCAGCCGGGCTCGCGTTCCCTCTTGTGGCTCCAGCAGCTCCCAATAATCTTGTATTTGCAGCGCAATCAGGCTGCGACCCTGATGATTGACCCAGAGGAAATTGCTGACGAAGTTGCCTCGGTTTGGCTCCAAGCCCAGGTTATGCTGCGTCAGTGTTCCCGTGTTGGGATCGTAGACCTCCAAAAATTGGAAAGCGTTTTGATCTTGGTAGGGAAACGTAAAGAGCAGCCGCGCAATACCACCAGCGCCCCATTGCAGGCGCGGCATCTGTATTTGATCTTCCTGATGCCCGAGGTTGACGTTGGTCGCTAGGGTTGATGTCTCGCCGCTGTCCAGGTTGTGCACTTGCAAAGTCGCCATATCAAGCGCTTGGACATTAGGATCTAGCTGCAGCCAAGCCAGCTGACGGCTATCGGGGGACCAAGCCGGCATTGAGCGCAGATAGCCTGCGATGCTAGCGTCGCTTTGATTAGCGATTAGCCGGAAGCTCTCTGTGGCAAGATCCATCACCCAGATATTCACCGGCGGCGTTCCAGCTATTTGTGTTGCCGCGCTGGCGTGATACTGGGCGATGAAGGGCGATGCCGCCGACAAATGTGCGAGCACCCGCCCATCTGGGGACAAGATTGGTCCGCCATTGTAACCCCACTCGGTCAGGGGTGTCGCAGTGCCTTCAATCAGGTCAAACTTCCACAAATCGCCTTGGTGATAGGCGTATACTGGCTGATTGGTGGTTTGCGCTTGAATACCGCTGGCAAATATCAGGGAGCTCAGCAGCAGGCAGGTCATCAGAAGTCGTTTCATGGTCATATTCTCACAAATCGTATATCCTCCATCCTAGCACAGCTGCTGCGGACTGGAAAATCAGCGCGAGAGCACCCTCGAAACTTAGCTGGGCGGAATTGCCAAAGAATCCACGGCATAAAATCGGTCAGGCAGAACGAACAAATTGTCGCCAGATCAACCGCGCCGCGATCAAGCTGCCGCTGAAATTCGCGATCAGGTCTAGCCAGGAGGCATGTCGGTCTGGCGTATAGCTCTGTAGTATTTCCGTGCTAGCACCCAAGGCAATGGCGATGGCGCAAGCCAATAGTAAACCTGTCTTTGGCTTAAACTTGACCTTGAGCGCCCAAAACCACAATACACAAGTCAGTGCAAATCCCAACAGATGCAGCGTGCTGAAGATAAGTTCGCGGACCGGTGTATTCTCTCCACGTGGGATGCCCAGGTCGAGCACTGGTTCCGCCTCCCCTTGCAATAGCAGCAGCGCCAGCAAGCTAGACCAGGCGATGGCCAAAAACCAACGCGCGGCTGCGGATTGTATGGACGATGAAATATATTTCATCCGCCAGGCTCCACTATGATCGATGCGATAATTCGAGCTTAGCTCAGTGTCAAAGAGAGGGTCAAGTGGGCGGCCAGGGGCGTAGATCAGTCGTCAGGTACTTTGCCGTTTTCATCAGGAGCTTCGCCTAGACCTAGCAGGGACTCGAGGGCTACTTGCTCCACCACCAGCCCGCTGTCTTGCGCCGTCCATATTTGAGCTTGACATCGAGCCAGAGCGCCAACCGCCGCCAACGATTGCTCAACATCCAGCGCAGAATGCGGTTATGTGGTTTGGAGAAGTCCTTGTTGTAGGGGCAGACGCGAATGCAAATCGAACAGTCTGTGCCTTGGTTTGCCCAAAACTTGAAGCATTGCTTGGCGTTGATCGTCCATTTCTTAACGCCTTTGAGGTGGGAAATCCCATCATGACGCGCGAAATTGGGCGCATCGAAGGGAATGGCTTTCACCGGGCAGCCATCGCTGCAGCGGCGGCAGATATTGCAGGTTTCGGTGACGCCGAAATCGATGGGTTCATCCGCCAACAGTGGCAAATCGGTGAAGATCTTGGCGATGCGCACCCGCGGTCCAAACTCCGGCGTGATCAGCAAGCCATGGCGGCCATACTGCCCCAAGCCGGCTTGAATCGCCAGCGGAATAGAAAGCGCGGTATCGTTGAGGCTGGCCACCGCGCGGTAGCCCAGGTTGCGGATATATTGAGTGATTGAGAGCACAGCGATGATGTCACGGCTGTAGCCTTGCCCGGTGGCGGCGCCGCTTAAAGCCGAGGGCACGGTCTCAATGGTCTGGTGATCCATCTCATTGACGATCACCACTACATGGCTCAAATCCTCCGGCAGATCCATCTCCTTGTCGTTCAATTGTTGTCGGCTGTAATTGTGGGTATAGACCCAGCGCTCATCGTATTCACAGATACCGATGGCATCGGCGCCCAGGAACTTCCCCGCTCGCTTGACTTCAGCTGTGTTTTCGGCCGGGCTGGCTTCGATCTTACGGGTCGCGCCTTCACGGAACATGGTGTAACTATCGAGGAAGCCTTCCTTGCGATCCTGCGACAGCTCCAGCAAGTCCGAAGTGAAATCGGCAATATACCAAGCGGCGTTGCGCAGGGCGTAATCGCGATGTTGGAAGCCTTCCACCTTGCGGAATTGCGCCAGGTCGGTGAAATAAGACTCGAAGAACTTGCGCGACCGCTCGGAGCGAACTTCCTCGTCCCAGACGGCGCGATTGAACATATCGTATTTTTGATTGAAACGCTGGAAATCTGCTGTTACCTGGAAACCGGTCTTGGCGTCAACCGGCTTGCGGCAGCGGCAATTTTCAGATTGGCAAGTTTTCTCGCTGGCAGGGCTTATCATAATGATTCCTGGCAAACAGGCTTCAGATCCCTGATATTACCATCAAGTGAGCTGAACTGCCATGCGTTGTGAATTGCTGTGTAATCTGGGATCTTGTCAGCGATCAAGCACAGTGGTGCTGGAATTGTGCCAGCGGATCTTGACTGCTTGACCGAAGCTGAAGGCAGTGTCCTTCAAATCGTTGACATTTTGCAAACGGGCGACCAGCTCCACCTCGCCGGCGATGCGCACCGTGTAGCGGGTATCGGTGCCGATATATTGATGGTCAACCAGCTTGCCATCCAGCTCCGTTATGTCGCCGTTGTTTTCACCGTCGTCCTCACTGTCATTCAGTGGGGCAATGCCGACTCTTTCCGGGCGAATCGCGACCATGACATCGCCGTTGGCGCTGCCCAAGGTCTCTGACAATTGCGCTGTGATCAGCTGGTCATCAGCCAGCTTGACCTTGCCATAACCATCGGCGCCGCGCTCGACCAAGCTGCCGGGGATGAAATTGGTCTCGCCGATGAAATCAGCGACAAAGTGGGTGTTGGGGTGTTCATAGATTTCTTTTGGACTGCCGACTTGCAGCATCTTGCCATCGTTCATGACCGCGATACGATCCGCCATGGTGATGGCTTCTTCCTGGTCATGGGTGACATAGATGAAGGTGATGCCGACATCGCGCTGCAGGGCTTTCAGCTCGTACTGCATATTCTTGCGCAGTTTCAGGTCGAGCGCGCCCAGCGGCTCATCGAGCAGCAAAACGGCCGGTTGCTTGACCAATGCCCGCGCCAAAGCCACACGCTGCTGCTGCCCGCCGGAAAGCTGATGCGGCTTGCGTTTGCCGACGCCGGGCAAGCGCACCATCTCCAGCGAATCGATCGCCCGCTTTTGCGCTTCCCGCTTGTTGACGCCCTCCATCTGCAAACCGAACATGATATTCTGCTCGACGGTCAAATGGGGGAAGAGCGCATAATCCTGAAACACGGTGTTGACGGGCCTGTGATAGGCTGGGATACCTTGCATCGCTCTGCCGCGAATCAGGATTTTGCCGCCTGTCGGTTGCTCAAAACCGGCGATCAACCGCAAGGTTGTCGTCTTGCCACAGCCGCTGGGACCAAGCAAAGCGAAAAACTCGCCATCGGCGATCTCTACGCTGACGTGAGCAACCGCGCGAACAGTTGTGCCGCCAGAGCTGAATTCTTTGACGATATCCTTCAGTTCGACATCATAGGTCCGCATCGTTCGTCCTAAGGGTAAAACGCGAAAATGAGCGGGAGAACCCCACCAGAGCTCTCCCGCGGAACGCTGTTGTCGCTTTATTGACCCAGGAAGATCAGCAATTCGTCCCAGGCATCGTTGTAAAGCTGCTCGGCTCCGGCGCCGACATCGATGATGGAGAACAGATTCGCCAATTGCTCTTCCGGCGGGAAGATCGCGGGATCGTTCAATATTTCTTCATCGATAAAGCCCGATTCAATCGAAGCCTGGTTGGGCGAGGCATAGGCAATATAGTTGCTCAAATCGGCGCCGACCTTGGCATCGAGAATGTAATCGATGAAGACCATCGCCAATTCCGGATTGGGCGCGTCAACCGGGATCGCCATATTGTCAATCCAGACATTGCTGCCTTCTTCGGGAATCACGTAAGCATAATCATCGCATTCGCATTCGGCGATGATCTGGGAAATATCCCCATTGTATTCGACAGCGATCTCGACCTCGCCGCGCTCCAGCAAGACCTGCCCATCGTCCCCCGCTACGGTGACGACATTGCCGCCTTGCTCGATCAGGTAATCGCGCGCTTGGTTGATTTCGCCAGAATCTGTGGTGTTGGGGTCATAGCCGAGGATGGTCAAGGCGATGCCGAACATCGCTTGCCGATCGTCCAGCCAGGCGACGCTGCCATCATAATCCCAAACTTCTTGCCAAGATCTGAGTCCATCGGGGAAGGCTTCCGTGCTGTAACCGATGCCAATCGTGCCCCATTGATAGGGCAGCGACCAGGCATTGTCCGGGTCGTATGCTTGGCCCAGCAGGTCGGGCAGTAAATTGGCCACATTGGGGATCATTTCCATATCCAGCGGAACCAGGAGCCCTTCCTCGCTCATGCGTTGAACCGTATCGCCGCTGGGCACCACCAGGTCATACCCAGGGTTGCCTTGGCGGATGCGGGCGAGCATGTCTTCGTTGCTCTCGTAGATATCGTAGTTGACGGTGACGCCGCAGGCTGCTTCAAAATTGGGGATGGTATCTTCAGCGATATAGGTGGACCAATTGAAGATACTCAGTGTTTGCCCCTGGTAGCCCTCGGGGCAAGCCCAGGCTTCATATTCATGACCATCCGCCATGACAGCGAAGGGTACCAGAAGCAGCAGTACCGCAAATGAAAGCGCAAGTTTTTTCATCAGTTCTTCCTCCAAATCAATAGTGTGATCAAGATCAGGCGCGTGATGCACTGCGCCCTTGTAAAGCCAGCGAAATGCCTATCAATAGCGTACTCAAGAGCATCATGATTGTCGAGATGGCGTTTACTTCCGGGGTTACCGTTAATTTTAGCAAGCCATAGACAAAGACCGGTAGCGTGGTGGTGCCAACCCCGGAGGTAAAAAAGGTGATGACAAAATCATCCAGCGACAACGTGAATGCCAGCAGTGCGCCGGCAATGACGCCGGGCAAAATCAGCGGGAAGGTCACGCGCCAAAAAGTCTGCCAGGGATTGGCACCCAGGTCCTTGGCTGCTTCTTCCAGCTGCGGATCCATATCCGCCAGGCGCGCCCGCACCACAATCGCCACGTAAGAAATGTTGAAAGTCACATGTGCCATGATGATCGTGTGAAAGCCGGGGAAGATACGTTCTCCGCTAATGAGGGCGATCCAATCAAAGGCGACCTTGAAAAAGATCGCCAGTGAGATTGCCTGGGTGATTTCCGGGATAACCACTGGCAAGAAGAGCAAGCCATCCAGTAGGCTCTTGCCGGGGAAGTTGCCACGCGCCATCGCCAGCGCAATCATGGTGCCCAGCACGGTGGCGATCGCGGTGGCGATTGTGCCGACAAACAGGCTATTGCGAAAGGCGTTGAGCATGATCTCGGTGGTGAAGGCGCTTTCCGCACCCACCACATTGTTCAGGATATTGGCGTACCATTTCAGCGTGAAACCAGTGAAAGAAGCGACCGATTTGCTTTGGTTAAAAGAAAACATAACCAGGATCAAAATCGGCGCCCACAGGAAGAAATAGGTGAAGACGGGGTTCAACCACAAGCCAGCCTTGCCCAAGCGACGTATCATTTGGTTGCGCCGCATCGCTTGTTCGTTGATGAGCATGCCTCTTGCGCTTGCCACGATCATCCCCCGATGTCACGCCGATTGGCAAAAACATAGACCAACAGCGAAAGCATGACCACCGCCATCATCACGATGGACAATGCCGAACCCAAAGGCATATTGCCAGAGCCGCCAAACTGATTATTGATCAGATTGCCGATCATCAAGCCTTTGGTGCCGCCCAAGAGATCGGGCGTGACGAAGGCGCCCACCGCCGGGATGAAGACCAAGGCGCAACCCGCCAAGACCCCAGGCAGCGTCAAGGGCAGGACGACGCGCAAAAATACCCGCAGATCGTTGGCGCCCAAGTCCTGCGCGGCATCGACATAACGAAAATTGAAGCGCTCCACCGAGGCGTAAATAGGCAAAACCATAAATGGCAGAAAGCCATATACCAGCCCGACCAGCACGGCGAATTGTGTGTTGAGCAAGGACAGCGGCTCGGAGATTAAACCCAAGCTAATCAAGAAGCCATTGATCGTGCCCTCATCCCCCAGCAGGATACGCCAGGCGTAGGTGCGGATGAGGAAGTTGGTCCAAAATGGCAGGATCACCAAAAAGAGCGTGATCTGCTGCACCAGACGCCGACGCCGCGTGCTGATGAAAAAAGCCAGCGGATAGCCCACAATCAGGCAGATGATAGTGGCGGCAGCCGCCAAGCCGATCGAACGCCAGAGGATGATAGAAAAGATACCGAAGGTGCGTTGATAATGCTCCGGCGTGAAGGGCATCATCGCCACGCCGCCGCGCCCGCGGGACATGAAGCTGACGATCAGCACGATCACCAGCGGCAATACAAATAGAATGGCTAACCAAAGGATTGTCGGCAATGCCAGGAAGAATCCGTTTGTTTGACCTCGTTTGATCCAGTTAGACATATGGGCTTTTTTCTGTGAGAGCTTGTTTCTGCATCAAGCGCCTTGGCGATTATTCCTGGTTATGGTTGGCGGGCTTGATAGACATGCGGATACGATTTCCCCGTCTACAATGTTATGCTTAGTATCTGTGATTTTATCCGAAAAATATTGTTTCCGCTAAGGTCTGTCCTATTGGAAAAGGGGATCGCATCGATGCAGAATCTGCGCATCATCAACACCAGGCTCGATGATGCGGCCGGCGTCAGTGAAACGGTGCGGGCGGCTTTCCGCGTCCCGCCGGAGGAAGCCTGTGATGACTGCATGACAGCTGCCGATGTTCGCGCGCAAATCAAGCGCTTCCCAGCTGGGCAATTCGCTGCCATCATCGCGGATGAGACAGCTGGTGGCACTGTCGTTGGCATGGCGGCGACCATGCGCACATCGCGCCCGCCGAGTCAATCAGCCCTGCCTTGGCTGGAGGCGATTGGCGATCTGGGCATCCGCGCGCATGAAAACGATGGCGATTGGTTATACGGTGTCGAAATGGCGGTGCGCCCGCAGTATCATCGGCGGGGGATCGGCACAGGTTTGTATGAGGCTCGCTTTGCCCTGGTCAAACAGCTGAATCTGCGCGGCTGGTATGCGGTGGGCATGCTGATGGGTTATGAAAATCACGCTGAAAACATGAGCGTTTCAGAATATGGCGAAAAGGTCATCGCTGGCGAAATCTATGATCCCACTGTCTCCATGCAGCTGAACCGCGGTTTCCGCGCTGAATATGTAGTGAGAGATTATGTCGATGAACCGGCTGCTGGTGATGCCGGCGTCTTGATTTTCTGGGAAAATCCGGATTATGAAGAGGGCAAACTCGGATGAAAGTGCTGGTCATCGGCGCGGGTATGGCGGGGCTCTCCGCCGCTTGGCATCTCAAAGAAGCGGGCATTGATGTGATTATGCTGGAAGCACGCGATCGGGTTGGAGGCCGGGTTTGGACCAATCGTGATTTCGCCGATATCCCAGTCGAATTTGGCGCCGAGTTAATCCACGGCCGCTCCGCCGAAGTCAATACCTGGCAGTGGGTGCGCCGGCTGGGCTTGAACACCTGGCATTGGAATAAATGCGATGATTCGATGATCCGCACCGAAGATGGGCAATGGCTGACCATGGGCGCAGCGCGGGCGGCGTCTCCGGAGCTGGATATGACCCGCTCCTGGGATTTAGGCGCTGTACCCGAACCGCGCGATGATGAAGACTTGGGGAGTTACCTGCGGCGCATTGGTTTTTCGAGTCAACAGTTGCGCTATGTGCAGCGCTCTTTCGCCAATGCCGAGGGCGACAGCATGCGCTACCTCAATGCCAAGGCGCATGCCCAGCTGTTCAAAGACAGCGATGGCGAAGATGACTATAGCGATTATCGTATCCTCGATGGTTATGATTCGTATTATAATAAACTGGCGGAGGGGCAAGATATCCGCCTCAAGCAGATTGTCGAGACAGTCGAATGGGGGCAGGGCGTCAAGGTTGGCACAGTAAGCGGCAAACACTATCAAGCGGATGCCGCCGTGTTAACCTTGCCGCTGGGCTTGTTGCAAGCGGGGCGCGTCAAATTCCAGCCACAACTGCCCCCCATCAAGCGGGAAGCCTTGGCTGGCTTGCAGATGGGTCCTGTGATGAAACTGGTCTATCAATTTGAAGGACCGATTTTGGATCCCGCTATTGGTGCCATCTATGCGCGCGGCAATCCCCCGATGTGGTGGTCGCCATCGCTGGGTCGCAAGTCGGGCGCCACAATCTGGACCGGCTTCTTGACCGGCGATTATGCCCGGGAGCTGCGGCAGCTTGGCGAAGCGGCGGCGCTGGAAAAAGGGCTGGAGACGCTGCGCGAGGAGATTGGCGTGCCAGATCTGCGCTATCTGAAAGCCCGCTGGGTCAACTGGCTCGACGATGAATATGCCCTGGGCGGTTATAGTGTTTGTTTGCCGGGACACTATCAAGCGCGCGAGAAGCTGGCAACCGCGACCCCGCCACTCTTTTGGGCGGGCGAGGCGAGCGCGCCCCATCACTTGACGGCGACGGTGCACGGCGCTTATTTCACCGGGGAGCGAGCGGCAAAAGAAATCATCGAGAGCGGGGGATCCACGTGAAAGATTTGCATATCGCCCTGGCGCAAGGGCAATGGACCGGCGAGCAGGCATCGACCCAGGTGCTCTATCGCCAACTGGTAGCCGAAGCGGCGCAGACTGGCGCCAGCTTGATCTGCTTGCCGGAGTTCACCTTACTGCCTTATTTCCCCGGCGTGCGTGACCCGGCCGGCTTCCGTTGGGCGGAAAAGCTGCACGGCGGTATCTCCGATCAATTCTTCAGCGAATTGGCAAAATCTCATCATGTCAGCATCATCGGCAGCCTCTTCGAAATCGATGCGGATGGCAACTATTGGGACACGGCCACCATCCATGACCCCGCGGGCGAGCTGCGCCATTTCACGCGCAAAGTGCATATCCCCTCCGGCGAAGGCTATCACGAGACCGACTATTTCAGCGGCGCCGGCGATTATCCCGTGCATGATATCGGTCCGGTCAAGCTGGCAGCGCCCACTTGCTACGATCAATGGTTCCCCGAGCTGGCGCGGATTTATGCCTTGGAAGGCGCCGAATTTATCTATTATCCGACGGCGATCGGCTCCGAGCCGACGGCGAGCGACTTCGATTCCGCCGCTGCCTGGCGCACCGTCATGCGCGGACATGCGGTGGCAAATGGTCTCTTCATCGCCGCCTGCAATCGGGTCGGAAAAGAGAATGCCGTCACCTTTTATGGCAGCAGTTTTATTTGCGATCCACTAGGGCGGGTGCTGGCAGAGGCGAGCCGAGACCGCGTCCAGGTGGTGCATGCGCTGTTGCGCGCCGAAGTACGCGAACAATATCTGGAGCTTTTCCCGCTCTTGCATCAGCGGCGACCGCAGCATTATGGTCGCTTGTTGGGCGGTTTTGCCGAGGAGCCAGCGGGGCGTTGGCGGGCTTCACTCAAGCGAGAAACGAGCGAATTGACGGAGAATTGATATGTCGCGCATGGAATTCTTCATCGTCGATGTCTTCACTACGTGCCGCAAATACACTGGCAATCAACTGGCGGTTTATCTTGGCAATCCACCGGCAGCGTTGATGCAGCAACTGGCGAAGGAAATCAACTTCTCGGAGACAACTTTCATCACCTCGCCAGTGTCGCAAGATGGCGGCTACAACGTGCGTATTTTCATGCCGGAGGTCGAGGTCGGTTTTGCCGGGCATCCGGTGCTGGGCACGGCTTACATCATCCGGCGCGAGTTGATTGATCATCCTGTTGACAAGCTCTGGCTCAACCTGCCGGTGGGGCAGATCCCGGTGACTTTCGCTGATGATGGCATCATCTGGATGCGGCAAAATCCGCCGACTTTCGGTCATGTCTTTTCCGCCGAGGATCTGGCGCGCATCCTCAAGGTCTCGCCAGAGGATATTGATCCGCGCTTCCCCATTCAGGAGGTCTCGACCGGCTTGGCATTTGTGCTGGTGCCGATGGTATCGTTGGCGGCGGTGCAACGAGCGCAGGTCAATCTCGATCGACTGCGGGCGCTACTCGGTGCCCACGAAGCGATCGCCCCCGCCATCTTCTGCGCCGAGACATTGCAAAGCGAGAATGACATTCATGTGCGGGTGCTGGATGATATCTATGGCGCGCCCGAAGACCCGGCAACCGGCAGCGCCAACGGCTGCATCGCCGGCTACCTGGTCAAGCATGGCTATTTCGGGGGCACCAATGTGAACATCGCCATCCGCGCCGAGCAAGGCTATCAGATTGGCCGCCCGTCTTTGCTGCATTTGGAAGCGCGGCAAGCAGAAGATGAAATATTGATACGTGTGGGGGGCCGGGTTGAGTTGGTAGCGCAGGGACGGCTGGCTGCTGATGAGTAATCGTCCGCTATCTGTTCGCCGCGAGTATCGCAAAAGCATAGCAAGATAAAGAAAGGCTGGGCAATATGGATTATCGAATTTTGGGTCGCACGGGTGTCAAGGTGTCTTCGCTCTGCTTTGGCACGATGTCCTTCGGCGATATCGCGGACGAAGCTGAGTCGGCGCGTATGTTCCAGGGCTGTCGCGAAATCGGCATCAATTTCTTCGATTGCGCCAATACCTATGCTGGGGGCCGCTCGGAAGAAATCCTTGGCGGGTTGATCGCCAATTGCCGCGACGAGATTGTCTTGACCACCAAGGTCGTCTCCCGCACTGGCGCTGATGTCAATCAAGGCGGGGCATCACGGCGGCATATTCAAATCGCGGTCGAAGAGAGTCTGAAGCGGCTACAGACCGACCGCATCGATGTCTACTTCCTGCACCATTATGATGCCGACACGCCAATCGAAGAAATGCTGCGCGCCCTGGATGACCTGGTGTGCCAAGGCAAAATCCTCTATCCGGCGGTCAGCAATTGGGCAGCCTGGCAGGTGATGAAAGCGCAAGGCATCGCCCGGCAAGAGGGGCTGGCGCGGATCGAATGCCTGCAGCCGATGTACAACCTGGTCAAGCGACAGGCGGAAGTGGAGCTGCTGCCATTGGCGGCCGAAGAGCAGATTGCCGTCATCCCTTATAGCCCGCTTGGTGGCGGCTTGCTCACCGGCAAATACAGCCCCGAGATCAAGCCCGATTCAGGGCGTCTGGTGGAAAACCAGATGTACATGAAACGCTACGGTTTGACCGATTATTATCAGTCAGCAGCCGCTTTCACCGCCCATGCCAAGCAGCGCGGCTTGCACCCGGCTACCTTGGCAGTCGCCTGGGTGATGGCGCATCCAAGCGTGACCGCGCCCATCATCGGCGCTCGCAACCTCAGCCAGTTGGAAGCTTCGCTGGCGGCGCTGGAGGTGGATTTGACGCCGGATTGGTACGCTGAAATTTCGGCGCTATCGGCAACGCCGCCGCCCGCGCATGATCGCTTGGAAGAACTCGCTTGAAACAACTGTCTCGCCTTGTCTCTTTATGTTATAATCCGGTCGTCAACCTAATCTTTTGAGGAGAACCATGAACTTTTCCGCCGCATTCAAATACCCTTTTCAGAATCTCGCCAAAGTAGTCAGCATTGTTTTGGCGCTGACTATCGGTGTCGCCCTCGCTCTTGGTTTGCTGCTCAGCACTCAGGATTGGTCGCCCTGGTTGGAACAGCTCTTTATAACGAGCTCGGTTCCTACCGGATCAGATAGCTTGGTCGGGGTGAATTCAAACGCGCTTCTTAGTTTGCTGGTGCTGATCATCGTCGTCATCATTGAGGGATTTTGGCTCTCCGGCTATAGCATTGAGGTCATTCGCTCGGTCGTGCGCGGCGAGGAGACCATGCCAGCGATCGAGTTTGTCAGAAACTTGAAAGGTGGCTTTTATCTTTTCCTTTCCAGCCTGGCTTATTGGGCGCTTTCCGTGATCGCGGCGGTTGCTGTGGTGCTGCTGTTTAGCGTGAGCGGTTCTTTATCACTGCTCGGTGGGCTGATTAGTCTCGCTTCAGTGTTGGGGATGGCTGCCTTGCTGTTTGTGCTGGGCTGGGCATATTTCGTTGGCATGGCGCGCTTCGCCGTAGAAGGCGATCACAGAGCTGCTTGGCAGATCCGCCACAATATGGGTATCGCCAGGCAGAATTGGCGCTCGGGCTTTGGCTTGCTGGTTTATCTCGTTTTCTTGTCTATCATTTATAGCGTGGTGCGCTCGGTAGCAGACGGTGTTTTTGCTGGTATCGTGCAACCGGGTTTGCTCATCACTGGTCTAACCCTGTCGGCGCTGATCTATTATATGTTCAACCTGATGCAGCATTTTTCAACGCAGCACCTGATCGCGCAATATGCCGTCAATATTGGCATTAGGGGCGCCGATTACGATTCAGACAAGGACAAAGTCGATTTTGTCTAAACCTGTTGGAAGAGTGAATTTGCTCAGCTGGACTTGCCGCGATCTCCATGCGAGTCCAGCAAATGTTTGAGGGCATCCCACTCTCTGCGCAGGACACCTTTTAGCGTCAAATTGAAGAAAATGGTAAACCAGAAGAACCACCGTGTTCGGATGAACAAGGTCTCTTTGATATTGGTTTGTTGACCCCGATGCTCGAAGGTGATGGTGGAGACGAAGGGAAAGCCCCAATAAGAACCTTTGAGTTCGATCTTCTTATTGCGCTCATAGTCGGTGACATCGCTGTTGACGAAACCTTTTCTGCCCATAATGCGGCGGGTCATGGCTACCATTGAGCCAGTGCGAATCGGGTCTCCACTGGTGATGCCGACGCCCTGTACATTGCGCCAATGCACATCATTGTTGAAATCGCCAACATAACGAAAGACCTGAAATACTGGGCGGTTAATCAGCACTTGGGTTTCAAATCTCGGCATTTTGCACCAACTTTTCCAGTTTATTGAGCCCGTTAATTCCGCGCCTTTATTGGCTTTGGGGAGCTTCACCATCGCTCCCGTATTTAACAGACTTACCATATGTAATGTCCATTATTGTAGCGCATTCCTCCCCAGCCGACAAAGGTGGAAGCTGCGCCAGGGCGTTATCAAAATTTGCAGGAGGAACCTGGCTGCCAGCCGGTTTAGAGCAGCTTGAAGATCTGCAGATAGAAAAACACCCAGGTCGCCACCAGAACCAGCGCGTCAATGCGGTCGAGCACGCCGCCGTGCCCGGGGAAGATGTTGAACCCGGCCACATAGCTGTCTTTGACGCGGAAGAAGCGCTTGATCGCCGACTCAATCAGATCGCCGATGACCGCTAGCACGGGACCCGCCAAGACCAGCGGGACCAGAATCCATTGCAAAGCCCCGCTGACCAGCAAGAGGCAAAAGGCTGGGATCCAGGCGCTGACGATACCGCCGATAACGCCTTCCCAAGTCTTGTTGGGCGAGATCCGCGGCGCCAGCTTTCTCTTGCCGAAGATCTTGCCAAAAACGTAGCCGAATGTGTCGGTTCCCCAAGTGATGGCATAAACCAGGAAAAGCCATAACAAGCCGTCCTGCGGTGTATTACGAAGGCTGATTAGAAAAGCCGCTGGAAAAGCGATATAGATGATGCCCAACAGAGTGGTGCCAACTTGCGCGAGCGCCCGCGCCACCTGCTTCGGGTGTCGTAGGCATTCCAAAATCAGTGTCAGAACAATGCCCAGCGCCAACGCCAACTGCCACAGCCAATCTTGATTGAGATAGAATCCCAAGACGATGGCGATAGCAGTCGGGATTCCCGTGAGCGAGCTGCCTTGCATCGATGTATCTTTCTCCATCACGTAGAATTCCAACATGCCAATGGACATGACCGACAGTAGCATGCACAAAAACAACCACCCGCCAATCACGGAGGCGAAAATCGCTACGGGGAGAAGTACGCTAGCGGTGATTACTCGAGCGCGCAGATTGGTGGAACTTGAGGAGTCGGTGAGGAGTTGGTCACTCATATCACCTGTCACAAAGGTCTTAAACCATTCTTAATCTCGATTGTCGGCTCTTTTGCAGATCTTGTCAAGTTTGACATCAAAGGCGGGGCAAGTGCTCTTCAGCTAATTTTGAGCGCCGAGTGCCTATTCGCCTCTCATTCGGTGTTTATGCCCCAGTCAAGCATGACGTATAATCGGCTTGCGCTTTCCAGACAGCGGCGGCAAGCGGCAATCTCTCCGTCTCAGCCGCTAAAACAGGATGGCAATGGAATAATTGATGTCGGCAGCTCTGATTGGCAAGGTCGTTAACGGTTACGAAATTCTCAACCAGGTTGGTCAAGGGGGGATGGCGACGGTTTTCCTTGCCCGCCAGCGATCGATGAATCGCAATGCCGCGCTCAAGTTTTTGCCCGGCGTCTTCATGAATGATGATACTTACCTACAGCGTTTTGAGCGCGAAGTGAAGATCGTCGCCCAACTGGAACATCGCAATATTGTGCCCGTTTATGATTATGGCGAATTTGAGGGACAGCCCTATATCGCCATGCGTTATATGCCGGCCGGCTCGGTGGAAGATCTGCTGATCAAGGGGCGGATCCCGCTAGAGCGGGTCGCAAGCATCATTGAACAGGTGGCTTCCGCGCTGGATTATGCGCACCAGAAAGGTATCTTGCACCGCGATCTCAAACCGAGCAACATCCTGCTTGATGATGGCGGCGGCGCCTTCATCACCGACTTCGGCATTGCCCGCATCTTGGGCGAGGGCAACAGCAATATCACCACTCAAGGGGTAATCGGCACGCCAAGTTATATGTCGCCGGAGCAAGCCCAAGGCGAGCCGCTCGATGGACGCAGCGATGTCTATTCGCTGGGGGTGATGTTATTCGAACTGGTGACCGGGCGCCGCCCCTTCATAAGCGACACGCCCTACAGCATTGCCGTCATGCATGTGACCACGCCGCCACCTTCCCCGCGCGAGTTCGAGCCGAACGTCCCGCCCGCGCTTGAGTCTGTCATTCTGCGCAGCTTGCGCAAAACCGCCGCCGATCGCTACCATAGCGCTGGTGAATTGGCTGGGGCGCTGCGTAAAGCACTCCAAACCGATGATAGCGCCACCAATTCTAATGCTGACTTCGCCCCGATCTCGGCTGAGGTCAAGCCGACCTCCGACACTGTTGGCTCATCGCTTCCATACTCCGGGACCGAGAGGGCGACGGAACCCTCGACGCCTCGAGCTGTCAAATTGCCATTTTTGTCACGGCGCATCCCTGCCAAAGGCGGCAACAATAAGATCTGGATCGGAGTGGCGGCCGGCAGCTTGATCGGTTGTGTCTTGCTTACGTTTTTTTTGGTCCTGCTCCTTTTACTGCTCGGTTTATTGTCTAGCGAGCCCACTGATATCAATGGCAGCGGCGTCATGGCAACAAGCTCAGCCAACGCCGCACCAACCCTGCAAGACGATGGCGCGGCTTCACGCAGCCCCTTGCAGGCAACCCAAGTGATGCTGAATGCCGCCGCTGATGCCACTTTCACAGCGGATGCGCTGCTCTATCAGGCGCAGCCTACAGCGACATCCGCTGGCATTAGTCCCGTTGGTGTGCGAGATCGACCAACGCTGAATCCCGCCTTGCAAGCGGTCGAGGGAGAACTGGTCTATTTCGCCAAACAAGATCTAGACGCCGCCGAACCCCTCTTCGAGATCGTCACTTTGAATTTAGAGAGCTGGCAAACGAGGCGTTTCAGCGTAAATGGCAGCAACAGCAGCTATCCCCTAGCTTCTCCCGATGGCCGTTGGATCGCTTTTCAATCCGACCATGATGGCGATTTTGAGATTTATCTGATCAACCGCCTGGGTGGGCAACTGCGCCAACTAACACGAAACGAAGTTTGGGATCGTCTGGCAGCTTGGTCTCCCGATGGCCAGTGGATCATCTACTCCTCCGATCTGCGGGGAGATCAAACTTTTGATCTTTACCAGATGCGCCCCGATGGCAGGGAAGCACAGCCGCTCTACAGCGATGGCTGGCGCAACAGCCATGCTCGCTTCAGTGCCGATGGCGACTATCTTGTCTTCACGGCCGGTCCCGATTTGCGTGATGCACGCACTTGGGAAATCCGACTTTTGGAGCGCCAGAGTGGGGAAACCACCTTGCTAACCCAGAACGAGGTCCGTGATGCCTCCCCAACGTTTAGCCCAGATAACCAGAGGATTCTCTACGTCACTGTCATCGACGGGGCGCGGGCGCTGGCTAGCATGAATATCGCCGGCGAAGATCGGGAAATTCTATTCACCGGTCCGGGCAAGGTCTGGGCAGCCAATTACAGCCCCGACGGCCAATTTATCGTTGTGACTGCCACATACAATGGCGAAGACCAGCTGTTCCTGATGGACGCTCAAGGGGGCAATTTGCAGCAGATCACAACGAATGGCGGCGCCTACGCTTCCTGGATTCCCCCGGTTGTCCCGCAGTAAGTTGGATGCCAACAATGACAAATGAGGATATAATAGATACATTCGTCGGTTTACGCGACCAAGCCGAAATGTTGAGTCACTAGGTGCTCAACGCGCATTCAATGCCAGCCTACGAGACAATTGAAATGGGAAGTGCCATATGATTGAAGATATTCTGGAAGACGCCACTAGCAGAATGGAATCGACCCTGTCGGTTTTTAATGATGAATTGAGCAAGATGCGTAGTGGCCGGGCGAGCACCGCCTTGGTCGATCGCTTAATGGTGGAATACTACGGTCAAGACACCGAGCTGCGTCAACTGGCGAACATCTCCACACCCGAAGCGATGCAGATTTTGATTCGCGCCTATGACAAGGGGGCTGTGCGCAGTATCGAAAAAGCGATTCAAATGTCGGATATCGGCGTGAACCCCAGTGTCGATGGCGAGAATATCCGCTTGAATATGCCAGCCCTAACCCGCGAACGGCGGCTGGAGTTGGTGAAATTCCTGAATCGGCGCATGGAGGACACGCGGGTGGCTATCCGCAACATCCGCCGCTCCGCCAATGCCGACTTGCAAGAGTTCGAAAAGGAAAAGCTGATCTCGGAAGATGAACGCAAGCGCGGCGAAGTGGACGTGCAAAAGCTGACCGATGATTATATCAAGCAGATCGGTGAGTTGGGGTCCGCAAAAGAAAAGGACATCATGGAGGTTTAGGCGGCGCATCGATCGCGGCAGCCCTTTGTGAGAGACTTGTGACCTGGGCGTGTATTATGTTTGTGCAGATTCTCTCGGAATGAATCGCCAAGCCGAAGCAGGAATCAGTTATGACCTTGATGACCAAAGCAAACCAGCGAGAGCGTCTTAGCTTGGCGCCTTTGCGCAACGTGCCAACCCATGTCGCTATCATCATGGATGGCAATGGTCGCTGGGCGAAGCAGCGCGGATTGCCGCGTTCTGAAGGGCACCGCCAAGGCACGGAAAACCTGCGGCGGATCATACGGGCGGCTGTCGAATTCGGTGTCAAGATCATGACAATTTACGCCTTCTCGACCGAAAATTGGTCCCGCCCGCGGCGAGAAGTGCTGTTGTTAATGCGCATCCTGGAAATGGTGATCGACCGCGAATTGCGTGAGCTGCACGATGAAGGGGTGCAGATTCGCCATATCGGCGAGTTAAACGGCATCGAAGAACGGCTGGCGCGCAAGGTGAGGGAAGCCTGTGCCTATACCCGGGAAAACCAGCGCCTCATCCTCAATGTAGCCTTTAACTATGGGGGCAGAGACGAAATTGTGCACGCCGTGCAGAACATCGTGCGCGATGGCATCGCTCCTGAACAGATCACCGAAGCCACTATCAGCGATTATATCTATACCAGCGATCTGCCCGATCCAGATTTGATCATTCGCACCAGTGGCGAATTCCGCCTGAGCAATTTTCTGATTTGGCAAGGCGCCTACAGCGAAATCTATACCACCGAGACCTATTGGCCCGATTTCGACCGCCGCGCCTTTTATCAGGCTTTGGAGGAATTTGGCAATCGGCGCCGGCGCTTCGGCAAAACTGACGAGCAAATCGATGCTCAATTTTAGCGCTGCAGCAAACTAAAATGTCCTCCCGCGATGAAAAGCATAGCGCGTTCAAACAAGTCCTTCAGCTTGCTGTGCTGGGGGCTGCAAACTTAAGAGAAGGGTATGATGCGCAGCAAGCGGCTAGGGCGTACCCAATTGCAATTGCCGATTGTTGGTATCGGCACCGCTTTTCTTGGTATCCCCACCCAGAACCAGACAGTCAGCGAATATGAAGGCGCGCCTAGCCAAGTGGATCGAGAACTGGGGGTACGGACTGTCTTAGCGGCGATCGATGCCGGCTGCCGCTTCTTCGATACAGCGGCGCTCTATGGGCGTAGCCTGAGCGAGACGATTATTGGCGAAGCCTTTCGCCAACGCCCCTCCGCTAAAGACCAGATTATCATATCGACCAAGGCGGGCAGTAGCTTCCAAGGGCGTGATTACAGCTTTGAGGCCATCATCCGCAGCGTTCACGACAGCCTGGAGCGGATGGGGTTGGACCAAGTCGATATCGTCTACATTCATGATCCGATGGGCTATCCCATGGATGATGTCTTGTCCGACCGTGGCGCGCTGGGCGCCCTGCGCCAGCTGCAAGACCAGGGGATAATCAAATATATCGGCACGGCCGCCAATGATCCATCAACTAATCTCGAATACATCAAAACCGGCGAATTCGATGCCGCCGTGATTGCCGATTGCTGGAGCTTGATTAACCTCACCGCTGAGCGAGAGATCTTTGCCGCAGCGCAGCGACATGACGTCGGCTTGGTGACGGCGACGCCGATCGAGCGCGGCTTGCTAGTGACAGGTCCGCAAGCCAATACCAAGTACCTCAATCGGCGTTTCAGCCAAGATTGCTTCGATCAGGTCAGCCTGATTCAGCAGTTGTGCGCGGAATATGATGTGCCGATGCTGGCGGTGGCGCTGCAATGGTGCACGCGGCAGCCGCAAGTCGCTTCCACCATACCGGGGGCGCGCATCCCGGCGGAAGCGCAATCGAGCATGGCGGCGGCGCAAATCCCTATCCCCGAAGATTTATGGATTGATTTGCAGCCGTTGGTTAAACACTTCGATAGCGCCCTCAGCATTTAGCCGCTCTGGCCTCGCCGCTCGGTAGCGCGGCGAATATCTACCCAGCCCATCCCTTGCCGCAATAAGAACAGGAAGCCGCCGATGGTGATCGGCAGCCAGATCGTGAGGTGAACTGTCACTGCATAAGCTGTGGCCAGCGCGGTTGGCACATCCAATGCCGTCAAGATCGTGATCACCACAAACTCGCTAACGCCAACCTGACCTGGAGAGGCGGGGATTAGCCCAGCGAGATTGACCGCCCCCACCAACAACAGCGCTACCGCATACGGCATTTCCAAGCCAAAAGCAAAGAGCACCAGCCAGTAAACCCCTGCTTCGATCCCCCAGGTGACGAAAGAGCTGATGACCGCGCCCAGCAGGTGAATTGGGCTGCGCAAACTCTCCAATCCGGCGATGATATCTTCGCTGATGCCGCTAATCACTTCTCCCAATCGCTCTGGCAGAATCTTTAGCAGCAAGCTCATCAGCTTCCGTAGCAGGTTGGGTTGTGCCGCTAGCGAAAAGACCAACAATATTGCCAGCAGAAACAACGGTGTTGACAGCGCCGCGATCGCTTCCACTTCTGCCGATTGAAACTCAATCAGTTGCAAGCTGATCAGCAAGAAGACCAGCATCACACAACCATCAAACAGGCGCTCGATCACCACAATGGTAGTTGAGCGCAGCGCCGGCACTTGGTGATTGCGGCGCAGCAGGATGACTCGCAAGGCATCCCCAGCCCGCAATGGGTAGAGATTGTTGCCCATGTAACCGATGAAGACGATTCGGGTGAGCGCCCCCAAAGGCACTAGCTTGATCGCGCGCAAGAGAAATTGCCAGCGCAAGGCGATGATGACAACGGCGAGGATATAGACCGGCACCGCGGACAGCAGGGTGGACAAGTCAATTTGGTTCAGGCTGTCCAGGAACTGCTCTGGTTGCAAGCCACGAAAAGCCAAGACCAAAAAAATGGCGCTGATGATCATGCCAGTTAAGAAAGCGAGACGTTGTTTGCCAGTGTTCATAAGAATCTCGAATGTAGCGCGGCGGGTCTGTTTTCAGTGGTTACAATACCAGACTGAAGCGCCTATGGATAGATTTAGCCAAGGGCGGAAACTGAGGAGATTCCTCTTCTAAAATTGCGCTCGCAGATCTTCGAAGGAGCCACAAGGCAATCAAGCGACTACGCTCCCAGCACTTGCTCCGGCGCGACATAATCGAGCTTGAAAGTATGGGCGACGGCTGGATGCGTACATTTGCCCGCGGCGCAATTGAGACCTTTGCGCAAGGTGGGATCGCTATTTAGCGCAGCTTGGACACCCTGGTCGGCAATCTTCAGGGCATAGGGCAGGGTGGCATTCGCCAAAGCCAGGCTCGAGGTTCGTGGTACCGCGCCGGGCATATTGGCGACGCCATAATGCAAAACGCCATCGATGACAAAAGTGGGCTCGCTGTGGGTGGTGGGACGGGTCGATTCGACGCAACCGCCTTGGTCGACGGCGACATCAACAATCACGCTGCCATCCGGCATCAGCGGCAGCATTTTACGGGTGACCAGCATTGGCGCGCGCGCTCCCGTGATCAAGACCGAGCCAATCAGCGCATCGGCTGTCTGAATCGAGGAGAGGATATTCACATAATTGGAATACAAGGTGCTCAAGTTGCCAGCCAGCACATCATCCAAATAACGCAGGCGATCCAGATTGATATCGAGCACGGTAACACGTGCGCCCATACCCAGGGCGATCTTGGCGGCATTAGCTCCGACGGTGCCAGCGCCCAAGATAACGACATGCGCCGCAGCCACCCCCGGCACACCACCCAGCAAGACACCGCGCCCGCCTTCGTGTTTCTCCAGATAATGCGAGACGACCTGCGCCGCCATCCGCCCGGCGACTTCGCTCATTGGCTCTAGCAAGGGCAGCCTGCCGCTATCCTCCTCAACTGTTTCATAAGCGATGCCAGTCACGCCGCTGCTCAGCAAAGCGCGCGTCAGCTCTTCTTCAGCCGCTAGATGCAAATAGGTGAAAAGCGCCAAATCGGGACGCAAGAAGCCGAATTCGCTCGCTTGCGGTTCTTTGACTTTGATGATCATGTCCGCGCCCGACCAGACATCGGCCGCTGAGTCCAACAAGGTTGCGCCAGCCTCGCTATATTCTTGATCGGAAAAGCCACTGCCGCTCCCGGCATTCGACTCGATTAACACGGTATGACCGTGTTTGACAAACTCGCGTGCAGCGGATGGTGGCAGAGATACGCGATGTTCCTCCACTTTAGTTTCCTTGGGAATACCGACGATCATAATGCCACTCCTGAAATCTAATCATATTTATATTGTACATGATGTAGCAATTTAGTCAAGTATATTCATACAATATGTACTATTTCAGAGTGAGATACAAGCAATAGTCGGCAACTGCACGCCCAGTGCCGGCGAAGAAGAATCCGTTTGGATGGGGAGTGAATCGGCAGGAACTTGGTTGGGTTGAGCTGTAAGATGGAGATCGCTTGCTGGAAAAGCGTTTGCTATTGGGATAGGCTCAGATGCTGAATCGCTGATATTCGTTGTCAGCCGGTATGCCCCATACTGACCAAAAATCGCCGCTTGCCGGGCACATGATGGCGGCGCCACAGCTTTCCACATGCATCGGCGGTTGCGGGCGAGTGCAGATTGCCACCTCGTCTCGTGTTAATGCTATCAAGTCGTCGAGGGAAATATCGTCTTTCGCCAGCAATTGGCGGGCGCGTTCCAAGCGATTCTCCGAGCTGTTTTGCGAAGCCGGCGGGCGCTCGCGAGCGACATCGAGGTTTTGCTGGATCAGGCAATGATTGGTATGCACAATCGTCTCTTGGTCTAGTGGATGAACATGGTGGGAAGTGGACATCGCCTCGACTTCATAGCCGTTGCCTTGCCGGTCCATCAGCATATAGTTGTGCGCGCCCGCCAATTTGGCGGTGGTCACGCAAGCCAGCGCTTCTTCGATATTGTCTTGTTGCAAGATTTTGCGCACGACAAAGGTCCAGGTAACGCCGATTTGCCCATCAGTCGCCATCAAATTGTTGATACCAACCGTGATGCCGGCGCTGTTCATGCCGATCATGCCGACACAACCGGTGATGGTGAATGTCAAGAATTCGGGACCCGCATCAGGCTTGCCATGGATCAAGATGACATAGGGCGTGGCTGAGGCGTGCATATCCCAAGTTTGCCCGAAGAAGGCTTTGCCGGTCGCGCTGCGGCTCGCGGGGACCATAAAAGCCGTGCAATTGTCCGAGACCAGCGATGGGGTAGCGGGAACGGTGATATCGCCCAGGTTGTAGACCACATCGATGAAATCGGTGAAGCCATTGTTGATGACCAATTCCGCGGCGCTGAGCCCCGTCGCATCAGCCATGCCAGCCAGTTCTTCCATCAAATCCGGGGCATAAGCGCGGTGTTCCGCCACACAGGCTTCCGCCAGCGCCAGCACCGCCTCGCGTGACAAGTTGTGCCCGGTCCAGTTGGGATCTTGGCTGAGCCGGAGGCGCTCCTCGGTGAACATGTGGATCTCATCATGGAAGCGCTTGCCATGCTGCCAGCCCATCTCATAAGGCGAGCCCGCCAATTCGATCAGCTGTATCCGTTTCATCGCCATTTTCCTTGATTTGCAGATAAAAGAATTATAGCGGCATTTGTAAGCTGATGGGAAAAGTCGCGTTATCGGGCGGGGAGGAAGTGTGGGACAAAATCGATGCCATCTTCGCCCAGCTAAACGGGTGCTGGAATTAGGCGAATGCGAAGCAAATTTGGCAGAGCGCCCGAGGGATTACTTTGCTTAAGCGGGCTACATTTTGTCCATTTCGGCGCGCACCGTATCCAGCAGGTTTTCCGCGCGGATCTGCGCCAGCGTATAACAGGGACCGCCCAGCTGATCAGCCAACCGCTGCGCCAAGCCTTGGTCGAAAGCGACATGTTCCATATTGATGGTCACGGTGCGAATATCGGCTTCTTGGATCTTGCGGGCGATGGAATGTGCCTCTTCTTGTGGTGAATGCGACTCGCTGATCGAGACATTGCCGGCCCCATCAGTCAGCAAGATCATCATCGGCATCACATCGGGATTGAGGTGCTTCTCCCGCATGACCGCTTCGTAGGTCAGCAGCAAACCGGCTGATAGCGGGGTTTTGCCCCCGACGGGGATATCCGCCATCGCCTGTTTCGCCAGCACCACCGAATTGGTGGGTGGCAATACTAATGAAGCGCGGTCTTTTTGGAAAACGACCAAGCCCACTCGATCCCGCCGTTGGTAGGCATCGGTCAAGAGAGACATGATCGCCCCTTTGGTCGCCTGCATCCGTTCAGACACCGCCATGCTCCAGGAGGCGTCGACGGCGAACATGATCAAATTCGCCGCTTTGCGCACCCGCACTTTTTCTTGCAGGTCGGTTTTGCGCAGGGCATAAGCCATACCCGTTTCTTGCTTTTGTTCATCCCGTTCTACCTGAAATGGGGCGGCGGCGCGCAGGGTGGCGTCGAAAGCGATGTCCCGCGGTTTGTCGCCGGCTTGCTTGGCGCGGACATAACGCCCTCGTTTGCGATCGGTGCGCGTGGTGGAGCGCCGCCCGGATTGACGTCGTGTCATGCGATCGAGCTGCGTATTCAGCTTGCGCGTTTCAAACTCGGCTTTGGATTCGACCTGTTGCCCGCCTTCCCACCAGCGCGCATCCGAGGAGGGGAATACGTCTTGTGGGGAAGCTTCGGTCTGGCTCAGTTCTTGTTCTTGCGGTTCGCCTTCGCCGCTTATGGACTCACTTTTTTTTTACTCTGCGCCGCTTGTTCGTCGCTGTTGTCAGTGAATTCGCCAGCCTCTTCCCCTTCGCCGATTTCCTGCCGCTTTTCATCCACGGCTCCTTCCACGGCGTTGAGATCGGCTTGGGCATCGCTGAAGGGACCGCGCTTGAGGCGATGCGGGATCGTCAAACGGATCGCCAGGGTGATATCGCGATCGTTGATGGCAGTCCTGCCTTCGTAGGCGGCATGCGCCCGCGCCGCTTTTAATATGACCAGATCAGCGCGATGGCCATCGATGCGCAAATCGCTGGTGATGCTAGCGATGACGCGCAAATCATGCGTGCTATGGCTGACTTGGTCGATGATCTCTCGGGCGGCGGCGATGCGCTGCGAAAGCTCTTGATCGACCGAGTCCCATTCTCCTTTGAAGCCGAGGGCATCGTTCTCGTAAGCGATGTGCCGCTCGAGGATCTCGATACGTTCGCCGGCGTCTTTGATGCCGGTCACATCTACCGACAGCGCAAAGCGATCCAACAGCTGTGGGCGCAGGTCGCCTTCTTCCGGGTTCATGGTGCCGACCAAAATAAAACGCGCTGGATGGCTGAAGCTGATGCCTTCGCGCTCGACGATATTCACGCCCATAGCCGCGCTATCCAGCAGCAGGTCAACAATATGGTCATCGAGCAGGTTAATCTCGTCGACATAGAGTATGCCGCGATTGGCATTTGCCAGCACGCCGGTGTCAAAATGCCGTTCGCCAAATTGAATCGCCTTCTCGATATCCAGCGTGCCAACCACGCGGTCTTCGGTGGCGCTGACTGGCAGGTCAACAAAACTGATGCGCCGGCGCGCCATCGGGATCTCATCATCATCGCCGTATTTTTGTCGCGCAAAATCCGACCAGGATTCGGGATGGTTGGGGTCATCGTTGAAGGGCGAGTCCGAAATGACATCGATCTCTGGCAGCAAGGCAGCCAGGGCGCGCGCCGCGGTGGACTTGCCGGTGCCGCGTTCGCCACGAATCAATACGCCACCGATTCGCATGTCGATCGCATTCAGGATCAGCGCGAGTTTCATCATGTCTTGTCCGACGATAGCAGTGAAAGGATATACGGGCGGTCTGTTGCTCATGGAACCTCTGGTTTCCTCATCGCTTCAATACAACTGAATGGAGCATTATACGGCAGAGAATTTCCGCTGACAATTGCAAGGTTTTGTTGAATTCGAAAATCGACGAAGCGCCATACATTAAACGCCGCCAGACACCGAGAGCTAGGAATCGACTTCGGCTGCTGTTATCGGCGGAGTCGAAGATGATGTGCTTGTGGCTTCGGCTGTCGGTAACGGCTCAGCAGTGGGGGTGGGAGATTGCTTGGGCGTCGGCAGTGGCGGCAGATCGCTAATCAGAGTTAGCGCGCTTGGGTCAAAGCCGTCACAATAAAAGTTATTGCGCTCGCCCCATCCGCTGGCGCCGCTGGCAAGCTCGAGCTGCAACCAATCTCTGCTCGCTTCAATCCCCCTCGCCAAAACGGGCACATTTTGCACGGCGATGTTCGCTTGGGCAAAGCGCGGATCTGGTCCTGTATATAGCGGGGCATCTTGCAAGGGTGTGCATTCTGGCTCCCGCAGCGCGATATCTATCACCCGCTCGGTCACTTGACCCAGCTCGTCTTCCGCCCTCAAGCCAATAACAAAAGCATCCGCCGGCGTGCCCCGCAAGACCAATTCCCCGCGCCCATCATCATATCTGGTTCCGCTGATGACCTCAAAGCCAGGCGGCTGGCTAACAGTCAAGGCGACCGCCCCTCGTACTTCCCAGGCAATGGTGAGCCTGCCACGGACATTGCGCAGCATGAAGTTCTTGTTCGTCTCAAAGCGGTTGACGGTGATCGGTTGATAAACCTCTAATTGGCGGGTCTCAATGTCTTTGCTTTCCCCCTGAATAGCGATCAGCGCAATATCGATCGGGTCAACATAGTCATACGTCCCCAGGACAAAATGCCTTGCGTCCGCGGGCAACTCAGCCACCGCACTTCGATTCACCTCGATGACGAAATGTAGAGCATCGGCAGCTTCCCAATCCAGCGCGACTGGTGTCCCCCGGGCTACCTGAGACGCGGATAAGCTGAAGCTGCTGATGGCTGGCTCGGGCGGCTGATAGAGCAGGGCGCTTAATAAAAGGATGGAAACGGCGATTGAAGTGACGAGAGCGCCCAACATGCTATAGGACAAATGCGGCTTGATGGCGACGCTCCCCGGCAGGGCGACTTGGTAGCCGCTGGCATTCTCCGCTTGTATTTGCAGTGTCATCGGGATTTCCGTTGGGCTGCCCCAGGCTGGACGGCGCTTGGCGCGGGCTCGCCCGGTGACCTGTCTACGCTGCCCGGGCGCTAGTAGAATGCTATCCTGTGCCAATTGGAGATCGAGCTGCTCTCCGATTTGCTGCGAACTCAATTTTAATGACAGCTCTTCATTGCCATGATTGAGCAGATGAAGCGCAAAATTGCCCTTGTGTGGGATGCACGCTGGCTCCAACGCCAGGCTGATGCCGCCGAAACCTCCTAGCTTGATCATTAGTAAGAGCTGAATAACGCGCTCTGGTTTGTCTAGCTTGGTCAGCTTGATATTGAGTGGATAATCTCCCGGCGGGATATCGGGGCGCCGACTTGGCTTGATTTGTAGCCGGACATTACTATCTTCCCCGCTCGCGATGCGCAGGCTGGGTCGATCGACTTTGACCCAGCCAGCGGGCAAGCCATCAGTCTTGATGTGAAATTGCGCTTCAGCTTCGCCCAGGTTGCTGATATTGATCTCGGCGCTGGCGCTGGCGCCGGACCAGACGGGCACTTCCCGACGATCGAGCGCGGCGCGAAAGCCGATCGGCAGAGGCTGAGTAGGGTGGCTAATCGCCGGCATCGCTTCCGTCGGACTATCGCTACGCTGATAATACATGAGGCGCAGTGAGCTAATCTGAATATAGGCAGCCTCGGGCAAGCGCTGGGGACGATGCGCGGGTATACGCAAGCCATCGAGACAGGTGCCACCCGTCGAACCCAGATCGGTCAAATGGACGATGCCCTGTTGATGACTTAAGCGCAGATGATAAGCGGAAATCGCTTCGTCGGCGATTTGAATGCTATTCCCCGCCGCGCTGCCGACCGAGATTTCATCGCCCTCCAAAGTCCACGTTTCGCTGTGCCCATCGGCAAAATGGATATCCAGCCGGCCGAATGCCGCCATCGCCCATCCCAAGTTTCTCTGTTGTCTTCGAACCTTATCACGTATTCTAGCCGCTGGCTGCAGGTCGGCATAGCCAAAGCACGCCCCCGTCGGAAAAGCGTCGTCTTGCTACTGCGACAGCGCTGGTGTATGGTCTGCCAGAGCCTAAGCTAGCGAGGTCTGTTGAAGGCGAACTTATGAAGCGAGAGACGATTGTCTGTGTCACCCCTAATGTCGCTCTGGATCGCACGCTGGTGGTGCCAGATTTCGCTATAGGTCAGATCTCGCGCATCCCCCGTGCCATAGCGGTGCCGGGCGGTAAGGGCTTAAATGTGCTGCGTGCTGTGCATATCCTGGGTGGCGAAGCGCTGGCGATGGGTTTGCTCGGTGGGCATACCGGGCGCATGATCGCCGCCATGGTGGCTGAGGCTGGCTATCAGGCGCAATGGACTTTCTTCGCTGGCGAAACCCGTACTTGCACCATCATTGCGCCGCCGGATGGCAACTCCACCGTGATCAACGAATCAGGCTTGATTCGCCCGGCGGATTGGACAGCGCTGGCGGACGATATCTGCCAGGTGGCGGAACGGGATGACGTCAGCAGAATTTGCCTCTGTGGCAGCTTGCCGACTGGCGCGCCCGCTGATGCGCCGGCCGATTTGATCGCGCGGATTAACGCCATGAAAAAGCAGATCTGGGTCGATAGCAGCAAGATCGCGCTGGAAAACGCTATCGCAGCGCGACCCTATGCCATCAAGGTGAATCGCGAGGAAATTGCCGCTGCCTTGGCGGCTCCGCTGGATACGGTGGCGGATATTGTCTCGGTGGCGCAAGGGCTAATCGCGGATGGTATTCGGCTGGTGGTGGTATCGCTGGGCGCGGAAGGGGCGCTGCTGGTGACAGACCAGTTGGTCCTGAAAAGCCAGCCGCCCAAAATCCAGCCAGTCGACCCCATCGCCAGTGGCGACTGCTTGCACGCCGGCATTGTCACAGCTCTGGCGAATGGCGCCGATTATGCCGCAGCCTTGCGCTCCGGCGTGGCGGCTGGCACGGTCAATGCGCTATATGCCGGTGGCGCCCAATTCAACGCCAGCCATTATCGTGAAATTCTGGCGGAAACCCGCGTCGAAGTTCTTCCTGCCTGAGCCAAAAAAATTTTACAGTCTGTTTAAAGATTTCAGATAAACTTCTTATATTCATTGTCTATGATGGTGGGCTGATGAAAACGTCTTTAGAGATGCTTCGCCTAAGCCGAGCGCGGATGATTGAGAAGGAGAAAGGAGTTCGCTGATGATCCATGTGGATAACATCACCAAAAGCTATGGCAATATCCAAGCGCTGCGCGGCGTCAGCTTTGATATCCAGCCGGGCGAGATTGTGGGCTTGCTGGGTCCCAATGGCGCCGGCAAGTCAACTGCCATCAAGATCATCACCGGCTACCTGCATCCGGACGCGGGCTCGGTCGAAATCGATGGCAAAGATGTCTTGAGCGATTTGCATGCCGTGCAAGCCAAAATCGGTTACTTGTCAGAAAATACGCCACTTTACCCTGAGCTGTCGGTGCAGGCTTATTTGACCATGATCGCTGAATTGCGTAATCTGGCGGCGAGCAATTTCATCCCGTTTTTATCTGAGGCGGTCTATGGCGCGGGCTTGCAAGATTATCTGACGCGGCCCATCTCTTCTTTGAGCAAGGGCTTGCGGCAGCGGTTAGGCTTGGCGCAGGCGATCTTGCACAAACCGCAATTTCTCATCCTTGATGAACCAACTGTTGGCTTGGATCCTACGCAGATTGTCGAAATCCGGGCATTGATCAAATCCCTGGCACGGCATAGCACCATTTTATTCTCTTCGCATATCTTGTCGGAAGTGGAAGCCATCTGTGATCGCGTGATTATCATCATCAATGGCGAAGTCAAGGCAGATCAACGCTTGCAAGAACTGAGCCTCAGTAATAATGCCACCTTGGTTTTGCAGCGGGAGACGGAGGGCGTGGAAAGCTCTCTGGCTGGTTTGGATGGCATCACGCAGATACAAGCCATCCGCTCTGCTGATGACTACCCCGCCTGGCGCATCAGTGGCTCATCCGACATCACGCCGGCGATCTTTGCCATCGCCCGCGACCAAGATTGGGCAGTGCGCGAGTTGCGCCGCGATACGGTCACCTTGGAAACCTTCTTTAATCAGCTAGCCACCACAGCCTAGGAGCTTAGGATGAATAGGATGAAGAAGACACTCGCGATCACCGGCAAAGAGCTGAAGCTCTATTTTGGTTCCCCCATGGCGCTGATTTTCGTCGGCGTTTTCCTGGTCTTGACCTTGTTCGTCTTTTTCTGGGTGGATTCGTTTTTCGCCCGCGGCATCGCCGATGTGCGCGCTTTGTTTGAATGGATGCCCCTGTTGATGATCTTCTTGGTCTCGGCGTTGACCATGCACCAATGGAGCCGCGAAGAAGAAAGCGGCAATCTGCAGGTGCTGCTGACGATGCCGGTACGCCTGATCGAATTGGTCGGCGGCAAATTCTTGTCGGCTTTGGCTTTGGTTGCTCTTGCGCTGGTTTTGACCTTCTTCTTGCCAGTGACGGTGGCTTCCTTGGGCAATCTCGATTGGGGACCCGTCATCGGCGGCTATCTAGCGTCGCTCTTGTTGGCATCGAGTTATATCGCCATCGGTCTCTTCGTCTCATCGCGGACCGATAATCAACTGGTCGCGCTGATCGGCACGGCGCTCATTTGTGGCTTGTTTCAAGCTGTGGGGTCGCCAGTGGTCACCGATCTATTCGGCACCGCCATGGGCGACTTGTTGCGCCAATTCGGCACCGGCAGCCGCTTTGAAAGTATCGAGCGCGGCGTCATCGATTTCCGTGACCTGGCATATTACCTGTCTTTGACCATCTTCTTCCTGGGCTTGAACATGCTGTCACTGGATAGCAAACGCTGGAGCAGCGGCCGGCATCTATTCTCGCATCGGCTCAATGGCCGCATTAGCATCGTATTAATCGGCTTAAACTTGCTGGTATTCAATTTGCTGATCGCTTCCGCCAGCGCCGCCCGGCTGGACCTGACGCAGAACAGCGAATACAGCTTGTCCGATGTGACCAGGAACCTCCTCGGCAGCTTGCAAGAGCCTTTGCTGATCCGCGGTTATTTCAGTGAAGAGAGCCATCCGCTGCTCGCGCCGTTGGTGCCGCGCATCAAAGACACGCTGCGGGAATACCAACAGGCTGCCGATGGCAAACTGCAGCTGGAATTCGTCGATCCCTTGACCAACCCGGAAATGGAGCGCGAGGCGAACCAGATCCATGGCATCCGCCCGACTCCCTTGCAAATCAACGATCGCGGTGGTGTCTCGCTGATCAATGTTTATTTCGATCTGCTGATTGCCTATGGTGATCAAACGGCGACGCTGCACTTCTCCAATCTGATCGAAGTGCTTGATTCGCCACTGGGTATTGAAGTCCGCCTGCGTAACCTGGAATATGATTTGACCAGCAGTATTCAACGCGCCGTTTATGGCTTCCAAAGCTTGGAGGCGGTATTGGCCTTCTTGCAGAAGCCGGCGAAACTGACGCTCTATCTGTCATCCGCCACTGTTCCCGAGCAGATGACCGAAGTCAGCCAGACGCTGCAGGATGTGACTGACGAGATCGCCACAGCCAATCCTCAATCGCTGGTCTTTGAAGTCGTCGACATGTCGGCGCCGGATGCGACAATCAGCGAGCAGGAACTCTTCGATCGTTACCAGATTCAACCAGTGGCGACCAGCTTCTTCTCCTTGGATACCTTCTATCTGCATCTGGTCGTCGAGGCGGGCGATGATATTCAAGTGATCTATCCCGCTGGCGAGCTCAGTCAAGCCGAGATCCGCAACGCCATCGAATCTGCCTTGAAGCGTTCTGCCTCCGGTTTTCTCAAAGTGGTCGGCTTATGGACGCCGCCGCCACAGACTGTCGATCAATTTGGTCAGCAGATACCGAGCCTGCAACAATACAGCATCCTGGAAGATACCCTGCGCGAAGCTTATGAACTGCGCCGCTTGACCCTGGAAGACGGGCGCATCCCGCCGGATATTGATGTTCTGATTCTGGTCGCGCCTCACAATCTGACCGACTTGCAGCGTTATGCCATCGACCAATATATCATGCGCGGTGGCTCCGTCATCGTGGCGGGCGGGCATTACCGCCTTGGTATCGACCCCTACGCTGGCACACTCTTGCTCGATGTCAACGAAGACGGTATCGAGGAACTTCTGGAGAGCTATGGCATCATCATTGAAGACAGCCTGGTGATGGATTACCAGAATGCGCCATTCCCCCTGCAAGTGCAGCGCGACCTCGGCGATATGGTTGTCACCGAGATTCAAGCGCTGGATTATCCGTATTTTGTCGATGTGCGCCCGGACGCGCTGGATGCCGACAGCCCCGTGGTCAATAGCTTGCCGCTGGCGACCATGAATTGGGCATCGCCCTTGACAATTGACGAAACCATATTGGCGGATGCCCAGGTCAGCAGCTTGATTCGCTCCAGCGATTCCGCCTGGGAAAGCAAGGATGCCAACCCGCAGCCGGATCTGGAATTGTATCCCGAGTTTGGCTTCCCACTCAGCGAAGACCTGCAATCCTACACGCTGGCGCTGGCGGTTGAGGGCTCATTCAATAGCTTCTTCATCGACCGGGATTCCCCTTTTGAGCTAGCGCAGGACGAGGGACAAGAGGCGACTGAAGAAGCGGAAGCAAGCGCTACTATCGGCTTGATTGAGCGCTCGCCAGATAACACCCGCCTGATCGTACTCGGCAGCTCGGAGTTCGTGAATGACAATGTTTATCAGATTTCAGCCAACTTCGGCGGCGATCGTTTCGTCAGTAACCTGCAATTGATCGCCAACGCCATCGACTGGTTCACTGAAGATGTCTCGCTGGCGGGGATTCGCAGCCGCGGCACTGTGGCGCGTATTCTGCCGCCGATCAGCTCCGCCGCACAAAACCAATGGGTCATCATCAATTATGCGGTCGCTATCTTGGGCTTGGTCATTATCGCTGTGGTCTGGCAGCTGCAGCGCCGTGCCGAACAACCGCTTCAGTTGATCTCACCATCGCCAGCTGATGCCCCAGCCGATACCAACAAAGGAGAAGCCTGATGTTGAACCGCAGCAATCTTTTCCTGGCACTATTGTTGATCCTTCAAGTTGTGCTGCTCGCTATTTTGGTCTTGCTGACGGGGGGCGGCGAGTCACGGCAGATCGAAGCGATCTGGTCCGGCAACTCCACCGACGAGATTGAGCGCGTCACCATTGTGGACGACTTGGATAATGAGGTGATCTTCGCCCGCGCCGCTGATGGCTGGGTCTTGCCCAATGCCGATGATTTCCCCATCAATAGCGAGAAGGTGGAAGAGATCCTGGGCAAAATCGCTGGCATGAATACCAGCCGCCTGGTCGCATCCAACCCCGCCAACTTCGCCCGGCTCGAGGTCAAGGACGATGACTTCCGTCGAAAGATCACGCTCGAAAATGGCGACTCGAGCCAAACCCTCTACCTCGGCGGCAGCGGCGGCGTTGACAATGTCTATGTTCGTCGTGCCGGTGAAGACAATGTCTACCTGGGCATCGGGTTGAACTCCTGGGAACTTTCGACCCAGATCTCAACCTGGATCGATGCCAACTATGTCAACCTGTCACAGGATGACCTGCTCGAGGTCACTGTGCAAAACGCCCAGGGCAGCTTCACCCTACTGCGCATCGATGATAACTGGACCTATACCGATCTGCCCGCCGACGAAACCTTGGAAGATACTAAGATTCCGGGCATCCTGCGCAATGCGGCGACTATTCGCATGGTTGAGCCGCTGGGGCTGGAAGCCTTGGATGAATTCGCTTTGGCAGAACCGCAAGTCATCGTTGAAGTGCGCTATCGTCAGCTGGTCGAAGCTGAAGAACCAGCAACATTGGAAACCGAAGACGACAACGCCGACGATGATCAAACAACTGAAACCGAAGCTGCTGACCCAGAACTCCAATTCAGCGAAAAGAGCTATACTTTGAGCTTCGGCGCCGAGCTGGAAGACGGGGTCGTGCTCAAGTCCTCCGCTGAGCCATATTATGTGCTGGTGCGGGACACGGTATTGAGCGCCTTCAGCACGATTAGCCAGGACGATTTCATCAAAGCGCCGGAAGCCGAGGTGCAAGCCGAACCATCTGGCTAAGGTCTTCAAATCGATGCAACAGCCTGGGCTAGTCCTGAAGAGGGGATTAATGGGGATTAGCCTCCACCAATTCAGCTACCGCTCTCGTTATTTGACCTTTTCGCTCTTATAATACAGTTGTCATTATTCGCAAGCGGACTGTCAGGAAGCAGCATGACAACAGCTTTGAGTTTTCAGCAGGTCATCTTGAAATTGCATGATTTTTGGGCGGCGCAAGACTGCCTGATTTGGGAGCCCTACAATGTGCAGGTCGGCGCTGGCACGGGCAATCCTGCCACCACCTTGCGCGTGCTAGGTCCCGAGCCTTGGCGCGTCGCTTATGTTGAGCCCAGCGTGCGCCCCGATGATGGTCGCTTCGGCGAGAACCCCAATCGCATGCAAAAATACTATCAGTATCAAGTCATCCTCAAGCCGGATCCCGGCAATCCCCAAGAGCTATACCTAGCATCGCTGGAGGCGCTTGGTATCAACCAGCGCGAGCATGATATCCGTTTCGTCGAGGACAATTGGGAATCGCCAGCACTAGGCGCCTGGGGCTTGGGTTGGGAAGTCTGGCTGGATGGGCAGGAGATCACACAATTCACTTATTTTCAGCAAGCTGGTGGCTTTAATCTGCAGCCAGTCAGCGTCGAAATCACCTATGGGATTGAGCGCATCGTATTGGCTTTGCAGGATAAAGAATCCGCCTGGGAGATCGATTGGCTCGATGGCGTCAATTATGGCGATGTCATGCTCAACGACGAAATCGAACATTGTCGTTATTATTTTGATGTGGCCGATGTCACTGCCTTGAAGCAAGTCTACGATACTTACGAGCGCGAATATGCACGAGCCCTGGAAGGCGATGCGCTAATCAGCGCTTACGATTATGTGCTCAAGTGCAGCCACCTCTTCAACGTGCTCGATACCCGCGGCGCCATTGGCGTCACCGAAAGAGCCAATTACTTCCGCCGCATGCGCGAGATGACACGCAGCATCGCCAGCGAGTATGTGGCAAAACGTGAAGCCCTCGGCTATCCCTTGCGAAAAATGGCGAAAAAATGGCGTGGATCTCCGATGCAACAAGCGGGGAATTTGCCCGCTCCACCATCACAAGCGGGCGATGTCTTAATCGAAATCGGCACCGAGGAAATGCCAGCGGATGATGTGACGGAAGCGCTGCAACAATTAGAGGCAAAGGCGCCCGCTTTGTTTGCTGATTTGCATTTGGAATATGGGAAGCTCGAAGTTTACAGCACTCCGCGGCGTATTGTCATCATCGCCCGGCAAGTGGAACCGCGGCAACAAGACCAAGAATTTCTGGCAAAGGGTCCGCCAGCCGACCGTGCCTTTGATCAAGCTGGACAGCCGACGCGCGCTGCCTTGGGATTTGCCCGGGGCAAGGGAGTGGATGTCGCCGATTTGCAAGTGCAGGAAATTGACGGGGGACGCTATGTTACCGCCTTGGTGCGTAATCCCGGGCGTCCAGCAACTGAAGCTCTGGCGGAAGCGATCCCTCAATTCCTGGCTGAGCTGCATTTCCCAAAGTCGATGCGCTGGAACGAAACGGGCGTTGCCTTCTCCCGCCCGATTCGCTGGATCGTGGCGCTTTTTGGCGAGCTCGTCATTCCCTTTGAGTTCGCGGGTCTGGCAAGTGGCAATGTTAGCCGTGGCTTGCGCCCATATGGTTCGCCGGAAATGCCACTCAGGGATGCGCAATCTTATCTCGCTGCAATTAAATCGCAGGGGATCATCTTGGATGCTGCTGAGCGTCAAGCGGCGATTGAAGCTCAGATCGAGCAATTGTGGCAAGATGATTCTGGTTTAAGGCTCCATGGTTCTTCCCAATTTGGAATGCGATTGATCGATGAAGTGACCAACCTGGTGGAAGCACCCACCGCCTTCCTCGGTGAGTTTGACCCGCAATATCTCGAACTGCCGGATGATGTTCTATCAACCGTGATGCGCAAACATCAGCGTTACTTCTCCATTGAAGACAATCAAGGGCAGCTGCTGAATTATTTCATCGGCGTGCGCAATGGCGATAAACAGCATCTGGACAAGGTCATCCATGGCAACGAGCAGGTCTTGCGCGCCCGCTTTGCCGATGCCAAATTCTTTTATGAGGCGGATATCAAAAAGCCGTTGCGAGCTTATCTGCCGCGTCTGGATACTTTGACCTTCCAGGCGGAGTTGGGTTCGATGCGGCAGAAGAATGACCGTGTCGCCGCGACTGTCGGCGAGCTGGGCGAGTTGCTTGGCTTTGCCGCCGCCGATATCAATATCGCTGAAGAAGCGGCACAGGTCGGCAAAGCCGATCTGGCCACCAAGATGGTGGTGGAGATGACTTCGCTGCAAGGCATTATGGGGCGTCGATACGCGCTGAATCAAGGTATCGCTCCAGAGATCGCCAACGCGATTTATGAACACTGGCTGCCGCGTGGCGCTGGCGATCAATTGCCCGGCAGCGCTGGGGGGCGCCTGCTCGCGATCGCTGATAAGCTGGATAGCCTGGTGGGATTATTCGCTGTCGGCTTGGCGCCCAAATCTACCTCGGACCCCTATGGCTTGCGGCGGGCCGCGCTGGGCCTGCTACAGATTCTGCTGGATGCCGAGATCGCCGTTGATTTGCGTCAAGCGATCGCTCTGGTGGCAAAGAAGCAGCCAGTTGAGGTGAGCGCAGAGCTGAAAGCGCAGCTACTCGAATTTATCACAGGGCGTTTCGAAAATTGGCTTGGCGATGTTTATCCGCGGGATGTCATCCGCGCCGTGCTCAAGCAGCAAGCGCATAACCCAGTCCTCGCCCAGCGGGGGATTCGGGAACTTTCCGACTGGGTGCAACGAGAGAATTGGGAAATTATCCTCGATAGTTTCGCCCGTTGTGTGCGCATCACCCGCTCTGAAACGCAGCGGAAACTCGACCCCGCATTGTTGCATGATGCGCATGAGCAGCAGTTGTACCATCTGATGGAGTCTGCGGCTTCGTCTCTTAGTGAGGCAGATACTGTAGGCGGTTTCCTGTGCGCCTTTGAGCCGCTGCAACCAGCCATCACTGTTTTCTTCGACAACGTATTGGTGCATGCCGAGGATGAAAAACTGCGGGGCAATCGTATTGCGCTGCTACAACGAATCAGTAAAATGCAAGCGGGACGCGCTGATCTCAGCGAGTTGGATAACTTCTAATGCTGCCTTCCCGCCTGTTGCCGGGCTGGAGGGGGACAACGCGACCTCCCAGCAAGTTGCGGACATCAACGACCGCCCGTATAGTCAGTCTTAAGCACACAGAACTCATTAAAGGCATCGACCTATGGTAGAAGTGTCATTCGGCAGCTATAATCTTGTTTCGACTACACCGTGGAGATCTCCCCATGTCAGTAACGGATGAGATCAAATCTCGGATTGACATCGTCAGCTATGTACAGCGCCACGTGCCCGAACTGAAAAAAGCGGGGCGCAATTACAAAGCTTGCTGTCCCTTCCATAACGAAAAGACCCCGTCTTTTGTGGTGAATCCCGAACGCCAGACTTGGCACTGTTTTGGCGCCTGTGCCGAAGGTGGGGATCTCTTCACTTTCGCGCAGAAGAAGCATGGTTGGGATTTTAGGGAAGCGCTGCGGGAATTGGCGGCGGAAGCTGGCTTGGAACTCCGCCCGCAAACGCCGGCGCAAAAGTCGCTCAACGATCGGCTGGAACGGCTGCGCTCTATCCTGGCGGCGGCTACAGAATTCTATCAGCGAGAGCTACAGCGCCCGCCGGCGAAAGCTGTCTTGGAATATGTCCGTGACGGACGTGGTTTAACTGATGAGACCATCGAGAACTTCCAGCTTGGTTATGCCCCCTCCAGTTGGGATTTCATGCTGCAATCGCTGCGGGATCTCGGCTATGACGATGATGACATTGTCGAAGTTGGCTTGGTGGTGCGCAATGAAAATGGCAGAGTCTACGATCGCTTTCGCAATCGCTTGATCATCCCCATCCGCGATGATAGCGGGCGGGTGCTTGGTTTTGGTGGGCGGGCGCTGGATCCCTCTGATACAGCGAAATACATCAATTCGCCACAATCCGCGCTCTTTGATAAGAGCCGTCTGCTCTATGGCTTGGATCGCGCTAAAGCAGCCATACGAGACAGTGACACCGCAGTGATCGCCGAAGGCTACCTGGATGTGATCCAAGCACACCAAGCTGGCTTTCTCAATGTAGTGGCGCAAATGGGCACCTCCATGACCGAGCCGCAGATTCGCTTGCTCGCCCCGCGGCATGCCAAGAAAATCGTGCTGGCGCTGGATTCCGACCAAGCCGGGCAGAACGCCACCCGGCGTAGCTTGGATGTCGCGCGCCAAACACTTTCCCAAGATTATGCTGGCAAACTCTCCGTCGATATACGCATCTTGCAGATACCAACGGGCAAGGACCCGGACGACTACCTGCGGGAAACGCCCGAAGGCTGGTCCGCCTTGGTGGAAGAGGCGCAAAGCATAGCGGATTTTGTCATTGCGCTGGAGACCGCCAGTTTGACGGCGGATTCAAGTTTGCAAGAGCGGCAGGCAGTGGCGCAGCGGGTCTTGCCAATTCTGCTAGTCTCGGAAGATAATCTCTACCAGCGGGAAAATATCCAAAAATTGGCGAGGCGCCTCCGCCTTGGTGAACGCGAATTGCTGGCATGGGTGCAGGCTTTGCCCAGTGAGAATACTCCCAGACCTGCGCTGCCGCCGGAGTTGCCGCCCGAATATTGGGACAACGAACATGATTTGGCGCCACCGGACAAGGTGGGCTCGCATAATCTTCCCGCGGGTGGCGAAAGTTCAGCGCCGACAAAGATACCATTCAAACGGGCAATTGAATCGTATTGCCTCAGCCTCTTGTTGCGCAAGCCTGACCGGCTCTACCAAGTCAATCGCAAATTGCGTGAGCTGGCTGGCAATGATGAGCAACTACTGCAAGGACCGCTGCAAGAATTGAGCGCCGAAGATTTCACCCATAGCCAATATCGCGTGCTGATGGCGCAGTTGTTGGATTCCATTGCGCAGGACGACCTGGATCCACATGATTATCTCGCCAACGCTCTGGATGGCGAATTTGAGGCGACTTATAAGGCGCTGCTCAATACGGAACCCGGCGCGGTTGACCAAACAATCAGGGGAAACTTTGAAGTGGATTTGCACGATATAACAAGAAAACGCCAGGATAAGATCAGCAGGCGTGGTTTCTCCTCACAAGATGAACAAGATCGGCTCTACGATGAATTGATAAACAGCGCGCTGCAATTGCGCCTGGCGCGGCTGGAAAACGAGCGGGTGGAAATGCAGTATTTGCAGGAAGAAGCTCAATCGGCCACCGATAGCGATCCGATGCATCAGAGCTCCCTCAACAGCAAGATCTTGCTCTCGATGCAGGCAAAACTGCGGATCAACCTGGCAGCCAGCCAAAACTCTCAAACATTGCCGCAAGCATCGATTTCCTGATGAGGTATGACAAATGACGTCAGATGTGGATAGCGGAATCCGAACGTACATCAACTACGATGACAGCGATGAAGATCCTGTGCGGGGTGGGATAGAAGCGCGGCGCCGTCGTGGTTATGAAGATACAGATACAGATGCTGCCAAGCTCGACCAAGACGAGACCGGGGAAACCGAGAGCGAAAGCTTGCCGCTATCCGACGATCCCGTCCGCATGTACTTGAAAGAGATCGGCCAAGTCCCTTTGTTGGATAACAACCGGGAAATGTGGCTGAGCATGCAGATTGCCGCCGAACGCCATCTGGAATCGCTGCGTGATGAATTGATGAGCCTGGATAATCATTCGACGGAGGGAGAAGCTCCACAACCGGATTATCTCGATGTGGAGCGCTTTGCCTTTATGCGCCTGCGGGAAGATTGGGGCAGGTTGAAAGATGCCGCGACAAATTGTGATACGGAGCTGCCCGATTTCCAAAAGATCCTATCGGAAGTGCAGGAAGTCACGCGCAATTGGGATCGCAGCGCTGATTCATATATCCGCCGTTACCTGACCCAGGGAAATTGGGGCAAGGATGAAGAATGGACAAAGTTGGCAAAGGCTTTTTTCCAGGTCGTTCACGGGCTCTTTCTCTTTCCCTTCGAGCATCAATGGCAGATGCACCACTATTTTCTGCGGACGGAGGAAATGCCATCTGCGCCAGAATTCGATAGCTGGATCGAAGACACCGTCGACCCGATTAGCCTGGCGAAGCAACAGCAAGAACAAGTTGAACAGCATGCTGCCATGTCTTCGGAAGATCTCACGCGAGCCAATCTGCGCCTGGTGGTCAGCGTGGCGAAACGCTATATGGGGCGCGGTATTGGCTTTCTCGATCTGATTCAAGAAGGCAATATTGGCTTGTTGCGAGCGGTCAATAAATTTGACCATACCAAAGGTTACAAGTTCAGCACCTATGCCACTTGGTGGATTCGCCAAGCGATCAGCCGCGCTATCGCCGATCAGGCGCGTACTATTCGTATCCCGGTGCACATGGTGGAGACGATTAACCGCATGATGCGCGTCCAACGAGACCTCTTGCAAAAGCTGGGCGCGGAACCAAAAACAGAACAAATCGCCTTGGAAATGGATTTCCTCTCCGATGATGAACGCGTCGCCATCAAACAACAGAAGCAAAGTGGCGAACCCCTCGACCCGGCTTTGAACCGCAAATTGCGCCGCGCTACCCAAAAAGTCCGCAAAATCATCCGGATCAGCCAAGAACCGATGAGCCTGGAAATGCCGGTTGGGCAAGAAGACAGCAGCCAACTTGGCGATTTTATCCCCGACGAAAACATACCCGGTCCCGTCGATGCGGCCGGGCGTCAATTGCTGAAAGAACAAATCCGATCCGCTTTGGGCGTGCTGAGCGAGCGGGAACGGCAGGTGCTGGAGATGCGCTTCGGTTTGCTCGATGGGCAGGATAATACCCTGGAAGAAGTCGGGCATTATTTCGGTGTCACCCGCGAACGCATCCGCCAGATCGAAACCAAAGCGCTGCGCAAATTGCGCCATCCAACCCGCTCCCGGCAGCTGCGCGATTATTTGGAAATGTAGCGTGCCGCCTGTTCAATCTGTTCAATCCTCCGTCAGCGACAAATGAAGATCCGCCAGTTGCATCAATGGGACTTGCACCCTGCAGAAGCTATCGCCCTGCAGAATGAACTGGCTCCCTCGCTAATCAATGATGCCCCTCTGGAGTTGGAAAAGATCCGCACCGTGGCTGGCGTTGATGTCAGCGTCAAGCACAAACACTCGCGCGCGGCCATAGTTGTCATGCGTTATCCCGAGCTGGAAATCATCGAAACTGTCCGTGCCCAACAAGAGACAAGTTATCCCTATATCCCGGGCTTGCTAGCATTCCGCGAAGGACCTGTGCTTGTCGAAGCTTTACGGCAATTGCGCAACCAGCCGGATGTCTTCATCTTTGATGGCATGGGGCAAATCCACCCGCGCAAAATGGGTATCGCCGCTCATCTTGGTTTGTGGCTGCAATGCCCGACCATCGGCTGCGGCAAAACGCATTTTATCGGCGAATATGATGAACCGACCGCCCAAAAAGGGAGCCGCAGCATATTGCGCTATCGGGGCGAACAGCTTGGCATCGTCTTGCGCAGCCGTGACAATGTGAAGCCGGTTTATATCTCTGTCGGGCATCTCGCTGAAATCGATAGCGCCATCGAATTGATCTTATCTTGCACGCCGAAATATCGTCTGCCGCAGCCTGTTCGCGCAGCGCATAAAGCGGCAGCCTTGGGAGGCTAGCTGGGCTGCTGGATGAAAGCCGCAAATTGCGCCATCGGCTGGGAACGATAAATTCGGGTTGTGACCGCCAGCGCATATATCCACTGTAGGGTAAACTTCAATCAGTAGTTCACTAAATATTCGCCGCACCCCGAGTCCTGCTTACATATGAAGATTTCGCGCAATACGGTTGGTCTATTGGGACCACCTTCGCATCGCGCACGTGGCTGCGTACCTCTTTTTGTCTTGATTACTGTAGCGCTGGCTGTAGTTGTTTTGGGACGCAACTGGATCGGGCAGCGCTTAAATCTCGCCCGTCCACAGCGGATGACGGTAGATCTGGCTGTCGCCCAAGCTGCCCTGGATGGGGGGCAATTGGGGACGGCTATCGCCTATGCTGGGCAGATCCTGGAACGCGATGGCAGCGATGAAGCGGCTTATGAATTGCTGATCCGCTCCCTAATTTATCGCAGTTACAGCGAGGTGCATCGCGAGGCGGACCGGGTTCTGGCGCTAGAAATCAGTCGTGAAGCCATTCAAGCGTTACCGCGCAACCTCAATATGCAGGCGGCACACGCTTATGCCCTGCTTGCCAACGATTCCCCGGAAGAAGCCGGACGCATTGCCTTGCGGGTCATCCAACGTTCGCAAGATCATGTGTTGGCGCGCATCGTGCTATCGCTCTCTTATGGCGGCCAAGGTATTTTTGATGCGGCTCTGCGTGAAGCCTGGCGCAGCGTTGAATTGGCCTCGCAGCTGGGGATTTACCAGCTTGAGAGCCATCGTGCCCTGGCAATTGCCCACGGCGATCGTGGCGATTATCAGGCGGCGATTGCCGAACTGGAAAGGTCCATCAGCATCAGTGGCAAGCTAATCCCGCTACATTTTGAGTTGGCGCACTATGCCCAGCAGATCAGCGATATCGACCGCGCCACCGTCGCTTATTATCGCATCCTGGCATTGGACGAAGGCAATGTCAAAGTGCGCATGCGGCTTTGTGACTTATCTAGCAGATTGCGGGAACACAGCAGCGCCCTGCGTTATTGTGGCGAGGTGACAGCCTTGCTGCCGGATGGCTACGATGGCTGGTACCAGTTGGGACGAGAGTATTATCTGGGCGGCGATTATGAACAAGCGCAGGTAACTTTTCATCACTGCACCCGCTTGCAGCAAGAACAAGATATCGCTATTACAGATCGACAGTTGGAATGCTGGTTCTTGCAAGGACAATCGGCGGAAATCCGTGGCGATTGTGACGGTCTACTGAGGATTTATCGCGAATTCCTCGATATGGCAGAGCGGGCGAACCTGAGACAAACTTGGAGCTATCCGCCGGAGGGACCGCCGATTTGCGCCCAATCCACCATGACAGCCCAATTCAGCTCACCTTGAAGGGTCCCCCGGCAACTGCGCGCGGTAAAGGGCGATCGTCTCCTCCAACACTTGCCGCAGGCTAAAGCCCTCCAGCACGATTTCTCTGCCTTTCGCGCCCATTGTCCGCCGCATCGCTGGATTGTCGATCAGCCGCTTGACAGCTCTTGTGAGCGCTTCGGTATCATTCGCCGGCACCAGCAAACCATTTACTTGATCATGCACAATTTCTCGGCAGCCCGGTGTGTCGGTAGTGACGCAAGGGCGGGCACAAGCCGCGGCTTCGATTAAGACCTTCGGTACGCCTTCGCCATAGGTCGATGGCAAGCAGACGATATGGCTATCGGCATAGACTTGTGGCATGTCGTCTTGTTTGCCCAGCCATTCGATCAAACCTTCTTCATGCCAGGCGCGCAATTGACTGGCGGATACATTGAGCGGGCTGCTGGCTTCTTCATAGCCAACCACGCGAAAGACCGCCTGGTCTTTCAATCGACGCGCTACTTCCACGAAGTCGCCGATGCCTTTCTGCCACAATAAGCGCCCGGCAAAAAGCACCACCGGCGGACCGGTTGGATTCTCAGCCTGCGGGTTAAAACGCTGCTCATCAACCCCCGAACCACGGATTAGGACGGTCTTTTCGTCCCCGATCAGACCTCGTTCGACAAACCATTGGCGATCGTCCGGGTTTTGGAAAATCATTCTTGTACCAGCAGCTCCCAGCGCCAGCTTAAAAGCCGGGCGGCTTAACAGAGCCAGCGCCTTGGCTTTGAAGTCCTCATTGACGAAGACATATCCCAAACCGCTCATCGTATGAATAACAGCGCGGCATCCACTCAGCCGGGCTGCTATTCCGCCATAGAGCACTGGCTTGATGCTGATATGATGCAGCAGATCTGGCTTGAGCTCCCGGTATAGTCGCCACAGCGCCAGCAAAGTACGCAGTTCAGCTAGCGGGTTGATGCCATGTTGGCTCAGAGCTAGGGGGTGGCAGGGGAAACCATGAGCTTTGATACGCTCCAGCGCCGCTAGGTCGGCTCCCGCAGTAGCGACATGAACCTCAAAACCAGCCTCCTGCGCTGCCTGCGCCAGGGGCAAGCGATGCGACAAGAAGAATCGCGGAATATTCACCACATAAAGCAGCTTGGGAGCTTTATTTCGCACCGCTGTCCCTTTGTTTTGGCTGCGCTAATGAGCATCGTAGTGGCATCATCTTCGCCGCCTGCCGACGCTCAGTTGCCATCTTCCAATTCAGCAAGCAGGATTTCGCTGGTGTCATCGACGCCGGCGACCCTTTCGCTAAGCGCCTCCAAAGGAGCGTTACGCGCCAGGTGTTTGCCCGATAGCACATACAACAATACGCCAAAGGACGAAAGACAGAAGCTGGCGAGGATGCCAATCATCTGTAGTTGACCGAAGAAGATATCGCCGACATCGTCACGGATATGGGTGCCGAAACCGAGGATATCCGCCAACCCAGCCAGCGCGGCGAACAAGATGCCCGTCAATGCCAAGCGCGTGCCAATCTGTTGGCTCAACGTCGCTGGCACCTCGTGATAGAAGGTGTATTTTAGATATATCAGGGCGCCGAAGATCAGCAAGCTGTAACCAAAGAGCACCATCACAACTTGCACCAATCCGATGCCGACGGAAAGCTCGGTGCCGGTGACGCCGGGGAACAAGCCCATCAGGCAAATCATCGCGCCTAATGCGCCTAAGGCAATGCCTACCTGTGCGAAACGCCACATAAATGCTTATCCATCCGGCAAAGATTGTCTCAGTTTGCGCAGCATGTTGCCGCCTAAAATAGCAGCCACCTCATCTATTCCAAAACTACGTTCCAGCAGTGCCCTCCGCAACAGCCATAAATCGCTGGCTGTATCAATTTCCTCCGGCAGCGACTGGTAGCTGGGAAGGCCATCGATATCGCTACCCAAACCAACATGATCGACCGAGCCAGTCAGCTGGCAAACATAATCAACCGCGTCCACCCAGTTAGATACGGTAACGCGACGCCTGGGATCGCTGGGATGCCAATCCTGCTTCAAAAATTGATTATACACCATGATGCCGATCACCCCATCGCGCTCTGCCAGCCGACGGATGATCTCGTCGGATAGGCAGCGCGGACTATCATGAAAATATCGTGGATTGGCGTGGCTGGCGATGATGGGACCTTCGTAGCGCTCAATGGCGGCAGCCATGGCGCGTTCCGACATGGCAGAGACATCCAGCAGCAGATTGAACCCCGCCATCACTTCGAGCAGCTCATAACCAAGCAGCGTCAATGCGCCATCGTATCCGGCTGCGGCGGCAAAGCGGCTCTGTTGCTGAGCTGGCGCCACGATTCGCAGCCCATGCTCCAGCCACTCTTCACATTGCTTGGGCTCGGATATTGGTTCCGCCCCCTTCATTAATACCACAATGCCTTGGACTCGCCCGGCAATATCGTCTTCATCGTCCCAAGTGCGCAATACTTGTTCCAGGTCTTGGCGGGTGAGGATCAACTGGATTTGGTCATGTTCGTCTGCCAGCCGCCGATAGTAGTCCAGTTGCCAGCGCGCCAACTGTTGCGCATCACCCTGGGTCCGATAGCGGTAGCGCAGCCAGTTCGGCGACATCGGCGCTGCGTCTGGGACCACAACGATGCTGCCGAAGACCACCCCCACCCGCCCAAGCCGATTATCATGCAAGCTGGTTGTGGCGGGCGGTGCTTTGGAATCGGTCTCGTTTTGGCGCTGCCGCCAAGCCCAAGTCCCATAATCTCGTCCCAATTGCTGGGCGTTAAATGCGATATTCTGCTGCGTGTCAACAATGATCATGCGCCGCCTCACTGGTCAAGGATTCTCAAATCAAGTCTACCTTTCGCCTGGCGAGGATGATAGAGGATAAAGCAAGGTGATCGTGGAATTCGCCCGCCAGCAGCTGCAGTATCCTCAGCGCCATCGTCCTGTGCTATGCTGTCTTGAACCGGGTCAGATCAATTGCCATAGAAATCGCCACATGCACATCCTGCACATCAACAATATCACCGTCAATTTCGCTGGCCGCGAGCTCTATCGCGAGCTCTCTTGGGAGATCGGAGATCACGATCGGGTGGCGCTGGTTGGTCCCAACGGGGCTGGCAAGTCCACTCTGTTTAAGCTGCTGCTGGGCGAGGTCAAGCCGGATCATGGTCATATCCGAGTCAAGCCCGGTGTGCGCATTGGCTATTTGCCACAGGATATCGAATTGCCGCGGGACCAGACTTTGCTGGAAACAGCTATGATCAAGCCGCCGGAATTGGCTGCGGTGGAGGCAACTCTCAGTCAAATCGAGGCACAATTGGCGGATCCCGAGGTCTACAGCGATGAGCAGCGGCTGGCTCAAACGCTGGAGCAGCACGAGGCGCAGCTCGCCATTTATGAGCGTATGAATGGCAACCGCCATGCCAGCCATGTGCGCGAGTTGTTGGCGATGTTGGGTTTCACTGCTGGTGATTATGACCAAGCGAATCACACACTCTCCGGCGGCCAGAAAAAGATGGTAGCGCTGGTGCAATTGGCGGTATCCGCGCCGGATGTCCTGCTGTTGGACGAACCGGACAATCATCTTGATATTGCCGGCAAGAATCAACTGGAGCGTTTCATCCAAAATTATCGTTGCAGCGTGGTCATCATTTCCCACGATCGTCACCTGTTGGACCAGGTCGCTACCCAGACGGTGGAGTTGGAAAATGGCAAGCTCACCATCTATCATGGCAATTATTCTTATTACATCAACGAACGCGAGCTGCGCCGCTTGCGACAGCAACAGCAATACGTCACCCAGCAAAAAGAGATTGCCCGTTTAGAAGAGATGATTGACCGTTTCGAACGCTGGGCGAAACAAGTCAAAAGCCGCAAATATATGTTGGCGGCGCGGCAACGCCGTCGCATGCTGGAAAAAATGGATGAACGCGGCGAGATCATCGAGAAAGTCTATGATCCGCGCTTGATGGACTTCAAGGTAGACGGCTGGCGTGGTAGCAAAAACGTGCTGGAGCTCAAGGCGGTGGATATGGCATTCGATGATGATCCGCTCTTTCTGAATGCCGACCTGCTGCTGCGCCATGGCGAACGGGTCGGCGTCATCGGACCCAACGGCGCCGGCAAGACTGTGCTGCTGCACATGATTCTGGGTCAGTACCAACCCGTTGAAGGCGCGATCAAGATCGGTCCCAGCATCCGCATTGGCTATTATTCGCAGGAGCATCAGACGCTGGATGACTGGTTGGAAAAGACGCCGCTGGACTTGATTCGCAATATACAAAATAGCAGCGAAGCCAATGCCGTCAATTTTCTGCTGCGGATGGCATTCAGTTATGACCAGGTGCGGCAAGCAATTCACACCTTATCCGGTGGCGAGCGCAGTCGATTGCAGCTGGCGCTGGTCATGCTGCAGCAGCCCAATCTGTTACTGCTCGATGAGCCGACCAACAATCTAGATATCGCTTCGGTGGAAGTACTGGAAGACGCCCTCGATGCTTTTGTTGGCACTGTGCTGATTGTCTCGCATGATCGCTATTTTCTCGATCAGACGGTGGACCGCCTGGTGGAGATTCGCGATGGCGAGCTGCGCCAATATCTCGGCGGTTATACGGAATATCTGCAAGCCACTGGCAGGCTTTGATTTGGCTATTGCCCGCGAATGACCGCCCCCGGAATCACGAAATTGAAGTCATCCCTCTCTATGTGCGCCGGCAAGCTAAAGCCGTGGGCGATGTCATCACTGGCTCCCGCAAAAAGCGCTTTGATCATCGCCGCATTTTGGGGTGGTGTCGCCATTCGGCGTGTCCAAGTCTCAAAATGCAAGCTCAAGCTAAATGTCAGCAGCACTTGGCAGCTGAAGCCAGCGGCGCTTAACATCGATGCCCATTCGGAAATGCGATAATCCCGCACGTGCGACGGGTCGCGCAATAGCTCAATGGTCTGCAGGAAGCTATCCTGCGCATAATCTTCGGATGCCATGATATCGCTGATGAGGAAGACGCCATCGCTTTTGAGCACCCGCCGAAATTCCGCCAGCGCCAACTCAGGATGTAGCCAATGATGCGCGCTGTAGCGGGTGACCACCAGGTCAAATTTGTCAGCAGGGAAGGGCAGCTTTTCCACATCGCCATACTGGGCGGTGATATTGCCGAAGCCACGCTCGGTCGCCAAAGCCTCAACTTGTTCCAGCATCGAGCGGGTGAAATCAAGGGCGATCACTTGTCGCGCGCGAGGGGCAAAAGCCAAAGCCGTGTGGCCCGCCCCGCAACCGGCATCTAAGACGATGGCATTTGGATCCAGGGTTGAGGATACCGCCATCAGGTCCAGGTCGGGTCCAGCCGCATGTACTTTGCTGCTGCGATAATTCGCCGCGACCTCGCCAAAGCGCTTTTGCACATGGTTTTTGACATCTTGCGCCTGCCTGCCTTGCATCATCTCGTTAGTTTTCCCTCACGCTTTCTCGAATTTGCCCCTTGTGATTCATGTAGAATCTAGTATGCTAATCAGACGCTGCCCAGAATACCAATCCAATTTTAAGGTTTTGTCTTGACAAGACCCATATTTTGCTATTACACTGCAAGCTTGCAATCCTCTTGCCGTCACAATTTGTTGGATAAATCTAAACAGGTCAAATGCACTTCGGTATTGTATGCAGTTTGATCACCCCTTTTTATCGTCTAGCTGCCACAGTGTAGCTGGTTTCGTCTTGTCTTTTTCTATGGTCAGCCGGGTTATCTATAGCATATCAGGAGCCTCACCTTGAAAGACTACTACAATGTCAAGAATTATGCCCGCACACCGGAAACTCAGGAGTTGCCATCGCTGATCGACATCCAGTTGAAATCTTTTGTAGATTTCCTCTATGGAGGTAGATTGCTTGAGCTGTTTGATGAGATCAACCCCATCACAAGCTTCAATGGCAACCTGTCCCTCTATTTTCCTGGCAATAATCCACAGGCGCAGGAATTTGGCTTGAAGCCATATTTCGAAGACCCCAAATACGACGAAGAAGAATGCCTGGAGCGGGATATGTCCTATGCGGCGCCGCTCTATGCCGAGGTTGCCTTGGTCAATCACGAGCAGGGTGATGAGATCATCCGGCAAGATATCTTCCTGGGCGAATTCCCGCTCATGACCGAGAAGGGCACCTTCATTATCAATGGTACCGAGCGGGTGGTTGTCAGCCAATTAATTCGTTCGCCAGGTGTCTATTTTGACGCCGAGGTTGAACGCACGACCGGGCGCTTGCTGTCAAACGCCAAATTGATCCCGGATCGCGGCGCCTGGATGGAATTCGAGACGCGCAAGTCAGATTACATCACCATCAAATTCAATCGTAAGCGGACTCTTCCCGTGACCGTCTTGTTGCGGGCGCTGGCAGCGGTGGACGATGGTTCAGTGGCTTCTTCCTCGCTGCTCAAGACGGGTGAAGATGATGAAATCCTCGCGCTCTTCGCCGAGGTGGACAATAACGAGACGCACAAATATATCGAAAGCTCGATCAAAAACGAGCCAGACTGGGATATCAAGAAAAAGCAGACCATCGCCGAAGCCGCTCTGATTGAGTTCTACCGCCGCATGCGCCCGGGCGATCCACCGACTTTGGATAATGCCCGCGAATACCTGCATGGGCAGCTCTTCGATCAACGGCGTTACGACCTGGAGCGGGTCGGACGCTATAAATTGAACCAACGGCTGGGCCTCGATGATATTATCGCTCGCTCGCATCGCACCATCACCAAAGCCGATATCGTCAAGCTCGTCGAGCACATGATCCTGATCAACAATGGCGAACGAGCCCGCGACGATATCGACCATTTGGGCAATCGCCGGGTGAAGACCGTTGGCGAGCTAATCGGTAACAAACTGCGCATTGGCTTGCGGCGGATGGAGCGGGTGGTCAAAGAACGCATGTCGGTGCGCGAAGCTGAGCAGTTGACGCCGGTCTCCCTGGTCAATATCCGCCCAATCGTGGCTGCTGTGAGGGAATTCTTCGGCTCGTCTCAACTCTCCCAATTCATGGAGCAGACCAACCCCTTATCCGAGCTGACACATAAGCGTACCCTCTCTGCCCTGGGTCCCGGCGGCTTGCGGCGGGAACGGGCCGGCTTTGATGTGCGCGATGTACACCACAGCCACTATGGCCGCATCTGCCCGATCGAAACGCCGGAGGGTCCCAACATTGGTTTGATCGGCCGCTTGGCAAGTTATGCCCGTGTCAACGAATTAGGTTTTATCGAAACGCCATATCGTAAAGTCATCAGCACGCTCTCGGTCGATGATCCCCAACTGCTCGGACGCATCCTACGCGATGATGTCGAAGATGAGCAAGAGAATATTGTCCTGGAAGAAGACAGCGTCATCGATGAAGCGGCGCTTAAGAAACTGCGCAAGGCTGGCATCACTGAAGTCCCGATTATGGCTTTTGCCACGCGGGAGATCGAATATCTGCCGGCTGATGCCGAAGATCTTTACACCATCGCCCAAGCCAATTCACAGCTGGACGACTACCAGCAGTTCACTTCCAATCGCGTCTCGGCGCGCTATATGCAGAAGTTCCTTTCGGTCCCGCCACAGCGGATCGATTACATGGATATCGCCCCGCGCCAAGTTGTCGGGATCAGCGCCGCGCTCATTCCTTTCCTCTCACATGATGCCGCCAACCGCGCTCTGATGGGCTCAAACATGCAACGACAGGCAGTCCCCCTCTTGACGCCGGATGTCTCGGTTGTTAGCACAGGGATGGAGAGCCAGGCGGCGCTGGACAGTGGGCAGGTCTTGATTTCGGATATCGAAGCAGAAGTCATCAGCGTTCAAGGGCACCGTGTCATTGTGCGCAAAGCGGATGGGGAAGAGTTCACTTTCCACCTGCGCAAGTATGAGCGCTCTAACCAATCGACTTGTATCGATCAACGCCCGGTCGTGCGCAAAGGCAGCTGGATCAAACCGGGCGATGTCATTGCCGATAGCTCGTCGACCTATGCCGGGCACCTGGCGCTGGGCCACGATGTCTTGACTTGTTTCCTGTCTTGGGATGGTGGCAATTATGAAGATGCCCTGTTGGTGAGCGAGGGGATGCTGTATACCGACAAGTTCACCAGCATTCATATCGAGAAACACGAGGTAGAAGCCCGGGATACCAAATTGGGTCCCGAAGTGATCACCTATGACATCCCCAATGTTGGGGAAGACGCGCTTAAAGATCTGGATGCCGAAGGTATTGTGCGCATCGGCGCTGAAGTAGGTCCCAACGATATCTTAGTCGGTAAAATTACGCCCAAGGGCGAAAAGGAATTATCGCCGGAAGAGAAGTTGCTACGCGCCATCTTCGGTGAACAAGCGCGTGAGGTGAAAGATTCCTCTCTGCGCTTGCCCCATGGCGACCGCGGCAAAGTCATCGATGTCAAAGTCTTCACCCGCGAAGAACACCCCGATCTGCCAGCTGGCGTGGAGAAAATGGTGCGCGTGAGTGTGGCGCAACGCCGCAAACTGACCGTCGGCGACAAGATGGCCGGACGGCATGGCAACAAAGGGGTCATCTCCAAGATTGTCTCCGTGGAAGATATGCCCTATATCGATGGTGGGGTTCCCGTCGAGATCATTCTCAATCCCCTGGGCGTGCCCAGCCGCATGAACATTGGGCAAATCCTCGAGTTACATTTGGGCTGGGCTGCCGATCGTTTGGGCTTCCGCGCTATCACCCCTGTGTTTGATGGCGTCCAGGAGCACGAGATTCAAGCCGAGCTAGGGCGCGCTTGGTTGATCGACTGGGCTTGGAAGCAAATCACCGAACAAGCTTGGGAAAACCACGAACGCCTGGCAACTGTCGCCGGCATTGATGCCGAAGACTTCGATGATGATATGCATGTCATTTGCAGCTATTTGGTCGATCGCGTCGGCGAATCTGGCTTGTATGACAACGAAGCGATCATCATGGAACGCGATCGGATTTATGTGCGGCGGGTTGCCGTTGCCGAGATGCTACGCGATTTGGGTTACGAGCCCGATGAGATCATGGTTTATGACAACAGCGACTTGTCGATTGAAGTGCGTGAACAGCGCGATTTGAAGGCGCTGGAAGTCTCAATCCGTCTCTGGATCCAGCAAAATGCCGACCAGGAAATCGAACTGGATGAAGGGCTTTCCACCCGCGAACTCTTCGAAATCGCTGACCAGATCATGTTCAAAACGGGGCAGCCCGTGCCACATTATGGCAAGCAAACCTTGTACGATGGCCGTACCGGTGAACCTTTTGATCGCCATGTGGCGGTCGGCTATGTGCATATGTTGAAGCTAGCGCACCTGGTAGAAGATAAGGCGCATGCCCGCTCGACCGGTCCCTACAGCCTGGTCACGCAGCAGCCACTGGGCGGTAAGGCGCAATTTGGCGGTCAACGTTTCGGTGAGATGGAAGTCTGGGCGCTGGAAGCTTATGGCGCGGCACATATTCTGCAAGAGATGTTGACGGTCAAATCGGACGATGTTCAAGGGCGCGTCAAGACCTATGAGAGCATCGTCAAGGGCGAGCCGATTGAAGAACCGGGCATCCCCACCAGCTTCCGCGTCCTGGTCAAAGAATTGCAGAGCCTGGGCTTGTCGGTCGAAGCGATCACCACCAATGACGAGGTCGTGCGTTTCGGCAAATACGATGAACAATCGCGCAAGCCACAACCGGAGACCGGTCTGCTGGGCTTGGGCGCGGGCTAGTCGTTTTCTGCGCTGGAAAGCAAGTCAAATCCAAAGAGATACATCAAAATGGTGTATCTCTTTAGTTTTCCATTTCAGCCAAATCGCCAGTTCTATCTCGCATATTTTCCCCCGCATCAGGTACAATCGCTAAGCAAATCAAATCTGCCACAAAATCGTGCGCCACCTCGCTTGATTTTGGCTGAGTTCTATGCTAACCTCAGCTAGACTTGATTTGTTCAAAAAAGCACAAATGCTTGGAAGCCGAAGATGACCGTCCTTGAATTTGGTCCTGTTACCGCTCTGTTGGTCATATCAGTGGTCTTGGCGCTGATCATCGCCAATATCTCGCGCGTCATGGGTCCCCACCGACCGACCTATCGCAAGTCCGTTCCCTACGAGAGCGGCATGAAGCCCATTGGTCCCGCTACCCGGCGCTTGCCAGTCAAGTTCTATCTGGTGGCGGTCTTGTTTATTATCTTCGATATTGAAGTCATCTTCTTCTTGCCCTGGGCGGTATCCATGCGTGACCTGGGCGTCTATGGGCTGCTGGTGATGGCTGTCTTCACATTGATTCTAATCGTCGGTTTCGTCTACGAGTGGAAGAAGGGTGGTTTGGAATGGGAGTAAGCTCAAAGCTAGGCAATTTGGGTGTCGTCACAACCACCGTCGAGCAAGCGGTCAACTTGGCGCGCACGGGGGCAATGTGGCCCCTGCTCTTTGGTTTGGCCTGCTGCGCTATCGAATACATGAGTTCGCAAGCATCGAGCTACGACCTGTCGCGTTTTGGCATGGAGCTAAATCGCGCCACGCCCCGGCAAGCGGATCTGCTGATCGTCTCCGGGCGCTTGACCCGCAAGATGGCACCGGTTATCCGCCAGCTCTATGACCAGATGGCGGAACCCAAGTGGGTGATCTCCATGGGCGATTGCGCTTCCTGTGGCGGCGTCTACAATAACTATGCCATTGTCCAAGGCGTGGACGAGATCATTCCGGTGGATGTCTATATCGCCGGCTGCCCGCCGCGCCCCGAACAATTGCTGCATGGCATCCTGACCCTGCATGAAAAAGTCAAGAGCGAACGCATCGCCGATTGGGCTTAATAGGCGCCGTTTGACGACCAGAGGAAAAGGCATAGCCAATGGAAATTCCAGCAGCACGTGACCCCATCAGCGCCAGCCGCGATGCTTTTGGCGATGACATCTTGCATGTGAAAGAGTTTCGCGGGGAGACCACCATCGTCGTGCTGGCACAAAGGGCGCCGGAATTGCTGGACTTCCTGCGCGTCAGCCCGGGCTTGGTCTACAATATGTTATCGGATATCAGCGCTGTCGATTATTACCCCGAGGACTATGGCGCGGCTTTTGATGGCGATGAAGTGGACTTCCGACCCGAGCGTTTCGCCGTCTCCTATCATATCCTGTCCATGCTCTACAATCGCCGTTTACGGGTCAAGACATTTGTGGCGGAAGCAGACCCTCAGCTGCCCACAGCGACGGTGGTATTTCCCGCTGCCAATTGGCTGGAGCGCGAAATTGCCGATATGATGGGCATCACTTTTAGCGGGCATCCCGATCAGCGGCGTTTGCTGATGCCGGAAGATTGGCACGGCCACCCTCACCGGCGGGATTATCCCCTGGGCAAAGAGACGGTGGCTTTCTCTTTTAATGTCGATGAGATCCACCAGCACAAGCCTTTTGCAAAGGACTAATTGTCGAGGTCAGTATGGCAGTTGCAACTCAACCGCAATCCATAGAAGAACAACGACGCTGGGAAGGTAGCCTGGAGCAGTTGCGCGGCTTGGTCTCGGAACGCGCCATCACCGGCGAGACCATGTTGCTGAATATGGGTCCACATCATCCCAGCACCCATGGCGTCTTGCGTTTGCTGCTGGAATTGGATGGTGAACAGATCGTCACCTGCCTGCCCGATATCGGCTTCCTGCATACCGGTATCGAGAAATCCATCGAAGACAAAAGCTATGAGAAAGCGCTGCCGCTCACCGATCGTATGGATTATCTCTCGCCAATGTCCAACAATATGGCATACGCTGCCGCCGTCGAGAAACTGCTCGACCTCGATGTGCCAGAACGCGGGCAAATCATCCGCGTCGTCTGCCTGGAGTTGGCGCGTTGTGCCAGCCACCTGGTTTGGCTAGGCACCCACGCCATCGATATGGGCGCAATGAGCGTGCTGCTTTATGCTTTTCGCGAGCGCGAGCGCATCCTGGGCATGTTCGAGATGCTTTCGGGTCAACGGATGATGAGCAGCTACATCCGGCCTGGCGGCGTTTGGCGCGATGTGCCAGCCGATTTCCTGCCCACCATCAAACAATTTCTGGAAGACTTTCCCGCCAAAGTTGATGATTACGAAGCGCTCTTGACGCAGAATCCCATATGGAAAGATCGCGCCCAAGGTGTCGGCGTTATCGAACCCGATGTCGCCCTGGCTTATGGCATGACGGGTCCCGCCTTGCGCGGTAGTGGCGTGAACTGGGATTTGCGTAAAGCACAACCCTACAGCGGCTACGAGACCTACGACTTCAATGTGCCGCTGGGGGAGCATGGCGATGTCTATGATCGCTACCTGATTCGGATTCAGGAATTCCGCGAGAGCATGAAAATACTCAATCAAGCTGTGGCGCGGCTGGAGCGGGTTCAAGGTCCTTTCCGCTCCCAAAATCGCAAATATTGCCCGCCGCTGCGCAGTGAGCTGGGGCAAAGCATGGAAGCCGTCATCCACCATTTCAAGCTATGGACCTATGGCTATGATGCGCCCGATGATGAAATCTATAGCGCCATCGAAAGCCCGCGCGGCGAAATCGGCTGTTATATCCATGGCACCGGCGCCAACAAACCGCGCCGCGTGCATTTCAAGACGCCCTCCTTCATTCACATCAGCGCCTTGCCGGTGATGTCGCAGGGCTATCTGTTGGCGGATATGGTGGCGATCATCGGGAGTGTAGATATCGTATTGGGCGATTGCGATCGTTAAAAAGACCGTCTGTCTCTCATGGGCGGCGCTAAGTTGAGATCAAAAAATGGATTCCCGGTAGCAATCGAGGGAATCTGTTTACGAAGGAAAGCAGTGCATGGCAATTATTGACAATCCCAAATATCAAGAGCGCATCAATCATCATCTGGCGAAATATGAGACCAAGCGCTCGGCAGTGATGCCGCTGCTCTATATCGCCCAGGAAGAATACGGCTGGGTGAATCAAGAAGGCATTGAAGAAGTGGCGCAGATCTTGAACCTCGATCCGACGCAGGTCAAGTCAATCGCCGGCTTCTACACCATGTATTCAGAACGACCCAAAGGCAAATATTGGCTACAGGTTTGTACTGATCTCCCTTGCGCGCTCAAAGGCGCCGATGAATTCCACGCCTGGCTAAAAGAGGAGTTGGGCGTGCAAGAAGGTGGTACCAGCGCTGATGGCATGTTCACCGTTGAGCATGTGATGTGCTTGGCTGCCTGTGACAAGGCACCCATGCTGCAATGCAATTTTCGTTATGTCGAGAACCTGGATCAAGAGAAGATGCGAACATTGCTGGCGAAGTGGCGCGCGGAAGCGGCAGAGCCAGCCAATGGCAGCGGCTAAACTGGGCTGACAGGAAAGAAGTAAGGACTCAAGAACGATTATGCACATTCTTTTACGCGGGCGCGAAATCGAGAACTTCCATCAGCTTGATGTTTATGAAAAGCACGAGGGTTTTGTCGGCTTGAAAAAAGCGCTCGCCATGACGCCGGCGCAAGTCATTGACGAGGTCAAGGCTTCTGGCCTGCGTGGGCGCGGTGGGGCTGGCTTTCCGACTGGCGTCAAATGGAGCTTCATCCCCCAGCAGGAGCCAATCAAATATGTCACGGTCAACGCCGACGAAAGCGAAACCGGCACCTTCAAAGACCGCGAGATCATGGAGAGCAATCCTTATCAGCTGATCGAAGGTTCGCTGATCTGCGCCTATGCCATTCAAGCCAAGGCGGTCTACATCTATTTGCGCGGCGAGTTTTGGGATATCGGCACTCAGTTGGATGAGTGCATCGAAGCCCTGCGCCAAAAAGGTTATGTGGGCGAGAATATCATGGGATCCGGTTATAATTGCGAGGTCTATACTCACCTCGGCGCCGGCGCCTATATCTGCGGCGAAGAGAGCGCCTTGCTCAACAGCCTCGAAGGTTACCTGGGGCAACCCCGCGTTCGCCCGCCATTCCCGGCACAGAAGGGCGGGGGCTTATATAAGGAAGCGACGGTCGTCAATAATGTGGAGACTTTGGCAAACTGCCCCTACATTCTGCGCGAAGGGGGGGCGGCCTTCAAAGCGATTGGTACCGAGCAAAGTAGCGGCACCAAGATATATTGCGTCAGCGGCCATGTCAAACGACCGGGCAATTATGAATTGCCGATGGGCACGACTTTCCGCGAATTGCTCTATGAGCATGCCGGCGGACCCTTGCATGAAGATCGCCCCTTTAAGGCGATGCTGCCATCGGGTGGCTCCGGTCCCATCGTGCCGCTGACTGACGAAGTGCTCGACACGCCAATGTCCTACGAAGATACCCTCAAGATCGACACCATCATCGGTTCCGCCTCCATCATTATCATGGATGAAACGGTGGATATGACCTGGGTAGCTTCGAAAGTGACCAAGTTTTTCAAACACGAAAGCTGTGGCAAATGTACGCCCTGTCGTGAAGGGACTTACTGGTTGGACAAAGTGATTGATCGGATTCTCGCCGGGCGCGGCACGCCGGACGATGTCAAACGCATCGCCGATGTGGCGGAAAATATGCAAGGCACGACGCTCTGCGCCCTGGGCGATTTCGCCGCTAACCCGATCATTCACACGATCCGCCATTTCCCGGAAGATTTTGCGCAACATGTACAAGCGTAACTGCCAAGGTAAGGGATCTGGCTGATATGCAAGCCAACAATGGGCGCGGATTATTGGTTGAACTACTGGGAACTATGTTCCGGTCGCCACTGGAGCGTGAACGCGAATTTTACCGGCGTTACCGCGAATTGAGCGACAAGATCAACGAAGCGCCCGATAGCATAACGTATTACGTCATTCGCGGCGAGTTATTTATGGAACGCGGTGAGTACCAGCGGGCGAAGGCGGATTTTGAGATGGCACTGGCATTGGCGGAGACGCTTGACGATACAGCAGGGTGGGTAGTGATGGAACAGGTGATGCGAGATCGCGCCATTTACGGCTTGCAAGTATCAACGCAAGCTCTGCCACAGGACGAAGAGCCGGTTGAAGTGGAGGCATGAATGTCCGACACGGTAACAATCAATATTGATGGAAAAGAATACCAAGTAGCAGCTGGGTCAAACCTGGTCGATGCGGCTAAATGGCATGCGGGCAATGATATCCCCGTTTTTTGCTATCATCCCAAGATGGATCCGGTGGGTATGTGCCGCATGTGCCTGGTGGAATTGGGCACCCCTGTGCGGGACCGCGCCACGGGTGAACTGGCGCTCAATGATGACGGTAGCCCACAGATCCGTTATTTCCCCAAACTACAAACCGCCTGTACCACGGCCGTCAGCGATGGCATGCATATCAAGACCAATACGCCGCAAGTGGTGGAAGCGCGCAACGATGTGCTCGAATTTTTATTGTCGAGCCATCCATTGGATTGCCCGATTTGTGATAAAGGCGGTGAATGCCCGCTGCAAAACCTGACCATGCGCCACGGCCCCCAATCATCGCGCATGTATTTTGAAGACAAGCAATTATTGGAAAAACATTATCCCCTGGGCGATCTCATCTTCCTCGACCGCGAGCGCTGTATCCAATGCGCACGTTGCGTCCGCTTTCAAGATGAAGTGGTGGGCGATGATGTGCTGGCTTTCCATGAACGTGGGCGCCGTTTGCAAATCATCACCAATTCCGACCCAGGCTTCGATACTTACTTCAGCGGCAACACCACCGATATCTGCCCGGTAGGCGCTTTGACCACGGCCGACTTCCGTTTTGGCGCCCGCCCCTGGGAACTGAATGAAGTGGCTAGCATCTCTCCTTGGGATGCCGCTGGCGAGAATATCAGCCTGAGCATGCGGCTGGATCGCGATTTTGCCGGCAAGGCGCTGATCAAACGGGTCATGCCGCGCCAGAACGAATGGGTCAACGAAATCTGGATTAGTGACAAGACGCGCTTCGGGCATCATTTCACCCGCAGCCAAGATCGCCTGCAGAAACCACAAATGCGAACCGGCGGTACCCTGCGCGAATCCGATTGGGAGACCTGCATCAAGTCCCTGGCGGAAACGCTGAAGAATGCCGCTGGTGACCTGGCTGCCATCGCCGGCAGCAGCATGCCCAACGAGGACCTGTGGACATTGCGCCAACTGGTCGAAGGGCTGGGCGGCTCAAGGCTGGGCGCCTGGATGCCCACTCACGGCGGCGCTGAAGCGGTTGCCCAAGTTGGCGTCGGGCTCGGCACCAACCTGAGTCAGCTGGGCAAAGGTGATGCCATTCTGGTGATCGCTACTGATCTGGAAGAAGAAGTGCCGATCTGGCACCTGCGACTGAAGCAAGCGCAAGATCGTGGCGCTTATCTGGTGGTTGCCAATGCCCGCGATACCCGGCTGGAAGATTTCGCCCTGCAAGGCGCGCGCAATGATAGAGTAGTCGAAGGCGATGCAATCCGCTACCGTGCTGGTGAAGCCGTCGATCTCATGCGCGATCTCAAGCGCAAACAGCCAGCCGTTGCCGAACGGCTGAGTAATGCCGAAAACCTGGTCATCGTCGCCGGCGCCGAAGGGCTGACTCTGGCAGGCAGCAAAGCGCTGGCTACTGCCGCCGCCAACTTCTTGATCGAGACCGGTCATACGGGACGCCCGAACAATGGCTTGCTCTCACCCCTGCCCGGCGCCAACGGTATGGGGCAGCATTATCTGGGCTACAGTCCCGAAGCGACTCTGGATATTATGGCGAATCCACCTAAAGTGCTGATCGTCGCCCAAGCCGAATTGCTCGATGACGATCCCAGCGCCTGGTCTTGGCTCAGTGAAGTAGAGACAGTCATATACGCTAATTTCTTTGATGATGGCAGCTCCAAATATGCTGACTTCATGCTGCCTATACAGAGTTTCGCCGAGCGCGATGGTAGCTTCGTCAATGGCGAGCGGCGGGTACAGCGTTTCTACACCGCCCAAGGTCCCATGGGGCAGGCGCTGCCCGCTTGGAAACTCTTTGGCAGCATCAATCAAGCACTGGGCATCAGCCAGCTCAAGCCATCAGCCGCTGCTGTCATGTTGGAACTGAGCCAGAATATCGATGTCTTCGCTGACATGCGCTATCAAGCGCTGGGCAAGGTCGAGCGGCAATTCCCCGATGTCGGCGGTCGTGATCTATATTATGGTGGCACCGCTTACACTAACACGGGGGGCTTGGGTATTCAGATACCATCGGCGGCCGATCGCGGCGAGAAACTACAGCTCGCGAAGATCAATACCGATGATGGCATCGCTGTTGGTGACCAGGAACTTTTGATCATGCCGATCACCAGATTGTATAACCGCCAACGCAACTTCCGCCCGTCTTTATTGATGGAACCCCGTATTTTAGTGCCCTACGCCGTTATCAACGCGGAGGATGCCGATAGCTTGGGGATCATGCAGGGCGATGCAGTAGAGATCCGCGCTGGCGATTCGCAAGTGCGTGTCCGCGCTTCAATCAGCGATGAACTGGCGGCTGGCACGGTAGCGCTGCCACGTCATTTGACCGAGGAAGCTATCCCGCTGATGATAACCAACGGCAGCATCAAGGGCGTTGCGGAAGCCATCGCTTCCCCCGACTGACGATAAGAGGACGACAACTATGAGCCGTCAAGTGAAAATAGGCATCGGCATCGCTGTTATCTCGCTGCTAGGGCTGCTGGTGGTTTTGGCGCTAGTGTTGGCGAATCTGGGCGCAATCGCAACCTGGATCGGCTTCGACAGCGCCGGCAACCTCAACGGGCGCGAAGGCGCTATTGGCATGTTGCTCAACTCGGAAGCGCGGGTGCAGAATGTGATCCAATGCGAGGACGACGCCGGTTGTTCAGCGCTTTGGCCCATCATATTTGCAGCCGGCTTTGCCTTTGTCATCGTCACCGGCTTCGCTTATACCACTCTGCTGGAACGGCGTCTGCTGGCTTTCCTGCAACATCGTGTCGGACCCAACCGCGTTGGTCCGATGGGTTTCATGCAACCGGCTGCCGATGGTGTCAAACTGGTATTCAAAGAAGACCTGATCCCCGCCGGCGCCGATAAATGGGTTTTTCGCCTGGCGCCGATGATCAAGGTCATTCCTATTTTGATGATCGCCGCCGTCATTCCCATGGGTCCCGATCTGGTTCTGCCCTGGTTTGCGCCCTCGCTGGGCGATGTCTGGTTCCAAGTGCCACAAGGCTTGATCGATTCCAATGTCGGCATTCTGTGGGTGATCGCTATCACCAGCATCGCGACTTATGGCGTGGTGCTGGCCGGTTGGTCCAGCGACAACAAATACGCCATGCTGGGCGCCCTGCGCGCATCGGCACAGATGATCAGCTATGAGTTGAGCATGGGCTTGACGCTGGCGGTGCCGGTCATGATCGTTGGTAGCATGGCTATTGGCGATATCATCGATGCGCAACGCAATATCTGGGATTGGTTCGTCTTCCAAAATCCATTGGCGGCGGCGGTTTTGATTCTGGCGCTGCTGGCGGAAACCAATCGTGCTCCCTTCGACTTGACCGAAGCCGAGCAAGAACTCACCCAAGGCTACATGACCGAATATAGCGGTATGAAATTCGCCTTGTTCATGATGGCGGAATACCTGGGCATGATCGCGGTCAGCCTGGTGGCGGCGGCTGTTTTCTTCGGTGGCTATCACCTTTGGCCCATGGATGGCTTGCCGATGCTGGCGCCGGTGATCTTCATCGGCAAAGTTGTCTTGATGCTCTGCGGCATGATCTGGATTCGTGCTACCTTGCCTCGGATTCGCTATGACCGCCTGATGCAATTCGGCTGGAAAGTGATGATTCCGCTGGCGCTGCTGGCGGTAGCTTGGACGGCGGTTTCCATTGTCATCGGCGATGCCCTGGGCGGCACTGCCTATCCCTTCATCTCCGGCGCTGTCTTCTTGCTGGTGCTACTCGTTGGAGCGCTGGCGCTGCGTCGCATGAGCCGCGATCAAGACAGCGAAGAAGCCATCCCGCTGGAAGACGACCCCATGTACACCGGCGAACGGCGCGGGCTAGGCTGGGCATTGGTGCATCTGGTCGGTATGTTGGTGGCGATCCCCCTGGTGCATATCCGTTTCCAGGTGAAAGCTTTGGAAGGCTTGGCAACCTTTGGGCGCACGCCGGAAGAAGACCGCTTGTTGGAAAGCGGTGAGCAAGCGATCAAAACAATCGGCGATTAGTTCAGCCGAAGCGATGTTTTCTGTCCAAACAGGAACCGACTAGAGGACGCAGTTTATGAATGTGATAAAAGGGTTTCAGACAACATTAAAACACCTGATGGATGATGCTGTGACGGTGCAATATCCGGAGCAGGTGCAGCAATTCCACGACCGTTACAAAGGTCGGCATCATCTGCGTCGTTATGAGAACGGCTTGGAGAAATGTATCGGTTGCTCGCTTTGTGCCGCCGCTTGCCCCGCCGATGCCATCTGGGTCGAGGCGGCCGAAAACACCGATGAAGAACGTTACAGCCCCGGCGAGCGCTACGCCAAAACTTACGAGATTAACATGCTGCGCTGCATCTTCTGCGGTTATTGTGAAGATGCCTGCCCAACCGAAGCGATTCAACTGGGCAATGAACACCAAATGTCTTTCACCGATCGTCGAGATGCGATTTATACCAAGGATATGCTGATCGATTCGCCGGCAGAAGGCGCCGCCGACACGCCGCAAGAGGTCGAGCCAGGCGCTTATGATCGGTCGATACCGGATATGCAAGATCCGTCATAATGCTCATTTTCTGTCGGCAAACTAGGCAGATGCTGTATTGTAAATTGAATGGCGCCAATCATTGTGCTAAAATGCACAAACGCATTCAGGGTGGGAATTAACTCGTATGGAATGGTTGTTCTTGGCAGTAAGCTTCCTGGCAGTCCTAGCGGCTGGCATGATGCTAACGCGGCAAAACGCAGTACATAGCGCCCTCTTCCTCATCGTCAATTTTGGCTGTGTCGCCTTCCTCTATCTGATGCTGGATGCGCCTTTCCTGGCGATGGTGCAAGTGACAGTCTACACCGGCGCGATCATGGTGCTCTTCTTGTTTGTCATCATGTTGCTGGGTGCCGAAACAACGACTGATAATTCCCGGCGGATGCGCTGGCTGGCTTTCGCTGGCACCGCTGCCGCTATCGCCCTGCTCTTGATTTTCGCTTTTCCTATCGCTTCGGACCTGCTGGTGGATGAAGAGCTTGCAGGACCCCCCGCGCCTGCTCAAGCCCGCGTTATCAATGCCATACCGGGCGGCGAAACGGAACAATTCACCCTGATGGAAGCTGGATTCGCGATGCCGCTGGTTGGCACAATCAGCGCTAACGTGACCCTTGAGGCGACAGATGGATCCATTGCCGCCACCCGCTTCGAACCCGTCAGCTATGATTATTCTCGTGAGGCGGTCTCCAATTACACCGAGCTGCCAGCTGGCGACTATTCACTTTCTCTCACTGTGGGCGATGGCGCTTATATCTCCGGCCCTGTTTTTGCTCAAACGCTCGAATTAGCGCCGGGCGCCGCCCATTCGATTGTGCTCTTCGAAAATGCGGATAGCATAATCGATGTTGCCCTGTTGCAAGACGATATCAGCGCGCCTGAGGTCGGGCAGATGCGGCTCACGCTTTTTAACGCCGTGACAGACAAGCAAGTGTCTCTGGTAGATCTGGGTCAATATACCACCAGAAGCAGCTTGTGCGAGAACGACAGCTGCGACTCATTGATTCCGCATCGGGTATTGATCGAACAGCTGCCAGCCGGCGATCACATCAGCATCGCGCTTGATGATGGCAACTACAATCTGGCTTTTGTCGATCAAGAGCAAAATGTCTTGCGCACCTTGGCGGATTACGCTGCTGACCGCGGCTTGATCGAGACTCGGGTGCTGGTGCGCGAGCCTGGTGTTCCCGGCAGCCAGTCCAGTTATCGCGCGGCTGTCTTCAATGCCTTGGCGCTGCCGTCTTTTGGTAGCCCAGAAGCGATGGGGCAGGTCTTGTTCATTGAGTACGTCCTGCCGGTGATGCTGGTGGGCGTCTTGTTGCTGGTGGCTTTGATTGGGGTGATTGTCTTGGCGCGCCCCGATGCCTTGGCACAGGCGGAGCGTCGTCGTATCAATCGCCGCCGCCGTGTCAGCCGCCCCCTGGTCAGCGTGATTTCGCAACAGACAGGTTCCGATGTATTAAGCGGTGAATATCTGGCAAAGCTACCCGGCGGATCTGATGATCCAACAGCCGAATAATGGCGGGAGAGCTAGACGATGAATCCAATTGGCACAGAACCCTATATCGTCCTCAGCATGGTGCTGTTCTTGATGGGCGCTTTGGGTGTCTTGATGCGGCGCAACGCCATTCTCTTGTTCATGTCCGTCGAGCTAATGCTCAATTCAGCCAATCTGGCGTTGGTGGCTTTTGCCCGCCAATGGGGACAGGTCAATGGTCATGTCTTTGTCTTTTTTGTCATGACCGTCGCCGCAGCCGAAGTGGCTATCGGCTTGGCATTGATCGTCAATATTTTCCGCGAGCGTCAAAGTATCAACATTGACGACCTGCAGCAGATGCAAGGTTAGCGGCTTGCCATCGGAAGAGGTTCTTAAGATATGGAAAATCTGCCACTCTTAGTCCCACTGGTGATATTCGTCCCCGCCCTAGGCGCGATTATCAACTTCTTCTTCGGCATGCGACTGGGCGAAAAATGGTCGGGTTATATCGGCTGTTTCGCCTCCTTGCTGGCATTTGTGGTGTCTTTGCTGCTTTTGACTTATGTGACCGGCACCAACGGCGGCGCGGCGGTGGTGAACCCGCCTTTCGTTGATGGCTGGCTGCGCATCGAATCGATCGGCTTGGATATCCCCTGGCAACTGCGGGTGGATTCTCTCAGCGTGACCATGATGCTGGTGGTGACCGGCGTCGGCTCGCTGATCCATCTTTACGCCCGCGGCTACATGCACGGCGATAAATTGTATCCGCGCTTCTTTGCTTATCTCAATATGTTCTTGGCTTTCATGCTAACGCTGGTGACAGCGAATAATTTCTTGATGCTCTTTGTCGGTTGGGAAGGCGTCGGGCTTTGTTCTTTCTTGTTGATCGGCTTCTGGTGGGACAAGAAAATGCCAGAAGGCTGGAAGAACAGCAATGCCGCCCGCAAAGCTTTCATCGTCAACCGCATTGGCGATTTCGGCCTGCTGATGGCGATGTTCTTGATTTTCTGGACCTTTGGCACGCTGGATTTCTACAAAGCGGGAGAATTGCCCAACACCGAAGCGAATTACCTGGTGCATTGGCGGGAGCATAATGGCTTGCTGGAACACCAGGAAGAAGCAGAACACAGCGATGACGAAGCGACAGGTGAGGAGTATGCCGATGATGGGCATGGCGCTGATGTACTCTGTGTGCCGGCCGATACCCAAGCTGGATACGGCAAAGACGCCCATGCGGATGACGAATATGCCGGGGACTCCTACAGTGCCGCCAATCCACTAGCCAGTGATATCCGCGCCATCTATTGCGATAACCACCATTTTGACCCTGATCTGCTGGGCGTCTTCGGGCAGACCTCCGAGCGCTTTGGCAAGGGCGAAGCCGTTGATTTCAGCGGTTTCCAAATGGCATTCGAAGATGTCATTTTCTTGATCGCCCTGTTCATGCTGCTAGGTGTCACCGGCAAGTCAGCGCAGATTCCGCTGTTCATTTGGCTGCCCGATGCCATGGCGGGTCCCACACCGGTCAGCGCCTTGATCCATGCCGCGACCATGGTGACTGCCGGCGTCTACATGATGGTCCGCTCCAACGTTTTCTTGTGGGAGCTCAATCACGGCGGTTATGTCATCGGCTTGATCATCACCCTGGTCGGTGCGGGCACGGCGATCATGGCGGGTTTTATTGCCCTCGGTCAATGGGATATCAAGCGCGTCCTGGCATATTCGACCATATCGCAGCTCGGCTTCATGGTGGCTGCGGTTGGTATCGGCGCCTATGTGGCTGCCATGTTCCATCTGGTGACGCATGCCGTCTTCAAAGCGCTGCTCTTCCTCGGCAGCGGCTCGGTCATCCACGGGGTCGAACATGGTCATCATCACGCCCATGAGCACAGCCACGCCCAGCATCACGATGACGAAGAATTTGACCCGCAGGATATGCGCAACATGGGTGGCTTGCGCAAGAGAATGCCGCTTACCTATATCACTTATCTGGTCGGCACCTTGGCTCTGGCGGGTATCTTTCCCTTCGCCGGCTTTTGGTCCAAAGATGAAATTCTGGCGGATGCCTGGTTCGAGGGTTTTGAACTCAATGAGCTTAGCGGTTTCATCGCCTTTGCTATTTTGCTGATCGCCGCTGTCTTCACCGCATTCTATATGTGGCGGCAGATTGTGCTGGTCTTCTTCGATGAGCCGCGCAGCCAAGCGGCGGAACAGGCGCCGGAAAGCAATGGTGCCATGCTGTTGCCGCTGGTGATTCTAGCCATATTCACTTGTATCATCGGCTTAATCAACGTCCCTAAAGCGACGCCGATCTTCGCCAGTATCTACCAAACTTACGAATTTAAGTACTTCCTCGAACACAGCCTGGTTAGTGTGTCCCGCGGCCATTCCTTGGATTTCAATCTTTTGGTGGCGGGGGTGGCGCTGGTCCTAGGTATCGCTTCGATCATGGCCGCCCATCGCATTTATAAGGGCAAGGGCTTGGCGAGTGAGCGCCGTGATCAACTGGAGACCATGGCTTCGACTCGCGCGGCTTTCAAGCTGGCGAATGCTCGGCTTTATTGGGACGAGTTTTATGCCGGCCTGCTCGAAAAGCCATTCAACCGGCTGGCGGCTTTCCTGGCAGACCGCATCGATTGGGATTTCCTGCATAATTATTTCCACGATCGGTTCATCAAACGCGGCTTTGATACCATCGCGCGATTGCTCAGCCAGCCCTTTGATCTCGGCATCATCGATGGCACGGTCAATGGCGTCGGCTTGTTTGTGCAGCGGGCCGCCAATTGGATGCGACGCTGGCAAACCGGCTACGTGCGCCTCTATGCTGTGGTGCTCTTTGTTGGTGTGGTCGCTGTTATGCTGCTCATGCTTCTGCCCTTTATTCAATCCCTGCTCCAAAGTGGCGCTTAAGGAGAACGCAGTCCTATGGATCTAACTGGACTTTCGCTTACAACTATCACCTTGTTCCTGCCGATGATTGGCTTCGCCATCTTGCTCTTCATGAATGGCGAAACACAAAAGGAAAATATCAAGTGGGTGGCTTTTGCCACCAGTGTGGTCACATTTGTCGCCTCGCTCTTGATGTGGATTAACTTCGATCCCGGTTCAGCCGACCTGCAGATGATGCAACGCAATACCTGGGCAGAGATCTCCTTGGGCGATCAGGTCATCAACGTCAGCTACTTTGTCGGAGTTGATGGTATCAGCATGTTGCTGGTGCTTTTGACGACTTTTATCATGCCAATCGCCATTCTGGGCTCTTTCGGCAGCCACATCTTTGAAGAGCGCGGGCGAGAAAAGCTCTACTACTTATTCTTGATGCTGCTGGAATGGGCGATGATCGGCGTTTTTGTCGTGCATGATCTGATCATCTTCTACGTCTTCTGGGAAGTGACCTTGGTGCCAATGTATTTCCTCATCGGCATCTGGGGCGCGGAAGAAAGGATCTACGCCGCTGTCAAGTTCTTCCTCTATACCATGGCTGGCTCCATCTTGATGCTGATCGCGATTCTTTATGTCGGCAACCAGGCGGGCACCTTCAGCACCTATAGCGCTGCTGGCGATGTCGGCGTGATTGAAATGGTGCAATCCTACCAAGGCGATGGCAGCTATTGGGACCCGGTCACCGCCGAAGATGCTGCGCCGGTGGAGGATGCCGGCTTCTCGCTCAGCTCAATCGAGAGTTTCCTCTTCCTCGGTTTCCTGTTGGCTTTCGCCATCAAAGTGCCAATTTTCCCTTTCCACAGCTGGCTGCCCGATGCCCACGTGCAAGCGCCAACTGCCGGCTCGGTCATATTGGCGGGCGTGCTGCTGAAGATGGGCACCTATGGCATCGTCCGCTTCAACTTGAACTTATTCCCGGAGGCAACGGTGGCTTGGGCGCCAACCATCGCCTTCCTCGGTGTAGTTGGTATCATCTACGGCGCCTGGGTCAGCTATGCGCAAGATAATGTCAAAAAGCTGGTTGCTTATTCTTCAGTCAGCCATCTCGGCTTTGTCGTAGTCGGCATCTTCGCTCTCAACGCACAAGGCTTGCAAGGCGCAACTCTGCAGATGGTCAACCATGGCATCAGCACCGGCGGCTTATTCTTGATCGTCGGCATGCTCTACGAACGCTGGCATACCAAGGAAATGGACAAATATGGTGGTGTCTGGAAAGCGATGCCGCTCTTCGGGGCGATCAGTTTGGTCATCTCGCTCAGCAGTATGGGTTTGCCGGGCTTGAACGGCTTCATCGGCGAATTCACTATTCTGCTGGGCTCCCTGGGCAGCGATTACCTCGGCTTCGCTTTTACCTTCTTCGCCACGCTGGGTGTTATTCTGGCGGCGGTCTACCTGCTCAAGATGTTCCAACATGTCTTCATGGGCGAGTTGAAGAATCCCCTTCACAATGAAGACGGCTACAAATTGCGCTGGAACGAGATCGCGGCTTATATCCCGATCTTGATCATGTGCGTCTGGATTGGCCTCCAGCCAATTGTCTTCTTCAACTTGCTGGATGTATCGGTGGATAGCATCGCGGCGCTGTTCGTTCGCTAGGAGAAACCATGTTTGAGTCGCCTACTATTGCGGAATTCCTCGCCCAGTCCAACCTGGGCGTCACCCTGCCAGGCACGCTGTTGATCAGCTGGACCCTGATCCTGGTTTTGGTAGATCTTTTCGCCGGGGAAGAACGCAAGCATTGGACACCGATCCTGGCATGCATCGGCTTGGGCATCAGCTTCTTGGGAAACCTCTTGGTGTTTTCACCGGCGGAGGGAGACCAGGTCGCGCTTTATGGCATGTATATCGCCGATGAATTCACCGGCTTTCTCAACATCGTCATCCTGGTCGCCACGCTGATTTCGATCTTGATGAGTTGGGATTATCTCAACCGCGCCGGCATTCACCGCGGTGAATATTATATTTTGGCTTTGCTTTCTTCCGCCGGCGCCATGTTCATGGTGGCCGCCAATGACCTCATTATCGTCTTTGTGGCGCTGGAATTGTTGAGCATCCCGCTCTATATCCTTGCGGCTTTCCGCTCTATCAAGAACGATGGCAGCGATTTGGCGCTGAAGTCTGAAGAAAGCGGCATGAAGTATTTCATCCTGGGCGCATTTTCCAGCGCTTTCCTGGTCTTCGGCGCGGCACTAGTCTATGGCGCGACCGGTAGCACCAACATACCAGAAATCTTCTCGATTGCCGGCGGAATCGTCGGCGCGGCTTCTTCAGCGACCTTCTATCTGCTCATCGGTGCGGCACTGCTGATCGTCGGTTTGGGATTCAAAGTAGCGGTTGTCCCCTTCCACATGTGGACGCCCGATGTCTATGAAGGGGCGCCGACACCAGTCACCGCTTTCATGAGCGTGACAGCCAAGATCGGCGGTTTCGCCGCCATGTTGCGTGTCTTGGTGACGGGCTTCTCGGTTCTGATATTGGCGGAAGGCGAACCAGCCGCCTGGCAAACGACTGTGTCAATTATCGCTATTCTCACTTTAGTGCTCGGGAACTTCGTCGCCATATCGCAACGCAATCTCAAGCGCATGCTGGCTTATTCTTCCATCGCCCATGCCGGTTACATCATGGTGGCAGTCGCTGCCGCCGGCACCGCCAGAGTTATCGATGCCGCCACCCAAAGTGCTCTAGTCTATATGCTGGCTTATATGTTTACCAACCTGGGTGCTTTTGCCGTGGTTATGGCGATAGAAAAAGAAGATGGCAGCGGCGGGAATATTGAGGACATCACCGGCTTGGCGCGTTCTCGCCCGCTGATGGCAATGGCGATGACCATCTTCATGCTCAGCTTGACCGGCATCCCGCTGACCGCTGGCTTCGTTGGCAAGTTCATGGTCTTCGCTTCCGCAGTGCAAGCCGGTTTATACGGCCTCGCCATCATCGGCGTGCTGACCAGTGTCGTGAGCGCCTTCTATTACGTGCGCGTGGTTGTCAATATGTACCTGCGCGATAGCTCAGGCGACCTGCAACCCGCCCTGGAAACACCTTATGTTCGCTGGGCTATCAATATCGCTCTGGCTGGCACCATGATCTTCGGCATCTTTTACCCTCTGGCGACCAATCTTGTCAGCTCGGTCAGTATCACCTAAGTCGCTATAGGCTCCCTGCTGGCAACTTCGAGTTTTGCTTTTCGCCGGAAAAGTGCTGAGCCGAGGCAATGACAAAGAATCAGCGTGAAGGCTTGTTTTGGATGCTAGCGGCATCGGCCGGCTATGCCCTGCTGCCGACGCTGGTGAAGACCCTCTACAACAACTCCAACTTTGGCGCAATCGATGTCGCAACCTGGCGCTTCATCTTCGCCGTGCCAGTGATCTCGATGGTGGTATTCTTCAGGCATCGCGCCCATTCATACCAGCCATCTCAAAAGTTGCCGATCTTGCAAGAACTGATCTTGGGCGCTGTCTTTTGTGTCGCTGTTTTGACTGCTTTTTTCGCTTTGGAGCGATTGCCCGCCAGTGCCTACCTGCTACTATATTATACTTACCCAGCTATCGTCCTGCTGTTTTCCCTATTTCTGGGCGAGACAGTTCGCCCAAAAGATCTGCTTGCTTTGGTTTTGATCCTTTTTGGCGTGGGCTTGAGCGTGCCGGATTTTAGTTTCGTCGGCGCGGAGGATAATCTTGGCATTGCTTTTGTGCTGGCTTGCGCCGTCAGCTCGGCAATCTATTATCTGTTGGAGAAGCGCATCCTGGAAGATGTCGAGGATGTCTCTGGGGCGAGCGCTTATATGATGCTCGGCACCCTGCTCACACTCTTATTGCTGATACCTGTCCGTGGCTTGCAACTTCCGCAAAACTCGACAACTTTACTTAGCTTGCTCGGCATCGCGACAGTGGCGACTGTTTTGCCCATATTCGCCATAAACCTGAGCCTACAAAAAATCGGGGCATCACAAGCTTCCATGCTCAGCACGATGGACCTGGTGCTATCGATGATTGCGGCTGTCATCCTGCTCGGGGAAATCGTCTTTCCCATTCAATGGCTGGGGGCCGCTTTGATTATCGGCGGGGTTATTGTATTGGAATTGCAGCCGCGACATAAAATCAATATCCATATTCATATTCCACATCGGCACAAGCAGGATTAAGACCGCGGTGATACTATGAGAGCTAATATAAGCAATTGGGAAAATAGCGCGGCATTCTGCCCTCGTCGGCATGCAAAACGAATGAGATAAGCAACTATGTCCAGACGCGAACGTGAAGGTTTTCTGTGGATTCTATTCGCCGCCGCAGGATTCGCTTTCATCCCCACAATAGTCAAATCAGTCTATCTCCACTCGACTTTCGAGCCGCTGGATCTCGCTGTTTGGCGCTTCATTCTGGCAACTCCACTTATGTGGGCAATTGTCTTGTTGAAGCATCGCTCTGGCGAACAAAAGCCGGGGCGCCCTCTAAACTTGCGCCATGCCCTGATAATTGGTGTGATCTTTTCACTTGCGGTGATGTTGGCTTTTTTTGCCCTGCAAAGGTTGCCCGGCAGCACCTATGTCGTCTTGTTTTACACCTATCCAGCGATGGTCATGCTCTTGTCGTTGCTATTTGGCGAAGCGATTCGCCCACGGGCTGGGCTTGCCCTGTTGCTGGCAATGGCTGGCGTGGGCTTGACTGTGCCGGATTTCGCGACGCCGGGCGCGATTGATCCAGTGGGCCTCGCCTTGGTGTTAGGCAATGCGGCGGTGGTGGCGGTCTATTATCTGATGGCGCGGCCTGTCTTGGCAGGGGTGGCGGATATCGGACGCGCCAGCGCTTATATGATGATCGGCACACTCATGATTTTGCTGCTCAGCGTGCCCTTGCGTGGATTGCAAATGCCGCAGAACACAGCCACGGTATTCGGCATATTCTGTATCGCGACTTTGGGCACGGTCTTGCCGATTTATGCGACCAATATGGCGATACAGCGGATTGGTCCCGCCCGCGCTTCCCTGGCGGGCACGGTGGAACCGGCTCTATCGATGATCGTCTCGATGGTCCTGCTGGGTGAGGTGATCTTTGCGGTACAATGGCTAGGCGCCGTCATGATCATCGGCAGTGTCGTCCTCTTGCAATTGCAATCGCGCAACAAGGTCAACACCAGCATTGCCCATGAAGGTGGCTAAAGTTAAAGTAAACCCATGGCTGATTTGATAGATAATCTTCCAAAAGAGCTGCTCAAAGATTTTGAGCGCAATCGAGAAGGGCGCCTGTCCTCGCGGCAGTGGCTCAAATTGGTGACGGAACCGCTGAGCACGCTTTTGTTGCTGTCGGTGCCGCTGGTACTGCTGGCTGGGCGCTATGGTCCCGCGGGCAGAATCATCGTGCTGGCATTGGTTGCTGGCTTCGCGTTGACGATCCTGTTTCGCGCCATTCGCTTTGCTCGTGTCAAGCTCTGCTACCGGGTGCTATTCGCCGAACAGCTACATCCGCGCTGGATGTTTTGGCGCAAAACGACCCTGACCAATAAATCGGGAGAGGCAATTCGCTTCGATCACAGGCTCGGCAGCAAACTCAAGCTCAAGACCGACCAAGCCCTACATGTCTATTACATCGAGGCGGGGGGACGGCGCATTTTGCTGAACATGCTGCCCCGGAAGCATCCGCAGGCAACTCTTGCCGAACCTGGCGAATACTTCTCCCGCTCCGGCGCTACCATCTACGCAGACTGAGGCGATACTAGCTGGGCAGGGTCTGCATTTCCAACACTTCGCTGCCGTCTTCTTCCACCCAGACACCGCATTTGCCTCCGCCCGCGCTGATGTCAAGCTCAACTGTGCTGCCATCGAAGCGCAAGACGGGATGATAATACTTCGCTACCTGTTCGGCATCGCCATCGATATAATGCCCGATCAAGGCGCGACGAAAACGCGATTCTGTTTGATTGGGGTAGCTGCCATGAATCAGCTGGCCATTGAAGAAAAAGACATCACCAGCTTTCATCACCACCGGTTCCGGCTGCATATCCGCCGACAGCGGTACCGTCACATCGGTGAAACTCTGGCTGGTATCGGCATCCACGGGGCATAGCAACGGCAACGTATGACTGCCAGGCACAACCTGCAAACAGCCGTTCTCTTCATCGCAATCATCCAGCGCCATCCAGGCGGCGATACAAGTGCCGGGGTCAACCCGCAGGTAAAATTGATCTTGATGCAGTGCTTGTCCGCGCGCTCCAGCTGGTTTGAAATAGAGCATCGTCTGCACCGCCAGCGGCTCTTTGCCCAGCAATTGCCGAAAGACAGCCGCCAAGCGCGCATCCAGCAGCCAATCCAGGCTCAGCTGATCCCAACGGTGCATGTGGATCAGCCGCGGGTAGCGCTTTAGTGGATCCTTGTTATCAGCCATGTTGACCCCGCTAAAATCACCGGGATAGCTGCCGCTGTGGCGCATGCGCATATAATGCTCGCGATATTTCCCCACTTCTTCATCGCTGAACAATCCCGATACCGTGAGGTGCCCGGATTCCTTAAAGGCTTTTACATCCACTTGCATGGTCGATCTCCCGCAACAAGCCGTTGCTCTTTCTGCCCCGCTTCAATACAATCTTTGCCAAGCATTCTACACAGAAAGTAGCAACTATGCAAAAAATGGGTGTGCCACAAGTACAAGATCGCTTGCATGCCTTGGGCTTGAATATCGAAGTCATCGTCTTCGAGAAGTCCACAGCCACTGCCCAACAAGCGGCGGACAATGTCGGCTGTCGCTTGGGACAGATCGTCAAGAGCCTGGGATTCATGATCGACAAGACACTGCCGGTGCTGGTCTTGGCTAGTGGCGACCAAACCATTGATGACCGGAAACTGGCGGCGCTGTTTCAGGTCGGGCGTAAGAAAGTGCGCATGATGAATGCCGAGCAATGCTTGACCGTCTTGGGATACGCGCCCGGCGGCGTCCCGCCCATTGCCCATCGCAACAGCGGTTTTCCCATATATTTGGATGATACGCTGAAACGTTTTGAGACAGTTTATGCCGCCGGTGGCACAGCCACTGCTATCTTCCCCATCGCATTACACATGCTGCAAGAAGTGACGCGGGGCGAGTTTGCCGATCTGGCGAAAGGCTGAGCGATAATCAGCGCAGCCTAGCCAGGCGCTCCCACCAGCCTGACCTTGTCTTTGAGCTGTTCTAATATGACCAACAATCGCTCTTGCCACAGTCCATCCTCAGCCGGGATCTGCACCTCCGTGCGCGTGACATCAATATCATCCCCCAGTGTCAGCGCTAGCAACTCCCGCTTGACAGTGGCCAAATAGGGTAGCCGGATCAGGACATGTTGCCGTGGCAAGCGCACGTGGGTAGCACGCAAAGCTTGCGCCAAAACCTTGACTTTGATCTGATAGAGCAAGCCTTCAACCGCCGATGGCAGCGCCCCAAAGCGATCGCTCAGTTCTTGTTGCATGGCTGCGACCTCGTCGAGGTTTTGGATATTGCCGATGCGCCGATAAAGTTGCAAACGCAGCGCCATCTCCGGGATCCAATCCGTCGGCAGGTAGGCCGGCACTGGCAAATCGATGATCAGCCGCTCTCTGGACGAAGCCGGCGCCATCTCCCCCTTGCTATCTCTGCTGCCGCCGCGCTGATCTTTGACCGCTTGTTGCAGCATTTCGGTATACAAATGCATGCCAACGCTGGCGATATGGCCCGATTGTCGGGTGCTGAGAATGTCGCCACTGCCGCGCAGCTCCAAGTCGCGGATGGCAATCTGGAAGCCCGCCCCCAGCTGCGAATTCTCCGCCAGAGTCTCCAATCGTGAGCGCGCTTCTTCGGTCAGGCTGCCGGGTGTATAGCAAAAATAGGCATATGCCTGTTGTGCCGAGCGCCCAACGCGACCCCGCAATTGGTAAAGTTGTGCCACCCCGAAGAAATCCGCGCGATCGACAATCAAGGTGTTGACCCGCGGCATATCGATCCCGTTTTCGATGATTGAAGTAGAGATCAGAATATCGTATTCGCCATGGGAGAATTCAGACATCACTTTTTCCAAAGTGCGCGGTGCCATCTGCCCATGTGCCACAGCGATGCTGGCCTCCGGCACGATTCGCTCGATCCTGTGCCGCATACTTTGAATCGTCTGGACGCGGTTGTGCACCACAAAGACCTGCCCGCCGCGTTCCAACTCCCGCATGATCGCCAGCCGGGTCTGCCTGTCATCCCAGGAGCCAACCCGCGTGATCACCGGCAGGCGTTCTTCTGGCGGCGTCTGAATCATGCTGATATCGCGGATACCGCTCAAGCTCAGATATAAGGTGCGTGGGATCGGTGTGGCGGTCAAGGTCAAGATATCGAGGCGCGCGCGCAGTTTCTTGAAATGCTCCTTGTGCTTGACGCCGAAGCGCTGCTCCTCGTCGATGATCATCAAGCCCAGCCGCCTGAACCCGATATCTGCCGAGAGCAGGCGATGCGTGCCGATAACGATATCGACCTCGCCGCTGGTGAGCCGCTCGATGATCTCTTGCTGCTGCGCTTTGCTGCGAAAACGCGATAGCATCTCCACTTTGACCGGGAAAGCGGATAAGCGCGCGCTAAAATTGTCGTAGTGCTGCTGCGCCAAGACCGTCGTTGGTACCAATACCGCCACCTGAAAATCGTCTTGCACTGCCTTGAAGGCGGCGCGCAAGGCGACCTCAGTCTTGCCAAAGCCCACATCGCCGCAGACCAGACGATCCATCGGCTTGTGGCTGTGCATATCGGTCTTGACTTCCCCTATTACGCGCAGTTGATCTTCGGTCTCGACGAAGGGAAAACCGGCTTCCATCTCGTGCTGCCAGGCGCTATCCGGGCTGAAAGCATGACCGGAAGCCCGCGCCCGCCGGCTGTAGATCTCCAGCAGCTCTTTGGCTTCTTCTTCGGCATTGCGCCGCGCTTTGTCACGCGCTTTGATCCATTGGTCAGGCTTGCCCAGTTTATTGAGTTTTGGCGGTGTCTCATCCGCCCCAACATAACGCGAAAGCCGGTCAGCTTGATGGATCGGCACATAGATGCTGTCCGCCCCCTGGTATTCGATCAGCAGATATTCGCGCCGGGTCTTGTTGACGGTACGGTGGCGCATGCCCATAAACTTGCCGATGCCATAATCGACATGCACGACAAAAGTGCCTTCTTCCCAATCGGTGTAGGCGGTTTCCGGCGTCCTGCTCGAACTTTTGCTGGCGGTCTCGCGGCGGCGTCTTGGCTCTGGGCGCGTCCAGCCGAAGATCTCCGCATCGGTGATGAAGTGAAGCGTCCCGCCCGGGTGCTTGAATGACCAACCTTCTGTCGCCGAACCGCGCACAAAGCGCAGCGTGCCACTGGGCGGGGCTTCCCTGATCGCCTCCACCTTGGGGATATAAGCCGAGGCGTCCTGCTCATACCACAGGTTTTCTAGTCGCTCGGTCTGCCCAGTGATGATCACGGCACGGTCGCCACGATTGCGATACTTGCGCACTTGGTTCAGCATCAGCCGCAATTGCCCGCCAAAGCGCTCGCCTGGGTCGAAGCTGCTGCTGGCGCCATTTTCCGCCAGATTGGACAGCTCAAGACGGGGCAAGCGCCTTAGTTCTGTCTGCAAATACTCCCAAGCCAAATAGGGAAGGGGGTGTTCGGCTGCGATCTGCGCGGAGGATATTGCATCCAGGCGATTGCTTTCCGCGCTTTCGGTGATTTCACCCGCAGCCTGTTTCAGAAAATGTGGTTCTTCACAGAGGATCAAACAATTCTCCGGCGCATAATCGAGCAAGCTGGCAGGTTGGTCATAGACATAAGGCAGATAATGCTCCAGACAGGCGAAAGCAGTGCCTTGGCACAATGCTTCGATATCGGCGCTGATGCTGGAAAAATCGGCGGCTTCACTGCTGATGGACTTTAGCCATTCCCCCAATCTCTTGCCGACCGGCGGGCAGAGCTTCGGCAGGGCTTCTCGTGCTGGCACAATACGCGCCGTATTCACTCGCTTGATGCTGCGCTGGTCACTGGGATTAAATCGCCGCAGGCTGTCGATCTCATCACCAAAGAATTCGATGCGCAAGGGATATTCGCTAGCTAGCGGATAAACATCGAGGATGCCACCACGCCGGCTGAAACTGCCGGGTTCGATAACGACGGCGGCGGGCTCGTAACCCATGCCGATCCATGAGAGAATCAGCCCCTCCATCGGCTGATGTTGACCAACTGCCAACTCCAGCGTCGCCGCCTGAAAAGCTCGAGGTGGCAAGGTCCCCTGCATCAAAGCCCGCGCCGATGCCACGATGATCGATTGATTGCCTGCTTCTGGATTCGCCAGCGCAGCCAGGGTCTCCAGGCGATTGCGAATCACGCTGACATCCCAAGGCGCCCGATCGTAAAAAAGCGCCGATGGCTCGGCAAAGCGGTGGACGCGCTCCGAATCTTCCAGCCAGATCGCTAGCTGCTCGCTGACGTTGTATGCCCGGCGTACCGCCGAAGTCAGATAAATCAGCGGACCGTCCCAGTCCTGCGCCAGCGCCGCCAAGAAAAAAGGACGTGCCGAACGCACCACAGCCTGTTGCGCGCTTGCCTTGCCCTTGCCAAGTTCCTGCAGCAGTTGCTGATAGCCGGCGCTATCACGAAGAACATCCAGCAATCCAGACATTAAAAGCGACATATTCATCCTTGTGCGAGATTGGTCAATGGCGGCAGGGAAGTATATCAGAACGGCTGATAGCGGGCTAGAGGCGTTAGGGTTTTTCTCGTTGTTCTTGTGCAAAATGAACTGGCTAACAGAGGGCTAGCATCAATAATAGGTCTGCCTGCGTTCTCAGCACCGGACAGCGGCAACGCCAGAGAGACTAATGCAGGTTAATCCACCAGAGCTTGGTAGGTCAAAGCGCGAAAATCTTGCTGAAATGGCAGGAGGCTGTCCATCAGCTGTGTCATGATGATGCCGACAAGCTGCTCTTGTGGATCCACCCAGAAGTCGGTGGCGGCAGCGCCACTCCAGCCGAAGTTGCCCTCCGAGTTTGTGACGCCAGTTTGCGCCGCATCGATGACCACACTGAAGCCCAAGCCAAATCCCTTGCCAGGCAAGCCCTTTTGCCCAATCGCCAAGGGCTGCAGTTCCGGCTTGATGTGATTGTGCGTCATGAATTCCAGGGTCTTGCGCCCGATAATGCGCTGCCCGCCAAGTTCCCCTTCATTCAGCAGCATGTTGGCGAATTGCCAATAATCTCCAATGGTAGAGACCAAACCGCCACCACCCAGAGGCGCGCTGGCTGGTAGGCTGTAATCATGCCAGGGGATATGCGGTGCCCCTTGATATTCGTTGAAGGAGCCATCCTTGAAATTGTGCTGATACAGTTTGGCGAAGCGGCTCAGCTTCTCCGCAGGAACCTGGAAAGCTGTATCGACCATGCCCAGTGGACGAAAGATCTTCTCTTCCAGATACTCTTCAAAGGGCATATCAGAAAGCAGCTGCACCAAATAACCGCAGACATCGGTGGCGATGCTGTAATTCCAAGCGCTGCCCGGTTGGAATCGTAGTGGCAGTTCCGCTATGCCGATGATCTTCTCTTCCAGCGAGGCGGTCTGACTGCGAAAGATGGAATTGCGATACATATCGTCTATCGGGGTATCAAAGAAAAAGCCATAACTCAAGCCAGCCGTATGCGTCAGCAAATGATGGATGGTCATCGGCGGATTTTGTGGCACCAGCTGCGGACCGGTATAGCCATATCCACTCAAGACGCGCGTCTTGGCAAAAGCCGGTATGTAGCGGCTAACTGGTTCAAAGAGTTGGAACTTGCCCCGCTCATAGAGCATCATCAGCGCCACCGATGTGATCGGCTTGGTCATGCTGTAGATGCGGAAGATGGTGTCTCGCTCCATCGGCAACTGCCGCTCGGCATCACGGTAGCCACAGGTCTCCAAATGGACTACTTCGGAATCACGCGCGACCAAGGTGACGAAGCCAGCCACTTTCTTGCGCTCGACATATTGCTGCAATTTCAGCTTGATATTGTTGAGCCGTTCCCCGGAAAAGCCGACTGCCTCCGGCGCGATAACCTGCATAGGACGCTCCTGTAATCCATTACTATGAGGCTCATTTTGCGCTAGCGACGGCTGCCTCGCCATTATATTGCGACATCGCTTTCTCAATGCCAGCGCTCAGCCAAATGTTGATGGCATCGGCGGCGCGCTCTGTCAATTCCCGCGCCTCTATTTCTTCATCGCCCTGGAAAGGCTGTAGCACGAAATCGGCTGGCTGCATCCTGCCGGGCGGACGGCCAATGCCAAAACGCAGGCGCGGGAAATCCTTGCTGCCCAGATGCTGCATGATGCTGCGCAAGCCATTTTGGCCCCCATGCCCGCCAGCCTGGCGCAATCTTAGTCTGCCAAAGGGTATGTCGAGGTCATCATGAATGACGAGCAGGTCTTCCAGCGCGATCTGATAAAAATCCATCAGCGAGCCTACCGATTCCCCACTGCGATTCATGAATGTCAACGGTTTCGCCAGCTTGACGCTCTTCCCCATGATCGTGGCATTCCAGGTCTGCGCGCGCTTTTCGCCCCGTCCCCCGCCACTGGCATGACGCCTGACTAGCTCATCGATCACCCGCCAACCAATGTTGTGTCGGGTCTTTTCATATCTGGGACCGGGATTGCCCAAACCAACGATCAAACACTTGTCTGCCATGTTACTCTCGCAAAAACTGAGCCAGCCTTATGCTAGCAGACAGACGCGAAGCCTGTCCATTGAAAGCCATACTCTCTCACTCAAAGCGGGCTGTCGTCAACATAACGCGGATAGCTGTTTTTGGCGGCCTCAGCGCGCCCCAAGTCAAGCTCCTGCGTGACCAAAGGTTCTGCGGCGGAGGTAGTCGCCAGCGTTACACCATCAGGATCGCAGATCCAGCCAGCGCCACCCAGCCGTAGCTCGCCCACCTGCCCGGCGTGATTGGAAGACAGGCAGTAGGCGCCGGACACGACAGCAGCCGTCCTGCCGCCCGCCAGCCATTTATCATTGGTCTGCCAAGGTGTGCTGCGTGGATTGAGCAATAAATGAACCCTGCGTTTGCCATACTCGCGCGCATGCTGCAAGAACCAGATTTCGGTGCAGATCATCAGGCCAATGCTGCATGCGCCAATGCGCGCCGGCTGAAAATCGATCGGGGCGCGATCATACCAATTCGCTTCCCAGTAGCCCTCGTCATTGGGCAAGTAAGTCTTGGCGTGAATCCAGCGCAGACCCTCTTCCCGCGTCCATAGATAGGCGACATTAAGACGCTTCCCGGCGCTGTCTCGAGGGGCTGTCCCCACAATGATCCTCGCGCCCAGCTCTGGCAAGCGCTCCAGCCAGCTCTCATGCGCGCGCACCGCTTCCCGCCAGCGTCTCTCCTCTCTGGTCGGCATCGCGCAGAACCAGGGGGAAAAGCACATCTCCGGCAAGAGCAGCAAGGCGGTCTCCTGGCTGGCGATATGTTCTTGCAGCCGCCGCCATTCGCGGTCCAACTGGCTCGGGTCAAGCTGGGAGATGGTCACTTTCATACTGCGCCTCTCAAGCCAGCTCGCGTTGATCGCTGAACTGAGTTTCGTAAAGTTTGGCGTACAAGCCATTTTGCACCAGCAATTCGGCATGTGTGCCGCGTTCGACGATGATGCCTCGGTCGAGCACCAAGATCAGGTCAGCCGCCAAAATGGTGCTGAGCCGGTGGGCGATAACAATGCTGGTTCGCCCATGCATCATATGGCTGAGGGCATCCTGGATTAGCGCTTCGGATTGACTATCGAGATGGCTGGTGGCTTCGTCCAAGACCAGGATTCGCGGATCTTTCAAGACCAAGCGGGCAATCGCCATACGCTGTTTTTCCCCGCCGCTCAAGCGATAGCCGCGCTCGCCAACAATTGAGTCATAACCATCAGCCAAGCCCATGATGAAATCGTGAATATGGGCGACCCTTGCCGCCGCTTCGATTTCAGCCTGGCTGGCATCTGGTTTGGCATAGAGCAAATTCGTGCGAATGGTATCGTGAAAGAGATAGGTCTCCTGGGTGACCATGCCGATATTTTCCACCATGCTGCTCAGTGTCAGATCGCGCAGATCATATCCATCCAGTGTGATCCGCCCCGACGATGGGTCGTATAGCCGCGGGATGAGATAAGTCAAGGTCGTTTTCCCAGCGCCGCTGGGTCCTACTAGCGCCACCAGCTGCCCTGGCTCAATAGAGAATCTGATGCCCTCCAACGCCAATTCCCGCGCTTGGTGCATGGTACCGGTTGGTGCTGGACCATTGTCGTTGCGCCCGGCGGCGCCCGAGCGAGTGGCGGCTACATTGTCGATGCGCCCAATCCGTTCGACATCGCTGAGTAACTGCGTCCGGTCGACCGCGTAATGAAAGCTGACATCATCAAAAACCAGCTCGCCACGGACATCCCTCAAATGGATGGCATCGTCTTTCTCGGCGATTTCCAGCGGCAAATCGATAATCTCAAAAACCCGTTCGAAACTCACAATCGATTGGGCGAAGTCAACCGGCGCATTAGTCAGCGCTTGCAAGGGGGTGTAGAGCTGCGTCAAATAAGCGACAAAAGCGACGATATCACCAATGGTGAAACTGCCTTCGATGACCAGAATCCCGCCCACCCAGTAGACCAGCGCGGTACCCACAACGCTAACCAAGCCGATCAGCACAAAGAATTGACTGCCCAGCACCGCCCGCCGAATGCCGGTATTGCGTACATCCGCCGCCCGCTTTTCAAAATGCTCGACTTCAGTATCAATCCGCCCGAAGAGTTTCACCAGCAGCGCACCACTGATATTCAGCGTCTCGTTCATCATGGCGTTCATCTGCGCGTTGTAGCCCATCTGCTCGCGCGCGATGTGTTTTAGCCGGGCGCCCAGCCGACGGGCAATCACAATGAACAAAGGCAGCACCAGCACGCCCAGAATCGTCAGCCGCCATTCCAGCAGCAGCATCATCACCGCGACCGCTACTACTGTGATCACATTGGTGACGATGGAGACGATGGTATTGCTGATGGCGTTTTGCGCGCCTACTACATCGTTGTTCAACCGGCTCATCAACTCACCAGTTTTGGTATTGGTGAAGAAGCGCAGGGACATCTGCTGCAAGTGATGATAAAGCGAAACTCGCAAATCATAGATCACGCCTTCGCCAATCGAGACATTGAGCTTGCGCTGCATAATGCGGATAGCACCGCTGAACAGCGGGATCATGACCAAGCCCAAAGCCAGCAGATTGAGCTTGCCCAGGTCTTTTTCCGCCAGGGCGCCATCAATGATTTCGCGGAAAATCAAGGGATTGAGCAAGCCCAGCCCAGTCGTCAGCAAGATAGTGCCGAGCATGCCAGCGATCTGCAAATGATAAGGCTTGGCATATGCCAAGACACGCAGCAGCAACTTCCGGGTCACATTTGGTTTGCGCTGGGCATCTACCCCGTGCATGTAGCGGAACCATCCGCCGCCTCTCATCATCGTCTCTTGTCCTCGCCTTTCTTTCGACTATAGCATAAGAGCAGCGAGCGCAAAAAACTACTGTCCATAAGGCTAGGTCAATGGTTCAGGTATTTTGAGGGCTAATCACTCGCGCTAAAGCAATGCGAATTGAGCAAATTGAGGGCTATCGCAGGCGGATTGTAACGTCAATGGAAGCGCCGCAAGGAGGAAAGCAGAGCGCCGCTCTAGCGATCCAGCGCCAGGCTGCGAATGATGGCGCGGGCATCAGCCAAGCTAGAAGCGAAGAGAACTTCACGCCCTTCGACCGCGTTATTAAAGGTTTTTTGAATCGTCTGATAAAGTGTCCTGATGGCTCCATTGGCGCCAACAACTACCCGCGCGCCCTCGTTGGGCCGGGCTTCTCCCGATGACAACAGCGACTTGGCAGCGGTCAAAAAATCGCGAGGGATCGATGTGCCTTCCAAATCGATGATCAAATCAACATGATGCCCGACGCTGCCTATCAAGTTATCGGCTTGCTGCACCGCCTCTTCCAATTCATTCCAAGTCCATTCCGATTCAAATTCAAGCAGGATAACCGTCTTGTTTTTGTTATCCCAACGAGTCACAATCGCCATCTTGTTTACCCTGTAACACGCTCGCGAATATACATCATCATACCTACGATTATGCCAAGAGTTGACGCGAATTCCAACCGGCACTTGTTGCTGTTTGCGCCAGCGCTGCAGTCTCGCTTCATGCCTCCACGATTTGAAAATCTACTGGCGGGGATAAAGCCACCCCGTCCACCTGCAATTCTACACTCCAGGATCCCGCTTGAAATGCCACCACAGATTGATCAATATAAAACCAGATGCAACTACCATCGATGAAGCGTTGCTTCTGAAAATCGAAGAGTGCGACTTCATTGCCATCACGCCGCCAGCTTGAGCTTATCGTCGCCCCAGGGGGGATGTCATAGATCTCTGCCACCACGTAGATTTCGGCGGATTGCGAGGTGAAACGCGGATTGACATCAAGCGCACAATCGTTTTGATCAACAGCAGAAGCCAAGACGATGTTTTCCAGGCGGGGTCCGCTTTCGATTGCTGTCGGCGCTGGGCTGGGGATAGGCGGCGTGACAATCACCTGGGGAGCGCTGGTCGGCGGCGGGACCAGAGTAGAATCGCTAGGTGCTCCGCTGGCGATTCTTGTTGCCGGCGGCTGGGTGGCGAAATTTTCGATCTGGCTGACGTTTTCATCGATGAAGGCTCTATCGGTCCCCAGGTTACCCAAGCTGAAGCGCAAGAATTCACTGGATTCTTCAGCTTTGCTGACCTGCGTCCCGGCATAATCCAAGGTGGTTCTGATGCGTGCCCGCGCCACCGTTGAGGTCGACCGTAAACTATCGAGCTCGACCTGTACCGCTTGGTGCAGGACTGTTGCGGTCAACTCCGCCTCCGAGGAGCGGCAAGCCGTCAAAACAAAAACGGTCGCCGCCAGCAGCATGCAAGACCCGGCGCGTCGGATGATGAGCCATGCTCTTTTTGTCATCATGTCGGCAATTATAACCGAAAAAGCAAAACCGCCTTAGCAAACCCAAGGCGGTAAAAAGAGTGGAAGCGCCGGGGACCTGCCCCCCGGGTCCGCTGGTTTCGAATCTCGCACATCTACAAGCTTAGCCCCCTGCACAGTTTCGCGTTATGCAATCCCAGAAGGCGCGGTGTACATAACGCTAGCCGATTGGTCTTGGCGCCGTGGTATCGGCGTAGACGGCGGGCACCCTAAGTTTTTATGACACTCTTTGCAGATCGCATAGGGAGACGATACTACAAGAGCGGTAGAGGACTGTTTGCCCCTACACCCTCAACCAGGTCGACTAAGCAACCATAGGAAGGGGTTGGAATTTGGGTTTTGCACCTATGTGCTTTGCCAGTTTAACGTGTCGTGACACCACGGCTTGCAGTGCGGCTTCAACCACCAACGTCGAATCTGGTTCGCTCCCATGACGGTCGAATTTATTCGCCGACCCAAAACGGCGAATGAATTCACACATTCATCATAGCCTATCACATAACTCTGAAATTGTGAAGCGCGTTGATAATACAAAGCACCGGCGGTGTCATACATTTCTGCGACTTGCTGGGGTTACTCTCCCATATTAGCGCGAATAGCGGTAAGATTAGATCTCGAACCTGTGATGAGAGGAAAGGCGCCAAGCTGTGGATGTCTTGGTTGTGGGGGCGGGTATATCGGGTTTGATGGCGGCGCATACCTTGCGTCAGCGCGGTTGTTCCGTGCGCCTGCTGGAAAAAGGGCGCCACGTCGGCGGTCGGCTGGCAACCCAGCAGGTTGGCGAGGGTGGCTTGGCAGACCATGGCGCGCAATTCTTCACCGTCCGTACCGACACGCTGCAAACTTATGTCGATCGCTGGTTGGCTGAAGACCTGGTCTATGTTTGGGGCACCGGCTGGTCAGATGGCAGCACCAAAGGCGGCTTCAGCGATGGATATCCGCGTTACGCGACCCGCGGCGGCATGAACAATTTGGCGCAATCTCTGATAAACGGCTTGGACATCGTCTTCAATCGGCTGATCAGAAACCTGCAACAGACCGCGCAGGGTTGGATCTTGGAAGATGCCGATGGCGCAAGCTATGTCAGTCGAGGCTTGCTATTGACTCCGCCCATGCCGCAGACCCTGTCTCTTTTGACCGCCAGCGATATCTACCTCGACCGCGCTGATTTCGCCGAATTGCGGCGCATCCAGTTTGGACCATGCCTCTGTGGCATCCACGAAATCGAGGGCGCTGTCAATTTCCCGCAGCCAGGCGCCGTGCAAAATTTCCAGCGCGATGTCTATTGGGTGGCGGATAACCGGGCGAAAGGCATCTCCCAGACGACTATCATCACCACCCACGCTAATGCCAAATTCAGCCGCGAACATTGGGAAGCTTCCGAACTCGATATTATCCTCGAGCTGGAAGCAGCCGTGCAACCCTATTTGCAAGAGGGCGCGCAGATTGTCAACACTCAGCTCAAAAAATGGCGCTATTCCGTGCCTTTGACCACCCACCCGCAAGAATACCTGTTGGCGAGGGATCTGCCGCCGCTGGTCTTCGCTGGCGATGCTTTTGGCGGGCGCGGACGGGTGGAAGGCGCCTTCGTCTCCGGCATTGCGGCCGGCGATGCAATGGCGGATGCACTGGGTTGATCTCCGTGAGCTTCCTTCGCCGCCGGTCTCGCCGTTTTTTCCTGCTCATTCTGCTTGTCATCGCAGCGCTGATGATCAGCTTGCTGGTTTGGTTTGCCACACCTGTTGGCGAGCTGATGCCGCAAGCGCGTGCTGCGTTGGAATCCGATACCTTGGTCAAAGTCAATCGCGAGCCCTGGCTCAGCTTTGAACCGACCCCGCTAGAGACGAATACGGGTTTCATTTTTTATCCAGGTGGCAGGGTCATGGCGGAAGCCTATGCACCTCTGGCGAGAGCAGTGGCGGAAAATGGCTACCTCGTGATTGTGCCGTCGATGCCGCTGAACTTCGCCATTCTGAACCCCAACATCGCTTCAGATATCATCCCCGCACATCCAGACATTGGCCATTGGGTCATCGGCGGGCATTCACTGGGAGGGGTGATGGCAGCTCGTTTTGCCCATGATCAACCGCAGTTGGTGGACGGGTTGGTATTGCTGGCAGCTTACCCCGAAGCGCATATAGATCTCAGCTCACGCGAGCTGTCCGCCGCAATGATTTATGGCGACAGCGATGGCTTGGTATCGATCCAAGAAGTAGAAAACGCTCTTTCCCAATTGCCAGAAAATACGCGAAAGCTATTGATTTCCGGCGGCAACCACGCCCAATTCGGTTGGTATGGCGCGCAAGCCGGCGATAATCCAGCGCAAATCAACCGGGAGCAGCAGCTCGCCCAGGTGCTGTCTGCTATCTTGCCAGTCATGGCTGACGCTGGAAAATAAATCTAATCGATGTTAGATTATTTGTAATCAGTACAGGGAGGCTACAGAAATGGATAGCATCGGGATGGAAGCGTTGGCTGGACCACAATTCAAACTGAGCGAAGAGCAGGAGATGTTGGTACGTCTGGCGCGCGATTTCACCGTGGACAACATCATCCCAGTGGCTGCCGAATACGATGAAAAAGCCATCTTCCCCGAAGGTATTTTTCACAAGGCGCGCGAGCTGGGCATCGCCAATATGTTGATCCCCGAAGAATATGGGGGCGTTGGCGCTACCGCCTTTGAAGAAACGCTGGTATCGGAAGAACTCGCTTACGGCTGCACCGGCATCAGCTCTAGCATCGGCGTCAACTCGCTGGGGATGCTGCCGATCTTGGTCGCCGGCAATGACCAGCAGAAAGCCCACTGGCTGGGTGAGCGAGCGGGGGAACAAGGTCAGTTCTGTGCCTATGGCGTCACCGAAGCCAATGCCGGGTCGAATGTGGCGGGCATAGAGACTCGCGCTGATAAAAAAGGCGCCGCCTATATCATCAATGGCAGCAAGACCTTCATCACCAATGCCAGCCACGCGCATTTCTACACCATCTTCGCCAAGACCGACCTCGCCGCGGGTCATCGTGGGATGACCTGCTTCATCATCGACCGCCAAAGCCCAGGGCTCAGCGTCGGCAAAAAGTTCGACAAATTGGGCCAGCGGGCATCGGATACTGCCGAGATCATCTTCGAGAATGTGGAAGTGCCGGAGGAGAATATCGTCGGCGGCGTCGGGCAAGGTTTCTATATCGCCATGAAAGTTTTTGATTATAGCCGACCCGGTGTGGCGGCAGCCGCTTGTGGCTTGCAGCGGCGCGCCCTGGAGGAAAGTGTCAAATATGCCAATGAGCGCGAAGCCTTTGGCGTTCCCATCTATCAGCATCAGGCGGTGGGCCACAAAATTGCCGATATGGCGATCAATTATGAAGCATCCCGCCTCTTGACCTGGCAGGCGGCTTGGCAGGTGGATGCCGGCATTTTCAACCCGCGAATCCCAGCCTATGCAAAAGCTTTTGCCGCTGACATGGCAACCAAAGCCGCGGTTGAGGCTGTACAGGTCTTCGGCGGTTATGGCTACATGAAAGAATATCCCGTGGAAAAATTGCTGCGCGATGTCAAAATTTTCCAAATCTATGAAGGCACAAGCGAGATTCAGCGCAATATCATCGTGCGCGAATTGTTCCGCGGCAAATGAGGTTCGCCCCGGCAAGCAAAATACAAATTACTCTGATGAAGTCAAAAATTCGCCTTGACAGGCAATATTGCAGCTGATATTATTCCTGGTCTCACTCACAGCCAACACCCTCCGCTGGAGGCACTGTCGGCTGAATTGAGCAGATATGGCGAAAGCGCTTTGCCAAGGTAGGGCGGCTCGTCATCCAGAAATTAAAGATAGGCGTATGTATGCGCCTGTTTGTATGTATGAAAACCAGAGTGCTGTACGCAAGAGTTATGGAGTCTTTTTATGCCAACGATTAATCAGCTGGTGCGCAAGCGGCGCAAGAGCAAAGGCAAGAAGAACAAAGCGCCAGCCTTGCAATATACTTTTAATGCGCTCAAGCAACGGCGCACCCGCCAGCAGAAAGGCGCGCCACAAAAACGAGGTGTCTGCACCCAGGTCAAAACCATGACGCCTAAAAAGCCGAATTCAGCGCTGCGCAAGGTTGCGCGTGTGCGCTTGACCAATGGGCTCGAAGTCACCGCGTATATCGGTGGTGAAGGGCATAACCTGCAGGAGCATAGTGTCGTCTTGGTGCGGGGTGGCCGTGTGAAAGACCTGCCAGGCGTTCGTTACCACATCGTGCGCGGGACCTTGGATACCAATGGTGTCGAGGGGCGTGGGCAGGGTCGTAGCAAATATGGAACTAAACGTCCCAAGTAAGCCGCTCGTCACAGGCGCCAATTTGTAAGACAAGGAGTTAGAACATGCCGAGAAGAAATCGCCCACCCAAGCGGATTCCGCCGCCAGATGTCAAATATGGCAATCTTCATGTCGCAATGTTCATCAATCGCATGATGCGCGGGGGTAAGAAAAGCTTGGCAACACGCATCATGTACGACGCGCTGGAGACAGTGGGCGAACGTACCAAGAAAGACCCGGTTGAGGTCTTCGAGATGGCAATCCGCAATGTGGCGCCGGCGGTAGAAGTCAAACCAAAACGCGTCGGCGGCTCGACTTATCAAGTGCCGATTGATGTCTCCCATGAACGCGGCATCACGCTGGCGATGCGCTGGCTAATTCAGTTCGCGCGGGAACGTAGCGGCAGGAGCATGGCGGAAAAGTTGACAAACGAATTGCTCGATGCCTACAAGGGGCAGGGCAACGCGATCCGCAGGAAAGACGAAACGCACCGCATGGCAGAGGCGAACCGCGCTTTTGCCCATTTCCGTTAATGACTTGTCTAATTTGTCCCGACAATCAATCTCGGGAAGTGAATGGAAAATGGTAAAACTGAACTCTGGCTTTGATCTCAATAAGGTACGCAACATCGGTATCATCGCACATATCGATGCCGGCAAGACGACCGTTACTGAGCGCGTCCTCTATTACACTGGCATGGTGCACAAAATCGGTGAGACGCATGAAGGCTCCGCCACTACCGATTATATGGAGCAAGAACGCGAGCGCGGTATCACCATCACCTCCGCCGCTGTTACCGCTAATTGGGATGATCATCAGATCAACATTATCGACACGCCGGGTCATGTCGATTTCACTGCCGAGGTACAGCGCAGTCTCCGAGTGCTGGATGGCGGCATTACCGTGTTCGATAGCGTCGCCGGCGTTGAACCGCAATCGGAAACGGTCTGGCGGCAAGCATCGGAATACAATGTTCCGCGCCTGTGCTTCGTCAACAAAATGGATCGTATCGGCGCCGATTTTGACCGCTGCATCAATATGATGATCGACCGGCTCAACGCCAACCCAGTTGTCATTCAGGTGCCATACGGCAGTGGCGAAAACTTCGAAGGCATTATCGATCTGCTCAAAATGGAGCTGATCACTTATGGCAATGATGAAGGTACCGATATCAATTTTTACCCCGTGCCGGAAAGCCACCGGGAAATGGCGGAGACTCGCCGCGAAGAGATGATCGAGAAAATCGTGGAAAACGATGAGTATCTAATGATGAAGTTCCTCGAAGAAGAGGAAATCAGCAACGATGAGATCCTGGCGGCATTGCGCGCTGGTACCATCTCCGGCTTGCTGCATCCGGTTCTTTGTGGCGCCGCCTTGAAGAATAAAGGTGTGCAGGCTCTATTGAACATGGTGGTGGCGCTGCTGCCCTCGCCCTTGGATATCCCGCCAGTCAAAGGGGAAGACCTCAAAGATGGCAGTGAGCTGCTGCGCCATGCCGATGACAATGAACCCTTGTCGGCGCTGGTCTTCAAGATTGTTTCCGATCAATATGGGCGGCTGGCATTCACCCGGGTTTATTCCGGTGTGCTCAAAGCGGGTACGATGGTTATCAATACCGCGACGGGCCGCCGCGAACGCATCGGTCGTATCGTGCGTATGTTTGCCGATCGCCGTGAAGATGTCAAAGAGGTGCATGCCGGCGATATCGCCGCGGTCATCGGGATGAAAGAGACTTTCACCGGTGATACTTTGAGCGCGCCCAATAACCCGATCTTGCTGGAAAAAATCTACTTCCCCGCGCCAGTGGTAGAAGTTGCTATCGAGCCTGATACCAAAGCCGATCAAGACAAAATGGGCCTCGGCTTGCGCAAGCTGGCAGAAGAAGACCCCACCTTCCAAATCGAGGTCGATGATCAGCTGGGCCAGACCAAAATCAAGGGCATGGGCGAGCTGCATCTCGAAGTGTTGATCGATCGCTTGATGCGGGAATATGGCGTGGAAGCGCGTGTGGGAAGACCCCGTGTTGCCTACCGCGAGACCATCACCCGCATGGTGGAAATCGATACTACCTTTCGCCGGCAAACCGGTGGCGCCGGGCAATATGCGCGCTGTACAGTGCGCTTTGAACCGCTGCCCGACCCAGAAAAAGATGATGCTGATGGTGAATTGCTCTTCATCGATGCTATCCGCGGTGGCGCCGTTCCCAAAGAATATATTCCCGCTGTCCGCAAGGGTATCACCCAGGCGATGCAAGGCGGTGTGCTGGCTGGCTATCCAGTGGTGAGCATCAAAGCTTCGCTGATCGATGGCGCCTCTCACGAGGTTGATTCCAGCGAAATCGCTTTCACCATTGCTGGGTCGATGTGCCTCAAAGAAGGCATCCAAAAGGGTGGACCCGTTATCCTGGAACCTTCGATGAAAGTTGAAGTAGTGGTGCCAGATGATTACACTGGCGCGGTTGTTGGTGATATTTCTTCGCGCCGCGGCATCATTCAGGGGATGGAACCACATAGCGAAGGCATTTCCGTCATCAAGGCGCAGGTGCCATTAGGTGAAATGTTCGGTTATGCCAATGACCTGCGCAATAACACGCAAGGGCGCGGCAATTTTAGTATGGAGTTCGATGTTTATACCGTCGCGCCCGAGAGTATCGCCGAAGAGGTGAAATCCGGGGCGCGTTAAGCAACTGGATCGGGCTTAGCCCGGTCTCTAGTTTGATTTCGTCAATTCATTTTCGAATCACTAAGTTCACAAGAGGGATTCTCAAATGGCAAAAGGAAAGTTCGAGCGTAGCAAACCGCATGTAAATATTGGAACGATTGGTCACGTTGATCACGGTAAAACCACCTTAACGGCGGCCATCACCAAAGTGCTTGCACTCAAAGGGCAAGCGCAAGAACGCGAGTATGGAGATATCGATAATGCGCCGGAAGAACGCGCGCGTGGTATCACCATCAACATCCGCCATGTCGAATACGAAACCGACAACCGCCATTATGCGCATGTTGACTGCCCGGGTCACCGCGATTACATCAAAAATATGATTACTGGCGCAGCCCAGATGGATGGGGCGATCCTGGTCGTCAGCGCGCCCGATGGTCCCATGCCACAAACCCGCGAGCATGTTCTGCTGGCGAAACAGGTGGAAGTGCCCGCCATGGTCGTCTACCTCAACAAAACCGATCAGATGGATGATGAAGAACTGATCGAACTGGTTGAGATGGAACTGGGTGAATTGTTGGAAGGTTACGATTTCGATGCCGATACGCCCATCGTCAAAGGCTCGGCTCTGGCAGCCACGGAATGTGACAGCACCGACCCTGGCGCACCGGAATACGCATCGATCCTGGAACTGATGGACGCTGTCGACGAATGGATCCCCACGCCGATGCGCGATGTAGACAAGCCCTTCATGATGGCGATCGAAGATGTCTTCTCCATCAAAGGGCGTGGCACCGTCGTCACCGGCAGTGTCGCTCGTGGCACCTTGTTGAAAGGGACGGAAGTGGATATCGTCGGCTTGCGCGACGAAATTGTCAAGACTACCGTCACCGGCATCGAGATGTTTAACAAAGAGTTGGATCAGGCGCAGGCTGGTGATAACGCTGGTATTCTCTTGCGCGGTATTGATCGCGACGCGGTGACACGCGGTATGGTGATCGCCAAAGTTGGCTCTATCACTCCGCACAAGAAATTCAAGTGCGAGGTTTATGTCTTGCGCCGCGACGAAGGTGGGCGCCACAAGGCTTTCTTCAGTGGCTATCGGCCCCAATTCTACATCCGCACCATGGATGTCACCGGTACCATCACCCTGCCCGATGGCGTGGAAATGGTTATGCCCGGCGATAATGTCAATCTCGATGTCGAATTGATCACGCCGGTCGCGCTAGAACGCGGCTCCTCCTTCGCTATTCGTGAAGGTGGCTTGACGGTAGGCGCGGGCCGTATCACCGAGATTCTTCAGTAGGGGTATACGCAGTGCGAGCCGGGTCAAACGCCCGGTTCGCTCATCATCACCGCCGCCCTAGAAAACAGATAAAGGTTACGCAATGGCAAAAAGTAAGATACGTATCCGACTTAAAGCCTATGACCATCGGGTACTCGATCAGTCAGCTCGGCGTATTGTGGACACGGCGGAGCGCACCGGTTCCCGCGTTGTGGGTCCTGTGCCCTTGCCAACGCGGATTGAACGCTATACGGTTCGGCGTTCCCCTTTTATCGATAAGGATTCGCAAGAACACTTCGAGATTCGCACGCACAAACGCTTGATCGATGTCTTGGATCCGGATAGCAAAACGATTGATACCCTCATGCGGCTCAACCTGCCGGCCGGGGTCGATATCGAAATCAAAATTTAACCAAACGCCGAGGCAAGACAGCGGCACCTATGGCTCGGGCGACGGCTCTTCATCTGTCGCAAGCGAGCGCGCCAGGTAACAGAGTGACCCATCTACCGGCATACTTAGATGGTGAGATGGCTAAGAGAAATAGTCGGGTGCAACATAACTACGACATTTTGCAGACCCGAGTGGAGGCTAAATCATGAAAGGCATGATTGGCAAAAAAGTGGGCATGACCCAGGTTTTTGATGAACAAGGGACGGTTGTCCCGGTTACAGTCATTCAGGCTGGACCCTGTTATGTGACGCAAGTTCGTAATCAGGGGCGGGATGGCTATGTATCCGTTCAACTGGGTTTTGGCGAGACCAAACCAAAAAACCTGACTAAAGGACAACTGGGGCATTTGCAAAAGTCCGACTTGCCCGCGCTACGCTATCTCCGCGAATTTCGCCTGGCGGATAATGCCGAAGTAGCGGTGGAAGAGGGCCAGGAAATCAAGGTGGATGTCTTCCAGCAAGGCGAATTGGTGGATGTCATCGGCACGAGCAAAGGGCGCGGTTTTGCCGGCACTATCAAACGCCATGGCTTTGCCCGCGGTCCTAAGACACATGGCCAATCCGACCGCATGCGTTCGCCGGGTTCCATCGGCATGTGTGCCACACCGGGCCGCACACTCAAGGGCAAGAAAATGGCGGGGCGCATGGGTAACGATCGTGTAACCGTACAAAACTTGCCGCTGGTCGTGGTCGATACGGAAAACAATCTATTGGCGGTTAAAGGTTCGGTACCCGGCGCCAGGGGCAGCATTGTCATGATCAAACCCTCTGGCAAGCGGAATTAGCCGGCGGCAACGAAGACAGGAGTTTTTGTCATGCAATTTCCAGTGATCGATAGCGCGGGCAAAGAAGTCTCGTCTACCGAGCTACCCGCCGATGTTTTTGAAGCCAAAATCAACGTGGGTTTGATGCATCAGGCTTTTGTCCGACAAATGGCAAACGCTCGCCAAGGCACACACAGCACCCTTTCCCGCGGTGAAGTCCGGGCAACTGGGGCGAAATGGTATCGACAAAAAGGCACCGGGCGAGCTCGTCATGGCGCTCAGAGCGCGCCGATATTCGTCGGTGGCGGTTTGGCGCATGGACCCAAGCCGCGCGATTACAGCAAGAAGATGCCCAAAAAGATGCGGCGAGGGGCGATTCGCTCGACTTTGAGCGCGCTAGTCCGCGATGAACAGTTGATCATCGTCGACAAGTTCGAGGTCGATGCGCCCAGGACAAAAGCGATGCGCCAGCTGATCGAGACCCTGGTTGGGGAACAATCGGCATTGATCATCGTCACAGCCGAACAAAAAGCCTTGCGCCAAGGGGTGAACAACCTCCCGAAGGCACATTTGATTATCGCCAATTATTTGAACGTGCGCGACCTGCTCAAGTACGACAAGGTCATTATGTCTGAGGATGCCCTCGAGGTTGTGAAAAGCATTTGGAGCCGGGGAGCGTAAGATGCCAGAACTGCATTTGTATGATGTCATCCGCCGCCCAGTGATCACAGAAGAATCGACAAAAATGGCGGATAACCAAAACAAGTACGTTTTTGAAGTGGCGCGCCAAGCCAACAAAATCCAGATCAAAGAAGCGGTCGAAGAAATCTTTGAGCTGGAAGGCAAAGTGGTCAAAGTGAATACCATGGTCATGCCCGCCAAACGTGGGCGCCGGGGCCGCAACAGTTATATCCGATCGCGCCAATGGAAAAAAGCCATCGTCACGCTGGAAGAAGGCGTGTCGATCGAGCTGTTCAACGCCTAGGGGGGAGCAAGAGCGATGCCTATCAAGGTATACAAACCCACATCGCCCGGTCGCCGTGATATGACCGGCTACACCTTTGAAGAGATCACCAAGAAGAAACCGGAACGCTCTCTGACCCGCGCCCTGCGCAAAAAAGGTGGCAGGAACAATACCGGGCGAATCACAGTGCGCCATCGTGGCGGGGGGCACAAACGCCGTTATCGGATTATCGATTTCAAACGCAACAAAGAAGATTGTCGCGCAGAAGTGATTGCCATCGAATACGACCCCAACCGGTCGGCGCGCATCGCCTTGTTGCAATATGAAGACGGGGTCAAAAGTTATATCATCGCGCCTATGGGGGTAACAGTAGGCGATACGATTGGCAATGGGGAGTTGAGCACCCTGCGCCCCGGCAACAGCCGCGCCTTGAAAGATATGCCCTTGGGTACAGTGGTGCACAATATCGAAATGCGCCCTGGCAAAGGCGGGCAGATCGCTCGTTCAGCCGGGACATCGGCGCAAATTTTAGCATCGGAGGGCAAATATGTCACGCTGCGCCTGCCCAGTGGCGAGATGCGCCTGATCCTGGCGACTTGCCGCGCTACTATTGGACAGGTCGGCAATGCCGAACATTCCAATGTCAAGCTCGGTAAAGCAGGTCGGCGGCGTTGGCTGGGTTGGCGACCATCAGTCCGCGGCACAGCGATGGACCCGGCAAGCCATCCTCATGGCGGCGGCGAAGGAAAGACCGGCATAGGTATGGCTGCCCCCAAGACACCTTGGGGCAAGAAAGCGCTGGGTGTGCGGACGCGGCGGAACAAACGCACCAATAAATTTATCATCCGTCGCCGCGGCAGACGCCGTTAATCTCAGGAGAAACAACATGTCACGTTCACTGAAAAAGGGTCCTTATATTAGCCCGAAGTTGCTGGAAAAAGTTGAGCGGCTCAACCAGCAAAACAAGAAGATGGTCATCCGCACCTGGAGCCGGGCGAGCACAATCTTCCCACAAATGGTTGGGCATACGATTGCAGTGCACGATGGCCGCCGCCATATCCCCATCTATATCACTGAGAATATGGTGGGGCACAAGTTGGGTGAGTTTGCGCCCACCCGCACCTTCCGCGGGCATATCATCGATAGCAGACGTTAGGGATAATCAAATGGAAGTTCGAGCGATTAGCAGATACCTGCCGATCTCCCCCCAAAAACTGCGCCTGGTTTGTGACAAAGTGCGTGGTATGGATGCGCAAGAAGCGATGGTCGTGCTGGATTTCATGCCACAAAAGGGCTCGCTGTTTGTCAGCAAAACCTTGACATCGGCGCTGGCAAACGCGACCAATAATTTCGACCTGAATCCGGAATTGCTCTATGTCTCCAAGATTTACGCCGGCGACGGACCGACATTAAAACGCTTCAAGGCGGGGGCTCGCGGTCGATTTAAGCCGCGTTTGAAACGTACATCTCACCTCTGGGTGTTTTTGGCAGAACGAGAGGAAGAAGACTAATGGGTCGTAAGGTTCATCCCAAAGGTTTCCGTCTTAAAGTGATCCGCGAGTGGGACGCCCGCTGGTATGCAGAGGGCGAGCGCTATGTTGACTTGTTGATGGAAGATCGCAAAATCCGTAAATTTCTTAAGCAGAAGACCACTCGAGCAGGGGTATCACGCATTGAAATCGAACGGCATCCAAACCTGGTCATTATTACCATCAACACGGTACGCCCCGGTTTGATCATCGGGCGCAGGGGGGAAGCCGTCAAAGAATTGCGCCAAAACCTGCAAGATATGACCGGCAAAAAAGTGAAGGTCGAGGTTAGTGAAATCGAAAAGCCCGATCTGGACGCGACCCTAGTGGCGGAAAATGTGGCGTCGCAATTGGTGCGTCGCATTGGCCACAGCCGCGCGATGAAACGCGCGATCATGCAAGCCATGCGCCAAGGCGCCGGCGGCATCCGAGTGGAAGTCAGTGGGCGTTTGGGTGGCTCCGATATGGCGCGCCGGGAATGGATGTTTGATGGGCGTGTGCCGCGCAATACCTTGCGAGCGGATATCGATTATGGCTTCGCTGAGGCATTAACCACCTTCGGCCAAATCGGCGTCAAAGTCTGGATCTACAAGGGCGATATCCTACCCGGCGAAGACCCGTTCAGCACTGGCGCGCAACGTCCGGCAGCACCTGATGGTCGCCGTCGCGGTCGCCGCAATTAGCCCGCTACAGCTGGAGGAACAATCCGCATGTTAATGCCGAAACGTAGAAAATATAACAAGCAGATGCGCGGTCGAATGCGTGGAAAAGCCTACCGGGGAGCGGTGGTGCAGTTCGGCGATTATGGCTTGCAAGCGCTGGAGCCTAGCTGGGTCACCAGCCAACAAATCGAAGCCTGTCGGCGCGCCATGGTGCGCTATATCCGCCGGCGCGGCAAAGTCTGGATTCGCATTTTCCCCGATAAACCAGTGACGCAAAAAGCCGCCGAAACCCGCATGGGCAAAGGCAAAGGCTCGGTAGAAAAATGGGTCTGCGTCGTTAAGCCCGGGCGCATTCTCTTCGAAATGAGCGGTGTCTCGGAAGATGACGCGCGGGAGGCGCTGCGCCTGGCTTCCCACAAATTGCCGATTAAAACCAAATTCGTCAAGCGCTTCGATCCAATTTCCGGAAGGGCGGTCAGCTGATGTACGTTGATGAAATCCGCAACCTGTCGACCGATGCTATCCTGGACAAGATCGAAGATCTCAAAGTCGAGATGTATACATTTCGCATTCAAAAAGAATCCGGAGAGTTAAAAGATACGACTCTTTTCCGCAAGACCCGGCGCCATATTGCCCGTTTAAAAACGGTCCTGCGCGAACGTGAGCTGGCAGCGGAACTGGTTTCTCAAGGGGGAGAAGATGCCCAATAATCGCAAGCGACTGGTCGGTACGGTGGTCAGCGACAAGATGGAGAAGACAGTCGTTGTCGCTATCGAAAATCGCAAAATGCACCCGATCTATCATAAAGTCGTATCATCCACCAAGAAAGTGATGGCGCACGATGAAACCGGTGCAGCTATCGGCGCCTTGGTGCGTATCGTACAAAGCCGCCCAATTAGCAAGCGCAAACGTTGGGTGGTCGAGGCGATCTTGGAAGAACCGACGTTGTAAGACCGCTCGGTGGAAGCTGCTATCTGGAACGGAGAGTGTTAACGATGATTCAAACGGAGTCACGTTTGATGATAGCCGACAATAGCGGCGCGCAGGAGATTCTGGTCATCCGCGTGCTGGGCGGCTCAAAAGTGAAATATGGCTATGTCGGCGATATCGTTGTCGGCACAGTTAAATCGGCATCGACCTCTGGCGCCATCAAAAAAGGCGAGTTGGTGCGCGCGGTCATCGTGCGGACGCACAAAGAATATCGCCGAGCAGATGGTTCATCGATCCGCTTTGACGATAATGCCGCGGTTGTGCTAGCGGAGGATCTGGAAAACCCCCGCGGGACTCGTGTTTTCGGTCCCGTCGCGCGGGAGCTGCGCGATAAAGGTTTTATGAAGATCGTCTCGCTGGCGCCCGAAACTTTATAAGAGAGGGTCTAAGCATGCAACGAGTGCAACAAGGGGACATGGTCGAGGTCATCACCGGCAAGGACAAGGGCTTGCGTGGTGAAGTGGTCCGCGTCTTGCGTAAAAAAGACCGCGTGATCGTCAACGGCGTCAACATTCTCAAGCGCCATCGCAAGGCGCGCCCGGCACCCGGCGGGCAGCAAATACCAGCGCAGATCATCGAGTTTGAAGCGCCGCTTCACCTCTCCAATGTCATGCTGGTCTGCGCTGAATGTGACGAACGCACGCGGATTGGCTATCGTGTCACCGCTGATGGTTTAAAAACCCGTTATTGCAAAAAATGCGATAGCGACATTAACTAATCGAGGAGCGAGGGAAATATGGAAAACCGAATGCACACTCGCTATCTGGAAGAAGTCGTGCCGACTTTGACGCGGGAATTTGGCTACAAGAATCCGATGCAAGTGCCGACGATCAGCAAGATCACGCTAAACATCGGGGTGGGCGAAGCGATCGATGAACCGCGGTCACTAGATGGCGCCGTCGAAGATTTGAAGACCATCACGGGGCAACAACCCGTTGTCACTCGCGCTAAAAAGAGTATCGCCACCTTCAAATTACGCGAGGGACGGGCTATCGGCGTCAAAGTAACGCTGCGTAAGAAGCGCATGTGGGCGCTTTATGATCGCCTAGTCAATGTCGCTTTACCACGTATTCGGGACTTCCGTGGCGTGCCCAATAAGTTGGACGGCCGGGGCAATTTCACCGTCGGCTTGCGCGAACAACTGGTCTTCCCCGAAATCGACTTCGACAAGGTCGATAAAGTCCGCGGCATGGAAGTCACCATCGTTACCACCGCCAAAACCGATGAGGAAGGTCGCCGCTTGCTCTCTCTGCTCGGTATGCCTTTCCAGGAAAATTAGAGGGGATTGTATGGCAAAAAAATGTATGCAATTTCGGGAACAGCGACGCAAATATGCGGTGCGCGTTCGCCATCGTTGTAAAGTATGCGGACGCCCGCGTGGCTACATCCGTCGTTTTGGCTTGTGCCGGATTTGCTTCCGCGAGATGGCGCTCAACGGCGAAGTTCCCGGCGTTGTCAAATCGAGCTGGTAGGAGGCGGTTACAGTGTCTAATGTGACAAACGACCCAATTGCCGATATGTTAACGCGGATTCGAAATGCGTTGACCAGAGGCAAGCCAGAAGTCATAATGCCCAAATCGAATATCAAGGTGGAAATCGCCCGTATTCTTAAAGAAGAGGGTTATATCGAAGATTTCTCTGTGGGAGCTGAAAGCCCCGTGCCGCTCATCCGCGTTCAGCTGAAGTACTTCGGCAACCGGCGCGAGCGTCAACCGGTCATCACCCAGCTGCGGCGGATCAGCAAACCAGGGCGCCGCGTCTATCGCAAACGCAGAGAATTGCCCATTGTGCTAAGCGGCACTGGCATCGCTATCGTGACCACGCCAAAAGGCGTCATGACCGCTCAGCAAGCCCGTCGCGATGGCGTCGGCGGGGAAGTCCTCTGTTACGTCTGGTGACGGAAAGGGAAACATCATGTCGCGCATAGGTAAAGAACCTGTCGAACTGCCCGATAAGGTCGAAGTCAAAATCGATGGCAGCTCAGTGACGGTTAGCGGTCCCAAAGGCGAATTGTCACAGGACTTCAATCCGGAACTGACCATTCGCCAAGAAAATGGCTCGCTCATTGTCGAGCGCCCGTCAGACCAACGCCATCATAAAGCCTTGCATGGCTTGACACGCGCTCTGCTGGCAAATATGGTAGAGGGTGTTTCGGCCGGCTTCCGCAAATCCTTGGAGATACAAGGGGTCGGCTATCAAGCGGCCATGCAAGGGAACAACCTGCAGCTGCGGCTGGGGCACTCTCATGAGGTGATCGTCGAGCCGCCCGCCAACATCAGTTTTGATGTGCCAAAAGAGTCCCGCGGTACCCTGATTCATGTCGATGGCATTGATAAGCAGGTGGTCGGGCAAGTGGCGGCCAACATCCGCAAATGGCGTCCGCCGGAACCATATAAAGGCAAAGGTGTGCGCTACTTGGGCGAGTATGTCCGTCGCAAAGCTGGTAAAACCGGCAAGCGTCAAGAAGGATGACCTGGACCACAGCAATCGGTCCACCGCGCTGTTTCACTATCATAGGCGCGCTGAGTTTATCAAGGAATTTAGGAAATGGCTGATATCACTGGACGAAGGAAATACGCCGCCCGCAAACGTCGACACCGGCGTGTGCGCAAGCATATCTCCGGCACGGCAATACGCCCGCGGATGAATATCTTCCGCAGCAACAAGAATATCTTCGTACAAGTCATCGATGACATAAACGGACATACGTTGGTATCCTGCTCGACAATTGACAAAGACCTGGCGCCCCAGGTGGCTGATATGAGCAAGCTCGAAGCCGCCAAGATCGTCGGCAAAACGATTGCCGAGCGCGCTAAAGAAGCCGGCATCAATAGGGTCGTCTTCGATCGCGGGGGGTTCAAATATGCCGGTCGTGTGGCGGCGGTGGCGCAGGGCGCTCGTGATGCGGGCTTGCAATTATAAGATCTGGAGTTGAGATATGGCTGACAGGAGAAGAAGAGATTCGCGCAAGAATCAGGACGAGCGCGATGAATTGGACGAGCGCGTTGTCGATATCCGCCGCGTCGCCAAGGTGATCAAAGGTGGACGGCGCTTCGCTTTCCGCACGGTGGTGGTGGTTGGCGATAACAAAGGCAATGTCGGCATCGGTATCGGCAAAGCGCGGGCAGTGCCCGATAGCATCCGCAAAGCCGCCGAACGTGCCCGCCGCAATATCGAGCAGGTGTCGCTCTCCGGCACGACTATTCCTTACACCGTCACTGGGCGTTATGGCGGGGCTCGTGTTTTGCTGAAGCCGGCTGCGCCAGGTACTGGCGTGATCGCTGGCGGTGGCGTCCGCGCTGTGTTGGAAGTGGTGGGCGTGCGCAATATCCTGACCAAGAGCCAAGGTAGCAGCAATCTGCTCAATGTAACCATGGCAACGCTGGACGCGCTTAAACAACTGCGCAGCGCCGAAGACTTGGCGAGAATACGCGGCAAACAGGTGCATGAAGTGGCGCCAGTTTGGGAGCGTCGCAGCGAAAGGAGCGCTGACCGTGCCTGAGCAAGAGGGCAAACTGCTAGAGGTCACGCTGGTCAAAAGCACGATCGGCGCCAATCGACGGCAGAAAGCGAACGTAAAATCGCTAGGTTTGCGGCGAATTAATCAGACTGTAAAGCTCGGCGATACTCCACAGATTCGTGGCATGATCGCCAAAGTAAGCCATTTGGTGGCAGTCGAAGAGGTCGATCAACAATGAAATTGCATGACTTGAAACCGGACAAAGGCTCCAAGCGCAAACGTAAGCGGGTGGGGCGTGGTATCGCCGCTGGTAAAGGCAAAACAGCTGGTCGCGGTAGCAAAGGACAAGGCTCCCGCAGTGGCGGTGGCAAAGGCCCCTACTTTGAAGGCGGGCAATTGCCCTTTGTGCGCCGATTGCCCTTCAAACGCGGCTTCACCAACATCTTCGGCATCACTTATCAGGAAGTGAATGTCGATTTGCTGGATGCGCGTTTCGAGGAAGGGGCGCTGGTCAACGGTGCATCGCTGGTTGCGGCTGGCTTGGTGCGCGATGCTGATAAGCCGATCAAAGTGCTGGGGCGTGGCGATTTGGGCAAAAAGCTGGAAGTGCATGCCAACAAATTCAGCAAATCCGCCGCCGATAAAATCGAAAAAGCTGGCGGCAGTGTTAATCGCCACAAGCTCAAAGTCACCGGCGCCCGCGCCACTGTCAAGCGCTTGCGCAAGGTGGATATGGAACGCCTCTACGGTGACGCCGACTAACTCAATTTCTGTAACGCCGCGGCAGCTGCTTGCGTATATCAGGTGAGGGCTGCCGGGCAATATCGGCGAGGCAGGAAATCTGCGTTTGTGATTGTGATTGATGAGGAACAGGTATTATGATTCAAGCTTTGCGTAATGCGTGGCGTTTGCCGGATGTACGGAACAAGCTGCTCTTCACCGTCTTCATCTTAATCGTCTATCAATTTGCCGCCCATGTGCCAGTCGTCGGCGTCGATCGCAATACCTTGCGACAGGTCTTCGAGAGCGGCAGCAGCGCCGGCAACCTCATCCAAGTGATGAATCTGCTTTCTGGCGGCGCGGTCGCCAACTTCAGTGTGATCGCCAATGGCGTCTATCCCTACATCACCGCCTCGATTATCTTCCAACTGCTGGTGCCGATTGTGCCGGCGCTAGAACGCATCCAACGCGAACCCGGCGGGCAAGAGAAAATCCAACGTTACACTTATTATGTCGCTATCCCGATGGCGGTCTTGCAAGCCCTGGGGCAGATCAGCATTTTTAATCTGGCGAGCAATGGGGCGGAGATCATCCCTGGCTTTGGTTTTGGCTTAGGCAGCAACCTGTTGTTGACCGCCTCCGTCTTGACGACCATGACAGCGGGAACTATGTTCGCCATTTGGCTGGGCGAGTTGATCACCGAACAAGGCATCGGCAACGGTATCTCGATCATCATCTTCGCCGGCATCGTGGCGCAGGCACCGCAAAACCTGATCCGCCTGTTGACACAGCAACCCGATCGCAGCCTCTATAATCTGGTCTTGTTCATCGTTATCACCGTGCTCAGTGTCTTGGCAGTGGTAATCATTCAAGAAGGCGTGCGACGCATACCGGTGCAATACGGGCGCCGGGTGCGCGGCAACCGACAATTCGCCCAGCAAGATAGTTTTATCCCCCTGCGCGTCAACCCCGTCGGCATGATCCCGCTGATTTTCGCTCAGTCTATCATCACGTTTCCTGCCATCATCGCCAGCCTGTTCCCGCCAGGACCGGTAGGCAACACGATTCAGACCACTTTCGGCAACCAGCAGGGTTTGCTCTATTGGGGCACATTTTTCCTGATGACCGTTGGCTTCACTTTCTTCTATGCCGAAGTCATGGTCGGCAATCAAAATCTGGCGGAAACTTTGCAGCGCAATGGCGGCTTTATTCCCGGTATTCGACCGGGCAAGCGCACCGAAGACTATATCAAGACTACGACCCGTCGGATTACTTTTGTTGGCGCCTTCTTCCTCGGTGTAATCGCCATCATCCCCGGCGTCGTCGATCTGGTCAATCGCGTCATATTCCCGCTGGAGGCATCCACCTCCGGCGCCGTCATCAACGCTGGCTTGGTCATTTCTGGCTCCGGCTTGATCATTGTGGTCGGCGTGGTTATCGACACCATGCGTCAACTGGAAGCGCAGTTGGTGATGCGGAATTACGAAGGGTTTATGCGTTAATCTGCATTATTTCTTGGGTGAGTATTAGCCGAGTATCTTGGGAGCTCGGCTTTCTTTTTGTCAATTAGGACTATCTGTTGAGTTGCGAATGCTGTGGACTAGCTTGGAGATAGTGACATGAGCTTGTATGTGATCTTGATGGGGATTCAAGGCGCTGGGAAAGGCTTGCAGGCGAAACAGATCGAAGAGCATTTTGGCATCCCGCAGGTATCGACCGGCGACCTCTTCCGGGCAATGCGAACCCGCAGCGACGACCTCGCTCGCAAGGTGCAAGATATCATGGCGGCCGGGCAGTTGGTGGACGATGATACAACCAATGCCATCGTCGCCGATCGGTTGGCGCAACCCGATGCGCAAAATGGGGTAGTGCTCGATGGCTATCCGCGCAACAGGATTCAAGCTGCCTTTCTCGAATCCCACCTGGCGGAAATCGGCGCCCAGGTCAATGCCGTGCTATTGCTGGAGCTCAATCTTTACACCGCTTTCAAGCGCGCTTTTGGGCGGGTAACAGCCACCGATGGCAGCAGCTACAATTACTATTTTAATCACAAAGGCGTCGATTTTAGCTGGATACCCGATCCCGCTACTGTCTTTCCCCCGCGTCTGGAAGCCTCTCTACCTGGTGCCGATACCCCCCTCAAACGACGCCCGGATGACGCCAGTGCCGATGCGGTCATCAAGCGGATTGATACTTTCCTGGAAACCACACAACCTTTGATCAACTATTTTATGTCCAAAGGTATCGTCCACAAGATCAATGCCGATCAAAGCATTGACAAGGTTTGGGAAGATATCAAAGGCGCCCTGGATGCGCTCTAAGAACCCGGAAAGCTGAAGAGGTTCAGCCGATGGCGCCGGTACTAAAAACTTCTGAAGAGCTGGAAATCATGCGCGAAGCGGGCAAGATTGTGGCGATCGCCCATGAAGAGATGCGGCGTGCCATCAAACCCGGTATCAGCACGGAAGCCTTGGACAACTTGGGAAACTCCGTCCTGCGCGATCATGGCGCTGAACCTTGTTTCCTCGGCTATGCGCCGGGGGAGCATCCGCCATTTCCCGCCACCATCACCGCATCGATCAATCAAGAGCTGGTCCATGGTATCCCTTCCGAGACGCGCATTCTGCAAGAGGGCGATATCATCACGCTCGACATCGCCTGCTTTTATCAAGGCTTCGTTGGCGATGCCGCTTTTACTCACCCAGTTGGCGAGATATCGCGCTCGGCAAAGCGCCTGTTACAGGCGACCGAAAGCGCACTGGCGGCAGCGATCAAAGCTTCAGTGCTTGGCAATAAACTCAGCGATGTCGCCAGAGCCACCGCCAAATGCGCCGGCGGGTTTGGCTACAGCGTGGCGCGCGAATATACCGGTCATGGCGTCGGCAAGGCACTGCATGAAGAACCGCAAGTGCCCAATTGGTGGCATAGCAGAAATAGCCGATACCAATGGGTAGATTACGATTTGCAAGTCGGCATGACCTACGCTATCGAACCGATGCTGATCGCGGGGCGACCCGATCTGGTGGAACTGGAGGATGGCTGGACCGTGGTCACTAAAGACGGCTCACTCACAGCGCATTTTGAGCACACTGTCGCCATCACCGAAGCTGGACCGCTGATCCTGACTTCGCCTTAACCAACGCATTCCCACCAAGTTCTTTACCATGTTGTCCGCAATAATACCTGGGATCGCTCGCTATAATTACGCTTTCAATTCGGCTGAGGCATGGGCAAATATATGTCCACAATAATCTGCAGCTGCTGGATCAAATACTATCTAGTTGCTTGTCTTGCTTGCCTACTGCTCATGAATACGGTCGCGCAGGCTGATGTCCCGATCATTCTGGCGGAGGATTGCCCCGCCGATATCCTGGATGTCGCTTCTTCATTGCCTAGGGAATTGCCTGCGAATTTGAGCTGTGCCTGGCTGACCGTGCCAGAAAAGCGCCAAGCGGCGAATAGCGCTTCCATCAATCTGTTTGTCCTGCGTATTTCATCACCATCTCAAGGGACTAAGCCCCCGCTGCTTTACCTGGCGGGTGGTCCCGGCGATGCCGCTACGGTTGACCTGGGCTGGTGGTTGCACTTGGGCTGGCATGGGGATTTCGATATCATTCTGCTCGACCAACGCGGTACTGGCCGGTCGCAGCCAACTCTCAATTGCCCGGAATTTGATGACGGGAACGACAGCGTAGCTTTGCTGGCTTGTCGCAATCGCTTGTCCGAATCTGGTATCACCTTGTCAGCCTATCACACGACTAGCGGCGCGCAGGATATCAACGATCTGTTGAATGCCTCGGGAATCGATGCCGTCAACATATACGGGAAATCTTATGGTAGCCGCCTGGCGCTGCAATTTGCCCGCCTATATCCCCAGCGGGTTGGGGCAATGGTGCTCGATGGACCTTTCCCTCCGTCCGCCAATGTCTTGGAAGGGCTGGCTGTTAATACCCATGGCGCGCTGCAAAAGCTATTGGCGGATTGCCGCCTTGATCAAGACTGCCAGACTGCTTTCCCACAGTTGGAGACTCGATTTTTGCGGACAATCGAAGGCCTAAACAAGCAGCCCGCCCAGATTGAGGACATCTTTCCAGGGGTAACCGTCCAAATGGATGGCGCCGACTTCTTGAGCTATATTCGTTTCCTGTTGGGGGATGCGGCTCGCTTGCCATATCTGCCGGCAATAATCGATGCTTTCGCTGGAGGAGACTACAATCTCGATCCTTGGTTGTTGCAGCGTTTAAGAGAGACGGAAGACAGGTCCCCTGACCAGCACAGCGAAGGGCACTACCTCAGTGTCTTTTGCGCCGAGGACGCAGCCAACACCTCCCCAGCACGTATCCTGTCGCGTGGTGCTGCCTTACCAAGGGCGTTTTCCAGCTTGACCAGCGCATCTGTCGATCTCCTCGCTGATTGTAGGCTGTGGAAGGTGGAACCGGCGCCGCAATTAATCGACGATTCTTCGCCGATCAATATCCCCACTTTGCTGTTCTCGGGCAGGTATGACCCGTTAACGCCGCCACAGTCTGGGACTATCGTCGCCGAGCAAATGCCGCATAGTTGGCATATTGTCTTTCAAGATGTCGGGCATGGTGTGTTGGAAAGCTCAAGCTGCGCGCGAGATCTCATGCGCGGCTTCTTGCTCAACCCCGGCGCAGGACCGGATTCCCGCTGCTGGCTTACGATCGACCCGCCCAAGTTTTACATCCACCAAAATGAAAAAAGCTCGTGAATGGCTATTTACATTTCAAGATCATATGATATACTGCGTCTTTGCTGTCGATTGTGATCTGCCAGCTATGGCAATCGGCAAGAGCAAAATCAATTCATAGTGATAGCTTACGCAGCTACGGGCAGCTGATACTGTGTAGTAGTTGCTATTTTGTGGGAATTGTTCTGAAGATTTTCGAGGCGAATGCTGGAGAGAATGCATGAAAGTGTCAGCAAGCGTTAAGCGCCGTTGCCCGAAGTGCCGGGTCATCAAACGCAAAGGCAGAGTGATGATCATTTGTGAGAACCCGAAGCACAAGCAGAGGCAGGGCTAGCCCCGCTTTATAAGGGAAGGTGATTGATGGCTCGTATTGAAGGCGTAGACCTACCACGAGACAAACGTGTGATTATCGGTTTGACCTATATCTATGGCATCGGCAAGTCGACAAGTCAGCAACTTTTGGATTCTGCTGGTATTAATCACAGCACACGTGTTCGTGATCTGAGCGAGAGCGAAGTACAGCGTCTGCGCGAATTGATCAACGACTTAACCACTGAGGGCGATTTGCGCCGTCAGACACAACTGAATATCAAACGCTTGATGGAAATTAACTCATACCGTGGCTTGCGGCATCGGCGGCGCTTGCCAGTCCGTGGGCAACGCACAAAAACCAATGGTCGCACCCGCCGTGGCAAAAAGCAGACGGTGGCTGGGCGCGGTCGTCGGCGTGGTGCTACCAAGAAGTAACTGCCCACCGCCTAGCCATCGCTAACGTATCAGGTTCGCTTTGTCTCCAATCCAAGTGAGGTAGATCTCTCGGCAAGTTTGTGCCGAGTTAGTAGCAAGAAGAAACCATAGTCCATCTGGAGCAGCTGAATGGCAAGAGCAAGAAGAGGCAGTCGTGGCACTGCCAGACGAGTCTTTAAGAATATTCCTTATGGTCAGGCGCATATTCATGCCACCTTCAATAACACCATCGTATCGATGACTGATCAGCAAGGGAATGTCGTCACTTGGGCAAGCGCCGGTACTTCCGGCTTTTCTGGCAGCCGCAAAAACACCCCTTATGCCGCGCGTATGGCTGCCGAAACCGCCGCTGCCAATTCCAAGCAGCACGGTATGAAAGAAGTCGATATCTTCGTCAAGGGACCCGGTCCCGGGCGTGAAGCGGCGATACGCTCTATACAGCAAAGTGGTTTGAAAGTGCGCTCAATCACAGACGTGACGCCGGTGCCGCATAATGGCGTTCGCCCGCCAAAGCGCCGGCGCAATTAGTCGAAAGGGTAACCCAGCTTTATGATGTTATCATCAAATTCCGCATCGCTAGGCGCTAGCTCGGTTGATGCTAGTTTGGTAACTGCGAACATGGTTCTGCCACATCAGGTAGAACGCGAAAATGTCACCAAAGATTATGGTCGATTCATCATTAGCCCATTGGAAAGCGGTTATGGTTTGACCGTGGGCAACGCCCTGCGCCGTGTATTGCTGTCGTCTTTGCCTGGGGCGGCAGTGACCAGTATTCGAGTTTCGGGTGTGCATCATGAATTTTCCCCCATCCCTCATGTGCGGGAAGATATGATGCAGCTTATCCTGCAAGTCAAGCAGCTGCGCCTGGTATTGCATGGTGTGGAAAGCGCGCGTTTGCGCCTCGAACATCGTGGCGCGGAAGGCACTGTCACCGCAGCCGATATCGCGGCGCCCCCGGAAGTGCAGATCGAAAACCCCAGCCTCTATCTCTTCACTGTCGATGACCGCGATGTCGATATAGAGATGGAATTCGAAGTCTCGCTTGGGCGCGGCTTTAGCCCGGCCGAAGACCGCGGTCGCCTGCCCATTGGCGAGCTGCCTGTCGATGCTATCTTCAGCCCCATCAAACGAGTCAACTTCGATGTCGAACGGGCGCGCGTGGGCCAGCGCACCAACTATGACAAACTCGTGATGGAGCTTTGGACTGATGGCACCATCCGCCCGGAAGAAGCCTTGGCGCAAGCGGCAAAAATCTTCGGTCATCATCTCAAACCGATTGCCGGCGTCGATGACGACTGGTTCCAATCGATCGAACCTGCGCCGCCGATTGAAGATGATTCGACCTTCCCGCCGCTTTACGACAAACCCATCGAAGAGTTGGACTTGAGCGTCCGCGTCTTCAATTCGCTCAAGCGCACCGGCATCACCTCGGTTGGCGATGTGATCGATATGTTGAACCGCGGTCCCGATGCCATGCTGGCAATCCGCAACTTTGGCGAGAAATCGCTGGACGAGCTGGAACAAAAGTTGAAAGAAAAGAACTACTGGCCCCAGGAAAAGGCTGAGTAGTAAGAATAGTGAGCGAGGCGCAATTATGCGACATCGACATCATGGAAAAAAGCTCAATCGTAGCGGCAGCCATCGCAAAGCGCTGCGCATGAACCTGGCGACTCAACTGCTGACGCATGGGCGGATCCGCACGACATTTCACAAAGCCAAGTTCGTGCAGGGACATGCCGAGAGGTTGATCACCCTGGCAAAACGTGGCTTAGCCAAGGCGGAAGAACGAGACGATGCCTTGATCGCCGTGCACGCCCGCCGGCAAGTCGCCCGCCGCCTGAACAATAACCGGGTTTTGGTGGGCAAGGTATTTGATGAATTGGCGCCGCTTTATGCCGATCGCCCCGGCGGTTATACCCGGATTTTGAAGCTTGGTCCGCGCAAAGGCGACAATGCGGAAATGGCTCTGATTGAACTGGTCGATTATTCGGCGGAGGATTAATCTGTCAAGGGACCGATGACGACGTCTTACGCCGCTACCCTGGCTTATGATGGCAGCGCCTATCAAGGCTTCCAGCGCCAGCCAGCGCCGATACCGACGATACAAGATGCTGTCGAAAGGGCGATCGGCAAGGTCAGCGGTCAGGCAATCGGGATTAGCGCCGCTGGACGAACGGATACGGGAGTACATGCCCTGGGGCAAGTCATCGCCTTTGAGGTCGAATGGAAACATAGTGAGCGAGACCTGCTGAGTGCCATCAATTCTCAACTTCCGGCCGATATCGCTTTGCAAGAACTTTGGCGGCAGGAAGGCTTTCACCCGCGTTTTGATGCGCTCTGGCGACAATATGTCTACCGGGTCGCCACGCTCAAAGCGCCTAATCCGCTGCTGAATCGGCAAGTCTGGCAGCTGGTGGGGGAATCGCTCGATCTGGAAGGGATGACGATGGCGGCGAAAATCTGCCTGGGCGAACATGATTTCGCCGCCTTTGGCACAGCGCCGCAAGCAGGCAGTAACAATACTGTGCGACAAATATTTCTGTCGCGCTGGGAAATGGAAAAGGGAGACTTCGGGCAGAATTATATTTACCGAATCCGCGGCACAGCATTTTTGTACCATATGGTACGACGCTTGGTCGGCAGCTTGGTGCAGGTGGGCAGGGGCAAGCTTTCTCCTGAAGATTTCGCCGAGATACTGGCCAGCAGAGATATAGGAAGGGCAAAATGGCTGGCGCCGCCTTATGGGCTGATTTTGGAAGCGGTTGGCTATCCGCCGCGAATTAGCGAACAATAACTCGCGAGACCTCGGCAAAGACATTGCAGGCTTCGCTAGGGGGGAGAGAATGAGACAACAAATTCAAAAGACTTACGCAACGACGCCAGATATCATCGAAAGACGTTGGTGGGTGGTGGATGCCCGGGGAATGACTTTGGGACGGGTGGCTTCAAAAGTAGCGCCGATTTTGCGCGGCACGCACAAGCCCTACTTCACCCCACACCTGGATACTGGCGATCACGTGATTATCATAAATGCCGATAAGATCCATGTCACCGGCAAACGCATGGATCACAAGACCTACTATCGGCATTCGGGTTATCCCGGCGGCTTGAAATCCCTCACCCTGCGCGAGCTGATGGACAAACATCCCACCCGCGCGCTCAGATTCGCTATCAAGGGTATGCTGCCAAAAGGACCATTGGGCAGGCAAATCTTCAAAAAACTGAAAATCTATGCCGGCGCGGATCATCCGCATCAAGCGCAACAGCCGCAAATCCTGGAATTGTGATTCGGCTGCAATAACTGCAACAATTGAGGAGTGAAAGCATGTCAGCACAATATTATGAGGGGATCGGCCGCCGTAAATCAGCCTCAGCGCGTGTCAGGCTTTTCCCAGGTGGTACGGGCCGCTTCATCATCAACGGCAAAGAGAGCATGGAATATCTGCCACGCCTGGGCGATTTGCAGGTTTGCATCTCTCCTTTGACACACATCGGGCAAGAGCGCAGCTATGATATTTCGGTGCATGTCAACGGCGGCGGGATCACCGGGCAGCGTGACGCTATCCTGCTGGGCATCGCCCGCGCTCTGGAAAAGATCGACCCGGACCTGCGCGGCACACTAAAGCGTGAGGGCTTTCTCTCTCGTGATGCCCGCGTCAAAGAGCGCAAGAAACCCGGCTTGAAGCGCGCTCGCAAAGCGCCAACGTACACCAAGCGCTAAACTCCGATATTTAAAAGTATCGAGCATAGCCAGCTCCAGCCATCGGCAGCTGGCTATTTTTGTCCTCGTTCACCTCCACAGCACAACATGCTGTGTGCATGGTGACTTGTCGCTTGACGAAATGGCAGCCAATACGCATCATTACCGAAACTTTTCAGCCAGTCATTCCTGATGGGAGAGTCTCATTCTTATCACTTCACCCGCTATGATTCGATATTCGATGGATTGCGCAGCGCCTCCGTGCTTAGCGGCTAATTTGAGACGAGGTCTCCGTTGATGATCACGATTATTGGCTTGGGTCCCGGACCGATTGACTGCCTGTCATTGCGCGCCTGGGAGGAGCTACAGCGCGCCGAGACAATCTACCTGCGTACTTCTCAGCATCCATGTGTATCGCATCTGCCAGCGCATATCAAACGCATTAGTTTCGATGAGGTCTACCAAGCCTTCGACCAATTTGATGATGTCTATGCCGAAATCTGCGAGCGTATTCTGGCGGCCGCTTTGGGGGGCGACGATGTGGTCTACGCGGTGCCGGGCGACCCGCTGGTGGGCGAGGCCTCCGTTAGCCATACCCTGCGAGCGGCGGAAGAGCAAGGTATCGCTGTCGATATCATCAACGGCATCAGCTTCATCGAACCTTGCCTCTCACAAATAGGCATTGATGCGCTGGATGGCTTGCAGATTCTGGATGCCCTCGCGGTAGCGGAGCAATATCACCCGCCGATCAATCCGGCGCTGCCAGCTCTTCTGGCGCAGGTTTATAGCCGAGCGGTCGCCTCCAGCCTCAAATTGACGCTGATGAACCAATACCCCGATGAGTTTCCCGTCAAATTGATTCATGGAGCCGGCAACGGAAGTGCCGAAATCGAAACGCTCAAGCTTTACCAAATCGACCGTAGCGACAAAATCGATGTGATGACCTCTTTATTCTTGCCCGCTATTGGGGAATTGAGCAGCTTTGAGGCGTTGCAAAATATCATCGCCCATTTGCGTTCGCCCGAAGGCTGCCCCTGGGATCGGCAACAGACGCACAAATCCCTGCGCCCCTACTTGATTGAAGAAGCGCACGAAGTTTTGGAGGTCCTGGACGAAGGCAATCCCGAGGCGCTCTATGAGGAGCTGGGGGATCTGCTGCTGCAAATTGCCTTGCATGCACAAATCGCCATTGAAGATGGCGAATTCTATATGTGGGATATCCTGCAGCATCTCAACCAAAAGATGATACGCCGCCACCCACATGTCTGGGGAAATGTCGAGATGACCAGCGATCCCGGCGAATTGTCACGCATTTGGCATGCCGTCAAAGATGCGGAAAAAGCTGAATCAAAGGCGCTGCCAAAATCCCTCTTGGATGGCATCCCCAAAGGCGCCCCAGCGCTGTTCGTGGCACAGCAATATTCTAAGCGCGCTGCCAAGGTCGGCTTTGATTGGGACAATGTAGCTGGCATCGAGGACAAAGCGCGGGAAGAAATGGCGGAGATCTTTTCTGCCATTTCTGATGAGGAGAAAGCGGCTGAAATCGGCGATTTGATCTTTGTCCTGGTCAATTGGCTGCGCTGGCTCAATGTGGATGACCCGGAAAGTCTCCTGCGCCAAATCAACGCTAAATTCTATCGCCGCTTCAGCTACATTGAAGCGCAAGCGGCAAAGCAAGACAAAGCGCTTTCCGATTATGCTCTTGATCAGCTGGAAGCTTGGTGGCAGGAAGCCAAGCGCGCGGGATTGTGATGGTGGCTGACCATTTCTTGCTCGAGGGTCACGTCTCCATTGCTGCTGCCATCGAAGCCGGACAGCGCGTTATTCACCAACTCCTGATTGATGAGAACAAACGCTATGATCGGCGCCTGAGCAAACTCTGCAGACTCGCCCAAAACCGGGGCATCGCTGTCTCCATGCTGCCGCGGGAAAGCATCGACCAAATCGCTTCGGGTAACTCACACGGCGGGGCGGTGGCGTGGGCTGGCGAGCGCCGGCTGCAGCATTTGGCTGACTTGCTACCGGGCGCTAAACCAGCCTTCATTGTCATGCTAGACGGCATAGAAGATCCTTACAATTTCGCTGGTTCAGTGCGCGCCTTATACGCGGCTGGGGCGGATGGCTTGGTCTTACGCCCGCGGAATTGGACCAGCGCCAGCGCCATCGTCGGCAGAGCCAGCGCCGGCGCTAGCGAACGGATACCGCTAGCCATAGCGCAGAGCCCTGCGGAAGCTGCTGAATTCTATCGCCAACGAGGTCTCCAAATTGCTATCGCCGCCAAGACCGGGCGGGCTCGCTCGCTCTTCCAAGCCGATCTCAAGCAATCACTGTTCCTGTTGATCGGTGGTGAACGCCGTGGCACGTCCCGCTCTATAGAGCAAGTTGCCGATTTGCACTTGGAGATCCCTTACGGTCAAGACTTCTCGCAATCGCTAGCCACCGTCAGCGCCGCTGCGGTCATCGCTTTTGAGGTGATGCGCCAGCGACAGCAAAAACTGACTGAGGCGCTATCCTAAAATTGCATCCTCTGGTACTATGCGCTCATCAAGGATTACCAGCCTTCTGCGCTTGTTAGCAGAGCAGCCCACCAAAAAGGAGATACACAATGAAGGCATTAATACTCGCGGCGGGCAAAGGGACTCGCTTGCGTCCTGTGACTTTGACCATGCCCAAGTCGCTGGTCCCTGTCGCCAATCGCTGGTTGATCAGTTATGCGATGGACGCGCTGAAAAAGGCGGGTTTGACCGATATCGGCATTGTCGTTAACAGCTTGGATTCGCCCATTGTCACGAACCTGAAAGATGGTCGATCCCTCGGCGTCAACATCGAATACATCGTGCAGGATGAGCAACAGGGCTTGGCACATGCCACCGCTTTATGTCAAGATTTCGTCGCCGGCGAACCTTTCACCGTCTTTCTGGGGGATAACATCTTCCAGGATAAAATGACTGACCTACTAACCGGGTTTGCCGATTCAGCTGCCGAAGCTGCGGTGGTGCTGGGCAAAGTGACTGACCCAACCCGTTTTGGCATCGCCGAAATCGAAAATGGTCGTATTGTCCATGTGGTGGAAAAACCCCAAGATCCGCCTTCCAACTTGGCAATCGCCGGTGTTTATCTCTTCCGCCCCTCCGTTTTTGATGCCATCAAACGTATCAAACCCTCGGACCGCAACGAGTTGGAAATCACCGATGCCATTCAAAGGCTGATTAACGATGGCTATCCAGTGGCTTCATACGAACTCGATGGCTGGTGGATCGATGCCGGCAAGCCCGATGCGATCATTATGGCGAATCAATTGGTCTTGGAAGAATTGCCCTACACACCTGCGCCGGAGAACGGCGAGCAAATCGAAGGCGAAAGCGAAGTCTCGCATCGGGTGCTAATTGGGCGCAACAGCCGTATCATCAACAGCGTGGTCCGCGGTCCCGTTATCATCGGGGAAAATACCATTATCAAGAATAGTTATATCGGACCATACACCTCACTGGGAGACAATGTCAGCGTGGAAGGCAGCGAAATCGAAGCCAGCATCGTCATGAAAAACTGCGCCATTCGTAATATCCGTGGGCGCATCGATCGCAGCCTGCTGGCGGATAACGCGCGCCTCACTTCCGCCACCCACTTGCCAGACGCGCATCGCTTTGTCTTGGCGGAAAATAGTTATGTGCAGTTCTAGCAGCTCATTTCAAGGGGCGCGGCGGCAATAGGCGGTGTTGGCGGAGGTAGCTTTCATCGGGTCCTTGCCAAGCCACTATCGCAAAATCGACCTTGCCCTGGTGGTCGAATTGGACGCCTTCCTGCTCTAGCAAATATCGCTGCTCTTGCGCCTGTGGGCTGCCTTCGGGGAAACTGATTTTGCCTTGGCTGTTGATGACGCGGTGCCACGGTATCGATTTGCCGCGCGGTGTCTTGCGCAAAGCTGTGCCGACCCAACGCGGCGCCAAGCGGCTCATCTGGGCTGGATCCACATCCTCGCTCGGCGGCATCATCGATGCGATCTGGCCATAACTGCTCACTTTCCCCGCCGGAATCTGTAACACGATATCCCAGACAGTTCGGAAGAAATTCCCGGCTTCAGGTGGATTAAACATATTCCCCTCAATTCTGTATCAAGATGTCAATACCTTCGAAGGTTACGTATACTGAAGCAAAGATTTCGGGAGATCAAAATGCAACTGGTGGGCTTGACCATAGCGGCGCTTAATATGGAGCAGATGGTGAATTTCTACAATGCTGTTTTCGATGCCGGCTTGAAAGCCACAGTGCATATCGGCGATGAGCAATTTTACGCTGGCAAAATCTGCGGTATTGAGCTTGTGCTCTGTCCCAACGCCATTGCCGGCGTCGTTGCCCAGCAGAATCGACAGCAGTTTCGTTATCAAGTACAAGATATCGAAACTGTGCTGAGAAAAGGCTTGGCAAATCACGGCAGCGAAATCAATCCCGTCGATGAATACAAAGGCGCTAAAGTAGCGTCCATGGCTGACCCCGATGGCAATACCATCGAGTTTGTTGAGATCCTGTCATGAGCCCTCGCGGATGCTATCGATCAGCTCTTCAGGCGATGGCGTATAATTGCCCAAATGGCGCACCACAATGCCGCTGGCATAATTTGCCAGTACAACAGCATCTTGGGGCAAAATGCCGTCCGCCAATGCCAAGGTGAGAGTAGCGATGGCGGTATCACCCGCGCCAACGGTATCATAAACATCGCTGATCTTGGGAGCGGGGTAGTGGTAGCTGCCACCCTCCGTGGCCAAAGTGGCGCCACGCGGACCCCGTGTGATCACAGTCGCTCGCTTGATGCCCAGCCGCTGATGCAATTGTCCCGCCCCAGCGCTGAAATCGGCATCCGAATCGAGCGGCAGATTGAGATAACGCCGCGCATCTTCCGCATTGCACTTGATGACATCCAATCCAGCGAAGGCTTCAAAATTGCCTTGCACATCCGCCGTCAACAACACTCTATGACGCGCGCATAATTCGCGAATCCGCCCCACCAGCGATGGAGTCAGCAAGCCGCCATGATAATGTGAGAGCAATACCGCATCGAGCTGGGCGATTTGTTCGCTGAAGCCATCGATCACCCGCGCTTCCGTCTGTTGGTCGATGGGGCGTCGCGTCAGCGTATCGATCCTTGTTAGCTGCTGCGGAAAGCGCAAACCCATCTGCGCCAGGATTCGCGTTTTCACTGTTGTGTGCCGATCATCACATTGGATAACGCCTCCCACATCGATGCCTTGCGCGCGCAAGATCTCTAGCAGGCGTTCCCCCGCTTCATCGGCGCCAACGATGCCGATCTGTAGCGCCCGGCTGCCCAAGGACACGATATTAGCGGCTGGATTGGCGGCGCCCCCGGCGATATAGCGCTTCGATTCAAGCTCCAACACCGGTATCGGTGCCTCCCGACTCATACGGGTGGCTCTACCGGTGATGTATTCATCCAGCATGATATCGCCGATGACCAAGATTGTTTTCTCCGCCAAGCGAGTCACCTGTGATTGAAGATCTGCGGGCATTTGCCGTCTCTCGTTTTGCGCTATGTTCTATAGTCTTATCTGTCAGTTTACCTTATGGGCGGGCTTGCGTCAGTAGCTTTGCCCCGGGACTGCCGCAGTACGGCAATCACAAAGCGCGGCAAACGTAGCATCCGCCGCAATCGCCATGGCTGTCGCATCAGTCGATAAAGCCATTCCAATCCACGATCCCGCATCCAACGTGGCGCTCGCGGTATGACGCCGGCGATAAAATCCAGCGATCCGCCCACGCCCATCGCCATCGAAACTTGCAAACGCGGCAGATTCCGCGCGATCCATTTGTCCTGCTTGGGCGCGCCATAAGCCACAAAGAGAATATCGGCCCCGCTCGCGTTCACCATCGCCACGATCTCATCTTCTTGCGCTTCAGCTGGGCTGCCGCTATAACTGCCAGCTACGACCAAACCGGGATAGCGCCGTTGCAAGATCTCGGCGGCGCTGGCGGCGACCCCTTCCCCCGCGCCCAGCAAGAAAATTTTCCAGCCATGTTCGGCGGCATACTTGGCGATCAGCGGCACAGCATCAGAGCCTGTCACTCGTTCCGGTAATGGCGTGCCAAGATGCCGGCTCGCCCACAGCAAACCCACGCCATCTGGCACACAAAGCGCTGCCCGGTTTAAAATATTGAAAAAGATAGAGTCAGTCTGGGCGATCATAACAAACTCTGGATTGACCGTGCAAACATGTTGCGCGCCATTGTCCAGCGTCACCCAATCGCCAATCTGCTTCATCCATGCCTCGTAGCTGATGCCATCTACTGGTACGCCCAGGATCTTCATCCGCTCCTTCGGCGGCTGCGCAGGTCCCGTCTGACTTGCCCCCATCATTTCTGCTGCGGCATTGTCTGATTGATCGATAATACGCCGGGCGGCTTCCAACACCTGCTCGCTGCAGACCAACTTCATGCAGCTACGGGCAGCACAGCCTTCGCGCGCGCCAATGCTGTGCCCGATATAACTGCAAGGGCTGCATTCTACCTGGCTGCGCAAAATGCTGCTTTGCCCGCCGATCGGCCAAGGTCCCCAGGCATCGGCGTTGCTGGGTCCAAAGATGCTGATCACCGGAGTGCCTGTGGCGGCGGCGATGTGCATCACACCGCTATCCGACCCGATGAACAAATCAGCGCCATGGATGACCTCCGCCAACTGCGGCAGCGTGGTCTCTCCCACCAGGTTCAGCAACTCAAAATCGAGCATTTGCTCGACTAAATGACCGTCATCTTCCCGCCCACCGACCAGGACAATTTTGGCATTATAGTCGTCTTTGAGCTGCCGGGCGACTTCAGCAAAATGCTCCGGCAACCAACGCCGAGCCCTGCTGTAACCGCCGCTGCCGGCGTGAATGACGACTCTTGGTCTCTTGCCAGCGCTGGATGCCCACTGCTCCGTCGTGGGAAATGTCTCTCGCTTAACCTGAGCCGGGCGCGGTGAATTGCTCGCCCCCAATAATGCCACCAGGTCCAGCCAATACTGCGCCTGATGCCTGGTGCCGAAGCCATCATCGCGCAGGAACTCGGTCAAGAAGCCGCTATGGCGATTCTTCAACCCGATGATTCTGTGGGCGCCGCTGGCTGCCGCAATCAAGCGGAACTTCAATAGACCAGCGCGCATGGTGAAATGATGGAAGAAAAGGACCGCCGTGTAGCGCGTCCGCCATATTCTGATTAACTGGCGCAGGTTGTCCGGCGAAAAAAAAGCGTGGCTGGAGCTGTTGCCATGGCGCTGGAAAGGGATGGTCGCATCAACCAACCCGGCCGGCAATAGAGGCAGGGCAATGTCGGAAGCGAAGAGATCAATACGCGCATTGGGATGTGCCTCTCGCAAAGCGGATAGCGCCGGCGTGGTTAATACCAGATCGCCGATATCCGCCAATTGCACCAAGAGAAAGCGCTCGCTCGCCATCATCGCCTCGACTGTTCACACAATGCCATTCTATCAGATTGCCAAGGGTGGCACTCCACGCTAGTTGACAAGCTCGTCAAAGGCTTGCAGAACGCGCTCCGCAGCGAGCTCCCAGGTGAATTGTTTAGCGCGCTCCCGCCCCCGTCGAATCAGTTCAAATCGCAGGTTTTCATCAGTGCTGCATCGGCTCATGGCGGCGGCAATCGCTCCCGCGTCCAACGGATCCACCAGCAATCCAGAGTCGCCGACCAGTTCTGGCAAGCTGGAGGTATTGCTGGCGATGACCGGTGTGCCGCAGATCATGGCTTCCAGGGCGGGGAAGCCAAACCCTTCGTATAAACTGGGAAAGACCAGCGCAATCGCCCCCCCCAATAAGCCGGCTTTGTCCGCCTCGTTGATATAACCAGTCAGTTTGACGTTTGACGCGCCTGTCACCCAGGATTCGTCAAAGAGCCAGCCTTTCCCGCCTGCCAAGACCAAAGCGGTCTCCTTATCGCCCTGCTGTTGCTGCCACAGCGCAAATGCCTCGACGATCCTTTTGATGTTTTTGCGTGGTTGCAGTGTGCCGAGGAAGAGGAAATATCGCCGTGGCAAGCCAAATTTCGCGCGCACCGATTCGATGGCGGCTGAGCCTACCCTCAAGCTGGTGGCATCAACGCCAGGATATATGACCCGAATTGCTTTCGGCGAGGTGCCGTAAAATCGGTTGAGATCATAAGCTGTCGCTTGACTGTCCGCCAAGGCCAGCGTCGCGCGCGCCTGGCTATAGCGGGTGCTTAGATTCAAGTAAATCTGTTGTGCTGTAGCATGTGCCGCGGGAAAATGCTTGTAGCCCAGGTCATGCACCGTCACCATGCCCTTGCCCGGAAACAGAAATGGCAGGCTATGCGCCGGCACAAAGGTCAGATCGGGCTTCTCTTTCCATAATGCCCAGGCGAATCGCACATGTGTCCACAGGCGCGGAAAAGGAATCACTACTTCCCGCACATTTGGCGATTTCTGGAACAAACTATCCAGCGGCGGCTCACGAAAATAAAGCGAAAAATGGTGGGGATTTGCCAGTCGATCATTGGCCTGGATCAGCGCTTGAATCAAACGCAGCGCATAATACTCGGTGCCGGTCGGCTGGCTAACCGTGCAGCGGCTTGCGTCAATGGCGATTCGCGCTGGACCATCACTCATGGTGTTGTCGGATTGCCTGTATCAAAAGCATAAGCAAGACAGTATCGCTACCGGCTCACAAGCCGAAGATATGCTCACCATGGGCGGCTTTGAAGACATGGCGCGTATCCACGATGACTTGGCAATTCCGCGCGATATCGTCCCAGTCAAAAGCCGAATGGTCAGTGACGACCACCGCGCAATGCGCATCCCGCAGCAAGCTCGCGCTATAATCTTGTGACCTCATGCAGCTATCGCCCTCCAAGCGAATCTCCGGCACATGCGGGTCATGATAGCTGACTTGCGCGCCCCGTTGCCGCAACAAGCTGATGATATCGAGCGCCGGGCTCTCGCGCACATCATCTACATCGGCTTTGTATGCGACCCCTAAAATGACCACTCGTGAATCACGCACTGCCCGCCTTTGATTGTTGAGCGCCTCTGTGATCTTGTCGAGCACATAGTAGGGCATCGATGCATTGATTTCGCTGGCTAATTCAATGAAACGCGCGTTGTAATTGAGTGTCTTCAACTTCCAACTCAGATAGTGTGGATCGACCGGTATGCAATGCCCCCCAAGCCCTGGACCAGGAAAAAAGGGCAGATAACCGAATGGCTTGCTGGCAGCGGCTTCAATCACTTCCCAAACATCAATATCCAGCTTGTTGCACATCAGCGCCATTTCGTTGACCAAGCCGATATTGACAGCGCGAAAGGTGTTCTCCAACAATTTGACCATTTCTGCCGCTGTCGGTGATGATACTGTAATGATCTCTTCAATAGCGGATTCGTAAAGCGCTCGCGCCACATCAGTGCAATTCTCCGTGATACCGCCCACCACTTTGGGGGTATTTTGCACCGAATAGCATTTGTTTCCTGGGTCGACCCGCTCGGGAGAATAAGCGATGAAGACATCTTCGCCGACGCTCAGTTTCCCGCCAGTGATCTTAGGAAGAATGATCTCCTCGGTGGTGCCGGGATAAGTGGTGCTTTCCAAAACAATCAGCATGCCAGGGCGGCAGATCTCCGCGATCGATTCAGTCGCCTGCTCGATAAAGGACATATCGGGGTCCCGCGTTTTGCGCAGGGGAGTTGGCACACAAATGCTGATGGTATCGACCTCTTTTAAGTCCTCGTAGCAGCTGCTGGCGCGCAGCTTGCCAGATTGGACCAGGGCGCTCACTTTTTCCTCCGCTACATCAGCGATATAGCTGCCGCCCTCATTGATTTGTTGAACCTTGTCCAGCTGCACATCCAAGCCGAGGACCTGAAAACCGGCTTCGGCAAATGCCACTGCCAAAGGCAAGCCGACATAACCCAAACCGATGATACCGATCTTGGCTTGGCGCTGGGCAATCTTGCTCAGTAAAATGTCTTTATAGTTCATGCTTGCCCGCTTCTAGCTGACTGAAAACCCTTGTGATTATAGAATCAGCTTGCGCTTCACTGTAGGCTGAAATTAACGAATGCCGCTACGAGCGAAACTCTCGACAAATTGCCGTTGGAACAGCAAAAACAAAATCACCAAGGGCGCGATGACAATCAATGTGCCAGCCATTAGCTGCCCATAAAAGGCGCCTTGATCGGTTGTTTTGATCAGTTTGTTCAGCCCCACCGTGAGTGGGCGAATCTCCTCCGAGCGGGTGATAATGAAGGGCCACAGAAACTCATTCCAGTGTGAACTAACCGAGACTAAGGAAAAAGCGAGATAGGCGGGTATCGCATTGGAGACGTAAACATGGCGTATGACCTGCAAAACATTTGCCCCATCAATGCGCGCCGCTTCTTCCAACTCGATCGGGATCTCCTGAAACATCTGCCGCAACAACAACACACCGAAGGCAGAACCCCAATACGGCAGCATTAGCGCGATGCGCGTATCGAACAAGCCAAGCAAGTTGATGGTGCGGAAATTTTGTACCAATAGCACCCCAGATGGAATCATCAGCTGTAATAAGATAAGCATCAGCAAGAAACGGCGACCGAAGAACCTCATTCTGGCAAAGGCGTATGCGGCTGTTGTCACTGTGAATAGCTGCACCACCAAGGTTCCAGCAACAAATGCGATGCTGTTGAGGTAGTGTAAATCCCAAGGCGCGATATTGAATGCGCGCTCATAATTTAGCAGTGTAATCTCGCTGCCGACGAAGATGTTGCCATTGGTGACGGGTTCGGCTTCCGGGCGAAAACTGACGAGCACGGTGAAGACCAGCGGGATGAGGAAAACCACCGCGATAGCAATTTTCACGGTTGCGGCAATCTTGGGCAACACTCCAGCCAGATAAGTCATTATCAGTCTTCTTCGCGCTCCAAGAGCAAGAAATTGACCAGTGTAAAGGTCAAAACAACACCGACTAGAATAATGGTCATCGCATTAACATATCCCCAGTTCCTGCGTTCAGAAATGTTTTGGAAGATCAAATATAGCAACAAGTTGGCGCTATCCGCCGGACCGCCTTCTCCCAGAGCTTGCAACTGTTCCACCGTTTGAAAAGCGAAGGTGAACGAAATCACCATGACAAAAAGAATTGTTCGCCGCAATAGAGGCAGTGTCAAGCGGTAGAATTGTTGCCAAGCGTTTGCCCCATCCAAAGAAGCTGCCTCATAGATATCGCGCGATATATTTTGTAAGCCCGCCAAAAAGAAGATCATGAAATAGCCCGCTTGTTTCCAGACATTCACCACGATGACCGAGAAAAGCACCAGGTTGCGGTCGCCCAGCCAATTCAAACCGGAATGGCCAAAAGTCTTCAAGATAGCATTCGCAAGTCCGATACTATCGGAAAATATGAAAGACCAGATGCTGGCTGCGCCAATGAGTGGGAGCAGCGAGGGATAAAATACAGCGAAACGCCAGGCGCTTAAGAAAGGCTGGGATCGATTGAGCAAGAGCGCCATCAGCAAACCAAGCGGCACACCAACAATGACTGTGGCTAGCGCAAAAATTATGGTGTTGCGAAAGGTGCGCAAAAACCGTTTGCCCATATAGTGAGAGTCGTCAAACAGGTCATTGTAATTCTGTGTGGCGACAAACTCTGGCGCTCTGCCAGCAGCATTAAGACCGCGCGCTGGTTTGTGCAGGCTGTCGTTGACGGTTTTTATCGCGGGGAATAAGTTGAAGGTCAGTATCAAAATCAAGGTCGGCGCGATAAACAAATAAGGTTGCAAGTAAGAAAGGAGAGATTTGCGCGGGGAGATCATTCGCATAGCTTTGCCAGACTAGAGAGCTAAGCCGCCTTGTCACTTGAGCTTACAGCTTTTCCCTCGCGCTGCTTCAGAATAGCGGCTAGGCTATTTTGTGCCAGATGAAAACGGAAACGGCAAGCAATAAGCAAGAAAAGAAAGAGAGCGCACCGCACAGCGCGCCCTCATATGTGTGTTTTAGCGATATTCCGCTAGAATGCCGTCAATTTGTGCTTGGGCTTCGTCCATCGCTGCTTGGGCATCTTCCGCTTCGCCAGTCAAGATGCTTTCCAGCGTGCCATTGATGATGCCTTGAATGGTGATGGTCGCATAGCTGGAAAATTCTTTCTCAGCATGCTGCAACTGGTCACGCGCCACCAGATATTGCGGGTATTCAGCCGCCAAAGATGCCAGTGGCTCGGTTTCCCAGGCGCTAGCATTGGAGGCGATATAGCCAGTCCTTGCGCCCCAATCGGATTGTATCTCCGCTGATGACAGGAAAGTGACCCATTTCCAAATCGCATCCAACTCGGCTTCAGATTTGCTACCATCATCGAAGATGTAAAGATTCCCGCCGCCAGTGGGCGAGCCATAGCCGGTTCCGTCTTCACCCGCTGGTCCGCTTGGCAAATACCAGACGCCAACTTCAAAATCGGCATCATTCAGAATACGTGTCAGATTGCCGGTGGTATGGTAAATCATTGCCGCTTGACCCGCCAGAAATGCTGTTGGGGTGTCTCCCCAGGCTGCGCCACCAGCGGGACCAACAGCCAAGTCAGTACCGAGCGAACGCACAAATTCGACAGCAGCCACCGCTTCGGGCGTATTGAAATATACCTCAGTCGGATCATCACCGACGATGTTGCGCCCATAGGCAATCGCGAAGCTTTGGTACATCCAAATCGGGAAGCCGCCCGCAACCGGCACCAACAAGCCGTCTCGATCCTCAGTGGTTAATGCCTGCGCAATCTCGACCAGTTCAGCATTGTTGCTTGGCGGAGAATCATATCCAGCTTCAGCCAGCAAGTCGGCATTGTAATAAAGGATAGGCGTGCTGCGTTGGAACGGAATCGTCCAGACATTGCCCTCTTCATCCAAGCTGTTGCGCATAAGCGCCGGGAAGAAATCATCAGCGTATTCCTGCCCATTCGCCATCTCGTCAATGAAACCCTGTGCCGGGCTGATGTATCCCTCTTCAGCAAAACTGTATAGATCGATTGCCAGCATCACCGCGACATCCGGTCCAGCACCACCGCCTTGCAGTTCAGTGAGAATAGTCGTGCGTGTATCGGTGTAGCTGCCCGTGAACACCGGATTGATGGTTATGTCTGGATTTTCTTCCTGAAACATATCAGCATAGCTTTGGAAAATACCCTCGGCATCGTTAGCGGTAGCCGATGGGAAATAAAAATCGATGACAACGGTCTCTTGCGCAAAAGCCGCGCCCGTCATCATCACTAGTGTGCAGAACAACAGCAGTACAAGTTTTGAGCTAATTCGCATAGTGAATTTCCTCTCTTATCTTCTTGGCTTTCAAATCATACCAATAAAACCACTTCCTTGTTAAGTAAGAAAGTGCTCTTGTAAAAAAGCGGTGGAGCCCCTAATTACAGCTCCATCAATCGACCATGGCAGGCCTCAGATACCGATATCGCGTCTTTCATAGCGATACATTGCCAGCAGCAACAAGGCAATCGACAGCCCCAAAAAGCCAGCGATATGGGACCAAATGAAGCCGTTTGCCAGAATGTCGCCGGCATTGTAATAGGTCAAGAAGGAAACGACTCCGATGGATTCCGCTATCGTATCTTCCGCCATTGTTCCAATCGTCTGTAGCATATAGCTGACGATGACAAAAGCGGTGATGATGCCCAGCGCCACTGTGCGCCGGCGCACGATGACCGCGATCAACATGGTAACCGCCATGATGAACACCATGACCGGTATCAGGTAAAAGGTCACTTCAGCCAGGCGCGCGACATCAAGTTCAACACCGCCAACAGTTGCGCCGACATACAAGCCGAGGTAAATCAGCAAGACAACACCGATGATGCTCACGCCATAAGCCAAGAACTTCTCCACCACCACGCGCGCCCGCTGCACGGGCAAGCTCAGCAACATATCCATGATGCCGCTATCTTCTTCGTTGGCGGTGATGCGCATGCCCATGACCACCGGGTACACCGCAAAAATCAGCGCCGACTTGCCGAAGAACCCGATAGCGACAAAACCTTCATTGGTGGCAAAGACTTCCAGATCTCTGCCAACGCCGATCATCGCCAAAATAAAGGGCGGGAAACTCTCCAGCAGATTCTTCATATCTTGCATATCGAAAAGCGGCACCATAATCACCACCAGCACCGCCATGCAAGCTAAACCGACTCCCCAATAGACCATTTGCTTCCAGGTCTGTTTATAGGTCTCGATGAAAACTGAACCGATCATGATCCGCTCCTACAATCCTAGATCTCGACGAGAGAACATCTGCACTGACAGCGCGATGCCGATAACCGTGGCGATCAGCAACCCGATCGTGCCGGCCGGCTCATAATTGCCCATCACAATAGCTTCGCCATTGAGATAGTTGAAGAAGGACAGCTGCTGCATCAACTCGGCGATACCGCCGCTCGCCATCCCCCCAATGATATTAAAGACATAACTGGCCACCACAAAAACAGCCGCCAGCGCCAGCGCCACTGCCCGCCGGCGTATTAGCGCAGTCAGCAAGCTCGTCACCGCCATCACCAGCAAAATGCCAGGATACAAGTTGAGAATGCTGGCAAGGATCTCGCCACTATCCGCATCAACATTGAACGCGCCTATGGCTAGCAGCGTCATGCCGGCGCAGAGCAGTAAGATGCCCAATGCGATGATGGCATAACCAATCCAGCGCTCCAGCAAATAGGCTCCTCGCGAAATCGGCAGCGAAAGTACCACATCCATAATGCCCGATTGCTCTTCGTTGGCGGTGATATTGGCGCCCGCCATAACAGCGAAAGCCGATAAAAAGAGCCCAGCTTCAGAAACGAAAATGGCGACAATCCAACCTTCAGGTGTGCTGAGCATTTCGGTACCGCTGGCGCCAAAAGCTTGCAGCAATGCCGGCGGCAGCGATTCGAACAGATCAGCATACCCCTGGACGATACCGGTATCTGATCCGATGAAAACGATGTAAAAGCCGAGTACCCCCAAGCCCAAACCCCAATAGAGAATCTGCTTCCAAGATGTCCGTAACACATTACTAATTGTGGTGCCGGTCATGCTTCCTCCTCTGCCCCGCTATAAAATGCCAGGAAAATCTCCTCCAGCGAAGGCTCCTCAACATGCAGCATCTCCACATATCCACTGCTGACAACGCGCAGCAAGGGGTCGATATCGCCCACCAAGCGCAATCTCAAGCGGTTTCCATTGGTGCTAAGCTGGCTGACTGTGGGCAAGCCTCCCAATTGTTGTGGCACTTCCACTGGCACTTGATCGCGGAATTGCACCTCCACCCAGTGAAACTCGACATTAGTCAGGCGCTCCACCGATTCCACCGCTTTCAAGTCGCCATCGCGCAGGATGCCGACCCGGTCGCAAATTGCCTGCACCTCGCTCAAAACATGGGAGGACAGGAAGACAGTTTTCCCCTTGTCGCGATATTCGTTCATCATTTCATGGAAGGTCTGTTGCACCAGGGGGTCGAGCCCGCCGGTCGGCTCATCTAGGATCAGCAGATCCGGCACATGCATCATCGCCAGCACCAAACCCAATTTACGTTTGTTGCCGGAAGACAAATCCCGCACGCGCTTGCTGGTATCGAGCTTGAGGCGTTCCGCCAGTTCCCCCGCATGCTTGACAATCCCTCTGGTATCACCGCGCACGCTGGCGATGTAGTGAATGATCTGGTTGCCAGTCCGTCCGGTCCATAAGCTTAATTCGCCCGGTAAGAAGCCAATCCGCCGGTGAATCTCGACACTATTCTCTTGCACATCCAAGCCAAAAATGCTAGCCGAGCCTGCACTTGGGCGAATCAAATCGAGCAGCATGCGGATCGTAGTCGTTTTGCCAGCGCCATTAGGTCCCAGATAACCGAAGATCTCTCCGCGATTTACCGTCAAATCCAAGCGATCAAGTGCGCGTGTCTGCTTGTTGCCCGAGCCATATACCTTGCTCAAGCCTTTCATCTGAATGATGGATTCAGTAGCCATAAGTCCTCCCTGATACAGACGACCGCGAAATCTGTATCACAGTTTTCTGATGTTTCGTTAATGGACTATATCAGGTCAGTGAAAGCGGTGTCAAGAAAAATCGTAAACCCCCCAATTATTGGGGGGCTAAAGCAGTACGTTTCCTCGGGAATATCCCGCTAGCGGGAACTCGGTTACTTCATGGCGCCTGGCTAAGTGATCCTATCGACGCCATCCAGGTAAGGCGCCAGCACTTCTGGGATCAACACACTGCCATCCGCCTGTTGGTTATTCTCCAGGATGGCAATCAGCACCCGTGGCGTCGCCAGCCCACTGCCATTCAAGGTATGCAGATAGCGCGTCTTGCGGCTGCCAGCAGGGTAGTAGCGCAACATGGCGCGGCGAGCTTGAAAATCTTCGGTATTGCTGCAGGAGCTGACCTCGAGCCATTCCTGACAACCCGGCGACCACAATTCGATATCGTATTTCTTGCTGGCGCTGAAGCCCAAATCCCCACTGACGATCTCCAAGCGGCGGTAGGGCAGGTCCAGCTCTGCGCAGATAGCCTCCGCCTGTTGCGTCATCCGTTCCAGCTCATCGTAGCTTGTCTCCGGCAGCACAAATTTGTACATCTCTACTTTCTCGAATTGATGCACTCGTTTGATGCCACGGACATCGCGCCCGGCGCTGGCTTTTTCGCTGCGGAAGCAAGGGGTATGCGCCACATAATTGAGCGGCAGATCGGCTTCTTCCAGGATCTCGTCTCGGTGCATATTTGTAATGGCGACCTCCGCCGTCGGCACCATGAACTTCTCTTCATCTGCCAACCCATAGACAGTGTCATGGAATTTGGGAAATTGCGCCGAGCCATAAAGCATCTCGCCATGAACCATATAGGGCAGGTAAAGTTCGGTATAGCCGTTGGCGCGCGCCTGGTCGAGGAAGAAGCTGATCAATGCCCGCTGCAACCGCGCCCCCCAACCTTTGAGCACATAATGTCGGCTTCCGGCTAGTTTAACCCCGCGCTCAAAGTCGATGATGCCTAAGGCTGGACCAAGCTCCCAATGTGGCTTGGGCTCAAAGTCAAATTCGCGGAAGCAGCCTTGCGCTTGATGGGCGATATTGTCTTCTTCGCTGGCGAAGACCGGCACACTCTCATGCGGCAAATTGGGCAGCCAGAGCATGTTCTCTTGCAGCTCGGCTTCGATCTGGTCGATCTGGCGAAAGCCTTCGTCAATTTCGTCCCCCATGCTGCGCAACTCGCGGATTAATTCATCGAAGGCGGCTTTGAGCTCGCCAGCTTGCCCTTCCGCCACTTCGACGCTGCCATCCATGAGTTGGCTGCTGCGCTCATAATCCTTGCTGCTCAGCGCTGCCGTGGCTGCCAGGGCGCGGGCGACTTTCTCTTGCTCTGTCATGATCTTGTTTCCGCGCAGTTTGCCCATAGCGCGGTTCAATTTGTTCCGTGCCGCCTGCGCCGTTTCGATGCGGGTGCGAGTCTCGCGCCGTTGCGCATCCAACTCTACGATGCTATCGATGCGCCCCAGCGCGCCTTCATCGTTCAGTTTCGATATCTGTTCTTTCACCCAATCCGGCTTGCTGCGGATTAGCGCGATATCAAGCATGATTTCAGTTTCTCCTTTGCCGCCAGCTGAGCGGCTTCAATATCCTGTGCGCTTAAGCGGGGACAGGCGCCGAACCCACCCTCGAAGATCGTCTCACCATCTGAATTAGATGTTATTGTGCCTTTGCCATGCGCCGTAGGCAATAGTCGCTCATGCCCGCTCAGGACGGCGCATGGTTCTAAGAGTCTTGGGAAGAGCTGCTGGTTTGGGAAGGTTGGTAACTGGCGCGCGCCCATTTGGGAGCATCATCGGGCAGGGGACCACGAATATCATTGAAGAATCGACGCCCGGCGAGCAACACTGCAACAACAAGGTTGCCGATGATCAAGATGTCAAATATCTCCGGTGTCAGGACGTCAATCATAATATGTTGCCTATGCGGTGCTCTTTCGCCTGTCGCGCTCGCATCATTCTACCATAAGGGCAGAATACAGCGACAGCCCATTTCACCAATCCGTCTAAGCTTCTCTCGCATCGAAGCTGATTTGTGGAGAGGGCGGGTTAAGGCAAGGATCTCCAAAAATCGGCGATATCGAGCTGTTTCAATACATCACCCACCTGGTAGAAGGCTCCGTCTGTCATCACATACAGATCCCCATCGAAGGCTGCCCGCAAATTCTGCAACTGCCCCAAGGCACCTTCCAGCGCATTCTCCATGCGAAACTCGATGCCAATATTAGCGGCCGGCAAATAGAGCGGGATCTGCTGTTTTTTGCTATCGAGGCGATGGTCGAGCCGGTACTCGTAACAGCGGACGGCGGCATCCAGCATGAATTGCCCGCGCAGGTCGGCTTCAGTCGGCGCTTGGGCACGCAGATGCGGATAGAGCAGCACATCGCGAATGCTGACTTGGTCAGTTAGCAGCATCACCATTCGGTCTACTCCCGCGCCAAATCCACCATTGGGTGGCATGCCATAGCGCATGGCATTGAGATAATCTTCATCCAATGGCGTAGTCTCATCAGATTCATCGGCGTACAATCGCTTCATCTCGACGAATCGAGACTGCTGGTCACGCGGGTCGTTGAGCTCGGTGAAAGCATTACCCATCTCCATGCCGGCGATGAAGAATTCAAAACGCTCAGTGTGGCTGTTGATATAGCGAATTTCCTTCTCATCAGTGATTGTTGCATCGCCTTGAATCCGCTTGGCAAAAGGCGACATATCCCGCGGATAATCTGTGATGATGGTCGGCTGTATCAAATGTGGCTCGATATAATCCCCCAGCACATGTTCCACAATCATGCGCCCCCAGGTATCGCCCGGGTCGATTCCCTCCGCCAGACCGCGCCCTGCCAGGTAGCTGTACAAGGATTCGCTGCTGGGGTAATCCATATAATCAAAGCCAAGTTGCTCTTGTGCCGCTGCCCGAATGCTGATCCGTTTCCAAGGTGGAGCCAGATCAATCGTCTCGCCTTGATAGACAATCTGTGCCGAACCAGTAACCTGCTCGGCGACATAGGCGAACATGCGCTCGGTGATATCCATCACCCCTTGATAATCGATATAGGCTTTGTAAAACTCCAGCATGGTGAATTCAGTATTGTGCTTGTAACTGACGCCTTCATTGCGAAAATCGCGGCCGATTTCGTAAACCGCGTCATAACCGCCAACCAGCAGACGCTTCAGATACAGCTCGAAGCTGATGCGCAGGTAAAGATCCTGATGCAATTGATTGTGGTGCGTGATGAAAGGACGGGCGGCGGCGCCACCATAAATCGACTGCAGGATCGGGGTTTCCACTTCCAACATTCCTTCATCATCGAGGAAATCGCGCAGCGCTTTGATGGTACGGGCGCGTTTGACAAAGATATCCCGCACCGATTTGTTGACCGCCAAATCAGCATAACGCTGGCGATAGCGGGCTTCAGTGTTTTTGAATTCGCCATACTCGATAACTTCGCCATCTGCCAGGCGCTGCTCCTTGACCACCGGCAGCGGGCTGAGCGCTTTACTGATGAGCTGCAAGTCATCCACATTGACGCTGACCTCACCAGTGCGCGTGCGCATCATGCTACCGCTAGCTTGCACAAAATCATCCACATCAATCAGCTTGCGGCGGATGAGTTCATAAGCGGCTTCCCCCAGCGCATTCACCCTCAGAAACAGCTGAACCCGACCGCTCTCATCTTCAATATGGGCGAACGACACCTTACCTTTGGGGTTCAGCCGACGAATCCGCCCGGTGACACTGACCTCGATCGGCGCGGTTTGTGCTAGATCTGCATTGTCATTGGAGGCGCTGTCTTCAGCCTGCAGGAAAGCCGCCACCGCATCAGCAATTCGGTGACTGCGCTTGATGCGGGCGGGATACAGCGCCAGGTTCTGTTCTTCCAGGCGCGCCGCTTTTTCCAGGCGTTCCAGCTCCAATTTATTCGGTTGCCACATGGTGTCGGCGCTCTCCTCTATGACTTTGCTTCACAAGATCGCGGATATTCCTTGACTCGGGCGATAAAAGCGGGTTGGCGCCCGCTCTCATCAAAACCTCAAGCACAGAATATTATAGAAACCCGCTGAATTACAGGTGGAATCAATCCTCAAAAACTGGAAGGAATTCTCGCTTGTAATTCAAAGGAATCGCTATATGCTTGGGGAATTTGCAAAATATATTGCAGATTGCGTTTCTTTATGCAAGACGCTGAGGAAGCTCAGCCTCCCAATCGTTGGTTAGTCACGCTGGTTGTTGTGGCTTTCGCCCAAGCGCTGGGTACTGGCGGTATCGCGCTGGTCTATCCCTTTTTGCCCCTCTACGTACAAACGTTTAGCGAAGCCCAATTCATCAGCCCAGAATTGCTGGCTGGCTTGGTCATCGGCGCACCGCCGCTAGTGGCGAGCTTGTCGACGCCTTTTTGGGGCCGCCTGGCGGATCAGTATGGCCGCAAAAAAATGGTCATACGCGCCACCTTCGGCGCTTCAATCGTCCTCTGTTTGATGGGCTTTGCGCAGTCTGCCGCGGCACTCATCGCCCTGCGCGCGCTACAAGGTTTGACCAGCGGGATCATCGCGGCCAACATGGCTTTAGTCGCCGGAGAAAGCCCGCGCGAACGGATCGGCTTCGCGCTTGGCTCGCTGCAGGTGGGTCTCTTCAGCGGTGTCGCCATCGGTCCTCTGATTGGTGGTATCCTGGCGGAGCGCTTCGGTTTCCAAATCCCATTTTTCTTCACCGCATCAATGCTCTTGCTGGCCGGCTTGCTGGTCGCCTTTGGAGTGCGCGAGACCTACCAGCCACCAGCAAACAGCCGCCTCAACTTAAATCCACTCAAGATGGTGCGCGCCTGGAAAAGCATTTTGCATAACAAAGGTGTCAAGACCGTTTATTCCCTGCGCTTCCTCAATGGCTTCGCCCAGCGTTCTCTCATGCCGATTGCGCCGCTCTTTGTCATGGTGCTAATCCCTGATGCCCTCGCCGCCGGCGCCAGCAGCTACGCCGGCCTGGTATTAACCGTCTCCTCAGTCACCACCACCGCCGGTTCTTTGCTTTTGGGCTGGCTCAGCGACAAATGGGGCTATCGCAACATCTTGCTGGGCGCCGCGCTGATGGCGATGATCTTTTATATCCCGCAGGCATTCGTCAGCGATATCACACAGCTCTTGTTTTTCCAGGCGCTGGCGGGCTTTGCCGCTGGGGGCGTTCTGGCAGCGCCGGCGGCCATGCTGGCAACTTTCACCCAACTGGGCGATGAAGGCTCGGTCTATGGGCTGGATGCTTCAGTCTCCTCCTTCGCCAATGGTATGGCTCCCTTAACCGCTTCAGTCATCACCAGTGTGCTGGGCTTGCGGGTTGTCTTCGCTGCGGTGGCTTTATATTATCTGACGATCTTTTTCATTGGCGGGCAGTTCTTGCCCAAGCCAAAACGCAGGAGCTGGCGGCTGTCAGCCAGTGTAGTGGGTCGCCGCATTTGACCCGGATTTGTCGTCGCATACTTCGGAGCGCGGCTGGGCTGCTATGAAGCAGGATCGCCGCAATATCAACAATTTGAAGCGCATTTTGCTACAACCCTGTCGTTTGCGCAGCCTCCCCCATGCGGTACAATAAATCCCATGGCGCCAAGACGAAACCCTCTGGATAAAGTCGATAATTTCCCCGCGCGCAAAGCCAAATATGCGCCGATAGCGGCCGCCTTGACCGAAGTCTATGGTCAGCTGGATTGGTCGAGAAACCTGGATGGCATGGACGAACTCATCAGCTGCATCCTCAGCCAAAGCACCACTGACCTCAATCGCGATCGCGCTTTTGCCAGATTGAAAGACAATTTCCCCGATTGGGAAGCGGTGCGCTTTGCTGACCTGGAAGAGCTGATCGAAACGATTCGCCCCGCTGGATTGGCAAATCAAAAAGCCCCGCGCATCCAAAATGTCTTGGAAGTTATCTATGATCAAGTCGGCGAATATAGCATCGATTTCTTGAACGACCTGTCCATTGACGATGCCAAAGCCTGGTTGGTATCGCTAAAGGGCATCGGTCCCAAAACAGCCGCCATCGTCTTGTGCTTCGCTTATGGGCGAGAAGCCTTTCCTGTCGATACGCATGTTTACCGCGTCAGCAAACGCATCGGCTTCATCCCAGAAAAACTATCCGCCAATGATGCCCATCCGGTGATGGAAGCCATCGCCCCCGCCGCCGATTATTATCAATTTCATATTCAGTTGATTCAGCACGGGCGCGATACTTGTCAAGCGCGCAAACCCGCTTGTGAACGCTGCGCTATCAGCAGGCACTGCGATTATTTTCTAGCCAGCAACAGCGACCAATAATCCAAACTCGAGGGAGGGGCAGGTCTTTGTCATCACATCCCGGAAACCAATTGCATGTGATCATTTCGCCCCATTTTGATGATGGCGTCTTTAGCTGTGGTGGTGCCGCTCATCAATTGGTGACAGCCGGGCATTCCGTCATTGTGATTACCATGATGGGCGGTCTCTTTGATGGCAAGCCCCCCAATACACCTATCCTGGCGGATTTGCATCGGCGTTGGGAAGCGGGGCAGGATCCTCTGCGCCAGCGTCAACTGGAAGATGAGCGAGCTTCGCACTCTCTCGGCGTCGAGTTCATGCATGTCCCCCTGCCGGATTGTGTCTATCGCTTGGTGGATGGCGTCGCGCTCTATCCATCGGAGGAGTCGCTCTTTGGTGCGGTGCACCCCGCCGATTTCGCGCCGCGGCTCTTGCAGGGTATTCAAGTGCCAGAGCCAGAATCAGTAGTGACGGTCTATCTGCCGCTGGCGGTGGGTCATCATGTCGATCATCAGATTGTGCGCGATTGGGGGCTGAAGCAGCTAGAGAACAATCTGCAGCGCTGGGCAATCCGCTTTTATGCCGAATACCCTTATTCGAATGCCGACCGCTCAACTGAACTGGCGCTCTCCAGCTTACCACTCTCGCTACAACGGGCGGACATCATTCTGAACGAGGCAAATATGCGGGCTAAAATCAAAGCCATCGCCTGCTATCAATCGCAGATTAGCACCTTCTGGCGGGACCTGGCGGAGATGGAAGCCGATGTTCGGCGCGCCTTCAGCGACCCCCATAGCGGCGCCTACCTCGAGCGATTCTGGAAGATCGCGGGATAATCACGAACCCCGTCACAATTCACTACAGTCCCACATGAAACCGCATCTTGGGCAACGCACCTTGCAAGCGAGTTTGAACGTTTCGCTATTGCAAGCGGGGCAAACATTGCTCAGGCTGTAATTGGGCAGGGGACCCACAGGGCGTCTAACCTGCCTAGACGCCGCATCAGCCCTGCTGGCTCTGCTCTTCTTAAGCTGAGGAGTATGCCGAGTGTTCATAAATAAATCGTGCGTAGTTCAAAAGAAAAAAGAGGCGACGGTGGGATTCGAACCCACGAATAAAGGTTTTGCAAACCTCTGCCTTACCACTTGGCCACGTCGCCCTGTTGAATAGCTAAGTATACTGAACACAGCCTCGATTTCAAGGTTGAGTTAGGATCGCTCATCGTTGGGCGACCAGGCAAAAGGCAAATTCTCATCGAAGCTTTCAAACGGGTTGCCGGCTTCGTCGTCCTGGGGCAAAAAATCTTCCATGTTGCTGGCTATGGAGTCTTCTACTCTCCGCTTGACCCGCGCTCGCAAATCACCCGCGTAATAGATCTCTTTGTCCTGCTCCGCTGAAATGGCGATCCGCGCTACCCCCAGAGCCAGTACGTCAATCGGTATGGGGGCAACCCTGCCAAAATAGAGCCAGGAGAGCGGTGGCAACTTGCCAAGCCAGGATATCGCGCGATAAAAGAATGGGCGGCTCTGCCCAGGCATATAAGCAAGCGGCGCTCGAATGATGGTGCTGTGCAAGCCGCTACGCCGAAGATAGCTTTCCGCCTCGCGTTTTGACTTGATATACTGCCGGCTGATCCAGGGGGCGCTGACCCCGCTTAAGAGGATTATGCGTGTAACTCCATCGCTAACGCACATATTGGCGATATTGCGTGCGGAGACGAAATTGAGCTGCCGGTACGACAAGCCCCGTGTCGGATCTGCGCGTAAGCTGCCCACCGTGTGTATCACCGCCGCATGTGAACGCGCCTTGCCGCGCAGGCTGGCTGCGTCCCAGACATCTGCTGTTGACCAACGTGTATGCTGCGCCAACGGTCCCAGTTTGTCTTCGCTGCCGGCGGGTACCAACAGGCTGACTTGGGCGCCTTCCGCCAACAAAGCCGAGGCGATATTGTCGCCCAGGAAGGTGCCGCCACCAGTCACCAATATGCCTCTTGATTGTCGTGTCATGTCTGCGCACTCTTGCTCAACTGCGCCAATATTCGCATCCTGAACGCGGCTTGAGCTACCATTTTGCCTTCGCGCTGAACAAGTCATTTTAGCAAGTTGCCAATTGCGCGACAACGCGGGACTTGCTAAAAGATTTTTTTCTGTATAATAGTGAAATGAATGGATTTGATTTCTAGCTCAAGTCCGTCTAGCTAGAGAGTAATTGAAGGCCACCGAAGATCGTTACATTTCATCGGTTGGAATAGTAACATGACAAGTGGAGGTGGCGAAAATTTGCGCGAGCTCGGTATAAACAATGTCAATGCCTAGGCGGCTGGGCGCGCAACTGCGGATCATACCGCGCAAATTACGAGTAAACATTGGTTCACCACAAAATTGGATCTGTTTGGCATGAACTTTCCCGCGGAGAGTTCATTGGGTGGAAAACAAAAACTCCAATACCCGCTCTTCTATCGGGTGCTCTTGGGCATTTTGCGCTGACTTTTGGCGATGTTGAACCTGCCCAGGTTGTATAGAACCGCTCTGTAATTTGTTATGTGTATGACCGCAGCGTTCGCAAGAACTGCGTTTATTCGTATTGGACTGTTGCGATGCCTGTCATCACCGCCTTGGAAGTTCATCAGCGAAATAAAGAGCGAGTACGGCTTTTCCTCGATGATGAATACGCCTTGGATTTGCCGCTGTTGCAAGCCGCAAGTTTGCGCCGTGGGCAATGTCTAACAGCGAATGAAGTAGCAGCATTGGTTGATGCCGAGGCAGTGCAAAGCGCCGTTGATCGCGCGCTGCACTACCTGTCATACCGACCCCGCAGCAGCGAAGAAGTTCGTCGACAACTTGTCAAAAAGAAGATACCGGAAGCCCACATCGCCGCCGCCATCGAACGATTGAAGCAGCGCGGTTATCTCGATGATCTTGCTTTTGCGCGATTTTGGATCTCCAATCGCGATCGTTTTAAGCCGATGGCACCGCGCGCGCTCCGCTACGAATTGCGCCAAAAAGGCATCGATGAGGCAATAATCGATAGCTCGCTGGCGGAAATCGATGCGGACGATTCTGCCTATCGCGCCGCAGAAGTTCGACTTTCCCGGTATCAGGGCTGCACGCATCAAGAGTTCAGGCATAAGTTGGGCGCTATGCTGCGCCGTCGAGGCTTTGGCACCGAGACCATCAACGATGTCTTACTGCGTTTGCAAGCTGAACTCGCCGCGTCCAACCCCGGTTACTTCAACGATGAGAACGAGGGATAGTCTCGGTGGGTATTCTCCAAATCAGGAATGAAAGGAGTGAGGACGAATGTATCCAGCGGATACCGTCAAACAATTATGGAAAACATGGAAACCATTGTACTTGCAGTTATCACAGCTATTGTTGGGATCGGCGCCGGCTACTTCTTTGGCAGCCGTAGGAGTGTGCAAGCGCTGTTAAAGCGGCAGCAGCAAGAAGGGCAGAGCACCCTGCTGAAAGCATCGGAAGAAGCCAAAGACCTTTTGAAAAATGCCGAAACCGAGAAAAAACAGATCATAACCCAAGCGGAACAAATCGCCCAGCAGCGCATCAGTGAAGCGGACGCCAAGATTTCCCGCCGCCGCCGCGATCTCGATAATGAAGATGAACGCATTCAACGCCGCCGCAACGAGCTGGATCAGCGGATGGAGCGGCTGGAAAAGCGCGACCAACAATTGAATAAACGGCAAAGCCGCCTCGATCGCAAAGAAAACGATCTCCAAAAGTCCGAAGCGACCATGATCGAGAAACTGGAAATCATCGCGCAGATGACCGTGGATGAAGCCCGTCAACAATTGCTTGATTCGATCGAGCTTGATGCCCGCAATGATATGGCGAGGATCATCCGCCAGGTGGAGGCGGAAGCCCGCGAGACCGCCGATCAACGTGCTCGCAGCTTGATCGCTATGGCGATTCAGCGCCTCGCTTCCGAGCAGGTCAATGAGGTATCGGTCAGCGTCGTTCATTTGCCCAGCGACGATATGAAAGGGCGTATCATCGGACGTAACGGCAGAAACATCCGCTCCTTCGAGCTGGCGACCGGGGTGGATGTGGTGGTGGACGACTCACCTGAGTCCGTCACTATCAGCAGCTTCGACCCCGTCCGGCGCGAAGTCGCGAAACGGACGATGGAAAAACTGGTGGTGGATGGGCGGATTCATCCCGCACGCATCGAAAAACTGGTGGAAGATACCCGCGCCGAAGTCGAAAGAATTGTGCGCGAAGAAGGCGAACGAGCCGCTTATGAGGCGACTGTGCACGGCTTGCATGCCGAGGTGCTCAAGCTGTTGGGACAGCTGAAATTCCGCAGCAGCTATGGGCAGAATATGCACGCGCATGCTATTGAGACGGCGCATATCGCCGGCATGATCGCCACCGAACTGGGCGCCGATATCAATATCGCCAAGATGGGCGGTCTGCTGCATGATATTGGCAAAGCCATCGATCATAACGTCGAAGGCACTCACGCCTTGATTGGGGCGGAATTCGTCAAGCGCTATGGCGGTAGTGATGCCGTCGTCAATTGTATCGCCGCGCATCACCACGAGGTGGAGAAAGAATGCGTCGAAGCCTTCATTGTGGAAGCCGCCGATGCGATCTCCGGCGCGCGCCCCGGTGCCCGGCGAGAGAGCCTCGATTCCTACATTCGCCGCGTCAAACAATTGGAAGAAATCGCCAATACCTTTGATGGCGTTGAGCAAAGTTATGCCCTGCAAGCCGGGCGCGAGGTGCGCATCATCGTCCGCCCAGAGGTTGTGGATGACTACGCATCGATCCAGCTGGCGCGCGATATTGCCAAACGCATCGAAAACGATATGCAATATCCGGGTCAGATCAAGGTGCATGTCATCCGAGAAACACGCCGCGTGGAGTACGCTAAGTAGCTGCGGCATCGCTCTGCCAGGTTTCGCCCAACTGGATCAGCAACACGAAAGGAAAAGCCCCTGTCAACTAGCAGGGGCTTTTTAATGCTCTTTGCTTAGACTTTGTCGGCAGCTGGCTTATTTGCTCGCCATCCGCAGGACCACATTGACTTGCATCATCTCGCCATCCCGCAGGACGTCTAGCATCACTTCATCGCCTGGCTCATGGAAATAGATGCGGTTGCGCAGGTCGATCTCCATAGTCACTGGTTCATTCGCGACAGCAACGATGATGTCACCGACTTGAATGCCAGCTTCGGCTGCGGGCAGCCCTTCAATGATCTCGGCAACGTAAGCGCCGTGGTTCACTTCGCTACCTTGGAAGTAGGGGCTGTTTGGCTCTAACTGTAGATAGCGGACGCCCAGGTTGACCTGTTTTTCGTGCAAGCCCAGCCATTGTGAGCGGTTTTGCTCGGCTGGTGGATCTTGGCTGAACATCAGCAGCGCTGCGGTCGAGATGGGGACATCGAATTGCAGGGTGCCGTTTTGCCGTTGCACGGTGAGATCAATGGTGTCGCCACTGTAAAGATCATCCGCTTCTTCCACTGAGGCGCCGTTGGCGGTAGTGATCAGGTCGAAGGGGCGCAAGCCAGCCGCATACAGATCATGCCCTTGGCTCAAGGCGCGCACTTCGATGAAGCCATCGCCATAACCCAGCTCGATGCTATCCGTGACGTAGACGCTGCTAAGCTCGGTGCGCGGGCGGGGACGTGGGCGCGGGCGATGACGCGGGGGACGGCGGCGGTAATCGACGGTGACGACCTTGACGACCATTTCGCGATCGCCACGCAAAATCTTGAAGCTCAGCTCATCCCCTTCGTTCAGGTCGGATAGAGCGATATCAGCTTCGGCGATGTTAGCAACTTCTTGACCGTCAATTTCCAGGATGACATCGTACATATGGAAGCCGGCGTTGGCAACTTCGGTACCAGCCATCGCGCCCAGAATCATCAATTTGCCATTGCATTGCCCGACATACAAACCGACTGAAGCCAGATCTAAGGGCATCGCATATTCTGGATTGTTAAAGAGGTCTTCCGGTCGCGCCATCAGCGTCAAATCCTGCTCGAAGGCCTTGCCATCTCGCTCCACGCTCAAGCTCACAGTCGCGCCAGGAGCATGCTTCCAGACCACTTCGCGGACGGTTTCGACAGCGATGGCTTCACCATCAACGGCAGTGACCACATCACCAGATTCAAGATTTGCCGCTTCCGCCGGCGTGTTGGCGATAACGCCGGTCACCAGGAGGCCTTGATCGGCTGCCCAATAACGAATGCCAATAAATGGTATAGAACTACTCTCAGTATCTGTTTCGCCCTGCGACAAAACTACTGCGGATGTCATCGAGAGTGCCAACAGGATGAGCAAACGAGTTAACTTGCTGATCATGCTTTTCATCGTGGGAAGCCCCCTTTGCTTCGATATATATCCTAAATTATAGAAAATCGATTTCTAATACATACTGTAACCCATTTATGGCGAGGGGTCAAATGTTTCCTCGCCGAAAGAACAATCTTCAAAAAACTGCCCTGTATTATTTGTTGCCATCCCGATTGCCGCCGAAGAGCCGCTTGCTGATAGCGCCGCCGAATAATGTACCTGCGATCGTATTTTCGAATTGTACCCTATCTTTGGGCTGTTCCTCCCAATTCCCTTTGTGACGTTTGTTGATCCATTCTTGATACTCATCGGAAGCGGCGATCAGAAAAGCTTCGATGGCGCTTTCGTCTTTTTCTACCAGGCGATCCCGGACCTCGTGCAAAGTCTCCAAAAGGTCGTCGAGAGCCCGCGCCAGCGTTTCGCTATTCTCCATCCATTCATCGCGCAAGGCATCAGGGTGATGAGTCAGCAGGTAGCGCGTCAAGACATTGAAGGGCGGGTTGGTCAGTCGCTGCGCATCGCCCCAGGCATTATGTTTCATGGCGCTTGCATAGGCGGCAATGCTGAGCAATTGGGGGATTTCTTCCGTGATGGTCGTCAGGCTGTCGTGTTCGGCGGGATCGAGAAAATGGGGCTTGCCACCTAAGATCGCCGAGAAATTGACTGCGAGATCAATGGCTTCGCGCATGCTCGTGACTGCTGGGGTTAGGTAAATGGTCGTATCATGAAAATAATCATCGCTGGCGTATTCTGGGCTAATCTGGGGATCCAGCATATATTCGGCGTTGACCACCGGCGTGAAACCGATCAAGTGATGTTCATCGCTCAAGAACTGCGCCGCCCATCTAATTGATGGTTGTTTGATGACCGCAGTGTCCAGTATCACGACGCCATCTCTTAACGAAGCTGCCAGCGATTCATAAGCCATGCGCAGGTCTTCGTAAGGCAGGTTCATGATGACCAGGTCAGCCGTTTCGACCGCCGCATACGGTTTGCGCTCTGTTTTATCCAAGACTTTCTGCTTGCGCGCCGCTTTCTCGAAGTCTTCGCGATTGTCATGACCGATCAGCTCAAAGCGATGCTGTCCGCCTTTTTCCACATAGCTGCGCAGCCGCAGCGCTATGGATACACCGAGCCGATCCAACCCCAAAATAGCAACCGTCAACTGCGCCATATCATGCTCCTCCCGCTGGCGATTGTGTATTCTTCAACTATAGCGCAGAGCAGCCCTACATTTCTATATCCAGGTGAGTATTGGGCGCAGTTCAGATTATTTTTCATACACCTGTTTCTTGAAATTCGGCTGCAAATGATGAAATCGCCGATCTGCCTGGTGTGTCCGTTTTATGTCCATTTTGTGCCCGGGGGAAAAACTTTTTCGGACACAAAACCTGTTTTCTGTCCGCTTGAGAGTGATTTTGCCCGGATCAGGTTTGGGCTGTACTCGATCATACGCTCAGCTTAGCATGGTCTGCTTGCGAGGTGCTGACAATTGAGTCTCGTTTATCTTTTGGGGATTGTCCCAGTGAATATCGGGGTGGCGATATGTTTACAGTGATTTGAATTCATATAATAATAAGTAGTAAAAATATTAGTAAGTAATATTTTTATAATATCAATAAAAGGAAAAGTGAATCGTCAATCTCAAGATATATTGTCACAATACAAAGGAGTTAGCTAGTAGACGGTTATTTTGAAAGCTGTCCCCTTCTCAGCAGTGAATTGGGCAGGCGTTGTCCCCTTTTAAGTGGCGTTGTCAGCGGATTGTAATCTGAGCAGCAGCTGGTGATGTGGATGTTCGCGGTGGTCTTCAGCCTTATCCTGATGATGTTCCGCCAGCCAAATGACCGTCTCCTCCGTACCGCATTGACGCAGGATCTCGCCGCTCCACTTGGGATGATGCTGGCGCACGATGAAAGGCGCTTGCCAAAAGCTGATGCTTTCGCTTTGGCTGAGGCGCTGGCTGAGGTTTGGCGCGAGTATCTTGACCAGCACTGCAAGGGTCTTCTGCCAGACTGCCAGCTGATAGCGGGACTTGCCAACATCATGTAGCAGGGCGGCTTTGGTCAGTACCGCTGGAGCAGCCGGATCACGCTCCAAGACCATATGCAAGACCTTGAGGCTATGCAGTTGCTCGGCGCGGGACATCGACTGGAAAGCGGCAAATTCGCAAGCGGTCAGGCGTCGCCGCGCGGGCTGCAGATCCGGCGTCAAGGCGAATGCCAACAAGGCGCGTAAGCCTTGGCCGATACGATGTGAAACCGCGCTCATCGGCTTAGAACAACAAGATGCGGAGCAGCGCTCCCGTCGGTTGACCGATGAGCAAGTTGAAGGGGCTCACGCCGCCAATCGGCAAGAACGAGAGAAAGATCAAAGCGATGAAGACGTAATAACTCGCCATCTGCCAATCGCGCCATTTGAAGGCGGGGCGCATCAAAAACTCTGCCAGCGGACGCAGGTTGCGCTGTACCGCAACTGGGATCTGCATGTGATTCAGCCACTTCCCCGGCAGCAAGGTCAAGACAACATGCCAGCCATCGATGGGGAAGAGCGGGATCAAGTTAAAGACAAAGAGCAGCACATTCCAAAAAACCATCGCGTAGAGAAACGCCGCTAGCAAACTCAATGGATCGCCGATCAATTCAGGCGCGCTATAAGCGTAGAAGCCTTCAATGCTAAGCCCGCTGAGCCGCAGCAATAAGCCGAAAACGAGGGCTAGCCCTAGGTTGGAAAAGGGACCGGCCGCCACTGCCGACAGGAAGCCCCAGCGTGGGTCGCGCATACGTTGTGGTGAGATCGGCGCGCTACCGAGGATCCCGAAGCCGATGATGGCAAACATCAGCCAACCGACCCAATTGATATGGACCAGCGGGTTCAACGTCAAACGTCCTTGTAGCTTTGGTAGCTGATCGCCCATCTTCCAGGCGACGAAGTTATGCGCGAACTCATGAACCGTCATCGCAAGGCCCAGCACGATCAAATTGATGATGATAGTAAGCGGGTGTAAATTCGCTAACATGACCATATCTCACATTCACTTGGCACTGTATCATTAAATATACACGATATTATGCCAGCTTGAGAATAGTTTAGGGCAAGTTTACATTTTGCTGCCGCCTGTTTTTAGGAATTGTCAAACAGTTCTCAATTCAAATATGGTAAATCAGTGATACAGTAGGGAGATTGCAAGCGCTTGACCGGGTCTCTCGGCTTAATACGGAAACCCCATTTTTTTGGCGTGACAAGCTATTTGTCGATGATTGTTGATAATGTACCTTTGCTAAATCAGCATTTGAGGAATATCGCCACGTGAAAAAACGAGTCTTGTTCCTCTTCTCCGATACTGGGGGAGGGCATCGTTCCGCCTTTGAAGCGATTCGGGATGCCATGGAGATACGTTATGGCGATGCCGTCGAGTTTGCTGATGTGGATGTCCTGCGCGAGTGCAATGGTCCCTTGAACAAACTGCCTGAACTTTACCCCCGTTTGATCAATACATCGAAGTTTCTATGGTGGATGACCTACCATGCTTTTAATGGTCGCCGCCGTAGCCGCTTGGCGCGTCAGCTGATCTATCGTTTAAACCGCGAGAACCTACAACGTATTGTGCGCGAGCATCCGGCTGATGTGGTCGTTTGCACCCATTCCATCATCATCAATCCATGTCTGCGCGCTTTCCTGACTCTGGAGAAACGCCCGCCTTTTTTGACAGTTGTCACCGACTTGGTCACGACACCAGCATTTTGGTATGATCCGCAGGTGGATTTTTGCTTCGTGCCGACACAGAAAGCTTATTCTCGCGGCTTGCGGCAGGGAATGCCTCCGGCGAAAATGCAAGTCACCGGTTTGCCCGTCAATCCACATTTTGTCAAATCGATGACGTCCAAAGCGGAAGCGCGCCAGCAATTTGGCTTCGATCCACAATTGCCGACGCTCTTGATGGTGGCGGGTAGTGATGGCATGGGCACCATATATAAGATGGTCAAAGCCTTGGATGCCCAGCGCTTAAATGCGCAACTGCTGGTCGTTTGTGGGCGCAATGATGCTTTGAAGAAAAAACTGGAAAACCGTAAGTGGAACAATTGTCGGCACATCTTTGGTTATGTGACTAATCACGAGGGAATGCCGCGAATCATGGCAGCTTCGGATATTATCGTCACCAAAGCGGGTCCAGCGACCATCAGCGAAGCCGCGATCGCTGGATTGCCCATGATCATCAGCGATCGCATACCGGGTCAAGAGACGGGCAATGTCCGCCTGGTGACGGAGAACAATGCTGGCGTCTATTTGCCCCAGCCCCAGCAAGTGGCGGATTGCATTGTGGAGTGGCTGAACGATGATCCACAAAAGCAGCAGCAGCGCGTTGAAAATGCTAGGCGTATTGCTGAGCCGGATGCCGTTTGGAAAATTGCCGATGCCGTTTGGGATTGGGCAAACAGACCCAAGTTAAGCAGCTCCGCCACATCCTAACCGGCGCAATCTGCCTAGCTTCGTTTAGCGTTCAGGAATTGCTCAGCATACCCAGATATTCCCCATCGGCTATTTTGAGAAGGTCGCCGCTTTCCAGGCTGATCTTCCAGGTGCCGCTATCGGTATCTGTCGTGAAGAGTACGGCGCTATTGTCTTCGGTCCAGCTGATGGGACGGGCGAGGCCAGCGGTGGGAATGTTCAGGATGCTCTGGCGCGCATTCTGCAAATCTACGAGCGCCAACACGGTCTGGATCTCTTGTTGCGCCGTGTGAAATCCACTCACCTGTGACAAGCTGTAGATGGCGAAGGCTCCATCGGGGCTAAGCAGCAGATTGCCGGCTTGATTGTAATTGTCGCTGGGCAAAGCGGGGATGAGGCGTGCCGGGCTGCCGTCAAGCGGGTAGACCGCCACGTCTATGCCATTGGCTTCCTTATTCTGGGGCAAGCGTAAGATGATGTCCGTTCCAAAAGCGACCGCGCAAAAACAAGGAGGATCCCCCGGCAAGCTACGCAAGCGAACTTCCTCAGCCGAGAAATCGAGCGCCAAAAGACCGCCCCGCGCTCTGTATAGCTGTAGCTCGTCGCTGCCAGTGACAAAAACTTCCAGGTAGAGTTCGCTGCTGTTCTGGCTGAAGGCAATCGGTAGCAACGCAATGCCTTCACGTGGACCGTAAGTTAGTAGCTCACGAACTTCGGTGCCGGCCGCATTCGCCAGCCAGATCTTGCTTATCAGCTGATCCGCTTCCAATTCGCGGCTGATTGTCCAGGCGATCCGCTGTTGGTCCTGCGAAACCGTCCAATCAACCCCCTGTTCGTCGGCTGCCAAGCGAATGAATGGGTGATCACGAATGAGACCATCCGGCTGTGCCAGCTTGACCTGTCTCTCCAACGTATCAAGATAGATCACAGCATCAGCTACCAGGCTGAAACGTTCGCCTTGCACGCTAACTCGATTGACATCCCCGCTGAGCAGGTCGATGAAAACGATATCGGTCTTGTTCGGCTGGGCGGCAGCGGGTTGCAGGAATACAGCCCAACTGTGCTGCTGCAAACCCGATGCCAGGTCATCTTGCCCGTAAACGAGGGCGGAGCTCAACAGCAAAATGGCGAAAATCAGCAATTGTCTCATGAGTGGATCGCTCGATGATATTGCACTGAAGTCGATTATAGGGGCAAGTCAATTGCCTGGCAATTTGATGCTCTCCAATAAAAAGAGCCCCGCATTTGGCGAGGCTCCTAAGACAAAGCTGCGGGTAGTTTCAGTTGTTCTTGCGATTGCGGTGAAGTCGACGTTGTTGCCAGGCGATGGCATCACGGTTCTTCTTCTCGTTCAAGAAGCGCTCGATTTTCGCTTCTTCCATTAATTCGTCCATCCGCTGCTTGTGCAGATAGGGCGTGGTGAAAGTCAGATGTTCCACGATGGTCCTCCTGTAAATTAACCGGGTACGAAGAAGCAGCCAACAATTTATTCATAACATACAGGGAATTAACGTTGTGACTATGCAACTTGTATGAAGTTTTGTCAATCCCCAAATTCCCTTGCACCATTTTGGCGCTAGCTAATAGGGACAGTGATATTGCACACTTGGCAATGTTTCCCGCGGGGAGTCTGGCAGCTCGAAGGTCATGATTGACGCGGTGGCAGGATAATCGACCGGCAACTTGTAACTGCGGAGATTGTCTTTCATCAAGGCTTCTGGCACATAGCCATGGGCATGTAACCAGGGGAAGACCAATATATCTCCATGCGCGACCGCGACAACGGATTCGCCGTTATGCGCTTGCATGACGTGGGCAAAAAAGTCGAGCACCCGCTCCAGAACCATCGCTGGCACTTCGTATGGCGCTTGGTTCCCGCTATACAAATCCCATCCCTTTGCTGCCAGCTCCAAAGTCGGGCGACCTTGATGAGGCGTCAAGACCTCGATCAGACGCTCGTCCAGGTGAGTTTGCAACTGCTCCTGGTAGCTCGCCACGATCGCGGCGGTTTGCTGGGCGCGTTCCATCGGGCTCGAATAAACTGCCGTTATTGATTTATCGGCTAACCATTTTCCAGCCGCTCCAGCTTGTTGCTTGCCGGCATCACTGAGTTTGAAGCCGGGCAAGCGCCCGTAGAGAATATCGGTCGGGTTATGGACCTCTCCATGTCGCATCAAATAAAGTGTTGTCACCAATTTAGCCTCCTGATCTCCGAGAACCCTTTTACGCACTGGCTGGGCAACAGTCTAGCACTTCCTGGTGCTAAACTGCTATACTTATCGAAATGGATTTGGCAGGTCAGCAAGTCAGGTCCGGTGGCAAACACGACAAGGTCCCCAAAATTTGAAAACCCGACACTGGCTTTTCGATCGCCGATTATTGACCATTTTGCTGATTGTCTTGGTGCAGATGGTTGGCGCTTCAATGGTCAACCCGATCTTGCCGCTGTATGCACAAAGCGAATTCAACCTGGATGAAGAGATCATCACCCTGCTGCTTACGGCTTTCTTCGCGGCGCAATTTTTGGCGGGTCCCTTCATCGGTCGTCTGTCGGATCGGCGGGGGCGCTTGCCGGTCTTGCTTATCAGCCAAGTTGGCACAGTGATCGCTTTTCTGATGATCGGTTTCGCCCAATCGGTTACGGTGTTGTTTCTCGCGCGCATATTGGATGGCATTACTGGCGGCAATATCATCGTGGCACAGGCTTATGTCACCGATATCATGCCGGAAGAAAAACGGACGCAAGCGCTAGGGTACGTGATGGCGGCTTTTGGTCTCGGCTTCATTATTGGACCGGCGGTCGGGGGACTGCTCGCCAGCCAAGTGGGACCACAGATGCCCTTCCTCTTCGCGGCAGCGGCGGCGCTGATCACCGTCATGCTGACCTGGTTCACGCTCGAGGAGACCATCAGCCAAAAAGAACAAGCGCATAATCGCGATAGTCGGCGGGCGCGGATGAATCCCAGCGAGCTGATGAGGAATGTGCCGCTTTTGGCTGTGTTGAGTATCTCCTTCGTCTCACAATTTGGCTTCGGCTTGTTAATCGGCACCTTCGCTCTCTTCGCCGAGGCGGTCTTGTTCGCTGGCTACGACTTCGCGGCGGTCAGCCTGGGCGTCGGCTTGATGCTGATGGTGGTGGGCATCGGACAATTCTTCACGCAAATCTTCATATTGCCAGCCATGCTCAAACGCTACAGCGATCCGCTGATCGCCATCTTGGGGGCGGGCTCTCGTGGTCTTTCGATGTTCTTGTTGGCTGTGGCGACTGAGCCCGTTTTTGGCACGGGCAGCATCGTTATCTTCGCCCTGGGCAGTGGCTTGCTCTTGCCGCCGCTACAATCGCTGGTGACAAAAACCGTGATCAAGGAGCTGCGCGGTGGTGTCTTGGGGCTTTATCAATCGGTGATGAGCCTGGGCGTTATTATCTCCACCGCTGTCTCGGGGGCGCTGTTTGCCTTGGATCCTACCGTGCCCAATTGGCTGGGTGGCATCCTCTTCTGCTTGTCGATCTTGCCGGGTATTTTTCTCTGGCGTTGGGCGCACAATGACGAGAAGAGGAAAGGCGCGAGATTGGCAGTAGGTGTACCATGAAAAAACTGTCGGGGCGGCGGGATTTGAACCCACGACCTCACCGACCCGAACGGTGCGCGCTACCGGGCTGCGCCACGCCCCGACAAAGTGTAACGTAGTTTAGCTAAGGACTTAGACCATAACAAGGTGAAAAATGGCAGATGGCAACCCCGAAATATTTTCAGACCGTGTGCGAGAATGGACAGGCCCTCTACTTGACCACATCGCAAAATGGCTAGTAAAAATGGGTTTTCACCCAAACACCATTACCATAATCGGTTGGGTTATGGTTCTCGTTGCCTCGATACTTGTCGCGCGCGGCGAGTTCCTGGAGGGAGGTATTTTACTCTTTTTTGGTTTGTCGATGGATGCTATTGACGGGGCAGTGGCACGGGAAACAAATGGTGTGAACCCTTTCGGCATGGTCTTGGAGTCCTCCCTCGATCGTTATTCTGACAGTTTCATTTTTGCCGCTTTTACGTATTATTTTGCCGTGCAAGACCGCTCAGACATCATGGGTCTGGCTCTGGCGGCATTGCTGGGCAGTTTTCTGGTCAGTTATGTGCGCGCCCGCGCAGATGATGTCAAAGTCGGTGTCAGCGTCAAAGCGGGATGGTTCACCCGGCTGGAGCGGGTCATTGTCATTTTGTCGATGATTTTGGTGACTGTCATCAGCGAGAACCCACTTGCACTGGAGATCGGCTTGCTGATTCTGGCAATCGGGACGAATATTACTGTGCTGCAACGTTTGTGGTATGTTTATGCTGTTCTCAAAGACAGAGGTGAGTAGCTATGGAGTTCGAACAAGCCTATTTGGTAATCGGCAACCTGCAAGTGCGCTATTATGGCATCATCATCGTGGTCGCGCTCTTGGCTGGCGCCTATATCGCCTCATTGCTGGCAAAACGAGATGGTCGCGATCCCGATCATATCTGGGGCGGGCTGACCTGGGCGATTATCCCGGGCATCATCGGCGCGCGCTTGTGGTTTGTCTTCTTCCCGCCAATTTCTTTGACCGCCGGCTGCGGCATCGAGGGCGAAATTTGCCATAATACCGCCTGGTTCTTGCAGAATTTCTTCGATACTGAAAACGGCGCTATCGCTATCTGGAGCGGTGGTCTTAGCATTTTTGGCGCTGTCATCGGCGGTTCGCTCGGCGCCTATCTCTACCTCAGCCGCTGGCACAATCGCATTGTCGGTATTTTCATCACCATCCTCACGCCAGTCTTGTGGCTGGTTCAGTGGCTGCAATGGCTGCCTAAGATGATCACGAACAGAATAAATGGCAAGGCTGCGGCGTCTTTTAGCTATCAGCGCCCTGCCAGCAACTTCCCTGATGCTGGCATGCGGATGTCACCTTGGATGGATATCGCCGCTGTTGCGATTCCCCTGGGGCAAGCCATCGGTCGCTTCGCCAATTATGTCAATCAAGAGCTATACGGGGGACCAACCAATTTGCCTTGGGGTATCACCATCCCGCGGGATGCGCGGGTGGCGCCATTCGAGAGTTTGATCGATTATCCCCTCGATACCTTGTTCCATCCGCTCTGGGCATATGAAGCGATCTGGAGCCTGGTCGCCTTTTATGTCTTGTGGCGCATTTTTCATCAATATCGTGATCGCTTGTTGAGCGGGGATATTTTGTTGATTTACATCCTGCAATACTCTTTCATTCGTTTCTTGCTGGAATTCTTGCGAGTCGAGATCGCTGTGATTGGGGATTCCACCATCAACAGCTCGCAGACGATCACTCTGATCGCTTTGCTGTTATCGCTGGGCTTGCTGTTCTATCGTCATCGTTCGGGCAATTTCTCCGCTGCCAAAGCGCTTGATACCGAAGCTGAAAGAGCGGAAGGCTTGCAGCCCAGACCTTCCTGATAATTTAGTGCTTTGCGACGCCGATTATCCTTGTGAGGTTTGTTAATGAGCGGAATTGTGGTATCGTCATGAGGTATGGTGTTACCAGCGTTTGCTCTTGAAATACCGAAAGGCTGTCGGGGGGCAGCCCAAAGGCGATGATATGGCGCGCGTTATCATTTTGGGGACATCAGGTGCGGTCAACAACGCCCAGCATGACTACACCCACTTCCTGCTAATCGGCGAAAAAGATGGTCCCGTCCTGGTCGATGCCGGCTCGAACCCTTTGGATAAGATAAAGAAACTCGGCATCGATGATTGCCGCTTGCAGGATATCATCCTGACGCATTTTCATTCGGATCATGTGGCTGGCGTGCCCAATATGCTCATGCACATGTGGCAAATGGGGCGCAAGGATCCCATCCGCTTTTATGGCATTCCCCATTGTATCAATCGCGTTGAAGAGACGATGGATATGTACGGCTGGGAATATTGGCCCAATTTCTTCCCCGTCTCCTTTTCACGCATCAGCCTGCATGACAATACACTCCTTTTTGAGAACAACGATTTCGCCATCCATTCTTTCCCGGTCATACACTTCATCCCTACTATCGGAATGCGTATCACCAACAAACACAATGGCAAGGTGCTGGCATACAGCTGCGATACCGAGCCTTGCCCCAATGTTTTGAAGATCGCCCAGGATGCGGATATCCTGATCCACGAAGCTGGTGGTCCCCCGCCGGGGCATAGCACTGCTCGCATGGCAGGGGAAGCCGCGGCACAGGCAAGGGCGGGCGAGCTTTATCTGATTCATTATCAAGTGTGGAATCAAGATCCTGAGTTGTTGGTAGAGGAAGCTGCCCAGACCTACGATGGTCCCATCCATCTTTGTCGCGACATGGACGAATTTGAGTTTTAGCGCTGCCTGGCTCAGTGCTATTTTTTGCTATCCATTGAATATAGATTACAATACAATCTGTCCCTCCACTGGAGGGTGTTTCGTATATCAAACTGTTTGGATAGATGTGGAGGAAATCTTTATGAAAGCGCTTTGCCGTGTACTTCCTGTTCTCTTGTTTCTGCTGTTGACGATGGGCTTGCTTGTCGCGCCTGTCGCCAGCCAGGACGAACTGTTGAGCTTCGCCGCCGAAGATTGTGATTATGGCGGCAACCTCAAATCTGTAGAAGCCACCGGTACCCATACCGTGGTAGTCACGCTCTGCAACCCTGACGCCATCTTCGAGCAGAAGGCGGCTAGCCTCGGCTTGTCCATCCACCCCTCAGAATATATGAATGCCACTGGCGGCGAGGGCGATATTTTGACCCACGCAATCGGTACCGGTCCGCTGCAACTGGTGAACTGGGACCAAGGCAACGAGATTGTCTTTGAGCGTTTCGATGATTATTGGGGCGAGCCTTCGATCGAGCAAACTGTCATCCTGCGCTGGAATTCGGAAGCGGCCGCCCGTGCCACTGAATTGCGGGCTGGCACTATCGATGGTATGAAGTTCGCCAATCCGGATGATATCCCGGTTTTCCGCGCCGATCCCAATTTCAATCTCATCGATATACCGCCTTTGACCGGCGTCTATGTCGCCATGAGCAATTACTTCGAGCCGCTCAACGATGTCCGCGTTCGCACAGCCATCGCCATGGGCATCGACCGTCAGCGCATTGTCGACAACTTCTTCCCGCCTGGCTCGCCATTGACATCGGACTTCGCGCCCCCGGCTGTCTTCGGTCACGTCTCCGAAGGTGGCGTACCCGGCTTTGATCAAGAAGCCGCCAAAGCGCTGCTCGAAGAAGCCGCTGCTGATCTTGGTTTCGAGCTGCCGCTGGATTCTCTGGTCGATACGCGCACTGGCGAATCCCGCTCGTTGACGCTGACCTGGCGCGATGTTGTCCGCGGTTACTTGCCCAATCCGGGTATTATCGCTAATGATATTCAGGCGCAACTGGCGGAAATTGGCGTCGTTGCCGATGTCCAAGTGGTGGAATCCGGCGCTTTCCTGGCCTCCGCCAATGCTGGTAATGAGCCCTTGCATATCCTCGGATGGCATGCCGATTTCCCCGATGCTTCCAACTTCTACAGCTGCTGCTTCGGTCCCAACAATACGCAGATGGGCGATCCCTATCCCGAGCTTTATGAGCCGCTGGTTGCCGCATCGCAAGTGCTCGATCCCGAAGAGCGTATGACTTACTTCCGCCAAGTGGCTGCTGCCATGACGGAAGTGGTTCCCTGGGTACCGTTTGGTCATGCCGGCGCGGCTGATGTCTGGCAATTGCGTATGGTTGGTGTCCATCCTGGTCTGCTGGATGGAACGGAAGAATTCTCCCGCATCGAAGATCCGGATGATGACAACGTCATCTACATGCAAAATGCTGAGCCAATCTCGCTCTATTGTAACGATACTTGGGACGGCGAGACCTTCCGCGCCTGCCATCAAGTGCAGGAAGCCCTGCTCGATTTCGAGCGCGGCGGTGTCGATGTCATCCCCGGCTTGGCGGAAACCTGGTCAGTCTCTGACGATGGCTTGACTTGGACTTTCAACCTGCGCGAAGGCGTCGTCTTCCACGATGGCTCCAGCCTGGATGCCAACGATGTAGTTGTCTCCTGGCAAGCCGCCGCCGATTGTGCCAGCCCCAATCACACTGGCACCGGTCAAGCCTTTGCCATCTACAAGTCGATCTTCCAGCAGTTCATCAATGCGGATCAATGCTAGCGTCAGCTGGTTGATCTAGCAGAAACGAAAGAGTGTCGGATAGTTTTTCCGGCACTCTTCCTCGGTTTTAGCCAACGCAACTAATTCCGATTCAAGCGCGGATCGAGGGCATCGCGCATGCCATCGCCCAACAGGTTGAAGCCCAGCACCGTGATCATGATGGCGATGCCCGGGAAGAAGACCAAATGGGGCGAGGTGAAGAGGTAATTGCGCGATTCGCTGAGGATCTGCCCCCATTCCGGCGTCGGCGGTTGCGCGCCTAGACCAAGAAATGAGAGCGCGGCCGCATCGAGAATGGCGGTGCCAACGCCCAGCGTACCTTGCACGATGATCGGCGTGATCGCATTGGGCAGGATATGCGCCAGCACAATCCGCAACGGGCTGGCGCCCAGGGCGCGTTCCGCCACCACAAATTCCTGCTCTTTGATCGACAGGACACTCGCTCGTGACAGCCGCGCATACTGCGGGATGAACGTGATGGTGATGCCGAGCAGCGCATTGGTCAAGCCGGGACCAAGAATCGTGACAATCGAAATCGCTAGTAGCAGCGCCGGAAATGCCAAGACCACATCCATCAGCCGCATGATGACATTATCCACCATGCCGCCCAGATAACCGGCGACGATGCCCAAGGTCGTCCCCACAATGATCGATAAACTGATGGTGATAACCCCAACCGATAGTGAAGTGCGGGTGCCGAAGATGACGCGGCTGTAGAGATCACGCGCGTTCAGATCCAAACCAAGGATGTGTTGTGGATCTTCGCAACCGAGAATGGGGATGCAGGGTGGCTTGCTCGGCAACCGGCCCGTCTCGCCTGGAACGCCGATCATGGTCTTGATCGGGTCATGAGTGGCGAAAACGGGGGCAGCCACAGCAATGATGACCAAAGCGCCAATGACCAGCATACCCAGCATGGCTGAGGGGCTATGCCGCAAATTCTGCAGCGCTTCCAGCCATAGATTGGGCGAGCGATAATTGCCTTCGTGCGCTAAATTTGCCGGTTGCGTCGCCATGAAATGCCTTTCTTATATCGCCGGCTAGTTGAAGCGAATGCGCGGGTCCAGGTAGCCATACATAATATCCACCACCATATTGATCAGCACGAAGCCAGCCGCAATCACCACCGTGAAGCCTTGCACCAGCGTGTAATCGCGGGAGGTGATGCTATCCACCAGCGTCCGCCCGACCCCAGTCAGGCTGAAGATTGTCTCGGTCAAAACCGCGCCGCTGATGACTAGCCCAAAGTTCAAGCCAATGACGGTGATCACCGGCAACATGGCATTTTTAAGGGCGTGCTTCCCCACCACAACTCGCTCTCGCAAGCCCTTCGCCCGCGCCGTCCGCACATAATCCTGGTTGAGGATCTCTAACACGCTGGAGCGGCTCATGCGGGCGATGATGGCCAGCGGGATGGTGCCCACTGCCATGGCCGGCAAAATCAAATGACGCAGCGCATCAATCAGCAATTCGCCATTTAAGGTGAGGATGGCGTTGAGGGTGTTTATGCGCGAGAGAAAGATCAAAATGCCGAGCGGCTCTTCCCCTTCCGCTACTAGACCTAGGTAGAAAGGATCTGGATTGGCGCCAGGTGTCAAGCGACCCGAAGGCGGCAGCGCAAGAGGGGTATCTTTGAGCAAGACCGCAAACAAATATGCCAGCATCAAGCCCAACCAAAAGACCGGCATCGAGACACCGATGTTGGCGCCGATCATCGTGCCGACATCGAGCGCTGATTTGTGACGATAAGCGCTCAAAACCCCCAGCGGCACACCAAGGCTGATGGCGAAGAGCAGGGCAAATACCCCTAGCTCAACGGTAGTCGGCAGCCGCTCCACCAGCAAGTCCATCACCGGGCGGTGAAAACGCAGTGACTCTCCCAAATCGCCCTGGGCGAAGTTGCGCATATAAATCAGCAATTGTATCGGCGCTGGTTCGTTCAGCCCATTCCGCTTGAAGAAGGTTTCGCAGATTTCAGGCGTGGCTCGCTCCCCCAGCACCGCCAGGCAGGGGTCGCCCGGTATCGCCCGTGCCAAGACAAAGGTGACAACCAAGATACCAATCAAGACTGGTATGGAGAATGAAAGCCTTCTGATGACGAATTTCAGCATCGCTTGAATCCATTAGCTGCGGCTGACACCAGTATAACGAAAACTCGCTCGTTTATTCTGCCCAGTGGCGGGCGCGTTCAACCGCTTTCTGCCAACCCGCGTAGAGTGACTCGCGCTCGTCAGCTGACATGGCCGGTTCAAATGTGCGTTCCAGCTGCCACTGTTCAGCGATTTCTTCTTGCGATTCCCAAAAGCCCACCGCCAGCCCAGCCAGATAGGCAGCCCCCAGCGCTGTCGTTTCGGTCACAATCGGGCGTTGCACCGGCACGCCTAGAATGTCCGCCTGAAATTGCATCAGAAAATCGTTGACCACTGCGCCGCCGTCCACGCGCAAGGTTTCCAAAGCCAAACCAGAATCGGCTGACATGGCGTCCACCACATCGCGGCTTTGATAGGCGATCGATTCCAGGGCGGCGCGGACGACCTGCGCTCTGCCACTGCCGCGCGTCAAACCGACGATGGCGCCACGGGCATATTGATCCCAATAGGGCGCGCCCAAGCCGACAAAAGCTGGCACCAGATAAACGCTATCAGTGCTGTCGATGGAGGTGGCGATCGCTTCACTTTCGGTGGCATCACCCAGCAACTTCATCTCATCGCGCAGCCACTGCACTGTGGCGCCCGCCATGAAAATGCTGCCCTCGAGCGCGTATTGCATCGCTTCATCGCCGACTTGCCAAGCGATGGTGCTGAGGAGATTGTTGGCGGAGGATTGCGGCTTATCGCCTGTGTTCATCAGCATAAAGCAACCGGTGCCATAGGTGTTCTTCGCCATGCCGGCTTGGTAGGCTGCTTGCCCGAAGGTCGCCGCTTGCTGATCGCCCGCCATGCCAGCAAGAGGGATTGCCGCGCCGAAGAGGCTCTCAGCGCTCTCGCCATAGATTTGGCTGCAGGGGCGGACATCGGGCAGGAGGGCGCGAGGGATCTCCAAGCGTTCGAGGATAGGTCCCGCCCAATCCCCTAGGTGAATATCGAAGAGCATGGTACGCGCGGCATTGCTGACATCGGTGATATGCAGTGTGCCGCCGCTCAGTTTCCAGACCAGATAGCTATCGATGGTGCCAAATGCCAGCTCGCCAGCTTCGGCTTTTTGGCGTGCGCCGCTCACATTGTCCAGCAGCCATTTGACTTTGGTGCCGGAAAAATAAGCATCGGTGACCAGACCGGTGTGCTGCAATATCGTTTGGTCGAAGCCTTCCGCTTTGAGTTGGTCACAGAATGCCGCTGTTCGCCGATCTTGCCAGACGATGGCATTGTGAATGGGCTCACCAGTCTGCCTGTCCCAGATCACTGTAGTTTCGCGCTGATTGCTGATGCCGATGGCGGCGATATCAGCCCGATCGTCAATGATATCGTGAGCCACCGCCAACTGGGTCGCCCAGATTTCTTGGGGATCATGCTCGACCCAGCCAGGTTGCGGATAAATCTGCCTGAATTCTTGCTGTGAACTGCGGGCGCTATTGCCATTGTGATCGAACAGAATCGCGCGTGAGGAAGTCGTGCCCTGGTCAAGCGAAAGGATGTATCGTGCCATTATCTTTCTGCCTCATAAGAGTAGCTGATCAAGTCTTGCTAACAATTGTAGCGCAATCGGAGGAACTCTTCAGATCTGACGATGCCATTCCGCCTTTAGTTTGAGCAACAGGCCGATCCCGATGCCAGCCAAACCGCCAGCCAAGGTCCAATGTGGCAGGCGCTCCAGCATCGCCAGGATCATCTGCGGCGGATAATCGGGATAGATATGGGCATGGCGCAAATCCTTAAACAACATCAGCGAGGCTGCCAGCAAGCAGGCTGAAGAACCGGCCAGAAATCCAGCCAGCACACTAAGCCTCAAGTGATCCGCCGGATGCAGAGCGCGCCCACCGAGACGTGAAGCCAGAATATATAGGGTCGCCACCGTTGCCGTCGCGGCAGCCAATACCGATACCGCGTTGGCATTATTGTCTTCTAGGCCCGACCAGAGCAAGATAGCAATGCCGCAGAGGATCATCAGCTGCCGGCAAAATCCAAGCCGGTTTTTGGGATTGTGCTTCTGGCGCCTATACATATAGATGACGCCTCTTAATTGTTCGCGTTAGCGATAGCTGTTCCTTTGGTTGCAGATTGCAAATGGCGCAATGCAAGCTGGTAGAAGGCTGCGCGCTCTTCGTCTTGTACGGCGTGCCCGCAAGGGAAAATTTCCAGCTTGCCATGCGGGACCAAATTCACGAATCGCTCGCCACAATGTACGGGGTTCAAGAGATCATCGCGCCCCAGCATGATCAGCAAAGGGCAGGTGATGTTGGCTGCCAAGCTCAAGCTGACATCTCCGCCGGCATCGATCATGCGTGTCATGGCGCGCACCCATGCGCCGGTGAATTTGGCGGCATCGCTGAAGCCGTGCCGGCACTTTTCTTCATCGCTGATCCAATCCCCCGGATACATGCGTTGAAATATAGGACGCAGCTCTGGCACAAAATTGCCGATAGCGCCAATGGCTATGCAAGAGGCGATACGAGTCGGGAACTTGCCAGCGGCGATCAGCACGATCTCGCCTCCATCCGAATACCCAATCAAGTGCGCCTTCTCGATGCTAAGCGCATCCATAAATGCCAATAAATCTTCACAATCGCGATGGTAGAAATTATCCGGGAAATCCCGCGGTTTCGGCAAAGATTCGCCATAGCCGCGCATGGTCAAGCCGATGGCGCGAAACCCTTCCCCCGCTAGCCAATCCATCACATGACCGAGGTGCCCCCGCGCCGTCCCCAGCATCCCGTGAATCAGGATGACAGGCGCCGCTTCGCTTTCAGGTCCGACAGCTTCATAATGGATTGTTGCGCCTGTTGGCAAATCTACCAGTGGCATAAGGCTCCTATCTTAATTGTTATTCTCAATACTTGTGTTTACCGCAGCTGAAAAGCTCAAATTACCAGAGCCTCTGCCCGCTCTGCTAGTGGCAAGGGAGCGACCAGCGCGATATCAAGCACCTCGTCCAAATGCTCGACCAGGATGAACTCTATCGCCTCTCGTACATCTTCCGGCACATCGTCAAGGTCGTTCTCGTTTTTGCGTGGCAGAATGACCGTATCCGCGCCCAAGCGATGCGCCGCCAGCACTTTGTCTTTGATGCCTCCCACTGGCAGCACTTGCCCGCTGAGGGTCAATTCACCGGTCATGGCGATATTGCTCTTGGCGCAGCGCCCTGTCAGCAGGGAAGCCAGCGCAGTCGCCATTGTCACGCCGGCGCTCGGTCCATCTTTTGGCACTGCCCCGGCTGGCACATGCAAATGAATGTCGAACTCGTCGTAAAAGGCGGGGTCAACACCCAGCTGTTCCGCCCGCGAGCGTGCAAAACTGTAGGCGATCTTGGCGCTTTCCTGCATGATTTTGCCCAGCTGGCCCGTATATTGGAAATCTTTGCCGCCTTTCATCTTGGTCGCTTCGATGAAGAGCGCGTCGCCGCCGGTTGGTGTCCAGGCTAAGCCCGTCGCCACGCCGGGAATCTCTGTCCGGTCTTTCAATTCGCTGCGATAGCCATAGCGCGTCTTCCCCAGTAACTCCTTCACCTCGGTGGCGGTCACCGTTAGCGTTTCGGTTTTGCCTTCGGCGATTTGGGTCACAACTTTGCGTGCAGCTTTGCCAATCTCGCGCTCCAAGCCCCGCACGCCAGCTTCGCGCGTGTAATCGCGAATGATTTGTAGCAGGGCATCATCAGTGAATTCCAGCTCTTCGTTGTGCAAGCCGTTTTCTCTTCTTTGACGCGGCACCAGATACTGGGCGGCGATAGCTTGTTTTTCCAATTCGGTGTACCCGCTTAGTTGGATAACCTCCATGCGGTCGCGCAAGGGACCGAGGACCGTGTCCAGCGAATTGGCAGTGGTGATGAACATGACATCGCTCAAATCAAAAGCGACATCAAGATAATGATCGCGGAACTCGGCGTTCTGTTCCGGATCCAACACTTCCAATAAAGCCGAACCTGGATCGCCACGGAAGTCCCGCCCTAGCTTGTCGATCTCGTCCAGCATGATCAGTGGATTACGCGACTTCGCCCGGCGGATCGCCTGTATGATCCTGCCTGGCATGGCGCCGATGTAGGTTCGGCGGAAGCCGCGAATCTCCGCTTCATCGCGGATGCCGCCCAAGCTCATGCGAATGAACTTGCGACCCATGGCGCGGGCGATGGAGGCGCCTAGCGATGTCTTGCCCACGCCCGGCGGACCCACAAAAAGCAGGATGGCGCCGGAACGATCTCTCCGCACCGGGTCAAAGCCATCGTCTTTGTCGAAATCTGCTTCGCGTTCGGCGCGCAACTTTCGCACCGCCAGGAATTCCAGGATGCGCTCTTTAACATCGGACAAGCCGTAGTGATCTTCATCCAGGATATCGCGGGCATGGGCGATATCGAGCTTGTCCTCGGTACGCTGGTCCCAGGGCATGCTGCAAATCCAGTCGAGATATGTGCGGATCACGCCATATTCGGCCGCTGCGACCGACAGTTTCGATAAGCGACTCAGCTCCCGCTCGGCTTCTTTGCGCGCCTCCTCCGGCATATTGGCTTCTTCGATCAGCCGGCGGAACTTCTCGATTTCTTGTTGGTCTTCATCTTCTTCCAGCTCGCGCTGGATCGCTTTCATTTGTTCCCGCAAGAAATAATCGCGCTGTGTTTTCTCCATTTCCTGCTGCGCATCTTCCTGGATCTTGCGCCCCAGGGACAGGACTTCGTATTCCTTGTTCAGCAATTTCAGCAAGTGGCGTATCTTGTCGCCCGCCGTTTCCAGTTCCAGCAAAAGCTGGGAATCCGTCAATTGGATACGCACATAAGTGGCGATGGAATAGACCAACTGCAAGGGATCTTCCACATCGATCGCATTGGCAACCAGCTCCTGCGGAATACTGGGCACCAGCTCCGCCAGCGAGGTAAAGCGATCGACGATGCTGCGAACCAGCGCCTCCATTTCAATATCGTCGCCATCTTCCACCTCGGTTTCAGCAATGCGTGTCACGCGCGCTTTCAGATATGGGGTAGTAGCGACGAACTCGTCTATTTTGATGCGCTGCAACCCTTGTATCAACAAGCGCACAGTGCCGTCTGGGGTGCGGAAGAGACGATGGATGATCGCCAAGGTGCCGACGGTTTGTACCTGGTCAGGACCAGGAGCGCTGATGTTGGGGTCTTTGGAAGCCACCAAACCCACCATGCGGTTGCCAGCGACGACATCATCAACCAGTTGAATGCTGCGCTCTTGACCCACTGTTAGCGGAATCGCTGTTTGAGGGTAAACTACCAAACCGCGCAAGGGCAGGATAGGCAGCTCTTCCGGTAGGTCGATCGCCGCGGTTTCTTCTTCCAAGTCTTCATTGAGCTCGATATCTATCATCATGCTTTGTGACTCTTCCAGCTCGTTCAATAGTAGCCTCCAGTTGGTCATCAGTATCGTCCTTGTTGTTGCTGTCTGCACTGCCGTGGTTTGGCGCTGTGCTTGCTCTTTGTCAGGCTTTGCATCGCTTGGGATCAGTTGGGGAAAGCATAAGGCAAACTCGCAATAGGCTAGCAAATTCTTCGCTGCTACCAACTTTAAGAGTAAATGACACCGTCATACATTACTTTGAACAGCATTAAAAATGTATCAGAGTTCCGCCGCTGATAGAAGATTGCTGCGCTTGTTAGAGAATATTGGCACAGATCATGTGATTCCAGTTCATGATTGCCTTTGTATTCGCTTTGCCACTTTTGTCAGTTTGACTAGAATAAGTTTACAAGCATTCTCGTATAGTGCAGGACGATGAGACTATGAGCAAGGATATCAGCAGATCTCGTAGACCACGGTCGAAGCGTCTGCGCGATCGTAACCTGGCGCGGCAACAGCGGCTCGCTTCGCTGTCTGGCACCGAGCATGCCTTCTTCCGCAAGCATTTTCCCTCTTACAATGAAGCGAACATCGTTCATCGTGCCTTGGCTTGGGTCTTCTCCAGCCGTTCGCCCGTTGCCAAACTAACCACTGTGGTCGCCATTGCCGTATTTGTCTTCTTCGTCGGCACCTATGTGATGGCGGAGCGGGTATTCCCAAATGTCTACACCATGGGCTTGCCAGTGGGGGAGTTGACGCTGGAAGAGGCGGAACAAGCTATTCTAGACCAGTGGAATACTAAAATCATTATTGAGATCACCGTTGATGGCGAGCCGCTCAAATCAGTCAAGCCCGATGAGTTAGGTTTGTCAATCGATGCCGCTTCGATGGCGGGGGCTGCCAAAGCGGTCGGCTTAGCGGGTATACCTTTTGGCGTTAATATTGAGCCGATGGTCAGCGTCTCTCATGGCAGAGCACAATCCCTTTTGCTGGATTTGACAGAGTCGATTTATGTCAAACAATATGAAGCTGGCTACAAATGGTCTGGTGGTAGCCTCTTAACCGTGCCCGGGAGACGCGGGCGACACCTGGATATTCCCAACAGTTTGCAGCAATTAAAGGACGAGGCCGCCACTGTAGTGACTTATGGGCGCTTTGAGCTGCCCACAATTGTGTTGTCGCCCACTGTGTTGGACAGCGCGCCGTTCTTGGAGGAAGCGATTGGTTTCCTCTATGACGGGATTCGGATACGCAGTTACGATCCATTCAAAGACGAAATGATCACCCTCAGCGCCGATCAGCAGATGGCAGCGAGATGGCTAACCGCTGGTGAAAATGGCTTGTCAGTCCGTGAAGATGCCTTCAGCGAGTTTATCGAGAGCCAAAATCAACAACTGGTGGCTGGCGGGCGTTATATCGACAAATTGCACGCGATCGATGATTTTCAGGCGGCGCTCACCGATGGCAACCCGGATGTTTTGCTGCGCTTAAACTACCTGCCACAGCCCTACACGGTGGCGCGGAAAGATACCGGTTATCGCATCGGGCGCAAAAACGGCATCCCCTATGAGCTGATCCGAGATGCCAACCCGACGGTGAATTGGGGCGCGTTGACAGTGGGCGACCAGGTGCAAATCCCATCGCGCGATGTCATGATCCCCGAAGATCCTGTCCCACACAAACGCATCATTGTCGATTTGGAAACGCAGTGGTTGGTCGCTTTCGAAAATAGGCAGTTGCTCTTCAGCTGGCCCATCTCATCTGGCAGGGAAACGGCGCCAACCTATCCGGGTATTTTTCAAATCCTCGCGCGGGACGAAGTATCTTCCGGCGGCAGTTACGCCCTATGCAACGAGGCGGGCACAAATTGCAATCATTGGACCATGTTTTGGTTTATGGGCATTTACGAAGTGATACCGGGTTTGATGAATGGCTTTCATGGCGCGGTGGAATTGCCAAATGGCAACTACCTTGGTGGCGGCGGTGTCTACGAACCAGTCACCTATGGCTGTATCATGTCTCTGGATGAATATGCGGAGCAGCTGTATCACTGGGCGGAAACCGGCACTATGGTCGAGATCATTTCCGAGGAATTCGCGCCGGAAAGTGACCTGGCTGTTCACGCCAAGGAATATATCGCCACCATAGATACCAGCTGGCGCCCCGTATCTGCCTGAGTTACTTGGCGAGCTTAGGCTGGGCGGGCAATCGTTAATCACAGCCAAAAGCTTGTTAAGCTTCGAATTCGAGGGCGCAGTGCCTGACTGAATCCTCTCAAGCACAAATTAATGGCGAGTGCCCGCGCAAGTGGGCATTTTGTTTTGCGCGACCTTGGGTAAAATCTGTAGCAATCATCCAGATAAGCGAGGCGATTATTGAATGAGCGAAGCTTACGGAACTTGGAAAAGCCCGATCAACGGCGCCTCAATCGCGAGCTCGGTCAGCCTGCGTGATGTGCAATGGAATGATGTTGGCGATACCCTGGTCTGGTGGGAAAGCCGTGGCAAGACAGGCGTACTGCAAGCCCAGACCGGCGCCCAAGCCGCCCGTGACCTGACGGATCTGCAATTAAATGTCGCGGGACGGGTTGGGTATGGCGGCGGCGCTTTCACGCTTGGCGCTGGCAAAGTCTTCTTCGCTGCTAATGGACGATTGTACTCTCAAGCTCTCGCTGGGGGGACAGCACGCACCATCACACCAGAATTCGGCAGCTATGCCTCGCCAGCACTCTCCCCTGATGGACGTTGGCTGGTCTATGTGCATAGTTACGAGCATGTTGATGGGTTGGCAATTGTCGATGCGGATGGCGAAGAATTCCCGCGTAAATTGGCTTATGGCACTGATTTTGTCATGCAGCCGACCTGGCACCCCGGCGGGCAGTTGATCGCTTTTGTGGCTTGGAATCATCCGCAGATGCCCTGGAATGGCAGCGAATTGCGGCTGATACAATTGGCGGCGGATGGCAGTGCATTGCCCGTCGCCCAAGATGTCGTCACCTTGGCGGGGGATCGTGAGATAGCCATCTTCCAACCCGAATTCTCGCCGGATGGGCGCTACCTGTCCTACGTTAGCGATGGTAGCGGCTGGTGGCAGATCTACCTCTACGACCTGGAACAGGAGAAACATTCACAACTCACCTTCACCGAAGCGGAACACGGCACGCCGGCCTGGGTGCAGGGTTTGCGCACTCATGGCTGGTCGGGCGATAGCCGCTCCATATTTTATTTGGAGAATCAGCGCGCCTTTTCCAGCTTGAAGCGCTACGATTTGGAAACGGCGGCGAGCGAGTCCGTCGCCGGCTTGGAAGAATACACGCAGCTGGAGCAGATCACTGTCTCGCACGAGAGCGGCTCTGTTGCCATGATAGCATCCTCTGCATTCACTCCAACGCAGGTGCTTTCGCTGGATGTCGCTGGAAACCTGACGATCCATCGACGGCGTGGAGTGGAGAATCTGCAAGCCAACCAATTATCGGCTGCGCAAGCGATTGTATGGTCTGGCGATGATGGTGGGGAAGTGCATGGCCTCTATTATCCGCCGATTTTGCGCGACCAAATACCCGCCGGGAAGCCCCCTCTGATCGTCAATGTCCATGGTGGACCCACTTCGCAACGCTACGCTGATTATTCCAGCGAAGTGCAATTCTTCACCACCCGGGGTTATGCTGTTTTGCAAGTCAACCATCGTGGCAGCACCGGTTATGGCAAAGCCTATATGGATATGCACCGCGGCAATTGGGGCGTTTACGATGTGATTGATTCGATCGCCGGCGTCAAACATCTGGCGCGGCAAGGGCTGATTGACGAAAGCAAAGCGGTCATCATGGGTGGCAGCGCAGGTGGTTTCACTGTCTTGCAATCCCTGGTCGAGTTCCCGGGTTTTTATCGGGCGGCTATCTGCTCCTACGGCGTTTCCAATCAATTTGGCTTGCTGATGGACACACACAAATTCGAAGAACGTTATACCTATTGGCTGCTGGGTGAATTGCCGGAAGCGGCTGATCTCTATCGGCAGCGGTCACCGCTTTTCCACGCCGACAAGATTGTCGATCCCATCATCGTCTTTCAAGGTACTGACGATGTAGTCGTACCGCAAAACCAGTCTGATAGCATTGTCGCTTCCTTGAAACGGCGTGGTATTCCGCATGAATATCATCTCTTCCAAGGCGAGGGACATGGCTGGCGCCAACCGGAAACGATCAAAACCTACTATCAAGCGATAGATCGATTTTTGCTTCAGCATGTGATCTATGCCTGAGCGGTCCAAAGCGCTTACGCCACAGCGCTGTGAATGCTCTCAGGCAGGATTCCGTCAGTGACCAGAGGAAGTTAATTTGCCAATTCACGATTTCCTGCTGTTACTCATTGGGCTAGTCAGCCTGTTCGTCGGTGGCAATTGGCTGGTGCGCGGCGCCTCCAACCTGGCGCTATCTTTTGGCGTCTCGATTCTGATTATCGCTTTGACCTTTGTGGCTATCGGCACATCGATGCCAGAGCTGCTGGTCAGCGCGCAAGCGGCTCTGGCGGGCAAGAGCGATTTGGCCATCGGCAACGTCATCGGCTCCAACATCGCCAATATCGGGTTGATTCTGGGCGCTACCGGCTTGATCAGCCCCCTGCAGGTCAAAGCAATTCTGTTGCGGCGGGAAATACCCATCATGATCGCCGTGACAATTCTGACCTTCATTCTGACGCTTGATGGACATATCACTCGTGTTGACGGCTTAATCCTGCTTTTTGCTTTTCTCTGCTTCAATATCTTGTTTTATCATCTGGCGAAAAAAGAGCAGCACACCCGCGATCAGCTATTGGCGGAAGTGGACCAGAAGCCCAAGCAGAAATTGAACCGGAGCCGGGAATTGGCTTTTCTGGTACTGGGTATTTTGGCACTGCTGATAGGCTCGCGCTTGATGGTTGAAGGGGCGGTCAATCTGGCGCGCATGATCGGGGTCAGCGAACTGATCATCGCTATCACCTTGGTCGCCTTTGGTACATCGCTGCCTGAATTGGCTGCTTCACTTTCAGCCGCTTTCCATCAAGAAACGGATTTGGCGATCGGCAATATCGTCGGTTCTAACATTGCCAATTTGTTGCTGGTCCTGGGCGTGACCGCTTTTTTGCAGCCCATCCCGGTCAATCGGGCAGAGGTGCAATTGGAATTTATTGTGATGATCGTCTTTGCCGTATTGCTGATTCCCTTCTTGCGTCATCACAACCTGGGGCGGCGGCAATCAGCGTTGCTCCTGGGCGCTTACCTCGCTTTTATCATCTATAGCTTGGCTTCTGGTGAGATGCCGCTTGTGCTAGAATAAAGGAGTAGGTTTTGCCTGCTAGTGCTTCCTTTTGCTCCCCTCAAACATAGCGACACAAAGCGCAGACATGACTATCTTACCGCCAGTCGAACATTTCAAAAGTAGCAGCAATGTCGATATCTATCGCTTGCCGATGGTGCTGTTTCCCAATCAATTCACGGGCGTTGCTCATGTCTTGCAAGGGGCGGGTCCGCTCACTCTGGTTGACACGGGTTCCGGCATAGGGCGCAGCAATGACGACCTGCTTGAAGGGTTCCGGCAGATACGAGAACGCTTCGGCAAGTCCATCAGGCTCGAGGATATTGAGCGCGTCATCATCACGCATGGGCATATTGACCACTTCGGCGGCTTGGCATTTGTCAAGCAACACAGCGATGCGCCTGTTGGCATTCATGAGTTGGATCGGCGCGTCCTGACCAATTATGAAGAGCGCGTGGTGGTGGCGACCAAAGCGCTAGGCATCTATTTTGACCGTGCCGGTATCAAACCAGCCCTGCGCGATACCCTGTTCGAAATGTACGGCTTCGCCAAGAAACACGTCACCTCGGTTGATGTGGACTTCAGCCTTGAGGATGAGCAAATCATCGATGGTATGGAGTTTATCCATACGCCTGGGCATTGCCCCGGTCAAGTTTGTATTCGGCTGGGCGATATCTTGCTGAGCGCAGACCATGTCCTGTCTCGCACGACACCGCATCAGTCGCCGGAGAGCATCACGCACCACATGGGTTTGGATCATTATGCCGATTCATTGCGCAAGTTGCTGCATTTTAAGGGCATTCGCCTGGCGCTTGGCGGGCACGAAGATCCGATTCCAGATCTCTATGGGCGCATCGGTGCCATTCGCGCGAGCCACAACCGCAAGCTAGACCGAATCCGCAATATCATGCGCGAACACGGCGCACCGATGACCATCAGCCAGATTTCCCAAGCGATGTACCCCGATGTTACCGATTATCATGTCTTGCTGGCGCTGGAAGAAGCGGGGGCGCATATCGAATATCTCTATCAGCATGGGCATCTGTCCATCGCTAATCTGAAGCAATTCGAGGCGGAAGCCAACCCCGCCATTCTCTATGAATTGCACGACTGACCCGGCGCCGAATGCAAAGCAACATGTTTGACGGACGCTGTCAGTTCATGTAAACTGTGGGCGAGCCGGGTGCTTCGCACTGTGATCCTAGTCTCGAATCAATCGGGACAAGCTCAAGCTCTAGGAAGAGGGTGCTATGGAAGAGAAAAGAAAATCCGATCAGCAAACGGCGAGCGAAGCCTATGAGTTGGCGGGCTTGGTCGAAAGACTACTAGCCCATCTCATCGATAGCTTCCTGCTATTCATCCCGCTGATGATTGCCATACTAATAATTATGCAGCCGGGCAATAACCCGCCGATTCAGCTGATTCAGTTTGTCGCTTTCGCTGTGCCGGTCGCTTATTATTGGTATTTCTGGACGCGGCGCGCTGGGCAGACGCCGGGCAAGTTCGCTCTCGGCATTCGCGTCATCAAAGCCGATGGCACCACTATCACCGATATTGACGCTTTGATCCGCGCGATTGGTTACAGTGTCAGCTCTATGTTATTCGGGCTGGGTTTTATCTGGGCTCTATTGGATCGGAAAAACCAGACCTGGCATGACAAAATGGCGCGTACCTTGGTCGTGCGGAACAGCAACCAACGCAAGACGATCGATATTCCCGCTTGAGAGTTTTGCCCCCGGTTTCGCTCAAGGCTGGGCGTTAGGCTGCGGGTATCAGCAAATGTGAAATGTCAACACTCGCGCGGCACTTAGGCATATCACGCTACCGGGCGGATGAGCATTATCAAGCGGCGTTGCGCGCTTTCGCCGGGCGGGATTTGCCAAGGGCAATAGTGGAAATCCAGTTCGCCATCGACCTGCTTCCCAAGCACGCCGAGTACCAGGGCGCGTACGGTTTTTTCTTGCTAGAGAACAAAGAGCGAGCAGAGGCTGTCAAAGTCTTCGAGTCGGCTCTCGAGCTCAATGCTTACGACATGATGGCGAATTATGGCTTGGGCATGGTCGCTTATCGCGCTAAAAATTGGCGCTCGGCAGGAGATTATTTCATGAATGCGCTCGCGGCGCAGCCCGCCCGCCCGGAAACACAGTATTATCTGGCGATGGTCCAGCATCGCCTGGGGCAAAATGGTGAAGCCCTGCGCTGGATGGAAGCGGCGGGCACAGGTTTCGCCAAAGCTGAAGATCGGCGCCAACGCCATTGCACGGCTTGGATACGCGAGTTTGAAAAGCTGCTCAAAATCGGCGAAGAAAGTTGAGCGCTAGCGGGATGCTGTCTTTTATAGGCATCTCTTGATAGTCTCTTATATCGACATAGGATGCTAGTGGGCTGGGAAATGAACAGAGATAAATATGGGCGAATCTGGTGGGCAATTGTTCGCTTTGCGCTGGTTGCGCTGCTGCTATTGCTTGGGCTGGTACCAGGGTCTCTTGACAAGTTAGCTCTGGCGCAGGGAGACTTGCCGGCAAACTGGTGGAATGACCGCGTCTTCTACGAGATATTCATTCGCAGCTTCCAAGATAGCGATGGCGATGGCATTGGTGATATTCAAGGGTTGATCGACCGACTGGATTACTTGAACGATGGCGACCCCTCCACTTCGGATGACCTCGGCATCACCGGTATCTGGCTGATGCCACCGGCCGCGGCGCACAGCTATCACGGCTACGATGTGACAGATTATTATGCGATCGAACCCGATTACGGCAGCATCGCTGATCTGCGCCGTCTGATTGATGAGGCGCACAAGCGCGGGATCGCCATCATCGTTGATATGGTGATCAACCATTCATCGAGCCGGCATCCCTGGTTCATCGCCTCGCGCCTGGGTGAGCCACCTTACCAAGATTGGTATATCTGGCAAGATGAAGACCCAGGATACCACGGACCTTGGGGAGCGCCTGCCTGGCACAAAGCTGGCGATCGCTATTATTACGGCGTTTTCTGGGATGGCATGCCGGATTTCAATTATCTCAATCCCGCTGTCACGGCTGAAATGTATGATATCGCTACGTTCTGGCTGAAGGAAATCGGTGTTGATGGCTTCCGCCTGGATGCCATCAAGCACATTATTGAGATCGGCGAATTGCAGGAGAATCTCCCGGAAAGCCGGCAGTGGCTGACCAACTATGAAGCCCATCTGGAAGCGGTCAAAGCTAATAGTTTCAGCGTGGGCGAGATCTTCGGCGGTGCCTCCTTCGTGGTGGCCCGCTATGTCGAGGAAAGAGCCATTGACGCGGGTTTCGACTTCAAATTGGCGGAGGAGATGATCGATGCGGCACAGCGCGGCTCCAAGCGAGATATCGCTCGCGCTCATCGCAATGCCATGCGCGATTATCCCGCAAATCAATTCGCCACTTTCCTGACCAATCATGATCAAGATCGCCTGGCAAACAAGTTATTTCAAGATATCGGTAGGAACAAAGTAGCTGCCTCGTTGTTGCTGACAGGACCGGGCATCCCATTTATCTACTACGGCGAAGAAATTGGCATGATAGGCACCAAGCCGGATGAACGCATTCGTACTCCCATGCACTGGGATGACACGGAATACGCCGGTTTCACCAGTGGCGATTCTGTCTGGCAACCATTGCAAGCTGCTGAGAATGTTGCATCCGCTAATGTTGCCGTCCAAATTGCCCAAGCTGATTCTTTGCTCAGCCATTATCGCGCTCTGATCCAGCTGCGCAATCGCAACTCAGCTTTGCGTCGAGGAGACTTGACCGCTGTGGACAGTTCTGTGCCTGGTACCTACGCTTTTATGCGCCACGATGCCGCCCAAACGTTGCTGGTGATAATCAATCTAGATGATGAACCCGCCAGTGGATTCACGCTCAGTTTAGACGCCAGCGATTGGGATCTGTCGGCGCCCACACTTCTCTTTGGCGAAGGCGAACTTGCCATGCCCCAGATCAATGCGAATGGCGGCTTTGATGACTATGCCCCCGTTTACATGATGCCGCCCCAAAGTACGTTGGTGCTTGCTTTTTGAGGCTATGTGATTGCATCCCCAGCGCAAACCATATAGAATCCTCAAAACACTCCGACAGGGCAATGAGCAGGTGAGCTTGGAAAATCTAATTGGCGAGGTTTCCGCATTGTCCGCCGCCTTTTGTTTCAGCTTGGCATCAACCACTTTCACCCTGGCAGGGCGCAAGTTTGGGGCAAGCGCCTCGATGGCTTTGAGCTTGCTGATTTCACTGGCTTGCTTGTTGCCGATCCATCATCTCATGCTGGGCGAAGTTTTCCCTATGTCGGCATCGCTCGATAAATGGTTGCTCTTGGCTTCATCCAGCCTGGCGGGTTTTGTGATTTCTTCGCTGCTATTGCTGCGTTCCTTTCAATATATTGGACCCCGCCTGGCGATGTTGGTGGGCGCCAGCACACCGATCTTCGCGGCGCTGATGGCTTGGATCTTCCTGGGGCAGGGCTTGCCAACTTACGCCCTCATTGGCATCACGCTGGTGACTGGCGGCATCTTTTGGGTTATTTCCGAAGATGCGATTCACAGCTTCAAACAGGAGAATGCTGATTACGCCAAAGGTTTGTTGATGGCAATTGCCTCGGCTATTGGGCAAGGCGCCTCCTTTGTCTTGATGTCAGAAGCGATGACGGACGGCTTCCATGCCATGAGCGCCAGCCTCATTCGTACCTTGGTTGGGGTCTTTGTGCTGTGGGTATTGATCGCCCTGCGCGGCAAACTGGGGCATAATCTCAAGCTCATCGCTGCCGAGCCCAAAGCCCTGCTCTTGATTCTGTTGGCATCCATTTCCGGTCCAGTTATCGGCGCGACCTTGGTGCTACTGTCCTTGCAATTCACCAGCGTCGGCATCTCATCGACTTTGACTGGCACGACGCCTATTCTCTTGATTCCGATCGCACATCTCGTATTCGGCGAGCGCATCACATCGCGCGCAGTGTTTGGCACAATTGTGGCAATCATTGGTGTGGCATTTCTGTTCGCCGCCTAGAGGGATTTATATGGACGCTTACATCGGGGAAATCGCCGCCTTAGCAGCCGCCTTCAGCTTTAGCCTGACCTCGGTGCTCTTCACGCTGGCTGGGCGCCGTATCAATGTGATCGTCTCCTTGGCGACCAGCTTGCCCATCTCCTGGATCGTCATGATCATGCTGCATGCTGTGGTACTGGGCGAGCTTTTCCCCATTTCTGCATCGCTCGATCGCTGGCTGCCGTTAAGCACTTCTGGTATCTTGGCTTTTGTCCTCTCCTCCTATTTCATGCTCAATGCCTATCAATACATTGGACCGCGTCTGACGATGTTGATCGCTTCCCTGGCGCCAGTGATAGGGGCGATTCTGGCATTTTTGTTGCTGGATCAGGCTTTGCCAGCCAACTCGACCGCAGGCATCGCGCTGGTGATATTGGGCATCACTTGGGTGGTCGCTGAACGCAGCCCGATAGAGGAAAATGCTGTAAATCAGGACCTCAAGCGCGGCGTCATCTTCGCTTTTCTTGGCACTTTAGCGCAGGGCTTCGCTTTTGTCTTTTCTTCGCAAGGGGTGGCGGGTGGCTTCCCACCTTTCAGCGCTACCTTGATACGGATCAGCGCTGCTATCCTGGCGCTCTGGCTGCTTATCGCTTGGCGCGGGGAGATGCGGGAGACGCTTTCAGCCTTTCACAATGACCGGCGAACCTTCCTGCAGATTTGCGGGGCGGCGATTCTGGGACCAGTTATCGCGGGTTCTTTCCTGCTACTCGCCTTCCAGCATATTCCCGTCGGCGTGGCTACCACTCTGTCACATACCACCGCCATCATGCTAATCCCAATCGCTTATATCGTCTTCAAAGAGCGCATCACCCCGCGCGCGGTGGTTGGCACCTGCCTGGCAATCGCTGGCATTGCGATACTCTTCTCCTGACCGGCTGCATCTGTAAATCGGGAAATCGATTGCATATGTCTTAACTGGCATAGTGATTTTTAAAGTTTCCTTAAACAGGATATAATCAACCCAGAAACGAAAAATAGCTTGAAGGTCTTATCGATGAACGATTTCATTATTCGTCCGCTACAACGCTCCGACCGCGAGTGGGTGGCACACTTCCTGGATGATAGCTGGGGCACTACCCAGATTGTCTCGCGTGGCAAAGCGCTTTATGGGCATCTGCTGCCTGGTTTCATGGCTGTACGCAGGAGCGAAGCTGCAATTGACGAAGATACCGATGACGAGGATACCGAAGCGCCTGAAATGGATGCTGAAGCCGATGCCGAAGTGGATCCCGAAGCCGAGAAAATCGGCTTGGTAACAATCCACGTGGTTGACAAAGAATGCGAAATTACCACGCTCAATAGCTTGGCGGAATCAATGGGTGTGGGCACGGCATTGGTGGAGACGGTGGAAGAATGGGCGCGGGAAAATGGACTCGAACGCCTGTGGCTGGTGACGACGAACGATAATCTGGCGGCGCTCAAATTCTGGCAGAAGCGTGAATACGAGTTGGTCCAGGTGCATCGCAATGCCATTGCTGAAGCCCGCCGCATCAAACCACAGATCCCCATCACCGGGCTTAACGGTATTACCATTCGTGATGAAATCGAACTGGAGAAGCTCATCTAGCTGGGCAGGGCGGTTTTGCCACCTTCTCCAAATCAGCAGCTGCTCAGTTTAACTCACTGGGACCAGTTTTTGTTGTTTGGGCTTGTCCAGGCTCTCTGGCGCGATAATCTCGCCACAGGCTCTCCCCAATGACCAGCAGCACGCCAGACACGATACCATGATCGGCAAAATTGGAGACATTCGAGATTAAATTGGGAATCTGGTAGTGAATGAAGTCGATGACATGTCCATATTGCAGGCGATCGATGACATTGCCAATCGCGCCGCCAATCACTAGACCAATGGCAAATGGCACCAAGTTGGCATCCGCTGGGACCTCACGGAAGTACCACAGCATGCCCACGATGATGACCAATGCCAAGACCAGAAAAGCATCGCCAGCCATCGGCAGAATGCCAAAGGCAGCGCCAGTATTGCTGCTGCGCGTCAGTTGAAACAGCGGCGCCAAAGACGGTATGGGCTGCCTGGTCTCATACAGGTTCATATTGTTTATGATCCAGCTCTTGCTCGCCTGATCGGTCAGAACGGTCAGGCAGAGCGAACCTACGAGGATCATCCATTTCCGCATTCGGCACCCCAATGCAATACTCTTTAGAGTATTCTAGCCGACATAATGATTTTGAGGAATGGGACGCACAACGATGACTGACTTCAACAGCTGGACGACGGAACAGCAGCGGACTCTCTGGTTGCAGTTAGCTCGTGAAGCCCTTTCCCACTGGCAATTACAGCCGCAAGCCATCAGCTGGTTAGGCTATCAGAGCAACGCTGTCTTCAAGGTAAGTACATCCGCAGCCAGTTACGTCCTGCGCCTGAATCCACCTGGTTTGATCGAAAGAGTCAAGTTGCGTTCCGAGTTGCTTTGGTTACGCGCCATCAGGCAGCAGACCGATTTGCTAGCGCCTTATCCCCTGACAACTGTGGCAAAAGACAGCCAGGCAGTTTTTGTGGAGCTTCGGCATGACGCGCTGCCACCGCCGCAGCTTGTCTATGGCAGCCTGTTTGAATTGATCGAAGGCGATAGCAAGCCAGCTCATCAATTGGATACCCAAGATCTCTACCAGATCGGTCGCTATCTTGGGCGATTGCATCGGGAAGGGCAAATCAGCCCACCGGCTGATTTCCAACGTCCACGTTTAGACTGGGATGGCTTCTTCGGCGCAAGCTCTCCTTATGCTTCGGCGGGCGAGAGCCAGTTCCTGACTGCCGAGCAGCAGGAGGTCTTCGCCGGAGTGGCGGAGCAGGCGCGCGTGGCGCTGGATCGCTTAAACCAGCAAGACGATTCTTTCGGTCTGATCCATGCTGATCTGCTGGCGAAAAACATCATTTTTTCTGATGGCGCTATCGCGGCGCTGGACTTCGAATTTTGTGCCTGGGGCTACTTCCTTTATGATCTGGCGCCTTTGCTCTGGCAGTTGAAAGGCGAACGAGCAGCCGATTATTTACAACTCGAAAAAACCCTGTGGCGGGCTTATACTTCCGTCCGTGATACTGCCGAAAGCCAACGCGATTTACTGGAGCCATTTATCGCCACACGACAACTTCTTTCCTGCCGCTGGCTGTTGCGCCACCGAGACCATCCAGACCTGCGCGCCATCGTGCCAGAGCTAGTGGCAGAGCGAACGGTGCAATTAAAAGAGTATCTGGCCACTGGCGTGCTACAGCGCAAAACGCCGACCCTCTAATCACCGCCAACATTAGGAAGTGCCATGCTGATCCAAAAGAAATTACCCCAGCCGGATGCCTACAAACTCTACCTGCTGATGATGGGCTTGCAAGCTTTTGCCTTGTCCACTGTCTTCACCGTCAACCTGGTTTATCAAGTCAAGCAAGTCGGCCTAAATCCGCTGCAGCTGGTCTTGATTGGCACCGCGCTGGAATTGACCGCCTTCTTGATGGAGATCCCAACCGGTGTCGTGGCTGATGTACACAGCCGGCGGTTATCCGTCATCTTGGGTTTCATTTTGCTGGGATTCGGCTTCATCGTCGAAGGTAGTATTCCGCTATTTGAAGCGCTGCTGGTGGCACAAGTCATCACCGGCTTGGGGTACACATTCCTCAGTGGCGCGACCTCTGCTTGGATCGTGGATGAGATCGGGCAAGCGCGGGCGGGCGGCGCTTTCTTGCGCGGCTCGCAAGTGGCGCAAGTTTCAGGTTTCTTCGGGATATTTTTCAGCGTGGCGCTGGCAAGTCATAGCCTGCAAATTGCCATCATAGTAGGTGGCTTGCTGCTTTTGTCGCTGGCGGTTTTGCTGGCGCTGGTCATGCCGGAAGCTGGTTTCAGCCGCCGACCAGCAGAAGAACGCGAATCCTGGCGGGAGCTCTTCGCCACCTTGGGCGATGGCATCACTTTGATACGCGCGCGGCAGATCTTGTTGTTGATCTTGCTGGCGACATTTATCCACGGCGCCTTCACCGAGGGCTTCGACCGTTTGTGGACGGCGCATTTACTCGGCAATTTCAGCTTGCCGCTCTTGGGCGAAATGGATGAGATCGTCTGGTTCGGCATCATCAGCGCGGTTTCCATGCCGCTTAGCCTGCTGGCGACTGAATTGATCCGGCGGCGCATCGACCTCTCCAATGGTCCTTTGGTGGCAACTACCTTGGCTGTAGTCTATATCGCCATGATTGGCAGCGTATTGCTTTTCACTCATGGGGACAGCTTTCTCCTGGTTCTGCTCGGGCTCTGGCTGACGCAGGCGACTCGGCAAATCCGCAATCCCTTGATGGAAGCCTGGATCAACCAAAACACCGAATCCGAAGTGCGCGCTACTGTACTCTCGATTCAAGGGCAAGCCGATGCCTTCGGGCAGATCGCCGGTGGACCGGCCGTCGGCGCTATTGGCTTGTGGTCTTCGGTGCGGATGGCGATTTCGCTCTCGGCGCTGATGCTCTTGCCGATTTTGCTGGTATTCAAACGCACACTAAGAACCGAATCCAGTGGCGAATCGAAACAAGCGCGACTTTGATGCATGATAACTGCCAAATGCTTTTCGCAATCTTTGGCTTGGCGCTGTAGAATGATAGTCTGTAAATAGAACAAAGACGGGAAATACATGAACCAGCAACAAAAACTCGAAGAATTGAAAAACTTTGACACTCCCTCGATCACCAATGTGGTCGCCACTTATCCGGATTCGCCGCTCTGCTTGGGGCTCTACAACCCCTGGACCGAGAATTGGTATACCGACCAGTCGATTCGCTGCATGTATCCAGAGTTGGGGCGCCGCGTTGGTTTTGCCGTCACCTGTGTCTATGGCTTGCCAGACCCGTATTATTCGCAGCTCAGTTTCATCGATGTGCTGGAAGCGATAGAGGTAGCTCCACAGCCGACTGTCCTGGTCATCCAACAGAAGTTCCCGCCGGAAATCGCCGGCAAGGTGGGCTTGGCCGGCGGCAACATGGTCTCGGCGATGAAAGCGTTGGGGTGCGTCGGCTTGCTCTCCAACGGTCCCTCGCGCGACCTGGATGAAATCCGCGAGCTTGACTTTCAATATATGCTGAGCGGTGTGACCGCGGGGCATGGTGCGATGGCGGTGCAGGCGGTCAATGTGCCAGTCTCTGTCGGCGGGATGGATGTGGCGCCTGGCGAGCTCATCCACATGGACGAGAATGGTGCCTGCAAGTTCCCCGCCGATCAGTTGGATGCTGTGTTGGAAAATGTCCGCGCCCTGCAAAAAGAAGAAGCGGCGCGGATGAATGCCTTGCAAAACGCCCAATCCGCCGCTGAAATCCGCGCGATATTCGGCGGACATTCTTATAGCGATGACGGCGAATCTTAGCCGCTCGAATAGTTAGCTATCCTGCTAGTTCACCATGCCAACACATCGAAGACGTGTTTTGAGGGCATATTACATATTCAGACTGGTTGCGCCTTTTGTCTTCGCTATGTGGCTGACCTTGGCGAATCTCTATTTTGCGACGGTCATCACCAACGACCCTTTTCGCCTGGCGATGTTGCTCGTCACCCTGGAGGCAGCCACCTTCATCTTCGAAGTTCCCACCGGCATAGTGGCAGATAGCTTCAGCCGCAAATGGTCTATCGTCATCGGCTACCTGATTTGGGGTGGGGGCTTTCTATTGCAAGCCGCGCTGCCTGTTTATGAGATCGCGCTTTTGTCACAAGCTATTTGGGGTTTGGGCTTTACTTTTGTCAGCGGCGCGCCCGAGGCTTGGCTGGTAGACGAGCTGGGGCAAGACGAAGCAGAGCCACTCTTTCTGCGCGGTTCGCAAATTGGGCAAGTGGCGACGCTCGCGGGTATCGCCGTTTCCACAGCTCTGGGCAGTTTCCAGCTCGCTTTGCCCATCGCCATCGGCGGGATTGCCACTATTCTGTTGGCGCTCTTACTGGCAATTATTATGCCCGAAGAAAGATTCCAGCCTGCCAAGCGAGATGGCGAATCGCTCTTTCCCTTGCGGCGAACCTTGCGCGCCAGCCTCGATGTTTTGCGCGCTATGCCCGTGCTCCGATCGGTGGTTTTGATAGGCTTGGTCATCGGTAGCTCTGTCGGCGGGTTTGATGCTATGTATGCCCCGCATATTGTGGGCAACTTCACGCTACCTCTTTTTGAACCGGCGGTCTGGTTCGGCATTCTGCTTGGGGCGGTGACGTTTCTGACCATCCCCGTGCTGGGGCTATTGCAGCGCCTCATGCAAAGCCAGCCCAATTTCCCGGTGACAAAAATCCTCGCCTTGTTCGCCATCGCTACGGTATTGGGAAACCTGATATTCATCTGGATGCCCGTCTTTTACATCGCGGCTTTTGCCTTTTGCTTCAGCCAAACCTTACGCACAGCGACCAAACCCCTCTTCATGATCTGGGTAAATCGCCATGCTCCCTCCAAGGTGCGCGCCACAGTGATTTCGATGTACTGGCAATCGAATGCCATCGGGCAAATAGTAGGCGCGCCCTTGCTCGGCGCTATCGGCACTTTGATGTCCCTGCGCATTGCTCTATCAGCCGCTAGCCTGGCATTGCTGCCGGTTGTCGCCATTTATCGCCACCAGCCAAAAGATACACCCGAACCTCGACTTCATTGATTAACTCTAGCTTAGTCGCCGTTCTCGTATTAAAACTGAAGCTATGTGTGATAGAGAGAAAAGGAAAATGCTCATGCATGGCAAACGTGTACTCATCACCGGCGCCACCAATGGCATCGGCAAACAGGCAGCGCTGGAGATCGCCAAGCTGGGCGCTGAAGTAATCATCGTCGGGCGCGACGAAGTGAAGACCCGCAAAGTCTGCCGGGACATAAAAACAGCCAGCGGCAACTCACAAGTCGATCTGCTGGTTGCCGATCTCTCTTCGATGGAGGAAGTTCGACGCATCGCTGACGAATTTCGCGCCAAATATCAGCGGCTGGATGTTTTGCTGAATAACGCTGGCGCTTCCTTCTCACAATTTCAGACATCGGCAGATGGCTACGAAATGACCTTCGCCCTCAACCACTTCAGCTATTACTTACTCAGCAACTTGCTGCTGGATATCCTCCAATTGACCGCTCGTGAGCATGGGGAGGCGCGTATCATCAATGTGTCTTCCAGCGCTCATAGAGGCGCTGCGCTGCCAGCTGACTTGAGCCTGGACGACCTGCGCGACAAGAGCAAATTTGGCAGCTTCAGAAATTATGGCGCTAGCAAATTAGCAAACCTGCTCTTCACCTACGAACTTGCCCGACGCCTGGAAGAGACCGACGTGACCGTCAATGCCCTACACCCTGGCTTTGTCAACACCGGCTTGGGCCACAATATGACCGGTCCCATGCTGATCTTTCTCAAACTGATGCAGAAGCTGATCGGTCGCAGCCCCGAAAAAGGCGCCGAAACCCTGGTTTATCTGGCTTGCTCGCCGGAAGCAGAAGGAATCAACGGGAAATATTGGCAGGATAAACAGCAAGCTGCTTCAAACCAAATATCCTACGATCTTCAACGGCAGCGGAATCTGTGGGAGATCAGCGCTGCTGCCAGCGGCGTGGGCTAGCGAAAGAGTGGAGCCAGCGGCTATGGCAAATCCGCTGGCAGCGCGAAGCCAGTAGCCGTCTCGCACAGCTCCCGTGTCGCCATCACTGCCTCCAGGTTCAGTTCGCCATAGAGATGCGGAAATAGCGCTTCATCTGATAGGGCGGTCCCCATCGCTGCTTGTGGATGCGCCGGGTTTTCCCAAAGCAGCCTCGCTTTGAGTTTGCTCTCATCGATGCAAAGCAATAACAGATCTTGCTGCCCTCGAAAAGCGGCATTGGCAACAAGCAATACTTGCGCCCGCGTCGAGCAATGGATGAAGCCCTCGTCCGCTAAGGAAGCCGCGCTGTAGTAACCGCGCTGACAGGCTGCTCGCCAATCCCCCAGGCTGGTGATGTGATAGATCACGCCAAAGCCTGTTGCAGGTCGGCGATCAAATCCGCCGGATGCTCCAAGCCGATCGAGATACGCAGCAGGTTGGCTGGTGTTGCCGAGTTTTCTTCAATCGATTCGCGATGCTCAATCAGGCTATGGGTGCCGCCGAAGCTGGTGGCGCTGGTGAAAAGCTTGAGCCTGTTGACCAATTCAATCGCGGCATCCCGCCCTCCCTTGACCATTATCGACATCAATCCGCTGCCGACCCGCATCTGCCGCAGCGCCAATTCATATTGCGGATGGCTGGGGTGATGCGGGTAAAGCAGGCATTCGATCTTGGGATGTTCCGCCAGGAAATTAGCGACTTGCAGCGCATTGTCACTGTGAGCCCGCACTCGATAGGACAAGCTCTGTAAGCCTCGCAGCGCCAGCCAGCAATTCATGGGAGAAAGGACCGCGCCGCCGATTCGCACCAGCCGCATGACCCGCTCGGCAAATTCATCTTCACGGCCGAAGATGATAAGCCCTCCCAAGACATCGTGATGCCCGGCGATATATTTGGTCAGCGATATCACAACAATGTCGGCGCCCAGCTCAAGCGGATTCTGCGCGACTGGCGTGGCCACTGTATTATCCACCAGCAGTAGCGCGCCGCTCTCATGCGCGATATCGGCGATCGCCACGATATCTGCCAGGCGAATCATCGGATTGGTGGGGGATTCGAAAATGACCAGTTTCGTATTGGGTCGCATCGCCGCGCGCACAGCCTCTAAATCGCTCATGTCCACATAGCTGGTCTCCAAACCCCATGGCGCGAAGAATTCATCCAGCTGAACGCGAATGCCAAAATACATATCATCGCTGGATACGATATGATCTCCCGGTCGCAATGCCTGGAAGATGGTGAGCATCGCCGCCGAGCCGCTGGCAATGGCATGCGCCGTCGCGCCGTCTTCCAGCTTCGCCATAGTCGCTTCTAATGCCGCGCGATTAGGGTTTTGGTATCGGGTATAGATCAACTCATCAGGTTCATGCTCCAAACCCGTCGTCTCATATTCGAAAGTGGTGCTCAGCACGATCGGCGGAACGATAGCGCCGCTGGCTGGGTCGATCACAGAATTGTGTACCGCTCTTGTCTCCGGTCTCAGGCTCATGGCGCATCCGTTCTCTTTTCGTTAAGATGATAATCATAACCGTTTGGGGAATAGCTTGCCACAGCCAGTTGGCTCCCTGTTGAGAATTCGCCTTCAATATCGCTAACAGGGGTAAAATAAAATGCTGGAGATTCTACCTATTTTGGCGCACGGCGAAGGCTAAATGATTGTCGGCTTTGCCTGATGGGAAAGGAGCAACAATGCCAGACATGCTCGTTAAGTTATACGATCTGCCAGCCCTGGAGCCAATTCTCGCACGCCAAGCCGACAAGGGTATCACTATCAGGCGGGGCATGCCGCCGGAAAAGGCGCTAGCGCTGGGCTGGATCCGCCAGCATTTCAGCGAGTACTGGGTCAGCGAATCCGATGTTGCTTTCTCGGTGCATCCCACCACTATCATGTTGGCGCACCGCGGCGACCAGATGCTGGGTTTTGCCTGCTACGATACCACCCACAAGAATTTCTTTGGTCCTACTGGCGTTGCTGAAAATGAGCGCGGGAAGGGAATCGGCACTGCATTGCTGTTGGCGGCGCTGCATGCCATGCGGGATGTGGGCTACATGTACGCGATTATCGGCTGGGCGGGACCAACCGAGTATTATCAGAAGCTTGTCGGCGCGACGGTGATACCTGATACCGAGCCGCCCGGCAGTTATCGCGGCATGTTGGGCACCCACGCGATATTTGAAAAAAATGCGCCGGGGCAATCACTCTTGCAGGGATCTTAGTTTAGATTGATTCAAGCGTTGCTTGGCATGATAGACGACAGCATGAATAATCTCTGTCAAACCGCGTCCTTTGCCCATGGAAATATCCCGCCCGAAGAAGGTGAAAACGACCTCGCCATCGATAGCGGCTACTTGTTCAAGCGCTGCGCCGGAACAAGATTGAGCGAGAATAGCGCTCATTGCCATGGCGGATAAGCCCTGTGGGTTAAGCACATCGAAGTAATAATCGAGCGTACCATCCGCCCGGTCAATCGCCCAAACAAATGCTTCGGACTCGCAACCGATGACACGATAGGCTTCGTCATAAGGTTTGCTGGCGATGCTGGCTGGCACCGGCTTGAAATCATCGGCGATTTCAATCAGAAAGTCAGCCCGTTCTTCCCGCGAAGTGATGAAAGCGAAGTCCTCAAGGTACTCACGCAGTTTTGGCGGATAGTTGTTCATGGCTTTGCCTAAAAACAGGGGCGGGGAAGATAGAGAATCTCCCACCGCCAATTTTATGTTATCTTTTGTCTTACTTCTCGATTGGCAAGCCGACGCTATTTCCCCATTCCGTCCAGGAGCCATCATAATTGCGTACATCATTAAAGCCCAGTAAGTTGGTCAAAACGAACCAGGTATGGCTGCTGCGCTCGCCAATGCGGCAGTAGGCAATCGTGGGTTGGGCGGGATCCAAGCCGATCTCTTCGAGATAAATCGCCCGCAGGTCAGCGGCATTCTTGAAGGTACCATCTTCATTGGCCGCGCGTGACCAGGGCACATTATCCGCACCGGGGATGTGACCGCCACGGACCGCGCCTTCCTGTGGATAGCCTTCCATGTGCAGTTTTTCTCCACTGAATTCGCCCGGGCTGCGCACATCGACCAGCTGCCCGCGCGCCTGAGTATGCTGCAGAACTCCATCGCGAAAAGCGCGGATGCGGCTGTCATCGCGTTCTGGCGCAGTGTAGCTGCTTGGGCTGATGATGGGTTTTTCCCGCGTCAGCTCACGTCCCTCTTCCACCCACTTCAGCCGGCCACCATCCATGATCTTGGCATTCTTGTGATCAAACAGCTCAAAGACCCACAGCGCATATGTTGCCCACCAATTGCTTTTGTCCCCGTAGAAAATGACGGTGGTATCTGGCGTGATGCCGATGCGGCTGGCGAGCGCTTCAAAACCCGCCTTGCCGAGATAATCACGGCGCAATGGATCGTTGAGGTCTTTGACCCAATCGACCTCGACGGCGCCTGGGATATGTCCGCTGGGGTAGAGTAGTGGATCTTCGTTCGATTCCACAATGCGAATATTGTCGTCGTTTAAGTGCTCGGCGACCCAATCTGTTGAAACGAGCTTGTCGGCATTGGCATAACCGCGACTATTAATATCACTCATGGCTTTGCTCCTTATCTGACAGTTCTTCTCGAAACTTTTCCGGCTGTCCGCGTTATCGCGTCAAATTAAAAAAGCCAACCGCTGCGGGCTGACTTGTTGGTGACGAACAACCATTTGCTGGCAACTCAAACACACCCGCCTAAAGGTCGGTATCGATACAACAACAGACCTGAACCGCGTGAAATGTGACTGATTCCTGCATGCTCTTAAGTTACCACAAGCCTGATATGTTTTCAAGCGAAGAAAAGTATCTCTATCAACCTTCTAATACCTCTGGCGGAAAATCCAGCACCGCCGTCACATCATTGAGGCAAAGCTGACAGTTTTCCAGCTTCAGCGCGATATGGATATCAGGCGGTAGGATGATATCGAACTTGGCTCTGGCGATGCTGCCGACCACTGGTTTGCGGCGGGCGACAATGTAGACGCCGGCTTCGTCTTGGTCGGTCGCCAATTGCCAGCCAAAGCCGGCGCGCAACTCGATCTTCGCCAGGATCTGCGAACCTTCCTGCTTCGATAGGCGGATATCTGCCTGTTCCGCTTGCAGAAAAAAAGTGTTCGGCGCCCCCACTTCCCATTGAAAACTCCGCCTTTCTAGCCCTAGGTCGCGGGCGGAGCTGACCAGGCTGATGGCTTTCCACAGCTTGCCCAAATGCTGCATTACAATTCTTCCAGATGTTCGCCAACCCAATGCTGATAGGCATCCCGCAGCGCCAAAGTCTTTGTGCCGACTTTCCCAGCGCCGATCATGACCCCATCAAGTTCCACCACCGGGATGATTCCGCGGCTGCTGCTGGTCAGGAAGGCTTCGCTGAAATCGCTGATCTCGCCCACTCGCGGCGCTTCTCGTTTTACGGGCAAAATGCCTTGGCAGATTTGCAGGACAACTTTGCGCGCGATACCGGCCAGCATGCCATCATCGGCTGTGCGCAATTCTGCATTCTGAATGGCAAAAAAATTGCTGGACAACCCTTCCAAGATGCAACCCCGCGCATCGACCAGAAAAGTCTCGTAGATCTCTTTTTGCCTGGCAGCCACCAGCGAAACACGCAAGTGCATCCAGTCGCTTGTCTTGGCGGCCGGGTTATGTCGCACCTCAGACGCGGTGATACATCGTGTTCCCTGTTCGATGAGGGTGGGCGCGGGCGGCAGAAAGGGTTCAATCGAAAGCAGCAGTTCGCTGGGCGCCGCTGCCGAGACGGAAATGCGGAACCTGGCATCATCGTAGCCAGAATCGAGGATCATCCGGCGCAAGGCGGCTCTTAGCTGCTGGCGATCATACTTCAGAGGGATGTTTTCTCGGCGGGCAGAATCTTCCAGCCTATCCAAATGCGCGCCCAACAAGAGCGTCTGGGTACTATTAGAGGTATTGCTGACTGTGTAGACGCCTTGGCGGGCTTCGTATAGGGCTGCTTCCCCCAAGCTGTTTGCCGCGTAAGCGACATCCAGTAATCCCTGCGCGGTCAAGCGTTTGATGATGGCGGGCATGTTCAGGCTCGTCTAACGCTGCAACCAGTGTTCACGATAAATATCCCAATCAGATTGGCTTAAGGGCTCATCGGTATAGATAGCGATGCCGGCAAGCAGCTCGCGTTGCTCATCATCGAGCCGCCGCAAACCCTCTCTGACACCATCCAGAGCCATTTGCATCGTTTCAATCTCGGGGTTGTGGGCAGGGCTGGCGCTGTCATAATTGGGAACACTCACGTAAATCTTGGTGCCGGTCTCCAGCAGATTGAGGTAGGTTTCCACATGGTATGCTACCCAATTGATGTAATCCAGCGGGACCTGCCGATAACTCTGGTACATCAACAAAACAATTTCATCGGCGGATGCCATCACCCGTTGCTTAAAGGTATTCGACCACATGGTTCCCGGCGCGATGGATTGGATACTCTGTTCTTGCAGAGCATCCGGTGTCAAATCGGCTGTTACCGCGATGGCGATCGGCTTGTCCAAACCTATCGCCGTGCGGGTGCTGCGAATCAGACGGAACAAGTTGTCATCATCGGAAAACAAGGGTTTGATATCGAGCAGCACGCCATCGAAGCCCAGCTCTGTCACTAGCAATCGGCACAGGTCGGCGATGTTCTGCTGCAAGTTCTGATCATCCAGGCGATAGCCATCAACGGAATCTAGGTGCGTCCAGATCTCTAACCAAGCTAGCAACTCCAATTGCTCGTGTTGCATTTTAAAAGCGCTGACAAATTGGGCGACATCGCCGCGCAGATCCATGAATCCATCTTCGCCTTGCAAGCCAGCTAACCAACGATCGCCTGTGCTCAAACTGCTGACATAGGCAAAAGCCCTGCCAATACGGTTTTCTATCATTCTGTTGGCGAATTCGGCGAGCCGGCTTTCGTCCAGAGGACCGTAGGTCCAAGTGCGGTCCAGCCAAATTGCATTATTGAGCTCGGCGGGTTGAGTGGGCTGATTCACGATCGCCCCTAGTGCCGCGCCCACAATAATGACCAGGCCCGCGGTGACAACTAATCTCCCGCGATTGCTTGGCGCCAACAGGGCTCTCAGGCGAATGGCTCTGCGCCGCCCAAGATGAGCAGAACCACCCTTGCCAGTCGATTGTGGATTGGCTGTCATAAACTGCAAAATCGAGGATAGAACAGCGCTCAGCAGGGTGCGTAATCTTCCCCCGCGGCTAGTATTCTCTGAAGTTGGCTTATCAGTCATGGACATGAAAATATGTGCCTACTTGCTCGCAAAATATTATAGCAGTAAAACCGCCTGAACAATGCGGAGACCAATGCTATTCAGCTGGAGACTTATAACTGAGGCAGTTTTTCCATCAACGGGGGACCCAATATCAGGATGCCGATTAAGACGGCGACCATGGCGGCCAGCAAGACAGCGCCGGCTGCTACATCCTTCGCCACCTTCGCCATTGGATGGTATGACGTCAGAAACGAGTTCACCGTCGCTTCGACAGCCGAGTTAATGAATTCTGTGATCCAAACACTTGCGGTGGCAAAACTAAGACAGCCCATTCCAGCCTATTCAACTCCAGCCATGCTCCGACAGCGACAACGGCAAGCGTGGCGATGGCAAGTATGCGGCTGTTCTTTTGTTGGCGCAGCATGTAGAGACAACCAGCCAGCGCATAAGCGAGGCTCTCGGCGCGATTTGCGCTAGTGGTGGCGCTGTGTTGGGCGGGGTTAATCTCCGCAGTATGACGCATTTGGCGCCAGATCCGCTTGATCATTGTCGATATCCCCATAAATCTGGACGATGGCGGGGTCGATTCGCAGCGCATGCAGAGCGGCTGCTTGCGCCTGCCACATAGCATCGCGGGATTCAGCTGTATCGTGCAAGTAGCCTAATAGGTGCAGTACCCCATGGATAACCAGCAAGCACAGGGTATCGCTCAAGTCAGCCCCGCTTGAGGCTGCCTGCCGCGTCACGTAGTCATAGGCAATCAGAATGTCACCGAGGTAACACTCCGATGAGGCAAGATCCTCTGGGAGGTGCGCTGCCGGAAACGATAACACATCGGTGGCGGCGTCAATTTGGCGATGTCGCCGATTCAACTCGCGCACGGTTTCATCGCCCGCGATCACGATGCTCAAGCCAGAAGCTCGCTCTTGGGGATGCTGCTCCAGCACAGTTCGCGCCGCTAGTATTAAGCGCTTTTTGTCAATGAGATCAGCATGCGGAAAATCATGAGCCATTTGCAGATTGATGAGCTGGCTCACGTTGGGCGGTCCTCTTTGTCGGCTGCTCGCTCAGGTTGTGGCGACTTGTTGCCGTTGCGCTTGGGCAGGGGCGGGACTTCGAGCAGGGGCTCATCGTCCTCTGTTATCAAAGCATTTTTAGCCGGTTCAGCTTTTGTGGGATATTGGGGGACTGGCGCCGCTTCACGTTTTTTGGCTGGCTCGTCAGTCGTTGTTTCATTTGGTCGATGATTGCTCCCGCTGCTACTCAATTGGGGGGCGCTCTCGGTTTCAGCTGGTGTGGATTGCTTGGTGATAGGGGAATCCACTTTCGTGATTAAACCGCCGTTGTCGATTGTGGCCTCTGTCCTAGGTTCTTCTTTGCTGGGTTGGGTGGGTTGCACCGCCTTGGCATAGTCGATACGCGGGTGGAACAAGCCACGGAAGATCTCGATGAAGGTGTCTTCAATCTTTCGAAGCTCGTTGAGCGTCAGGTTGGAGGCATTGAGCTGGCCCCCATTTCGCTTGTCTTCGATGATGCCATGGACCAATTTGGCGATATCCTGGTTGTTCTGTGGTTTGACCGCGCGTATGGCGGATTCGCAACTGTCAGCCATCATCAGGATAGCGGTTTCTCGGCTCCGCGGGATCGGACCTGGGTAGCTGAAGTCGGCAAGGTCTACCCCATTTGTGTCGCCTGCGGCAGCCAGCGCGCGCTGATAAAAGACGAAGACCTGTGTCGTACCGTGATGCTCGCGGATGAATTCCCTGATGCGGTTGGGCAAATTGTATTTTTTGGCGATCTGGTCGCCCTCTATCACATGATTGATGATGATATCGGCGCTGCGATAGGGGTCCTCAAGCGCATCATGAGGATTGTGAATATGTTGTTGATTCTCGGTGAAAAAGAATGGATTGCTCATTTTGCCGATGTCATGGTAAAGCGCGGCGACATGGGTCATCTGTGTATCCGCGCCGATCGCCTCCGCCGCTTGTTCCGCCAGGTTCGCCACTTGCAGGGAGTGCTGGTAGGTTCCAGGTGCCTCGCGCAATAAGCGCTGCAATAGCGGTTTGCTCGGCTGGCTCAAGTCCATCAGCTTAAATGGAGTTGCCAGGTTAAGCAGGATCGTCAGCAAATACATGACAGCAAATGAGGTTGTTGGGACGATCAAGACCCCGCTAAAAAATGCTTGCAAGGTATTGTTTGAGGCATCGCGCGCTTCCAAACCGATCTGCAGCGCGAAGATCGCCACGACGGCAGCGTTTGCCAAGCCAACAAATAAGCCAGCCAGAAAATAGTTATTGAGGCGCCCTGCGTTTCTCAAGGTCAAGATGGCGCAAATATTACCCGCGGCGATCAAGGTTGCGATTTCCAGAGAAGGGATACGACTGAGCAACCCGCCGAGGAAAGCGAAACCAATAGCGGCGACGATGGCGAGGTTGGGTGAACTGATCGCGACGCAGACGATACCGAGCGCAGCCGCTGGCATCAAGTAGATATTGGAGATGCCAAATGCCCGCAGGGAAGCCAGCGCCACCAGGAAGAGCACGGCGATCAAGAGCAGGGACTTGCTGTCACTATAGATCAGCTGCGCTTCAAAACGGGCGGCGTACAAACCAAGCAGGATGACAACCAAGGCGCTAGCGAGCAAGGCGCGCAAAATGTGAGTGCTGCGGCTGCCGGATTGGGCGAGCAAACCCAGTTGCTGCAGCGCTTCGAATGACAAGTTGTCAACGGGTTGGTTGGCTGGCGCGACGGTCTGCCCGGCGATGAATTGCCGCCGCTGATCTTCTACGTTGTTGACGGCTTCGGCGCGGTCAACCTCGGTTTGTTCTGGATTCTCAAAAGTATTGGCGCGGATCACATCGGCGATGATCGCCGTGACGATTTGGCTCTCTTGCTCTGTCAAGCGAGTGCTAACTTGGTTTGGTAGCTTGTCGCGCACGCTATCCAGCTCTATCTCGCGAATATCCTCCTGCATGACCCGCTCCAGCACCGTGATGATCTCGCTGCGGACCAATTGCCAACTCTCATCCGGCAGCTGCACAATGGCATCGATCGTTTCTTGGTTCTCGTTCAGCTGTAACGGAGTAATCGCTTTGATATCGGCGATTTGCTGCTCCAGCGAGGCATAAGAATCACCCCGCACATTGTCAATATATTGCAGGATCTTTTCGGTCAGATCGCGCTGTTGACGGGCGACATTGGGATCCGCTGGATGAAAGACCACCGGCACCTGTGACAGCACCTGAGTTTTTTCTTGCTCGGTGAGGATCTCGCTGACAAAGGAGCCTTCTTCGCGGGCGACGATGTCTTCCCGCGGGACGGAGCCGATCTTCAAATACGCTTGGCTGTTAGCATCCAGGAAGATGTCATCGAAAGCTACGATCACAGTTGAGCATAGGGCAAATGCGACCCCGGCCGCCAATAGCAGCGAGAAGCGTATGGCAGCTTGAGTGCGTTCTGCTTCTATATGGAAGCGCTCTTCCAGCAAATCTGAAAAGTTGAGAGACACTGCTCTTAGCTCAACAACTCTCTTACCATTGCATTGACCATCTTGCCATCCGCCATTCCCTGCAACTTTGGCATTACGGCTTTCATAACTTGCCCCATCTCTTTGATAGAGCTGGCGCCAGTTTCGGTGATAGCATGCTGGACGATAGGCATCAATTCTTCGGGGCTTAGTTGGCGTGGCAGAAATTCTTCTATCAGCGCGAGTTCCAGTCGCTCACTACTTGCATCCTCTCCGCGACCGGCACTTTCCAGTTCGTCGATGGTTTCGCGGCGTTGCTTGGCTTCCCGACGCAAGATGTTGATAGTACCATCATCATCGAGCTCGGCTCGCTTGTCGATCTCTACCTGTTTGATGGCGCTCTGCAATAAGCGAATGGCATCGCGACGGTCACGATCCTTCGCCTTCATGGCTTGTTTGAGCGCCTCTTGCAGTTCTTGCTTCAGGTTTGGCATTGCGTTCTTTCGCTCTTTTGGTCTCGCCAGCTAGCGCGATGTCATATTTATCACTGTACCATGAATCGCGCCTTCAGTATACCTGTCTAATGCGGTGACTGTGATCATATTAGTCAGGTCACGCGCTTGCACTGTCTTGACACGCATATAATTATCGGTGTAGCCAGTGATGATATAACCCGCGGGCGCCGCGCCGGTCACCTGTTCCCACAGCACTTCCTGCATTGTGCCGCGTAGGCTAGCGGCAAATTTTCGTTCCAGCTGTTGCGAGAGTTCTATTAGCTTGGCGCTGCGTTTTTTCTTCTCCATCGGGCTGACCTGGTTATTCATGCGGCTGGCGGGGGTCTCTTGGCGGCTACTATAACGAAAGACGTGCAAACCGCCGAAGTTCATTTCACGGATGAAGCGCTCCGACTGGGCGAATTCCGCCTCCGTTTCACCGGGGAAGCCGACGATGATATCGCTGGTGATACGCACTTGCGGGATCTGATCGCGCGCGCTTTCTATCAGCGAGCGAAATTGTCGCTGGCTGGTATTGCGGCGCATTCGCTTCAGAGTGGCATCGCAACCACTCTGCAAGGGCAGGTGGAGATGACGGCAGAGACGCCGGTCTTGCCATAAAGAAAAAAAGTCCGGCGCCAGATCCCAAGGCTCCAGCGAGGACAGCCGGATCCGCGGCATGTCGCTATCTTGCAACAGCGCTTTTACCAGGTGCATCAAGCCGCGCTGATCACCAGTGTCATGCCCAAAGCTGCCCAGGTGTACACCGGTCAACACCGCTTCCTGATACCCGCAATTTCGCAGGTAATTGACCTCCTGCACAATCTCGGCGATCGAGCGGCTACGTCCCGCTCCTCGAGCAATTGTGGTGACACAGAAGGTACAGGCATTGTCGCAGCCGTCTTGTACTTTGACAAAAGCCCGCGTTCTGCCCAAGGTCCCCGGCATCGTCCCGCGTTCCAGCGGTTCGCTATCGTAGATATCGATCCATTTGCCTGTGATCTTGGAAACCAATTGCTCCTTGCTGCCGTTATCAACCACGCGCCGCACACCCGGCAACTGAGCAATGTCCTCTGGGGCGATCTGGGCATAACAACCGGTAACCGTTGTTTCGCCGCTTGGGTTGGCTCGGTGAAAATCGCGAATCAACTTTCGGCTTGTCTTGCTGGCTTCCTTGGTCACAGCGCAAGTGTTGAGCACAAAATGATCAGCCTCGGCCGGCGAATCAACAATTTCGTGCCCCAAAGCGGTAAACTGCCGCGCCATTGTATCAATCTCACTTTGATTGAGGCGGCAGCCCACCATGCGCAAATGTACTTTCATAACCTGGCATCCTCGGTTTTTGACGCGATTGGACTGAACACAATCATATCATCAAAATGCGCCAGAACGCCGCCGCCACCCATGGCGGTAGACTGTGCAATAAAGCCTAGCTTGCCAATCGCAAAGGACTGATCTTGCAATTCCTCGCGCATCTCTCCGTCTATACATTCGCCCCCGGCATAAGTGCTGGCAGCCATTGGATCATCGGGAATACACAGCATCACCTGCGTATCATTGATAAAAAAGTGGAAACGTGATCCTTGGCCGATTATACGCAAGCTATTTGCCAAGCCCAGACCTTGATTTATCTCCGACGAGGGGATCCAGGCGCTGAGCAGTTTTGTCGAATCGGCAACGGTTTTCCAGAGAGAATAGTACCCATCGCTGCTGATCAAGAAGGCGAAATAACCATTGTTTTTTGGGCTTTCCAGCAGTTGACGCATAGCGGCGCCAGCCAGTGGCAAGAGATCTTCGATGCCGCAGAGAATGATTGCGGGCAAATCACAGCCATCGTTGTCGCTCCCCTGGGCGCGGAATATGAGACCGAAGGCGTTGTCTATTGGTCCTTGTATGGCGGTTGCTTGGGCGCTGACATCGAAATCGCCAAAATGATGGCGAGCCGCCGTCCAGGTTGCTGTCTGTGTCGCGCTGACCAAAAGCGCCATTTCTCCATTCACGATTTTTGCGCTCTGCTGCCCATCATACAATTCCCATTCATCAAGGAAACCATCGAAGGCAGCGGCGTATAGCAACTCCCCAGCGCGCCCTTCGATTGCCGGATTAGGACGAGCGAGCGCGGCATAAAGCCAATTCGACCCCAACAGGGCGATCGCCAAAACAATGTTGAAGACGACCGCCATTTTCCAACTGAGGAAATTGCCACGCTTCTCGCGTATCAAACCATTGAGTGTTGACATCGTGCCTGCCGTCCACAGTGGAAACGAGCCAGGGAATTTTAGCACAGAGCGCGCCTAGCGTAAACGACCCGATGGTGACGGCACAAGCACAGGCTGGTCACTGGGATCTGTTTTGCATTGCTCGGCACAAATTTGAAACCTCCCTTGACAGATAATATCGGGGACGATATAGTATACGTTGATTGCGAAAAGAGCGGGCAGTACCATGTTTGTTAAAGCCGCTACAACAACTATGACCACCACTACCACTATGATGCGCATAAAGGCGCAACGTGGAGGTTTCGGTTTGTTGTAAACGGAAAAGAACTGACAACAAACGGGCGTGTGGAAAACCTCCACACGCCTTTTTTGTTTCAAGCGCCAACGGCAACGATATAAGGAGACAAGGCAAGATGGCTAGATTGACAATGAAATTCGGCGGCACATCGGTAGGATCGCCCGAAGCAATTGGGCAAGTCGTCCAGATTATTAAGGATCAGCGAGCTGCTGGCAATGAACTAACGATTGTGGTATCCGCGATGTCTGGAGTGACCGATATGTTGCTCGAATCGGCAAAGGCCGCCGCTGCCGGCGATAAAACTGCCTACACGGCTGTCAATCATCGCTTGCGTGAAAAGCATGAAGCCGTCATCTCCGCTTTGATTGCTTCTCCAGCAGCCCGCCAGGCAATTAGCGAGCAAGTGCATGAATTGTTGGGCGGGCACTTGGAATTATGCGATGCAGTGCAGATCTTGGGCGAAGCCACCCCCCGCATCCTGGATGCCTTGGTCTCCTTTGGCGAACGGCTCAGCAGTCGCGTGATTGCCGCTATTCTGTCCACCCAGGGCTTGCCAGCCGGGCAATATGATGCCAGCCGCTACATTATCACTGACAACAATTTCCAAGATGCGGACCCGCTTTGGAACGAGACCGAGTCACGCATCACAAATGCTTTGCTGCCGGAAATCAATCAAGGCATTATCCCCATCATAACTGGTTTTATTGGCGCCACGCCCGATGGCTCCTTGACCACTCTGGGCAGAGGCGGGAGTGATTTCAGCGCAGCGATCTTCGCGGCTTGTCTGGGGAGCGATGAATTAATCATCTGGACAGATGTCGATGGCGTGATGACCACCGACCCGCGTTTAGACAAGCGCGCGCGTGTCCTGCCTTATGTGTCCTACCAAGAAATTGGCGAGCTGGCTTTTTATGGCGCCAAGGTGCTGCATCCCAAAACTGTGCAGCCCATCATCAGTCGCGGGATCCCTTTGCGCGTTCGCAATACTTTTAACGCTGCGCACAGCGGAACATTGGTTGGCGCGCAGCCACATGCAAGTGAAACGGTGATCAAAGCGGTTACGGGTATCAAAGATGTCTCGCTGTTGACCGTTAGCGGCAAGGGGATGCTGGGCGTGCCGGGCATTGCCGGCCGGACCTTCCTGGCCACAGCAAAAGCCGGCGCCAATATTTTGATGATCTCGCAATCATCATCGGAGCAAAGCTTCTGCTTCACCGTTGTTGATGCCTTGGCGCTGGATGTCAAAGCTTCGGTGGAAAAAGAACTCAATAACGAGATCCTGCACAATGATATCGATAGTGTTGATGTGCTCAGTGATATTGTCATCATCACTGTGGTTGGCTCCGGCATGCGCGGGACGCCGGGGGTGGCTGGTCGTGTGTTCTCGCTCTTGGGCGAGCACAATATCAATGTGCTGGCGATTGCTCAAGGCTCATCCGAGTGCAGCATCTCCTTCATTGTCGCTGAAGAGGATCTGGAAAAGGCGCTGGGCGAATTGCACAGTCTGGCGCTGGAAACGATGGAGAACGATAGGATTAACGGGAAGGGCAGTCCCTACTAGGTTGCAGCCTTCAGCTGGTGACCAGCGTTTGCAGGATCTCTTGCCAGTGTGAGAATAGCATCAGATGCCCCGCCTGTGGCTCCAGCTGCAAGCGACTCTTGGGAATCAAATCTGCCATCCGCTTCCCAACGATAGGCGCGCAGAAGACATCCGCCTCACCCCACCAGATATCGACTGGAACGCGAATCGATTGTAGGTGGTATCCCCAGGGTTTCGTCAGCGTCACGATCTCGTCTGCCAGATGGTCGCTGCCAGCCCGCTGTATACTCTCCCACATTTCTCGCCGACTGTTAAACAAATCGATATTGCGCATGATTTCTTGGTCAACGGGTGATAAGAAACCAGCCAACTCACGCAGATAGTGATCGCTGCTTCGTTGTGCATCAAACCAGAAGAAACCGCGCAGCAGCAATCGAAAGAGTGGTTCATTGCCGCTGGCGAGCTGAAACAGACGTCCGTAGAATGCATGCAGCGCCCGGAACCCTTGGGGGTGATCGAGGGGCGGCAAGCTGCCTACAACCGCACAACTCTGCACAATCTGGGGGAAGCGGTAGGCACAAGCCAAAGCGTAAGGTCCGCCGGCCGAATAGCCCAAGACGGCGAAATTTTCCAACTGCAGCGCTTTGCTGAGCAGCATGACGTCATCGACCACATCCATCAAACTGCGGCTCGGCTTCCGCGTGGATATGCCATAACCCGGGCGATCGACGCCGATCAAGCGGATACCCAGCCGAACCAGAATCGAATCATCCGGATGGCGCAAGTTGCGGTTGCCCAAGAGGTCATGGAAGAGGATGACGGGCTTGCCTTCAGGATCGCCATATTCAACGAAGCCCAGCCGTCTCCCATCTTGTAGTTGTGCTTGTCGCGCGGTGGCGACCTGCGCCAATTTTGCCATGCCGTTTCGCCTCACAGATGCCCTGGGGGAGAGTAGCGGATTTTATCCCCTGGGCATAGACTTTATCTGCGGCGGGAAAATCCTAGCGCGGATAGACTGTGAGGATGGCAGGGACGGCATCAAAAGCGGGCTGAAAATAATCCATCGCCGGCAGCGCAAGCATGGTAGAGCCCCCGCCATCGAGGTTGAAAGCGGTTTGAATATCGAGATCTGTCGTCGGCAAATAGGCGCTCAAATCTGCCAATGACAAACCCAAAAATGGCGATACCATGATCAAGATATTGCCTTGACGATCTTCAGCGATCATCGTGCGACGGTTCCTCTCGCCCCGGTTGGTGCTGAAGTACGCTGGCTCGCCATTTTCCATCAGCAGGGGAAAACCTTGAACAGCTTGCTCCAAGTTTTGCGGCGATAAGGGTGGCTGCGAACGGTGCGTCTGGATAGAAGGTGAGCCATTCTCCACCAAAAAAGTCCCGCCACGATCTCGATAGGGGCTGCCATAGGAGACGGCATCACTGACCACGAGACCTAGCGCGCCCCCCGCCCGATCAAAAAAATTGGCGTTGATGATGATGCTGGCTGCCGGCTCCAGCTCCCGCCATTGTGACAGATTTTTGGGTTCGCCGGGATGATAGATGGCGCGAAAACGATATTGTGCAGGGTCGATGCGCAGGACGATGATTTGGGCGATGTTGTCTCCATCTGGGTTCAGCGCCCGCCAATCCAACCCGCTGGCAATCGGCTGCCATTCCGTTGTGTTTTTTACAGTGGGCTCTGGCTTCGGGGTTGCCGTCAACAGCAACTCAGCTGGTAAATTGCAAGCGACTAAGAACCCCATGGAAAGTAGAAGTAGAGACAAAAGCCGCAGTGTAATGCCTCTCTTCATCAGTCTCTTCGCTGGTTTTCTTCGCTGTTCCCGCCAAAGTTAGGCGAGCTGATCGGCGATGCCACGAATACGTTCGACAGCTTCTTTGAGCAGATTAAAATCTTCCGCGAAGGAGAAGCGGATATGGGCATCGCTAGTGATACCAAAGGCGCTGCCGGGGACGCCAACAACGACCGCCTGCTCCAGAATCACGTTGGCGACTTCGGCGCTTGTCTTGCTGGTCTCATCCACTTTGGGGAAGGCGTAAAACGCGCCCTCGATATCAGGGCAAGACATATTTTCAATGCTGTTGAAAGCGTTGACCATGAAGTTTCGCCGCTCTTCATAGGAACGTCGCATCATCTCGACGCAGTCTTGTGGTCCGGTCAAAGCTGCCACAGCCGCGTGTTGCGTGAAAGTAGCGGCTGCGGTGGCGGTTTGTGAGTTGAACATGCCCGCCGCGCTGATGAGAGAGGTCGGTCCTGCCAGCCAGCCCAAGCGCCAACCTGTCATCGCATAAGCTTTGGACATGCCATTGATGACCACCACCCGATCAGCGATATCAGGGATGGACGCTAGCGACACCGCCGGTCTGCCGTCGAAGTTCAGCTTCTCATAGATCTCGTCCGAGATGATGTACAGGTCGGCTTCCGTTGCCAGGGTCGCGATCGCCTCAATCTCTTCGGATGAGAGCATGTGCCCGGTAGGGTTGCAGGGCGAATTGATGATGATCGCTTTGGTATTGGGAGTGACATAGTCGCGCAGCTGGTCGAGGTGAAGGCGGTAGCCATCAGCGCTGCTGGTTGGCACCGGCACCGGCTGCCCCCCCACCATGGTGGTGATCGAGGGATAGCTGACCCAATATGGCGCGGGGATCAACACTTCGTCGCCGGGGTCAAGCATGGCTTTTAGCGCCAGGAAAAGCGCCAACTTACCACCCGGCGTGACTATAATATCGCTCACTGGGTCGACGCGCACCTTGTTATCGACTTCCATCTTGACGGCGATGGCTTCCAAAAGTGGGCGAATACCTTTGGATGGCGCGGCATATCGGGTTTCGCCATCCCGCATCGCCTTAACCGCGGCATCGACGATATGCGCTGGGGTATCAAAATCTGGCTCTCCACCGGCGAGGCCGATCACATCATGCCCCTCGGCCGCCAATTGTTTCGCCTTGTCGTTCATAGCGATCGTCGGGGATTTGCCTATTTTTTTGGTCAGAAGAGTTGGGCTTGGCATCGCATAACCTCATTACATGGCTTGAAAATTTGCTAGACAATGCGGGAAGTGTATCGGCTTTGTATAGATGATAAAAGGGTGGTGATTCTCGATTGGGACAGCAACAGAAAATCTCATGCTGATGAAGTGGGGGACTAAGATCATCGCGACGATAGACGATAAAGGAAGTCTTGCACCAAAACAACTTGCCGCTATAATAATCTGCCGATAGCACATATCGTGTGTTTACCATTAAGTTGCATTGAAGAAAGGACTAATGATGTTTAGGAAGTTGACCTTGCTTTTGCTCTTGCTTGCTCTAGGGCTGCTGGCTTCGTTGCCGACGGCTCTGGCACAAGACAATGTTGATATCTACGGGCGTGAATTGCCCGCGGATGCCGCCCCCTACGAGATGCAGATCTACCGTAATTTGTGCGATTCGGCACGGCAGGAGACCTCGCTGTCTTCTATCGTGACCGTCTACTCGCGCATCTGTAGCACTGGCGCTTTTGACAAATTCTCGGATTCGCTGGTTGTTCTCAACAATAACATGGAGATCATCCCCTCAGCCGCTACCGATTGGTCGGTATCGGAAGATGGCTTGACCTGGACTTTTAACTTGCGCGAAGGGCAGGTTTGGAGCGATGGCACACCAGTCACCGCGAATGACTGGGTCGAAAGCTGGCGCTTCATGTCAAATCCGGACAATGCCTATGACTTTGTTTGGTTGTGGCTGGGCATCATTGATGGCTGGGACGAAGCAGTCGCTGGCGAAATCTCGCCGGAAGAAATCGGCTTGGAAGCCGTTGACGATCTGACTCTCGCCATCACTACGCAAACCCCCTTCCCGCCCTTGCCCTCGACCTTCTTCTTCTGGCCCCCCATGCAAGCCAAGGCGCTGACGGAAATCGGTCCCGATTATATTCTGGATCCAGAGACGCATGTATCATCTGGTCCCTTCATCCTGGTGGAATTTGAACCGGGCAGCCACGCCACTCTGGAAGCCAACCCGACTTACAATGGTCCGCGCAAGCCCTGGCTCCGCCGGATGGAATTTGTCTATGGCGACATGCTCAATGGCAGCTTCCTGGGTTTCCAAGATCATCAGATCGATCAAGTGGGCCAATCTTTGCTGAGCCCGGCGGACTTCGAAGTGATCTTTGCTGATGAGGTCATGAGCCAGAATTATCGGCAACACGCCGGTGACTTCCGTACTGATTACCTGCTCTTTGATACCTTCACGCCGCCATTTGACAATTTGAACTTCCGCCTGGCTTTGGCGAAGGCACTCGATCGCGAATCGATCGTGGAGAATGTTATCGGCACCACAGTTGGTATCCCCGCTTACTCTTTCCTGGCTCCTGGTTTCCCGGCATCCAACAGCGAAGGCTTGAAGGATATTCAGGATTATGATTGTGAAGCGGCGCAGGGTCTGCTGGCGGAAGCTGGTTATCCCGGTGGCGAAGGTGTCCCGTCGCTCGAGCTGGGGCTGCGTGGCGAATCCTCCTTTATCCAGGACTGGTTTATCGCCGCGGCCGCCTCGATCAGCCAATGCCTGAATATCGAGATTACCGTGAACAACCTGGAATTCCAGGATTACATGACCCGCTTGCTGGAACGCCCGACTACCTTGCAATTTGGCGGCGTCTCCTATGGTATGGATTACTTGGATCCCGCCAACATGATGGGTGTCTGGGTATCCACAGGGCGTCACTCATGGCGTAACGAAGCCTTCGACAACCTCGTGCGGGAAGCCAATGTCTTCACCGGCGACCCGGCCGAACGTATCGCTATGTATCAAGAGGCGGAACGGATTCTGGTTGAGGATGTTGGCGGCATCTTCCTGGTCCATCGCATCCAGGGTGATCTGTGGCAGCCGTATATCAATGCCACGGGTAACTGCTGGGAGCCGGATCGTCAAGGTATCGCCACTACCCACTGGGGCAACGAGCATTGCTGGGGTGAGTATTACATCACCGAAGAAGTCATGAATTACGATACACATCGTAGTGACTAGAGGCTGATCACAAGACGATCTGCCACGAATTTGCAAAGAGGGCGGGTCTAGTGCCCGCTCTCGCCTTTATGGCAGCCGACTTGGCAATATGTACCTCGCTTTTTCGAGAAACCCAATGCCAGAGAGTGATCGCGGATTATGATCGGTTATATCTTTCGCCGGCTCTTGTCCCTGGCTTTTGTTTTATTTGTTGTCTCAATATTCGTTTTTGTCTTGATGAACCTAGTCCCGGGTGGTCCCTTTACTTTGGCGGATCGGGGATACTCTGGCGCTGCTTTGGAAAATCTGGAACGCAAATATGGGCTCGATAAGCCGATTCATATCCGCTATATCAATTATGTCACCAGCGCACTTCAATTAGATTTTGGTAATTCATTTTCCGTGGCTGGCAATCCACCAGTTGCTGAATTGATCGCCCGCATTTGGCCCGTCACTTTTCAACTCGGTTTCTATACCATTCTGCTCTCATTCGGCTTGGGCATCCTACTGGGGATCATCGCGGCTTATTATCACAATGGCATTATCGACAATCTCGTCACCTTCATCGCAACCGCGGGCATCGCCGTGCCCAATTTCATCATCGCCACTTGGTTTCTGCTAATCTTTGGCTTTCAAAATGGCTGGGGCATAGAGAGCAAATGGATCATTGGTCCTATCACCCCTGATGGCGCCGCTATTCTATCTTGGGATTATTTTCTGCCCGTTTTGACTTATGCCCTGGCGCCGCTGGCATTGGTCTCGCGTTATACACGATCGAGCTTTGCCGATGTGCTCACGGCGGGTTTTATCCGTACCGCGCGCTCAAAAGGCTTGTCCGAGCGCTTCATCATGCTGCGCCATGTTTTCCGCAACGCCCTTATCCCGATGATTACGGTGCTGCTGCCACAGATCCCCAATCTCTTGACCGGCTCGCTCTTCATCGAAGTGGTCTATGGCGTGCCTGGTTTGGGTAAATTCTTCGTCACTAGCATCTTCAATCGTGATTATCCGATGATCATGGGCTTGGTGTTATTAATCGCCTTATTGTGGGGCTTGACTTATTTGATCACCGATATCCTCTACACTGTGATCGATCCACGCATCCGCCTGGGTGAGACAAAGGGAGCCTGATGAGCGGGAAAGCGAAAGTCAAACCGCCAATCTTGCAAGCGGACGAGCCGGAACAGCTGGAGCAGCGTTCGCTTTTGCGTGATGCCCTGCGGCGTTTCTTGCGGAATCGCCTGGCGATGATGGGCTCGATCTTGTTATTGCTGCTCTTGACTATTGCCTTGCTCGCCGAAGTGGTCGCTCCTTATGGCTTAAATCAAGTTGATTTCTCGATTGTGCGCATGCGACCGTTTCAAGACCCGAATCATATCCTTGGTGGAGATGGCGTCGGGCGAGACTTCATGACTCGGCTCATCTATGGCGCGCGTACCTCGCTTTTTGTTGGCTTGCTCGTCCCCTTGATCGCGTTTGGCTTTGCCATACCACTGGGGGCGATCGCCGGCTATCGTGGCGGAATTTGGGATTTCGCTATTTTGCGCGTGATTGAAATCGCGACCGCTATTCCCGCCTTGCTCTTCGCCATGTTTCTGATCAGCATCACCGGCGCCGGCTTGGGAAATGTGATCTTTGTCTTGGCGGTCACTTCCTGGATTGAGCCAGCGCGCATCGCCCGGGCACAATTCCTCAAATTCCGCGAGACCGAGTTTGTACAGGCGGCGCGGGCTTTGGGGGCATCGGAGTTTCAAATCATCTTCCGCCATATTCTCCCGAATTCATTGACCCCGCTGCTGGTCTCCTTCACTTTTGCCGTGCCGCTGGCTATCTTCGCCGAAGCTGGTTTGAGCTTTTTGGGTATCGGCATTACTGAACCAACCGCGAGTTGGGGTAAAATGGTAGGTGGCAGTGTAAAGTCGTCGACTGTGATCGTTTATTATCACCTGGCACTTTTCCCAACGCTGCTGGTCGCCTTGACGATGTTGAGCTTTTCATTCGTCGGCGATGGCTTGCAGGAAGCGCTCGATCCCGCTCGTGGCGAATAATCGGAGAAAACGATGAAGAGCAACCAATACCTCCACATTTTTCTTTGCCTGCTTCTAATAGTCTTGGCGTTATCTGCCTGTAGCAGTGGCGATAACCAGCCGACAGCCGTACCTACTGATCCCCCGCCAACCCGCACTCCATTCCCCACCTTTGCATTTGTCGAACCCACCAAAGCACCGATCTTTGACGAATCGACAGAGGAAACAGCCGAAACTACCGAGGATGCTGCCCCTATCGCTATTGAACTGGATCCGAAAAAAGTCGAACGTGGTTTGGGACGTTACCAAGCGCTGGAATGCGGCAACTGTCACGGTGCCAGCGGAGAAGGCAGTGACCAAGGAATCAGCTTGTTGGATTTTGCGCTCTCCGAAGGGGACTTCATCACCTTTGTTCGCTCTGGCGGTGACTTGGGTCCTAGTCATCAATATTCTACCGATCGCCTGAGCAATAGCGGCTCCCGCAATCTCTATCACTATCTGCTGTCACTCGCCCAAGGTAGTTGATGCGCCCCACATGAAAACCAGCATGAGTCATTCAGAATTGGCATCGTTGCGTGGCGAGCCGAGTTATGTCTGGCGCGCTGGGCAAGAACGACGCCTGAAAATGATGGCGAAGTGGGCGCGTTTGGGGGAGGGTCGTTTGCTAGTCGCTGGTTGTGGTCTGGGCTTGTATGCGCGGCAGATTCGTCAGCGCCTCACGCCCAGGGTGGAAGCCTTTGATATCGAATTCGACCGCGTCCAAACTGCGCAGTCGGCAATACCAAATTCCCTAGTGGCAGCGGGCGAAGCGATTCCCTATGGCGATGACAGTTTCGACACTGTTTTATCGCATGAGGTGATTGAACATGTGCACGATGACAAGCGAGCTCTCGCCGAAATGCTTCGCGTCACAAAGCCTGGCGGGCGGATTCTGCTCTTCTGCCCCAATCGTTGGTACCCTTTTGAGACCCACGGGTATTATTGGCGGGGCAATTATCACTTTGGCAACGCGCCACTGATAAACTATCTGCCTAAGCTACTGCGCGATCAACTGGCGCCGCATGTGCGCGCCTATACCTTCGCGGAACTCAAAAGCCTGCTGCCGTTGCACGGGGCGGAAATTGTACACCACCGGCGGATTTATGGCGGATACGACAATATAATCGCCCGTTTAGGTGCGCCGGCTGTCCTGATGCGCGATCTGCTGCACCGTTTTGAAGGCGGTCCCCTAGATAGCTGGGGGCTTTCACATTTTGTCGTGATCGAGAAGCATTAGCTAGTCGCCCCGAAAGAAGGGGATCCAGCGCCGCAACCAGCGCCGCAGGATATTGCCACGTGTGCGGTACCAAGCTTTTTCAGCCGAATCTGCCAGCATCTTATTCGCATTGGGATCTTGACTGCCCCCGCCATAACGCTCGTAAGTGTATAAATCGCTGATGGTACGAATCGGCTCTTTCGCCGCTGGAATCCGCTGTTGTAATTCGCGGCGCTTTTCCAGGGTTGTCTGCGCGCTTCTGGTATTGATGCCGAGTAGCTGGATATAGCGTTCCAAACGCGCGTAGGCTCGCGTAATTGGGCTATATTCTCCTAAGCCGCGCCACTCCCACCACCAGAAAAGCAGCAACCCGACGACCGTCAGCAGGAACAAGATCGAGATGACAACCAGGGCGAAATAGACGGCTGGTTGAAGCAAGCTCAAGGGCGGTGGATCGTTCGGGGAAATCGGCGGTTGAACTGTGGGGAAGATGGCAGGCGTGGGCGATGGACTGGGAGCCGGCGTGGCGGTTGATGTGGCGGTGGGCTCTGTCAGGTTTTGTCCCCGTGCTTCCTGGCTGGGTTCTGGGCTGGGGCTGGTTGTTGGCGTCGGCGCTGATGTCGGTCTCATGGTTGGCTCTGGATTAAGAGGGACGTCCCGTTCTTGCGCCAGCTCATCACCTTCGCGATGGATCGGCACTTGGGCGGTGGTCGGCTCGAATTCGATCCAGCCATAGCCGGGGAAATAAACTTCTACCCAGGTATGCGCCTCGCGTTCCCGCACGACAAATTGGCTGATGTTGGCGTCGTATACTCCTTGTGAGAAACCGGCGGCCAAACGCGCTGGAATCTCCAAATGCCGTAGCATGACAATCATGGCAGTGGCGTAATAGGTGCAGTAGCCCTCGCGCGCGTCAAATAGCAACCACTCCACCGTGTCCACACCAGGTGGCGGCTCGCTAATCGATTCGTTGTAGCTGATATTTTGGCGCAGCCAGCTTTCAATCGCTTTTGCCTGATCGTATGGGTTGACCGCCCCAGCCTCAGCCACGATCTGCCGCGACAATTCGAGAACCCGCGTGTTCGGCGCGCCGATATAGAGATTGGCACTGCTGACCCAAGGGGGATAATCCCTGGTCGCACCCCGCAATTCATCAGCCGTGGCGATGCTGATCAAGCTGTTCGCCGTGTAAGATTCGCCCCGGCGCAACACTTTCAATGGGCGTATCACCGACATGTTCATCGAGGTGTTATTTGGCTTGTCGGTATAAATGAGATCGATGCGTCCTGGCTTGTCGATACTTTCTGGTTGCGGCGCGGCGTAATATATGCGCGAGTTGGATGTGCCGATGGTAAAACGTTGTGACACTGGTTGTCTTCTCGCTCCGATGACTTCGCTATTCATCGTCACTTCCAATGGCGCTGCCCGATCGGTGAAACGCAAATCCGCCGATGGTGACCATTGCCCATTGATATAGCGCTCAAATATGCGCGAACGCCAATAATATCGATAGGGTGCCAGTGGCGCGTCAACTGTGAAAACGACATCATCGCCCAAGCTGACGGCGCCGCTCAAATTCAACAGATCAGCACCGTAATAATCGGTGGTTAAGGGTCCATCGCCTTCCAGCGGGGCAAATAGCCGATTCCAGGTCTCCACCATTTGCTGGATCGGGTCGGAAGCGAGAAATTCTTGAAAAGTGTCCAGGCGGTTTTGCAGATTGTTGGACGGTATGCTCCAGGCGAAGGCAAGCGAAAGCAAGGAGAGCAGAATGCCAATCATGGCGAATTGCCGTCGCAAGACCCTTGGCACGCGAACGCCACGGATATACCAATCCCAGTGCCGCCTGTTCAAATTTGAGCGGACAATCAGCACCAGCGCCATCATTAGAAAAGCGAAGAGATGGACATCCAGTGCTTCATCGATGCTGAAGAAAACGATGTTCGCTAGCAGGATCAGCCCCGGCGGCAAGATGACCACCCAGACACGATCTAAGCGAAAGATATGCCAGTTGGCATTGTATGCTAGAAACCAGAAAAGTATCGCCACCAACAAAGTCAAGACCAACTCATCCGTGTTGATCCCACCGCTGAATACATCGGCTACCCATTGGAAGCTGCGGTTGAGCACTTCGATGATCCCTTGACGGAAAGGTAAGTCCAAATGGATGGCGGCAGCCAGGATAGAGATCACGATGCTGTAGCAAAAGCTAACAGCCAGCGCTGTCAATTCGCCAAATTTGCTGCGCGCGAGGATTAAGCCGAAGACTGCACTAAACAGCGTGACCGGCAGAATGATGTCCAGCTCTATCGCCCAGCCAACGATATCCAATGTCAACAGGGGGATCAGCAGCAGCACACTGACGACGACCAAGGTCGATAGCGTGTCTGACGAGATCGGGCTGCGCCAGTGCAATTGTCTTTGTCTGCTACCGCTGGTATTGCTGACAGCGCTCATAATGCAACTCACATTAAGTGGACATGTCTGTAGCTTATGATAATTTGCCGAGCCTGGCAAGCCAAGCCGCTCAACGTTCCCCCACCGCTAAGCCAGCATCGCCATTTTCTTGGATATAGAACATCCTTGAAGCCCCGCAATTTGCGGTACAATAAGCGCATCGGGTTGACCGAGGGAATCGCGGCGGGTCATACGCCCGTCGAGGAAAGTCCGCACTCCAGAGGGCAACGATGCCGGTTAACGACCGGGCAGGGTAACCTGACGGCAAGTGCAACAGAGAACAGATTGCATCGATTTTGGTGCGAGGGTGAAAAGGTGCGGTAAGAGCGCACCAGCAGCGGCAGTAATGTGGCTGGCTGGGCAAACCCCATCGGGAGCAAGGTGAAACAGACGCCGTGGAGCGGCTCGTTCCGTAGCAAGCGTCGGGTACACCGCTTGAGCTCGGTGGCAACGTCGAGCCCAGATAGATGATTCCCACGTCTCGGACGGACAGAATGCGGCTTATGTGGTCAACCCGGTTCACAATGCCCCTCGTCTCGGTGAGGGGCATCTTGCGATGGGCAGTCGTCCCCATTGGCACCAGCTGAAATATGAGAACGTAACCATGACCAAGCAGCGCCCCAACATACTTTGGATCTGCAGCGATCAACAACGTTATGACACCATTGGCGCGCTCGGTTATCCCAGCGCGTCCACACCTCATATCGATCGTTTAGTGCGGGAAGGTGTCGCCTTTGACCGTGCTTATTGCCAGAGCCCAATCTGTACGCCAAGCCGGGCTAGCTTCCTCACCGGTATGTATCCCAGCTCCATCCGGGTCAATCGAAATGGCAACCCGGCTTTCCCCAATTTTCCGCCTTTGATTAGCAAGCAGCTGGCTGATCATGGCTATGTTTGTGCGTTGATTGGCAAATTGCACTTGACCAGCGCTTATCGCCGCATCGAAAACCGGGCGGATGATGGCTATAGTTACTGGCAATACAGCCATGCCCCGCGCGATGACTGGCAGAAGGGACATGATTATACCGATTGGCTGCGGTCTAAAGGCTTTGTCTTGGCGGAGTTGACGGAGCAGCGGGCTGGCATCCCGGCGGAATTGCATCAGACTACCTGGTGCGCCGAGAAGACCATCGAGTTCATCCAAGCGAATCAAAACCAACCGTGGTTCGCCAGCGTCAATATCTATGACCCCCATCCGCCCTTTAATCCGCCCCAAGCCTATCGTGATCTGTTCGCGCCGACTGAAGTGAGGCCGCCGCATTTTCGTGAGAGTGACCTGGCGCAACAGGCGAAATTGTCAGCCATCGATTTCCAGTCTGCAGCCCGCCGTCCCGCTGCTCTCGATATCAAGAGTCCAATCTTGGCGCAATCTCCCGCGCCATCATTAGCGGAAACGGAAACAGCGGGAGAACGCGATGCCCAGACCCTGATTGCCGCCTATTTTGCAATGATCAAATTGATTGATGACCAGATCGGCAGGATCATCGCTGCACTGGAAGCGAGTGGACAACGCGACAATACCATCATCATTTTCACCAGCGATCACGGCGAGGCATTGGGCGATCATGGGTTGATTCAAAAAGGCTGCCGCTTTTATGAAGGCTTGGTGCGCGTCCCCTTGATTTGGTCTTGGCGCGGCGAATTTATGACCGGCCTGCGCAGTGCCGCCCTGGTCGAGTTGACCGATATTGTGCCAACGCTGCTGGAAGTCTGTGGTCTGCCAATAGCGAATTACATCAGCGGTCGATCGCTCTTGCCAATCTTAACCGGCAAACAGCCGCCGGATAAACATCGTGATTATGTCCGCAGCGAATACATTGATGCGTTGGATTTGCCGGATGGCTCGGTGGCAACGATGTACTTTGATGGCAGGCACAAGTTGATCCTCTACCACAATCACCATTTGGGCGAGCTCTACGATTTGCAGGAAGACCCGTATGAGCATACTGACCTTTGGGATAACCCACGCTGCCAGCTCATCAAGACCCGTCTGATACAGCGCAGTTATGACGCCAGCATGTGTACCCTGTATCATGGTCTTGATCGGCGGGGACCGATGTAAGCAGCTCTTATTGGCTGGTTAGCCAGGAGTCTCATCTAGAGGGCATATCAGTCAAAAAAGCGATAGCGGAACAGGGTCCAGGCGGCGATGGGCGCGTCAGTCCATTTGATCTTTTTGCCTTCGTCGTATTCGCGCCCGTAATAGGAGATCGGTACTTCGACGATGCGGATGCCCTGGCGCAGCACCTTGGCGGTAAACTCCGGCTCGAACTCGAAGCCGCGTGCATTGATATTCATGTTGGCTACCACATCCCGGCGAAAGCACTTGTAACAGGTTTCCATATCGCTCAGGATGGCGTTAAACAGAATATTGGTGATTAGCGTCAAGCTCTTGTTGGCGACCATATTCCAGAAATTCATCGCTTTGCGCGTGCCGCCCAGAAAGCGCGAGCCATAGACCACCGTGGCGACCCCCTCTTGTATCGGCTTCAACAAGAGGGAATACTCACGCGGGTCATATTCGAAATCCGCATCTTGGATGATGATGACATCTGAACTGGTCTGTTTGAATCCGGTGACCAGCGCGGCGCCTTTGCCCAGGTTGCGCTCGTGAGAAATGATGGTGACTTTGCTATGTCCCTCCGTCTCGATTTGCCGCAGCACCTCACTGGTGCCATCGGTTGAGCCATCGTCGACGATGATCACTTCGTCAACGATATCCTCGTCCAGTACGCGCATCACCAGATCTTTGACGGTGTTGACTTCGTTGTAACAAGGGATGACCACGCTCAAGGAGGGTTTCGGCGCGCGGGGATCGGGGGGGTGCGATGGTGGATGTTTCATATCTCTCCCAAGGGACTAAGGGGCAGCTGAAGCACTTGGGCATTATATCATATCTAACCCGGCCTCTATGGCTCTTACGGTTGCTCTTGCGCAAGCTGGGCGCGCCAGTTGTTCACTGGATCTCCGCAGGGATGGTTTGGAGGATGGCGGCGCTGCTGGCGATGATCCGGATCTCGCTCTGTGGCGACTGTAGGCGATACAAGCGCGAGTAGTCGGTTATGGATGCGTAGGCATCGGGGAATTGGTGGATCGCTTCCCCGACCAAGCCGGCTTGTAGCATCAAAGCGATGCACTCTTGCCGCGGGGCGATTTCAAAGTCGGCGCCCAGCCAGCTCATCGGCGCTTGAATATAGGCGACATCGGAAAACAGAATATAGAAGGCTGGCTCAGCCCGCCGCCCCTGGTAAATACTGAGATACAAACGAGAGAGCTTGCGATGATAATGGAAGATTTGGCAGCGATAATGCCCTGGCTTGCTGATGTTAAAGACGTTCTTGCTGCCTTGTTCCGTCTTGACCATGCCTTGCGCTTTCATTCCCTCAATCGGCTTTCCAGCGAGACTTTAGTGCAATCTGCGCTAAAACGATAGTTCGAGTTGAAGCGATTTCTCCGACGATTTTGCGGGGCAGGGTGATGTATTCACCGGCTATGACCCGCGCCAAGCAATTTCATTCGACATCCAAACGCATTTGTGCGACAATCTTGGACAATTGCAAGCGCAAGGAGGAGAACTCGATATGCGATTTGAAAACAGAGTGGCAGTGGTCACCGGCGCTGCCACCGGGATTGGTGGCGCCACCGCCACTGCCTTCGCCGCGGAAGGGGCGCAGGTCCTGCTGTCTGATGTCAACGAGGCGGCGCTCAATGATCGGCTCAGCCAGATTGAGGCGAACGGGGGCAAAGGCATCGCCCTCGTCGCCGATGTCAGCAAACCGGCTGATGCCCAGCGTATCGCTACTGAAGCGGTGACGGCTTTTGGCGGGATTGACTACCTGGTGGCGAGCGCGGGCATCCAAACTTACGGCTCGGTGGTCAGCACCGATGAAGACACTTGGGATCGCACGCTGGCGGTCAATACCAAGGGCGTCTACTTGGTCGCCAAATATTGTATTCCCGAAATGGCAAAACGCGGGGCGGGAGCGATTGTCAATGTCGCTTCGGTGCAGGGTTTGCGCAGCCAGCCCAATGTGGCGGCCTATTCGGCCTCAAAAGGCGCGGTGATCGCCATGACGCGCACAATGGCGCTCGACCATGCCAGCGACAATATTCGCGTCAATAGCCTCTGCCCAGGCTCTGTGGATACGCCCATGTTGCGTGGCTCGGCCAAATTGTTCAGCCCCGCTAACCCTGGCAGCGCCATCGAAGAGTGGGGCGGTTTGCACGCTTTGGGGCGGGTCGCGCAGCCAGAAGAGATGGCGCAAGTCGCCTTGTTCTTGTGTAGCGATGCCGCTTCCTTTATGACCGGCGCGGCTATCGTGGCTGATGGTGGCTTGACCATCCGCATCTAGGCGCTTTGAAATGATGAGGGGATAAGATATGACCTGCCAAGCCAAGGAGATCATACTCGGCAGAACCATGCGCGCCTTGAAGATCGAAAACGATATTTTGTCGACCACCATTCTCTTGGATAAAGGCGCTGACCTTTATCGCTTAATCTATAAACCACAAAATATCGATGTCTTGTGGAAGGCGCCCTGGGGGATGAAAGAAAGCGCCGGCGGGTTCGATTCCGCCTTCGATTCCCAAACAGCCTGGCTAGAAGCTTACGCCGGTGGTTGGCAAGTGCTCTTCCCCAATGGTGGCTTCCACAACACCTACAAAGGCGCTCAGCTTGGCTTTCATGGTGAGGCATCGATGAAAGCCTGGGATTACGAAATTGTCAGCGCAAGCTCGGCGGCGCTCGAAGTGAAGTTCAGCGTCCGCTTATCCCGCAGCCCCTATTCCATTGAGCGCTGGATGCGACTTGAGAGCGGTAGCCCCATCTTGCATATTCGCGAGCGCATCACCAATCATGCTGGCGAGGCGATGGAATGTATGTGGAGCCATCACCCAGCTTATGGCGCGCCCTTTCTCAGCGAACATTGTGTGATTGATACCGATGCCCAGACTCTGCTCACAGATGACGCTTATATCGGCGCCGCGAATCCCCTGCCTCTGGACCGCGCCTTTCACTGGTCGATGGCGGACGATCTGGATCTGTCGCGGGTGCCCGCTCCCGATCAACCGCGGGACCTGCTGGCATATTTGAAGGACTTTCAAACCGGCTGGTATGGCATCACCAATACGGAACTTGGCATCGGCATTGGCTTGACCTGGGATCTATCCGTTTTCCCTTATGCTTGGTTCTGGCAGGAACTCAATTCCTCTCCCGGTTTTCCGTTTTACAAATGCTCATACGTCATCGCGATTGAACCAGCTTCGACCATTCCCGGGCAGGGCTTGACGGCGGCGATGGAAAAGACTGGCTCGCATTTGACGCTAGCGCCGGGCGAATCCAAAGAAATCGAGCTAAAGGCGGTCTTCTATCAATCGCACAATGGCTTGGAGCATATCGATGCTGCCGGCAATGTAATGCTGAAGTGATAAGGAGCGAAGAACTCATGTCTCTGCGTTTTGAGGACAAAGTCGTCATCGTGACGGGCGCGGGCAAAGGAATTGGCAGGGCTTGCGCTATCGCTTTCGCTGAAGAGGGGGCGTGCGTGGCGATCGCCGATATCGATCCTTCGGCTGGTGAAGGCACACGACAGATCATCATCGATGGCGGCGGACAGGCGATTTATGTCGAGGGGGATATCGCCGATGAAGCCTATGTCAAGCGTTTGGCCCGTGAAACAGTGGCGGCCTTTGGCGGCATCGATGTCTTACATAACAATGCCGGTGTCGTCCGCTATGGCACTGTGGTTGATCAACCGGTTGAAGATTGGGATTATCAGATCAATATCAACTTGCGCGCGACCTTTTTGACCTGCAAATATTGCATCCCGGAGATGCGTAAGCGTGGCGGTGGCGCTATCGTCAATACATCGTCAGCGCAAGCGGTAGCATCCCAGCGGACAGTCGCTGCTTATGCCGCATCCAAAGGAGCGATCACCAGCTTCACTACCACCGTCGCTCTGGATCACGCGCGTGAGAATATCCGCTGCAATTGCATCGCGCCCGGTTCTATCCATACGCCAATGCTTGACGATGCCGCCAACTTGTTTGGACCCGATAATCCAACCAATATGATCACAGATTGGGGAGAGCTGCATCCCATTGGCAGGGTAGGTAAGCCCCAGGAAGTGGCGAAGCTGGTGCTCTTCCTGGCTAGCGATGATGCCTCTTTCATCACCGGCGCATTTTATCGCATCGATGGTGGATTGCTTTCGACCTTGCTTTGAATCGCGCCGGATTAAGCTTCATCATTTCGCTGGCTAACAGAGCGGACTTACAGGCTCAAGCCCTCCATTTGCTCCAGATATAGCAGGCGATTGTATTTTGCCAAGCGCTCGGATTGGGTGATCGAACCCACCTTGATATAGTCGCCAGCCCAACCAGCCGCCAGGTCCGCCAGCCAATTGTCCTCTGTTTCACCACTTCGCGCGCTGACGACGACTTGCCATCCCGCCGCTCGCGCCAGTTGATGGGCTTCCAGCGCCTCGGTCAGCGTGCCAATCTGGTTGACTTTGAGCAGCAGGCTATTCGCGGCTCCCTGATCGATGGCTTGCTGAATCCGCGCTGGATTGGTGCAAAGCAGATCATCCCCCAAGACCATGACAGGTTCTGGCAGCCGCTGGGACAGGAGTTGCCAGCCGGCCCAATCCACTTCGCCAAGCCCATCTTCAATGCTGATGATCGGATACTTGCGACACCAGCTATCAATCAGCTCGACCATTTCTTTAGTTTCTAGCGCCGCATTATCAATCTGATAGCGCCCGCCAGCTTGAAACTGCGAGGCAGCCGCATCGATGGTCAGCGCGGCATCTTCCCCGGGCCGGTAACCAGCGACTTCTATTGCCGCGACAGCCGCTTGAATCATCGCCTCCGAAGTGGGGAAAGGCGGCGCCAAGCCACCCTCATCAGCGGTCAGCAAGCGCATGCCATAACGGTCGGCTATCAGTTGGACGGCCGCTCGAAAGATGTCCGACATCACTTCCAAGGTCTTGCTGATGCCCGTCGCGCCCGGCACGACAATCTGCAGATCTTGAATCGCTGTTTGCCCGCCGCCGTGGAGGCCCCCGCTGAAGAGGTTGATCATGGGTTGGGGCAAGCGCGGCGCCGCCCCCGCCAGCTGCGCCAAATGTCTAAACAGCGCTGTCGCTTGTTGAGCGGCTTGCGCCCGGCAAAATGCCAAAGACAAGCCCAGGATTGCATTAGCGCCCAAGCGAGATTTGTTGGCGCTGCCATCGAGTTCGATCAGAAATTGATCCAAATCAGCCTGGGTTGTGAAGCTTTTCCCAGCGATCGCCCGGTTGATTTCACCATTGATATTTGCGACCGCCCGCAAACAGCCAAAACCGCCATAGCGATTTGCATCCTGATCGCGCAATTCCAGCGCTTCGGCCGCACCGGTGGAGGCGCCCGCTGGCACGGAAGCCTTGTCCAAGGCGCCGTCCCTCAATTGACAGAAGGCTTGGATCGTGGGGCGGCCCCGGCTGTCGAGAATCTCCATGGCTGAAACGGATTTGATCTCACTCATGGCTCTCTGCCAATTTCTCCCTAAAAGCGTGAATCAGCTGGGGGATGTCTGAAATATCCGCGCCGAGCAGTTCCAGCACAATTTGTTTCTGTCGCTTGCGCAGTTCCTCATCCAGATACTCCAGCGGCGACCGTCCGGCGACCCGCGCCAGGCAGCAAGCCAAGCTATGCCGAACGGCAAAGTCCCGCACTGACCCCTGCAGCCGGGGAGACAAATCGCTCAAATATGCCTGCCAGTATGCCAGCGCCATGCTCAAAAACTGTGGATGATGGCTGGGCAGATAATGGGCTTTGCTGAGCAAATGCGTCAGCGAGAAACCGATATCAAAGGCGGGGTCGCCAAAGTGGATCACCTCGTAGTCCAGAATGATGAGATTGCCGCGATACACCAGAACATTCTTGGGGCTGTAATCGCCATGCACCAGCGCCAGCCGCCGCGCCCAGCTATCTTTGATTAACTGCTGCAAGAATGCACTGGCTTCAGGGACTTGTGAGGCTGTGTAACTATAATAGGGTTCCAGGCGCAATTCCTGGAAGAAGCGGCGCTCGGCGAAATCTTGCGCCAACTCCGGATGGTGCTCGCTTGCGTTGTGAATCTTCGCCAAAAGCCGACCGAAGGAGCGGGCATCAGCGATGTTGGCTCCTCCATTCAGCAGCGACATTTTCCAGTTTATGTGTGGCTTTGGAATAGCGGTCATCGCCAGGATATGATGTTGGTGGTCTTCAAAGACAAAACTTGGCGCATGACCGGGGATAACTTTACTGAGCCAGCGCAAACCAGCGGCTTCACGATGAATACGTTCCGGCGCGCTGTACCAATCCACTTCCACCCGTAGCTTAGGCAGTGCTTGTTTCAGTACCCAGCTTTCGCCATTTTCCCGCCCCAATAAAACTGTGCGGTTGCTCACCCCGCCAGCGAGCCTTTCCAACACCGGTTGTTCATCCGCCTCGATCAAGCCACTATGGCGCAGATAAGCCAAGAGCTGGGCAGGCTGCTCGATATTGATTGCGCTCCTACTTGGCATCGTCTGTCGAGCCGATCTCTAGCTCACATCCACAACCGGTTTGCCGATGGCATTCCATCTAGGTGTGATGCCCAAGCCAGCTGCGCTGGATGCTGCCATGCGTCCCTGCACGCGCTGTGGGGCTCCCTCGGCTGTGCTGACGGTGACGTAGCTATTGAAATCGGTGGCGGTGAAGAGGAATTCGGTCGGCGTACTATGCGCCAAATGCGCGATGGCAGCCGTGGTGATATCGCCACCCCAACTGTCTTCGATGGTCATCGCCACACCCATCGAGACACAAAGATCGCGCGCCAGGCTGGCTTTGGTCAAGCCGCCAAATTTGCTGATCTTTATATTGACCACATCCATCGCTTGGTCGGCTTGCCCGCGCAGCAGCATTTCCAGCCCATCGACCACCTCGTCCAAGACAAAGGGATGAGAGGTCCGCCGGCGAATCGACAGACACTCTTCATAGCTCAGGCAGGGTTGCTCGATATAGACATCGACATCGTCTACCGCCCGCACAACGCGTGCCGCCTCGTGCATCAGCCAGCCGGTATTGGCATCGGCGATCAATTTATCGCTCGGCTCCAGCAAATCAGCGACCTGGCGGATGCGCTCAATATCCATCTGTGGATCGGCGCCCACCTTCAGTTGAAATCGCCGATAACCTTCGCTGCGATACCCCGACACTTTCTCCGCCATTTCTTCCGGCGACTGTTGAGAGATAGCGCGATATAGCACAAAATCGGCGCCATATCTCCCGCCCAGCAAGGTGCAGACTGGCTGTCCCGTCGCCTTGCCCAGGATATCCCAACAAGCCATATCGATGCCGGATTTGACATAAGGATGCCCCTTGAGCGCAGCATCCATGCGGCGGTTGAGCGGGGAAAGCTGTCTGGGGTCACAGCCGATTAAATGGGGCGCCAGTTCCTTGATGCCGGCGCGCACGCCCTCGGCATAAGCTGGCAGGTAGAAAGGTCCCAAAGGGCAAACTTCGCCATAGCCAACCAAACCGCTGTCGGTTTCAACCTGAACAATGGTGCTGTCAAAGACTTCGACGGATTTGCCGCCGGACCATTTATAGCTGCCCTCGTGCAATGGCAGGTCGACCTGATAAGCGGCAATTCTTGTAATTCTCATGGATTGCGCCTCTCCAGTTGCTTGTGAAACGGCTGTCTCCGCAATCTAACGCAAAGGTGCTGACGGTGCAACTCTTGTCTTTCAGCGCTTGCGCAGTGTCAAGATCAGGTTCGGCTGCTGGCTGCAAAAGCTTGATTTCTTGTCAACCTGGCTGAATGGCGATATTCTATAGACCTAGTAATAAGCGCAAAATACTTGTTTCCCCAGCTCTACTTGGAGGCTTAAGATGTCCTTTATCGACAAGGTCGACCCAGAATTAGCTCCTGCGTTAGATATCTTCCCTGCCGAGCTTTTCATCGCTATTGGAGACGATCCGCCTCTGGCGCGGACCATGATGGACGAATTGATGTCCGCCGCGGGGGATTCTCCGCCACCAACCGATGTACTCATCGAAGAGAAGACGATCCCGGAACCGGATGGCGATATCCCGATCCTGCTCTACCAGCCGCCGACCCCTGCGCCGAGACCAGGCTTGCTCTGGATCCATGGGGGCGGATACATCGTGGGTTCCGCGCGCGATGATTTCTATTGCCTGGCTTTTGCCGAGCAGGTCGGCTGCACTGTGGTCTCGGTCGATTATCGGCTCGCGCCTGAAGCGACCTACAAAGAAAGCATTGCCGATTGCTTCACCGGCTTGAATTGGCTGGTCGATAATGCTGCCGATCTTGGTGTGGATACTGGGCGCGTCGCCATCGGTGGGGCGAGTGCTGGTGGCGGCTTGAGCGCTGGATTGGCTCTTTACAACCGGGACAACAATGGTCCCGCTCTGGTGTTGCAATTGCTGATCTATCCCATGATTGACGATACCCATGCGACAGCTTCGGGCAAGGAGATCACCCATCCAACAGTTTGGAATCGCGATGTATCCCACAAAGCCTGGAAGATGTATCTTGGCGCTGAACATGGGACGGAGAAGGTATCGGCTTATGCGGCGGCTGCGCGGGCGAAAGACTTGAGTGACTTGCCGCCAGCCTTCATCACCGTCGGCACGCTGGATCTCTTTCGCGATGAAGATATCAATTACGCCCAGCGTCTGATGGCAGCCGGCATACCGACCGACCTGGAAGTCTACGCCGGGATGTTCCATGGAGCCGAAATGTTTGTGCCGATGGCGGATATTAGCCAGCGCATGAAAATGGGTTACGTCAACGCCCTCAAACGCGCCATCGGTTGATTCCAGTGGATTTAGCTGTTTGTATCCTGGCGGATATCGCTCTGTGACCCCGGAAGGACTCGAACCTTCAACCTAACGATTAAGAGTCGCTTGCTCTGCCAAATTGAGCTACGGGGCCTTCCGTTGGAATTCTGCATTGCAAGTGCTGATTATAGCGATAAGCTGGCTAGCGCCACAAGGGTAAACTAAGGCGGAAGTGCTGCAAACTGTGAGCATTGCCAAGCTCAAGCCCAGCCGCCTCTCGATATCCGCTGCTCAATAACACGGCAGCGCCTTTTACCATCTTGTTGGTTATGTACGAAGCTCTTCGATTTACTTCGAGGAAATCGTTTATGCTGTTACAATGAGCTAAAGAAGAAACGGCATCTTGTTTTGGGAAACTTTACATGTCAAAACGAATTCTCATCATTGGCGGCACGCGCAACATGGGCTATTACCTGTCGCGCCATTTGCTTGAATCTGGCAGTGACTTAACCCTGCTAAATCGTGGGATCACCAAGGAAGACCTGCCACGGTCGATTCACCGCTTACACGTCGATCGCAATAATCACAAGCAGATGCGCCGGGCACTGCAGGCGAAATCATTTGACATTGTCATCGACTTTGTGCTTTATCAGCGGGAAGAAGCGCAGACGGTCATCGACCTGTTTCGCGATAATCTGGAGCATTATATCGCGCTCAGCAGCGGGCAAGTTTACCTGGTGCGGGAAGATATTCAGCGCCCATTCCGAGAAGTGGATTATGAGGGACCGCTAATGCAAGCGCCCAAAGAAAACTCCTACGCTTATGAGGAGTGGCGCTATGGCATGCAAAAGCGTGAAGTTGAAGATCAGCTACATGCCGAATGGTCGAACTCGAAGTTCCCCTTCACCATTTTGCGGCTGCCGATGGTCAACAGCGCCCGCGACCCCTATCATCGGCTGTTCAACTATTATCTCCGCTTGCGTGATGGCGGACCCATCTTGGTGCCAGAAACGCCGGATAATATCTTGAACCACGTATACGGGCTGGATGTTGTCAAGACGATCATGCGCCTCATCGAAACCGGCGATGGCAAGGGAGAAGCATACAATATCGCCCAAGACGAGCACCTCAGTCATGCAGAATTCCTATCGCTGCTGGCGGAGATCATGAACACAGAGCTGCATAGCATCCAAGCGAAACGCGACGAGCTGATCGCCAATGGCTTCTTGCCAGATTGCGCCCCCTTCAGCGAACGCTGGATGAGCGCCCTGGAAAACAGCCGCAGCAAATTCGAGTTGGGGATTGGCTACACTCCGCTGCACGATTATCTGACGGAATTGGTCGCTCACTTTGATTCACATGCGCTCACATCCCCTCTGTCCTATCGCCGGCGTCGGGCGGAAATCCAATTCGCCCAGCAGCTGGCTGCTGGAACCAGCAATTGATTTTTCCCAATCAAGGGACCCGCGCGGCTGCTCTCGCTGAATCTTTCAATAGCGGGAGAACTCATTTGTAACCATTTTGTTAGCAATTTGCAGTATGCTAAAGTTGAGAGCAATTTGAGAGAGGAAGCGTCTGTGAAAACTTCCATTCGAATGATCGTTTTATTGCTGGTCGGCTCCCTCGCTTTTAGCGGGTGTTCGGCGATCCAGTCAATGCTTTTTGGCCCATCTGGCTCCGGCAAAGGCGCTGCCGTCGAAGATGCTTCGGCAGGAGCTGCCGTAGCCGAGCCGGTTACCGCCGCCATTCAGTTTACTTTTTATGATTCTTTCGCCAACTGGTGACCGACCTGTCGCCGCAATGTACCCGCCGTGAGCGGGCTCCAAGAAACATTTGCCGGGCGCATCGATTTTGTCTTGCTCGATCTCGACGATGCCTCATTAAACGACATCAGAAGACAATTGAATATCACCGCGCAGGCGCAGTACGTGCTGGTCAATGCCAATGGCGAGATCATCGGGCGCTGGTTTGGGGTCATCGATGAAGAGCAAATGACATCCGAAATCGAAGCGCTGCTGCAGACTTAAACGCGAGGCGGGGAGTTTTCTCCGCCTTTTCTCATTCATGCCCACATTCCACAGTGGCATTGTCACCGGAACGGCGGCATTCCGCAGGTTGCCGTAGGGCGCAAATCTCTTCATGACTGTTATAATCAATGAATAAGTAATAATGATGTTGCTGCGTGGCTTGGGAGTAGAAGGTGCGGCTTCGCCAGGGTGTTGCCTTGTTTATTGTGGCGCTTGTCTTCAGCGCCTGCACTTTGCGCCGCCCCGAAATCACTCTCACACTGGTATCCATTGATACCCGCACACCTGAAGCTACCGCTATCAGGGAATTGCCAACACGCACTCGCGTCTTGCGGGATCAGCCGACCCCAACCAAGAACTTCACGCTGACCGTTACTCCAGCGCCAAGCCAAAGCGCAACAGCAAAACCCAGCGATACCGATTCCCCAACAGCTAGCGATACACCGACTAGCACAAGCACTGCGACAGCGGTCGTTACAGAGAAACCGACAGCGACAAATACATCAGCGCCAACTCGCAAACCGAGCCCGACGCGTATCCTGCCCAGGACAGCGACCAGCACGGCAACAGCCACAGAAAGCCAGCTTACCAGCGAGCCACAGAGCGTGGAAGAAACTGCGCCCACGACAACAGTGAGCGCTGCCGCCACCTCCCTCGACCTGTTTCCGCCGACATTCACTCCCCTGCCAACGCTTAACCAGACAGAGATCGCCGCGCTCTTGGCTACCCCGCGCCCACGACCAACCCTGCCAGCGACCTGGACGGCGGTCCCAACTTTGCTGCCGACCAATACCATAGCCGCCCCGCCAGCACAGGCGACGGCGCCGGTTCTCATTGCCAGCCCCAATGTCGGTCCTTTCTTGCTCAGCACACCGATACTGTCTACACCGCAATGGCAATATGGCGGGGCAACGTTGACGCCATCGCCCACCGCTACTTTGTTCCAGCCGACTGTCGCGGTACGGCCAGAATTGCTGCGTCCGCCGATCCCGCCACCGGTAGCGCAACCGACCACTTTCAACACGATTGGCGCCTCCGCTTATCTCTACAATGTGGGTCAATGGCAAGTTTTCACTTTCGAGAATTTGCAGCTGCAAGGTGGAGTCAAGCTCTTTTTGCCTAATCCGACCGCCCCCGATAGTTTTCTGCGGACGGATTATCGCGGGCAACTGCTTTATAAACCCAAGGGGGTGGCGCAAGAAGGGGAGATGACCTATTCGCCCTATTTCCCGGGATATTCTGTGCCCAGCATCGAAGAGAACAAGAATCGCATCGTCGAATTGGATTGGTCGGCAGATGGAGAACGATTCAGTTTCCGCATCGACCCGCCTCAAGGATTGGACAACAGCAATGCCGGTGTCTGGTTCTGGCAGCCCTATATTGACCCCGTCCACGGCGCTACCTATCAGCTCATCCGCGATTGCGCAGCGGAAAATTACAGACCTTGTGATTTTGTCACCCCCAGCAGTGCGAAATACTGGAAGACCATAGGCGTGCAATGGTCGCCTGTGTCGGGCAGAAATACAGTGCTGCTGACACTGCACTTGCCCGAAGAAGGGCGCAATGCTTTGGCGATCGCGCAGGCAGAGCTTGATCCCAAATACGCCGACAACGCGCCGCCTTTTGTCCGTTACGATTATGGCTATTGGAATCCGGCTGGGCAGGGGATCACTGTCAGCGGCCGCCGCCCTGATGGCCTTGTGATCATCGGCGAGGTCAACAACGATCTCTCCGGCGAACGAGTCATCTTTAATGCGTCGTCGTGGGGATTGTGGCTGCGCGATGCCGTAAGCTTGCCAACCGGCGGCTACCGTGCTCTGGGTCGCCCCGGCACGCCAGGCAGCGGACCGCTAGCGCTCTACGATGGCGAAGGCAATCAACTTTCTGCATTTATTGGCAATGCTGCGCCGGAAGAAGTGCGTTGGTATCCCGATCGTAGCGCGGTGGTGCTAACGGTGGAAGGTAGGCAGTATACTGTTCAGGTCGCTGGGGCGGCGGTCACGGATTCCAGTAATCTCGCCAATAACCCACAGTTTTCCCGTGATACTTTTGGTCCCGGGCAAATCCCTTCAGCCGTTGTCATCGGCAACGAGTATTATCCCGGTCAGCAGTTGCGGACCATTGTCGGTTCTCTCAATGTGCGTCAGTCGCCATCAACAAGCAGTCAAGTCATTAGCTGGTTGGTTGCTGGGGATTATGTCGCTATTATCGCTGGTCCATACGAAAATGAGGGATATCGCTGGTGGCAAGTACAGACGGCGCGCAATGTCGTCGGCTGGATTGCTGGCACCATCGGTGGCAACCCAACAATCCGCAGCCCATTTTACTAGCGCTTACTGTGAGCGACTCAAGGAAAGAATGGCACAAGAAGATGGTATCATCGATGCAGGATCTGCGAACGCCAAATGATTCCCTGGTCAGCATAATAATCCCCACCTACAACCGCAGGCATTATATCGCTGATGCGATTGAAAGCTGCCTGGGGCAAAGCCACCAAAATTGCGAGATCATCGTGGTGGATGATGGCAGCAGCGATGGGACAGAGTCATTTTTGCGAGAGCGCTACGGCGATCGCATACGTTATTTCTATCAAGACAACCGGGGACCGGGCATCGCGCGCAATCGTGGCATCGCCGCCGCCAATGGCGAGTTCATCCACTTCCTCGATGCCGATGATCAATTGCATCAGAGCAAAATCGAGATCGGCTTGGATACTTTCCGACAGCATCCAGAGGTTTCGGTCTGGTACACGCATTTCCAATTTGTCGCGAGTGATGGCTGTACGCCGGTCAAGACACCGCCTTTCGAGCATTTCTCTGACGATATCTTTTGTGAATTGCTGCGGACGACCGGTTGCCATATTTTGATTAGCTCTAGCATGTATCGCGCGGAAGCCTTGCGGGCTGTCGGCGGCTTTGCCAATGATCCCCAATTCCGAAGCGCAGAAGACTGGGATCTGATGTTGCGTCTGGCGGCTAAATTTAGGTTTCAGGGGCTCGACCAACGTCTTGTCTATCGTCGCATGCACAACAACATGATGTCCGATGACAAGCTCTATGGCGCTCTGGGGCGGCTGAAGACCGTAGAAAATGCCCGCCACTATGGCTGGGAGCGCTGCATGTCCCCGGCAGAATTCGATCATAAGCTAGCTGCCAGGCATCATGTCTACGCTCTCTATTTGTGGCAGGCGGGCAACCGGCGAGAGGCGAGACGGCATTTCCTGCGCGCCGCCAACCTTTATCAACCAGAAGCGCGACAACGGCGATTCTATGCTTTTCTCACTTGGTTCTCTCCGGCGCAATCGATGGGGTGGGCGATTGCCTTGGCGCAGTGGCTACGAAAACTGGCTCGGCTTGGCAACAAATAGCTTGGATTTGACTACCACTGGCGAATTATGCGAACCAAAAATTGTCATCTGGCGTATAATATTTTGGGAAGACCCAAGCTGAGGTACTATGCCGACAAAGACGGATAGCCTGCGTTCTGACATCAAGCAACTCATGAAGGCCGGCAGCTTTAATGAGATTGTCGATCGCTGCCATGTCGAGCTAACCATGGCGCGGCGGCAGAACCAATACATTATTGAGATCATCGCGCTCTTGGGCTTGGCGGAGGCGCAGTGTTCGCTGGGGCATTTTGATTTCGCTCGCGATTATGTCAACCAAGCTATTGAAGGCGCGGAGAAGATTCATTCGGTCGGTTTGATGATCGATGCCTTAAATACCAGGGCGCGGGTCGCCCGCGAGGGCTTCTTCCAAACCGCAGAAGCTTTTGATGATTATCGCAAGGCGGTCGACCTCGCTTTTGAAGGCGGGGATATGCGTCGTTACGGTCAGTCCTTGCTGGGCTTGGGCGAGATTGCCGCCAATCCAAGCGATTCCAACAAACATGCCTGGAAGGCCATCGATATCGCGCGTGAGATCAATGACTTGCAGTTGGAGGCGCGGGCGATCCTGCTGCTATCCAACGCCTTCATCCGCCAAGGCGACGCGGGAAAAGCCAATGATGGCTTGTTGGTCGCGCTACAAAAGGCGCAAACAGCCAAAGATCGCTTGTTGGAAAGCGCCATTATTGGGCAGCAGGGTTTGGTACTGGCGCAAGACAGCGATACCTTTGAGCGCGGTATCGAGCAGCAACTCACTGCTTTGGAGGTCGCCCGTGGCTTGGAAGCGACTTTTCATGAATTCATGCGTCTTTACACGCTTGCTATGACGATGTTGGGGGCAAATGACCTGGTGGAGGCGCGCACTTATTTTGACCAGATGCTGGCGCTTTCACAGGATGTGCGCCATAAACCCTATGAGATGTACACGCTGGGGATGCTTGGTCAATGGCAGGAATTGCGCAAAAAGCCCGATCTCGCTAGCTCCTATTATGGTCGTGCGGCTGAGATGGCGCGGGCTGTGGCAAACCCCGCTTACCAAGCGCGCTATCTATACGCTCTGGGTACGATCTGCCAATCTCAGTGGGATTTCGCTGGTGCCCGCCGTCATTTCAAAGAATCACGGGCGATTTACCAATCTCTGGAGGACGGTCGTAACGCGACCCGCGTCAGCGCGACTCTTGTCTATAGCTACCTGCTGGCTTTTGCCGCGCGTATCATGAAGCTAGTTGGTATCCAGCCCGAGGTTCGCTGATTGCAGCACCTATGGAAAGCATGCTGTGTCCCTGCTCATAAATCTAGCCGATCTTCACGCCATAACCCCGTCAGGGTAATTGAGGGGTAAAAAACCAAAGGCGGTAGCTCCAGCGGCCCAAACCAGCCGACAGCGGCTGCATCGTCTCCCGCTTTTGCCAAACCCCCAAGAACAGAGGCGCTGTAGGCGATGACGATATCGGCCAAGCCCCCATCCCGCTTGGGAAAGACCGCCAGTAATTTGTCGATTTTCACTCGCAGATTTGTCTCTTCCAAAGTCTCGCGGATAGCGGCAGCTTCCGGTGCTTCATCGTAATCGACGAAACCGGCTGGCAGCGCCCATTTGCCCCGGCCGGGATCGACCGCTCGTTGTATCAGCAAAACCTTGCTGTCGCGTTCGATGAAGACCACAACAGCGACTTTGGGGTCGAAATAGATCGGCTGGGCGCAGGCTTCGCAATACGGTCGAATCCGCCCGCTGTGTTCTGACTGGATCAGGTTCTGCCCGCAGATCGGGCAAAAGTTGGCGATGCGTGTCATATCAATTCCATTGGTAGCTTGTGAGCAGGCTGAACTTCTGTCATATGGAAAGCGGGAAAACTCGGCAATTCCTGTTTGGCGCTCCCATGCTAATGCTTTGGGCGTAGCAAAATCTGTATATCAACACTCCCTGATATTGCTCGCCATTGACATCCGCCACAGTACATCGTAGACTATTCACTTGCAAGCCGGAGTGGCGGAATTGGCAGACGCGCACGACTCAAACTCGTGTACCTTCGGGTGTGTGGGTTCGACTCCCACCTCCGGCACCTCATCCCCCTGTGGTCACGATCCTAAGGTCCATTTGGATTCTGCTTCGCCCGCCTGCATATTTTCGTAGCGCGCTGCTGTGAACAACCAATCCGACAATCGGTTGACATAGGCGATAGTGTTTTCGCTGATGCTTTCCTGTTCCGCCAGGGCGACAATCAAGCGTTCGGCACGGCGGCAAACGGCGCGCGCTACCTGCAACTGCGCTGCTGCCAGCGTGCCGCCCGGCAAGATGAAGTTCTTCAGCGGCTCCAGCAATTCGCTCATCTGGTCGATGGTCGTTTCCAGCCACTCCACTTGGCTTTCTGTGACCCGAGCTATCCAATCCGCTTTGGCATCCAGCGGGGTCGCCAAGTCCGCGCCCAGATGAAAGAGTTGATTCTGTAACGTGTTCAGCCAAAGATCAACTTGCTCGCTTGGTGCGGCAGCTCTTGCCAAGCCCAAGACCGAATTGAGCTCGTCTATCGTACCGTAGGCTTCGACGCGCAGGTGGTGCTTGGGCACACGCCCACCGCTGAACAAAGCGGTTTCGCCTCTGTCGCCGGTCTTGGTGTATATTTTCACCATCGGCTCCCCCTTTTTGTATCTAGGTTGATCTGCTTTTCGCTAAGTCAGACAGGGTCGGCAGGGCTTTTCTGGTAGCGCTAGACCGATGGCTGATGCCGTTTTTCTCGCCAGCGGTCATACAGCCCAATCGCTGCTATACCGGCGAAAATGAGCCAGACAATCTCGATGGGAAAAAGATAACGCGGCAAAGCCAGCACGATGAAATGTATGCAAATTGTATAGCCAAGGAATGCGATTAATGGGAGGGCATTGTGCCAGTTCCTGCGCGACCAAAACATGCCCAGCAAACCGAGCACAATCCCAATATAATGGAAAATCCAGGTCAGCAATTTGATAGTGAAGCCTTCAATCTGAATTATCTCCAGCAGCCCATCCAAGGAGCGGCTTTGCGTCACCCACTCGCGGGCAGCTGCCATAATGCTGACATTGCCAAAAGCTGTTGTTCCATGCGGTTGCAGGATCGAATAAAGCAGTTCATTGGCTCGTAATGCCAGAAGTCCAACGGGGTCGGCCAGGGCAATCTCACGAATCCGCTGTAGGTAGAGCTCAAATGGATGACGATATTTGCAATCGACCTCGCAATCATCGGCTGTGCTATTTTCGATGCCTTCCAAGAGCAGTGCATCGTTTTCTCTTGGCGAGCCATCTCTGCTCTCTGCGCCGCGCCAAATCGCCGGCATCAACTGGTCGCTGACGATGATGGCGCGATCCCACAAGACCAGGTTGTGCAGCGTCCAAGTCGATATCATGGCGAGATAAACCGTAAGCAACAATAGGCTCTTGCCGCGCCAGTTGATTATGCGCCGACGGCGACCAAGCAATGCCAAATGCCAAATCAGACACAGAGGAAAGAGCATAAAGACGCCGCGTGTCAAGGTTGCCAAACCGAGTGCCAGCGCCGCCAATGTCAATGCCAAGGTTGGATGGAGATCATTAGGCGCCTGCTCGCCCGGTGGCTTGAGGAAGTGTTCGATGTAAAGCCATAAGCCCATAACCAAGAAAAAGATATAAAATGATTCGGTAGCGATCTGTGTCGGCTCGATGACCATTGCGGGATGAAATGTCGCTAAACCGGCGACCAGCAACCCGGCGCGGCGGTCGCGACATATGGCATTAGCGATGCGGCAAGCGAGGTAGATGCTGGCGACCGATGCCAAGCATTGAGCCAGGCGGATAGCGATAATGGTCTCATGTTCGCCCAGGAAGCCCTGAACGAAGCCCGTGAAGAGGATGTAAAATGGCGGTATGTCAATCGTCGAGTTGTAAAAGCTTATGCCGCGAATTCTGCCATGTTCCTGCCCGCTAAAGAAGCCAGCACCATTGGCGAGATACCATCCGCTGTCACCTCCGCCTGCGTTGTCGAACGCAGACAAAGTCGGTTGAGGTATTGCGTATGCCAGGCGCAAGAGCATGGCAATCAGCAGGATAGCCCCTAAGCACCATTTGTAACGTGAGTCGATTGCCATTACTTATCCGTCTGACAATAGCGATAGTAACCTGCAAATGGTAGTATCGTGCCGCGCAAAAGGCAAGGTGGACTGGCGAAGCGAGCGTAATGATGAAGGCAACCCGAATCAAGCTGTTGGCGATAATCTTAGTCGCTCTCTTATTTCGCTTATCCCTTTTGCCGCTGATCCAGAATCCAGGTCTGCATGATCCGGTACATTATTTCAACCTGGGCAGACGACTTTCGCAGGGACAAGGCTTCACCATCGATTATATCTGGCACTATAGTCACATACCCGCCGAGATAGTGCATCCTATTGATCATTGGATGCCGATGACAGGTATAGCCGCAGCGATGGGAATTGGCTTGGGCGGGGTCACTCCCCAGGCTGCCTTGACGGTCTTCATTTTGATTGGAAGCCTGATACCGATACTGACATTTTTAGCTGGCAAGCAGTTGAATCTCCCCGACGATGATGCGCTGATCCCCGCCTTATTTGCTGCCTTTTTGCCCGATATCGTTTGGAATTCCCTGCGCACTGATACGACGATTTTGAACATGGCATTCATCGGTGTTGCCTTTCTGCTGCTCAGGGATGGCTTGCAAAACTGGCGCAAGATCAGCTTTGTCTTCTGTGGAGCGTTTGTTGGATTTGCTTACCTGACGCGCAATGATTCACTTCTGTTTTTCCCAACACTCATTTTGGTTCTCGCGCTGTTCTCCCAGCAAACTACCCAGGCGCTGCGCTTGCGCTCTCTGTCTGGCGCCTTTGCACTTATAACTTTAGCCTTCTTAGTTGTCGTCGTCCCTTGGCTTTGGCGCAATCAGCAGGAATTGGGGCTCTGGGGCACAGCTGAAACCAGCCATATGTTTTTTATGGTGGAACAGGCAGATCATTACGCTTACGGTATCCCCATCAGCTTGGAATCGATGTTGCAGCGCCAGACCTTTACAGAGCTCGCTGCCAAGCGCCTGTTTGAATTCGCCGCCGCTCTAAAGCAGATTGCGGTTTCGCTGGAATTGCCTTTGATCTTGTTAGTGCCAGCCGGCGTCTTTTGGCTATTTAGAAAGCGAGAAGCTAGCCCACCGGTGCTGAGTGGGGCGCCTCTAATCTGGTTACTCGGCACTGTGCTTGTCTATCCGTTGCTCTTACCGCTAAAGAGCCAAGCAGGCAGTTTTGAAAAGGCTTTCTTGTCCATTGTCCCGTTGCTCTTGCCCTTTTCGGCTCTCGCAATCAATAAGCTTTTGAAGAGGCAATTTCTAAAATGGAGCGTGGTCGTCATCACCACATTTTATCTGATGCTTAGCAGTCATACTCTTGTTAAGAGAGAAACAGAATTCGCAAATCGATATTACGCTAGTATGCGGGTTCTGGTTGATGAACTCGAGTCGCTGCCCGATTTGACAGGAGATGGCGAAAAGCGTCTCATGTCACAGGATACTTTTGCCTTGAGCTATTTGGGTTATCCCTCTGTCATAATTCCACTGGCATCCCGCGAGGACACGCTGGAGTTGGCTTCGCGCTATGCTATCGACTACTTAATGCTGCCGGCCGGTCGCCCCTCGCTGGATCCGCTTTACCTGGGGGCAGAGACTGATGAGCGCTTCCAGTTGGTGGCGCGCCTGACGGATGCCGGCGAAAAGCCATTCGAGCTCTATCGCTTCGCTCAAGTTGAATGATGCTTTCCCCAAGCTGCGGGGGCAAACATCGCTAGTGTCGAACGCTGTCTCTTTGTCCCGGTCGCCAAATCCGACTATAATTTGACCAAGAGGGACAGTGAAAGCATGCGAGAGACACAAGGCTATATCGAGCGCGTAAAGCGCGTCAATCGTGAGTACCAAAGGTTGGAGCTGGCCGTCGACCGCTCGCTCTCGTCGCTGCTGCCGGGGCAGGCGCTCTTGGTTCGTCCCATTGACAAAGACTATGAAACCCAACATTGGGATCCTTACCTGCGGGAGTTATGGTTCCCGGTGGCTATTCAGGCGAGCAATATCCTTGTCGTCGAACAACCGGCGCACTCTCATTTTTTGCCTGGGCAATTGCTGAGCATCATCGGACCAGTCGGCAAGCCCTTGCGCTTTCGTCCCAAGCTTCGCAATGTCCTGTTGATCGCTTATCAAACGACGCCGGCCGCGCTGCTGATGATGTTGCCAGCGTTGTTGGCGCGCCAGGTCAGTATCACCATGATTTTGATGGGTTCGGCGCGACAATACGATACCAGCCACTTGCCGGAAGAATTGGAAATCATCCAGGCGGAAGACGATCTCACCTGGCACGATATGGTCATGACCCTCGGTTGGGCCGATCAGGTCTTTGTGTTGGGCGGGCAAGGGCAGGAACTGACATATTTTGCCGAGATCATGCAGCTGATACGCGAACGACGTAACGATCTGCCGCTGAATTATATCTTCGGGGTATTGCAACGGCAGTTGCCATGTGGCGTTGGCGCCTGCCACGCTTGTATGCTGAATATGCGCGGGGCGGCAAAGCTGCAATGTATTGATGGCCCCGCCTTTGATTTGACCACCCTGCGCTTGAATTAGGGATCAACTATGGCGATCGAGATTGCGCGACCTGGAAAATACAGCTTGGTGCTATCCACACCGGTGATGCCGGCCGCAGGCGCCTTTGGTTTTGGTGATCGCTATAAAACCTTGGTCAATTTTGAAAAGCTTGGGGCAATCGTGACCAACCCCGTCACCATCGAGCCCTGGAATCCGGCGAGAGGCACACGCATGATTCCTTTAGACGCGGGCTTACTGCTGCATACGGGCTTGCCTAATCCGGGTCTCAAGCGGGTGATTAAACAAAATAGGCGTATTTGGGCGAACTTGCCCATTCCAGTGATTTTGCACCTGGTCGCTACTACTGCCCGGCAGGTCGAACAAGCTGGCGAAATCCTCGATGAAGTGGAGGAGATCGCTGGTGTAGAATTGGGTTTGGCTGATGACATCAGCGAGGTAGAGGCGCTGGATTTGGTCACAGCGGCGGCGCGGATGGAAAAACCGCTGCTAGTGCGTTTGCCATTTTATGAATGCTATCAACTCGCCTTGCCGCTGGCTGCAGCAGGGGCAGATGCCTTGGTGATGACAGCGGCTCCGCGTGGTACCGCCCGCGACCTGCACACAGGCCGCCTTGTCAGTGGACGCATCTATGGACCGCTGATCAAGCCGATGATCCTGCGCATGGTGGGGAGGTTGCGGCGCGAAATCCCGGATGATATTCCGATCATCGGCTGTGGCGGCATCCATTCACCGCAGGATGCCCGCGATTATCTGGAGGCGGGGGCGGTCGCTGTGCAGGTGGATACTGCCACCTGGGTGCAACCGAAAATGCTGGAACGCATCGCCCGCGATCTTGGCGGGTGGATCGCCACGCGGCAACAAGATGCGCTCTTGGACGAGTGGAATCCCGATATGGGGCATACTGAAGTGATGCAAAAACGCCTGACACAAGCCGCCAGCACAGCCGATGACAACTGAAACGGAGCAATGACCATGCCGCAATATGACTTTCGTTGCCAGACATGCCGTCAACGTTTTAGCCTCAGTTACAAGACCGTCTCAAACTATGAGACTGCCAATCCGCAATGTCCCCAATGTGGCTCGCGCGAGTTGTCACGCCTGATCACACAAGTGGCGATTCCCAGGTCAAATCGTGACTATAGCAAAATGTCATCTGGTGAGATGTTGTCGGTGCTGGAATCCGGCGAAAAAGGGCAAGTCGATGAGATGTTCAAGCAGGTGGGCGGCGACCAAACCCAGGTCAACTAAAGATACCAATCGCGCAAGGCATCGCGCACCTCGTCAATGATAGCTTCCCAGGGATAGCCCGCTTCTCGTAGAATGATCAGACAATCTTCGGTAATCGTCAGCGCCTTGATCCCATCGACCGCGGCGAAAAGCATCTGCGCGATTGGTGATCCCAGATCGCCTTCTTCCTGGTTGGCATAGCGCTCTTCATCCACCAGCGTCAGCGTCTGATTGATATATAGTTCGGCGATATTGGCGTCTTCGCCAAATTCAACATCTACTGTCACATATTCCGACATGGTAGCCTCGCCTCAAGTTAGCTCGCTGTTTCTTGGCATCGCTGCAGGTTGCTGTTGGGTGATGCAATGGATATTGCCGCCGCCCAGCAAAATCTCCCGCGTGTAGATGCCGACGATCTCTCGCTTGGGGAACAACTCCGCCAATTTTTGCCGCGCCGCCAGATCGTGCCGATCATTAAACTCGGGCAAAATGATCGCTCCATTGGCGATATAGAAGTTAATGTAGGATCCCGCCAGCCGCTCGCCTTCCGGGCGTAGGAAAGCCGAATCCACCACATCCAGCCCTTCCGCCTCCGCTTTGGTCATCGTCATCGGATCCGGCTGCTGTATCTTGTGCACCTCTAAATGGCGGTCCCGCGCATCCACGCTCGACATCAACACATCATATGCTTCAGCCGAGCGCTCATACTGCGGGTCCCTTCGATCATCGGTCCAGCTCAGCGCGACAACCCCAGGGCGGACGAAACAGCAGATATTATCGACATGCCCGTCAGTCTCGTCTTCATAGACGCCGCGCGGCAACCAGATGATCCGCTCCATGTTGAGATAGTCAACCAGTTGCTGCTCAATCTCGGCACGAGACAAATGTGGGTTGCGGTTGGGATGCAGCAAACACTGCTCGGTCGTCAGCAATGTGCCTTCGCCATCCACGTGGATCGAGCCGCCTTCCATCACCAACGGCGCTTTGTAACGGTCCAGCGATTCAATCTCCAGCATCTTGCTCGGCACCAATTCGTCTTGATCCCAGGGGAAATACATCATCTTCTGCAAGCCGCCCCAGGCATTGAAGATCCAATCCACCCCACGCACCTCGCCGCGATCGTTCACCACGAAGGTCGCGCCGCAATCTCGCATCCAGGCATCGTTATTGGAGATCTCAAGAACCCGGATCGCCGGCGGCAGCATGGCGCGAGCATTTTCAAATTGATCGGTATTCACGCCCATGGTCACCGGTTGAAAACGGGCGATCTGCGCGGCGACTTCGACAAAAGCTCTCTGAGCTGGTTTGCCGCCATTGCGCCAGGTATCGGTCCGCTGGGGCCATAGCATCCAACAACCCACCTGCCTTTCCCACTCGGCTGGCATGCGAAAGCCATCGGCTCTCGGCGTCGACTGGATCAGTTGGGGCATAGTCCATCCTCCTCACAACTGCTTGTCGTGACAATTATGCACCTTCGCTTCAGGCAAGGGCAGGTCGAGTTTGCCGCATGAGGAAAAGTCAGCCAGTTCATAGTACAATGTCTATTCGAGCTTTCAAAAGTTACAAGACGTGGCGATGAATTTGCGGGCAATCTCACCAATAGACGGGCGCTATGCGGACAAGATGTCTCCCTTGCAGCCTTATCTTTCGGAATGGGCGCTGTTCAAGCACCGCTTGTTGGTGGAAGTGCGTTGGCTGCTTGCCATGTCCCAATGTGCAAACATCACACATGTTCGTCCGTTCACCACTGCTGAACAGGAATTGCTCCGCTCGTTGGTAACTAACTTTGATGATGAAGCGGCAAGGCGGATCAAAGCCATCGAAGCGCGGACCAAGCACGATGTCAAGGCGGTAGAATACTATATTAGAGAAGCTATGACTGACAACAGCTTGTGCGATATGGTTGGCGCGGTTCACTTCGCTTGCACATCGGATGATATCAACAATCTGGCTTACGGCATGATGTTTCGCGATGCCATGAGCACAGTCTGGCAGCCGGAGGCGCGTGAACTGCTGGAGCAATTGGATACCCTGGCACATTCCTTGGCGGCTGTCCCGATGCTGGCGCGCACGCATGGACAAGCAGCCACACCAACCACAGTCGGCAAGGAGATCTTCGTCTTTGCCCACCGGCTGCGGCGACAGCTCAAATTGATCGAGGCGCAGGAATACCTGGGCAAATTCAATGGCGCGGTTGGCGCTTACAATGCCCATCGATTCGCCTACCCGGAGGTGGATTGGCAGGCTATCTCGCGGCAATTCGTCTCTCAGCTGGGCTTGACGCATAATCCACTGACGACTCAAATCGAGCCGCATGATTTCCTGGCTGAGTTAGCTCACTCGCTGGCACGCTTCAACACGGTGCTGTTGGATTTCTGCCGCGATATGTGGAGTTATATCTCCTTGGGCTATTTCCGGCAGCAGACCATTAAAAGCGAGGTCGGCTCCTCGACCATGCCGCATAAAATCAATCCGATCGACTTCGAAAATGCCGAAGCCAACCTGGGCATCAGCAATGCGACCTTGTTGCATTTAGCGGGCAAGCTGCCGGTATCTCGCCTGCAGCGTGATCTGAGCGATTCTTCGGCGCTGCGCAATTATGGCATGGGTATCGCCCACAGTTATCTGGCGCTGCTTTCACTGCGAGGGGGTCTCAAAAAAATCGAGATTGACCGCCAGATGCTGGAGAAGGACTTGGATCCGGCTTGGGAGGTGCTGGCGGAGGCGCTGCAGACTGTTCTGCGCCTGCATCACATTCCTGATGCTTATGAGCAATTGAAGGAATTAACCCGTGGCGAGCGGGTCAGTAAAAACCGCCTGCATGATTTTATCCGGTCGCTCGATATCCCCCAAGACGAGAAGCAGCGGTTGCTGGAGCTTAGCCCAAGCAGCTATATTGGCGATGCCGCAGATTTAGTGTTGCGCGAGCGAGACCAGAGCTAGATTGGTTGGGCTTTGGTCTGTCGCGGGATTGATTGCCGAAGTAAACGGAAGGAGTATGCGCAAATGTTTCGACCCTATGCCCGTCAGGAAACGCTGAGGCTGACCATGGGGCAGGCGCTGATCAAGTTCCTGCAAGCCCAATTCAGCGAATACGATGGCGAAGTCCAGCGCTTCATTCCCGCTATCTGGGGCATCTTCGGCCATGGCAACGTCAGCGGCTTAAGCCAGGCACTGTGGGAATATGGCGACGAGCTGCCATATTATCAGCCCACCAATGAGCAATCGATGGTGCATGCCGCTTCCGGCTTCACCCGCGCCCGCCTGCGCACCCAGACCTTTGCCTGCACCACATCCATCGGACCGGGCGCTACCAATATGATCACCGGCGCCGCCACCGCTCATATCAATCGTTTGCCGGTGCTGCTGCTGCCATCGGATTATTACGCTACCCGCTTCCAAGGGCAGGTCTTGCAGGATATTGAACATCCCATTTCCCTGGATATGAGCGTCACCGATTGTTTCCGTGTGGTCAGCCAATTCTTCGACCGCATCACCCGCCCCGAACAAATCCTTCACGCGCTGCCCGAAGCGATGCGTGTGATGACTGACCCAGTTGATGCCGGTCCCGCCACGATCGCCTTGCCGCAAGATATCCAAAGTGTCGCTTTTGATTATCCGCTCAACTTCTTCCGCAAGAAGATCTGGCGCATTGAACGACGCCTGCCCGATCAACGCCGTATTGAAGAAGCGGTCTCGCTGCTAAAAATGGCTGAACGCCCTTATATAGTGGCCGGTGGCGGCATTCACTATGCCAAAGCCTGGACCGAACTGCGCGAATTTTCGGATATATTCGGCATACCAGTGGGCGAGACGCATTCTGGGCGCGGCGCTCTACAGCAGGAGTCGCTACTGTTGATCGGCGGTAGCGGTCATACCGGCACACCACTCTCTGGCAAGTACGCGGCTGATGCCGATCTGGTCTTCTTGATTGGCACGCGCCTGGCGGATTTCGCTACCGGGTCCTATTCCGCTTGGCAAAATCCCGCTGTCAAATTTGTCAGCATCAATGTCAGCGGAGCGCATGCCCACAAGCTCGGCGCCGTGCCGATCGTGGCTGACGCGCGCGAGACCCTGCGCAAATTGATCGAAGCGGGCAAACAGGCGGGCATCAAACCCAACGCCGGCTATGTCGAGTCGATAGCGGTCGATCGCCAAGCGTGGTTAGAGCAAAAACGTGATACGATTTATGTGCAATATCCCAACGAGCGCATGAGCCAGGCACAGGTCATCGGCGCGCTTAACGAATTTATGCGAGCCGGCGATACGCTGGTTTGCGCGGCTGGCACGGCGCCGGGCGACTTGCATCAGCTCTTCGAAGCGACCGGCGGTCGCATCTTGCATCTGGAATTCGGCAATTCCTGCATGGGTTATGACATACCGGGCGCTATCGGTGTCAGCCTGGCGCAACCCCAAGCTGGCGAAGTTTATGTCTTCCTGGGAGATGGCAACTATCTTCTGCATCCGATGGAATTGAAGACGGCTGTGCAAGAGGGCATCAAGCTGACGGTCATCCTGCTGCAGAATGACGGCTTTCAGTCGATTCACGGGCATCAGAAAGTATTGGTCGGGCATAGCCTCGGCAACGAGTTCCGCCTGCGCAATCATGAGACTGGCAAGCTCGATGATGGCGAGTTTGTATCGATCGATTATGCCAAAAATGCGGAAAGCATTGGCTTGCGGGCTTGGAATGTGTCAGATGAAGACGAGCTCAAACTGGCTTTGTCAGAAGCCCGCGATGAACGGCGCTCCTGCATGATTGTGGCGCAAATTGAGCGTTATAGCCGCTTGCCCCGCTCGGGCATCTGGTGGGATGTTTTTGGCGCCGAAGTCACCGCTGATGAAGAGACCAAGCGCTTGGTGGCAGAGCGGGAAGAAGGACGCGCCGGTCAACGCTTCTATTGGTAGCGCGCTGGTCAAAACAGCGGGTGAAAGCGAAAACCTTCATGCTAAAGCCTTATGACATTATCGTCTTTGGGGATACCTGCGTCGACTTGATCCTGAAGGACGACGATGTCGTACCGCGCTTCGGGCAAATCGAGAAAATTGTTGCTGACTATGATTTGCACATGGGTGGCTCTTGCTGCATTTTTGCCACCCAAGCCGCCAAACTGGGTTTGAAGGTCGCCATCTTGGGCAAAGTGGGCGACGATGCCTTCGGTCAATTGATAGTTGATACATTGGCTTCCGCTGGCGTCGATACGCAACATATTAAGGTGGAGCGTGATTTGCGAACCGGTATCACCGTGCATCTGGTTCAGGCTGATGATCGCGCTATGTTGACCTATTCCGGTTCGCTTAATGCGCTGAGTATCGATGATGTCAGCGATGAGTTGCTCGCTTCGGCGCGGCATTTGCATTACGGCAGCCTCTATTTGCAAACGGGTTTGCTGCCGCACTGGATCGATATTTTGGGACGTGCCAAGGCGCTCGGCTTGACGATCTCCCTCGATACAAATTGGGATCCGCAAGAATTGTGGGATCAGCAACTGGAACGGGCTTTCCCCTATCTTGATCTGCTGCTGCCCAACGAGCAAGAAGCGCTCTACCTCAGCGGACAGAATTGCTTGCCGACGGCGATCAACTTCCTGCGGGAGCGTGTGCCGCTCTTGGTGGTCAAACGGGGCGCGGAGGGCGCGGTCGCCTGGCAAAATGGCGAGGAGACGCTGCAATCTGTCAAGCCTGCAGTCCCCGGCGGAGACGGCATCGGCGCGGGAGACAGCTTCGCCGCCGGTTTCTTGGCGGGCTGGCTGAAGGAGTTACCGCTTGAAACTTGCCTGTCGATCGCTTGCCAATGTGGGCGCGCTGTGGCTGGCGCAGTTGGTGGTGTGGCGGGGCAACCCTTGCGTTCGGATATAACATCCCTGCAGCAATAGGCGCTCACGAGACAATCTCGCTCAAGAGAACCTGCCTAATCGCTGCCGTTCGTCATCAAGCCAGCGCCATTGTACCCACGTCCGACACCGCGATATTCGAATCCCAACAGCCGCAGTTCATCCGGATTGTACATATTGCGCCCATCTATCATGATCGGCCGCTTCATTGACTGGTGTACGCGCCGCATATCGAGATGCTTGAATTCGTTCCAAGGTGTCAATATCAGCAAGGCATCCGCCTCTTCCGCCGCATCGTAAGCATTGTCACAAAGCAATAGACCGGGTAGTTCCTGGCTGGCATTTTGCATGGCGACCGGGTCATAAGCTTTAACGACCGCGCCTTCGTTGAGCAGCGACCGCGCCACCGTCAGCGAGGGCGACTCCCGGGTGTCGTCGGTGTTCTGTTTGAATGCCAAGCCGAGAATCGCGATCGTCTTGCCATTGAGGCTGCCTTCCAGCATTTCACGCGCTTTGAGTGTGATCTGGCGTCGTTGGAAGGCGTTGATCTCCATGACCGCGTTGAGCAACTGCGGGTGCATACCGTGGGTTTGCGCCATGTTCGCCAATGCTTTGACATCTTTGGGGAAGCACGATCCGCCGAAACCGATGCCGGCTTGCAAGAAATGGGGACCAATGCGCTTGTCAAAACCCATGCCACGAGCCACTTCCGTCACATCAGCGCCCAGACGCTCACAAATGATGCTGATTTCGTTGATGAAGCTGATGCGCGTCGCCAGAAAAGCATTGGAGGCGTATTTTATCATTTCGGCAGTACGAATATCGGTGATGACAACCGGCGCAGACAAAGGCGCATAGAGTTCCGCGACTTTCTCGGCAGCTGCCAAGTCGCTGGAACCCAGGACTGTGCGATCGGGTTGCATGAAATCGGCAATGGCGGATCCTTCACGCAAAAATTCCGGGCAGGAGACCACAGCGAAATCAATCGGCTGTGGCTGTTTCCGCTCGATGATCTCAGTCGTCCAATCGCCAGTGCCCACTGGTACGGTCGATTTATTGATCACGATTAAGGGATGATCCATGGTCTCGGCGATAGTCTGTGCCGCAGCGCGCACATATTGCAAATCAGCCTCGCCATCGACACCGGAAGGCGTGCCGACGCAAATGAAGACAAATTCGGCGCCCTGCAGACCCTCGGCATAAGAGGTGCTGAAGTGCATGCGGCCCGCCTCTGTATTGCGTTGTACTACTTCCGCCAAGCCAGGTTCGTAAATGGGCATCTTGCCAGCCAGCAATAGCTCGATCTTGCGCTCATCGATATCGACCAGGGTGACATTGTTGCCCAAATCGGCGAAGCATGTGCCAGTCACCAAACCCACATAGCCGCTGCCTATGACACAAAGTTTTCTCATGCTGTTATCGCTCCCGCTTTTGAAATGCCTGCCTTCAGCCCTATACACGGAGCTTTGGCAAATTCCTCCAAGGCGATTCAGTCTACCAAAGTATAAGCCAGATTTATAGATTCCACTGCGCTAGCAATAGCTGCCCTGTCGTCTGATCTTTTTCGCTCGGTGACAATTTCTTGTAGAAAATTGGGCTGATCTTGTTATACTGATTTTTGTAGAGCCAGGCACAAGCGAGGACTTGATATGACGCAGGCGATGGATCCACTGACAAAAGAAAATCTCTATCGAGCGCATATTAAAGATGGCATCCCCCCGGAGCTGCGCAAGGTGCCTTTCCGCAATATCCGCGATTTGCTCTCCCTACACAGCAAGACCTCGGGGCGCAAAACCTTTTTGATCTACTACGATGAAGATAACGTGCGGCATGAATACAGCTATGCCGAGTTCACCGCGCGCGTGCATCAAGCGGCAAATTTCATGTACGAGGATCTTGGGTTGCGCCGTGGTGACCGGGTCGCCACTATCGCATTCAACCACATTGATACGGTGTTGATCTATTTTGCCTGCTGGGTGATTGGGGCGGCGGTCGCCCCTCAGAATGTCGCCGAAGATGATCGCCGTATCGCGTTCATCCTGCGCAACAGCGAAGCTAAGTTGTGCTTCGTCCGCACAGAATATCTGGAGCGCGCCCAGCGTATCATCAGTGGCGCGGATGGAGATGAAGGCGCCCCCAATATAGAGGCGATCATTGAAGTCGGTGGGGCAGCCGGCGGCACGCAGATCAATTTTCAGGAAGCCTTGAAAAACCGCCCGACCACCTTCCTGGGCGATGACTCCGGCGCCAAATCTGCCGACCTGCCGCTAGTTGATGCTGGTCCTGCGACGGCAACACTCGATGATGAAGCGCTGCTGGTCTACACCAGCGGCACGACCGGCACCCCCAAGGGCGTCATCCTGTCGCAGTACAATCTGCTTGTCGATGCCCAGGGCATTAGCCAATGGCAAGCGATTACTGGCAACCAGCGGACGATGTGCGTGCTGCCCATCCACCATGTCAATGGCATTGTGGTGACGATCATGACGCCGCTCTATGTAGGTGGGTCAACCGTGCTCAACCGTCGCTTCAGCGTCTCGCATTTTTGGGAGCGGGTGCTACGAGAGGGGGTGAACATCGTCAGTGTGGTTCCCACGCTGTTGCAATTTCTCATCGAGTATGGTCAAGCAGAGCGGGCAGCGGGGCATACTATCTTCGGTGCTGAGATCAGCCGCCGCGACTTGACGCATTTCCGCCATTTCATCTGCGGCGCTGGCACCTTGTCAGTGGCGCTGGCAAGAGAGTTCAGCGAGATGTTTGGTTTCACCATCTTGCACGGCTATGGCTTGAGCGAATCGACCTGTTATTCCTGCTTTTTGCCCATCAGCCTGTCTTGGGAAGCGAATCAACGTTGGCTCCTGGAGCATGGTTATCCCAGCATCGGTTGCCCGATCGAACCCAATGAGATGGCGATTTTCGCGGCTGACGGCAGTGGCGAGCAATTGGGAGCAGGCGAGCGCGGCGAGATTTGCATCCGTGGTCATAACGTGATGCAAGGTTACTTCAAGCGACCCGATGCCAATGCCGAAACCTTCAAATTCCAATGGTTTCGCAGTGGGGACGAAGGCTTCTTCTTGCCCAATGCCGCTGGTAGGCCATTCTTCTTCATCACCGGGCGCATCAAAGAATTGATCAACCGTGGCGGTGTCAAATTCAGCCCCTTTGATATCGAGGAGGTTATGCTGCGGATTGAAGGTATCAAAGTGGCTTTGGCAATCGGTTTTCAGAATGTTTATTATGGTGAAGAAGTTGGGGCATATGTAGTCTTGGAGGATGGCGCTGCTGTCAGCACTGAGCGCATCTTGGCAACTTGCCGCCAGCACATGCCTTTCGAGAAATCCCCCAAGGTGGTCGTCTTTGGCAAAGAAATTCCCGTCACCTCCACCGGCAAATATCAGCGGCTTAAACTACAAGGATTATTCGCCGAATGGGAGCATACACAATTCCGCCGCTAGCGTTTATCGAGAGCGGCGCCGCGCCCATTCACGACGCAGCTCTGGCAATACCAGCAAGCTGAGCAAACCATTGAGCACGACAATAACGGTACTGCCTTCATGACCCAGCACGCCAATAGGCAAAGGCAATTCCACCGCGAAGACGCCGATAATGAGTATAGCGATCACACCCAACGAAAAGAGAATATTCTGCCAGACGACACGTTTAGCATGACGTGACAGGACCAGAGCATCAGCCAGCTGCCCGAGCCGATCGCTCATCAGCACCACATCCGCTGTTTCTAGCGCCACATCGGTGCCCGCGCCACCCATGGCAATGCCAACGTCAGCGACAGCCAGCGCCGGCGCATCATTGATGCCATCGCCGACCATCGCCACCCTTCCATATTCCCTCTGCAAGGTTTGTACCACCCGCGCCTTATCTTCCGGCAACAATTCCGCGGAAATACTGTCTATGCCGATTTGCCCCCCGATTGACTCTGCCACGCGCTGATTGTCACCGGTTAGCATCGCTGTTTGGATCCCGCGTTTTTTCAGCTTTCGTATCAAATTTGAGGATTCCGAGCGGCATTCATCCGCCAGGGCGATCAAACCCAGCCAATGCTCCTGCCGCAAGACGCCGACCACGGTCTTGCCCGCGTTTTCCAGCTTTGCCTGTGCTCCTTGCAGTGGCGATGGCATAGCTGCCAACGCGCTCAGTTGCGATACTTTACCGATGCGTACATCCTTGCCATCAAGTTGTGCGCGGACACCCTGACCTGGGATAGCGACAAAATCCTGTAACTGCGCCAACTCGACTGACTGTCTTGATGCGTACTCCACGATTGCCTTCGCCAGTGGATGTTCCGAGCGCGCCTCCACTGAAGCGGCGGTGGCAATCAGGTCTTCCTCACTAAATTCTGGCGTGGCGAGTAGGTCGGTGACGCGCGGTTTCCCAACCGTGAGCGTGCCGGTTTTGTCGAAGGCGACCACATTGATGGCGGCAAGTTGTTCCAGGCTGGCGCCACCTTTGAACAATACGCCACCCCGCGCAGCTGATGCGATAGCGGAAATAAAAGCGGAAGGCACACTGATCACCAGCGCGCAAGGGGAGGCCACCGTCATCAAGACCATTGCGCGATAAAAATTGCTCTGGAAATCACTCAAGCCCAGGGCAGGTGGAAGCACGATGAAAAGTAGAACACTCAAAATGATCGCTTTGGCGTAGCGCTGCTCGAAGTGGTCAAGAAAGCGTTCGGTGGGCGCCTTGCTATCCTGCGCCTCTTCCACCAGTTTGATAATGCGGGACAAGGTCGTCTGTCCAGCCGAGCGCTGCGCCTGCACATCGAGCGCGCCTTGTTCGTTCAAGCTGCCGGCAAATAAAGTATCGCCAATGGTCTTGTCGGCCGGCAGGGATTCACCTGTGATCGGACTTTGATCCACCGCCGAGCTGCCAGCGATGACGGCGCCATCCACCGGAATGCGCTCGCCGGGTTCGATCAGCACGACATCGCCGATCTCGATTTCATCAACTCTTAACTCTAAGAGCTGTCCGTCGCGTTTCACCCGCGCCACCTCCGGGTAAAGCCGGAAGAGCGATTTGATCGCGCGTCGGCTGCGCCCGATGGCATAATCCTGCAAGACATTGCTGAGCGAGAACAGGAAAAGCAGCACGGCACCCTCATGCCACTGCCCGATGACCGCGGCGCCTAACGCTGCCAGGATCATCAACAGGTCGACATCGATCTCGCCTTGGCGCAGGTTTTCCCAGGCTGTCTTGGCGCCATAGAAACCGCCGGCGATATAAGAGGTCAAATTCAAGGACAATACAAACACTGGTGGGATGCCCAAACGCTCGCCGAGGAAACTCAGCAAAATAGCCGCTAAGGTAATGACAACCAGCCGCGGTGCCAGCCAATCTTGCTCTCGCAAGGGCGAGGTGATGGCACTTTCAGATTGATCCTGACTCAAGTGTTGCATCCTAGGTAAATTCATCGCGTATCGCAGTTAAATTAAACATGACCAGTATTGTCAATTGATTTTAACACAGGTTAAATTGATTGTCAATGCAGTTGAAAATTAGATTGCGTTTATTGAAAAGTTTATGGCAAGGCGAGGCTCCTTGCGGCCAGAGCGACTAGGAAAGAGAGACTAGAAAAAGAAAAGAACGCGCCGTTGTAGCGCGTCCTTATTGCCTGTGACTGTTTTCTGGACATCAAACGATGTCGTCATTCTTGGGGATCTGCTTCATCGGTCTGATCATGCTGAAATAGACCGCTATGCCGAGCAGCGCGATGCTGATCCCCGTCCAGCTGTAGGCAACCAGGCTCACCGACGCACCTGGCATGACACTCTCGGCAAAAGCCGCCACCGGATTGACAATCATGCCATCGGCGACCATGGCGGGGCTTTGCAGAATGTAGGGCAGGTCCAGCAAGATGTGCAATGTGGTTGTGATCGCTACTGTGTTCATGACAATCTGAACCAAGGTGCGGCTTGATACCATTTGGTTGATATCGCCATTGCCTTTCCAACCCAGCAGAATCAACAGCAGTCCAAAACCAGCGCAGATGACCAGCGAGATCAGATCTCCCGTGGCATCGGGGCGGACAAAAAGCGCCAGAAAAGCAATGGTAAAGCCGCCAAGCAGCACCGCGAAACCACGCACCAAATGTGGAGCCCGATTGCATAAGAAGAATAGCCCAGCCCCGAAGATTGCCGAGCTAAGATAACCCGAGGCGAAGATCAAGGCTTCTGCCCCACCGAGATATTCGATCAGATAAGAGCCGCGCGGCGACAAGGTGAAACTGTGGACCGCGCCACCGGAAAGCTGTATGGCTAATGCCGAAAATGCGCCATGTACATTGTTGACGAACATGCGCAAGGGATGCGCCAGCCCGCCCCAAGCCTCGCTATTCCACAATACGAAGATGCCCACAAAAGCGAGCGCCGCTGTCATTTGTGAGACGCGCAGGATCTGGCGGCGTACTTTGCGTTCTACAAATTGCCTCAACATGACATATCTCCTCCAATTTCAAATTTCTACCGGTCTTTGAAAAGACAAATTGGCTTTAGCGCGAAAGGTATCAACTCCGATTCATTATTCATTTTGCCTCACTGCTTGGCTGATTTCTCCTTCTACTTGCTTGATCAAGCCAAAATAGATAGCCAAGGCTGACATGGCAACAGCGACCAGCGCCCAGATAAAGGCGATCATTGTCGCCGGCAGCAGCGGTGTAATGTCACGGGAAAAAGCAGCGGCGTCGTTGAGCAGCTCGCCCCTGCCCGCATCAGCATTGCCAACCAGAGACCACAGATCAAACACGGCGTTCAGCCCGGTCAAAATTGCCAGCGTATTGAGCATGAAGACATTAAGAATCCGTGGCGCCTGCCAGCCTAAGAGAACCATCAAAACGCCAAAACCAATGCCAACGATTAGCGCGGTATAATTCCCGGCTTGGTCGGGCATGGCATAACTCAGCGTGAGCAGGATGATGGAGAGACCAACCAAGATAGAAAGGCTGCGAGTCCACTGCGGGATGCGGTTGGTCAAAAAGAAGAGCAGCGAACCAAAGAGCGCCGCGCCCAGATAACCAGCCGGCAAGATGAGGGCAGGGTTGCCACCGCTGGTTGCCGCCAAGCCCGAGCCATCTGGCGACACGGTGAAACCATGCACCTGCCCACCGCTGAGCAGCGCGGCTAGCGAATGTCCCGCTTCGTGAATGAAAGTGACAAAAAGCCGTACTGGATAAGTGATGGCGGATAGATTAATGGCGCCAGCCTCCTGACCGGGCTGCAGCACCATTCTTTGCACATCTCGCATATTCCAGATGAGCAGCGCGAAAACCAAAGCCAATATGGTGATGAATAAAGTTTGGCGGCGGAGATTGTTTTCGACTTTATCGGTCACACTACTGGCGGAGAGCGCCCGCTGGTTGCGCCGGAAGAAGAACAAAGACAGCAAAGCGAAGGGCAGTCCGCTACCGAGGAAGAATAGCGGCAGTGGCAAATCTTCTAGCAGACCGATTGACAAATCGGATGATAAATCGGAAGTCAGCGACTTAATCTCGCTGCTCAAGTCGTCACCAACCCCAGCGCTTGCCAAGGCTCCAGATGTCATCAGGCTGCCAGCTGCCATAAAGGCGATGCTCAATAGCAAAGCTAAACCCCAGAATAGCCGCCACCGCTTTTGACTGGCTTGTTGTGATGATGCTTGCATCGGCTGTTTCTCCCCGCAATTTACGGTGATTTGACCGACAATATGCTAAGTTAAAACCGAATTTGCCAAGTGACAAATTCCACCCTCAACCTCATTATACGTAAAATAAGGGATAATAGTTTTTACAAACGTAAAATTTTTGTAATTTCATCGGCTAAGGGCGTATACTTGGCAGGTTGATTAAGCTGGGCTTAGCACGATCAGAATAGCAGCCAGTGTTGATCTTGTCTCGCTCGGCAGCATAGGGCATACACTTGGATTCCAGAAGGAGATCGAATGACCGTCATCGACTTGAGCGATTATAATCCCTCGCCTGATTTGGCGCGTGCGGAGACCATGCCCGCTCGTTGGTATATTGAGCCCGAATTCCTGGATCTGGAAGCGGAAAAGATCTTTTATAGAACCTGGCAGCCGGTCGGGCGTTTGGAAGATGTGCTGCGCATTGGCGACTTCTTCACCTGCGAACTCCTGGATCAGCCCTTGGTCATCTTACGGGATCGTGCCGATAAGCTGCGCGCCTTTTACAATGTTTGCCCGCATCGGGCGGCTGTGGTGGCGCAGGGGCGCGGTAATCGCAAGAGCCTGCAATGCAAATATCACGGTTGGACCTATGATCTCGATGGCAAATTGCTGCGGGCGCCGGAGTTCGAAGGCGTCGAAAATTGGAATCCGGCTGAAGTCTGTTTGCAGCCGCTGCGGGTGGAAGCCTGGGGACCTTGGATCTTCGTGAACCTGGACCCAGCTGCCGCGCCAATGTCTACCATTTACGGCGCCATCGCCGACGAGATCTTGGCGGCTGGTTTCAATCTGGAGGCCATGCGCTTGGTAGAACGCCGCGATTACCTGATCGACTGCAACTGGAAAGTCTACGTTGACAACTACCTGGAGGGTTATCACTTGCCGATCGCTCACCCGGGCTTGTTTCGTGAGGTCGACTATGATCAATATCGGGTAGACACCTATCGCTACTATTCCAAACAGCATGCGCCAATCCGCGAGGTGGACGCCGGCGAAGTCCGTGATCGCCGTTATGTCCGCAGTGGAGAGGGGGAGGAAGATGCGCTCTATTACTGGATTTTCCCCAATGTCATGCTCAATGTATACCTCGATAATACTTCCATCAACATCATCATCCCGCTCAGCCATGACAAGACCTTGACCATCTTCGAATGGTATTTCGAGGCGCCTGGCACCGGGCAAGGTTGGGAGAGCATGCAGCAGATTATCGCCTTCAGCGACGAGATTCAGCAGGAAGATATCGAACTTTGCGAATGGGTGCAGCGCGGCTTAAAGTCGAAAGCCTATGACAGAGGTCGCTTTTCGGTCAGCCGAGAAAACGGCGTACATCATTTTCAGTCGTTGGTGCACGAGTATCTCACGCGCGGCTAAGCGTCGTTGGTTTCTTGTTGCTCTCGCTCAGAAAAGACAAATGCCGGCGATACCCCGAGAGCCAGCATCCCAATCGCCCCCCAAAGCACAGCGCTGATCACCATTATGCCATGCAGCAGAAAGCCCAAAGAAATCGCTTCCAGCTGGCTCATGCCCACCAGTTGCCCGGCGAAGAGGATGGCAGCTTCAAAGGGACCAAGCGCGGCGACGCTCACCGGCAGCGCCAGACTGAGGGCAGCCAAGGCGATGCCCAGCGGGACGCTCAAGGCGAAGTTCACCTCTATCCCCAACGCCAGATGCAAAAAATACGATGAAAGCAGCGACAGCCACCAGGCGATCCCCGTCCAAAAGGCGGAGTAAGCCAGCGTGCGCAATTGCGTCAACGGTTGCAAGCCATCAAGCAAAGAGCCCAGCATAGACTTGAGCGGCAGCCTCCCCAAAAATGGAAGCAACTTGAGCACCCTGTCGAGCAAGCGATAAGCCAATTTTGGTAGGCGAGCCAGCACCAGCAAGGCGCTGAACCCCACCAGCGCCAACAAGCCCAATAGCGCGGCGTTTTGCGTCGCTTCAGCCGGCACAGTTGGCAACTGGCTGACGGTCACTGCAATCAGCAGCACAACCAGCAAAGTATCAATCAAGCGCTCCACCACAATGCTGGTCGCCGATGTCACGAGCGGTACGCCAGCTCGCTTTGCCAGCACGCTGCGGGCGACCTCGCCCAACCGCATCGGCAGCTGATTGCCGAGGAACATCACATTGACCAGGTGCATCGCCTGTACCAAGGAAATCCGCCGGCTCAGCAATTGCCACCAGCGGACACCGCGCGTGAAGGCGGACAAAGTTGCAAAGAGGAAGCCCAGCAAGACATAAGACGGGTCGGCAGCCCGCATACTCTCGACCACATCGCTAACCGGCACGCCGCGCAAAACCAGAACCAGGAATACGGCGCTGACCACGATGCTCAAGGCGATGAGGAGGGATTGCTTACGGTTCATTTCACTCTGGATTGCTCGGCAAAGAGAAGCAGCTCAGCCAGCCCAGCCGCTGATGCAAAAAGCCGATGCCCGCTAAGCTGTCAAGTTACTTGCCGGCCGGAAAAATTTGACTGACGAAAACACAACGCCATGATTATAATAGCGCCTGGCGAAATCAACAGCGCCAATGCCAGCCGAATTGACGCGCGTCTATGCGGCGGCTATACTGGGATCAAGTTGCTGATGCTGAGGGTGAGGATAATGTGATGGCAGTGATATCTGAAGAACTGATGGAAATCTTGCGCTGTCCAGTCGCGGTGCATTACAAAGACAGGGGCGATGATCCCGGTCAATTGCGTCTGGTCAAGGATAGCTGGCTGGTCTGTGATGACAGCGGCTACAAATATCCCATCCGCGATGGCATTCCCGTGATGCTGGTGGATGAAGGCGAAAAATGGGTAGACACCGCTGAGGACGATCTGCCCGTTCCAGCGCCCTAAATCTCCCCTGATAAATCAGGGTAGACTTCTTCCGCGTGTATTGTGCTGACCGGTCTGGGCGCGTCACAAAACTCCAAAATCCGCAAGAAGCCTCGCCTCCCTAAATGAATTGGAATGCTTCTCCCCACGAATGAGGAGACCGAGAGGGGTCTGGGCCGGGGGTGGGGTTAGACATTGGGACACTGGGGTCGCTTGGATTGACAATATAAACGAGCACCAAAAATTCCCAAATGCTTAGAGATACTCCCTCTCCAAATGACCTGGTATTATCTCACTGAACCCTCATAATATTGATTTCTCACAAGATCTTAAAACAGCTCCAGCGCCATAAATCGTGAACTCTCGAATACAAGCTGGCACCAAGCCAGTCTCGCCTTTTCCGAGCTCGATCGCTTCACAACCATTCGCTTCAACGTGCAGCCTCCCCGCGATACAAGTCAAAGCTTGAAAGCCGCCCTCTGTTTCAATCCGCAGCGCACTATCCTCCAGCCGATGCCGCCAACAACAGAAAAACTCGCCATCAACCAGCAGATCGCCGTCGGGATGCCTGACTTTTGGCAGCGACTCTAAATTAGCGACTTGCAGTCCTTCGTCGATATGCAAGTCACGCGGCTGCCCGTCCAAGCCCATCCTGCCCCAATCATATAGCCGATAGGTGATGTCGCTGGATTGCTGAATCTCATAGAGCAGAATGCCGGGTCCCAGAGCGTGAACCGTGTTGGCGGGAATGTAAAGCACATCGCCCGCTTTCACCTCGGCGTATACCAAAAAATCTTCCAACTGACCGCTGCCGATTGCCTCCGCTATTTCTTCGCGTGAGGTACCCGGTTGCAGCCCGATCACCAATTTCGCCCCCGCTTCCGCCTGCAAGACCACCCAGGCTTCGGTCTTGCCCCGCGGCGCATTCTCCAGTTCTCGCGCTTGCCGGTCATTCGGGTGCACCTGTATCGATAACCATTCATCCGCATCGAGCAATTTCGCTAGCAGCGGAAAACCGCCGTCCGGTCGCTCGCCTTTGCCGATCAGCTCAGCGCCATAACGCCGCGTCAACTCGCCCAAGCTCTCACTGCGCAATGCGCCATTGAGCACCAACGCGGAATCATGCACTTCCCAGGATTCGCCGTATGGCTCCGCTGTTGGCAGCGTCTTGTTCATCAGCGTAGCCAGTTTTCGACCGCCCCATACTTTGACGTGCAAAGCCGGCTGCAATTTCAGCGGGTAAAGCGGTACAGTATCCATGGGCAATCTCTCCCTGTCTTCCATATCAGTGTAGCAAAGGTGCCAGATTATCATATGCCGTAACGCGGATATGCTATAATGACCTAGACTCAACCAAAGTTGACAGTCTTTATTGATTTGAATTTGCCAGCGCTAACAGCTATAGCTTGCCTGATGATAGAACAATCAAGCCCGCAGGATTACCTCGATGATATGCATGCGATCGGCATCACGCGCTTGTTTCAGCCCCATGTCAGCACCCGTGATCGCGCCGCCGGAATTCGCCGCGTCCGGCAGGAATTAGGTCGGCTGCGCAGCGAGTTGACCCTCTGCCGCGATAGCTTGGGCGATTCCAATGACGGGCTATCTGTGGAAGAAGTAAAACGCCGCGCCGCGCCTTTGAACCTGCTGCTGCTGCTGCATGAACAGTTGGTTGATGAAGTCAATGACCTGGAACGCTGCCTCAGCAATGGCAAACCTCTGCCTTATAGTTTTGAATTCGGTCGTTTCATCTTTGGTGACGAAACGACTGGCGAGTGGTTTGTGGGCGATCAGGAGCAATATGATGATTGGTTGCGCATACAGCAATTCAAACGGCGTTTTGATGCCCTGCGCGCCAAAGGACAGCCAGCGCGCGAACAACTAGGCAGTGTGCGGCTGCAGCTGGAATCGCTGACGGCTACGCACGAGAAACGTCAGCGCAAGATCGACAATCGCAAAAAGCGCATATTCGTCCTGCGGCGTATCAGCTTGCTGATTATTTTGATCGCCGCCAGCGGGATAGTAGGCGCTTATTATTTCGATAGCTATCGCGACTTCAGCTTGATCGCTTTTGCTTTGACGGCCGCCTGCGCCCTATTGATTCCCATCGTGATTGCCAATTGGAAAGACCCCCGTACCCGCACCGCCGCCAAACAGCGAAAACTGGAACGGCAAATTCAGGAGTTGAAACAGGAAGGCAGCCAATATCGACAGCATTACCAACCGCTGGAATTGCAAGTCAAGGCGCTGGAAGTTCATTACAATCGCATGATGGACACCTGGCAAGAAGCGCGGCGAGTCAAGCAGCGGCTGGACAGCTTCATTGAAGAGGGCAAACCTTTGCGCGATCGCGTCGAACATATCCGTACGGAATTGGATGGGCTGCGGCAACGGCGCGAGAAATTGCAAAAGAAGCTGGACAAACGTCAAAAGCGCGGCGCGATGGCAAGGCGGATGTTCTTGCATCTGATGCTGGTATTGGCGAGCGGCACCGTCGGCTTTTATTTTGAATATACTGGCGAGCTCGACTACGCCTCGATCATGTATGGCTTGGGCGCTTTTTGCATTCTGTTGGTATCACTCGCCTATATCGACTGGAAGAATTACAATTACAAGCTCGAGTCAAAGCTGCGGCAAGTGGAAACGCAGATGCGCCAGCTGCAGACCGAAGGCAAGCAAGTGATGAAGCGCTATCATCCCATCGAGATGCAAATCAAGACTTTGATCGCCCAATACAAGCGAACCCGCGCCGGCATCTCCAACTCGACAGAAATACCCATGCTGGCTTAAGCGGGGTCAAGGCGATAGAGCTCCCCGCCATAATCTATGACGTAGATCTCGCCAGCCGCATCCTCGCCAAAACTGCTGATCTGTGTGCCCGTGAGCATGAATAGGTCAGTTTTCCAGGTTGAGTCATCATCGCGCCGAGACGCCCAAATTCGGCCGCTGCAATAATCTCCAAAGAGATAAGTCGCATCTAATTCTGGGATCGCCTCGCCACGATAGACATAGCCGCCGGTGACTGAACAATCCATGCCCCCTCGGCCGTATTGGTAGAATGGCAGCACATGATTAGGCGCATCTCCGCCGGCGAAGATATGTTTGCCCTCCCAGACATTCCAGCCATAATTCTCGCCGCCTTTGCTGTCGGCGGGCTGGAAATTGACCTCCTCCCAGCGGTTCTGGCCAACATCGGCCAGATACATATCGCCGGTCAAGCGGTCAAAGCTGAAGCGCCAGACATTGCGCAAGCCATACGCCCAGATCTCGTCCAGCGCCGCGTCATCGCCGACGAATGGATTGTCTGGCGGGATGGTATAAAGCGCGCTATCACGAACGTCAATACGCAAGATCTTCCCCAGCAGCAAACGCAGATTCTGCCCAGCGCCCAGCGGGTCATTTGCCGAGCCGCCATCGCCAAGGGTGATATAAAGATAACCATCCGGTCCAAAAGCGAGATGCCCTCCATTATGATTGCTGTAAGGCTGCGCCAGTTGGAAAATGATCTGTGCGCTACTGGCAACGGCACTATCCGGATCTTCCGCTGAAACTCGATAGCGGGCGATGACAGTTCCGCCATTGTGATTCGTATAGTTGATGTAGAAAATGCCGTTACTAGCGTATTCCGGATCGAATACCAAGCCCAGCAAGCCCTGTTCGGTATAGCGGTTGGTTAAAGCCACCGGGGTGATCAAATGTGAAATATCGAGAAAAGGCTGTGCCGAACGCACCCTGTCTTGCAGAATCCAGATCTTGCCGCTCTGCTCGACCAAAAACAAGCGGTTCGATCCATCGCCGGCATGTGTCACATATAGCGGGCGGGAGAACCCGGTGGCGATCGGCGTCAGTTTGACGATGCCATCAAGAGACACAGCTTCTTGCGCAGATACCGCCGCTAGCGAGAAGACGAATACGAGCAAAATGACGCTGCCAAAAGTCTTCATGGGCTTCCCTTTTTCTGAGTTTATCCTTTAGGGGGTAATGGATTACTGGAAATCCTTAACGATAACCTAGTCTGTATCGCGGGAGGTGTCAAGCGCGGGCGGGCTGACCCCGCAATAGCCGCGAAAGAATCTTGTAATTGTTAGCGCGCTCGGGCGCATCGATCCGCTCATCGCCATGTATGTGCCGCAAGCAGCGCACGAGATGAGACTCGATGACGTGTTGGCTGCGCGTGCGAGATTTGAGCCAGCTCTCGCCCCAGATCTCGGCGGCGACGCTGATGCAGTGCAGCGCTTGTTCGTTGAGCGCCTGGTTGATCGTTTTCGGCAGCAACTCGTCGATGAGATGCCAGCGCATATCTTGCCATTTGCCAGCCGCGATAATGGCGCCGGCAAACAGCACCACATTGCGCCAGCGCGCATAATCATGACAGAGCAAGGCGACGATATTCTGTGGGAAGATCCAGCCTTCCGGGCTCGCTGCTTTTAGCCCTGCTGGCATCTTGCACTCGTCATAAAATTCCAGCAAGGCACAAGCCGCCAGGTATTCTTGAATAGTCAAGTGTGGGAAGCGATACAAGTTGGGCGCATCGGAAACCAGGATGCCATTGCGTGTGGCGAGGTACTCAAGCACGTCTTCGATGCCGGCTCCCAAGCCGCCGCCAAACGCTTGCTGCTCAATCAATTTGTCCAAGAGCCGCGCCCGATCGATGATGGTCGGGTAACGCTGGTAGCTCTGCTGCTCCGAATGTAGCTCAAAGGCGATCAATTTCAGCGCCGCCCGCATCCGATCCAAATTGATATTGGACAATTTTTCATGCAGTTTATCGGCTGGCGAGGGGATATTCCAACGATCGAGCAGCTCAACCGTGTGCTCGTAAAGCTCGGCGCGCTTGTCTGGCAATTGACGATAATCCTCATGGATCAAGGTGAGCAGCGCCAACATCAATGGCTGTCGCGCCAGGGGCCACAATGCCCTGTTCTCTCTGATCGCTTTGTAAAGATCAGCCACCATCAAGCCAGCCTGTTTGCTCGCCACTGCTCGCCCACCAAGCACGCTGGGGCGATTCTCCGCGACATTGGCATACCAGCGCTCTATGTATGTTTTCACTTGTTGCCAGGTGAAAGGCGCTAATTCAGCCGAGGCGAAGCGATCTGACAAGTGCCAACGTGAATCATGCCGATACGCATAAGTGCGGCTGGTGACAATGATGCGGCAATTGGGAAAACGATCCGCCCAATTCTCGATAATCCGCTGCAGGATGATGCGGTCGCTCTCTTCATAAACTTCATCCAAGCCATCCAAGACCAGCAGACTACCATGCGTCGGCACATCGGTTTGGGTCAGATATGCTTCCAGATGCGGTCCCAGATTGCCGGTGGCTTCTTTAATGTAATTCAGCAGATGTTCTGATGAACTTTCGTTCAGCGATTTGGGGAAAAGCTCTTGCCGGTTGGCGAAATCGCGCAGGCTGACATAGATCGGCAAGATGGGTCCATGGATCCAGGAGGCGCCCAACATCTCCAACCCTTTGACTTTGTCCTGCTTTTCAGCCCGCGGGTCACAGGCATAGGCGAGGGCGGTGACGATAAAGCGGCAAAGCGAACTCTTTCCCGTTCCGGCGGCCCCCGTGATGACGATCAGCGAGTGCGCGGAGATGACTTCAAAGACCGATTCGCGCACATAGCCCATATCTTTTTCAATCGCTTGATAACGCCGCGCGTTCAGCTCTTCAATACCGACGGTGTGGAACTGCCGCTGGTCAGTCCAAATATCAACGGGTGTGTACAGTTGGTGTAACATGGCGGGTGTATGATGCTGCGAGGCGGGATGAATGACCGTGGTGGGTATGTTCCACTCGGTGCGCACCGCGGCAAGATAATTTTTGAGCGCCGATTTGTTGCCGTGATAATGCTCGGCGACAATATTGACATCTTGCCCGGCGAATATGACATGCCCCCCCGCCGAGATGGTCCCCGCTTGTACGCGCACGGCTGAGGGATAATCCCCATATTCGCGCATCGCTTCCAGCAGGTTGCGGGCGAATTGTATCGCGCGTTGCCCCTGATTCGCCGAGCCATCCAAACCGCCAGTGGCAACGATCAACCAATCCAAGCCCACCAACTCATCGGCATTGAGCCGCTCCGGTAGCAGCTCGTCACCAGCCAGCTCCTCGGCAGTGCGGTTGTAATTTCGGTCTCGATAGATCTCGGTCAGGCGTTTGCTCAACGGCGCGCAATAACGAAATTTCTTCAGCAACCGCCGCAGCAAAGTCAGCTTGGTGCTCGGGTTGGGCATCACCGGCGTGAACACCATCATGACCAGTTTTTGATAAGGTGAAGCCAGGGTGGATTGGTCTGCTTGTCGTTTAAGGGTGGACCAATTACTCTGGACAAATTTGCGCCAGGCAGCCGGAGATGCGATCATCAGTTGGCTGGGGCCGGCGCGGTTTTTTTTTGTGATAGCATCGCTAGCATGTCGTCGGGCGCGCTGATTCATCGGCAGCTCTCGATATCAAAATGGAAAAACGGCTGACCACTAGAAACTGTATCAGATCTTCTTGGGCGATCGATGCCGCGAAATCGCCTCGTGAAAATTGAAAGCGACTTCCCCAGCGCTGGCGAGAATAGCGCCAACCAGCGGCTGATCAAATAGCGTCATGGCGGCGGCGGTCAAGGCGGGGGAGAAACGCAAAAGCGATTTCGCCGCGCGCACCAGAAGGCGAGTATTCGGCTTCTTGCTGGTGGTCAATTGCTGCTCAACCGTCTGCAGGTCGTGCATGGCGGCTTCCTGAGTTTCGCTAGGGAGTTCTTCTTTTTTGATCGTGTCTTCGATATTACGAATACACTGGATCATCATATCCAATTCTTGTGGCGTTGTCTCGACGCCGCCGACAGTGACAGTCTGGGTCGTATGCTGCGCTACATCGCCGCCCGTCTGCACTTTGACTTGGCCATCCCGCCCGGCAAAAACCACGTGCCCAGTGACGGATAAATGGTCGATTTCGATGTTCATATCACGGCGGTATGGCATAGTTTCTTCCAGGCTACGTTCGCTTGAGTCCATTGTCATCATCCCTTCTTTTCTGCCTGCGAGCAAGTCTACACTAACGAGCTATCTAAATCTGTCTAGGTCAATCCAACCAGCCGAATGCCAATTGAAGAATAGCGCACCTTGGGATCCAAATAATAGCGGATGGAGGTCTGGGCGCGGTCACAGGTACTGACGAAACTGCCCCCAGCCACCGCCCGTCGATAATCCCGCCCTTCTTCCGTCGCATCGGCGGTATTCAGGGTCCATTCCCAGATATTGCCTGCCATGTCAAATACGCCATAGGGGCTGACGCCTTTGTGATAACGGTCGACCGGCGTTGTCGTTCTCAAGCCCGTTTCTATTGTGTTGCAATGTTCCTCGTGATATTCGTCTCCCCAAGGGAAATAGCGATCATCGTCCCCTTTGGCGGCGCGCTGCCATTGCGCAATCGTCGGCAGGGTGATCTTCATCTTGAGTTGATGTGCCAGCCAGTTGGCGAATGCCATCGCTTCATACCAGTTGACATTCTCCCGCGGATGCTTGCCGCCGCTGAAATGCGACTTAGACGGACCTTTGCTCGACTTAAACCAGCGCTGGGCACGAGCGGAAAATTCCCACCAGCGCGGATTGCGGTAGCCATCTTCGGCTTGTACGAAAATGGCGAATTGCGCGTTAGTCACTGGATACTTACTCATAACAAAGTTGTCAACCTGCTCGGTCCTCTCGCCGAAGTCTTCATCTGCTCCCACAATGCTGGATACTGTGACGGTGCCGTGGGGAATGTCACACCATTTTAGCATAGGCAGAATTTCTTTGGTGCTCAACGTTGAATTATTGTCAAAGATATGGTTCGTCGGCGTCGCGCCGATTGCCTCGAACCTTGGCGGCTGCTTATGCCCAGGTCTGGGATTGTTCGCTGACGGGTTTGCTGGTGGTCTCACAGGGCTTTGGCTGACATCTTGCTTGTCTGCATCCAAAATTGAGTCTGCTCGTGGCGGGGCATTTCGCTGGTTCGTGCTCCCATTTGGTGGATTTTCACCGGTAGCAGGCAGGCTGGAATCGCAGAAGCGGCGCAAGTTTTGGGGATCGTAATCGCCAAATTCTTTTCTGAACTCCGCCAGCGCTTCGCAAGCCATCTGCCGGGTACTCGCAAAATTGAAAAGCGCCACAATATGCTCATACTCGCGTTCCACTTCGCGGTCTTGTGTCCGCTCTTTCAAAGCTGACTCAGCGATACGCAGCAGCTTGTCCAAGCGAATAAACTTTGATTGATAGCCGCTGGCTCGCGCCCGCTTCAACAAAAGCACGGCATTATCGTAGTCGCCTTGTTCCAGTGCCTCGATGGCGTTGCTGACCCATTGAACGGGGTTGTCTTTGACAATGGGGTCGCTTTGGGGGGCCGCGCTGGCGATAGGCGGCGCGGTTTGGGCAGCGCGTTGCCGTTCCACGATCAAGATGGCATTCAACAATTGTGAGACATTTTCCACTGTCAAATTGTCGGATAGATCCACATATTGCCAGTCTTTCATGTTGTCTGGCAGCACCGTATCTTGGTTGATCAGCACCGGTATGATGTCTCGCTTCAGCCGGTGGGCAATATCCAATTCGCGGCGACAATAGAGCGAGGCGATAGAATCCGGCGATAGCAGGTAGATGAAAACATCGCACCAATCGAGCCGGCGCAGTATCTCTTTCCACCAATCTTGGCCCGCGTAAAGCCGCTGATCATACCAGACATCATGCGCGTGCAAGGTCTCGATGATGCGGATACAATAAGGCTTGTCGACCCGCGCATAACTCACAAAGATTTTCATAGTGCGTTCTGCTTTTCCGCCGCGAGCAGTAGAGCGCGGCATGCATCGCTGTCGATACGTCGTAAGGCCTGGATCGCCAAATCCCGCAGTGATTCCTCCTCCCAGGAAGGTTTGGCATCATCGTGAAGCAATTGTTGCAAAAGCGGCAAATCGGTCTCGTCCATATCTGGCGCCAATTGCTTCATAGCATACCAGCGCAGGTGTAGATAACCATCGCTGAGCGCATATTCGAGCTGGCTACGGACATCAGTTGGCTTGATCTGGCAGATGGCTTTGAGAGCGGCAAGGCGCACAAAACCATCCGGGTCGCGTTTTAGCGTTTCACTGAGCATGGGGATCGCTCCCTCATATTGCAATTCGCCGAGGGCTTCGACCGTGGCTTCCCGCACAGCTTTTTGCGAGCTTTGCAGCAAGGGCATCATTCGATCGACACTGTCTACAGCGCCCAGCTCGACTAGGGAGCGAACTACCGCGACCTGTACAATCCAGCTTGGGTCATTGAGTCCTTCGCTCAAATATGGGATTGCCTCTCGATTTCGCAGCATCGCCAAGGCTTCCGCCACTGCCCAGCGCACGCTCCAATTGTCATCGCTCAAGCTGCTGCACAGCAAACGCATAATTCGCAGGTTGTCCCTTCCACGCAGGTACTTGGCGAACTTGCGCAAGAATTTGGCTGCTTTTTGCGTCCTGCCCCAATCATCATCGCGCAACACTTCCAAGGTTCGGGTGATCTTTTCCTCGTCGCTGAATGCATCTCTGGATTGTTCGGTGTCTCTACTGCTTTCTGCATCGGACGCTGAAATCGATTCCTCCAGGCGTGGCTCTGCATTTGCGATGGCATCCAAGGCTGCTCGCGCATGTCGGCTGAGACTGATGTCATCATCGCTGGCTCGCCTTCCATCATCAAGCAGTTGTCTCAGTTCGGCCGTCGCCGGCTGATATTGCGCATCGCCTAAAATCGAAATTGCCGCGGCGACTGTTCTGGCATTATCGCTATCGAGCAAATCGATCAAGGCTTCGTAATCCACCGCGGTCGCCGTTTTGAGCAGATCAATAATTGCAGCGACAATTTCTTGATCGGGGTCGGACAAGGCGGCGATGACCGCTTTTTGGGCGGCGGGTTCTCCCTCGAATTGGCAGAGCATTTCATAGGCAGCCAACCGCAGGCTTTTGTCATCATCGTTCGTCGCTTCAAGCAAGAGTGGTAGAATGGCGGCGGTCGGATAGTCAATCAGACGGTTGAGCGCGCGGTGACGCTGTTGCCAATCGCTATGGTGCAACTGCTCTAGCAATTCAACCGGCAGAGCGCTGGTAGGCGCAGCTGCCACCGAGGATTTGTCGAAGAGCGGCTCTCCATAAACGAGCGCTTCGAGATTGCTACCGGCGATGATGGTTGGCTCGGGAGGGTCCTCCAGCACGCGCTCTATGGCGCTGAGCAATTGCTGAAAGCCCTCGCGATTTGGCAAATGCTTGATCGCCCCAGCCAGCAAATGCTGAAGCTCGTTGCTGTTTTTCTTGCCTAAGAGCGCCATTTGAATCATATCGGGCAAGTCCACCTGCTGCGCGGCGACTCGCGCCAGCCCAAGGGCAATATCGCTTTCCGCCGTATTGACGACAATCTCATAAAACTCCGGATTCAGCGTCAGCCGCCCGGCATCGGCAAGAGCGAGCAGCTGGCTAGATACCAGCCGTTTCTGCTCGGCGAGTGCCTCGATAACAACACTGCGATGCTGCGGATTATCCTGCGACCAATGCAGCACACGGGTCAAAATATCGGAATAAGCGTATTTCATCAGCGCCAGCACGATCTCGCCCCGGTCATCATCGTGCCAATCTTCTTCCAGGCAATTGAGTAAGGGCAGAGCGGTCGGCAAGTATTTGAGTTCGCCCAAGATCCAGATCGCATTGCGCCGCAGCCGCAGATCTTGATCTTGCGACAGCTTTAGCAAATAAGCCACCGATAGCGACAGCGGGTAGCCCGCCAGTTGATCGATCTCGCTTGCCGGCGAATTGCGGTCGATCTCCGCCACGGTCTCGATGAAGTCGATCGGCAATTCCAGCGGCAGGGCACGGATTTCATGCCAGAGCCATAATTGCTTTGGATTGTCATAATGACCCAGTTGTTGAATCAGTAAATCGGCAGTGATGTCCGGCTTTGGCAAATTACGGACTGCTTCACGAAAGGCGTTTTGCGCTGTGGGGTTTTGCGCGCACAATTGCACTAGCTTGGCAATCAGCCTCTGTTGATAACTGCCGTAGAGCTCAGGATGTCGCTGCAAACACATATTGGCAACAAAGGGGTCGATATCGACGATCCTGTCAATGGCGCGCAGGCGATTCTCCTCCGTCAGCGAATCGACCACCAGCAGCGCCAAACTGTCCCATTTCTGGCGCCGACGCCCGCCTAGCGCCGAGAATTCGGGACTGGTCAGATATTTTGCCATGCCATCTTTTTTGAGATTCTCGATGGCGAGATAGCTTTGGAAGATCTCGGATGTGAAATGGAGTTTTTCATGTTCTATGGAGACAATCCCCAACTCGAGCGCGCAATCGATGATGCCGGCGTCCGCCCCTTGTAAGCTGGCGGAATTCCGCGGCAAGAAGCGATGATTGTCTTGCAACATCATCGACCAGGCAAGGGCTTGCAAGAATTTCAGCACTTGCTCGGTCCGCAAACCCCTAAACGCGCTGGGCAGCTGCCGCGAGCGCATAGCGATCAGTGCGGGCAGCGGATTTTTCTGCCATTGGCTGAAGGCTAAAGAGCGATCGTTCGCTAGCAACTCCAAGCCGATTGACAAATAATCCAGTTGGCTATTCTCAATCAGCGGTCTTTTTTGACGCAATAGCTGTCGGAAGCTGTTTTGTTGTTCCAGGGTGAGGTAGCCGCTGGCAAACTTCTGTGCTAGCGCGGTAGTCAGCGCCTTTGTTTCCAGCACTGGCAGGCTTGGCTCGGCATTTGTCTGCCCGGTGGATAGAATCAGAAATTTGTGCTTGGGGCTAGCGTCAATCCAATTGGAAACGCTGCTGACCAAGGCTGGATAATCAGCGCAGAAGACATTCCAATTGTCCAGCACAAACAAAGCGCGATGCGTCTCCAACCAATGTTGCCAGAAAGAAAGCAGGGACCACTGCGCTTCGATGAAGGCCTCGAGTGAATGGTGCTGCTCATCCCAGTGCGCCAAGTCAAGCCAGATCGGCAGGGCGGCTCCCTCGTCGTGTATGGCAGCTTGCGCCTGTGCCAGCGCCAACAAGCGGGCGAAGAAAGTCTTGCCGCTGCCGCTATCGCCGCGGATGATGAATTGTGGCTCAGCCTCCGCCCATTGCAGCAGGTCTTCCACTGGCAGAGCATTGCCCGCTTTCAAGCCCGTGAAATCCCAGCCCTGCAAGAATCGGGTTTGATACAAGCGCGGACGTATGTCCTTGTTGCCGGATATATCGCTGTTCCGCATAGTTGCCCATGAAGTTGGCATCTTCGCCAGCGACAGCTCGGTCTCCTCGATGAAACCGCGCAGATAGTCGAGGCGTTCGCCCGTCTGCAAAACCGATGCCGATTCCGGTATCCGGCTCAGCAAATTCTCCACGCTATGATCATCGGGATTCTCAAACCAGCGGCGAAAGTCGATCCAGTCGTCAAAGGGGAAATCGGCGATCAGTTCGGTCGAGAAATCGCGGGGGATAACCGCGGTAATCGCTATATCACGAGCTTTGAAGTGGTCAAATTCGGCGCGGCAATAAGGCGAACGCAGGTAATCATCCGATACGACCACAATGGCGCCAGTCGCCTGGTTTCGCAGCTGGCGGATCTTGCCCTCCCAATCTTCGTTAGGTCCTATTTCGAAGCGATCGAGCCAGACATTGCGATAGTAGCGAAGCAACAGGTTGGCGAGCCGGAAGGCGTAGCTCATATCGATGTTATGATAGGAAAGATAAACCAAGCTCTCGTTGATCACGGAACCTCTTGCGGTTGGACTATTCGATTTCCTATGTTCCAATTATACTGTCAGCCGGCAAGCCTTCAATCAAATATCAGTGGCAATCTTTGAAGTTTGCGCTACGAGAGGGTGGCTTGGCATGCTGGGATCACATTCAGGGATCTGGCGCGGCACAATATATGGCATAACGGCTGCCAGCATTTGGGGCGGCATGTATGTAGTATCTGATGTCGTCTTGTTGGTATTGCCGCCTTTTACTTTGTTGAGCCTGCGTATTGCCCTCGGCTTGCTTGTCTTGCTGCCAATCGCGAAAGCCAGAGGCTACACCGTCCCCGGGGGTGCAATCCGCTGGCATTTGCTCGCTGTCGGCGTGATTGGGCTTGGCATCAGCCTGGGCGCGCAATTCGTCGGTACCGACTTGTCGACCGCGGTCAATGGCGTCCTGGTCACCAGCGCTTCGCCGGCTTTTGTCGTTCTCTTCGCTTTGATTATCCTGCGGGAAAAATTGACAATTCGCAATGCCGCCGCCGTTCTGCTGGCTAGCGCGGGTGTATTGGTTATTCTCGACCCTAGGACTGCCGATTTTGGGTCTACAACGTTCGTCGGCGATATTTTTCTGGCGCTGGCCGCCATCACTTGGGGATTGTATTCGGTCTTGGTGCGGCAAGTTTCGCAACGCTATCAGCTCGCTACCTTGAGCGTGACAGTCCATGCCTTGGTTGGCGGTTTCTTGATCTCGCTTCCAATCAGCCTGCTGGAGTTAGCGCAGCGTCCCATCGGCAACCTAGACTTCGGCATCGTTCTGGGGATCCTTTACTTGGGCTTGGTATCCACGGCTTTTGCGTTGCTGCTTTGGAACCGCGCTTTTGCCTTGGTCCCTGCGACTGTGGCATCGCTGTTCTTTTTCGCTCAACCTTTGGCCGGCGCTATCTTAGCCGCAATCTTCCTGGGGCAAAGAATGACCGCCAACCTATGGCTTGGTGCGGCGTTAATTGCGCTGGGAGTGCTGCTCTCAATTCTCTCTCGCCTCGCTCTACCACTGACAAGGACAAGACCATTCACAGCTGAAGCCAATTGATTTCTGTGTGAGTGAGCTGATCGGTCAAAAGAGAGAGGGCTCAGCCGAAAGCAATTCCTTCGCTTCCCGCGCCATCTTCAGCAAGCGAAAATGCCGAACCTCGGCGAAGAACTCCGCGATTACTTCGAGGCTGTTGTTATCATGCGTGCGCATTAGCCCCTCTTGGTTCGCTTCGTCGATCAAGTTGTTGATATCTTGCTTGACGCCAGCCAAGCCTCGTAGCGTCATGCCACAGGTGTAACCCAGGCGCGCCAGCTTTTCATCGCCTTGCCAACCAGCTTCTCGCAAGCCCGCGATATAGCCAGCGAAAACCGCCTGATCAACCTGTTCAGCGTATTCTTGTGAGAAGCCAGCGTAATGCAAGCTGACCGCCACCAGAGCCACCAAGTCCTCCCCAATGGCTCCCTGCCCGCAAACCGCCCAATCCAGCAGGACAATGTCATTCTCACGATGTAATACATTGCGGCGGAAGGCATCAATATGGCAGAGCGTTTTCGGCAGCTTCGCCAGCGCCTGACGATATATCTCCCGCTCTTGCCAGATCGTTTTGATCTCAGCTGCGGCGGCAATCGGCAGCGTCAGTTGAACCAGCGAATGCTCCAGCAATTGATCCAGGCTCTCAAGGGTGTCTGCCAGCTCGGGTACGATCGCGCTATGCCAATTGTGAGTCAGCCAATGATAATCGGGCAGGGCAAGCGCCGCCAGCCAGGCGCCGTTAAAGCGGCCGAGACGCAAGCCGATATTTTCATAATCTGCCAGCGACCAACTCTCCTTGTGATCATCGATGTCTTCCATCCAGATCCAACAGCTGTCGCCAAAGTCTTGCAAAGCGAAAATGCGTGGTGTCACGAAGCTGCCGGCTGGCATGCTATCTATTATGCCAGATCGATAGACCTCATATTCCCGTTTCCAATAATAGGGAGACTGTTCATTCTCATTCGGGCGTTGGTAGAGGATCTTTAATATCAGCGAACAAGGCTGCTCTGTCGTAGTACGCAAAGTAAAGCGATAAAGCGCTGTACCACCTATGGCGCCACCGAAGCCCCCATAGACCGGCGCATACTCCCAAGACAGAACTTCCGCCCCCGCATCAGCCAGAGCAATGCGAGCCACCGCGGTCAACTGACTGCTTGATAGGGAGTCCAGCCGGTCTTGTGTAACGGTGTTTTGCGGGTTTGGAAACATGCGCTCTAGTCAATGCCGAGGTAGGTCTTCTGTACGGTCTCGTTTTCTCGCAGGTTGGCGGCACTATCGCTGATAGCGACCTCACCACTCTGCAATACATAACCGCGATCCGCGATTTGTAGAGCCATGTGGGCATTCTGTTCGACCAGCAAGATCGTCACGCCTTCGTTCGCGATCCGCTGCACGGTATCGAAGACCCCATCCACCAGTACCGGCGCCAAACCCATCGATGGTTCATCCAGCAATAGCAATCGTGGCTTTGCCATTAACGCTCGTGCGATAGCTAACATCTGTTGCTCGCCGCCGCTCAGCGTGCCCGCTAGCTGCTTCTTGCGCTCTTCCAGCCGGGGGAACATTTCATAAGCGTTTCGCAGGTCTGCATTGATCGTGTTGTCGCGCCGCGTATAAGCGCCCATATCGAGATTCTCTTCCACTGTTAGTTTTGCGAAGACACCACGCCCCTCTGGCACCATGGAGATCCCTTTGGAGACCAGCATGTCCGCGCGTTCATGGGAGATCGCCTCCCCATCATAAAGGACTCTGCCTTCACGCGGTTGCATCAAACCAGAAATCGTGCGCAGGGTGGTCGTCTTGCCCGCGCCATTGGAGCCGATGAGGGCGATGATTTCGCCACTGTCCACTTCAAATGAGACGCCTTTGAGCGCGTGAATATTGCCGTAATAGGTATGAATGTCTTTGACTTCCAGGAGTGCCATATCAGCTAACCATCTTCGTTCAGTTTTCCAGATTGACGTTGTTGTTGGCTGCCGCGCCCCGCCCCAGATAAGCCTCGATCACATCGGGATTGGTCTGAATATCCGCTGGCAGCCCTTCAGCGATCTTACGCCCATAATCGAGTACGGTGATATGCTCCGAGATATCCATCACCACGCGCATATCATGCTCGATCAAGACAACAGTAATGCCCAATTCATCGCGCAGGCGGCGAATGAAATCGGTAGTCTCGATGGTCTCGCGCGGGTTCATGCCGGCTGTCGGTTCATCGAGCAAGATGAGCTTGGGCTTGCTGGCCAGCGCCCGCCCGATTTCCAGCCGCCGCTGATCGCCATAAGCCAGGTTCTTGGAAAGCATATCGCCTTTGCCTTCGAGACCGACAAAATAGAGCAATTCGCGAGCGCGCTCTTCGGTAAGGGCATCTTCATCCCGGGTTGATGGCAAACCAAGAATCGCGCCGATCCAGGTTGATTTCAGGTGAGGTTCTTGCCCCACCATAATATTCTCGATCGCTGACATATTGCTGAATAGCCGGATATTTTGGAAGGTCCGCGCGATGCCTGCCCGTGTGATTTGGTCGGGGGATTTGCCGTTAATGCGGGTTCCATCGAAGCGGATTTCGCCTTCATCGATCTGGTAGAATCCGGTGATGCAATTGAAGAAGGTGGTCTTGCCAGCGCCGTTAGGACCGATGATGCTGGCGATAGCGTCTTCCGGGATATAAAAATCGAGATTGTCCACGGCGACCAATCCACTAAAGCGCTTGGTCATGCCCGTCGCTTCCAGAATTCGCTTCGGCTTCTGTTCTTTGTTGTTTTCTGCCGCCATGACAGCGCCCCTCCGCTACGCTATTGAGCCGGGCTCATTTTTGTTTTGACACCGGTCCGGGTTTCATGCATCACCAACTTGGACGGGATAAAGCCCTGTGGGCGTTTGATCATCATCAAGATCAACAGCGCGCCATACATCAAGAAGCGAAAATCGGAAAACTCGCGTAATAATTCTGGCATGCCAATTAGCACGACAGCGCCAATGACGACGCCGGGATTGCTGGCGATGCCGCCAACGATAATCAAGCTCAACACATTGATCGAGATGAACACGGTGAAACTATTGGGGAAGACGGTGCCCACTTTGGCCGCAAAGATCGCCCCTGCTACACCGCCGGTGGCCGCGCTCAGCGTGAAGGCCAGCAACTTGGCGCGCGCCGTATCAATGCCCATGGCGGTGGCGACATCTTCGTCCTCGCGTATCGCCATCCATTGGCGCCCAGTGCGAGAATTGTTCAGCCGTATCGAAACAAACAAAGTGACTAAACAGGCGACCAGCACAATATAATAGAGTTGCTCCGGGTTCTTGAGCTCCGTGCCCAGGAAGATAGGTTTGGGGATTGCCTGAACACCTTGCGCCCCGCCGATCAGCGGTTTCAACCAGTCAGAGATTGCCAGCTTGCCAATAATCTCGCCAAAGCCCAGGGTGGCAATTGCCAAGTAATCGCCGCGCATCCGCAAAACCGGGACCGCGAAGATAAAACCGGCGAACATTGCTGCCAGCAAAGCGATGGGAATAACCATCCAAAAAGTGAAGCTGCCCTTCATCAAGCCCAGTGGTCCCAAAGATGTCAAAACTGCCAGAATATAAGCGCCGACCGCGTAATTGGTCACATAACCCAAATCCAGCAAACCCGCCAAGCCAATCGCGATGTTCAAGCCCAGCCCCATCAAGACAAAGAGGCCGATGGTCACCGCCACATCACTCAAGGTGCGCCCGATCAGCCAGGGCAGCATCAATAGAATGGCGGCAAGAATCAGCATGCCGATCCCGTTCACCCGGCGCCGTTGCCCGCTTTCCATATTGCTGAAGCCTGCTCGGGCACGTTCACCAAACATCGCCCAGAGGAAACCGGCCACTGTGCTGACCAGGAAAAGCAAGATCGCGGCATTCTGTCTCAATGTGTCGCGCTGGAAAATTTCTCGCAGCGTATCTCGATCGAGGTTCTCTTGCAGCACCAGGCGCACGGTCTCACCAAATGCGCCGACCAGCAAGGTCACGCCCAAGCCGTATAACAAGGCGCGACGTGGGATACTAGGTATCACATAAAAAACTGCGCCGACCACACCAGCCGCTATCGATGCGAAGCAGAACGTCAAGATCCCGGTCAGGAGTTCTCTGCGATTGTCAAAAGTGATGACTTCCACCCAGTCGCGGTTGATATGCACCAACACCGAGCGCAGGTCGCCCTTGACTTCAAAGATTAGCGCCAGTGAAAAAGTCACTATCCCCAATAACAGCGCGATCAATAACCAGCTGCCACCCACAACTATAGTCTCAGCGCCGTTACGATACGATCGCCAAGCAAAGTAGCTGGCGACAATCAAAGGGATCAGCCGCAGCGTAATACCCAGCAAAAAGCGGTATTCGTCAGAATTGAATAGCAGCAGAATCACGCTGGGCATCGCGGTCAATAGGCTCACGATCACCGCAGCAAGCAATGTTGTCAGGATTGTTGTGTTGCCACCGCGGGTCTCGCTCAACCGATCTGCCATCATGAAAGCTGTGACAAATGGGGCGAGCAGCAAGATCAACTGTCCAAGCGTGATGAAGTCTTTCACCACTTCCCGTTCGTGGAAAGCGGCGATCATGCCCACTGCTCCGGTATAGAGAATGAATGCGCCGGAGAGCAAACCCAGGGAAATGACCGTTCTCGCAGTCTGCGATTTGAGCAAATTCATAGCGCCCCTCCTAGGCTTTCTTCTCGGACAGGCGTTCGCCCAGGATGCCTTGGGGGCGGAAGATCAGCACCAATACCAGCATGGTGAAGGCGATCACATCTTTGAGTTGGTTGGCGCCGGGAATGCCCAAACCCGCCAAGACCAGGTTTGGTCCCATAGCTTCGATCACGCCGAGGAACAAGCCACCCAGCATCGCGCCGGGAATATTGCCGATGCCCCCAAGCACCGCCGCCGTGAAAGCTTTGATGCCCGGTATGAAACCCATGAAGAAATTGACCCCCTGTGGACGGAAGAGCCCATTAATCACACCAGCCGAACCAGCAAGAAAGCCCCCAACGCCGAAGGTGAAGAGGATGACCCAATCGATGTCGATGCCCATCAAACGGGCAACTTCCTTGTTTTCCGAAACAGCGCGCATGGCTTTGCCGACCCGCGTCCGCTCCACCAACCAATAGAGGCAGAGCATCAAAAGCAAAGCCGAGCAGAACACAAAAATCTGCACCACCGGGATGTTGATATTACCGATTTCGATCACGCCTTGTAGCGCCTGGACTTGCGGATAAGCTTTGAAGCCGGAGCCGTACAAGCCGCGAAAGGTATATTGCAAAAAGAAGGACGCGCCGATGGCGGTAATCAGCGGTACCAGGCGGGGACTGCCGCGCAAGGGGCGATAGGCAAGGCGCTCGACCAAGATCGCCACTGTCATCGAAATCAAGCCGGCGAACATGATCATCAGTAAAATCGCCAACAAGGGCTGTTCGTTGAGGAAGCCCGTTCGATTTAGCGCCTCAGCCAGAAAAACTGTCGAGAAAGCGCCAGCCATGAACACCTCGCCATGAGCGAAATTGATCATGAGCAGGATGCCATATACCAGCGTGTACCCAAGGGCGATCAGCGCGTAGATGCTGCCTTGTGACAAGCCAGCGATGAAGAGGTTGACCCACTGCGCAAAGGTGATACGCCCCGAAGAGAGTGTGTTCCAGGCGCCGACAACAACGGCTAATACAATGACGATGCGTAGCACATCAATCGTGAAATCGACCCAGGAAAAATCATCTTTGTTGAATTTGAACATAAGCGCAACCGTCAAGCTAAGTCGGCAAAATGAAGTCCCAAGAATAAATTCATTTTGAAATGACTAGTGTCAAATTTAGGGTAGAACAGTCATCTATTCTCCTGCCGCGCCGCAAAATTCCAAGCTAGTGGCGGGGGCCAATTGTCATCATATACTTCAGCTTCGGTAACCAGGAACATTGCCAAGGCGCTGCCCGTCGCGCAGTCGCCATCGAAGGGCGATTCTTCTTGACAAGTCAACCTGCCGGTCAAACCAGGATACTCTTCGGTGTTGGCTAGGGCTTCACGAATGGCGCTGCGGCCGATGATCAAACTCCCATCTGCTAACTCGATCGCAGCGGCGGTGACTGCATCAAGCAGCAAGTTGGTCGCGTCATAAGCGTGGGCATGGTAGCCGCCGGGCGGCGTCCCGCCGATCTCTTCTTCCCATGCCATCAGCAATTCTTCATATTCCTCACCGGTCACCAGCGGACCTGAAATATAAATGCCGATGGCGGCCTCGCCCGTATTTTCGGGGAAGCTCGCCACAAAGCTTGCTCCACCAGCGATAATCGTGCTGCTCTCCAACTCTGATATTTGCTGCATCTGTGCCGTGAAAAAATTGGATTCTGGCTCAAACAAGGGCAGGTAAATGACATCGGGAGCGTAGACAGCGATCTCGGTCAGAATCGAGGTCATATCAGTATCGCCTTTATTGACCGCGCCCTCGAAAACAACTTCCCCACCCAGATCGGTGAAGGTATCCGCCACTACGCGAGAAAGCCCTTCGGTGTATGGATCGCCATCATGCACTGTCGCCAAACTTGCCGCCTCCAAGACATTTACCGCGAACTCGGCATTGCGCATCCCTTCCATCAAGCCGTTGTGGCTGGTGCGAAAATAGCCGGGCAGATGGGAACCGCCTGCGTCAATATTCGCATTTGTCAGGCTGGGCGAGGTATTCGATGGGGCGATCATCACCATGCGGGCCTCGCTAATGATGGGCATGGCGCCTTGTGCCGCGCTGGAGCAACTGGTGCCGATGACGCCAATAATGCTTTCGTCGGCAGACAGCCGTTGAGCTGCCGCTTGCCCGCCTTCGGCTGAACACAGGCTGTCTTCAAGCACAAGCTCGATGTCGTGCCCCAGCAGCGATTCACCGCGATCGAGTATCGCCAGCTCCACACCTCCAAGCGCATCTTCACCAAGATAGGACACCGCGCCAGAAACAGCCAACATGGCGCCGATCGCTATCGGATCCTCCGGTCCCACTTCGATGCAGCCAAAGCTGTCTTCGCACGATTGTTGTGCCAGGAGTGGCAAGCAGCACAGGAAGAGCAAGCTCAAAATCACCAACAAGCGGATCAAATATCTGGTCACAGGGTAGAATCCATTGCCGTTGTTGTGGCTATCTGCAAGCGATGTTGATGTCTACACAAAATAGCACTTGCCATTATCTGGTTCGCTGCCTGTAGGGTGACGCCGTGAAACCGCAAAAAAGTGAAAGACAAGCCCAAGATATATCACTCGGGCTTGTCTTTGATTCGTTCATAATCGGTTGATTGACCGAAGCAAACTAGCCTTCATCTTCCATCATAGACATGGACAGATCCCAAACAACTGGCGGGGGCCAATTCCCTTCGTTGACTTCGGCTTCCGTCAGCTCGAAGACAGCCAAAGCCGTACCAGTGGCACAGTCACCAGCATATGGTGATTCTTCCTGACAGGTTAGCGAGCCGGTCAAACCTTGGTATTCTTCCACCGCTGCCAAGGCATCGCGCAATGCTTGGCGGCCGATGCTGGTGCTGCCGTCATCGGCGTCCTGCGCCACAGCTTCTACCGCATCCAGCAGCATGTTGGTCGCGTCATAGGAGTGCGCGTGGAAACCGCTGGGCGGCACGCCACCAAATTCATCGTCCCATTTGACCAGGAATTCTTCATAAGACTCGCCAGTCACGGAGGGACCTGACATGAAGATGCCCAAAGCAGCAGCGCCGGTGTTTTCGGGGAAGCCCGCTACCAGGCTACCGTCAGCCGTCATCATGATTGTGTTTTCCAAACCGGGGGTAGTGACCAATTGCGCGGCGATGAAGTTGGCTTCCGGCTCGAACAGCGGGAAGTAAACAACATCCGGTCCGCTGGCCGCGATTTCTGTCAGGATAGCCGTCATATCGGTATCGCCCTTGCTGACCGCACCCTCGAAGACGACATCGCCGCCCAATTCGGCAAAAGTATCCGCCATGACATTGGCAAGACCCTCAGTATAAGGATCGCCATCATGAATGGTCGCCAAGCTTCCAGCTTGCAGGACTTCTTGGGCGAACTGCGCTGCCATCGCACCCTGGAAGAGGTCGTTGTGGCCCGTGCGGAAGTAACCCGGCAGGTATGCGCCACCGGCATCGGTGTCATCATTGGTCAGGCTGGGTGATGTATTGGAGGGCGAAATCATCAACATGCCAGCATCGCTGATAATGGGCAAAGCACCCTGCGCGGCGCCGGAACAGTTGGTGCCAACCACGCCGACAATCGTCTCGTCCGCGGCAATCCGTTGGGCAGCGGATTGACCACCATCAGCAGTACACAGGCTATCTTCCACCACCAAAATGATTTCACGACCCAAAAGCATGCCGTCGCGATCGCCGATAGCAATCTCTATACCACCTTGGGAGTCTTCGCCAAGGAAAGAGGTCGCGCCGGAAACCGTGAGCATAGCACCGACTACGATGGGGTCATCGGGACCAAGTTCGACACAGCCCAACGCATCCATGCACTCCATTTGCGCAAAAGCTGGAACGCTAAAGGCAAGAAGAAGGCTCAGGACAGTGAGTACGAGTAACAAACGTTTCATTGTTTCATGTCTCCTTTTCTATTGGACTAATCGTGCTGGAAGCACGATGCTTGAATTATACAGATATTTTCACAGTTTGTATATTACTCTCTTTAGAATAATCTGATTTCCGTCAAGCCCCAGTGTTCTCCCCGAGAAACCTAAATTAATGGCGCAAGCTCTATAGCGATATCTCTTTGTCAGCTGGACATCGACAAACGCAAGTGGGAAATCTCAAGCGTTATTGTACAATTCTTTTGTGCCGACACTACATAATTGGGCTAATGGAGCGGCTATCCGGATTATGAAGTTGCTTGTTGTCGTATCGTCACTCGATTTGAAACAGCCTTTCAGCGCGACGCCAGCTTGGTGGCAGCTGCTAAAAGGCTTATACGAACTCGGGGTGGAAATCATCGCCACACCATATCAGGGAGCGGCGATTGAAAGCCTCTGGTGGCGCTCGGAAAAAAATCCAGCCCGTTGGCAGGGGGATGCCTTCAAGACTTTGCGGGAGCTCTCTCGCGCTGCTTTGCCCGCGAGATCAACCGCGACCAGCGAGCCAGCTACGCGGGACTCAGTATCCGACAAAGCGATACGCACTATCGCCAACACGATGATCGCGCCCTTATGGCGGCGGCATTTGGAGCGGATCCTGCTGGGCGATTCCGATATCGATGCGCTGCTGTTCTTGACGGTGCCGCTCAACCAGCTCAAAGGTGTGCCGCGCTATATCTCGCAAAAGTTCAATATGCCTGTTTTTTATTTCGATGGCGATGTCCCAGCCAGCCTGCCTAATATGGAGGGTTTTGCCTCTGGTTTTCGTATTTATCAAGGGGCGGATCTGGGCGAATACGCCGCCTTCATCAGCAACAGTAAGGGTGGTGAAGAACTGTTGCGGCAACTGGGCGTCAAGAATGTGCATACCGTTTTCTACGGCGCCGATCCCGATGTCTTCAGTCCGATATCAGTGTCGGCCCAAGATATCGATGTCTTCTTTTATGGACATGGACGCGAATACCGGCAGGAGTGGATCGACAACATGATCAGCGAGCCATCGCGTCAACTTAGCCAATATCAGTTTGCCGTGCGCGGTACCAAGCTGGGAAACTTGGGCAACACCGAAGAGCTGCCTTATCTCAGCTTCAGCAAACTCCGCGAATATGTCTGCCGCAGCAAAATCAACCTTTGTATCACCCGCGACGCCCACGCCAGCGTATACGCTTCATCATCCTCACGCCCTTTTGAGTTGAGCGCCATGGGTGCCTGTATTGTGGCAAATCCCTATCTGGGGCTGGAGCAATGGTTCGAGCCAGGTAAGGAACTGCTCATAGTGCACTCCGCCGAAGAAGCCATCGAGCGCTACAAGTATCTGCTAGCTCATGACGCTGAACGGATCGTTATTGGCAATGCGGCGCGCCAACGTGTATTGAAGCAGCACACTTTTCGTCATCGCGCTCGGGAACTGCTAGGTATCATCAGACAGTACCTTTAGCCCTGTGCGCATATCCCAGCGTTTGTATTGAAGTTCGCAGTTGTCATCGAGAAATGGAGAAATAACGATGTCTTTTGATGTGTCGAAAGCCCGCCACTTTGTTCATCAAGCAGGCACGCTGTTTGAACGCGCTCTGTTTTCCTGGTTGTTTGATGGCGGAAGCCTCGAACGGCTGCAACAGATCATCCTTTGTTATAAGAACCCCGACAATGGATTCGGGCATGGATTCGAGCATGATTTGAAGGCGCCCCAATCGAATCCGCTGGCGCTGGAATACCTGCTAAGCGTGATGAAACACGCTGGGATCCCGCCCGGATCGATCCTCGAGGGAACGGCGGACTGGTTGGAAAGTCAAATGGATGACGATGGCAATCTGCGCAACTCGCCAGCGATGCGGGATTATCCAATGGCGCCCTGGTGGCAGGAGAGCGGTGGGCAAACAATGCCCGATGCCATCGTCGGCAATCTGATACATTTTGGCTACGCCACGCCTTCTCTAATTCGGCGGACCAAAGACTGGGTGCTCGCAAACTATACACCCGAGAAAATCGGCGAGAATGAATGGCTCTTCATGGCATATCACGCCGTTGATTTCTTCTTCGCGGTAGATGACTTGCCGGATCTGGCAAACTTCCGCCGGGCAACCATTGACAATGTCGTCGCTTGTGCCTTGCAAGCGCCGGCAGAGCAATACGATTCCATTTTCGCTTTTGCCCCAACGTCGGATTCTGTTGTGGCGCAGGCGCTGCCAGCTGGATTGCTCGATCGTTTTCTCGATGTCCTCTCCGGGTCGCAACAGGAAGATGGCCACTGGGACGACCAACACAATCTGCCGCAATGGTATCCGATGACAACCATCAATGTCCTGCTGGCGCTGCGGCGTTATGGCAGGTGGTAGGGTACATCGGGCGCTGTGTTATACTGACTGCCGAAGGTAATAATATCGCGGGAATGGAGTAGCGTTTTGTCTATCGATTACATCATCGAATACGATTGTATTCCCAAGCGCGAATTGAAGGCTGAAGGCATTTTGGATCGTCTTAAGGAACGCGCGCGCGCCCAAGAAGTCATCCGCTGGTTTCGCACGGCCGGCGATCAACGCTCTCCCGATCAAATGGGTTTTGAATTCAGCCAGAGCGTGCCCGGCGACGAGGGCGACAAACAACTGATCGTCGTTCAGGATTTGCTCGATCATTCGGCTGCCCTCGATGATTATGCCGAATACTGCCAGGACTGCCCAGCCAATCGCGGGCGCGGCGCTTATGGCTGTGTGGGCTTTGTCAAGTACCCCATCTCGGCATCGGCGGAAGCCTGGCTGTTGGATCGGCTGCCATTGCCCACGGAACCACTGATTTGGTTGTTGTTGAAGCAAGGCATTCAAAAGCTCGGCTATGACGGATCTTCGATACTGGCTTTGCGCCAAATTGACGGGGATGATGAGGTTGGCGAGCGCAACTATTTTGAATTGCCGGTCGCTCCACAGCGACGCCTGGGTGAGCTGCGGGTATCGGGCGATCAAGTGCTGGAAATGATTTTTGGAGTGGGGCAGCGCATCATCCCCAATCACGCGGGGATTCTTTTGCTCTTCTTTCATGCCATCGGGCGCGATCTGGAAGCGCATGAGATACAAGATATCTCGTCTTCCAACTCGACGCTCAGGGACCAGATAGACTTCGAGCTGCCAGATACAACCGAATATGATGACTGCATCAAGGAATTAGCACTATTCTTTCAAGCATTGTACATGGCTTGGAAGCTCAATGTGCCGCTCTTCCTTGATGCCTAATTACGCAACCAAGCGGGAGAACCTTTACGATGGACACAGCCAAACAATCGATAGCCTGGATTGAAACTGTCCCAGAGGGGGAGGCAACTGGTGAGTTGAAGCGCGCCTATCAACGCGCTGGTGACGCCAAGACCGGGCAAGTTGATCATATTATGAAGATTCATAGTTTGAACCCTGCCTCGCTGATTGATCATTTACATCTCTACAAGACATTGATGTTCGCCGATTCTCCACTGACCCGCGCGCAGCGCGAGATGATCGGCGTAGTGGTCTCCGCCATTAACCGCTGCCAATATTGACTGCGGCATCATGCGCGCAACCTCCGTCAGTTGACTGGAGATCGAGATTTGACGGCTCAGATTGAGCGGGATTACCAGAACGCGGCTTTGGCGCGGGCCGACCGAGCCATGCTGGATTATACTGCCAAGTTGACCCGCAAGCCCGAGGATATGGTCGAGGAAGATCTGGTTGCCTTGCGGGCATGTGGATTTGGCGATCGAGCGATCCTCGATATTGCGCAAGTCGTGGCATATTACGCTTATGTCAATCGAATCGCCGATGGCTTAGGGGTATCGCTGGAAGGCTATTGGACCGAGGGCAAGGAAGATTATGACTAACTTCAGCCGCCACGAGTGGCCAGCGCCAACAAAACCAGCACAGCCAGAATAATGGCAATCGCGGCGGCCGCATAGAATTTGCCGAAGAGCTTGCGCGCCTCCGAGCCTTCGCGGAAGATATCGGACAATTTCAAGTGATTCACCTTCGCCCTGTTTCATGCAACACTATTATTAGCTTAGTCGGATTCGCAGTCTAAAGCAATAGCTGCATACTGAGCAAGCACATGCTATGATGATACCAACAGTCAAGGGCAAAGAATCCCATGTCAGTTATTCCTAAGGACTTCACCGGTTATATCGCTGTGGTCAAGCGGGACTGCGCCACTTGTAGACTTATCGAACCCGTGCTGCGGGACCTGCAACGGAAGCTGAATCTGCGCCTCTATTCTCAAGACGATCCCAGTTTTCCGGCGGGCATGAAAACTGTGTTCGACGACCGCGAGCTGGAAATCTCCTATCGTCTCGATATCGAGATTGTGCCGACACTGATTCGAGTGGAAGCTGGACTGGAGGCGGAACGCCTGCTCGGCTGGCGGCGGGATGAGTGGCGCCGCTTGACTGAGTTGCCTCGGTTGGGCGCTGGCTTACCGTGCTCAAGCCCGGGCTGTGGTTCAAAGTCCTGCGACCCAGGTATGCCGGAAAAATTGGCATTTGAGTTCGGTCATACAACTTTGCAAGCCCGTCGCATTGAATTGGCGAGCCAGCAAGATGCTCAGGAACTGGCTCATGAGCGCGGCTGGTCGGATGGCTTGCCAATCGTACCGCCTACCGAAGAGCGTGTCTTGAAAATGCTGGGCGGGACAGATCGCTTGCCGTCCGAAATCCTGGGCATTGTCCCGCCGGATAATGCCCCCTGCACGGTGGAAAAGGTCGCGATCAATGCGGTCATGGCGGGCTGCAAACCGGAATACCTGCCGGTGGTATTGGCGGCGGTGGAAGCAGCTTGTCTCGATGAATTTTGCATGCATGGTGTGTTGGCAACCACATACTTCGCAGCGCCCATCGTTATTGTCAACGGACCCATCGTCAAACAGATCGGCATGAACACGGCGCACAATGTATTGGGGCAGGGCAATCGCGCCAACTCGACGATTGGGCGGGCGCTGCAGTTGGTGATTCGCAATGTTGGTGGCGGTAAACCGGGAGGCGTTGATCGCGCCACATTAGGACAACCTGGCAAACTTGGCTTCTGTTTTGCCGAGCGAGAGCAGGATTCTTATTGGGATTCGCTGGCGGTGGAGCGCGGATTCACCTCACAAGATTCGACTGTGACACTTTTCGCCGGCGGTGGCGTACATCCCATCGGCGATCAGAAATCGCGCGAGCCGGAGTCTCTGACACGCAGCCTGGCTTTGACATTGCGCACCATATACCACAGCAAAATATATGGCGCCGCCGATGCGATGCTGGTTATTTCGCCGGAGCACATGCGTGTCTTCCGCGAAGCGGGCTGGTCCAAAGCGCGTTTTCGTGAAGTGCTGGATGCACATTTGACGGTTGCTGGGCGAGAGATCCTGCAAGGTGTTGATGGAATTGCCGAGGGCATGCCGGCGCAGCTCGCCGATAAACGATTGTCCAAGTTTCGTCCCGGTGGGCTGCTGATTGTGCATGCTGGCGGCGGGGCTGGTATGTGGTCGGCGGTCATCACTGGCTGGGCGGCCAGCGGCGCAAAAGGCAGTGTACCCGTCACTGTCGCCATCAAGTCTTGAAGGAATTGATTGGAGGGAAACGATGAATGTATTGTTAGATCCAACGAATGAGTTGCAGCCAGCACAACGACAGATTTTGCCACGGCCGCAATCTCTGAGCGGCAAGCGGGTCGCGCTGCTTGATATTTCCAAACCGCGTGGGGATGTTTTCTTGGATCGGCTGACGGAGCATCTTAGCGATCTGGGGGTGGAAACGCGACGCTATCAAAAGCCGACATTTGCCCGCGTCGCCCCCGCGGAACTCAAGCAGCAGATCGTCAACGAATGCGATCTTGTCATCGAAGCCCTGGCTGATTGAGGCTCATGCACGTCGTGCAGTGTGCACGACATCACTGATCTGGAGTCTCGCGGGATTCCGGGCATGTTCATCGCCACCAGCGAATTTGTGGAAGCGGCTGCCGCACAAGGGGAGGCGCTCGGTTTCAACCCGGCTGTCTGTTATGTGCCTCATCCGATTCAAGACCGCAGCGATGATGAAATTTGCGCGCTGGTGGATGCCGCCTTTGAGGAAATTCTGTCGCGGATCCTCCAACCATAAAGCCGATATTCAGGTATAACGGCTGATGACGACCGCCGTGTTGTGGCCCCCGAAACCAAAAGAATTGCTCAAGACATGTTCTATTGGCTGCGCCCTACCCACCTGCGGCGTGTAATCGAGGTCACATTCGGGATCAGGCGTTTCCAGGTTGATAGTCGGCGGGATGAAATCATCCTGTAGCGCTTTGATCGAGAAGATGGCTTCGGCGGCGGCGGTCGCGCCCAGGATATGCCCCGTCATTGACTTGGTTGAGCTGATGGGAATGTCATAAGCTATTTTGTCGAATGCTTGCTTGATAGCCAGGGTCTCGCTCTTGTCATTGAGTTGCGTGCCAGTCCCGTGCGCGTTGATGTAGCTGATCTCGTTCGCGTCGATACCCACTTCCCGCAGCGCTCGCCGGATCGCCTCTGCCGCATCAGCGCCATTTGGATTGGGCGCTGTCACATGGAAAGCATCGGACGTATGTCCGTATCCGGTGAGCTCGGCATGAATCCTGACGCCACGCGCCAAAGCGTGATCCAAGTCTTCCAAGATCAACAGAGCGGCCCCCTCGGCCGCGACAAATCCATCGCGATTGGCATCGAAGGGGCGGGCAGCTTTTTCCGGAATATCTTCAGTATTGCTCAAGACTTTCATATTGTTGAAGCCGCTGATGACCATCGGCATGATGCAGGCTTCACTGCCACCGGCGACCATCACTTTGGCGCGGCCCATGCGAATCAAATCAGCCGCATCGCCTAGAGAATTATTGCTGGTGGCGCAAGCTGCCGTGATATTGTAGTTGGGACCTTTGAGGCCGAAGTGCATGGATACGCGGGAGCTGATACCATCGTGCAGCAGGGCGGGGACGATGACCGGGCTAACACCACGATGCCCCTTCGCCTCGAAGCCTTGTAAAGCCTGCACCACAGTCACAATGCCGCCGATACCGGAGCCGACCACCACACCGACATCGTATTTATTCTCATCCGTGATTTCGATGCCAGCGTCCTCGAGGGCTTCTTCGGCAGCGACCAGCGCCAGCATCTGCGCCCGGTCCATCCGGCGCATTTCTCGTTTCCCGAACTTGCTCACCAAGTCCAGCCCTCTTACCTCGCCCGCCACGCGATTCTCGACCAAGTCGGCATCGAACAGGCTGATCCAATCGATACCGGAATTGCCAGCGCGAATATTCGCCCAGGAATCATCGACATTGTTGCCAACCGGGCAGACCAGTCCCATCCCCGTGATGACTACACGTTTCTTAGCCATATCTCAACTTTCTTGCTTTCTTCGCTTATACACCCACCAACGTAATAATACTTCGCCAATTATATACTTGTTTTCCAAGGCTGTTGTTTCATCGCATCTCAATCACTCTGTCTCGCTATCTAGTTCATCTTGATACTTGACTGGGCAACCGGCAACGTCATGCTCCCGCACCGTTAGCGCTCGAATCGGAGCTTTCAGGTCCCGCGACAGCGATGACCATCTTGTCCAGGCACAGATAGTTCCGTGCCGCGCGCAGCAAATCCTCTTCGCTAATGCGCTGAATCATCTCTTCGTATTGCAGCAGATAATCCAAGCCCAAATCGAAGCTTTCCATGCTATGGATATGAGAGGCGATGCCCTCGTTGCTCTCCAAGCGCAGTGGCATACGACCAGTGAAATAACTTTTATTATCAGCCAGGTCTTCCTCGGAAACGGCTTCCGTGGTCAAGCGTTCAAGCTCTTCAAATATAGATGCGATTGCCGAGTCGACATTTTCGGGATTGACCCCTGCGCTGATGGTCCAGGGATCCGGTCCATGTCCCCCGCCGAGCCGACTGAAGGCGTAATATGCCAAGCCTTTTTGCTCGCGCACGCTTTTGCCAATTCTGCCCATCATACCGAACTCGCCAAGCACACTGTTCACCAATTGTGCTGGAACATAATCCGCCGCTTTACGAGCGGGACCAACAACACCCATACTGATATCGGATTGCGTCTTGCCCGGCACGAAGGCGAATTGTCGTCGCTCGCCAGCAGGTAGCTCAGGGGCATCCGCTTTTAATGGGGCGGGCTGCTCATCGTTGCGCCAGTCCCCAAAAGCATTGTTGGCGAGGGAGATGGCTTCTCCAGCATTAACAGCGCCGACGATGACCAAGATCATACCGCGTGGACCAAAATGTGCGTTGTGAAAACGGACCATATCATCGGCATTGATTTTGGCGATGCTGTCTTCGTTGCCGTAGCTGCTGTAGTGATAGGGATGCGTTTTGGGGTAGAGCGCTGCTCGCATGGCTTTGGCGGCGCGAAAGCGGGTGTCAAAATTGCTGTATTGCAGCCAGGTCAGCCGTTCACCGCGTAAACGGTCGACATGTTCGGTGGGGAAGACCGGGTGGCGGAGCGCGTCTTTGGCGAGCTCCAGCAACAACGGCAAGTCTTCCGCCAGTGCCTTGCCGGAAATGCCTAATTTATGCATATGGCTGCGGAAATTGAGGTCGGCACCGACATCTTCCAGCGCGCCGTGGACTTCATCGAAATTGCGGTCCCGCGTGCCAGTCATCAGCGCGCCAGCTGTTAGCGATGCCAAGCCGCTTTGGCCAGGACTTTCGTAGATGCTGCCGGCATGGATCGAGGCCATCAGGTTGACCGATTGCACCGCCGGGTTCTCGTAGACCAGTATGGTAATCCCGTTAGCCAGTTGTACTCGCTTGATATTGCTTGAGTTGGGCATGCTTGCAAGGCGGCTGGTCATGCTGGTTCTCCCTCCGGTTCAGTTGGATGCAAGATGCCAACTACCCGATTCTTCGGCAGCAGGTAGCTCTCCGCCACTGCCAGCACATCTTCCGCCGTCACTCGCATCAGCCCTTCAGCGTAATTGTCAAACCAGTTGATATCGCCCAGGATAAAAGATTGCGCCAACCAGAAAGCTTGCTCGGTGACACTTTCGGTGCTGTAAGCAAAAGCTGCTTTGGATTGCTTTCTGGCTTTATTCAATTCCGCCTCGCTGATGCCATCCGATTGCAACTTGGCGATTTCTTGCAAGAGCGCCGCTTCGGCTTCCTCCGGACTTCGCCCCTCGCGCAAAGTGACCAGGATGCTGTAGAGATAGGGATCGACTGTCGGCGTGAGCCAGCTGCCGACCGCAGCCGCAATCTCGGTCTTGACGAGGGCTTGATATAGCCGGCTGGTCTTATTGTCAGAGGCGCCGCTTGAACCGCTTAAAATCGCGTCCAATACTTTTAGCTTCATCCAACCGTCATCTTTGGCTGGTGGCGCGCGATGGCAGATTTCGTAAAAGGCGGTCTTGCCGGGTCGCTCCACCTGGACGCGTCGCTCGCCTTGCTGCACTGGTTCTTGACGGACGAAGAGTTCCGGCGCTGTTTCTGTTGGCAATGCGCCATATAGCTGCTCGATTTTTGCCAGCATCTCATCGGTATCGAAAGCACCAACGGCGATGGCAGCGGCATTGGCAGGTAGGTAATGCCGGCGATAATGTTGATAGAGATCGTCCCGGGTCATGCTGCGTAGGTCGGCCTCATCGCCGATTATCTCGTGATGATAACCATGGACGCGGAAGGCGGCTCCACGCACTTCCTCTTGTAACCAGAATGTTGGCTGGTTCTCCGCCCCCTGCCGCTCGGAGATGATCACAGTCCGCTCGGACTCGGTCTCCTCGGGATCGAAGATGGCGTTGGTCATTCTGTCGGCTTCTGCACGCATGGCGATATCGATTTTGCCCGCCGGCAAAGTCTCAAAATACTTGGTGGAATCCATTGAAGTGAATGCATTCCATTGCCCACCGGCGCGGTCGATCTCGCGGTCGAGTAGACCAGCCGGGAATTGCTCGGTGCCTTTGAACATCATATGCTCGACCCAGTGAGAGCTACCGGTTTTGCCGGTAGGTTCGTTGCGGCTGCCCACTTTATAAGCGAGCCACCAACTGATGACCGGCGCGCTATGTACTTCTTTGAGCAGCACGGTCAAGCCATTGTCGAGGGTGCGGTGGGTTAATTTTGTCACGTCTTGTCCTGTTTGTTCTCCATCATCCCGTGGAGTGGGCGCCAACGATAGATAATCAGCGGATTATAGCATAGCCTTGTTAGGCTTGCGAAATAGCTGGGCGCCTGTGGAATTTTGCAACTTGCCTTTTCCATCCAAGAGCGCGAGGTCTGCAAAATGCTAGTCAGCTTTGCAGCTTGGTCTCCAGCACCCGCGCCTCTTCATGCAAGCCCGCCACATATTCGCCAACAGCCTCCACCGCGCGATGCATACCATAAGTCGGGCGGGCATGACCCAAGCTCGTCATCTTAACGATATATTCTGCCGGCGCGTCCCGCGGCGCCAGCAGGATCATCGTATGTTGATCGATGGTCGGCTCTTGCACCACCACTTCGAAAACGGCTGTATCCCGACTTGGATCGGCATAGGCGTGCAATATCGCGATGTGGATCCCGCCAGACGATTGCCGCAGGGTCGAAAAGACTTTGACAATTTCCACCGCGTTCAACGGGGAATGCAAAAACAAATGTGGCATTTCCAATTCCTCGATTATTGCCGGATGCGTCACCGGCAGCGCATTACGCCGATATTTGAAGAAATAAGCGCGCCGTCCTTCGCGATACGCTTTGAGCTCGTATTTGGTCTGGAAGCGATTCTCAAGTTCATGTACCCATGCTGTCTCAAACTGATTGCTCAACCCCGCTGTGCGCGAGAGAATCTCATGCGCCATTTCAGCATAGTCGCTGATATCGGTCACCAGCAACAAAGTTCCATCTTTCTGCAGGCGACTTGACAGCAGGTCGACCGTCTCCTGCTTGATCAGTCGGCGACGACCATGCCTCTTCTTGAACCAGGGATCAGGGAAATTGATATGAAACTCCTTGACCATCTCCGGCTCCAGCAGATGCGCTAAGGCGGTTTCGGCGCTGCTGTGAATAGGGCGCGCATTTTGCAGCCCCCGTCTTTCGATCTTGCGCTCCGCCCGATCCATGGATTGGCTGGAAATCTCGAAACCAATGATATTGTGATCCGGTCGCGCCTGCGCCAAGTGAATCAGATAATCGCCATTGCCGAAGCCGATCTCGATGATCAATGGTCCCACGCCGGGGAATAGCTTTTCCTGCTTCAGGGACCAATCCAGATTGAGGTAATTGAGCTTGCGCAACATAAAAGTTGACTATAACGAACAGCTACTGGCGATCAACTCAGGGAGCTGCCATCAGTGGACGCTTGCGTTTGAGCGTCTCCGGCACAAAAAAGAGGAAGATGCTGGCTGCCACCAGACCAGAGCCAGCGATCACCCAAATGGCCGAGCTCAACACCAAAAAATCGGCCACGACACCAACAACCAGCGGCCCCCCAGTCTGGCCCACATCGCCAATCAAGCGCCAAACCCCCAAAAATTCCCCGCGCGAGCTCGATGGAGACAAATCGGCGCCCAGTGTCATCATGCTGCCAGCGCCCAAGCCATTGCCGAAACCGATCAAGACAGCGGCAAAAAGCAATCCGGCAAAACTGGTGGCAAAGGGAACCAGCGCCATGCCCAGGGCTTGAATGCCAAAACAAGGTACGATAGCGAACTTGCGGCCGAATCGATCCATCAGCCAGCCCGCAACCAGGAAAAGGCTGAAATCGACCGCGACTGAAATGCTTACAATCAGACCAATTTGGTCAACGCCAAAGCCCAGCACATCAGCGGCGAACAAGGGGATGATAACTGTGCGGCCCGCCCGGATCATCTGCCCAAAGATCTGCCCAGCCCCCGCCGATGCCAGCACCCGGTAATTCCCTTGCAGCACAGCCTTAAAATGCAACTGCGGTCCTTCCAGTATGCTTTTGCCGTGGCTTTCTCGTTTGCTGTTGCGGGTGAACAAGATGACCAGCATCAGCCCAATAACTGTAACCAGACCGACAACGATGAAAGCCGCGCGCAGCCCCAAGATGCCAGCCACGATACCGCCGATCGCTGGACCAAGAAAACCACCGAACCGATGCGTACCACCATACATCGAGATGGCTTTGCCCCGCTGGCTCAAAACCACATTATTGGTCACATAGACATGCGCCGAGATGCTGTACATCGAGCGGCCGAAACCCGCGATAAACCGCAGCAACAGCACAAACCATACGGAAGGCGCGAAGAAGAGCGCGAAGATCGAAAGCGATTGCACCAGCAAGCCTATTATCATGACTTGTTTGTCACCGAAGCGCCTTTGTAGCAAGCCCGCTGGTACGTCAGCGATCAAGGTGCCCAAGCCTTCTCCCGCTAAGACCAAGCCAATCAAGACATAGCTGATATCGAACTCGGTGGCGTACAAAGGCAACACAGGTACCAACAAGCCATAGCCCACGGTCACCATCAAGGCCGGCAAATAGAACGTCAGAACTAGCCCGCGCAAGCCAGTGGAAGGTTCGTTTAATCTTGTTGCTTTGGATTTTTTCAACGGCATTAGATAAGTGTAGCCGCAAATAGGCAGATAGGTAGTGCCTAGTCGCCGCTAAATTCGCGGATGACGCGGCCCAAAGTAGCGATCGCTTCCGTGATCGTCTCTTCATCAAAGCGCGTGAAATTCAGGCGCATGGTCGGCAGGCCCTGTTGCGGATTGATGAAGAAGTATTTGCCGGGCACAAATGCCACCTTCTGCTCCACAGCTTTCCAGTAGAGTTCTTCGGCGTCAATGCCGGCCGGAGCTTCGACCCAGATGAACATACCGCCTTCCGGCTTTGTCCAGCGATATGTCTCTGGAAAATACTGGTCCATAGCGGCCAGCATTGCCACTTGCCGCGAACGATAAAGTGAAATGATTTTGGGAATCTGCCGCTCAATATAACCGCCGCAAATATATTCGGTAGCCAGCGCCTGAGCATAAGAATTGCTGTGCAAATCCGCGCCTTGCTTGGTGATATGCAACCACTCGTAAATCAATGGCGGCGCCAGGCAGAACCCCAGCCGTAGCCCCGGCGCGAAGATCTTCGATATCGTGCTGACGTAGACAGTGTTTTCCGGCGCGAAAGTATAAAATGCGGGCACTGCATTACCGCGAAATCGTAGATCGCTATAAGGATCGTCTTCAATCACCAGGGCATCGCGCGCCTTGATGATCTCCGCGATTTGCCGCCGCCGGCGAACGCTCATGCTGCGCCCGGTTGGATTCTGAAAAGTAGTCACCAGATAGATGAACTTGACCAATTGCCCGTCAAGCGCGGCTTCCAACGATTCTGGCAAGATGCCTTGTTCATCCGAGTCGATAGTGATGTATTGGGGATTGTAGGCGCTAAAAGCGGAAATGGCGCCAAGATAACTGGGTGACTCCAAGGCGACGATATCACCAGGGCTAATCAACACTTTGCCCAATGTATCCAGGGCGCTCTGCGAACCATTAAAGACCAATAACTGGTCAGCGCTGGCTTCAATAGATTTACTCGCTAGATAGCTGACCAGCGCTTCGCGGAATGGGGTGAAGCCCTCGGTCAGATCGTATTGCAGCGCAGCAGCGCCATAACGATCGAGCACGACTTCATTGATGCGATAGAGTTCTTCGATGGGAAAACTCTCCGGCGCCGGGATGCCCCCCGCCAGCGAAATCATGCCCGGTTGCGATACCACCTTTAATATTTCGCGGATCTGGTTTTTGCGCATGGTGAGTGTGCGTTGGCTGAGCAAATGCTGAAACTTTTCTGTCATATTGTCCACACTCCATATGCAAAGATCAGCCGCAAAACGTACCTGGCTCGCTCGTTAAGATTAAGTTTGCGATTGTACTTTAAGCGAGGTAATCGCGCAAATTATGTGCAAGTTGCGGGTGGCGCAAGCGTCGCAGCGCTTCCTTCTCCAATTGGCGGATACGTTCCCGGCTCAAGCCAAATTTATTGGCGATTTCTTCCAAGGTATGTGGCTCGCCACCACCCAAGCCAAAGCGCAAGCGCAGTATATGGCTCTGGCGCGGTGTTAGCTCTGCCAAGACCTCTTCGATCGCTTCTTCCAGCAGGTTCTGCGTCGCCGAATCCACCGGGCTGATGGTGTTGTTGTCTTCGATGAAATCGCCGAATTCGCTATCCCCATCATCCCCCACGGGTCGCTCTAGGGCGATGGCATGTTGGCTGGCGTCCATCATTGCCCGAACGGCATCCGCTTCCACTTGCATAATGGAGGCGATTTCTTCTGCCGTCGGCCGACGACCTAGCAATTGTTCCAGATCTTGCGAAGCGCGATACATCTGCCGGATGCGCTCGGTCATATGCAAGGGTATGCGGATGGTGCGTGTCTTTTGTGCCAAAGCGCGGGTAATGGCTTGCCTGATCCACCAGGTGGCATAAGTGCTGAAGCGATTGCCGCGGGAATAATCGTATTTGTCCACTGCCCGCATCAAGCCGACATTGCCTTCTTGTATCAGATCTGGGAAAGGCAAGCCTTGTCCCATATAACGCTTGGCAATGCTGACGACTAGGCGTGTGTTTGCTCGCCCCAGGTGTTCGCGGGCGAATTGTCCATCCAGCACCAGGCGTCGCAGGTGACGGCGCCAACGTTTGCTCTTCTGTAATACTTCCGGATCTGCCAAACGCTCACGCGCTTTGAAGCCCCGTTCGATGCGTTTCGCCAGATCGATCTCATCTGAAGACGTCAACAGGGGCTCTTGCGCCATTTGACGAAAATACAAGCCGACGGGGTCGTCGGAAGAGATGGCGTTTATATCAGCGACAACACGGTTTTGGGCGGGTTCGCGGCTCTCAAACTCTTGCTCAATAGTATCCGCGCCGTGTTTGTTCTGGGAGTTTTCCCCATCTTTGCGCAGCTCGATACCCAGTTCTTGTAATTCGTAAAGAAGGCTACGCAAAGCCACTCGGTCTTCGCCGTCATCATCCAGCGCTTCTATAACTTGTTCGTATGTCACATAACCACGTTTGTCAGCAAGTTCAAGAAGTGCTTGAATCACGTCTAACCTCTACTGTGTCGGTGAATAAGATTAATTCATTTTTTTGGTTGCCCACTATGGTAAGGTCACCATACCTATTTTGTGCGTAACATTTGGTAGATGTCAACTGACAAAATCTAACAAAAACAGCAGGGCAAAAGATGTGCTATTTGACGACAACTGTGCCTTGGGCAAACAAAACTAGTTAAGTTCACTCACTCGAATGAGCATAGATCTCAAATGCAGCGTTTTTTGGCATTTGCGATAGGCTTCAAATTGAAGCCAGTCTAGCGGCGGAGGATTCTGTTGACAATGCCGAACCAGAAGGGAGCGCCTTGCGCTGTTGCAATCACTGTCGCGGCAATGCCTAAGAACTTCATCACCAGCAAGCCCAGCCAACCTTCGGGATTGTTGTCTGGGAAATAATTCCACAAATTATTGGGGTCGCTGCGGGCGAGATCATTTGCGGGCTGGTCGCCCACATTCTGGAAGCTCCAGCCAATCGGCAAGCTGAGATCCTGGAGATCTTGCAACTGATTGGCGATGGCTGCGCCCGATTCCACCGCATCCCCGATCGGGTCCTCCAACTCCGCCTGACTGGCGGTGAATTCGTCGTCAGACCCCGTCGCATTACCTAGCTCTGTCTCCAGGTCTCCACTTTGCACCGAATAATTGAGCGCGCCGCTGATTTGCTCGCGTCGGGCGGGGTCTTCCCACAATGTACGGGCGATCTGCAGCGTATCGATGTTGATAGCCAGCGCAAAACACAGCGCCACCACAATCGACAAGTTTTTCATTTTAGAGGAGTAAGCCGCACTGGCGCGGCTCATCGAATTGTTGAACCAGTGTTCCAAATTGCTGCGCGCGACTTCCGCATTCTCCGCGCTTGCCACGACAGTAGAGAGAGCGCTACGTAGATTGAGATTCTGAATCTGCAGGATGCCAGCCATCAGCGAGACATTCCTGGTTGGCTCCAAGCCGAGCAGGCTGACTTCCTCATCAATCTGATTCAGTATATCGGTGAGAGCGCTGCGGTAACGGCGGTCTTGTACATAGGGCAGGGCTTTTCGCAGTTCCGCCATTCCTTGACCCGTGCTGATAACGCGGTTCACCATCACGCGCAATCCGCGCCGTTCCGGTCCAGAGGGCATGCCATCGATGACATTCAAGAGCGCGCCGAATAATTGCTGGTCCGATTCTGCCTTGATAGTCGCCAACACGACATCAACAAAAGTATGCCTGTCGATCCAGTCCACCGAACCGATCGACCCTTTGGCGACTTTCTCCGCATCTGCCCGCGAGATGCGTTGTGTCGGGGCGATTGGATCCGCTTTCACCAGCTGAATCAAAGGATGAGTATATACTTTCGCCCGAATCACCGGGTCTTCGATGATTTGGTCGAGGGTGTTGCGCAGGTTTTTCGCGCGCAGCCTTGCCGCCCTAGCAATCAAGGAGTTGACCTCTGTCACCAAGATGCTCAGCAAGATGAAGACAAAGATTAAGCCAACGATGACTTGAACAATGGCAGCCAAATCAGTTCCCTTTCGCCGCGGCGCACCTCGCCCGTAAAGACCGAGGCGTATTGAAATTTAGTATAGTCGAAGCCTTCTTTCCCGCAAGCTAAAGGCTAACGCTTGCCGGCGCTGCTGTCGCGCTGGGGAGTGGTGTGGGCGAGGGCAGCGTTCGTTGACGGGTGGCGGTGATAGGTGGCTCAGTCGGTTGGGGGCTTGGCTTTTGGGTCATGGTGGCTGTGTCAGTCGGCGTCGGACTTAGGGTATTGGTAGGTGTTGCTGTTGGATGCAGAGCGCGGATGATATCCCGATGCATGTATACCATTTCCAGGCGACGTGTCAATGTATTCTGGTCAATCAGATACCAGTTAGTATTTGGCACCAGCGCAATGACGCAGACGATTTCCCCTTCTTTGAGCGCGCCAACAATGCCGCTGTTTATGTCTGGCGTGGCGCGCACGATGGCTTCAGGCACTCGTACAACAAACTCCTGGCAGGCTGGGACGGGGGTCAAACTGGGCAAAGGACTCGGCGCGTTGAACTCGATTTCTCGAATCTGCAGGGCAGTAGCTGTTACTTGTTGCACTGCCTGCTCGGTCGATTCGCTGACGGAGACGCCAGTGTTCACGAAATTGCGGAAGCCCAGCCAAACATAGTAGATGCCAAAGACAATGGCAACGCCGACCACTATGACAAACCAAGATGGAGGTCCGGATCGCTGACGGAAACTCATGAAGCCCTCATTAGCTGCTGAGACCCTAAAATAACGGATTCTGCCCCCGCTACGCAAGCGAGCGTAGCGGAAACGTCAAATGATCGACAGGTTCATAGGATTTCTAAGCGCAGAACGGAGCATCTGAATGATTGCCGCCACACGCTTGAAATATGTGGGACATGGGATATGATGTTGCCCTATGTTGGAGGTGAAATTTATGCCAGCTCCTAGCAGATTGCTATTGCTGATCTTTGCCAGCTTATTGGCTGTCAGCGGCATCAGTGCGCAAGAGCAACCCAGGCAGTATCTGACGATCTATGCGGCGACATCGCTCACGGATGTCTTTGAAGCCTTGGAAGTCGCTTATCTGGAGAACCATCCCGAAACCGAGATCCTGCTGAATTTCGCCAGCTCCTCTACCTTGGCAGCCCAGATCAACGCGGGCGCCCCAGCCGATATCTTCGCCAGCGCCAACGAAACCCAGATGAGCCTCGTCGTTGATGCGGAACGTATCAATCAGGATGACGTACATATCTTTGCTCATAATCAACTTGTCTTGATCCTGCCAGCTGACAATCCCGCGGAAATCGAATCGATGGCGGATTTGGCAAACGAAAGCATCTTGCTGGTTTTGGCAGCGGAAGGAACGCCCATCCGCGCTTACACCGATGCTATGCTGGTCTCTTATAATGAGGAATATGGGCAAGACTTCAGCGAGCGTGTCTTGCGTAATCTAGTTTCCGAAGAGAGTAATGTGCGTCAAGTGACGACGCGCATCGCGCTGGGCGAGGCCGATGCTGGCATTGTCTATCAAACCGATGCCATGGGCGACTTGGGGCAGCAACTTATCACTCTCCCTATTTCTGCGGAACACAATCAGCTGGCATCCTACCTTATCGCCATGCTATCTGATTCCTCTAACGCTTCGGCGGCCGCGGGCTTCATTGATTTCCTGCTCTCGGAAGCAGCGCGCGATATCCTCATCGAATACGGCTTTTGCTCACCTGCTATACTAGATGATGTTCCCTTAACTGATGTCAGGCTGGAGCCAACACGTGAAGCCGAAGACAACCCTGCAGCGGAAAGCAGCCCCTGCCAGGCGCAGCCAGTTGAAGACTGACAAGCTGCTCCTTTTTAGCATAAGTACCTTCGCTTTTTTATTACTCGCGACACCCGTGCTGGTGCTGCTGGCTAGCGGCATCCGCTCCCGCGCTTGGGAAGGCTTGCCGAATCCATCGACCATTCTCTCCGCTATTGTCCTGAGTTTCGCTTCAACCTTGGTTGTGGTGCTGCTGGCGGCCTTGTTGGGGACGCCATTGGCGTATGTGCTTTCTCGTTATGACTTTGCCGGAAAGCGCTTTGTCAGTCTGTTCATCGAGCTGCCCATTGTCATGCCGCCGGCGGTGGCGGGCTTGGCGCTCTTGCTGACTTTTGGCAGGCGCGGCGCCATTGGCTCGCTACTGGCGGAAGCGGGTATTATCATCCCATTTTCGCTGCTGGCGGTCATCATCGCCCAGTTTTTCATTTCAGCCCCCTTCTACATCCGCTCGGCACAAGTCGGATTTGCCGGCATCGCCCCGGAAATCGAGGATGCCGCGCGTGTGGATGGCGCCTATGGTTGGCTGATGTTTTGGTATATCACGCTGCCCATTGCCTGGCGGGCGCTAATCTCTGGCATGATTTTGAGCTGGGCACGCGCCCTCGGCGAATTTGGCGCGACCATTCTCTTCGCCGGCAATCTGGAAGGCAAAACGCAGACCATGCCACTCCTGGTCTACAGTGTATTCGAACGGGATCTCGATGCGGCTGTCTGGACCGGGCTGATTCTGATTGTGCTGGCTCTGGTCGCTTTGTTCATGTCACAGTGGCTGGCGCGCTCACAAGACCGCTTGACCCAATAGTTGATATAATCCCGCAGGTTGTTCCGAGTATAGGTGGGAGACAGTCAGCTTGAGCGACAAATTGTTCGCTCTTTCCCAGTCCAGCAGAGCGCATTCATCGGAGTTTCCAAGATCCAGCCGCGGTGCCCGGGGCAGAGCAAAGCGGAAGCGCCAAACAGAATGAAAAAAGCGATCCAACTAGATCGCTCTTGGCTTGTTGCTTGAGATGCTGTTTGGGAAAGAAACTTAGACAGTGTCCATGTTGTCGATGATGCGCGTGGCGAACTCGCTGGTGGCGACTTTGGTGGCATTTTCCATCTGCCGCGCGAAGTCATATGTCACATAGCCCTGATCGATGGTTTTCTCATAGGCTTTGGTGATTAACTCCGCAGCCTCGAACCAATTCAAATGTTCCAACATCATCACGCCGCTGAAGAGCAGCGAACCCGGATTGACCATGTCCTTGTTGGTATACTTGGGCGCGGTGCCATGCGTCGCTTCGAACAAGGCGATCTCGTCCCCAATATTGGCGCCTGGCGCAATGCCAACCCCGCCAACTTCCGCCGCCAGCGCATCGCTGAGATAATCGCCATTGAGGTTGGTGGTGGCGATCACATCGTGTTCGCGCGGGCGCAGCAACATCTTCTGGAACATGATATCGGCGATGGTATCCTGAATCAGAATCTTGCCATTGGGTACAGTACCGTCATGCTCGGCCGCCACCTCGTCCCAGGAAATTGTCTGCTCGGGGAATTCTTCCCGCGCCAGTTCATAACCCCATTTTTGGAAGGCGCCTTCGGTGAACTTCTGGATGTTGCCTTTGTGCACGAGGGTGACCGCACTACGCCCGCGGTCGATAGCATACTGAATGGCGGCGCGGATTAAGCGCTTGCTGCCGAAGGGGCTGATCGGTTTGATGGCCAAGCCGGCATCCGGGAAGAAGTTGGTCGCGCCTAACTCGTCCTTGAGGAATGCAGCCAGTTTTTTGTTCTCTTCCGTGCCGGATTCGTATTCGATGCCCGCATAGGTATCTTCGATATTTTCGCGAAAGATCACCACATCCACATCTTCCGGGTGCTTCAACGGGCTGGGTACACCTTTGTACCAGCGCACCGGACGCACACAACTATAGAGATCCAGCACTTGGCGCAAAGTCACATTCAAACTGCGAAAGCCGCCACCGACCGGGGTGGTCAGCGGTCCCTTGATGCCGACTTTGTATTCGCGGAAGGCCTCGAAGGTTTCTTCCGGCATGTAATTGCCATCATAGATTTCGGCAGCTTTTTCGCCAGCATAAACTTCCATCCAGGAGATTTGCCGTTCGGCCCCATAAGCCTTCGCCACCGCCGCATCCCAAATGCGCTTGCTGGCGGTCATAATATCGTAGCCGATGCCGTCTCCTTCGATAAATAGCAGGATAGGATGATCCGGCACCTGCATATCACCATTGCTAAAGGTGATTTTTTCTCCCGCATTCGGCATCTTTATCTTGTCGTAAACCATTGCCAGCTGGTCCTCCTTATTTCTTCGGCTCAATTATTCAATCCGCGGAATTATAGCACATATCTCCCGCAGGTAAACTAGCTAGTTAGTCCGAGCCTTAGCCCGCTCCTAGAGCCCGCAGCGCCGACATTTGCATTGTTTTCCCTTGCAAAGGCGCAAAGATTCAATCAAAATCAAGTCACTCGTACAATTGAATATGCAGGAGTTACTTATGCACAGTCCCCTGCCGTCCAACGAGGAGTTAGAAGCGCATAGTGCTGCCGTCTCTTGGCGGCAAATTGAAGAGCTAAAAGAGAAATTCAACCAACGCTTAAACCAACTTGAGGAGACAACAACGGCGGACGAGCTCCCCTTAGAAGATCTCTCCCGCAGCACCGGTATACCGATTAAAACATTTCACAATTCAACCCAGGCAGGCAATAGCATCTACGGCGAAATTAACGGGCGGCGCATTTTGCTCGCCAGCTACGTTAGCAAGCGCTATCGTAAAGAGCCGCTGCTCAAATCTATTATCCCTTACAATCTCAATCCGAGTGTCAATCATCTGAATTTGAATCAGGCGGATTGCCCAAATACCAGGCTGCGCGCACTAGGTGCCGAATTGGAGTTGGGTCTCTATTGCCCCGATGGATCACCACCAGCCGAGGAACAGGTACAGCGCTTCATCAGCGTTTACCGCGCTCATGCCCATCGCCTCGGCATCACAGTACAGGTGGATCGCGAAGCCTGCATGTACCAAGTTGAGGTACATGTGGCGCCGGGCATCGGCTATCACCGCACGCGGCGTTCTCTCGATGGGATACTGCAATCCCTGGTAGCTGCTGCGAACGCGACCAAACTGCACACGGCAATCCTGTCCGCTTATCCGATAGACAGCGATTTCAAACTGTCAGATGACCCCAAAGTACAGACTGCCGTCGATGTCATGCAAGAAGTCAACAACGCTTTCCCGCAGTATTTGGAACGATTGCGGGCGGCGCATCAACGTTACCATATCGACCCGAAGGCGAATTTTGTCGAAACTTTTCGCTTGCAGGGCTGCCATGTTCATCTTGATATTGCTGGTCGTTCAGAAGCGCTGGGCTTGTTCGCTTTTCATACGCTGCTGCACAGTGCCTCGGCGATCGCCAATAAAGCTGTGTTAAAAGGCGGTCCCTTTGTCAATGGCACTTGTGACGCCGAGCTGCTTTGTACGCGGGAGTACCTGCGGGATACGACCGTCACGGGACGCTATTTGTCGCTGCCAGTCTCCCCACATTATAGTCCTGATGGCTTGGCGCTTTATACCAGCTTGTTGCAGAACGATCGGGCTAATGCGGTCGCTCGCGCTCTCTTGCTAGATAATTCTCTGGGGTCGCCTGTCTCGGTCATGCACAACCCAATCGGGCGCATCCGCCCGGAACTCGGCGGCAGCAGACGTATCTGCACCATCGAAAGCACCGGTTTGCCAGTCAATATTAGCGCCTCGCGGCAGGCTGCGGTATTGACCGACCTGGAATTCACCTACGCGCTGGTAGAGCATTATTTTCGCCGGCATGGCACTGACCTGAGACCACTTCATGACGATGCCGATTTGTCTGCCATGATCGCTCCGCTGGAGCATAGTCTCTACCGCCGTTTACAAGATCAATCCGATCGTTGTGGCAATGACCTGCTGCTCGAGACGGCGGCGGGAACAGGCATGGCGCTGCAGGAATTCTATGAACTGAAGCGAGCTTACATGCATCAACACTTGATCGATATCGTTGATGTGACCCCGCGCGATATTGACGATGTCTACGTGAGCTTGCAGCGAATGTTGAACCCGCCCAGCGGACGGGTAGCCGAGACGCCGGAGCACTATATCATTGACAGCGCGCGCCGCAGTACCGGCAACTGGGGGCGGATATTGCGCCAGGCATTTCTGGAGGAGGGCGGTGTCCCGGGTGAGCATTGCCCGGATGCAGTCCTGCGCGTGGCGAACCGCGTGCATCAGGCGCTGGAGCGGCGCTATAGCGGCTAGCGCCTTCGCAGGGAATTCACGCAGTTTTCATACACCGCAGAAAGATTCAGCATTGGGGACGCTGGGGATTGTGATATAATGCACTTATGCTCGTGAGTGCAATATTTTGCTTCAGGACCAATACATGCCGGGCTTAGGCATGATTATCAATCAATAGAAGCTTCAAAGGAGCGCACCTATCGATATCAGACAACGTAATACCATAGGACATCTAACACCCGCAAGATCAAACGTTGACGGGTGATTTTGATTTGGAGTAAACATCACATGGCAAAAAAAGCGAAATTTAAGATCACCCCGATCGGAGGTTTGGGGGAAATCGGCAAGAACATGACTCTCTTCGAAATGAATGGAGAGGGCTTTCTGATCGACTGCGGCATCATGTTCCCCGCCAACGACATGCACGGCGTCGATTATATTATCCCCGATTTCCGTTGGCTGGAAGAACGCAAGAACATCCGCTTGCATGGCATTTGTTTCACCCACGGGCATGAAGACCACATTGGCGCTGTACAGCACGTTGTCAAGGCTTTTCCCGATTTGCCGTTATACGCCACCCCCTTGACAGCCGGCTTGCTGCAAGTCAAGCTGAAAAACGCGCGCTTGCTCAAGACGACCGATCTTCACACTTTTGAGGCTGGCGATATCATCAAGATTGGTCCCTTCAAACTGGAGAGCTTCCACGTTTGTCACAGCATTCCCGATTGCGTCGGCTATGCGATCAACACGCCTTACGGCATGGTGGTTCACACTGGCGACTACAAGTTTGACAACACCCCCGTCCATGGCAGGAAGACCGATTATGCGCGCCTGGCTGGTTTTGCCCAGCGTGGCGTTGCCTTGTTGTTGGCGGACAGTACCAACTCGGACAAATCTGGCTGGACAAAATCCGAGGCGGTCATCGAGGCTGCTCTGGACAAAGTCTTCCGCCAGGCGCAAGGGCGTATCATGGTGGCAACCTTTGCCTCGCTGATTTCCCGCGTGCAACAGGTGGTCAATGCCGCTCGCAAGCACAAGCGCAAAGTCTGCATCACTGGCTATACCATGTCCGAATACGCCAAAATCGCGCGCAAGCTCGGTTATCTCAATGTCGATGATGGCTTGCTGGTGAACATCAACCAGGCGCAAAACCTCCCGCCGCACAAAGTCGTTTTCATGGTGACCGGCTCACAGGGAGAACCCTCGGCAGTATTGGGCAAGTTGGCTGCTGGACGGCATCGGCAGCTCGATGTGCGCGAAGGCGATACTATCATCCTTTCGTCGCATCCGATCCCCGGCAACGAAGAGATGGTCTACCGCACCATCAATCGCTTGATACAGCGCGGCGCCGATGTCATTTACGATCCGATCGAGTCGGTACATGTATCTGGGCACGCCTGTCAAGAAGAAATGCGCCTGATGCTCAATCTGACACAGCCGAAGCATTTGATCCCGGTGCATGGCGAAATCCGCCATTTGCATCTGCACGCCAAGCTGGCGGCCGATAATGGTATACCGGCGAAGAATGTCATCACAATTGAGAATGGCACCACCGTCGAGTTGGATCACAAAGGTGTAAAAGTCGCTGAACGGCAGCCGGGCGGTTATGTCTTCGTCGATGGAAGCGGTGTGGGCGATGTCGGGCGTGTCGTGATTCGCGATCGCGAGATCCTCGCCAAAGATGGTTTTGTCCTCGTCAGCGCCAATGTCGATCAGCGGAGTGGCAAGCTGCTGGCTGAGCCAAGGATTATCTCGCGCGGTTTTGTCTATCTTAGGGATGCGGAAGACTTCCTGGATCAAATTCGTGACAATGTTACACAGGTGCTGCATCAAAAACGCTCCCTCAATGGCAATCGCAGTAACCTGGTCGAGGAGAGCCTGGGCAAGCTGATCTACAACGAAACCAAACGCCGCCCCATGATCTTCAGCATCATCAACGAAATCTAAGCAGCGGCAACTCGGGAAAGTGCTGAACTTCAAGGGCATCGCAAACCCCTGTTCAGCAATCCCGACTGGACACCGCAACATTCGCTCTCAGTCTCCGTACTAAGACATGGAACAATCCATAGGCAAAGAATATAAAGAAAGCAGGAAAACAGATTGATGCCGCAACCCGTAATCCGCGCCAGGGATATTACGCGCGATCTCAAACTTGGTACCCATGTTGTGCAAGCCTTGCGCGGGGTAAACCTGGAAATCCATCGCAAGGAAATGGTGGGAATTATCGGTCCTTCCGGCAGTGGCAAAAGTACCCTGCTCGGCATCATCGGCGGCTTGGATAGCCCGACGGATGGCAAGATGGAAATCGATGGCGTTGATATCACCAACATGAACGAGGACCAACTCACCGATATTCGCAACCAAAAGATTGGATTCGTTTTCCAATTCTTCAACTTGATACCGACCTTGACCGCCCTGGAAAATGTCACCTTGCCGATTGAATTTGCCCAACAGCGCCGGCACAAACCCTTCCAGCGCGCCAAAGAATTGCTGGATATGTTAGGTATGGAGGATCGCTTCAATCATCGCCCCAACGAGCTTAGCGGGGGCCAGCAACAGCGGGTTGCCATCGCCCGCGCCCTCGCCAACGACCCGCCGATACTGCTGGCGGATGAGCCAACTGGTAATCTGGACACCGATTCCGGTGAGACCGTGCTGCAAGCGCTCAACACCATTCGTGACCAAAATGGCACCACTGTTGTATTGGTAACACACGATCAATCGCTGGCATCGCAAATGGACCGCGTGCTCACGCTGGTGGACGGCAAGATCGTTGATGGACTTGCCGTCTGATAACAACCAAAAGCCGATCATCGATTTCTTCGGGAGCGCGCCTTCACAAAATCCGCCTGTTTACCCGCTGCAAACGCGCTATAATCAGCTGCTGATTGTCTAGGGTCGGAGAAGGAAATCCAATGGCTGCTGAAGTCTTTTCTGTGGAAGTTGCTGGCATCAAGCGTGATTTGCCCTTGATGGAAATCAAACCCGGTGTCAAAATCGCGATCCTCAATATTCTCGGAGACTACGAGTTTGTCAACGCAGCCAGCGCCGAATTGGCGACCAAGCTGGCAGGCATGGATATCGAGGTGTTTGTGACCGCCGAAGCCAAGTCCATTCCCCTGGCGCATGCCCTCAGCACTGAGATGGAGCTGCCTTATGTGGTCTTGCGCAAGTCTCACAAACCCTATATGGGAGATGCTCTGCAAAGCGAGACCTTGAGCATCACCACCGGCAAACCGCAAACATTGTTCCTGGACGAAAAAGATCGCAAGTTGGTCGCGGGCAAGCGCGTCGCCATCATTGACGATGTCATCTCTACCGGCAGCACCCTGCAAGGTATGCGCCTGCTCATGAGCAGAGCCGGCGCGAATACCATCGCTGAAGCTGCGATTTTCACCGAAGGCGACCGCGCGCAATGGTATGACATTGTCGCTTTGGGACATTTGCCGGTCTGGGTCGAGGACTAATCTATACCTAATGTTTTTGCTACAATAAACTGTAAACCGCTAATCATCGATATTCATTGCCGAATTGCCATATGTCTTCACAGAACTCACCGCGATTGACCCTCATTGTTTTCCTGACAGCAATCATCCTAATTGCATTGGCCGGCCTTGTTTTGTTAGCTTCCCGCCCGCAGCCGGCGATCATTACCATTCATCCTCCGTTGCCCAGTGCAACACCGCTGCCCACAGCGACGCCTAAGCCGATTCTTGTCTATGTCACTGGCGAAGTGCAACATCGAGGGACGCTCCATTACTTGCCTTATGGCAGCCGCATTTCCGACGCGATAGCAGCAGCTGGTGGCTTCACCGATGGAGCTAACCGGACGCTGGTCAATCTGGCGGGAATCGCCCGCGATGGCGACCAGATCCATGTGCCCGCTCGTGATGTCACCGTAACTGAAAATACCTTGCCGACGCCATCAGGTGGGCGACGCATCTATATCAATACGGCAACACAAGCGGAGCTGGAAACATTGCCCGGCATCGGTCCAGCGACTGCGGCTCGCATCATCGAGTATCGTGATCACGTGGACAACTTTGCGAGCCTGGAGGATTTAGACCAGGTCGCGGGTATCGGCGAAGTGACGCTGGAAAGCTTGCGCGATTTGATCGCCTTTGATTAGCGAATGCGCTCACCGGAAACTGCATCGAAAAAATAGGCGCGTGACCAATCCAGCCGGCAGTGGATCGTATCACCTGGTTCGTATGGTACATCCAGTGGCGCCTGAACTCGCCAACGCCGTTTACGCAGCCAAACTTCCAGCAACTGGAATTTCTCGGCATAGAAGGGAATGGCGCGGTCGATGATCGCGGGGATGCCACTTGTGCCATCACAGAGCGCGATATGCTGTGGGCGAATCCCAACGATGACCTCGCTGCCATTCGGACGATAGCTTGGTATGGCGGCGCGCCCTATATAACTGCCATCCCATTCGCCATCGATAACCCGCCCCCAAAATGTATTGATGGTCGGCGTGCCTAGAAATTCCGCCACGAACAGACTATTCGGGTTATCCTGCAATGCTTCGTAGGAGCCGCTTTGGATGATGCGCCCGGCATTAAGCACCACGATGCGGTCGGCTATGCTCATCGCTTCCACCTGGTCATGGGTCACATAGACCAAAGTGACGTTGAATTGCTGGATCAAGCGTTTCAGCTCCACCCGCGCTTGGGCACGAAATTTGGCATCCAGGTTGGCGAAGGGCTCATCAAATAGCAGCAATTCCAGATCCCGCGCGAAAGCCCGCGCGATCGAAACCCGCTGTTTTTCTCCGCCAGAGAGGTTACGGGGAAATCTGCCCATCAGACGCTCGATATCGACGCCGGTGATATTGGCGACAGTTTGCACATGTGCGGGCACTTCATCTTCACGATCGCGTAGCCGCAGAAAAAAACCAACGGTCTTGCGGCTTTCCCAATGTGGTATCAGCACATAGTTCTGGAAGACCATGCCGATGCCGCGGTTTTCTATCGGAATATCGTCTAATGGCACGCCATTGTATAGAATCTCGCCATTGTCCGGCGTCTCTAAACCGGCGATCAAGCGCAACAGGGTAGTTTTGCCGCATCCCGATGGACCCAACAAAACAACCGCCTCGCCATCTTCGATCTGCAAATTGAAGTCTTTGATCGCCAATACGGGGGTCTGCTTGCGGCTTTTATCGTAAAAGGTCTTGCTCACGTTCTTGAGCGTGATCGTTCTCATCGCTCGAATCCCACCTTATCCTGCCAATTGCTAGCATAACATATTGGCGAGCGATGCGTGCCTCCCACTATGGTATTGTCCCCCGGCTGAGATATAATCAATTTATCGTAGTAGTCATTTAACCAAGTTATTTCTGAACCGGAGCACGGATTTGACCAACACGATTCAAGCGGATTTGATACCGCTGACAACATCGGAAGAGTGGCAACCCGATCCCAAGAGTCCGCGGCGACGCCCGCCCTGGATCCGCGTCCGTGCGCCCAGTGGCGAAACCTATGAACAAGTGCGCCAACTCATGCGCAACAAGACTTTGCACACCGTTTGTGAAGAGGCGCAATGTCCTAATTTAGGCGAATGTTGGGGCAAGGGAACCGCTACCTTCTTGATGATGGGCGATACCTGCACCCGCAGTTGTGGCTTTTGTGATATCAAGACGGGGAGACCCAATCCGCTTGATTGGGCGGAACCGAATCGGATCGCCCAGAGCGTCCGGGCAATGGGCTTGCAACATGTTGTCATCACCAGCGTCAATCGTGATGATCGCCCCGATGGCGGCGCGCCGCTTTTCGCTATGGTCATTCGACGAATCCGCCAGTTGCAACCCGGCTGTTCCATCGAGGTGCTAATCCCGGATTTCAAGGGAAGCGAACTGGCGCTGAAAATCGTGATGGACGCTCAACCAGAAATCCTCAATCACAATGTGGAGACGGTGCCGCGCCTGTTCAAAAAAGTGCAGCCACAAGATCGTTATGATTGGGCGCTATCGACATTGGACAACGCCAAAAAGATGGATCCCCTGGTCTTAACCAAGAGTGGGATTATGCTCGGCTTGGGCGAGACGATGGAAGAAGTCCTTGAAACCATGGCAGATCTGGTGGCTGTCGGCGTCGATATTCTGACGCTGGGGCAATATTTGCAGCCCAGCAAAAGCCACTTGCCGATCGAGCGGTATTACACCCCGGCCGAATTTGACAGTCTGCGCGAAGCTGGTTTGTCGTTGGGCTTCCAATGGGTCGAGAGCGGACCACTGGTGCGCAGCAGCTATCGCGCCGCTGAACAAGTTCGAGAGCTTTCAAAGCTGGATCATTATCGTCTGCATGAACTGCGGCTGAACAGCTAAAGCGCGCAGCCATACCGGGCGAAACTAGAATCAAAAGTGAGTTGAGCAAACGAGGAAAAAACATGAGCGCATTTTTTGCTAATCGCCGTGGACAAACGGAAGCCGAAGCAGCAGAGGCAGTCACAGTTTTGCCAACTGGCAGGTCCCTCGGTTTCGACACGGTCATCGGTTCCAATACCCAATTCGAAGGCAAGTTCACCAGCTCGGGCAATGTACGCATGGATGGGCAATTCAGCGGCTCCTTGGAGATCAGTGGTAACATCTTGGTGGGCGAATCGGCAGAGATCCACGCCGATATCAACGCGCGTAATATCTCCATCGCCGGCGTCGTTCGCGGCAATGTCGCGGGCAACAAGGTGCAACTGTTGCGTACCGGGCGCATCTGGGGCGATATCAGCGCTTCCGCTTTGACCACTGAAGAAGGCGCCTTCATCGATGGCAAGATCACCATGGTCGGGCATGCAGCCACCCGCCCACCAACAGATGAAGAACTCGCTGAGTATGAAGACGGGACAGTTCTGGCAACTGACCTTGCGAATGATCTCGCCGCTGATATCGAAGAAGAGCCGATAGCGGAAGACGCGGAAGACGCGGAAGACGATGTGGAGATCGATCCAACTGAAGAGACGGATCGCTAAATCGAGCCCGCGGTAATCCCGCCATCCAACACAAAAACCGCCCCCGTTGTGAAGTCCGAAGCCGACGACGCCAGGAACAGTGCGATTCCAGCCATGTCTCTTGGTTGACCAATACGCCCAACAGGTGTCCGCGCTATCACCTCTTGTAGTAGATCTGGGTTGCCCCATAATGCCTGGGCGAATTTGGTCTGCACCAAGCCCGGGGCAATAGCGTTGACTTGGATATTATCCCCGCCGAGCTCCATGGCAAGGGTCTCGGTCAAGCTGATGACAGCGGCTTTAGTCACGCTGTAAATGCCTTGGTAACGCCCTGGTTTCAAGCCAACAATTGATGCTATGTTGATGATCTTCCCGCCCCCATGCGCCCGCATGATCTTGACCGCCGCTTGAGTCAACCAAATATTGCCCATCAGGTTGACCTCAATCGTCTTTTGCCAGTAGCTGTCTTCAGCTTCCAGCACGGTGCCAAAATGCGGGTTAGTCGCCGCGTTGTTGACCAGGATATCCAACTTGCCATAACGCTTTACTGTTTGCGCGACCAGGTTCTTAAGCGCTTCTTTATCACCGTTGTGCGCGGCGATGCCAATGGCTTCCCCGCCCTCGGCGCGTATTTGCTCCGCTACCTCATCGAGTGAGTTTTGCCGGCGACTGGACAAGACAACTTTGCTCCCGGCCCCGGCAAACTGCTCGGCAATTTCCCTGCCGATGCCACGCGATGCGCCGGTTACGATGGCTACCCGTCCGCTCAAATCGAATAAATCATTCATGGCGCTTCTCCGATTCAAGCGCGCTGCTTGGGAATACTGCCAAGAACGGGCAATCCCATACGGCGCAGGTCATCTTGATGGTGAATCCTGGGATCAACAAATTCGACGAAAAATGCCAATGCCAGCCCGATGAAGAAGGCCACAGCCAAGCGCATTAATGGCGCCAGCCGCGCTGTTAATGGTGTCGCTATGGGCGAAATCGTCGGCTGATCCAAAATCGTCACTTGAGCCGCTTCCCCTCCCAGTTGCGGAAAATAAGACTGGCTGCGATTGCTCATTACCAGCATGACCGCTTCCGCCGCTGCCTGCAATGATTCTCTGTCACGATGCTGCAGATACACGACGCCTATATTCCCCGCATTATCGGCGGCGATGCTTAAGCTCTCCAGGGAGATGGCGGGGTCACCCAAGTGCTGGCTCACTTCTCCGCGAAAACTCGAACCCCGCACCCAATCGGTAAAAGCATCAATAGTATACTCGGATGCCTGCCAGACATCTGTATAATCGCCATCGCGTTCCGGCAAGTTGAGTTTTTGCGCCGCGCTATAGCTGATCTGGGTAGTGAAGCCGCTGGCTGCGCCTTGGCCCGCGCTGATAAGATCCGGCAGAACAAGTCCCGCGCCCAGCAAAACTGGCAGCGCGATCAACCACCAGCGACGCAGGATAATACGAATGAGTTCTCTGTAGTCCATGATAATTGTCCCTTCGCGGCTATAGCGCTAAAGTGGGGTCCTGAAATTGGAAATCCTGTTGTTCCATATGCGCTTGCCAAGCTTGTTCCACAAATGCCTTGATACGTTCGAGAAAGACGGCATTGCTAAATTGCAGGGCGTGGCGGCGCATCTTTTCTGGATTGTAGGCTTGGGCATCGAAGTTTTGCCAGACCGCATTCAGGCTATTTACCGACGCTTCATCGAAGAACTCGCCGGTCAGGCCAGGGATGACTGTGTCCAAAGCGCCACCCCCTCTGAAAGCGATCACGGGGCGCCCGGCGGCTTGCGCTTGCACCGGCGTGATGCCAAAATCTTCCAAGCCAGGGAAAAGCAAGGCTTTGCATCGCGCCATCAAACCGGGCAATTGCTCGTCCGGCACAAAACCCAGAAACTCTACATTATCGCCCGCGAGCCCGCGCAAGCGATCCAGGTCTCGCCCTTTGCCAGCGATTTTTAAGCGAACGCCCAATTCAGTTGCTGCTTGCACAGCCAGATCAATCCGCTTGTAGGGGATTAACCGCGATACCACCAAATAATAATCCTCGACTTCGCTCTCCGCCAACGGTTGAAAACGCTCGGTATCAACCGGGGGGAAGATAATCGATGAGTCCCGTTTGTAATACTGGCTGATGCGCTGCTGCACCGCGCTGCTGATAGCGATGAAATGGGAGACCCGTTGCGCCGCCGCATAATCCCAAGTGCGAAGCAGCTTCACCAGCGGTTGCAACAGCCACGTGCCCGGCAGCCCAAGATCCTCACCAGCGAGATAATTCTCCAGCTGCCAAACGTATCGCGTCGGCGTCAAGCAATAGCAAATATGCAGCGATTTCGCGGGGAAGCGTAAACCATGGCAGAACCCGCTCTTGTTGCTCAGAATCACATCATAATCGCGTAGCTGCAGCCGGCTCCAGGCAAGTGGGTAGAAAGGTAAGTAGAGTTGGTGTTGCCGGTGTATGGCGGGCAGTTGGTCGATCCACAAAGTACGAATATCCCAGTCTTGATACTGTTTCGGCATCATATCGGGGGCGTAGATGCTGGTATAAATCGGGCTTTCGGGGAAGTGGCCCATTAGCACAGCCAGGACATCTTCTGCCCCGCCGACTTGGTTCAGCCAATCATGGACGAGCGCCAGTTTCAAGCGATTCTCCTGTCATGGCGCTCCGGTGAAAGCAGAAGTATCCAGCTTGCTGATCGGCAGCGCATGTCTTTATTCTTTCCCAGTGTCTGTCAGCTGGCAGACAGGTTTGAAGGAGCGGCGATGCTCCGGGCAGGGACCGTAATCTCGCAAGGCGCGCAGGTGCGCTGCCGTTCCATACCCTTTGTGCTGTGCGAAACCATATTGCTTGTATTCCGCGTCTAGCTTCACCATGTAAGCATCGCGCCAGACTTTGGCGATGACACTAGCGCAGGCAATGCTGAGAGAGCGCTTGTCCCCATCCACAATGCTCACTTGGGGTAGATCGCGGCGTTCGGGCAAAAGCATAAAATCTAGGAACAAGCAATCCGGTTCAATGGCGTTGGGGCGCAGCGCCTGTTCCAGCGCGCGCTGCATGGCTGCTTTGGTGGCTTCAACGATGCCGACACGGTCAATTTCCTCAGCGCAGCTATGACCGATACCCCAAGCCAAGGCGACCTCTTTGATCACTTGGCTATGCTCTTGTCGCTGCCCGGGGCTCATTTCTTTGCTATCTCGGACTCCCTGTAATACTTTACTGAGATCCCTACGTTCCAAGGGTAGCGCTACTGCGCCCGCGGCAACAGGACCTGCCAATGGACCGCGCCCCGCTTCATCAATGCCCAAAATATAGCGGCAGCCACTTTTCTGATACTGACGTTCGTGATAAAGGCTAGCTGTCTTGGCTCTTGCCCTTGGCTTTGTCATAGTGCCCCTGGCGCCAATTCCGTCTGATTTCCCAAATCTCGCGCAGCATATTGACCGAGTCGTCCCAAAGTTTCATCGTCGAATAGGGATCGAAATACCAAGCAATTGGCACTTCTTTGACTTTGTAGCCGCGTTTCTTGGCGATAAACAGCAACTCAACATCGAAGCCGATACCATTCATTCGTTGTACAGTGAACAGGTCTTCAGCGACATTGGCGCGAAACATCTTGAAGCCGCATTGCGTGTCTTCAAAATCCTGGATAGCCGCCAGCTTGATGATGAGATTGTTGAGGCGGCCCATCAAATGACGATATTCCGGTTCACCGATGCGTTCGGCACCAGGTGCTTCGCGGCTGGCGATGATGATGTCATAATCAGCCGTCGCCGGCGGTAGAAACTTCACCAAATCATCAATGCGCATGGACAAATCGGCATCGCAGATGAAGCGCCATTTGCCCCGCGCCGCCAACATGCCTTGCTTGACCGCCAAGCCCTTGCCACGCAGATTATCCGGCGACTGGATCACCCGGACGTTCTGCATTTGACGCGCATGCTCCAGGGCGACCTCATAGGTGCGGTCATGACTGCCGTTTTCGACAATGATGATCTCGGCATTATAATCTTGCTGCTGCAGGAAACTATCGATCTTTGCCAAGCTGGGTGGCAATCGGCTTTCTTCATTATGTGCCGGTATCACAATGCTCAAGAACGGGTTGCTCAACGGTGAATCTCCAACTTGGTGAAAACATCAAACTTATAATACGCCAGAACTGCCCATTATACACATAGCGGGGTGGCAAAGCGCAGGCGGGCAATTCAAAGACCAGGTGCTATGTTTTTGTCAAAATACTGTCCAGATATTCATCGCTGACCCGCTTCAAGGCTTGTACTTGTTTCCTTTTCCTCAGCATATCTCCTACGCCCAAAAGTCCAGCTAAGCTTCCGCGCAATCTCGCTCTCGCTTCCAAACCACGCCATGCCCGCAAGGCTTCCCAGGTCTGCACAACTTGTCTCAGCAGGATCCGCCAGCCATATCGGCGCAAAAGACCAGCTGGCATATTTTTGACGATCAGCCAGATGCTGTTGCGCCCGTCATGATAGCTGGCTGTTGCGCCACCGCCAGTCGCGGAAAGATGATGATAGACGATGGCGGTTGGCGTGTACCACACACGGTATCCCGCCAACTGCGCCCGCCATGCCAGATCCACATCTTCAAGCAAAAAAAAGAAATCGTCATCCAGCGTGCCGATCTCCTCCAGCATCGACCGGCGATAGGCAGCGGAACCACCACAAGCGGAGAAAACGTATTCCGCCCGGTCATATTGCCCGGTATCGGTCTCCCAAGCGCCACGGTTGCCCGCGCGCCCATCGTTGGTGAAGAAATCGCCGGCGGTATGGAAGCGGCAACGTTGATCGAAAAGCAGCATCTTGCTAGCCACAATGCCAACTTCGGGATGCTGCTCAAAAGCCGCCACAACCTCGGCTGCCCAATCTTGCTGAACTTCGGTATCGTTGTTCAACAAGGCAATGAACTCTCCGCTCGCCAGATCCATACCATGGTTGCAGGCGCCGGTGAAACCTCGATTCCGCTCCAGCTCAACCAGCTGAAACCCCGGATACGCCCCCTTAATGAATTGCTGTGAGCCATCAGAGGAAGCATTATCCACGATGATAACTTCTATATTGGGAAGGCTCTGCCGGCCTATCGCATCCAGGCAAGTAGTGAGGAAGTGTTTCCCGTTCCAATTCGGGATGACGACAGAGAAATGAGGAGTGGTCATTAACCAGCTGCCTCGGCAGCCAAAAAGACACTCACCGCTTCCTGCCATGGGCGCAGGCGGATCCCGATGCTGCTGCCGGCGATATTTGCCAAAGAGCTGTATTCCGGTGGAAGCGAGGGACGCTGCCACTCGTGACGGCTGATGCCTTCGATCGCTGTTTTGGCGAAGCCACCTTGATCCAGAACATAGCGGGCAAATTGCCAGCGGCTGGAACCACCCTCGTTGACCAGGTGATAAATGCCAAAGCGCTCGGTGGATATCAACTTGACGATGGCGGCCGCCAGGTCATTAGTGTAGGTAGGGTTAGCCACCTCGTTAGTCACGACGCGGAGTGGCTTACCGGCTCCCGCAGCATCCAATATCGCATGGATAAAATTGCGCCCCCCCTCGGCGAAGAGCCAAGACGACCGAACGATATAGTGCCGCGGATTGACTTGTGCCACAGCCCGTTCGCCATACCATTTGCTGTAGCCATAGGCATTGATTGGGTTGGGAATATCAAATTCCTTATATGGCTGGCTTTGCTTCCCGTCAAAAACTTCATTGCTGCTGACATAAAGTATGGGAATGCACATCCCCGCCGTTATCGCCGCCAGATGATGTGTCGCCACCCCGTTGATTCGTAGCGCCTTTTGTGGATCTAGCTCGCAGCCATCCACATCAGTCCAGGCAGCTGAATGAAGGACAATCTCTGGTTTTGCTTCGTTAATCAGTTGGCGGCAAGCACCATGGTCGGTCACATCCAGAACATGGCTGATATCCCCGACGATGTCCGTGCTGATGATCTCATGCTTCTCGGAGAGTTGCCGGCAGAGCTCTGAGCCGAGTTTGCCCCCCGCACCTGTTACCAATATTTTCATGCCCACTGCCCGTTTATGTATCCCTTAGCCACTGCTGGTCATACCGAAAAGTGACAGAGAGCCGTTAGCGACTAACTTCAGGCTGTCACCAGCGCTCATTCGACCGCGGCGAGACGATCGGCATATTGACGCCGATAATAATCCAGGTATTCGCCGGTCTTGATTTTGCGCCACCACCATTCGTTATCCCGGTACCAACGCACTGTCGCTTCCAACCCTTGATCGAAGTCAAATTGCCGTTGCCAGCCCAAATCCCGCGCTTTTTCCGCAGTCATGGCATATCGTCGATCATGCCCCTCACGATCGGGCACATGCTTGATCAGGGATTTTGGTTTATCGAGCAAGCTCAGAATGCGATGGGTGACATCAATATTGAAGCGCTGGTTTTCGCCCGCGAGGTTGTAGGCTTGCCCCGGCTCGCCATCATGCAGGATACGATCGACGCCCCGCGCGTGGTCATCCACATAGAGCCAATCCCGAATTTGCTTTCCATCGCCGTAGAGCGGCAAGGGACGGTCCTCGATGGCTTCAGTGGTGAAAAATGGAATTAACTTCTCTGGGTATTGATAGGGTCCGTAAGTATTGCTGCCACGGGTGATGACTGTATTCATATCGTAGGTGACATGGTAAGCGCGCACCATCAGTTCGCCGCCGGCTTTGCTGGCTGCATAGGGGCTATTGGGCAGAAAGCGGTCATCTTCAACCGAATGGCCCTCCTCAATATCCCCGTATACCTCATCGGTGGATACCTGGCAGAAGCGCTCGATACCATGCTGGCGCCCTTCATCGAGCAGGATATAGGTTCCAACCACATCTGTATGGATAAAAGCATCGGGAGCGAGGATGCTGCGGTCGACATGGCTCTCGGCGGCGAAATTGACAACCGTATCAATATCGTAGGTTTCAAGAATGTGACGAACAGTTAGGCGATCAGCGATATCACCGCGCTCGAAGCGATAATTCTCCTCATCGCTGACTGACAGCAGGTTGTCAAGATTGCCCGCGTAAGTGAGTTTGTCATAACAGATGATATTGTAATGGGGATAGGTGTAAACCATGTGGCGAACAAAGGCGCTGCCGATAAAGCCGGCGCCGCCTGTGACCAGGATATTCTTCATATCTGCTGCATCCTTTCCCAGTTCTCAATCGTTATACCCACAAGGTACTGTGATCACCGAGGTTCATCTTGATACCGCTGGGCTTTTCATCGCGGTGCTTGACCGTCGCATTCCTGCCGATGAGGCTGTCGCGCAAAGCCTGGTCGATATCGAGGATGCGGCAGTTTTCCAGGACGATGCTGCGTTCGATGTGGCAATTGCGAATTTGACAGCCATTATAAATGCTGGTGAAAGGACCGACATAACTGTTTTCAATCAGCGTGTTCTTGCCGATAACAGTAGGTCCCCGCAAGGTACTATTGACGATTTTGGCGCCGGCTTGCACGGTAACACGCGCATCCACCTGCGACCGTTCGTCGATGTCAGCATCGGCGGCAATCACCGGCTCGATTTCTTCCAGCACAAAACTATTCGCTTCCAGCATATCGGTGGGTTTGCCTGTGTCGATCCACCAGCCACAGTGGATATGCGGGAAAACCGTGTATCCATGTTCGATCAGCCATTGTATGGCATCGGTGATCTCGTATTCACCTCGCGCGGAAGGCTTTATAGCGTTGACCGCTTCAAAAATGTGATGGTCGAACATATATATGCCGACCAGCGCCAGATCGCTCGGTGGCTGTTTCGGTTTTTCGATCAGCTGCTCAATGCTGCCATCAGCACGCAGCTTGGCAACGCCATAAGCCGAGGGGTTTTCCACCGCTTTCAGCACAATCTGGCTGTTCCAGGCATTATTGGCGAAGTCCCGAATTAATGCGCTGATGCCACCTTGGATCACATTGTCGCCCAAGAACATCACGAAGGGATCATCACCCAGGAAGTCCTGCGAAATCTTAACCGCCTGCGCCAAGCCATCCGGACTTTCTTGATGAATGTAGCACAGACTGACATCCCATTGGGAGCCGTCCCCCAGGGCATCCTTTATCTCCGGCGCGGTATGCCCGACCACAATGCCGATCTCGCGCACGCCAGCTTCTCGAATCGCTTCAATCACGCGCACCAGCACTGGTTTGTTGGCGACAGGGATCAATTGCTTGGCGCGGGTATAAGTCAAAGGGTAGAGGCGGGTTCCCTTGCCGCCACTGAGGATGAGTCCTTTCATTATCGAAAATGGTCTCCTTCTTGAGAGCACTTAATAAGCGAATCTGTTGTCGCGCGGTGCGTTGGTCAACACAGCGCCAACGATGCGCACATGCACACGCTCCAGCGCTTGCCGAGCTTGGGCTGTGTGATCGCGACGGGTATCGCCCGCGCGTATCGCCAAAAGGGCGCCATCCAATTTGATGCCTAATAGCGCGGCATCTGTCGCCGCCAATATGGGTGGGCTGTCAAATAACACGTAGTCAGCCCGCTCTTTGAGGGCGGTGATGATCTTGTCCATACGCTTGCCACTCAGCAAGTCAGCCGGGTTAGGTGGCAAATCGCCAGCCGCCAGCAACTGCAGGTTCTCGACTTGCGTTTTTTGCAGCGGTGGTTGGTCGATAGCGCTGTCGTCAACCATCATGTCGCTCAGCCCGGGGCTGCGGTTAAGGTCCCAGATTTCCTGCTGTTGCGGCTGTCTCAAATCGGAATCGACCAAGATGGTCTCGTTACCGCTCTGGGCGAAGGTGACGGCTAAATTGGCAAGCGTGATGCTCTTTTGGTCTTCCCGCGCGGCTGATGTCACCAGCAGAGTGCGGATCGGGCTTTCCACGCTGCTGAACATCAAATTGGTGCGCAAGCTGCGATATGCCTCGGCGGCGGCGGATCGAGGTTGAGATAGCGTGATCAGGTTTTCAATCGCCATAGTTGTTCCTGCCTGCTTTCAACTGTCCTACTACATATTCGAAATGTCAATTTCCCTCATGCTAACACGCCCATTTTAGCTGATACGCTTGCTAGTCGTCAGGGCGAAACCAGCGCGCCACCATACTTACATCCGCAACCGCAATATGCCTCATTTCTGCCGCCTAAAATCCAGCTCGACTGGCTGCATTGCCTCAAAATCCAAAGCTGCGGCGATGTCGCGCAATGTCCTGCAGTTTAGAGGATGAACAAAATCCGGACTTAGATCCGCCAGTGGAACAGCCACATGGGCAACCTGGAGGATGTCTGGGTCGGGGATTACCCAGGGTTTCGCCCCGTATTCCAGCATCTCATCATTCCATAATGAGATGTCAAGGTCGATGGTGCGCGGCGCATTTTTGTTGTTAGGATCTCGCCGCCGCTCTAGCTCCAGTTCGATGCGGTCAATCACCTCAGTTTTGAATTGGATTGGGCTGCGTAATGTGTAGATCTTGACAGCCATGTTGAGGAAGGGCGCTTGCCCCAAATAACCTTGGGGCGGGCTACGGTACACCGGCGATAAGGCCAGCACTGTAGTATAGCGCCGCAAAAGCGCAATTGCCTTCGCCAGGTTTTCCTCTGGCGCAATGTTGGACCCCAATGAGACAAATATCAGATTTCGCTCGTAATCCGCCGCGCGCCTGGCGATACGAATGCCCACCGAATCCGAACGGCGTAAAGCACCCGGCTTGTCCAAACTGACTTCGATGAAAGGGGCACCATACTCGATTATTGCCAAGCGGGCGATCTCTTCCGCCAGCTTCTCCACCAGCGAAAAGCGGGACCCTTCCACTAGCTCGATGATCGCTTTATTGAGAGGCTTGTAGTTAAAGGCATCCGCTGGATTGTCGCTTTCCCCAGCACGCCGCGAGGGGCAGCCAAGCCGCAAGCTAATCACAATATCTTGCGCCGCGTCAAGCTCGTGAGCGCTGAAACCGATGATGCTGCGCAGGCGCAGGTTCTTGATCTCTATGATGTCCATCAAATATCCGCTGCATCTGTATTCGCAAGAAGTTTAGCACGGAAAACTTTTTTCAGGCTTGCTAATTCGATGTATTTCATCTATGCTAAGTTTGTCGTGTGAGCTAGAAGCTGTAAATTCAATACCTTTAACAAACCAGTATTGCATATAACTTGGCAAGTATCTATAATTTTAGCCAACTAAACATATCGATACGGAAAGCTCCATCACACGCATAAGGACAATTAAATGACGTACCGTGGAAACAGATTGGCTGTTATATGAGCAGCCATGAAACGCAAGTGGTCACCGTTGAAGAAAATGGCATTCAGCAAAAGCTCGAATCAGAGGAGCTGCTGAAGCGCTTTGGCTTGAATTCCAAACTGGTTGATGAATCCACCGTCATGCGCTCAGTGGCGGAAATATTGTCTGCAATCGGCGAGAACCCCGACCGAGCTGGCTTGACCGATACCCCTAAACGAGTCGCCAAAGCTTATCGCGAATTGGTCAGCGGTTACACGACCAATCCGGTCGAGCTGCTCAACAATGCCATCTTTGATATTGAACATGACGATATGGTGGTCGTCAGCAATATCGAGTATTCTAGCCTCTGTGAACATCATCTTTTGCCTTTTATCGGTCATGCCCATGTCGCCTATATTCCCAATCGAAAGATCGTCGGGCTGAGCAAAATCCCCCGTATCATCGATATGTTCTCGCGGCGCTTGCAGGTGCAAGAGCGGCTGACGCGGCAAGTTGCCGAGTTTATTGACGAAGTCTTGGAGCCACAAGGCGTTGCCGTGGTGATGACGGCGCAACATATGTGCTCGATGATTCGCGGCGTCAAAAAGCATGACTCCAACATGACCACCAGCGTGATGCTGGGCGAGTTCAAGCATAACCAGCATCTGCGCAGCGAATTCCTGATACATGTTCAGCGATCAAATAAGCTCTAGCAAGACTAACTCTAATTGCCTTTTCCGTCTTCCTCTTCAATTCGCTTTGCAGCAATTTTGAACTATGATATAATCTCCAATACCGCGGTTGGCAAGATCCGCGGACTCATCAAGAGCGAGTGAGAGAACCGGCTCCAAGAACTCGCGGCAACCCCCCGTATATTGGGACGGTGCTAAATCCGGCAGGGTATCTACTCTGGCAGATGAGCGTATCTGAGTGAAACATTCCTGCGCCCGCTGCCCCGCAAGGCGTTTTTGTTTTCAATGAAAGGACAATCATGTCAACCACATTCATGACATCCCCCAAATACTTCTTCACATCGGAGTCGGTTTCCGAAGGGCACCCCGACAAAATGTGCGACCAAATTAGCGATGCCATCCTGGATGCTATTCTGGAGCAGGATCCAATGGCGCGGGTCGCTTGCGAAGTGGCGACGACCACCGGACTGGTGGTGGTGATGGGGGAAATTACCACCAAAGCATATGTTGAAATTGAGCGGATCGTCCGCGATACAGTCCGGGATATCGGCTACACCGATTCGAGTTACGGCTTTGACGCCGAAACTTGTGCTGTAATCATCTCAGTCAAAGAACAATCTGCCGATATAAAACAAGGTGTCGATACCGCTTTGGAAGCTCGTGAAGGCGAAATGTCAGATGCCGAAATCGAAGCCACCGGCGCTGGCGACCAAGGTATGATGATCGGGTTCGCCTGTGATGAGACCGCCGAGCTTATGCCGCTGACCGTCTCACTGGCACAAGGTTTGACCCGCCGCCTGGCTGCCGCGCGCAAAAGTGGCGAGTTGCCTTGGCTGCGCCCAGACGCCAAAAGCCAGGTCACTGTCGAATACGCTTGCGGGAAGCCGCAACGGGTGGATACCATCGTGATCTCGACCCAGCATGCACCAGAGATCGAACAAGCGGATATCCGAAGCCAGATCATCGATTCCATCGTGCACAAAGTCGTACCTGCCGAGCTGATAGATGCACAGACCCGCTTCTTCATCAATCCAACCGGGCGCTTTGTCACCGGCGGACCACTAGGGGATGCCGGTTTGACCGGGCGCAAGATCATTGTCGATACCTATGGTGGTGTTGCCCGGCATGGTGGCGGCGCATTTTCCGGCAAAGACAGCACTAAGGTCGATCGCAGCGCGGCCTACATGGCTCGCTATGTTGCCAAGAACATCGTCAAAGCTGGGCTAGCCAAACGATTTGAATTGCAACTCTCATACGCCATCGCCAAGGCAGAGCCAACATCGCTTTCGGTTGAAACATTTGGCACTGGCATCGTCAGCGACCAGGAAATCGAAGCTCTCATCAAGAAACATTTTGACCTGCGCCCCGCGGCCATCATCCGCGATCTGGGCTTGCGGCGTCCGATCTTCAAGCAAGTGGCAGCATACGGACACTTCGGACGTGAAGATGTCGATGTGCCTTGGGAACAGACCGACAAAGCCGATATGTTGCGCCGGGAAGCGGGCTTGACCTGATTGTAATTGCAGCATCTCGAGCAGGGAAATGCTATGAGCCAGCGACCACGCATCTGTCAGTATGGCGATTCCACCTATCGGCAAGACTTCTGGGAAGGGCAGGGGCGCAACTACGAAGATACCGTTGAACGCCATGTCCTGGCACAATTGCTGCCCAAAAGTGGTCACCGTTTGCTAGAAATTGGCGCGGGCTACGGCAGAATTACTGGCGAATACCACATGTATCAGCAGGTGGTATTGCTCGATTATTCCCTGGAACAACTACAATACGCGCGGCAACAATTGGGAGATACTGGCTATCTTTATGTGGCGGCCGATGCTTATCGCATGCCGTTCCAAACCGGCGTCTTTGATGCCGCCACTATGATTCGTGTCATCCATCATTTTGAAAATGTCCCGGCAGTTTTGGAACAGATCTACAATGCTCTGTCAGACCGAAGCAAGTTCATCCTCGAATACGCCAACAAACGCAATCTAAAAGCGATGCTGCGGCACCTGCTGGGCAAAAATCGTTGGAATCCTTACTCGCTTGATCCGGTCGAATTCGTCGAGCTCAATTTCAACTTCCATCCTGATTATATGGCGCGGCAGCTTGCCGACGTTGGCTTTGAGCTGCAAGCTGTGGCGCCGGTATCCTGGTTTCGCTTGGGCTTGCTCAAACGCGCATTGCCCACCGCCATGCTGGCCAATCTGGATACCCTCATGCAACGCACTGGTTGGCAAGTTTCGCCAAGTATATTCCTCGATTTGGGATTGCGGCGGGAAGAGACCGCGACCACAGTGAGCGCTTCAGAGGACCCGCTCGCCATCTTCAAATGTCCCGAATCCGGCACCTCGCTGCGCCGTCAAGGGGAGGCGCTAATAAGTGAAAATGGACTTCGTTGGGGCATTTGCCAAGGCGTTTATGATTTCCGCCAACCCCTGGATTCACTCCACCCAGATTAACCTTATGTACTCCATCAAAAATGCGCAAGCCAAGCATCGAGCTGCTCGACAACTTTGGTTGGTTGCTCAAGCAGCATCATGTGACCAGCTTGGGGGATAACAATTAGCTTGGAGCCCTCGATTCCCCGTTCCAGTTCCTCGCTGAGCGCGGTCGGCGTCATCATGTCATTTTCCCCGGCGATAATCAACGTTGGGATGTCGATTTCACACAGGCGGTTTCTGATATCAAAATTGTCGCAGGCGATGAAATCATTTTGAATCACAAATGGGGGAGTCCCTCTTATCACTTGCGCCGATTCCTCCCGCAAGTCGGCCGCCGTCTCTTTTGACCACATCCAGCGAACGAGATTATCAATAGTCGATTCTGTCTCAGCAATGATTCCATGGATCAAGGCGGGATTAACAGGCAGCCGGGGGCCTGTGCCAACTAGCACCAAAGCTAATACGCGCTCTGGCTGCTGCAATGCCTGCCACTGGGCGATGGCGCCACCCATGCTGTGCCCCATCAGGATTGCCTTTTCAATCTCTAAGGCATCCATCAACGCGACCAGATCCAGCGCATAATCAGCGATGCTGCAATGCCCCGCGCCTTCGCTAGCGCCATGACCATTCAGATCGACTAACACAGCGTTTATCAACTTATGCCGGCGCAACTCTTTGGGAAAGCTCAAGTGAGAACCGCCAGCGCCGTGGATCAGGATCGATGTGATCGGCGAATGCTCGCGGCGATGGTCGGCAATCCAAAAGTTGCCGCGCTTTGTCTCAATCGTCGGCATAATGATACAAAAATATACCTGAATAGAAAACAGCTCAACCAGCCGCGATTATATTGACCTTATGTCCCGGTCGCAAATCATAGGTCCACAGTAGCCAAATTCAAGAGTTTGGCTACAATCATTTATCAGAACACGATAGTCCGCTGATCACCCGTTAAAAAGGAGCGCAATCTTGAAAATGGAACAGCAAGATCTATCCCAGCCGAAGACGGCAGCGCAATACCTGCGTCTGCTTTTGACGGGATTTGCCATGGGCGCGGCTGATATTGTCCCCGGCGTCAGCGGCGGCACAATGGCTTTCATCCTCGGTGTTTATGAAAACCTGATCGACGCGATCAAATCTTTTAACTTGGGCGCGCTTCGCCTGTTGCTCAACCTCAAGTTTAGCCAATTGCTGGACCATGTTTCATTTCGTTTTTTGCTGCCATTGGGCTTGGGCTTGCTGTCTGCTGTGCTGCTGCTATCCAGCTTTCTCAGTGAAACCATGGATGATGCAAATGGTCGCGTCATGCTATTCGCTTTTTTCTTCGGTTTGGTGCTGGCATCCATTTTGACGATCGGTGTCAAGGTACGTTGGAGCGGGGCTTCCGTCTTGACATTTGCGCTCGGCACTGCCGCTGCCTTCATCATCGTAAATATCGTGCCCGCTGAAGCGGACCATTCGGCGCCTTTCCTCTTCATCAGCGGCATGGTCGCCATAACAGCAATGATCCTGCCGGGCATATCTGGTTCTTTTATACTCTTGATCTTGGGCCAATATGATTATTTCTTGACGGCGGTCAGCAACCGAGACTTGCCGCCCATTATCATTGTCAATTTGGGAGCGGTTGTCGGCATCATCGCCTTTTCCCGCGTCTTGAGCTACCTGCTACAGCATTATTACAATTTGACGGTGGCGTTGCTGGTGGGTTTTATGGCGGGCTCACTCTGGAAGATTTACCCTTGGAAAAACTGCCTCCAAAGCGATCTTGACCGCCATGGTGATCCGCGCTGCCTGTTAGAACAGAACATCACCCCGGATATCGCCTCCGAAAACTTCGCCCTGGCGATCATCTTAATTGTCATCGGTTTTCTGCTGGTGAATCTGCTGGATCATCTGCAGTCGAAGCAGAATCCGATTGTCAAATTGTTCCTTAAGTGATTTCACCTTCATGGGAGTCTGTGTCTCGCGCCCGTTCCTGCGCTTTGATGATATCTTGAATCCGCGAGCGAGCCAGAATGCCGGTGACATCCAAATTGACGCTGTCCAGCTCGTTCTCCGGCGCTTCCTCTTCCATCAGCGCCAGGACGGTTTCCCGGCGACGATGCACTGATGCGGCGATGGCATGCGTGGCGACGGGTCCGGTCAACAAGACAAAAAGCCCAAGCACTAGCAGCCGCAGCGAGATCGAGGGCATGATTAGTGCCGCACCAAAAAGCAAGCCAAACAAACCGAGAGTGGCGACCTTACCCGAAGCATGCAACCGCGTCAGGCTGTCCGGCATACGTATGACACCTACCACACCGACCGCGCAGAAGAATAATCCAAATATCAAGGCGGCGACCCCGATTAGCTCCAACAGCATTTAGGTGCCCCTGCCTTCAGAGATATAACGCGCGATGCTGATGGTGCCAATAAAAGCGAAGGCAGCCAGCGCGATCGCCATATCGACGAAACCCTGCTTTTCCTCGACCAATGCCAACATGACGATTATGCCGATCAGCAAAGTTGTAATCAAATCCACCGCCAGCAAACGGTCGGATAAGGTCTCGCCAACGATGACACGGTAAGAAGCAGGGATCAACAAGATGACCAGCGCCAGCAAGATCAATTGAATAGCTGTTTGGGCAAGTGCACTTTCAATCATAAGCAATGATGCCTTTGATGCGTTTCAGCCGCTTGCTTTGAGCACTATCAAGGTTTTTCCTCGCTTCTTCGATATTCAGGCTATGTACAATCATGATTACGCCGCCTTCGGGAGACTCTTCAAAATCCATCACCAACTCGCCCGGCGTGATGGTGATGCCGTGCGCGCTAATCGCGGAGATGAGCTCGTTTTGGCTAGTGTCTTGGGTGTTGACGCGCAAGGCGCCGGGATCGATGGGCAGCCTCGGTGTTAGGATGATCCACGATATTTTTAACCCGGACATCAAAACTTCCGATGCCAGAAATACGATATATGCAACCAGATTATAGAGTTGGCGCGGGGGATTACGCATCAGAAAGCTATCGCCGCGCAAGCCCGTCGCCATTACCACAGCTACGCTGAAAAGATAACCCAGCAGGAAATTACCCGGCGTCGGCTGGGCGGTATAAATTGTCCAACCGATGGCTAAGGGCAAAGCCATAATAAGGACTTTCCTCGATACGCCAAGTTGCTTCATCAAATGCAAATCTCCTCAATTTGACCAGCGCAAAAGCTCGCAGGATTTGCCTAATACACGCCTTCAAGAATCATAGCCCAAGGCGTTCACGGCTGAAATATAGATATTGGGATCCGCAAGCTGGTGCACGGTTTCGCTAACGAGTTGGACTAGCGGCTCGGCGAAGATAGTGCCCAAGAGCAGGCAGGCAATGACTAGCAGCAGAGGAGCGAAGAAGCTATCTCCTTCGCTTTTGGTCTCGACCGTGCTTGCCAGCGGTTGTTGTTGCACGATACTTTGCCAAGCGCGCACCATATACATCAGCGTTAGAATTCCGATGCCCACCATGACAATTAAGTTTATCCAATCTTTTTGTGCCACGCCGCCTTGGATGAGCGTCAGCTTGCTGATGAAGCCGTTGAAAGGTGGCAAACCTGCCAGCGAAAACCCACCCAACAGTATCAACCATCCAACAATTGCTGGCAGTTTCTTGCCGATCCCGTTGATATCGGCAAAGTCCGCGCTTTTGATTTTAGCGTAACTAGCGACAACGCCCATCAGCATCAACAATGATGATTTGATAAAAGCGTGGTTGAAAGCGTAGACGATAGCGCCAATTAGTGCTAAGGGATTGCCCCAACCAATGCCTATTAGAATAAAACCAATCTGGGCGAAGGTCGAATAAGCGAGCATGCGCTTGGCATTGTAGGTGCGCAGGGCGCCCAGGCTGCCGAATACAATACCGATGATGCCCAAAAATGGCAGTACCTGCGCCAGTATCGTCGTTTCCTCGACAAATAGCAGGGTGGCCAACCGTATTATCCCGTAGACGCCAACCTTAACGACAATCGACGATAGCATCGCGCTGACCGGCGTCGGTGCCGTCGTATGGAAATCCGGCTGCCAAAAGTGAAAAGGGAATACCGCGCTCTTCAACAAAAAGGCGCAAAGTAACATTAGTGCCGAGGCCGGCGCGAGGAATGGGCGCTCGCCAGTGAGCAGGCTCTGCGCGATTTCCGCCATATTCAATGTGCCAAAAGAGGTATACATTGCCGCGATGCCTAGGAGCAAGAAAAGCGTCCCCATCGAGCTGATCAAAATATACTTGAGCGCGGCTTCCAAGCCATATTGGTCATCGGATATCGCCGTCAATGAGACGGAAGCCAAGACCATCAGCTCCATAAAGACAAACAAAGTGAAAAGGTCGCCAGTGAGCATGACACCAATCAAACCGACTTCCATCAACAAAAAGAGCGGCATAAAGGCGGGATAAGTCATGCACTTGTCACGGCAGTGGTAAGTGTAAAGCAAACCGCCGACCATGATTGTGGTCACCATGAAGGTAAACAGAGCTCCCAAAGTATCCGCCACTAAGACAATGCCATAAGGTGGTTGCCAGTTGCCTAGGACATAAGTTTGCACGCCAATTTCACGTACTTGCAACAACAAGGCGAAAGAAAGTACCAAGGCGATCAATCCGCTCAAAAGGCCAATCGAGCGCTGCCGACGATTGGATTTGGCAAATAAGAGGGCGACGATAGCGCCAACCAGGGGCGTTGCCAAAGTGCTGAGCAAGAGCAGATTGTTTCCCATGGATGTCATGTTCCTCGCATGTTCGTCCTAACTAGGCAATCTGTATCAATGCTTCAGCTCGGTCATATCGTCAGAATTCACCGTGTTGTAACGGCGGGCGATGATATTGATGAACCCCAACACCAGTGAAAAGCTGCCGAAGCTCACGACTATAGCTGTCAAGACCAGCGCTTGAATCAGAGGGTCGCTGGTCGGTAGACCGGATTCGACATTGCTTACATATGGGGCGTAGTCACCCTCAAAAGCCCCTGCTGCCATAAAAAACAGATTGATAGCGGAGAAGAGAAGCGCGAAGCCAATAGCGACTTTTATCAAATCGCGGCGCAGCAACTGAAACACGCCGATCCCAAACAAAATGCCAATTGCCAATGCAAACATAAACTCAATCATTTTCCCGCGCTTTCTTCTGGTCCGAACCTGCTTTTCTCGTCACTTGCCATTTACATTCCTGTTTTCTCATTCCGAACTCACAGAATCTAGTGCCTCAGCATCAGCCGACTGAACTTTAGGGTAGGCAATCGCCTCGATGATGATGCCCAAGCCACCCATCACAGTGAGAGCAATTGCAATCTCAAAAATCAGCGAAGATGTGATGTGCAAGCCAAACGAGCCGACGATGTCATAGATACCAAGTGCCTTATCAAATTCAACATGCCCCATAAACCCTTGCCCAATTAAGATGGGAAAGAGGCCGTTTAGAATAGCGATGACCAAACCAAGGCGCACAAACTGTTCCGGCTTGAACCAGGGCAGTTGTTGCTTCGCCTCCTCATATCCCAGCACCACGTACCACAGCCACACTGCCAAGCCGATGCTCACGCCGGCCGTGAAACCATCGCCCGGTCCGCTGCCGCCGTACAAAATCTGAGCAATGCCGATCAAAATGGCGACTGGCAGCACTATATAAGACACTGTGCGGGTGAAGGGCGTGGACAAGCTGGTGGCATCTTGTACCTGCTCAACAACTTCGGCGTCAAACTCGCGCAATGCCCCCATTTTTGTGCTACGGGGAATAAATGGGCTATTGCTGTCCCGCCCGCGAGCGAGCAAGGTCAAAACACCCAGCGCTGCCGTGGTGAAAACGATGATCTCAATTAGCGTATCTGTCGCGCGGAAATCGGCAACGATGGCGCCAACAACATCTTCGGTATTCACTTCCTTTGCATTTACCAAATGCCAGTCGGCAATGCTGCGGCGCTCGGGGCGATTTTGTAGCGCGATTAAAGCGAAGACAAACACAGCCAAGCCAATGACGATCGAAATGGTGATATCCCGCAGCAAGCCAATATTACGCTTGTGTCGCCCCTTCCACAGGTTGTCCATTATCTTTTCACGCACATTAGCCTGGATGCGCCCAAGCATGATGATGATGAGTACGGCCGCCATCGTCTCGACCAGCAATTGTACCAAGGCAATATCGGGCGCATGATTGATCAAAAAGATGACGCCAATGGCATAACCGACTACGCCATAAGCGATCGCAGCCTTGAGGTGCCCCCGCACTATGACAGTGAAGAAGGCGGCTACAACAGCGAGGATGAGCATGAAGATCTTGGATATATCGGTGGTTGTGACCGAGAGATCTGTCGGGAAGAGCACTCGCCCATCGGTCACTGTGAACAAGGTGCGGGAAGCAATGAGCAGCAGGGAGACGACCCCCAGGATGATCGCGAGGTAGTAGCGTACAAATCCCGATTGCGTACTTAAGACGCTGTTGCCTATCCACTCGATATATCTGATCAGCTCGCGGTATATCTGGTCGCCAGAGAAAGGAAAGCCGATCAGCTTGATCAATGACTTGCGCAACAAAAACAGCAAGAAACCAGCCGCCAGAATAGCGAGGCTGAGTATAAAGATGCCATTAAACCCGGTGAAGAGGTAAAGCTCGAAAGCCTTGGGAACAGCGAGCTCCAGCAATGGCACAATTAACGGTTCCAGCAAGAAGCCCAGACTCAAAGAGCCGAGCGAGAGCAACAAAGGGCTGGGGCGGATTAGCGAGGGTGGCTGATGAAATTTTACCTCGCACTGGGGGCGACGCAGGAAAACATCGTAGATTAGCATATATCCCGCCATGGCAGTCAAGGCGGTACTGGCGAAGACGACAATCATGATCAGGCTGGTCCAGGGCTCTGTGTAATTTAGCATGGCATCGAGCAAAGTCTCCTTCGCCAGGAAACCTAGCAGAAAAGGCAGCCCAGCCATCGACAATGCCGAAACCAACGTGACAGCGAACATAGCTGGCATCTTCTCCCGCAAGCCACCAAGTTGTGGGATGAGTCGCGTACCAGTGGCGTGCTCGACCGTGCCAGCGACCAGGAACAAGGCGGATTTGTAGAGCGCGTGGGCGATGATACCGACGAAAGCCGCTTTCAACCCATTTTGCTCGGGCAAGCCAATCATAGCGATGATGGCGCCCAGCTTGCTCACGGTCGAATATGCCAGCAATCCTTTTAAGTCCGATTGCTTGACCGCGAAGTAAGAGCCGATCAACATGGTCACCAAGCCGATGGCGAGCAACATCCCCGTCCATAATTCATGTTGGTACATCACCGGCGACAAGCGGGCGAAAAGGTAGATGCCGGCTTTGACCATGGTCGCGCTGTGCAAGTAAGAGCTGGCCGGTGTTGGCGCGCGCATTGCCCCCGGGAGCCAGAAATGAAAAGGGAATTGAGCGCTTTTGGTGAAACCGCCTAAGCATATCAGCAAGGCAAAAAGCGGGAACCATTCATGCTGATGCAAGCTGTCCGCTTGGAGAATCGCATCAATATCGGTGACAAAGCGGGTTCCCTCATTGGGATATAGAATTTGACCCGCCGCCACACTCAATACCACTAAGCCGATGAGCAGCGCCAACGCGCCAGCGCCAGTGACAAAGAGCGCCTTGAACGCGCCCTCCCGTGCTTCCTGGTCTTTCGCTCCTTTGAAACCGATCAGCATGAAAGACGTGATGCTGGTCAACTCCCAGGCGATGAACATCATCAGCAGGTTGCCGGATAGCACTACCGCCAACATGGCGCCGGCAAAAGCCAAAAGCCAGATCACAAAGCGATTGTATTCCGTAGCATCATCGAAATAATAACCTGTGTAGAAAAAGATCAAAGCGCCGACCCCCGTTATGATCAGCGCGAAGAGAAACGACAAGCCATCCAGATAGAATGACAAGCTGATCTGCAGCGATGGGATCCAGTCTACTCGTTGGAGTATGATCCCATCAGCTTGCAATTGTGGAAAGGCGCTCAACAACCAAAGGAAGAGCCCACCCATCGCAAATGAGGTTAATTGTGTCTGTGCGTTTTTACCGAATGGTTTTTGAAAAAGAGGAACCGAAAGTAGTATGGCAAGCAAAAATGGCACTGCGACAATAATGGCAAGTTCCATGACTCAATGGCTCGATTTTGTGAAAAAATTCACAAGATATTTTAATGGTTAGTAGAGCAAATCATATGTAAAAATATAATAATACTTGGAAAACTAAATATGTGAGATATCACTAAAAGAATCTATATCTATCTACCTTTGCTCTTGAGCGAGTCGCCTCTCATTGTAGCTTTTGACGCAGCGCTTCAGTCAAAGCAGGTACAACTTCATAGAGATCACCAACGATGCCATAACGCGCTAACTTGAAGATGGGCGCTCCCGCATCTTTGTTGATTGCTACGATGATCTTACTATTTCGCATACCAGCTTGGTGTTGAATCGCGCCGCTGATGCCGCAGGCGATATACAGATCCGGTGTGACGACTTTGCCGGTCTGCCCGACTTGATGGTCGTAAGCAATATAACCAGCATCAACAGCCGCGCGACTGGCACCGATCGCTGCCCCCAGGACTTCAGCCAGCGGTCCCAACGTATTGGCGAAACCCTCTTTCGCTTTCCAAATATTTGCCGCTTCTCCATCGACTCCATTAGGAGCGGGCAGGGGATTGTTCGCCATGCCTCTACCGCCACTGACGATGATAGCTGCGTCAGTCAAACTGACTTTGCCAATCTCTGCTGCAAAATCTTCGATCGTGCTGCTGATGGAAGCGGGCACAGGCAGAGCGGCGGCGACTTTCTTAATATTGATCCCGCTTTCAGCAGTTGGCGCTGGAGTCGGAAAGGCACGTCCCCGGATGGTGATGAAACTTGTCGCCGTGTTCGTTGTCATCTCCATCAGCACCTTGCCGGCATAAGCGGGGCGAGTGCCGATAATTTTGCCGTCTTCCAGGCGAAGACCGATGACTTCGGAGATCAACCCGCCCGCAGTATCGACCGCGGCGCTGGCAAACAATTCGCGCCCGCGATTGCTCGCCACCGAAACCACAGCGACTGGCTGCTGCTCTTTGACCAAATTGCTCAGGAAGGGGGCATAGGCTTCGGGTCGATATTTGGCTAGCGTTTGCTCATCACAGATGAAAGCATTACCCGCGCCGTAATACCCCGCTTCTTTGGCGATAGCTTCCGCATTCTGCCCCAGAACGATGACGCTGACATCGGTATTAAAAGCTGCCGCGATCGACTTGGCTGCGCCTAGCGCTTCCCAGCTGCTCGGTATAGCGGCGCCGGCGAAAGTCTCGATCCAGGCGAAAACGGTCATAACACTTTCTCCTCAAACAGGCGTTCGACCAAGCTCCCGGCTTTGTCATCGACATCCTCGCCAACAATAATTTCGGTGCTGATATCGCGCGCCGGCGGATTCAGATAGCGCAGAGCGGATGTGGCTGGCTGTGGCAATTCGACAGCCATGTCGACTGCTGACCATACGGGAATTTGGGCTTTGGCGGCTTTGCGAATACCCAGGAAATTTGGGTAGCGCGGCTCATTAATGTCTTTCATGACCGATATGACGGCGGGTAATTTGGCGGAGACAATTTGTTTGCCTTGTTCGAGCATCTTCTCCACCTTGATGCTGCGGGCTTCGTAGTCGATATCGAGGATGGTGGAGACATAGCTGAGCATCGTCCAGCCCAAGCGGCGCGCCAATTGGTATGTATGTTGGTCGCTGCCGACATCAACGCTCTCTTTGCCAAATATGACCAGGTCAACATCGCCCAGCTTTTGGATCGCGCCAGCGGCCAGCGCCGACCAAACCAAACTGTCGTTGATATCGGCGCCTGCTTCTTCGATGCGCAAGGCGTTTTTGATGCCCATGGCGATGCTGTGCTTGAGGGCATCGTTGTGTAGCTCCCCACCAATGGCGATGACAGTGGCTTTGCCGCCACTGTTTTTCGCCTGCACGATGGTTTCTTCCAGCGAGTATTCGTCCCAGGGGTTGACCACCGTGGCAACATCGCCCCATGTGACTTGGCCCGTATCATCCACCCAAACTTTGGCTGCCGTATCCGGTGTGCTTCTTGTGAAAGTAACTACATGCAACTGGACTGACCTCCTGCCTCTCCTGCCAAAACAGCACCATAGCGCCCATTGTACCCGAAATCCGCGGCAAACTTTATACTGATTTAATCGTCCGCCACGCTAAATTCCACCCAATCGCCGTTGCTGACGACGATGCCATTGGGCAGGGTGGTTGTTTCGTCGATGGTGACATCAAAGAAATTGCAGTCCGTCACCACCGCATCGGTCAAGTCTGCGCCACGCAGGTCGGCAGCCCACAGATTGGCGCCGGAGAGATCTGCCTCCACTAACACAGCTTGCTGCAGGTCTGCGCGGGCGAAATTAGCCCCTTGTAGATTAGCGCGGACAAAGCTGCTCTCCATCAATTTTGCTTCGCGGAAATGCGCCTCTCCCAAGTCAGCTTCTGTGAAATCTGCCCAGCGTAAATCGGAATAACCGAAGTAGGCGCCGCGCAACCGTGCTGCCTGGAAGCGCGCATGAGGTAGCTGCCATGAAGAGAGCAGGGCGCCGTTTAGCTCTGTAGCTGACCAGTCAACGGATGCCAGGCTGCCGTCTTGGTGCGCCAAGCGTTCTTGCAGCGCCTCAAGCAGTGCTTCTGCCGCGCCATCGCCATTCAGGTTCTTGATTCTCGCCACCAGTCGCTCTGTTGGCATCAGCCTATACCAGCGCTTGCCGATTGTTCGCTGTAGACGATTTAGTAGCGGCATGCCCCTCACCTGGTCCAGTTTCTCTCTCCCTAATCCTAGCGAGCCAGCTTTTCAGCTTCAAGGTGCGTTTTCTGCTTTGCTTAGGCAGCCAAGTCATATGCCCCTTAGACTTGGTGAGATTGATTAGCTTTGTAAATCAATCTTTGTGAGTTTACACCATTCGAGCAGATTGCTGGATTCGTTATGCTATCGGTATAAGCTGAGCAGAATCCTCAATTCGCATATTCAGTCACAGGCTCGCGCATGGCAATCGCCACTAAAATAGCCCAAACACTAATCACGACTTATCTGGAAATGACAAGTCCGAGCGATTTCTCGCCTGCTTTCATCCGCGCCAACGACATTGAAATCGTCAAGATGGAAATGCCGGATCTCGCCTTTTACAAGTTCCTTTATCAATCCGTGGGCGAAGAATGGGCTTGGCGCGATCGTCTGCATATGTCAAATGCTGAACTGCGCCAGATTCTGTCATCGCCCAATACTCAGGTACATATCATGTACGTCAGCGGTTCACCAGCTGGCTATGTTGAGCTGTTTCGCCACGATGATGATTCCATTGAGATCGCCTATTTTGGCTTAAGGCGCGACTATATGGGACGAGGGCTTGGCAAGCATCTGCTCAGCTATGGGGTCGCCCGCGCTTGGGAAATGGATGCTAATCGCGTCTGGCTGCACACCTGTAACCTCGATGGACCCCATGCCTTGGCGAATTATCAGAAACGCGGCTTCCGCATCTATAATATTGTGGAAGAGCCCATGCCAGAACGCTACACCTAGCGCAAGAGAAATCCGCTCTATCTATTTCTATTGCTGGCAATCGCCTCCAGCAGCCAGCTATTGCCCGGCTCCCATTGCAGGCAAACGCGATCCGCCAAGCCTCGATAGCGTTCTTCCAACTTGGTCAAAATATCTTCGGGTTTCGCAATGATTGCCAATTCACTCAGCATCTCATCGCTGATAAGTTCTCCTGCTTTCACATCCCAACCATGATAATCGATCACAGAGCGATTAGCGGCTGCGCTAGTGTAACGGGTGAGCTGTTGTCGCGCTGCTTCAGCGGCTCTATCGATATCCACAGCATTGCGACCGCTGACCACCAAGACAGGAACCGTGATAGCAAAGTTGCTCCTGCTGCGATCCCTGCTTGCCAAGCCTTCATCGACGGCGGGCAAGATGACATCGCGCAGATAGTCTAATGTGTGGAAGGCGGGCGCCTGCAAGCCTTGCGCCACTTCGCCGGCAAGCTGGCAAATCCTCCGATCAGCGCCAGCCAGGTATATGGGAACCTCGGGCTGTTCGATGGGTCCAGGGTTAAAAAATGGCGCCATCAGCCGAAACTGATAATGCTCTCCCCGGTAACGCAAGCGAGCCCCTGTCTGAAACGTATTCCAGATGGCGCGGATGCTTTCAATGTATTCGCGCATCCGTCCGACAACATCGTTCGGTTCTTGGTCAGAATCTCCTACGGTCTCTCTTTCACCTTGACCGCCCAAGCCGAGGGTGAAACGTCCACCCGATTGTCGCGCCAGATCCCAGGCGATTTGGGCAGTCACCATCGGGCTGCGTGGAAAGGCAGAAGCGGCTTGAGTGCCGAGTTGGATCTTCTGAGTCATCTTGGTAGCGATGGTCAGTGGCAAAACGGGATTCCGCCCAACTTCAGCTATCCAGGCGGCATCAAAACCCGATTGCTCCGCCATTTGAATCAACTCCGCATCGCGCCGCATATCATTGCTAGGGAGCAATGTGATATCAATTTTCATGCACAGCTACCTCGAGTTGATCTACAGTCGTAAACTAGGACCGTGCTGCTTGAACCAAGCTTTCCAATGACGATAATCAGGACAATGGGACTCGAGCAAGACCCAGAAAGACTGGCTATGATTCATCTCCTGCAGATGACACAATTCATGCAGCATCACATAATCAATCGCGGCATCCGGCGCCATCATCAGCCGCAGGTTTAAGTTGATATTCCCCTTGCTGGAACAGCTGCCCCAGCGTGTCTTCTGGTTCTTAATGCGCACTTGTTGATACCGAAAGCCGTGCTGGGTAGCCAACTCCGCCAGGTGCTGCGGCAAATAAGATCTTGCCTGCGCTCTATAAAAGGAGGTCACGGCGGCGCGCAGGCTCTCTTTGTCGGGGGGATCGTCTTGTTGGGGATACGCTAGCAGCAGGTATCCCTCGCTATGCCATACACGGATCTTGCTTTGCAGTGGAGCGCAGATGAGCTTGAGCCGATGTTCAAGCCCGCGGATGAAGAAGACCTCGCCATCGATGTAATCGCGCGCGGGGAATCGCTCGCTAATTTGGCGAAATTTCTCACTGGTGCGAAGGATCCAGCCCGTTTTTTCGGCTAAGAATGTTTCTGGCGCGGGCTCATGAGTGCCGGCGGGATAGACCAATTCCAGCCCATTGCTCGGGCTATATCGCAGGATGATGTTTTTAGCGCGCTTGCTGACGCGAACACGATAAGCGAAAGTTCGTCCTCCCAAGTCGATCTGTGGCATCAGCGGTCCATCGCTTTGGCTGCCTGATGCCAGATGATACGCTTACTGCTGTCGCCAGGCTCGAAAGGGAAATAGAAACCAGCGCGATCCAGCAAGCCATCATAACGCTCGCGCAAGACATAAGGTAACTCATCGGGCGCAGCCACAATGGCGAATTCCCGCAACATCTCATCGCTGATCAGCTGGTGCATGTCATCCCAGCGATTACGCCGCAACAAGGCATTGAGCCTTGGGATCAAGTCATCCCAGCCATGCAATTCCAGCACCCGTCGATAGCTTGGTGTGCTGGCATAAAAGGCAATTTGGGATTTTGTCAGCATTTTACTCTCTTCTATGGCGGCATCGTCTTCGCCTGTGACTACAAAAACCGCGCAGGAAAGTGTGAGTGGCTGCTTGATTGCGCCCCGTTCGCGCCCAGCTTGGAAGGCCGGCAGCAATACCTCGCGTAAGTAATGTGGCGTATGAAAGGAATGCACATGAAAGCCATCGCAAAGCTCGCCAGCGAGTGAAGCCAACCCGGTGTTGACACCGGCAATGTAGAGCGGAATCTGGTGATATGCCATTGGATCTGGTGCGAATGAAGATGAAGACATTGAAAAGCGATAATACTCGCCTTGATAATTCAATCTGTCGCCAGTTTGAAAACTCTGCCAAATCGCCCGCAGTGCTTCGATGTATTCGCGCAGTTGCCGCACTGGCTTGCCCCATTTTGCGCTGAAACGCTTGGTGATATGCGGTTTGATCTGGGTGCCCAGCCCGAGGATGAAACGCCCTTGGGATTGTTCCGCCAGCGTCCAAGCCGTCTGCGCCATTTTCATCGGGCTGCGGGGGAAAGCGACTGCGATAGCTGTTCCCAGTGAAATGCGTCGAGTTTCCAGCGAGGCATGAGCCAGAGGCAAAAATGGGTTGTGAGCCGCCTCCGCCACCCACAAGCCATCAAAACCCAAATCTTCAACTTGTCGCGCCAATGGACCTGCCGCATTCAGATCTTCGGCAAAAACGGTGACATCGAATTTCATACCCTGTCCAGAATTTTGACTTTGCCGCTTCAATCTGCATTGTAGCCCCACAACCCGATGGTGACGAGGCAATAACTTTTTTCGCAATTGCGGGTTTTAAGTGATACAATCACATTTGTTTTCTATGCACAAGCTGTCATATTCACCGATGCTGACACGGTTAGTGTCTAGGTTTGGCAGCTTTATTCAGAGGATGCTATGGGAGTCAGAGCCCCACGTTCAGTTAATATCGGCTTACGCAATATCATCGCCACGATTCTTATCGGTTTGGGTTTGGTCTTCGTTTGGGAAATCCGTGGAACTTTGATGTTGACCTTCGCGGCAGTGGTCTTGGTGGTCTTGTTCACTATGCCGGTGCGCCTACTTGTTCGTCGCTTCGAGTTGAATCGCCTTGTGGCGATCCTGGTCAGCGTCATTGGTTTTTTTATCCTGCTTGGTTTGCTGGGTACGCCAATTTTGAGCACCATATTAGACCAATTTGATGTTTTGGCGACCGAGGTGATCCCGCTTGGTATGGAGCAAGCCCGCGAATCGATCACCACAGAAGCGCTGGTCGAACAATTTCCCTTCCTTGAGGGGGTGATCTCGGGCGAAAACGAGGTCTTGATCAACGATGATTTGATCAATCAGTTTGTCTCCCAAGTGACCGATGCGATCGGCCGGCTAGGCGGTACTGTTTTGCCAGTCGTTGGCGGCGTTGCCAATACGATTTTGAGCGCGCTGATCATCTTTTTCCTGAGCATGTATCTGCTGGCTGAGCCCGAACTCTATGTCAACGGGATTATCAAGCTCACGCCGATTTGGTATCGCGATCGTATGTTGACTATCTTGCGGCGCATTGATACCACCTTGCGCGCCTGGCTCAGCGTAACCCTGGCATCGATGGTCGTTGTCGCAGTCTTGACTGGCATAGGCCTTGCCCTGCTTGGCATTCGCGAATGGGTCGCCCTGGGGGTTTTGGCGGGGGCGCTTTCTTTCATCCCCAACTTTGGACCCCTCGTTGCGCTGGTGCCATCGGTGGCTGTGGCAATTGTGCAAGCGCAAGAGAACGTGATCTGGACTGCGATAATCATTTATGGTGTCTCATTCTTGCAGAGCCAGGTGGTCAGTCCCGTTCTGGCGAGCGAACGCATGAACATGCCCGCTATCATGATATTGCTGGGCCAAATTATCTTTGGCTTCTTCTTCGGTTTTCTTGGTTTAATGCTGGCTGTACCCCTTAGCGCCTGTGTCGCTGTCTTGGTTGATGAGATGTATGTCAAGGATGTCTTGGGCGATCGCGAATGGTCAAAGGCGAAGGAGCAACCGCCACCAGAAGCGGTACAAGAGGATCTGTTGCCAGAGCCATCTTAAGAAGTTGGGGCGGACAATGGATGAGTGATTCCAAACCATTAGATCGTGCCGAAGCATCCAAGCGGATTGACAAATATATTGCGGAATTGGATGATTGGAGAGGGCAGCGGTTGGCTCAACTTCGCCAGATTATCCACCAAGTCAATCCCGAGGTGATCGAAGACTGGAAGTACATGGGGTCACCCTTTTGGTCCCACGAGGGGATTTATGCCCATGGCAACGTCTTTAAGGGCAAGGTGAAATTGACATTCCATCACGGAGCCCATCTGCCCGACCCGAAGCAACTCTTCAACGCGAGCTTGAATGCGAAGCAATCCCGCGCGATCGATATTTTCGAGAAGGACGAAATAGATGTTGCGGCGCTGAAGATCTTGCTGCGCGAGGCGGTGCATTACAACACAACGCACTCAGTACGGAAGAGTAAAGGCTCGCGCGATATTTAGCGTAATTGCCCTCTTGCCCCTCTCGGCATTCCCTTGCTGCCTGTGAATATCAGAATTAGGTAAATTCTAAAAGTCACGCTTGACAAGGTCATAGAGACGATTAGAATGTCCCAGGTTTCATGAACGGCTCAGTTGTCGATATCAATTCGGCAAAAGAGCTGTTTTAATCTTGACAGCGCTGCCAAGTGCTGTTAGGATGGAACTATAAAGGTGAGGGGTAGAACTCTCGTCTTTTTTATCCCGATGAGCGGGATAGGTGCAGATTAACAGCAGAATAGCAGATTAAGACAGAGGGAATCAAACGGACCCTGTTGAGAAGACGGAGAGTTTGATCCTGGCTCAGGATGAACGTTGGCGGCGTGCCTAATACATGCAAGTCGAACGGTAGTTATCCTTCGGGATAATGAGAGTGGCGAACGGGTGAGTAACACGTAACTGATCTGCCCCATAGTCTAGGACAACCTTTGGAAACAGAGGCTAATACTGGATATTATCGCGGTATTTAGAGAGCCGTGATGAAAGTGGCTAAGCGATATGGGATGAGGTTGCGGTCCATCAGCTAGTTGGTGAGGTAAAGGCTTACCAAGGCGATGACGGATAGGGGATCTGAGAGGGTGGCCCCCCACACTGGGACTGAGACACGGCCCAGACTCCTACGGGAGGCAGCAGTAAGGGATATTGCACAATGGACGGAAGTCTGATGCAGCGACGCCGCGTGGGCGAAGAAGGTTTTCGGATCGTAAAGTCCTTTTCTATGTGACGAGGAAGGACGGTAGCATAGGAAAAAGTGTCGGCTAACTACGTGCCAGCAGCCGCGGTAAAACGTAGGACGCGAACGTTATCCGGAGTTACTGGGCGTAAAGGGCGCGTAGGCGGTGTATTAAGTTACCTATGAAAGGTATCGGCTAAACTGGTATAAGCTAGGTGAAACTGATAGACTAGAGAGAAATAGAGGGAAGCGGAATTCCGGGTGTAGTGGTGAAATGCGTAGATATTCGGAGGAACATCGGAGGCGAAGGCGGCTTCCTGGATTTCGACTGACGCTGATGCGCGAAAGCGTGGGTAGCGAACGGGATTAGAAACCCCGGTAGTCCACGCCGTAAACGATGTACATTAGGCGTTCGATTGGCTACGGTTGATTGAGTGTTGCAGCAAACGCGATAAATGTACCGCCTGGGGAGTACGGTCGCAAGGCTAAAACTCAAAGGAATTGACGGGGGCCCGCACAAGCAGCGGAGCGTGTGGTTTAATTCGAGGCAACGCGAAGAACCTTACCTGGGAGTGACATGACGGTAGTACGGAAGCGAAAGCGGAAGGATCCTTAGGGGAGCCGTGACAGGTGCTGCATGGTTGTCGTCAGCTCGTGCCGTGAGGTGTTCGGTTAAGTCCGCAAACGAGCGCAACCCACGATGCTAGTTACAAGTGTCTAGGATGACTGCCCGTGAGAAACGGGAGGAAGGTGTGGATGACGTCAAATCAGCATGGCCTTAATATCCAGGGCGACACACACGCTACAATGGTGTATACAATGGGTAGCGAAGTAGCGATACGGAGCGAATCCTAAAAAGTACATCTCAGTTCGGATTGCAGGCTGCAACTCGCCTGCATGAAGTTGGAGTTGCTAGTAACCGCGAATCAGCACGTTGCGGTGAATACGTTCCCGGGCCTTGTACACACCGCCCGTCACGTCATGGGAGTTGGTCGAGCCTGAAGTCGGGAAGCTAACCTGTAAGGGGAGCTACTGCCTAGGGCAGGGTCGATGACTGGGACGAAGTCGTAACAAGGTAGCTGTAGCGGAAGCTGCGGCTGGATCACCTCCTTTCTAAGGGAGCGTGGCGCGAGTCACGCGAGAATGAGAAGAAGCAAAGAGTGTGTAGTAGGGGTGTTGGTTGGTTTTGAAGTCTAATCTGCTATTGTGCTGTTAATCGTAGTATAAGCGGTGAAGAAGGGGCTGTAGCTCAGTTGGTTAGAGCGCACGCCTGATAAGCGTGAGGTCGCAAGTTCAAGTCTTGCCAGCCCCACAGGTGTGGCGTAGGGCAAGCGGTCTACAGTAAGATGGGGGGACGTAGCTCAGTTGGGAGAGCGCCTCGTTTGCACCGAGGAGGTCAGGGGTTCGAGTCCCCTTGTCTCCACAAAGTGTGCCAGTATCACGGATGAGGGAAGGGATGCTTCTCCCCGTGAGGCGGGGGGATTGAGGGGGGGCAAGTCCCCTTGTCTCCACAGGATAGGGGGGATATAGCTCAGCTGGGAGAGCGCGTCAATCGCACTGACGAGGTCAAGGGTTCGAGTCCCTTTATCTCCATTTCCACTAATTTCCACTAAGCAGTTTCTATTAAGTACCGGTGTCGTGCCCTCTATGACGAAGCAAGTACAAGTTGCGGCTAGAATTCCGTATTTGTTGTGAGCGGATAATCTCGTATTTCTCTCCGAAACTTCGTTCAAATTCCGCCTGATTGTATTCTTCAAACACATCTTCCCGAGATGCAAGCAGCTGCTGAACTTTTCTGTCAGTTTTCGGTACGAATTCAATAATAAGCCATTCTGCCAATGACGCAAAGAAATCGGCAATTTTTGCGAGTGGTACATTGTTACTGATGGCAAGATGGTGGATCAGCGCCAAAGCCATTACGCAGTCGGCGTTACTCCGCTCAGCAAGTGATTCTCTTTCGTTATTAGCCCAGCCGATTCTGGCGGAAGGATTCGTGAAGTCGATTAGCAAGGGAAGCAGTTTTCTTTCTTTCTGTTCTTTGGTCTGAAGATAATTGGCTTCAACAACACCAGGATCGCTATCAATTGAGACTGTAAATGAACCCCGCTGGCTGGCAATACGACTAAACACACCAGTATTCGCGCCCAAGTCCCATACACATTCCGGATTGATGATACTTAGGTATTCATTAACAATGCTATTTTTGTCGTTGAACCCCTCGTGATGATAACTGTCTCCTTCATAATATCCTGCCCAAGAAGTATCGCCATGATCCCATTTTAATCTTTGGATAGCAGATCGCAAACTATCGGTGATATTCAAGAGCGCCTGCCTACCAAGGCGTTTGCTGCTTTTCGAATTTGTAGGCTGGGCAATCTTCGCATAGCGTCGTTGCGCCCGGGCATGGAGATGTAAATGCATCACGATTCCCAAATTGAGATAAGTCCGCTTTGGAAGCAGCGATGTCGCCAAATCTAAGGGGATACCATCAATGTAAATACGTAATAGCTGGTTCAGGCGAATGTCCTTATGGCTCATCAAAACGAGTGGTGCCAGAAAATGCTGACAAAACTGCTTGTAGGCAATCCAAGCCTCGCCCTCTCGGTATTCCTGAAAGGATAAGGTATCAATGAGTATCGGTTTACCATTAAGGAACTGAATGTTATATGCGCTGGCATCCTTCAAAATCATATGATGCGCCAGAGCGCGCTTTTGAATGTCAAGCGTCGCTAGCGCCGCGTCTTTGAGTTGACTAAAGCTCCATTCGTAGGGGTATGAAATAAATGGAATTTTCTCCGGACGCAGTATTTTGTAAGTATTTTTGTTGTGGACCAGGGGATGATCTATCTCAGTATGAGGAATCAAAAGCTGCCGATCGGTTAGCACGGCGTACAAACCGCTACTCAGAAGGCGGTCATAGTTTGTGCGATAGCTTTGATTGACTTGTCGGTAAACTATTCCATCCAAAACATAGACGTAACCGTCGGGATCACGGAACGATCCGCCGATCTGTTTGATCTCGGGTATATCAACAGTCATACTTGGTTGACCGAGTCATCACTTTCCTCATCTTCATTCGATTCTTCTCGAATCCCAAACAATGATAGAAGACGCGTTTTCCAGAATCGAAAAGTCGCCAGAATTCCAGCTATGGCGGCAACAATCAACTGAACGATAAGACTGCCAGAACCGGGATCCAGATATGATATAAGCGTCTTTGCGAAGCATATATATGTCCCTAACTTGACTACTGAAGCCACAAGTTTCATATTAATACCCCCTGTGTCGTGATTGAACGATTGCTGTTGATTGTATATTTGGCAGGAACCGAAATCAATTTCCAGGCTCATCACGGATTATCTCTGCGTGAAAATCTCCGTCACATCTCGTTGATTAAACGGAGAATCATATCCTACAAGTAACTCCATCAATCGATCCTCTTGCCATTCGAAATTAGTATCAAAGATTTCGTTCAAAATCAGCGGGAAAGTATTAATCAGCGTATAAGGTTTAGGGATTTCAATTGCATATGATTCCGGCAAATAGTAGGCGGCATAGGTATCGAAATGCGTCAATCGTTGGTCTTTTGTCCATACTTCTCCATAAATACTACCGTGATCCGCTTGGAAGATGATAACTGGGGGATTTTGCCCCTCTTGTAGGATTGTATCGATCATCTGCAAAAACTTTGAATTGGTAAATCCGAATTCCGCAAAATATTCTTGGTGGCTGGGCTTTGCGTTTTCACCAATAATATCTCCATGCTCGTTAAATGTTGTGGGCCAATGAGGTTTCATAAGATGGATTATTGTAAAGGTCGCCTCGGGCATCGCGACAATGGAATCTACTTCATCAATCATGGATAAGAATCGTCTAGGTTCAAACAGTCTATATGGCGCCTGTTTGTTCCTCGGAAAGAGTATTTCTAAATCGTTTGCTAGGACCCTTAACAAAGTAGTATCTATATACAACGGCATAAAAGGTTGCTTATAGAAGTATCCCGGATCCGTCTCTACCCAATTATATGTTTTTCCTTCCAAAATAGCCTTGGGCAATTCACCACCATGTATTTTGATGTCAATTGGACCCTCTGGGGTAAAATCCCGGTTGATATCAGCGATTGGACTTGGAATCAGGTAGCCGGACAAAAATTGTATGTATGTATATCCATACTCCTGGATCGTGTGAGCGACTGTATTATTCGCAATCGATAAACGTAAATAGGCGAGATCGCTAAATGGAGAAGGGTTCTGGTCGAAATATTGCATATTCAAAGTTGATGCAAGCGATGGCAAAGTTGCAGCATAGTTGGTTTGGGCATGCTTTACGACCGTAAATCCACGTGCCTCTAAAGCCTTGGTGAACTCTGAGTTGTCATAATTCATGGCTTTTTGCAGCCAACCGTCACTCGGGTAAGCGTCCGGGATAATGTAATAGATGTCCGGGTGCGTTGCCGAGTCCTTTATCTTGGGGCTCTTTTGCAGGGAAGTTGTCGGCATAAATAGTTCAGAAGAATCTTGAGAGAATAACGATGTCTCAATTTGACTGGAAATGATCTTGCCGCCGGGTATCAACAACATTGCTAGCATGATCAAATTAAACACAGGGGTAACCCCGGCAAAGAATTTCTGAGATTTGCTTCTCCACAACAAAGCAAGAATGATCCACAAAACAATCAAAACCATCAGCGACCAGACATCTAGCGAGTTTGGTATAAAAACCAAGCTGTAAACGTGCCCGCTCAAAGAGAAAACAAGGCTGCAGATGCTCAGTATAAATGCGGTTTTGTGGCGATTATGCAATAAAAGATTTGTAAACAGGAAAGCTAATGTGGTTGCGATTAGCATTGCAATGAAGACGATCTGCACTTCGCTTTCAATTACCAATCCAAGGTTTTCTGAATATAAGTATAGGATTGGATAGATACCCGATAGCCAAGCATAAAATGGTTGCTGCAAAACTCGTGACAATATCTTGTACACAGAGATGCTCCAAGTTACCAAGCGTTTAATCCAAAAGTAAGCTGCTTTGGTTCAACATGAAAACGTTCGAGGCATTCTTGCCACTTGCATACGAATGCGAAAGCTGAAATTCATCAAAGCGCTATCCGAATCATATCAGCTGACGCTAGTAACCACAATCCAGAGTTTGCGGAGTAACCGGGCTGCTAAGTTTCGCCAGATCACCCAGATTTTAATCAGTTGTCCCGCAGAGCGCTGTTCACAGTCCCTTTGGCGACCTGTTGCTCTCAATAGCCAGCTGCAGTTCTTTATGGTTCCGCGCATATGCTTCAAGAGATTCTCCACTGGCGACGGCTTCCCACCCTTGCCGCAGACTAGCACCGCCCGCTCTTGGACCCATCGGATGCGCGAACACAGCCCGCCCAGGGACAATCCCAAAATCAATGGTTTTCAGCCGCTCATACAATGCGGCTGTCGACCCCGCCCACTGACTACCCGCTGGAACAGGCAGGGCTGCCTTGATATGTCCCCAAGGTTTCAAGCATTCCCCCACGCTCTGGAGCACCTCATCATCAGGGGTCTTCATCCGTGCGCCAAATCCCGGGAAAATGATGACATCAAATCCCGCCAATCGCTGCAGTTTAATCATCACCTTTGTATGGACACCAAAATAGGATATGTGAGTGAGTGGGGCAATGAAATCGAAATGCGCTACCAACGGCACCCGGCTATGCTTCCTTAACATTCTGATAGCACTTAATCCTGTTGTCATGCCATTCACCATCAGCGCATTAGCCCCTCCCTCAACTGCAATATCATGTAAGTTCGTCAATTGATCTACCTCATCCGTGATATTCGCCAAGTAGATTTTCTTTTCACCGGTGATTTCTTCAGCCTTTAAGCGCGCCTTTCCGACCTTTTCTGATCTTTCCCGCAGCGGCGACCAAGGGACATCACTCAGCATCTCGTCGTCTTTGGCGATATCCAAGCCCCCCAACCAGCTCTGATAAGCTAGTTCAGCAAAATCGTCTGGTGACAGCCCAATGTTGGGTTTGACGACACCAAAGAATAATGGGCGGTCATATACCTCCAAAATGTCGCGCAGACCCCCGATGCCAAATTGGGGACCACCAAACTGTCCTAAAAAACTTTCTGGGAACTTGATATCCATCAGCTTGATCGCGGCGATGCCAGGGGAGTAAAATGCGCCTTCACCTAAAGCCGCCGTCAATATATTGGGCAGTCTGGGACCAAAGTTGCCATGCGGGTGAGCGATTGTGACCAGACACTGGTATGCCTTTGCTGCCTCAACTGATGGCAGCGGATAACTTGGCTGGTCTAAAATCCCAGTGACCACCAAATCAATCACCTTAGCCCCAAACCGATCACGCAAATCTTCATCAACCCCCACCCGCTTCCATTGCGCGGTGGACTGTTCCTGGCAGAGATGGGCGGCCGCTTCCTCCGGGTCGATGATCGACTCAAAGTAATAGTCAAGAACGATATAGTTTTCCATATCTAGGCTCGCCCGATCCGCAAAGAAGCCCGTGTTTCTTAACGCCCTGCTTTTCTTCCCAATCTCTCCCTTTGTATCGCGGTCGGAGAAGGCGATGTCTGGTTTAACAGCCGATGCTGCCGCCTGGGCTTGGTACTTGGCGTCAATCTCGACTATCCGCTGGACTTTGGGACCGGAACGACTGCTCCAATCAAACTCTGAATCCATCCACACTTTGGTGACGACTTTGGCTAATTCCGGACCGATCACGCGGGCGCCCATCGTTAAAATCTGAGCGTTGTTGCTTTTACGAGCGCGTTCGGCGGAGTAGGTGTCATGGCAAGTCGCCGCCCGGATGCCGGGGACTTTGGAGGCCGTCATTGCCATGCCCAAACCCGTGCCACATATTAAGATGCCACGGTCAAAACCTTCCGCAGCTACAGCCTGAGCCACCCGTTCAGCCACATCCGGGTAGAATTCTGGATCATCGGCATTGGGTACACCAAAATCCGTGACTTCAATGTCGGAATATTCTCCCATCAGCAATTGAGATACCACCTCTTTAAGGGCATAACCAGCATTATCACAACCAATGGCAACTTTCATGATTGTTCTCCTCACATTCAAATCTTGGCGACCGTCCGGGATGAAATGGACTCAGCAACGGGTCAAAACTCAATAATCGAAGCATAAAACTTGACATCAACGCCAAAATCAATTATATTTTGCACATAAGAGCATGATATACTCACAAGTGCAAAATTAACAGCCTATGTTTCTTGTGCTCAGGGACGAGGCATAGCTGAAATTTGACTTTGGATTGCATGACACAAGCAGTGAATAGGCTCAAGTGCTAAGGCAGGCTTGGAATGAAATCATGTCTAAATGGGGCGACAACCATGCCCTATACTTTGGAACAGGACATCGTCGCCACTGCTCAGGCTGGCTTCGAGGGCTTGGAAATCTGGTGGGACAAGCTGCTTGCTTATCTCGCTAACCATTCAATCAGCGATCTGAAAGAACTATTAACGCAGGCAGCTCTGGCTCCGGTGAGCATCTGCCCACTAAGGATTTGGCCCTTTCGTGATAGTGAGCCAGCACGCCAGGAATTCCGCCAAGCGATTCAACTTGCCCCACAAATTGGCTGCAATTTGCTCGCCGTCTGTCCTGATTTCCAACCAGCCCGCCTTACCCGTGAGGAAGCGCTCGCTATCCATGCCCAAGAACTGGCTGATATGGCACAGCTTGCCACCGAGAATGGAATCCGCTTGACTATTGAACCCATCGGCGCTCATACACTTGTCCCCGGACCAACCGAAGCCTTGCAGTTAATCGAGATGGCAGGCGCGCCCACCAATGTAGGCATACTAATGGATACCTTCCACTACTTCCGGTCCGGCGTCTCGGATCAAGACATACAAGCCATTCCCTTGGATAAGCTGGATATCATCCACGTTAATGACTGTGAGGATGGCGCACTCAATGAACTGACGGATGCGCACCGCCTCTACCCGACACTGGGCGTAATACCGGCTCGGCAGCTGTCATTACTAAAACACAAAGGCTACGACGGCTACCTCTCCGTGGAGATTTTTCGCCCCGAATATTGGGAGCAGCCGATCGACGAAATTATGAGCATGGCTCATTCGACGCTTGGCGAGCTGATAGCCAGCCTCTAACAGGACAGTCGCTGAAAACCTGAAATTGTTAGACGAGACAGGCTTTAACAATTTGCCAAATATGGAGGAAAACAATGTATCTGTGTGCAACAACCTGGACCTTTAGCTGGGCGCCACCCTACGACGAAACTCTGAAAACCATCGCGAAGCTGGGCTTTAAGGGCGCGGAACTGACAATTTGGAGCGAAGAATTCTTACAAGACTACTACAGGCCAGAGACGAACAAACACTTGCGGAATCTCATAGCTGATTTGGGCTTGGTGCTGTCCAGCGTATTTTGCATCCCGGTAGGCATCGGCAGCATAGACCCCAAACAGAGGGCAGAAGCTGTTGATCAATTCAAACGGGTTTTGGATGCTGCAGAACAACTCGGCACAGACAAAATTATCGCGCTCCCTCCCAATCCATTTGACATTGATATTCCAGTCTTGCTGGGCAAAGCAACATCACAGGAGTGGAGCGTAGAATTCCCCGCTGGGCTTGATTGGAAACAAAACTGGTCTGACATGGTCGATGTATTAGGGCAATTTGCTGAAGCTTGCGAACAAAGAAAAATGCGGGTTGCATTGGAACCACATCCGCACCGAATGATGCATAATGCCGCTGGCATGTTGCGGATTATCGATCAGATTGACTCAAATGCGATCGGGCTTAATCTGGATCCTAGCCACCTCTTCCCAATGGGGGAGCTGCCCAACATGGTAGCCTATGAAGTCGGCGATCGTATCTTCCACACCCATATTTCTGACAACGATGGACAGACAAATGCTCATTGGCGGCCCGGCAAAGGCAAGGTGGATTGGCGCGCCTTTCTCATAGCCCTTAAGGATATAGGATACGATGGACCCCTTTCTCTTGAGTTAGAGGATGTGCCAGGTGCCGCTGGTTATCCTGGTTTCCACCGCTCGCCGGAGTCCACTCCAGAAATCGAGCGGCAACACATCTTAGCCAGAGACTATTTGACACAATTGTGTGCTGAATTAGCTATTGAACTGTAAAACAGTGACCATAGCATCACTTCATCGATCCAAATAAATCGACTGGGATAAGCGAATGAGTTTGCCGAAGGATTCACAGCTACTGCGCAGTTGCTACCTGTTTTATCACGAGAATATGACTATGCAAGAAATCGCAAAACAATTGCATATCTCTCGTTTCAAAGTATCGCGCTATATCAAGAAAGCCGTTGAAAAGGGTATTGTCCAAGTCCATTTCCATGACTCAAATATCGAACATGAGAAATTAGCCCTTCAGCTTCAACAAACATTCCCCATCAAGCTGGCTGTTGTTGTACCCACACCGTATAGGTCTGATATCAGCGCGGTAAGGTTAGCAGTAGGGCAAGCTGGCGCAAGTTTATTGGCGGACATCAAACCAGAAACCTCTCTCAGCATAACTTGGGGGCGTACAACCGCTCACTTGGTTGAGAATCTTCCAACCGACCAGCTAAAAGCGCAACGTGTGGTCGATCTCGCTGGGGGCTTCGGGCAAGTTACAGAAGAAATTTCAGCGCGGGCTGTAACTTTACAGATCGCCGGAAAACTGAATGCTGAATGTTTCCAGCTGCCCGCACCAACTATCGTTGAAAACATTGCGACGGCGCACGCATTGTTGAATGAACCGATCATCCGCAAAACCCTGGCAAAAGCATCGGAGTCCGATATCGCCATTATGGGCGTAGGACCGACCACTGTCGACTCACTCCTTCATCGCTCAGGATACGTGTCTGAAACAGACTTGGCCTATTTGAAAGAAAACAAGGCAGTCGGTTCGATCATGGGCAGATTCTACGATTTGAATGGTAGGGAATGCGACACTGAATTCAAAGAACGCGCAATTGCCCTCACATTTGATGACTTGCGCAAGATCCCGCAACGCATTGCGCTAACCATGGGCTCACACAGAATTCAAGCCATCCTTGGCTTAATGTATGGCGAGCTGATTACCACACTCGTCACCGATAGCGATACCGCAACAGCCCTGCTTGAAATGCACCAGGCATTAAAAGCTAGGCGCTCAGAAAATGGAACAGGTGCGCCTGCGCTAATAGACGAACCTAATCCATCCAGCCTTTAGCGGCAAGGGAAGGTGTAAGCAAACATGACACTTCACACCATACGTCTTATAAACACTGGCTTTCAAGAGCTGGACAAAGCCCAATATGCCACTTTTAGAAAGGGAGCCGGGCAAATAATCCAACATCCCGTTTTCGCCTTTCTTATTGAGGGCGGCGGAAGGAAGATTCTGGTAGACACAGGAATGAGCGATACGCAGCGGTCTGTGACCTACCACCATGCGGGACGGCAAGAACCAGGGCAGGCGATACACGAACAGCTCAAAAAGATGGGCATTGGTATTGACGAGATCGATATGATCATCTTCACCCATCTTCACTGGGACCATTGCTACAATGTCAAAAAGTTCCCTAAAGCTACGCTAGTGGTTAGCGAGACAGAATACAATTTTGCGCTCGATCCAATCCCCCCATACTGGGCTTCTTATGAACATCCTGGCTGCGGGCTCGAGCCACCCTGGCAGGGCTGTGAGTTCGATTTGGTGACGGGTGAAGCAGAAATCACAGCTGGCATCAGCGTCTTTCCTACTCCTGGGCATAGCCCTGGTCATCAAGCTGTCTCGGTCCAAACTGAAGCCGGCACCTGTGTTCTGGCGGGGGATCTGTTCTTTGTGCGCGAAAATTTCGAACCCGATGAGGAGCGTGGCTGGCCACTAACACCTTGTGGTCGCTTCGCCAATTTTATCGACCTCTGGCACAGCATGGAAACCGCCATCGAGCGGGCCGATCACATCCTGCTGACACATGACCCATCCCAGCTTGACGGGCAGATATTCCCTTCGCCCGTAACTGGATAACAACAGACCAAGGAGGTGTCATCTAACCAATTGACTAATTCTGAGTTTCTAACACAACGTATAACTATTCACTTCTCGGAGGAAAAAATGAGATCCACAAATCTACGCATTGTATTTGTATTGTTGGCAGCTGCTCTATTCGCCTTGCCAATGGGTTCCATGTTCGCTCAAGATGACCAAGTCACACTCATTATTGAGAGCTGGCGGGTCGATGATGCGGACGAGTGGAACGACGTCATTCTCCCGGCTTTCGAAGCCCACTACCCGAACATCGATGTCGACTTTCAACCAACGATCAATACCGAATATGGTGCCACCTTGGGCACCAAGATCGAGGCTGGTACGGCCGGCGACCTGATCATGGTCGAACCCTTCGACTATCGCCTCGAAATGTACCTGAATGGCGACCTGGCTAATCTGGATGACCTTGAGGGTCTGGAGAATTTCAGCGATGGCGCGCTGAGCGCCTGGAGCACCGACGACGGCGAACTTTTCGGCATACCGCTTGCAGCAGTGATCCATGGCTTCATGTACAACGCTGATATCTTTGCCGAACTTGGTCTGGAAGAACCCACTACGGCGCAGGAATTCCTCGATTTATTGGAGGCTGTTGAACAAGACGGGCAATACGTGCCGCTGGCGATGGGCACGGCTGACGGCTTTGTTCCAGGGCTTCTGGGCTTGCAGCTTGCCGGTGTCCCCTTCTGGCGCGGCGAGGAAGGGCGGCTGGCTCTGATTGACGGGAGCGGGTCCTTCACGGATCAAGAGTATGTGCAAGCTTGGGAATTCCTGGCATCGTGGGCGGACTACATGCCCGATGGTTATCAAGCCGTCTCTTACCCTGATATGCAGAACCTCTTCACGCTGGGCGGCTCTGCGGTCTACCCAGCAGGATCATGGGAAATCTCGATCTTCAACCAATTGGTGGGGGATGATTTTGCTATCGGCGCTTTCCCGCCACCAGTACCCGAAGAAGGGGCAGACTGTTTTATCAATGACCACATGGACATGGGTATGGGCTTGAATGCGGATACCCAACATCCCGAAGAAGCGCGGCTCTTCCTGAATTGGCTTGGCTCAGCAGAGTTCGCTGAACTTTGGAACAATGCCCTGCCCGGGTTCTTTGCCATGTCTAACCATGTCGTCGAAGCATCCGACCCAATGGTACAAGTCTACGCCGGCTGGCGACAGCACTGCGGATCCTCGCCGAGGAATGCCTATGCCATCCTCTCACGCGGCGAACCCAACACCGATTCTGAACTGATTCGCGTGACACAACTTGTCATGAATGGCGAGATGACACCCGAGGAAGCAGCTCAAACTGTCCAGGATGGCCTCGCGTCATGGTACGAACCCCAAATGGGAGAGTGAGCGCTAAGGTAAATGTGGGCCTTGCGAAAGTGAGTAGTCCCACATTGCTATAGCATAGCCGAATTGTAAGGGCGACTTTATGAGTCGCCCACCATTCTCTCTCTGCTCAAAAAATCTGTGCGGTGCTCGCGCAGAGAACTGTATCCACGCTGCCCGCCTCTCTGGAAGAAAATGTGCTTGACAGAACAGATTAAGCCCCAGACGACCCATTCCGAGGAGATATTCAATGACAGCAAGCCTGTCGCCAAGAGACCAACCCCAGCGTAGAAAACCCTTTCCCACACATATCATCGTCTTCCTGGCACCTGCTGTCGTCATTTATGGCATGTTCATGATTTATCCCTTGTTTGATTCCCTGCGGCTGGGTTTCTTCGCGCAAGTGACTCGTGGCGTAGAACAGTTTGTGGGTACCGAGAATTATGTAACGCTGCTCACTGACGATGCTATCTTGCAACCCAGGTTGCTGAACGCCCTCAAGAATAGTTTCCTCTTCTTCGCAGTCAACATGTTGGTGCAAAATCCGATTGCGCTTCTGCTCGCGTCAGTAATGTCTACCAAGACCAGAGGCGGCTTGCTTTACCGTGTATTGATCTTCTCGCCCGCCATCCTCTCTCTCGCGATTGCCGCCTTTGTCTGGAGGCTTCTCTTAAGCCCGCTTTGGGGTGTCGTCTATGACATTTTGGAGACCTTGGGGCTGGGGGCTTATGCACAGCCCTGGCTGGGGCTGGAGAGTACAGCCCTAATCACGCTGGCGCTAATCTCCGCGTGGCAGTATCTGGGCATACCAATGATGCTGTACTTCGCCACATTGATTAGCATTCCGAACGATCTATTCGAAGCAGCCTATGTCGACGGCGCGACAGACTGGCAGATTTTCTGGCGAATAAAGTTGCCCTTGCTAATGCCGATGATCGGCATTATTTCGCTGCTGACTTACATAGGAAACTTTAATGCCTTTGATGTCATATTCGCGCTCAAAGGCGCAGATGCTGGTCCCAATTACGCCAGTGATACCATGATGACGTTTTTCTATCGTACCTTCTTCGGGTCGGGATTTCAGAAAGCCGATCCTCACATGGGGGCGGCTGTCGCTGGGACGATGTTTGTCATTCTCCTGGCTGGTGTTTTGTTCTACCTCTTCATCCGCCGGCGGATTAAGTCTTACGAGTTTTAGGGAATGACGCGCTATGCCGAAGGATATTGACGCAGACAAAAACCGCTTGCGGAATTACCTGCCCGCTGTAGACTTTCGTCATCTGGCAACCAGAGTCCTAAAGCACTGGATGTTGATGATCTTCGCCTTGCTCTCTACCGCACCGGTTGCCCTTGTGGTACTCAATTCATTTAAGACGCGCAGGGCAATATTTCGCAACCCCTACCACCTGCCCAACCCCGAGACATTTGACCTGGTTGGCTACGAGACCGTTTTTGCCAAGTCCCAATTTAATGTCTACTACTTCAATAGCTTATTCGTGACCCTAATTGCCCTTGGGCTGATTCTCTTTTTCGGCGCGATGGTGGCTTTTGCCCTGGCGGAATATCCCTTCCCAGGCAACAACTTGCTTCGGCTATTCTTCCTGTTGGGCATTATTATACCGATACGTCTGGGTTCTGTCAGTTTACTGCGCTTGATCGACTCCCTAAATCTCATCGGCAGCTTATGGGCTTTGATCGTGGTCTATGTCGCGGGAGGCTTGCCGCTGGCCGTCTTCATATTGTCACAGTTTATGGCTCAAGTACCCGGTGAGCTGAAGGATGCCGCGCGAGTGGACGGCGCCAGTGAATACCGGGTATTTTGGCTGATCTTGCCCATCGTCCGGCCCGCCACTGGTACGGTAGCGGCGATTTCTATCATCCCCATGTGGAACGATCTCTGGTTTCCTCTTGTCCTGGCACCAGGGGAAGCAACCCGAACCGTGACCTTGGGCGCGCAGCAGTTCATGGGGCAATTCTCCAACGATTGGAACGCCCTGCTGGCAGCGCTGTCGCTCTCGTCAGTTCCCGTATTGATCATCTACTTCATCTCCTCAAAACAACTCCTGCAGGGATTGACCGCAGGGGCAATCAAGAACTAAAGCAAGGATACAAGGATACAAAGGATAAAACTGCAGAGCACTGTTTCGTAAAGCGATCAAAACGGTAGCGGTATATGGATGGCAAAATCAAGCTCGGCATAGCTGGCTGTGGCTTTGGCGGCACACAGACGATGTACGCCCCTATTCTAAGCTTGCTTGAAAAAGGTCGCGTCACGGCATTAATGGATCCAGATCAGCAGGCACTTGACTTTATGACCCAGAACTACGGCGATTTCGATTGCTACCATGACTATGACAAATTTCTGACGCAAGCCGATATCGACGCGGTTCTTGTCGCTTCACCAGTTTATTTGCATGAAGAACAGGTAATCCAGGCGGCACAAGCGGGCAAGCATATCCTCTGTGAAAAACCCATGGCTCCTACCATTGAAGCTTGTGATCGTATGCATCAAGCCGCTCAGGCACACGATGTGACACTCATGATTGCCTTTGTCAAGCGCTTCGACAAAAGCCTCCAACTAGTGCAGGAGCTCATACAAACCGGCAGGCTGGGCAAGTTATTTCATATCCACGCTGAGGTCAGTTGGTGCCATGACCTGTCTCCGCTGGGTTTCAACTGGCGGCAATCCCTCCGCGCCCTGGGAGGCATATTCCAGGACAATGCCAGTCATATCGTCGACCTGTGCCGCTGGTGGGCTGGCGAGATCCAAAGCGTCAGCGGGCATGTGATGATTCTTAGACCAGACTGGGAAGTCGAAACCCATGCCCATGCCACCCTGCGACATCAGAATGGCGTTGTTTCCACCCTTCATGTCAGCAATGTGTCGCAAAAGCCCATGACTGAGTATTTCCTGCTCGAAGGCACCAAAGCAACGCTAGAGCTACGCTTTGGTCCAGCTATGAAGTACAGCTCGCCAGAACCATTCACCATCCATCTCTGGGAGCGGGGCTTACAGCAGACCGACCTGACCATTTACAACTACGGCAACCTCGACCAGGAATTACGCGAACGAGGTCCATATAAACGCCAGCTTGACCATTTTTGCGAGTCTATTCTGGAGCACAAAGCGCCCTGGATAGATGGCTTGATAGGGCGCAAAGCCATTGAAGTCGTCAACGCAGTTTACTTAGCCTCATGGCAAGATACAACGATTAAGCTACCGCTATCTGGCTCCGGTGACCTTGAGCAGATCTTCCGCGAGCTGCGGCTGCAATACGGAGGGTAAAACTATGCACCAAGCGCGCTTGACCTTGGAAAAAATTTCCGCTCGCCTTCAGTTTCTCTCAAAAACGGTCTATCGGCAAAGTCACCCCCTGGCGCCCTTCAAATTCCATGCCAGTTCTCAACCCTTGGTGGAGATTGATGTAGACGACAGAGACTGGGAAGTCATCAAACCGGGGAGCTATTGGGGTGCCTTACGCCAGGAATTCACGCTGCGAACAAATTTCGCGCTGCCAAAAGGCTGGGAACAACCTATCGCGCTATTCCTCCCATTGGGCACCAGCAAAAGCTTGGAAGCCTTGGCATTCCTCTACGGACCCGAGACCATGGCTTACTTAGATGGCACAGCCTATCGCGGTGTCGGTCCCAATCATCAGGAATTGCCGCTGCCCGACCACGTTCTGGACGGTAACGTACATCAGCTTGCCCTGCATGGTTGGACCGGGATCAAAGATGAGCGCTATGAAATGGGACTTCCCCACCTGGTGCAGATCGATCAGCCCACACGTGATTTCATGACAGCCGCAAGCACCGCAATCGAAGTTGCCAAACATCTCCCGCAAAATAGCCCTATCCGTGTCAACCTGATCAACGTTTTGGATGCGGTCCTCTTGCTGCTCAATTTGCGTGAACCATTGGGCGCAGCCTTTTACGAGAGTGTGCAGGCTGCTCATCGCCTATTACAAGAGGGTATCGCTAATGCCGGTCCCCCGATGGATGTCGTGGTGGCGGGCATTGGCCACGCCCATCTTGACCTGGCTTGGTTGTGGACTCTCAGCCAGACTCGCTTGAAGGCCGCCCGAACCTTCAGCACGGCTTTGCGCTTGATGGAGCAATATCCGGATTTCTACTTCACCCAGAGCCAACCTCAGCTTTACCAATATATTGCTGATGACCATCCGGAGATTATGGCAGAAATCAAGCAGCGAGTCGCCGAAGGCCGTTGGGAAACAATTGGCGGCATGTGGGTGGAAGCCGATTGCAACATCACCGGCGCTGAAGCCCTTGCCCGCCAGTTTCTGCTTGGGCGCCGCTACTTCTTGGAAACCTTTGGCAAGCGCGAATCGCCAATATTGTGGCTGCCGGATGTTTTTGGCTATGCCTGGCAGCTCCCCCAATTGATTCAACAGGCAGGGCTCTCCTATTTTGTGACTGCCAAACTCAGTTGGAATCAGTACAACCGCCTTCCCTACGATCAATTCTGGTGGCAGGGATTGGACGGCACCAAAATACTCACCTACTTCATCACCACTTCAAAACCCGGCTGGTGGGGCGCGACATACAGCGCAGACCTGTCGGTTGAAGAGATACTCGCCACCTGGGACGGCAGCCAGCAAAAGGAACTGCATAATGAATTCTTGATTGCCTATGGACATGGCGATGGAGGCGGTGGTCCCACGCAAGCCATGCTGGACAATAGCACTGAGATGGCTGCACATCCCGGCTTGCCCCAGGTTCGGCTGACTACAGCTATCAACTTCATGGAACAGCTCGAACATCGCTCTGGTGACAAGCTGCCTACCTGGAACGGCGAACTATACTTTGAATTACACCGGGGAACCTATACCAGCCAAGCGCCCAACAAACGCGCCAATCGCAAGTGCGAATTCCTCCTGCATGATGCAGAGTTCTTGGGGACCTGGGCGGCGCTGCACGGCACATTTGCCTATCCACATCAAGAACTTCGCCGTGCTTGGGAATTGCTCTGCTTGAACCAATTCCACGACATCATACCCGGTTCATCCATTAAGCAGGTATATGTAGACAGCATGCGGGACTATGAAGAAATCCGCCGCATTGGGGAGCAGATCCGTGACGATGCCTTGGTCGCCCTCGATCTTGCCCTGCCTTCCGGGACCCAGCTGGCGATCTACAATCCCACTTCTTTCCCGCGATCGGAAGTCCTTGAGATCTCCGGCAGCTGGCTAACTGATGAAACGATCGTCACCACGATGGACGGAGTGGCTCTATCGACACAGAGAACAAAAAATGGATTGCTCGTCAAATGTTCCGTCGTACCAGCTTACGGTTTTCTGGCGCTGCGTTTGAACACCGGCGAGATCCGGGCTACCGAGAACCAATTGTATGCCGGGGATGTTAAGGGAGCTCCAAAGGACGAGGGCACTTCGGCACTGTGTGCGATGGTCATGGAGAATCCATTTTTGCGAGCCGAGTTCGATCAAGCGGGAGACATCGTCAGGCTGTTTGATAAGCAAGTGAATCGTGAAGTGCTGCTCCCGGGTCAAAAAGCCAATCAGTGGCAAATATTTGAAGATCGCCCATTGGACTGGGAGGCTTGGGATATTGACATCTTCTACGATGAAAAGATGTCGCTGGCACAGCCGGCAAACAGTTTCGAAGTCCTGGAAAATGGTTCATTGCGCGCCTGCCTTGAAATCAAACGGCGAGTGTTCAATAGCGACATCGTCCAGCGTGTCTATATGTACGCGGATAGCCCCAGGATCGATTTTGAAACGGAGATAAATTGGCAAGAACGCCGCCAACTGCTAAAGGTCGCTTTCCCGCTGGACATCCTTAGCCCTAAAGCGACTTACGAGATTCAGTGGGGCAACGTTGAACGCCCAACCCACCACAACACATCATGGGATTGGGCTCGCTTTGAAAGCTGTGCGCATAAGTGGGTCGATCTGAGCCAGGGTGACTATGGCATCAGCCTGCTAAACGACTGCAAATATGGATACGACATTGCGGGAAATGTCATGCGCCTGACCGTGTTGAAAGGAGCCATGTTCCCCGATCCAGATGCCGATTTGGGGGAACACAGTTTCACCTACAGCTTGTTCCCACACACAGGCGATTGGCGCAATGGCACAGTTCCCGCTGCCTATAGCCTCAATAACCCGCTCATTGTCCACCATGTCCAGGGTAAACCTCAAGGAAGCTCTGAAGCGGATCGTAAATCTCTTGTTCAGGTGGATGCCCCACAAATTATCGTTGAGACTGTCAAACAAGCCGAGGACGGAGAAGGCATAATCCTGCGCCTCTACGAAAACGAACGCACGCAACAAGTGTTTGACTTGCATACAGGCTTCCCGCTGGCAGAGGTATATCGCTGCAATTTGCTCGAAGAAAATGAGGAATGCTTGGATGTTACTGATGGTAAAGCTACCATCCAGGCACAGCCTTATCAGATTATCACCCTTCGACTGAAGCTTGTGGCTGATGAGCCTTCAACAAGTCAGGAGGTCCCAAAGCAATGAAATCTTTAATCTTTATGGGACCACACCAGCTTAAATTCGGGGAATGGGAACAACCCAAAATCTTGCCAGGACATGTCTTGATCGATGTCGCTGCCTGTGGCATTTGCGGTACCGATCTACATGTATACAAAGGCTTACCAGCGGCATGGTCCCTTCCGGGCATCATGGGGCATGAATTCGCCGGGACTGTGGTCGCCTGGGCGGATGATGTAGAAGGATTCCAGCAAGGTGATCCTGTGGTGGTGCAGCCACTCGTATATTGCCGACAATGTCGCTTCTGCCGTTCGGGGCAAAGCAATCTCTGCTCTAACATGTATTTGATCGGTGGCGAGCAGCCCGGTGGATTTGCTGAGCAAGCCTCTGTACCGGCGAGTTCTCTCTTTAAACTGCCGGAAAGTCTGAGCCTCACCCAGGCTGCCCTGATTGAAACATTGGCGACCTCGATACATGCTTTTGAGCAGAATCTTTCCGGCATCCTGCGCCGAGTCGCTGTGCTGGGAGCCGGCGCACAGGGTATTTTCGCAGCCCAAGTTGCCCGGCTGGCTGGCGCGAAGCTGGTTATAGTATCAGACGTGATACCACATCGGCTTATTGTGGCTCAGAAGCTGGGCGCGACCCATGTCATCAACGCCCGGCAAGAAAATGCAGTTGACGCCATACTCGCGATGACCGACGGCGAAGGTGTCGACTTGGTGATCGAAGCCGCTGGGAAGGCGCTTACCCGCCAGCAAGCTACGCAGCTGCTTCGCCCAGGTGGAACAGCAATCTTTCTTGCGCTGGGTACCGAAGCAACACCAATTGATTTTATGTCCGTCGTCCCCAGGGAACTTCATTTGCGGGGAACGCAATGCTATACAGATTCCGATTTTGCCTTGGCGATTGAGCTTCTGGCGAGTGGGGAGATAATTTGCGACCCGCTTATCACCGCGATGCCCCTTGAAAAAGGTGCGGCCGCATTTGAAATGTTAGCCAGTAATCCCGGAGAAGCGATAAAAGTGGTGTTGGAGCCATAGACTGAATTGTGTCCAATCTCATGAGCAGCCTAGCAATGTCTGATGAAATCATGCAAGTCAAGCATTCCTTGTTGACCAATGCGAAACGAGCTTACGAGACCAGGTTACAAACGGGCAACGGGGGTAATCTAAGCGGGCGGGTGCCTGGTACTGATCTTGTTATCATCAAGGGCAGCGGCTGCTCATTCGATCAATGTAAGCCGGAAAACCTTATCACCGTCAAACTTGATGGCGAACAAGTCGATGGTGACGGCGTGCCTTCTCAAGAACTGGCCACTCATTTGGCGATCTACAAACAAAAGCCAGACGTACATGGCATATTTCACAGTCACTCGCCCTGGGCTATCGCATACGCCAATTTCAATAATACGATCCCAACTGTGACTATTCACGCCAAGTCCAAGCTAGGACGCATCCCAGTGTTGAGGCTCTCCGCTGCAACAACGCAAGCTACAGCGGCCGCCGTCGAGGCAATGCTAATAGCCGATCACAACTTACAGGTATTCGTCCAAGACCTACACGGTATTTTCAGCTTTGCCAGCACGATAGAACTGGCGCGATACAATGCTGAACTTGTGGAAGAGACCGCTCAAATTGCCTGGTCTATGGCGCTCAGTGAACATCTGGCATCAAAGCGCGAGCGTGACGCCTAATTCAGACAACGGCTAATCAACGATTGATCTAAGACATTAAAGGACAATTATTATGCTGAAACCTATCATCGTCATTGGCACACTGGATACAAAAGGGCAGGAGATAGCCTATGTGAGAGATCTCATTGCCAATAGGGGGCACCAGCCGGTCGTCATTGACAGCGGGATCATGGGAAAACCCACCATCCAACCGGCGATCTCGCGACACCAGGTAGCCGCCGCAGCTGAAACAACTATAGAAGCTATCCTCGCTACCGGCGATAAAAACAATGCCATCAGCACAATGGCGAGAGGCGTCGCTTCAATCTCGGCCAGACTATATGCCGAGGGCAAGTTAGCTGGAGTAATCGCCTTGGGCGGTGTTCAGGGCACGGTCATCGGTACAGCCGCCATGCGGGCTTTACCTGTTGGCGTGCCAAAGGTTATGGTTTCCACCGTTGCCAATGGACAGGCTACCTTTGGACCCTTTGTCGGCACAAAAGATCTTACCATCATTCATTCGGTAGCCGATATTCTTGGCTTGAACATTATCACCCGGCAGATATTGGCAGAAGCTGCAGGCGCTGTGGTTGGGATGGTTGAACTGGCGCTGGGACCCCAAACAACCGACCGCCCAACCGTCGCAATGACTATGGCTGGAGTAACTACCCCATGCGTCATGCGCGCCCGTCAATTATTCGAAGAATGGGGATACGAAGTTATCGCCTTCCATTGCAATGGCATTGGAGCAAAAGCCATGGAAGAACTCGCCGATGCTGGTCAATTGCAAGGCATTCTGGATCTAAGTCCACATGATATAGGTGGATATCTGCGAGGTGGTTTGATGCAGGCTAGCCCAGACAGGCTGGAAGCTGTTAGCCGCCGGAGCCTGCCTATTGTGTTTGTGCCAGGCGGTATCGACTTCATCCTCTTCGGCTCGCTGCAATCTGTTGCACGTGAGATCTTAGAGCGCAGCTATGTTGTCCATAACCCAATCCACACTCATGTGAGAGCCAATCGAGCAGAGATGATCGACGCGGGGCGCTTCGTTGCTGAACGCCTAAGCCAGTCCACAGGACCAGCAACGATCATGATTCCCCAACGCGGCTTTAGCCAACTTAATATCAAGGGTGGTCCCTTGTTTGACCCTGAAGCTGATCTAGGATTTATTGAGGGACTGATGACAGCCGGCACAGGAAAACTGACAATTGCCGAGCTGGATCTGCACATCAATGAACCCGCCTTTGCAGAAGCGGTCTCCACAGAGCTACGTTCTCTGATGGAAGCCTAAGCACCCGCGAACTGCTGGTTCAAAGTCGGGAGATATTGATGAGATTGGCACTTGACTCCAACTGTTTTCTATGTGAAAATCATAGTTCTTGTGGCTGGGAAATAACCAGCTGGTGCATATTACCAATAGAATAGACAACGCGAAGGTAATACCTAAAAGCGCGTGCCAAGAGAGCCGGAGACACCGTACGATAGTTACGGAAAGTGAATAAGGGTACATAGTGGATGCCTAGGCATCTAGTGCCGAAGAAGGACGTGTTATACTGCGAAAAGCTTCGATGAGGTGTATAAGACCGCAAGAGTCGAAGATGTCCGAATGGGGAAACCCGGCGGGAGTAAAGTTCCGTCAACCTCAAGTAGGTGGGTAAGTGTCCGAAGTGAAACATCTAAGTAGGACGAGGAAAAGAGAAGATTCCGCGAGTAGTGGCGAGCGAAAGTGGAGCAGCCCAAACCGGACAATTAATTTGTTCGGTGTTGTAGGACTTGCGAGAGTTGTGGAAGGCGAAGGCGAATGATCTGGGAAGGTCAGCCGAAGAGGGTGAGAGTCCCGTAGCCGCAGTTGGAAGCGATGGCGAGAATCCTGAGTAGCGCGATGCACGCTAACATTGTGCGAAGCAGGGGGGTCCACCCTCCAAGGCTAAATACACGAGATGACCGATAGCGCAATAGTACCGTGAGGGAAAGGTGAAAAGAACCCCGGCGAGGGGAGTGAAAGAGAATCTGAAACTGTGTACCTACAACCGGTCGGAGGCGTAGAGATACGCTGACGGCGTGCCTTTAGGAGAATGAGCCAGCGAGTTAATGTGCGTGGCGAGCTTAAGACAGAGACAGTCGAAGGCGTAGGGAAACCGAGTCTGAAGAGGGCGTTGAAGTGGCGTATATTAGACACGAAGCCAAGCGAGCTAACCATGGTCAGGCAGAAGTTACGGTAACACGTAATGGATGGCCGAACCCACCGATGTTACAAAATCGGGGGAAGAACTGTGGTTAGAGGTGAAATGCCAAACGAGCTTGGAGATAGCTTGTTCTCCCCGAAATAGCTTTAGGGCTAGCGTTGCGTGTTGGCTGTTGGAGGTAGAGCACTGACTGGGCTAAGGGGCGTCAAGCTTACCGAACCCACTCAAACTCCGAATGCCATCAGTCCAAGCGCAGCAGTTGGACTGCTTGAGATGAGTTAAGTAGTCGAGAGGGAAAGAACCCGGACCCTCGTCTAAGGTCCCGGAATGTATGCTAAGTGTAAAACGAGGTGATTGTGTTGAGACAGCTAGTAGGTTGGCTTAGAGGCAGCCATCCTTTAAAGAGTGCGTAATAGCTCCCTAGTGAAACGCAATTGCGCGGATAATGTAACGGGTCTAAAGCATACTACCGAAGACAGGGATAACGAGAGTTATGGTAGGGGAGCGTTCTGTGAGCGGGGAAGTTGGTCTGTGAGGATTGATGGAGCTTTCAGGAGTGCGAATGCTGGCATGAGTAGCGAGAAATTAGTGAGAACCTAATTCGCCGAAAGTCTAAGGTTTCCGACGGAAGGTCAGTCCGCGTCGGGTTAGTCGGGCCTAAGCCGAGGCTGAGAAGCGTAGGCGATGGATAACGGGTAAAGATTCCCGTACCGGTAAATGGAGTGTAAGCAAGAGCTTGTGGAGCAGCCAGCCTCTGAGTGGATTGAGGTGGTAAGTGGGTAACCCCCGCGAAGCCGTGCGCTAGAGCAAGAAGTGGTGAAACCATGGGACGAGAAAAGTTGTTTATACGCTGAAGTTTGCCGTCCGTACCGCAAACCGACACAGGTAGACGAGTAGAGAATACGAAGGCGAACGGGAGAACCTCTGCTAAGGAACTAGGCAAAATGGATCCGTAACTTAGGGAGAAGGATCGCCTGTGCGCGAGTACAGGTTGCAGTGAAAAGGCTCTGCCGACTGTTTACCAAAAACACAGGTCTCTGCGAAAGCGCAAGCTGAAGTATAGGGGCTGACGCCTGCCCAGTGCCGGAAGGTTAAGTGGAAGAGTGAGAGCTTGGATATGAAGCCCCGGTGAACGGCGGCCGTAACTATAACGGTCCTAAGGTAGCGAAATTCCTTGTCGGGTAAGTTCCGACCCGCACGAAAGGCGTAACGAGTGGAGCACTGTCTCAGCAGGGGACCCGGCGAAATTGAAGTATGCGTAAAAATGCGTATTACCCGCAGCAGGACAAAAAGACCCCGTGGAGCTTAACTGTAGCTTGCCATTGCGTTAGGGCATTAGTTGTGCAGGATAGCTGGGAGGCGAGGAATCGTGAGCGTCAGCGTGCGAGGAGCCATTGTTGAGATACCAGCCTGTTAGTGTTTTGGCTCTAACCTGAGCATGTGAGTGCTAGGGACAGTGTCAGGTGGGCAGTTTGACTGGGGCGGTCGCCTCCGAAAGAGTAACGGAGGCGCCCAAAGGTTGGCTCAGATGGGATGGAAACCCATTGAAGAGTGTAAAGGCAGAAGCCAGCTTGACTGCGAGACAGACAAGTCGAGCAGAGACGAAAGTCGGGCTTAGTGATCCTACGGTACAGAGTGGAATGGCCGTAGCTTACCGGATAAAAGCTACCCCGGGGATAACAGGCTAGTCTTGCCCAAGAGTTCAAATCGACGGCAAGGCTCGGCACCTCGATGTCGGCTCATCGCATCCTGGGGCTGAATAAGGTCCCAAGGGTTGGGCTGTTCGCCCATTAAAGCGGTACGTGAGCTGGGTTCAGACCGTCGTGAGACAGGTCGGTCTCTATCCGCTGTGGGCGTTGGGAATTTGCGAGGATTTGCCCCTAGTACGAGAGGACCGGGGTGGACGAAGCGCTCGTGGTTCAGTTGTCGCGCCGGCGGCATAGCTGAGTAGCGACCTTCGGACTGGATAACCGCTGAAAGCATCTAAGTGGGAAGCCGTCCTCAAGAAGAGATTCCCCATTGGCAAGACCAAGTAAGACCGCTGGGAGACGACCAGTTAGATAGGCGGGGAGTGTAAGCGCAGTAATGTGTGTAGCAGACCCGTACTAAAGGTCGAGGGCTTTCCGTAATTATGGTGCGGTGTGATTGGAGCTTTTGGAGCGAGTTTATAGGCATACCTAAGCGTGAGAAGCGAGTGAGTAGTAAGAGAGCAGAGTGTTGGTGGTTAGAGCCGCGGGGGTACACCCGGCACCATCCCGAACCCGGCAGTTAAGCCCGTGAGCGCAGATGGTACTGCATTGGAGACGATGTGGGAGAGTATGCCACTGCCAACACTTCAGCCTCCTACAACTCACTCTTTTTTGTTGTCAATTCAATAGCGCTAGCAGCTAAACCCAGTTTGCGCGCGCTCCTCTAGTGGCATTCTCCCCAGCCACTTCCCCGCAGCCCTTAGCAATGTTTTACACTCTTCTTACAACACGTTCACAGCTTCAAAACAAGTTATCAATACCATAGACGCATCTTCACTCATAACAGAAGAATGAGATTGCAGATGGAAACGGTATTGGATTATTGGCTGCGCTTTGGCATCAACCTGGCGGTGATCAGTTTCTTGATAGTTGCCATGTATTGGCGGCGCAAACCAAACCGCAATTATGCCTTCGCTATGATTGTCGGCGGCGCTCTGGTCTACATTGTCATTCGGCTCTTAATGCAGGTCGAAATCGGCCTCGGTTTTGGCTTCGGCATCTTTGCCATCTTCTCACTGCTCCGTTTCCGCACGGTAGCGATCTCCTTGCGTGACATGACCTATCTCTTCGCCACTATTACGCTGTCGCTGGTGAACGCCATGCTGATGTTCTTCGATAGCTGGGAAGAGCTTATCGCCGTCAACGCCGCTCTGATCGCGACAATAATCATTCTCGAAATTGGCAAGTTCATGCGTTATCGATCGAGCATCAACCTGGCATACGACAATCTTGAGTTATTGCACCCCGATCGGCAGGCCGACTTGCTCCACGATATTAACCAACGTATCGGCATCAAGCCTGTCGACATCGCTATTCGCCGGATGAATGTCAAAAACCAGTCCGCCCGGCTGCGTATCTGGTATTTCAAGGAGGATTAGCCATGCTGCACGGGAATCAAAGGATCATGAAATCGCACTGCAAAAGCTTGTTCGCGGCGCTATTCTTGCTGGCTTTCTCGATTTCAAGTGCTATCGCGCAAAATACGGGACGCCCAGCCGGCTGGACCGCAGCCTCACACGGCAATGACGTTCCCGCAAATTACGAGTTGATCTTGCCTGATGACCGCATAAATGAGATCTACATCACCTTTACGCCAGAATCCTGGCAGGCGGAAGAAGAAGACATGATCGAGATTTATGGTGAGCGCGGCGCCGGCGACAATCGAGGAAGGGAAGGCGGACCTGGTGTTCGTCCCGGCGGTCGCTTGGCTCCACCCGATATTGCGGAAGTCGCCAGCGCATTGGACCGTAGCGAAGAAGTGATTGAGGCAGCAATCGCATTCTTTCCCGATTTTACCGCGGTTGCCGAAACGCTGGAGCTTGAAGTCGAAGTAATTTTTGAAGCTCTCGGCTTGCCAGAAGGTTTTGCTCCTCCCGGCAATGGCGGATCAGCCAATTTGCAGCTGGCTAGTCGTAACCCAATTTGGGTGCCTGTCACCATTCAGTTTGGCGACCAAACTTGGTGGGAGGTCGGCTTCCGCTACAAAGGCAATTCCACTCTCAATTCGGGCTGGCGCAGCGGCACGACTGCCTTGCCCTTCAAGCTGGATTTTGATGAATTCGAGGATGAAAATCCCCATTTGGATAATCAACGTTTCTATGGCTTCAAGCAGCTGAGCTTCGGCGCCAGCGACTTCGACCCTTCGCTACAGCGAGAGAAGGTCACCGCTGATATTTTCCGCGCCGCCGGTGTACCTGCCGCTGAGACTGCCTATTACGCCGTTTATGTCGATAATGCTGTCGGTGATGGTTTCCAATACTGGGGGATTTATACAGCTGTCGAGCTGCCAGACGATACGCTGATCGAAACCCAATTCAGCGATGACGACGGAAATATGTACAAGCCCAGTGGTCCAGGCGCGACTTTCGCCGCGAACTCCTTCACCGAAGAAGCCTTCGACAAAGAAACCAACCGTAACAGCAGCTACGATGATATTTTGTCGCTCTTTGCTGCTTTGCATGCGGAAACCCGCCTTAGTGATCCTGCCAGTTGGCGCGCTCAATTGGAAACAGTTTTTGATGTGGCTGGCTTCCTGCGCTGGCTGGCAACCAACACCCTGCTCCAGAACTGGGATACCTATGGTGTGATGTCCCACAACTACTATCTCTATGTCGATTCTGAGACGGGGCAGCTGGTCTGGATTCCCTGGGATAACAACATGGCATTGCAGCCTTCCCCTCGTGGACCCGAAAACGATGAACAACCCGCTGGGCGCGGTTTGGGCGGCAGGTCGGCGCTTAGCCTCTCGCTGGAAGAAGTTGATGCCGAGCGATGGCCCCTGATCGGCTTTCTGCTGGAGGACGCCGTCTATCGTAACCGTTATCTTGAATTGCTAACAGAAGTCAGTACAGAAGTCTTCACGCCACAACGTATGGCAGCAATCTATGAGAAAAACTATGCCCTATTGTCTGCCTATATTGAGGTGGCTGACGGTGAGGATTCGCTGACAGCGCTGCGCCAAGCGACCGATGTCTTGATAGATCATGTGCGAGAGCGGGCAACCGCCGCTGCTGATTTCCTGGCAAACTCCGCCAATTAGTATCTCGCGCAGCCCGCGGCAACCAGCCAGCTCTCTCAGCATCTGATACAATATATTTGGGCTAAGTCGCTGATTAAGGAGAGCAATGGGCATTCAACCTGCGCGTTCACCAAATGGTCCAGACTGGATCGCTGTCTTCATCACCCATAACTTGCCAGAAGCTCATATCATAATGGGCAAACTGCGGGCAAATGACCTGCCGGCAATGATCCACCAGGAAGCGGGCGCCACAGCGCTGGGCTTAACGCTGGGCAACCTCGGCGAGATCAAGATCCTCGTCGCCCCCGCCGATTACGACCGCGCTGCCTCTATCTTGTACCCGGAAGACCTCGAACAGCTCGAAGCAAAGACGGACAAGCTGCAAATCATCTGGCAAGACGATGACAATGGCGACCAATATTATGTCGAAGACGAAGACGATGAATGATTCCTTGACGCGCGTCCCGGGCTTCAAAGTAGGGCATTATACCGATCTGGATGCCGCCACCGGCTGCACCGTTGTCCTCTGCCCGCCGGGGACTGTCGGCGCGGTCGATGTGCGCGGCGGTGCGCCAGGCACGCGCGAGACTGATCTGCTGCAAGCGCATAACCTGGTTGCAGAAGTGACGGCTCTGGTGCTTTCCGGCGGTAGCGCCTTTGGCTTGGCTACTGCCGATGGTGTGACGCGCTGGCATGCCGAACGCGGCTTGGGTTATCAATCACGCAGTGGTCTGGTCGTGCCGATTGTGCCGGCTGCCATCCTTTTTGATCTCACCATTGGGGAGCGCGCTGTCTATCCCGATGCGGAAGCCGGCTACCAAGCCTGTCAAGCCGCCACTACTGATGTTGTGATGATGGGCAGCGTTGGCGCAGGCACCGGCGCGAGGGTGGCTGCCATCTTGGGCAACGACCGCGCCAGCAAAGGTGGTATCGGCTCCGCGGCAATCGAGCTGCCCAACGGTCTAATCATTGGCGCTTTGATGGCGGTGAACGCCGTTGGCAACATCATCGACGAGGATGGAAAGATACTCGCGGGTTTGAGATCGGCGGCTGGCAGCGGCTTCAACTCTGTGCTTGAGCAAATGACAACGATGCTAGCGGAGGTCGCCGTTTCACCGGCTGGTGAAAACACTGTCATCGGAACAGTTGCCACCAACGGCAAACTCAATAAACCCCAAGCCCAAAAAGTGGCGCAGATGGCGCATGATGGCATCGCGCGCGCGGTCAATCCCGCCCATACAATGTTTGATGGCGATACCATCTTCACTCTGGCTTCCGGGCAAGTTATGGCTGACCCAACCTTGGTCGGCGCCTACGCTGCCGAGCTGGTGGCGCAAGCAATCCGATCTGCGGTTCGGCGAGCCACTTCTCTGGCGGAGGTTCGCGCTATCTCCGATGTTTGATTTGCGCCTGCGAGCTTAGGGACCTGCATCGCTACGAAGCGGCTAAATGTTTAAGAGACTCGTCAAATGCTTTAATATACATTTAGTACAAATCGAGTATTCTCTAAGCATTGTCAGCAGGATATGGGATATTATCGGTGGCTAAAAAGATTCTATTGGTTGAAGACGAAGAAAAGTTGATAGCGAACCTCGCCGACAAACTGCGGGCGGAGGGCTACCAGGTATTCACCGCCCTCGATGGCGAAACGGGCTGGGATATGGCTCGCGGCGACACCTATGACTTGATTGTGCTGGATATTATGCTGCCAGGCCTGGATGGTTTGAGCTTATGCCGTATGATCCGCAACGATAGCAAGGCAGCGGATGTGCCCATTATCATGTTGACTGCGCGCGGTACCGAAGTTGACAAGATCGTCGGCTTGGAAAGTGGCGCCGATGATTACATCGTCAAGCCTTTTGGTTTGGGGGAATTCCTGGCGCGCGTGCGGGTCCAGATGCGTCGCCCATCCCCCGATCACAGTTTGAAGCGAGACGAATTAATCTCTGGTGACCTGCGCCTGGATTTGACCGGGCGTCGTGTTTTTAGGGGCGAGCAAGAGATCAAGTTGAGCAATAAGGAATTCGATCTATTGACGGTGTTCATTCGCAATACCAATGCGGTCTTGTCGCGCGATCTTATCTTGACCAAAGTTTGGGGGCATGATTACTATCCCTTGGACAAACGCACTGTCGATGTCCATATTCGCTGGCTGCGGGAGAAGATCGAAGATGATCCCTCCAGCCCTAAGCGAATCAGCACAGTCCGTGGCGTCGGCTACCGCTTCGAGGGCTAACTATGGAAGCGCTGCTGCTACTTGCTGTCATCGCCTTGCTTGGCTCCCTCTTTTACTGTTTCCGCCAAAGCAAACAGCTCAAGTCTCTTGACGGGGACCTTCGCAGCCGCGACCAAGTGATCCGCAAATTGCGCGCGCAGTTGCATACAATCGAAGGCCAAAATGTGGAGAGTACCGCCCTCTATTCGACGGTCTCGAACGTCACTTTTGATCTGGTCCTGCTTCTGGACGAAGAATTGACTGTCATCGCCTACAATCAATCGGCGGAGCGCTTCTTCGGTAATAAAAACCCCGTCGGCGAAAGCCTGGGTGATCTCATCGACTCGCCAGATTTACTCAACCTGGTGCAGCTCGCCCTACTGGAAAAGGAAAGCTTGGAAGAACAATTTCTGATCGACAAAGCATTTTACCGCGCTCGCACCCATGTGATCAATTACACTGGAGATTGCCGCTTCATCGGTATCGCCATGCAAGACATTACTGACCTCGTCAACTTGAACCGCGCCCGCCGCGACCTGGTAGCCAATATCTCGCATGAGCTGCGCACACCGATCACACGTATTCGTTTGATTATCGAGGGGCTATTCCTCGAGGCGGACAAACCCAAACGTAAAGCCAGCATCCAATCACTCAAAGAAATCGCCATGGAGACCGATGCCTTGCTCTGGCTGGCGCAAGAATTGCTGGACTTGTCCATGATCGAGTCCGGGCAAGCCATCATGCGCTTGGTCAAAACTCCGCTGAAACAAATGGTCGATGATGCAATCGAACGGCTGGATTCTCAAGCGGAGATGAAAGGACTGACAATCGTCAGCCAGGTACCGCCGAAATACGATGTACTCTGTGATATCGACCAGTTGAAACGTGTCTTGGCCAACTTGATTCACAATGCCATCAAATGGTCCCCCAAAAACGAGTCTATCGTAATAACCGCCTCCGACCAGGGGGACGAGATTATCGTCTCCGTCTTTGACAATGGACCCGGCGTGCCCGATGACTTGCGCGAACGCATCTTTGAACGCTTCTACCAAGCGGATGTCTCTCGTTCTGGCGACGACGGCACTGGCTTGGGCTTGGCAATCTGCAAGCATATCATCGAGGCGCATGGCGGGCGTATCTGGGCTGAAGGCAATACCCAGGGCAAGGGGGGGCGCTTCCTCTTCACCGTGCTCAAAGCCGATACCGATTTTCAACAAGAAACGCTAGCAGCCGAAGACGCTGAACCGCTGGAAGAATCGCTGATGGAAGCTCCCTGATCTGTCACAGCAGCTTAGATTGATTTTCAACGGAATCTTGTTATACTGATTTAATAACAGATCATCAACCAACCTTCGGGGCAGGGTGAAATTCCCTACCGGCGGTGATACATGTTTTGACATGCAAGCCCGTGACCCTGGTCACCGCTATCTTTTGGGCGATGCGTTGCAACACTAAGTTGCGCAGGTGGATCCCGGTGAGATTCCGGAGCCGACGGTGAAAGTCCGGATGGGAGAAGGGCAGAGCAGGCTACTATTGACGTTAGCTTGCTTGGTTTGATATGCGTTCCCCGCTTGCGCAAGATTATCGCCGCGCTTGTTTGGCATCGTATACCGCTCTTCCTCAATATCCGCATGATGGAAGCGCGCTATGCGAAACCTCAACGGATTCATCGCCAAGCAGAAATCTATCGCTACTGGCAGTGGCTTGGCGAAGACCTTGCGCGGGCTTTCCCCGCTATTGACCATTCTTCTGTTATTGTTGCTTTGGCATTGGATTGCTGAAACAGAATTGGTCCCGCAGATTCTCGTCCCGCCACCGCTTGATGTCAATGCTGCCTTTGCCGAGGCTATTGCTGATGGCAGCTTGTTGAAGCACGCGCTAACCACGCTGCAAGAAATGCTTTTGGGCTTGTTCCTGGCGGTCAGCATCGCCCTTTTCATCGGTTATGCCATAGCCAAAGCGCCGCTGCTGGAATACATTTTGTCGCCGATTATCGTCGCTTTTCAGTCGACCCCCATTGTGGCATACGCGCCGCTTTTGATCATCTGGTTTGGTCCCGGTCCGGGCAGCAAAGTCGTTACCACCGCAGTCATCGTCTTTTTCCCAACGCTGGTGAATACCATCGTCGCCATTCGCAGTGTCTCGCCCAACCTGAGGGCGATGATGCGCTCGCTGAATGCCAGCCACTGGCAGACCTTTCGCCATCTGGAGCTGCCCTCTGCCTTGCCGGTGATACTGGCGGGCTTAAAGACCAGCACAACCTTGGCTGTCATCGGTGCTGTTGTGGGCGAATTCGTCAGCTCCGGCAGTGGTTCCGGTTTAGGCGTATTGTTGATCTCGGCGCGCAATCGCTACGACACCCCGCTCGTTATTGTGGCTGTGCTGACGATGACGACGATCGCCTTGAGCCTGTATGGCCTGGTTGCTTTGCTAGAATGGCGTTTTTTGGTCTGGCAACGCCGCGCCAATCGTTGATCGTTTGTATTGAGGAAGGATGTACACCCTATGTTCAAATTCATCACTTTGCTCACTCTCGCGCTATCCTTCAATATCGCGGTTGTGCCTGCGCAAGATCAGCTGTCTGAAGAACGCGTTCTGCTGACTTTCATCCCGAATGTACAATTCGCCCCCTTTTATTTGGCTATCGAAGCTGGATACTTTGCCCAAGCTGGTTTTGAGGTACAGCTAGAGCATTTGCAGGAGCCGGAAGTTCTCGATCTGGTCGCAGTTGGCCAGGCGAACTTCGGCATTGTCAGTGGCGAGCAAGTGATTCTGGCTCGCTCGCAAAGCCGCGATGTGGTCTTTGTTTTTGAATGGTTCCAGCAATATCCTGTTGGCTTGGTCTTCTCTGATGAAGCCGACTACCACACCTTGGAAAACTTGCGCGGAAAGAAGGTGGGCATTCCCGGTCGCTTCGGCGCCAGTTACAGCGGTTTGACATCTCTGCTGCATAGCGGTGGCTTGACCGAAGCCGATATCGAAGTCAATGAAATCGGTTTCTATGCGCCGGAAGTTTTCTGCTTGGGCGCGGTTGATGCCGCTGTGGTCTATGTCAACAATGAACCGTTGCAAATTCGTAAGCTCGCTGGGGCGGGGCAATGCGGCGCGGTTGAAGATGTATCCGTGGTCACGGTGGCCTCACAAGTTGATCTGGTGTCAAATGGCTTGATCGTCAGCCAGTCATATTTGGACGCGCAGCCGGATTCAGTTCGCCGCATGGTCGCAGCATTTGCCGGTGCCTTGCAAGCTACCATCAATAACCCAGCCGCCGCTTATCTCGCCAGCTTGAATTATGTCGAAGGCTTGCCCGCTGCTGATAGCCTCATCGAAGAATTGACAATTCTCGCAGAGCAACAGGCGGAGTTTCTGGCGAGCAATCCCGATCGCGAGCTGGTTCAAGCTCAGCGCCAACAGCTGATGAACAATCTGCAGGAGAAGGTAGATGCCGAAGACTTGACGCAGCTTCAAGTATTGCTCAATACTATCGAGCTCTGGGATGCCGATCGCCTTGGCTTTAGCGATTTGGCTTCCTGGGAAGCGATGCGGGATACCCTCAACCGGATGGGCTTCCTGGACGATGCCATTACTGATCTGACGCCAGCCTTCACCAATGAGTTTGTCCCGGGAAACAACGAGTGAGGCTTAGCCTGCGCGATGTGCGGGTCAATTTCCATGACCCACAAGGCAAGCCTTTTGCGGCGCTGGGTTCTCTTTCTTTTGAGGTGAAGGAAGAGGAGTTTGTCTGCGTCCTGGGACCGAGCGGCTGTGGGAAAAGCACCTTGATTCGCATTTTGGCGGGATTGCAGCCAACAAGCTCCGGTGCCGCGTTTTGTGATGACAAGCCAATCGAAGCGCCTCTGCCAGACATCGCCATCATGTTCCAGGACGCCAACCTGATGCCTTGGCGCACAGTGCTGGATAATATCGCGTTGCCCTTGGAAATCGCGGGCTTGTCAAAAACCGAACGCTATCGCAGGGTGCGGGCGCTCTTGCCGCAACTGCACCTGGAAAACTTTGCTCTGGCATATCCGGCCGAACTGTCCGGCGGCATGGCGCAGCGGGCGGCGCTCGGGCGGGTCATCGTGCAGCAACCCCTTGTCTGGCTGTTGGATGAGCCTTTTGGCGCCTTGGATGCGCTCACACGGGAAAAATTGAGCTTGGAACTCTTGCGGCTGCGCCAGCAATATCAGCAGACCGTGGTCATGGTAACGCATGATATTAACGAGGCTGTGCTACTGGCGGATCGGGTCATTGTCCTGTCGCGGAGACCGGGCAAACTCGAGGCGGATCTAGCGATCGACCTGCCCAGACCGCGCTCCTCCAACATGATCTATGACCAAAACTTCTTGAAGCTGGCGAAAGCGGTGCGCGCTAATTTAGAAGACCAAAGTGGCTAGGGTGAGGCTTCGCTTAACGCTCGATCAACTGCCAGGTTGTCATGTCCTTGCAGTATTGGCAGATATCCGGCGGCTCTGTATCGCTGACGACAAAGATATTCTGCCCACAATTGAGGCAGCGCCAACGTATGGCGTCCGTCAAATGCTTGGAGTTTGCGCAAGCCTCGTCATTGCCAGCGCCGTTTCCATCAAAAGCTGTGGACGTCATCTGCGATCTTGCCTCGCTTTCTATTATGTCAATAATACAAAAGCCAATTTGGAAATTTATACTGATGGCATTATAGTACACATCAACTTATCCAACTTGGAAATCAAGTATTGAGGACAAATCCATGAACTTTGACGCCGAGGCAATTCGTTCGCTTTTCCCTTCTTTGAGCCTGCCCGCTGACGATGGTACTATGCCCATATTCCTGGATAACCCCGCTGGCACACAGGTCCCGCGGGCGGTTATGGATGCCGTTACGAATTATTATCTGACCATGAATGCCAATTCTGGTGGTCTGTTCGCGACCAGCCTGCGCAATGATGAAATGGTGGAGCGCACTCGCCAGCGTATGGCGGATTTCCTCAATGCCGGCAACCCAAAAGAAATCGTCATCGGTCCCAATATGACCACCCTGGCTTTTGGCTTGAGCCGAGCGATCGGGAGCATATTGAGCCCCGGCGATGAACTCGTGCTGACCCGGATGGATCACGATGCCAATGTTGCACCCTGGACCTCCATCGCCCGGGATTATGATCTGCAGGTTAAATGGGTGGACATCAACACAGACGATTGCACCTTGGATCTGGGCTCGCTGGAAGAAGCGCTGACGGAAAAAACCAAGGTGGTCGCCACCGTGCATGCCTCCAACGCGGTTGGCACCATCAACCCTGTGCGGCAGATTGCTGGCATGGCGCGGGCTGTTGGCGCCTGGCATGTGGTCGATGCTGTGCAGAGCGCGCCGCATGTCCCCATCGATGTGAAAGAGATCGGCTGCGACTTCCTGCTCTGTTCTTCCTACAAGTTTTATGGACCGCACCTCGGCATCATGTGGGGGCGGGAAGAGTTGCTCAACGCGCTGCCCGCCTACAAAGTACGCCCCGCCAAAGATGTAGCGCCTGACCGCTGGGAAAATGGCACGCCAAGCTATGAGACCTGGAATGGCTTGCATGCCTGCCTCGACCATTGGGAGCAGCTTGGTGAACAATTTGGCACAGCCGACTTGCCACAATATACCGGTCGGCCACTCAAAATGAAGCGCGCCATGTATGCGGTGCAAGCTTACGAACGCCACTTGATCCAAGCTTTGATCGAAGGGCTGCAGCGGATACCGGACGTGACCATCGCCGGTATCACCGATGAAAACCGTTACCAATGGCGTGTGCCAACGGTAGCCATGGTTAAAGAGGGCAGAACGCCCGATGAGATCGCTGCCTTCCTGGCGGACAATCAGATCTACGTTTGGAGCGGCGATTATTATGCGCTGGAAATCATGAAGCGGCTCGAGCGCGAAGCAGGCATGGTGCGCATCGGCATCGGCAAATACAATACCATCGAGGAAATTAACAGATTGTTGAATCTGCTGGAATCTTATTAAGCTGGAGATTGGCAATCTAGTGCATTTCACTCCACAGACCGACCGCATTCTCTTGCTCGGGACGGCGCGCTGGCAAGTCACACTAAGTCGCAATTGGCAGGTCACCCATGTCGCTAGTGGAAAACGCGCCAGATCGCTCGGGTCTCAGCAATCGTTCAGCCTCATCATTGTCGATGCTGTCTCTATGTACACAACCGGCGAGCGCATTTGCCGGCGTATGCGCCAATGCTTCCCGAATTGCAAACTTATTCTGATCGCCTCGGAACCGTCTGCTCCAAATCCGCAAGTGGCGGATATTATCTTGTACCCGCCCTTAACGGCGCGTCAATTGAATGGGTTGGTCTCGCGGATTCTGCGTGATGACCCGCTCGATACCATCCGCTGTGGTCCATTTGTCATGAATCGCACTGCCCGTATCTTGCATGCCCATGGCCAATCTGTGCAGCTCAATCCCAAGCTGGCTCGCCTGATTGAGTTGTTCATGACCCACCCCAACCAAACACTGTCACGGGCCACGATTATGCAGCGCGTGTGGAAGACAGACTACCTGGGGGATACACGCACGCTCTATGTGCATATACGTCATGCGCGCAAGATCTTGGAAAACAATCCGGCGACGCCAAAGTACCTGAAGACGATACGCGGTATCGGGTATCAGCTGGCGATTGCCGGGGAAAAAGAGGAAAAAGCAAAGACCCGACAGCCTGTGCCGGATCCCGATATTGCGGATTCGATTTAGCCCTAAGCTTCGAGTTGAGCCAATTGTTTCATCAAACGGCTCTTGCGCCGTGCTGCGTTTCGTTTGTGCACGACGCCGCGGCTCGCCAACTTATCAAGGTCCCGCGCCGCTTCATGGGTAGCTATCCGCGCGGCTTCCAGATCTCCACTTTCGATTGCCAAGCGCGCTTTCTTGACCAACGTGCGAGCGCGATTGCGAAAGGTGCGGTTGCGCAGGCGCCGCTTCTCATTTTGACGAATTCGCTTGATCGCAGATTTATGATTTGCCATATTCCAGATTATGAGGAAGCCTCGCTTCCCATTGCTCCTCTCCAAGCATCTGTCGAGGGGTGGTACTCCCCCGACCGCCTAAGTATTCAGCAATTTACAATATCATAAACATCGACAGCTGTCTATAGCTTGTTCAATCCTTCCAGCGCCCTACTCGGAAATCTTGGGGTCAAAGGCATCGCGCAAGCCATCGCCGATCAGATAAAGACAGAACACGGTCACGCTAATCAAAATCCCCGGCAAGAACATCAGATGCGGTCCCCGCCGCATATAATCCAAGCCACCATTCAGCATATTGCCCCAAGAGGGGATGGGCGCGCGGATACCGAAACCGATGAAACTCAATGCCGACTCCGCCAAAATCAAGCCGCCCATCGCCAAAGACAGGCTGACAATCAGCAGGGAAAAGATATTTGGCACAATATGGACAAACATGATGCGCAGGTTGGAAGCGCCCATGGCACGTGCCGCGACCACATATTCTCGCTCTTTAATCGAATAAGTCTCGGCGCGAACCAATCTTGTTGTGCCAGTCCAACCGAGGATGCCGAAAATCAGCACAAGCGTTAAAGGACCGGGGGAAAGAATCGCGTTGATGATGATCAGAAGATAGAGACCTGGTACCGAGTTGAGGGTCGTCACCAACCAAATTACCAGATCATCCACAATGCCGCCAAAATAACCGGCATAAACGCCTACTGCCACGCCAATTCCCAATGAGAGAAAAGCGGCGGCAACAGCGATGCCCAGCGAGATTTGCCCGCCATAGAGCAATCGGATTAGGTGATCTCGCCCTAGCTCGTCCGTGCCCAAGGGATGCCCCGGGCTGAACAAAGGCGCGTAATTATTACGCAAATCTTGGGCGATCGGGTCTATTTGAAGCAGGTCGCTAATCTGTGGCGCCAACAATGACAAGGTAGCAAACAAGGTGATGACAAACAGGGCGGCGATGGTGGTTCGGTCTTGCCGCAGTTGGCGCAGCGCCCGCTGCCACATGTTCAAAGACGGGACATGCTCTACCTGGGCATTTTCGTCAAGCCGAGTGATTCCGGTCTTGGGTTGCATCGTTATACACCAACCGCCTAAAAGCGAACGCGCGGGTCAAAAGCCGCGTAAAGGATATCGGAAAGCAAGTACCCGATTATTGTTAAGACCGAGCCAATCACGCCAGAAGCCATAACCACTGGATAATCACGACTAAGCACCGCGTCAAAGAGCAAGAGACCCACGCCGGGCCAAGTGAAGACCCGCTCAATAATGACGGAACCGCCGATCAGCCCCACAAATGTCGGTCCTAGGAAAACAGTAAATGGGATGATCGCGTTGCGCAAGCCATGCTGAAACCAAATTGCCTTGTCCGATAAACCCTTGGCGCGCGCCGTGCGGATATAGTCGCTGTTAATTGTTTCCAACATGGAAGCCCGCATCAAGCGTGACCAAACCGCGATGATACCGAGCGAGCTAACCAAAGTAGGCAAAATCAAGTAATGCAAGCGTTCGTAAATCGGTGGGCAGCCACCACGCACCGGTGGGCAACGGTTGCCCATTGGCAATATCGGTCGCCCAGTGCCAATTCCAAAATCTTCCAGGATCTCCGGCAGGACTAGCCCAAAAAAGAGGATCGCCAACAGCCCCAGCCAGTAATCCGGGACCGCATCCCCAATGACGGCGAACACGCGCGCATAAGCATCAAAAGCCCGCCCACGTTGGATAGCTGCCAAGACGCCGACCAGGATACCGATGGTCAAGCCGACCAGTATTACAGCGATATTGAGCTCTATGGTCGCTCCCAGTCGCTCGCCAATCAGCGTCAGCGGGTTGGAACCGCGGAACTTGAATGATGTGCCGAAGTCGCCCCGCAAAATGCCGTAATTATCGCCCCAGGAATCGAGTTCGCCATCGAGATTGGTATCGACCAGCATCCAGTCATCGCCGATCAGCCAGCGCAGATATTGCACAAAAAATGGATCGTCGACCCCCAGTTTGGCGGCGAGTCGCTCGCGTTCGTCTTGGCGGATCGTGGGATCAAAAGTGAGCAAAGCCACCGGATCCCCCGGCGCCAACAGCATGACGAGATAAATGATGATTGTGATACCGAATAAAGTGGGAATAGCCTGCAAGGCGCGGCGAAGGATGTATTTGTGCATGCGCGTGGTTTCGCTCTCTCAGAAGTCGAGTTTAACGGGAGTGCTACCAGCTAGGATAAATAGAAGAAAACCTGCCGGCAGCACTCCACTCTAAGACACTAGGGCATGGCCACCGCTGGCGATACCCAGGCATCTGTGGAATAGGTGCGCGAGAATGGGGTGGGGTTCCAATTCTGCGTGCCTGGCAACACAGCCGTCATCGATTCCGAGACGTACATGTAGAAATAGGGCATATCCTCGAAAAGGATCTCCTGCACCCGTTCATACAATTCCGCCCGCGCCGCCGTATCACAACCTGCTACCACCCGCGCCTGATCATTCAACTCGATCAGCTCGGCATTGTAATAGGAGACGAAGTTGAAGCCCGAACCCGGCACATCTACCTCTGGGTAGTAGAAAGGCGAGATATCCGGATCGACCGGCAAGCCCAGGCTCCAGCTCAGCATATTCATGTCAAAGGTCTGCCCGGTCAACTCCGGCAGGAAAGCGCTGCCCCAGTCGATCGCTTCGAAGATGGCGTTGAAACCGACTTTGTTCATCTCCTCTTGGAAGTACAAACCCATCTGCTCGCCAATTTCCGAGCCGGCGGGTACATGCAGCGTGATCGTTAATTCAGAGCCGTTGAAGGACTCATCGACTTCACGGGCGAACAAGCAATCCTGGCAGACTCGCGGCGTATCTGGATTCTCGTCATGGTCGACCCAGCCCGCTTCTGTCAGTTTCTCCATCGCCAATTCGTGGTTTTGTTCGTATTGCAATTCGGGATTGTATACCCAGGAAGTGGGGATGGTATGCGTGGCGACTTTGAAACCATTGCCATCGCGGATACCATCGATCAGCGCGTCCATATCCACCGCATGGGAAATTGCCTGGCGCACCAAGCGATCGCCCAATACCGGGTGAGGCTCTTGCGGAATGACATTGCCATCTTCATCCAAGCCCGCTTGCGGATTATCGGGGTTGGCATGGTTCATGGCGAAGAAGGTGAAACCATTGCCCGTGAATTCATAACGGGGGAATTCCTGCAATTCCGGATCTGTACGGAATTCATTTTGTCGCTTGGCTGGTACGCCCAAGATGCTGAACTCCCCGCCGATGAAGCGCTCAGTCTCGACATTTTCGTCCGCAACCTGCAGCGTGACCAGCTCTGAGGGGCTGACGAACCCAAGAATTGTATCCGGATAGGCTTGGTCAGCCAGCAAACTAATACGCTCGCCGGGTGAGAATTCGACATCTTTGAAAGCGCCAAAAGAAACAGTCGGGATGTGCCGCGGATCGTCCATCATGGCGGAGAAATCATCGCCATACAACTCGGAGAAGATATGCGCTGGCACCGGAGTGACATCGTTCACATCGCTGAAGGAGATGCAGTCTGCCTCGTTGAAAGTGACAACCACCGTATAATCATCGGGCGCTTCGATGCTGACAATCTTGCCGCCGGCGGGCGTGCCATCGGCCATCGTCTCGAAGATACCAGCCCGCGGGCTATCGATTTGATCGCTGCGCGTCGCTTCCACCGCCCACAGATAATCGGCTGATGTGATCGGCGTTCCATCGTTCCAGGCGATATCCTGCCGTAGTTGAATGGTTAATACGGTGCCAGTCTCATCGTATTCCCAACCCGCCGCCATCGCTCCCGCCAAATTGGGTTCTTCCAAACCAGTATGCGGGCTAACGCCGATGATCGCCGGATAGAGCCAACTGTATACACTGCTTGATGCCGTATCGCCGCCGATCAGCGGATTAAATGTCGCTGGATCTCCCGCTGTGCTCGAGGTGATGACAACACCGCCCAAACCCGGTCCGGGCGCTTCGTCCATCTCCTGCGCGCTCAATGGCAGGGCGATGCACAAAAATAGAACCAATAGCATGACGCGGATGTCATTCATAATATTTACCCTATCCTTTCGCTTAACGTTTGTGCTTTGCAAAATTTGAAACAACGATTAACTTCAGTCTATCACAGACTTGGGCTAGTCTCGAAGTTTTTTCTTAAGAATATCTAATCATTTACTGGTCGGGCATATCAGCCAGCTGAGCTCTTCTCGGTTCGCAAATACTCCTGCCGAGCGACTTTCCTTCAATTGTTCTTGAGATTTGCCTTTTCGGTCTGGCTCGCCCTACAATATCGGCTTTCGATTTGCCATAATGTAGGGGAAGCACATTCGTGAAAATTTTCCCGAACTATAATTGGACGGTAGGGATGATCGAACTGCATCGGAACAAATCAACCAGGGACAAAATTATGCGACGCGCCTGTCTCATCGTGGCGATGCTATTGGCGGGTTGCGGCACTATAGCCAGCCCCGTTTTGCATCAATCCACGGCGACCTTGGAAACTGTTGAGCAGAATCAGATTGAAACGGAATTGCCAGCGACGATAGTGCCAACCGAAACGCTGGTGCCGCCCACGGAAACGCCAACTCCAGCATCAACCGATACCCCTATTCCCCAGCCCACAGCGACGCCAGAGCCGACTGACGCGCCTGTACAATCGCCGATTGATCGCCTGGTGGCGGTGCGCGATGCCGCAAATGGCGCAGTCTTGTTCGACACTTATCAAGAAGCCGCCAAATACTCTTGCTCCAATTGCCACAGCCCAAGCAGCGAGAAAACCTTGATCGGTCCTGGTCTGCTCAATATCAAAGACCGGGCTGGCAGCCGGGTCGAGGGACAAAGCGCCGCCGAGTATATCTACAACTCCATTATCGATACCAATGCCTACATCGTTGAAGGCTTTGACGAGAATCTGATGCCTGCCAATTGGGCGGAGATTTATAGCGATCTGGAGATCTTCGATATCGTCGCCTATCTATTAACCTTGGAAGGCGAATCGGATCTCGATGCGCCGGATCCCGCTCGTGATACACCGCCAGTTGATATGTCCGTTTATGGCGAAATTGCCTTGCCCGAGACTGCCAATGCCGAGCGCGGTGCCGAGCTCTTCCAAACCTATTATGAGGAGGCCGGTTATGCCTGCGCCACCTGCCACTTGGACGATACCGAGGACCGGCTTATTGGTCCCGGTCTACTGAATGTCGGCTCCCGCGCCCAGACCCGCGTCGAAGGCCTGAGCGATATCGAATACCTCTTCACCAAAATCGTTAATCCCAGTGCCTACACCGTAGCCGATTACGATGGCAATCTGGAACCACGCAATTGGGCGCAGATTTTCAGCGAAGCGGATATCTACGACATCGTCGCTTATTTGCTGACGCTGGAGGGATAGCTCGTATCTATTGCAGCAGCGAATCGACTTCGGCTTTCAGCTGCTGATTCGCCGCTGCCAACGCATCGTATGCATTTTCTAGCCACTGGCTGTCCTGCTCTATAGAACCGCCTTGACTATCCAATACATTAGCAGTTGCCGCTGGCGCCGCGCCACCGGGCAAGTCGCGTCCGGCGACGAATGCCCACGGGTCAAGCGCCCGCTGGAATAATGCTTCCGGCAAATTCACTTCCAGCCCCAAGTCCTCGGCGACGGCGCTTAGCATGGTAGTCGTCAATTGACTGGGCAGCAGTCCCCTAGCTTGGGCATATTTGACTAGAGCCGCGACAATGCTATGCGCCTGTCGGAAGGGCAAGTCGCAGTGGCGCACCAGAGTATCAGCCAATTCAGTCACGGTGGTGAAGCCCGCGCTGGCTCGCTGACGCAGGTGGTCCACGTTGACCCCCAAAGTATCAATGACTGGACGATATAGCTGCAAGATTTCCCGCGCCGTCTCCAATGACCCGAACAATAGCGGGAAGATCTCGTCTTCAATATCCTGAGTATCGCCAAAGGGGATGTTGTGACACTGCAGCACGATGCCCTGCGCCTGCGCCAGCATACGACTGATCCGCGCCCGCAAATGCTCCAGCACGACCGGGTTGCGCTTCTGCGGCATGATCGAGCTGATCTGTATGAAGCTGTCGTCAATGCGGATGGCACCACTCTCCTGCGTCGCCCAAAATAGCAAATCGCGGGTAAAACGTGACAGATTAACCCCCAGCGTCGATAGAGCCCCCGCCACATCGGTGAGATTGTCAGATGCGCCGATGCTGTCATAGCTGCTCAGCTGTAGTCCATCGAAGCCCAGCAGTGCCGCGCTCAATTGCCGATCGATAGGGAAAGCCGTCCCAGTCAAGGCGGCGGCGCCCAGTGGACTTTGATTGTTGGTCTCATAGGCAAAGCGCAGCCTCGCCACATCCCGCTCCAGTAAAGCCAGGACGCCAGCGATATAATGCGCCATGGTAGTTGGTTGTGCCGGTTGTGTGTGCGTGTAACCGGGCATCAGTGTCTCTAAATGATCCCGCGCGAAAGCATGCAAGCTCTGGCGCAAATCCAGCAGATCTTCTGCAGCGCCTAACAAAAGCGGTCGTAGTGCCAGGCGTGTCAGCGCATAACCGAGATCGTTGCGACTGCGCGCTAACTGCAGGTTACCGCCTTGCGCCGCCCCTGCCAATTCGATCAGCTTGCCTTCGATAGCGAAAAACAGATCTTCCACGCCGGATCGATAAGGGAGTTCGGCGATCCCCTCGGTCTCAACTTGCTGCAGTGCCTTGAGCAGCGCGCTGGCGTTTTCCCGCGTGATGATGCCGCAACGATGCAGCATCACGACATGCGCTCGATTGGCTGCCAGCATCGGGCTGTAATAATATACCTTGGCGTCCTCATAGAAGGGCTTCAGTACATATTTGTCGTAGAGCGGGTGGGGGAATGTGGCTGCTTCGCGTGACATGAGCTAGCCTTTGAGACCGGTCAAGGCGATCCCTTCAATGATGTAACGCTGAAAAACAATAACTACAATCAAAAGCGGCACGACCGAGAGCGAGGCGCCGGTCATGATCAGATTCCAGGGCGTTTGAGCTTCGGAGGAAAATTGTTGAATGCCGACCGGCAAGGTGAACATTTCGCTTTTGGTGGTGGCGATCAGGGGCCAAATGAAGGCGTTCCAGTTGCCCAGAAAATTAAAGATGCAAAGCGCGCCAATAGCCGGCAGGCTCAAGGGTACTGCCACCCGCCAAAACAAACCAAATTCGCTGACGCCATCGATGCGCCCGGCGTCCAACAATTCATCCGGTACGCCTTGCATGAATTGCCGCATCAGGAATATGCCAGCGGCTGTGATCACCCCCGGAAAAGCGATGCCCCAATAGGTATCAACCCAGGTGCCGCCAATCGGCGGATTCGATGACATGATGAACCAAGGGATGATCAACATCTCAGTTGGTACCATCAATGATGTTAAGAAGATGATGAAGATCGGGCGCTTGCCAGGGAATTGATATTTGGCGAAAACATAACCCGCCAGCGCATCAAAGAAAGCCACGCTCACCGTGCTGAAAACTGCCACGATGAAGGAATTCTTATACCAGAGCGGCAAATCAGTATCGGTGATGACCTCGCTATAGTTGTTCAGCGTCGGCTCGTTTGGGAAAAAATCACGCCGCAGGATCTCCGTTTCCGGCTTCAAGGAGGTGGACAACATCCAGATGAATGGCGCGATCATAGTCAACGCGATCAAGCTCAGCAGCAAATAGGAGAACGCGCGATATTTCCAATCTTCGCTCGCTCTGCCAACTGCAGCAGCCTTGCCTTGATCTTTGAATAAGTTGGAAGGAGTGACAGATTCCATAAGTCCCCCGCCTCAATTGATTCGTCGCGATGTGACCGAAAGTTGGATGATGGTGACGCCAAGTATCAAAGCGAAGAGAACCACAGTCAGCGAAGAAGCATAACCCATATTGAAGCTCTGAAATGCCTCGCGATAAACCCGCAACACCACCGTGGTTGTCGCATCCAGGGGACCGCCGCGCCCTTGTTCCGTCATCGCCAGCACCGGCGCGAACATGCGCAAAAAAGAGATCGTCTGCAAGACCAGCAAATACACAATGCTGGGGTTCAAAAGCGGGAAAGTGATATAGCGGAAGGTGTGCCAACGACTGGCGCCATCGACCTCAGCCGCTTCATAACAGGTGCGCGGAATCTGTTTCAGCCCCGCCAAGAATATGATGACGGCAAACCCCATGCCTTGCCAGATGACCAACGCCAGCACCGATGGCAAGGCTTGCTGCGGGCTTTTCAGGAAAGGCTGTTGTGGCAGGGATAAGAACTGCAACACGATATTAAACAAGCCGAAACGTGGCTGATAAAGCATTCGGAAGACCCAGGCGATGGCAATGGTCGAAGTGACAAATGGCAAGAAAAAGAGGATGCGATAGAGCGTGCTCATGAAGCGGATTTCGTTCAACATCAAAGCGATTGCCAGCGCCAGGCATAGTTGTATCGGCACGCCCAACAAAACATAGCTGGCGGTATTTTGAAAAGCTGCTTTGGTGACCGACTTCCTTTTGCCTAGTTCTTCAAAGACGGTCTCATAATTCTCTAAGCCCACATAGGGCTGTTCCGTCGCCAGCGGATTGTAGTCGTGCAAGCTCATTTGAAAGGCGAAAAGAGCCGGATAAATGCGGATATAAGCGAAGAAAACGATCGGAATCGCCAGGAAAATATATGCCCAGACAATCTTCTTGCGCGCCAATGTCCAGCGGAATCGCCCGCCGATTTGATTTTTCTGCTTGCTGCTCATAGCGTTAGTCATATACCCGTAATCTGAGCTAATGCAAACCGCGCCAGTGGACGACTCCCCCGGCGCGGTTGTCTAGCTTGTCACTAAGCCCAGTTACTCACGGTCTGCCCAGAAGGAATCGATCAATTCCTGTTCTGCGGCGGCAGCTTCATTCAAAGCATCACAAGCATCCATACCACCGAGGCGGATGTTGTCGAAGGCATCGATCAAAACTTGACGTTGCGCGCTTTCATCGACGAAGAAGGTCGCATGCGAATATGCCAGTCCAGCGGAGAAGGGTCCCAAAATCGGATCTGCCAGGATGTCTTCATCGCTGGCGGCTGCCAACTGTGCCGGCAATTCGCCAACGCTGTTGACCCAGAGCGTACCCGCTTCCGCTGTGGTGATGAATTGCAAGAATTTGACAGCGGCTTCCAGGCGGGCCGGGTCATCATTGGCGCGGCGGGTGATGCCATGCGTCCAATATGAGCCGAAGGTGTGCTGCTCGCCATTTGGTCCCACCGGCAATTCAGTAACGCCATAATTCAAATCTGGGTTGTTCCTGGCGATCGTGCCGACCCGGAAAGAGCCATCGACATGCAAAGCCGTGTCGCCGTTGATGAAAGCGTTGGTCGCTCCATCGAGAATGTCATTGCTGCCGGTCACGTGTTCGGTTTCAAAAGCTGCCAGCCAGGAAAAGGCGGCACAGCCTTCTTCGCTGTTGTAGGCTACGGTGCGCCCATCGTCGCTGTAGGGCGCGCCGCCATATTGACGGAGCAGCACCTCGCGGAACCAGTGATGGTCTTGTGCCGACAGGGCAGCTGCATGACCTTGGCGCGTGATGCTGAAGATATCGCTGGGGTCGCCATCATATTGCGTAGTGGCGACCGCCGCTTCGACAAATTCATCCAAGGTGGCGGGCGGACTTTCAGGATCCAAACCAGCATCGGCGAAGATATCCTTGTTCCAGAACAACGCCAACGAGCGTACAGCCGTCGGGATTGCCCAATAGCTGCCTTCGAACTTGGAGTTGGCGACCATGGGCGAGAAGGTCTCTAGGATGAACTCTTCGCTGAATGGATCATCGGGCAATGGCACCAGATAGCCGGCATCGACAAAGGCAGGAATCCAGCCATAGAACAGGGTGACCACATCCGGACCTACACCAGCCGGCGCCGATGCAGCAATTTCATCGCGGAAATTGTCATATGGGATATCGCTGTTGTGGACGACCTTGATATCCGGGTTCTCCGCCTCAAATTGCTCGATGAGCGCATTCATGGCGTCAACGCGCGCCCCAAAGTTATACTGCCAGTATTCGATTTCGACGGCGTCATCCTGCGCGCTAACTAAGGCGCCAAGCGACAGCAAAATGACAAACACTGCTAAGATTGCGAGAAAACTTAATTTCCTCATTTTCATCTCCTCATAGATCCTTATGAAATTACGTCACTCAAACTGTAACCTATCTCGCGCCAATTCACAAACCAGGCGCGGGCTTTGTCATCCAGCTTTCAGCCCGCTACAATTCGATCTTGAATAGCCTAGCCGCGTTACCACCGAATATCAACTGTATATCGTCTTCACGATAATTCAGCTCGCGCACATCACGAACCTGGTCGCGCAGATAAGGCTCTGCAAATCCACGGGGGAAATAACTCGAATCGCTGCCAAAAATGATGCGCTCGGGACCAATCGTCTCCATATATTTGCGGAAGAGTTTCTTGGTTGTCCAATCGCCATCGACCCATTTTACCCATTGATTGGAACCGCTGGTGTCAATGCAGACATTGCCGCATGCCCAACATAATTGCAGTGTCTCGCGGATCCAGGCACAGCCGAAATGTGGCACAACAAAAGTCACTTCCGGGAAGTCTTTGGCGATATTATGCAGTTTGAGCGGGTTGATATTCTCGTGCCAGGCGACGCCGCCACCACTGCCTTGGATACCAAAATGGATCAACACTGGGATATCCAACTCGGCACAGACCTCCCAAACCGGGTAAGCAGCTTCATCTTCGACAGGTCGATCCAACGATGGCGCCAGCAGCTTATAACCTTTCATGCCGTCTTCTGTCACCGCCCGCCGCAACTCCTCCGCCGCACCCTCGCCAAAGAGGTAATTGTGGGCGAAACCGATGAAGATATCTGGATGCCGTTTTACGACCTTGGCTAGATGTTTATTGCCGCCGCCGGTGACAAAGCCCACCGCTCGCAAGCCGTATTTTTCGATCTCCGCCGCCCAACGGTCCGCTTGCTCTTCATCGGTGAAAGTATTGCGCTCCGGCGGATCAAAGCCCCAGGTGGCTCGCCATTGTCGATTGTATTTCATTGCCAACTCACGAGCGACCTTGGCGCGTTTTTCACCGATGCGCTCGGCATATTGCTGGCGCGGATTCGGTCCTCGCTCGCTGAACCAGTCCCTCTGCGTTGGGAAATGCACATGAAAATCGATAACATTTAATCCGTTGTACATAGAAATCAACCTCCCACAGGTATACTGAAGCTCGCGCCAACAGCGCGAATACGCCTATTGCTCATTTGATGATAACCTATCAGCGGGCTAAATCCCAAACCGGTGCTCAAGGCGCGGAATTTCCGGGCACCGGCTCGGCAATACCCACATTTTCACTACGCCCTGTCGAGGTCGCGTCTTGGTAGTTGGGACTTTGCTCGCTATACTTAACACAAGTTTGAAGGCAAATAATGACATATCGAGAAAGGAAGACTCTTATGGCAAGGCCCGTAACTTTATTCACCGGACAATGGGCGGATTTACCTTTTGAGACCATCGCCGAGAAAGCCAAGAGCTTCGGGTACGATGGGCTGGAATTGGCTTGCTGGGGCGATCACTTTGAAGTCGACAAGGCGCTCGATGACGATGCCTACATCCGGTCGCGCTTGGATGTGCTGGAACAACATGGCTTGGCGTATTTCTCCATCAGCAATCACTTGGTGGGACAATGCGTGGCGGATGCCGTCATCGATGAGCGCCACCGTGCCATCTTGCCGGATCGGCTCTGGGGCGATGGCGATGCCGATGCTGTGCGGCAACGCTGTGCCGAAGAGATGAAGAACACAGCGCTCGCCGCCAAAGCCTTTGGTGTTGATGTCGTAAATGGCTTCACTGGCAGCCCAGTTTGGCATTTGATCTACCGCTTCCCGCCGACATCGGATGAGATGATTGATGCCGGCTACCAGGAATTCGCCGATCGCTGGAGCCCGATCCTTGATGTATTCGCCGAAGAGGGCGTTAAATTTGCTTTGGAAGCACACCCCGGCGAAATCGCTTACGATATTTACACCGGGGAAAAGACGCTGGAAGCGCTGGATGATCACCCTTCATTCGGTTTCAATTTCGATCCCAGCCACTTCATTCACCAACTCTTCGATCCGGTCAAGTTCATCGATCGTTTTGCTGATCGTATCTTCCATGTGCATGTCAAAGATTCCAAGGTGACGCTCGATAATGTCAGCAGCATTTTGGGTTCTCACTTGAACTTCGGCGATCATCGGCGCGGTTGGGATTTTGTTTCGCCCGGTCACGGCGATCTCGATATCGACTCGATGATCCGCGCCCTCAATCGTATTGGCTATCATGGTCCATTGTCGGTCGAATGGGAAGATAGCGGCATGGATCGCGAATTTGGCGCCACCGAATCGGCAGCCTGGGTGCGAGCCAATGATTTCACCGCTTCCGTCGTGGCTTTTGATGCCGCATTTGCCGACGAAGAATAAGTGAGCAATAGCGACAGGAGACTTGAAGATGTCAGAAGAAAAACAAGTGAGCAGTTCCTTTACCAGCATGGCGGCTGGCGGCAGCGATCAGGAAGCGCCGGAGCTTGGTATCGGCATGTTGGGTTACGCTTTCATGGGCAAAGCGCATACCAATGCCTTCAAGACCATTCCTTACATGATGTATCCGCCGGTGGCAGTGCCACGTTTGGTCGGCATCGCTGGGCGCAACCAAGCGGCGGTCACAGCGGCAGCCGCGCGCTACGGCTATGAGAATGCCTATACCGATTGGCGCGATCTGCTCGCCAATGACGATGTGCATGTATTCGACAATGGCGGTCCCAACGATGCCCATGCCGAGCCTTGCATCGCCGCCGCTCAAGCCGGCAAGCACGTCTTTTGCGAGAAGCCGCTGGCGCGCACAGCTGCGGAAGCGAAGTCCATGCTGGATGCGGTGGAAAGCGCTGAGGTCAAGCACATGGTCGCTTTTAACTATCGCTTTGTGCCCGCCATTCAACAAGCCAAAAAACTGGTGGAAAGCGGCGCCCTGGGCAAAATATACCATTGGCGCGCCGTCTATCTGCAAGAGTGGGGCATGGACCGCGCGATGGAGACCAGCTGGCGTTTTCAGAAAGACATCTGCGGCAGCGGCGCCCTGGGTGACCTCGGCGCACATATCATCGACCTGGCGCGTTTCTTGGTCGGCGAGCCCAAGGCGGTCTCAGGCTTGGCGCAAACCTGGATCACAGAGCGCCCCGATGGATCAGGCGGGATGGTCAAGTCCGATGTTGATGATGGATTTGTAGCGCTGCTAGACTTCGAAAATGGTGCATTGGGAACGGTCGAAGCCTCTCGCTTTGCACAAGGGCGCAAGAATTATAATTGCTTTGAAATCAATGCCGAAAATGGCTCGATCCAGTTCAACCTGGAGCGCTTAAACGAGCTGAATGTCTTTTGGAAAGGCGAAAACCCCGATACCACCCAAGGCTTCCAAAATGTGCTAGTGACCGAAGCCCACCATCCCTACTGGGAAAACTGGTGGCCCCATGGACACACCATCGGCTGGGAACACAGCTTTGTGCACGAGTTTCATCATTTCTTCAGCGCTATCGTCAATGATACCGATGTGGCGCCCTATGGCGCTACCTTCGTGGATGGCTACCGCAACGCTGTCATTTGCGATGCCATCATGCAATCCGCCGCTTCCAGGAAACAGGTCGATATCCGCTATTAGTTGCGCAACCAACTGCATCGAAATATTGAGGGGGCAAGCGCCTCCTCTTTTCTTTTCCGCCAAACTCCTCTACGAACCGACATGCAGGGTCTTGCCATCGGTGCTGAGATGAATCGTGCCCAATTCATCTGTGCGGAAAACAGGCAGTCCATCGAATTGAGCCAAGGTATCCGGATCAGGATCGCCGCGCCGATTAGCGATATCGTTCTGCAACAGCGCGACCTGTGGTTGAACTTGCTTGAGGAAGTCCGCATCAACTGCGCGGGAGCTGCCATGCTGCGGGATCTGCAAGACCGTGGCCATTGCCGAAATGCCGCTATCGAGTATCGCTCTCTGCCCGCTGTGACTGAGATCGGAAGTGAGCAAAAAGGAAACATCTCCATAGCTCACGCGCAGTACCATCATTTGGTCATTCAGCTTTTCACTGATGCTCGGTTGTAACTGTGGATGCAGAACTTCGATGCTGGTGCCATCGTCAAAATCCAGCGTGTAGCCAGCTCTCGCCATCACAATCGGCACATCAGCTTGCGCCAGCCGCTTCTTGATCTGTTGGAAAATCTCGTTGTGATTTGGCTGGCCATGATAGAGCGCCGCCCGAATAGTATAGCGATTGAGCACGCTGTTAAGCGCGGCGATATCCCATTCATCGGGATGGGTGATGGCGAGTAGCTCGATTTCCCGATCATAGAAAGGCAGGCGATCGCCAATTGCAGTCAACAAGCGCGAAGGGAAGCGCCCTCCATCAACCAGGATTTGCGCGCCGCTAGGTGTCTGCAATAACAGGGCGTTGCTGTGCCCAACATCGAGCATCCACAAGTGAAGCAGGCCATCGGGTCGGCTCAAGACCATCGCCAACATGAGTATCAGCGCGATTGATGATGTCGCCACGATTGTGATGATGGACATTCTATGCTTGATGATAGAATCTATTCTTTGCCATAGCGGCGGGCGAGCAGCCTGTAGCATAGCCCCTCCTATCAGTAACAGGTAGAAGACTTGAATGATCCTGCCATCGAGATCGATAAATACATCAGCGAACTCAAAGCTGGCGAAGAGCCGCACAACCGATATCGTCCAGGACAGGCAAACCAGATCCGCCCAAAACAAGAGGGTTCCCAAGGCTGGCACGAATACGTAGATCATCATGGCTGCCAAACCCAGTAATAATAGAGCCGACTGAATCGGTATGATCAAGAGGTTCACCGGCAGCGCCACCAGTGAAAGCCGCCCGAAATAAAAGATCACCAGCGGCAAGGTGGCAATTTGTGCCGCTAAAGACACAATCAATGCTTCGTTGAGCAGGCTGTGAACAATGTTAACCGCGCGTGCTGGCAAGTACCTGCTCAACAACCTACGAAAGCGCTGGGATAAGGGGTCTGCGAACACGCCCAGCCCCAGCACCGCAAAAAAACTGAGCTGAAAGCCAATATCGAGCAGCACATTGGGATCCCCCAAAGAGAGCAGCAAGGCCACGAATGCTAAAGAGGTCGGCAAGAATGTTTTTCGATTGAGTTGACTGCTAATGACCAGCAGGCTGCTCATCAACGCAGCACGCAGAATACTCGGGCTAGCGCCGACGAATAGCGAATAAACCGCAATGGTCACGAGCGCGCAGAACGTCACCAGCGACTTGTTTCCTGAGAACAAGCCAGACAAGACACGAATGACAATAGCGCTGACGATTACCATGTTGAAGCCGCTGATCGCGATGATGTGCGATGCGCCTACCCGCGAGAAATCCTCCGCCAGTTCAGGCGAGATGCCGCCTTCATCTCCCAGCAAAATGCCGATCAAAAGCCCAGCTTGCGGCTCCGGCAATAACCCGGCAATTTGACTGCGAAGGATCTGTTTGAACTCCAACAACATCGCCGACAGCGGATTGCCATAGCCCGAGCCGATGACTTCCACCCCGGCATATCGCATGACGCTGAAGACGCCCTGTCGGCTTAGGTAATCCGCATAGGAAAATGTGTCCCAGGTCGCCGCTGTCGCCAGTAAACCAGTCGCGCGAATACGATCGCCATATTTGACCTTGACGCCCTGGCCTGCCTCGACCAAGACGAGACCGCTTGTGGCTGAATCGGCACTGTTTACGAAGATTGATTGGGATTCGAGGCGTAGTTTGATTCTATCATCGCGGATGTCTGGCTCATCCATGATGATGCCAGTGACCGTGACGCTATATCCGTTATAAACAGCGACCTCGCTGAAGCGCGGCACCAACGACTGGCGCGCGCCTCCAGCAACGCAAACCGCCAGCGCCAAGGCAATCCAGCGACCACGATGCCGCCTTATAAGCAAAAATAAGCCAACAAGTATTATCAGGAGGCTAATCCAAATAGGGGATTCTATTGTGGGGAAGATACGTGCAAAACTGATCCCCAATACCCAGGCGACAGCAATGTAAATCAGGCGCATGCTACAATGTTATTTTCCGCCAGCTATGAAATGAACGATGTTATTCTTCTGCTAAGAACCAAGAAAAACGGACACCGCTTACGTGATATCCGTTTGGAATGCTTTGGCAAATACAGCGACTAGATCTGGCTACCAATCGGCGCCTGGGCCGGCTTATCAAAGCTGATAGGCTCGTTGCCGGTATTGTTTTGTGGCGCTTGAATTGTCTGCTCTGTCGGTTCAATGTCTGCCACCATAGGCGCTGCATATTGCATCACCTGAATACCGTTGCGAATCTCGTCAAGCGTATGAGTGAAGCGATGCTCGAGTTCATTCAGCTGGCTCAAGACATATTCATCCGCTTCATGCGTGATCTTGTTCGCTTCAATTTTCGCTTGTTCCACCACGAATTCGGCACGCACCTTCGCCTGCTTGACCATTTCCTGCTCGTCGATCAAATCTTCGCTATGCTGGCGAGCTTGCTGGACGATGCGAGCAGCTTCTTCATTCGCTTCCGCCAGAACGCGATCGCGCAACTGCATGGTGCGGGCGGCTTTTTCGATTTCTTCGGGTATCGATATCCGCATCTGATCGATGATTTCCAAGGCGCGTTCTTCGTCGACCATGGTGTATTTCGTGCCGAAAACATTTCTGCCTTCGTCAACCAAGTCTTCCAAACGATCGACTAGATGTTGAATATCCATCTGTTCCCTCCCTATAGAGATAAGACAAATACTATCGAACTTAAGCGCAAAACTTCTTTCGTAACGCTTCCGAAACAATGGGCGGCACCATCGAACTGACATCCCCGCCTAATTCCGCGATTTCCCTAACGGTGCTTGAGCTAATATGCATATTCTTCTCATCAGACAAGATAGCAATGGTTTCCAACTCCGGCGCTAGCTTCTTGTTCGCCATACTCATCCGAAATTCAAACTCGAAATCGCCCAACACCCGCAACCCTCTGACTAAAGCAACTGCGCCAACTAACTTCGCATATTCGACGGTAAGAATATTATATTTGGCAACTGATATGCGAGAGTGAGGTGCCAGCACTTCTTTGGCAAGTTCAACCCTCTCATCAACAGTGAACAAAATGTGCTTCTTGTTAGGGTTAGCGTATATTGCAACAATTAGCTGATCAAAGAATTGGGACGCGCGCACCGCAATGTCAATATGTCCATTATGTATTGGATCTAGTGACGCTGGATATAACGCGATTCCTCTTCCCGTCATTTACCTTCCCCCACGTACTTGCGCATTGTAATAGCACTCAAAAAAACGCGCCAATCAATTTCCTACCAGATTTGTAATCAAAAGCAAATCAAATGAAATTTGGGTATATCTTGCTGGTTTCTATGGGGTGGGGCGGTCCAGCCCAACGATTGACCACGCCGAATTTAGCTGCATGCCGGCTGTTGTTGTAGAAAGAGATGTTCCAAGCTGGCTATATTGCCTGCGTCTTCGCTAAGCTAGCTCACATCGCCGCTATCTGCCTGCAACTGCTTGACGCAATCCGCCAACAATTGATGCTCCGGCAAATCAAGCGCGGGATCTTCAGTGTAAACAGTACGGGCTTCGCGCTGCGCTAATTCGACCAACTCGGGAGACATCAACTCGAGCAGTTGCAATTTGCTCAGACCGCTTTGGCGCCTGCCGAGCAAATCCCCAGCTCCGCGCAGACGCCAATCCAATTCAGCCAGTTCAAATCCATCGGAAGCGGCTTCCATGGCGGCTAGACGCTGTTCGGCAATGCTCAGTTCTCCCTCGTTTAGGCTCCCCGCCCGCTCGGCACGAATACGATCAATGTCGATATCGGGCGAATGATCCGGTATCAAGAAGCAGTAAGATTGATATTGACCACGCCCAACACGCCCCCGGAATTGGTGCAGCTGCGCCAAGCCAAATCGGTTAGCGCCGTCAATGACCATGACGGTTGCATTCGGCACATCGACGCCCAATTCAGTGACCGAGGTCGTCACCATCACATCGTATTTGTGCTGGGCGAAATCCCGCATTAGAGTATCTTTTTCCACCGGGCTCATCCTGCCATGCAAGAGGCAGACGCGCTGCCGGAAGAACACCTTGCTCAGTCGCTGGTAAGCTTCAATGGCGGATGCGCTAGCGATCGTTTCAGATTCTTCAACCAATGGATGGACAAAAAAGGCTTGCCGTCCTTCTTCCAGCTGGGCAGTGACGAATCCATGCAACCGCTCCCGCGCCACCGGGGCGATGATCTTGGTGACAATCTGTTGCCGCCCGGCCGGAAGTTCATTGATGACGGTATAATCGAGGTCGGCGTGAATCGTGAGCGCCAGCGTGCGCGGTATTGGCGTGGCGGTCATCACCAGCAGATCTGGATTCTGCCCCTTGCCACGCAACTGCGCTCGTTGGTCAACCCCAAAACGCTGTTGTTCATCGATAATAGCAATCGCCAGATCATGAAACTCGACACCCTGCTGAATCAATGCCTGCGTCCCCACCACGATGTCAATTGAGCCATCCGCCAAGCCGCGATAAATCGATTCACGTTCCGCTGCAGTCAAAGCGCCCGTCAATAAGGCGATCACCGGTTTTTCATCCATCGGGGCTTTAGCGAAGGCTTCACTAATCGTGCGATAATGCTGTTCCGCCAAAACCCCAGTTGGCACCATAATGGCGGACTGTTTGCCATTGGCTTGCGCGATTGCTATCGCCACGATCGCCACCGCTGTCTTGCCCGAACCTACATCCCCCTGTACCAGCCGATTCATGGGTACCGGCTTCGCCATGTCACCGCGAATGTCTTCGATGGCGCGCTTCTGCGCCTGGGTCAGCTCGAAGGGGAAAACAGCTTGCGTGAAAGCCTGTAAGAGGCTGTCATCAACAACGAGTTCTGGTCCAGGGAGGGACTGCCATTCACGGCGATTTCCCAACATCGCCAATTGCAACATCAGCAAATTATCAAAGACCAGCCGCCGCCGCGCATGCCGAAGATGATCCCAACCTTCGGGGAAATGGGTCTGCTGGATTGCCCAGCCCAAGTCAGCCAGATCGTTACGCTCGAGCACAGTCGTCGGTATCGGGTCGGGAATCTTCTCCGCCCATTCATCGATCAATGTTCTCATCGTCCTGCGATACAAGCGCGGGCGCAGCCCCTGGGTCATGCGATACACCGGCACTATCCCGATAGAATGCAGATTTTTCAGCTCAAGCTCTTCCCATTCGGGATTTGTCATTTGTTTCATATCCCGAAAATAGCTGACTTTGCCGTTCAGCACGACCTGCATACCACGCCGCAATTTTGCGCTCAGGTAATGTTGCTTGAAGAAGCGAACCGACATATTGCCCGAACCATCAGAGACCACCACGATCAGATCTTTGCCGCCGCTATTGCTATGGACAACCTGCCAACGCATGATTGTGGCAATCACGGTGGCTTGTTGCCCGGGCTCCAAGTCTTTGATGCAATGCTGTTTGGTATAGTCGTGATAATCCCTGGGGAAGCTGTAGAGCAAATCTCTGATTGTCTTCAGCTCTATCAGTTCCAGCAGCTCGCCAAACTTCTTGCCAATTCCTTTGACTTCGGTTGTTGGCGCTTCCAACTCACGATTCAGCGCCAGTTGCTCATCTAAACCGATTTGCGGGCGGGGCAAGCGGGGTGGACGCGACAGCCGCGGCAACGCTACCAAATCAAGTTCGTCACTCTCCCGCACGCTGGTGAAATCTTCATCATAATTGGCGCTGTCATAAGCTTTGAACTTCTCTCTTTCGCTCGATCGGCGCGGTCCTGTCTGCCGCCGGTCAGAACGGGTTTGGCTCTGCTTGCGACTCGGTCTTGCTGGGCTCGGTTGTGGTTGCGACTTCAGGTACTCTTCCCATTTGGGCAGACGGTCGGTATAAGCTTTTGGCGGGGCTACGCGATTGGTCACGCGGTCGAGCAAATAATTTAACTTGACAACCCGCTCGTCTTCGTCCGCGATCTTCTCGTATTCTCGCAGCACATCGATAATCTCATCAATCAAGATATGATGGGCGGCGCGCCTGGCTTGATCACGAGCTTGTGCTTGCCAGCTATCAACGTAGGCTCGCATACCGCCGACGACTGCCTTGTCTTTGCCGCCTTGATCGCGCTCCAGCTTCAGGATCTTTACCATGTTTTCCAATGCCGATGGCATGAATTATCGCCTCCAGTTGCTGCTTAAAGTGGCAACCCCGATCGTGCCAGGTCCGACATGCGTGCCGAGGGACGGGGTCGTTTCAATAATTAGTGTATCAGATGGCGCGATATCTTGTATCGAATCTAAAAACTTTTCCGCGCCAGATTGATTGTCGATATGCAATATGGCGAGGCGCTCGAGCGGGGCTTGCGCCCGTGTCAGCTCACGCAGGCGGTTTTCAGCCCGCGACCAGGTTCGTGAGCGGGCTATCGAAGTAATCTCTCCATCACTCACGTTGATGATCGGCTTTATTTTCAAGATCCCGCCCAGGTTCGCCACCAAGGCATTGACCCGGCCGCTGCGCCGGAGATACTCCAGCGTTTCAATCAGGGCATAGACTCTAGTATGCTGTCGCACCCGCTCGATAGCTTGCAAAATCGCATCGCGACCTGCGCCCTGTCTCGCCAACTCGGCCGCCGCCCATACCTGCAAGCCGATACCAAAACTCAATTGAAGGCTGTCAATCAGGGTGATGCGCTCTTCCGCCACTGCCTCCGCGCCCAGCCGCATCGCATTGAGCACGCCACTAAGATTCTCCGGTACATGGATAGAGATGATCTGCTCCGCGCCTTGATCAAACATGCTGCGGAAAAACTGCTCGGCATCACCTGGTGATGGGGCGGCGGTGCTGGGCTGCGTTGTCATCGATGGTAGCTGGCGATAAAACTGCCGTCGATCGAGGGCAACCCCGTCATCAGGCAAGCTCTGATCGCCAATATTGACATAGGTGGGAATGATGCGGATGCCCAACGCCTTTACCAACTCCGCTGGCAAATCACAGACGCTGTCCGCCGCGATCTGAATCTGGCTAGAAGTCATAATCCAATTCTTCGATGTCTTTTTCCAGCACAGCCAATCCAATAGCTTCTGTGCCCAGATAGGTCGCCATGGTAGCGCTGTACATGGTGAAGGGGAAATGCTGCCCGGGAAATTCCAGCGCCAGCTGATCGTGCATGATGCGGGTCTCTTCGCTGATTTGCTTTCGATCTTGCAAGACGACGGCGTCTTCCAGCTCGTTAAATTCGACCAGGAATTCGACCAATCGTTCAATCATTTCTGAGCGCGTCCGTACTTTTTCGATGACGATGATCTTGCCATCTTCCAGGCTGACAAATGGCTTGATATCCAAATGGCTGGCCAAAATCGCATGAGAGGGTTTCATGAAGCCGTTAGCGCGCAGGAAATTGAGATTGTTGACGCAATAGACCGAATAGATTCGATCAACCGCTTGCCTTACGGTTTGGATGACCTCTTCTGCAGTATCCTGTTCTTGCGCGGCGCGTGCCGCCACCCGAACCAACATGCCCTGGCCCCCGCACAAACTGCGCGAATCCACTACGGCAATCTCGCAACCGCCGCTGACCTGCTGCGCTGCCCGGCGTCCATTCTGCCAACTGTTCGATAGCTCGCGCGATGGATGTATCGAGATCACCCCATCACACACTTGGGATAAGCGAGCGAACAATTCGGCATACTCAATTTCCGATGGCGGCAAGACTTTTGGTGGGCTATCGAGTTGCGCGATCATTTGGAAAGCTTCTTCAGTGGCGATTTCTAAGCCCTCCTTGTAGAGCTTGCCGTCGATTTCGATGACATTGGGCAATATAGTCACCGGAAAATGCTTGATAATCCGCCGGTTGGAAAAGCGCGCTCCGCTATCGGTCACAATTTGAATTCTTGGCATCATTCAACGCTTATCAGGAAGGGATACAAGCTTTGCCCTCCATAGACAGCTTCAAATTCTATGGCGTCGATTGTCTTCGCTAAACGCATAAGCAATTGATTCACAGCAGCATTTGACAAACCTGCGCCATAATACACTGTGGCCAGTTCCTTGTCAGCTCCTGCGATTTTCAAAGCCTCAAAGAGGGTGCTTTCGATATCATCCGATGCTACTTTGATCTTACCATCGATGAGGGCAATATGGTCATTTTCCCGGATATCCAGCTCACCAAGTTGGGTAGCATGTGTGGCTCGTGCGATTTCAATCGAAGTCAGCGCCGCGCTCGCCACTTTCATCTGCTCCGCCATAATATCCAGGTTGGCTCCATTATCAGTTGCATCGCCATATGCGATCATGGCGCCAATGCCTTGTAGCACCGTCTCCGTTGGCACGGTCCGTATTTGCTTGTCGGCGATGAATCTGGTTGCCTGCTGCGCCGCCATGACAATGTTGCGATCGTTGGGCAAAATGATGATAGCTTGCGACGATAATGTGTTGATAACCCTAATAAAGTCCTCAGTTGCGGGATTCTTGCCAGCGCCGCCATCGATGACCACAGCGCAGTTTAGATCGCGATACAGTGCCTGAAAGCCATCGCCTTCCGCCACAGCGATGACCGCCACCTCCGGCGCGGGCTCGAAATCAGAATTTGTGCCGGCTGTTTTTTGCCCAGTCATTCGTTGATATTGCAATTGCATATTTTCGACCACGATATCGTCAAGCACCGCGCCAGATTTCACCGCGAAGTCAAGGGGAAGCGCTGGATTATCGACATGTATATGCACCTTGATGGCAGATTCATCGCCGACCACTAGCACCGACCATCCCATTTGTTCCAAATCGCGCCGTATTTCCGGGAGACTCTTGTGACTTCCCCGCATGAGAAATTGTACATCGTAGCCATAGGATTCGTCGCTAAACCTTGTCAGTGAACTGGGAAGATCTGTGCCCGCTGTTGGTCCTTCAATCTCCATGGCAGCTTCGTTTTGACCGGCTGCCATGCCTTGCAAAAAACAGAGCAAACCCATGCCCCCGGCATCAACAACCCCCGCTTCCTGCAATATCGGCAATAGATTTGGCGTGTTCTCCAGCGAGATGCTAGCAGCCGCTATCATCGTCCCCAGCATCTGCGATAGAGATGTACACTCCAGATCGCAACCCTGCAAGCTTTCCACGGCTTCCCGAGCCACCGTCAATATCGTGCCTTCGGCTGGTTTGGAGACGGCGGCATAAGCACGCGCAACTGCCCTTTGACAACCGCTCAGCAAGACCTGCGGCGTCAATTTCTCTGCCTGTTCCAAGCCCTCGGCGAATCCCTTCAGCAGCTGCGAGAGGATCGTGCCGCTATTACCGCGCGCGCCCATCAAAGCGCCATAAGCGAAGCGATCGGCGATTAAGCTGACATCATCGGTCTCGAGAATTGCGATCTCTTGGTAGGCTCGTTTCAGTGTGTGATACATGTTGATACCAGTATCGCCATCGGGCACCGGGAAGACATTCAGTTGATTGATCAGCTCAATCTGGCGCCAAACATGCTCCACACCGGCGCCGAGCAAGGCTTTGAGCGCCATCCCATCCAAGCTAGTTTTCGCCATTTGTACCCATTAGCTTTTCGCTATTGCCGCTTGTCGCAATTCGGTGATGCCGGCCGCAATGCCGTTTTGATGCTGGAAGACGCAAGTACCCGCGATGGCAACTGTTGCGCCAGCGTTCACCGCCATCGCAATGGTGTTGCCGTTGATGCCGCCATCGACTTCGATATCTATATCTAGACTACGCGCCCGCGTCATTTGACGGATCTCGCGCAGTTTCGCGGTCATGCTGCTGATGAAACTTTGCCCGCCAAAACCGGGATTGACCGTCATCACATTGATAATATCGACCAAATTGAGGACCTCGCCGATAGCCGTCGCTGGCGTGTGCGGATTCAGCGCCACAGCCGCCTGACAACCCGCAGCTCTAATCTGTTCAAGCACACGATGCAAATGCGGACAGGCTTCGACATGCACGCAGATGGAATCCGCGCCACTTTCGGCAAAGCGCTTAATAAAACGCTCTGGCTCGACGATCATCAAATGAACATCCAACGGTCCCTGCGCGACCTTCGCCACCGCCTCGACCACAAGCGGACCCATGGTGATATTTGGCACGAAGCGCCCATCCATGATATCAATATGGATTAGATCGGCGCCGGCCTCCTCCGCTTCCTGCACCTGCTCGCCAAGACGGCTGAAGTCAGCAGCCAGGATCGATGGCGCAATTTTGACTTGCTTTTCATTCATATCAAATCTCAGTGATTATTGGGAGCGCAAACAAGATCATAGCGCCTACCGCAGAATCTGACAACAAATGCTGAGAAACTCCGATGAGCGCTAAATGCGCTGCCTAATCTCACCCTATTTGGCTGGTTATTTCAGCGATTTGGTCCACCCTCAGCACTGCCGTCTTTAGTTGACCGCAACCGGCATTGATGTCGACCCCCCGTCTTACGCGAATAGTAGAGTTGACGCCATATTGCCGCAAAATGTTGATAAATACCTTGATATTGCCCGAATCGGCTGGCATCCCCTCGTATCCAACGGTCGGGTTCAGGGGGATGATATTGACATGGCAGAGCAAGCCCGCCAGCAATTCTCCCAAGCGATGCGCTTCATCGGCCTTGTCGTTTTCCCCGGCGATGGCAGCCCACTCAAATGTGATCCGCCGTTTTGTCCGCTCGGTATAGTAACGGCAGGCTTGCATCAGCTCCTCAATTCCCCACTTGCGATTGATGGGCATCAGCGCCGATCGCTCGCTGTCGTCTGTCTTGTGCAAGCTGACCGCCAACTTGACCTGTAATCCCTCATCGGCAAAACGACGAATCTCTGGCGCTAAGCCTACTGTGCTGATGGTGATATGCCGGGCGCCAATCTTCAGCCGCTCCATCAGCTGCCTCACCGCCGTCAGCGAGGCATCATAATTGTGGAAAGGCTCGCCCATGCCCATGAAAACCACATTGCTCAAGCGTTCGCCGCGGGCACCCAATTCACGCGCGAAGATCATCGCTTGTTCAAAAATCTCCCCCGCGCTTAGGTTGCGCCCGAAGCCCATTTGCCCCGTAGCGCAAAACAGGCAGCCCATGGCACAACCTGCTTGTGAGGAGATGCAAGCCGTCTTGCGATTGTCATCGTAGGGCATCAGCACCGCCTCGATCAGCTGGCCATCTGCCAGACGGTAGAGTCGCTTGTCGGTGCCATCGCGGCTGACCTGCTGCGCCGCTAATTCCAGCTTGCCAATCGTCGCCGCTGCCTTCAGCTTGACGATAGTTGAGCGCGGCAGGTTGCTCATCAGATCAAATCTATCCACCCGTTGCCCATAGAGCCAATCCCAAATCTGCTGAGCGCGAAATCTCTTCTCGCCAAGTTGGTCAAGCAAGTCGGCTAATTCGCCATAGGTCAATTCGTAAAGGTTGATCATTTTGTCCGCTTGATGTTCTCGCGCTGGACCAGCTTATCACAGGCTGCCTAAGCTGAAGAGTAAAAAGGGGATGAAGTTGTAAACCACATGCGCGATGATGGCGGCTGTTGTGCTGACCTTTTTTCGTAGCCAGGCGAAGCCTAACGAGAGCACGAAAAGTAGCAAGGCTGCTGGTGTCAGGGCATATTGAAGATGCATCATTGTGAAGAACAATGACGAGATCCACAGCCCAAAAACCGGTTGCAAGGCGCCACGAAATAATAGCTCTTCGCTCGTCCCTGTCAATACCGCCATCAACAAGCCAGCGGGCAAGGAACTGCTGAGCGCATTGAAGATGAGCTGCGCCGATTTAGTTTGGACATTGAATTGTTCGGGTGGCACCAGGCGCGCCCACAGCAGAGTCCCCATCGACACGGCTAAGTACAACAGAATTGCCATAAGCAACCCCGCTCCCCAATCATATCGATTTGGCAAGCGCAAGCCCAGACGAGACAACACAGCGCCGCTGCTTCGGCGAATCCCCCAACCGAGCCCGCCTAGCGTCAAGGCAAGATAGAAGATGGCTGCCCCAAAAACTTGTAAAAGCATAGCCGCTTGGTCAAGGGCGAAGATTTCGCTATTAGGCATAGCGCCATTCGCGGCAATGAGCCAGCCAATCCAAATCAACTGGCAGATCATTAAGATCGCGGCGATGCGGTGCGCAGGCTTGCGCTGATCGAAGCTGGGACGGTCAAACCAGCTCAGGCGCCGGATCAGTTTTTGGACAAGTGTCCAGAACCCGTCGAAACACGAGAGACCCAGGGTCAAAACCGAGAGCTGCGGAAAATAATCCTGCTTCTCCGCTGGCATATTTGCCAAAAGGATCAGCAAACTTGCAACAGCCAATCCCGCCAGGGCCAGCCATGACGCCAACATCGTTTGTCTTCCTGCTACTTTGTTTACAGTATAATAGAGGCAAGTGACACTCTCAACGCCGCGCCCAAATGCCAAAAGGCTATGTTGACAGTGTCATACCGCTATGTTAGGATCAATAGTGCCACATCGCGACTGGAATGATAGTTGGAGAGGTGGCCGAGTGGTTTAAGGCGATGGTCTTGAAAACCATTGTACGGTCCTCCGTACCGCAGGTTCGAATCCTGTCCTCTCCGCCTTAAACAGTTTAACAGTTGCATATCATCAATGGAGAGGTGCCAGAGTGGTTGATTGGGGCCGCCTGCTAAGCGGTTGTACCTGTTAAGGGTACCGCAGGTTCGAATCCTGTCCTCTCCGCCTTGATATATCCTCCAATTTCCATTTCTGCCTCAAATTCTATGCTACGCTACTCCTGCGGCTGCTCAATTCAGCGCCGATTATCTCCCTTCGCTGCTATAATCAATCGAGTTAGCATGAGCAAATGAGTGGAAGCTTGCCCGATGTCGATGAAGAAAAAGTTCAACCACAAACGTTTTCTCCTGCAGTGGTTCCTGGCTGGTATAGCTGTCTTTCCCCTTGCTTATGCGATCTTCCTTTTGATTACGATTGGACTTGAAGCAGCAATTACAAACTTCATTCCGCTTGCCATATATCATGGTTGGTTTGAAGTTCCGTTGTTTGTGATCATCTCCTGCTCAGTCACCGGGTTTTGCATCGGGATTTTGCAAAAGACTATCATTCGCAGGCAGTTTGGCATCGATTTGCGGCGCTGGATACTCTTTTCAGTGTGTGGCGCTCTGCTGGTAGGCTTAATCACCGTTCTACTTATTATATATGGGCTTAGGCAGAACACAGAGTGCTGTTCTATTTTCAACTCGTCCGACTGGTTAACATATCCTTTGGGAATGATGATATTGTTAGGTGTATTTTCGGCTATTCAAATGTCAGTGTTGCGGAATTATGTCCGTGACGCCTGGCTTTGGATTGCCGCTCATCTAGCTTCAATCCCGATTACATGGGTAATTCTGTTAGCCGCATTAATAATTTGGCGCGACACATCTTTCGCCTATGAGCTCATGTGGTTGCAGATAGTGGCTTTGCCGACAATAGCGCTGGTCACCGGTAAGGTCATGTGGCGCCTGCAGATCCAAAACCTGCACACAGGCAAACTTAAGCGTGACCAGCCAACATTTTAGCCGGCGCTAGCTAGTGTTGAAAAGTAAAGCAAACCCGCTGCCTGCGATGACACGATTTAGCTCGTGGAGACAATGTGCACCATGATTGTCATAGGCTTGATGTCCGGCACCTCCGCCGATGGGGTCGATGTTGCCATCTGCGATATCCATGGCGAACCGGGCAAGATGCATGCTCAGCTGCTGCATGGCGCGACATTCGCCTATCAAGCAGATCTGCGCCGACGCATCCTGGCTTGCTGTGATCCAGTCGAGAGCAATGTCACCGAGATCGCCGCGCTGCATGTTGATCTGGCAGAGGTCTTCGCCGAATCTGCCCTGACCGTGATCCAACAGAACGGCATGACCCCACAACAAGTCGATTTGATTGGCTCGCATGGGCAGACCATCTGGCACAATGTCCTGCCAACTGGCGCGGTCGATGTCTCCCTGCAAGTGGTGGAAGCCGCCGTCATCACCGAGCGCACTGGTATCACCACCATCAGCAATTTTCGCGCTCGCGATATCGCCGCTGGCGGGCAGGGCGCGCCCTTGACCGGCTATGTCGATTGGCTGCTGCTGCGCCATCCGACGCACTGGCGAGCGGTTCAAAATATTGGCGGGATGGGCAATGTCACCTTCTTGCCGCCGCTCAACAATTCCAGCGCCCAGCCCATCGCCTTTGATACGGGTCCCGGCAATGCGCTGCTCGATGTCGCTGTCGAAGATCTCACCGCTGGCGCCTCGATCTATGACCGTGATGGCGAACTCGCTCGCCAGGGCAGGGTGAATGAAGACTGGCTGGAAGAGCTGCTACAACATCCCTACTATCAGCGCGATTATCCCAAAACCACCGGGCGCGAGACATTTGGCACAGCAGCGGCGCTCGAGCTGGTTACTATGGCGAAAAGGCGCGGATTGACCGATGTCGAGATTATCGCCACCTTGACCGCGCTCACCGCGACCAATATCGCCGATGCCTATCAGCGCTTTGCCCCAGCGACGATAGAGGAAGTCATTTTAGGCGGGGGCGGCCGGCACAACCCTGCCATCGTTGATATGCTGCGGCAACTTTTGGCGCCAGCCAAAGTCATGCCCCATGAAGATATCGGCTTGTATAGCGATTTCAAGGAAGCGCTTGTCTTCGCCCTGCTGGCATACGAAACCTGGCATGGCAGGCAATCGACCCTGCCCACATTGACCGGCGCGGCACATGCCTCAATCCTCGGGCAGATCACGCCTGGGCGCAATTTCCAGGATCTCTTGCGCCGCACCTGGCTGTCATAAATTGCCTTCCTTTTATGTATTTGCATCTCCAAGGCGCGAAGTCGTGGTATGCTGGATTTGTTGCTGCAAGTCCTATTCGGGCAGGGACTAGAGTGGATTGAATGCGAAAGTCAGTAAACAGGTTGAAGTATCTGCTAGCCAGTTGGTGGTCCAGCCGGGGCGAATCGACGCGGGAATTGCCTTCTGTCTTCCTGACCGCGCTGCGCAATTTTAGCCGCTACAGTTCTCGTCAATCGGCGGCTTTGGCATTCTACGCGCTATTTTCCATGTTCCCGTTGACGCTGATGCTGGCGGTGTTAATTGGTGGCTTGTTGGAACCGGCAGCCGCTCAAGAGCAGATCACCAATGGCTTGACTTTCTTCTTGCCAGAAGATGAAGCCACGGTCAACTTCGTGCGCGATATCCTCGGGGAATCGCTGGAACAATCGAGCTCTTTTGGTATCGCCGCGCTATTGCTGATTTTATGGTCCTCGCTCAGCTTGTTCTCCAACCTGACAGCATCGCTGGATGAGATCTTCCAGGTGCCAGAGCGGCGGGGTATCTGGAAACTGCGCATCCAGGCGTTGGGCATGAGCCTGGCACTGGTGATCTTGATGGTTGCCTCCTTCCTCACCTCGGGTGTCTTGCGGTTGCTATCGGTGCTACTATTCGACCAGCCCAGTTTCTGGCTCACTATCGGTATTCGCTTCCTGCCCTTTGGTTTGGATGTCGTTATCTTTTGCCTGCTGTTTCGCTTTGTACCGGCTCGCTTTGTCCATTGGGATGCCGTGCTGCCCACAGCTGTGTTGGGAGCGGTGGGTTGGGAGATTGCCAAAGCTGGCTTCGGCTTTTACCTCAACAATCTTATTGGATTCCAGATCATCTATGGCGGTATTGCCACCGTCATCGTCATTCTCTTTTGGGCAAATTTGATCGCCGCCATCTTTCTGTTCAGCGCCGAACTCTGCGCGCGCTTGAACGAGTGGATCATCAGAGAAGATACCCGACAAGCGGCCTCCAGCCAATCGGTCAGTATCGCCATCCGCGATGGTAGGATACAGGTCCATCTACCAGATAAACCGGGCGAACTGGGGCAAGAATCCAAGATCCCTAAGTGATGCTAACTGATACTGACGATGCGCCGCCCTTAACCGACTCGTTTGAGCTTGCCACTCCGCTTGGCATAATTCTCCGCCATCTTAAAGGCGCGCAACCCGATCGGCAGACTCACTACCCCCAAAATCAGCAAGGGGACGATATACTGCAGCAGGTCGGAAATTCCAGCGCCATCCAATACAGCGGCGCGCGTGCCATCCAGCACATAGGTGACCGGCGACAAGACCGCGATGGCTTGCATCCATTCCGGCAGCACCGTGATCGGGTACTAGACACCCGAGATTAAAAGGAAAGAGGCTTGCACCACATTGGTCATCTGGGCGCCGCGTTCAGGATACAACAAGGGCAAAATGCTGGCGATGATACCAATGGAAATTAGAGACAAGCTGCCCCCCAGGATCACAGCGCCGGCGCCCCACAAGTTCGCCTGCGACAAGTCCAGCTCGAAAAACAGCGCCATGGTAATACCAATCACCAAAGTGGTGATCAAACTGTAGACCAGTGAGTAACCAGTCTGCCCGACCAAGTGCACCCATCGTTGTACGGGCGCCATCAAGGTATATTCGATTGTGCCTTCCCAACGCTCCCAGGCGATGACCTCGCTGGTGAGCATGAAAATGTTGGACAAATAGCGCCAGACCAATGTGCCGATAATCAGATACATGGTCAGATACTGCACATCAAAACCCGGTGCCGTGCCAGTCAGAGCCTCGGCGCCTTGGGCAATGAAGACCACCGATAAGCCGCTGGTCAAGGAATAGAAGAACCAGACCAACTCCCAGCCCCAATAGCGTTTGGTAAGATGCCAGTTGCGCGCCATAAAAGCGTATGACTGCAGGATTTCCAGGCGCAAAGTGCTCATCCCGCGGCGAATGCTCTCTTGCATTGTTTCCTCTCGTTAAATCGGCTGAGCAGTTTCGACCGCATCAGCGTCGATCAGTTGCTCGCCCGTCAAGTGCATGAAGACATCTTCTAACGTTGGCAGATTGCCATTCTGGGCAATGCTGCGTTTGAGATTGGCAGGCGTATCGGTGGCGACCAATTTGCCATTGTGAATCACAGAGACGCGATCACAGAGCAGATCGGCTTCCTCCATATCATGGGTGGTGATCAGAATCGTCGCATCATGCGAGTCTCGCAATTCTTCGATGAAGGTATGCACCTCACGCTTGGATCGCGGGTCAAGCCCAGTGGTTGGCTCATCCAACAACAGTAAGATGGGCGAAGTTAGAAAAGCGCGAGCGATGGCTACCTTCTGTTGCATGCCCCGGCTCATCTCTTCCATTGGTTCGGTGTAGGACGATCTTTGCAAACCCAGCCGTCCCATAATCTCATAAGCTTTGACTTTCGCTTCCGGTCCCGTCACACCATAAAGCCGCGCCCCATATAGCAGATTCTCCATCGGGCTTAGCTTCTTGAAAAAAGCGGCATCCACTGAGACACGACTGATCAATTGTTTGACAGCCATTTCGTCCTCTTCGATATCGATGCCAAATACCTTGGCGCTGCCTTTGTCGGCTTTCAACAAGGTCGATATCACCCGGATCAAAGTCGATTTGCCCGATCCGTTGGGACCCAAAACACCAAAAATCTCGCCTCGCTCGATGACGAAGCTGACATGGTCCACCGCCACCACCGGTTCCTTCTCGCCCGGTTTGGCAGTTGGGAGTTCCCCCAGCTGCGGCAAATGTCCTTTGACGCCAAGCAGTCGCTTCCAAAGCGGGGGCTGTGGCAGATGGAAATACTTGGTGATCTCTTTCACGTCAAGCGCTCTGTGTTTGTCCAAAGTAGACTTTGCTGGCATGTAATTCTCCCTTGTGGCAATCGCTGGAAAACTATCTCTGACATTTGTTGGCAGGACTTCACATTGTAGCCGCATAAGACGCCAGCGAATAGATGCACAGTTGAAAGGCGATGTTTCTACTTTCCAGCGAGCTGGCGCATGAACAATATCGTGAAAACTAAAGGCCGCATTCTACATGGATATTTCACATCTATTCCGCTATACTATATTCAGTGCGACCCTAAGCTGGAAGTGAGGTTTGAAGTAATCCTCTTCTATGGACAGCTACCCTTTTGTACTGGACAATTTTGATCCCGATGAAGACGTGATTACCTCCGAGGTGATCACGCCGGAGCTTACCAATACCGATCGCTCGATCGCCCGGCGCGCCAGTTTACAGATTCTTTATGAGTTGGACACTACCGAGCATACTTTCGCCGCGGCGCTCGCCGCCCATATATCTGAAAAGCCCCAAGCGCAGGCTGTTCGTCAGGTCATCCGCCGCATTGTTGAGGGCGTCCTACAAAACCGCGAACAGATTGATGCTATCTTGCAGCGATACGCGCCGGAATGGCCCATCGACCAAGTCGCTGTTGTTGATAGGAATATCCTGCGCATCGCTGTCTTCGAGTATCTGCTGCAGAAACGCAAGACACCGGTCCCAGTAATCATCAATGAAGCGGTTCACTTGGCACAGCTATTTGGCGCCGAGCATTCACATAGCTTTGTGCATGGCGTTCTGGGCGCGCTAACCTCAGAAACCGAGCCAGAACAGGATTATGCAGTTGATGGGGTAGAAAGCGGATGAATATTTTCGGCATCGGTCCCTGGGAACTTGTCGCTGTACTGATCATCATGCTGATTTTTGCGGGTCCCAAACGCATGATTCACTGGTCGCATATATTGGGGCAGCATGTATCAAAGTTCCGCCGAATCTGGTCGGAGACAGTAGACCTGGTTCAAAAGGAATTTGATGATGCCGGTGTGGATATCAAACTGCCCAAAGAGCCCCCCACGCGCCAAAACCTCAACCGCACTTTGACCGATGCCGTCAAACCGATGACGCAACCAATGCAAGATTCGCTTAACGAAGTCAAGCAAGACTTCAATACTTTTAATGAACTCAGCGCGGAGTTGAACGACAAGAAAGCAAAAGATAGCCCCAAGGCAGAAGTGGCGAAGTCTTTGCCCGCCTCCAAAAAGATCGAGCTACCGGTGCCAGCCAAGCCGGCTAGTAAAACGCCTGAACCTGACCCACCGCTGAAGCTGGGGACCTGGAGCGGAGAGACGCTGAGTTCCGCCGATGGCAAATCCAATGGCAGCGCTGCTGACCTCGGCACCTGGTCCAAAACGACCGGCGATGACTAGGAACTAACATGGCGGACCTGGTAGAGCAGGGGGAATTCGAAGATGGTCACGAGCTCCGCATGGGGTTCTTCGAACATCTTGATGAACTGCGGCAACGCCTGACCAAAGCAATACTCTCGCTGGTCGTCGGCACTGTGATCGGTGCGTTCATCGCCGACCGCGTGCTCAGGTTGCTGCAAGAACCCTACTGCCTGATTCCCACAGTAGACGATTGTGAATTGGTCATTCTGGACCCCACTGGCAACATCATCATCTATTTCAAAGTCGCTTTGATGGTCGGCGGCATTTTAGCCATCCCGTTGATGACCTATCAGCTGCTGATGTTTATCCTGCCCGGTTTGACCCGCAAAGAAAGGCGCTATGTCCTGTTGTCTATCCCGGCTACGACGGCGCTTTTTTTCATCGGGGTGGTCTTCTCCTGGCGCATCCTCATGCCCCCCGCTTTGGGCTTTCTAAATACCTTTCAGGCGGAGATCTTCAAGCCGGAATGGACAGCGGATGGGTATATCAGTTTTGTCACTTCGCTGCTTTTCTGGATGGGCGTCGCTTTTCAGACGCCGCTGGTTTTCTTCCTCATATCGCTCTTGGGCTTGGTGAGCGCGGAAACCCTGGTGCGGCAATGGCGGGTTGCGATTGTCGGCGCATCGATCGCCGCCGCGCTGATCACCCCCACCATCGACCCGGTCAATATGTTCTTGGTCATGGCGCCCTTATTGGCACTGTATTGCTTGAGTATTGTGCTGGTCTTCTTCGGGCGCAAGATGTCCGGGATTGATAAAGGCGACTGAGTTCCTGCTAACGTTACTATCAATGTTATGATACAATACCGCCGTTTTGTCGCTGTCTGGCGACGCGAGCGCAATAACCTGTGAAGAATTTGGAGTAGTCCATGATTGTCGAGAAAGCGCGTTTGATCACACCATACGGTGGGGAATTGGTGAATCTGTTGGTCCCGCGAGACCAACTGGTTGAAAAGACAACCTATGCCAATCATTTGCCCTATATCCAGCTCAGCCCACGCGCTGAATGTGATCTGGAATTATTAGCGGTGGGCGCCTTTTCTCCCCTGCGCGGTTTCATGAATCAAGCCGATTTCCAAGATGTGCTGGACACTATGCGGCTCTCCGATGGCACACTTTTCCCCATGCCCATCACCTTGCCTATAGACCCAACTGATGAGATCAAGCTAGGCGTGGATATTGCCCTGCGCGACAGCAAGAACAATATACTCGCCATTCAAACAGTGGAAGAGATCTACCAATGGCAGCTGGAAGAGATGGCGGTCAAGCTCTTTGGCAAATTTGATACCCGTCATCCCATCATTGCGGAAATGCACTGCTGGGGCAAGCTGAACATTGCTGGCAAGCTCGAGGTCTTGCAACTGCCGCCACATCTAGATTTCGCCCCGCTGCGCCGCAGCCCTGCCCAGACTCGCGCTGTTCTGGAGCGCTATGGACATGGCAATGTGGTCGCCTTCCAAACGCGCAATCCACTGCACCGCGTACACGAAGCTTTGACCAAACGCGCCGCTGCCGATGTGGATGGGGTCTTGCTGCTGCATCCAGTAGTAGGTATGACGCAACCGGGCGATGTTGATCATTATACGCGCGTGAGAGTTTATAAGACATTGATCGACAATTATTATGAGGAAGACCGCAGCTTGCTCTCCTTGCTGCCACTGGCGATGCGCATGGCGGGACCGCGCGAAGCAGCTTGGCATGCCATCATCCGGCGCAATTATGGCGCCAACCACCTGATCATCGGTCGCGATCATGCTGGTCCCGGCAAAGATTCCCAGGGCAACCCCTTCTTTGGTCCATATGACGCTCAAGACTTGGTGCAGGAGCATGTGGATGAACTCGGTGTTCAGCCAGTGCCATTCACTGAAATGGTCTATCTGGAAGACGAAGACCGCTATGAAGAAAGTTCCAAATTGCCTGCCGGCGCCAAAGTGCGGAAAATCTCCGGCACTCAAGTGCGCGAAGATTACCTCGGGCAAGGCAAGCCCCTGCCGTCTTGGTTCTCCCGCCCGGAGGTGGCTAAGATCTTGGCGGAAAGCTATCCACCGCGCCATCTGCGAGGTTTCTGTCTTTGGTTCACTGGTTTGAGCGGTTCCGGCAAATCCACCACCGCCGAGCATATTGTCAACCTGCTGCTGGAACAGGGGCGCAACGTCACCGTGCTCGATGGCGATGTCGTGCGCACGCACCTCTCCAAAGGTTTGGGATTCAGCAAAGAAGACCGCGATACCAATATCCGTCGCATTGGTTATGTGGCGAGCGAGATTGTCCGCCATGGCGGGATTGTGATCTGCGCCGCTATCAGCCCTTACCGCGCCACCCGCCAGGATGTGCGCAATCTGGTGGGCGCTGGTTTCATGGAAATCCATATGGCGACACCGCTGGAATTTGTCGAACAGCACGATGTCAAAGGCTTGTATGCCAAAGCGCGTCGCGGGGAAATCAAAGGCTTCACCGGCATCGACGATCCCTATGAGCCGCCGCTCAACCCCGAGTTCACCTTAACTGCTGAAAACACTACCGCAGCCGACAATGCGCAGTTGGTCTTCGATCGGCTGCTTGAACTCGGTAATGTGCTCGCCAAATAATCTGCGCCAGCCGCAAAAACGCGAGGTGGGCAAAGTCCTGCCCCTTGTCTTACTGCGCTCGAGCTGATGTTTCAACGATTGCGCCGCGGAAGAAAACGCAAGCTGCTCATCATCGGTTTGGATTGCGTCGGCGCCGATCTGCTATTCCACGATTTGCGTAGCCAGCTTCCCCATATTTCCGGGCTTATGCGCCAAGGCACTTGGGGGCAGTTAAATTCCTGCATCCCCTGTATCACCATTCCCGCCTGGTCCAGCATGTTATCGGGGCGCGATCCCGGCGTGTTGGGCTTGTATGGTTTCCGCAACCGCAGCCAATACGACTACGAAGAGATGACATTAGCCGATAGCCACGCGGTCAAACAGAAGCGCATCTGGGATTATGTTGCCGCTGCCGGGGGCGAATCTCTGGTGGTCAACGTGCCGCAAACCTGGATCCCGCCCAGCATCAACGGCAGCTTGATCAGCGGATTCTTGACGCCGGGCAGGGAAGCGCCTTTTGCCTATCCCGCTATATTGAAGAATCAAGTCCTGAAGCTGGCGCCGGATTATCGCTTCGATGTGAGCCATTACCGCGGAGCCAACCGCGAAGGCTTGCTGCAAAATATCATCGATCTGACCGTCGATCAGTATCGTGTCTTCCGCCAACTGTTAAGCAGCCGCAGTTGGGATTTCGCCATTCACGTCAATATCGCTAGCGATCGCTTGCATCATGTCTTTTGGCGCTACCACGATGCACAACACCGCTTGCATGAACCCGGTCACAAATTCGCCAATACCATCCGCGATTATTATCAACTCCTCGATGAACAGATCGGCTCGCTGCTGTCCTGCTTATCCGGCGACGAGATCATCATGCTCGTCAGCGATCATGGCGTCAAGCGCATGGATGGCGCCGTTTGCATCAACGAGTGGCTTTGGCGCAATGGCTGGCTGACATTCCTCAAAGACCCTCCAGCTAGGCAGATCAGCGCTTTTAACCTGAACAATGTTGATTGGTTGCGCACAAAAGTCTGGTCAACCGGCGGCTACTGTGGGCGCTTCTTTTTCAACGTCTTGGGGCGCGAGCCAGCTGGTATCGTCCCGCCCAATGCGCTGAACTCTTTACGTGAAGAACTTGGGGAAGGTCTGCAATCTATCGCCGATGACCGCGGCAATATTTTACCCGCGACTATTTATGAACCAAGTGCAATCTATCAACAAGTTAATGGTATTGCGCCGGATCTGATCGCCTATTTTGGCGATTTGCATTGGCGCGTCACCGGCAGCCTGGGCAATGGCAAGGTCATTGTCCACGAGAATGATACTGGTCCCGATGATGCCAACCACGCGATGGAGGGCTTCTATATCCTGGTCGATCCTTTGCGCTCTGGCGCGGGGAAATCCTCCACTTGCCAAATCATGGATGTCGCCTCAACCGCGCTGCGCTTAATGAACCTGGATGTGCCTAAAGTCTTGCAAGGCAAGCTGATGACTGGCTCCGCTTAGACTAACGGCTCGCTAGCATCCTGCAATCCAAAGACACGGCGGAACACCACTTTTTCTGCCTCGACAGCAAACAGCACAACCGACCCCGCAATCACTGTGACGATGATCTGCGACAGGTCTAAAGCGCGCGTATCGAACAAATCCTGGAAGAATGGCACATAAATTACGATAAGCTGCAAGATGAATGTCGATAATATCGCCCAGAACATCAGCGGATTCCCCTTGAAGCCAGCCTGGAAGAAAGTGCTGCGGTCGCCCGCGTGGATTGCCATCACCTGGAACATCTGCGTGAATGCCAGCACCGTAAAAGCGATGGTGCGCGGAATCCGCTCCACTTGGTCCAGCAAGTGACGCCCTGGCTCTATCCCGCCTTCATGTTCTTCCAGGAAGCTGACACCGGCATCTAACTCCGCCACGCCTAAAAAGGCAATTCGTTGCTCCGCCGTCCAGTTGTCCCATGCTTCCGGCGCCGCTTCCTCACCGACCAGCTCCACCACCGCAGCCCGATCCAATCTCTCCAGCCCCAGCGAAGGAGCAAAAGCATCCAGCCCCACCGTGCCATATCCCCAGATGTAACTGATCAGCGTTAATGTGGCGATCAAGATGCCGACCAACACGATATGTGCGCCCGTGCCTTGCGCGAAGATACTTTCGTTTGGGGACCTCGGTCGCCGTTTCATGACACCTGCCTCCGCCGGTTCAAAACCGAGAGCGATGGCCGGCAAGCCATCAGTGACCAAATTGATCCAAAGGATTTGGATGGCGAGCAGGGGAATCGGCAGGTTGATCAACAGCGCAACGAACATCACCAGGATTTCACCGACATTGGAGCTCAACATATATTTGATGAATTTCTTGATATTGTCATAGATGGCGCGACCCTCTTCGATCGCCGCCACAATCGAGCGAAAATTGTCATCGGTCAAAATCATTTCCGCAGCGCCTTTGCTGACATCGGCGCCGGTGATGCCCATTGCCACCCCGATATCCGCTTGTTTTAGTGCCGGCGCATCGTTGACCCCATCACCGGTCATCGCCACGATATTGCCTTGCTCCTGCAAGACGCGCACCAGCTTGAGCTTGTGTGCTGGCGAAACCCGCGCAAAACAAGATGTCTGCTTGACAGCCGCCTCCAGCTCGGCATCCGTCAATCTATCCAACTCACTGCCCGTTATCGCCTTTTTCCCCGCATCGATAATGCCCAGATCCCGGGCGATGGCTTCCGCCGTTAAAGCATGGTCGCCGGTGATCATGATGGTACGAACGCCGGCTTCTTTTGCCCGTTGCACGGCGATCTCGGCTTCCGGTCGCGCGGGATCGAGAATGCCAATCAAGCCGATCAATTCCAGGCTGCGTTCGATCTCTGGCGTGATTGCTTCTGGCAATTGCTCCAATGGCCGCCAGGCGATGCCCAGCACGCGCAAGCCATCATTCGCCATCTCGTCAACGCGATGCTGCCAATCCATCCGCCGGCTCTCGTTTAAGTCCACCACTTCATCCGGCGTTTGCTCACTCGCCGACCATTCGATCAACCTGTCCGGCGCCCCTTTGGTGATAGCGACATAAGGCGCTTGTGGAAAGAGCTGCCTGGCGGTTTCCCCCTGAACTTGATGGATTGTCGTCATCGCTTTGCGCTCACTGCTGAAAGGCAATTCCGCCACCCGCGGCATCTCTTGTTCCAGCCGCTCTCGTGTGAAGCCAATCTTCTGTGCAGCCACCAGTAGCGCCGCCTCGGTGCTATCGCCGACGACCTTGACTTGGTCGCTGGCATCCTGGGTCTCCAAATAGACATTGGTGGAGAGCGCCATCGCTTTCAACATGCGTTGTGCCGCGAAGTCCTTTTCGGCATCTACTGGCTCGCCCAGCGAGAGCAAATCGCCTTCTGAGGCATAACCTGTGCCTTCGATCCTGATGTCATCATGCCGCGGTAGCACCAGATAAGTGGCGGTCATTTCATTTTTGGTTAATGTGCCAGTCTTGTCAGAACAGATCACCGTGACAGAACCCAGGGTCTCGACGGCGGGCAGCCGACGAATCAAGGCATTGTGTTTGACCATACGATTAGCGCCCAAGGATAAGCCGATTGTCACTAGAGCCGGCAAACCCTCCGGCACAGCAGCCACCGCCAGGCTAATGGCAATCAAGAACATCTGCTCAGCCGGAATGCCCTGCACTAGAAAGCCAACAATGAAAACAATAGCGACGACGATCAAAGCGGCACTCGCCAGGATGCGCCCCAAATAATTGAGCCGACGCTGAAGCGGCGTGCTACCTTCTTCAACTTGGAGCAGCATGGTGGCGATATTGCCTATTTCTGTACTCAATCCCGTACTGGTGACGGCCATTTCGCCACGCCCATAGTTCACCGCTGTGCCCATATACGCCATGTTTTTGCGATCGCCAAGGGCTATGGCGAGCTCCGATTCTATCGATTCCAACCCCTTGCCTACCGGAACCGATTCGCCAGTTAGCGCTGCTTCATCAATCTGCAAGTTGATCACTTCGATCAGGCGTCCATCCGCTGGGATACGATCGCCTTCGTTGATCAAGACGATATCACCCGGGACCAACTCCTCCGCGCTGATTTCATGGATATGCCCGCCGCGGCGCACCCGCACCTGTGGCACTTGCAACTTGCTCAAGGCAGCCAGCGCTTGCTCCGCCTGATATTCCTGATAGATCCCGAGCATGGCGTTTAGCGCGACGATGGCGAGGATGACAATCACATCGGTGGCTTCGCCCAAAAATGCCGAAATCAGCGCGGCGATAATCAAAATGATGACCATGATATCGGCAAACTGCCCCAGGATGAGCTTCGCCCAGTTGACGCCGTTGTCGCTGGGCAGGGCATTCATGCCAAACTTGGCTTGGCGGCTTTGAATCTCGGCTTGGCTCAAGCCATGCGCCTGGTCAACATCAAGCTCAGCCAGAACTAACTCGAAGTCTTGTTGATACGCTGCTGCCATCTGTTCTTTCTCTGTTGCCATCTCTATCAAACTAGGACCCTGTCTTCACACCTGGTTGGATTGTATCAAAGTTTTTCGCTCCATCACTTGCCTAAGAATTAGAGATCACCTCAACTCGCTCGGGTGGCGTTTCCTTTGGCTATTGCCAAGCATCTTGTTTCTGTCTAGTATGCCTATTAGACTGCGCCATTTGTGCGCGGTTCGGCGAATTGACAACAAGATAGGATCGAGGGCTACCCTATGCAATACATAGATCTCAGAAGCGACACCGTTTCCCACCCCACACCAGAAATGCGCGAAGCCATGGCAAAGGCGCCAGTCGGTGACGATGTCTACGGCGATGATCCCACAGTTAACCAATTGGAGGCCGATGCGGCCGCCATGCTAGGCAAGGAAGCGGCTGTTTTTGTCACCAGCGGCACCCAGGGCAATTTGAGCGCGTTGTTGGCGCATTGCCAGCGGGGCGAATCCATTATCATCGGAGACAGCTCACATATCTTCAGTTACGAGCAGGGCGGCATGGCGCAATTCGGTGGCATCCTCCCGCATACGGTGCCGGTGCAAGCGGATGGCACCATGCGCTTCCAGGATCTTGAAGCCGCTGTCAACCCGCTGGAACAACACAAACCTGTCACCCGCATGGTCGCTCTTGAGAATACGCATAATGCTGCTGGCGGGTCGCCGCTATCCGCCGAATACACCGAAAAAGTTGCGCAATTCGCAGACCGCAATGGCTTGCTTTTGCACATCGATGGCGCCCGCATTTTTAACGCGGCAGCCGCTTATGGCATCGATGTCAAAGACTTGGTAGCTGGTGCCGATTCGGTGACATTCTGTTTGTCAAAGGGACTTTGCGCACCGGCCGGTTCTGTCTTGGTGGGCGATCGTGATTTCATTCGACGTGCTCGGCGCGCCCGCAAAGCCTTGGGCGGTGGCTTGCGCCAGGCCGGCATCCTGGCAGCCGCTGGCTTGATCGCCCTACACAAAATGAAAGACCGCCTGCATGAAGATCACGAGAATGCCATGCTGCTGGCGGAGGGCTTGAGCGAAATACGGGACCTGCAGATTGAGAGTCAAAACACCAATTTCATCATCTTCTCTCTCGCTGACACTGCCATGCTAACCCCGGATGACTTTGCCCGAACCCTGCGCGAGGAATACAATATCCTTATGTCGCCTTATGGAGGAGAAAGCGGTCAGTTCCGCTTGCGAACGCATTATTGGATTGACCGGCAAGCCATTAACAAAGTTGTTACGGCGGTGAGCGATTTACTATTATGATGCCAAATGCGCCGTTCGATCCTATGGAGGATGCTAGCGATCGAACGAATGATCAGCCCGAGGCGGTTCAATCTACCGGCTCTGTCGATGAGCTGGAGGGAAAGCGCAACCCCAAAACACGCCCCCGCTATCGAGGTGGCGATTTGCTTTTGGGCTACGTCATCGCCATCGCGGTCAGCATCGGTTTTGTGCCGCTGCTCCCAGATAATGTCGAATTCCGCTACACTTTGACCTGGGGCATATTAGCTGGTGTCAGTGTGCTATCCTGGCTGCTGGGCAGCATGGAGCGCATCGGCCAGGAACGTCCGGATGACCTCGGCTGGGGGGTTCTCTATGCTGTCATGCTGGGCATACCCTTTCTGGTCTTCTTAAGCCAGCCCCTGCTTTCACCAGTTGTTGACCAATTCTTCCCTGGCATGTCCCCCGGCAGTTTGCTCGCATTTCTGGTCTTTGTCATGCCGATAGCTGAGACCCTATTTTTCCGTGGCTTGGTGCAAGATCAATTGCCATTTTGGATCGTGGGCTTGTTGGCTACTTTTTGGAATGTCATACTTTTCATGCCCGTTTTGGGCACATCAGCCACCGAATTTATGGCTGTCACCTTTGTGATCGTCATCCTCCTGCTAATGATGAACTTGCTTTATACCTATGTCCGAATGCGGAAGGGCTTGGCGGCAGCTTGGATCTGCCAGATCGTCGCCAATCTGATCATCCTCTATCTTCCATCACTTTCAACCATATAAGGCACCCGCAATAAAAAAGCCACGTCTGCCGTGGCTTTATCATGTGTTCTAGATGTTACCCAAGGCTATTCCGCCAGGTGCTCAAGTGGATCCGGCTTTGGCAATGGCTTGAAGAAACCGGCGAAGAAGATAGCGATTAGTCCTGCCAGAAAACCCCCGATATGCGCCCAATGCGCCACATCGGTCTCGACGCCGATCCAGCCCACCTGTTGCAGAACATCCATCAACAACCAATAGCCCAAAAAGACAAAAGCCGGGATATTGGCTGACCAGACGAAGGGGCGGAAGAAGCCAAACATCGTCTTCACCTTCGCTTTGGGGCGCAAAATGAGGAAGGCTCCCATAACGCCGGCGATAGCGCCACTTGCCCCAACCACCACACCAGTGTCAGTCACTGTGCAAGCAGTGTTGCCAAATACGACATGCGCGATTGTCGCCAGCGCACCAAAACTTAGGTAAGCGAGCGTGAACTTGATACTTCCCAAATAGCGTTCGACCAAGCCGCCAAAGAGGAAGAGGAACCACATATTACCCAAAACATGGGCGACGCTGCTGTGCAAAAACAGGCTGCGGAAAGTATCCAGGCTGGTCGTGGCGAAAGATTGCTCGCCAATCTTACAGACTTCCAAGCCATAATTCTGCAAGGCTTCCTTAAGGTAGCCGTCTCCCCTGGCATCCACCGAAAGTTCCCAAAGAAAAACCAGCAGGTTGATAACAATGATTACCACCGCCGCTTTTGGGATCTTCTTGTCTCGTCCAATCACTGTTAAAGGAAACATAACGATACCCTCGCTTGTCCTATCACCTAATACGTTAGCACAAAGTTGAAGTTTCACGCAAGTCCGCTACGAAACATCTCACATCCCTGCCAATTTCAAGGCGATCGCGGTGGCGCGATGAAAAATGAAACCAGAAATATCAACGCCAAGCCCGCGATAAACCCGCCTACATGACCCCAATGTACATTGATCCGCGGCGCTACCGAACCAACCTGATAAAAGAATTGCAGGAAAAACCAATAAATCAGATATACCCAGGCCGGCACATTGACATCGTACTGAAATATTTTCAGGATGATGATCTTGGACTTGATGCGCGCTGTCGGGAACAAGAAGAAGAAGGCGCCGATGATGCCGGAGATCGCCCCGCTGGAACCGACCATGTAGAGCGGCTGCTCGCAGAGCCCGCCATCAAACAAGACATGACCAAAATGTCCGCCGAAACCAGCGAGCAGATAAAATACAAAAAAGCGGAAATGCCCCAGGTGCTCTTCCACGCGCGATCCAAATACATAGAAGATGATGATATTCGAAGTCAAATGCACAAAGCTCATGTGCAGGAAAATGCTGCGCATGCCATCGACCAAGGTCTCCAAAAAAGGTTGATTGCGCACATCGCAGATATTGAGCGCGTAATTGCGATAGACTTCTTCCAGGGGCAAACCGCCGAGGAATGCGTATGTCAGGATGTAGGCAAATGCCAAGACATTCGTGACGGTAACAAAGAAGGCGACGTAAGGGCGGTACGCTGTTTTGCCGACAATTTTGTAGGGGATCATGATACTAATTCTACACTTACATACAGCTACAGCTTAGCACAACAGAATGCCTAAGCGCAAATCTCCTAGGCGAGCTAATAAGAACCTGCTTATCTAACAGGGTAGCAAGAGATCGATTTTTACCGAGGAGTTAACGCTGGTCCAGCGGCACCCACTCACAATCATGTGAACCAACATAATTTGCTTTGGGGCGCATCAAGCGGCCCCCCATCTGCGCAATCACATGGGCAGACCAGCCGGCAATGCGTGACATGGCAAAGAGTGGGGTGAACATATCAATATCGAGACCGAGCGTATGAAGCACGATGGCGCTGTAATAATCGACATTGGGGTAAAGATTGCGCTCGATAAAATACTCATCATTGCGAGCGGTCTCCGCCAGCTTGACGGCGATATCCAGCCATTTGCGCGTGCCCGAGCTGCTTGCTAGTCTTTCCGCATGCTGCCTGAGAATCCCCGCGCGGGGATCATTGGACTTATAAACACGATGACCAATGCCCATGATACGCCGCTGTCGGGTCTTGACATACTGCTCGAACCAAGGCACGACATTATCCACTTCGCCGATTTCGATGAACATCCTCATCGCTTCGGAATTGGCGCCCCCATGCGATGGACCCTTTAATGCGCCAATGCCGGCGACAATGGCGCTGTGCATATCAGAGCCGGTCGCCGTGACAACACGGGTGGCGAAGGTGCTGGCGTTCATGCCATGCTCCGCCAACAATACCAGATAGACATTCAAAGCGGCGGCCGCTGTCGCATCCGGTTCTTCGCCAGACATCATATAGACAAAATTCTCCGCCACAGTGAGGTCCGCCCGTGGAGAAATGGGTTCCAGGCTCTGGCAAATCCGTACCCATGCCGCGCAGATCGTGGTGATCTGCCCAGTTAAACGAAAAGCTTTTGCTTTTGCCAGCTCTTTGTCAGTGAGATTCTCACCATCTTCGTCATAAGCCGACAACATCGATACCGCCGTCCGCAACACTGCCATCGCTGCCGTATCTTTAGGCAGCGACTTCATCATCTTGATCAGGTCTTCCGGAATGGCTGCATTCGCCGCGATAGTCGCGCGCAATGCGTCATATTCTTTTCGCTTGGGGAGACGATCGTTGAACAGCAGAAACAGCACTTCTTCAAAAGTAGCGTTCTCGGCCAGGTCTTCGATCGCATATCCACAATAAATCAACTTGCCAATGTCGCCGTTAATATAGCTCGTCCTGATATCGGCAACGGCAATCCCGTCTAGCCCACCTGTGTTAGCCATGTAAAATCTCCCCTTCTCGAAGACTGGACCTCGCGAGATTCACTTTCTGCTTCGCGCTATTGCACGTTGCCACGATGAGAGTTGTGAAACCCGATTCGGCAGATAATGCGTGTCAGTATAGCATCGGGACTGTTGAGCGACAATATCGATAGCTATATTAATTCCAAATACAATAAAATGCGGTCGCTTAATAAAATGATTTCTCAAGCCAGAGCCAGCGATTATAGCCGCCAGAAGTAAAAGTAGCTGTTGCGAATTTGGCGCTATCATGCTATTCTATAATTTATGTTGAAACACATGATACTGGCGAATATGCGCCAAGAGTGTTGTTGTAGCTGTACAGTCGATGAGGCGAGCCGCCGCGTCGGGTTATATGCTGTCTGAACACCTTGCAGCGACAACGATGAGGACAGACACAAGAGCCAACCCGCGCGGTTGGCTTTTTTGATTGTTACCAGAAAGGCATAAGATGCAAATGCGAGTCATTTTGAGCAATGCGCTACAACAGCAAATCTTTGCTCAAATGGAAGCGACCTATCCCAATGAAGGCGGTGGCTTTTTGTTAGGGCAGGCAAAGGGCAACAACATTTTGGTGCAAGATATTATGCAAGTGGAAAATGTCTTCGCCCAAGAAGAACAACATCACCGCTATGCCATGAAGCCCCAAGATTGGATGCGGCTGGAAGACCAGGCGGATGAACGGGGCTTGAGCTTGGTTGGTTATTATCACAGCCATCCAGATTCACCGGCGATTCCATCCGAATACGACCGCGAACATGCGCTGCCCAATTTTGTCTACCTCATCACCTCGGTCATGATGGCGCGGGCGGCTGAGATGCGTGTCTGGCAATTAAAAGCCGACCGCAGCGCTTTTGAAGGAGGAACATTAGAACTGGCATCAACCTGATCGCCGACAAAACTTAAAGGGTAAGATATTCCCGCTTGCCGGCGTTTAGAAAACAGAAGACCTGTAACAATCTTGGGGGAGAGACCAATATGGCAAAGATCCGCATTCCGACACCCTTGCGCGCTTATACTGATGGCGCCTCTGATATCGATGTCGCTGGCGCTACCGTCGGGGAAGCGCTGTCCAATCTGGTGGACCAACACCCAGATTTGCGTGTGCACCTGTTTAACGATGACCAATTACGCAGCTTTGTCAATATTTTCATCGGTGATGAAGATATCCGCTTCATGCAAGGGCTTGACACTGAAATTGACGCCGAAGACAACCTGCGCATCATCCCGAGCATTGCCGGCGGGCGAAGCTCGAGCCAGTCGCAAAGGGAGAACTCACTATGCCCAGTTTACATCAACGAATAGCTGACTTAAGCAATGACGAGGTCAAACGCTATAGCCGTCATGTCATCATGCCAGAGGTCGGCATGGAAGGGCAGCGACGGCTGAAAGCATCTTCTGTTCTGCTCATTGGCACCGGCGGTTTGGGTAGCCCGCTAGCGCTCTATCTAGCAGCGGCCGGCATCGGGCGCATCGGCTTAGTCGATTATGATGTGGTGGACTTCACCAATCTACAACGCCAGGTGATTCACGGGGTCAGCACGGTTGGTGTCTCCAAATTGGATAGCGCCGAGGCTCGCATGCTCGACTTGAACCCTGATATCGCAGTGGTCAAATACAATGAACCGCTGACCTCGGAAAATGCCCTGCGTATCTTCAGCGAAGACTGGGATATCGTCATTGACGGCACCGACAATTTCCCGACCCGCTATCTCGTCAATGATGCCTGTGTCAAATTGGGCATTCCCAATGTCTATGGCAGCATCTTCCGTTTTGAAGGGCAACTCAGCGTTTTCTATGCTGAAGCAGGACCTTGCTATCGCTGCATGTTCCCCGAGCCGCCACCGCCTGGTTTGGTGCCCAGCTGTGCCGAGGGTGGCGTCCTGGGTATCTTGCCCGGCACCATCGGTACCATGCAAGCGACTGAAGCGATTAAGCTGCTGCTGGGGATTGGCGACCCCATGATCGGCCGCATGATGCTTTATGATGCGCTGGAGATGAGCTTCCAGACGATTAAGCTACACAAAGACCCCAATTGCCCAGTTTGTGGCATCCCGAAAGCAGATATCGACCTGATCGATTATGAACAATTCTGCGGCATGCCAGCTCATGACCACAGCGAATATAGCTCAGTTGATGATACGGAGGATATCGACATCAAAACAGTGACAGTGCACGATGTCAAAGCCGCGCTGGAAAACGGCGATGATGTCCTGGTTGTCGATGTGCGCGACCCCCACGAATGGGATATCAGCGTCATTGATGGCACCTTGCGAATCCCCAAGCCGGATATTCAGCTGGCGAAGAACGGCATTCAAGCGGGACGCAAGCTTTGGGAGGAAACGATCTTGAAGGAAATCCCCAAAGACAAGACCCTCTACTTGCATTGCCGCTCCGGCAAACGCAGCGCCGATAGCATCGCCTTCTTGTCGGAAGTCGGCTACGACCTGGAAAAGATGTACAACGTGGAAGGCGGCATCCTGGCTTGGGCGGATGAGATCGACCCGGCTATGCCAAAGTATTAAACGTCAACACCAATAAAAAGACCGACGCATTTTGTGCCGGTCTTTTCTTTTCCAGTGGCATGGTGATTACCCGGTTCTAGCCCGCCATCAAACGCTGCATGACGCTGTCGAGCGCCTCTGGTGGTGGGCGCAGGCTCGCCTCGTCCAATTGCGCCAGCGGTGTATCCACCAATTCCTCAGTATCCGCCAGCGTGGGGCGCGGCTCTTCATAGTAGATCAAGCCAGTCGAGAAGATCTGCTCCCGCAGTGACTGCTCCAACACATCGATTGCCATCCGCCGGTTGCGCGGGTCATGATCGTTATTGAGTTTCTTCAAGCGAATGAAGCTGCCATCGTGCATTTCCACATCGATGATATCGCCTTCGTCATACTCATCGATGGTGATCTCTTCTTTGGCATCGACATAATCGGGCGTCAGAATTTGAATCTCGTGCAGGGGAATCTCGTGATCCTTGCCATAAGGATAGCTCTTGGTCGAGCTCTCGGCGTTGTTGAAAGTGACACAAGGGCTGATGATATCCAGCACTGCCGTGCCTTGGTGGCGCACAGCCGCCTGCAACAGCGCCTGCACTTGCTTGGCATCCCCACTGAAACTGCGCGCCACAAAGGTCGCGCCGGCGATCACCGCCTCCAATGCCAGGTCGATCGGCGGCATATGGTTGGTGCCGTAATACTTCAGGAACTGCCCTTCATCAGCGGTCGCCGAGAACTGCCCCTTGGTTAAACCGTAGACCCCGTTGTTCTCGATGATGTAGACAAATGGCACATTGCGGCGGATGACATGCTTGAATTGCCCCATGCCGATCGAGCCGCTGTCGCCATCGCCACTGACGGCGATACAAGAGAGCTCCGTGTTCGCTAACAGAGCGCCGGTCACCACCGACGGCATCCGCCCATGCAAAGCGTTAAACCCATGTGAGCCGCCCAGAAAATAAGCCGGCGTCTTGCTGGAGCAGCCAATGCCGCTCACTTTGATGATCTTGTGTTGTTCCAAGCCCAACTCATAAGCCATGCTGATGAGCTGGTTGGAGATCGAATCATGTCCACAGCCGGGACAGAGTGTGCTAGGTTGCCCTCGGTAATCGTTGCGTTTCAAGCCGAGTTGGTTGGTACGTGGCGGCATGATTAGCCCTCCTGTTCTTTTATGTTGTTGTAGACCCAGTTGGGCGTCATCGGCAAACCATCACCGAGCGCCAGCGGTCTAACATGCGAGATATTTTCCGGATGTTCCAGGCGGATCAACTGTGTCATTTGACCATCGAAGTTATTCTCGATCACGAAGATGCTCTGGTGCGCATCGATAAAATCGCTGACTGACGCTGCCAGTGGCAACGCCCGAACGCGCAGATAATTGGTCTTGATGCCATCATTGCTCAGCCAATCGCGCGCCTCGCGGATGGCGTCATCGTTGGTGCCAAAGGTGATGATACCAATTTCGGCATCGCTACCATTGTCAATCACAGGTTGCGGCAACAACTCACGGGCGGTGTCCATCTTCTGTTGCAAGCGGGTCATATTCTCGACCCAGTCATCACTGCGCTCGCTATAGGCAGCCATCTCGTCATGCCCCGTGCCCCGTGCGAAATATCCTGCGAAACGATGGTTCGTGCCAGGCACTGTGCGATACGGTATCCCATCGCCATCGACATCCAGGTAACGCCCCCACTTGCCATGCTCGTCAATGAATTCTTGCAGTTCCTCGGCGTTTAATACTTTGCCCCGGTTGATCGGTTGATCAGGATACTCAAAGGGATCCGACAGCCAGTTGTTCATACCCAGATCGAGATCGCTGATGACAAACACCGGCGTCTGTAGCTGTTCGGCGAGATCGAAAGAGCGCCAACCGAATTCGAATGCCTCTTTCAGGTTGCCCGGCAGCAGGCAAATCTGCCGACTATCGCCATGCCCAAGAAAATGCGTGAATAGCAGGTCACCCTGGCTGGTGCGAGTTGGCAAGCCAGTGCTTGGTCCCATCCGCGTGATATTCCAGAAGACCGCGGGGATCTCGGCGAAATAAGCCAAACCAGCAAATTCCGCCATCAAGCTAATACCGGGACCGCTGGTGGAAGTTAGCGAGCGGCTGCCCGCCCAGCCAGCACCGACGATGATGCCAGCCGCTGCCAATTCATCTTCCGCCTGTACGATAGCGATCGTGTTTTCTTTGTTCTCGTTCTGGCGCAAATGGCGGAAGCCGATGATGCCATCTACGAAGCTGGTTGACGGCGTGATGGGGTACCAAGCCACGACATTGACGCCGCCAAAGACCGCGCCCAAAGCGCCAGCATCGTTGCCGGTCATCATGATCTTGCCCTGCGTGCCCTCCATCTTCTCAAAGCGATAGGGGTCGGTCTTTTTGATATTCTCCGCCGTCCAATCATAAGCCAACTTGACCACATCGTGGTTCATCTTGGCTGGCTTCTCCCTGCCCTTGAAATTGTCGAGCAGCACTTGGTAAATCAGCTCAAGCGGAATATCGAAAAGCTGTGCCACCGCGCCCACATAGGTCATGTTTTCCACCAGCTTGCGGAAGGCGGAGGGCACATCGGTGCTCCGCATCAGCTTGGTGACCGGGATCTCATAATAAGAAATATCCCCGCGTTGCTTGATCACCTTGGCGATTTTGTCAGTGGTGATGCAAACGCCACCAGGTGGCAAATGAGCGACATCTTCAGTAGCGGTGCTGTCATTATAGGCGACGACAACCTCGGTCACTTCTTTGCGCGCCGTGTAGCCATCTTTGCTGGCGCGGATGGTGTACCAAGTGGGCAAGCCCTTGATATTGGAGGGGAACAGGTTCTTGCCGTTCACGGGAATACCCATGCGGAATAAGGACATCACCAAGACAGAATTGGATGTCTGGCTGCCGGAGCCGTTTTTGGTCGCCACGGAAAAGGCGAAGTCGTTGACGACCGGCTCACGAGTCTCTAACTGTGCTTGTGTCTGTTCGTTAATTGCCATCAGATCTTACGCAATGACTTGCGTACAACTCCTTTCGCAAACGGTAAACAAAATAGCCACTGCCTCTTATAACCCGCGTTCCATCTCCCAAGAGGCATTGTTTGGTTCATGCCGCAACAAATGCGTGTGTTCGACAAATGCTTGCTGCGCTTCTTCAAATTCCCCAGCTCGGATAAGTTGCAAGATCCTCGAATGATAATCCCAAACCCGGCGCAGATAGCTGTAATCCATGTAACGATTGACGCCGACTTCTTCATAGAGATCCCAATACGCTTCCAGGATGCCCAACACAAATTTGTTGTCCAAATGCTTAAAGACCGTCAGGTGAAATTGACGATGTTCCGGATTGGGAATATGAATTGGCGGGGAATCCAGCTTGTCATTGGCGCTGTCAATGCAGGCTTGCATCAGATCAAGATCGTCCTCGTTCAAGAGCGCGCAAGCTTCCTGCCAATAAGCCGTTTCTACATGATTACGCAACGAAGCAAAAGATTCGAAGCGGGTGCCACAAGCCAGGGCATAAAGCGCACTCAAACGCACCGCCGGGGTGAAGGCATAATCCTTGACCCGCGTGCCACGCTTGGAACGCACCTCGACCCAGCCCATCGCCCGCGCCACCTCCAGTTGCTCCCGCACCTTGTTGGCGCTCATATCCAAATGAGCATCTTCAGTCAATTCCTGGATCGACGGTAGCCGATCGCCAGGGCGGTATCCTTGCCTGACGATGTAATTGAGAAAGTCAGAACCGAGATTGATATCCACTATTCCTCATATGAATGCGATAAATCAACTGATGGAATCAATTCTATCATTAAAGCGAAAAGCTGTCCAGCCTTCCGCAGGGTATTTTCCTAAGATTTGGATAAATATGTGGATGCTGCTTTGGGATTAACTCAATCAGCGGCGCAGCTTTTGCATTCGTTCAGCCGCTTGCTCCAGCGTCTCATCACTCTTGCAAAAGGCGAAGCGCACGTGGTTTTCGGCATGGTGACGGTGCGTCGCGCTGAAAAAGGCTGAAGGCGGGATGGTTGCCACGCCGATCTCTTCAATCAGGTACTTGCAAAATTCCACATCGTTGCCATCAAAGACCTGCGAGAAGTCGCCCATGATGAAATAGGTGCCTTCTGGTTGAATCGCGCTCATGCCGGCCGCTTCGATCACCTGCATCACCAAATCGCGTTTATGGCTGTAAAGCGCTTGATATTCTTCATAATAGCTGTTGCCCAGACCAAAAGCATAAGCGACAGCAGCCTGCGTGGGGTGGTTGGTGGCGAAGGTGATGAACTGATGCGAGCGCCAAACACCGGTGATCAACTCCGGCGGACCATAGACCCAGCCGATCTTCCAGCCGGTCATGCCAAATGTCTTGCCAGCGCTGCCGATGGTGACGGTGCGCTCGTACATGCCATCCAACGAGGCGATGGCGATATGCTGATGCCCCTCGAAATACAAGTGCTCATAAACTTCATCGGAGATGACAATCACATCATGCTCGATGCACAGATCGGCGAAAAGTTGCAATTCCTCACGGGTATACACGCGCCCAGAAGGGTTGTTGGGCGTGTTGAGGAGGACAGCGCGGGTATTGTCACTAAAAGCGGCGCGCAGCTCTCCCTCATCGAAGGTCCAATTGGGTGGGTGCATGGGCACATAGATCGGCTTCCCGCCAGCCATCTGCACCCCTGGCACATAGCTGTCATAATAAGGTTCGATGATGATGACTTCATCGCCGGGGTCAACCAATCCCATGATGGCGCTGAACACACCCTGGGTGGCGCCAGCGGTGACGATAACGCCTTGCTCCGGGTCGATATCCAGCCCATAAAAGAGACTGGCATGGCGAGCGATGCCTTCCCGCAAACTGGGCAAGCCCGGGCTTGGCGCGTATTGATTGGCGCTGTCACTCTTCAAAGCCGCCACAGCCGCATCGATGATCTCCTGGGGACCATCAAAATCTGGTCGCCCCTGCCCAAGGTTAACTGCATTGTGCCGCGCCGCTAATTGATTGATCTCGGTAAAAATCGTTGTGCCAAAAGGCGCCACTCGCTTCGCATAAGTCGGCATAAACTAAATCCCGCCCCTTCTTATTCAATCATCGGTTTACTATAACACAAGCAGCCATATCAAGCGCCTTTTACGAGTTCTGTCGCCAGCGTTTTACCTCGTTCAAAATGGGGATTGCCCTCCCGCGATTTGACAAAATGAAAATGGACTTGTCGCCCTTTTGTCAGTTCGCACAGCCGCTGCCAGCGCTGCTGATACTTGACTGGATTGCCGCTTTTGGTTTTCCAGCCTTTTGCCTCCCAAGCCTCTAACCAATAATTCATGCCCTTCGCCAGATATTCTTGCGCCGTGAATAACGCGGCATCACCATCGCTCGCGGCTTCCAAACTGGCGATGGCGCCAATCAACGTCGCCTCTAGCTCTGTGGTATTTGGCAGCAAGCCACTCGCTTCTTTGATCTCTCCACCCTCCACCAACAGCGCTGCCCAGGCGCTTGTCTTGTTCTTCGGAGCATATTGCGTGGAGAGATAGATCTTGACCGACACATCGGCTTCCAGCGCTGGCTCGGGATCCCCATCGGCTGTTGCCCGCGCCAATTTCCGCTTTTCAGCAACTGCCAGCTTGTCACAACGTTCATTCAGCACATTGCCCGCGTGCCCCTCGACATATTTCCATGAGATCTGATGATCTGCCGCTACCCGAAAATAGTCTTGCCACAGCGCCTTGTTTTTGCTGATTTTCTTGCTTTTCTTGGCGATATCGATGACATAGCGGGAATCGCTGGCGATAGTGACGGCAGCGGGCTTATTGAGCGCCTTTAAGGCTTCTATGACCGCCGTCAATTCCATTTGATTATTGGTGGTTTGTTCGGCGCCACCGCTGATGACGGTCTCTTTGACCAGCTGACCATCATCATCCTCCGCGCGCAAAATAGCAGCCCAACCCCCCGGCTGATTTTGAGCGTGGACGTCACAGGCGCCATCGGTGAAAATCGTGATTTGCATCGTCTCAACTTTATGGGCTATGATAAAGGCGAAGTCTAGCATAGTCGACAACTGTCGCAAAGACAGGCTGATACAATATGGCGGAAGAACTTGACCTGCAAGAGCTCCGATACGATTGCTTGCTGAAAATCACGCGCACAGTTGGTGGCGCGGCGCTATCCGGTGCTGTGCCGACCCCCACTCTGGAATTGGCGAAGCAATTGGGCATTTCTATCGCAGATGCCTGGATGTGCCTCGATATTTATCGCAGCTATTTTGGCGAAGACCTGAACAAGCGAGAACTAGGCAAGATGCTCGGCACCAGTGCTGCCGTGATCCTGGGTGGAGGTATCGCCGGCTATGTCGGTATCCGCCTGGCGCAAGCCTTGCTCGGTGAAATCCTGGAACAAATCCCCATCGCCAATTCGATTATCACCGCTATCGCCTTTGGCAGCTCCACCTTCATCATCGGCTTGGCTTGGCTGGCGCTTGTGGAACAGCACTATTTCTTGCAGCAAGCCGATGCGTCTTAACTCGCCTGCAGCGCCAGTTGTTTCAGCGTCAAGGTGCGAATCAAGCCGAGTAGTAGCAAAGCCAACAAGCCCCCACCGACGCTGACAAATATGAAGCCCCCCACGCTGAAGAGGAAGCCGGAGCTCAAGGTGCCAAGCCCGGCCGAAAAAGCCACCAGCATATCGTTGAAGCCGGCTACCCGCGTGCGTTCGCTGCCGCTCAAAGCATCCGCCAGCATGGATGAACCCGCGATATAGCCAAAATTCCAGCCCAAACCGAGCAAGAATAATCCCGCCAGCAAGTACGGCAACTGCGTCGACAACGGCGATATGATGGTCGAAGCGATCAAAGTGAGCGCGGCGATGATCATCATGGTGACGCGCCCATAACGGTCGATCAAATAACCAGTGAAAGCCGACAGACCAAACATGCCCAATACATGCACGGCGATCACCAGCGAGACAGTGGCGTTGGAATGATCAGCCAAGTGCATGTGCCAAGGCGTGATTGTCATCAACGTGCTCATCACCGTCTGGCTGATCAACATCGACAGGATTGCCAATTGCACATTGGGCAACCGCAACAGATCTACCAACTTCTGTCCGCCCTGGGCTTGTGCGCTATCTTTTGGCAATTCGGAGTATTGCCGCGCGATCAAGGCCGGTTCAGGGCGCAGCAGAAAAAAAGTGATCAAAAAAGAGATGCTGTACATGAAACTGGCGACCACCCAAGGTCCCGTGGTCAACTCGCTCAAGGAACGATCCCCGGGTATCGCCGCCATCCAAAGTTCAGTTTGCGCCAAAGCAGGACCGGAGACGATATCGAGAGAAAGAAATTGCGCTAGCTGGCTGCTAGGTTGGACCAGCGCCGGACCAAAGATCGCGCCAATTGTGCCGGCAAAAACCACCCGCCCGATCATCTGCGCCCGTTTGTCTGCCGGGAAGATCTCGCCAACCACAAAGCGACTCATCTGTGAACCGGAGCGGGCAATACCCATCCCCACAGAACTCAGCAAAAGCAGGGGGAATATGCCATTGAGCACAGCTATCGTCCCCAGGATGGCGCCCAGCGCACCAAATCCATAAGCCGTACACATGCCCATGCGGCGACCATAACGCCCCATGATGATACCCATGAAATACGCCATCAACGATTGTGAGAAAGTCACCACCGTAGTTGGCAAGCCCGCTGCCGCATCCGAACCGCCCAGGATGCCCGCCGCGATCGAGTGCAATGTGATGATGGAAATCTGTGCCGCAGAGAACAAACTCTGGGAGACAAATATAGTGATGAGAAGACGATGGCTGACGCGCAAAGGATACATCGGCGTTGCTCCCAAACCGCGGTTTCTTTCACCCGGGGCAGTAAATTGTATCTTTCCGAAAAGTTTAAGCAAAAAGAATAAGTGCGCCCTCTTGGACGCACCAGAAAATGCGATGGCAACTCGCCTTATTCTGCCAGGAAATTTCGCAATACCGTGTGCAAGATACCACCATTGCGATAATATTCGACTTCCACCGGCGTATCCAGCCGGACAGTCACCTGGAATTGCGTTTCATTGCCAGCGTCATCTCTCGCCGTGACCGTCAGCTTATCCATGGGCTTAACCCTATCGCTAACCGGGATGTCGTAAAACTCATGCCCGGTCAGCCCTAGCGATTTATAGGACTCGCCCTCGGCAAAGGTCAGCGGCAACACGCCCATCATCACCAAATTGCTGCGGTGGATGCGCTCGATGCTCTCGGCGATAACCGCCTTGATACCGAGTAGCAAGGTCCCCTTGGCTGCCCAATCGCGCGATGAACCCATGCCATAATCCTTGCCAGCCAGCACAATCAACGGTGTGCCATCCGCTTGATACTTCAGCGATGCCTCATAGATCGGCATCTGCTCCATCGTCGGCAGATAATAGGTGACACCGCCCTCGCTGCCCGGCACCAGCAAATTGCGCAACCGTACATTGGCAAAGGTGCCGCGGGTCATCACCCGATCGTTGCCCCGGCGAGAACCGAAACTGTTGAAATACTGCGGGCTGACATCGCGCTCCAACAGGTACTGCCCCGCCGGACCATTGATAGCGATAGCGCCGGCTGGTGAGATGTGATCGGTCGTCACCGAATCCCCGCCTTTGACCATAACGCGGGCATCGATGATTGGCGTGATCGGTGGCGCTTGTGCCGGCAGGTCGACGAAGAAAGGTGGTTCTTGAATATAGGTGCTGCTATCGCTCCATTGGTAAACCGGTTCGTCGGTGCTGGGGATCGCATTCCATTGCGGGTTGCCATCATAGACATTGCCATATTGGTCCCGGAACATATCGGCATCGAGGCTGTTCTGCACCGTCTGCAAGATCTCTCCCTGACTGGGCCAGATATCCCGCAAGTAGACATCTGTCCCATCACTGCCTTTGGCGATCGGTTCCTGATTCAAGTCGATATCCACCGTCCCCGCCAGCGCATAAGCGACCACCAGCGGCGGTGAAGCTAAGAAATTAGCGCGCACATCGGGACCAATACGCCCGCCAAAGTTGCGATTGCCGCTAAGCACCGATGCCGCCACAATATCAGCCTCGTGGATAGCCTCCCGAACCGGCTCCGGCAAGGGACCGCTATTGCCGATGCAAGTAGTGCAGCCATAGCCGACGGTGTGGAAACCCAAAGCTTCCAAATGCGGCGTCAAGCCGGCGCGATCGAGATATTCGGTGACCACTTTGGAACCAGGCGCCAGGCTGGTCTTGACATAGGGCTTGCTAGTCAAACCGCGTTCGTTGGCTTTCTTTGCCAGCAAACCAGCGGCAACCATCACCGATGGATTGCTGGTATTGGTGCAAGAGGTGATGGCGGCGATAACTACCGAACCGTGCTTGAGCTCGGCGCTGTCTCCATTGGATTGAAAGCTGCCAGCGCTCTCCAATTGCTCGCCCGCCAAAGCAAAACCCTGTGGACCCAGCGGCGCGGTCAATACTTGATTGAATCTGCTCTTGAGATCCCGCACCAAGATACGATCTTGGGGCCGCAAAGGACCAGCCACACTCGGCTCCACCGTGCTCAGGTCCAACTCCAGCGTATCGTTGTATTCCGGGTCAGCCATACCATCACTGCGGAACAATCCTTGTTCTTTGCAGTAGGCTTCCACCAAGCTAACCAGCGCTTCATCTCGCCCCGTGCGGCGCAGGTAACTGAGCACCTCATCATCGGCCGGAAAGAAACCCATAGTTGCGCCATATTCCGGCGCCATGTTGGCGATGGTCGCCCGGTCGGGCAAGGTCATGCTGCTCAAGCCGGATCCATAGAATTCGACGAATTTGCCCACAACTCCCTTGGCGCGCAGCATCTGCGTGACCACTAAGACAAGGTCGGTGGCGGTGGCGCCCTCTGGCAAGCGACCCACTAACTTGAAGCCGATTACTTCCGGCATCAGCATATATATTGGCTGGCCCAACATGGCTGCTTCCGCTTCGATACCGCCAACACCCCAACCAAGCACGCCCAAGCCATTGATCATGGTCGTATGACTATCTGTGCCGACCAGCGAATCCGGTAGTAATACTGAGCCATCGCCATGCGGATCCTGATAGCGTTGCACCACATTCGCCAGATATTCCAAATTGACTTGATGCACGATGCCGGTGGCCGGCGGTACAACTTTGAGATTCTCAAAAGCTTTCTGCCCCCAATGCAAGAATTCATAGCGCTCACGATTGCGCACAAACTCCATTTCCGCATTGCGCATAATCGCGTCTGAGCTGCCAAAGACATCTACTTGCACAGAGTGATCGATCACCAGATCGACCGGCACCTGTGGATTGATCTTTTGCGGATCACCACCCATGCGCGCCATAGCGCTCCGCAAAGCCGCCAAATCCACCAGCGAGGGCACACCAGTGAAATCCTGCAGGATAACGCGGGCTGGGCTGAAGGGGATCTCCACTGGGTCGTAATTCTGCGCATCCCATGATGCAAGGTTCTTGACATCGTCTGGGTGGAAGTGCAAGCCATCCTGATTGCGCAAAGCATTTTCCAGCAGGATTTTGATGCTGAAAGGCAGCTTGTCAACGTTGCCAAAGCCAGCCTCGCTCAACTTGTTCAAGCGATAAATGATCGCTTCGCCATCGCCCGTCGCCAATTTCCCTCTGGTGCCAAAATTATCGTTCATAGCCCTGTCCTTTTTTGTCAGCGTTCTAGCTGCGCAATGCCCTGTCTACCAATCATGATTAGATAAAAATGTCCTTGGTAAGAATTCTAAGCAGTGTACCAAATTATTGCCGCTTCTGTTACTGTGACTCCTGTGGTCTTCGACAGCGTCCAGCTCTCCTCCACAGCAGGTTTCTTCGCGCGATCATCCAAGCCCAACTTGTCATTTTACAAACAAGAAACTGTCGAGTAGACTTGCAATGTTCAACCATCAATAGCTTTGCCCATATCACTTGAGGTCAATCATTCCATGGCAAAAAAGAGTCGCACTCGTCAAGCAAGACAGCGCCGCCGGCAACAACGCCGCCAAAATCGACGCCAGCTCCTGCTCATCGCCATCGTACTGGTGGCGGTGGTGGCAGTCGCTATGGTCATCGTCTCTAATCAGCCGGTCGATACTTTCATTCCCCAAGAGCTCTCCCAACATTATGAAGGTATTCAAAGATCGTATTCGCAGGAGGGCTATCCCCGCTTGGGAGATCCTGACGCGCCAGTCATCGTGGAAGAATATTCCAGCTTTGCCTGCCCCGGTTGCGAGGCATTTCATAGCGATAGCCTGGACCAAATACTAGAGCGGGTTCGTGAGGGGCAAATCCTCTTCAGCTACGTGCCATTGCAAACTGGCTCGATACCCAATGCGCCGGGCGCCTCACAAGCGGCACTCTGCGCTGGGCAACAAGGCATGTTCTGGGAGATGCACGATGTGCTCTTTGATTGGCAGACGCGCTATGGCAATACAGCCTTTTCACAAAATCGCTTGTTGTCGGGTGTGGAAAGCCTGGGCTTGAACCGCACTGCATTCACTAACTGCTTCAATTCCGCCGATATCATGGAGACGCTCAGCGCCGCCCAAAATGAAGACGTGACCACCACCCCCACGATCCGGGTCAATGGTGTCACCATCGAATCGGAAGGGATTCCATCTGCCGCCTCGATCCTGCAAGCTATCGATGCCGCCACGCCCGCAAATTGGTGGAACCGGGATACAGAACCGTCCCTGCAAGAGGAAAGCCCGCAGGACACCGACGCTGAAGAAATTGCCACAGACGCTGCTGAGGAAAGTACCGACCAAGTTGAAGCGGAAAGCGCTGATGCCGAATCAGCAGCAGGGGCGGAGCCAGAGGATGATGAGCCGTCCCCAAATGACGACGCGGCAGCAAAATCGACTGAAACCTCAGTCGACGAGCCCGCTGATTCTGATACCAACACAGTCGAAGACGAACAATCAGATAGCGACGATCGAACAGCCGAAGAGGCTAGCGCCGATACTGAAGAGACCGACAGCGGCTAAACTCACTAAACCCGAGTGGGGGCTTAAATCTCCCTGCTCACTTTTTCCTTGCCAGCATCGGTCCCAGGTTGCGACCGCCCACCAGGTGCATGTGCAGGTGAAAGACTTCCTGCCCGCCGACCTTGTTGCAGTTGACGATCAGTCGATACCCATCAGCGGCTATGCCTTCATCGCTCGCGATCTTGGCTGCCACGGTAAACATCCGTCCCAAAGCCGGCTCATCCTCCGGCTTGACATCGTTGGCGGTGGCGATCTCCCGTTTGGGGATGATCAATACATGGACCGGTGCGTTCGGAGCAATATCACGAAACGCCATCACCAATTCATCTTCGTAGACGATATCGGCTGGAATCTCTTTGGCGATAATCTTTGAGAATACTGTGCTCATCGTTGTCCTCCAGTTGATAAAACTCCATTGTCTTACATCACCATGCCACCATCAACGACCAAGGTCTGCCCGGTGATATAAGCGGCGTCTGATGAAGCCAGGAATGCGACTGCCTTGGCGATTTCCTCCGGGGCGCCCATCCTGCCCAGCGGGATGGCTTCTAGTGCCTTGTCTTTGACCTCGTCGGACAGGTCGGCGGTCATATCCGTCGCGATGAAGCCGGGCGCCACCGCATTCACGCGTACACCACGAACAGCCAGCTCCTTTGCCAGCGACTTGGTCAAACCAATGATGCCAGCCTTGCTGGCGGCATAATTGCTCTGCCCGCCATTGCCAGCGATACCGACCACGCTGGTGATATTGATGATGCTGCCAGTTCGCTTGCGCATCATCGTGCGCGCCGCTGTCTTGCAACAGAGCCAGCAACTGCGCAGGTTGGTCTCGATCACCGCATCGAAGTCGTCCGGTTTCATCATCATAATGACATTGTCCCGCGTCATGCCAGCGTTGTTCACCAAGATGTCAATCGTGCCGAATTCAGAAATGACCGCCTTGAACAAGGCTGTCACCTGGGCTTCATCGCTGACATCGCCTTGCTTGCTTTGCGCGCTGCCGCCTGCCGCTTCGATTTGAGCGACTACTTCGGCCGCTGCCGATTCGCTACGGTTGTAGTTGACGATAACTGTTACACCACGCGCCGCCAATTCCAGGCAAATTGCCCGGCCGATGCCGCGCCCGCCACCGGTAACTAACGCGATTTTTCCCTCGAGCTTGGTCATTGCATTGCTCCTGCCATAGACTGATTGAACACAGCGACTATAACTTTCCAAAGCGTATAAGGCTATGGTCAGCCGCCCACCCAGCCAATCAATTCCACTTGACCGCGCAAATCACTGGTGATGCTGCTGGCGCCATATCCGTTTGCATTTGCCACATATATATCCTTGCGCCCATCCACACTCGGGTTGACGCCAGTGAAGGCAATATATTGTCCATCGTGAGAAAAGCGCGGCTCGCACATGCTGGGTGGTGGGCTGCCACTGGCGACATTGCCAAGCGTGCTATTCTTGACGCGAATGCCATAGGGGCATTGACCCGAAGATCCCCCAATGACGATGCGCCCGCCATCGGGCGACCAAGCCGCTGTCATGGCAAAACGGGGAAAGTCCAATTCACCATCCTGGCTCAGCAAGGCGCCATCGCTGTTGAGCAGTACGATGCGATTATTGCTCTCGGCGATTTGTACCAGTACCGCGTCGCCATTTGGTGACCAAGCTTCAGACAAGTAACTGGCATTTCCGCTATTTGGCAAACGGATTTCCTTAACCGCGCCAGTGCTGATATTCGCCTGCCAAATCCGGCGCTGCGGGTTCAGCAAATCGAAGGGATCGCCAGTGGCAAAAGCCAACATGCCTGCGTTGATCCAATAGGGTGGCTCGGATACGATCACGTCCGAAATTCGCCGAACTGTATTCGTCGCGATCTCAAAGATGTAAACATGCCCGCCGCGGGGCATTGCCTCGGTTAAAGCATCGCAAAAATTTGCTTCTCCCGGTATCCAGCTTGGGCAATCCGCCCGATCGGAAACGAAAGCGATATATCTGCCATCGGGCGACCAACGAGGAAAAAGATCAATCGCGCCACTGTTGGTGATATTCGTCCTGCCAGAGCCATCTTTGGCATAAATGTAGATATCAATGTCGTAACCAGTGGCGACCGCCATTGCCAGCTGAGCACCATCGGGCGACCAATCCGGCGGCGTAAAATATCCACGTTGTACCAGCGGATTGTCACCGGGCAGCACCCGCGCGCTGAAGCCGCTTGTCAAGTCGAGTATGTACAAGCCATTGCTAGTCACATCGCCATCTGTCTTGACAAATGCCAAGCCGTTTCCCGCCCGCGCCGGGAAGACCTCCAACGGCGCAATCGAATCCACTTCCAATACCGGAATGCGCCCACCAGACCGCGCGGGAGCAGCCAAAAACAGCGTTTGGATGCCGGTGAAAGGTTGAGCCGTGGCGATATTGGCGATCGATCGCTGATTGTTGGAGCTGAGGAATAAAACCATCGGGTTGGCGATGCCGTCTTTGACCTCTGCTGGGAGATCAGACACCAGCCAATTGTCAAAGACATAATCCGCCACTGGCAATGGCGTTATCGATGGCGTCGCTGTAGGCTTTGGCGTCGGTGTCGAAGTGGGCGTGTGCGTTACCGTGGGGCTCGCTGTTGCTGTTGGGCTAATGGTTGCTGTGGGTGTGAAGCTGCTGATCGGTGTTGCGGTCGGCAAGCGAGTTGGCGTTTCGGTAGCGGTGGGGATGACTGTCGGTGTTGCGGTTGGCTGGCTCAAAAAATTGCAGCCGCACAGCAAGACAGCGACGATGATCAACTGTGCTATCTGTCGGATCTGGCATTGGCTCGACATAATGATTTGCAGGATACCATAAGCTAATGATGCTGTCCCATAGGCTAATGTCCGTTCGCCCTACGACTGGCCTCTTAGCGAGAGGCAACTTGACAGCAATAGCAATTTCAACGATCGTTATTGCTGTTATCTTGCTTGTCGTTTTCCCGTTGTTCCGCTTCTATATCGCGCTGCCGCCTGGCTGGTGGCTCATGCAAAATCAGTTCCAGCACTTCTTGCATGTTCTCAACAAATTTGATCGAGATAGCGCGAATCACCGCTTTTGGCAGGTCATGCAGGTCCTTACGGTTATCTTTGGGCAAAATGATATGCGGGATGCCCCGCCGCCGCGCGGCGAGGATCTTCTCCACCACGCCGCCAACTGGTAGGATCTGCCCCCGGAGAGTAATCTCCCCCGACATGGCATAGTCAGCGCTGGCAGCCCGCTCAGCAAAAGAGGAGATCAGCGCGGCAGCCAAAGTGATACCCGCGGAAGGACCGTCTTTGGGCACGGCGCCCTCTGGCATGTGAATGTGGATATCGTAGTTTTCAAAATCTTCGGGCGGCAAATCGAAGTCCTGCGCCCGCCCGCGCAAATAACTGAGCGCAATATGTGCAGATTCCTGCAGCACATCCCCCAGTTGCCCCGTCAGCATCAGGTTGCCTTTGCCGGGCACCAGCGTCACCTCGATCGTCTGTATCTCCCCACCATTGGGCGTCCAGACCAAGCCACTGACAATACCTATAGCATCATTGCGATTTACCTTTGAATCCAGCATCTGTGGGGGACCCAAATACTTTTCAATGCCGGCCGGGCTAATTCGGCGCGGGTAAGCGCGTCCGGCCGCCACTTGCCGGGCACATTTGCGGCATATGTTGGCGATCTCGCGCTCGAGATTACGCACGCCACTCTCGTAGGTATAGTGCCTGATTATATGCTGCAAAGCCGCGGTTGAGAATCTTATGTCCGCTTCCGCGATGCCATTGGCTTCGAGCTGTTTTGGGATCAGGAATCGCCGCGCAATTTGTATCTTTTCCTCTTCGGAATAGCCCTTGAAGTCGATCACCTCCAAGCGATCTTCCAACGCTTCCGGTATCGAGTACAAATCGTTAGCGGTGGTGATGAATGTCACCTTCGACAAGTCATATGGCACTTCTAAATAGTGATCGACGAAGTTCTTGTTCTGCTCCGGATCCAGCACTTCCAACAAAGCCGAGGCCGGGTCCCCACGAAAATCGGAACTCATCTTGTCGATTTCATCCAGCACAAATACCGGGTTGACCGTCTCGGCGCGTTCCATTTGCTGCAAGATACGCCCGGGCATAGAACCGATATAAGTCCGGCGATGTCCCCGTATTTCTGCTTCATCGCGCAAGCCGCCCAGGCTGATGCGCAAAAACTTGCAACCGAGCGCCTCGGCAATGCTCTTTCCCAGGGATGTTTTGCCGACGCCGGGCGGTCCCACAAAACATAATATCGGGCTTTTCATTTTGCCTTGCGCCAGCTTACGTACCGCAATGTGCTCGATGATACGCGCCTTTACCTTGCTCAACCCATGGTGCGCGCCTTCGAGTATGTCTTCAGCGTGCTTCAAATCCAGATTCTCTTCACTGGCATTTTGCCAAGGCAGGTTCAGCAATCGATCAAGGTAGGTGTGGATCACCCCCGATTCCGGCGACATTGGCGGAATGACGCTCAAGCGAGAGAGTTCCTTCATCGCCTTTTGATATACTTCCCCCGGCAAGTTGGCTGTGTGAATTTTCTCCGAAAGTTCGCGCATCTCTTGCTGGAAGACATCGCCATCGCCTAGTTCCTGCTGAATGATACGTATTTGTTCGCGCAGGTACATCTCCCGTTGATTGGCAGCGATCTCATCCTGCAGCCGCGAATGTACTTCATCGTGGATTTCATTGTCTTGCAAATCTGATGTGAGCAGGGCAGTTAGCCGTTGCATGCGCTTTTCGATATCGTGCAGCTCCAAAAGCTCTTGCAAGTCCTCAGCACCTAGAGGAAGAATTGAAGCCAGGGAATCGCAAAGCTGGCTCGGGTCTTTGAGCGACAGAATATACTGGATCACATTGTCTGGCATCGCTTCGTGATATTGGCTGTTGTGCTTGAACAGTTCAATCAGCGCATTGGCGAGGAATTCGAGCTTTTCCGCCGCCACATTGTCGACAGCGGGCAAACATGCGACCGCCACCGGGTACGTTCCATCTTGGCGCACATCGACTATCTCCACCCGTCGTCTGCCTTGCGCCAGAAGTTGTATCTTCCCTTCACCCAGCTCCATAAATTTGCCAGGGGCAATTTCTGTGCCGACCGTATGGATCTGGTCGATACGAATAGGGTCTATCAACGCCCCGCTCAATAACGGCGCCCTCAACTTACAAGCGATCAGCGTCTGCTCCTGCTCCTGGGCATCCAGGTATGCATTATCATGCGCTCGGCTGGTCAGGGGGATCATGCTGAGAACTTTTGGAAAGACGACCTGGTCATGTAGCAACAGCAGCGGAAGTTCAAACAAGCCATTGCTCTGTGGATGAGCATTGAGGGACTGGTTGAATTGCTGCGTTAAATCACTTGTCACGGAAGCGCTCTTTATCTGTCGCGATTCAATAGTTCTATAGCAGGCGAAGTGTAGCCTAGTTTTCGCTCAAATGTAAAGACCGCCTGTGTAATTTGGAACGTCTCAATACAGTAGCGCCTTTCTCAACCAGATATTATCGGAGGCCGCAAATCGTTCAGGTCTTGTTAGTATAGAATGGCATCAGTAGACTAGGTTGGCATATTAGCCATTGGATCTGCTATGTCTGCCAATACAATGCGCTACTCTTTCTCGCGAGCGGAACGGTCAACTAAAAGAGGATAATCAAGCATGCGTATCCCAGTTCCCGTCATGTTGCTTGCCGCCGCTGTTGGCGTCATTCTCGTAATTGTCGTCGGCAGCTTGATTCTGCGCCCGCCACTGTCTCTAATCGTCGAAGCTGGCTTTGATCGCGCTGCCATCAGCCCAAACGCCGATAGAGAAGATGACTTGGCGATATTTCAATATTCCCTGTCGCAGCCCGCAGTCGTGAGCCTCTCGCTAAGTTCGGAATCACGGGAGACCTATTATTTCCGCCAGAATCAAGCCCGTGGTGATGATGAATATACGGTGCTCTTCAGTGGCGTCGTCGATGGTTTTTTGCTCGATGGCGAGACGGTTTATGGCGTAATCGAACGCCGGCTGATCCCCAACGGAGCCTATACCTGGCGCTTGGATGCCCGGACGGACCAAGGCGAATCCATGAGCCAGAGCGGGACTTTGCTGGTCGAACAAGGCGATACGCCGCTGCCCATCATCTCGGATTTTACGATTTCGCCCGCGATCTTCTCCCCTAACCAAGACGGCATCGCTGACCGCGTCAACATTAACGTTTACCTGGAAAAGGATGTCGAGGCGCTTGATGTCTACCTTGTGGGACCCGATGGCGCGCGCATTCCCATCTCAGCCCGCGTCGAAGAACGGCAATATGGGGAAGCGGGCCGCCATCGTTTTGATTATGCTGGCGGCATTGATTTGGGCCTCGACCCGCCACCCGATGGCACCTATCAAATGGTGGCGCTGGCGCAGGACAAAGTCGGCCAACGGATGCGGATGGAAGGGCAACTCACCATAGAGACCGGCGGCAAGCCCTATGCCGAAATCAAACCCCAAGCCGTCGGCGTGGCAGTCGCCTTCGCTGTAGCGCCATACGATGACAGGTATTATGCCACCCGGCACCTGCCAGGCGAATTGCTACCGCAGCCGGACGATGCCGCCTCACTGGCGCGCTCGCAGCAAATCACAGTGCCCCTGGGCGATATGCTGGTCTTTCGCTTGACCGTGGACAACTATGGCGATGTGCCGATTCGCACCACCGGTCCACCACCTGGCACCGTTTATCAACAAGATCAGCTGGCTGGCAGCTTGGGCATGTTCGACGAGTCGGGCGCTTGGCGCGTCGGCATTCAATGTGAGACCTCTACTGGTAGCTTCCCTTATCGCTGGGCGATCGCACAAGATGAGGATCTAATCGAGACTTTTGACCAAGCCAGCGGCAATACCTACCGCTATCTCCCTGCCGGAAAACGGTCGGTGGTCTGGGGCGCTATCCGCATCACCAAAGCCCAAGCCCGCAATCCACAAAATTGCTGGGCTGGCTTGATTCACGAAGATGTCGCCATCAGCATCCGCAACAATCACGTCGGCATGCGCTCAATCATGATCCTTGATCCGCAAGCGAGCGCCACACAATGACCCGTCAGGGATGTGCTGAATGATAGATATCGCGGTCATAATGGTCACCTGGAACAACGCCGATGATATCGTCGCCGCCTTGCAAAGTCTGATTGACGATTTGGACAACAGCACCCTGCAATCTGAAATCTGGCTGGTAGATAGCGCCTCTACCGACAACACCGTGACCATCGTGCGCCAGCAATTCCCTCAAGTCAAGCTGATCACCAGCCCAAAAAACATCGGTTTCGCCGCCGCCAACAACCTAGCTCTGCGGCAACTGGGCTTTGACAATGGGGCAAAGCAAAAGGACTTACCCCAAGCCGTCTACTTGCTAAACCCGGATACAGCCACGCACCCTGGCGCCACCAAGCTGCTTTACGAGGCGCTAAACTCTAGCGAAGATGTTGGCGTCGTTGGGGCACGGCTCACTTTCGGCGATGGCAGTTTTCAGCATAGCGCCTTTCGCTTTCCGGGTCTGCGCCAGCTCCTGCCCGAGTTTTTCCCCCTGCCCGGGCGCCTTGTCGAGAGCAGCTTTAATGGACGATATCCGCGCCAAAAGTACCAGGGAACAGAACCCTTCGATGTCGATTTCACCCTGGGCGCCACCATGATGATCAAAGGCGAAGTGATAGCGCAATCGGGCGTTTTCGACGAGCGTTTCTTCATCTATTGCGAAGAAGTTGACTGGGCTTGGCGCATCAAAGAGCTGGGCTGGCGGATACTGTGTGTGCCAAGCGCGCATGTAACCCACTTCGGCGGGCAGAGCACCTCCCAAGTACGCCCCAGCAGTTTAGTCCATTTATGGAAAAGTAGGCTATTATTATATGATAAACATTATCCGAGCTGGAAACATCGGATAGCGTGTCAGCTGGTCATTCTGGGCATGCGGCGTCAACTACAAGGCAGTGACTCCGCCGAAGAAGAGTTGCAGCGCGCCCGCCGGACGATCATCGATATGGCGAGATCATGGCGCACCTCACAGCCATAGTGCTAACTCATAATGAATCGGAGCAGATTGCCGATTGTATCAAGACCTTGCGTTTTGCCGACCGTATCATCGTCTTTGATTCCTTCAGTAGCGACGACACTGTTGCGATTGCACAAGCTTGTGGCGCCGATATCTATCAACATGAATTCGAAAACTACGCGGAGCAACGCAACGCCGCTCTCGATGCCGCCGATGAGATGACAGACTGGGTCTTGTTTGTCGATGCTGACGAGCGCATTACCGATGCTTTGGCGGCAGAAATCCGCGAGAAAATCCGCTTTCAAGAATTCGCGGGTTGGCGCTTGCCCCGGCACAACTACATCTTTGGCGTACTGACTAAAGGGGCTGGCTGGTATCCCGATTTTCAGACGAGACTACTCCGCGTCGGGCAGGCGTATTACGATACCAAGCGCATCGTGCATGAGGTGGTCATGCTGGTTGGCGAGGAAGGCACCATGCGCAACCCCCTAATTCATTACAATTATCGTGACCTTGCCCATTTCAAAACCAAGCAGGAGAAATACGCTCATTACGATGCGCAGATCCTCTTCGCCCAAGGAATCCGGCCACGAGGGCACAATTATCTGCTACAACCGCTGCGTCAATTCTATTGGCGTTTTGTCACGCTTGCTGGCTATCGTGATCGCTGGCACGGTTTCAAATTATCTTTGCTGATGGCTTGGTACGAGTACCGAAAATATCAACTGCTTCAAGCCCTGTGGCAAGGGCGCTAGACATGTCAACCGCTCCACTCGCCACCGCTCCCTCATGCAGGACAGCTTGCTATTGTGGGACCAAGATGCCATAGCCTCCGTTCTCCCGCCGGTAGAGCACGTTGGCGTTTCCCGTTTCGCTGTTCATGAAAAAATAAAAATTGTGGTCCAACAGCTCCAATTGTTCGATCGCCTCTTCTTCGTTCATCGTTACCAGTGGCACCATTTTGCGGCGAATAATCTCGGTCAGCGCTGCTTCTTCAGCTTCAGCCATCTCATATTGCGGCACATCTTCCGCCATATCGAGTTCCACTATAGTCGCGCGATACCTGTCGCGCACCCGCTGGTTCTTGGATTTGCGCTTGCTCTTGAAACGATCGATTTGCCGATGCAATTTGTCTACCGCCCGGTTGATGGCAAAACGAATGGTATCGCGATTCTCGATATCCATCTTTTCTTCAGCGCGCAGGATAGCGCCCCGGGCATGCTGCACGGTGATTTGCGCAATGGCGAGATCCGCGCCACGATACGTGCGAATGATCGACAACTCAATCCCAACGTGCACAATATTGGGAAGATAACGATCGAGCCTGTCGATTTTTGACCGCGCATAACGATCGAGCTCTTCCGAGACTTTGATCCCATCTCCATGAATACTGACTTCCATCATCAACCTCCTGACGAATGACTAGCTGGTTAAGAGTGACTGACCGTGATTGCATAGACAGCTTTAGCGCTTTTTTGCCGCAAAGTGGCGGCGCATTGGCTCAGTGTAGATCCCGTAGTGACGACATCGTCAACCAACAATAGCGAAAGCCCGCTGACATCCTCACTGGCGACGAAAGCATCTCTCACATTCAAGGCTCGTTCCGCCCCCGAGAGCTGCGCTTGCTGTTCTGTGTCACGTATCCGCGCGAGACAGTCGGTTCTGCAAAGAATGCCGCTAGCGCGGGACAAGGGCTGGCTCAGTAAGTAAGACTGATTATACCCTCTTTCTGCTTGCCGGTTAGGGAAGAGCGGCACCGGCAAGATCAAATCTATCGCCCAACTCTGCCCGTGCAAGCCTGTCACTAATCGTGCAGCCAAGGTCCCGCCGAGCTCGGTGACGCCATCGTACTTAAAGGCTTGCACCGCATTCTGTAACAAACCCTGATGCCGCCCGGTAGCACAGACAGCGTCCAGGTTATCCACCTGTCGGCCCTCGATTTCGATTGGCAAGTCGCTGAGTGCCAATGCGCAGCCATCGCACAATCGGAAGTCCACCCGGCCGCAGATGCCGCAAACCGGCGGGAAGACCAGATCGAGCAACCAATTTCCTGCTCCTCTGGCTCGCTGTTCCAGGCGCTGCAAGTTGCTGCTGTATACTGGCGCTTCCTTCGACATTGGTCAATCTTCAGGCTGAATAATCCAATAGTAGTCACCTATAATTGTAACGCGAAAATCTGATGGATCTATAAGTTTGCTATGCGCCTTCAAATTGACGCCTGCAGAACCCGAACACCAAGCCATGCTGGTGTAGAATGAATTGTGTAGACAGCTGCAATCGAGACATGAAGAGGGCAGATCCCTTGCAACAAGTCTGTCAATCCGGTCTTAGTTTCTATCGTAATGGAGCCTGGGGCGGCCTCCGGCATGGCATTTTCACCCGTCATGGCGGTGTTAGTGAGTCTCATTTTTCCTCGCTCAACCTGGGCGCCTCAATCGGTGACAACCCTGATGCCGTTAAGGAGAATCACAGACGTCTCTATGCTGCCGCGGGCCTTAATGGCGAGCGCGCGGTCAGCACTTGGCTGGTCCACGGTGTCGATACTTTGCTTGTCACTGACGAGACAAAGCGCAACGGTCAACTGAAAAAAGCGGATGCCATCATCACCAACCTGGCTGACACGCCACTGGTCATGCGGTATGCCGATTGTGTGCCGCTCTTGTTCTACGATCCAGCAACGCCTGCCATTGGACTGGGGCATGCTGGCTGGCGCGGCACCGTCAAAGGCATGGCTGGCAAGATAGTAGGCATGATGCGGAAGTCCTTCGGCAGCCGACCCGAGGACATCGAGGTTGTCATTGGACCGGCGATATCCTGTCGTAATTATCAAGTTGGCGAGGAAGTGGCGGCGGCGGCGGAATCATATTTCGGTCACAGCGCTGATATCATCTGGCGCCACCCGGTTGATCAGCGACCATATTTTGATTTATGGGGCGCCAATCGCTTGGATTTGCTGCGCCATGGAGTTACTAATGTTAAGATTGTGGAAATCTGTACCTATGACAATACGCAGGACTTCTATTCGCATCGGGCAGAACAAGGCGCGACTGGACGCTTCGGCGTGGTGATATCCTTATGAGCATTGCCGAAAATATCCTGCGGGTTCAAGATTGCGTTGCGGATGCTTGCGCCAAGTCAAATCGCCAGCCCTCTGCGATCACGCTGGTCGCTATCAGCAAACAAAAATCAGTCGAGGATATCTTGCTCGCTGCTGCAGCTGGCTTGCAACATTTGGGGGAAAATCGCGTAGAAGAAGGTATAGCGAAAATACCACAGGTCAACGAAATGCTAGACTGTCCATTGACCTGGCACATGGTTGGCCATGTACAAAGCCGCAAAGCCAAGCAAGTGCTATCCCTTTTCGATACGGTGCAATCGGTGGATAGCCTCCGCCTGGCGCGAAGACTATCGCGCTTTGCCGCAGAAATGAACCGACAGTTGGATATCCTGCTGGAAATCAATGTGTCGGGAGAAGCATCTAAATACGGTCTTGCGGGTTACAATTGGTATCGAGACAATGAAGTGAAGGATAATCTGTGGAGCGAGATCAGCGAGATTATGGCACTACCCAACCTGCGAGTGAAGGGACTGATGACGATGGCGCCCTTCAACAGCGCCGAGCATGAGATCAGAGCGGTCTTCGCAGACTTGTATGCCTTGCGCCAGGAATTGGCTCCTTCTTTGCAGACGCCGCTGCCCGAGTTGAGCATGGGTATGACCAATGATTATCCGATCGCCATTGAAGAAGGGGCGACCATCATTCGTGTAGGACGCGCGATCTTTGGTGAACGACGTTAGACAATACTGTGAGATGAAAGGTGAATCAACTGATGGGCACACTATTTCTAATCTTATACTGGGCATTACAAGTGTATCAATTTATCCTGCTCGCTCGCGTATTGATGAGTTGGATCCCCAATATCGACCTCAACAATCCAATTGCCAACTTTCTCTACCAGGTGACCGAGCCAGTCCTTGCGCCAATTCGCAACGCCCTGCCTCCCTTGGGCGGCATCGACCTGAGCCCGCTGATTGTCTTCCTGGGCATAAGCGTCTTGATACAATTGGTGCTCTAACGGCTCTGCTGCCTACGCGCTGAACTCGCCTGCTTCGCCGTTAACGCTGCTTACATTTTGATCAGGATTCTGCCGCAATTTTGACAGTTGACCAACCCTGCCGAGCGGTTGATCGCGGTGATAACGATATTGTTCTGCTCGATCCCACAAATCGTGCAGGCATTGTCTTTTAGTATGGCAAGCGGTCGGTTCGATTTCGCCGTCCGCATGTTGTTGTAAACCTGGTATAAATCTGCCGGAATCTCTTTAACCGCCTTTCGACGCTGCGCCAGCATTCCATTGACGCTATCGGTGAGCTCCGCTTTTTCGCTCAACAGCTCCTGCTGCTCTTCTTCGCGGCTCTGCTTCAATTCATTCAGCTCCTGTTCACGAGCCTCAAGCGCGTTTTGCAAATCTTGCCGTTCTGTGCCGATATCCGATAATAGGTTATCCAGGGTTGTCCTGCGCCGTCCCAGCGATTCAATCTCCATTTGCATATCCTGCAATTCTTTCGGGTTCTTTACCTCTCCGCTGTACAGGCGTGTCTCGGCATTTTGCTGTTTATCTACCAATGCCGCGATTTCCAGTTCCATGTCTTTGGCGCGCCTGGTCGCATCGTCAAACTCGGTCTTTGCTACATTAAACAATTCTTCGGCATCTTGAAGGGAAGCATCGTTTTCCAATGTGGCATTGATCACCTTGATCCGTTTGCTTTGCTGGATGATATCGAGTTCAAGCTGTTGAATCCGGTAAAGGGCGAATACATCTGACATGGTAGGGTTCCTTTTTCGGTACAGTTTTGTTAAAGCTCAGCGCATATAATGATAACTCATAATGCGGATAAAGGCTGCTAGATGGTTCAATTCTCCCCGAGATAATTTTAGTCCCGAAAGCGGTCTTAATACGAGAGTGATAGCTGAAGGTCCACGCTGATGATATTGTGGCTGCGCACCCTGACAACCGAACGCGCGGCAAAGATCATCGTCTTTCTGCTGCTCTTCGCCATGTCAAGCCGGGCGGCGCTCGATCCGGATATGTGGTGGCACCTCCGGGTAGGGAAGCACATCCTGCAAACTGGTGCCCCCATCTATCACGATACCTTCTCACATACCTTCGCCGACGCCTTGCACAAGAACCATAGTGCCTTTGCCCAAATTGTCATGGTTGGCTTGTGGAATCTCGCAGGCTATCTCGGCTTGACTCTCTTCGTGTCAATACTAGCGACAAGTGGTATGTATTTCATCTATCGCGCAGGAACGGGCACCATCTATCTGCGCGGCTTTCTGCTGGTCTCTGGCGCCGCCTGCGCCGCTGTGTTTTGGTCGCCTCGTCCACAGATGTTCACTTTTCTCTTCAGCGCTATTCTGGTCTTCTTGCTCTATCGTTGGAAACGCAACCAGCCTGCATACCTGTGGATTCTTCCCGGGCTGCTGTGGCTCTGGGGCAATCTGCACGGCGGTTACATCATCGCTTCTCTTTTTCTGGCTGCCTTTGCGCTTGGGGAATGGCTCAACGGTATTTTGGGTATGGGGGATACAATCATCCCAGCCAAGCGCATAGGGAAGTTGTTGCTGCTGTCCCTGCTCTCGCTGGTGCCGCTAGCGTTTAACCCCTTGGGAGTCGATCTATTCGCAGTGCCCTTCGAAACATTGAAAATAAGCGGCTTGCGCGACCTGATTCAAGAGTGGCAACCGCCCGACTTTAGCCAGCCCTCTACCTGGGGCTTTCTGATCACGCTAGCTTTGCTGATGGTGGCAGTCTTGGCCAGCCGCCGGTTCGACTTCACCGAGTGCTTGCTCTGTGGCGGGACACTCTTTATGGCGTTGCTCTCCGCGCGTAATTTGCCCCTATTCGCTATCGCAGCTCTGCCAGTTGCCATGACGCATTACGCTGAAATATTGAGCCGACGCGGCTGGATCATCCAGCGCAGATCAATCGAAACGCCAGATCGCATCGCCCTCAATCTCTTGCTTATCATATTGGTGGCGCTAGGAACAATTGCGCATATCGCTCATGTGAGCCACCCGAATACAGTTCACAAGCTGACAGCGATCAACTTTCCCCTTGAGGCTGTTGATTATCTAAACAATTCAGGGCTCAACGGCAACCTCTTTAACAGTTATAACTGGGGTGGCTATCTGCTTTTTTGGGCAGCGGATTTTCCAGTGTTCATTGACGGCCGCACCGACCTCTATCGTGACTTTCTCATTGAATACAATGCCGCCGCCACTGGTTCACCGAAGTGGCGCAAGATATTCGACAAGTGGGAAATCGATATTGCCTTGATCGAAACCGAAAGCGGGCTGGCAAGGCAACTCGATTTCGCGGGGGATTGGCAGGTGGAGTACCACGATAGCCTAGCCAGTATCTATGTTAAGACGCAAGAGCCGATGCCATGAAAAAAATCTATCGTCAACGCGCGCTCAACAAGCTATATCTTGAACTGGCGAGCGGAGACTTTGATCTGCGGGAAAACGCCCTGTTTCAACTCGCCTTGATGCTACAACGCGCCAACGGGCTCGAAGCTTCTTCCGATGCACCGGACTTGTATAGCGACAATCTAAGCCGCGATTTGCTGCGGATTCGCCTGTCAACCGAGGATCAGCGACAGATCGTCGAGCATCTTTCGCGCTTGGCTTCGACCCATGCCAACAGCCGCGCCACTGCCTTTTGGTCCTTGGGGGCGGCTTCCCGGGATATTGGCTTGGAATCGCTTCTCACATTGCTGTGCCTCCTGGGCGATCAAATCCAGGGCGAGGGAGCCTACGAAGCTTGCAATGCCTTGCGCCGCTGGCTGGAATCAGACGAGCTGGAGACAGAACAGCTCAAGCTGCTTTCTGACCTGGATCCAATCCCCCATCTCCAACGCTGGTTGGCATCGGGCGATCGACGCCTGGCAAATTGCGCTAAACTGGTCATAAAAATGCTTGTTTCACTGGCCGACTGACCGCGGTATTTCGCCGCCAGTTTGCATTATAATAGAAGCTAGCGTCAAACAGAGGAATGAGAAACTGAGTTATGTCAAGCCTGTTCGACAAAATCGCGACCTTGGTTAATGCGCAAGTGAATGATCTGCTGGGCAAAAACCCGCGCTCTCCTTTGGCACGTATCAAATTGGATGCCGAAGAAGCGCGGAAAGACCCCCGCCGCTCGGCACAAACACTGCGTCAACGCTTGGAAGAAGCGATAGCTTATGAAGACGAAATACAAGCGAAAATTGATCGCTTGATGCAAGAAGCGCTGGAACTGGACGAAGAGGTGGATAGCTTGCTGCAATCTGATGATGAGTTTACGGCACGGCGCCTGCAAGGGCAGCTTAATATGAAGCAGCAGCAATTGACGATCGCGGAAGCGGAATTGAGAGATCATCGCCTGTTAACCAGACACCTGATGCAAGAGCTGGGCACGCTGGAAACAGCGCTCGCTAGCCAGGAAAATCGTATTCGTCGACAAACTGATGCCAGCAACAAAGCTCCTCGTCGCACCAGTATTCCAATCGAGGGCTCGGGCGGGGGCGATAAAACGATATTGGATTCGGTCAGTGACAAACTAAATGAGACCAAAGAGAGCTTGGAGAATCTGCTCAACAACTCGCCTGTACCTGCTTCATCGGAGAGCCCGCCGCGCTTCGCCAAATTCGAGATTATTGATGAAGAGCCCGATCCCCGCCAATCTAGAAAACCGGAAAAGGATACGGGCAAAATGGATGCGCGCCTGTCGCGTTTGAGCAAGCCAGCGGAGGATGACTAAACCGTCAATTCCTGTGGCTCACCGGCTGCTGTATCGCTTTTCCCCAACTGCTCAAGAATATCTTGCATCGATCGCTCAATATAAGGGAAGCCAAGCCAGGCGCTCATCAACCCGAACAAACCACCAGTGACCAGGCGGAATATCGGTTCAGTTTCACGCACCTGCCAAAGTTCAAATGGCGGATAACTCAAAAGTTGGCTGAAGCCATCCAACCCGATCGGTCCTAAACCAGCGATGAGATACAACCACAAGGGCAGGGGGCGGATCCGCCAACGATAGCGCCGATAGATCAAGCCACCAAGGAACATCATACTGTAGATGGCCAGGTCCCGCGCGCAGAGACTGGTCTTGTAACCGACGGTCTCATCGCCGATGAAATGCCGGGCGGCGATCTGTTGCGCCACGCTGAAAGTCTCTAAGCCCTCTGCTGTTCCCGCCGGTGCTGGCGCCCGCCCGCGATAGAAATTCGACCAATATCTATATTGCTCCTGAAATGCCTCGGATTCCGCCGCATAGACTTCAAATGGCTGATAATGGGTGCCGGCGGAGGCGCGTGGGTAAAACGCCTGCTCTCCATAAAGGAAGATGGAACGGAAGGCAAATTGGTGGCAAAAAGGGCTGTACAGCGTATAGATAATATCGGCCGGTCCTTTTAAGTTCAGCTTGGCAAGGGTCGGCGCCAACCAGGGCAGGCTGATGTAAATCGCCAAAATCACCAAAACTATCCCCAGCCAATTCCCCGCGATAACCAGTAGCCAAGTCCGCAGTTGATAGGCAAATGTCCTTAGCAAGCGTTTCATCAAAGCTCTCGCTCAAGCGCGCTATCAAGACTTTCTATATCTCGCCACAATTGCTCATATGCCACCGCACCATAATAGATCCGCTGAATCCGATGGGCGGCATCGAGCAAGAAACTGGTCGGCTGGCCCCGTAGCTGATAACGCCCCGCCACAGTAACCAACGGATCCAACAGAATATCATAACTTAAGCCGAGTTCCCGCTTCCATTTACGGACGGTTTGCGCGCTTTCGCCCAGGTTGACCGCCAGGATGCGCAATTCCCCGGGATACTGCTGGTACAGTCGCTGCAAAAGTTGCATTTCGTCACGACAAGGCAGACACCAACTCGCCCAAAAGTTGATCAGGATGGCATCAGCCTGAACTTGCTCCAATGCCAGCGATTTGGAAGCGCTTGACCACAATTCGAAGCCTGGCGCCCTCGACCCGATTTCAGGTGCGACATAGACGAATTGAGGATCCAAGTATCCGCTGTAGCTGGCGCGTTCCGGCAGACCGGCATGAGCCAACAAGGCGATCGCCGCGCCCAGAGAGAGGAATGCGGCGAGTAGCTGAATTAGTCTTGTCACTCTACTCATGGAATGCCAGTGGCTATTTGGCAAAAGCCTGGTTCAGCATTTCGCTGAGTTCCGCCTCGGTGATGATACCAAAATGCCGCGCCAGGATGATACCATCCTTGCCCAGCAAGAATGAGCTGGGGCGGGTTTGAATGCCATAGGCATCGTCCATCTCACCAGTTTCATCCAAAGCCAAGGGAAAGCTCAGACCAAACTCATCCCGAAAGGCCGCCATCGCTTCTTCACTGTCATTGAAAGCGATAGCCAGAATCTCGAAACCGCGCGCTCCCCAATCTTCATAGGCTTTTTGAAATACGGGCATTTCCCGCCGGCAGGGACCACACCAAGTGCCCCAGAAATTCAACAGCAGCAGCTTGTCCCGTTGTTCCGAGAGTTTGAACATGTCGTTAGCGAGAGTTTTGATGCTGAAATCGGGAGCGCGGTTTCCCTCTGCCAGCCCAATTGCCGGCTCCAAATCCTCCGCGATCTCGCTTAAACTCGTCAATGAGCCCGTCGCCAGCGTCGTTTCTGTTTCCTCCAGCTCCGTGAAGGCAGGCTCGCTTGTCAGGGGCTTGGCATCCCGGGCTTTGACGCGGAACCACAGGTCTTCCAGCGCCGCCGGGTTGCGCAGCGTGATCCGGTATAACCCATCGTCTTCCAGTGAGAACGCGCTCAAGGGATAATATTTGCCATCGAATAGGATACTGTCTGCTTTGTTCCCGCGCGCGAGTTCTCTATCATTCGGCGCGTACAATATCATCTCAAAATCCGGTGTGTTCTCATCCAAACTGCGAACTTCGAAGTCGATAACGCGCCCCGCTTCGCCATGGAATAGGTATTCCTGCTCCGCTGTCTCGGGGCTGAACCAGCCGCTGGCACTCTGATTGATCACCACGGGGTACAAGGTCCCATTGAGGCAAGTGCCGATGTGCCTCAGCTCGAGCGCGCCTTCAAAAAAGCCGACCCCACATTCCTCGACGCGGAAAGTGAAATCAGCAAATTCCCCTTGGGAGAAGGTTTGGCTCAGGCTTTGCAAACGACCGCTGGCGACCAGCAAGCCAATCACGACCAAAAGCGCGCCACTGAAAAGCTCGATTTTATGCATATGCCTTTGCAGCCGCCGCAAGATGCCCTGTGCGCTATTCATCAGCAGCGCCGTGATAACAAAGGGAATGCCAAGCCCAATCGAATAGGCGGTTAGCAGTAGCATGCCCTGGGCGATATCGCCGCTGGAGGCGCCAGATGCGGCCGCCAAAGTCAGGATCGTACCCAGAAGCGGACCGATGCAGGGCGTCCAACCGGCCGAAAATACCATGCCCATAAAGGTGGAACCGAGCAAGCCCTCGCGCCCACTCCCGCCAATATCTCTGCGTGTATCCGAATAGAGCATGGCTTCCAAGCGATACAACAAGCTGTTCCAAAAAGTCGCCGGTTTGGTAAAGGCGCCATTGATTGCCATGCCCAACAAAAGAGCGGCGATCAAGGGCAGCGCCAAGGGCACTTGCTCCAACACAGCCCAATAGAGTAGGCCGCTCGCCAACAAGGCGAAAACAATGCTGAGCAGCACGTTATCCAACAAGCTGGCTTGCCCCTTTTGCCGCAGCCAGGCAAAAAACCTGGGCAAGAAACCCATAAATTGGAAGCCGAAAAATATGATCACCAAACCGCCAAACCGTCCCAGAATCTCGGTGAAGGTATTGACATATTGCCCGGCAATGCTGGAAAGCGCAGTGGTGAACAAGCCGATGAGGACAAAGATGATAGTGAAGCCCAGGACAAAGGCGACACCGTGAAGCAGCATCTGCAAACGCAGCACCCAGCTGATCGATGTATCAGCTCCAACCGCGGTCTGTCGGCTGATATTATGTGTCAGCCGCCCTCCCATATAGCCGATGTAAGCCGGCACCAATGGCAAGACACAGGGCGATATGAAGGAAAGCAACCCAGCCACCAAAGCCAATCCAATTGTGACATTATCAATCATCAGTCCCTCCAGCGCCTCAAAACTCGCGCAAATCGAACTTCCCGATTATCCTCAAGCTGCCACCAAATGATTACAAGAGCCTTGCAGATTGCTGCTAGATTCCCAATTAGTCTTCTTCTGCCAGCAGCCGCTTCAATAGGGCATATTCTTTTGCGGCGGAATCAAGCTCGCCATCAATCCAAGCGTAGCGCAGCTGGTCCAGGATCTGCTTGTAGCGCGGACCCGCGGCAAGGCCCATCTCCACCAGGTCGGCGCCAGTGATCGTCGGGACTTGCTGCCGCCAATTCTCCATGTAGGCTGCCAACCTTTTGCGAGCCAATGACTGATCCTCGTATTGCAACCAGCCCGCCTCGATTGCGACAATCGGTAAGTCTTCCAACAGTTGAGTGACTTCGCTAGGACGAAGTGCCGGGTTACCGAGCGCCGCCGACCGCTCTCGTAGCTTGGCGCTAGCAACGATCGCTTGACTTAGCCCCTGCGTCAAGCTCAGCCGTTCCGCAATCGACCGCGCTTCATCCAGGCCTACACCCGCCAGCAGCATAGTCCATTGTAAAGATCGCAAATCGCCTTTGCTATTCGCCCAGGGGATATCCTCTGTACAGCAACGCGCTAACAGATCCGGCAATTGCTCGCTAAGGCGAAAGCGGGGATGAATATGCCGCAGCGCGTCGTATTCCTGCAATTGCCTGAAGACAGCGCCTGGCTTTGCCTCCTGCAAGCCTAAGTCAAGCTCATTGCGCAGCCGAGTCCCCGTCACCCGGCTCAACATCGGCAGGGCAGCCCGCATCAATTCAGCAGTATGTGCTTCGACCTCGAAATCTAAACGCACAGCGAAGCGCAACGCTCGCAGGATCCTGGTCGGATCATCAATGAAACTATCGTCATGCAAGGTGCGTATCCGCCCCGCCTGGAGATCCGCCAAGCCCCCGCAAGTATCCAGCAGGCGCCCAGAATCTTGCTTCGGGCTAAGTTGAATCGCCAGCGTATTGATGCTGAAGTCGCGCCGCCACAGATCCTGAGCGATATCGCCAGGAGATACTGTCGGCAAGGCGCTTGGATAGGCATATTTCTCGGAGCGCGCCCGGGCAAAATCGATATGATCGGGTATCTCATCGCTCGGCAATGCCAGCTTTGCCGCGGCATCGCCATCCAGATACCATTTTGCGGTGGCGAAAGGATTGTGAATCTGGAGGCTGCCGCCATAATGCGCAACTATCATTTCCGCAAATGAGATCGCATCGCCCTCGATGACAAAGTCCAGATCAAGATTGCGCCTTCCCAACAAGACATCGCGCACCACGCCGCCGACCAAGAAAAGTGAAATGCCGCGTACCTGCGCTTGCCGGCTGATTATGCTGATCAGGTTGCCGACGGCTTGCCCCAGCACATGCTCAATAGCATGTTCGTTGAACTGGCTGGTGTTGGCTGCGCCAAAGTTTGACATGCTCATAGCAATTGCGAGCTCAGGGCAACGGTATCCAGGGACCCACCAAGCCCCTCTCGATCATGCTGAGGGAAGTGCTGAAATTGAAGAAAGCCAATAACGCAAACGCGATAGCCGCCTGTCGATCATCCCGCCCGCTCATCAAGCTGAACAACCCCGGCATCATGATCGCCAGCCAGAGCATGTACAACAGGTAGACGATTATTCGTCCCGAGCGCGGCTGCATGCCCGACAATAGCAAAACAACCCCCACCAGCAAGGTGGCACCCGCCAACAGCGCATAGGTCAAGACAGCGCCCCAATAATTACCCGAGATTGTCTCTTTGCGTGCGGCAGTCGCGGCCGCCCAAACACCCAGCGCCAAAGAATAGAAGATGTGCATATTGAAGAGGATTTGGTGAAAGTCCGCCATTTGCCCCCACCACAGACTAAAGCTTATAAAGCCATTGTATCATAAGGCTCGTTCCCTGCGTCTAACCGATGCTGAGCGCCCCTAGATTCGCTGCCAGCCAGACAAACGCCAGCAAGTTGGCGATGATCAAGCTGGGGCGTTGCACATTGCCGCCATCTTGCGCCAGGTTGCCGCGCATATCAATTTCCCAGGGGAATAACAGGCAAGTGATAATCCCGATGATCAGGATTGTGCCTAGCCAATCAGGGAAGAGACCTTGCGAGATTGCAAGCGCCATGCACACAAGCGCACCGGCAATCGAAAGAATGCCCAAGACCGAAGTCGCCCCTTTGCCCAACAAGACGGCTGTGTTCTTCAAGCCAGCTTCTTTGTCAACATCATAATCAGCCGCTTGATTATAAAATTGCCCGTATGCGGAAAAGAGTATGGCTGCTCCGATGACATACCACACCGCGCCGGGTTCAGTCCCATATGTGAAATAACCGACGGCGATCAGCAAACCGCTCAGCATCAACGCATGGCTGATGATATCGACTAACGGACGTGCTTTGAAGCGAAATCGACGCGCCGAATATAGGAAGCAAAGCGCTAAGGTGCCCCCACCTAAAATCAGTGCCATCCCGCCGCTCGCAATGTATAGCAGAACAGCCAGAAAAAAAGCGGCAGCAGCCATGATGGTGCCCTCTCGCCGGCTCAGCAATCCACAACTGATGACATTATGCAATCTCTTTTCTTCGTCCAGCGCATCATCTGGCGCGTCCTCAATATCATTAAGGATAAAGGCGAAGGACATAGCAAGGACGTTGGCTGTCAACGCGGCAAACAGACGCCAGTCAACTGTGGCGCCTTGAGCTTCGACCGCCAGCAAGCCACCGATTAGCGTCAAGGGAATTGTGAAGGGAACATGCTCCCGCCACCGCGTCAGTCGTATCGCTGCGCTGAGTTTGCTCTGAGTGTCATTTGCGGTCAAAGTCAATGCGCTACTCTTTCTGTCGCTGCCAACCAGGTTAGTTGATGATAGCATAGGAACATCCCACCTTGATATGGTGCGCCTGCTAATGCTGCATTGCCGCCACAAGTATCGGCTAGTATGATTCCACCTATGTCTCGTGCCTGCATCATATATCTTATCTGCGCTATTCTCTTGGCTGGCTGCAACTTGAGTAGCGAGCCAGCTAAAGCCCCTGTGCGCCAAAATGACAGCGGGGTCCGTCTCGAAACGGTGCCTCTTGAACCCTCGCCAATCGCGAACTCTGCCCAACAAGCTCCTGAGCCTGCTGTGACTGAAACAGTCCCGCAGCAAGTGCTCCACCGCTGCGATGGTGCTATTGATCTTGATCGCCCAGCGAGGCAAATCAGCGCTGATGTCAACATCGATTACCAGACCAAGACTGCAGAAGTCCACCAACGCATCACTTTCCACAATCGTGAAGCGGAACCATTGCCGGAACTCCTGCTTGATGTACAAGCCAATCAATGGGAAGGTAGCTTTCTGCTCTCCCATTTAGCCATCTATGATCAGCCCCTCGCTTACGAACTCGCCGAAAATCGCTTGCAAGTCATACTGCCGGAGCCTTTGCCACCGGGTTGCCGGCTGGAACTCACGCTGGCATTCCGCTTGCAACCGGCCCCCATTCGCGATGGCTTGCGCTCCTACCGTGGGTTCTTCGGCTATAGTCCGCGTCAGTTAAATCTGAGCCATTTCTTGCCGACGGTGGCGGCGCGCTTATCTGGCAAGTGGCAGCTGCATCAGCCGGCCGGCATTGGCGAACAAGTGGTGTATGAGCTGGCGGATTGGCAGGTGAAGGTCACGGTAAACAATGCCGCGGATTCGCTACAACTGGCGGCGCCGGGGGAGGTCAACCTCTTGGGAGAGGCTCAATGGGAGATCCTCTTGGCAAACTCACGCGACCTAGCCATCAGCTTGAGCGAGGAGTTCATCGTCACCGAGCAAGCCATCAGCGGTGGACTGACCCTGGCGGTCTACACATTTGCCGATGCGCAGATCAGCACGGGCGGCCTCCGACTCGATGGAGCGGGGCATGTCCTGCAAGAAGGGACCAAAGCCATGGATCTCTTCCGCCGCCTGTTCGGTTCTTACGCCTATGATCGCTTTGTGATCGTGCAAGGGGATTTCCCGGATGGCATGGAGTTCACGGGTTTGGTCTTCGTCAGTAGCGCCTGGTTTTATCATTTCGATGGTGGACCCAATAACTACCTGACCCTAATCTCTGTGCACGAGATCGCGCATCAATGGTGGTACGCGCAAGTTGGCAACGATGCCGCTCTCAACCCCTGGCTCGATGAAGCCTTGGCGACCTATAGCGAATATCTCTTCATCGAAGAATTCTATCCCAATGACAAGAATTGGTGGTGGACCTTTCGTGTGGCTAACTTCTTCCCCCAAGGCAAGGTGGATAGCCCGGTTTATGAATTTAGCAGCGCGCGTGAGTACATCAATGCCATCTATCTGCGCGGCGTGCAAATGTTGCAGAACCTGCGCGAAGACATCGGTGATGCAGAATTCTTCGCTTTATTGCAGGCTTATGGGGAGGCTGGCGATGGGCACATTGCCGATCCCGCTCTATTCTGGAGCCAACTATCGCCGGAGCAGCAGGCACAGACAAGTGAGACACGCCGCGAGTTCCTGCGCGATCCACAAGTAAACGCTCTATTTGACACAGATTCAGACGATAATTCCACGGCAACAGCCAATTCTTAGGAGGTACTACCATGAAAGATTTGCCCCTCGATGCCCAAATCACATTTCTCTACACGCGCGATTTGCAGACCTCAGCAGCATTTTATGAGGATGTGCTTGGCTTGGCTTTGGCGGCCGATCAAGGCTCTTGCCGCATCTACCAGGTCCATGCCCGCGGCGCTTACCTAGGCATCTGTCAGCGCCAAGATGCGCCGCAAGATGGTGCCGGTATCATTTTCACTTTTGTCACCCAGAATGTCGACGGCTGGTATCGACGGATTGTGGCGCGAGGCTGGCAATGCGAACATGCGCCGCGCCAAAACGATACCTACAATATCTATCATTTCTTCTTGCGGGATCCATCCGGCTATCTCATCGAGATCCAAAAATTCCTCGATGACAATTGGGATCAGTCCTAGCGCCGCTCAGCCAGTTGTTTTCATACCAGCGGCGATACCGTTAATGGTCGACAGCGTCGCATCCAGCACGGGTCCCCGATTTGGATCATCTTCATCGAGTTGGCGCAATTCTCGTAAGAGCGCAACTTGGATGAAATTTAGTGGATCTACATAAGGGTTGCGCCGCTGTATCGATGTCTTGATCGCCGACATATGTGCCAGTAGTTCATCACGCTCGGTGACAGCAATGATCATCTCGCTGCTCAAGGCATGCTCCGCTTTGATCCAGCTGAAGAACTCTTCCCGCAACGCTTCCGGCTCGACCAAAGATGCGTAGAGCTCAGCAATCCCCATATCAGCTTTGGCGACATCCAGCTGCGCATTGTCGATCACGGCGTTGAAGAAAGACCAATTCTGATACATTTCCCGCAACAGCGCCAAACCGTCTGCCTCTTCCTCGATGTATGTTTTGAAAGCAGTGCCCAGCCCAAACCAGCTCGGTACAATGGCGCGGCTTTGCATCCAACTGAAAATCCAGGGGATGGCACGCATGGCGGAGAAGCCGCCCGCCTGCTTTCGTTTTGCCGGGCGGGAGCTGATCTTCAACATGCTCAGCTCATCAATTGGCGTAGCTTGATGCCAATAATCGAGAAAGCCGTCGCTGTCATACACGAATTTGCGATAACACTTGCGGCTCAGTTCGGACAAGCGAGCCATTGTTTGGTAATAATGTGCCGGCACAAAATGCGTCTCCTGCAAACCCATGCCGATCAAAACAGCGTTCATCACTTGATGGAGGTGGCGATGTCCTATGCCCTTGTTGCTATATCGATAAGCGATCACCTCGCCCTGTTCAGTGATCTTGACCCCACCATGCAAAGACTCCGGCGGTTGCGAGAGAATGGCTTGGTTGGTGGGTCCCCCGCCGCGCCCAATGCTACCACCGCGCCCATGAAATAGCTCCAGCGAAACACCTTTCTCCAGGCACTTTTGGGTCAGAATGCGCTGTGCGTTATACAGATGCCAATTGGAAGCCAGGTAGCCCCCATCCTTGCTGCTGTCGGAATAGCCGATCATCACCTGTTGCCGTAAGCCGCGTTTGCCCGCCCTCGCTTCCAAATGCTTGCGATACTCGGCATTGTCAAAAAGTTCTTCCATGATATCCGGCGCTCGATACAGATCGTCAATCGTCTCAAAAAGCGGGACGATGTAGATATCTTGATCGATGCCCACTTCGCGCGCGAACATCAACATCGCCATGACATCGCTCGGTTGCCGCGACATGCTGGCGATAACGGTGTCGATGACGATCGGATCATAGAGTTCATGCGCTTCGGCGACCATACGCCAAGTGCGGATGATGCTTTGCGTCGCCTCTGTGAATATGCCGATCTCCTTGGGGAACAGCGGACGCTTGTTGCGGATCTCGGCGGTCAGCAGTTCTTGTTTCTCCGCCTCGCCCAGGTCAATATACCTTTGGGCGATGCCATAATAATCGAAGATCTCTTGCACGGCAGCGGCATGCAGATTGGCATCTTCCCGCACTTCCAACGGGACGAGATGCAAGCCAAACAAACGCAATTTGCGCACCAAACGCTGCACAGCGCCCATCGCCACCCGCTCGCCACCATGCGCTTTGAGGCTGTCCTGTATTTGCAACAAATCCTGTAAGAAATCCCGGCTGGAACGATACTCATCCGCCATCAGCTTGTCATGGATGCTCAACATCTTTTGCCGATAAGCTTCACCAGGGTAGGCTTCTCTTAGATGCTGTTCTGTCGCCCGCAGCTCTTCCGATACCCCAACCAGTTCGGTGTTCTGCGTGAGATGCTGTGACAACACTTCGATTTCATCGAGATACATTTGCCGCGCTGTTTGCCGCAGCGTCTTGAGCGTTTCCAGGGTCACATTGGTCGTGACATTGGGGTTGCCATCTCGATCGCCGCCAATCCAGGAGGCATAACGCAATACCGGCGGCAACTCTTCCCAAGTCTCCTCAGGATAATAATGTTCGAGAGCCTGTTGCAGGTCTTCGTAAATATCGATGACCACATCAACGATGACCGAGCGGATGAAATAAATGCCATAATCCACCTCATCCGAGACTAGTTTCTTGGCTGAGCGCAGCTGCCGCGTCTGCCATAGTTCTTCAACCTGTTCCGCCAACTGGCTTTCCAAGCGGCGCAACTCCCGTGGCAGCAGGTTCTGTCGATCGCGCCTTTCCATCATCAGCGCGATCCGCTGTAGCTTGATCAGAATCTCTTGCCGTTTCGCTTCGGAGGGGTGGGCTGTCAGTACCAGGCGCAAGCGCGTGTGATCCAAAAGATTGCGCACTTGGTCCGCCGTTTTGCCGCGCTGTTTCAGGGTGCGGATGGCGTTGATGATCGATTCTTTGAGGCTGCCATCGGCTTCGCGCTGCCGGATTACACGTATGCGCTGCAAGTCTTCGGCGATATTGATCAACTGGAAGTAGTTGGAGAACGCCTTGATGAGTACAATCTTGGAATCCAGCGGCAAATTCTCCAGCCGATCCGCCAATTGAAAAGCGGCGGCGGCATCGCCATTGCGCCGGGCTTTGGACATGGCGCGAATCTCTTCTACCAAATCATAGGCTTCCATGCCATTTTGCTCTTGAATGATGATGCCCAGCAAGCTGCCCAGCGTCCGGATGTCTTGGCTCAAGGTGGAGTTATTTGCCATGACTGTTTCCAATCTCAATATTTCCAAATGGAAGGCGCTTTGTCAGATCTATTGGAAGGCACTATAGTCCATATTAAAGCGCTATGCCAGTACAAGATGCCTCGCGCGGGGCTGGCGCCCATCGTGTCGAGATAGTTTGGAGTCGAGAGCAGCGATGAACACGCTTGTTGAATGTGTGGCAAACTTTTCCGAGGGCACCAGGACAAATGTGATTGACTCGATCGTCTCTTCAATCAACAATGTTGACGGTGTCATGCTGCTGGGTGCGGAGAGTGATAGGGACCACAATCGCTCGGTCTTATCCTTTGCCGGCGCCCCCGACAAAGTTGCGGAAGCGGCCTTCGCCAGCATTCGCCAAGCGGCGCAACTAATCGACATGGAACGTCACCGTGGCCTACACCCGCGTATCGGCGCCGCAGATGTATTGCCATTCATCCCCATTCGTGATGCGACCATGGCGGATTGTGTCAAATTGGCGCGTTCACTGGGCAAGCGCGTCGGCGCAGAGCTACAGCTACCGGTATTTCTCTATGGACAAGCTGCCCTGCAAGAATATAATCGCGAACTTCCCGATATTCGGCGAGGGGGCTATGAGCGCCTGCGTTCTGCCATCTCGACGGGCTTGCCGCCGCAGCCCGATTTTGGACCGCACAAATTGGGTAGAGCCGGTGGCTGCATTATTGGCGCCCGCAACACGCTGATCGCCTTCAATGTTTACTTGACAACTTCGGATCTGACTATCGCGCGCGAGATCGCCCGCCTGATCCGGCAATCATCGGGCGGCTTGCCACATGTCAGAGCGCTTGGATTGCTGGTCAAAGGCAAAGCACAAGTATCGATGAATCTGCTGAATTACAAAATCACATCGTTGCGCCAGGTTGTGGAAGCGATCCGATATCACGCTCAACGCTTTGATGTGGATATCGAATGCTCGGAAATCGTGGGTTTGATCCCGCAAGATGCCTTGTCCGCTGCCGATGTGCAGGACCTGCAAGTCATAAACTACAGCCCCAAGCGAATACTGGAAGTCCAGCTCGCCGACATGCTTTAGCTACAGCAGGAGCCTATTCCGCCTGCGGGCGATATTGTAGCGCCTCGGCAACATGTTGCACCTGAATCTCAGCCGAAGCATCAAGATCGGCAATCGTCCGGCTCAGCTTGAGTACACGATGATAGCTGCGAGCGCTTAATTGCAGCTTGCGCACCGACAAAGTCAATATCTGCCGCGCTTCGGCATTGAGCGGGCAAAACTCATCAATCTCACTCACCGTCATATCGGCATTGGCAAATAAGCCCGGGTGATTCTTGAATCGTTCTAATTGCCGCTCGCGAGCAGCGGAAACGCGCTTACGAATGTCCATGGAGCATTCAGCCCGCCCATCGCCCAGCAATTTGTCAAAATCGACCCGCGGCACATCGACATGTATATCGATGCGATCCAACAATGGTCCCGAAAGCCGTGATTGGTAGCGCTGGATCTGGTTTGGTGTACAATTGCAAGCTTGCTGCGGATCGCCATAAAAACCGCAAGGGCAGGGGTTGCGAGCCCCTACTAGCAGAAAATTCGCCGGAAAAGTGATACTGCCTTTGGCGCGGCTGATTGTCACTAGCTTGTCTTCGATCGGCTGCCGCAGCACTTCCAACACCTTGCTTGAATGCTCGTTGATTTCGTCCAGAAATAATACGCCACGATGCGCCAGGCTGATCTCGCCCGGCTTCGGCACCGACCCGCCACCGACCAAGCCCACTTGAGAGATGGTGTGATGCGGCGCGCGGAATGGACGTTGACGCACCAGCGGTTCATCCTGCGATAGCAAATCCACAATAGAATATATGCGCGTCACTTCCAGGGCTTCTTCAGTGCTTAGCGCTGGCAATATCCCTGGCAGCGCCCGCGCTTGCAGGCTTTTGCCGGCCCCTGGCGGACCCGACATCAAGATATTATGATTGCCCGCGGCGGCCACTTCCAAAGCGCGCTTGACATGCTCCTGCCCACGAATATCAGCGAAATCGACCAGACCATCGGCGAGCTGGTCATGCTGGCTGGTCACATGGAGCTCTGGCTGGTAGGGTTTGATCGGATTGAGTTGATATAAATGCTCGACCAATTGCCCAATCGATCGCACCGGAATGATCGTGATATCCTCGATCAGCGCCGCTTCAGCCGCGTCAACTTCTGGCACATAGACGGTATCGATAGCGTGCTGCGAAGCGGTATAGACCATGGGCAACACGCCCTTGACGTGGCGGATGCTGCCATCGAGCGAAAGCTCACCGATGAACATAGTGTTATCCAAGGCATGCAGAGGGATTTGGTCAGTCGCCGCTAGCACACCAATGGCAATAGCGAGATCGTATGAGGGTCCGTGCTTATGAATATCGGCCGGCGAAAGATTCACCACATAGGCTTTGTTGGGAAAGCGCAATCCACTATTGCGAATGGCGGAACGAGCCCGCTCCTTGCTCTCGCGGACGGCAACGCCGGGCAACCCAACCAGATTGAAACTGGGCAGATGGGCACGCGGGTTAAAATCGGTTTGAACTTCGACGATCTGCCCATCTAGTCCGATAACCGCGCAAGTATTGACGATGGCAAGCATGTGATCTCCCAAATCTTCTCAATCATTCAAGCAATGTTACAGGCAAACGCAGCGAAATTCAGCTGTCTATTTGGGGATTTGTCTTTAGGTTTGCGCTTGGAGATATGGAATGATGCCGCCGGCATCGAGAATTTCGCGGACTTGCTGCGGCAATGGCGAGAAAGGGAAATCCCGCCCTTTGCAAAACAGCGTGTTGACAGCCATGTCGATCTCGATCAAGTCGCCAGTTTCGACAAAATCAACAATCGGCGGACAGGGGATGATCAACAGACCATTGTTGATCGCATTGCGATAGTAGATGCGCGCAAAGCTGCTGGCGATAATGGCGCGGATGCCGGCATGCAGCAGGCAAGTGACAGCTTGCTCGCGGCTGCTGCCATTGCCCCAGTTGCGCCCAGCCACAATCACATCGCCCGCCTGTACTTCCTGGGCAAAGCTTGTATCCAGGTCTTCCAGGGCGTGGCGCGCCAACTCGATGGGATCGTGGCTGATGGTATAAGTGTACTTGCCGGGGAAGATAACATCTGTATTGATATTATCGCCATATTTCCACACGCGGTGTGATGATTTCGCCATAATTCCTACTCAGTTCAGATGATGTGCTATTACAATAATTCGGCGGGGTGGATCAGCTTGCCCGCTAGACAACTCGCCGCCACAACCGCCGGATTCGCCAGATAGATTTCCGCATTCGGCTCGCCCATGCGTCCGCGGAAATTGCGATTGGCGCTGCTAATGCAAACTTCCCCCGGCGCCAACACTCCCATGTGGTTGCCCATACAAGGACCACATCCCGGTGTACCAATAGTCGCGCCCGCATCGACCAGGTCAGCGAGATAACCGGCCTGGGCGGCATCCCGCAGCACCAGCGAAGACGCCGGTATCACCAACAAGCGCTTTTTCAGCCGCCTGCCACGAACGACATCCGCCGCGCTGGCGATATCCTCCAGGCGGCCATTAGTACAGGTGCCGATGAAACCAATATCAACCGGCGTCGCCGCGAGCGCTGAAAGCGGCAAGACATTATCAACCGTGTGCGGGCAAGCGATCATCGGCTCAATCTGGCTCAAGTTGATTTGTTGCTCAATGCTGTAATCAGCATCGGCATCGGCGAAAAGCGCGTTGTGGCGGAAGAACTCAATACGCTGCTCATAATCTTGGGACCTTGTCCGTGCCAGAGTGTCAAGCAACCAGCGCCACGTAGCCACGTCAGGCGCGATGCAGGCGTTCTTGGCGCCCATCTCCGCCATCATATTCACTAGCGCCGCCCGCGAATCGGGGGAAAGCCTCTTGATGCCATCCCCAGCAAACTCAACCGCCATATAGTTGGCGCCATTGGAAGACAGCTTCCCAATCAGGTAGATTGTCAGGTCTTTGCTGGTAACTCCCGTATTTAACTCACCAGTTAGTATTACCCGCATAGTTTCCGGCACGCGCAACCATAACTGCCCGGTCGCCCAGAGCGCGGCCACTTCGCTGCGTCCGATCCCCGCGCTGAATGCCCCAAGCCAACCATAATGCGGGCTGTGGCTATCCGCACCTAGCAAGGTCATACCTGGACCGACGATGCCTTCCTCACACAGCACCTGATGGCAGATCCCGCGGCCCACCTCGAAAAAATTGGCGATGCCTTGCTCCTCAACGAATTGGCGGATCTGGGCGTGATTCTGCGCGTGTTTGGCTGTCGGCGGGGGCACCGCATGATCCAGCGTGATCGCCAGACGTTCGGGATATTTCACTCTGGCTTGCGGCAATTGCCCGAAGATGGTGGCAATAGCGGCGCTATTATCGTGGCTCAGCGTCACATCCGGCTCAATCACGATGATTTCGCCCGGCTGAACACGCTGACGATCGCTAGCCCGCGCTAATATTTTTTCCGTCAATGTCTGCTTCAAAATCTATGCCCTCAAACAATGAATACGCGCGGGAGATTCACGCCCCTTGCTTTTTGATTCACTCAGGCTTGCTCATGTTTCTCCGGCAAAATATCTGCTAGAATTGCGCCTTGCTACCAAGCTGGAGTCCCAAGCGAGCAAATGCTGCCACCAGACCTGCGCGACAAGCTCCGCCACAATTACCTAGTCAATATCCTCGATGGCAGCTTCTTCGGCTTTGGCATCATCGGCTTGGCTTCTTATGTTACCATAATCCCGCTCTACCTGTCCTTCTTGACCGAATCCACTGCCTTGATCGGCTTTGTCGCCACCCTTTTCCACATCGGCTGGCAGATACCACAATTGCTGACCTCAAATCGCGTGGCTGGCTTGCGGCGCTACAAACCAATGGCATTGGCAATGACCTTGATCGAAAGGCTGCCCTATTTCGGCTTGGCATTGGTCGCCTTTTTGATCCCAACGATTGGGGTGGAAAGCGCGCTGGTCCTCACTGTGCTGCTGCTCGGTCTGCAATCGCTGGGCGGCGGCTTCACGGCGACCGCTTGGCAAAGCATGCTCAGCAAGATCATGCCAGCCCATCGCTTGGGCACCTTCTTTGGTGTGCAATCCGCCTGTGTCAATCTCTTCGGGGCGGGCGGCGCTTTGCTGGCGGCTTATATTCTCGACCGCTTTGAATTTCCGGAGAGCTTCTCCTTGCTTTTCTTTATCACCGCCATCAGCTTGCTGGTATCTTTCGTTTTTCTGGCGATGACCTATGAACCGGAAAGCGAACCTAAAGACATCGTCGAACGGGTCAACTGGCGTGATTTTGGCGGACGCCTGCGCCAGATCCTGCGGGCAGATCGCAACTTTCGCTGGTTCCTCATCGCCCGTAGCTTGACATCATTGAGCTTGACCGTGGTGTCCTTTTTCACCATCTTCGGCATCCGCCGCTTCGAGATGTCTGCCGAGGTCGTCGGCGCCTTGACCAGCGTTTTGCTTGTCTCCCACACCTTGAGCAGCACGCTCATTGGCTGGGCGGGCGATCGCTGGGGGCACCGGCGGGTGCTGATATTCGGCAATCTTCTCACAGTGATATCGATTCTACTCGCCTTGACAGCGCCCAATGTCAGCTGGTTCTATCTCGTCTTCGCCTTGACCGGCATCGTCAATTCAACACAATGGTCGACGATCATGACTATCACCGTGCAATTCGGCTCAGTGGCCGAGCGCCCCTTCTACATCGGCTTGGCGAATACCTTGATCGCGCCAGTGACTGTCTTCGCGCCCATCATCGGTGGTTGGCTGGTGGATGCCGTCAGCTTCGAGCTGACATTTAGCATCTTCGCCCTGGCTGGTCTCTTGTCGATGCTGGTTTATATGCTACCGATGGAAGACCCACGCGGCGCCATTGGCATCAGGAAACGCAAAACTGTGGCAACTGCCGATTAATCATCAACCGGCAACATCATTTCATTGAGCAGCCCATCCACATCCGCCAACGTGATTTGCCGCTCGTCAGCCAGTGCTTTAACCTGCGTTGTAACCATGCGCAGCGCGTCTCCCTCGAGGTCGATGCCCAGGTTCTTCGCGTGTTCGCGGATGGCGTTGCGGCCCACCAACCGGTGCGCGACATCGATAATCCGCGTCACGCCAAAATCTTCCGGATCGATCGCCTCATAGGTGGTCGGGTTCTGCAAAACAGCTTTGGTATGGACGCCCGCCTTGTGGTGAAAAGCGACTTCTCCCGTGATTGGCGTGTTGAAGGGAATATCAATATCCAGCTTCTGCGCCACGGTCCCCTCGATCTTGGCGAGCAGGCTCAGGTCGTATTTCTCCACCAATGCTTTGTCGTGTGTATAAAGCCGGGCGATCAAACTGCCCATCGGCGTGATGCCATTGCGCTCGCCGATGCCCAATACCGTCGTGTCAATATGCGTCGCGCCAGCCTGCCAAGCGCAGAAGGCGTTAGCCACCGCGCAACCACTATCATTGTGACCATGAAATTCGATATCACAGGTCACCACATCACGCAGATTTGAGATTAAGTTATAGGTATGCAACGGGTCAGCAATGCCGACGGTATCCGCAACACCTACGCGATCCACCCCCGCCAGATCCATAGCGCGGTAAACCGTCATCACATCTGCGAAATTGCTGCGGAAAGTATCCTCAGTGCTGAAGCGCGTCTCGACATCTTGCTGCTTCAAGAAAGCGATGATCTCCTGCCCAACCTCGATGACCTGTTCCAAGCTCTTGCCGTGGCTGTACTCGCGCATGTAATTTGACGTGCCGATATAAACATCAGCCCCATCGACCCCGCAATCTACTGCCAGCTTGGCATCTTCTAAATTGGCGCGGATATGCGTCAACAATTTGAAGCGCCGCGGCATATCAGCCAATGCCCGAATGGCATCGGCGCTCTGGGGACTGGCAACCGGCGTCGACAATTCCATATACTCCACGCCGAACTCATCTAGCAACTGGGCGATTTCCCGCTTGTCATCGATGGTGAAATATGTCCCGCGGAATTGTTCGCCCTCGCGCAGGGTCGAATCGATAAAATGAAATCCTTGTGGAAGTCTGTTTCGGTTGTGCATAAGCTCACTTACCTGACTTAAATTGTCTCGAGAAGCATGACTAGGACATCAATCGCCCGCAAATACTCGTCCAGGTCGATATGTTCATGCGGTGTATGATCCAGCGCAGAATCGCCCGGTCCATACGCCAGGATTGGGCAGCCCCAGCGCGGTCCGACCAGGTTCATGTCGGATGTGCCGGTTTTGTAGACAAAGCGCGGCGCCCCGCCACAAGCGCGAATGGCACGCCGGAATAGACGGCTGAGCGCGCTGTTTTTGTCGCCGGTGAAAGCGGATTCCGCGCCCCGGGCTGAAGCTGTTGCACCACTATTCGCCGGGAACAATGGCGCGATTTCGCTGGGCGCGATGCCGGGCGGCAGTCGAAAACCCACAGTCATCTCGGCGATGCCATCAACACCTTGCTGCCAAGTATTGATATCGCGGATTGATACATCCAGCCGAGCGAAAATCGACTGAATATCTTGGTTGAATTCATCGCTATACGCTTTGATGCTCTGCCAATAATCAAGGGCGCGCTCCGCCGGGCTCGGTTCATCACCTGCGCTATGTGCCAAGCCCCCCTGCCAGCGCCAATCGAGCAGCAGCCGTCCTTTATAACCCAAGGTAATACGATCCCAGCGCGATGGCTCGCCAATCACACAATAAGCGGGTTGATATTGCTCGACAGCGTAATGCGCCCCGCGGCTGGTGGCGGCTTCCTCTTCAACCGCGCCAATGACGATGATCTTGACATCATCATTCAAACGCGCGCGTGCTGCGGCGGAAACGAAAGTGCAAAGCGGTCCCTTGGCATCCACCGCGCCCCGCCCGTAAAGCAAGCGCCCCTCAAGACGCACCGGCGGAAAGCCGGCGAAAGTATCAATATGTCCCAGCAGAACCACCTCGCGCGATCCACTGCCGATGATGCCAACAGCGTTGCCAACTTCATCGACGAAAGCATCGTCGAATCCATTCCCAGCCATCCAATCGACCAGGAATCTCGCCGCTCGCCCCTCTTGGCAAGATGGGCTGGGTATAGCCACCAAGTCCTGTAGCAAGCGCTCGGCATTTCTGTCGGCTAAGGCAGTCATCGCTAACCTAAAACTCTATTAATCGCCGCGATCACAACACTGAGTTGCTCGCGGCTGATCACCAGCGGTGGCAAAAGCCGCAGGGTATTCAACCCGGCGGGCAGGGCAAGCACACCCTCTTCTTGCAGCCCTTTCAAAACCGGCGTCACCCGCCCACGCAGCTCCAAACCGATCATCAAACCGCGCCCGCGGATTTCCCGCACCGCCCGCAAGTCGAGGGCAGCGAGCTGGTCGACCAGCCAGTCGCCATTATCCCGAACGCGCTCTACTAAATTCTCGTCGCGAATGAAAGACAGCACAGCGATGGAAGCGGCGCAAGCCAGAGGATTGCCGCCAAAAGTGCTGCCATGTGTTGCGCGGTCGATTTGCCCATGGGCAGCGCGCCAACAGACAGCCCCCATCGGTATCCCACCCCCAATCGCCTTGCCCAGCGCGATAATATCCGGCAGGATGCCGGCATGCTGGAAACCGAGCCACTCACCAGTCCTGCCAAAGCCGGTCTGAATCTCATCGATGACCAGCATGGAGCCAGCCCGATCACAGAATTCGCGCAAAGCTTGCAGATAGTCGATATCAGCCGGATGCACGCCGCCTTCGCCTTGCACCGTTTCCACCACCACTGCCGCGGTCGATTCGCTGATTGCCGCTTCCGCCGCGGCGATGTTGTTATAAGCCACATAATCCACAGTCGGCAACCAATCTTGAAATGGCTTGCGATACTTTTGCGTCCAAGTCAAGGAGAGAGCCCCGGTGGTGCGCCCATGGAAAGCGCGTTTCGCCGCCACAATACCATCGCGATTCGTCAATAATTTGGCAACTTTGAGCGCGCCTTCAACCGCTTCCGTGCCGCTATTGCACAAGAAGAACAAATCCAGATCCGCGGGCGTAATGCTGGTGAGCAGCGCATATAGCTCCGCTCGCCGATCATTGTAGAAGGCTTCCTGGCAGGTGATCAGCGTCTCCGCTTGCTCCCGGATGGCACTGACCAACACCGGGTGGCAATGCCCCAAGGCGACCACACCTTGCCCGCTGGTCGCATCCAGATAGCGCTTGCCAGCATCGTCATAAACGTAGACGCCTTCGCCCCGCACGATCGTGATAGGACGCTTGCTATAAGCGCCAGAACCGTGCTGATTTTCTATCTCAAAGCCAGTTGCTGTTTCGATCATGCTGTGAACCTCGTTCCCGCCCCAGCCAGCGCTCGTGATACTGGATTTCTTACTCTGCCATCAGCGATGATGACCGTCTCAATGCCTTGATTTAACGCTTCCTCCGCCGCCAGCACCTTGCGTTTCATGCGTCCTTGCGCCCAGCTGAGCGCCCGGTCAATCTGCGCTTTTGGCACCTCCGCGACAAAAGAAGACTCGTCGGGAAAATGCTGATACAAGCCGCGGACATTGCTCAGAATGATCAGGGTCTTCGCCTGCAACGCGCCTGCAACCGCTGCACTAGCCCGGTCGCCATCCACATTCAGCAAGCCATCATCGCTATTTGCCATCGGCGGCAACACCGGCACCCCTTTTTGATTGAGCAGCTCACATATTCGCCCCACTTCGACGCGGCGGATCGAGCCGCTATGATCATCGCGCACCACACGAACCCGCCCGTTGACGACAGCTCGAATTGCTTGCTTGCGTTCAGCCTGCAAAGCTACATCGCTGTTGATCAGTCCTGCCGCGAAGATACCACGCTGGTGCAGCGCGGATACCAATTCCGCATTTGCGATCTCCGCCGCGCTAACGTAAACATCGCGTACCGCTGGCGGTGTATATCGCGAGCTATGACCCGAAGGCGAGCTCAAGGTCTGTACCTCGACGCCCAGGTCAACACAAAGCTGATTCATAATAGCGCTGACGCCATGCACGACCACCAGCGGGCGCTCCCCCACAATAGTCGCCAGGTCGTCACAGGTGGCTGCCAGGTCCAACCCTTCACCACCACCTATTTTGACCACCAACAAATCTTTCCCCATCATTCGTGAATACCTCTCAAGGGTAAATGCCGGGGAATTGCAAACCCGCGGTCTCTTCAAAGCCATACATCAAATTCATCGATTGTAGGGCGCTGCCAGCTGCCCCCTTGCCCAAATTATCCAAAGCGGCGACCACCACCAAATGACAGCCATCGCTATCCAGCTCGAAGCCGATATCGCAAAAATTTGTGCCGGCGACCACCCGCGGTTCCGGCAAGCGATGCAAGCCAATCTTGCCACTGACCAACCGCATGAAAGGCTCAGCGCGATATTGCCCGCGATAAAGCCGCCAAATATCCCTCTCGATTTTCGCCTCGCGCAAATAGCAATGCGCCAACAAATGCACACCACGCACCATCTCAATCGCTGTCACAGCGAAGTGGATGGGGATCTCGCCGCCTAATACTTGTTCTACTTCTGCCAAATGTCGGTGTCCGGTTGCTTTGTAAGTGCGGACGGCGCCGCTGCGGGCCGGATGATGCGAGCCAGCATTGCTCTTGTTCCCGCCTTCCGATGAGCCAACTTTGATCTCAACCACCGCTCGTTCCAGCAGGTCCCCCTTGACCAGCGGTAGCAGCGCCAGATTCAGCACCGTCGCATTGCAGCCAACCCCGCTGACATAATCAGCGCCGACCAGCTGCTCACGATTGACCTCCGGCAAACCATAGACAAAGCGCTCCAGCCATTTTGGCGCCGGATGCTCCTCCCCATACCACTGCTGGTAAGCGGAAGCGGAATCCAACCGGAAGTCAGCAGAAAGATCAATCAATTTTGTCGCTAACCCGGCATAATGCTCAATCTCACGCGCAACAGTTTTATGCGGCAACGCCAGGAAGAGCAAATCACAGGCTTGCAGGGCATCCGGGTGGACGAACTTCAGTTTGCAGACATCACGCAAATTGGGATGCACAATATGCACATAGCGGCCAGCATGCTCGCGGCTGGTGATCTGCGTCACCTCCGCATGTGGATGAAATTGTAGCAGACGCAGCAGCTCGCCGCCGGTATAGCCGCTGCCACCAACGATACCAACTTGTATCACGCGACGACTCCAATTTGTTCGATGACAAAATCGATAACTTCCTGCGCAATGTTGACGCCGGTGGGTTTACTACTATTGCGAAATTCCATCGTATGATTGATTTCATTGACGACATAATTGCCCTGCGCATCTTCCAACAAGTCGACAGCCAGGATGCCACCACCCACAGCACCTGCCGCGCGGACGCAAATATCGTTCAGTTGCTCCGTGACCGGGCAATTCGTCGCCAACCCGCCACGAGCGGTATTGGTGATCCAGTGGTTCGATTCGCGGTAGATCGCGGCAATGGTGCGCTCGCCCACCACAAATGCGCGGATATCGCGACCAGGCTTGTCCACATATTCCTGCACATAATAGATATGATGATTGTAGTCGCCCAAGGTCTGCCGATGCTCCAGGATGGCTTCGGCGCTATCTCGATTATGTACCCGCGCCAGCAACCTCCCCCAGGAACCAGTTACCGGTTTGAGCACAGCCGGATACTCGACATCTTCAATTGCCTGTATCGCGCTTTCCGGCGTGAAAGCGACCCGAGTATGCGGTTGGGGAATATCTTTCTGAGTGAAGGCGATGCTGGTGCGCAGCTTGTCACTACAGATGGCGGCTGTCTCATAACTATTGAAACTGCGTACCCCCCAACTATTCAGGATCGCCAACGCATACATTCCCCGAGAGGTGCTGACACAGCGTTCAAAGACCATGTCATATTCGCTCCAGGCGATGCCAGATGGCGCCAGCTGTTCGGCGCCCCGCGAAACATCGAAATTCAGTTCCCGGTCGAGGATGATATCCGGGTTGATATCGCGGTTGTTAAAGGCTGCCAGAATCAGCTTTTCTTCGGCGCGAATATGCGTCACCAGCAGTGCAACACGCATATTTTATTCTCCCCAATCCTCTTCAACTTCCGGCGCTAGCTCGAGCTCCATTGGTTCCAGACACATAATCTCAAGCTCCGCGCCACATTCAGAACAGGAAACCAGCTCGTTCTCCATGGCATCCGCTGGGATATCCACTTCGGCATCACATTCTGGGCAAAGCGCCATCTGATCAGTCATTTCCCTGTCTCCTCACTTCAATCTTTCAAAAAAAAACCCGCCATTGGGGCGGGTATGCGTTCAAGCTATAGATGCAACACAAACAAGCCCAGATTTAGTGGGTGTCGTTCTTCTTCGCCTTCTTGCTTGTGTTAGAGCGTTTTATCTGGCACATTTCTATACGTTCGTTGTCTTGTCTGACGCTGGCACACTTTAGCAGCTCTTCTCTGATTCCACTATATGCAAATTGTACGAATATTTTCGCAAAATATTAAAAATTTGCCCAATTTCAGAATCCCAAACGAGTAAGTGTCTCGTCAAGCGGCGCCAAATACCGATCCCCAAAATAGATCAGATGAATGACCAGCGGATAGAGATTGTAGACATGCCGTCGCAACGAGAAAAATGCCTCATCGATTGGCAGGATATTGTGATAAGCGGAGAAGAATTCATCGCCAATGCTATCGAAGAGTAGCATATAAGCGAGTTCCACCTCACGATGGGCGTAATACAGGGCGGGGTCGATAATGGCCACCACTTTGCCAGCGCGCACCAAGACATTCGTCCGCCACATATCGCCATGAATCAGCGCCGGTTCGCCAGGTTCAATCAGGAATTGATCCAAATTCTCGGCTATAAGGCGTAGCCTGCGCTCAAATTCTGCCGGCAGGCAGCCGGTTGACCGCGCCAAATCGCTGATGTACCCCAGTCGTTGTTCCCGAAAAAAGGCGATCCAGGAATGCGTTAAGGGGTTGGGCTGGGGCAGCGCTCCGATCAAGGTATCGCGTTCCAATCCATAAGCTGGACCAATTACTCGGTGGCAGCCCGCCATCAGCTCGCCCAGATGGCGCAAGCTGTCGCGATCCCATTCGCTCTCACCCTCGATGTATTCCATCAGCAGCAGGTCGCTCGCGGCATAATGCACTTCTGGCACCGGCAAGTCGCTATGCTGGCGCAGATACCGTAGCATATACGCCTCGATAGTAAAATCATGGGCAAAGTCCTGGCTCTGGTCTCTTATTTTCGCCACCAATGGCTCTCCACTGGCAAAATCGATGCGCAAGACCTGGCTGATTTTTCCGCCGGAGAGCGACTCTACTTGCCGCAGCGGCTGCGCAACAACTCCCTGGATCTTTTCCTGCATCTCCGCGCTCAAAATGCTGTTCATTTGCTCAACCCTGTATATCGGTTCTACTGCGATTGCTCTGTCTTGACAGGCCTCTATGCTGGCTTGTATACTCGCCTGATTATGCTAGAAAATGTTCAGGAGTTAAAGAGATGGGTCCCTTGCCAAAGCGCAAAGTCTCCAAATCACGCCGAAATCGCCGCCGTGCCCACGATGCTTTGACGCTCAATCATCTGGTCGAATGCGAGAGCTGTGGCGAATACCACATCGCCCACCGTGTTTGCCTAAAATGCGGATCTTATCGCGGCGAGCAGGTCATTGAAGTTGACAACGACTGATTTGCGACGCCTTTCATGTGAAGCGCTTGGGAGACCGTGCCAGCCAGCACGGTTTTTTTGTGTAGCTACCTTCGTGGCAACTTGAGCATGACTTTGGTGTTTTCCCTTTTAGTTTGTAATAGACAATAGAAAAGCAAGTGAGACGATGGATTGGAAGACCACCGCAGCGATATTTCCCGGGCAGGGATCTCAAGTCCCGGGCATGGGTTTGGATTTCGTCCAGGAGTATGACATCGCCCGCGACACCTTCGAACAAGCCGATGACATTCTCGGCTTCGCCCTGTCAAAGCTTTGTTGGGATGGTCCAGCCGAGCTGCTGAACGAGACCATCAATACCCAACCCGCGCTCTATGTTAGCAGCATAGCGATTTGGCGGGTATTGCAGCAACTGCTCCCGACTGCGCAACCGGCTTGGATGGCGGGGCATAGCCTGGGCGAGTTCACTGCCCTGTGCGCGGCTGATTCACTGTCCTTTGAAGCTGGACTCCGCCTGGTATATGCCCGCAGCAGCTCGATGCAACGGGCTGGCGCGGAAAACCCGGGGGCGATGGCGGCGCTGCTGGCACTCGATATCCCGCAGGTGGAAACTTTGTGTCGCGCGGTTCGCCAAGAGACAGGGCAGGTGGTCGTGCTGGCAAACGACAATTGCCCCGGACAAGCGGTGGTCTCCGGCGATATCGAAGCGGTCGATCGCTTGATTGAACTGGCGGCTGATGCTGGGGCGAGAAGAGCGGTGAAGCTATCTGTTAGCGTGGCAGCCCATTCTCCGCTGATGGCTCCCGCACTGGAACAATTTTTGGCAGCCGTGCAAGAAACCAATTTTTCGCCACCAGGTGTAGAGGTTTATGGCAACGCCACCGCCAAACCGCTGCTCAACGCCGACGATATCCGTACCGAATTGAATCAACAACTGACGCAAACCGTGTGCTGGACCGACTCCATGCGCGCTATTATCGAGGCGGGCGCGCAGACATTTATCGAGATTGGCGCTGGCAATGTGCTCACAGGTTTGATGCGCCGCATCGATCGCTCCAAAAAGCGGATCAACCTTGATACTGTCGGGGCGCTGGAAGCATTCTTGCGCTCGCAATCATGATCACGACCTCTGTCTCTAGGGAGCCGGTAACATGTCCGACTTGATCTTAACGCGGCGCAATGAGCACATTTTCGAAGTGACGCTGAACCGTCCGGAGCAACGCAATGCCATCAACGACGAAATGATGGAAGCCCTTTCGGCCGCCTTTGATCAAGCCGAACGAGCCTTCAATGATGGCGCCCGTGTTATTCTGCTGCGGGCTGCCGGGCGCGTCTTCTCCTCCGGTATTGACCTGCATCAATTCAGCGAGCTGGACGGCAACCTGCGCGACAACCTCTTCCCTTTCACAGCGCGCTACCAGGCAATCTTCAACAAAATCGAACGCTGCTCCTTGCCGGTCATCTGTGTCTTGCAGGGTTATTGCCTGGGGATGGCGCTGGAATTGGCGCTGGCTTGCGATTTTCGCCTTGCGACGGAACGCAGCAAATTTGGCTTGCCAGAAGCGCGCCTGGGCATCATCCCCGATGTGGGTGGCACCGTGCGGCTGGTCAAACTCATCGGTCCCGCGCGAGCCAAAGAGCTGGTTTTGACCGGCAATAACATCGATGCCCAACAAGCGCTGGACTGGGGCTTGCTCAACGCTGTTTGTCCCAAAACGGAATTGGAAGGGGCTGTGGCGGAATTGGTAGAGGCGCTATCAGCTTCAGGCCCCTTGGCGGTGAGTTATGCCAAGCGTGTCATCAATGATATCGCGGATAATTCAGCCGGTTTGAATCTTGAAGCTTGGGCGCAGGCACAGCTTTTCCGTACCGACGACTTCCGCAATGCGGTTGACGCGATGCTCAACAAGACCTATCCCATCGATTGGGAAGGCAAATAGTCGAGTAAAGTCCGTGATCAATCGCTAACGTCATCGAGCACCTCCCGCAGCTGCCCATCATAGCTGTCCAACAAGCGCCGCGCTTCTTCAAAATCGACCCCCAGCCGCGCCATCACTACCGCCGTTTTAACCTCATGTCCGGATTGCGACAAAAGCTGCCGAGCAGCGCTTTCATCGACGCCGGTCAATTGACAAACGAGCCGACAAGCGCGCTCCTCCAGTTTCCGATTGGTCACTTTGACATCGACCATCAAGTTGCCATAGACCTTGCCCAAGCGTATCATGCTAGCCGTGCTCAACATGTTCAGGATCATTTTCTGCGCTGTGCCAGCTTTCATGCGCGTCGAACCAGCGATCACTTCCGGACCAACATCTACAGCAATGCCGATATCAGCCAGCTCTCCAATTGGCGAATTGCTGTTGCAGCTGATGGCGATGGTCTTCGCGCCGATAGCCCGCGCATATTGCAAAGCGCCGATGACATAAGGCGTGCGTCCGCTAGCCGCAATGCCACAGACGACATCGGCAGCGCTGGCTCGCCGTTGCGCCAGGTCGCGCTCTGCTCTTTCCGGTTCATCCTCCGCACCTTCCACCGCCTGCGTGAAGGCAGTTGTACCGCCAGCGATAATCCCTTGCACCAAGCTCGGCGGCGTGCTGAAAGTCGGCACGCATTCCACTGCGTCCAAAATGCCGAGCCGCCCGCTGGTGCCCGCGCCGATATAGAATAAACGCCCACCATCCGCAATCGCTTCGCTGATGGCTTCCACCGCCTGGGCGATCTGTGGCAAGGCTTCCTGGACAGCGCTCGCGATCTTGGCATCTTCTTGGTTGATCAGCCCGACGATCTCAATGCTACTCAGTTTGTCGATCTCGCGGCTGGCAGGGTTGTCTTGTTCCGTGGTCAGAATCATGATGTCTTTGCTTTGCTCCATTCCAATTTTGCCAACAAGGCAGCGCCAATCACCGGCGCATATTTGGCGATTGGGCGTTCCCTCAGCTGCAAGCGGTTCGCCAGATGCTCGGACAGGAAATTGGCATTGTCCAGCAAGCCACCGGCGAAGGCAATCGGCGCATCGTCGTAATCCAGCCGCCGGCGTAGCAGCTCGGCTTGCCGCGCCAACTGAATAGCTGCCGACTGCAAAATGTTGCGCGCTTCCCCATCGCCCTTTGCAGCCAGCCGCAAGACAAAGGGCGCCAAGCTCGCCAGGCGCGCTGCCGGCAGCTCTTGGCTTCCATAGAGCCAGGCGATTAACTCACGTGGCTCGTCCAAACCTAACTCGGTCAGGCATGCCCGGTCAAACGGCGAGCTGAGGCGATCCCCGCTATCGTAGTCGGCGATGATCTGCCGCAAAACCTGTGAACCAATCCAATAGCCACTGCCCTGGTCCCCCAGCAGATACCCCCAACCGCCGATCTGCAACTGATCACCACCGGGCGCGATACCAAAGACAGCGCTGCCCGTCCCCGCCAACAGCAAAATCCCGTGACGCTCTGCCAAGGCGCCTACCAAGGCAATCTCCAGATCTGAGCTGGGAACCAGCCAAGCCCGTGGCAACACCGGTTTCATGGTCTGCACCAACCAACGCCGACTATGTGCGTTGGACGCGCCCGCGATGCCAATGGCCACCGCGCTGATATCGCCAGGTTGCAGACTAGCCAGCCGCAAACATTGGCGAACGCTGCGCCGAATATGAGCTCGCGCCGCCTCGTGACCGATAATACTCGGATTGGCAGCAGCCTCGGTCAATGAGGACAAGGGAGCGAGCTCTCTATCAACTATGGCGATGCGCAAATTGCTGCCCCCGCCATCGATTCCCAAAAAGAGAGGCTGCGTCATAGCTGATTCGTCATCTTAACAATAAGATCGTGAATGGCGCGCCGGAAGGCATGGATAGCAGTATCTTGCCGCCCATGATATACGCGATTGGTCAACACCGCGCTGACCAATTGACGTTCCGGGTCGATCCAAAGCGAAGTCCCAGTGAAACCCGTATGCCCGTATGAAGCGGCGCTATAGAGATCCCCCGCAGATGAATCCTCTTCCGCTTTGAGCATCCAGCCCAGCCCCAGCCGAAATTGCCCCTCCGCTTGTTGCTGGGTAGCCAATTTTCGCAGCGGCGGACTGATCGCGAGACGCTCGTCTCCAGCCAGCCAAGCTTGCCCAAACCGCGCTACCGCCTCCGCATTGGCGAAGAGCCCCGCATGACCGCCGATCCCACCGACACCACAAGCATTTTCATCATGCACCTCTCCCCAGGCGCGCCGATGCCGCCAATGATTATCCCATTCTGTCGGCACAATCTGAGCTCGCGGGATGCCATTTTGCATCGGGTTGTAAGTGATAGTCTCGAGCCCCAGAGGTTGCAGCAGCAATTCATCAATTGCCCGATCCAACCGGCAACCCTGCAAGCGAGAGACCGCCTCGCCCAATAGCATGATGCCAATATCGCTATAGCGCACCCTGTCACCAGGCAGGCCCACAAAGGCAGAATCGACCATAGCAGCCAAGCCCCTCTGCCAGCGTCCCGCATCATACTGGTCGCTTGCCGTTGGTGGCGCCGGCGGCTGCTCGCCAGCTGCCAGATACACCGCGCGCCAAGGTGGCAAACCAGATGTGTGCGTCAGCAAATGCCTGAAAGTGACGGAGGCGGGGTCAACCGTCTGCCCACGGTAACGCTTTTCGATCGGCAAGAATGCCCGCGTATGCGGATCTTGCCCGCCATCGATGCCTCGCGGGTTAATACGCCCAAATTCCGGCAGTACCTCAACCAGTCGACTATCCAGCGTGATCACACCCGCTTCAACCAGGACCAGGAAACTCATCTCGACAAAGAGCTTGCTGACCGAAGCGAGATCAAAATACGACTCCGTAGTCACCGGCAGTTGCCGCGTTTCCGGATCGAGCCAGCCCCAAGCATCGCGCATGACGATCTCGCCACGCTGAATAACGCAGAGACTCAAGGCCGGAAAACTGCTCGGCAAGTGGCGAGCTAGCAATTCTTCTAGGGCAGGCTGCTCAATATTCCCCTTCATCATAAATCCACCGTCATCTTGCCAGTCGGTAGATAATCACCACAGATGGCATCAACCGCCGCTTCCAGCGATGGTACGCTATCACCATGAGTACAGATGATGGTATCCGCCCCCCTCAAAACCGAAGCATCATAAGGATCGCGCGCGCAGATCAAAATCACTTCGCCCGCTCGATCGATAATCGACTGCGCCAGCGCCAACTGCGAAGCCTGCAAGTGCGCATTCCTTGTCAGTAAAATCAGCCGCTCTGTCTCGCCCAAAATGCTATCGATCTGCCTCTTTAATTTGCGTCTGCCGCGGCTGGGATCGAGGACATGGCAAGCGACCTTTGGCAACCGCCGTGAGAGATAACGTGAAAAAACCAACTGCGAGCTGGCTTCCACAGCATCAGATACCTTCTGCGAGGAAAACTCAATCGAAGACACCGACAGCGCCGATGAACCAACTGGGATCCCATTCCGCAATTTTACCAGGGCAGTGCCAGCTCGAGCCGCTTTTGCTGCCAAGCTCCTGTGTTGATCACCGCCAACGACATCGATCGCTGGTCGACTTGAGAGCGCATACTCGCTTTTGAGCGCAGCGATACGACCCACCGACTGGTCAATGCGCGCCAATGGAATCCTGCCAGAAGCTACCGCCGCCAATACCGCCTCATAGGCTGCCTCCTGCCGCGCGCGACTGTGGGAGAACAATGGCATATCGACCCCCGCCAGCACCGCCAACACCGCCGATTCCCCAGCCCCAAAACCATCGGTGATCGCGTTCATCTCCATACAATCGGTGCAGACCGCGCCACTGTAGCCGAGTTCCTCGCGCAACAATCCCCCGACAATACGCGGCGAAAGCGTCGCCGGATAGCGGCTGTCCAACTCCTCAAACATCACATGCGTCAACATCACACAAGCGACCCCAGCATCGATTGCCGCCCGAAATGGCAGCAGATCTTCTTGATAGAGATAATTCAAAGCCCCGCTGACCTTCGCCAACGCATCATGCGTATCGATGATGGTATTGCCCAAACCCGGAAAATGCTTGACCGTCGCCGCCACCCCAGCGCGCTGATATCCGCGAATCTGCGCAATGACGATCTCGCTGACCAGCTGGCTGTCTCTGCCCACAGACCGTGTGCTGACTGAAGGATTCTCTCGTCGATGCGCAATATCAGCCACCGGCGCCAAATTCCAATTGATACCGAGCGCGGCCAGCTCCCGCCCCATCATTTCCGCAATCTCTTCCGCCAGTTGAATATCCCCGGCCGCGCCCAAAGCCATAGCGCCCGGGCTCTCCATGAAGGCTTGGCGCAGACGAGCGACGATACCCCCTTCCTGGTCGATACCAACCAGAATCGGATACTTCGCCGCCGCATGACAATCATCGATCAGTGCTTTGACCTGGGCGGGCGATTCGATATTCCGCGCGAACAGATAGACCCCGCCGATACGCCCGCTAGCTAGCCATTCCAATATATGCGCCGGCGGCTTTGTACCATCAAAGCCCACCAACATCATTTGCCCGACTTTGTCTGCTATCGAGAGCATTGCTTTTGCCTATACAGTCCCGGTGGCGAGTTGCCGCACTTCCCACCAAATCATGAATTGATAAATGGCGAATGCTGACAAAGCGCCAATGAAGATGAACACGCTGATCGATTCGGGACCCACATATTCAGCGAACACCCCGCCAAGCCCGGATAAAACCGCCCCGCCCAAGCCAGCGCAGCCAACCTGAAAACCAATAGCATTGGCGGCGTGTTCCCGCCCGACTCGTCCATTGGTTTGCGAGATCAGAATGGGGAAGATCGCCGCCAAGCCGAAGCCCATCCCCAGCAGCCCGAGGAAACTCAGAACCTCGTTCAAGTTAAGGAATAACAGCAGTGCGCCAAACACGGAAAAGACGAAGCTAATACTTAAGAGCAACTTGTCTCCCAGACGCAGCGCCAGCAAACCCATCAGGATCCGCCCAATGGTGAAGCTGCCCCAATACGCGCTGACCCAATTGCTCGCCACCTCTTGCGGCAGCTCACGCGCTTCAATCAACAAGGTGTTGGCAAGCTGCCCCGTGCCGATCTCAATACCGCCATACAGAAAGAAAAACAGCAGACCAATCAAAACGATAGGACGGCGCAAACTCACATTTAATGGCGGGCGGCTGATCTGTGTTTTTGTCGCATCCGCAGTCATATCGATTCGCCATTGGGGCAGGGTGAATAAGATCGCCGCGCCCAGCAACAACACAATCACAGCAACGAGTATGTAACTCGATTGCCAAGCGCCGCCTTGATCCAGCACAAAAAATGTCACCACAGCCGGGGCGATGGTCAAGCCAATGCCCCAAGAGGCATGCAACCAGTTCATTTGGCTGCTGCCATAATTTACGGAAACGAAATTGTTCAAACCCGCGTCTATGGTGCCTTTGCCGATGCTGGTAAAAAATGCCACCCCAAGCAGAATGATCCAGACCGGCGCAATGGCATAACCGAGCAATCCAAAACCAGCGAATGCCATGCCAGCCACCAGCACCGGACCAAGGGAAAACTTGCCAATCAAGCTCCCGCTCAGAAATGCGGCGAACAAACCACCTAACATCGCTGCCGGCGCCAATGTCGCTAGGGAATCGTGCGATACGCCGAAGCTGCTTTGCATATAGGTCCAGGCGATATTGAGCAAACCGCTGGCGATGCCAATCACAATGAAAATTGCATAAGAAAGCAAGATGGGGAAGCGCTTAGCTGTTTTCAAGTTGCCTCGCTTTTCTAGAAATGATTGAAGATATCATACCTTGTCAAGACACTCATGCAATAGCGATACAGGTATTATGCCAGCGGAAATTGAAACTTGCTGAAAATGAGATCGATTCCAATCCAGCCCAACCCAATAAAACCGCGTCCATATAGTCTCCACCTGCTGAGCTGAATCTGCTACCCTCACGGCATGACCGACAACCAGGGAGCTCGCAGCCGCCAAGCAAACAGACACATCAGCCAGCAAATAGGTTTTATGTCCGAAAAAAGTTTTCTCGCGGACATAAAACGGTCATAAAATCAGCGAACAGGTCTTGTTGCCGAAAAAGTTTTTACTTCGGCAACAAAATGGCAACAAAACCAGCAAACAGTTTTATGTCCGAAAAAGTCTTTCTCGCGGACATAAAACGGTCACAAAATCAGGAAACAGGTTTCTTGCCGAAAAAGTTTTTACTTCGGCAAGAAAACGGCAACAAAATCAGGGAACAGTTTTATGTCCGAAAAAGTCTTTCTCGCGGACATAAACAGTCACAAAATCAGGGAACAGGTCTTGTTGCCGAAAAAGTTTTTACTTCGGCAACAAAACGGCAACAAAATCAGAAAATTAGGGAAGTGCCGCCCGCCAACTCAATTCTCCGTGTCTCTGTGCCTCGGTGGTAGGTTTTAGTTTCGCGCTCCAATTGCTATGGTAGACTTGGGACTATCGTCTCATCCAACCTGCGCTAACCGAGCGAGGAGAACGCGACATGCCCCCGCAAAGCGAGCGGGATCTAATCGACCCGCGACCCGACGAGAGATTTGACCAAGCGCGCCTGGCGGCTTTCTTGCGCGGCAGATTGCCTGGCGCTGACGAAACTATGACCGTCCGGCAATTCGGTGGCGGCAAAGCCAATCTGACCTATGAACTCAGATTTGGCGCGGAGCATGAATATGTCTTGCGCCGCCCTCCACTTGGACCAGTGGCGCCGAGAGCCCATGACATGAACCGCGAATATCGCGTGCTATCGGTCTTGCCCAATGCCTTTCCCTTTGCCCCCCGAGCGTACCTCTATTGCGATGACGAAAATCTAATCGGCGCGCCCTTCGTGATCATGCAGCGCTGCCACGGCACCGTCATCCGCGATACTATGCCGGGGCATTTCCAGCAAGATGCCCAGGCGCCCCGCAAACTGAGCGAGGCATTGATTGATGCTTTGGCGGCTTTTCACGCCGTCGATTATGATGCCCTCGGTCTCGGCAACTTGGGCAAACCGGAAGGATTCATCAGACGGCAAGTTGATGGGTGGTGGCGGCGCTGGGGACGGGCAAAACTGGATGACAATCACAATCCCCAGGTGGACCAAATCTATCGCTGGTTGGAAGACCATCTGCCGGCCTCCAGCCAAGCATCGCTGGTGCATAACGACTACAAGCTGGACAATACCATGTTCGCTAGCGATGACACCGCGCGTGTCGTCGCCATTCTCGATTGGGATATGTGCACCTTGGGCGATCCCCTCTCCGATGTTGGCGCGCTCTTGACCTACTGGAGCGAGCCCGATGATCCGCCCTATCTGAAATCGATCGCCACCATGCCGACGGGTGCGCATAACTTCTTGACCCGCCGCCAACTGCTGGAACGCTATGCAATCAAGAGCGGGCGCGACCTCTCCGATATGCAATTCTATCATGTGCTGGGTATCTTCCGGCTGCTGGTGATCTTGCAGCAAATCTACATCCGTTACGTCCGTGGACAAACAGAAGACCAGCGCTTCGCGACATTGGACAAATCGGTGGCTGTCCTAGCCCAATGGGCATTAGCTGTTATGGGGAGCGATTATCACTGAGGAGATTCGTCGACTGCGACAAACTCGATGGTCTGGCAACTGGCTTCTTCAATCTTGCTGTAAAAGCCGCGCAGGTGGGCATACTCATCGGGAATGGTTACTGCCAGCTGATACATCGCTTCGGCGGTCATCATCCCAAGTTCTGCCCGCGGGATGCGTTTCTGCCCCGCTGCACGAAAGCGAAAAGGCTTGCCGAAGACGACCTTGGCATAAGCCCGGCGAAAACGCTTCAAACGGCTTTTCCAATCTTCCGCCCCACAGATTGCGGCCGGCACGATGGTGGCATCAGCCTTGCTCGCGATATAAGCCAAGCCATCTTTCGCCGGCTGCAACCCTCCGGCGTGGCGCGTGCCTTCCGGCGCCATCAGTACCAGCTGCTCGCTTTTGAGCAGTTCGATGGTTTTGACCAGCGCCTGGCGATCGTATTCGCCGCGATTGATCGGGAAATGCCCCCACCAGCGCAAGAACCAACCGGCGACCGGAATCCGAAAATTCTCGGCTTTGGAGAGGGAAATAGTATGGCGAAAAGGGATGCTCATAGTAACCACGATCGGATCGAGATACGATACATGGTTGATCATCAAGCAGGTCCTGCCCCGTCGCGGCACATTTTCCAAGCCGCTGACTTCCACTTGGCAGAATGTTGGCACAGCCGCTCGCAGTAGCGGATGCAGAATACGTCGATTCTTTTCGTATTCCGCCTGTCGCGCGAGGTATTCTTCAATACTCAAATCCTGTGACATGGGCGTTTCCAGAGTTACTTGGTCTTGGATTTGCGCTTGCGCTCACGCCGTTTGCGCCGGATTTCTGCCAGCTCTGGCGCAGGCATCGTCATCGTGCCAATTTCGCCATCATCCAATTGATACCAGGCGCCTTTTTCCAGCGTGCCTAAACCGAGTTTCCCGATATGTGTACGGACCAAGCGAATGACAGGATGCCCTAGCATCATGGCGATACGCCGAATTTGCCGCTTGCGCCCTTCCATCATAACGATGCGCAACTCGCTGGAGCGCTTGCTCGATTGCAATACCTTCACAGAACAGGCGGCTGTGCGGCTATCATCCAGCCAGACGCCGCTCTCCCAGTTTTCCACCGTGGCTTGGGATATTCTACCTCTTACAGTGACCTTGTAGGTCTTGGTGTGTTCGTAGCGCGGGTGCGAAATCTTGTTAGCCAGCTCACCATCATTGGTCAAGATCATCAACCCCTCACTGTCGGCGTCCAATCGCCCGATGGTGAACAGGTGCCCCGGCAGATCTATCAATTCGCGAATAGTAGGGCGGGTATCGTTTTCATTTGCTCTGTTAGTGCTGAGGACACCTTTGGGTTTATTGAAAACAAAGTATATCGGTTTGAAATTATTGCTGATGCGCTCACCATCAACCAAAATGACATCCTCGGCGGGGTCTGCCTTGGCGCCTAGCTGAGCTACCACGCCATTGACCTGCACACGCCCCTGCTTGATGATCTCTTCGCATTTGCGACGAGAGCCAATATCAGCCTGTGCCATGATCTTTTGCACACGTTGCTTTGGCATGGCTCTTCCTTTCTCCTGCATCATCGTGATGGATAGACGAACGGATGAATAGCTCAATCGGTCGATGTCTTGTCAGTGACGATAAACTGCAACGGGATGCCCAGCAACAAGCGTGTTTGCGCCACCAGCGTCGGCAGCGCCACCACCAGCAAGGTCAATATCAACATGAACGGTATGCTCAACAGCTCCAGCAGAGACTCGCCCAAAGTATAAGGCTTGATGCGAGGCGGACGTATAAGATAGTCCTGCACTTGAAAAACTATCACCAGTATGACCATGACCAAGCCGGAAATCGCCAGCATCATCCAGGCGGGGTTGCTGTTGAGGAAGCCTTCCACTGCATATGCCAGCTTGTCGCCCGCTGCCATCAAGCCCTCAATTTGCACCGGCGCGATATCCGGATGAAAGACGACCGGCAACTGCGACCCTACGGTCAGAATGACCCAGCCAGCCCCAGCCAACAAGATATCATGTGCCAGACGCAGCAGCAATTTCAGCGAATTGAGGGAGAACATCTGTGGATTCTCGATCAGCTTCGCCAACATGTAGCCGACCTCTTTGCTGCCCCAAGCATGGCGCAGAGTTTGACTATAGCGATTTTTGATCGACTGAAATATGTTGGAGCCGGTGGTGGAGTTCGCCAGGAAAGGCAGGTAAATATCTTGCACCGTGACCTCTCCACCACTGGCAAAATAAGCTTTGATCATCATATGCCACTCATCAGCAATGACATCTGTATCCCAATTGCCGCTCTGTTCCAAGAGCCGCAAACTCAGCGAATACGATGACATCGGCATCGCCATCCACCAAGGCGCTGTCAGGTAGGCCAGCTCGAAAGCAGTGGCATAGGTATTTACAATGCGCATAAGCGGGTTGACCTGCCAGATATTGCCGTGATAGCGAATCGGCGCTTGCCAGAAGGTATAATGGCGATCTTGGCTGATCGCGAAATGGTAGGTCAAGGCGGCAAAATGATTCTTATGCCAGAGGGTGTCGGCATCCATGGTCGTGATGACAACATCGTCGATGTTCAGGCTGCCCTCGTCAATGACATTTTCGAAGAAGCGATTGACCGCCCAGGAAAGATTGGCCGATTTGCATTGCATTTCTCCTAGCAGCCCACGCGGGTGGATGGTGAAATAGATGTTGGCAAAATGCCCTTCATATTGCCGATGCAGGCTTTGCGCCTTTTCCAGGCTACCCGGCTCGGCGGCTTCCATCGCCAGTAATATGGAAATCTGCGACCTGGCATTGTCTTGTATGCTGAGCTGGTCAAGCGTGCGACAGAGGATTTTCATCGATTCCTTGTAATTGGGGATGACAACCAAATGATGCACACTGTCCCATGCCAGCGAAGTCGCTGTTTTGTCTTGCTGGTACTTCTGCTGCCAATCGATCGCCTCCCAGTCTTTGATGCGGCGGATACCTACTCCATTGGCGATACCGGCGAGAAAAAAGCGAAAGGCTGAATAAGAGGCTACCGCTGCCGCTGTCAGCATCAAAGTGAGCGGGAAGGCGACCGCGCTGGCGATCGATACCAACAAGGCGAACCAGGCAATAAATCCCGGGATGCCATCCAGCACGCGCTCAGGGATAGGGGGTAAGGGACTGCCGCCCCAAATTGAGCGACCCACATCGGATGGACGGGGCGGGCGTGGATTGTCAGACGTATAGGGCACAGTATCTTTGTTGCTGCGGGCGGTAGCCACGCGCAGCCCTCATTTTCTTGAGAGAGTGTGAGGCAGGCGCCTTCTCGCGCTCTCCCCAAGCAGGGAAAGGCAAAGTCGCGCAATCACCCCGATGCATTGGCTGAGCCAACCGCCGCAATCATAGCATAGCGACTGTCGCTCGCAAGTCGAAAGTTTAATTAACAAGTTTGCCGGCAGGAATCCAGGCGAATGCCATCATTTGCCCTTGCTGGCTTTGAGACCGCCCTGGCTGGCAACCTCGACCAAATTGGTCTGATAATCGTAAACATTCCGACGTTTGACGGCATGGGCATCTTGTGCCAGCCGCAGCAGTTTTTCCACCAGGCTGGTATTTGTGTAACCATCTTCGCGCCACAAATAAAAAGCGAGCGAACCCGGCAACGTGTTGATTTCGTTGAGATAGAATTCGTTTTGCTGTGGGCGGACCAAATAGTCAATACGGGCGATGCCGCGCCCGTCTACGAGCTTAAATGCTTCGATGCTCGTCTGTTTGATGCGCTCCGTCAGCTCGGAATTAATAGGTGCGGGGACCAGGCGCTGGGCGCTTTTCATGCCTTCACTGCCGCGCAAATATTTATCCTCGTATGATAGAAACTCATCCCAGGAGACTGGTTGCTCCAATGTTGATGCTTCAAAGTGATCACCATATCCGATGACCGAGCAATTGATCTCGATGCCATCGCTGACGGCGGGTTCTACTAATATGCGCCGGTCAAAATTGGCGGCGATATCGATACTGGCGCGCAGCAAGTCCTCGGAATCCGCCCGCCCAATGCCAATGCTGGAGCCAAGCGTGGCCGGCTTGACAAATAGCGGAAAGTCGAATCGAAGTCTGATGTCAGCGATGACTTGCTCCGGTTGGCTCAACCACTGCTCGCGGGAGAAGCCAATGTCCTCCAGCACGGGTATGCCCGCTTGCCGCAGCACCACCTTGGTGATGATCTTGTCATTGGTCAATGCCGAACCAAGTGTAGCGAAGCCGACATAAGGGATATCCGCCAGCTCTAACAACCCCTGTACACTGCCATCCTCGCCATGTGAACCGTGCAAGGCGGGGAAAGCAACATCAAGGCGTTTGACTTCGCTCTTGCGGAAACGGCTCGCCAATGGATTGATAATCAGACCGTGATGGCGGGTATCCGGCGAGAGCAGGCAGGGGCTGACGCCATCGCGCTTGACAATGTCTGGATCCTGAAAATTGTCAAGCTGAAGCAGAGCATCGCCGGTGAACCAGCGCCCGTCCCGGGAAATGTAAACCGGCACAATGTCATAGTGTACGGCTGAAAAGGCATCTATGATTTGATGCCCGGTGACTATGGAAACATCATGCTCCACACTCCGCCCGCCGAAGATGACAGCGATGGTCTTGTGATTTCCTTGGCTCATAGGCTGATCCTCTTGAATCTATCCATTCCCGCACTATCTCCCCCAAGATTTAATCCACTTTGTCCATCATTTAGATTTTCAGGCTTGTTAGCGAAAGGTCAATAGGTATCGGGCAGGTCGTTGAGGAAGAGGACGGTATCCCCGGCTCTCAGGTTTTGCTGATACCAAGCGACCGATTCACTCAGCGTTTCCACCACTTGCACCCGCGACAGGTCAAAGGCTGTCGATTTTATCCCTGCGAGAATGGACTTCGTCTGTGCCGGCCCAATCAGGATGATATCCGTTGCGCATTCCGCCGCCAGTAAGCCGAGTTTGTAATTTTCTTTGTCTTGCAAATCACCCAGCTCAATCATGCCCGGTGTGATCAACAGGCGCTTGCCCCCGTCATGCAAGCTCAACACTTTCAAGGCGCTGATGATGCCCTTGGGGTTGGCGCTATAGGCATCGTTGATGATGGTGATGCCCCCCGCGCTTGTCGAGCGCAGCAAGCGGCTTTCCACCGGCTGCAAGCCCCGTATCCGCATAGCGATATCCCGTAGCGGAATCCCTTCATGCTGTGCCACAGCGATACACAGCAGCAGGTTCGTCACATTGTGTTCGCCGATAATCTTGGTCTCGATCTGGGCAGACTCACCGGAAGGCAAATGTGTGGCGACAAACTGAAGCCCATTAAGACTTTCGCTGATCTCACTGGCGATCCAGCCGAGCTTATGTTGCCGCGCGGCTTCGAGATCTAGTTCACAGCTGACGGACAAGATGGTACCTGGATAGCCCAAAGCGATCATCTCGCGGATATAGGGGTTGTCCCAATTGAAGACAGCTACACCATCGGGCGGCAAGTTTCGCACGAGTTCGTATTTCGCTCGCTTGACATTGTCCAAAGAGCCAAAACGTTCCAGATGCTGGGGACCAATTTCGGTGACGATAGCGATATTTGGGGGTGTCAGTTGGCAAATGCGCTCGATCTCCCCCTCCACATAGGCGCCCATTTCGCTGATGAAATACTCGGTGCGGAAATCATCGCTGAGGTCTTGATTGATCGCCAGCGAAATACCCATCAAAGTATTGTAACTTTTTGGTGTGGCATAAGTGTGATAGCGGAGGTTGAGGATATCACGCAAGAAGTTCTTGGTGGTGGTTTTGCCATAACTGCCTGTGATGCCGATGATTGTTGGTCTGATGTTTTCCAATACTGCCGCTGCCCGCCGCAGGTAGCGCCTTCGTAAATAGGTTTCCAGTGGCTGCATCAGTAGATTGCCAGCAACTAGCCATATCGGCGCCAACAAATAGCTGAGGATACCGATTGCGCTGGCGCTAGCGATCTGAACCAGATGGCTCTCGATATCCGCCGTCCCGCTCACTACCAGTTGGGCGATAATGAGCCAAAGCCCGCTCAAGAAGCAGGCGCCAGACAGCATCCGCTTGACACGCTGGGTCGCTACCAAGGGCTTCTTGACTTCGCCTTCTCGTGGTGGCAGGATGGCGACCAGCCCAGCTAAGACGAAGATGACTGACGGGACGATGTCGCCGGGTGCTTCGCTCATCACGCTGGCAATGAGAAGCCCAGCTACCCAAGCCACAATCGGCTGTGTTGGTGCCAGCTGCTGTCGCTTGGATACCAGCCAGCGCAGGTAGCGGCGGCTCATATACTCTTCGATCTGGTAGAAGCGCGCTTGCCGGTAGATGCGTAACCAGGTTCCAAACAACCAAATGACGCTAAGCGCTAGATAGAATACTTCTTGCATTCCGCGTCCCCACCAATTAACACAATGGCATTATAAAGGCGAACGCGGGGATACAAAACTGATGGAATGGCGAATGTGGGCTCTGAGGGGTCAACTGCGATAGAGCGCGTGCATGATGTCGGCGGTCTTGTCGGGGAAGTCGAGATAGGCGTAATGCCCCGCGCCTTGATGGACGATGAGCGCGGCATCGGGAATTGTGCGTTCCAGCTTCTGTCCCATCCAGATTGGGGTCTCCTGGTCTTCATCTCCCCAGATCAAGATAGTCGGCGAGCCAACGCGCTCCGCATGTGCCAGCAGATCTTGATTGACGATCTGGATCAGTGTCTGGCGCATGATCGGGCTGGCATTCTGGAAATCTGCCGAGCCATAGCGCCGGTTGTAGAGTTGGCGCAGGCGATCCGCTGTCGATTGCGCGCCAAACCGGCCGAGGCTATCGCGGATTGTTTGGTAAAGCTTCAAGCGCATTTTCCGCTGTGTCGAAGGCTCAACCTTGATGCCAGCGCTGTTTGACAAGACCATGTTTTTGATGCGCTCTCCATGGTCAGCGCCCAAGACCAAACCGATGCGCCCGCCTAAAGAGTGACCGAAATAGTGCACCGCGCTCAGTTGGTGATGATCCAGATAAGCGATGCAAAATGCCGCGTAGTCAAAGACCGTATAGGCTTTCGGTGGTTCGTCGCTCTCGCCGAAGCCGGGCAGGTCCAACATGAATGTTCTATAACCAAGTTGGCTCAAGCGGAGAGCGAGTGCTTGCAGCAGGTCGATATTCGCTCCCCAGCCGTGGACCATCAGCACGGGCGCGCCATCACCGATGATCTTTTCCCGTATATCGATGCCATTGACGTGGATTCTGCCGGGATCAACCACAGATCGCTAGCCAATTGAACTCAGGGGTATGGCGGCTTGAGTTGCCCGTTTGCGCTCGCTGATTGGTTTGACCGGCGGGCACTCCCAAGCCATGTCTTCAGTTGTCGAGCGCTCTTTGGCGAATTTGGGCAGAATACCGCAAGCGAAGCACTGGTCGCGGCAATCGACCCGCGTCTCCCGCTTGATGCTCATCAGATAATCTTGCTGCAGGAATTTTTTGTGCAAGCCAACATCAATGTGGTCCCAGGGGAAAATCTCATCCAGCTGGCGTTCGCGGAAATTGTAAAAATGTGGATCGAGGTGACATTCTTCGAAAGCCTGTAGCCACTTGTGATGGTGATGTTGATCTTGCCAGGCATCGAATTTGCAGCCCAATTCCCAGGCGCGTCGGATCACCCGGCTCAGACGGCGATCGCCCCGGCTCAGCCAACCTTCAAATTCGCTATCGTCATAGGTGTTCCAACGCAGGTGCATACCACCGCGACGCATCTGTTGTTTCAGCAGCGCCTGTTTGCGATTCACATTTTCCCGCGTATCCTGTGGCACCCATTGGAAGGGTGTATGCGGCTTGGGAATGAAGGTGCTAACGCCGACATTCAACGTCGCCTTCTTACCCAGGATCTTGGTGCCCTCGTGCAAGGTGCGCATGCAGAGGTCGATGATCGCTTGTACATCTTCCAATGTCTCTTCGGGATGACCGATCATGAAATAGAATTTTATGGTGCGCCAACCGCGGGAATATACATCTTTTGCTGTCTCAATGACTTGGTCATCAGCGACATATTTGTTGATCAGATCGCGCATTTTCTCGGTGGCGGCTTCAGGTGCGAAGGTGAAACCACTTCGACGTGTGTCGCCGATCTTTTCCAGCAGATCAGCGCTGGCGCTCTCGATGCGCAAGCTGGGCAGGCTCAGGCTCAAGCCGGCGTCTTTGTATACGCGGTTGACCTCCTCCGCCAGTTCCTCCACCCAGACATAATCCGAGGAAGACAAGCTGAGCAGGCTAATCTCCTCGAAGCCGGTATGTTGGACGATCTCCTCAATCGCGTCCATGATCTCTTTTACCGGGCGTTCACGCACCGGGCGCGTCACCATGCCAGCATGACAGAAGCGGCAGCCTCGCGTACAACCGCGCATGATTTCGATCGGCGCGCGATTGTGTACGGTATCGATATTGGGGACGATGAACTTGGTGAACGGCTTGGGCAAAGTGATGACGATGCGCTTCAGCACGCGCATGGGTATGCCGGGTTGATTTGGTAAGATCGAGCGGATAGTGCCATCGTCATTGTATTCGATGTCGTAGAAGCGCGGTACATAGATGCCTTGGATCTTGGCGAGCTCTCGCAATTGTTGCTGTCGTGGCTGCCCGCGCAATCTGCCTATCGCTTGGGCGATTTCGACAATGATCTCTTCGCCCTCTCCAATGACAAAAGCATCGATAAAATCGGCCATTGGCTCTGGATTGTAACAGGCGTGGCCCCCCGCAATCACCAAGGGATAGCGCTCATCACGCTCGCGGCTCAAGATAGGCATGCGGGCCAAGTCGAGCAGATTGATGGCATTGGTATAGAGCTGCTCATAGGGCAGGCTGATGCCGAGCAGGTCAAAATCGCGCACTGGCTGTTTGCTTTCCAGCGAATAGAGCGGGATGTCGCTTTCGCGCATGACCGTCTCCATATCCAACCAGGGAGAGAAGACCCGCTCCGCCAACATATTCGGTTGCAGGTTCACTTGATGATAAAGATTCATGATGCCCAGGTTGGACATGCCCAAGTCATAAATATCGGGGAAAGCCAAGGCAACTTTGATATCTGTAGCAGCCCAATCCTTAATCACGCTGTTATATTCGCCGCCAACATAGCGCCCTGGTTTTTCCACTTGTAACAAGTGGCGATCTAATTTACGCTCGATTGATGGACTCTGCATGGCTCGCACCTTCCGATGCCACAGTTTCACTGGTTGCCTTTTGACGATTATAGCGCAGGGGAGCAGACTTGTATAGCGATGCCGGCAGCATGGCGAATACTATTGTCTGGCTTAGTATAGAGGAAAGAGGTCGTAGCTGATGATCAATCCACTAGCCATCAAGACATTGTTTGAGTATCACTATGGGATGTACGATCCTATCTGGGACATCGTGGAGGGCTTGAGCCGCGAACAATTCGTGGAGGAAACAGATTATTCCCTAGGTTCAGTGCGTAACCAGCTGCTGCATGTGATGGAAGTCGACAACAGGTGGTTAGCGCGTTTGCAATCTCTGCCGCTGCCCGCTTTGCTCGATGAAAATGATTATCCAGATCAAGCCACCTCGCGCCTGGCATGGGATTTAGTCCGCAAAAATGTCTTGCAGTATACGATGGCGCTGCGCCCCGATGAACTGGAAGAAGTGGTGGAATTGAGTTTTCCTGCCAGGGGTGGCAAACGTCATAATTCACGTTGGCAGATCTTGCTCCACGTGGTCAACCATGGCACCGACCATCGTGCCCAAATCCTAGCGAGATTGCATGAATTAGGCGCCAGAACACTGGAACAAGATTTGATGTTATATCTGTGGGCTTCCGAAAACTCGTAGGCTAGCTTTGGCAAAGCTCGCGCGCAATTTGCCCGGCGATTTTGGCATTATTGACCAGCAGCGCGATGTTCGCTGCCATCGATGCGCCTTGCGTCAATTCGCTAACGCGGCTGAGCACAAAGGGCGTGATGTCTTTGCCGCCGATAGCGGCAGCTTCCGCATCCTTGGTTGCTTGCAAGATGGCTGCTTCAGCGACATCCGCCGCCAACTCTTTATCAGCCGGTACAGGCACAGCGATCAAGATACCATGCTGCGCGCCTAATGCGAAGGCGGTCTCGATGATTCTGGCGGCTGCTGTAGCTGTCTCGATACGCTGATCGATAGCCAAGTCGGTGCGCGCAGTATAAAATGCCGGCAGCAGATCCGTCTGATATCCAAGAATCGGTACTCCCTGCGTTTCCAGCACTTCCAGCGTTAGAGGCAGATCGAGGATGGACTTGGCGCCGGAGGAGACCACCGCCACCGGTGTGCGCCCAAATTCGATCAGATCAGCTGAGACATCCTGCGGCTGCCCCCGATGCACTCCGCCGATCCCGCCTGTGGCGAACACTTTGATGCCCGCCATATCAGCGATAATCATGGTGCCCGCTACTGTGGTGGCGCCATCTTGCCCCAGCGCCAGGGCAATAGCCAGATCCCGCCGGCTGCATTTTCGCACGCTGCCTGCTGGCG